>JAYMFZ010000001.1:0-39272 GCA_040989845.1 Streptomyces sp. WGS_02
CCTCCGGAGGAACGACGCACGACCCTACGGGTCGTAAAGACGATAAAGCCCTACGGGCTTTTAACAATTCCTCCGGAATTGTTTATGAACTCCTCCGGAATTCACGGGCCGCATTCGCGACCCTGCCGTGCACTCCGCTCCGCTCCGGCACGCCCGATCCTGGCGGCCGGTCAGTCTGTGCCGCCTGTCCGGGGCTTGGGGCCCGCTGTCGCGGGCAGGCTGGCTACGGAGAAGAGCTGGGGTCGTGGTGATGCGGCGGGCCCCTGGACCGGCCCGCCGGACGGTGCATCAGATCGCCGGACCGTGTAGTGATTGGAATTCTCCCCTACCCCCTCTCCCGAAGAGTCACAGGTGCTGCATCGTGATGCAGCACCTGTGTAGTGATTGGGTTTCTGATGTACCTCCACCCGACGGAACAGCAGGGCCCCCGAACCTTTCTGGTCCGGGGGCCCTGCTTATCTCTTACAGGGCCGGAGCGTCGGCGTATTCGGTGCCTTCCGGCGGTCCGGTGAGTTCTCCGGTCTCCTTGTTGTGGCAGTAGGCGTTGAACGTCTCTGCGGCTGTGAGCGGTACGAAATCACCTTCGTCGATTGCCCATGCGCGGACGGTGTCTTTCGTGCTCCAGGTCCGCAGGATCATCCCGCCTGTTGCGCCTGCTGACGCGATAGCGAGGACCTTGCCGAAAGGGACTCCCATTTCGGTGTCAGGGACAAAGCTGTACGCGTTCTGTGCGAAGTTGAATCGTTCGGTGATGTGACCATTTTCTCCTGCGGAGAGATTCAGGGTGATGGTGTGAATGCCGTTTCCGGCCTTCTCCAGTACGGAGAGCATCAGGTCGACGGCGCGGTCCTTGTCGGCGTCGTCCGGGGTCGGGAGGGAAGTGCTCACGGGTGCCTGCTTTCGTGGTCTGGGTGCAGGCCGGGGCGTGGCCCCCGGCCGCTGTGGTGGTGGGTCAGATGGCCTTGCGGCCGGTGCAGCCGGGGTGCCGGTAGGGGGTGGGCGGCGCGCCCTTGCGGCCCCTCAGGTGGGACCAGTACCGGGGGCCGGTCCAGTCGCAGAGCTGGCAGCGCATGAGCCAGGGGTTGTCTGCGCCGGGGTATCCGCCGAGGGGAATCCAGCGGAGGGCTTCCAGGCCGCGCAGTGCGCGGAATGCGGCTTCGTGGTTTTGGGGTTTGTCCATTCGGCGGTGGAGCAGTGGCACGCGTCCGGTGCGGGTGGCCGGAGCGGGGTCCGGGGCTTTCTGTCCGGGTGCGATGCGTCCGGCTGCGAATTCTTCGCAGAGGTACCGGGCGGCTGCGTCCTTTCCGATGGCTCCGGCCGAGATGCGGATTTCTGTTTCTGTTCCGGCGGGGATGGCGAACCATGCGCGGTGCCAGCGGAATACGAGACCGATGTAGCTACCGCATGTGATGACGGGGTAGCGGCATTCCGCATCGGGATCGGAGAAAGCGTAGATCTTGGTCATGTCACATTCCCCGGCGGTCGCGCTGGCGGGGGATGAATGCTTTCCTGCGGTGCAGTGGAATTCGATGATCTGGGTGATCTGGTCGGTCGTGAGGGGAGGGTGTCGCCGTGGCGGTCGGTTCCGCCTGTGATGACCACGGTGCCGTGGTACGTCCGGTGCGGCGGCTGGTGGGCCGCGTAGAGGGCGGTGGCCCCGCCGTTGACCGGGAGGCCGGTGACGATCCCCTCGTCGTCCAGCCACATGGTGAGGTCGGCGCTGATGGTGACGGCGTCCACGGCGCGGCAGCCGATCGCGGTCAGAAGGGTGTTGAGGGTGCCGCCGCCGGGCTGGGGCCAGTCGATCAGCTCGAACCGTCCGTCGGCCTGGATGCGGAGCGCGAGGCGCTGGTGAGTGTCAGTCACTTTTGGTCCTTCTGTTGGGGTTTGTGTCCTGAGTGCTGGCCGACCGCCACCGCCGACCAACAAGACAAGGTTATGGCACTCATCTACTCTTCGAGGCTGTTTTCGGCATCGAAACCGCAGGTCAACCCATATGGAGACACCGGCGGCGGGGGGTTGGGACACTGCCGCTGTCCCCGGAGCGGAGCGGCGGGGACGCCGTCCGGCAGCGCGCAGCGCTCGGGGCGGCGCGGAGCGCGGCCCCGCTTGGCCGGACGGCACCGCCGTGGGGAGCGGAGCGGACCCGGCGGCCGGTGGGGCGGGGTCGAGAGCGCGGAGCGCTCGGCCGGGGAGCGGAGCGGACCGGCGGCCCCGCCGCGCCGTGGGCGTGAGAGCGCAGAGCGCTCGGTCCCGGGGGCGCGGAGCGGCCCCGGGCACGCCTGTGGGGGTGAGGAGCGCAGCGGATCACCCCACGGCGGCGGTGGGTCAACCCCCCGCCGCCGGTGACTCCAGAGAACAGGGCCACGGCCACGGACACCGCCGCACCCATCAGACCCTCGCTGCGCCCCGTTCAGGCCACCACGGGCCGCGCCCTTCGTACCCTGCTGCGCCCCGCGCGGTTGGCGTCACCAGGAGGCGTCACCGGGTGACGCCTCCTGAACGCGAACGTCTGCGCCATGCCCGCGTCCGGCAGCGCGGCGAGCAATACCGGCTGTCCGATCGTTTCCTCTTCCCGAACGGGGTGTCGGAGGAATACCAGGTGCTGCCGCACTCCGGGCACCTGAACCGGGGCCAGGGTGGCGGCGGCCTTCGAGAACGGCTTTGAGGGCGGCCCCGCCCGCTTCGATCGCCTCCCGGCGGGCCTTCGTCGTGCGCCAGGCCCGCGTCCGGCAGCGCGGCGAGCAGTACCGACGGCTCTTCCTCGATCCGTCGGGAAGAGGCGCTGCGCACTGCTGGCACCGGGGTGCCTTTCTGCTCACCACATCTCCAGCGTGCCCTTCGGGCCGGCCTCTGACCACGAGCCGCGCCCTTCGTACGTACCCTGCTGCGCCGCGCTCAGCCACGACGACGACGGCCGCGCTCTCCGTACCCTGCTGCGCCCCCGGGCGTGCACGGCCCCCTGCGGCTCTCGGGCGGCTGCCCCGGGCCCCGGGGCTGCTAGGCGCTGAGAGCGGCGATCAGGGCGGCGGGCGGGGGTGTGATGCCTCCCGCGAGGTAGCGCACTCCCCCGCCCTCCGAGGAGGGAATGGCGTCCCGGGTGATCGGGTGGCGGCGCGAGGCTGCGGTGCGCCACCCGTACCGCTCATCCCAGACCAGGGCGGGGACCGGGGCCTGGTCGCCGTCGAGCACGAGTGCGGCCACCACCCGGTCGCCGCCGGGGAGCTGGACGTCGGGGACGGTCCCGGTCGTGGTCCAGCCGGCGCGGTGAGCGGCGGCGGCGACGTCGTCCAGGTACGGGGCGGTGGCGCGGGCGCGCAGGACGGTGGCGGCGCGGGCGGTGGCGCGGCGGGCGAGGGCGGGCGGGTAGCCGAGGGCCGCCGCGGCTTCGTCAGGGCTCAACTGGGGCCGGGTGCCGATGAGATCGGCGATGCGGTCGGCGCGCAGCCGGGTCAGGGCGCTTTGGGCGGTGTTGCGGGTCACGCCGAGCTGCTCCACGACGGCGGACGCGGTGATGGTGGGGTCGGCGTCGAGAAGCGGGGCCGTGCGCGGGAGGAGTTCGTCGCGCGGGACCTGGTCGCCGGAGCCGGTGGGGCGGCCGGTCGCGGCCGTTCGGCCGGGACGGGCATCGCGGTAGCGGTGCACGATGCCCCGGGGCCAGTGCTCCACCCCGCCGACCGTCACCATGTGCTCGGTCAGCAGCGGGTCGTGCTTGTAGGAGGTGAAGGAGCGCGGGGCTACGCCGAGGACGGCGGCGGCCTCGCGGCGGTCCAGGAGGTCGTCGTCCTCGTGCTCCTGGTCGTCGTCCTCGGACCGGACCGGCGGGACGGGGCGGCCGGTGAGGTAGGCGTCAACCTGCTCCCCGTCGTACAGGAGTGACCGCGCGCCTTTGCTGCTGACCGGCGCGGGGTGGCCGGCCTTCTTGTGCGGTGCGGCGTTCAGGTAGCTCTGGAGCTCCAGTCCCTGCTGTACGGCAAGGTCCGCGAGGGTGCGCACGAGATGACGGCGGTCGGCACAGATCACGGATGGGGCCTCTCAACACGGGTGCAGGAAATGGTTACTTCACATACCTACGGCCCAGGGTAGAGGTACGCTCGCCCGCAGGTGCGGCCCCTACCGGGGTTGTGTCCTGAGTCGGCCGGTGCCCGTGCCACCCGCTTCACCCCCGTGAGCGGACTCCGGGCGCCGGCCTCTTGCCTACCGGCTCCGTCAGCGTGCGCGTACGACGTTGAGTGTGCCGTGGCGGCCCGTCCCGGCCAGCACCTCAACCACCAGCTCGGTGGCGAGCCCGGTGTGGTCTCGCCAGCCCAGGGGGCGTAGCACGCACCCCCTCGCGCCCGCCCTGGCTACCATGCGAGCGCCTGCGTCCCCGGCAACTCCAGTGCCGGGGACGCAGGCGTAGGCGGTGGGTCAGGCGGACCAGCCGATCGAGGACACATAGCTGTAGCCGTCGTAGTCCGAACCGATCAGGTCCAAGACCTCGTCCCAGACCGCGTCCAGCTCGTCCAGGTCGTCATCCATCCACGCGTCCACGGCCCGGTCCCAGACACCCCGTACGTTGATGCTGCGGGGGGCAAGATCCCGCTGGTACTTCTGCTCCACCCCGCGCTGGTTGACCGGGTTGATCTCCACCCGGGTCCCCCGCCCGTCGTTGTTCAGCCGGGCCTTGAGATCCGCGGCGACGTTGCGGCGGCGCAGGTCCCAGTACGCCGCATCGAGCCGGGCCAGGTTGGCCTTGTTCGGGGTGCGCTCCTCCGCGAGCCAGGCCATCAGGGTGCGCGGGGAAACGTGGACCCCGGCCCTGTCCATCGCCTCATACCCGGCATCCGACTTGGTGAGGTAGTTCAGGCGGGCGGCGAGACCGCGCTCACTGTCCACGGGCGAGCTGATCCCGCGCACCATCCCTTCCATCGCGACGCCGAGGGCTTCGCCTCCGGGTGCGCCGGCCGCTCCGTACTTCCCGAAGTCCATCCACCGCCCGGCCATCAGCCGCCCACCTTGCCCACCAGGTACTCACCGGCGGTCTTTCCGTCGCCCTGCTTGACCTTCAGCTCGGACACGCCCCTACCCTCGGTGAACACCTGCCGCCAGTCCCCGCCGGTGACGTGCAGCTCGTCGGTGTGCTTCAGGGCCACGACGTCCAGCCCGGCCTGGTGCGCCTTGTACGCACGCCCGCAGTGCAGCGCGAACGCCTGCGAATGGATCAGGTGCATCCAGTCCGGGCGGACCATCTCCCGGTTGTGCACCGACTCCCCCATCGTGCTCACGAACTTGCTGTACATGGCCTTGACGTACTCCAGCGTCAGCTTGTCCCCGGCGTCGATCGCCTCCGACCGCGCGGCCACCAGCAGCTTGCGCAGGGCGTCGAGGAAGTTCTCGGTGGCTCCGGACGTCCAGGACTCGTGAACCGTCGGGGCCCCGGTCAGGGCCCACTTGGGTCCGGACAGGCGCAGCAGGAGGCGCAGGGTGGCGTCGGTGATCCAGAGGGCGCCGGGGGTGTCCCGGTCCCCGAGCGGGTCGGGCAGGTGGGGGTGGGTCCAGGGGGCGGGGGTGATCAGGTGAACGCCGGACCTCTTCGGGCCGACGCCGTCCGATCCGGTGGTGTGCTCCAGCTTCCCGATCGGCAACCACACCTTCAGCGCCGACAGGTAGGCCGCGTTGACGTCCAGCGCGGTCACCTTGACGTTCTTCTCGGGGGCGCGCATCGAGTAGGCGGGGTTGTTGTAGGCGGGGCGGGCCTCCCAGATCTGATCCGGCTCGCGTTTCGACGGCTTGTGCAGCACGTCCGGCAGCGCCGGATAGGCCGTGTACTCGTACCGGGCGGTGGCCCTGGTCTCGTTGAAGAGGTGCATGACGTCGGGGATCGCTCGCTTCACCAGCGCGTCCAGCGCGGCGTCCTCGTCCCCGCCGGCTCGCTCGGCCTCCTGCTCGACCGCACCCCGGATCAACCCCATCAGATCCGCCTCGGCCCGCTCGGCGCTCTTGGACCGGCGCTGCGGGCGGGTCGGCACCCGGGCCGGAACCGGCGACACCGCAGCCGCCGCCGGGCTAGGGGCGGCGGCCGGGGCAGGCGCGGGCGGTGCCGCTGCGGGCGCGGTGGGGGCCGGCGCGGTGGTGGCGGGCTGGCACATCGCCCCGGAGTGCAGCGGGCGGCCGTCCGTGGACTGGTAGGTCGTCTCGACCTCGCACCGGACGCACGGGCCCGGATCACCCTCGATCGCCCGGCCGTCCGGACCGCGCAGCGTCTCCAGCCCGGTGAACGCCGCAGGCACCGCCGCGGCGGCCGGGGCTGCTCCCTCGGTGAACAGTCCCGCGATCGGGTCTCCGTGGGCTGCGGGGGCGGGTAGATGTCCGCGAGGCCCTTCAGGATCCGCAGGTACGGGTAACGGGCGGGCGGGGTCGGGTCGGAGACGCCGGTCTCCCAGTTCGCGATCGTCTGCCTGCCGACGCCGACCGTGGCCGCGATGTGCGCCCGGGAGAAACCCGCAGCCTCCCGGAGCCGGAACCGCTCTGCGGGGGCGGCATCGCCGCGGCGAGACGGGCCTCTTCCAACAGTGCTTCCACGCTGTTCTCTTCACTCATACCAGTAACTGTACAACAACTGGACGTCACAGGATGCTACATTGGGCATCCATTTGACAGCTCGTGACAGGCAGGGGAGACGCAGCGGTGATCTGGACTTCGGAGGACGTGGCGCGTGACCAGGTACGACGCCAGGCGGCGGGCATGACCGTGGACCAGGTGGCGCGAGCCGTGGACACGGCGGTGGTACGAGTACGCGAGACCCGCCAGGAGCTGCGCTCCCCCGCGCCCCGTGGAGAGTTCGCACCGGACCCGCAAGAGCTGGCCGACCGGTGGGCGGCCCTGCTCTCCGAGTGGCAGCGCATCGCCGCCCACCTCACCGCATCCGGTACCGGCCTCTACGACGGCGACCAGGACGAGACCGGCAGCGCCTGGGCACGGGAACGGGCGAACCGGCGCGCCACGGCCCTTCGCAACCACGCCGCGTGGACGGGGCAGCAGCGGCAGAAGCGGGACGAGCTGCACGCCGACCTCTGGCTGAGCGCATCTGCCGGGCAGCGCATCCGGGCGGCAGCAGCGCGGGCCGGACTGTCCCCGAACGAGATCCTGGCCCAGCTCGCCCAGCGGGTGAGCGTCGATGATGACGGGGCGGTGTCCGTCGCCCCGTTCACCCCCGGCCGGACGCCCGTAGCAAGCGAGGAGCGATGAACGTGCAGACACAGCAGGCGAACGGGTCCGGGATCACCCTCCGGCCTCATCAGGTTGAGGCCGTGGACCGGATCGTGGCTGGCCTGTCCCTCCCGGCCAGCGGGACCATGCCCGCAGGCGGGCTGCGCGGGCAGGTCCACATGGCCACCGGAACCGGCAAGACCATCACCGCCGCGGTCGCCGCGCTCCGGCTGTGCCCGAACGGGATGATCGGCGTCCTGGTCCCGACCCTGGACCTGCTGACCCAGACCATCGAGGCATGGCGCAGGGCCGGGCATCAGGGCCCCGCCGTCGCGGTGTGCTCGCTGGGCGCGGACCCGCTGCTGGAAGCGCTCGGGGTGCGGTGCACGACCAACCCCACTCAGCTCGCCCTCTGGGCCAACTCGGGACCGATGCTGGTGTTCGCGACGTACGCGAGCCTCGCCGGACAGGGCCTCATCGACGACCAGGACGAGGAGGACTCCTCGGACTCGGCCGCGCCCGGCGTGCTGGAACGGGCGCTGCGCGGCTCCTACGGGCAGAAAATGGCCCCGTTCGACCTGGTGGTCATCGACGAGGCGCACCGGACGTCGGGTGACGGCTCGAAGGCGTGGGCGTCCGTTCACCACCAGGACCGCATCCCCGCCGCCCGACGCCTCTACATGACCGCGACCCCCCGCCTGTGGGAAGCGGACCCCCGCACGACGGACGGCGAGGAGGAGGCCGACGGCGACCAGCTCGGCGCGGCCGACGTCCCGGGCGGTGAGGTGCTGGGCGGGCGGCTCGTCGCCTCCATGGACGACGTCGACCTGTACGGGCCCGTCCTCCACGAAACGGGCCTGATGGAAAGCGTCGAGCGGGGAATCCTCGCGCGGTTCGAGGTGGACGTGCTGGAGATCCGCGATCCATCACCCATCGAGGAGGACGCCTCCCTGGAGGAGCGGCGGGGCCGCCGGCTCGCCGCCCTCCAGGCAGCGCTCCTCAAGCACGCCGACGAATCCGGCGTGCGCTCCTACATGACGTTCCACTCGCGGACGCTGGACGCGATGAGCTTCGTGCGGGCGATGCCGGAGACCGCGGCGCGGCTCCATGCTGCCGACCCCGCCGCCTACCCGGCCCGCGTCGGCGCGGAGTGGCTCTCCGGCGAACACCCCGCCCCCCACCGCCGCGACGTCCTCACCCGCTACGCCGACGGCATCGACGCCGAAGGATGGGTTACCGAGCTGGGCTTCCTGGCGTCCTGCCGGGTCCTCGGTGAGGGGGTCGACATCCGGGGCAAGCGCGGCGTCGGCGCGGTCGTCTTCGCCGACACCCGCTCCTCGCCGGTCGAAATCGTCCAGATCATCGGGCGGGCGCTGCGCCAGGAGCCCGGCGACGGCAAGGTCTCCCGCATCATCGTGCCCGTGTTCCTGGAGCCCGGGGAGGACCCCGGCGACATGATGGCCTCCTCCAGCTACCGCGGCCTGGTCACGATCCTCCAGGGCCTCCGTGCACACGACGACAGGGTCATCCAGCGCATGGCCCTGCCCACCACCACCGCGCGCGGGCGGATCACCTCCGTGCTCGCGCTCGACCCGCAGCAGCAGACCCCGGCCGCCAAGCACGACGACCAGTTCGCCGAGCAGCACGGCGAGGATGAGGGCCAGGAGCAGGACGGCGAGCGGGAGCCCGCGGCGGCCGGCACCGAGGATGAAGGCGGCCAGGAAGAGGGTGGCCTCGAAGACGATGAGAGCGAGGAGGACCAGGGCGACGAGGAGGACGGCGCGGCGCCGGGCATCGCGGCCGTCACGACGCCGCTGCTGCGGTTCTCCTTCCCCCGCGACCCGCAGGCGGTCGCGCTGTTCCTGCGCACCCGCGTCCTGCGGCCGGACAGCGAAATCTGGCTCACCGGCTACAACACCCTGCGGACCTGGGCCGGTGAGCACGGGCACGCCCGGGTCCCCAGCGACACCACGGTGAAGTCGGGCGACGACGGCACCTACGGGCTGGGCACCTGGGTCAGTGAGCAGCGCCGGGCGTTCAAGGCCGGGACGCTGAAGGCGTGGCGGGTGGACCTGCTGAACGGGGTGGGGATGGTCTGGTCGGTCGGCGACGCCGGATTCTGGCGGAACCTGAGCGCGGCCCGCTCCTACTACGCGGTGCACTCGACCCTGGCCTGCCCGAGGAACGCGGTCTGGGACGGGGTGCCGCTCGGGCAGTGGGTCAGCAACCTGCGCCGTCCCGGCGGGCTGGGCACCGACCCCGCCCGCGCCGAGGAGCGCCGTCGCGCCCTGGAGGCGATCGACCAGGAGTGGAACCCGTCGGGGTGGCCGGTCGACTGGCAGCGCCACTACGCCGCTGCCCGCGTCCTGCTGGCCGAGGAACAGGGCGGTGTCGAGCTGCTTCCCGGCGTCACGGTGAACGGGGTCGACGTCGGGACCTGGGCCACCCGGCAGACCGACCCGGCTGTCTGGGACACCCTGAGCGCCGAGCAGCAGACGCGGCTGGAGGCCCTCGGGCTCACGCGCCGGACCGAGACCGCTCCCGCCGCCACGACAGCGGCCGGGAAGAGCGGGAAGGGCACGGCGTTCGAGCGGGGCATCACCGCGCTCGCTCAGTTCGTCCAGCGCGAGGGACACCTGAAGGTCCCCCGCCAGCACACCGAAACCGTCGTCATCGACGGCCAGGAACACCAGGTCAAGGCCGGGGTGTTTCTCTCCAACCACAAGAGCAGGCGCGCCCGGCTGAGCGCCGAGCAGCGCGAGCAGTTCGCCGCGCTCGGCGTCGACTGGGCCACAGCCACCTGACACCCCGGCCATGAGATCTATTTGTCGGCTCCGGCTTGGGTGTGGCGGCCTGCGGGGTGGGGGCCGTGCCAGTCCAGGCACACGACGGTCGCGTCGTCTGCCATGTGGCCGCCGCTGGCGTCGCTGGCCGCCTGGGCCAGGGTCCGGGCCACCTCGCGGGGGTGCTCGCCTGCGGTAGTGCGGATCAGATCGGGCAGGTCGACGGCTTGCGCTTGTCGTTCTTGCATGCCGTCGGTGTAGAGCACCAGGCGGTCGCCCGGCCGAAGATCCAGATCCTGGACCCGGTAGGTCCCCGGTACTTCCAGTCCGAGGGGCAGATCGGCTTCCAGCTGTACTTCCTCGACCCTGCCCTCGCGCATGCGCAAAGGGAGGGGGTGGCCGGCGTTGACGACGTGTGCGCCGGATCCGTCCAGTGCGATGCGCAGCAGCTGCCCGGTCGCAAAGCCGCCGCGGCCGTGGTGGAAAAGCGCGTGACTGGTCTGGTGGGCTTGTTCGGCAAGGCCCGCCTCGGTACGGCGGGCGCCTCGGGAGGCGTTGACCAGGAGTGTGGCCAGGAGGGAGGCGTCGATGTCGTGGCCCATGGCGTCGGTAACGGCCAGGTGCAGGGTGTCGTGGTCGAGGCTGTAGTCGTAGGTGTCGCCCGCGACGGAGTCGGCCGGCACCAGCATGGTGGCGAGGGCGAACTGGGCTGCCTCCAGCGAGGGGGCCGAGGGCAGGAGCTGGCGCTGGATCTCCGCAGCCAGGGTGAGCTGGGTGGTTCGCTGTCCCCAGTGATACAGGTCGGTGAAGCGGCGGTCGGTGACGACGATGTACGCCAGCGCGTGCGCCGCTTCCTCCACCTGGCCCAGTACCTCAGGCGTGGCCGCCTGGGGCAGGAACAGCTCCAGCACACCGATCGTGTCGCCGCGGTTGGTGACCGGCGCGACCAGCCGTTGCAGGTCTCCGTACGGTTGCCGCACCAGTTTCTGGGTGCGCAGAACCCTGTCGTAGATGCTGCCCGCCAAGGGGATCTGATCGGCGCGCCGGCCCTGCTGGGGGGCGGCCTCCTCGGTGATCCGCACCATCTTCCGGCCCACGACGTCGGCGAACAGGAAGCTCACGTACCGCGCGCCGAACCGCTCCCTCAGGTTGTGCGCGACCATGTCCAGGGACTCCACCGGCGCCGCGTTCTCCGCTGCGGTCAACAGCTCGGCCAGCCCGATCACGTCATCTGCCATCGTCTTCTCCCAGCGCTTCCCTCTCCACCCCCGCCTCGGGCACACTCACCATCCTTGAGCGACTCGGCGTCTCTTGCCGCAGGAGGGTTGCTTGTGTGCCGAGGGAAGCGGCACTCCGGCGGACAGGCCGGAACGGCGCGACGCTCCCCCAAGGGGCGGCACCAGCCTCGGGGGCACCGGGTCCGGGGTCAGGACCGCGGCAGAGCCCCTGCTCGCACACGAGCAGCGCGACGTCGCGGAGCTTGATGTTGTTGTTCTGCGAGTAGCCGCGCAGCTGGTTGAACGCCTCGTTCTCGGTGATGTTGTGGCGGGCCATGAGGATGCCCATCGCCTGCCCGATCTGGTGACGCGTGGACACGGCGTGTTCCATCTGGGCGTGGGTGCGGGCGGCGGACAGGGCGACCGCGGCGTGGGAGGCCAGCACCACACCGGCCCGCTCGCTCTCCTCGGTGAACGCCCCAGGGTGGCGCGAGTAGAAGTTCAGCGCGCCGAAGTCCTCGTCCTCGGTGTACAGCAGGAATCCCATCATGCTGCCCAGTCCCCGTTTCCGGGCCTCGGCCACGAAGTCGGGCCACCGCGGCTCTCCCTCGGTGAAGTCCGCGATCCTAAACACCCGCTGCCCCGTCGAGTGGCGGGCGGCGTCGAAACACGGGCCCTGGTTCAGCTTGCGCTGGAGCTGGTCCAGTTCCGCGACCCACAGCTCCGTCGGTGCCAGCGACGCCGACTCCGTACCGCTCAGCACGAGAATCCCCGCCGCGTCACACCCGGCCACCAGCTCGGCGGCCGAGTCGGTGATCCGTCCCAGCGTGGCGTCCACCGAAGGCTGCTCCAGCAGATCGTGCGCCATCACACCTATCCGCTCCGCGAACCCCTGCCAGTCCATCCCCTGCACTCCTCCGCGTCCACCACCCCCGACCGGACTCATCCTGCCCAGCAACAGACCCATCTAGCACCCGGCCGGACAAGATCACACGCATCACGGCCGGGCCAGCACCCGGTCCGGCCGACACACCGCACACGACTGCGCCCCCTCGGCCAGCTCGGCGCGGGCGCGCTCCGCACTGACCGCCACCAGCGACCGGCCCCCAGCCCAGCAGTCACCCCGGTGAATCTCCGTGGTGGGGACCCCGATACCGGCCTCTGCCAGGCCCCAGTCCGGCGTACGGGCACGGCCCGGCCCCGCGGCGGACCGGACCGGAGGCACGGCCGCGGGCCCCGGGGGCTGCTGGGCCTGCTGGGCCTGCTGCCACTCGACGGCCGCGATCCGCGCACGGATACGGGTCAGGTAGTGGGCCGCCCACGTCTCCAGTATCCGCAGACGCGCCAGGTCAGGGGGCAGGTCGTCGCCCATACCCGTCCACTCCTCCGCCGGGCCCCCGGCTCCGCAGCCCTGGCCGACGGGCCGGTGGCTCCTCGACCAGGACGCAGGTGCTCCAGTCCCGGCCGGTCCGGGCGATCAAGCCCCGCGCTTCGAGCCGGCCGAGCTGGTGGGCAACCGAGCTGGTGCTGGACAGGCCGACCCGGGCCCCGATCTCCCGCACCGTGGGCCCGTGCCCGCGCTCCGCGAGCCACACCTTGATGACCGCCAGGACCGCTTCCTGCCGGGTGGTGAGGGGGCGGGGCTCGCGCCTCACGCCGCGTCCACCTGCCGGTCCCCGGCCGTCATCCGGCGTAGCTCCACCCGCGCCGCCGGGGACCACCCGGCCGGAGTCGACCAGAACGGGTGCCAGTGGACCCGGACCGACAGCAGAAGCAGACGGCGGCGCAGCTCCGTGGCATGGCGGGGACGAGGTACGGCGAGGGCGCGGTAGGTGGCGTGCCACTCCCGTTGAGCTGCGATCAGGTCATCGGGGAAGGGGAAGCGGTCCATCCACCCATTAGAACCCGTGTTCGAATTTTGGGGCCAGTCGAATCCACCGGCCCCGGCCGTCCATGGGTGGCTGGTGAAGTCGGCCCGGGGCGCGGTTCCGGTCTTTCGACCGGAACCGCGCCCCGGGCCGACTTCACCAGTGGCTTTGTTCACGACTTCGAGCAGCACTTGTTCACGCCTTCGGGAGGCGCCTGGCGAACCCGTGAGGCGCTGTTCACGAAAACGGGAGGCAGCCGCCCGCGGTCGGCAACGGCGCGCCAGCCGCTGCGGCGTCCGCCCGTAGCCAGCGCTTGCCTGAACCGCCGTGGCGCGGTCGACGGCGATCGGCCGGCCACCACCGCGGTGCTGTCCGTTCTCGTGAACATCGGAGGCGGGCGGGTGCCTCCCGAAGTGCTGTCGAAACGCTGCTCTACAACGTGAACAGAGCCAGGGACCACACGACCTACCCGAGTTCGGCCGATCAGAAGGAGTAGGTGGCGCGGGGTGCGGCCTAGTTCCTTCCAAATTTGGAAGGAACTGGCCATCCCGGTAGAGCCGCCGTCGATGGGCTGGATTCCCCTGCCCGTCCCGGCCGAACAAGATTTAGCTACCGGCCACACGCGCAGGACGGGCTCCGCCCTTGCCCCCTTGCCGTAGCTGGGTGGCCACCTGCTCCAGGATGGCGGCGAGCGCAGCACGGTTCTCTGGAGTCAGCTCTCCGTGCATGTCGGTAGCTACATCGTCGACCCCGCGGCTGATCTGGAAGTACCGGAGGATGAAGGCGCTGCGCTGGGTGGCATCGAGCCGCGTGAAGACGGTGTCCATGACTGCGGCCCCGTCCGCCCATGGCATGTGGACGGTTTCGACATCTTGCTGCGCGAGTGTTGAGGCTTGGCCAGTTCTGTTGGGGGCGGGTGCCATTGATGTGTTGGGCCCCGCCGGATCAGCTTGGGTGCTTACGGCGTAAGCACCCTTCGCGCGCCGCGCGGTCTTCTTCTGCTCCCGCTTCGCGAGGGCTTCTCCAGCGGCAAGCCCCTGCTGCTGTTCGGGGAGCTGGCCGACTGTGCGCGCCACTTCTACCGGCAGTTTCTTGTCTTCGACGGCTTGCCGTAGTTCGGGCGTGAGTTTGAGCAGAGCAAGGCGCTGCGTTACCCAGCCGCTGGACTTGCCGAGTGATCTTGCAACGGCCCGCTGTGATCCGTGTACTTCGACGAGGCGTTGCAGGGCCTTGGCTTCGTCCAGCGGGTCGAGGTCTTCGTGTTGGACGGCTGCGGTGAGAGCGGTCTCCAGCAGAGTGTCGGCGTCTTCTGCGAGGGAGTCGTCGACATGGACGGGGACATCGTCTATGCCGGCGAGCCTGGCGCCGGAGAGCCGTCGGTTTCCGTCCACGACGACGTACTGAGCCGTTCCGAGGGCGCCGTCTTGTCCAGGGTGGGCAGCGAGGAAGGCGCTGCGGGTGACGACGGTGAGGGGCTGGATGATGCCGCGTCCAGTGATGCTGTCAGCCATCTCTTCGATGGCCTTGAGTTCCTCGCGCGGGTTGTAGGGGTTGCGGGCGATGGCGTCGATCCGCATTCGGGGGAGGGAGCCAGCGCTTCGGGTTCCGTTCCGCCGGGTGCCGGCGGGGGCTCCTGGTCCTGTCCCGCAAAGCGTGCGAACGATGCGGCTCGGCTGCTGATGGGATGTCCTACTGCGTCGAAGGTGGCGCTGCCGCCGAGGGCGTCGGCTTTACTCATGGCTTCAGTCCCTTGGCGATCTGACGCATGGCATGTGACTGCTCACAGGCGGGGGAGTAGGACAGGAGCGCCTTCTGGAGGCGTACTGCCTCGCGTTGCTCCTTGAGGTCCGGCAAGACGGCGAGGACGGGTGGGGTGCCGAGTTCTTTCCACTTGTCGCGCGATGAGGTAGCGATGTAGCCGCGGCGAGCGTCGAACTTGTTGACCACGAGTCCGAGCTGATCGATCTGGATGTCGTAGTCCCGAGCGAGGGAGTCGACTTGGTTGATGAGCATGCCGTAGGCCTGCGCTGAGGTGTCTTCTGCCTCTACGGGAATGATCAGGCCTGATGCCCCGGGCCTTTCGTCGTCGCGTTGGCGCCCGTAGTAGAGCCCGGCGTCCATGGAGAGACCCAGGCTTGGTGGGGAGTCGATGACGATGGCATCGAAGTGATCTTCGATGGGTGCCAGTGCCCGCTCAAGTGCGGCGTGGCGCGGGCCTCGGAAGATAGTCAGGCCGGAGTCGAGCAGGAAGGCGTCGAACGCGGCCGGAAGGATGCGGAGCCGGTCGGCGAAGCGTTCACCGTCTATGGACACGGTGAGGTCGAGCAACAGGCGCTGCGCCTGGTCGCGGTGGAGCATGTGCGTGACGAGGCTTTCCTCGCCGGCAGGGATGGCTTTGAGTCCGAGCTGGTGGGAAAGGTGTCCTTGGGGGTCGTAGTCGACGAGGAGAACGCGCTGCCCGCCGGACTGGCCAAGGATTTGCGCGGCTTCCTCCGACAGGCCTGCTGCCAGCGCCGCCTTCACGATGTGCTCGGGTCCTTCGGCCAGAGCCTGCGCCAGACCGGCGGCGACGGACGTCTTGCCGACGCCGCCCTTCTGGTTGCACACGACGAAGCGCCGTACCAGGCGGGCTTCTTCGGCCGGGTTCTGTGTCAGCCAGAGGGCCACGGACTGCGCCAGCCCCTGGATGTACGACACTTCGCGGGCGCGGCAGTCCGCTTTGAAGTCGTCGTAGAGGCCTTCGGGCAGGTAGGTGCCGAAGGACTCTGCGCCTGCGGTGTCGAGTGCAGGTTGCTCGGGATGTTCTCGCCATGCCTGGATGCCAGCGGCAACAGCGTCCTGGACGTCCGTGCTGAGCTGCGCAGCCCGGACTTTGAGTGCTTGTCGGAGTGTGGCGGGTAGCTTCGAGACCAGCTTCTCCCGCTCACCCCCAGGGGGAGGGGATGCCATGGCGGCAGCTTACTGCCACACCTGCCCAGCCCTTCGTACCGTTGCTGATGTTTCATTCCGTGTGATCGTTAGTAGATGCATGTCAAGGTGCTTACGCCGTAAGCACCCGGAGAGTGTTGGTGGGTGCTTACGCCGTAAGCACCCACGGGATGTCGGCAGGTGCTTACGCCGTAAGCACCTGGTGATGAACACAAAAAGCGGCCCTTGCCTCCCGAGGAGTGGGAGGCAAGGGCCGCTTGTATCTGCCGGGCTCGACCGGTGGGTCAGGCAGTCATCTGGAAGGCGAGCGCGGCGCTGACGCGCACGAGAACGTGTGCGTTGTCAGCGGACGATCATGTGGTGGGGGTGGCCGTTCTTCATGTGATCCACGCACTGCGGACAGTCCTGACGAGGGCCGAGCCCGGCGTGGGCCTCGCGGCTGGCGTACGCGTGGAACCAGCACTGGGTGCACTCGCCGCGGGGCGGGTTGACGGCCTTGTTGCTGGGCATTTCGTCTACTCCTTCGGGAGAGGTGTGGTGACTGGGCTGGCTTCAGGCAGCGAGTTGGTGTGTGGCCGGCGGGGGCGCGATGATGTAGGTGCCGGGGGTGGGCTCGTAGCCTTGGGCGCAGGGGTCGCAGGAGCCCAGGGTGCGGAGCGGGAGGCAGACGTCGTACCGGCGGCGGCAGCGGGGGCATGTGGTTCGGGCGGCCATGGCCCGGTCCAGTGCGTACTCCTGAGCGAGCGTCGGCACCCGCTTGGGCACCGCCAGGTCGATGCGGAGAAGGTAGCCGCGGGTGGGGTGTCGGCAGGACCAGTTCGGGCGGGTCGCGCAGAGCTTGCAGCGGAGGATCGCCACAGGGCCTTGATTGCGGCCGGGGCTCAGGCCCATTTCCCGCAAGGTGCGCCGTGTGACGAGTCCTTCGGGGACCGTCGTGCCGCGGTCGTACTCGGGTAATGCCGCCTGGTCTCGCGGTATGCGGGTCACCTCGCGGCGCCTGCGGCGCATTACCGGGTCCAGGTGGCGGGTGGGCGCTGCGGGGGCAGCGGGTATCGGGTGCCGGGGCGCTGGGGGCGGGGCCGGCCAATACGGCGGCGCGGGCGGGGGTTGAGCATGAGGTCTCCGAAGGTTGGTAATGCGCTGGGCCCCCGCCGTGGCGGGGGCCCAGCGCCTGTCGGTTGGTCAGTGGCGGATCGGGCCGGGGGTGGTGTGGCTGGGGCGCGGGTGCTGGGGCCGCTGCTCGTGGGTCCCGTCGCTGGTCTGCTGGCAGAGCAGGAAGCCGAGGAGCAGTCCGACGATCCCGAAAACCTTGTGCCGGTTGACTTTCCACCAGCTCGGTGGGGTCGGCTCGGTCAGGACGCCTATGACAGCCACGTGGTGTTCTCCGTTCGATCGGGGACGGGATCTAGGGCAGGCCGGGCGGCCTGTCCGGTCCTCACCGTCCGGTGACCGGGGTGGGTGAGGGCCGGGCAGGTGGCCGGGTCAGCCGTAGATGCGGTTGCGCTTGATGACGGCCTTGCGGATGTTCACGGTGGTGCCGCTCCCGCGTCGGCCGGTCGGCCTGGCGGCGAGGACGAGGGCGACGACGAAGGCGAGGGCGGCAAAGGACATGAGGGCTTGTCCGGCGGCGGCGAGGATGTTGTCGAGCTGGGCGAGGCCGGGGGCGGCGGCGCCGATCCCGATGCCGGTGAGGGCGATGAGGCCGCCGGTGGACAGGGTGAGCGCGCTGTACTGCCAGACCCATCCGGGCACTCGCGTGGGGGCGGGTGGCTGGGTGAAGGTCGCAGGCATCGGAGCCGACGGCTGGACCGGGTGCTGCGGGGCGGTGGGCTGGAGGGTGGTGCAGGTTTCTTCTTCGCGGCGGATCAGGGACCAGACACGGGCCATGTAGAGCTCGTCGGAGAGGAGGTCGCGGGCGTCGGCCGGGTCGAGGCGGAGCCGGTCCGGGAGGACCTGCGGGACCGGTGCGGGGGTGAGGGTGCTGGGGGTGTGGGTGGTGTTCATGGCGGGTCTCCGGGGTGTCAGGCGGTGATCTGGGCGATGGCGGTGGCGAGGCTGGAGAGGGCGTTGTTGACGGCGGGGGCGATGCCGGTGGAGGCGAGGAAGAAGCCGAGGAGGACGGCGGCGAGGGCGACCAGGAGCAGGACGACGGCGGAGATGGTGATGCCCATGAGCGCGGTGTTCCTTCACGTTGGGTGACTGGTTGGCGGGTGAGGTGTGGGCCGCCCACGGCGGTGCCGGGGGAGCGCCGGAGGTGCCCTCGGGGGCGGTTTTCGGGGCTTCGGCGGGGGGGTGTGGTGTGGGCGGCCCACGGGTCCACATGCAGGTCAGGGGCGCCCACACGCTGTGGGGGCCCACAGCGTGTGGGAGGGGCGTGGTGGGCGGCGTGTGGGCCGCCCACAGCCTGGGTGGTGGTTACTGGGCGTCGCGGGTGGCGTAGGCGTGGATCGCGGCGGCGAGGGTCTCGGCGAGGTAGCCGGCCTTGGACTCGCCGTCGTTTCCGGCGCGGACGCTGCCCTTGCCGGGGCGCTCGACGCCGACGGCGCGCAGGAGCCGGTTGAGTTCGGTTCCGAGGGCGACGGGGTCGGTGTCCATGCGGGTGGCGAGGTCGCCGGTGTGGATGCGGCCGCCCGCGGCGACGATGTGCTGGTGCGCTTCGGTCAGGAGCTGGGGGACGGGGTTGGGGCGGTCCTGGGGTGCTCCGGCCTGGCGGATGACGCGGCCGAAGTCGGCCTCGATGACGGTGGCGGTGTCCGGCTCTGCCTGGTCGTGCTTGCCGTCGATGGTGCGGGCGGCGGCGAGCATGTCGGAGAGCAGGTCGGAGCCGAACCGCTTCGTCTTCGTGGGTGCTTCTGCCATGGCGGTCGCGGCCGGGGTGGAGCTGGTGGCGGCGCGGGGTGTGGCGGTGCCGTCCGCGTCGTCGTCCACGAGCCCGGTGTTGGGGATTCCGGTGAACTCGTCGATCGGTGGGTGGAGGATCTCCATGTCGGTGTAGGGGCGGGTGGTGCGGTGGAGCTGCTTGCCCTTGTAGATGCGGGGGAGGATTCGGCCCCAGCGGCTGGCGTAGTAGCGGGCGGGTTCGGTGTCGAGGAAGACGTCTTCGAGCTTCGGCCGTCGGTCGGCGTAGGTGACGGACAGGGCCCGGATCTGCTTCGGGGTGATCCGGTAGGCCTTGAACGCGGCGGGGTCGGAGACGACGTCGTCGGCGTCCGGTGAGGAGTAGAAGCCGCAGCCCTTGTACGGGGCGGCTTTCGGGTTGATGCGGGCCCCGCCGGTCGGGAAGAGGTGGGACAGCTCCTCGGGGTCGGAGACGCGCATGCCGACCCGGACGCGGGACTGCTTCTTCATCGCGGCGGTGATGACGTCCTGGGTGGCGCGCAGCCCGCAGTCGACGACGCGGACGCGGGCGGCGCGTCCGGTGTTGACGATGGTGTCGAGCTTGCTGAGGAGCTTCGGAGTGAGTTCCGCGATCTCGTCGACGAGGATCAGGATCTCGGGCAGGTCATGGGTGACCTTCAGCTTGTCGTCGTCGACCAGCTGGTCCTGGTGCCCGGACTTGCGGGCGCCGATCCCGGCGATCACGACGTCGCACAGGATGTGCGCCTCTTCGATGGTGTCGGCGGTCCAGTCGATCAGCGGCACGGCGGCGTTGCCGTCGGTGGCCCAGGCGTGCAGCCAGGGCAGGGAGATTCCGGCGCCGGTGACGTCGATGTGCATGACGACGGTGTCGTTGGTGCGCAGGGCCCCGGCGTTGGCGACGTTGACGGTGTTGGTCTTGCCGGAGCCGACCTGGCCGACGATGAGGGCGCAGTCGTCGACGACGGCGATGCGGGCCTCTTCGGCGTCGGGCTTGAGGCCGAGGGGGATGCCGCCGTAGATGCTGGTGACGGTGGTGTCCTCGGGGCTGTCGGGCAGGTCGATCTGCTGGGCGAGGACGTCTTCGGCGGTGACCCGGATGAGGATCTGCCCGTACGTCTCGCCGTCGCGGACCTCGATGCCGCCGCCCTTGGGCAGGCGCAGGTCGACGGCGAGCTTGCGCACGGCGTCGGCGGGCAGTTCGGGGGTGTCGGAGGGCATGGTGACCAGGACGGTGTAGCCGACGTTGCCCTTCCAGGGGCGTACGCCGTCGACCTGGTGGCCTTCCAGGCGGAAGAGGCGGTGGAGGCGGTCGTGCCATTCGCTGGCGCGCTTGTTGGCCCACTTCTGGAGCTTGCGCTGGTGGCGTTCGGTGCGGGCGGTCTCCTCGGCCTGGACCAGGCCGCGGGCCAGGGTGATCCCAGCGGCGGCTCCGGCGGCCCACCAGCCGGTCATGCCCCAGGTGAGGGGGTGTGGTCGGCCAGGGCGGAGGCGGTCCAGCCGCCGGCGGTGAGCCAGGCGGCGCATCGGGCGACGATGTGGCCGCCGGGGCGCCGCTGGTAGAGGTCGGCGGCGGCCTGGGCGGCGGCTCCGGTTCCGGCGACCAGGAGGGCGTGGGCGGGGGGCAGGCCGGTGACGGAGCCGGTCGCGGCGACGGCGTAGGCGCCTCCGGCGACCAGGGCGGCGGAGGTGGCGGGGGAGTGGTGCCAGCCCCAGTCCAGGGCGGCGGAGGTCGAGGTCTTGGCGGCCATCGGTGCGGGCTCCTTCGTGCGGACAGTGCGAGGCGGGAAGAAAGCGGGCGGGCCGCGCACGGCGGGTGCGCGGCCCGCCCGGGGCGGTGCTGGACGGGCCGGTCAGACGTCCCACATGGCTTCGCCCTGGTCCCCGTTGCGGGGGTCCTCGTGGCGGGCGATGTCGGGTGCGTGGAGGCGGCGGAAGGACGGCATCAGCTCCTGGGCTGCGGACGCGGCCTGCATGAGGAGCTGGTGGACCGTGGCGAGGGCTTCGACAACCGTCTTGTCGACCGGGTAGACCTCGTTGGAGCGGGTCTGGAGCAGGCTGATCGTGGCGGCGATGTTCTCGATCCCGGCCGGGACGCCTTCGTACTCGGCGGCGACCTGCTTCATGTGGCCGGGCTCGTAGCGGGCGTAGACGTGGGCGATGTCCTGGGTGACGGCGACGAGCCGGGAGGGCTGGCGCTGGTCGTAGCCGCCGTCGGCGCGGCGCTCCAGGATGTTCCACATGTGCTCGCCGGGCCGGGGCTCTTCCAGGCGGCGCAGGTCGTGTTCGTGGACCTTCGCGAACAGGGGGCCGACTTCCTGGGCTGCTTCGGCGGCCCGGTGGAGCAGGGCGTAGACCTGAGCGACCTGGTCGGCCATCCGCTTGTCGGCCGGGTACTTGTCGGCGGTGTTGACCGCGAGCTGCCCGACCGCCTCGCCCACCGAGGCGATGCCCTCGGTCAGCCCCCAGTACTCGGCTGCGACGGCGAGCATCATCGGCGGCTCGTAGGCGGCGTACGCCTGGCGTACGGCTTCGGTCTCGGTCTCGAAGACGGACACGCAGTTTCCTCCGAAGTAGTCGCTGCCGAACGGGTCGGCGGGGCGGGTGGCGGTGTGGCCGGGCTCGTCGAAGTCGGTAGCGACGTCGGGGCGGGTGTCCGCGGTCCAGCGGTCCTTGGCCTTGGCCATGAGGCGGGTGTGGACCTTCTTCGCGACGTGGGCGGCCCAGCGGGTGCAGCGGACCCCCCACTTGGTGCCGTTGCGGGGTGCCAGGCGCAGGAGGCGCAGCAGGCCGCCGGTGGCGGCGGCGATGCTGCGGCCGATCAGGCCGGGGACCATGGCGATCGCGCCGACGGCTCCGGCGGCGACCTTCGCCGCCGCGCTGCGCAGCAGGTACCGCATTCCGGCCTTGCCCTTCTTCGCTGCGGCGGCGAAGGCGATCCGGGCCCGCTTGCGGGCCTGGTTGGCGGCCTTGGCCACGCCGCGGCGGGCGGCGCGGGCCTTGGTGCCGGCGGACCGTGCGGCGGAGGATTCGGCGACCGCCTGGCCCGCTTTTACGGCGGCAGCCGTGCCGCGCATCCCGGCCCGGCCCGCCCGGCGGGCGGCGGCGGCCAGCGTGCTGCGGTTCTTCTGTCCGCCCTTTCCGGGAGTGCCGGTTCCGCCCGTGCCGCCGCCGGTACCGCTGCCGCCCGCGCCGTTGCGGCGCAGGCCGAGGCGGCGCAGCAGACCACCCTTCCCAGAGCCGCCAGAACCGTTCTGACGGCCTCCCAGGCCCTTCGAGGTGCCTGCATCCACCCGGCCGCCTCCTGTGCCGCCCAGACCGCTGCTGCGCAGCCCTGAACGGGTCTGACCCGTACCGGTGTTGGGCCGGTGGTTCTTCGTCAGCGACACCCCGCCCCGGCCGGTGCCGGCGCGGGGCGAGGGAACGCCGCCGCCGCGTCCTGCCGGGCCGCCGCGCCCCTGGCTTCGGCCGCCGGAAGCACCGGGGGCGGAACCTCGGAGCTTCGATCCGGCGCGGCCGGTGCTGCCGAGCGCAGAGCGCTGGCCGCCCTTGCGGCTGCGGCCTGCGCCGAAACCGCTGCCGCCGCCACGGCCTCCGCGCCCGCTACCGAGGGTGCTGTTGCGGGCGGCGCGGCGGGCGGCGACCGCGGCGGCGACGACGCCGCCCCCGGCCACCACTCCGGCGGCGGTCACCAGGCCGAGGGTTCCGGCCGCCCCGTACAGGGCGGCGCCGCCGGTCGCGGCGGCCTCGGTGCCGAACAGGGCCAGCGGCAGGGCCCGGACCGGGGTCCGCGACGCCTTGCCGCCGCCGCTGTCCTTGCTGGTGTCGTCGGCGGGGCTCTGGTTGAGGGTGATCTCGATCGGGGTGTGCTGCCCGTCCGAATCGGCCACCACCGTGGTGGGCTCGGGCGGTGCCTTCGTGCTGGTGTCAGACACTGGTGTGGCTCCTTCGGGAGAGAGGCCGTTCCCGGCCGTGGCCGTGAGAAGCGGGCCGGGAACGGCTGGTTCGGCCTGACGGCCGTGGCCCGCCACCAGACCCGCCGCCCCGGCCGATCCCGGCGAGCGGGCGGCGGAGGTGCGGGTCTGGGGGCGACCATGCGCGGTCAGGACGTGCGGGGGGCGGTGGTCAGCTCGGGGTCGTCCTCGGGACGCAGGACGCCGACGATCCGCATGAGACGGACCGCGCGTCCGGTCCGGCAGCCGAGGTGCTCCCGGACGCGGGTCGGCGGGAGGCACCCGTCCGGGTCGGTGGGCATGGTCCGGATCATCGCGATCAGCTCCTCGTCGGAGCGGACGGTGACGCCCTGGGACGGTGCCGGACGGCCCACCGTGCGGGGCGCGGACGTGCTTTCGGTGACGGTGACCCGGGCGCGGGCCGCGCCGACCGTCCGGGCCGGGCTTCCCGCTGCTGCCGTCCGGGCATCGCCGCTGGTCGCGGTGGCCGTCCGGGCGTCCGGCACCGTGCCCGTCCCGGCCCCGGCCGGGGGACGTCCGGTGGCGTCCCGTCCGGTGCGGAGAGTGTTCTCCGCGCCGGGTGACGCGGCGAGGTGCGCTGGTGTGGTGTGCGCCCGGTGGGCGGGGGCGGTGGGGGCGTCAGGTGCGGGGGCGTCCGGGGTGTCCGTGGAGTGTCCGATGAGGTGGTGGACGCGCCACAGGACGACCGGGGCGATGCACGCGACGAGTCCGATCAGCCACCATTCGGCGGCCGGGTGTCCGTCGATGATCAGCGGGCGTCCGTCGACCGTCCGGATGCCGAGGATGCCGCGCTCGGCCATGTGGTAGAGCACGTTCGTGCCGATCATCATGCCGAGCGCGGCCTTGACGTCCTTCTTGCGGTGGAAGGCGGTCGCGGCCCAGATGTCGATGCAGACGGGCAGCAGCCAGGACACGATCCCGAATCCGGCGAGGCGGGCGAGTTCGTACTCGCCGGAGGCGGTCAGCCCGATCGCGGCGATGAGCGCCGCCCACGGGGCCTTGCCCCACAGCCACATCACGGGCGACTGCCGCACCTTCACCGGCGTCCCGTCCTCGGTGCCCGCGGCCCGCTCGGCCTCGGCGGCTTCCAGCTCCCGTTCGGCCAGGGCGCGCAGCAGGGCGGCGTCCCGCTTGATGACGGTGGCTTCGTGGCGGGCCGCGGTGACGGCCTGCGCGGCGGCCTGCTCTCCCTTGGTCCGGGCGGCGACCGCCGCGCGCTGGGCGTCGGTGCGCAGCCGGTCGGCCTCTCCGGCCGCTTCACCGCGCAGCCGGTCGGCGGCGGCCCTGGCCTGGGCCAGGGTGCTGGACGCCTCGCCCAGGATCGTGTCGGCCGCCTCCCTGGCTTCGCGCCGAGTGCGGGCCGCGAGCTGCTCGGCTGTTGCCCGGATCACCGACGCCGCCTTCTCCGCGGCCTGCCGCTGCGCGTCGGCGTAGGCGGCGGTGCGGGCGCGGGTCCGGTCGGCGGCCTCGGCTGACTCCCGGTGCAGGGCTTCGGCCTGCGCCCGGGTGGCGACCAGCTGCTCGTCGGCCGCGACGGACAGCGTGCTGGAGCGCTCGTGAGCGCGGGCGAGTTCGGCTTCGGCGGCCTGGCGCTCGCGGACGGCCGCCGTACGGTCCGCCTCGGAGACGGCGGTGAGTGCCTGGGCCTGGCGGCGGGCCTGGTCCAGGATCTGCTCGGCCTCGGCCCGGTGAGCGGTCACCGCTTCTTCGGCGGCGGCCAGCCGTCCCGCCGTCAGGTCGCTGATCCGGCGGGCGATCTCCTCGGCCTGGGCGAGCTGCTGTGCGGTGCCGGTCCGCATCCGCTCGTGCTGCTCAGCGAGGCCAGCCCTCTCCGTGTGCAGCTGCTCGACCTCCTGGCGGACCGTTGCGAGGTGCTGTTCGGCCGCGCTGGCGGCGGCGTCCAGGTCGAGGACACGGTCGGCGGCCAGGTCGAGGATGTCGGCGGCCCGGTCCCGGGCGTCCGCGACGACCGGGTCGGCCTCCGGCAGGGCCGGGGCGCAGGTGGAGGCGGTGGCGGTGGCGGTGGTCTTGTTGGCGGGGGCGGTGCTACGGGCCCGGGACGGCTTGCGCCGGGCCGGGGCCTTCGAACGGGCGGCGGTCGCCACGAGAGTTCTCCTTGTGAACGGCGGGGCCACGCGCGTCGGCCCCGCCGTGGTCTGGCGGGGCCGACGCGCGTACGGCGGCGGGGCAGGGGTCAGGCGGCCCGGCCGGGGGCCAGGGCGGGGCCGTAGGTGCGGGCGAACCGGGCACCGGCGTTCAGCAGGGCGGTGATGTCGGCGTGGGTGCGGTGCTCGCGCTCCGACCACGCCGTGGCGCGGGCGGAGGGCGATCCGGTGTGGGCCTGGATCAGCCGGTCCAGGACGTAGCCCGCGACGGTGGCGGTGTCGGGGTCGCCGTGGCCGCCGTCCTGGCCGACGCGGCGCAGCGCGGCGTCCAGGGTGCGGCGCGGGTCGATGTCGATGTCGATGTCGTCGTACAGGAACCGCAGAACCGCGCGGAGCATCTGCTTGACCGTCAGGGACTCGTCGTCGGCGGGGTTGACGTCGGCGGTCCGCTCCTTGTCCTGGTTGCGGTAGTGGGCGGTCTGGCGGCTCCAGCCGTCCTTGTCGAGCAGGGCGATGGTGGCTTCCAGGTGGCGGGCCACGGCCTCGCCGGAGGACTCCTCACCGGACGGGCCGGTCCACACCGACCCGTAGGACTGGGCCGCGAGTTCCTGGGCCTTGTGCAGCGTGGCGTCGGTGAACGGGGCGGCGGGGGCAGTCGTCGTCGTGGGCATGCGGGCTTCTCCTTGCTGTGGCGGGCCGGGCTGTCCGGCTCCCCGTCACCGCGAACCGGCCCTCGCCCCAGCGGTGCAGGAGTGAGGGGTGGTTCGCGGATCAGGCAACCGGCAGACCGTCACCAGCCGTTGAGGAACGCCTCGTAGTACGGCCAGCCCATCCGGGCGGCGGCAGCGTGCTGCCGCGCGTCCTGGGCGCCGCGCCGGTGGATACCGGCGGCGATCTCGTGGCCCTGGCGGGCCAGCTCGTCGGCCACCCGCTGCTGACCGGCGGCCGACTTCTCCCACGCCGCGGCCTCGGCCTGCATCTCCCGGTAGGTGAAGAGCGGAGGGGGAGGCGGGGCGATCTCCCCGATCACCACGTAGGCGTCCAGGTCAGCCGCGGACCAGGTGGCGGGGTCTCCGTGCTGGTCGCGGAAGGTATCGGTCGTGAGCGTGCGCGTCATTGCGTACTCCTCAGATCCAGGCGGGGCCGTCGTACTCGACGGCGACGACGACGGCGTCGGGGTTGTCGCGCTGGGTGCGCAGCACGTCGGCCGCGACGGCGGCCAGGCTGTTGGTGCTGTTGATGCTGAGGACCTGTCCGGTCCGCCCGTCGTAGAGCCGGTAGTGGAGGTCGGTGTGGGCGAGGCCGCGGTCGGGCAGCGGCCGGCCCTTCCAGATGTCGGGCACGGGGGTGCTCCTAGTCAGCGGTTGCGCAGGTGGGTGAGGTAGGCGTCCTGCAGGTCGCAGAACCGGTTCCAGAGCCGGGTCCCGTCCGCACAGCGGCGGCGGCCGTCGGTGCAGGGCGGGCAGCCCTTGCGGTGAGCACGCCACTGGTCGGATGCGGCCATGTAGCGGGTGTAGAGGTCAGCGGCCACGGTGCGCCTCCATCGCCGCGTGGAGAGCGGCGCCGGGGTCGCAGTGCGTGGTGGGGGTGCAGGTGGTGCAGGTGAGGAGGTGGAGCCGGTAGGCGCGGACCGCGTCCGCGTACGCGGTGGGCTCGCCGGGGGCGGGTTCGCCGCGCTGGGCCCGGTAGGCGGCCCGGCGGGCCAGGTACTCGGCCAGCAGTCGCTGTCCGGTGGGGCAGATCGCGGTGCGGGTGCAGAGGCTGCACCGGCGCAGGTGCTCGGCACTGGCGCGGATCGCGGCGATGTAGAGGGAGTGGGGGCTGTCAGCCACCGGTGGTCCGTTCTGTGCGGGCGTGCGGGTGGAGGGCCTGGACCCGGTGCCCGGCGTCCCACGCCTGGGCGGCCGCCGTCGCGGCGGCCGCCAGGAGCACGTGGGTGACCGGGTGGGCCAGGCCGTGCAGGGTGATAGCCCGGACCGCGAGATGCTGGGCGGTCCGGGCCGCGCGTATCAGGGGCACTCGGCTTCTACTTGCTGCCGCCGCACTGGCACGGCTCGTGCCGTACTCCCTGGACCGGTTTGCCGTCCGCGCCCGTGCTGTTGATGACGACGAGGCGGGGCGGGTGTCCGCAGCTGCTCACCGGGCCACCCCCGACCCGTTGCACGTGGTGCAGGACTGCCAGTTCTGCCGCATCACACCGTCGCTGCTGGTGTCGACCATCCGGCCGCCCGCACCACCGCAGCTCTGACACGGGCCGTTCGCCACCGGCGCGGCCGGGATGGTCGGGGTGAAGGTGATCGGTCGGTCGACCAGGCGCAGGACCGGCTGGCGCTCCAGGCCGGGGGCCATCTCCTGGAGCGTGCGGGCGGCCTGGCGGCCGACGGCCGCCGCGCGGCGGTCGCTGTCGTCGACCAGCTGCTGTACGAGGTGGTGGTGCCGGTCGAATCCGGTGCAGCGGCAGGCCTCGAAAATGAGGCGGCAGACCGGGCAGGTGCCCGTCACGTTCGCGGACGGGCGGGGGAGAGTGGTGGTCGTCATGCCGCCACCTCCCAGCCGGCGCGCGCCCGGCGGGCGGTCCGGATCTCCCGGACCTGCCCGGCCAGGTTCCGGACCTCGGCGTTCTGTGCGGCCTGGGAGGCGGCCACCGTGCGGACGGCGCCCGCGGACTTGTCGGGGTTCTTCGTCGCCGCGAAACGCAGCCGAATGGTGAGGTCGTCGAGGCGGCGGCCCTCGGTGTCGCGGTCGAGGTCGACGGCGACGGCCAGACGGTCGGCCTGGTGGTCGCGGACGGCGGCGAGTTCCGGGCCGGTGAGCCCGGCGCGGACCAGCTCGTCAGCGTCCGGTTCGCCGTCGCCGTTGCGCAGCGCGAGTTCCTCGCACGCGGCCCGGACCGGGCAGCCGGTGCAGAGGCGGATCGCGCTGTCGCGGCGGGGCTGCCAGTCGGCGGCGGTCTCGTCGTCGGCGCGGAACCAGGCGTCGGCGTCGAGGCCGGCGCAGCGGGATCCGGCATCGACGACCGCCTGGAGCACGGCCCGGCGCGTACGCCGGGCCTGAGCAGGTGTCATCCTGTTGGTACGCATGGGGTCCTTCCCGTAGAAGGTCTGTGCGAGACGCACCCCCGGGGCCTGAGAACGCCGGGGGTGCGTCGCTGTGTGAGGGCCTGTTGCCCTCCGCGCCCCGTGCCGGAATCGAACCGGCGGTGATGCTTCCTACGGGGCCCGCGATCTTCGCCCTTGTCTCACCCGTGCACAGATCCCTGACCGCCCTGAAAGGGCGGCATGATCGACAAAGTGCGTGCGTGTTCGCACGGGCAGGGCGGCTTGTCGCCGTTGCCTGTCCCGCATCACGCCTGCGGGCCGGCGGTCACGTGAGACCCCACGGACAGGGCCGGGTCGCCAGAGGACTCACCCGGCGGCACTCTCCGTGAATCTCGGAGGTGCCCGGCTTGTCGTAGCTATCCGGAACATCTCGCTGTGAAGTTCTCAAGTAGGCAGACGCTGCCTTCGAGTCCTTCTCACGGAAGCTCTCCGGGCGCATCGAGATCCAGCAACCCAACTTCGTGTCCGAAGTTGGGAGCATGACATTAACCTCGGACACGAAGTGAAGTCAACCACCTCGGACACGAAGTGCACGGAGCCGCCGGGCCACTGACGGCGCGCCAGACAAAGAAGGTGCACCCCTGCTGTCACTTCGGACACGAAGTTGGTAGGGTCTGCGCCATGTCTCACCCCTCCGAGGAGCCCCAGGCGCTCCCACCGATCCGGCGAATCGCCGACGACCTGCGGCGACGTATCGCTGCGGGCGAGTTCACGCCTGGCACCCGACTGCCGTCCACGAAGCAGCTCGCCGACACCTACTCGGTAGATCCAAAGACGATCTACCGATCTGTCGCGCTGCTGAAGGAGAGCGGGCAGGTAGTCAGCCGGCAGGGTGCGGGCGTCTACGTTCCGGAGCCGCGCGCCGCGATTCTGCGGGAGCCCCAGCAGCGCTATCAGTGGGAAAAGGACCGAGCGCAGCTACCGCTGGCGGAGCGTCAGGAGACTGGGACCGGTGAGTACGACACGGGACGACGTCGGGACGAACTCGACTTCCCCGCCCAGTTCTCAAAGGTGACCGCTACGCCTGACGTAGCGGAGCGCATGGAGATCACTCCCGGTACCGAACTCCTGCGTCGGCTGTACCGGACGACGGTTCGGGACGAGCGGGTCCCGCTGTCGCTAATCACGTCGTATATCCCGTACGACCTCGCCGCCAAGAACCCTGACCTCTTGGACGAGGGCCGGGAACCGTGGCCGGGCGGAACGATGCACCAGCTCACGACAGTCGGGGTGGAGATCGACCGCATCGTGGACGAATCGCACTCACGCCCTCCCACATTGGAGGAGCAGGCGGCGCTTCAGCTCACCCCGGGGTGGCCGGTGGTGGAGCTCCACAAGCTCTCGTACTCCACGGACGACGTGGTCGTGGAGTACAGCCAGGTGATCCTCCCCGGTGATCGCACCACCCTGCGCTACACCGTCCAGCTCGAAAGGTGGACCTCGTGAGAGTGATCTCCGTCCTGACCGCCGTACACCCCGGCGCGCTGCCCTACCTCGGTGCCGCGTACGAGTCTCTCGACTCTCACGCCCTGCCGGACGGCTGGACGTGGGAGTGGTGTCTCCAGGAGGACGGCTCCGACGTCGGCGCGCGGGATGCGCTGCCCAGGCCGGATGACCCGCGCATCCGCATCGGGTCGTCTCGCAAGGGCGGTCCGGCCGTGGCCCGCACCATGGCATTCGCCCGGTCCGTGGGCGAGGTGGTCAAGGTCCTGGACGCCGACGACGAACTGACGGCCGGCGCACTGGCGCGGGACATCGGCGCGCTGACGGCCCACCCGCAGATCGGATGGACGACGAGCCGCGTCCTCGACCTGATGCCGGACGGGTCACTGCTCGGTTTCGAGGGTGACCCCCCGGCGGGTCTGATGGCGCGGGGCGCGGTGCTCGCCCACTGGCGTGAGCACCACCGCGCCCAGGTGCACCCGGCCACCCTGTGTATGCGCCGGACCCTGGTGACGTTGCTGGGCGGTTGGATGGCGCTCCCGGCCTCCGAGGACACCGGGCTGTTGACGGCTCTCTCCGTGCTCAGCGAGGGCTATTTCACCCCGGAGCCGGGGCTCCACTACAGGAAGCACGCGGGTCAGAGCACCGCCCATCCGGACCACGGGTCGGGTGCCGAGTGGGCGGCCCGCATGTCCATCATCGAGGCCCGCGCCGATGCCCTCGCCGCCCTTCTCGACCGTAGTTGACGGTCCGTCAGTTCTGTTCCACCCTCGGCCCTATCAGCATCCAGCAGAAGGAGTGCGCACATGACGACCAGCACCCGGACGCCCCCGCCCGGCGCTCCGCGATTCGTCGCGATGAGCACGGACGGTAACAGGACCGTGGTGGCGGATTCCCCCGCCCGAGACGCTGTCGGCCTGGCTCTCGGCGCGATGGCGCAGACGATCGCTGCCCGGGGCAGCGAGTTCACCGTCGACCTGTGGGGACCCACGACCAGCTCGCCCGCAAAGTGGCGATACGAAGGGGCCAAGACTTTCGGTGGCGTGACCGATTCGGTTGCCCCCGAAGAGATCGCCCCGACATTGTCTGCACGCGAGCAGCGGGAATTCGACCAGCGAATGCAGACGCTTTCTGCGGCCCTCGGCCGCGCGGGCGTCACCGCAGCCGCTACCGAGGTTGCCAGCGTCGCCCGACCGCTGAGCGTCACCAGCACGCGGCAGATAGCACTGTGGCTCGACTCCGCTCGCCCGTAGTGACGTGACCACCGCCAGTGACAGGATGGACGCCATGATGCCGCCCTAGAAACGCCGAAGCGGGCCCGTCGGCCAACGGACCCGCTCCTAAGCAATCGACTCGCTCGCTCGCAAAGCTCTGAGTCGTGTCCGGTGAGGTGACCTCGCCGGGGGTGATGCCCGTGGCCCCGTGAGGGGTCCGCGTGGTCACCTCTACCCACAATACGGGTCCCGCCACGCGGGACGCCACCACCAACAGGTCACATCATCCGGATACGGCTCCCCGAACAGGGGAGATCCACCCATGCACCGCCAGCACCACCCCCGCCGCCGCCCGGCGGCAGCTTCCTCGGCCTCCTGGGTCGCCGGGGTCGCCTTCCTGGAGGTGACCCGGTGAGTGGGATGTCCCGAGACGAGTTTCGCGGCGCCCAGATCCGTCGGGCGTGGGAGCCGCCGGAGGAAGTGGTCATCCCCGCACCGCTCGCCTACGCTCCCGACCTCCAGCCCGAGGACTACGGCGTGCTGCTGCGCCTGCTGCTCCGGGACCCTGAGCTTCCCTCCTCGGTCCTGGCGCTTTCCAAGGAGTTCCAGGCATCGGGCTGGAAGATGGGCGACACACGCCTGCGCGGCGTCATCAAGCGGCTGAGCAAGGCCGGGCACGTCCTGAGGGAGCGGGACGGCTACGACACGGAGGCAGGGCGCCCTCAGTGGGGCTTCACCGTCTTCCGGAACCCGGCAAACAACCCCAACCACGCCTCCTCGCGCTCGTCCACATCTGCGCAGGTCAGGCCGACACGTTGGAATCCAACGGATCGGGTTCCGCACGGCCGATCCAACGCGTTGGAATCCAACGTCTATGCAGGTCAGGCCGACACGTTGGATTCCAACGGATCGGAACCGGACGCGTTGGATTCCAACGCGTTGGAATCCAACGTCTATGCAGGTCAGGCCGACACGTTGGAATCCAACGGATCACTTGCTGCCCCCCACTCCCCCCTATAGGGAGGAGGAGGATTCCTCCTCCCGTAAGTCCTCCTCCGTCACGGGCGTCCCGGCCGGTGCTCCGGCAACAGCCGCCGCAGCGGTCGCGGCGGCGGTGGAGTTCCTGTCGGAGTTGCCGGGGAAGTGGGCGTGCGGGCGGAGGTCCGCACGGGAGCTGGGCCCGCTCCTCGCGGAGGCCGCTGCGGAGCAGGGCTGGGAGCTGGGCAGGGATCTCACGCAGTGGCTGACGCGCCGGGTGTCGGGCCGTCGCAGCGCCCTGTCGGCGCTGTCCGAGCGGATCGAGGACCTGCCGCGCTACCACCGGGCCCGGGTGTCGCTGGAGGCCGAACGCTCCCGTGCGGCCCGTGCCGGGGCCGGGCAGCCGCAGCTGCCCGACGCTCCCGGGATGCCCGGAGCATCGCAGGTTCCCGAGGGTGATCAGCCGCCCGCGGCTCCGGCGGCCGGCTCCGGGCTGCCTGCGGGGGTGTCCGCAGAGCGGGTCGAGGAGGCCCGGGAACTGCTGCTGTCGCTGAGCGCCCCGTGGACCCCGGACCCGCAGACCGCTCTGCGCCTGGCCCCGGTCCTCGCAGCCGTCACGGTCGAGCGCGGCTGGGAGCTGGGCGAGGCCCTGCGTCAGCAGCTGATGTCCAACCCGGGCGGCGGGCAGAACTACGCCTGGCTCCTGGAGCACAAGCGCATCGCCCAGCTCCCGGACCGGTCCGCCGCCCGCAAGGGCAAGCAGGCCCCGGCCCCGGCATGCGAGCGTCACTACTGGCTGCCCGCCATCCCGGACACTCCGTGTGCCGGGTGCCTCAAGGAAGAGCGCGACCGGCAGCGCGAGGCCGCCCGACGCGAGGAGGCCGAACGCGCCGCCGCCCAGCAGCTGTCCGGAGAGCAGCCTGCGGGCCCCGACAGCGCGGGCCCCGCTGTTCCCGGGCAGGTGTCCGGCGACATCACCGCGTTCGTCGAGGACCTCGTTGCCGGGGCGGCTCAGGAGGCCGAAGCCGCCGCCCGCCCGGGCGACGGCGGCCACCACCGCAGGCCCGAGGACTCGGAGCGCGCCCGCCGCGAGCAGGCCCGCAGCCTCGCCAACGCTCACTCCGCCCGCCCCTGAGCTCACCCCGCCCGGAAACGGGTGCGGGCCGCCTCCGGCACGGGGCGGCCCGCGAACACCCCGACGACCAGCTACGACACCACCGCCAGGAGTGAACATGACCACCGTACCCAGCAGCCGCCGCCCTGCCCGCAACGACGACGACGCCCCCGACGTCGAGTTGGTCCCGCCGTTGGAACAGCGCGTCCCGCACGACAAGGCCGCCGAACAGTCCGTCCTGGGCGCGGCGATCCTGTCCAAGGACGCCATCGGGGACATCGCCCAGGCCCTGGAGCCGCTGGGCGCCACCGCGTTCTACGTCGTCGCCCACGAGACGATCTGGGTCACGATCACCGCGATGTACGCGGCCGGGCAGGACGTCACCCCGATCACCCTCGGGCACCGGATGACCATTGAGGGCACCATCGACCGGGTCGGCGGACACGCCTACCTCTCCCAGCTCGTCGACGCCTGCCCCAACACTGCCCTCGCCGTCGCGGACGCTGAGATCGTCCTGGACCGCGCGAAGCTGCGCCGCCTGGCCAGCACTGGACAGCACATCACGCAGATGGCCTTGGCCGGCCAGGGCGAGGCCGACGACATCCTCGACGCCTCCGCTGCCGCGATCGGTCAGGTCACCCAGACCACCGGCCCCACCGCCCGACTCGACATGAACGCCGTCATGGAACTCGTCGTCGACGAGATCGAGACCATCGAACGCGACGGCAAGCAGACCGGCATCCCCTCCGGCTTCACGGACCTCGACGCCCTCACCGGCGGATTCCTGCCCGGCCAGATGATCGTCATCGCCGCCCGCCCGGCCATGGGCAAGTCCACCCTCGCCCTGGACATCGTCCGCTCCGTCAGCATCAAGCACGGCCTGCGCAGCGCCTTCTTCAGCCTGGAGATGGGCATCAAGGAGATCGGGATGCGGATGCTGTCCGCCGAGGCCCGCGTCGCGCTGCACCACATGCGCATGGGCACCGTCACCGGTGAGGACTGGCAGCGCATCGCTCGCGTCCTGGGCCCGGTGCGCGACGCCCCGATCGACCTGGTCGACGATGCGGTCACCACCCTCACCCAGATCAAGGCCCACTGCCGTCGCCTCAAGCAGAACGGCGGCCTGGACCTCGTCGTCATCGACTACATCCAGCTCCTCCAGGCCGGAGGCCGCCGCCCCGAGACCCGCCAGCAGGAAGTCAGCGACATCTCCCGCAACATCAAGCTCCTCGCCAAGGAGCTGGAAGTGCCCGTCATCGCCCTGTCTCAGCTCAACCGCGGCCCCGAACAGCGCACCGACAAGAAGCCCCTGGTGTCCGACCTGCGCGAGTCCGGATCCATCGAGCAGGACGCCGACATGGTCATCCTGCTCCACCGCGAGGACGCCTACGAGAAGTTCTCCGCCCGCGCCGGGGAAGCCGACCTCGATGTGGCCAAGCACCGCAACGGCCCCACATCCAAGATCACCGTCGCCTTCCAGGGCCACTACTCACGGTTCGTCGACATGGCCAGCCAGAGCGAATACGGCCACGCCGTCTAAACCCACACCCCCGCTGCGCGCCCGGAGCGCCCGTGAAGCGCCCTGTGCGCTCCTGTCGCTGCCGATCTCCCTCACCGGGCCCCTCGGGGCTGCCGGGGGGAAGATCGGCAGCGACAGGCCCGTACGGGCGATCAAGGTCCGACCGGCCTGCGCATACCTGATGCGGAGTACGCATATGCCCAGCACAGAGCAGACATTACGGCTCACCGTCGCCGCCCTCATGCACCTCACCGGCGAGCGCCAGGCCGACCTCGCTCAGGGCCTCGACCTGAGTCAGACCCAGATCAGCCGCAGACAGGCCGGCACCGCCACCTGGACCCTCGCCGACGTCGACAAGCTCTCAGCCCACTACGGCATCCCCGTCGGTGACCTCCTCGTCGGCGTCGACCGCGCCATCCGCTGCCTGCCCGCCCGCCGCCGCGCCCCGTTTCCGGGCGCGGCCCAGCTCACCATCCATCCGTGACGATCGCCGTACATCAGCACGCGGCCCCGCCTAGTGGGCCCATACTGGTGCTGCGGGAGGTGAAAGGACCATGAGTGTCGCCCACAGCCACGCCGGCCCCTGGACGCTTAACGACGTCCTGGCCCTGCCAGAAGACCCCGCTCAGCGAGTCGAGCTGGTCGGCGGACAGCTCATGATGAGCCCCGCCCCCGGCCTGGCCCACCAGCGCGCCTCGCACCGCCTCCACAACCTCCTGGAGCAGGCCGCCGCCACGGCGGCCGCCGACGTCGAGGTGTTCGAGGCGATCAACATCGTCGTACCGGACGGGCTGCTCATCCCCGACCTCGTCGTGATCGACGCCATGGCCTCGGCGGAGGCGACCGCGGTCCCCGCCCACGACGTGCTCCTGGTCGTGGAGATCGCCTCACCTTCCACCCGGGTCACCGACCGGAAGCTGAAACCCCCGCTGTACGCGGCCGCAGGCATCCGGCACTACTGGCGCATCGAACTCGACCCGGCCCCGCGGCTCCTCGCCGGCGACCTCCAAGCCGGGACGTACACCGAAACCGAACACCTCGCCGGAGCACCCGCCCGCATCGAGGACCCGTTCCCGATCGCCTTCGACCCGGCGGCCCTAGCCCGCCGGTAGCCAGCCGGAGCGGGCGCGCCGGTGATCACGGTGACGCCCGCACCCCGCTGTCGGCGTACATGTGAACGTGCCCAGTCGAGTACGGATGAACGTGCTCAGGCCCAGGCTTCAACGGAAGGCGTTGGCGTTCTCCGAAGCCCACTGCCGGAACGGGCGGGCCGGCGTTCCAGTGATCTGTGAAACCGTGTCGCGCACCTTCAGCAGCTCGTCGTTCACGTCTCCGCCCGTGACGTCGAGCACCGCGTCCGCGGCCTCGGTGCCGAAGACCGTGGCCATCTGTGCGCGGGCCTGCTGGCGGTTGATTTCGGCGAAGGGAACCTTCCGACCCAGTGCTGCCGCGATGGCCTCGACCTGTTGTCGGGCGGTCACCGGCTCTGGACCGGTCAAGGCATACGTGCGTCCGTGGTGGCCGGGCTCGGTCAGTGCCACGCGTGCCACCGCTGCAATGTCCGCAGGATGGATGGTTGGCAGCGCGGTCTCGGCGTACGGCGCGCGGACGGTCTCGTGGCCACGGATGGAAGCCGCCCACATCAAGGCGTTCGATGCGAACTGCGTCGGCCGCAGGATCGTCCAGGCCATGCCGCTTGCCTTGAGCAGTTGCTCCACTGCCAGGTTCTCGCCAGCAGGGCCGAGGTGCGGGTGGGTCTGGACGGTGATGGACGACACCAGCACGACGCGCTCCACACCCGCCTGCCGGGCGGCTTCGAGAATGTCGGCGTCTGAGCCCAGACGCGACAAAAGAAAAAGCGAGCGCACCCCCTCCAGCACGGGCTTCAACGACGCAGGCTCTGCGAAGTCGCCCTCTATAGCCTCGACCCCATCGGGGAAGACGGCCCGTGCGGCATCACGCGTGAGCCCTCTCAGCGGCCTGACACCGCGCGCGTGCAGCTCCTCCAGCAGGGCACTGCCTATGTTTCCGGTGGCTCCGGTCACGAGGATCATGGGCGTGTTTCCCGTCATCAGATGAGCAAGTAGGCGACACGCTAGAACCTCAATCACGCTTCAGGTCAAGAAGACGGCTGGGTATATACATCCGTACTCGACTAGGCACGTTCACCTGTACGCCGACACCCGCCCCCCGACGCCCGGGCGGGCATACGCTCCCGCCCATGAACACCATGACGACGCTCACCAACCGCCAGGACCGGACCCCGGATGGGGATGCACCGCCTCCTAATCGCCCACCGCCGCGCCCTGGAATGGAGTTCCGGGGCGCGGCGGTATGTTGACGCGACGACGGATTGATCTGGCCCCACCCGGTGCTCGCCCGCTCCACTAATCCCGTCTCAGTCATCGGGAGTGGTGTTCACCGCGCCGCACGCCCAACAGTTCCATTCCCCGGGAAGCTCATAATGCGTCGTGGACCAGAAACCTTTCGGTCGACCCTGAATGAAATTGACTTCCCAGCACCGCCAGCAGTTGTACTCGAAATCCTCCATAGAACCAGGATCCCGCTCCTGAGGGCATGAGGCGGCGTCTTTTCCAGAAACCGCCACCTTGGCCGAAAGAGATCACCGCGCGTATTTGCATGGTCTGCCCGCCGCGGCACGCGCTGCTTCCGTCCCCGCCCTGCCCGGGCCGCTCCGCTCGGCCCGGATCACCCGGGTCACACCGGTTTCGGCGGTGGGGCCGGTGATCGTTGTGGCTGCTCAGAGGTGTGACCGGACGGCTGTGTGTGACCCGGCTGCCCGGGGGCCGTGTGCTCGCTGGCCACCCGGTTTCGCCGCTCACCGCCGGATTGCGCCCGCTGGTTCTGGGCCGTGAGGTGTGAGGCCGGCTGCGGGTTCGCGTAGACCACCGCGTCCGGCTGTGAGGGCGGGCGCCGATGGCGGTTACCGGTTACCGGTTACAGGCCGGCCGGGTGGGGACGCGGGTTCGCGCCGCTCAGGAGCGTGCAGGGCGTCCTGCGGGCCTGTAACCGGTAACCGGTAACCGTCCTGTCCTGGAGTCCGCCAGTGGTCTGCCGGGCCTCCGTCCGGGCCCTGTCCTCGACTGCCCGGCGGACAGGGTTCGGACAGGTGGCTGGCGGACCGCCGACGGGCTTCCGGACAGGCCGAGCCGGCCTACTCACCACGGTCACTCACCACCGGGAATCGCGTTTTGTCTCGTCGGCTCCGCAGCGGACTCGGAGGCGGGTCTGACTTCTCCAGAGACTCCTGTAGAGAAGTAGTCGGTGCGCGCTGCACCCCTTGACCACGCGCTCTGACGTGCATGTTTTCCCTCCGCGGCGAGCCGGTTGAGGCAAGTTGCAGGGCAACGTGCAAGGCACGTTGTAGAGCAAGTTGCAGGGCAACTTGTAGGGCAAGTTGTCAGGCAAGCGCTGTACTCACCACGCCCGCTCACCACCCCGCGCTCGCCACTCACCATGTCCCCGCCAGGCCGAGAGAGGTTGCCCGGCCTCCCTGCGGACGTTGCGGGCGTGGGAGGCTGCCCGGGTCCGGGGCGGGCGGCTGGTGTCTGGTGCCGGTGACGGAACGTCCGCCCCGGGCACCAGGGAGCCGGAGCCGCTCACGACACGCGCGCGCTCGTGTGACCTCCCGCACCACCCCGGCCGGGGTGGTGGTCAGAGGCCGGGCCCGAGGGGCAGGCTGTAGGTGTGGTGAGCAGGAAGGCACCCCGGTGCCAGTGGTGCGCGGCGCCTCTTCCCGACGGATCGAGGAAGAGCCGTCGGTACTGCTCGCCGCGCTGCCGGACGCGGGCCTGGCGCACGACGAAGGCCCGCCGGGAGGCGATCGAGGCGGGCGGGGCCGCCCTCAAAGCCGTTCTCGAAGGCCGCCGCCACCCTGGCCTCGGTTCAGGTGTCCGGAGTGCGGGAGCACCTGGTACTCCTCGGAGACTCCGTTCGGGACGAGGAAGCGTTCGGACAGTCGTTATTGCTCGCCGCGGTGCCGGACGCGGGCGTGGCGTCGGCGTTCGCGTTCGGGAGGCGTCACGGTGTGACGTCTCCTGGTGACGCCAACCGGCGGGTGGTTCGGGTGGGGGCCGGGGTGGTGGCGCAGCATTTGCATGGTGGCCGGCCCTGTGGTGGTGGGGCCCGCCGGCTCGGTCAGCTCTGTTCGCCGTGATGTCCCTCCTCCTGGTCCGTTCTGGGGTGGGCAACGGGGGTTGCGGTGCGGGTTGCGCGGAAGGGTGCGGAGAGCGGCGCAAGGAGGGTTGTGGTCCTTCTTGACGGGCTCTGCTTCCGCACCAGCTCAGGCCCGGGTTTCTCCGTGGTGAGTAGCCAGACTTCCTCTTCTGCTGCCCTCTACCGCTTTGTGTGGGTGGAATATGCGGTGGGGTTGGTTGGTGGTTGCAGAGTCGGAACAGGTGGGCGCTGCGCGGCATAAAGAGGTGCGCCGGCCGGTGGTCGACGCAGCCGTGTCCCGGGAAATGGGACGCTGCTGTGGCGGGAGGTAGGCGCTGGTCTATCGTGCTCGTGTCCGCGCCCTGTGGGGTATTCGGGGGTGGTCGTGCAGCCTCCGGCGAGGGTGGTGCAGAATCCCAATCTCTACACGCCATCAAGTCGTGATGCATGCTCCGGGAGTGCCGCAATCGGGAGTGGGTGAGATTCCCAATCCGCACACGGGCCCGACGCTTGATGCAGGGTCAGGCAGGAGCCAGGCCCGGCCGGTTGCCGCACGGTCGCCCCGGGCAGGCCTCCCCTGTGGCCAGCCGCCCGCGCAGCCGCCACCCAAGCCACTAACAGGGGCTAGACATGCCGACCCACCCGCAGCGCCGGGCGGGCTCCGCAGAGGAGCGGAGGGGCACGCGGGACGCGGAGCGGACCAAGAATTCCGGAGGAATTCGCCATTCAATTTCGGAGGAATTGAATAAAGCCCGTAGGGCTTTATCGTCTTGACGACCCGTAGGGTTCGTGCGTCGTTCCTCCGGAG
>JAYMFZ010000002.1:0-22477 GCA_040989845.1 Streptomyces sp. WGS_02
GAAGAAGGCCGCCGCCAAGGCGCAGGCCACCAAGGGCGGGCGCGGCGCCGCACTCCTGGCCGACCGCATCCGCGCCGCGCTCGCCGAGAGCGACGACCCGATGACCCCCGAGGAGGTCATGGTCCTCGTCAACGCCGACGGCGGCCCCGAGGTCAAGGCGATCGGCTCCGTGCGCAACGCGCTCGGTGTCCTCGTCGACCAGGGCGACGTCGTCCGCGCCGGCCGCGGCCTGTACGAGATCGCCCGCTGACCCACCCCCAGCACGACGCCGGGGCCCAGGAGATGACGCCTCCGGGCCCCGGCCCCTTCCCCTGTGACGAAGAAGGAGCACCCAGTGGAGCACAACACCGACCGCCAGGCCGACCGCCCGCTCACCGAGGTCGAGGCCGACGCCCGCGCCCGCCAGCTCATCGACGCGGCGTACCGGCCGACGTCGTACCGCGACGACAGCCCGGTGCCCGCGTACGGCCCGACGCCGCCGGTCCCGCAGGAGGGACGGCCGCCGATGTCGCAGCGCGCCACCGACGCCAGCGCGCTGATGCTCTCCGGCAGCGTCGCGGCCCTGTCCGTCGGCGGCGCGACCTCGCTCGTGCTCTACACGCTCGGGCAGGTCGACCCGGTCACCCTCGCGGTCGGCGCGGCCGGGCCCGTCGCCCTGGTCCTCGCCGTCGGCTCGCTGATCCGGTCCGCCGGCCGCGCGAAGGCCGACGCGCACACCGAGCACCACCACCACTACAACGGCTCGGTCCGCCAGGAGACGACGAACGTGTCGAGCACGACGAAGGGCCTGTTCGCCAAGAACCGCAACGACGTCCGCTGACCCGCTCGCCGACCCTGGAGACCGACATGTCGTTACCGAACGAGCCCACGCAGTGGACCGTCACTCTCGCGCCCGCCGCACCGGCTCCGGCCGGGCTGACGCTGCGGGCGCGGGCCCGCCGCTGGGCACTGACCGGCGCCGCCCTGCTCGCCGCGTACTGGATCGGCACCGCCAACGCCGACGGCACCGCGGCGACGCCGCCGGCGCCCGCGTACACCCAGCCCGCGACCGTGACCGGGGGGCCGACGCGATGACCCGCAAGCACGCCATCAACGACGCCGAGGCGCACGTCGTGACGTCCCACGGCGCGGACTTCTTCGGCGAGGACCGGCACACGCTGAAGTCGCTGACGAGCCTGGCCGGGTACGCCGAGGGCTGCCTGCTCCACGACGAGCGCGGCCCGGTCGTACTGCTGCTGTCCAACCCCGGCGAGGGCGGCACGATGACGCCAGACCAGGCCGCCGAAGTCTCCACGCTGCTGCTCAAGCTCGCGCGCCACCGGTTCGTCCGGGCGAAGGAGTCGGCCGTCGCCCACGCCCTGGCCGACGCCGCCACCCGGGCCGCCGAAGCGGGCGAGCCGTGGGAGTGGCGGATCGAGGCCGCGTAGCACCGACACGCACCACCACCGAGGCCCCCGGCCCGTCTCCTCGTGAGGCAGGCCGGGGGCCTTTCTGCGTTCTGGGGGAGGGACGAATGACGAGGGCTTCGCCCACGCCTGTTACGGGCCTTCGGCCCGGCGTCGCCCACCCCCAGGGAACACACCGGCACGTCGGCGGCGGGCCCGGCACGGCCGCGATGAGCCCCGGGACGGGTCCGCGATGGGGCGCCCTCCGGCCGCGACGCCGTCGCGGGTAACCGACCGCGCGTCGTGTCTTCGTCGCGGGGTCCGTCGTGGCCGTGCCGCGCAGGTCGGCCCTCTCGTCAGCCGCACGCCGGAGGTGTCCACCGTCGTGCGGTTTTCCGCGCACGGTTCGTCCGCGTGCGGAGGACCGGCCGCGTAAGAAGACCATCCCTCAGAAGACCAGTCGGTCTCTCTCCTCGGGCGTCGTCGTGCAGCTGCTCGCTCGCAGCAGAGAGAGGCAGCGAGTTATTGGTTACTGGTACCAGTAACCGGCTTGCCCGCCCCCTCCACCGCCGGGTTCCCGGCGCCAGACGGCGGTAGCAAGGTAGTGCTTACTGGGCCCAGTAAGCGCCCCGCCGCCTCGTCCACGGTCCGAGTTTCGGCGGCGACCGGGCACGGTCGGGTGGGCTGACGCCGGTGGCCGCTGGAGGCCTTCGCCGGCCCCCAGGCCCCCGCTCCGGTCGGCATCGCCCGGCGCGCGTCGGCATCGTCGTGACGGACCGCCGTCCGCGCCGGACGACACCGCCCCTCGAACCGTGGGCTGAGCCCGGCCGCGGTCGACCGGTACGTGTTCCGTGACGCCCGTACGTCATCTCGGTGACGTACTCGAGGACGGCCTCCAGGAGCACGGCGACGCCGAACGTGCCGCCCCATAAGACGTGCCGCATCCGGCAGCTCGACGACGACCAGGAGCACGCCGAACCTGTCGAACAGATCCGCCACACCTATGCATCACGACGGCGACGGCCCGTCCAACGCGTGCACACGTGCACGTGCACCCACGTGCACACGCGTACGGCTGTCCACCGCCGCGCTCGGAGAGCACGACCGTGGACAGCCGCCGAGCTTCGCTCGTGACCGCCGAGTCGGTCACACCTCAGACATTGCGAACTGACCCAGGCGACAAGCCGAAAAACATCACACCTCTTGCACTTCCCGCCGACCACGCCGAACCGGCCCGTGCGAATGCTGCGCCGCACGCCCTGTGCATCGCCTTCTCCGGACGCTCCAGGCCCCAGGAGGGGGACCAAGGTATCGTCGCTCCGCTCCGATACGGGGGCCCCGGAAACGCGACGTCGCGACCGGGCGCGAGGGTGCACACGCGCGCGCGTGCCGGAGGCGGGAGACTCCTCTCATGAGCACCGCACGTCGCCCTCTCGGCACCGGCCCGAGCGCCACCACGACCACCGTCCCGGCCGGGCCCGCACCGCGGCTTCTGCCGGTCGAGCGCGTCGAGCGGGGGCAGCTCCTGGGCGACGTCGAGCACCAGGCGGTGGCCGACCACAAAGGCCGGCGGACCCTCGGGCTGGGCATCGCTCGGGAGCCGAAGGGGTCCCCAGGGAAGTAGTCGGCGGGCCCAAGACCCCTTGTCCGATGGGTGTGACCTGCGCCCACTTCCCAACCGCCCGAGTTTGGAAGGGAACCCGAAACGGGACGCGAAACGGGACCCCGAACGGGACCCGAAACGGGACTCCAAAGGGGACCCGAAACGGGACCAGGTCGAGGCGGTTACCGGTTACCGGTTACAGGCCGGGAGCGCCGCCATGTCCGCCATGAGCGGGCGGAACCGGGCACCCGCAGGACCTGTAACCGGTAACCGGCCCGGAGCAAGTTGGGGTGGAAGGGGAGCTTCCCCGTTCCTCCGAGTCAGACCGAGGACGGCCTGACATCTCTTGCAACTCCGTTCCGTCCGGACGAAACTCCGCCGGTCGCTCGGGTCAGCCGCGTCCCTTGCGGGCGGCACGCTCCCGCCGGCGGCGCTCCGCACGGCTGACGCCGGGCTGCTGCTCGGGCACCGGCGCGACCCCGGCCGGGCCCGCCCGCAGGTGTTCGGCGGCGATCGTGAAGACGTCGGCAAGCGCCGTGCGCTGGTCCTCGGTGTACTCCCCAGACCGTGCGGCGGCGAGCAGCAAGCGCAGTTGCCGGTACCAGCCGTCGACCGTCGTGGGCGCTCCGCCCGGCTCGGGTCGGGTCGGCACCGGCACCGGCTGGAGCACCGTGGGGCCCTTGCGGACGACCGTGCGCACGCGGGTCTCGGTGCGCTCGATGACCTCGCGCACGGGCTCGGGGGCGGCCGTGTCGAGGCCCAGCGCCTTCTTCGCGTTCTCCCGCTCGTGCCAGCGCTTGCGGTGGTCGTCGCAGCAGAACTTGGGCGGGCGGCCAACGCCTCCGTACCGCAGGACGACGCTGCACCACCCGCACGTGCGCTGCACCAAGCGGTCGCGTACGCGCACCGTCTCGTACTGCGCGACGACGTCGCCGTGCTCCTGGTGGTCGTCGTCGGTCGGCTCGGGCGGCGTGCTGGTGGTCATCCGGGAACCCTACGGCCCGCTCAGCGCGGCGCGGAGTTCCGTCCGTACGAAACTCGCGGGGCCAAAAGTGCCAGAGGTGTATTGCACCCGAGGGGTGCTCAAGCGGGGGGCGCGGGAAGGCCGGCGGTGGGCCGAGCAAGGTGGAGGACGGAAACTCCGCAGGCCTGGCCGGGGGGCGAGCAAGTTATCGGCGAAGACACTCTTCGGGTTCCCGGCCGAGGGCGGCCGGAGTTCGAGGCCGGGTGTAAACCAGCCTGTAAAACCAGGTGTGACAGAGGGTCCTCCAGTCCCCCGTCCCGACCTGCACAGACGCTCTTCCATCTCCCAGACCACCCCCTCGCGTCGTCCCTAGGAGGGGGTGGTCTGGGAGTTTCCAGAGGTACAGGTCGGGACGGGGGACTGGAGGACGAGGGGGTGGGTGAGGAGTTCGGAGGGAGTTCTGCAGGAGGGGGTGGGGGAGTTCGGTCGGGGTGGGGAGCGGAGTTGCAAGAGGTGTCGGGCGGGGGAGTTCGGAGAGGTTGGGGAGGGCCGGTGGTTCGGGGCCGGGCGGGAGTGCAAGAGCTGTGATCGTTCTGGGCGTGCGGCTGAAGCGGTGGGGCGGTGCAGTCGGGTTGGCGGGTTGCCCTACAACTTGCTCTACAAGTTGCTCTGCAAGTGGCCCTGCAAGTTGCCTCTCAACTTGCCCTACAAGTAGCCCCCAGCCGTTCGCGGAGGACCGGTGCCCGTCGCGCTGACCAGCGTGTCAAGGGGGTGTCGGTGGAGCTCCCGGCCGCCGACTACTTCTGTACGGGACCCCCTTGGAGTCCGGCAGCAGTTCTCCGACCCGTCCCCGACGTCGGCCGCGGTTCCTCCTCGTCGCCGCCGACCGGTACACGTACCGACCCGTCGGCGGCGACGACCAGGAGGACGTCGAGCTACTCCGTGCGGGGCGCGGCCGGGGTGTCGTTCTCGTACTCCGCGAGCGTGCGCTGGAGCCGCGCGGCCAGCTCCTGGAGCTGTGGGGTGAGGGCTCGTTGCAGCGGCGTCTCGCTGTGGGCGGCGAGCCGTGCGTCCTCTTCGTCGAGCAGCTCGTCGAGCGTCTTGGGGTTCGGGTCGAGGCGGTCGAGGAACCAGGCCGACGCCCGCCAGTCGCCCGGCCGCCGGCGGATGCGGCGTTCGCTGCGGTGCTCTCCGGTGACAGGGTCGGTCCACGTCCGGTGGGTCTCGGAGACGACGGCGCCGCGGGCCGCCTCCTCGATGTGGCCGGTGGCGCGGACCGCCGACGCGGCGCGTGCGCGGGTGACCCGGGCGTAGAGCGCGGCGTGCGGGTCGGGGGAGTTCACGTCGAGGTGGCCGCCCTGCTTCTCCTCGACGACGTCCTCGCCGCGGCTCATCCAGCGCAGGAACGTCGAGCGGCCGACCCCGGCGGCGTCGGCAGCCTGCGTCATCGGCAGGCCCACGGAGGTCGCGCGGGTGAGGAGGTCCATCACGGCCGGGGTGAGGAGCGAGGGGCGGCCCCGGCGGCGCGGACGGCGGCGGGCGGGGGACTTCGCGGAGTCGTTGGTGTTCGTCATGGGCGCGGACCGTACGGACCCGCACGGCTACCGTCGCGGGCTTCGTGGGACTTCCGGGACCGCCCCATCGCGCGCGAGATAGCAGGCTCACCCGCTTGCGTCTCGGGCTCGCCCACGTCGTGGGAGGAAGAAGCCACCGCCCCGGGCAAGCGTGCGCCGGCGCCTGCGGCGGCCATCACCTGGTCCACCACCTGGTGGTGGAGGAAACCTGTTCAGCTCCGGGCCGTCCTCGCAGCTCAGTCGCCGTACGGGCCCATCACGCGAACGCCGGTCCTGCCGAAAGTAGAGGTGAAGGGGAAGGGCGAGATCGGAAGCCGCGGGCGCCCTCCGGGCGGGTGGAGCTGGTGGCCGGCGGCGGCGGGTACCCCGGGTACCCGGTGCGATCATCTGTCTCCCGTGGGAGACGGCTGTCCCCGGTCCGTACGCCCCGTCCGTCACACGGGTGCCACCGGGCGGGCCGCTGACCTGCCGGAATCCCTGTGTGCCCGTGTGGGCCCCTGTGAGGGCTCTGGACGTCCGCTCACCCGCAGACCCCCGAGAACGCCAGGCACGCGGCGGCTCGTGAGGCCGATTCCTGATCTTCGGCGGGCCGACCTTCGAAACCACGGCCCACACCCCCTTGACCACCTGCCCGACAAGGGGGTGGTCAAGGGGGTGCCGCCATGGAATCGCTGGCCACCCCGGTGTGCTGGCACGCCAGCAGGCAGGCACGCCGACGCCGCTCCTCCCGTCGACCGGCCCGCAGCGCGGGCAACCCGCTCCGGCGATCCAATCCGACCGGGGGGCGGAAACGGTCGTTTTAGCCCCCGCTAGCCGATCCGATCCCACCAATCACCCAGAAGGGTGAAAATCGGACCTAGAACCGGCAGCGATCCATTGGAATCCATTCCGTACTTGCGCCCCCCCTTTTCGCCCCCCTAGAGTGGTGAACGGACGCCGCGCCGCCCCGGCCCGGCCGAACCGAGGGGGACCCTCATGCCCTTCCCGCGCTTCAAGCTCGTGCCCGGCCCGATCGACGTCGACGTCTTCGGCTGGGAGCTGACCGGCGACCGGCTGAGCGGCGAGCACATCGTCGAGTGCCACGAGCTGTTCCACCCGCACGACCACACCGCCGACACCGAGGCCGCCCTGCGGTGGGCCGACCGCGTCATCGGCTCCAAGCAGATCTGGACCCACGTCCACGACGCGAACCGCATGGAGCACTGGGAGGCGGGTTCCCTCGCCGACACCACCGAGGGCCCCGAGCCGACCCCGGCCGACATCCGCGCACTGATCGCCGAGGCCGACGTCCTCCAGGAGCGCATCCGCAACGTCGAGCACCGGCTTGCGGGCAGCGAGGAGACCCGGCACAGCGTCTTCCGCCTGAGCGACGCCGCCGGGCGGCTCACCGACGTGAGCGAGGCCCTGGAGGAGACCGCCGGCGAACTCGCCCGGGTCCGCGCCGTGCGCGACGGCTCCGTGTGCGCGGTGCCGTGGGGCGTCTGCCCCGAGCACGGCAACACCCTGACCTCCAGCGGCGGCCGGACCCGGTGCAGCACGCTCGCCTGCCCCCGGTCCTGGAACTACGACCGGCTCGGGGTGCCGTGCGGCGAGCCGCTGACCCACACGGTCACCGACGCGGCCGGAGGGTCCTTCCGCGCCTGCAAGGCCCACGCCATGGACGCCACCGAGCGGCTCATCGGCGGCACCGTCACCCCGCTCGACAAGGACGGCGACCGTGGCTGACCGCCTGTACCTGCGGCACTCGACGGACAAGCAGACCGACGCCCGGCAGCGGCACGCCCTGGCGGCGCTGCTCGCCGCCGGCGCCCCGGCCTACGAGGACCCGGCGACCTCCAGCCGCGTCCTGTCCCTGCACCGCGCCGGGTTCAAGCAGCTGCTCGACGAGGCGGCCGTCGGCGACACGATCCGCATCGCGGACGCCGCCCGCCTCTTCCGGTCGGTGGCGGACATCATCGCGCTGCGGCCGGTGCTGATCCGGCGCGGGCTGCACCTGCGGGTGGAGTCGGGGCTGCTGTCCGGGATCGACCTCGCTTCGGACGACCCGGGCACCAAGATGATGGTGAGCGTCCTCGCGGCGGTGCTGGAGTTCCAGCGCGACATGATCTCGGAGAACACCCGCGAGGGCGTCGCCGCGGCCGGGGCCGCCGGGAAGACGCTCGGGCGTCCGGCGGCGCTCGACGAGGGCGAGGTGGTCGAGCTGGTGGAGGCGTACCGCGAGGGCGCGGCCGTGAAGGCACTCGCCCGGCAGTACGACATCGCCCCGAAGACCGTGCGCCGGGTCCTCGATGCCGCCGGGGCCCGCGACGTGCCCGACGACCTGTCGGAGCTGCTCGACGGCGACGGCCAGGACGACGTCGGCGGCGACGTCCAGGCGGTGGCCGCCGACCCGGTCGCGGTGGTCGACGTCCCCGGCCTGGTCGCCGAAAACCTGGCCGCCGTCGCCGACGACGCAGTCCGCCAGGCGCTCGCCGCCGGGCAGACGATCCGGCGCGGGCAGGGCTACTCGGTGCGGGTGACCGCCCCGGCCAGCGTGCACGCGGCGATGATCGAGCACTCCGCGACCGCGCTCATGCAGTCGCCCGCCGGCCGCAAGGCCCACCGCATCCACTCCGACCGCGTGACGTCCGCCCGGTTCACGCCCTGAGTCGCCGTACGCGAGAGCCCCGCACCGGACCGGTGCGGGGCTCTTGTGCTGCTCAGGGGCCGTATGCCTGCGTGCTGACGTGCCAGCATGCCAGCCCGCCAGCGTGTCAGCCGGTGGGCTTGCCCGCCTGCCGGGCCGCCAGCCAGGCCCGCACGGCTTCGTCCAGGCCTTGGCGGACCTCGATCCCGGCCAGCATGCACTCCGACCGGAACACCCTCTGGACGTCCTCGGGGAGGTAGCTGGAGAAGGACTTCCAGTCGGTGGCCGTCGCCGCCTTCCGCCGGCGGGCCAGGTCCTCGCCGACCTTGACGCCTCCGGTGTTCGGCGTGAGCGGCGGCTCTGTGACGTTGTCGGGGGTCTCGAAGTTGTGGCGGGCCATCAGGCGGCAGTCCTCTTCTCGTACGTGTCGGCGAGCAGCTCGAACCCGGCGACCGCCTGCTGGAGCTGCGAGCCCTTCGCGTGCTCCAGGGGGACGTGGTCGTTCGAGGCGTTCGCCATGATCTCCCGGCGGCCGATGATCGGGTCCCAGACCAGGTCACCGAAGATCCGCCGGATGCTTTCGAGCTGCTGGCGCTGCCGCGGCTTGCCCTGCTCGTAGTCGTTGACGATGACGCCGTCGATCGTCAGGTCGTCGGCGTGCAGGGCGGCCTTCTTGTCCGCGATGAACTCGCGCACCCGGCGGGCGCCGAGGATCGCGTCGATCTCCGCGCGGGTCACCAGGAGGACGCCGTCCCCGGCGGAGAACGCCATCTGGGTCAGGTGGAACAGGCTCGGGGGGCAGTCGATGAGGACGTGGTCCAGGTCGTCGTCGGCGCCTTGGAGGGCCTTGGCAAGCCGCTGGTGCGCGCCGGCGACTCCCGCTTCGGCGTACCGGTTCTCCAGCTCAAGCCAGGCCGGGGCCAGCCGCATCCGGTCGGCGTACTCGATGTCCCAGTTCACCGACGTCCACACCTGGCGCATCGTGCCGACGCGATCGGCCTGGACCGCTTCGCTGACCGTCACCTGCGGCTGAGCCTCGTCGTAGGTCCAGCCCGCCCGGCGCGAGAGGTTGCCCTGCGGATCGAAGTCGAGCAGGCCGACCCGCCGGCCCCTCTTCGCCAGCGCCGCCCCGAGTCGGAGCGTGACGTCGCTCTTGCCGACCCCGCCCCGGTTGTTGATCACGACCGTGCGCCTGGCCATCGCCTCGCCCCTGCCCGTACCTCGTTGAACCCGTCAGCACGCCAGCTTGCCAGCGCTGCGGGCGTGCTCGCGAGCAGACGCGCCAACCCGCCCGCCAGCCAGCCCGCCAGCGTGCAGGCGAGCCAGCATGCCAGCACACCGGCAGCTCAGGCCGTCGTGCGCCCCCGGCTCTGCTTGTGGATGAAGAAGCCACCGCCCCGCGGGCGCCCTCCCAGCGCGGGCAGTGCACTACCCGCGCGGGTGGCTTCTTCACCACCGGGACCGGTACTTCTCTCTAATCACAGAAGCCAAATAGTTAAAAGAACTACCCGCACTACCCGTACTACCCGCATAACCACTGGTCAGAGAGTTGCGGGTAGTGGATCACAGGCAAGATCACACTACCCGCAACTACCCGCACTGCCCGGTGGCGGAGAGTGCGGGCAGTGCGGGGCTGGACTACCCGCTGCGGGTAGAGGTCGCAGGACTACCCGCAGCGCTCTGACCAGTGGTTATGCGGGTAGTACGGGTAGTGCGGGCAGTGCGGGTAGTAGTTGCGCCGAACTACAGCCCGCAGGCAGCAGAAAGGCCCGCACGGAAGATCCGTGCAGGCCCTTGGAGGGTGTGGCCGCTGCTACTGCTCGGCCGGTGGGCCCTCCACCCGCCAGTAGTTGATCTTCTGGCGAGCGTCGCGGCGGGCGAGGATGCGGTAGCCGCTGAAGAAGCGGCCCTGGCGGGCCCTCAGCCACTTCCCGAGCTGCTTCGAGTTCGGGATCTTGTCGCCGTTGGTCGGCATGACCTTGCTCAGGGAGGACGCACCGCTCATTCCGGTGGCAGAGGCGAAGGCGAAGTCCACCAGGTTCTGCGAGGTGTACTCCTTGGTGCCCAGCTCCTGGTGCCAGACGGCGAGGAAGGCGGCCCACTCCATGGCGTCCTCGTCCGCGTCTTCCATCTGCTCTTCCCTGTCGTCGAGCCAGCCGGGCAGGCACATCCAGTTGAGGATGCCGCCGAGCGTTCGGGGCCAGGCGCCGAAGGAGGCCATGTGGTGCTTGCTCTTGGGCATCCCGGCGGCCACCCACCCGCACAGCAGGGTGAGCAGGGAGTGGAGGACGTCGGCGGTGTGGAGCTGGAGCCACTCGTTGAGGTCGCCGGCCGCGAAGGCTGAGGGGTCGCGGGTGTCCGGCCGTACGTCGGGGTCGAGTCGTACCCAGATGGTGCGCCTGGCGAGGTCGTCGCCAACCGTGAGGTTGTTGCCGTTCGCGACCCAGAGCATGTTGTTCGGGATGTTCGCCATCTCGGACTTGCCGAGGACGCGGTCTCCCCAGACTTGCGATGTGATCAGCTCCGACATCACCGGGAAGCGCAGGGTGTGGCCGGAGGGCAGGTTGTCGAACACGGTGACGGGGTGGCCGGACTCGATCAGGACAGACGTAATGACCTTCCGCTGCTCCCCGTTGTCGGAGCCCCACGAGGCGGTCTTGAGCCCGAAGAGGTCGCCCATGATCCGCGACAGCAGAGACTTTCCGGAGCCCGGGTTGGTGGCACTGATGCACCACAGAGGCGTCGGGTCCGGGATCATCGAGCGAAGCAGGGGGATGAACAGGGCCCCGACGAACTGCGCCAGGTCGCTGGCTGCCATCCACGGGAAGTCACCCAGCATCTTGCCCACGATCAGTTCTTGGGCGTCGGCGATCTGCTGCTGGGTCGGGTTCTCCGGGACATCCTTGATCCGGATGCGAGGAGAGTAGAACCAGCCGGTCGCCGGGTTGTAGCCCTCGCGAAGGTGCAGGCGGCCATCGGGGCTGAGGAGGGGCACTGAGGTGATCCCCTTGAGGGCCGGGAGCTTCCAGTTGTTGCGTGCCAGGACCACGGCGGCGACCCGGGTGGGCAGGAGTACAGGGGCGGGACCGGTCTTGCGCATCTTGAACACTTCGGCGTGCTCGTGCAGGGCGAGGGTCAGGCCGTCCTTCGAGATCTCCTCGATGAAGGGGCCGTCGTTCCCCTCGCCGATCCACACGGGCCGCCGGCCCCGCAAGTAGACGTCGGCAATCGCGCCCGACTGGAGCGCCCGGGTCACCTCGGTGACCCCGGTCGGCTCGTCGGTGACGTCGATGACGACGCGCTCGCGAACCTCAGCCCGTGGCTGGGGTACGGCAGTGACGGTGTCGGTCGGGTGATCGTCGTCGGACGGGTGGCTCACGTGTGCTCCGTTCTCAGGAGCCGAGTCGTGATCCACCTCCTCCGCCTGGCCCCTGTGCCTTACAGTGGGACCTGCGTAGGAAGGCGAGCAGGCGGATCAAAGCTCAGCTCGAAGACTTCCAGTCGGCCCGGCGGTAAAGGTGTGCAACCACCTGAACCTTGCCGGGCCGCTCGCTTTTCTGATGTTCGGTCGACCCTAGCTGTGCGTGTCTACGCAGCTCAGGCCATTTGTGTCGAGGGCACCGAGACGCCCGCTTCAGCGAACCCTCTATCGACGGCCCGGACCGCGTACGACTCGGGCACGCCGACCATCACGGCTGCCGCCACGATCTCGCCGCCGAGCGCCTCCAGGCCGCACGGCCCGGGGCACTCCTGGTGCAACGAGCCCAGGAACCGGGCGACGCCGAAAGCCTGACTGGCAGCCCCTTGCTCACGATGGCCGGCGACCATCGCAACGCCCTTGTCGAGCCCCGTCCGGACGTACCGCTCGGTGTGACGGCACCCGGTGGCGACCGCCCGAGTCCATGAGGCACGAGGCATCGGAGACGAGGCCACGGCGCCCGCCGGCACCACGTACCGGGGGAGGCTGGTTACCGTCTCGGGTAGCCGGATCATCTGCCCCTCACCGCGCCCGAGCCAGCGGGCATACGACATCAGCGACTTGATGTCGACGCCGGGCCGAACGCCGTTCGCGGACTGCATCGTGCCGAGGTAGATCCAGTGCTGGCCTCGCGTCGTGGACACGGTCCGGGTCGCGGGCAAGGTCTCCCGTGCCCAGGCCACTGCGTCAGCGTCGTCGAGGTCGACCACCGTCACCCCGGCGCCCCCCGGGTGGTAGCCGACGACCCCGGCCCGGTGCCAGGCCGCCGCCCAGGCCGTCGACGTCACGACTTCGACGGAGGTCGAGGCAGCGGCCCAGCCGTGGCACGGGCGGGGGCAGGCGCAGGCGCCGGCGGACTTCATGTTGGGCCTGCCGCCACACGCGTTCTTCGCGCACGCGGCGCAGTTCCCGAACGGGCCCTTGCTCTCACGGAGAGGCAGTACGGGCACGCCGAGCGCCACCAGCTCCAGTGCCTGGTGGAGGTGCTCGCTCGCCGAGGTATCGCGCGTCATGAAGTCCTCCTCACCGTTGAGCTTGGTCAGATCAGTTCAGCGGGACGCCGTACCGCAGCGTCCAGCCGGGGCCGAGGGTGTGCTTGGAGACCTCGACGGTCCGGCCGTCCTCGGTGCGTCCGACGTGAGTGATGGTCAGCAGCAGGGAGCCAGGCTCCACCCCGAGGGCGTCGGCCTGCTCGTTGCTGGCCGGTTCCTGGGTGACGTCCTCGACGACCTCCGCCTGAGCCAGGCCCGCGTCGGCCATGCGCGAGATGATCCCGCCCACTCCGGTGTCGAGCTGGGCGACGGCGGGCGCGGCCTCCGCGACGAAGGCCGGGATGTAGGTGTCGCAGAGCTGGACCAGGCGGTCACCGTTGAACATGCGGCGACGTCGGATGACGACCTCTCCGGCGCCTCCGAGAAGAGCGCTGATCTCCTCAGGAGCCGAGCCGCGAGCCACGTCGATCTCCGCGCGGGGGCTTCCGCCGGCGCGCTTGGTCTCAGCCTCGAATGCCCCGTGGGCGCCGTCCTCCGCCCGCTGCCGGTACCGGCTCCTGGCGTCCCGGGTGATCGTCCCGTCGGTGCCGATGGTGTTGCTGGGCATGTCGCTCCTTCGTTGTGTGGGTGGTGGATAGGGGAGTGGACGTCAGTCGGCGTCCAGCTCCCAGGTGTACGAGAACCGCCAGATGTTCGCGGGCATGACGTGCACCGCGACCTCTACGACCCGGTCCTCAGCCGTCGAGGCGTGGTGGACCAGTTCGTAGACCTGCCGGTCGTCCGGGATGCCCAAGGCCTCCGCCTCCTCCGAGGTCGGGAAGCGGACCTCGATGGACTCGCGGATGCGTCGCTGAGCGAAGCCGAGGTCGGCGAGCCGGTTCTTGCTCCCGCCCTGCCCGGTGTCCTGCTCCTCGATCGGCGTCCCGCCAGCGATTTCGACCGGGAACCAAGAGGTCGCGAGCTGGACGACGAAGCCCTCTTCGGCGTCGGCGGTGTCCCGCCCGGCCTTCATGGCGCGCTGCCGGTAGATCGCCTTCGCGGAGTGGTGCAGGTCGAAGGCGTCGGCGACCTCGCGGGGCGGCCGGGCCCGGCCGATCTCGGTAGGGGTCGGCTTGTAGACCAGCCCGAGCCGGTTCAGCTCAGCCTCGAAAGCGCCCCGAGCCCCGCCCTCGGACCGGGCCGCGGGCTGGTAGCGCCCGGTCCCGTCCCGAGTGATCTTGCCGATGAACGGGGTCACGAACGAGCCCTTGCCCTGCCGCGTGACGATCAGCCCGTCCCGTTCCAGCAGCCGGAAGACGTCCCGGGCGGTCTGGAAGGCGATCCCCTCAGCGGCCTGGAGGTCGGACACGCTGGGCAGCTTGCCGCCAGGCGGGTACTTCCCGTTCTCGATCTTCGCCCGCAGGTCGGCGGCAATCCGCTCGGTCTTGCCCGGCTCCTTCTTGGCCACGGCCCTCCGCTCCCTTCGATTCGTCGGTGATGTCGTTGGCGGCCAAGCATGACATAGCTAGTTGAGTATCGGAAGCCGGGGCCGCATCCGGGTGTGTTGTAGCGGTGTTTCCGCAGGTCAGAAATCCAAACTGCTCGCACTCAGCTAGTTGTGTTGACACCCGCTGGCAGAGGTGGGTTAATCAATCCGCACGCCACTCAACTAGTTGGGTTGGCGTGCTGCGTCCTGGCCTCGTGTCGGGGCGAAGGGTCCCGGGACAGAGCGGGGCGAGGGGTCCGGGCACCGTGGCACGCCTGGGAGGTAGAGCACCTGCCTACGCCCATCGGCGACCCGGTGGAAAAGGTGCTGGCGCCCTGTTTGGAAGCAATTGACCGGTTCGAGTCCGGTCCGGGGCACTGCGGCATCACGCCGCTTCTTCGGCCGCCGGTGGCTTCTTCATCTTTGGCCGGCCCCGCGTTGGAGCGCGGGACCGGCCGGGCCTGGCGGCCCAGATCGCATGGAGGTGCGACCCGTGAAGAACGGTACCCACGACCAGGCCCTGGCCGCTGACCTCGCCGAGATGTACGCGAACCAGCACGTCAGGGTGCTGGGCATCGTCGCCCGCACGCTGCGCCTGGAGGACCGGGCCGCGTACGCCGAGGACCTCGCCCAGGACGTGTGGCTGATGGTCTGGCAGTACCTGCTGCGCGGCAACGAGATCCGCAACGCCGCGGGGCTGCTGTCGGTGTTCGCCCGGCGCCGGGTGTACGCGCACTACCGCTCCGCGCGGGTCCGCCGGGAGATGGCGATGGACCCGCAGGACGGACCGCTGGACCGGCTGTGCGCCGAGCTGGCGGCGATCGGGACGGGGGCGCCGCGATGACGACGGCCCGGCGGGCGGCCCGTTTCCTGGCCCGGATCGCTTCGGGCGACTGGCAGTGCAACCAGTGCGGCAACTGGTTCTCCGGACCGCCTTCGCAGACGTGTCCGAGCTGCACCTGATCATTGGCCACCACGGCCCGGAGCGGCTTCGGCTACTCCGGGCCCGCAGTCCCCCACGCTTCGGATGGAGAGAGATGACGACGACCATCGAGCCGCCGGCCACGGTTCCGGCACCGCTCAGCCCTGCCCGGCCTTCGGGCACTCGGGAACCGACTTCGGGCACTCGCCCTTCTCCTTCGGCCACTCCGGCCGACGCTTCGGGCACTCGCCCGGACACGGCGTCGACCGACGACGCGGAGGTCTCCCGCAAGGTCAAGATCGTGCTCGGGCTGGCCGCCATCGTCGGCGGCACCGTGATGGGCGCGATCGGCTTCTACCTGTCCTTCGGGAACCTGAGCAAGGCCGGACACACGGTCTTCGGGTTCTCCGTCGCCGACGCCCCGTACTTCGCGGTCGGTGTGGACGTCGCGATCGTCACCTGCCTGCTGCTCGACCTGTTCATGGCCTGCATCCGGACCTCCTGGCCGCTCCTGCGGGTCCTGGCCCACGCCATGACCGTGGCGAGCATCTACTTCAACGCCGCAGCTCACGGCGCCATCACGGAGAACCTGGACAAGGCGATCAGCCACGGCCTGATGCCGGTCCTGTTCGTCATCGGCGTCGAGGCCGGCCGCCGGATTCTCGTGCACCAGGCGGCGCTCCCCGCCGACCACGACGTCATCCCCGGGCACCGCTGGCTGCTGGCCTTCCGGCCGACCTGGCGCATCTTCAAGCAGATGAAGCTCTGGGACGAGGGCTACTCGGTGGCGATGGGGCGGCTGCGTGACCGGGCCATCTTCGACGCCTGGAACGAGTACAAGGCCGAGCTCAAGGCGGCGAACCTGACCGAGGGCTCCCCGGCGGCCCTGGCCCGGCTCCCGAAGAAGCTGGAACCGTTCGGCCTGACCGTCGACGAGGCGCTGGCCCTGCCGGACCGGATGGCCCGCCAGGAACTGCGCCGCAAGCAGGAGCAGGACAAGCGCGACCGCGAACTGGAGCTGGAGCGGGAGCGGGCGGAGCACCAGGCGGAGAAGGAGCGCCTGGCGCACCGCAAGGAGATGGCGAGCCTCACGGCGGACCTGAGCGCCACCGAGGGCGTCGCCGGGGCCCAGGCCCGCGGGGCGGTCGCGGAGGCGGAGGCGCGGGCCGACGCACAGGCTCGGGCGGCGAGCGCGCTGAGCGAGGCGGTCGAGTCCGAGGAAGCGGCCGAAGCCAAGAAGCGAGCAGCCGAAGCGAAGGCCCGAGCGGCCGAAGCCGAGGCGCGAGCGGCCGAAGCCAACGCGCAGAAGATGGCCGCGCTGGCGAAGACGGAGACGGACAAGGCGAAGGCGCTCGAAGGGATTCACCGAGCGGCCGAAGCCGAAGCCGGAGCGGCCGAAGCGAAGAAGCGAGCGGCCGAAGCCCGCGAGGCAGAAGCCCAGATCCTGCGCCGAGCGGTCGAAGCCGAGGACGCCGCGAACTTCACCCCGCGCCAGCGCCGGGTGCGGATCGTCGCCCGGATGATCCTGGCGAAGTCCCCGGAGGACGTCACGCTCGACGAGGTCGCCACGGCGATCGGCGTCACCTCCGGCAGCACCGCGTCGACCACCAAGGCCGACGCCGTCGCGCTGATCGAGGCCGGGTACGACCCGGCCCGCGGCTACGACCCGGAGGCCGCCTCGCGCACCGCAGCGTGAACAGCCCGCCGGCACCACCGATGAAGGCCAGCCCGAAGGAACCGGGCTGGCCTTCGTCGCGACTGCCGGAAGCAGTCACAACACGACCAGGACGAAGGAACCGCCCTGGTCACGACCACAACGGTAGAGGAGAGCCCATCCCATGAGCAGGACTTCGTCCGGACCGGAGTGGTCCGGGGACATGCTGAGCAAGCCCGAGATGGTGGAGGCGTTCGCCACCCAGCTCCGGGGCGTGCTCAAGAGCCAGGCCCAGTTCGTCGCCGACGTCCGCGAGGAGGCGGAGGCGATGTGGAAGGCCAACCGCCCCGAGGGCTACAGCAGCTTCGAGGCGTGGTGGCGCCACCGCTGGGTGGTCGGCCCGTTCCGGGAGATCCAGGAGCACCTGGAGCAGGCGTCGAAGCTGACGTTCGACCTGGAGGCCCGCTACCGCAAGGGCCGCCACGAGATCCCGGCCGCCCGCCAGTCGGCCGCCCTGGAGAAGAAGCAGGCCAAGCAGGCCGGGCAGGTCACCGCCGGTGCGCCGGGCGTGATCCCGCCCAAGCCGGTCGGCGCGCCGCCGCCGTCGCCCGCCGGCGCTGCCGACGGCTTCCTCTCCCTGGTCTCGAAGGAGAGGTCGGCGTGACGACGACCGTAAGCGGAATCAGCCCGGAGGCGGCCCGGCGCCTGCACAACCTCGCGGAGTTCTGGCGGCCGAAGATGGCCGCCGCCACGACGGACGCCGACCTCGTGAAGGTCGTGTTCGACCGGGCCAAGGCCGCCGCCAAGCGGGCCCAGCGCAACGGGGACGCGACCGCGATGCACGAGCTGGCCAAGGCGCTCGACGCGTGGGCCGCCGCGATGGAGGAGCGCGAGGCCCGCAGGCAGTCCCGTAACGCGGCGTGACGCGGAAGTTCATCATCACCGCCCGCCCCCCGGGTCTCCGGGGGCCCAAGGCGCGGCGCGCGTACGCGCGGCGCGCGAGGGTCGCCCATCGGGTGACCCTCTGTCAACCCCCTGAAGGGAGTGCTCGTGACCACCGACGACGGCACCGGGACGCTGTATCCGTTCCCCCGCGTCACCCTCCCGCCGTCCCTCGACGCCGGGGGCGGCACCCCGCCGGAGAGCGCCGGCCCCGGCGACGGCGACGCCGGGGCCCTGGTCCCGGTCGGCTCCTGGCCGACGCTGCCGGACGTCTCCGACATGACCCCGCCCCTGCACATGACCCTGGCGGGCGTGCCGGATACGGAACCCGACGAGGACGCCGACCCGGGCGCGTTCGTGCCCCCGGCCCCGGCCGACCCGTCCAACCCCGGCACCCGGGACATCGCGGTGATGGGCATGGCCGTCATCGCGGCCGTCGGTGTCTCGTGCGCCCAGGGCATGTGGCAGCTCGCCCAGGGCGCCCGCGCCAGGGCCGAGCACCGCCGGGCCGTCGCCGACAAGGCCCGCACCGCCGCCGACACGGCCGCGGACAAGGCCGCCGTGCGCAAGGTCCAGCCGTCCCCGGAGTTCGGCCGGGGCCAGAAGACCGGCGGCGGCGGCCGGAGCGGCGGCGGGTCCACCGGCGGCTCCGGCGGGGGCGGCTCGAAGACCCCCGCCGCCCTGCGCTCGGGCAGCGGCAAGAAGGGCCCCGACAGCCCGTCTGGCAGCCGCTCGGGCGGAGTTGGCCCCAAGGGCGCGGGCAGCGTCCCCAAGGGTCCCAGCGGGGCGCACAAGGCGCCGGGCAGCGGGTCGGGTGCCTCCGGCGGTTCCGGGGGTCGCAAGGGCGCGTCCGGGCACGACACCAAGGCCAAGAGCGGCGGCTGGAAGCGCAGTCCGGACGGGCCGGTGGCCAAGGAGAACGCCAAGGCCCGCAACCAGCGGAAGGCGGCGAAGCAGAACGCCGGGCTGGCCGACCGGACCAAGGACCGCGACCAGGCGCGCGAGCAGCGCGGCCAGGCCGCCGCCGACACCCGCAAGGACGCCCGCCGGGCCGAGAAGGACAAGGCCAAGCGGGAGCGGGAGAAGGCGAAGGACACCGAGGCGGCGAAGGACAAGGCCGCCAAGGACAAGGACGGCAAGGCGGAGGCCACGCCGGACGCCGACAAGAAGGTCGACCTCACCAAGAAGCCCAAGGAGGCCAAGCCCGAGAAGGCCGAGGCCAAGCCGGAGGGCGAGAAGGTCGACCTCACGAAGAAGCCGAAGGAGAAGAAGCCCGAGGCCGAGAAGACCGAGCCGGACCCGGCCGCGAAGACGGAGCCGGTCAAGCCCAAGCCCCTGTTCGACCCGGACGCCCCGGTGGCCGGCACCCACAAGCCGGACGAGGCCAAGGGCGGCTGGAAGGACAAGGGCGGCACGGTCAACGCGCCGAAGGGCGAAGAGGCCACGCCCGGCCCGGCCGGGAAGGACGACCCGGCGTCCTCCGCGCCGCCGGCGGGCGAGACCAACCCGCCCGGCTGGGACGGCGCACCGCCGCCGCCCCCGCCGTTCGGGATGCCGAGCATGGGCGGGATGCGCCCGCCGCCCGCGTACGCCGACCCGGAGTTCAAGGTCGACCTGGAGGTTCTGCGCCCGCCGAAGGAGCCGCCCCGCACGCCGGTCGCGGCGCTGCCCGCAGCGGGCCAGGAGGCGGCACCGGCCGCCAGCACAGCCGAGCCGGAGCCGCCCGCCGCGGCTGCGGTCGTCCCCCCGCAGAGAGGAGCCCGGTTCGTGAGCGCACCGGTGAAGAGGGCCGACACCCAGTACGCCGACGCGGAGCTGACGGTCTATGACGTCATCGACGCCGACGCCGACATGGCCGAGGAGATCACCGCCGGAGTCGACGAGGCGCTCGCCGCCGCCGACGGCTGCGAGCGCCTGGTCACCAAGCTCGAAGCCCTGCACGCCAAGGTCGTCGAGCTGAAGGTGCCCGGCGTCCTGGAGGGCATGGTGATCCGCCTGATCGAGAAGACCGGCGAGGTCAAGGCCCGCGCCGACGCCATCGCCGCCGCCCTGCCCCGCGCCTCGGAGGCCATCTCCACGGCGGGCAGCAACACCGCCGCCATCCACAAGAACCCGGCCGACGTCACCCGCGACCAGGGCCACACCCGGCCCGCCGAGCGCGAATACAACATGGAGTAGGAGGCCCTGATGGGCGCACTGGAGAAGGTCGGCTCCGCCGCCATCGTCGCGGGCGAGGTCATCGCCGAGGGCGTGCGGTACAGCATCGTCCTGGCCCAGCTCACGATCGCCGGGGCCCGGCTCCGCGGCCTGAGCGAGCAGGTCCGCTCGACGTACCGCTACGTCGAGGGCTGCTCGAAGTCGGTCGACCGCCTGGCCGACCAGATGGCCGGCCTCAAGGTCGACCGGGGCAGCGTCGCCGAGCACCACGAGGCGGCGAACGTCATGCGCGGCGTCCTCGAGGAGGCGGAGGCGATGGCGGAGGCCACCGAGGACCTGTCGGCCCTGTTCGACAAGACCGCCGCCGACCACGCCGCCGACTACGGACCGGTCGCCGAGGCGTTCCACGCCATGCCGGTCGACCCGGCGGAGAGCGAGTTCTACAGCAACCGCTGACCCCCCGAGCCTGCCAGCACGCCAGCACGCCAACGTGCGGGCGGGCTGGCACGCCAGCACATCACCCACCCCCGTACGAGGCGGCGGCCCGCGTGGCCGCCGCCTCGTCGTTCCCCCGGGCCAGGCCGGGAGAAGGAGACGCCCCGATGCTTTCCCCCGACCACATCGCCCGGGTCCGCGCCCACATCGACAGCGCCCGCCGGCGCATGGACACCGTCCGCTCGCACACCGGCCGCGTGGCCACGGCCGCCGGAGTGGCCGGCGCGACCGCTGGCCTCTTCACCCCCGAGTACACCGGCTACTCGCTGCTCGCCACCGTCGTCGCCACCGGGGCCGGGCTCGTGCTGCTGCCCACCCGCCGGGCCAAGACGAAGAAGTTCGAGATCGCCGTGGACGACGCGGGCGAGGTCCAGGCCACCACGCACTGGCGGCCCAGTCACCAGGTCACCACGGCGAAGGCGCTCTACGTGGCGCCGGGCGTCTCTCTGGTGGGCGTCCTGATCGCCGAGCAGATCGTGCCGGGCACCCACTGGGGCGAGGCCCTGGCCGTCGCCCTGTGGTCGGCCGGCACCCTCTACCTGCGCCCGGCGCGGGCGGCCCGCCACATGCTCGTGCCGCCGCTCCCGCCCGTCGAGAAGACGGCCGACCTCGTCGTCCAGGAGCAGCCGGAGCACGAGAGCCCGGCGGCTCAGTGGTGGGCGGAGCGCGTGGCCGTCGAGGGCGGCGCCGCCCCGGACACGGTCCTGCAGGACGTCGAGCGGACCGGCGAGAACTCCATGCGGGCCGTCATCCGCGCCGCGGTTCCCGGCATGCCCGTGCCGGACATCGCGGTGCGCCGCCTGTCCGCCCTGATGGACGTCCCCGAGGACCTCATCACCATCGGGCCCGTGCCCGGCCGGGGCGCGTCGGTGCGGCTGCTGACCGTCGGCCAGGCCGACCACGCCCAGGACGCCCGCACCTTCTGGGCCAACCGCATCGCGCCGCTGGCCATGCCCGGCGCGGTCATCACCGAAATCAACTTCGGCTCCATGAACACCACGACCACGGAGGTTGACGCATGAACACCGCCCTCGCCGTCCCCGGCATCCCCGACGGCCAGATCGTCGAGCTGAAGGTCCAGGTGCCGCCGGGCCAGGTCGTCCGGTACGACCTGGCCGCCCTCGCAAGCGCCTTCGAGATCACCGACCCGGGCCGCCTGGCCGTCGAGACCGACGGCTCGCGGACCGCGCTGGTCACGATCTACCCGACCAACCCGCTGATGGTGATGCCCGCGCCCTCGCCCGAGGACATGGTCATGGACGAGTACGGGCGCATCATCAACGGCCGGTACCACAACGGCCGTCCCTCGCGGCGCCGCCTGTTCGACCCGATCAGCGGCTCCGCACAGCGCGCGATGGTCTTCGGCACGACCGGCGCGGGCAAGAGCCGCGTGGTCCAGTACACGCTGGCCTGCGAGAAGCGCAACGGGATCTGCACCTGGCACGGCGACCTCAAGGGCGGGCAGTCCGCCCCGGAAGCCGAGGGCCAGGTCGACTGGTTCGCCACCTCGCAGGAGGAGGTCATCCTCATGCTGCGCGCGGCCGTCGCGGTCGCGGAGGTCCGCCAGCGCCGCTACCGGGCGCTGGGCCGCAACGCCTTCCTCATCAACGACCCGGACCCGCTGATCAGCGTCCGGATCGACGAGGCCAACCGCCTCCTGGAGAAGGGCGCCCCGTACCGCGACGAGGGCACTTACCTGGTCAAGGAGCTGGGCCGCACCGGGCGTTCGGTGGGCATCGGCATCGAGCTGGACGCGCAGGCCAGCCACCTGGAGGAGCTGGGCGGCTCGGACACGCTGCGCGCGATGCTCAAGGAGGGCGACATCACGCTGCTGCGCTGGTCGTCGAGCATGATGCGCCAGCTGGTGACGGACGGGCTGCTGCCCGCCGGCGAACAGCTCGCCCCGATCCCCAAGACGCTGCGCCCCAAGGTGCTGCGCTCGCAGTTCGCGACCGGCCCGGCCCCGGCCGACGTCGACCTGTGCGACACCCAGGGCATGGCGTACATGCTCTCCGGGCCGTCGCCGACGTCGCTGATGCGGCACTTCCGCATCGGCTCCATCCGCCCGATGCCGGGCCTGGACCCGGAGATCCTCGCCCTGTACGGGCCGGGCGACCCCCGGCGCCTGGAGGACGGCTCGCTGGAAGCCGCCGCCGAGGCGTACGAGGCACGGGGCACCGCCGCGATGGACGCGCTGTGCGAGGCCGTCCAGGAGGACCA
>JAYMFZ010000003.1:0-42537 GCA_040989845.1 Streptomyces sp. WGS_02
TCAGGGTGAGTAACGGGACTTGAACCTGTTCCGTTACCCACTTTTGACCTGCGGCGATTCTGGATACCGGGACATAGCGGTGTAGTTCGATGCTGTTCGGTGTCGCTGGGTGACGGTAGATGCCGCTCGATGTCGTCTCGTGTTCCCGTGGGAACAGGCCGGCGGAGTGAGTAGCAAACCCTGTGACCGCGCCTCAGCAAAGACGCCCCCACCGGAGTGGGGGCGTCGGCGATCGCCCGGTGCTCGCCTGGGGGGCAAAGCTGAGGGCGATCGGTCTGGGGGCTCCTTTCGAGGAAAGCGGATGCGGTCCGGGATGGGGAATAGCTCGCATCCATATTCACTCGAACGTGTGAGCGAATTCGGAAGCTTCACCGTACATGAAGGTTCCTTGATCAGCAGATTTAAGGTCAACCCTAAAGACAAGCGATCATGAACCCGGCGAGCGTTGCCGGGGTGTACCACGAGCCGATGCCGCCCGACCGCGTCCGGGCCCGGCGCCTGCAGATCGCAGACAACATCCGTGAGGCCCGTGTGGGCGCTGGTTACACCCAGGAGGCAGCCAGCATCCGGTCCGGTATCTCGCTCGACACGTACAACCGGATCGAGCAGGGACACGCGTCCCCCATGCTCGACACGCTGATCCGCATCGCCGACGGCATCGGTGTCGAGCTCGAGGTGTTCGTACGTAGGTAGACCCCCGGCCACTGCTCGGCCGGGGGCCTACCTGCACCTACGCCCTGGCCGGTTCGATGACCGCGTGCTGGTCGTTCAGCCAGGTCTGCTGGCCCCGGTCCGTCACGGTCACCCCGAACTGCTCGGCGTCCGGCCGGCCGAGTGCCTCGTACTCGCGCCAGGCCTGCTCGACCTCCTCCCACAGGAAGCCGGGCCCGTACTGCCAGACCTCCTCGCCCGTAGCAGCGGTGGCGGCGGCCCCGTCCGGGTGGCTCACCCAGACCCGGGCGCCGTCGGCTGTGTTCCCTCCGGTGACGCGTACGCCGGGCAACCGGGCCCCGGCGTACAGGGAGAACCCGAGGTCGAGAATGAGCGCCGGGTCCAGACCTGCAGCACGAGGCCGGCCCTTGCCCTCGATCTCGTGAGGGACAGGCCGGTGCGAGCGCATCGGCATGTACATCGCGTGCCCGCAGACCGGCCCGACGGCCGTCCCGTTGTCCTGGACGTGGAGCTGGACCAGGGCGCCGGACCAGAAATCCCGGACCAGCGGGGCGACGATGACCCCACCGGGCCGGACCTGCCGGATCAGCGCGTGCGGGACGTGCCGCAGACCACACGTCGCGACCAGCCGGTCCACCAGGCCCATGCCGGGAAACGGCTGCTCGCCGTCCCCGACCCGCAGATGCGGTCGGTACCCGGCCCCGGCGAGATGCTCGGCCGCCAGCTGCGCCAGGACGGGGTCCAGCTCGATGCTGTAGACCTGCTCGTCGCCGAGCCGCTCGCTGAGCAGCGCGGCGACGTACCCGGTGCCGGTGCCGATCTCCAGCGCCCGGTGCCCGTCCTCGACTCCGAGGAGGCCGAGCATCTGGGCCACCATCGACGGCATCGAGTTCGAGCACGTCGCGGTGCCCGGCCCGTCCTCGGTGCCGTCGTCGAGCTGGGTGACAACCGGCTCATCGCTGTTCACCAGCGTCAGCCAGTCGTCCGTCCCTACGACCGGCTCGCACCGATCGGGGAGCTGACGCCAGACGTCCTGCGGGATGAACTGGCTGCGGGGTACGGCCTCCCAGGCCTGGCGCCAGCGAGCATCGAGCAGCCCGCGGTCGGCGAGGTCCTGGACGAGGGCCGGGTAGGTGCGGGTTTCCTGGGCCGTGCTCACGACTGCGGGATGATCTGCTGCGGGCGGCTGCCGTCGGGGGACGGCGCGGGCTGCGGGTCCGGCGTCCACGGTTTGTCCGACGGGGCTCCGCCGTGCTTGCCGTCGCTGGCCTGCTGAGTCTGGGTGTCGGTCATCGGTCTGCCCTTCGTCCAGGACCGCCAGGAGCGGCGGCCGTGTGGTCTGCAGGGGTGCCGAGTGCCGGGTCTGACGCCACCGCCGGCCGAGCATGGAGGCGGTGGTGCACGGCCTCCCTGCTCGGCATCCGGCGCAGAGCCTGGTGTGGCCCAGAAGCATTCGGTATGCCGTATCGCCCGGTGCGGTCTGTAAGGTCTCGGCGCTCATGCTCGCCCCCTGCGGGATGGGATGCGGCACCGGTCGGTCCTGGCGGGGGGACCGGTGCCGCCGTTATGGGCATCACGCTAGGTGTCTGCGTGATCACACCCCAGGGACGAACCCCACCACTCTAAGGGCCAACTCCCGGCCGAGGTAGGGCGCTACGTCCTACCTCACAGGGCCGGGTCGACACCGAGCCGCGACGCGAGGCCGCGCAACGTGGAGTTTCGCCGGCGCTCAGCCTCGAGCATCTCCCGCACCGTGGCCGCCGCGCCCGCCTGCACCCGGATCCACTCGGGCTGATCGGCCTCCACCTCCAGGAGGAGTTCCAGCGCGCCCGCGTTGTCGCCGGTCTGGTACATGGCCTGTGCCACGTCGACCCGGTAGGACGCTGAGTGCACGGGGCGGCTGATCGCCCCCAGGTCGACATCGTGGGCGGCGGCCAGGGCCTCGGCCGGTCTGCCCTCCGTCCCGGCGAGCGACACGTTCACCTTCTGCGTGCGGACGTCGACCACGCTGAACGCGGACCCGTAGGCCCTCGTCGGACCGGACTGCACCGCGGCGCCCTCGGCCAGCGTGAGCAGGTGCAGTGCGTCGTCGTGCTGGTCGGCTCGGGCGGCTGGCGTCGCGGCGGCAATCAGCAGGTTCCCGTAGACGGCGAGCTCGTCCGGCGTCGCCCCACGCCGACGAGGCTCGAGCGCGTCGGCCTTCCGTTCTGCGAGCGCCCGCGCGTGCTCCCATCGGCCCTGCCGCAGCAGCACCCACGACAGGGTGGAGACGCCCATCCCCTCGAGCAGCGGGTCCGATGCCCGGGCTGCGGCCGCCAGCTGGCGTTCCACGGCGGTGTACGCCCAGTCGGGGTGACCGGACTGGGTGGAGAGAGACGCGGCCAGCTGGTAGGCAAGGGCAAGGTCCCGCCACACACCCTCGGTGTCGTGCTGCCGCGCGGTCGCCCGGCCGTCGCGGAGCAGACCGGGGAGGGTGGACGCCAGGCTCGAGTAGCCGCCGGTCCAGTACGTCTCCGTAGCCGCCTGGACCTGCTCGGCCCACTCGGCCGGGCTGGGCGGGTCCTCGAGGTCGTCGTCGCCCAGGACGCCGGGCAGCGAGCCGGGGTCCTGGATCGCGTCGCGCAGCGCCAGGAGGCCGCCGTCGTCGGTCAGTTGCTGAGTCACGGTGGGCTGTCCTACGAGGCGCTCGAGCTGGACGTCCAGCGCCCGGGCCAGCGCGCGCAGCGTATTGATGCGCGCGGACTCTCGGACGCCTTGCTCCAGCTTCCTGATGGTGTCGACGGACACCCCGGCGCGCTCGGCAAGCTGATCCTGGGTGATGTCGCGGAACTCTCGCAACGCGCGGATGCGGTCGCCAATGCTGATCGTCATGTTGGACCCCCGCCAGAAGGTGTGGATCCACGGTACTCCGAAACGCAGAAATGCCCCCACCGCCGAAGCGGTGGGGGGCTCGGTCACGGGTACTGGCGGCGGGTGGGGTCCAGGCCTGCGGCGAGCGGGCTCGGTGTACCGGCCGGGTCGTCCGGCTCGGGCGGTGCGCCTGTCCGCCGGCAGACCAGGGCGTCGGGGTCGGTGGGCGGCGGCTGCAGGGTGTACCCGTCCGGGCACGCCGGACCAGGAGCGCCAGGAGCACCGTCCGTACCGGGTGCGCCGTCCTTTCCTGCGGCCCCGTCCTTGCCCGCTGGTCCTGGCGGCCCCGCGGGCCCAGCAGGGCCAGCCGGGCCAGGGACGGTCGAGTCGGTGCCCGCGCGTCCGGGTGCGCCGGACGGGCCGGGAACGGGAGTTGCGTCCGCCCCGTCAGCTCCGTCCCGGCCGTTCCTCCCGGACCGCCCTGCAGGCCCGGATGGGCCGGGAATCGGCACCGGGACCTCGACCCGGTCGGGCAAGTCATCGACCGCGGCCGCCGGGTCCGGTGCTGCCGGCGTGCCACCCTCGGCCTGGATCTGCGCCCGCAGCGTCCGTACGTCCCCGGCGAGCGTCGACACCGCGTCGCCCCGGCGATCCGCCTCGGCCGCCACGGTGGCGGTGCGCTGCGCCTCGGCGTCGATACGCAGCCAGACCAGGACGATCGCGCCGGAGAGCACGGCGAGCACCGCGGCGACGGCGAGCGACCGCCAGCGGCGGGCCAGGAGCCCATCAGGGCGATGACGGGGCACTGGGCGGTCCTCCTAGGGCGGCGATCTGTCGGTCACGGTCGGCGATGTCTGCGGTGAGCTGGGCGATCTGGGCTTGCAGGGCGGCGCGGTCGGCTCGCTCCGAGGCCAGCTCGGCGTAGGCGGCGGTGAGGTCGGCGCGCAGCTCGTCCCGCTCGCGGCGGAGGGTGTCGCGCTCCTCCTGGAGGTTGTCGACCAGGCCGCCGTACCCGGTCATGACCGCGCCCTGGTGCGTAGCCCGGGCGTTCGTGCGGTGTCCGATCACCGCGGCCGCGGCCGTTGCGAGCCCGACGACGATGACCCCGATTGCGCCGAGCGTCGCAGCGTCCACGTGCATACCTCCTGGTGCGAGGGTGGTTCAGAGGCCGCGGCCGGGGTGGCCCTGTCGGCCTCGGCCGCCGGGCGGTTGGGCACGGCGTAGGTGATGCCGAGGGCGCCGAGGATGGCGAGCACCGTGGTGACGCCCTCCCCGGTGGTGAACACCCCGTCCTGTACGGCGGTGGCGGCGACGCTCGCACCGGCGGCGACCGCGGCTGCTATGGCCTTGGCGGCGTTGCTGATTCTGATCATGGAGAGTCCCTCTTCTCGGTGTTGGGGTCCGGGTCGTCCCAGACGATGCGGGTGTGACCGCCGTGCCCGTGGACTGCTTCGGCGTCGGCGACCTTGTCCCAGTGCACGGTTGATGCGCGGGACCCGCGCCAGCGGAGCGTCGCGGTTCCGTCGGGCCAGAGCACCCCGTCGGCGACGCAGCCCGTCCCGGATACTCCGGTTATGTCGGTGTCGCGCTCGAGGTGGAATCGACGCGTCATGGTGTTCCTCTCAGACGTTGGGGACCTTCAGCCGGTCCCAACTGCTCTTCCCCGGGATGCCGTCGGCGTCGGCCCCGGTGTAGCCGAGCTTGCGCTGCCAGGCGGCGTACGACTTCCGGTCCGCCTCCGACCAGGACGGTCCCGGGCCGACGGCGTACCGGCCGCAGCCCTCGGCCACCAGGCGCTTGCCCATGGCCGTGATGACGGCGCTGTTCCGGCCGGCCTTGAAGAACGCCGCCCCGGGGAACGGCTCATACCGCGGCTTCAGAGCAGGGCTCGGCTTCGGCTTCGTGGGCGGCGTCGGCTTGCTGTTGAGGCGCTTCCCGACCCGCGTGCGCATCGAGTTCATCGTGAAGCCGCGCGGGTCGACCTTGCCCGGCTGCCACTCCAGGTGGCCGATCACGGACCGCTCCGACCAGCCGTGCACCCGGCACACCGCTGCGGCCGCGCGCTCGATCGCGAGCAGCTGCTCGGCCGGCCACGGGTCTTCCCCGTCGCCGAGGTTGACGCACTCGAAGCCGTAGAAGTGCCGGTTGCCGTCGGTGTTCGCCTCGTTGTCCGGGGGCAGCGCCTTCTCGGCGATGACCGCCTGGAGGACGTCGTCGTCGCCCAGGCCCGCGTGATTCGTCCGCCCGTGGCCGACGAGATACACGGTGCCGTCCTTGGCGATGACCCCGTGGCACAGCGGCCCGGGCAGCGCGGAGTGGCCGTTGTAGCAGAGCTCGACGGAGGACATCGTGCCCGACGTGACGGTGTGGTGGATCATCACCCCGTGCATGGGGGCGACGGCGCCTTTGTGGTTGCGGCTGTTGGTTCGCCAGCTGCGGTGCTCGACGACGGTCAGACCCTCGTCTCTGAGCGCCTTGAGTAGCCGGTCGGCGGTAAGGATTGCGGCCATGTGGCAGGCCCTCCAGACATGACGATGCCCCGGCCTGGTGGCGCGGGGCGGGTAGTGGGTGAGCGGGGTCAGGCGGGAGCAGGGGCGGGCACGTACCGGCGCACCACCAGCTGCCCGTACCCCTGGTCCACACGGACCGTCTCGCCCGCGGCAGGTGCCGTGCGGAAAGCGGCCGCCTGGTAGGCGACCATCACCCGGTGCCCGGGTGGCCAATCCGCCGGCACCACCCACCACGCGCCCATATGCAGCGGCATGTGATGCCGGTCCGGGTCACAGTTGTCCGCGAGGTGCGGGGCTATCTGCGACCACGGCCGCTCAGACACCGGGACTGCGGGCTCCATGTCGACGTCGTACACCCACAGCGCGCTCCCGACGCCGATGATCTTGCCGGTGTCGTTGGTGATCTGTGCCCGCGCGCTCACGTCCAGGGCGTCTCCGGGCTGCACCGTAACCGCGGTTCGCAGTAGGACACGGCGGGTCGACGACGTTCCCACCGGGAGGGTGGTGGCGCTTAGTTCGTCGGTCGGGACGACGTCGGCCAGTAGCCACTTGGGCTGGGTTACGGGCAAGGGGAGACTCCGATCGAACGTGCGAAGACGGTGCCGGTGCCTGCCGCGGTCATGCGGTGGCAGACGACGACGTTGTAGACGGTGCCGGGCGTCAGGTCAGTGACCAGGTAGGAGGTGCCTCCCTGGACACGGCCGCCGCCGCCGGAGACGGGTGGCGATTCGAGGCAGTTCTCGTTCAGCCCGTCCTGGATGAGCGTGCCGACGCCGAGGGTTGCACCGGTGCGGAGCGCGAAGCCGACCTGCGCGGACACGGCCGACGTCGGGTTGAAGCGGGCCTGCCAGTGCACCCAGACCCGCCCTGTGGTCGGGGCGGTGAACGCGACCCCGACCACGGGGGACCCGGAGGCGAAGGTGGTGTTGGAGAAGCCGACGATGTCGGTGCCGTCGTTGGCAAAGCCCCCGGCGGGGGTATCGAGGGCCAGGATGGTTGTTCCGGCCAGCAGATCGGGCATCGCCCTCTCCTCTCACAGTGCGCGGACGGCGGGGCGGGCGAGGCGGACGGGGGTCCCGGCTGCGTGCGATTTGCTGATGCCGTTCTGGGACCGGACCACGGTGAACGTCTGCGGGGACGTGGCGCCGCTGATCGCGGTGACGGACACGGTCTCTCCGCCCACCGCCAGAAGCAGTGGCATGTCTGCCGGTGCGGTCGTCCACAACGGGCCCGCCGTGGTGGCAACCGACAGGGATGTGGCCGACGCGGTCACGGAGGAGGCGAGTTGGGCACCAGCGGTGTCGCGCCTGCCCCGCGCCGTGTCGTTGCGGACCCCGATCTGCCATGGGCCCGCGGGTACGCAGTTCAGGGCGAGGGTCCACTCGTACTGGTCCAGGACCTCGGTGTAGCCGAGCATGTGCTGGTCGATCAGCCCTGGGGGCAGCCACGGCGGGGGGTTGGCGATGGTGAGCCGGTCCCCGATGTCCATACCGAGCATGGCCGGGATCAGGCCCGGGGCGGCGTGTAGCCACAACGACACGGTCGGGTAGCGGGCCTCGTCCCACGTGCCCAGGTGCATGCGCCACGCGGCGATCTGCGCGGGCTGCGAGTCGCTGTAAAGGGACAGGGTCAGCGACTCGTCGTAGGGGCCGACTCCTGTCGGCGGCGGCTGAACGGACAGGGGGCCGGAGGAGAGAACGGAACGTGCCGACGTGCCGCCGTCCCGCGTGACGGTGATGTCGTTGCGGAGTCGCTGGTCGTCCTCCACCGGTTCCAGCGGCGGCGGCACCTGCCCGGGCGCCGTGTAGTCGAGGGACAGGGCCACGGGCTGGTTGTAGAGGCTGCCCCGGTCCCGGTAGATCAGGCCCGGCCGGTCTGCCCGCTCGTACAGGATTCCGCCGTCGGAGTCCTGCACGGACTCCAGGAGGTCCAGGAGGGTGGCGGGGCGTTGCGGGCCGAGGCGGACGGACGGGTTGTAGTAGTCCCCGCCGTGCCCGACGAGGTCGACCGTGGCTGCCTCCTCCCCGCCGAGCCGGGAGATCCGGGCGAGGGCGGTCTCGCCGAGGAACCCGTCGTCGGCCCCGTCGTAGATCAGGGTGGTGGGCGGGGTGCCCAGCGCTCCGGTGCCGGGGGTGGTGAAGACGCCCAGGTGCCCGAGGGCCATGCCCTCCAGGTTGGAGTCCCACGTGGCGGAGATAGTCGCGATGCGTCCTTGCCCGGTGCCGGCCGCAGACGCGCTCAGGTAGTACCGGACGTTGGTGGTGACGTCCCGCCAGGTCGCGGTGACGAGCGTGGCTCCGCCCCCGTAGTCCCCGCTGTAGATCGCCAGCCGGTTCCACTTCCCGGCGAACGCGGCCAGGGAGTCTGCGGTGGTGAGGTTGAACGACCCGATCAGCGAACCGCCCTCGTCGAGGATCTCCAGCCGGGTCGCGGACACGCTGGCGTACAGGACCACGGTGCGCATGGTCGCGCCGGTGATCCCGAGGCGCAGGACTTCCGTCTGCACGGGGGGCAGGGTGGGGAGGTTGTAGACGAACTCGGTCTGCCAGCCGGTGACGGTGGTCGACGGGACGCGGGCGGACAGTGTGGCCCCGGCCTTGACGGTGGGCAGGGGTGCGGAGCCGCCGAGGGTGTCGTCGCCTGCCCAGTCGACCCCGGACAGCTGTAGCGGCTCGGCCCCGGCCACCGGGCTGTACGCCAGGGTGCTCGCGGTCTCCGACTCCTCCATGGGCCAGTAGGCCAGCAGCGACGGCGCCGACGGGATCCGTCGCTTCAGCGTCGACTCCAGCGCCTTCTTGCCCTGGCCCAGGCGGCGGGTGGTGCCCGCCGCTTCGACCGGCACGTAGACGTCCTTCCCGGAGACGTCCCACCGGGCGGGCCACGACGAGATCTCGCCGGTGAACCGGTAGGCCCGGTCGTTGACCGCCGCGCCCGCGCCGAGCGTCCAGACGCGGCCCGCGCTGTCGGTCCACCCGGTCGACCCGGCGGGCCGCGCACGGGCGTCGAAGTTCGCGACCAGCGTCCCGTTGATGCCGTTGCGGACCTCGGCCCGGTGCACGCTGCCGCGCATCGACGGCACCCCGGTCGCGGCGATCGGGGCAACCTCCAGCGGGGCGGTGCCGCTGTAGATGCTGGTCGTCGGGGTGGTGCCGACGGTGTTCCCGAACTGCGTCCACGGGCCTGCCATGGACGGTGCCCAGTAGAAAGCGACGTCGAATCCGCCGGCCCCGTTGTTGACGTCCAGGGTCGCGCGGATCGCGGCCCTCCGAGGGAGCTGGGGCAGGTACTGCTGGGCGAACAGGCTGGACGTCCCGGCGGTCGACCAGTTGAGGATCACCTGCCCGTTCAGCAGTCGCAGCAGGTAGGACCGCTGGTTCGTCGCCGAGTTCCACTTGCCGAGCAGGGCCTGGCCCTGGACGGTGTACCAGTCGCACGTCGCCTCGACCCGCAGGTCGATGTCCCCGGTGATGTCCAGGGCCGCGACGTCGGGCGTGCGCGCGTAGGACGTGGTCGACCCGTCGACCTGGAGGTAGGACTCCGTGGCCGGCACCGACACCCGTACCGGGGTGTTGCGGCCGATCAGCCCGTAGTACGGCGACATGGGGTTCCTGGGCGAGTACTTGCCCAGCCGGTTGTTGAACTCCAGCTCGCACGTGGACGGTTCCAGCGAGCTGGATTCGTCGGCCGCGCCGCGGGTGATGGTGATCGGGGACCGGGTGTACGTGTCGGCGGTGACGTCCGTCCACGCACCCCCGATCCCCAGCTCCACCCGCACGTCCAACGGCGTCTGCGGGAACGTCACGCCGTCGCCTCCTTCCCGTAGCCGAACGTCTTCTGTACTGAGCCCCGCCCGTCCTTGCGGACGATTGCCCGGATGAGCCGCTTGGCCTCCTCCGGCCCGGCGAACTCGATGCGCACGACCTGCTGCCCGCGCCCTGCGGTGAGAAGCGGCGCGGCCGGTCGCTGCACCATCGGCCCGCCACCCGGCGGGGGCGGCGGCTGAACGGCCCCGGCCATCGCGTCGTCCAGGGCGCCCTGCCCGTCCGACATACCGGCCACGATCCCGGCGGGGATCATCGCCCCGACCTGGTCCGCCATCAGCCGCGACGGGGACTTGATCTTCAGTGACTTCTTGATCGCCTTCGTCATCGCGAGGGCGATGGTGGCCATCTGCTTTTCGATCTGCTTCTGCTGGGACTTGAGACCCTTCACCAGGCCCTGGGCGGCCTGGATCCCCGCCCCGTACATCGCCGTCCCCGCAGTCGACCCGGCCGCCGTGGCCGCCCCGACCAGCTGTCCCTGCGTCGCGTTGATCTGGGAGATCTGGCTCTTCGAGGCCAGGGCGAGGGCGGTGGCCGCGCCGGTACCCTGCTCGACCCCGGCCTGCGCAACCTGCGCGATGAGGTCGGCCCGCACACCCTTCTTGCGGAGGGACGCCAGCTTGATGGCGAACTGCTTGGCCTGGTTCATCTTCGTGGTGAGCTGGGCCAGGATCGTCTGCGCCGTAACAGGCCCGCCGGTGGCGTTCGCGGTGATGTTCGCCGAGTCCAGGACGCCCTTCTTGACGTCCGCGGCCAACTTGTCGCGCGCCTTGATCTGGTCGGCCAGCGCCTTCGTGGCCGTCTTCAGCCGGGCGGCCAGCTTCACCTCCCGGTTGGCCAGCGAGACGAGCTGCTTCGACCCGGTGGACACCTTCGCCAGCGCGGCCGCACGGCCCTTGCCGGGGGCGAGCGCCTTGCGGATGATCCCGGCGACCTTGTCGGCCGCGGAGCGGACCTGCTTCGCCGAGCCGGTGAGCCCGACGACGAGACCCTTCGCGATCCACTTGCCTTGCTCGGTCGTCACCTTCGACGGCGACGCGATCCCGAGCGCCTTGGCGATCGGCCCGGGGATCATCGAGCGGGCGAAACTCATCAACTGGCCCTTGATCCAGCCGCCCATGGACTGGATGCCACGCCACAGACCTTGGACGACCGCGACACCCTTGTTGTAGAGGAGGTTGTTCAGGCTGGACAGGGCGGACAGGATCCGGCCGGGCATGCCCCGGACGAACGCGATCAGCGCCCCGACCTTGGCCACGGTGCCGGACTTGATGCGGTCCCAGTGGCGGAGGAAGTAGGAGACGATGACCCAGCCGGTGACGAACGACAGGATCGTGATCAGGGTGCCCTTGATCTTCGACCACAGCCAGGAGAAGACGACCCCGGTGTAGTGCCGGATCTTGTCCCAGTTCGCGATGATCAGGACGACGAGGCCGATCACGGCGGCGATGACCCAGCCGATCGGGCCCATGGCGATGAGCCACTGTGCGGCCATGACGACCGCCCACGCCACCGCCCGCGCGGCCATCATCGTGAACTGGATCGCCGCCGTGATCCCGGCCCGGACGACGGCGGCGATCCACGTCCCGATCGACACGAGGGCGCTGCCGACCCAGGCCGCCGAGGTGGCGGCAGCCGACACGACCGCGGCCCCCGCGATACGGAGGTAGGCCATCAGGCCGACGGCCATCATCCGCGACCACCCGGCGATCGCCCGGTAGCTCGCGGAGTTCATGACGTTCGTCGCCACCGTGGCGATCGCCGAGTAGGTGGCGTAGACCTTCTGGGCGACGGCGACGCCCATGATGATCCCGGCCAGGGCGCCCAGGGTGTAGAGCAGCGGCACGACCGCACCCTGGTTGGCCATACCGAAGTTGACGAACCCTGCGGCGATGTCGGCGAGTTCGGTGAGCGCGGTGTTCTTGAACTTCTGCAGCGTGTGGGTGGAGCTGCCCTCCACCCGGTCGACCATGTCCTGTGTGGACCCGGCCGCGTCCTTGAGCCCGACGGCGGCGAACCCGCCCGCCTTGCCCAGTCCGATCAGGGACGTCTTGGCGTCCTCGCCCGGCCCGCCCATGAGGGCGGCGCTGAGCCTGGTGGCATCGGTCTGGCTCTTGACCTTCGACAGGGCGACGACGATCTGGTCGAACGCCTGGGTGCCCCTGCCGTTGTTGATCATGGCCTGGATCTTGTTGACGTCCAGGCCGAGTTCCTTCAGCGGCTCCTTGACCGCGTCCGTCTCCGCGATCCGGAGGTTGAACTCCTTCACCGCGTCGCCGAGCTTGTCGATCTCGAACAGCGGGTTCTTCGCCGCCTCGGTCAGCGCGCCCATCATCTGCGGGCCGGTGACCCCGAGCTCCTGGAAGAACCCCGAGTACTCGGTGACCAGGGCGGGGATCTCGGCGGCCATCTGCGCCGGCAGCTTCTGCGCGGCCGCGGTCATCAAATCGAACGCCTCGGTACCGTCGGCGGCCATGCCGGACTTCATCAGGGAGCCGGCCGCCTGGGTGGCCTCGGCGAGGTCGAACTCGAACGTGTCGGCCAGGACCTTCGCCTGCGTGGTGAGCTTCTGCAGCTCGGCCGAGGAGGTGTCGCCGACGTCGACCATGGAGGAGGCCACACCGCGCAGGGCGATGGCTGCCTCGTCGGTGTTTGCGGTGAACCCGTCGGCAAACACCGCCCCCGTCACGCCGCCGATGCGGGCGGCCTCGGCGGCACCCAGGTTCAGCTGGTTGGCGAGCTTGGCGTTGGCCCCCTCCATCGACAGGGACGTGGCCACCCCGACGCCGAGCGCCGCCCCGATCCCGGCGCCGATCGTCGCCGACGCGGCCCCCATCCGCTCGCCCATCCGCTCGACGACACCGGATGCCTGGTCGCGCGCCACGAGGTTGAACACGAGAGAGGTGTCACCCACCGAGGGCACCCCCTCTCGTGGTTTCGGGTTCAGCTGTTCACTTGTCGGCCTCTTCGATGGCCTTCTCGTACTGGTCCAGCCAGTCCAGCGCCGCGTCGGTCTCCTCGACCGTCATGGCCGTCCACTCCCACGGGCGGATGTGCAGCAGGTGGGCGGCGTTGCCGAGCTGTTTCAGTCGGCGATCGGCAGCTCGGCTTTTCCCGCGGCCTCGACGTCGTCGTAGGCGTCCTCGATGGCGTTGTCGATCTGCCGCAGCGCCGCCGCCAGTTCGTCGCCGTGGAGGGACTCGAGGATGCCCTTGCGCATCTCCACGTATTCCTGCCGGGAGTACTCGAGCTTCAGCTCGTCCCACCCGAAGTCCACGTCCTCGAAACGGGTCTTGGGGTGTTCGCGTCGCAGGTACGTGAACAGCAGCGCGCGGCGGCAGAGGCTGTTGCCCTGCAGGACGTCCTGGGTGAACTGGGCGAAGTGCCGGCCGGTGCGCCGCTCGAGGTCCTCCCGCTCGATGCTCATGAGCTTCTTCGGCTCGTAGCGCCAGCGGGTCGGCGCTTCTTCGCCATCGCGGTGCAGCACCAGGAACATGGGGTCTCTCTTCTCTCTCAGGCCCGGTCCGCCAGGCGGCGGGCCATTGCTTCCATCGCTTCGTGGACGGCGGCCCGGTGCAGGTCGGCGTCGTTGGTGAACGCGTCGTCGAACCACTGGCGTTTACCGGTCTGGGTGCGCCACGGTTCACGGCCGTAGGTGAGTGTCCGCCACCCGCCATCGCGGCGGTTCGTACGTTTCGGGGCGTTGGGGAATCCGCGCAGCCCCGGGGTTTTGAAGGCCTTCACCCTGGCGCCGGACCACCGGCCGCCGAGCTTGACCTCCGGCCTGATCTTCTTGGCGATCCCGGCCCGGAGGCCCGGGCCGGTGCCGGTCCCCGAGGAGGCCATGCCCATGATGGAGCTCTTGGCCGTTGCCGCCCCGGGGCGCAGGGCGTCGCGCACGTTTTTCGCGAGCTCCTTGCGCAGGAGCTTGCCGTCCTCCTCGCGGCGGATCGCCCGCACCAGGGCGTCCAAGCCCTCGTGCGTAACCGTGAGCTCGAACGGTGGTCCGCTGCCGGCCATCAGGCTGTCGCGCGGGCCACGGCTCCGGACGTCGGGTAGCCGACGGACACAGAGGCCTCGTCGCCGACGCCGCCCTCGATCGGGTTCCACCCGTTCACCAGCACGGACCCGGTCCACTCCGGGTTGTTCGCCGACTTCGCCGAGTTGTCGAGCCGCACGACGAACGGCACGACGGTGCCGAGGAGCGGCCACATGATGCTGTCGATCTTCGTGGCGGCTGCGTCCTGGAGGAACTCGAGGCTGAGCTCACCCGACTTGAGCCCGCCGAGGACTTCCTTCCACCCGAGGGACGCGTAGGTGGTGACGTCCTTGTCCTCCACCTCGGTCGTCAGCTCGGCCTTGCGGGTGTAGCTGCTGAGGTCGTTTCCTCCGAGGCTGACGAACGCCGCCAGCAGGACCATCTTGGCCATGGGTGATCACCTGATTCCGAGAGAGACAGCGAACATGAACGAGGGCGTCGTCCCGGAGATGGTCCAGGCGACGCGGTAGTGGGTGTCCGTGATGGCCAGCCCGTCGGTGCGGGCGATCTGCCCGCCGGGTGCGGTGGCTGCGGTGAACGCGGCCCGGGTGATCGGGGTGCCGAACCCGGCGCTGTCGTCCGACTCGATCCGCGCCGTGATCGACGGAGTCGTTCCGGCCGCGGACAGCACGTGCAGCGCGGCATAGAGCCGCTTGCCCGCGGGCACCGCGCCGAGGTTGAGCGCCGTCCCGGTACCGGTCGCGGTGCGGGCGGTGCCGGGCGGGTGGGCGATCTGCCCGCGCACCAGCGGCCACGAGCTCTTGACGGTCCCGGCCCACGGGGCGACTTCGCCGACGGCGTCGCCCACCTTGTAGTCGGTGCGCAGCCCGGACACGAGGTAGGCGAGCGCGCCGACGACGGAGTCGTTGGGGCAGACCGTGTACGGGCCGACGCCGCCGAGCGTGGACCACGAGGCGTCGTCGACCCTCGACGGGTCGCCCGCTTCCCACTGCCCTTCGCCGGAGATCTCGGCGGAGCCGAGTCCGCCGAGTACTTCCTTCCAGCCCTGGCTGCGGTAGTTGGTGACGTCCTTGTCCTCGATCTCCGAGGTCAGTTCGATCTTGTTGCTGGCCCCGCTGAGGTCGGCTCCGGGGGCGAACAGGCGGGCGTCCAGGAGCACGAACTTGCCCATGGATCAGTCCCCCTTTCCGATGATCTTCAGGATGAGTTCGGCCCCGATGTACTGGGCGCCCTGGTGCTCGTACCAGCGGTAGCCCTGGACCCGCATCACCTGCAGGTCATCGGCCGCGCCGCCGAGCGCGGCCTGCCCGGGCGCCCCGCGGGCCGCCTCGATCGCCTGCTTCAGCGAGGCGGGCCCGGCCCCGGAGAGCAGGGCGTCCAGGATTCGTTGCGCTGTCAGGTCGTCGGCCAGGCCGACGAGGACACGGCACGTGAGCTCGGCGACATCGAGGCCGCGGCCCATCGCCCGGTCGAACTCGATGGAGTACTCGCCGGTGAAGAAGTGCGGTTCGCTCACGCTGTCCGGGGTGTATCCGGTGCAGGTGAGCTTGGCGGCGGCGGGCAGCACCACGGCGGAAGCGGCCTGGGCGACCGCCGCCCGTACGGCGGACATCTGCATGGGGTGGTGCTCCTATCCGAAGCCGGGCAGCACGTACTGCTCGATGAGGTTCCAGACGTCCGGGTCACGGCGGGACAGCCGCACCACACCCCACTCGGCCGACCCGGTCACGCCCTCGGGCGAGTCCTTCCGCTTGAAGAGGCGGTTGGCCTGGATGAGGGTGGCCTGCTCGATGTCGTCCGGTATGGCCGGCCACCCGAACCGGGCCGTGACCCGGATACGGGTACGGCCGTACGGCCACGGGGCGCCGATGCGCAGGAGCGCTGTCACCGGCCGCCCGTCCAGGAGCGCGTTCTCGGGGATCGGCTCGACCCAGTCGGCGGCCAGCGGCGACCAGGACGTCCCCGAGCCGACGTCCACGGCCAGGCCGGAAGCGTCGCCGATGTCGTCGACGAGGAGGACCTCGCCGTCGTCCGCGGGCACGGTGCGCCCGGCCGCCCGGTAGGTGCGGGTGACCGGCTCCGGATCGAGCCAGAACCGGCGCCCGCACGTCTTGTCGATGGACCGGCTGGCCGAGGTCAGCGCCCGCTGCAGCAGGCCGTCCCGAGGATCGTCCTCCTGCGTCTTGAGCATCAGCCGCAGCGTCTCGACCGACGCGTAGTCCTCGGCCACGGTCCCTACTCCTTCGCGGCGCTGCGGCGCCCGGCCGCGGCCTTCTTCGCCGCCGGGGGTGCAGCCTCCGTGGCCGGGGCGGCGGCGTCCCCGCCGGCGGCCGCCGTCTCGACGGGGGTCTGGTTGGCGGTCTGCTGGTCGGGGTCGGCCGGGGTGCGGTCCTCCGGGCCCTCGGCCTTATCCGGCTCGGGGTCGGCCCCGAGGCGGCGCAGCTGGTCGTCGACCTGCTCCACCCGGTCGTCCTTGCCCTGCGCCACGTACGCGGCGCGCTCGCGCCGCAGCGCGGCGACCATGTTCTCGTCTCGTGTACTCACCGGGTTGTCCTCTCAGAAGATCGTGGCGTCCACGGTGTTGGTCACCGCGGTGTTCGCGCTGTACGTCAGGCGCAGATAGCGCCAGGGCTGGTGGGGGCGCAGCAGCCGGTGCACGGTGCCCGCCGCGGTGATGTCGAACGGGGCGACGCTCGGCGTCTCGGGGGTGGCGGGGTCGGCGTACGCGACCGGCAACCAGCGGGACCCGTCCGCGCTGCCCTCGATCAGGTAGGTGCACGTCGGGGTCGCGCCCACGGTGGTGGTGATGGTGAGCAGCGCCGGGCGTTCCGTCGCCGCCCCGCGGTCGACGACGTTCGTCGATACGCCGTTGCCCGCCTGCGCGTTGGAGAGCCGGGCGGTGTTGGGGAAGCGGTCGCCGCCGAACGCGGTCTGTACGGCCATGCTGTCCCTCCTCAAGGGGGCAGCCCGAGCAGGCAGGCCCGTACGCCGGAGTCGTGGCGTGCGGGCCTGCCTGCTGCGGGGATCAGAAGGTGGGCGCCGCCAGGCCGGTGCCGCCGATCTTCTGCATGCCGTTCGTGTACCGCGAGAACGTGTACGCGTAGTACTTGTAGGCGACCAGCAGCACCCCGAGGGACGCGGCCTTGGCCTGCTCGGCGCGGATGAACAGCGGGGCCTCGCCGTCCTCCCACAGGTGGCATTCGTCCTTCGGGACGACGAAGAGCTCGTCCTCGTTCGTGCCGGCCCCGAGGTTGGTGGCGATGTTGTTGTCGACGACGACCTCGAGTCCGCACGGCAGAACACCGCGCGGCCCCGACGCGTACGACGACTGGGCGTTGGCCGTACCGGCCGCCTGCACCGGCAGGTTCGACCAGTTGATCATCGGCCAGACCGACGACATCTGGGACGACAGCCAGTACCAGCGGCGCGAGCTCATCACCGCGTGGGTGGGACGGCCCATCGCCAGGAGCGCCGTCTCGACTCCGGCGGCTGCGCCGAGGATCTTCGGGTAGAGCTCGGCGCCGGTCGGGGTGGCGTCGGTGTACGACGTCGCCTGGGCGACAGCGGACAGCCCGGTCGTGGCCTCGTTGATGAGGGTGGCGTCCAGGACGGTGTTGACCCGCTTGAACAGGTCCTCCATCGTGACGTCCTCGATGCCCGTACCGCGGTCGATCGCCTGCCGGCTGACCGTCTGCTGCCCGGCCGCCGTCTTGATCGGGATGGTCAGCAGGGTGTCGTCCATGTCGGTCTCCGACACGGCGGCGTTCTCGCTGGCCTGGTTGTCCGCGGACGTGCCGGTCGTGATCCGGCTGATGTTCACGGACATGCCCTCGGCGGGCAGCTGGTGCCCGTTGCAGATGTCGGCGAACGGGCGGAGGTTGGCGGTCTTCGGTGCGTACAGCTCGGTGAGGTACTGCGGCACCGTCAGCCCGGAGAACGCGCTCGTGCCGACCGCGCGCTGCAGGTACTCGGCGCGCTCAACACGCTCCTCCTGCATGTGCCGCGCGAGCCGCGAGGACGCCTCGACGTCCTGGAACAGGAACTGGCGGGAGACGTCCATCAGGAACGCCTTGCCGTTGGGGTCCTGGTCCTTGCGGTAGGTGCGCTCCTCCTGGCCGACGCGGGCGACCTGGTCGTAGGCGGGGCGGCGGGCCTCGGTCGGCGTCTGCTTCTTCGCCTCGGCCGCGCGCTCCATCTCCTCCGTCTTGATCTTGTTGGCGTTGGCGAGCTTGTTCTCGATGCCCTTGACGTCGCTCTTGGACTGGTCGCGGGCGACGAACAGCTCGGCGACCCGGTCGTCCTCCTCGGTCGTGAGGGAGGAGCGGCCGTCCTGCTGGGCCTTGTCCAGGATGAGCTGGATCTCGGCGCCAGCCTTCTTGCCGCGCTTGTGCGCGGCCTCGAGCTCGACCTCGATCGAGGCGATCAGGTCGTCGATGGTTCCAGGCATGGTGGTGCCCTTCCGGGTAGATCGGGTGGTGGTGGGTGCGGCGCGACCAGCGGCCCGGGCGATCTGCCGGGCACGGTGCGGTCCCGCCTCCGGGCGATCTGCCGGAGAGCGTGCCGTCAGGGTGGTTCAGGTGGGGCCGGTCAGTCCTCGTCGGCGTCGACCAGGAGCTGGGTGCGCAGCATCGCGATGGACCGGCCCTGCTGCGCGGGCGGTGCCGCCGGGGCCGGCGCGGGGGGCGGTACCGAGGGCGGGGTGAGGATGGTCGGGGGCGCGCCGAGGTCGGCGCGCTGGGCGAGACGGGCGAGGGCCTCGCGGGCCATGAGCGGCGGCAGGTTCGGGATCGACTCCAGGAAGTCCCCAGCCCGGGCGCTGACGCTGGTGTGCGGGTTGGCTCCGTACGTGACGGGGCCGACGTCGCCGCGGTCCAGGTCGAAGCTGTTGATCCGGTACTCGGTGTAGTCCGGGGACCACTGGCCCGACGTGATGCGGAACATGAACGACTGCTCACGCACGTCGTCGTCCTCGAGGGCCTGGACGAGCAGCTGCACGTCGGCCCGCTTCGGGTTCACCCACGCCCGCTGGCCGAGGCCGGAGTCATCCGCCCACAGCTGCAGGCGGCTGTTCCTCGTGCCCGCCATGGGCGTGCCCGCGTGGTTGAAGCGGAACACGACCTCGGGGTCGGCGGCCAGGGTGGCGTCGGCCGCGCCGTGCGAGACGATCTCGGTGTACGGCCCGTAGAAGTCGTACATCTCGTAGCCCTGCTCGAACGCCGAGGCGTAACCGGAGATCTCGTACCACTCCTGCTCGTCGCGCATGACCTTCTTCGCGCGGAGCGAGGAGCGGAACCTCACCTCGGGGGACTGGGGCCGGTCGCGCGGCAGGGCCTTGCTGGGGTCGGCGGCGGGGGCGGATCCGGCGGCGGCGGACCGCGCGGCGGCGGCCTGCGCACGCAGGGCGGTCATCGTGCTCATGGGGTCGCTCCTGGGGTCGCGGGGACAGGGGTCGCGGGCTGCGGGGTGGGGCTGGTGCCCTTCCCGAACAGCCGGTCGAACTCGGCGAGCTGGGCCTCGGTGAACGGCGCACGGTTCTGGATCTCGCGGGCCTCGGAGGGGGCGAGCTGCCGGGAGGTGATCTGGCCGGCCAGCATCTGCGCGGCGGCAATCGGGTCCATCCGCAGCAGCGCGTCACTGTTGAGCTTCACGAAGCGCGGCCGGGACGTGAGCCTGGACAGGGCGTTCTCCCGGCGGATGATCGCCGGGCCCAGGTGCATGATCAGCAGCTGCAGGTTCCGCTGGGTGATCGAGGCGTACGTGACCGAACTGCCGGATGCCGCAGCGTCGATCATGTCTCCGGGGACGTCGAAGAACCGGGCAACGTCGCTGATGCCGTACCGCTTGCCCTCGATCCAGTCCTGCCCGGCGGCCTCGGCCTGGATCATCTTGTAGTCCCAGTCCTGCCCGGTGACGAACAGATCCTGGTTCGCCGTCGCTGCCTTGAACCGGCGCTTCGTCTCCTCGGCCGCAGGCCCGTCGAGTGTCTTCGCCGTGTTCTTCAGATGGGCAGAGGGCACGGCCCCGTTGGAGAACCAGTCCAGCGCGAACTGCTGGATACTCAGGTACTCGCCGATGGACCAGGCGGCGAATGCCACCGGCGACAGGCCGACGTGCAGGCCGGACATCGTGTACTGCTTCTCATGCCAGATCTTCGACGGGTCGAACTCCTCCGATCCGATCCGGTACTTGTCCAGCTTCCCCTTGCGCACCTTCACCGTGACCTCGGCGATCGGCACCAGCTCGATGATGGCGGGGAACCCGAGGCCGTCCACGGCGGTGATGATTCCGACCGAGTTGCCTGAGCGGTCCAGGTCGAACTGGGAGGAGTACAGCCACTCCACGATGTCGACGCGCTCACCGCCCGGGGTCCGAAGCACCGGCGGCTTCGGGACCTCCACCTGAATCCCGTCGACCCGTCGGTACAGGTCCACCGGCATGGTGGAGATCAGGTTGGCGCGCAGGCGCAGGCACGCCCACACCGCGCTGTTGCGCAGTGCCGTGTCCGGGGTGACGCTCACCCCGCCTGCCCGCTGTACGGGCCGGGACGGGATCAGCTGGTCGGCGCTCTGGGTCGCGCCCCTGCGGGTGAACAGGCTCACGCCTCACCACCCCCGCTCTTGCGTACGGCCGCGGCCTGGCGGGCGGCGTACGCCGACCCGGCCAGGATGACCACGCCGCCGACGGCGAGGGACGTCCAGCCGATCAGCGGGTGCAGGCCTGCGGCCGCGCCGGCGGCGATGAGCACCAGGCCCAGCGTGTCGAGCCAGGTCGTCATCAGGTTGCGCACCACAGCCCCCTTCTCTCAGAGAATCGAATCGAGGACGTCGTAGTCGTCCAGGACGGCCGGGCCCTTGGTCAGTAGCGCCCACCGGGCCCACGTCACCGCGGCGAACGGGCTGGCGTCGGTGAGGCTGTTGGTGCGGTCGATGGTCCAGGCGTCCCCGACCCGGCGGGAGCGGGCGCCGTTGACCGACGCGGTCAGCGGTGTCTGGTCCAGGTGCCGGGCGGTGCCCTGGTTCATCGCGTCGGCGATCTGCCCGCACGCCTCCGAGGTGTCACCGGCCCGCAGGACGACGAGGTGCCCGCGGTGCGGGTGGTCCTTGTCCTTCGGTACCTTGATGCCCGCCGTGATCAGGTCGTCGATCAGCGACGCGGCCGGGGACCCGGATCCGGCGACAGCGACGACGAGCGGGTTCCACAGCGTCGCCAGCCGTGTGATCGCCGGGACGACCCAGGCGGTTCCGGCCCGGCGGTCCAGGACCTCCAGGTGCACCCGGCCGTCGGCCCGCACCGACGCCATGCCGATGGACGTGTGCGCCCGGTCCTGCGAGACGTCGATGGAGAACGCCATGTCGGTGGACGCCTGCGACGCGGTATCGACCAGCCCGGGCCATGCCTTCTTCGGGATGTTCGGGTCGACGGGCGGCGCGGCCTTGCGGGTGCGGTTCAGGTAGGCCCGGTCGAACGCGCCGGGGTCGGCGGCCATCTTCTCCAGCTCGGCCGCGATGATGTCCTCGCTCACCGTGTAGCCGAGCGCGGGCAGGCAGGCCCGCCACGTTGCCGGGTCGTCGCGCGGCATGTCGTCCGGGGCGAACCACTCGAAGTACGCGGTGCGCGGCCGCACCCCGGTTTCCCACAGCGCCTCGATCAGAGCGCGGCCGGTCTTGCGCTTCCCGTTCAGCCATACCGACTTCTCCGTCCCGCCGGCGGACGCCCACCACAGCTGTGCCTTGAGGCGGGTCAGCATGGCCGGGCTGAACGCCTGCTCGAGACGGTCGTCCTCGGCGGCGAACGCCTCGTCGATGACACCGAGGTCCAGGGCGGGGCCGTGGCCGGCCTTCTCCGTGTTGGCCGTGATCCCGAGCCGTGAGCGGGTGCGCTTCCAGATGATCGCCTCGGAGCCGTTGGCCTTGCGGGAGGTGATCCGCTTGCCGAGCGGGGACGCCTCGATCGTGGCGAGGAACTCGTCCTCCCACCGGGTACGCGCCATGATCCGGTTCTGTGCGGCGTAGACGATGTTCTGCCGCTGACCGGCCGCCATGCGGTGGACCATCAGCCCGAGGATCTGCTGCGTCTTGCCCTGCTGCCTCGGGACGGACAGCCCGACCTCACGGTGCGCGAACACCCCGGTGGCCGGGTCGATCTCCAGCGCGACGTCCAGGACGTACTTCTGCCACGGCATCGGAGGGAACCCGAGCTTCTCCATCACCCGCCACGCGGCCGGGCCGAGCGAGTCGAACTCCGGCCGCCGCGGCGTACCCCAGCGGGGCGGGCAGGTCAGCCCGTACCGCTCCAGCAGGTCCGCGGCGAACTCCGGCGGTGGCGCCCACGTCTCAGATTCCTCCGAGGTCGCCGAGGTCGTCGTCATCGTCGTCGTCATCCCCGGCACGCCCCTCCACCAGCGCGGCCACCGTGGCCCGCAACTCCCTGGCCAGGTTGGGGAGGATCTTCGCGTCGTTCGGCACGTAGACCGAAGCGCCGCACGAGTCGCAGGGGACGGGGTGGTGGCCGTCCATCTGGCGGGCGAGGCGGTGAGCGACGGCGGCGTGCGTCGGCTCCATCCCCATCAGGTCGCCCAGGTTCTCGATGTCGTCGGCGAGCGCGAGCTCCACCGGGCCGGGCTCGTTACGCCGCCGACGTCGCCGCGGGGCAGCCTCGTCCGGCTCGGGGGCCGGCAGGAGCGCGGCGGGGCTCACGCTGAACACGTCGGCCAGGGCGACGAGGTCGTCCACGTCGATGCGGCGGGCGCCGGACTCGATCCGGGAGACGACGGGCTGGGACATCGGCCGGCCCGCCTGGGTGAGCCGCTCGGCGAGCTCGCGCTGTTCCCAGCCGCGGGCCTCGCGCTCGGCGGCGACCGTACGGGCGGTGTGCTCGGCGGCCGGGCCTGCCTGGAATGCCATCGAGCGCCCCCGTCCGCGGCCGCGTCGCAGGAACCGCATATGCCCTGGTCAGCCCGGGGAGAGAAAAATAAAAGCTGGGCGCGGGGCTGGGAAGGCCCCGATCCCTAAAACGGAGCGCCGATCCGGACCGAATCCAGCCCGATCAGACTGGCCCGAGCTCAACTCGCAGGGCTCTGACCTGCTAGTTCACCGCAGCTGTCGAGTGCGGCGTTCCCACTTGCGGAGGCCATCGTCCACGACGTGCGCGACCAGGCGCGCGAGGGCCTCGTCGTCCCCGGTGGCCTGGACGGTCGTGTGCGTGCCTTCGGGCTCCTGGTCGGGCAGCGGGTGCAAGTCGCCGGCCGTCGGGTCGTAGTCGGCGGGCGGGGTCCAGCCCAGCGCGGCGAGCAGCTCGGCGGCGCGTGCAGGCAGGTACACCTGCGCCTGGCCGTCGTGCTGGACCTCCTCGAGGACCAGGCCCAGCTCGAGGCGCGGGGCATCGTGCACATCCCCTGTGAAAGTGAGGCTCCGTACACAGTGGCTGATGTCGTGCCCGTCCACGAGGATCGTGCCCCGGTGTCCGGTCAGGTGAATGTTGGCGTGGCGCTCCAAGGGGTGCCTCCTCGTAGGGGGGTGGGGGTCTCAGGGTCCGGCGTACCAGTCGCGTGAGGTGAGCAGGCGGGGTGCACCCGTGGTGCTGCCTTTCTCGCCGTTGCAGTTGCGTCCGCAGGTGGGGCAGCGGTTGATGCCGTGTGCGGGGGCCCAGTTGTCTTGGTCGGTGGGGTCGGCTCCGGCGGCGACGGGGGTGACGTGGTCGATGACGTCGGCGTCGGGGTGGCCGCAGATGTGGCAGATGTCGGAGGCGGCGAGGAAGGCGGCGCGGGCCTTGCGGTAGTCGTAGGCGGTGAGGTCCTCGCGGCCGGCCACGGTCACCCGCCTCTCGGATGTGCCTTGACTAGCGGGCCTTCAACTGCCGGATCTCTGACTGGAGTCGACCCTGCCTCTGGTCCCGGATGCCGAGGAAGGCGCGGGCGTTGTAGCGGATCTGGAGCAGGAGCAATCTCATGCCGTCCATCTTGCCTCCGCTCATTGCTTCGGGGTGCTGGCGTAGTTGTAGGGGCCGGTGACTCCGGCGCTGTGGTGGGTGGCGGCCTCGAGTGCGGCGGTGAGGCGGCGGCGCGGTGACAGTCCGAGGTGGGTGGTGGCGTGGAGGGCGCCGAGGGCGAGTTCGTCTCCGCAGCCGACGGCGGCGTAGTCGTCGGCGGGTTCGCCTACCTGGTAGTCGCTGTGGATGGTGAACAGGCGTCCGGCGATGCCGACGAGGAAGTCTCCAGCCTGTTCCTGTTCGGACTCCTTGCGGGCCCAGCCTCCGTCGCGGAGGCAGGCGCGTAGGGCGTCGGTCCAGGTGGTGACCATGAACCGGTGGAGGTTGCCGGTGGGGTGCGGGGGCTGGAAGGCGTGCTGCAAGAGCTGACCCATGCGGAACGAGGTGGTGAAGCCGAGGACGTAGGGGCCGTTGCGGAACACCTTGGGGTCGCGGCGGATGACGAGTTGGAGGCCGGATATGCCGGCGGAGTCTGCGCCGAGGTGGACTCGGTTTTTGTGTACGACTCCTACGATCACGGTCAATCCGGCCTCCGGGGTGGGTCAGTGGGCGGGGCAGAGGTGTTCGAGGGCTGCTGCGTTGATCTTCGCCGCGGTTTCGGGGGTGCGGCCCTCGGGGTGGGTGGGGCTGGTGAACCGCTGGGCGGCGAGGCTGACTTGCTTGGCCTCGTCCTTGGGCCAGTCGTGGATCGTCTGGCACTGGCTGCGTCCGCGGCTGGCCGCCTTGTCGGCCTTGCCGTGGGCGATGTCCTTGTCGATGGCGTCCAGGGCGGCGACGAATGCAGCTTCCTGTTTGGGTGTTGGGTCGGGCAGGCCTGCGGCTGCTCGGGCGCTGGAGCGCTGCTCGTCGGTGAGCGTCGGCGGGGCGCTGGGCTTGGATGCGGTGCTGTCTTCGCCGCAGGCGGTGAGGGTGAGGAGCAGGGTGGCCGCGAGGAGCGCGGCGGTGGTGGTGCGGGTGCGCATGGTCCCCCCAGGACGTTGCGTGATGAGGGGGCCATCATCTGTGACGGGTGTGACGCTGTCAGGCGGTCCGTCGAACTCGGAGACAGGACCCGGTCCGGACGGCGGGGTCTACAGGGTCAGGCGCCCACGTGCTGCAGGGCGCGCTTCCGTGTGGCGAGTTCGGCGCGGGCGACGTCGGTGAGTCGGTAGGTGCGGCTGCGTCCGTCGGCGGCGATGCCGGTGGCGGTGAGGTGGCCGCGGGTGACCCATTGGCGGATCGTGGCGGGCTTCACGCGGGCGGCTCCGGCGCTGAGTGCTTGGCGGGCGCGGTCGGCGTGGGCGGCGGCCTGGGCGGCGGTGAGGTGGTCTGTGTCGACGGTGTCCACGGCTGGCCTCCTCCGGGCGTACGAAAGCCCCTGCCGGTGTCGGTCAGGGGCTCGGGGCACACGTGTGGTGGTGGCAGCAGTGTGACGCAGCCGCTGCGATCTTGTCCAGCGGCGTTCGGCCGGGGCGTGGCGAAGCCCCCGCCGGATCGGGTCGGCGGGGGCGTCTGGAGGCGGGGTCAGTGGCTGTGGGGCGGGTGCCACCAGCCGCAGACGGCGCAGTAGACGTTGTTGCCGAGGGCGGCGAGCTGCCGAAGGAGTGCCCTGATCGTGTTCCTGTCTCGTGGTTGGGGATGGGTCCCGGGGCGGCCGGTCGCCTGGCAGTGAGTCGGTCGCCCCGGTGGTCAGTTGTCGTCGGTCTCGGTGACCTTCAGGTCCGGCCGGTGTTTGCGGATGCGGTCGATGCGCTCTTGCGCGAAGTCGCGGGCGTTCGTGGCGAACTCGTCGAGGAACGTGCCGTCGGCGTCCTCGACGCGGTAGCGGACGAAGTCCATGGGTCAGGCCCTTTCGTGGTGGACGTGGTGGCGGGCGGGGTTGTCCGGGTCGTCGGTGATCCGGAAGGGGCGGGAAGGGGTGTTGCCGACGTTGTTGTTGTTGGGCTGACCTGCGACAACAACGCCAACAACGGGGTCGCCGAGAGGGGGTGGGGGGAGGGGTGGGAAGTCCTCTTGGTGGACCCCCTCGCGGCCGCCCTTGGGGGGCACCCGGACGCCATCCCGTACGCGCACCCCGTGGCGAGCGAGCAGGGCGCGGACGTGGTGGGTCTTCCAGGGGGTGGCGGGGAGGCCCATCAGGGGGTGTGGGAGAGGCGCTTGGCGAGGTAAGCGAGGTGCACCCCGGAGCCCTTGGTGTAGGCCTCGTTCAGCAGGATGGCGACGTACGGGAGCGGGAGCAGCTCGGAGGGGTGCTGCTCGGGCGTCGGGGTCTCCTGCTCGGGCTGCTCCTGGTCGTCGCTCTCGCCCTTCGCGGACTGCTTCTCCTTCGGCTTCCTGGTGGCGATGAGGCCGAGGGTGATGGCAGTGACGGTCCATGCGACGGCGGCAGCGACCGCGATGCGGGTGGTCCAGGGCAGTCCGTAGATGAACCCGACGGCGAGGACGAGGCAGAGGATGCGCAGGGCGGGTGACCCCTTCGTCGGGGTCGGCTTCCTCTTTTCCGCCTTCTCCGGAGGGGTTTCCGTAGCCTCCCCTGCCTCCTCCCCCGCCTTCTCGGCGTCTTCGGTTGGCTGCTCCGCTTCGCTCTTGGGCTTCTGCGGAGGCGTGGGCGGCGTGGCGGGGGTGGTGCAGAGCACGAGGTCGATGGCACGCCCACTCAGGGCGATCCAGCCGACCCACACGGCGGTCCAGAAGCGGATCCACGCGGTCACCTCAGCCTCCGAAGGACATGAGGATGGCGGCGGCGAGCTGGCCGGGGATGGCCCAGATGGTGCCGTCGCCGGTGGCCGGCCAAACGAACGCGGCGATCATCGCGACGACGGCGGCGCGTACTGCGGTGAGGGGTGCGGCGACCATGATGATCAGGAGGAGGAGGGCGACCGCGCCGATCCCGACGTTGCCGAACGGGCCGTCGGAGCCGACGCCGAAACCGGTCAGGCCCTGGGCGACGACCTTCTCGGCGTTCGCCCAGATCTTCCCGGCCGCGACGTACGAGGTCCCGGCGAGGAACGCGACGACGCCCGCTTTCCCGGCCCCGAGCTTGATCCGGCCTCCCCCGCGGACGCCGAGGATCAGCAGGGCGGTCAGGGCGAGGGCAATCCCGCCGCCGCCGAGGGTGCCGAGGACGGCGCCGCCGCTGGTGGGTGCTGCGAGGAACTGCATGGTCAGGGGTCCTTACAGGTGGCCGGGGGCGTGCAGGAAGAGGGCGAGGGCGGCGGAGCAGACGGGGATCCGGGCGGCCCAGACGAGGACGGGCCGGAGCGCCGGAGGCATGTACGGCAGGCCGGGGAGGTAGGACGCGACGATGTACGTCACCACTCCCATGGCGACCCCGACACCGGCCGCGGCGGGCCCGGCGTCGGTCAGGAGGTCGCGCATCATGCCGACGAGGCCGAACGCCCACCCGGCCCCGGCGGCACCACCGTGGTAGGCGAGCCAGATCCGGCGCCGGTGTAGGCGTTCCGCGGCACGTTCGGCGGCCGGGTCCGGGGCGAGCCACGGCGGGGGTGCGGCTGGGGCGGGCTGGTTCACGGTCAGATAGACGCCGGGGGCGAGTTCCTGCTCGGCGGGGGCCGGTTCGGGCTGCGGGGCGGCGGTGCGGTGGGCGAACGGCCCGGGCGGCAACTGCCACCAAGGGCGCTTGGGCTCCTCCTCCGGCTCGTCGTCCTCGTCGTCCACGGGCTCTTGGTCGCCCGTCTCGGCCGAGGCCGTGGGGGCGGTCTGGGACGGCGGCACGTAGCGGAAGTCGACGAGGGGTTCGGGCTCGAGCTCGGGCACGGCGGGGCCGTCGATCCGGTCCCGGAGCCACCCCGTGAGCCTGCTCTCGGCGTCCTTCCCCGGGGCGCTCATGCGGTCTTCCGGAGGCTCCGGAGAGTCCGGAGAACGGACTCCTCCTTGGCGTTCGCGTCGGCCACCGTGCGGACGTACCGGAGGACCGCGTCCGGGTCAGTGATCCCGGAGGAGAGAGCCGTCCGGATCGCATCCGTAATGGTCATGGGCCCGGTGGCTCGCGGATGCTCTCTCTCGTCCGGAGTCTCCTCGTCGTCCTCCGGAGATTCCGGAGTCGGGTCCGGAGCTTCTCCGGGGGCTCCGGAGAGAGCGGCTTGCTCGGCGGCGACGGCTTGCTCGGCGCGGGTCAGCTCGCGGCGGACGGACACCATCGCGAGACGCCCGCCGGCCTTCGCGCGCTCGGCGTCGACCCACTGCTGCGTGAACGCGTCCAGCGGCTTCGCGTGGTGACGCAGGACAACGGTCCACATCACCTTGGCGAGGCCGGACACGGCCGCGGCGACGCAGCCGATCGCGAACTCACCGCTGATCCAGCCGTGTGCGCCGACCGCGCCCATGGCGATGCCGAGCGCCACGTACCCGGCGCGGCGCGGGAGGGCGGCGCGGTCCTGGTCGTAGCGGGCGAGCCACTCCAGGGCCATGCAGGAGAGCCACACGAGGTCGAAGACGAGGGCGGCGGCGTAGGCGGCGGCGGTGAGCGGGACGACGAGGTCGAGGAGGCTGCCGATGCTCGCGGTGGACCAGACGATCGAGGCGACGCCGATGACGGCGGCGGCTGCGGTGACGCCGGTGAGGACGATGCGGTCCCAGTCGCGCGGAGGCTGCGGGATGTCGACCTTGTAGCGGTCGAGGACGAGGTGGGTGGTGCCGTCGATGGTGTGCGGGACCAGGCGGGAGCGCTCGACGGTGCGAGTGCGGGGCATGGGGATCTCCGGGAGCGTGGGCCGGCCGGGCGCGCTGGTGCGCCCGGCCGGGCGGTTCAGCGGGCGGAAGCGGAAGCGGCGGCGGCGCCGTGCGCGCGGGCGAAGGCCAGCGCGTTCCGGGCGTCGCCCTCGCGGTCGGTACGTCCGGCGTAGTCGGCGGCGGCCTGGCGGTGTAGCTCGGCGACGCGCAGGCGGGCGGCGTACTCGGCGCGGGTCCCGGTGAGGGGCACGTCGCGGATCGCGGCGAGGGCAGCGGTGATGTCCCGGCCGACGGCGGCGCTGTTGTAGACGCCGTGGTGGTCCCACACGCTGATCTGGATCTCGAGGTGCCGGGCGTGGGCGCTCATGGCGGCCTGCGGGGTCATCTGCTCGAGGCGGTCGGCGGCCGCGGTCAGGATGACGGGGAGCCGGTGGGCCAGGGTGCTGGGGCTCGCGACGGCGAGGGCGGCGGCCATCAGACGGTTCCGGCGGCGGCGTTCAGGCACAGGGCCCACTCGCCTCGGGTGCGGGAGGTGGTCCACATGGCGGAGTCCAGGGCGGCCATGGCCCGGCAGCTCGCGTTCTGGGCGACGGCCGGCGGGTAGCCGGTGAGGACCCGGGCGTCGGCGCGGGCCAGGGCGCGGCCCCATCCGGCGAGGGTGAGGGGCTCGGTGGGGCGGATCGTCGCGAGGTGCTCGGCGGCGTGCTGGAGGAGCTGGGCGGCCAGGCTGGGGCGGTCGAGGAGCTCGCGCAGCTGAACGGCGAAGGGGTCGGGCTGGGGGTTGCGGGCTGCCGGTACGGCACGGCCACGGTTACGATCGCGCATGGTCATCCTCCTGTTGCATCAGGCGGTTGGCTGGCCCCGGCCATATGGCGTTGCGACCGCCCGGCCGGGGCCTCTTGTTGAGCGATGGGAGCGGGCTCCCGTTCGTTGTGTGGGGACTCTACACAGTGTAGGGTCCCCACACAAGCAGATCGGTAAGCGCGCTCCGGGAAGGAGCGGTATGGCCGACAGAGACCAGGAGGTGCAGCAGGTGCTCGACTCCATCGACGCCCTCGGTACGGCCGAGACCCCTGCAGCGCGGGCGAAGCGGCTGACTCAGCTGCTGGACGCCATGCCGGAGAAGCAGGCGAAGGTCCGCGAGATGCGGCAGCAGGCCGTGATCGAGATGCGGGACGAGGGTCTGTCCCTGCGCGCCATCGCCGCCGAGCTCGGCATCTCCTTCGGGCGGGTCCGCGACATTATCGACGGGGTCACGAAGCGGCCCCCCAAGAAGCCGGCCCCCGAGGCGTGACCAACGAACGCTGCGCCCCCTGCCCGTGACATTCGGGCAGGGGGCGCAGCGCTGTTCGGGACCGTACACGGTCAGGCAGCGGCCTCGGCCGCGTCCTCGGCCTTGGGCTTGGGCTTGGGCTTGGGCTTGGGCGTGATCATGTGGAGGGCGAAGGCGGTGAGAGCGGGCATGACGGCGGCGCGGTGGACGTCGTACTCGTCAGGGGTGAGGCGGGCCGGGCAGATCGTGCACGTGATGTGGAGCTCGTCGTCGCGCTCGACCAGCGACCACGCCGAACAGAGAGGGCAGGGCGCGTCTTTGGCCCGGGTGACGGGGCGGGTGTGGGTGAGCCGGCGGACTCGGTTGAGCAGCTGCTCGAGCTGCTCGTAGAGGTCGTCCCACCACGGGCGGGTCGCCGCGTAGAAGAGGTAGGCGTCCAGCCATCGGCAGAGGCCGGGGACGTCGCCTCCGCCCCGAATCCAGGGGCCCTCGCAGCGGGAGGTGTGAATCGTCCCGTAGGCATCGCGGCGGGCCACGGGGACGTCGGCGTCGGCGGTGAGGTAGCGGGCCCATCCGTACAGCAGAGGGGTTATGGGGACGCCGCTGGTCTGGTCGCCGTGCGGGTCGTCCAGGAGCACGACCTGCCCGGGGCCGACGAGGTCCAGGGCCTCGAGGCGGACGGGGAGCGGTGCGTGGGCGCGGCCGACGCCGCCGCGCCGGGCGGGCCCGGTGTCCGGCGTCAGCATGTCGGCGAGGAGCACCAGGTGGCGGGGGAGCTCCTTCAGCCAGGTGTGGGCGCGGTACTCGCAGGCCTCGCAGCCCGTACGCGGGGAGTCGTCGGGCAGGCGGCCGAAGCAGGAGAGGCAGATGTCGTTCATGGGCGGGCTCCGGGTGGTGCGGCGGGTCAGAAGAGAGGGCTGGCGATGTCGTCGACCGGGCGCCCGTCCACGTACGGCGGGAGTGCGGGGCGGCGGGTCGCGGGCAGGCGCGGGCCACGGGTCTTGCGGTCGCAGACCGGGCCGGTGCCGCGCGCCTGCGATGCCGGGTCGCGGAGGGCGCGGCCGCACACGGTGCAGCGTCGGGAGTCAGCCACAGTCCGCCCCCTCGGGCGGCTGCACCCCGGCGGCAGCGTGGTCGGCCAGCGCGCGGAGCGAGGTGAGCGCGGCCCGGTCCTTCTCGGGGATCTCCAGGTTCCGGGCGTGGATCTCCTCCTCGGCCATCTCCAGTGCGAAGTCGAGGAGCTGCCGCTCTGTCTCGGTCAGCGTGGCCCGGTCGGCAGGCGCGGGCGGGACGGCGGGCTGGTCGGCCCATTCGATGCGGGCGCCGTGGTAGCCGCCGCGCAGCAGCTCCTCCACCGACACCGCCACGGTGGCGAGCCCGTACTCGCCGTCGTCCAGGACGAAGCACCTGCCGGAGGGGAACACCGCGCCGTCCAGGGTGCGGCCGTCGGGCTGAACCAGGCGGAAGCCGCGCGCGAACCCATCGGCGGACAAGCCGACGAGGGCCTGCGTGGTCACCGACTCAGCCCGCTCAGCACGCTGGCGGAGCTCGGTCATCGCGGCGTCCCGGATCCCGAGGAACGCGTCAGCGTCGTGCAGGTAGCCCAGTGTGTCCATCGGGTAGGCCATGGCCCACGGCTGGCGCTGCTGCTGCTCGAACAGGGCGGCGGCGATCCGTTCCCTGTAGGTGGGCTCGGTCCGCGCAGCCAGGTCCGTAAGCGGGCGGGCTGCGGCCTCGGACGACTCTGCGCGCTCCTTGAGGGTGAGGTACTCGGCGCACAGCGGGCAGGTGTCCTTGCCGACGCGTTCCTGTACGAGGGCGGTGAGGTTGGTGAGGTAGGCGGCGCAGTGGGGGCAGTTCCCGCCCCAGTGCCGCTGCTCCATCTCGGCGGCGACGGTCCGCAGCGCCGCCATGGCGGCGCCGGCCAGGGCGTCACAGTGCTCCTGCACTGTCGCCTCGGGTACCTCCTCGACGCGCCGGAGGTACTCGGCCGTGACAGCGGCGTTGATCCGATGCCGCACAGGTACGGCCTGGCCGGTGCCCGGAGCGGGCTTGTTCATGGTCTGGTCGGCGGGGTCGGGGCCGTTGCAGCCCAGCTGCTCGCGGAGTGCGCCGGTGTGGCGCGGGTCCGTGCAGGCCTCGGTGGGGGCGTTGAACTCGGTGGTCATGGTGTCGGGGTCTCCTCGGTGACGGGCCGGAGCCGGCGGACGGCGCGGACGGCGGTGCGGGGGCGGAAGGTGTGGCCGGGGCAGCGGTCCGGGCCGGTGCTCCACCCGGCCCGGACGGCGATCGCGTACGCCTCGGACTCGTCGGCGGTGCCGGTCGGCAGGAACACCCCGCATGTGCCGGACGGGCCGTGCGAGACGTCGCAGCAGATGACCAGGTGGCGGCTCACCGCTGCTGCGCCCGGGTGCAGGTGGCGGGGTGGTGGAGGTTGCCGCGGGTGAGCCAGCCGAGCTCGCAGCACCAGTCGGCCCACGGCTCGACCCACACGCCCGGGGCCAGGGCCTCGAGCTCGCGTGCTTGCTCGTCCTGGTGGCGACCGGCGGTGTGCCGTATGCGGGCACAGCCGAGGCCACAGAGGCCGGTGAGCCACAGGTAGGCCACTGCACCGACCCAGACGCCCTCGAGCAGCCAGAGCAGACCGAGGGTGAGGAGCCCGTACGCGGTCAGGGACAAGGCGATGTAGCGGAGGTGGGCGGGGATCATCGGGTGGCTCCTCGGGCGATGCGGGCGGCCTTCTGGCGGGCGTACGCGGCTGCTGCCTCGGCCTTGCACTTCGGGCAGCGGCAGTTCCAGTTGCTGTAGCCGTTGACGCCGTGCGAGAACTCGGCCGTGTCCCGGCGTGCGACCCGTCCGACGCGGCCTTTCGCGTGGCGCGCGCTGTGGTCGGCGACGCACTCGGGGCATCGGCAGCCGCGCCTGTACTTGGCGGGCCGGCCGCACTCGGTGTTCGCCGCGGGCGGCTTCCAGAGACTCGGGATGTTGTTGCGCTGGCGGATCCGCAGGACGGTCCGCGGGTGAACGCCGAGCTCCCGAGCGATGACCGTGTCCGGCTCCGCGCGGCCGGCCATCTCCCGCACGACGGCCAGCTGTTCGTCGCGCGTCACCGGTCGGCGTCCGTGATGTCGCGCGCCCGCCAGGCGTCCAGGACGGCGGCGGGGAGCTGGCCGCGGGCAGGCACCTGCAGGTTGTGGGCCTGCGCCCAGGCGCGGACCTCGGCCGCGTCGTAGTTCCGCGCCGGCGCTTTCCGCTTCGGGCCGCCGAGCTGCGCCTTACGGGCGCGGACCGCGGCCAGGCGCTCCTCGAGCTCGGCCTCCTCGGCCGCAACCTTCGCGAGCTCCTGCTCGTCGTGGTGGCGGGTGCGGAGCGCCCCGAGGGCAAGGTGTGCCTGGTCGCCCAGGCGTCGGACAGCTTTGTCGGGGTGGGCGTGCGCCCAGGCGATCAGCGCCCCGACGGTGGGCAGGACGTCGGCCGGTGTCGGCTCGGCGGGACGGGGCTGGGGTACAGGAGAAGCGGTCATCGGGCTGTCCTTCGCAGAGAAAGGGGTGCGGGGGATTCGGGGTGCCGGGTGGCGTGGGATGCCGGGGAGCTCCTCGTCGACGAGGGCCAGGAGCGCCGCGATGGTCATGCGGCGTCCAGCTGGGCGGCGCGCTCTCGGAGTTCGGTGGTGGTGCCGCACGTCCAGTCGGCGAGAGCTTTGGCGAGGGCCTGGCGGTGCGCGGCGGCGTTCGGGTTCGGGTGCGGGCAGGGGCCCGGGCGGCGGTCGCCGTAGGTACCCGTGGGCCACTCCTCATCGAGGACCGCGGACAGGTCCCGTGCGGCCTCCACCGCCGGGTTCACCGCTGCCACGGTCCCGGCCTGACCGCGCCCGCCGCTGCCCGCTCCCCGCCGCTGCTGCGCCTCGGAGGCGGGGAAGTACACGTGGCGTGATGGGGCATCGCCCGCCACTCGCCGGGCCGGATGTCCGGGCGGGCGGCGGTGACGGTACGGACGTACAGCACGCCGTCCGCGCCGCTGCTCACCGCGACGTTCCCCTCCTCGTTCGGGTCGGCGTCGACCGGCTGGCGGCGGCCGTTGGCCGAGGTGAGGCACCAGACGATCGGGGCGGTGCAGCGACGGCATCGGGTGACGTGGTGGCTGGCCGGTTTCATGCTGAGTTCCCTTCGTCGTGGTGCTCGGTGAGGTGGGGCAGGACGAGGGCCCTGCCGTACAGGCGGATCGCCGCGGGCGCGCCGTGCTCGGCGAGCGCCTGGCGGACGGCCACGGGGGTCGCGGCCGCGCGCAGCTGCTCGCGCTCGGCCGGGCCCGGGGGTTCGGGGCCGGGGTCCGGCGGCGGGGGCATCGGGAGCCACGCCGTCGGCGGCCGCGCCGGGGCGGGCGGTTCGGGCCGGGGCGTGGCGGCGAGCAGCTGCTCGGCGGCGACGGCGGCCAGGCGCTCGGCCTCGGCGGCGATGTTGGCGCAGAGGTGGCAGCGCTCCCCGGTGGACCAGGTGGTGCCGGACTCGCAGGAGTCCAGGCGGCATCCGTGGCGGGGCAGGCCTGCGCCGAGGATCCACCGGCCGACGTCGCCGCGCTGGGCGTTCTCGGCGGCGGGACCGTGGGCGGTGAGCCGGGAGTACCGGGCCGTCAGCCGGGCCGTGAGGCGCTCGGCGCCGACGCTCTTGGACAGCTGGCGGCCGATCTCCTGTCCGATGCGGCGCAGCACGTACGGGCTGATCGCCGGGAGTTCGGGGCGTACGGGCTCGAGGACCTGCCACACCCGGGGCGACAGCTGCAGTCCCGGCCCGCGGTACGTGCCAGCCTGGTCGTTGCTGCGCTTTTGGTCGTGAGCCGGGCTTTGGAACGTCGGCCCGGCCGAGTTGTCCACAGCCCGGGGCGGGTAACTACCCGAGTCTCGCCTCCGGCGGATCTGAAGATTGCCCGCGCGCCAGTCAGTTGTAAGGGAGTGGTCTTCCTCAGTCGCGAGGGACCCGTCATGATCGGCCGGACCCACCCCGTCATGGTTGTCCGTAGCGGGCGGGGCGAGCAGGTCGGAGACGGGGAACAGGGCGTCGTCCACACCGTCGTCCACAGCCGTTCGGGTGGGCGCGGGGACGGAGTGCAGGGGGCTGGTGTTGACGGTGACGGCGTGGCGGCCACGGTGCCCGGCCCGGCGGCCGAGGGTGAGCCACCCGGAGGCCTCCAGGTCGTCCAGGAGGCGGCGGCCGGTCTTCTCGCTCAGCGGCTCGCCTGCGTGCGTCCCGGTGTGGTGGAACAGCTCTCCGGCGATTTCGGCCGCAGTGACGGGCAGGCCCTTGGCGGTGGCGCGGGCGAGGTGGAGCCAGGCGCGCAGGCGCCGCGGGGTCAGGGCCTCGGCGACCCGCACGGGGACCTCCAGGGCGGCCTGGTCGCGCGGGATGAGGCGGGCGTACCGCAGGGCGGAGCGTCCGTCGCCGCCGCGGTGGGTGCGCTGCTTCGTCCGGAGCCACGGCTCGCCTTCCGGGCCTGGCCGGTTGAGCTGGGTGAGGCCGCGCTCGACGGCGGACGGGGACATGCCGAGCGCGGCGGCGAGCTCCGCGACCCGGGCGGTGCACGGGTCCTCGTCCGGGTGGGACGCGGGCCAGGTGCGGCGGGCGTCCAGGGCGGCGACCTTGATGTAGACGGCCACCGCCTCGTCGCAGTAGTCGTCGCCCCGGTAGAGGGATTCGGGAATCCAGACGCTCTGCTCAGCGCGCCGGCGGGGCCGGTTGTAGCGCACAGCACTGCTGGCCCCGCCGCGGGTGCGGCGGGGCTCAGCGGTGGCGAGCAGCGCAGCGGACATCAGGCCGACGGCTCCGAGGGCCGGTCGGTCTGGGCGGCGGCGCGGGCGAGCGCGAGCTCGGACTCACGAGCACGGCGCGGGCCGATCAGGGCGAAGCTGACGGCGCGTTGGGCGGTCAGGCCGTAGGCGAACGCGGCGTCGGCCGTGCCGTCGGCGACGGCGTTGGCCTTGTGCATCTCTCCGGCCTCGTGCTCGCTGACGTAGTCCCGGCCTGCCAGGTCCTCGCCGTACTCGGCGGCCTGCATGCAGCGCACGAGAGTGTTGTAGGTGGCGTCCAGGGCCGGGCCCTCGGCGTAGGTGTCCAGGCCGGGGATCTCCAGGGCGTGCGGGCCGGGCTCGCCCTGGTCGTCCACCTGGAAGACGACGCGCGCGGGCTGCTCGCCGCGCAGGATCGCGCGGACGGCCCAGGCCGCACCGGACGCGTAGAGGAGAGCGGCCTGCTCGTAGTGCCTCTGCGTCTCCGACTCGAGGTTTCCGTAGAGGCGGTGGAGGACGGACAGCGCCTGGGAGTGCGGGGTCCGCTTCGAGTCGTGGCCCCAGGCGTTGAGGCGGCCCGCCAGGGTGACCTGCCCCTCATGGGTCATGCGGCGGACGAAGTCGACGGTGGTGGCCTGGAGCTGGGCGGCACGGTGGGCGTTCCGGTACTCGTTCGCCGTCTCGTACAGGGCGTACACGGAGTCGAACAGCGAGTCGGTCCAGTGCTGGGTGGGCTTCTCAGGCATCGGTAGAGCTCCGGTTGGTGGTGGTCTGGTGGTTGCGCCGGGCGCGGGCGAGCGCGCCGGGGGGCAGGGTGAGGGTCAGGTCGGCGTTGTCGATGGGGGCGCCGGCCGGGGACTGGCGGATGAACCCGCGGGTGAGCAGGGCGGCGAGCGCGACGCGCACCTGGCCGACGTGGAGGCCGGTGTCGTGGACGAGGCCGATCACTCGGGGCTGGTGTGCGAAATAGCCGCGGCCGTCGGCGTGGGTCGACAGGGCGATGGCGACGAAGCGGAAGTTCCCGGGCAGGGAGCTGGCGAGGATCGCGCGTTCCCACGGCTTGCGGTGCGCCGGCCGCGGATCGAGGGCCGGGGCCTCGGGGGCGGCAGGGGCGGGGCGGCGGCGCGGCATCTGGGCCGGGGTCGGGCGGGTGGCGGTCGTCATGACGGCGACTCCTCTCCTTCGTTGGGCGGCTGATCGGTGGTGGGGTCGGGGTCGTCGCGGGGCGGCCAGCCCGGGCCCGGCGGGCACTCGGGCAAGCCGCGGATCGCGCGAGGGGTGTGCCGGTCGCACTTCCAGCCGGTGACGTACCGGCGGGCGTAGAGCAGGCCGTGCGGGAGACCGAGGTCATTGCACGGGCGGACCGAGCCGCTCATGCCGTGTCGGGGTTGATCCGGCCGCAGCCGGAACACAGCCAGCCCTCGGGCGTCTCGTCGTGCGGCAGCGTCATGTGCCCGCACGACGGCCTGTGACAGGCGAAGCCCTTGCGCGGGTCCCGGAACGGCTCCATGGCCGGGGCCGTGCTGCGCCGGTGGGTGTGGAGCCCGGCCATCAGGAACCGCAGAGCGATGACGAGGAGGACCGACAAGAGGACGACGGACAGGAAAGCGGGCGGGAGATCAGGCATCGGCGAGGACCTCCTCGAGGCGGAGCTCGGCGAGGGCCAGGCCGAACACGGCGCACAGGCCCGAGCACCAGAGGCGCACGGGGTCCGTGGAGCCGATCACCTGGGTGCGGACCCAACCCGCCGTGTCGACCCCGGACCCGGCAGCCTCCGAGCTGGGGGTGCCGCAGCCGGTTTCCTGGCAGGTGCCCGGGCCGCCGTCGGCGCGGCGGGTCGGGTGGACCAGGGCGTAGGAGGCGCACAGCGACGAGCACCAGGCCCGCGCCGACGGGCGCCGCCCGAGAACCTGCACCCGCGCCCAACCCGACGGGGCCGGTTCGGGGTGCGACCTCCCGCAGTGCGGGGTCCGGCACGTGCCGGGCAGGTCCGCCGGCAGCGGCACCCGGGGAATCCCGTACGCCGCGTCGGCCTCGCTCGCCGCGTTCTTCGGCCGGCGCACCCGCGACGTGATGCGGGTGTTGAAGCCGCTCGCCGCCATCAGCGGAGACCCGCCTTGTGGAGGGCCTCGCCCAGGCCGAGCAGGTTGTAGACACGGGTCTCGCTGGAGTTGCTGCACCGGGTGCACGCCGTCAGCAGGTTGAACCAGCAGGTTTCCTCGCCCTGGGTGAAGGTGAGGTAGGCGCCGGGAGCGATGACGACGGACGCCTGCAGGCAGCCCTCATCCATCATGTCGGCGGGCAGCCACTGACCGAGCGCGGCCGCCGCAGTCTCTCCGAAGGTTTTGATGGCGGCCGCGGTCGCGTATTCGACGGCGTCGATGCTGTCCTGGCGCTCCGCCTCGCGGATCTCGGCGTGCCGCTGGGCCTGCAGGGCGGTGCACTCGTTGAGCAGCGCCTTCAGGTTCACGCTCGCGGCGGGCTTCTCGGTGGTCATCTCGGGCTGTACGAGCGTCATGACGTACCCCTCCCAGGGGCCTTGCGGTGCTTGCTGGTGGTGGTGATGCGGTGGTCGGCGGCCCAGCCGACGGCGATCCACAGGCCGACGGCCAGGCCGAGACCGATCAGGGAGCAGAGGACCCAGAGGTCGCTGTCCACGGCGTCACTCGGCGTCGGGGTCGTACGCGACGGCGACGCCCAGCGGGACGACGACGTACCCGGTGAACTGCTGGGCCCCGCCGTCGACCTGGACGACGAGCTCGTACGGCTCGTCGGAGTCGCCGTCGTCGCCGAGGCTGGCCCACGTGTAGAGGAGGGCCCGGTCCGCGGGGTGCTCGTTGCTGACGAGGGCTTCGCAGTGGCGGCGGGCGGCGGCCTCGGTGGTGTAGTGGCCGACGTGGATGGTTTCGTGCTCGGCCCGGTACACCGTGTGGGCGGGCGGGGGCTGGGCGGTGGTGATACCGAGGTCGTCGTCGATGTGCGCCAGGCTGGCGAGAGCGTCGGCCCACGTAGCGATCTCGCGGACGTCCTCGCAGACGACGGCCTCGCCGAGCTCGTCCAGGCCGCCGAGGAGCTGCGCCGCCGTGGGCTGCTCGCGCAGAGCGCGGGCGATCGAGACGAGGACGGCCGTACGGGCGTCCCGGGCGGAGATCGTCGGGGTGGACTCGCCCGGCTGGGTGTCCTTCCCCGCCTCGATGGCGTCAGCGATCCGGCCGGAAAGGCCGGCCACGGTGCCGGTCCAGGTGTCCCGCCCGGTCTGGAGCGGCTGCTCCACAGTGACCCGGGCGTCCAGGGTCGCGCCTGGCAGGACACCGAGGACCGCGCCGGTGATCGTCGTACGTGCGCTCATTCGGCCACCGCCGGGGCATCGGCCAGGGTGTACGCCTCGAAGCGGACGCCGGACATGGTGCCGGTCGTCTCGATTCGGACGCGGCCCTCGCCATGCGGGAGCTCGGCCACCTCGGTACCGAAGTGCAAGGCGAACGCATGGATCTGGTGGGGCGCCTGGTGGAAGTTGATGACGATGGTCGGCCCGTTGTTCCACTCGGCGAGGCGGACATCCACGTCGACCGGCAGGACCGGGGTGGTGCTGAGGATGTGCTCGGCGGCCGCCATGGCCGCCAGGTAGCCGTCCCTGCGGGCGAGGCCCTGGATGATCTCGGCACGCGATGCCTCGGAGTGGATCGTCCGCTCGTCCTTGCCGGAAAGCTCCTGGAGGTTGGGGTTCCGTCGCCGTGCGATCGCCATCCTGACGTCGGTGTGAGTCGTCGGCGGCCGGGTGAGGAGGAGGTGCCAGGGCGTTTCGCCCTCGGGCTGGGTCGCGGCCGCGAGAGCGGCGGCGATCCGGTCCTCGGTAAGGTGGATGGACACGGTTACCTCTCAGTGGGATTGAGATGTGCTGATGGAGGGGTCGCCTTGGACCAGGCCCGGTCCGGGGCGGCCCCGACGTATGTGCGGCGGTTAGCTGATCCGCTGGCGGCGGCCGCGCGACGGCAGCGGCTTGAGTTCCGCCAGGGGGTGGCTGCCCGCGGGAGACTGAGGGGCGACGAGCGGCCCAGGCTCGACGTGATGGAGCTGCTCGATGCGCTCGATATCAGCGGCGGAGAATGTGACCGTCCGCCCCTTTTTCGCGTGCGGCAGGCGCTTGATGTGGCGCCGGAGCCAGGTCTCAGTGACCCCCAGCTCCTTGGCCGCCTCGGGGTAGGTCAGAGGCGCGGTCATGCGATCACCGACTCGGTGCGCTCGCTCTCGGGGACCTGAACGGAGCGTCCCACCGGGAGCCCCAGGACCAGGAGGTCAACTCCCAGCCGTTTGGCAATTGCCTGGGCGATATGCAGAGGCGCGGTGCGCTGCTCTCCCGTGCGCAGAAAGCCGATCGTGCTGGGGTGGACCTGCGCGGCCGCGGCCAGCTCGCGCACGGTCACCTTGGAGCCGGAGCCGGTGCGCTGCATGAGCCGGACCAGCAGGTCACTGTCGACCACGAGTGACATCTCTTCGGGTGCGTCCACTATTCACCTCCGTAGACGCGATGTGCGTTTGCGTGAACAGAGCGGACATTACACATCCGTAGACGTCTTGTCTATGTGCGTAAACAGCTCTTGTGATTCAGACAACCCTCGATGCGCCCTATCGCGCGCGGGTCGGTACCGTAGACAATCTGTCGAGCTCGGTAAACAGCCCGGGCGGCTGAGCAGGGGAAACGACCCGCCCCCCTCAGGGACCACATAGACAACAGGTGTTCGACAGGGAGCGAGTAGACAGGATGAACGTCATGGAGCTGCGACGACAGAGGACACAGCTAAACGATCTAGTGCGAAGGCGCCGGCAGGAGCTCGGGCTCAGCCTGCGGGAGCTTGAGGAGCGCTCGGTCGATCCGGCCAGCGGCGAGCAGGCGAAGTTCGGCTGGATCAGCAAGCTCGAGAACGGCCACCCGACGCGGCCGCCGGCGGAGGAGGTGCTCGTCGCGCTCGCCATCGGTCTGCAACTTCCCGCTCGGGTAGTGCAGGAGGCGGCTGCTGCGCAGTATCTCGGGATGGCAGAGATCCGCACGCAGTCCGAAGCGGCGAGAATCTTGGTCGCGCGCGTGGAGGAGATGACGGAGGAGGACCTGGCCCAACTCGCCGCCATCGCGGAGACGTTCGAGCGGACAAAGCGCGCCCGAGGCGCATGATGCATTGCTGACACTTGTACTACTTTTGACTACTCAATGATTAACTCTAGTCACACCCTGATCAATATGACATCGTCGATCATCCGCCTGGGGGGCGTTTCGGCAGCTAGCAGCCGTGCTCGACCGTGAGCACGGCCGCACCCACTCAAGGGAGCTCGATTCGATGGCATCGACAGACGTAGAGGCGAGGACCGCCACAGCGCGCATAGAGCTCGTGGACTACCTGCCTGGCGGACGCACGGTGTACCCCGTGGAGATCGAGGGCGAGCTCGTGTGGCTCGTGCTCCGGGGCGAAATGACGGACACGCTGTGCGGCGAGATGAACGAGTACCTCGATTTCATCACCGAGCGCCGTATGTGGACGCAGAACTGGGCCCCGCCCAGCAGCAGGACCCAGCTCCGCCGAGTCTCCTAGCCCTACACGACGCGCCGCAGCCCTGTAGAGGCTGCGGCGGTCGGGGCAGCCATCGCCGCTTCCACCGCTGCCATGATGTCGTCGTCCAGCGCCCGCACCAGATGCCCGTAACGGTCCACCGTCGTCTGAATCGACTCGTGGCCCAGCCGCAGCTGGATGGCAGGGAGCGGCACGTTCGCCCCGATCAGCCACGCCACGTGAGTGTGCCGCAGGTCGTGGAGACGCGGCCGCTTTGGCAAGCCCTTCCTGATCGCCTCCTCCACCGCGGGCTTCCATTTCCGGTTGTAGTAGTTGGCGTGCCTCCACTCCCCGCCCATCGCCGCGCGGAACACATAGTCGGTCGGCTTCCGTCCGGCCACCTGCTCGCGGGCCAGGGCGACCTGCACGGGGCTGAGCGCGATCAGCCGGCGGGCCTTCTTCGTCTTGGGCGGGCCCAGGTAGAACGCCCCGCCCGCGCTGCCCTTCTCGGCCTTCTTCCAGGCGCGCTGGACGTTCGCGACCGGCCGGTCTGAGTTCAGAGTGAGGTCCTGCACCTGCAGCGCGGTCGCCTCGCCCCAACGCATACCTGTGCCGACGAGCCAGTCAGCCAGAGCCCTGGCACCAGGGTCACTGATTTCCACCGCGATGCGCTGGTACTCCTCCCGCTCGAGGAACGTCATCTCCTCGGTGGTGTGGTCGTCCGTGCGGGGCAGCGACGTCTTCTTGCAGCAGTTCGTGGTGCGCAGCTGCGGCGTGCTGTCGATCGCGGCCTGGACGATGCAGTAGAGGAGGCCATGCCGGTTCGCGATGCTCTTCGGGTCCGCCGGCCGCCGCAGCCACTTGCCCTCGGCCGCCGGGTCGGGCTCACCCTTCTCTTCAGCTCGCACCCAGTCCGTGACGTCGTCTTGGGTGAGGTTGCCGATCGTGGCGGGTGTCTGCCGGCCCTGCAGGGTGGTGTGGCGCAGCAGCGAAAAGTGGATGCGGCGATCGCGGTGGTAGTCCTCGCGGGTGCGCTCCTCGATCCCGGTCAGGCGGTCGATGTAGCGCTCGGCCCACAGGTCGATCAGCATGTCCCCGGGTGCGGAGGGCTCCTCAACGAATCCCTCTCCGCGGACCCAGCCGTGTGGCCAGCGATTGCCGTGCGCCTCCACGAGTTTCTTGAAGGTCGCGGCTGAGTCCTCGTCGCCGAATTTCTCGATCTGCCAGTCACCGGCCTCGCGCCACTTCACCTGATAGGTGACGCTGCCGTCCTTCTTGGGTCGTCCCACGATGCTCGCCATGAGGGGACGATAGGGCGGATTCGGGGTCCTGTGTTCCCGCTGTGTTCCCAAAATTTCGGGCATGAAGAAGGCCCGACCTGTTTTCGCAGGTCGGGCCTTGATCAATCAGGGTGAGTAACGGGACTTGAAC
>JAYMFZ010000004.1:5132477-7656663 GCA_040989845.1 Streptomyces sp. WGS_02
GGGGTGCTGCTCGGGCGTCGGGGTCTCCTGCTCGGGCTGCTCCTGGTCGTCGCTCTCGCCCTTCGCGGACTGCTTCTCCTTCGGCTTCCTGGTGGCGATGAGGCCGAGGGTGATGGCAGTGACGGTCCATGCGACGGCGGCAGCGACCGCGATGCGGGTGGTCCAGGGCAGTCCGTAGATGAACCCGACGGCGAGGACGAGGCAGAGGATGCGCAGGGCGGGTGACCCCTTCGTCGGGGTCGGCTTCCTCTTTTCCGCCTTCTCCGGAGGGGTTTCCGTAGCCTCCCCTGCCTCCTCCCCCGCCTTCTCGGCGTCTTCGGTTGGCTGCTCCGCTTCGCTCTTGGGCTTCTGCGGAGGCGTGGGCGGCGTGGCGGGGGTGGTGCAGAGCACGAGGTCGATGGCACGCCCACTCAGGGCGATCCAGCCGACCCACACGGCGGTCCAGAAGCGGATCCACGCGGTCACCTCAGCCTCCGAAGGACATGAGGATGGCGGCGGCGAGCTGGCCGGGGATGGCCCAGATGGTGCCGTCGCCGGTGGCCGGCCAAACGAACGCGGCGATCATCGCGACGACGGCGGCGCGTACTGCGGTGAGGGGTGCGGCGACCATGATGATCAGGAGGAGGAGGGCGACCGCGCCGATCCCGACGTTGCCGAACGGGCCGTCGGAGCCGACGCCGAAACCGGTCAGGCCCTGGGCGACGACCTTCTCGGCGTTCGCCCAGATCTTCCCGGCCGCGACGTACGAGGTCCCGGCGAGGAACGCGACGACGCCCGCTTTCCCGGCCCCGAGCTTGATCCGGCCTCCCCCGCGGACGCCGAGGATCAGCAGGGCGGTCAGGGCGAGGGCAATCCCGCCGCCGCCGAGGGTGCCGAGGACGGCGCCGCCGCTGGTGGGTGCTGCGAGGAACTGCATGGTCAGGGGTCCTTACAGGTGGCCGGGGGCGTGCAGGAAGAGGGCGAGGGCGGCGGAGCAGACGGGGATCCGGGCGGCCCAGACGAGGACGGGCCGGAGCGCCGGAGGCATGTACGGCAGGCCGGGGAGGTAGGACGCGACGATGTACGTCACCACTCCCATGGCGACCCCGACACCGGCCGCGGCGGGCCCGGCGTCGGTCAGGAGGTCGCGCATCATGCCGACGAGGCCGAACGCCCACCCGGCCCCGGCGGCACCACCGTGGTAGGCGAGCCAGATCCGGCGCCGGTGTAGGCGTTCCGCGGCACGTTCGGCGGCCGGGTCCGGGGCGAGCCACGGCGGGGGTGCGGCTGGGGCGGGCTGGTTCACGGTCAGATAGACGCCGGGGGCGAGTTCCTGCTCGGCGGGGGCCGGTTCGGGCTGCGGGGCGGCGGTGCGGTGGGCGAACGGCCCGGGCGGCAACTGCCACCAAGGGCGCTTGGGCTCCTCCTCCGGCTCGTCGTCCTCGTCGTCCACGGGCTCTTGGTCGCCCGTCTCGGCCGAGGCCGTGGGGGCGGTCTGGGACGGCGGCACGTAGCGGAAGTCGACGAGGGGTTCGGGCTCGAGCTCGGGCACGGCGGGGCCGTCGATCCGGTCCCGGAGCCACCCCGTGAGCCTGCTCTCGGCGTCCTTCCCCGGGGCGCTCATGCGGTCTTCCGGAGGCTCCGGAGAGTCCGGAGAACGGACTCCTCCTTGGCGTTCGCGTCGGCCACCGTGCGGACGTACCGGAGGACCGCGTCCGGGTCAGTGATCCCGGAGGAGAGAGCCGTCCGGATCGCATCCGTAATGGTCATGGGCCCGGTGGCTCGCGGATGCTCTCTCTCGTCCGGAGTCTCCTCGTCGTCCTCCGGAGATTCCGGAGTCGGGTCCGGAGCTTCTCCGGGGGCTCCGGAGAGAGCGGCTTGCTCGGCGGCGACGGCTTGCTCGGCGCGGGTCAGCTCGCGGCGGACGGACACCATCGCGAGACGCCCGCCGGCCTTCGCGCGCTCGGCGTCGACCCACTGCTGCGTGAACGCGTCCAGCGGCTTCGCGTGGTGACGCAGGACAACGGTCCACATCACCTTGGCGAGGCCGGACACGGCCGCGGCGACGCAGCCGATCGCGAACTCACCGCTGATCCAGCCGTGTGCGCCGACCGCGCCCATGGCGATGCCGAGCGCCACGTACCCGGCGCGGCGCGGGAGGGCGGCGCGGTCCTGGTCGTAGCGGGCGAGCCACTCCAGGGCCATGCAGGAGAGCCACACGAGGTCGAAGACGAGGGCGGCGGCGTAGGCGGCGGCGGTGAGCGGGACGACGAGGTCGAGGAGGCTGCCGATGCTCGCGGTGGACCAGACGATCGAGGCGACGCCGATGACGGCGGCGGCTGCGGTGACGCCGGTGAGGACGATGCGGTCCCAGTCGCGCGGAGGCTGCGGGATGTCGACCTTGTAGCGGTCGAGGACGAGGTGGGTGGTGCCGTCGATGGTGTGCGGGACCAGGCGGGAGCGCTCGACGGTGCGAGTGCGGGGCATGGGGATCTCCGGGAGCGTGGGCCGGCCGGGCGCGCTGGTGCGCCCGGCCGGGCGGTTCAGCGGGCGGAAGCGGAAGCGGCGGCGGCGCCGTGCGCGCGGGCGAAGGCCAGCGCGTTCCGGGCGTCGCCCTCGCGGTCGGTACGTCCGGCGTAGTCGGCGGCGGCCTGGCGGTGTAGCTCGGCGACGCGCAGGCGGGCGGCGTACTCGGCGCGGGTCCCGGTGAGGGGCACGTCGCGGATCGCGGCGAGGGCAGCGGTGATGTCCCGGCCGACGGCGGCGCTGTTGTAGACGCCGTGGTGGTCCCACACGCTGATCTGGATCTCGAGGTGCCGGGCGTGGGCGCTCATGGCGGCCTGCGGGGTCATCTGCTCGAGGCGGTCGGCGGCCGCGGTCAGGATGACGGGGAGCCGGTGGGCCAGGGTGCTGGGGCTCGCGACGGCGAGGGCGGCGGCCATCAGACGGTTCCGGCGGCGGCGTTCAGGCACAGGGCCCACTCGCCTCGGGTGCGGGAGGTGGTCCACATGGCGGAGTCCAGGGCGGCCATGGCCCGGCAGCTCGCGTTCTGGGCGACGGCCGGCGGGTAGCCGGTGAGGACCCGGGCGTCGGCGCGGGCCAGGGCGCGGCCCCATCCGGCGAGGGTGAGGGGCTCGGTGGGGCGGATCGTCGCGAGGTGCTCGGCGGCGTGCTGGAGGAGCTGGGCGGCCAGGCTGGGGCGGTCGAGGAGCTCGCGCAGCTGAACGGCGAAGGGGTCGGGCTGGGGGTTGCGGGCTGCCGGTACGGCACGGCCACGGTTACGATCGCGCATGGTCATCCTCCTGTTGCATCAGGCGGTTGGCTGGCCCCGGCCATATGGCGTTGCGACCGCCCGGCCGGGGCCTCTTGTTGAGCGATGGGAGCGGGCTCCCGTTCGTTGTGTGGGGACTCTACACAGTGTAGGGTCCCCACACAAGCAGATCGGTAAGCGCGCTCCGGGAAGGAGCGGTATGGCCGACAGAGACCAGGAGGTGCAGCAGGTGCTCGACTCCATCGACGCCCTCGGTACGGCCGAGACCCCTGCAGCGCGGGCGAAGCGGCTGACTCAGCTGCTGGACGCCATGCCGGAGAAGCAGGCGAAGGTCCGCGAGATGCGGCAGCAGGCCGTGATCGAGATGCGGGACGAGGGTCTGTCCCTGCGCGCCATCGCCGCCGAGCTCGGCATCTCCTTCGGGCGGGTCCGCGACATTATCGACGGGGTCACGAAGCGGCCCCCCAAGAAGCCGGCCCCCGAGGCGTGACCAACGAACGCTGCGCCCCCTGCCCGTGACATTCGGGCAGGGGGCGCAGCGCTGTTCGGGACCGTACACGGTCAGGCAGCGGCCTCGGCCGCGTCCTCGGCCTTGGGCTTGGGCTTGGGCTTGGGCTTGGGCGTGATCATGTGGAGGGCGAAGGCGGTGAGAGCGGGCATGACGGCGGCGCGGTGGACGTCGTACTCGTCAGGGGTGAGGCGGGCCGGGCAGATCGTGCACGTGATGTGGAGCTCGTCGTCGCGCTCGACCAGCGACCACGCCGAACAGAGAGGGCAGGGCGCGTCTTTGGCCCGGGTGACGGGGCGGGTGTGGGTGAGCCGGCGGACTCGGTTGAGCAGCTGCTCGAGCTGCTCGTAGAGGTCGTCCCACCACGGGCGGGTCGCCGCGTAGAAGAGGTAGGCGTCCAGCCATCGGCAGAGGCCGGGGACGTCGCCTCCGCCCCGAATCCAGGGGCCCTCGCAGCGGGAGGTGTGAATCGTCCCGTAGGCATCGCGGCGGGCCACGGGGACGTCGGCGTCGGCGGTGAGGTAGCGGGCCCATCCGTACAGCAGAGGGGTTATGGGGACGCCGCTGGTCTGGTCGCCGTGCGGGTCGTCCAGGAGCACGACCTGCCCGGGGCCGACGAGGTCCAGGGCCTCGAGGCGGACGGGGAGCGGTGCGTGGGCGCGGCCGACGCCGCCGCGCCGGGCGGGCCCGGTGTCCGGCGTCAGCATGTCGGCGAGGAGCACCAGGTGGCGGGGGAGCTCCTTCAGCCAGGTGTGGGCGCGGTACTCGCAGGCCTCGCAGCCCGTACGCGGGGAGTCGTCGGGCAGGCGGCCGAAGCAGGAGAGGCAGATGTCGTTCATGGGCGGGCTCCGGGTGGTGCGGCGGGTCAGAAGAGAGGGCTGGCGATGTCGTCGACCGGGCGCCCGTCCACGTACGGCGGGAGTGCGGGGCGGCGGGTCGCGGGCAGGCGCGGGCCACGGGTCTTGCGGTCGCAGACCGGGCCGGTGCCGCGCGCCTGCGATGCCGGGTCGCGGAGGGCGCGGCCGCACACGGTGCAGCGTCGGGAGTCAGCCACAGTCCGCCCCCTCGGGCGGCTGCACCCCGGCGGCAGCGTGGTCGGCCAGCGCGCGGAGCGAGGTGAGCGCGGCCCGGTCCTTCTCGGGGATCTCCAGGTTCCGGGCGTGGATCTCCTCCTCGGCCATCTCCAGTGCGAAGTCGAGGAGCTGCCGCTCTGTCTCGGTCAGCGTGGCCCGGTCGGCAGGCGCGGGCGGGACGGCGGGCTGGTCGGCCCATTCGATGCGGGCGCCGTGGTAGCCGCCGCGCAGCAGCTCCTCCACCGACACCGCCACGGTGGCGAGCCCGTACTCGCCGTCGTCCAGGACGAAGCACCTGCCGGAGGGGAACACCGCGCCGTCCAGGGTGCGGCCGTCGGGCTGAACCAGGCGGAAGCCGCGCGCGAACCCATCGGCGGACAAGCCGACGAGGGCCTGCGTGGTCACCGACTCAGCCCGCTCAGCACGCTGGCGGAGCTCGGTCATCGCGGCGTCCCGGATCCCGAGGAACGCGTCAGCGTCGTGCAGGTAGCCCAGTGTGTCCATCGGGTAGGCCATGGCCCACGGCTGGCGCTGCTGCTGCTCGAACAGGGCGGCGGCGATCCGTTCCCTGTAGGTGGGCTCGGTCCGCGCAGCCAGGTCCGTAAGCGGGCGGGCTGCGGCCTCGGACGACTCTGCGCGCTCCTTGAGGGTGAGGTACTCGGCGCACAGCGGGCAGGTGTCCTTGCCGACGCGTTCCTGTACGAGGGCGGTGAGGTTGGTGAGGTAGGCGGCGCAGTGGGGGCAGTTCCCGCCCCAGTGCCGCTGCTCCATCTCGGCGGCGACGGTCCGCAGCGCCGCCATGGCGGCGCCGGCCAGGGCGTCACAGTGCTCCTGCACTGTCGCCTCGGGTACCTCCTCGACGCGCCGGAGGTACTCGGCCGTGACAGCGGCGTTGATCCGATGCCGCACAGGTACGGCCTGGCCGGTGCCCGGAGCGGGCTTGTTCATGGTCTGGTCGGCGGGGTCGGGGCCGTTGCAGCCCAGCTGCTCGCGGAGTGCGCCGGTGTGGCGCGGGTCCGTGCAGGCCTCGGTGGGGGCGTTGAACTCGGTGGTCATGGTGTCGGGGTCTCCTCGGTGACGGGCCGGAGCCGGCGGACGGCGCGGACGGCGGTGCGGGGGCGGAAGGTGTGGCCGGGGCAGCGGTCCGGGCCGGTGCTCCACCCGGCCCGGACGGCGATCGCGTACGCCTCGGACTCGTCGGCGGTGCCGGTCGGCAGGAACACCCCGCATGTGCCGGACGGGCCGTGCGAGACGTCGCAGCAGATGACCAGGTGGCGGCTCACCGCTGCTGCGCCCGGGTGCAGGTGGCGGGGTGGTGGAGGTTGCCGCGGGTGAGCCAGCCGAGCTCGCAGCACCAGTCGGCCCACGGCTCGACCCACACGCCCGGGGCCAGGGCCTCGAGCTCGCGTGCTTGCTCGTCCTGGTGGCGACCGGCGGTGTGCCGTATGCGGGCACAGCCGAGGCCACAGAGGCCGGTGAGCCACAGGTAGGCCACTGCACCGACCCAGACGCCCTCGAGCAGCCAGAGCAGACCGAGGGTGAGGAGCCCGTACGCGGTCAGGGACAAGGCGATGTAGCGGAGGTGGGCGGGGATCATCGGGTGGCTCCTCGGGCGATGCGGGCGGCCTTCTGGCGGGCGTACGCGGCTGCTGCCTCGGCCTTGCACTTCGGGCAGCGGCAGTTCCAGTTGCTGTAGCCGTTGACGCCGTGCGAGAACTCGGCCGTGTCCCGGCGTGCGACCCGTCCGACGCGGCCTTTCGCGTGGCGCGCGCTGTGGTCGGCGACGCACTCGGGGCATCGGCAGCCGCGCCTGTACTTGGCGGGCCGGCCGCACTCGGTGTTCGCCGCGGGCGGCTTCCAGAGACTCGGGATGTTGTTGCGCTGGCGGATCCGCAGGACGGTCCGCGGGTGAACGCCGAGCTCCCGAGCGATGACCGTGTCCGGCTCCGCGCGGCCGGCCATCTCCCGCACGACGGCCAGCTGTTCGTCGCGCGTCACCGGTCGGCGTCCGTGATGTCGCGCGCCCGCCAGGCGTCCAGGACGGCGGCGGGGAGCTGGCCGCGGGCAGGCACCTGCAGGTTGTGGGCCTGCGCCCAGGCGCGGACCTCGGCCGCGTCGTAGTTCCGCGCCGGCGCTTTCCGCTTCGGGCCGCCGAGCTGCGCCTTACGGGCGCGGACCGCGGCCAGGCGCTCCTCGAGCTCGGCCTCCTCGGCCGCAACCTTCGCGAGCTCCTGCTCGTCGTGGTGGCGGGTGCGGAGCGCCCCGAGGGCAAGGTGTGCCTGGTCGCCCAGGCGTCGGACAGCTTTGTCGGGGTGGGCGTGCGCCCAGGCGATCAGCGCCCCGACGGTGGGCAGGACGTCGGCCGGTGTCGGCTCGGCGGGACGGGGCTGGGGTACAGGAGAAGCGGTCATCGGGCTGTCCTTCGCAGAGAAAGGGGTGCGGGGGATTCGGGGTGCCGGGTGGCGTGGGATGCCGGGGAGCTCCTCGTCGACGAGGGCCAGGAGCGCCGCGATGGTCATGCGGCGTCCAGCTGGGCGGCGCGCTCTCGGAGTTCGGTGGTGGTGCCGCACGTCCAGTCGGCGAGAGCTTTGGCGAGGGCCTGGCGGTGCGCGGCGGCGTTCGGGTTCGGGTGCGGGCAGGGGCCCGGGCGGCGGTCGCCGTAGGTACCCGTGGGCCACTCCTCATCGAGGACCGCGGACAGGTCCCGTGCGGCCTCCACCGCCGGGTTCACCGCTGCCACGGTCCCGGCCTGACCGCGCCCGCCGCTGCCCGCTCCCCGCCGCTGCTGCGCCTCGGAGGCGGGGAAGTACACGTGGCGTGATGGGGCATCGCCCGCCACTCGCCGGGCCGGATGTCCGGGCGGGCGGCGGTGACGGTACGGACGTACAGCACGCCGTCCGCGCCGCTGCTCACCGCGACGTTCCCCTCCTCGTTCGGGTCGGCGTCGACCGGCTGGCGGCGGCCGTTGGCCGAGGTGAGGCACCAGACGATCGGGGCGGTGCAGCGACGGCATCGGGTGACGTGGTGGCTGGCCGGTTTCATGCTGAGTTCCCTTCGTCGTGGTGCTCGGTGAGGTGGGGCAGGACGAGGGCCCTGCCGTACAGGCGGATCGCCGCGGGCGCGCCGTGCTCGGCGAGCGCCTGGCGGACGGCCACGGGGGTCGCGGCCGCGCGCAGCTGCTCGCGCTCGGCCGGGCCCGGGGGTTCGGGGCCGGGGTCCGGCGGCGGGGGCATCGGGAGCCACGCCGTCGGCGGCCGCGCCGGGGCGGGCGGTTCGGGCCGGGGCGTGGCGGCGAGCAGCTGCTCGGCGGCGACGGCGGCCAGGCGCTCGGCCTCGGCGGCGATGTTGGCGCAGAGGTGGCAGCGCTCCCCGGTGGACCAGGTGGTGCCGGACTCGCAGGAGTCCAGGCGGCATCCGTGGCGGGGCAGGCCTGCGCCGAGGATCCACCGGCCGACGTCGCCGCGCTGGGCGTTCTCGGCGGCGGGACCGTGGGCGGTGAGCCGGGAGTACCGGGCCGTCAGCCGGGCCGTGAGGCGCTCGGCGCCGACGCTCTTGGACAGCTGGCGGCCGATCTCCTGTCCGATGCGGCGCAGCACGTACGGGCTGATCGCCGGGAGTTCGGGGCGTACGGGCTCGAGGACCTGCCACACCCGGGGCGACAGCTGCAGTCCCGGCCCGCGGTACGTGCCAGCCTGGTCGTTGCTGCGCTTTTGGTCGTGAGCCGGGCTTTGGAACGTCGGCCCGGCCGAGTTGTCCACAGCCCGGGGCGGGTAACTACCCGAGTCTTGCCTCCGGCGGATCTGAAGATTGCCCGCGCGCCAGTCAGTTGTAAGGGAGTGGTCTTCCTCAGTCGCGAGGGACCCGTCATGATCGGCCGGACCCACCCCGTCATGGTTGTCCGTAGCGGGCGGGGCGAGCAGGTCGGAGACGGGGAACAGGGCGTCGTCCACACCGTCGTCCACAGCCGTTCGGGTGGGCGCGGGGACGGAGTGCAGGGGGCTGGTGTTGACGGTGACGGCGTGGCGGCCACGGTGCCCGGCCCGGCGGCCGAGGGTGAGCCACCCGGAGGCCTCCAGGTCGTCCAGGAGGCGGCGGCCGGTCTTCTCGCTCAGCGGCTCGCCTGCGTGCGTCCCGGTGTGGTGGAACAGCTCTCCGGCGATTTCGGCCGCAGTGACGGGCAGGCCCTTGGCGGTGGCGCGGGCGAGGTGGAGCCAGGCGCGCAGGCGCCGCGGGGTCAGGGCCTCGGCGACCCGCACGGGGACCTCCAGGGCGGCCTGGTCGCGCGGGATGAGGCGGGCGTACCGCAGGGCGGAGCGTCCGTCGCCGCCGCGGTGGGTGCGCTGCTTCGTCCGGAGCCACGGCTCGCCTTCCGGGCCTGGCCGGTTGAGCTGGGTGAGGCCGCGCTCGACGGCGGACGGGGACATGCCGAGCGCGGCGGCGAGCTCCGCGACCCGGGCGGTGCACGGGTCCTCGTCCGGGTGGGACGCGGGCCAGGTGCGGCGGGCGTCCAGGGCGGCGACCTTGATGTAGACGGCCACCGCCTCGTCGCAGTAGTCGTCGCCCCGGTAGAGGGATTCGGGAATCCAGACGCTCTGCTCAGCGCGCCGGCGGGGCCGGTTGTAGCGCACAGCACTGCTGGCCCCGCCGCGGGTGCGGCGGGGCTCAGCGGTGGCGAGCAGCGCAGCGGACATCAGGCCGACGGCTCCGAGGGCCGGTCGGTCTGGGCGGCGGCGCGGGCGAGCGCGAGCTCGGACTCACGAGCACGGCGCGGGCCGATCAGGGCGAAGCTGACGGCGCGTTGGGCGGTCAGGCCGTAGGCGAACGCGGCGTCGGCCGTGCCGTCGGCGACGGCGTTGGCCTTGTGCATCTCTCCGGCCTCGTGCTCGCTGACGTAGTCCCGGCCTGCCAGGTCCTCGCCGTACTCGGCGGCCTGCATGCAGCGCACGAGAGTGTTGTAGGTGGCGTCCAGGGCCGGGCCCTCGGCGTAGGTGTCCAGGCCGGGGATCTCCAGGGCGTGCGGGCCGGGCTCGCCCTGGTCGTCCACCTGGAAGACGACGCGCGCGGGCTGCTCGCCGCGCAGGATCGCGCGGACGGCCCAGGCCGCACCGGACGCGTAGAGGAGAGCGGCCTGCTCGTAGTGCCTCTGCGTCTCCGACTCGAGGTTTCCGTAGAGGCGGTGGAGGACGGACAGCGCCTGGGAGTGCGGGGTCCGCTTCGAGTCGTGGCCCCAGGCGTTGAGGCGGCCCGCCAGGGTGACCTGCCCCTCATGGGTCATGCGGCGGACGAAGTCGACGGTGGTGGCCTGGAGCTGGGCGGCACGGTGGGCGTTCCGGTACTCGTTCGCCGTCTCGTACAGGGCGTACACGGAGTCGAACAGCGAGTCGGTCCAGTGCTGGGTGGGCTTCTCAGGCATCGGTAGAGCTCCGGTTGGTGGTGGTCTGGTGGTTGCGCCGGGCGCGGGCGAGCGCGCCGGGGGGCAGGGTGAGGGTCAGGTCGGCGTTGTCGATGGGGGCGCCGGCCGGGGACTGGCGGATGAACCCGCGGGTGAGCAGGGCGGCGAGCGCGACGCGCACCTGGCCGACGTGGAGGCCGGTGTCGTGGACGAGGCCGATCACTCGGGGCTGGTGTGCGAAATAGCCGCGGCCGTCGGCGTGGGTCGACAGGGCGATGGCGACGAAGCGGAAGTTCCCGGGCAGGGAGCTGGCGAGGATCGCGCGTTCCCACGGCTTGCGGTGCGCCGGCCGCGGATCGAGGGCCGGGGCCTCGGGGGCGGCAGGGGCGGGGCGGCGGCGCGGCATCTGGGCCGGGGTCGGGCGGGTGGCGGTCGTCATGACGGCGACTCCTCTCCTTCGTTGGGCGGCTGATCGGTGGTGGGGTCGGGGTCGTCGCGGGGCGGCCAGCCCGGGCCCGGCGGGCACTCGGGCAAGCCGCGGATCGCGCGAGGGGTGTGCCGGTCGCACTTCCAGCCGGTGACGTACCGGCGGGCGTAGAGCAGGCCGTGCGGGAGACCGAGGTCATTGCACGGGCGGACCGAGCCGCTCATGCCGTGTCGGGGTTGATCCGGCCGCAGCCGGAACACAGCCAGCCCTCGGGCGTCTCGTCGTGCGGCAGCGTCATGTGCCCGCACGACGGCCTGTGACAGGCGAAGCCCTTGCGCGGGTCCCGGAACGGCTCCATGGCCGGGGCCGTGCTGCGCCGGTGGGTGTGGAGCCCGGCCATCAGGAACCGCAGAGCGATGACGAGGAGGACCGACAAGAGGACGACGGACAGGAAAGCGGGCGGGAGATCAGGCATCGGCGAGGACCTCCTCGAGGCGGAGCTCGGCGAGGGCCAGGCCGAACACGGCGCACAGGCCCGAGCACCAGAGGCGCACGGGGTCCGTGGAGCCGATCACCTGGGTGCGGACCCAACCCGCCGTGTCGACCCCGGACCCGGCAGCCTCCGAGCTGGGGGTGCCGCAGCCGGTTTCCTGGCAGGTGCCCGGGCCGCCGTCGGCGCGGCGGGTCGGGTGGACCAGGGCGTAGGAGGCGCACAGCGACGAGCACCAGGCCCGCGCCGACGGGCGCCGCCCGAGAACCTGCACCCGCGCCCAACCCGACGGGGCCGGTTCGGGGTGCGACCTCCCGCAGTGCGGGGTCCGGCACGTGCCGGGCAGGTCCGCCGGCAGCGGCACCCGGGGAATCCCGTACGCCGCGTCGGCCTCGCTCGCCGCGTTCTTCGGCCGGCGCACCCGCGACGTGATGCGGGTGTTGAAGCCGCTCGCCGCCATCAGCGGAGACCCGCCTTGTGGAGGGCCTCGCCCAGGCCGAGCAGGTTGTAGACACGGGTCTCGCTGGAGTTGCTGCACCGGGTGCACGCCGTCAGCAGGTTGAACCAGCAGGTTTCCTCGCCCTGGGTGAAGGTGAGGTAGGCGCCGGGAGCGATGACGACGGACGCCTGCAGGCAGCCCTCATCCATCATGTCGGCGGGCAGCCACTGACCGAGCGCGGCCGCCGCAGTCTCTCCGAAGGTTTTGATGGCGGCCGCGGTCGCGTATTCGACGGCGTCGATGCTGTCCTGGCGCTCCGCCTCGCGGATCTCGGCGTGCCGCTGGGCCTGCAGGGCGGTGCACTCGTTGAGCAGCGCCTTCAGGTTCACGCTCGCGGCGGGCTTCTCGGTGGTCATCTCGGGCTGTACGAGCGTCATGACGTACCCCTCCCAGGGGCCTTGCGGTGCTTGCTGGTGGTGGTGATGCGGTGGTCGGCGGCCCAGCCGACGGCGATCCACAGGCCGACGGCCAGGCCGAGACCGATCAGGGAGCAGAGGACCCAGAGGTCGCTGTCCACGGCGTCACTCGGCGTCGGGGTCGTACGCGACGGCGACGCCCAGCGGGACGACGACGTACCCGGTGAACTGCTGGGCCCCGCCGTCGACCTGGACGACGAGCTCGTACGGCTCGTCGGAGTCGCCGTCGTCGCCGAGGCTGGCCCACGTGTAGAGGAGGGCCCGGTCCGCGGGGTGCTCGTTGCTGACGAGGGCTTCGCAGTGGCGGCGGGCGGCGGCCTCGGTGGTGTAGTGGCCGACGTGGATGGTTTCGTGCTCGGCCCGGTACACCGTGTGGGCGGGCGGGGGCTGGGCGGTGGTGATACCGAGGTCGTCGTCGATGTGCGCCAGGCTGGCGAGAGCGTCGGCCCACGTAGCGATCTCGCGGACGTCCTCGCAGACGACGGCCTCGCCGAGCTCGTCCAGGCCGCCGAGGAGCTGCGCCGCCGTGGGCTGCTCGCGCAGAGCGCGGGCGATCGAGACGAGGACGGCCGTACGGGCGTCCCGGGCGGAGATCGTCGGGGTGGACTCGCCCGGCTGGGTGTCCTTCCCCGCCTCGATGGCGTCAGCGATCCGGCCGGAAAGGCCGGCCACGGTGCCGGTCCAGGTGTCCCGCCCGGTCTGGAGCGGCTGCTCCACAGTGACCCGGGCGTCCAGGGTCGCGCCTGGCAGGACACCGAGGACCGCGCCGGTGATCGTCGTACGTGCGCTCATTCGGCCACCGCCGGGGCATCGGCCAGGGTGTACGCCTCGAAGCGGACGCCGGACATGGTGCCGGTCGTCTCGATTCGGACGCGGCCCTCGCCATGCGGGAGCTCGGCCACCTCGGTACCGAAGTGCAAGGCGAACGCATGGATCTGGTGGGGCGCCTGGTGGAAGTTGATGACGATGGTCGGCCCGTTGTTCCACTCGGCGAGGCGGACATCCACGTCGACCGGCAGGACCGGGGTGGTGCTGAGGATGTGCTCGGCGGCCGCCATGGCCGCCAGGTAGCCGTCCCTGCGGGCGAGGCCCTGGATGATCTCGGCACGCGATGCCTCGGAGTGGATCGTCCGCTCGTCCTTGCCGGAAAGCTCCTGGAGGTTGGGGTTCCGTCGCCGTGCGATCGCCATCCTGACGTCGGTGTGAGTCGTCGGCGGCCGGGTGAGGAGGAGGTGCCAGGGCGTTTCGCCCTCGGGCTGGGTCGCGGCCGCGAGAGCGGCGGCGATCCGGTCCTCGGTAAGGTGGATGGACACGGTTACCTCTCAGTGGGATTGAGATGTGCTGATGGAGGGGTCGCCTTGGACCAGGCCCGGTCCGGGGCGGCCCCGACGTATGTGCGGCGGTTAGCTGATCCGCTGGCGGCGGCCGCGCGACGGCAGCGGCTTGAGTTCCGCCAGGGGGTGGCTGCCCGCGGGAGACTGAGGGGCGACGAGCGGCCCAGGCTCGACGTGATGGAGCTGCTCGATGCGCTCGATATCAGCGGCGGAGAATGTGACCGTCCGCCCCTTTTTCGCGTGCGGCAGGCGCTTGATGTGGCGCCGGAGCCAGGTCTCAGTGACCCCCAGCTCCTTGGCCGCCTCGGGGTAGGTCAGAGGCGCGGTCATGCGATCACCGACTCGGTGCGCTCGCTCTCGGGGACCTGAACGGAGCGTCCCACCGGGAGCCCCAGGACCAGGAGGTCAACTCCCAGCCGTTTGGCAATTGCCTGGGCGATATGCAGAGGCGCGGTGCGCTGCTCTCCCGTGCGCAGAAAGCCGATCGTGCTGGGGTGGACCTGCGCGGCCGCGGCCAGCTCGCGCACGGTCACCTTGGAGCCGGAGCCGGTGCGCTGCATGAGCCGGACCAGCAGGTCACTGTCGACCACGAGTGACATCTCTTCGGGTGCGTCCACTATTCACCTCCGTAGACGCGATGTGCGTTTGCGTGAACAGAGCGGACATTACACATCCGTAGACGTCTTGTCTATGTGCGTAAACAGCTCTTGTGATTCAGACAACCCTCGATGCGCCCTATCGCGCGCGGGTCGGTACCGTAGACAATCTGTCGAGCTCGGTAAACAGCCCGGGCGGCTGAGCAGGGGAAACGACCCGCCCCCCTCAGGGACCACATAGACAACAGGTGTTCGACAGGGAGCGAGTAGACAGGATGAACGTCATGGAGCTGCGACGACAGAGGACACAGCTAAACGATCTAGTGCGAAGGCGCCGGCAGGAGCTCGGGCTCAGCCTGCGGGAGCTTGAGGAGCGCTCGGTCGATCCGGCCAGCGGCGAGCAGGCGAAGTTCGGCTGGATCAGCAAGCTCGAGAACGGCCACCCGACGCGGCCGCCGGCGGAGGAGGTGCTCGTCGCGCTCGCCATCGGTCTGCAACTTCCCGCTCGGGTAGTGCAGGAGGCGGCTGCTGCGCAGTATCTCGGGATGGCAGAGATCCGCACGCAGTCCGAAGCGGCGAGAATCTTGGTCGCGCGCGTGGAGGAGATGACGGAGGAGGACCTGGCCCAACTCGCCGCCATCGCGGAGACGTTCGAGCGGACAAAGCGCGCCCGAGGCGCATGATGCATTGCTGACACTTGTACTACTTTTGACTACTCAATGATTAACTCTAGTCACACCCTGATCAATATGACATCGTCGATCATCCGCCTGGGGGGCGTTTCGGCAGCTAGCAGCCGTGCTCGACCGTGAGCACGGCCGCACCCACTCAAGGGAGCTCGATTCGATGGCATCGACAGACGTAGAGGCGAGGACCGCCACAGCGCGCATAGAGCTCGTGGACTACCTGCCTGGCGGACGCACGGTGTACCCCGTGGAGATCGAGGGCGAGCTCGTGTGGCTCGTGCTCCGGGGCGAAATGACGGACACGCTGTGCGGCGAGATGAACGAGTACCTCGATTTCATCACCGAGCGCCGTATGTGGACGCAGAACTGGGCCCCGCCCAGCAGCAGGACCCAGCTCCGCCGAGTCTCCTAGCCCTACACGACGCGCCGCAGCCCTGTAGAGGCTGCGGCGGTCGGGGCAGCCATCGCCGCTTCCACCGCTGCCATGATGTCGTCGTCCAGCGCCCGCACCAGATGCCCGTAACGGTCCACCGTCGTCTGAATCGACTCGTGGCCCAGCCGCAGCTGGATGGCAGGGAGCGGCACGTTCGCCCCGATCAGCCACGCCACGTGAGTGTGCCGCAGGTCGTGGAGACGCGGCCGCTTTGGCAAGCCCTTCCTGATCGCCTCCTCCACCGCGGGCTTCCATTTCCGGTTGTAGTAGTTGGCGTGCCTCCACTCCCCGCCCATCGCCGCGCGGAACACATAGTCGGTCGGCTTCCGTCCGGCCACCTGCTCGCGGGCCAGGGCGACCTGCACGGGGCTGAGCGCGATCAGCCGGCGGGCCTTCTTCGTCTTGGGCGGGCCCAGGTAGAACGCCCCGCCCGCGCTGCCCTTCTCGGCCTTCTTCCAGGCGCGCTGGACGTTCGCGACCGGCCGGTCTGAGTTCAGAGTGAGGTCCTGCACCTGCAGCGCGGTCGCCTCGCCCCAACGCATACCTGTGCCGACGAGCCAGTCAGCCAGAGCCCTGGCACCAGGGTCACTGATTTCCACCGCGATGCGCTGGTACTCCTCCCGCTCGAGGAACGTCATCTCCTCGGTGGTGTGGTCGTCCGTGCGGGGCAGCGACGTCTTCTTGCAGCAGTTCGTGGTGCGCAGCTGCGGCGTGCTGTCGATCGCGGCCTGGACGATGCAGTAGAGGAGGCCATGCCGGTTCGCGATGCTCTTCGGGTCCGCCGGCCGCCGCAGCCACTTGCCCTCGGCCGCCGGGTCGGGCTCACCCTTCTCTTCAGCTCGCACCCAGTCCGTGACGTCGTCTTGGGTGAGGTTGCCGATCGTGGCGGGTGTCTGCCGGCCCTGCAGGGTGGTGTGGCGCAGCAGCGAAAAGTGGATGCGGCGATCGCGGTGGTAGTCCTCGCGGGTGCGCTCCTCGATCCCGGTCAGGCGGTCGATGTAGCGCTCGGCCCACAGGTCGATCAGCATGTCCCCGGGTGCGGAGGGCTCCTCAACGAATCCCTCTCCGCGGACCCAGCCGTGTGGCCAGCGATTGCCGTGCGCCTCCACGAGTTTCTTGAAGGTCGCGGCTGAGTCCTCGTCGCCGAATTTCTCGATCTGCCAGTCACCGGCCTCGCGCCACTTCACCTGATAGGTGACGCTGCCGTCCTTCTTGGGTCGTCCCACGATGCTCGCCATGAGGGGACGATAGGGCGGATTCGGGGTCCTGTGTTCCCGCTGTGTTCCCAAAATTTCGGGCATGAAGAAGGCCCGACCTGTTTTCGCAGGTCGGGCCTTGATCAATCAGGGTGAGTAACGGGACTTGAACCCGCGACATCCTGGACCACAACCAGGTGCTCTGCCAGCTGAGCTATACCCACCATGTCGCCCGGTCGTTTCCGACCGGCCGAGAAAAAGTGTACAGGGTCCGGGAGGGTGCTCGCGCCCCCGTTTCCCGGGGCCGGTCCGCGGGCGCTCTCACGCCCGTGACCAGCGGGTTCCTATGGTGTGGCCGGGGTCACCAGGCGCGCCGCGATCTCCTTGGCGCGCTCCGAGTCCGGGCCGGGCTGCGGGACGAAGACCGCCTCCCGGTAGTAGCGGAGCTCCGTGATGGAGTCACGGATGTCCGCCAGCGCCCGGTGGTTGCCGTTCTTGTCCGGGCTGTTGAAGTACGCCCGGGGGAACCAGCGCCGGGCCAGCTCCTTGACCGAGGACACGTCCACGATCCGGTAGTGCAGGTAGCTCTCCAGATCCCGCATGTCCCGCGCCAGGAAGCCGCGGTCGGTACCGACCGAGTTTCCGCAGAGCGGGGCCTTGCCGGGCTCCTTCACATGCTCGCGGACGTAGGCCAGGACCTGCTCCTCGGCGTCCGCCAGGGTGGTGCCCCCGGCCAGCTCGTCGAGGAGGCCCGAGGCGGTGTGCATCTGCCGCACCACCTCGGGCATGGTCTCCAGGGCCGCGTCCGGCGGGCGGATCACGATGTCCACCCCTTCGCCGAGCACGTTCAGCTCCGAGTCGGTGACCAGGGCGGCCACCTCGATGAGTGCGTCGTCCGTCAACGAGAGCCCGGTCATCTCGCAGTCGATCCACACCATGCGGTCGTTCATGGGCTCCACCCTACGGGGCACTCCGCTGTCCCGGCAGGGCCGGGCGTCCGGGAGCGAACGCGTCGGGGCCGGGCAGGAGTGCTCCCCGGGACCCGCCGCGGCCGCCACGGCGACCGGTGCGGAGGACAGCGGGGAGCCCCGGCGTCCGGACGGCGGCCCCTGGCTGGGCACCATCGTCTCGACCACCGTCGCGGCGCTCTCCGCCACCCCCTGCGGACGACGGGCCCGGTAGGCGGCCCGGTACGCGGCGGGGGAGGAGCCGAGCTGGCGGCGGAAGTGCCCGCGCAGCGCGACCGGGGAGCGGAAGCCGCAGCGGCCCGCGACCTCGTCGACCGAGTAGTCGGAGGTCTCCAGCAGCCGCTGCGCCTGCAGCACCCGCTGGGTGATCAGCCACTGCAGCGGTGCGCTGCCCGTGAGCGAACGGAACCTGCGGTCGAAGGTCCGCCTGCTCATGTAGGCACGCGCCGCGAGCGTCTCCACGTCGAACTGCTCGTGCAGATGCTCCAGGGCCCAGGCCACGACCTCGGCGAGCGGGTCGGACCCGATCTCCTCCGGTAAAGACCTGTCCAGGTAGCGCTCCTGCCCGCCACTGCGCCGCGGCGGCACGACGAGCCGGCGGGCGAGTGCCCCCGCGGCCTCCGTGCCGTGGTCGGTGCGGACTATGTGGAGGCAGAGATCGATACCCGCCGCCGTACCGGCGGAGGTGAGCACATCGCCGTCGTCCACGAACAGCTCGCGCGGATCGACGTGCACCGACGGATAGCGCTTGGCCAGCGTCGGCGCGTACATCCAGTGTGTGGTGGCCGGCCGGCCGTCCAGCAGGCCGGCGGCCGCGAGCACGAAGGCTCCCGTGCACAGACCGACGATGCGGGCGCCCTCCTCATGGGCGCGCCGCAGCGCGTCCAGTGCCTCGGCGGGCGGCGGCGAGGTGATCGACCGCCAGGCGGGCACCACCACGGTGCCGGCCCTGCTGATCGCCTCCAGGCCGTACGGCGCGGTGAGTTCGAGCCCACCGGTGGTGCGCAGCGGTCCTTCCTCGCCCCCGCAGACCAGCAGGCGGTAGCGGGGAACTCCCGCGTCCTGCCGGTCGATTCCGAAAACGGAGAGCGGGATGGAGCTCTCGAAGATAGGGCCGCCGCTGAACAGCAGCACGGCTACGACTTCCCGGCGTCGCCGCCCGGTCAGTTTGCGTGCGGCCTCCGTCGCGGTGGCGGAGTCCTGGCTCATGACGCTAAGCCCCCTCGGTGTTCGCGTCTCCCTGGTCCTTACGGGCCTGCCGCTCCTGCACGTTTCCCCTCGGTTTCGCACGGTTCCCCAGCCCCCGATTTTTCAAGATCGAATCTACTGCGTCGCGTGGTCCCGCCGTGACACCTTCCCCCACCAGCTCAATGTCGATAAGGAAACGTGGCGTGAAGCGTTCGATCACGAAGCGTTCCACCTGCGAAGCGCACAGGGAAGTGCCCTTCGCCAACGTGGCCCGTCCGCGTCGGGTGAAAGCGTACCGCGCGGTCCGTTCCTGCCTGGTGGGCGGTGGGTTGTCCGGCCATCCCGCGAAGGGGTCGACCCTCGGACGAAGTTGGCTGAAAACTATCGGTTGTGTGTGCTGTATCCAGTCACGCCGGGCGCACAACCGCCCTGAGGCGGCCGCGCCGGTGCGCTCCCTCGCGGCCGTGGGCGCATGGCGTGCTCGGGTCAGGGAGGGCGGCCACGGTGGGCGTTGCGGCACGGACCGGGGCGAGGCCCCGCAGGGCCGCGTCACCGGCCGATGCGCCGGGGAACACACGAGCGACCGGTTTCGGGCGGCGTTCGGAGACGTGGCCAACAGGGACCGGGTGCGCGCTCCGTCGCCACCCCTCGCGGGCCGTCGCGGACCCTCGCGAAAAACAGGACGCCCGACGGTGTTCGCCCCCTCGAAGGCGCGTGTACGACACAACCGGCATTGCCATACCGGACGGGCTCGTGCATGCTCCCTCCAGCGTCACGCACGCTTTTGCGGGGGTCTGGGCGATGGAGGAGTGACGCCGTACCCTTGGGGGTATGGGGTTGGGAAGATGATTCCCGGACAGAGCTTCACCACCAGCTGACGCACCCGACGCACATCGAAACCGTTCCCTCCTCACGAGGACTCTCTTCGCCGAGACACCGATGGCCGGTCACGAAATCCCTGAACCCAAGGACCGCAAGCCGCTAGCCGACCCCGGGTCGGAGCCGCGCACGGTCGAAGAAGCACGCCATGCGTGCGATCCCGCCTTCCGGCACGGAGTCGTGGTCGGTTTCGACGGCTCCACGTCCAGCGAGCGGGCCCTCGCCTACGCCATCGGCATGGCCGGCCGCTCGGGCTCCGGCCTGATCATCGTGCACGTCGCCAACCGGCTGCCGACCACCGTCTGGGCGGGCTGCGAACCCCCGTCTTCGTCGACGTCCCCGACCATCGCACCGAGGTCCTCGGTCTGGAGCTGGCCTGCGCCGACTATCTCTCCGAGGTGCCCTGGGTGCTCGTCGAGCGCGGCGGCGACATCTGCCACGAGCTGGAGGAGGTCGGCCGGGAGTATGCCGCCGACGCCATCGTGGTCGGCTCCACGCACGGCATCGTCGGCCGGATCTTCGGGTCCGTGGCGGGCCGTCTCGCCCGCCGCGCGCAACGCCCCGTCATCGTCATCCCCTGAGGGGCCCATCTCCTGAGGGTCCGCCAGAAGGCCTTGCAGCGCCACGCGTTGGGCCCCGTACCGCTTCATCGCGGTACGGGGCCCAACGGCTGTCGCGGGGTCGGCTACTCGACCGTCACGGACTTCGCGAGGTTCCGCGGCTTGTCGATGTCCCGGCCCATCGCGAGGGCCGTGTGGTAGGCGAACAGCTGGAGCGGGATGCCCATGAGGATCGGGTCCAGCTCGTTCTCGTTCTTCGGCACGACGATGGTGTGGTCGGCCTTCTCCTGCACCTGGTGGGCCACGGCGAGGATGCGGCCGCTGCGGGCCTTGATCTCCTCCATCGCGGCGCGGTTCTTCTCCAGCAGGTCGTCGTCCGGCACGATCGCCACGGTCGGCATCGCGGGCTCGATCAGCGCCAGGGGGCCGTGCTTCAGCTCGGAGGCGGGGTAGGCCTCGGCGTGGATGTACGAGACCTCCTTCAGCTTCAGCGAGGCCTCGCGGGCCACCGGATAGCCGCGCACCCGGCCGATGAACATCATCGACTTGGCGTCCGCGTACTCCGCCGCGAGCCGCTTGATCTCGTCCTCGTTCGCCAGGATCTCGCTGATCTGCTCCGGCAGCCGGCGCAGCCCGTCGATGATCCGCTTGCCGTCCGCGACCGACAGGTCACGGATCCGGCCCAGGTGCAGTGCGAGCAGCGCGAAGGCGACCACCGTGTTGGTGAAGCACTTGGTGGAGACGACGCAGACCTCCGGGCCCGCGTGGACGTACGTACCGCCGTCGGCCTCCCGGGCGATCGCGGAGCCGACCACGTTGACCACGCCGAGGACCCGGGCGCCCTTGCGCTTCAGCTCCTGGACGGCGGCCAGCACGTCGTACGTCTCGCCGGACTGGGAGACGGCGACGTACAGCGTGTCGGGGTCCACGACCGGGTTGCGGTAGCGGAACTCGGAGGCCGGCTCGGCGTCGGCGGGGATCCGGGCCAGCTCCTCGATCAGCTGGGCGCCGATCTGGCCCGCGTGGTACGAGGTGCCGCAGCCGAGGATCTTGATCCGGCGCACCCCGCGCGCCTCGCGGGCGTCCAGGTTGAGGCCGCCCAGGTGCACGGTGGAGAACCGGTCGTCGATCCGGCCGCGCAGGACCCGGTCCACGGCGTCGGCCTGCTCGGAGATCTCCTTGTGCATGTACGTGTCGTGGCCGCCCATGTCGTACGACTCGGCCTCCCACTCCACGGTGGTCGGCGTGGCCGTCGTGGTCGAGCCCTCCGTGGTGTACGTACGGAAGTCGTCGGCCTTCAGCGTGGCCATCTCGCCGTCGTCGAGCGTGACGACCTGGCGTGTGTGGGCGACCAGGGCGGCGACGTCGGAGGCGACGAACATCTCCTTCTCGCCGATGCCCAGGACGACCGGCGAGCCGTTGCGGGCGACCACGATGCGGTCGTTGAAGTCGGCGTGCAGCACGGCGATGCCGTACGTGCCCTCGACGTGGCGCAGCGCCTCGCGGACCTTCTCCTCCAGGGTGTCGGCCTGGGCGCGGGCGATCAGGTGGGTCAGCACCTCGGTGTCGGTCTCCGAGAGGAAGACGACGCCGTCGGCGGTGAGCCGGGTGCGCAGCTCGGAGGCGTTGTCGATGATCCCGTTGTGGACAACGGCGACCTTGTTCTCCGCGTCCAGGTGCGGGTGGGCGTTCTCGTCGCTCGGGGCGCCGTGGGTGGCCCAGCGGGTGTGGGCGATGCCGGTGGTGCCCGCGAACCGCTTGGGGACCTTGGCCTCCAGCTCACGGACCCGGCCCTTGGCCTTGACCATCTTCAGCGTGCCGGGCTTGCCCGCCGCCGCCTTGCTGGTGATGACGATGCCCGCGGAGTCGTAGCCCCGGTACTCCAGCCGCTGCAGGCCTTCCAGCAGCAGCGGAGCGACGTCACGCTTCCCGATGTATCCGACGATCCCGCACATGAATTCTCTGCCCCTCCATCGACGTACACGTACACACGCGGTGCGGCGCCCCGCGCACGGGCGCCCGGCCCGCTCAGCCGTAGACGATGCGGCGCAGCTGGCGGAGCGAGAGCTCCGGCGGCGCCACGGCGCGGTGCGGCAGCTCGGCCGCGATCCGCTCGAAGATCTCCGTGTTGACCAGGCCGCCGGACTGCAGTTCGCGGTGGCGGCGCCGGACGAAGTCGTCGGTGCTCTCGTCGAAGTACGCCAGCACGTCGAGGATCACCCGGGCCGCCTCGCCGCGCTGGAGCGCGGTGGAGCGTACGAGGTGATCGATGAGGTCGTCGTGCGACGAGCGGCGTTCAAGCACCCGTCGATATTGCGTGCCGGGGCGCGCTTATGCAAGAAATCTGCCCGATATCGGGCAGCGGGTGTGGGGAACGTCGCCCGATCGCGTCACATGCTGCGCAGAACGGCCTGCTTCGCGGTGCTGAACTCCTCGTCGGTGAGGACCCCCGCCCGGTGCAGCTCGCCCAGCTCCCGCAGCCGCCGCAGCAGCGCGTCGTGGTCGCCCGCGGGCGCCGCGGCGGGCTCGTCGGCCGCCTTGGCCAGGGCCGGGGCCCCTGCGGGGCGTCCAGGGCCGCCCGGGGCCCGGGCAGCCGCATCAGGACCGCCGCCGCGACCAGGACCGCGGTGTGCTCCTTCTTGGACATCCCCCACAGGTCCAGGGCGTACGGGTCGTACTTCGGCGGAGCCGAGACGGGCCCCTCCGACGGCTCGAAGCGCAGATAGCCGTTCTCCAGGCCGATCGAGGGCAGCCACCGCACCCCCGCGATCCGCGACAGCGGGAAGGTGGACGCGCCCCCGGCGGTCTTGGACTCCTCGGCCTTCCAGTTCCAGGTCAGCCGGACGGTCTCGCCGTCGAAGGACGCCGTGCCGTCGCCGCCCCCGCCGGAGACCGGCAGCGCCGGTCCCGGCAGCAGGAAGCGGTCCACCGGGGTGTCCGGCACCTGCTCGATCAGCAGGGCGTTGCGGACCTCGTCGACGAAGTACTCCGCGACCCCCGTACGGTCCTTCTCCACGGTCAGCACATAGGGGTCGGCGCCGTCCTTGAGCCGCCCGTCGGCGGCCCGCAGCACCGGGCAGGCGCCCCCGCGCAGCCGCAGCCGCAGCCGGCCGCCCTTGCGGTCCGGTTCGAACGAGACGCCCGCCACCGCCTCCAGCGGGACGGCGATCTCACCCAGCTCCTGCCGGACCGGATGCGCCTTTCCGCCCGGCACGATGCGCACGGTGTCCCCGTCGAACGTCCACGTTCCGTCCCGCTGGATGATTTCCGCCATGGCCCCGATTCTGCCAGCCGGCCGCCCCGGAGAAGGGGCGAGCGCCCGAGGGACCATCCTCGGGCGCTCACCGTCCGGGGGCCGCCGCGCCGCGGCGGCCGGGCTCAGAACCCGGCGATCGGGTTCTTCAGGCGGCCCACCAACTGCAGTGCGCCCGCCGGGTCGTTGAGGTCGACCATCTGCTGGTTGTTCCGCAGCTGGAGGCGGTTGAGGCAGGAGAGCGCGAACTCCGGCTGGAACAGGTCGTACTGCCGGAACTTCTCCGCGAGATACGGCACCGACTCCTGGTAGTCGCGCACACAGGCGGCGACCGTCCGCCAGAAGGTGTCCTCGTCGAGGATGCCCTCGGTGGCCAGGCCCGCGCCCAGGAAGCGGAAGAAGCAGTCGAAGACGTCGGTGAAGACCGACAGCAGCTTCATGTCCTCGGGCACCTCGGCCCGGATCCGGTCGACCTGCGGCGGCAGCACCGCCTCCGGGTCCATCACCGCGATCTCCTCGGCGATGTCCTTGAAGATCGTGCGGGTCACGACCCCGTCCTCCACGACCAGAATCACGTTCTCGCCGTGCGGCATGTAGACCAGGTCGTAGGCGTAGAAGCTGTGCAGCACCGGCACCAGATACGCGTCCAGGTAGTGCCGCAGCCACACCTGCGGGTCCAGGCCCGATTCGGCGATCAGCACCCCGGCCACCGAGCCGCCCTCGTGGTCGGTGTGGAGCAGCGAGGCCATCGTCGCCACCCGCTCGCCCGGCTGGAGGCCCGGGACCGGGCTCTCGCGCCAGAGGGCGGCGAGCATTTTCCGGTACGGGGAGCCCTTGGCGGTGGCCGCCTCGTACGAGCGGTGGTGGTAGCCGATCGCGGCCCGCTCCCGGATGATCGAGAACCGGGCCCCGCGCAGCAGGTCGTCGCGCTCGATGAGACCGGCCAGCCAGTCGTTGATCGCGGGCGTGGCCTCCATGTACGCGGCCGAAAGCCCGCGCATGAAGCCCATGTTGAGGACCGAGAGCGCCGTTTTGACGTAGTGCTTCTCGGGGTGGTCGGTGTTGAAGAAGGTGCGGATCGACTGCTGGGCGAGATAGCCGTCCTCGCCCTCCCCGAGCACCACCAGGTGGCGTTCGGCCAGCTCTCCGGCGAAGGTGACCGCGAGCTTGTTCCACCACTGCCAGGGGTGGACGGGCAGCAGGAAGTAGTCGTCCGGGTCGAGGCCGAGCCCGCGCAGCGCGCCGGCGAACCGCTCCCGGGTCGCCTCGCTCAGCTCGTCCTTGATCAGCGCGTCGTGGTCGAGCCCGGCGCCCGCGGTGAACGTGGCCCGGTCCCGTCGGGCGGCCAGCCACACCAGCCGGATCGGGGACGCCGCCTCGGGGGCGTACGCCCGGTACTCGTCCACGCCGAAGCCGAGTCGCCCGTTGTTGGCGACGAAGCAGGGGTGGCCCTCGGTCATGCCGGTCTCGACGGCCTGGAATCCGGCGGCGACGAGCTGGCCGGAGGTGGCCGGTTCCTTGGTGAGTTTGTAGGCGGTTCCGGCCAGCGTGGAGGAGATCTCCTCCAGGTAGACCGGCAGGATCTCCTCGGAGATCCCCAGAGTGTGCCGCAGCTCGATGAAGAACTCCACCGCGTCCAGCGGGTGTTCGGACCCATGCCGGTGCCGGGTGATGGTCTCGGCCTCGACCTGCCAGTGGTCCAGCGCGAAGACGCGCGCGGTGAAGCGGTACTCGGTGGACGCGTCGTCGCTACGGACGGTGAAGCGGCCATCGCCGAGCGGCGTGGGGGCCAGCAGCCGCTCGTGGCTGAATTCCGCCAGTGCTTTGCGGACCAGCAGTCGGTTTGCGGTGGCCCAGCGCCCCGGGGAGAGGTGGGCGACGCTGTCGGTGAGGGCGGTCGTCATCGGTCGTTACCTCCGGTTGCTGCTTCGAACTGCTCACGGGTGCAGGCGCTGAGCAGAGCGTCCTTCTCCGGTTTGGCGATCTCGCGGAGCACTTCGAACCCGACGGCCTTGTTGAGGGCCTGGACGGCGCTGTTGGTCACGTCGGGCTCGACGACGACCCGGCGCACCGACGGGTCGGCGAAGAGGAAGGCCATCACGGCGGTGATCACGGCCCGGGTGAAGCCGTGCACCGGGGTGTCGGTGGGGGCGACCAGGAAGTGCATCCCGACATCGCCGGGCTCCGCCTCGTACAGCCCCTTCAGCTCGACCTCGGTGGGGTCGTACCGCTCGATCAGGAAGGCGGGTTCGCCGTCGTGCAGCCCGATGAACGCCTCGTGGTGCGGGTGGGCGGCGACGGACCGGTACTCCCGCTCCACGTCGGCGAGCGAGGCGTCGCCCATCAGCCAGAACGCGGCCTTGGGGTGGGTCACCCAGCCGTGCACCAGCTCGGCGTCGGCGGCGGGGTCCAGCGGCCGGACGGTGAACGTGCCGATGGTGCGGGGCTGCTGTTTGTCGGGGCGGGTCATACGGCGAACTCCTGGAAAGCGATGGACTTCTCGACCGGGTAGACCTCACGGCCGAGCAGCTCGCCGATGATGTACGCGTTGCGGTAGGCGCCCATGCCGAGGTCGGGCGAGGTGATCGAGTGGGTGTGCACCGAGGCGTTCTGGAGGAAGACCCCGCGCCCGGTGGTGTCGATGCTGTAGTTGCGGGCCACGTCGAAGCGGCCCCGGCTGTCGTGGCGCAGCCGCCCGGCTATGGGGGCGAGGAAGGCGGGGGCCTCGTACCGGTAACCGGTGGCGAGGACCAGGCCCTCGGTGGTGAGCTCGTAGTCCTTGCCCTGCTCCTCCTGGCGCAGGCCCAGGCTGTACGCACCGCCCTCCTCGTCGTAACGCGCGCTGACGAGAGCGGAGTTGGTGAGCAGTCTGGTCGGCACGGGGCCCGGCAGGTTCTTCTGGTAGAGCAGGTCGAAGATCGCGTCGATCAGCTCCCCGTCGATGCCCTTGAACAGCCCCTTCTGCCCGGTCTCCAGCCGGTAGCGGGTCTCCTCGGGCAGCGCGTGGAAGTAGTCGATGTACTCCGGGGAGGTCATCTCCAGCGTCAGCTTGGTGTACTCCAGCGGGAAGAACCGCGGGGAGCGCGTGACCCAGTTCAGCCGGTAGCCGTAGGTGTCGATCTCGGAGAGCAGGTCGTAGTAGATCTCCGCCGCGCTCTGCCCGCTGCCGACCAGAGTGATCGACTTCTTCTTCTGGAGCTCGGCTTTCCCCTCCAGATAGCGGGAGTTGTGGATGAAGTCCCCGCCGAGCCCCTGGCAGGCCTCGGGGATGTGCGGCGGCGTGCCGGTGCCGAGGACGAGGTGACGCGAGCGGAACTCCTGGCCGGACACGGTGCGCACGGCGTAGAGCTCGGTGCCCTCGTCGTACGTCACCGTCTCCACGGTCTCGGAGAACCGGATGCTGCTCAGTTTCCCGGCGGCCCAGCGGCAGTAGTCGTTGTACTCGGTCCGCAGCGGATAGAAGTTCTCCCGGATGTAGAACGAGTAGAGCCGGCCGCGCTCTTTCAGGTAGTTGAGGAAGGAGTACGGCGAGGTCGGGTCGGCCATGGTGACCAGGTCCGACATGAACGGCGTCTGGAGATGGGCCCCTTCGAGGAACATCCCGGCGTGCCACTCGAAGTCCGGCTTGGACTCCAGGAAGACGCCGTTCAGTTCGTCGATCGGCTCGGTGAGGCAGGCGAGACCGAGGTTGAACGGGCCGAGGCCGATCCCGATGAAGTCGTGGGGGTCAGGAAGCGCGGTCAAGGGAGTCTCCCAGGTACTTCTCGGCGTGGCCGGAGATCAGGTCGAGGACGGTGGCGATGTCGTGCTCGGTCGTTTCGGGGTTGAGCAGGGTGAACTTCAGGTACTGGCGGTCACCCACCTTGGTGCCGGCGACGATCGCCTCACCGGAGGCGAACAGGGCCTTGCGGGCGTGGAGGTTGGCGCGGTCGATCTCGTCCGGGGAGGTGACCCCGGCCGGGATGTAGCGGAAGACGAGCGTGGAGAGCTGCGGCTGGACCACCACGTCGAAGCGCGGGTCGGCGGCGAGCAGCTTCCAGCCCTCGGCGGCCAGGTCGCAGACCTCGTCGAACAGCTCCCCGATGCCGTCGGCGCCCATGACGCGCAGCGTCATCCACAGCTTGAGCGCGTCGAAGCGGCGGGTCGTCTGGAGGGACTTGTCGACCTGGTTGGGTATCCGCTCCTCGGCCATCCGGCGCGGGTTCAGATACTCCGCGTGGTACGTGGCGTGGCGCAGGGTCGCCCGGTCACGGACCAGAACGGCCGACGAACTCACGGGCTGGAAGAAGGACTTGTGGTAGTCCACCGTCACCGAGTCGGCGTGCTCGACGCCTTCGAGCAGCCCGCGCCGCTCGCGCGAGGCCAGCAGCCCGCAGCCGTAAGCGGCGTCCACGTGCATCCAGGTGGCGAACTGCTCGCAGAGCGCGGCGATCTCGGGCAGCGGGTCGATGGACCCGAAGTCCGTGGTGCCGGCGGTCGCGACGACGGCCATCGGGACGGCGCCTTCGGCCACGCAACTCTCCAGCGCGTGGGCGAGCGCCACGGTCTGCATGCGCTTGTTGCGGTCCACGGGGACGGAGACGACGGCGTCCGGGCCGAGGCCGAGCAGTTTGGCGGACTTCTGCACGCTGAAGTGGCTGCACTCGGAGGTGAAGATCCGCAGCCGGCTGAAGTGCTCCGGCCGGACCTTCGCCTCCTCCCGCGCCAGCAGCAGCGCCTGGAGGTTGGACTGCGTGCCGCCACTGGTGAAGATCCCGTCGGCGGCCGGACCCAGCCCGATCCGCTCGGTGGTCCAGTCGATCAGCCGGCGCTCGATGAGCGTGCCGCCCGCGCTCTGGTCCCAGGTGTCCAGCGAGGAGTTGATCGCGGAGAGCACGGCCTCGCCGAGCACCGCGGGTATGACGACCGGGCAGTTGAGGTGGCCCAGGTAGCGGGGGTGGTGGAAGTAGACGGCGTCGCGGAGGTAGACCTCGCCGAGTTCGTCGAGGGCGGCGGCGGCATCGCCCAGCGGCCGGTCGAGGTCGATCGCGTCGACGACGGGGGAGAGCTCGTCGACACCGACCCCGCTGAAGGGGCGCTCGGTGGCGGCGAGGGTGGCCGCGACCCGTTCCACGCCTGCGGAGACGGTGCTCCGATAGTGCTCCGCAGTCGTGTTGTTGAGCAGGTGCGAACGCATGAAAGGGTCCTCCCGGGTGAGGGGAACTTCATCGCGTCCCTCCGGGCAGGAAGAGGGTGCGAGGGCGCGATCTCGAAGTAAGGCGAGCCTAACCTAACTCGGAATCCTTCATTCCCCTCGCCCCGGGTGGGTGCGGCGGTTGTCCGCTTTCCTTCCCCTATCGGATCACTTGCTGTCCCTGCTCGGGTTTGCGGTGCTCCGGGGAGCCCGATCCGGCGGCCGACGGCTCCGAACGCGCTTTCCTCGCCTGTTCCTCGCTCCGTCCGCGCGTCCAGTACGTGGTGGACGTCACCCGCTCCGGGGTGAACCCCCGCTCCCGGACCAGGTGGTGGCGCAGCGCCCGCACCCCGGACGCCTCGCCCGCGATCCATGCGTACGGCGTGCCCTCGGGCAACGCGGCGGCGCGCACGGTCTCCACGCCGCAGGCGGCCCCCTCGCTCCGGACGAGCCAGCTGATCCGGGACTTCGCCGCGGTGTTCAGCGCCTGCCGGTCCTCGGTGCACGGGACTTCCAGCCAGACCCGGGCCGGCAGTCCCGCGGGCAGCGACTCCAGGACGGCCGCGGCGGCGGGCAAGGCGGTCTCGTCGGCCCGGATCAGCACCCAGTCGGTGTCGGCCGGCGGCCGGAAGCGTACGGCGGTGTTGTCCGCCACGGCGGGGCCCGCCACCGTGAGCCGGTCGCCGGGGGCCGCCGCCCGTGCCCAGCGCGATGCGGGGCCGCCGTCGCCGTGCAGTACGAAGTCGAGGTCGATCTCGGTGGAGCCGTCGGGCCGCGGCCGCTCGGCCCGTACGGCATACGAGCGCAGCACGGCCCGTTCGTCGTCCGGCAGCGCCCGCCACCGCTCGTGCCAGGTCCCGCCCCCGGCCGCCGGAACCACGGCGTCACGCTCCCCCGGCCGGGGGAGGAGGAGGGACAGGCTCTGGTCGCGGCCGCCGCCCCGGAAACCCTCGGACCCCGGTCCGCCGAGCGTGATCCGGAGGATGGACGGGCCGAGCCGCCTGGTCCGCACCACGGTCAGATCGAAGAGCTGGAACGGGGCGACTTCAGGGGCGGCGGCGGTCGTCGACGTCAACGGGAGCTCCTCCGGGACGGGCCGCAGCGGCGGGCGGACGGGCCCGGGCTCCAGCGGGGGCGATCCGAAGGAAGGTTAGCCTACCCTTGCCTGAATGGGGCGTTGCGCGTCGCCCGCGGAAGCCGCCGGCTCACCCCCCGAACTCCGCCCGGCAGGCATCGAGCCCCTCCACGGTCACGTCCACGCCCCGGTGCGCCTCCCATCGCGCCCGGTCCAGACGCAGCCGCCGCAGCGTGACCGGGGCCCCGCGCACGACACCCGTGTCCAGGCCGTCGTCCACATACCCGAGCCGCCGCGAGACCCCGAGCGAACGGAGGTTGTCGGTCATGGCCGCCGAGACGGCGTACCGTGCGCCGAGCCCGGCGAACGCGAGGTGGAGGGCGGCGGCGCGCATCTCCGTACCGAGGCCCTGCCCCTGGTGCGCGAGCCCGAGCCACGACCCGGTCTCGACCTGCCGCCGCACCCCGAAATCCCGGCCCATGAGGTCCTGCCGTCCGACGACCTCGCCCTGGTGGAGCACGGCCAGGCTCAGCGCCCAGTCAGTTACGGACCAGCCGGCGACGGTCCCGAGCACATGCTGGAACACCGCGCGCGCCACCTCGTCGGGCTTCCCGTCGGTCCACGCCACACTGAACGGCATCCGGTCCGGTTCGTGCACCCCGTGGGCCGCCACCGAGGCCAGTTCGTCGAGGAGTTCGGGCCCGGGCAGGCGCAGTTCCAGGCGCGGGGTGCGGAGGCGGAGCCCGTAGAGGGGCCAATGTCGCAGGTCCATGAACGGACTCTGCCGGACGGGCCGGAGAGGTGTCGACCGTAATTCGCGGCAGCGGGGGCACGGCCCGCCGGTGTCCCCGGCGACCGCACCCCCGCTGCCGTGCGCGCGATCAGGACCCGAGGCCGGCGGGCTGTTCGACCCCGCCCGGTGCACCGCTCCTGTCCGACCCGGCCCCGTGGCCGGCGACAGGAAGGCCGCCCGCCCGGACCCGCCGGGTACGGAGACCGAACGCGCTGACGGCGGCGGCGATCAGGGCGGCGGCCAGCGGCACCACCAGGGCCGCCCGGTATCCGTCGAGGAGGGCGGCCGGGGACGTCCCGTCCGTCGCGCCGATGGTGACGGCGGTCACGGCGGACAGTCCCAGCGCGGCACCGAACTGGAAGGACGTGTAGAGCAGTCCGCCGGCCACCCCCTGCTCCTCCTCGGCGACGCCGTCCGTGGCCACGATGGTCAGCGGCCCGTAGACCAGGGAGAAGGCCACACCGAGCAGGAGCAGGCCGGGGAACATCGCCGCGTACGTCCAGTCCGCGGCGAGCGGCAGGAACAGGCCGTACGAGAGCGACGCGACGAGCAGCCCGCCGAAGATGACCCGGGCGTTGCCGAACCGGGCCACCAGCTTCGGGGTCAGCAGCGGCGAGAGCACCGCGTCCACGCCGATGACGATCAGCGCGAAGCTGGTCTGCAGGGACGACCAGCCGCGCAGCTCCTGGAGGTAGAGCACGGCGACGAACTGGAAGCCGAAGAACCCGGCGGCGAACAGCAGACCCGCCGCATTGGCGCGGACGAGCGACCCGCTGCGGAAGATGCCCAGGCGCACCAGCGGCGAGGACGAAGAGCGCTCGATGACGACGAAGGCGAGGAAGAGGAGCAGCGCCGCGCCGACCGTGCCGACGGTCCAGACGGCCGGGACGTGCGTGGCCCGCTCGACGCCGAAGACGAGCAGCAGGATGCCCGCGGTGACGGTGACCGCTCCGGCCAGGTCGACGCCCTGCCCGGTGCGGTCCGGGCGGGGTGAGGAGGGGATGAGCGCGAGCGCGGCGAGGAGGATGCCCAGCGAGAGGATGACCGGGGCGAAGAACACCCAGCGCCAGTCGATCGCGGAGAGCAGCCCGCCGACGACCAGGCCGATCGAGAAGCCCCCGGCGGCGGTGCCCGCGTAGACGAGGAGGGCCTTGTCGCGCTGCGGCCCCTCCAGGAAGCCGGTGGTGATGATCGACAGCCCGGCCGGGGTCATGAAGGCCGCGGCGATCCCGGTCACGAAGCGGGCGACGATCAGCATCCAGCCCTCGGTGGCCAGTCCGCCCAGCCCGGAGAAGAGCAGGAACACCACGAGCCAGAGGACGAACATCCGGCGACGCCCGAAGAGATCGGCCGCCCGTCCGCCCAGCAGCATGAAGCCGCCGTAGCCCAGGACGTACGCGCTCATCACCCACTGGAGGGTGCCGGTGGACAGATCGAGATCCTCGCGGATCGCGGGCAGGGCCACGTTCAGCATGGCCACGTCGATGCCTTCGAGGAAGATCGCGCCGCACAGGACGAGCAGCACGCCCCAGGCGCGGCCGGTCATGCGGTCACTGCTCGATCTCGGCAGGGACGGTGATGAGGACACGGAATTCTCCTTGTGCGCGGTCGAAACGGGCATGACGAACAGCCGCAACAGCGGCTCGGGGGAGCGGGGTTGGCATGCAGAGGCCTCAAGCAGCCTGCGATGGAGCAGAGTTACCGAACCGGTGGTCGGTTCCCTCTTGTAACCACCTGAAGCTTGCGGCACCGTGGGGCGGTATGGAAGAAGGCACTTCGAAGTCACCGAGTCACTGCGTCGATACCGGCGAGGCCGGTCCGGACTACGACATCAGCCAGTGGGACGTCCGCGAGGGCTGCGAGGTGCGGCAGATCCTCGACCGCGTCGCGGACAAGTGGTCGCTCCTCGCCATCGCCCACCTGGAACGCCGCACGCTGCGCTTCTCCGAGCTGCGCCGGCTCATCGAGGGCATCAGCCAGCGCATGCTGACGGTGACCCTGCGCCAGCTGGAACGCGACGGGCTGGTGCGGCGCACGGTGTACCCGGTCGTCCCGCCCCGGGTGGAGTACGAGCTGACGGAGCTGGGCGCGACCCTGCACACGACGATCAGGTCGCTCGTCGACTGGACCGAGAGCCACCAGCAGGAGATCGCGAAGGCGCGGAGCGACTACGACGCCCGGCAGAGCGAGGCGGCTTCGGTCACCTGATCCCCACGGGCCTGAGGGTCAACGGGAAGCCGACGACCAGGTCCTGGCCGAACGTGGACTTGGCGCGGTCGGGCGGCGTCCTGACGTACGCGATGGGCGAGGCTCCGGCGGCCTGGGGCACGGGTGCGGCCGACGTCCCGCCCTCGTACACGGACGGCTCCGACGCCCGCCACAACATCGGCTCGACCCCGTACGGCCCAGGGCAAGCTGGCCGCGCTCGACCCGGCAGCAGGAATCGCTGCCCCGGGGAGCCGGTGGACTGCCACCACCTGATTGACGCACGCCGACATGCAGGGACGGCCGGCCGGACGTCTGCTGGGGGGACACGGCTTCCCACCCCCCACCGAAAGGTTCCGCCCGATGACGGACAAACCCGCGATCGTCCTGGTCCACGGCTTCTGGGGCGGCGCCGCCCACTGGGCGAAGGTCATCACCGAGCTGCACCGGCGTGGCTTCGACTCCCTGCACGCCGTGGAGAACCCGCTGACCTCGCTGGCCGACGACGCCGAGCGCACGCGCAAGATGGTCCGGCAGATCGACGGACCGGTGCTGCTGGTCGGCCACTCCTACGGTGGTGCGGTCATCACCGAGGCGGGCGACCTGCCCCACGTCACCGGACTGGTCTACATCGCCGCGTTCGCCCCGGACGCCGGCGAGAGCCCCGGGCAGATCAGCCAGGAGAAGCCCCCGGCCGCGTTCGAGAACATCGCCCCGGACTCCGACGGCTACCTGTGGATCAAGCAGGACACGTTCCGCGAGAGTTTCGCCCAGGATCTGTCCGAGGAAGAGGCGCTGGTCATGGCCGTGACGCAGAAGGCGCCGCTGGGGTCGACCTTCGGCGACAACGTCACCGCCCCGGCTTGGCGGGCCAAGCCCACGTGGTACCAGGTCTCCACCGCCGACCGCATGATCCACCCCGACAACGAGCGCCGCATGGCCGAGCGCGTGAACCCGCGCAGGACCATCGAGCTGGATGCGAGCCACGCGTCCCTGGCGTCGCAGCCCGGCCCGGTCACCGACCTCATCGAGGAGGCGGCGGGATCGGCAGGCTCGTGACTCCAGCCCGGACCGTCCGAGGTCACGTCGGAGGTCCGCCCAAAGCGCCTGCCCGTCCGCCCCGCCCGCCGCAGAGTGATCCACGGCGGACGGGGCGGCGGCATTCAGCGCGTCAGCGGGCAGGTCAGCCGGGCAGCCCCAGCTCCCGCGCGATCAGCATCCGCTGGACCTCGCTCGTCCCCTCGCCGATCTCCAGGATCTTCGAGTCGCGCCACATCCGGGCCACCGGGTACTCGTTCATGAAGCCGTAGCCGCCGTGGATCTGCGTGGCGTCCCGGGCGTTGTCCACCGCGACCGTCGAGGAGTACAGCTTCGCGATCGCCGCCTCCTTCTTGAACGGCTCGCCCGCCACCAGGCGCGAGGCGGCGTCGCGCCAGCCGATGCGGGCCATGTGGGCGCGCATCTCCATGTCGGCGATCTTGAACTGTATGGCCTGGTTCGCGCCGATCGGCTTGCCGAACGCGTGGCGCTCGGCGGCGTACTTCACCGACTCGTCGACGCAGCCCTGGGCCAGGCCCGTGGCCAGGGCCGAGATCGCGATGCGGCCCTCGTCCAGGATGCGGAGGAACTGGGCGTAGCCCCGGCCCTGTTCGCCCAGAAGGTTCGCCGCCGGGACCCGGACGTCCGTGAAGGACAGCTCGCGGGTGTCCGAGGCGTTCCAGCCGACCTTGGAGTACGGGGCCGCGACCGCGAAGCCGGGGGTGCCCGAGGGGACGATGATCGCGGAGATCAGCGGGCGGCCGTCCTCCTTGCGGCCGGTCACCGCGGTGACCGTGACCAACTCCGTGATGTCCGTGCCCGAGTTGGTGATGAAGCACTTCGAGCCGTTGATCACCCACTCGTTCGTCGCCTCGTCGAGCACCGCCGTCGTCCGGGTGCCGCCCGCGTCCGAGCCGCCGTCCGGCTCGGTCAGGCCGAACGCCCCCAGCGCCTCGCCCGCGCACAGCTTCGGCAGCCACCGGCGCTTCTGCTCCTCCGTGCCGAACAGGTGGAGCGGCATCGCACCCAGGGAGACCCCGGCCTCCAGGGTGATCGCCACCGAGGAGTCGACCCGGGCCAGCTCCTCCAGGGCGATCCCGAGTGCCAGGTAGTCGCCGCCCATCCCGCCGTACTCCTCCGGGAACGGCAGCCCGAACAGGCCCATGCGGCCCATCTCGCGCACGATCTCGTACGGGAACTCATGGCGCTCGTACAGGTCGCCGATCTTCGGCGCGATCACATCGTGCGCGAACTCCTCGACCGTGCGGCGCAGTTCCTCGTGTTCGGCGGTCAGCCGGTGGTCCAGGGACATGGGGTCACTCACTCCTTGTGGGAGAGGAAGAAGGGGGCGGGGTCAGGGCGCGGACCGTGCGGGATGGGCTCGGCCGGCCCAGGTGTTCGGCCAGCCAGACGCTGGTGGCGGTCAGTTCGGCCAGGTCGACGCCCGTCTCGATGCCCAGTCCATCGAGCATCCAGACCAGGTCCTCGGTGGCGAGGTTTCCCGTGGCGCTCTTCGCGTACGGGCAGCCGCCCAGGCCGCCCGCCGAGGCGTCGACCGTGCTCACCCCGTGCTGGAGCGCCGCCAGGGTGTTCGACAGCGCCTGGCCGTACGTGTCGTGGAAGTGCACGCCGATCGCCTCCGTGGGCACGGCGGAATCGTTCAGCGCCGTCAGCAGCGCCGTGACGTGGCCCGGCGTCGCCACCCCGATCGTGTCGCCCAGCGACAGCTCGTCGCAGCCCAGGTCCATCAGGGCCTTGGCCACCCGCACCACCTGGGCGACCGGGACCGCGCCCTCCCACGGGTCGCCGAAGCACATCGACAGATACCCGCGCACCCGGACCTTGTCCGCCTTCGCGCGGGCCACCACCGGCTCGAACATCGCCAGCGACTCGTCGACCGTACGGTTCAGATTGCGGGCCGCGAACGTCTCCGTCGCCGAGCCGAACACCGCGATCGACCGCGCCCCGAGCGCCAGCGCCCGGTCCAGCCCGCGTTCGTTCGGGACCAGGACGGGGAGGGACACGTCTCCCACATCGGCGATATCGCCGAGGAGCGGGAACAGCTGCTCCGCGTCCGCCAGTTGGGGCACCCACTTCGGGTGCACGAAGCTCGTCGCCTCGATGGTGGTCAGGCCCGCCACCGCCAGGCGGCGGATGAACTCCGCCTTCACCTCGGTCGGGACGGTCCCCTTCTCGTTCTGCAGGCCGTCCCGCGCGCCCACCTCGTGGATACGGACCCGGGAAGGCAGACCCGGCGCCGGGACCTTCATGGGGAGTCCTTGCGCGCTCATGCGTCCTCCCCGTCCGCCGCCGGGACCACGACCGCCAGGACCTGGTCCATCGCGACCGTCGCGCCCGCCGTGACGTCCAGCTCCGTCACCGTCCCCGCGTGCGGGGCGGAGATCACGTGCTCCATCTTCATCGCCTCCACCACGAGCAGGCTCTGACCCGCCTCGACCTCGTCCCCGACGGCCACCTTCACCACCGTGACCGTGCCGGGCATCGGGGCCGCCAGCGTGTCCGCCCCGCTCCGGCCCGCCCCGCTCAGGGACGCCTCCACCGGGTCGTGGTCCTGGACGTGCCAGGCGTCACCGTCCCGGCCGAGCCAGTCGCCCGAGCGGTGGAAGTGGCCCACCGCGCCGTCGAGTTCGACCGTGACCCGGTCCGCCGTGACCGTCGCGGAGGCCGGGGCCCCGTACGTCACCGGGTCCGCGCCCGACACCCGCAACGGGAAGGTCAGCGGCGCCCGCACACCCCCGTCCGCCACCCGCTCGGCACCGAGAACGGGTCCGTCCAGCCGCCCGCGTCCGGCCGGGGGGCCAGGGCGTCGAGGCGCACCGCCGCAGCCGCCGCGTACACCTCGTCCGGTACGCCGTCCGGCACCAGGCCCTCCGCCTCGCGCTCCACCAGACCGGTGTCCAGGTTGCCCGCGACCACGTCCGGGTGCGCCAGCAGGCGGCGCAGGAAACCCGCGTTGGTCGGGACGCCCAGGATCACCGTGTCCGCCAGGGCCGCCCGCAGCTTGCGGATGGCCGTCGCGCGGTCGGGGCCGTACGCGATGACCTTCGACAGCATCGGGTCGTACAGGCTGCCCACCGGCACGCCCTCGCTGAGCCCCGAGTCCGTCCGCACCCCGCCGCCCCGCGGTTCGCTCAGCGCCAGCACCGTACCGCCGGAGGGCAGGAAGCCGCGGGACGGGTCCTCGGCGCAGATCCTCGCCTCGATCGCCCAGCCGGTGAGCGTGATGTCCTGCTGCGCGTACGGGAGTTGCTCGCCCGACGCCACCCGCAGCTGCCACTCCACCAGGTCCAGGCCGGTGATCAGCTCGGTCACCGGGTGCTCGACCTGGAGGCGGGTGTTCATCTCCATGAAGTAGTACGAGGACGGGTCGTTGCCCGGAACGATGAACTCCACCGTGCCCGCCCCGACATAGCCGCAACTGCGTGCCGCCTGGACGGCCGCCTCGCCCATCGCCGCCCGGGTCGCCTCGTCGAGCAGGACGCTCGGGGCCTCCTCGATGATCTTCTGGTGGCGGCGCTGGAGCGAGCACTCGCGCTCGCCCAGGTGGATCACGTTGCCGTGGGCGTCCGCCAGGACCTGGATCTCGATGTGGCGCGGGCGGTCGATCCACCGCTCGACGAGCAGGGTGTCGTCGCCGAAGGAGGCGCGGGCCTCCCGTCGCGCCGCCGCGATCTCCTCGCCCAGCACCGCCGCGTCGCGGACCAGGCGCATGCCCTTGCCGCCGCCGCCGGCGGAGGGCTTCAGCAGGACCGGGGTGCCGATCTCTCGTGCCGCTTCCTCCAGTTGGGCGTCCGTGAGGCCGCTCCCCGAGGAACCGGGGACCACCGGGACCCCGTACGCCGCGACCGTCTCCTTGGCCCGGATCTTGTCGCCCATGAGCGCGATCGCGGGGGCGGGCGGGCCGATGAAGACCAGCCCGGCGTCCGCGCACGCCTGCGCGAACTCCGCGTTCTCCGCCAGGAATCCGTAGCCGGGGTGGACCGCCTGCGCGCCCGTGCGGCGGGCCGCCTCCAGGAGCGCCGGCACGTTCAAGTAGCTCTCGGCGGCGGGCGGCGGGCCGATCCGTACCGCCGTGTCCGCCTCCCGGACATGCCGGGCGTCCGCGTCCGCGTCGCTGAAGACCGCGACGGAGCGCACGCCCTGCTCCCGCAGGGTCCGGATCACCCGGACCGCGATCTCGCCGCGGTTGGCGACCAGAACGGTGTCGAACATCGTCGTCATCTGTTCCTCACATCCGGAAGACGCCGAAGCCGGGCCCGGCCGGGTCCTTCTGGGGCAGCGGGGCGTTGGCGCAGGCGGTCAGGGCGAGGCCGAGGACCTGCCGGGTGTCCACGGGGTCGATCACTCCGTCGTCCCAGAGCCGGGCGCTGGCGTAGTAGGCGTTGCCCTGGGTCTCGTACTGGGCGCGGATCGGGGCCTTGAACGTTTCTTCGTCCTCGGCGCTCCAGTCGTCGCCGAGCTGGTCGCGCTTGACGGTGGCCAGGACGGAGGCCGCCTGCTCGCCGCCCATCACCGAGATCTTGGCGTTCGGCCACATCCACAGGAAGCGGGGGCTGTAGGCCCGGCCGCACATGGAGTAGTTGCCCGCGCCGTACGAACCGCCGACGACGACCGTCAGCTTCGGCACCCGGGTGCAGGCCACCGCCGTGACCATCTTCGCGCCGTGCTTGGCGATGCCGCCCGCCTCGTAGTCCCGGCCGACCATGAAGCCGGAGATGTTCTGGAGGAAGACGAGCGGGATGCCGCGCTGGTCGCACAGCTCGATGAAGTGCGCGCCCTTCTGGGCGGACTCGGAGAAGAGAATGCCGTTGTTCGCGACGATCCCGACGGGATGGCCGTGGATCCGGGCGAAGCCCGTGATCAGCGTCTGGCCGTACTCCGCCTTGAACTCCTGGAAACGGGAGCCGTCCACCACGCGCGCGATCACCTCGCGTACGTCGTACGGCGTCCGGGAGTCCACCGGGACCGCCCCGTACAGCCCGGCCGGGTCGACCTTGGGCTCCTCGGCCGGCTCGACCGACCAGGGGAGCGGGGCCCGGTCCGGGAGGGTCGCGACGATGTTGCGGACGATCCGCAGCGCGTGCGCGTCGTCCTCCGCGAGATGGTCGGTGACCCCCGACGTACGGGAGTGGACCTCGCCGCCGCCCAGCTCCTCCGCCGTCACGACCTCGCCGGTCGCCGCCTTCACCAGCGGCGGGCCGCCGAGGAAGATCGTGCCCTGGTTGCGGACGATGACGGCCTCGTCGCTCATCGCCGGGACATACGCCCCGCCCGCCGTGCAGGAGCCCAGCACCGCCGCGATCTGCGGGATGCCCGCCCCCGACATCCGGGCCTGGTTGTAGAAGATCCGCCCGAAGTGGTCCCGGTCGGGGAAGACCTCGTCCTGCATCGGCAGGAACGCGCCCCCCGAGTCGACCAGATAGAGGCAGGGGAGACGGTTCTCCAGCGCCACTTCCTGGGCGCGCAGGTGCTTCTTCACGGTCATCGGGTAGTACGTGCCGCCCTTGACGGTCGCGTCATTGGCGACGATCACGCACTCCCGGCCGGAGACCCGCCCGATGCCCGCGATGACGCCCGCGGCCGGGGCCTGGTCCCCGTACATCCCGTTGGCCGCCAGGGGGGCCAGCTCCAGGAACGGCGAGCCCGGGTCGAGAAGGGTGTCCACCCGGTCCCGGGGGAGCAGTTTGCCGCGCGCCTCGTGGCGGGCCCGTGCCTTCTCACCCCCGCCCAGCCGTGCCGTGGCGAGACGTCCCGCCAGGTCGTCGGAGAGCGCGCGATGCGCCGCCTCGTTGGCCTGCCAGGCCTCCGAGGCGGGATCGGCCGCGCTCGCCAGGACCGGTGCCTGCTGCATCGTGTCGAGCCCCCTTGCCCGTACCGCAGTGGTGAAGTGCGTCGCCCTGCTGTTAATGACCGTTAACGCGTTTCCCTCAGGTTAACGACCGCTAACGACCCTGTCTAGAATGAATCCTCATGAGCACCCATGCCGCCGCCCGCGTCGCGGCCCCCACCCGCCGCGAGCAGATCCTCCGGGAGGCCGCCCGCCTCTTCGCCGAGCGCGGCTTCCACGGTGTCGGCGTCGACGAGATAGGCGCCGCCGTCGGCATCAGCGGTCCCGGCCTCTACCGTCACTTCCCCGGCAAGGACGCGATGCTCGCCGAACTGCTGGTGGGCATCAGCGAACGCCTGCTGGAGGGCGGACGGCTGCGGGTGGCGGAGGACGAGGCCCGGGGCGACGGCTCCCCGGAGGCCCTCCTGGACGCGCTCATCGAGGGCCACATCGACTTCGCCCTCGACGACCGCCCCCTGATCACCCTCCACGACCGGGAGCTGGACCGGCTGCGCGACACGGACCGCAAGCGGGTGCGCCGGCTCCAGCGCGAGTACGTGGAGGTCTGGGTAGGCGTCGTCCGTGCCCTCTACCCGGCGCTGCCGGAGAACCGGGCCCGTGTCACCGTGCACGCCGTCTTCGGCCTGCTGAACTCCACCCCGCACCTGGCCCGCCCCGAGGCCCTGCCCGGCCGTGCGGCGACCGCCGCCCTGCTGCACCGGCTGGCCCGGGGCGCCTTCGCCGCGGCGGAACCTTCCTGAGCGGCGGCTCTCCCGCCCGCGCCGCTCGGGGTTCCGGGCAACCATGAACGGGGTACGCACGTCTCTCCGGTCGACACGCTACGACCGGTCCACACGCTACGACCGGTCTATACGCTACGCATCGGGGAGCCGCACGATGACCGTCTCACTCGGCGAAGAGATCATGCTGCTGTCGCTGGACGACGAGACCGGCGCGGCGAAGGGGAGACCGCCGCCCGCTGGGGCGTGGCGGCCGGCCTGCTCCTGGAGCTGGTCATGGCGGGGCGCGTCACGGTGAGGGGCGGGTGCGTCGAGGTCTTCGACCCGACCCCGACCGGCGACGCCCTCCTGGACGGCCGCCTCGACCGGCTCACGCGCTGGGTCCACGAGGCTTCCACCAGCCGCAAGGTGACCGCCTGGCTGACCCGGGACCACGCCAAGGGCTCCCAGGACGTCGTGGACAGCCTCGTCGCCCGAGGCCTGGTGACCGAGGAGAAGCACCGGGCCCTCGGCGTCTTCCCGGTGCGCCGCTACCCGGAGGCCGACGGAACCGTCGAACGGGAGCTGCGCGCCCGGCTGGCCGCCGCGGTGCTGGAGGGTGCCGAGCCGGACGCCCGCACCAGCGCGCTCGTCGCCCTGGTGCACGCCACGGGCATGCACCGCCAGGCCTTCCCCGGCCTGCCGAAGAAGCAGGTGGACCCGCGCATGGCCGAGATCGCCGAGGGGCACTGGGCGGGCGTGCGTGTGCGCGAGGCGATCCGCAATCTCCAGGCGGCGATCTCCGCGGTGACCGTGGTGACGGTCCTCACGGCGGTGTCGTAGGTCGCCCGGCGTACGGACCGCCGCCCTCTCAGGTCGCCGGCGACAGGTGCCGGTGCGCCCAGGTCGCGAACGAGGTCACCGGAATGCCGAGTTCCCGTGCGAGCTCGGGGCGGGCCGGCTGGGTGATGGCGTTGCTCCACAGGTGACCGGCGCCCCACGCGGGCATCCCCGCCGCGAGCGCCTCGTCGAGGTCCATCGACGGGGCCGTCACCGGTACGCCCCAGGCCGCGGACAGCGCCTCGGCCACCTGCTCCATCGTGAGCCGGTCGCCCGCCAGCTCCAGCTCCACCCCCTGGAACCGGTCCGGCTCCTGTACGGCGTGGGCGACGGCCGCGCCGATGTCCTCGCTCGCCACCAGCGCCAGGACCGTCTCCGGCCGGATCACCGTCGCCAGGCCGCCTTCGGGCCCGTTCGGCGCCAGTTGGGGCAGGTTCTCCATGAAGAACGCGGGCTTGACCACGGTCCAGCGGGCGAACCCCGCCCCGCGCACCTGCTCCAGGATCGCCTGCTTGGTGTCGAAGTACGGGGCCATCGCGGCCCAGCGGCCCTCCGCCCAGCCGGGCGTCTCCGTGTGCGCCCCGACGCCACTGGTCGAGGACTGGACGAACTGGGGCACACCCGCCGCCCGCGCCGCCTCGATCAGGTTCGCCGCCTGGGCCCGTTCCCCGGCGAAGTCGACGCCGCTCGCGTCCATCGGCGGCATCTGCACCGAGAACACCGCCCGGACGCCCGCGCAGGGCGCGTCCAGCGAGGACCGGTCGGTCAGGTCCCCGGTCACCAGCTCGACGCCCAGCGCCCCGACGTCCTTCGCGCGCCGCGTGTGCGGGTCGCGGACCAGTGCGCGCACCGGGATGCCGGCGGCCAGCAGGGCCCGGGCGACGGCCCCGCCCTGGCGTCCGGTGGCGCCGGTGACCAGTACGGGGGTGGTGGTCGATGCCATGGCGATGTCTCCTCGCAGCGCGGGAACGCGAAACGGCGGGGCCCGCCGTTTCCTTCCCGGCTACGATATGGCGGGGCCCACCACTTAGCAAACAGGGAGAGAAAGTGACCGGTCAGCGCGCGGACGCCCGCCGCAACTACAGCCGCATCCTCGCCGTGGCCGAGGCCGAGGTCGCCCAGCACGGGGCCGCCGCCTCCCTCGAACAGGTCGCCCGCACGGCAGGCGTCGGCTCCGCCACCGTGCGCCGGCACTTCCCCACCCGGCAGGCCCTGCTCGAAGCCGTCTTCCAGGAGCGCATCCAGGGCCTGTGCGAGCGCGCCGATGAGCTGAGCCGCGCCGAGGACAGCCGCGCCGCCCTGCTGGAGTGGCTGCACGACCTCCTCGCGTACGCCGTCGGAGCCCGCGGCCTCGCCGACGCCCTGACCTTCGAGCCCCCCACCGACGCCCCCGCCGAACCCGGGCAGCACTCCTGCGGGGCGGCGATCGAGGACGCGGCCACTCCGCTGCTCCGCCGGGCCCTGAACGACGGGGCGGTCAGGGCGGGCACCACCTTCCACGATCTGCTGACCCTCGCCGTCGGCATCGCCCTGGCCACCGAGCACCACACCGAACCGTCCGTCCAGGCCGACCGCCTCTTCGCCCTCGCCGTCGAGGGGCTCAGCCCGAGCCCCCGAGCCCCTGACGGCCGCGCCCCCGCCGTCCGTCGATGCCCTCCGTCGATACCCTCTGTTGATCAGGAACCGGGCACAGTCCGCACACCGGACGGCACAATGGGTCCATGCCGATACCCAGCCGCGCCGCCCTCGTCGACCACCTCGTCCGTACGCGTATCGCGGGGGACGTCGCCACGCCACGCGACAACAACCTCTCCCACTACCGCAAGCTCGCCAACGGCGACCGCCACTACTGGCTCGGTCTGGAGCTCGGCGACCGCTGGACCGACGAGCAGGACGTCCTCGCCGTGATGGCCGAGCGCTGCGGGGTGAACGACGATCCCGCGCACCGGCAGGGCCAGGACACCATCGACCCGGAGCTGACGGTCGACGCCCTGGAGCGGATGGCGGCCCGCCTGCGCAAGGCCGCCGACGGCCGCGAGCGGGTCCTGTTCGCCACCGGGCACCCCGGCGGCCTGCTGGACGTGCACCGGCAGACGGCGGACGCGCTGCGGCGGGCCGGCTGCGAGATCGTCCGCATCCCGTCCGGGCTGATCGCGGACGAGGGCATGGTCTTCCAGTTCGCCGACGTCGCGATGCTGGAACGCGGGGCGACCCTCTGGCACACCCACTCCCCGGCCCCGATGGCCGCCATCCTCGACGCCATGGCCCATCTCGGCCGCCCGCTGCCCGACCTGGTCGTCGCCGACCACGGCTGGGCGGGCTGCGCCGGACAGCGGGGGCTGGACGCGATCGGTTACGCCGACTGCAACGACCCGGCCCTCTTCCTCGGCGAGTCGGAAGGCACCCTCCAGGTCACGGTCCCGCTGGACGACCACGTCACCGACCCGCGCTTCTACGACCCGATGACGGAGTACCTGCTGCACGCGGCCGGGCTGCTGGAAGAGGAGGAGCCTGCCGCGTAGGGGCGTCGGCGATGAGTTTCCGGCGCGGCCGGCGTCTGCCCTGACGACAGCCTGCTCAGACGAAGGGTGCGGTCCATGAAGTTCAGGACGACGATGTTCCAGACCGGGAACAACACCGGGATCGAGGTCCCCGAGGACGTGGTCGAGGCCCTCGGGGCGGGGAAGCGCCCACCGGTGAACGTGACCGTGAACGGATACGCGTACCGCTCGACGATCGCCCCGATGGGCGGGCAGTACCTCATCCCGTTCAGCTCGGACAAGCGCCAGGCGACCGGCATCGGCGGCGGGGACGCCATCGAGGTGGAGCTGACCCTCGACACCGCGCCCCGCACCGTCGAGCCGCCCGAGGACCTGGCGGCGGCGCTGGCGGCGGCCCCCGGGGCGGCGGAGGCGTTCGCCGCGCTCTCGCCCAGCCGCCAGAAGGCGCACGTCACGTCGGTCGAGAGTGCGAAGGCTCAGGAGACACGGGAGCGGCGGATCGCGAAGACGGTGGCGGAGCTGACGCCGTGAGCCCGTGAAGCGCCGGATCGTGTCCGTACGGAGCGGGGCCCGTCACCTCGCTGACCCGGTGGGGTCAGCGAGGTCAGCCGGCTCAGCGCACGTCCACGCAGTCACCCGTGCCGGCGGCGGGCGGCGTGGTGGAGGTGCCCTCGAACGCGTAGCGGTAGCAGCGGTCGGACGTGGCCGTGCGCGTCTTCTTCTCGACGCCCGCCTGGCTGCCGGTGCCGGTGCGGTGACTGCTGGTGGTGGCGTACGAGCCGGTCAGCGAACGTTCCTGGAGGTGGACGATCTGCTGGGTGTAGCCCGCGTACTTGTACGTGTCCCAGTCGGCCCGCTCCAGCTTGCCGGTGATCGTGATCGTCCTGCCCTTGGCGACGGGCTCGGGGGCCGCGTTGTTGCTCAGCCGGGACCAGCGCTTGAGGTACCAGGTCCTGGCGTTGTCGGTGTCCACGCCGGTGGTCGCGTCGGTGACCGCCCAGAGGCTGATCTTCCAGGCTCCGGCATCCTCGTTGTCCAGGTCGATTTGGGGGTTGATCTTGAAGGTGGCTGTGCAGTCGAACGTGGCGTCGCCGGACGGAACGCAGGGCTCGGTGCCCGCATTGAACTGCTCGGAGGTGATGAACTGCTCCGGTTCGCTGGCGATGTCGGTGCCACGCCAGAGCGACGCGTGGCTGCCGTAGAGCTTCGACCCGCCGCTGAGCTTCCACTTCACGGTGATCGTCTGCGTGTTCTTCGTTCCGACGGCGGCGCTGTTGCCTCCGTTGACGGTGACGCCGGAGAGAACGGTGGAGCCGGCTGATCTCGCGGCCAGGCTCTTGGGCGAGGCGGCCTTCGCCGCCCTCGCGTCGGCAGCCGCGGCCTCGCTCCGCTTCTGCGCCTCTGCCGCACCGGTCCCCTCCGCCACCGCGGACGGGGTGACGAGCAGGCCGACGGCGAGCCCGGAGGCAGCCAGTGCGCTGACGCCCAGGACCACCTTCTTGCCGGACGTCAACCTCTTGCGGGAGTGCTGGGACATGAGGAGTCTCCATGATCGGCCATCGGCGGGCGGATACAGGCCGTGAAAGGGCGGACCCGGATCGCGCGCGGTCGCAGAGACCGCACAGTCTTGATCGCTGATGAAGCGAAAGGGTTGTACGCGAGCGGAGTTGAGCCCGGTGAGGTGCATCACGCGGCATCGTCGTCGTGCGGGAGGGTGTGTCACGGGGCGGGGCCCCGGCGTCAGCGCTCGGGGTGCCGCAGCCGCTGCGCCCGCCCCGGCGTCGGGTCGAGATACACCCGCCGGACCGACGGGAACCGCTCGCGCAACTGGGCCTCCGCCTCCTCGCAGGCCCACTCGACCTCCGCCGCGGTGGCCATGTCCCGGAAGTCGATCTTCGCGGCGATCAGGATCTCGTCCGGCCCCTGGATCAGCGTGGTCAGCTCCAGGACCTCCACGATGTGCGGCACCGACCGCAGCTCCTCGCGCACCCGGGCCCGCACCGCCTCGGGCAGCGGCCGCCCGATGAGCAGCTGGGCGTTGGACCGGCCGAGCACCCAGGCGACGTACACGAGCAGCAGACCGATCAGGCAGGACGCGATCCCGTCCCAGACGCCCGAGCCGGAGAGCTGCCCGCCCAGCAGACCTCCCGCCGCCAGCAGCAGGCCGATCAGGGCCGCCGAATCCTCCATCACGACGGCCTTCACGGCCGTGTCGGGGGTGTGGCGCAGGTAGTACGTGTCCGGCACCCGCAGCCGGGAGGCCTCCCGCCGCACCTGCTTGACCCCGGTGCGCAGCGAGTAGCCCTCCAGCAGGAAGGCGACGGCCAGGACGATGTAGGAGATGAGCGGGTCGCCCAGCTCCTCGCCCGCGACCAGGGTGTGCACCCCGTCGTAGATCGAGAAGACGGCCCCGCCGACAAAGGTGGCGATGGAGGCGAGCATCGCCCAGATGTAGCGCTCGGGGCCGTAACCGAGGGGATGGTCCTCATCGGCCGGCTTCTCGCTCCGCTTGAGGGCGGTGAGGAGCATGACCTCGGTGACGGTGTCGGCGACCGAGTGGGCCGCCTCGGAGAGCATCGCGCTGGAGCCGCTGATCAGACCCGCGACGGCCTTGGCCACGGCGATGCCGAGGTTGGCGAGGGCCGCCACGATCACGGTGAAGGTGGACTCCCCACCGTCAGCTGTCTTGTCGGCTTTCGCGTCGCTCATGGTGGGGAGTATGTCGGAATCGCGGCTTCAGGAGCCGTTCATCCTCTCGGGATGCGCGTCATCCTCGCGGGACACGGACGACGCCTTCCTGGATGACCGTGATCGCGAGGCGGCCGTCGGCGGTGTAGATGCGGGCCTGGCCCAGGCCGCGTCCACCGGAGGCCGACGGCGACTCCTGGTCGTACAGCAGCCACTCGTCCGCCCGGAACGGCCGGTGGAACCACATCGCGTGGTCCAGGCTGGCCCCGACCACGTCCCCGACCGCCCAGCCGCCCCGCCCGTGGGCGAGGAGCACCGAGTCGAGCAGGGTCATGTCGGAGACGTACGTCGCCATGCAGACGTGCAGCAGCGGATCGTCGGCGAGCTTGCCGTTCGTCCGGAACCACACCTGGGAGCGGGGTTCGCGCGGCTCGCCCACCGTGCCGAACGGCGGCGCGTCCACGTACCGCAGGTCCACCGCCTGCCGCGCCTCGATCAGCCGGTCCACAACGCTGGGATCGCTGAAGCGGTCCGCGTACCGGGGCAGCATCTCGGCCGCCGTCGGCAGGGTCTCCGGGTCCGGCGCCGCGGGCATGGGGGCCTGGTGCTCCATGCCCTCCTCGTGCGTCTGGAAGGACGCGGAGAGGTGGAAGATCGGCTGCCCGTGCTGGACGGCGACGACGCGGCGGGTGGTGAAGGACTTCCCGTCGCGGATGCGGTCGACGGTGTAGACGATGGGCGCGCCCGGGTCGCCGGCCCGCAGGAAGTAGGAGTGCAGGGAGTGGGCTCCCCGTTCGGCGGGGACGGTGCGGCCCGCGGCGACGAGCGCCTGGGCCGCGACCTGTCCGCCGAACACCCGGGGCACGAGCGCGCTGCGGCTCTCGCCCCGGAAGATGTCCCGCTCGATCTGCTCCAGGTCGAGCAGGTGGAGCAGATCGAGCAGGGGATCGGGACTCTCGTTCATGGAGGGAAGGTAATCCCTTACAGACCCATGGACTTGGCGATGATGGACTTCATGACCTCGCTGGTGCCGCCGTAGATGCGGTTGACGCGGTTGTCCGCGTACAGGCGGGCGATCGGGTACTCGTTCATGAAGCCGTAGCCGCCGTGCAGCTGGAGGCAGCGGTCGATGACGCGGTGCGCGACCTCGGTGCAGAACAGCTTCGCGGAGGCGGCCTCTGCTGCCGTGAGCTCACCGGCGTCCAGGGCCTCCAGCGCGCGGTCGGCGACGGCCTGGGCCGCGTCCACCTCGGCCTGGCAGGCGGCCAGCTCGAACTTGGTGTTCTGGAACGAGGCGACGGTCTTGCCGAAGACCGTGCGGTCCTGGACGTACTCCTTGGCGAACCGGACGGCCGCCGCGGCCTGGGCGTACGCGCCGAAGGCGATGCCCCAGCGCTCGGAGGCCAGGTTGGTGCCGAGGTAGCCGAAGCCCTTGTTCTCCTCGCCCATGAGGTCCTCGACCGGGACCTTGACGTCGACGAACGCCAGCTCGGCGGTGTCGGAGACCTTCAGGCCCAGCTTGTCGAGCTTGCGGCCGACCGAGTAGCCCTCGGACTTCGTGTCGACGGCGAAGAGGGAGATGCCGAACCGGCGGTCGTCCTCGCGCGGGGCCGCGGTACGGGCGCAGACGATGACGCGGTCGGCGTGGACGCCGCCGGTGATGAAGGTCTTCGCACCGTTGAGGACGTAGTGGGTGCCGTCCTCGGAGAGCTTCGCGGTGGTCTTCATGCCCGCGACGTCGGAGCCGGTGCCCGGCTCGGTCATCGCGAGGGCCCACATCTCCTCGCCGGTCGCGAACTTCGGCAGCCAGCGCTTCTTCTGCTCGTCGGTGGCGAGCATCTTGATGTACGGGAGGCCGAGCAGCGTGTGGACGCCGGAGCCGCCGAAGGAGACACCGGCGCGGGCGGTCTCCTCGTAGATGACGGCCTCGTACTTGTGCGAGTCGATGCCCGCGCCGCCGTACTCCTCGTCGACCTCGATGCCGAAGACGCCCAGCTCGCCCAGCTTGAGGTAGAAGTCGCGCGGAGCCTGGCCCGCGGCGAACCACTCGTCGTAGACCGGCACGACCTCGGCCGCGATGAAGGCGCGGATGGTCTCCCGGAACGCCTCGTGGTCCTCGTTGAATACCGTACGGCGCACGGAATGCCTCCTAGGTCGGCAGTCGATTCGCGGAAACTCGCGGAACATGGCTAAGCGCTTGCTCAGACTCCCTTCGAAGTTACCCGCCGGTTGTGGTCGCTGTCCAGGGTGATGCTCGGCACGCGACGGACCCGGCGGAGGCCGAGGGGCGGCCCCACTGTCAGTGGCGTGGGGGACGATCGGACACAGACGGCGCCGGTACGTATCGGAGGGGCGTCGGCAGCCGTGCGACGGTGGGAGGAGGGAGGTGGGGGAGTGAGGCTGGAGGATCTGGTCCGGCTGCGCCGGGCCCGGGACCGTATGGACCGCGCGTACGCCGAACCGCTCGACGTCCCCTCGCTGGCCCGCGACGCCCTGATGTCGGCGGGCCACTTCTCCCGCAGCTTCCGTGCCGCCTTCGGTGAGACCCCGTACAGCTACCTCATGACCCGCCGCATCGAGCGGGCCAAGGCACTGCTGCGCCGCGGCGACCTGTCGGTCACGGACGTCTGCTTCGCCGTCGGCTGTACGTCGCTGGGCTCGTTCAGCTCCCGCTTCACGGAGCTGGTCGGGGAGAGCCCCAGCGCCTACCGGGCCCGCCCCCACGAAGCCGGCGAGACCATTCCCGCGTGCGTCGCCAAGATGCTGACGCGACCGGTCAGGAATGGAGAAGCGGATCGGAGGCCCCGCCCGTAGCGTGAAATCCATGGACATCAAGCTCTCGCAGTGCTTCATCGCCGTCGACGATCACGACAAGGCGCTCGCCTTCTACCGCGACGCCCTGGGAATGGAGGTACGCAACGATGTCGGATTCGAAGGCATGCGCTGGGTGACCGTCGGGTCCCCCGCGCAGCCGGACGTGGAGATCGTCCTGGAGCCCCCGCTCGCCGACCCGAACGCCCCGGCGGCCGACCGGCAGACCATGGCCGAGCTGCTCGCCAAGGGCATGCTGCGCGGCGTCATCCTCACCTCCGACGACGTCGACGCGGCGTTCGAGAAGGTCCGCGCCGCGGGCGGCGAAGTGCTCCAGGAGCCGATCGACCAGCCGTACGGCGTCCGCGACTGCGCCTTCCGGGACCCCTCCGGGAACATGCTGCGCATCACCCAGGCCAAGAAGTAGCACCCGCCCCACCGCCCCGGGGCCGGAGCCCGGCAATCCGGGCCCCGGCCCCCCGCGCGGACAGTAGGCTCCGCGCACCAGCAGTCCCGTGGCACCCGTTATCCAGTGGCACCAGTTCCCGTGATGGAGAGACGACGAGCATGGCTCCGAGAACGAAGACCCCGCAGCCGCCCGCGCCGCACGCTGCCGACAGCCACGACCTGATCCGCGTGCACGGCGCGCGGGAGAACAACCTGAAGGACGTCAGCATCGAGCTGCCGAAGCGCCGGCTGACGGTGTTCACCGGAGTCTCCGGCTCGGGCAAGAGCTCGCTCGTCTTCGCCACCATCGCCGCCGAGTCGCAGCGGCTGATCAACGAGACGTACCCCGCGTTCGTCCAGGGCTTCATGCCCTCGCAGGCCCGGCCCGACGTCGACGTCCTCGACGGCCTGACGACCGCGATCATCGTCGACCAGCAGCGCATGGGCAGCGACCCCCGCTCCACCGTCGGCACCGCCACCGACGCCAACGCCATGCTGCGCATCCTCTTCAGCCGGCTCGGCAAGCCGCACATCGGCCCGCCCGGCGCGTTCGCCTTCAACGTCCCCTCGGTGACCGCCAGCGGCGCGATCACCGTCGAGCGCGGCAACAAGAAGGCGGTCAAGGCGACCTTCAGCCGCACCGGCGGCATGTGCCCGCGCTGCGAGGGCCGCGGATCGGTCTCCGACATCGACCTCACCCAGCTCTACGACGACTCCAAGTCGATCGCCGAGGGCGCGTTCACCATCCCCGGCTGGAAGTCGGACAGCTGGTGGACCGTGCGGATCTACGCCGAGTCAGGCTTCCTCGACCCGAACAAGCCGATCGCCAAGTTCACCAAGAGGGAGATGCAGGACTTCCTCTACAAGGAGCCGACCAAGGTGAAGGTCGAGGGCTCGACCCTCACCTTCGAGGGGCTGATCCCCAAGATCCAGAAGTCGTTCCTGTCCAAGGACCGCGAGGCGATGCAGCCCCACATCCGGGAGTTCGTCGACCGCGCGGTCACCTTCGCCACCTGTCCCGAGTGCGAGGGAACGCGGCTCACCGAGGGCGCCCGCTCCTCGAAGATCAAGAAGATCTCCATCGCCGACGCCTGCTCCATGGAGATCCGGGACCTCGCGGAATGGGTCCGCGGCCTGAAGGAGCCCTCGGTCGCCCCGCTGCTCGAAGCCCTCCAGCAGACGCTGGACTCCTTCGTGGAGATCGGCCTCGGCTACCTAGCCCTGGACCGCCCCTCCGGCACCCTGTCCGGCGGCGAGGCCCAGCGCGTCAAGATGATCCGCCACCTCGGCTCCTCGCTCACCGACGTCACCTACGTCTTCGACGAGCCGACCATCGGCCTGCACCCGCACGACATCCAGCGCATGAACGACCTGCTGCTGCGCCTGCGCGACAAGGGCAACACCGTCCTGGTCGTCGAGCACAAGCCGGAGGCCATCGCCATCGCGGACCACGTGGTCGACCTCGGCCCCGGGGCCGGTACGGCGGGCGGCACCGTCTGCTTCGAAGGCACCCTGGAAGGGCTCCGCGCCTCCGACACCGTCACCGGCCGCCACCTCGACGACCGGGCCGTCCTCAAGGACGAGGTCCGCAAGCCCACCGGCGCGCTGGAGATCCGCGGCGCGACGACGCACAACCTCCAGGACGTCGACGTCGACATCCCCCTCGGTGTCCTCACCGTCATCACGGGCGTCGCCGGCTCCGGAAAGAGCTCGCTCGTCCACAGCTCCATCCCGGCGGGCGAGAACGTCATCTCGGTCGACCAGAGCCCCATCAAGGGCTCCCGCCGCAGCAACCCGGCGACGTACACCGGCCTGCTGGAGCCGATCCGCAAGGCCTTCGCCAAGGCCAACGGCGTGAAGCCCGCCCTGTTCAGCGCCAACTCCGAGGGCGCCTGCCCCACCTGCAACGGCGCGGGCGTCATCTTCACCGACCTCGGCGTCATGGCCAGCGTCTCCAGCCCCTGCGAGGACTGCGAGGGCAAGCGGTTCCAGCCCTCGGTGCTCGACTACCACCTCGGCGGCCGGGACATCAGCGAGGTCCTCGCGATGTCGGTCGCCGAGGCCGAGGAGTTCTTCGGCTCCGGCGAGGCGGCCCTCCCGGCCGCACACAAGATCCTCGACCGCCTCGCGGACGTCGGCCTCGGCTACCTGAGCCTCGGCCAGCCGCTCACCACCCTGTCCGGCGGCGAACGCCAGCGCCTGAAGCTGGCGACGCACATGGGCGACAAGGGCGGGACCTACGTCCTCGACGAGCCGACCACCGGCCTGCACCTCGCGGACGTGGAGCAGCTCCTCGGCCTGCTGGACAGCCTGGTCGACTCCGGAAAGTCGGTGATCGTCATCGAGCACCACCAGGCGGTCATGGCCCACGCCGACTGGATCATCGACCTCGGCCCCGGCGCGGGCCACGACGGCGGCAAGATCGTCTTCGAGGGCACCCCGGCCGACCTGGTCGCCGACCGCGCGACCCTGACGGGCGAGCACCTAGCGGAGTACGTGGGGCAGTGAGGCCCGCGCTCTCTCCGCCTGCTCTTCCGGGTGCTCGCCCGGGCCAGGCGGAGAGGGCCCCCGCGCTGGACAGCGTCCACGAAGGAGGCCCACCCGGCGGCGGGGTGGTGGTCCTGGACCTCCAGGCAGCTGCCGCCGTCACCGTTGCTGTAGGACGACTTGCTCCAGCTGTCGAGGAGCGACGTCATCGGGACGGTTTCGCCAGCCATGGTCTCTGATCCGGTTGCTCAGCCGATCCGTTCGCGCAGCCAGGAGTTGATCCCGTCGAGCGCGGTGGCGGCCAGAGCGGTGGGATGTCCGGTGAAGCCGTGGGGCGCCGCAGGGTAGACACGCAGCTCGACGTCGTTGCCGGCCGCCGACAGGCGGCCCGCCAGCGTCAGGTTGTCCTCCAGCAGGATGTCCTCGGCGCCCACGACCAGCAGGGCCGGGGGAAGCCCGGTCAGGCCGGCGTAGAGGGGCGAGATGTCGGGAAGGGTGCGGTCGCGGTCCGGGACGTGGCCGACGTACGCCTGGATGAAGTACTCGTCCGCGATGAGGCGGCCGCTGGGGGTGCGCGCGCTCAGGTCCCAGGTGCCGAAGCGGAGCGCCGCCCCGGCGAACCGGTCGACGACGCCCCGGTCCCGTAGCCGGAGGAGGGTCGCGAGGGCGAGGGTGGCCCCGGCGGAACTCCCGCCGATCGTGAGCCGCGCGGTCCCGAAGCGGGCTTCGGCCTGCTCGACGAGCCAGAGGGCCACCGCTTCGCAGTCGTCGGGGGCGGCCGGCCAGGGGTCTTCGGGCGCGAGCCGGTAGTCGACGCTGACGACGGTGGTGTGCAGGGCCTCGGCGAGAGCCCGGTTGCGTACGTCGCTGTGCGCGGCGGAGTCCATGAAGAAGCCGCCGCCGTGGATCTCTATGTGGACACCCCGGGGCGGCCCGCCGGACGGCAGGAAGATCCGGACCGGGACGCGTACTCCGGAAGCCTCGACCGTCTCTTCGGCGGGTGGCGGCACGGCGGCACGAGGGGCGGGCTTCTTCGCCCGTGCCTCCTTGAGCTCCTCGAAGCCGGCCGGTCCCCGGCCCGCCGCCCGCGACCGGTAGAAGCGCCGGGCCTCGGCGACCTGATCGCCGGGCACGTCCGCGAACAGTGCTTCCAGGGCGAATCGCACGTGCCGCTCCTTCTCTGTCCTCGTCCGTTCGGGTTTCCCCCGGATGCTCATGGCGCTTCCATGAGGCCGGTGGCCCCGCCGTACGCCCGGACATGACGTCTGTCATGAACAGTAGTGACAGGGCGCACCGCTCCCCTCCGCCCGCGCGGGGCAGGCTGGAGGGAGACCCGCGCACCGGACGCCGACGGTTGGACAGAGGCCATGCAGAAGAAGACCGGGAACGACCTGCTCATCGTCGAAGACCTGACGCTGCTGATGATGGACGACACGTCGGGGGCCATCGCGGGGGCGGGCACGCTGTACTACACGCTGGGCGGCGCGCTCCTCGTGGAGCTGGGCCTCGGCGGGTACATCAGGGCCGACGAGAACGACACAGGCCTGAACGGTGTGAAGGTGCACGCCGTCGCCGGCCGTACGCCGTCGGATCCGCTGCTCGGGGCCGCCCGGGCGAAGGTCGGCGAGCGGGTGCGCGGCGTGCAGACCCTGCTGATCGAGATCGGTACGGGGGTGGGGAAGCGGGAGGCGGTGCTCGACCGGCTGGTCGAGCGGGGCGTGCTGCGCCAGGAGACGAAGAAGACCCTGGGCCTGTTCCGTACGACGTCGATCTCGGTGGCCGACACCGGGTACAAGAAAGCCCTGGTGGAGAAGGTCCGGGCCGTCCTGGTCGACGGGGCCGAGCCCGACGACCGTACGGCGGCGCTGGCCGGACTGCTCTCCGCCAGCGGCACGCTCCCCACGCTGCACCGCTCCATCCCGTGGTCCGGCAAGGTCTACAAGCGGGCGAAGGAGCTGGAGCGGAGCAGTTGGGGCGCGGAGGCGGTCAACGCGGCGGTGCTGCGGACGGTGGCGGCGGTCGCCGCGGGGACCGCTGTCGCCGTCAGCAGTTCTTAGGGCTGCCCACCCCGGCCGGACCGGGGCAGCGGCGCCCCGCACTGCCTTCACGCCGTCAGGGCCTCCCCGGGCAAGGTCTCCTGGGCGGGGCGGGCCATCCAGGTCCGGCGGGTGGACCGTACGACGAGGTCGTCGCGGTGGCGTACGTCCTCGGGCCCGCCGTCGATCAGCCGGTCGAGCGCGGCCAGGTCGTCGGCGTCGACGCGTCCGTCGAGCGCGCCGCGGATCCGCTCGAAGACCAGGAAGGCGTACCGGCCCGCTCCTTCGGGCAGCGGGGCGCGCAGCTCCCACGGCTCGGCGCGCTCCTGCTCGACGGAGAAGCTTGCGGCGGTCAGCAGGGAGCCCCAGTCGGCACCCCGGTGGGGCATCCGCTCGGCGTGCAGGCCGTCGAGCGCGGTGCGACAGCGGGCCTCCAGCTCGCCCGGCCCGCTGCCCGCAGGCAGGAAGGACGGCATGCCGTCCACCTCCGCGACGGCCAGCAGCCCTCCGGGGCGCAGCGCGGCGCGGATGCCGGCCAGGCCGGTCGCGGGGTCGTCCAGGTGATGCAGCGACGCCGACGCCCAGACCAGGTCGGCGTCGACCACTCCCGGCAGCCTCGCACCGGCGTCGGCCTCCAGCGTGCTCACGCGGTCGTCCAGCCCCCGCTCGCGGGCCGCCGAGACGAGCCGCTCCAGCATCGCGGGGGAACTGTCGACGGCGGTCACGCGGGCGGTCGGGAACTGCTCCAGCAGGGCGAACGTGCCGGTCCCGGTGCCCGAGCCGAGGTCGACGATGTGCCGGACGTCGTCACCGGCCAGACAGGCGATACGCCCGGTGAGCGCGGTCAGGTGGGGCGCGAAGAGGGCGGCGTCGAGGTCGAGGATCTCGGGAAGCCCGTTCGGCGTCGCGTCGGAGTCGGGGGACGAGGAGTGGGAGGGGGCATGCGCGGAGGGTGCCCCGTGCTGGTGCGTGTGTGCGTGAGCCATGAGACCGAGCGTACGATCTCCTGCGCCTGACGCATGCGTTCTTGCCTATAACGCAAGAAGATGGCACCGAAGCCGGCCACGTGGGCAACGCCCGGACACGCGTAGGCGGCCGGTGGGCACATCGCCCGTGACCGGAGCGCACAACCATTCGCCGTGCGGATGGTCTTTCTGGGCAGATGGCGGGCAGCGGGCCCGCCCCGCAGAACGCGCGCGCATCCGGGGGATGACCATGAAGACTTCTCGACTCCGTACCGCTTCGGCGATCCTCGTGACGCTCGCCGCCACGGCGACCGCCGCCCCGGCCTTCTCCGGTACGGCGGTGGCGGCCGCGCCGGCCTCCGCCGTCGGTCAGCAGGTCGACTTCAACGGCGACGGGTACGAGGACATGATCGCCTCGGTGCCCGACGGGACCGTGTCCGGCATCAAGAAGGCCGGCTACGTGGCGGTGTATCCGGGCGACGCGAAGGGCGTCAGCCCGGCCCGGCACCAGGTGATCAACCAGAACACGGCCGGAATCCCCGGCTCGGCCGCCGCGAACGCACGCTTCGGCGGTTCGGCGCCCGCCGACATCGACGCCGACGGCTACACCGACCTGCTGGTCTCGGCCGGCAACGGCCGCCCGATCATCCTGTTCGGCGGCAGGAGCGGTCTCGGTACCCGGGCCGTCGAGTTCCAGGGACAGGGCGACGCGGTCGGCGACTTCGACGGCGACGGCCGGGCGGATGTGGCCGGCATCGACCACGCCGACTGGGCCGGGAAGGTCGTGCTGGGCGAGAACATCGGCGCGGACGGCTCGGTCGGGAGCACCCGCACGGCGCTCACCGCCGACGGCGTCACGACCTACGAGGGTCTGCAGGCCGCGGACATCAACAACGACGGCAAGGACGACCTGCTGGTGAGCACCGGCTGCAGCGACGAGCCGGACTGCGGCGGGACGTCGCTGTACCTGTCGACCGGAACGGGCTTCACCCGCACCGACATCGTCACCGCGCCGGGAACGTACCTCAACCACGCCTCGGTGACGGTCGGTTCGGTCAACGGCGACGCGTACCCCGACCTGGTCTTCACCCGGCAGCCCACCGGCCTGGACAGCGACGTGGACTTCCCGAGCAAGGGCGGCGCGGTGGCCGTCGCCCTCGGCGGCCCCAAGGGGCAGAACACGTCCGTGAAGCCGCAGTGGATCACCCAGGACACCGCCGGGGTACCGGGCGCCGACGAGATGGGCGACACCATGGGCGCGAGCGCCGTGGTGGGGGACCTGGACGGTGACGGCTACGGCGAGGTCGTCGTGGGCCTGCCGGGCGAGGACGTCGGCACGGCGAAGGACGCCGGCGGGGTCCTCGTCTTCAAGGGCCGCGCCTCGGGCATCACGGGCGCCGGCACGAAGGTGATCGGCCAGTCCACCGCGGACGTCCCCGGTGTCGACGAGCAGGGTGACGCATTCGGCGGCGAGGTCCACGTGGTGTCCGGCGCCAAGAACGTACCGGCCACGCTCGCGGTGGCCGCCCCCGGCGAGAACATCCACCAGGGTGGCGTCTGGCTCTTCAAGGGCAGCCGCACGGGCGCGGTCACCAACGGCAGCGTCTCCTTCGGCGAGGCGAGCCTGGGCGTGACGCCGTCGGCGGTCCGCTTCGGCAACTGGCTGGGCTGAGCGGGCCGTTCACGAGCCATCGGTGTATCGGCGGACATGCGCTCAACAGGCCGGTAGGAGCGCGTCGCAGGGGCGGCGCTCGCCGTGCGCTGCCCCTGTTCGCCCGTCCGCCGACTGCCTATTCTTGGGATCATGACCGCTCAGTCCCCGGAGCCCTCTCCGCGCCCCGTCCCCTCAGGAGAGCTCCGCGCCTCCCACGACGACCGGGAAGCCGTGGTGGAGCAGCTGCGCGATGCGGCGGCCGAGGGGCGCATCGACCTCGATGAGCTGGACTCGCGCCTGGAGCAGGCGCTGACGTCCAAGACGTACGGCGAACTGGCCATCCTGACCGCTGACTTGCCGCAGTCGCCTGCGTCGGCGGCGGAGAGCCTGCCGCCGCTGGTACTCAAGGGCGGCATGTACGGCGCGTCCCGGGGCCCTGCCCGCTGGGAGGTCCCCGGGCACGTGATCGCGCACGCGGGCGTGGGAGGGGTGAGCCTCGACTTCACCCGGGTCGAGTGCCGCCTCGCGGAGGTCGTGGTGGAGGCGTACGGGGAGACCTCCGGCGTCACGATCGTCATCCCCGACGGCTGGGCCGCGGACACCGCCGGCATGGACCCCGGCTTCGGCGGCCTGAAGGACAGGACCACGCCCGACCGCCTCCCGGGAACGCCGCTGATCCGGCTCACGGGGTCCGGCGGCATGGCCGGCGTGGTCATCCGCCACCCCAGCAAGCGCGAACGCCGCAAGCTGGACGGAAAGGCGTCGCGGGACTGAGCCCGTCGCTCGACAACGCCGACCGACGACACCCCGGCCGCGCTGCTGGGCTTCGCCGATGACGTCGCCCCCTCCGCAGAGCGGCTCGGCGAACCGGCCGGCGTCGGGTGCTGCCGTCACCCGGAGGGCGCGTCCGTCGGGAAAGCCCACCGCGACCGGGGGTGCGGCGTGGTGTACGACGGGAGGCATGGGCGCGAGGCCAGTACCCCACCCATCCCTGGTCAGTCGGACATGCGCTCCTCCAGGCGGACGGTCACGGTGTCCCCCTCCTCCTTGCCGATCGCCTTGCGTACGTCCGCCTTCACGGGCAGCTTGTGCGTGCCGTCCCCCAGGGCCATGAACGAACTCCGGAACGGGTGGCCGTCGACGGTGCCCCGGACCTTCACCAGGCCACGGGTGCCGAAGAACTCGGCCGACTCGGGCCACACCACGTAGGTCCAGCCGCCCTTGCTCGGGCTCTTCCGCAGAGTCGCGGTGAATTGCTTGTCCATCGTCGGTACCGCCTGTCCGTGAGCCCGCGGCGGGGCCCGTCGCGGTGTTCACCCATAGGACAGGGGCGGGCGCCGAAACTCATCGGTGACTTCCCCGGCTCACCCCTGCCGCAGCGCGAACCACAGCTCCGCCCGTACGTCCATGTCGTCCAGGTCCGCGTCCAGCAACTCCCCGCACCGCCCGATGCGTTGGCGCACCGTGTTGCGGTGGACGCCGAGCGCCACCGCCGTACGGTCCCAGCTGCCGTGCAGGGAGAGCCAGCAGCGCAGGGTGTCGGCCAGTGGCGTGGTGAGCGGGGCGAGGAGGGCGCGGGCGTGGGCGGCCGCCTCCTCGGGCGGGACCAGGGCGGCCAGCCCGCGCACAGGGGCGTCCACCGTCAGCGGGGCGCGGGTCGCCTGTGCGTGGGCCAGGGCGCGGGCGGCCAGGGAGTCGGCGGCGTCGAGCGCGGTGACGGGCGTGGGGGCGGACGCGCCGAGCGTCCAGCCGGGCTGCGGGGCGATCCTGTCCGCCTCAGCCTCCGGCAGCGGCCGTGCTGCCCCGCTCTCCGGCAGCGGCCGTGCTGCCCCGCCCTCCGGCAGCGGCCGTTCCGCTTCGCCCTCCTGCGGCGGCCGTGCCGCCCCGCCCTCCGCCGTCGCGCCCGGCAGGGGCCGTGCTGCCTCGTTCTCCCGCATCGGCCGCACCGCGTCGCCCGGCAGCAGCAGCCGTACCGCCTCGCCGCCCCCGCGGCCCGCGTCCACCAGGGCCGTGCCCAGCGCCGCGCCCAGGGCTCCGGCCGTCAAGGCGTCCGCCGGGGTGCCGTCCGTGCGGCGGGCGTGGATCACCGTCCAGGGGCCGGTGGAGCCGAGGAGCGGGACCACCTCGGCGGGAGTGGCGCCCAGGAGCATGCGGACCAGCGCCGCCGAACGGCCCGCCGCGTCCGCGCCCTGGTGCGGGGCCGCCAGGAGCGACAGCAGGACCACCGCGATGCCCGCCACCGTGTGGTCGCCGGACTCCCGCCGCCCGGCCGCCAAGGCCAGGACCAGGCCGTCGCCGCCGCCCAGCGCGTACGCCGACAGATGCGTGTCGCCGTGGGTGTCCGTCGCCGACGCGGGGGAGCCGGGGCGTTCCCGGGCCACCACGCGGGTCAGGCGCGTCAGGGCTCCCGCCGACTCCGGGGGCAGCCGGCGGCCCGCAGCGTGGACCTCCTCGCCCCGTGCCGTCAGCAGCACCGCCCGGCCGCCGAGCCGCGTCGCCAGCTGGTGCAGGACCGCCGGTACGGGGTCGGGGCGGGCCGCCGCCGTGGCCAGGGCCTGCTGGGCGCGGGTCACCCGGCGCAGCTCGCGGTGGCGCGCCTCGGCCATCAGCCGCCACACCGCCCGCGCGATCGCCGTGAACGGGGTCTCCGGCGGCACCTCCAGCAGCGGCAGGCCCTGCCGGTCGCACGCCTCGATCAGCGCCCCGGGAACCGTCTCGTGCACCGGGCGCACCCCGAACCCCAGCGCCGCCGCCCCCGCCTCCACCAGCCGGCCGACGTAGTGGTCCGGGTCCGTCAGCAGCACCCCGGCGCTCAGCAGCAGCTCGCCGCCCAGGAGGTACGGATACGGGTCCGCCATCTCCGAGGTGTGCACCCAGAGCAGCTCGGCCTCGGCCGGGCCCGCGATTCTGCGCAGGCCCAGGTCCTTGCTCGCCAGCAACTCCGTCAGGGGGATGGGCGGGGCCGGTGGGCCCGGGGACGAGGGCAGGGGTGGCGGGGGAGTGGTGCCTGCGGGAGGGGTCGGCATGGACGGTTCATCCATTCGGTCCGGAGGAAGTGGAGGAAACGTACACTTCAGCGTCGGCTTTCGGCCACCTACCGTCTTCCTCGCACGTACATCTGTTTGCGCGAGACGGAGGGAAGCCCATGGCTGTCGACTACGCCGTGATCGTCGTCTACCTGGCCGGCATGCTCGCCATGGGCTGGTGGGGCATGCGCCGCGCCAAGTCCAAGAGTGAGTTCCTGGTCGCCGGACGCCGCCTCGGGCCCGCCATGTACTCCGGCACCATGGCCGCCATCGTCCTCGGCGGCGCCTCCACCATCGGCGGCGTCGGCCTCGGCTACCAGTACGGGCTCTCCGGTGCGTGGATGGTCTTCACCATAGGCCTCGGGCTCCTCGCGCTCTCCGTCTTCTTCTCGGCGCGGATCGCCCGGCTGAAGGTCTACACCGTCTCCGAGATGCTCGACCTCCGCTACGGCGGGCGGGCCGGGATCATCTCCGGCGTCGTCATGTGGGCGTACACGCTGATGCTCGCGGTCACCTCGACCATCGCGTACGCCACCATCTTCGACGTCCTCTTCGACGTGAACCGGACCGTCGCCATCGTCCTCGGCGGCACCATCGTCGTCGCGTACTCGACGCTCGGCGGCATGTGGTCGATCACCCTGACCGACATGGTCCAGTTCGTCGTCAAGACCATCGGACTGCTGCTGCTCCTGCTGCCCATCGCCGTCATCAAGGCGGGCGGCTTCAGCGAGATGAAGGCCCAGCTGCCGACCGAGTACTTCGACCCGCTCGGCATCGGCGGCGAGACGATCTTCACGTACGTGCTGATCTACACCTTCGGCATGCTCATCGGGCAGGACATCTGGCAGCGCGTCTTCACCGCGCGCAGCGACACGACGGCGCGGTGGGGCGGGACGGTCGCCGGTACGTACTGTCTCGTCTACGCCATCGCCGGGGCCGTCATCGGCACCGCCGCCAAGGTGATGTACCCGGACCTGGCCAGCGCCGACTCCGCGTTCGCGACGATCGTCAAGGACGAGCTGCCGGTGGGGGTGCGCGGACTCGTGCTCGCCGCCGCGCTGGCCGCCGTGATGTCGACGTCCTCCGGTGCGCTGATCGCCTGCGCCACGGTCGCCAACAACGACATCTGGTCGCGGTTGCGGGGGTCGTCGGGTGCGGCGGGGGTGGCGCCGGGGACGAGCCGCACGACGAGGTCAAGGGGAACCGGGCGTTCATCCTCATCATGGGGATCGCCGTCATTCTGATCGCCATCGCGCTGAACGATGTGGTGCAAGCGCTGACCGTGGCCTACAACCTCCTGGTGGGCGGGCTGCTCGTGCCGATCATCGGCGGGCTGCTGTGGCGGCGCGGCACGGCGGCCGGGGCGTTGTCGGCCGTGGCCGTGGGGGGTGTCGCGGTGGTCGGGCTGATGTGGCACTACGGGATCCTCGCCAATCAGCCGATCTACTACGGGCTGCTGGCGTCCCTGGTCGTGTACGTGGTCGTGTCGCTGGCCACGCCGCCGACGGATGCGGCTGTGCTGGCGGCGTGGCGCGAACGGCTTGCGGGCACTCCAGCCCGTCCCGCGTTTGAGGACGGAACCCTTGCGCCGGATCCGGCCGAGCCCACCGATGTCCTCAATCGCCCGACGGGCTGAGTTTGGCCGAGCCCACCGATGTCCTCAATCGCCGGACGGGCTGGGTTTGGCCGGACGGGCTGGATGTGGCCGGACGGGCTGAACGTCGTCGGACGGGCTGAGAAGCCCGCACACTTGACACCGTACGAAACCGAAGGAAAGGCACACCCCCCATGAGCAGCACCGATTCGCCGCGCGGCCCCATCGACTCCTCCCGTGTCCCGCGCTACGCCGGGCCCGCGACGTTCGCCCGGCTGCCCCGGCTCGACGAGGTCGGGCGTACCGACGTCGCCGTCGTCGGCGTGCCCTTCGACACCGGGGTCTCCTACCGGCCCGGCGCCCGCTTCGGCGGCAACGCCATCCGTGAGGCCTCCCGGCTGCTGCGCCCGTACAACCCGGCCCAGGACGCCTCCCCCTTCGCCCTGGCCCAGGTCGCCGACGCCGGCGACATCGCGGCGAACCCGTTCAACATCAACGAGGCCGTCGAGACCATCGAGGGCGCGGCCGACGACCTGCTGGGCACCGGCGCACGCCTGATGACCCTCGGCGGCGACCACACCATCGCCCTGCCCCTCCTGCGCTCGGTCGCCAAGAAGCACGGGCCCGTGGCCCTGCTCCACTTCGACGCGCACCTGGACACCTGGGACACCTACTTCGGCGCCGAGTACACCCACGGCACCCCGTTCCGGCGGGCCGTCGAGGAGGGCATCCTCGACACCTCCGCCCTCTCCCACGTCGGCACCCGCGGCCCGCTCTACGGCAAGCAGGACCTGACCGACGACGAGAAGATGGGCTTCGGCATCGTCACCTCCGCCGACGTCATGCGGCGCGGCGTCGACGAGATCGCCGACCAGCTCCGTCAGCGCATCGGCGACCGGCCGCTGTACATCTCCATCGACATCGACGTCCTCGACCCGGCGCACGCCCCCGGCACCGGCACCCCCGAGGCCGGCGGCCTCACCTCCCGCGAGCTGCTGGAGATCCTGCGCGGGCTCTCCTCCTGCCATCTGGTCTCCGCCGACCTGGTCGAGGTCGCCCCGGCGTACGACCACGCCGAGATCACCTCCGTGGCCGCCTCCCACGCCGCGTACGAGCTGACCACGATCATGTCCCGGCAGATCGCGGCGGAGAAGGAAGCGAAGGAAGCCGAGGACGCCAAGTGAGCCACGACCACGACGACCGGCCGCAGCTCACCGCCGTCCAGGCCGCTGCCGTACTCGATCCGCCGGCCGGCCGCAACGGCGGTGACCTCGTCGTCGAAACCCTCCAGGGGCTCGGCGCGACCACCGTCTTCGGTCTGCCCGGTCAGCACGCGCTCGGCATGTTCGACGCGCTGCGCCGCTCCTCGCTCCGGTACGTCGGGCTCCGCGTCGAGAACAACGCGGGGTTCGCCGCCGACGCGTACGGCCGGATCACGGGGGAGGTGGCCCCGCTGCTGCTGTCCACCGGGCCCGGCGCGCTCACCTCGCTCGCCGCGCTCCAGGAGGCGGCCGCCGCCTCCGCCCCGGTCCTCGCGATCTCCAGCCAGATCCCGACGGCGGGGCTCGGCGGCGGGCGGCACGGCTATCTCCACGAGCTCCGCGACCAGCAGGCCTCCGTCCGCGACATCGTGAAGTCCGTGCACACCGTGCGGACCGCGTCGCAGATCCCGTCCGCGATCGCCGCCGCCTGGGAGTCCGCGCTGACCGCCCCGCACGGGCCGGTCTGGGTGGAGATCCCGCAGGACGTGCTGCTGGCCGAGACGACCCTGCCGGTCGTCAGCGCCATGGACGCCACCCCGCGCGAGCTCTACCCGCGGCCCGAGCTGACCATCGCCGCCGCACATCTGCTGTCCAACGCCGAGCGGCCCGTGATCATCGCGGGTGGCGGAGTCGTACGCTCCGACGCCTCCGGCAAGCTGCGCGCGCTGGCCGAGAAGATCGACGCGCCGGTCGTCACCACCTTCGGCGGCAAGGGCGCGTTCCCCTGGGAGCACCCGCTGTCGCTGCGCTCCTGGCTGGAGGACCGGCACACCACCGACTTCCTGGAGGACGCGGACGTCCTGCTCGTCGTCGGCTCGGGCCTCGGCGAGCTCTCCTCGAACTACCACACCTTCCGCCCGCGCGGCCGGGTGATCCAGATCGAGGCGGACGCCGGGAAGCTGGAGTCCAACCACCCCGCCCTCGGCATCCACTCCGACGCCCGCGAGGCGCTGGCCGACCTGCTGGAGGCCGTCGAGCGGCGCGAGGACCCGGGTGCCGCCGAGCGCGTGGCCACGGTGCTGGAGAAGGTACGGGTCCGGATCGAGGCCCAGGACCTCACCCTGGAGCGGCAGGTCCTCGCCGCCGTCCGCGCGGCGCTGCCGGACGCCGCGCCCAGCTTCTGGGACATGACGATCCTGGCGTACTGGGCCTGGTCCGCGTTCGACGCCCGCCGGCCCAACACCATGCACTCCGCCCAGGGCGCGGGCGGCCTCGGCTACGGCTTCCCGGCGGCCATCGGGGCTGCCGCCGCCGACCCGACGAAGCCCGTGCTCGCGGTCTCCGGCGACGGCGGCGCGATGTACTCCATCGCGGAGCTGGCCACGGCGCGCCAGTACGATCTGCCGCTGACCTGGCTGATCGTCGACGACGGCGGTTACGGCATCCTCCGCGAGTACATGACGGGAGCCTTCGGCGAGTCCACCGGCACGGAGCTGGCCCGCCCGGACTTCGTCGCCCTCGCCGAGTCCTTCGGCGTACCCGCCGTCCGGACCAGCCCGGAGTCCCTCGCCGCGGATCTGGGCAAGGCGCTGGCGACCCCGGGGCCGTCGGTCGTCGTGCTCCCGGCCCTGCTGCGGATGTTCGAGCCGACGCATCTGTAGGCCGGACACGTGTGGTGGCGGGCGGGCCCGGCCGGCCGGGCCCGCCCGCTCACAGCTCCGCGAGCGCCTTGCCGATCGCGGTCTCCTGCGCTCGGACCCCCTCCTCGAACCGTGCCCGCTCCGCCGCGTCCCGGATCTCCCCGGGCAGCTCCCGGCGGAGCGGGAGGAGGTCCGGCAGCTGCCGGAAGATCACCGCGGCGGCCTTCCCCCGACCCTGGCCGGTGGCATCGACCAGAGAGCGGGTCGCCTTCCACAGGTGCGGGGCGAGGTGCTTGCGCGGCTCGGTGGACACCTGCCGACGCCTCGCCGGGTCGTCCAGGGGACGGTGCGTGCCTCCGCACAGACGCTCCAGTGCGGCGAGCGCCGCGTAGAGCTGTCCGCAACGGTAGGCGTCGGTGAGCCGGTCGATCGCCATGGTTCCTGCCCTTTCGCGATGCCCTACGAGGTGCTCTTCGAGATGCCCTCCGGCCGGGGAGCCGCCGGTTCCTACCCGCCCGGCCGGGGGTGTGAACCGGTCCTACGCCGCCGGCCCCTTCCCACCCCCGCCCATCGGCCCGGTTTACCGCCCCGATTGTTGCGGCGGGATGAAATCCGGCCCCTGCCGTGTTGGTGCCTTCCGGAAGATCGAACGGGACGGGGAGGCAACGCGTGACGGGCGCAGAGCAACAGGGGTGGGGCCGGCGGCTGACCGGGTACGCGTGGCGGTACCGGCGGAACGTCGTGCTCGCCCTCGGCTCGTCGCTCGCCGGCATGGCCGTCATGGCCCTCGTGCCGCTGATCACCAAGGTGATCATCGACGACGTGGTCACCGACCACACCCGCTCCCTCGCCGTCTGGACCGGGCTGCTCATCGGCGCGGCCGTCCTCGTCTACATCGCCACCTACATCCGCCGCTACTACGGCGGCCGGCTCGCCCTGGACGTCCAGCACGATCTGCGTACGGACATGTACGCGACGATCACCCGGCTCGACGGGAAACGTCAGGACGAGCTGTCCACCGGGCAGGTCGTCGGCCGGGCCACCAGTGACCTCCAGCTGATCCAGGGGCTGCTGTTCATGCTCCCGATGACCATCGGGAACGTGCTGCTCTTCCTCATCTCCCTGGTGATCATGGCGTGGCTCTCCCTCCCGCTGACCCTCGTCGCCCTCGCCGTCGCCCCCGCGCTCTGGTTCATCGCCCGCCGCTCCAAGGCCCGCCTCTTCCCCGCCACCTGGTACGCCCAGAGCCAGGCCGCCGCCGTCGCCGGAGTCGTCGACGGGGCCGTCTCCGGGGTCCGGGTCGTCAAGGGGTTCGGGCAGGAGGACCAGGAGACCGGGAAGCTCCGCGAGGTCAGCAGGCGGCTCTTCGCCGGGCGGCTGCGCACCATCCGGCTGAACTCCCGCTACACCCCCGCCCTCCAGGCCGTGCCCGCCCTCGGCCAGGTCGCCATGCTCGCCCTCGGCGGCTGGCTGGCCACCCGGGGCGAGATCACCCTCGGCACGTTCGTCGCCTTCTCCACGTACCTCGCCCAGCTCGTCGGCCCGGTCCGGATGCTCGCCATGGTGCTCACCGTCGGCCAGCAGGCCCGCGCCGGCGTCGAACGCGTCCTGGAGCTGATCGACACCGAGCCGTCCATGACGGACGGGACCAAGGAACTGCCCGCCGACGCCCCGGCCGGGATCGAGTTCGACGACGTCACCTTCGGATACGACGAGGAGCGCCCCGTCCTCGACGGGTTCTCGCTCACCGTCGAACCCGGCGAGACCGTCGCCGTCGTCGGCGCCTCCGGCAGCGGCAAGTCCACCGTCTCCCTCCTGCTGCCCCGCTTCTACGACGTCTCCCACGGGGCCGTCCTCATTGGCGGCCACGACGTCCGCGAGCTGACCCAGGCCTCCCTGCGCGCCGCCATCGGGCTCGTCCCCGAGGACAGCTTCCTGTTCTCCGACACCGTCCGCGCCAACATCGCCTACGGCCTCCCCGACGCCACCCAGGAGCAGATCGAGAGGGCCGCCCGCGCCGCCCAGGCCCACGGGTTCATCTCCGAACTGCCCCACGGGTACGACACCACCGTCGGCGAGCACGGGCTCACCCTCTCCGGCGGCCAGCGCCAGCGCGTCGCCCTCGCCCGCGCCATCCTCACCGACCCCCGGCTCCTCCTCCTCGACGACGCGACCTCCGCCGTCGACGCCCGCGTCGAGCACGAGATCCACGAGGCGCTCAAGCAGGTGATGGCGGGGCGGACCACCCTCCTCATCGCCCACCGCCGCTCCACCCTCCAGCTCGCCGACCGCATCGCCGTCCTCGACGGCGGGAAGCTCGCCGCGATCGGCACCCACGAGGAGCTGGAGCGCACCTCCGCCCTCTACCGCCGCCTCCTCACCGACCCCGACGAGCTGGGCGCCACCTCGCCCGGACACCGGCCGCAGCGCGCCGAGGCCGGCCCCGAGGACGACCGCGCCCTCCAGGAGGAGCTGGACGCCGAGTTCGACGCCGAGCGCGGCATCACCCCCGAGCTGTGGATCCGCAGGGAGGAGGAGCGGGACACCACCGTCGCCGGCATGCCCGCGACCCCCGAACTCCTCGCCCAGGTCGAGGCGCTGCCGCCCGCCACGGACACCCCCGAAGTCGACGAGGCCACCGCCGTGCGCCCGGAGGAGTCCTACGGGCTGCGCCGGCTGCTGCGCGGCTTCGGCACGGCCCTGCTCATCAGCCTCGGGCTCGTCGCCGTCGACGCCGGGATGGGCCTGCTGCTGCCGGTCCTGATCCGGCACGGCATCGACGAGGGCGTCAGCCAGATCTCGATCGGCGCGGTGTGGGCCGCCTCCGCGATCGCCCTGGTCGTCGTGCTCGTCCAGTGGATCGCCCAGACCGGTGAGATCCGGATGACCGGCCGGACCGGTGAACGGATCCTCTACTCGCTCCGCCTGAAGATCTTCGCCCAGCTCCAGCGCCTCGGCCTCGACTACTACGAGCGCGAGCTGACCGGCCGGATCATGACCCGGATGACGACGGACGTGGACGCGCTCTCCACGTTCCTCCAGACCGGCCTGGTGACCGCGTTCGTCTCCGTGGTCACCTTCTTCGGGATCATGGTCGCGCTGCTCGTCCTGGACATCCAGCTCGCCCTGGTCGTCTTCGCCACCCTGCCCGTGCTGATCGTCGGGACCTTCTTCTTCCGGCGCAGCAGCGTCAAGGCGTACGAACTGGCCCGGACCCGCATCAGCTCCGTCAACGCCGACCTCCAGGAGTCCGTCGCCGGTCTCCGGATCGTCCAGGCCTTCGGCCGCGAGCACGACGGGGCCGCCCGCTACACCGAGCGCAGCGACAGCTACCGCCAGGCCCGGGTACGCGGCCAGTGGCTGATCTCCGTCTACTTCCCGTTCGTCCAGCTGCTGGCCTCCGTCGCCGCCGCCGCGGTGATGATCGTGGGCGCGGGCCGGATCGACAACGGCACGCTGACCGTCGGCGCGCTGGTCGCCTATCTGCTCTACATCGACCTGTTCTTCGCCCCCGTCCAGCAGCTCTCCCAGGTCTTCGACGGCTACCAGCAGGCCACCGTCTCCCTCGGCCGCATCCAGGAGCTGCTGCGCGAGCCCACCTCGACCGCCGACCCGGACGAGCCCCTCGACGTGCTCTCGCTGCGGGGCGAGATCGGGTTCGAGGACGTCTCCTTCGCGTACGGGGACGAGGAGGAGGCCCTCACCGGGATCGACCTCCACATCCCCGCCGGGCAGACCGTCGCCTTCGTCGGGGAGACGGGGGCCGGGAAGTCGACCCTGGTCAAGCTGGTCGCCCGGTTCTACGACCCCACCGGCGGCCGGGTCACCGCCGACGGCACCGATCTGCGCAAGCTCGACATGACCGCCTACCGGCACCGCCTGGGCGTCGTCCCGCAGGAGGCGTACCTCTTCGCCGGGACGGTCCGCGACGCCATCGCCTACGGGCTGCCCGACGCGACCGACGCCGAGGTCGAGGCCGCGGCCCGCGCGGTCGGCGCGCACGAGATGATCGCCACGCTGGAGGACGGCTACCTCCACGAGGTCGCCGAGCGCGGCCGTAACCTCTCCGCCGGGCAGCGCCAGCTGATCGCCCTGGCCCGCGCCGAGCTGGTCGACCCGGACGTCCTGCTCCTGGACGAGGCCACCGCCGCCCTCGACCTCGCCACCGAGGCCCTCGTCAACCAGGCGACCGACCGGCTCACCGGCCGCCGGACCACCCTGGTGGTCGCCCACCGGCTGACGACAGCCGCCCGCGCCGACCGGGTCGTGGTGATGGACCACGGACGCGTCGCCGAGGACGGCACGCACGACGAGCTGCTCGCCCTGGACGGGCAGTACGCCCGGCTGTGGCGCACCTTCATAGGCGAAGGCATAGGGGAGGACGAGCCCGCGGCCGTGTGAGAGCCCGCCGGGGGCCGAGCCGGGAGGCCCGGCCCTGTGCAACCTCTCGCGCGTCCGCTGCGTCGTAGCCAGGGACGCATGGGCGTACGGATGTCAGGTGGGGGCGAACGTGTTCGACAGGACTGCGGGGCCGGTGGGTCCGGACGGGGCCGCGGGACCGGCCGGAGCGGTGCGACCGATACGGCGGAGACGGCTGCCGCTCGTCGGCCTCCTCGTCCTGCCCCTGCTGGGCGGACTCGTCCCAGTCCTCGCCGCCCCCGGCACCGCCCAGGCCGCCTCCGGCTGCTCCGGCCGCCCGGCGAAGACGGTCGAGTTCTCCACGGGAGAGCTGCGCGTCTACAAGACCCGCGCTCATGCCTGCGCGGTGACCGTCGCCAAGAAGCCCGGCAAGCGGCGGACCATGAGCGTCACACTCCAGGCGCGCGGCGGTCACGCGGTCTCCGACAAGGGCTCGTACACGAAGATGGCGGGCCCGGTCACGGTCAACGCGCTGAACCGCTGCGTCCGGGCCACCGGCGCGATCGGCAAGAAGTCCGTCTCCACCGGATGGATCCTCTGCTGACATCCGGTGCCGGCATTCCGCGCCGGCATTCTGTGCTGACACGGACAACCGGGTCTGGCGTGGCGTGTGTTGCCCCCGATAAGTTCACGGCGACTGTTGTGAACCAAGGGGAGCGTGCATGCGCAAGTCACTCACAGGGGTTCTCTCGCTCGCCGTGCTCATAGGCACGGTCGGAGCCACGGGCGCCTCGGCCGGAGCGGCCACCGCCGCGGAACCGGCCGCGAAGAGCAGCGGAACCGCTCTCGGCGGCGAAGCGAGCGCCGAGGACATCAAGGACCGCATCCTGGCGATCCCGGGCATGAGCCTGATCGAGGAGAAGCCGTACGCGGGCTACCGCTACTTCGTCCTCAACTACACCCAGCCGGTCGACCACCGGCGCCCGTCCAAGGGCACGTTCCAGCAGCGCATCACCGTGCTGCACAAGGACGTCTCCCGCCCGACGGTCTTCTCGACCAGCGGCTACAACGTCTCGACCAACCCCAGCCGCAGTGAGCCGACGCAGATCATCGACGGCAACCAGGTCTCCCTGGAGTACCGCTTCTTCACCCCGTCCCGCCCCGCCCCGGCCGACTGGTCCAAGCTGGACATCTGGCAGGCCGCCAGCGACCAGCACCGGGTGTTCACGGCGCTGAAGAAGATCTACGGCAAGAAGTGGCTGGCCACCGGCGGGTCCAAGGGCGGCATGACCGCCACGTACTTCGAGCGCTTCTACCCGAAGGACATGGACGGCGTCGTCGCCTACGTCGCGCCCAACGACGTCAACGACAAGGAGGACTCGGCGTACGACCGGTTCTTCCGCGAGGTCGGCACCGAGGAGTGCCGCGACAAGCTGGCCGGCGTGCAGCGCGAGGCGCTGATCCGGCGGGCCCCGCTCCAGAAGAAGTACAAGGAGGAGGCCGCCGCCAACGGCTGGACCTTCAACACCATCGGTTCCCTCGACCGCGCCTACGAGGCCACCGTCCTGGACTACGTGTTCGCCTTCTGGCAGTACAGCCTGCTCGCCGACTGCGTGGACATCCCGGCCGACGCCAAGAAGGCCACGGACGACGACATCTGGAACTCCGTCGACGGCATCGTCGGCTTCTCCGGCTACGCCGACCAGGGCCTGGAGACGTACACCCCGTACTACTACCAGGCGGGCACCCAGCTCGGATCGCCGGACATCAAGCAGCCCTGGCTCGGCAACCTGAGCCGCTACGGCTACCAGCCCCCGCGCAACTTCGTGCCCCGCTCCATCCCGATGAAGTTCGACCGGGGCGCCATGCGGGACATCGACAGCTGGGTCAAGCACAACGCCCGGCGGATAATGTACGTCAACGGCGAGAACGACCCGTGGAGCGCGGAGCCGTTCCGCCTCGGCCGCGGCGCGAAGGACAGCGCCGTGTACACCGTTCCCGGCGGCAACCACGGCGCGCGGGTCTCCGGTCTCCCCGAGGCCGAGCGGGCCAAGGCCACCGCCGACATCCTGCGCTGGGCGGGCGTCGCCCCGGCGGCCGTCGAGAACGACCCGGCGAAGGCGAAGCCGCTGGCGAAGTTCGACACCAGGCTGGACCAGCGCAACGGCGAGGTCGAGCGCGACGAGGCCACGCTGCGTCCGTAGTCGCCCGCAGCCGGTTCTTCCGGGCCGCGCCCGCCGGTCACCGTCACCATCCGGTGGACCGGCGGGCGCAGCCCACCGGCTTCTCGCCGCGCAGGGAGACGAACAGGTCCGTGTCGGCCGGGCATTGGGCCCGCCGCCGCACCGCCGACTCCACCCGGTAGCGCGGGGCGCGGCCGCCCGCGTCCGCGCAGGCGGTCTCCGTGACCTCGCCCGCGCGGGAGGCGGTGACGCAGTCGCCGACGACGGTCAGCGGTCCGCCGCCCTGCCCCGGGTCGCCCGGGTGCGGGGGCTCCAGGTTCCGCATGCAGGCGTAACCCGTCGTGAGCCGGGAACGGGCCCCGGTGCCCGTCTCGGAGACGTGCAGGACGAAGTCGGTGGCGTCCGGGCAGAGCGGGCCCGACGACGGAGTGCCGAGGTGCCGGGCGAGGACGGTGGCCGCCGCCTTCTCGCTGCGGCAGAACACCTCCCGGATCACCGGGCCCCGCGAACTGCAGTCCCCGGGCCCGAGGAAGACCACGCCGTACGGCGACGGGCCGGGCGGGGCGGGGGCGCGGTCGTCGGTGGCGGTCCCGCCCCGGGCCTCGCAGGCAGCCAGCAGGAGCGCGACCACGGCGGCGGCCACCGCCAGGACCACGCGGGCCGGTAACGGGGCGGGCCGTCGGCTCCGGGCCCCCGAGGGCATGCGCTCATCCATGAAACCCCCCAATACGTCCTCAAAGACGTACACCCGGCGTGGCCCGCCGGAGCGGGACCACGCCAGATGCGGGGGTGCTTTGCGCCGATGGCCGGAGGCCGGGGCCGTCCGGTCGCCGTAGGGCTAGTACGACAGTCCGTGGCCCACCGGGTACAGCACCTGCGCCGGGTCGTCCGCGTGCTGCACCGGAACGGGCAGGGTGCCCTCCGGCTCGGCGCGGCCCGCGATCACCCGGGCCGCCGCGCGCAGTTCGACATCGGTCCAGGAGTACGCGGCGAGGCTCGCCGCGACGCCGGTCCCGGTGAGGTGGGCGACGTCGTACGGGTTGCGGATCGCGACGGTGACGACGGGGACGCCGGTCGCCACGAGCGCGGTCACCAGCGTGCGCTGCGAGCTGCTCGCCGTGACGTTGTACGTCGCCACGACCACCGCGTCCTTGCCCGCGGCGGCGGCGACCGCCTCGTCGATCTTCGCCTGGTTCGGGGCCGTACCGGTCGACAACGCCCGTGCGCTGAAGCCCAGTTCGCCGAAGGCATGGGCCAGGGTGCCGGTCGGCGGGCCCGTGGTCCCGGAGGGGAGGCCGGATCGGCCCCCACCACCAGCAGGTTGCGGTGGGTGCGCCGGGAGAGCGGCAGCAGCGAACCCGGGTCGGCGAGCAGGGTGGTCGTCCGCTCGGCGATCCGGTCGGCGGCGGCCCGGTGCGCGCGGCTGCCGACCGTACGCTCGACGCCCCGGTGGCTCACGAACGGGTCCCGGAACAGGCCGAGTCCGCTCTTCAGCCGCAGGATGCGCAGGATCGACTCCTCGATCCGCTCCTCGCTGATCTCGCCGCCGCGGACGGCCTCCAGCACGGCGTTCCAGGCGACGGGGAGGTTCGGCGGGTTCAGCAGCTGGTCCACGCCGGCCAGGAGCGCGAGGACCGGAACGCGGTCGTCGCCGTACTTCGTGCGCACCCCCTCCATGCCGAGCGAGTCGGTGACCACCACCCCGTCGTAGCCCAGCTCCTCGCGGAGGATGCCGGTGAGGATCGGCCGGGAGAGCGTGGCCGGGTCCTCGGACGGGTCGAGGGCCGGGACCACGATGTGCGCGGTCATGATCGAGTCGATCCGGGCCCGGATCGCGGCGCGGAACGGCGGGGCGTCCAGCTCCTCCCACTGGGCCCGGGTGTGGTTGATGACGGGCAGCCCGGTGTGGCTGTCGGTGTTCGTGTCGCCGTGGCCGGGGAAGTGCTTGGCGGTCGACGCGACGCCCGCGCCCTGGTAGCCCTTCACCTGCGCCGCGACCAGGTCGGCCACCGCGTCGGGGTCGGAGCCGAAGGACCGTACGCCGATGACCGGGTTGGCCGGGTTGACGTTGACGTCGGCGTCCGGCGCGTAGTTCTGGTTGATGCCGAGCGCGGCCAGCTCCGCGCCCGCGATCCAGGCCGCCCGCCGGGTGTCGGAGCGCGAGCCGCCCGCGCCGAGGGCCATCGCGCCCGGCAGCAGCGTGGCGGGTTCGCCGACCCGGCAGACGATGCCGTGCTCCTGGTCGGTGGAGACGAGCAGCGGTACTCGGTGGCGCTCGGCGAGCGCGGCGCGCTGGAGGCCGTTGGAGAGGTCGGCGATCTGGTGCGGGTCACGGGTGTTGTGCGCCCAGGTGAAGTAGATGATGCCGCCGACGTGGTACGTCGAGATCAGCTCGGCGCCGGTACGGACCCCGATCTCCTTGAGGTTCGCGTCGATGTCGGCCTGGTCGGGGTCGGTGGCGGAGTGCCCGTAGACCCGCATCACGAAGAGCTGGCCGACCTTCTCCTCCAGGCTCATCCCGGCGATGATCCGCCGCAGCCGGCGGTCGGTGGAGGCGTTCGTGGAGTGCGCGGCGGCGACGGCGGGCGGGGTGAGGGCGCCGGTCGCCGCGGCGGCGGTGACGGCCGCTGTGGCGGTGAGGAGGGTGCGTCTTGAGGTGCGGTGGGGCACGTGAGCTCCTTCCCGGGGTGAAAGAAACTTCCAAGGAAGTACGCTTATAGGGAAAATAACTTCCGGTCAAGAGGCCGTGCCGGAGCCGGGAGTGACGTGCCGCCGGAAGAGTGGGACGGGTGGGGCGGGTGGGTCACGGGAAGGCGGTGGCCGGACCCGCCTCACGCCAGGCCGGCCGCCGCGCCGTGCGCCCGCAGCGCGTCCACCGCGGCCGTGATCGCCGGACGCCGGGCCGCCTCCGTACGCCACAGCGCGTACAGCCGCCGCTCCGGCACCGGGTCGAGACGTACCGCCACCACCCCGTCCAGGAGCGGCCCCCGCCCCAGCCGGGGCATCATCGCGATACCCAGACCGGCGGCCACCAGGGCCAGTTGGGTGTGGTTCTCCTCCGCCCGGTGCCCGATGTCGGGCTCGTACCCCGCCGTGCGCAGCGTCCGCACCAGCCAGTCGTGGCACACCGTCCCCGGCGGCTGGCAGATCCACCGCTCGCGCGCCAGCTCCTCGCGCCGCACCCCGTCCCGCCCGGCCAGCGCATGCCCCTCGGGGACCAGCAGATCGCACCGGTCGAGCCCGATCACCGCCTGGGCCAGGCCCTCCGGGGCGGGCAGCGGGGCGATGTCCCAGTCGTGCGCCACGGCCAGATCGACCATCCCCTTCGCCGCGAGGTCCACCGACAGATGCGGGTCCACCTCGTCCAGCCGGACGTCCAGCGCCGGGTGCTCCCGCTCCAGCTCGGCCAGCACCCCCGGCAGCAGCCCCCGCGCGGCCGAGGCGAACGCGGCGATCGTCAGCCGGCCCGTCGGCAGCCCCCGGCGCTCCTCCAGCTCCGTCTCCGCCTGCTCCATGATGGCCAGCAGCCGCTGGGCCGTGTCGGCCAGCCGCAGCGCGTCCTCGGTCAGCGCCACCCCGCGCCCGCGCCGCTCCAGCAGCGTGGTCCGGGTCTCCCGCTCCAGCTTGGTGATCTGCTGGGAGATGGCGGACGGGGTGTAGCCGAGGGCGGTCGCCGCGCCCGCGACGGAACCGTGGACGAAGACCGCGTGCAGGGCGCGCAGCCGGGCCAGATCGAGCACGGTGACCTCATCCTTCAGGGGCATCTTTCACGGGCGTCTTTCCGTGGCATTCTTCAGCAGCGCTGAATTCCATCATGAAGAAACCCGCGCTGGTGCTACACGGTCATCCTGCTGAATGCTCGCCGCATGCGTCCACGCCATATCGCCCTGGCCGTGCTCGTCGCGGCACTCTGGGGCGTGAACTTCGTCGTGATCGAGCTGGGGCTCGACCACTTCCCGCCGCTCCTCTTCTCCGCGCTGCGCTTCCTTGCCGCCGCCGTGCCCGCGATCTTCCTGCTGGGCCGTCCTTCGGTCGCCTGGAAGTGGGTCGTGGGGGTCGGACTGGTCCTGGGGGTGGGGAAGTTCGGGCTGCTGTTCATCGGCATGGACCAGGGGATGCCCGCCGGGCTCTCCTCCCTGGTCCTCCAGATCCAGGCCGTCTTCACCGCCCTGTTCGCCGCCCTCGCCCTCTCCGAACGGCCCGGCCGGATCCGGGTGGCGGGCATGGCCGTCGCGCTCGCGGGCATCGTCGTGGCCGCCGTGGACGAGGGGGCGGGCGGCCCGGTCCTCGCGTTCGTCCTCGTCGTCGGGGCCGCCGCCTGCTGGGGCGTGTCCAACGTGTTCACCCGCCGGGCGGCGCCCCGGGACGCCCTGACCTTCATGGTCTGGGTCTCGGCCGTTCCCGTGCTGCCGCTGCTGGGCCTGTCCCTCCTCTTCGAGGGCCCGGACCGGGACGCGGAGGCGCTGGCCGCGCTCGACTGGAGCGGGGTGGGCATCATCCTGTTCGTCGCCTGGGTCAGCACGGTGTTCGGCTTCGGCGCCTGGGGCTTCCTGCTCCGCCGGTACCCCGCCTCGTCCGTGGCGCCCTTCACCCTGCTCGTCCCGGTCTTCGGGATGTCCTCGGCGGCGCTGGTGCTCGGCGAGGACGTGAGCCCGCCGCGCTGGTGCGCGGCGGCGCTGCTGGTGGGCGGGGTGGCGCTGACCTCGGGCGTCGGGCTGCGGACCACGACGCCCCGTCCGGAGCCGGAGGCGGGGGCCGTCGTGACGGTCGCCGGGTCCGCTACTGCTTCGGGGCCCCCAGCCGCAGCAGGTGCTCACGTCCTGCGCCCAGCAGACCCGGCAGCTCCGCCGCCCCCGGATGCCAGCGCTTCTCGTACTCCCAGCACACCCAGGTGTCCGGACCCGTCCCGTCCAGGCACTCCGCCAGGGGCAGCACCCCGGAGCCCGGCGGCAGCGGAGTGAGGTCCTCCGCGGAGGCGACGTCCTTCACCTGGACGTAGCCCAGGTGCGGGGCGAGCACCGCCCGGCTGGCGGCCGGCTCCTCCCCGGCGAGCCAGGTGTGCAGGACGTCCCAGATCGCGCCCACCCGGGGGTGCCCGACCGTGGCGACGACCCGGGCGACGTCCAGGCCCGCGCGGTGCGAGTCATGGGTCTCCAGCAGGATGGTCACGCCCATGTCGGCCGCTGCCGGGGCCGCCGCGCCGAGCCGCCGGGCGGCCGTCGCGTCGGCATCCGCCTGCTCCTGGTCGCCGCCGCCGGGGAAGACCCGGACGTAGGAGGCGCCGAGGTCCCGGGCGAGCTTCACCAGCTCGGACAGCTCCGCGAGGACCGGCTCGTCGTCCCCTTCGGCGGCCACCTGGACGTACCCGGCCAGGGTCAGGATCTCGACCCCGCCCGCCTTGAACGCCTCGACCACGTCGGCCCGTTCCAGCGAGGAGAGCCCCAGGTGCACGGGCTCCTCGGGGTGGACGCGCAGCTCCACGCCCTGGTAGCCGTTCCCGGCGGCGAGCCGGACGACCTCGGCGACCGGCGTCCCCGGCACCCCGAGGGTGGAGAAAGCGAGCTTCATCGTGCGTGTCCTTCCCTTGCGCTCCGTGCGCTGTGCCCTGAGCCCTGTGCCTTTGTGCCGACGCCCCGCTCCTGCCCGCCGGGCCGATGGCTACTCCCGGGTGTCGGCCGCCTCAGCCGACGCCCCGCAGCAGTCGCTCCAGGCTACCCAGCAGTCGCAGCGCGTCCTCGCGTTGCGCGCCCGCCAGCGTGTGCCCGGCCGAGGCCGTGCGCTCCTCGGCCTCCCGCACCCGCTCCGGGGTGATCACCCGCAGGGCTGCGGCGGCCTGCCGGGCGAACATCGCGAGCAGGTCCAGCTCCCGTACCCCCGACCGGGCCTGCGGGGAGGGGTCCAGCACCTCCAGGACGCCCAGGATCCGGGCGTCGCTGATGAGCGGGGCCGCCATCAGCGCGTTCGGGACGTACGCGGTCGACTCCGCCAGCGAGCGGTCGAAGGACGGATCGGCGCTCAGGTCGTCGACCACCATCGGCTCGCCGGAGGTCGCCACCCAGCCGGCGATCCCGCGCCCGGCCGGGAACCGGCGGCCCACGAGGAACTCCTCGCCCTGCCCGGACACGGCCTGGAAGACCAGCTCGTCCGCCTCCTCGTCGAGCAGGAACACCGAACTGGCCTCGGCCCCGAAGATGGCACGGGCCACATCGACGACCGACTGGAGCAGTTCGCTGCGCGGCGCGTCGGCGACCGTGGTGGTGGCGGAAAAGGCGGCGGCGGAATCAGTTCTCGGAGTCATCACGGGTATCTCCTGCCGGAGTGGAGGAAGCGGGAGGGGAAGAAGGACGCGGTGCGTGGCGCACGTTGGCCGCGGAGAGATAGAGGGCGTTCTTGAGCTGGAAGGCCGTCATCCGCGGATGCGCGGACAGGACACGGGCGCAGAGCCCGGCGACGTACGGCGTGGCGAAGCTGTTCCCCGTGGTGCGGATCGTCCGGCCGCCCAGCCAGGGCACCGTCACGTTCTGGCCCGGCCCGAAGAACTCCACCGGGGGGTCGGGGTTGTACAGGTGCAGTTCGGGGTCGTCCTCCTGGTGGCTGCCCACCGAGATCACGGAGGCGAACCGCCACGGGAAGCTCTCCACCGGGGTGTTGTGCGCCGAGGCGACGATCACCGTACGGGCGAAGTAGGCGCTGTCCGCCAGGCTGTGCAGCTCCTGCGCGAACCGGGTGCGGGTCGTCGACAGGCTGAGGTTGACCACGTCGAACCGCTGCTCCACCGCCCAGCGCAGCCCGGCCATGAGGATGTCGCCGGTGCCGGAGAACCGCTCGCCGAGCACCCGCACACTGTGGATCTCGCACTCCGGGGCGGTCCGGCGGATGATGCCCGCGCACGCGGTGCCGTGGCCGCAGGTGTCGCCGGTCGTGGTCGGCTCGACGGTGATCTGGCCGCTCTCCCCGTCCTTGACGACCACCCAGGAGCCGGCCAACGGGCCGACCAGCGGATGGTCGCGCTCCACACCCGAGTCCACGACGCACACGCGGACACCCCGCCCGGTGGCGGGCCCGGCCGGGCGGCCCAGCGGCGGCCCGGCGTCCGCCAGCACCGGTACGTCGTCGGGTCCGCGCCCGCGCAGACTCCAGGTCAGACCCTGCCCCGGGCCCGAACGCACCCGGGCCCGTACCGGTTCCGCCGGTGCCTGTGCCGGTTCCGTGGTCGTCATCGGTCAGCTCCTCTCCCTCGTCGTGGCCACCGGCAGGGGCGGGCGCGCGAGGAACCCGGAGACCCGGCGGAACCCCGGCAGATGCCCCTTGCCGGTGAAGTGCACCGCGGCCGCCCCGGCCGACGCCGCGGCCTCCGGAAGCCGGCCCAGGGCGGCGAGCGTGTGCGCCCGGTCCAGTTCGGCCGTCGCCTGCACCAGCGGGGAGTCGGTGAGCAGCGACGCCCGCACCGCCCGCGCCGCGAGCACGGCCGCCTCCTCGGGCCGGTCCCGTGCCGTCAGCCGGGCCCGCAGCCCCGCCAGGTCCACCGCGTCCGCCCGGCTCAGCCCCGACGCGTCGCCGATGCCCGCCAGGTGCCCGGCCGCCCGGTCCTCCCGGCCCTCGTCCAGCTCCAGGCGGGCCGCGTCCAGCGCCACCGCCGTCCGCATCCCGGCCGCCCCCGTGCGCCGGGCCGCCGCGTCCGCCCGGCCGAGCAGGTCCAGCGCGGCGGCGTTCCGGCCGGACAGCGCCTCCACCGTCGCCCGGAACATCGGCAGGAACACCTCCGCCTCGGCGAATCCCAGCTTCCCGGCCAGCCGCTCCGCCTCGGCCAGGCAGCCGTACGCGTCCTCGGCCGCGTCCTGGAGCGCGTACAGCACCGCCAAGGGGCAGTTGAGCGTGACCCGGACCGTGGGGCGGCCCGCGCCGTGCGCCGCCAGCAGGGTCCGGCAGCGGATCACCGCGGCGGGCACCGGGACCGGCCCGCGCCACAGGGAGATGCCGATCGCGCCGAGCGCCCCGGCCCGTTCCGGCTCCGCACCGGCCAGCACGGCGTGCTCCAGGGCCCGCGCCTGGTCCCGCTCCGCCTCCTCGTGCCGCCCGGACCGCTGGAACTGCTGGGCGAGCCGCAGATGGGCCCGCGCCCGGCCGACCGAGTCCCCGGCCGCCTCGAACACCGGGAGCACGGTACGGGCCACGGCGGCGGGGCCGGGCCCCGGGCCGCCCGGGTCCAGCACCGCGAGCGCCAGCCGGGCGTGCGCGGCCTCCACCGGATCGGCCGCCATCTCCCGCACCTGGAGCAGCAGTTCGGCCCCTTCCGCGGTGCGGCCGAGCGCCACGCGCACCTCGCCGAGCCGCCGGGTCGCCGCCGGGTCGCCGGGGCGCAGGTCCACCGCCCGCTCCAGCAGGCCGTGCGCCCAGTGCAGGTCGGACCGGGCGGCGGCCTGCGCCCCGGCCCGGCCGAGCGCGGCGGCGGCCCGGTCGCGCAGCCCCCGGGCCCGGTCGTCGAGCAGGCCCAGCTCGGCGCGGTAGCGGTAGGCCCGCTCCAGATGGCCGCCGACCGCACCGTCGCCACCGCGCAGCACACTGGGCAACTCGGCCGCCCAGGCGTGGCGTTCGGCCTTGGACCGCTTGGACAGCGAGGCGTACGCGACCTCGTGCACGAGCCCGCTGCTGAACCGGTACGCCGCCCCCGCCGCCCGGTCTCCGGGGGCACCCGACTCGACCAGCCGGCGGCGGGCCAGTGCCGCCAACGCCTCGTCCACGAACTGCCCTTGAGCCGTGGTCCCGTGGCCCTCCGCGGCCCGTACGGACAGCTGGAGCCGGACCAGTTCCGGTGCGGTGAACTCCCGGCCGATTACGGCGGCCAGATCCACCACAGCGCGCTCCACCCGGGCCAGCGCACCGATCCGCGCGCCCAGCAGGGCCTGGAGGGTGGGCGGCAACTCCTCGCCGGCCGTCCCGCCCCCGGCGTCCGTCCGGTCACCGACCAGGAGCTGTTCCAGATAGAGCGGGTTCCCCCGGCCCGCGCCAGGAGCAGATCGTTGCCGGGTGAAGTGTCCCCGGGCTGCCGGGTGTTGTCGGAGGGCCCGCCGTCCGGGCCGGTGAGAACGGCGGCGAGCCGAGCCGCCTCCTCGTACGGCAACCCCGTCAGCTGGAGCGACGGCCCCGCACCGGCGGCCGGTTCGCCGCCCTCGCCCGGACCGTCCGGCCGCCCGGCGCAGAGCACCAGCACGCCCGCGCAGCCCGATCCGTCCGTCAGCCGGTGCGCCGTGCGGACCAGCAGCGGGGCCGCCGCGTGCCAGTCGTCCAGCACCAGGACGGCCGGGCGGACGCGGGCCGCCCGTTCCAGGACCGTCGTCAGGGCCGCGCACATGTCCTCGAAGGGCGCGTTCGGCGTACCGTCGCTCAGCAGGCCCCCGGACAGCAGCGCCATCGCGTCGTCGACCGCCGGTCGGTCGCCGGCCTCCTGCCCGCCTTCCGAGGGGTCCGTCGCGGCCAGCAGGGAGCGCACCGCGTCGGCCAGCGGCGCGAGGGTGCCGTGGTCCCCGTAACTGCGGCACCGCCCCGCCCCGTACGCGAGCCCGCCGGACGCCGAGCGCCCCGCCAGCCACTCCCGTACCAGCCGGGTCTTCCCGATCCCCGCCTCCCCGGTGACCCGCAGCAGTCCGGCCGCGCCCTCGCGCACCGTCCGCTCCAGCGCGGTGTCCAGCGTCCGCCGCTCGGTGTCGCGCCCGACGAAGGGGACGTCGAAGCGGCGCAGCAGCTCGGGGTCGTCCGCGCCCAGTGCGAGCAGCCGGTGGGCCTCGACGCTGTCCCGCTTGCCCTTCAGCCGCAGCGGCCCGGTGGGTTCGGCGTTCACCGTCGGACCTGCGGCGAGCAGCGTCCCGGGGCCGATCAGGATCTCGCCCCGGCCCGCGTTCTGCTCCAGCCGGGCGGCGATGTTCACGGTCTCCCCCGAGACCAGCGCCTGCCGGGCGGTCCGGTCCGAACCCGCCACCACCTGGCCGGTGTTGACGCCGATCCGGATGGCCAGCTCGATGCCGAGCGTGGCGGTCAGCTCCTCGTTCAGCCGGGCCAGCGCCCGGCGCATCCCGAGCGCCGCCGCCAGCGCCCGACGGGCGTCGTCGTCCCGGACCACCGGGACGCCGAACACCGCCATCACCGCGTCCCCGATGAACTTCTCCGGGGTGCCGCCCCGCGCCACGATCTCCGCGCTCATCGCCTCGAAGTACCGCAGGGTCACCGTGCGCAGCGTCTCCGGGTCGAGCACGCCGGACAGGGCGGTGGACCCGACGAGATCGCAGAACAGCACGGTCACCGGCTTGCGTTCGTCACCGGGCGGGGGAGCGGCGGCGGCCGGTCCGGCCCCGGTGACCGCGACGGCGGGGGCGGTCGCGGCGGTCCCGGCGGTCGCGCACGGCGTCCCGCAGGACGAGCAGAACCGGGCCGTCGGCGGCAGGTCCTGCTGGCACGAGGGGCAGTTCATCAGGGGTCCTTCTCTCCGGGATGTCGGGCTCTCCGGGATGGCGGGCGGGTACGGGGCCCGGCGGCGGTGATCGCGGCGCCGGGCCCGTAGCGCCGACCGGCCGGAACCGGGTCGGGCCGGGGTCAGAACAGCGCGCCCCCGGCGATCTCGCCGTGCGCCTGGACCTCCGGGCCCACGGCGTCCAGCCGGCTCTTCACATCGAGCAGGAGTGCCAGCTCCTCGGGAGTCAGCCCGCTCAGCACCTCGCGCTGCTCCTCGGTGAGCAGGTCGACGGGGAAGCCCGCCTCGTACAACGCGTCGGGCAGCGGCGGGCGTTCGCCGTTCTCGGGTGGTCCGGTCATGGTGTGACTCCCATCGGTGAGACAGGTCCGGCTCCCCGCGGCGACGGCGTCGGCGCGGAGCGCCCGAGCCGGACGAACAGCCGGGTGAGCGCGTCGAGGGAGTGCAGGGCACTGACCGCCACGGCCGCTTCCCGGTCCCGGCCGAGCGGCAGCCGGTCCAGCAGCGCGTACAGCTCGTCCAGGTGCTCCGTGTCGAGCACCGAGTGCTCCCGTACGGTCCGCAGGGCGGCGGCGGGCAGCCCGGTGTGCCGGGCGATGCGGTCGGTCAGGCCGGGGGCGGGCGCGTAGCCCTCCAGCACGGCGATGTAGCCGAGCAGGGCCACCGGGTGGTGGTGCTCGATCCAGTAGTACTGCGACCCGACGAGCGAGGCGATCAGGGGAGGGGGCAGCGGGCCGAGCGCGTCCTCGGGCGCGCCGCCCGCCGCCCGGAGGTCCTCCAGCAGCCAGGCGTCGTGGCCCTCCTCCTCCCGGATGTGCTCCGCCAGATACGCGGCGAGCGGCGCCGCGAGCGGATCACCGGAGGCGGCCCGGACGCGGAGGCGGTCGAGAGCCAGCTCCATCAGCGGGACGGAGGCCCGGATGACGGTGTGCATGGCGCACAGATACGTCCGGTAGCGCGGCAACAGCCCGTCGGTCCGCCACATGTGGTGCGTCGCGCCACGGAACTCCGGCTCCAGCAGCAGGAGTTTGGTCCGCAGCCGGGCGGCGGCCCCGGCCCTCATCGGATGTCCCGTCCGTCGGTCCCCGGCAGGCCCGGCCCGCCCGCCACCACCAACGGCGCGTACGCCGCGCAGCCGTGGCGGCGCACGATGCCCTGCGCCCCCTCCCGCGAGCCGCGCAGCGCGGCCGTCAGATCCAGCAGCGCCCCCGCCGCACCGCCCGCCACCGCCTGCGCCCCGGCCGCCACCGCCTCGTCGCCGCCCAGCGCCCGGCAGCCGTCGCAGTAGGAGCCCGTCCGGGGGCCGGAGCCGTACCGGGCGGCCAGATGCGCCGGCCCGACCGTGCGGAGCATGCGCAGCACCGGGGATTCCAGCGCCCGGCGGCGTACGGTCGCCCAGTCGTCCTCCGCGATGTGGCCGAGGTCCAGATGGGGCGGTACGGGCCGGCGGTCCACGGTGTCCTGGTTGCAGCAGGCCACCACCCGGCCGTCGAAGGCGACCACCGGCCAGGCGGCCATCGGGCACGGGGACGCCGCGGCGGGGTCGGGTCCGGTGCGGGCCGCCCGCGCCCAGGAGGCGGCCCGGCCGAACGGCCGCACCTCGTTGACCAGGCACGGCACCCGGCCGCCGAACTCCTTCTGCACCGCCCGTGTCAGGGAGGCGAGATACGGGTCCGAGCCGCCCGTCCCGGTGAGGTGGAGGCTCACGGCCACCCCCTCCTCCCGGACGAGGTGCAGGGCGCGGAACACATCGGCCCGGGGGACCTCGCGTTCGTGGTGGACGTCGAGCGAGGCCGAGAAATGGTCGACGGAGCGGATCGCCCGCAGGATGGCGGGCGGAATCGATCGGCGTCGGCGCCTGCCCCGGGAAACCCCGCCCCGGCCGCCCGGAAGAGCTCCGCTCCGGGCGAAGAACATGCCGCTCAGCAGTGCCGTACGGGATCCGGCGTTCCGCGCCAGGGTGCTCAGCCGCTCGGCGAGCGCGGGCAGGAGCAGCGGCTCCCCGCCGGTGAGCATCACCACGTCCGGCCGGTTCTCCGCCGTGAACGAGCCCACGAAGCTCTCCAGTTGAGCGGCGTCCGGCTCCTGGCGGGTGAACAGCCCCGACCCGGTCGAGCAGTGCGCGCAGCTCAGCGGGCAGCGCCGGGTGAGGCCGAGCAGCAGACCTGCGGCGGGGAAGGGCCGCCGTGCGACGAGTTCGGCGAGTTCCATGCGGGCCGCCTCCTTCGGGGCCGGGGCGCGTCGGGCGCGTACCCAGGCTGCGGGCCGGCGGTTCGAGGACGGTCCGAAGGCGCTTCGGCAGCGGTATGGACCCAGGTCGCAGCGGGTCCCCGGGGTGGTGACCGGCCCCGCCGGGGTGCTCCGGCCGCCGCGAGCTGGCCCGATACCGCTGCCATACCGGCGGCGAAGCGATCGCCAGGCCCGGCTTCCTAACGTTCTCGGCAACGGCAGGCACCGGCCCGCCGCACCGGACACCGGAGGAATTCCCCCGGGCGTTCCGGTCCCGCAGTGACGAGTGGATGGAGACCACCATGTCCGAGAACACGAAGCCGGCCGGCGACGAGACCAACGAGACCCCCGAGGTCGAGGCGCACTCCGTGCTGGACCTCCAGGAGACGTCCGTCAACGCCGACCGCGACATCATCGCGCCGCCCGGCAACTGCATCAGCGTGCTCAGCGTCGTCGAGAACTGATCTCACCCGCCGCACACCGCGTTTCCGTCACACCGCGTTCCGCACACCGCATTCCGCTTATCCCGTGGATGGAGATCACCATGTCCGAGAACACGAAGCCGGCCGGCGACGAGACCAACGAGACCCCCGAGGTCGAGGCGCACTCCGTCCTGGACCTCCAGGAGACGTCCGTCCAGGGCGGCGACACGACCGACGGCAACTGCATCAGCGTGCTGAGCGTCGTCGAGTCGCAGCGCTGAACTCAGCGCTGAACCACCGGGCCGTGCGCCGCGGCGGGACGAGGCCGAGACCTCGCCCCCGCGGCGCCCGGCCGGCGGACAGGCGGTACGGGGCGGCTCCGCGAGCAAGGGGAACCGCCCCGCCGCGCTTGTCCCTCGTCCCACGTCCGTACGCCGATCTCCGGGAGCCTGCCGATGGCCACGCCCCTCCGCTCCAACCGGGACTTCCGGCTGCTCTGGATGAGCGGCCTGTTCGCCGTTCTGGGCAGCCAGATGAGCGCCCTCGCGCTGCCCCTGCTCATCCTCAAGGAGACCGGCTCCGCCGTGCAGGCCGGCACCGTGGGGACCGTCTCCATCTGCGCCGTGCTGATCACGATGCTGCCCGGCGGGGTCATGGCCGACCGGGTCGAACGCCGCCGGCTGATGCGGCTGTGCGACGGGGAAGCCTGCTCGCGGTCACCGCCCTGACCGTCGCCGTGTGGAACGGCCACGCCCCCATGGCGCTCGTCCTGCTGGTCGCCACCGCCGGAGCCGTGCTGAACAGCGTCTACGCCCCCGCCGCCTTCGGTCTGCTGCGCGCGGTCGTGCCGCCGGACCAGATGGGCACGGCGACCGCCCGGCTCCAGGCGCGTACCGCCACGGTCCGGCTGGTCGGCCCGCTCGTCGGCGGCGCGCTCTTCGGCATCCACGAGGCGCTGCCCTTCACCGCCCAGTTCCTCGGCCTGTTCCTGTCGACCGTCTGCGTGGCCCTCGTGCGTACCCGCTCGGCCGCCCACAAGAAGGCCGGGTCGGTCTTCAGCCGCGACGAGCTGACCGCCGGACTCGGCTTCCTCTGGCAACTGCCCTATCTGCGCACCGTGCTGCTGGTCTTCGGACTCGGCATGAACTTCGCGTTCGGCGCCCTGACCTTCACCGCGCTCGCCGTCTTCTCCGAGGGCGGCCGTTCCGGTCTCGGCGGCGGCTTCGTCATCACCTGCGTCTCGGCGGGCGCTCTCGTGGGTGCGCTGCTCGCGCCCCGGCTCTCTCCCGACCGCCACATCCGGGCCCTCCTGGTCGTCACCTGCTGGAGCTGCGTCCTGACGGCCGGGGTGCTGGCCTGGCTCAGCAGCCCGCTGGTGGCGGGGCTGCTCTGCGCGGTGTGCATGGCCCTGTCGACCGTCGCCAGCATTGGCTTCCTGTCGACCCTGCTGGTCGTCACCCCCGAGGACCGGGTCGGCCGGGTGCAGAGCGCGGCCTCCTTCCTGTCGTCGATCGTCCAGCCGTTCGGCCCGCTCGCGGGCGGCGCGCTGCTGACCGCGCTCGGCCCGCGCAACGCCTTCGGTGTGGTCGGTGCCGTGCTGGCCGTCTCGGCGGCCGTCATGACGCTCGCCCCCTCCGTACGGTCCGGGGCCGTCCCGCCGCCCGGGAGCCCCGCCACGCCGGACGCCGCCTCGGAGGACTCCGACGTCCCCGGCCCGCACGAGGCGGCGGCCCGCCCCGTCCCCGACGCCGCCGGACCGCACCGGGCCGCGCCGCGCACCGTCCCCGACGCCGCCGGTCCCGGCGCACTCTGAGGAGGTATCGCCGTGCCCGGCATCCAGGAGACCCAGCTGTACTGCCTAGCCGACCGCCGCTACTACGACACCCCGGCCCGGCTTCCCGACCAGGAGACCCGCTACCCCCTCGACACGGCCGAACCGCCCTCCGGCTGGCGGCGCGCGGCCGGCGGGCTGTGGACCTCCCTCCTGCCCGAGGACGGCGAACCGGCCGAACAGGGCTGGAAGATCCACGTGTCGACCGTTCCCGACGAGGCGGCCCGCACCCTCCGCGACACCGCCGCGATCTGCCTTCGGCACCGCGTCCCGTTCAAGTTCCTCCGCAGCGAGCAGGCGCTCCTGCTGATGTCGGGGAAGTACATGTCCCGGGGCAGCGCGGGGAAGTTCCTCACCCTCTACCCGCCGGACGAGACGGCTCTGACCCGGCTGCTCGACGAGCTGACCACGACGCTGTCCGGCCGCCGGGGCCCGTACATCCTGAGCGATCTGCGCATCGGCGACGCCCCCGTCTACGTACGCTACGGCTCCTTCGTCGACCGCTGGTGCCTCGACGCCCGGGGCGAGCGGGTGCCCGCCCTGCGCCACCCCTCCGGCGAACTCGTGCCCGACGAACGGGGCGTGGTGTTCCGCACGCCCGCCTGGGTGAAGGTGCCCGAGTTGCTGCGGCCCCACCTCGCCGCCCGCGCCGCCGCCCGGGACGACTCCTTCCCCTACACCGTCACCCAGGCGCTCCAGTTCTCCAACGCGGGCGGCATCTACCTCGCCCGGCACCGGCAGACCGGCCACCGGGTCGTGCTGCGCGAGGCCCGTCCCCACTGCGGGCTCGACGCGGTGGGCGACGACGCCGTGACCCGGCTGGAGCGCGAGCACCGGGCCCTCACCGCGCTCGCCGGGCTCGACTGCGTCCCGGAGGTGTACGGCGTACGGACCGTCTGGGAGCACCGATTCCTGATGACGGAGTACGTGGAAGGGCCCACGCTGCTCGACGAGATCGTGGCCCGCTTCGCCCTGGTGCGCGGAGCCCGCACGGCGGACGAACTCGCCCCGTACACAGCGTGGGTGGACCAGGTGACCGGTCAACTCGCCAACGCCCTGCGGGAGATCCACGGGCGGGGGCTGCGCTTCGGGGATCTGCACCCCTCCAACATCATCCTGCGGCCCGACGGCCGGCTCGCCCTGGTCGACTTCGAGTACGCCACCGAACTCGACGACGAGCAGACCCCGTTGGCCGGGGCGCCCGGACTCCAGGCGCCACCCGGCACCCCGGGTGCGGAGGCCGACGCCTACGCCCTGTGGGCGACCTGGCTCACCATGCTGATGCCGCTGACCGAGATGGCCTCCCACGACCGGGCCAAGGCCCTGTCCCTGGAGTCCTGGGCCCGGGAGCGCTACGGCCTCGCGCCCGACGCGGGACCCGCCCGCCCCGCGCTGCTGCGTGCGGCCGAGCGCGCCGCCGGCCGGGAGAGCGAGATCGCCGCCCTCCTCGGCGGCCCCGTGCCCGACTGGGCCGAGCTGCGGACCCGGCTGATCGCGGGCATCCACGCGGGCGCGACACCCGAACGCCGCGACCGGCTCTTCCCCGGCGACCCCACGGGCTTCGCCACCGGCGGTACGGATCTGGCGCACGGGGCCGCCGGGGTCCTCTACGCCCTCCACCGCGTCGGCGCCCCGGTTCCGGCCGACTGGACCGACTGGCTCGCGGAGACCGCCCGCCGCCGCGACCCCGCGTCCCCGGGCGGCCTCTACGACGGGCTGCCGGGCACCGCCGTGACACTGGCCCTGCTCGGCCGCCCGGACGACGGGCGCGAACTGTTCGCCCGGGCCGTCGACGCCGCCCGCCCGTCCTCCTCGGCCGATCTGCTGACCGGGCGCGCGGGCATCGCCCTGGCCGCCGTCCGGCTGGCCGCGACCGGACCCGGTGCCCCGGACCCGGAGCTGGTGGACACCGCCCTGCGCACCGCCTGGGACCTCGACTGCCTGGTGCGGGGCGAGACGGTGGCGGGCGGCCCGGAGGCCCCGCCGTCGGCCGGACTGCTGCGCGGGCTCAGCGGCGCGGCCCTGCTCCACCTCGAACTGCACGCGCTCACCGGCGAGGAGTGGCTGCTGCGCGCCGCCCGCACCGCCCTGTACCGGGATTCCGGCCACTGCGTCGCGATGGACGACGGCACGGTCCAGGTCAAGGACGGCCGCCGCCACCTCCTCTACCTCGACCAGGGCAGCGGCGGCTTCGCGCTGGTCGCCCGCGCCCACCTGGCCCGGCAGGAGGCGCCGGCGCTCGCCGGACTGCTGCCCGGGGTGCGCAAGGGCTGCGGCAACGAGTTCGTGCGCGAGCCGGGTCTGTTCACCGGACGCGCCGGACTCGTCGCCACCGCACGCCAGTTGGAGGACGGCGGCCCGGCCGGGCCCGAGGTGCTCGCCTCCGTGCGCAACCTGTCCTGGCACCTGGTCGCCGACGGGGACCGGCTGCTGGTGCCCGGGGCCCGGCTGCGCCGGTGCTCCGCCGACCTGGCCACCGGGGCGGCCGGGCTGCTGCTCGCCCTGCACTTCCTGGCGGGGGCGGACACCGATGAGGCCGTCGCCCCCGGGGGCGACGGCCACCGGCCGCACGATCTGCTGAAGCTGCTCACCCTGGGCTGAGGGCAGCGGCGGCGGGCGCACCGGTCAGGCCCCCGCCGCCCTCTGTACGCCCGCCGCTCTCCGTTCGCCCGCCGCATCCTGCTCGCGCGCGAACAGGCAGAGCAGGCGCGGCACTTCGTACAGCGCCGCATGAGCGGTGACCTCACCCGCCGGGGAGGTCACCGCACCCGCGTCGATCAGCGCCTCCACGGCCCGGATCGCCGCCCGCTCCCCGCAGCCCAACGCCACCGTGGCCCGGTCCAGGGTGAAGCACCCGTCATCGGCGAGCCCGGCCAGCCGCCCCAGCACCCACCGGTCGCCGTCGGCCAGATCCCGCCAGCCGGACGCGATCCGGTGCCGTACGGAGACGTCCCCGGCGACCAGTTCGTCGAGCGCGGCCGACGGGTCGTCGAGCCGGTCCGCGTACTCCGCCAACGGCAGATGCCGCAGCACCGCAAGGCGCATGCCGCTCACCTCCACCGCCAGCGGCAGCCCCCGCAGGCCCGGACGATCCGCAGCGCCGCCGCCGGGTCCGTCCGCAGCCGCCCGGCCCCGATCAGCTTCCCCAGCAGCTCCAGCGCCTCACCGTCCGCCAGCGGGGGCAGCGCGATCCGGTGCACCGGGGCGAGACCGGGCAACTGCCCCCGGGCGGTGACCAGGACGGCGCACTTCCCGGACCGGGGCAGCAACCCCCGTACGGACGCCTCGTCCGGCACGTCGTCCAGGACCACCAGCGCCCGGTGCCGGGCCTGCCACTCCTGCCAGGCCTCCGCGAGGACCGCGAGAGCGTCCGCCGACGCGGGGACTTCGGCGCTCGCCCCCGACGCCGGGGCTTGCGCCACCCCGCACCACCGCCCCAGCTCCGCCAGGATCTCCGCCCGGCCGCGCGCCGTGCCGTCCTCCCCGCGCACCCGGACGTGCACGCGGCCGTCGGGAAACGGGTCGGCGAGCAGCCGGGCCGCCCGGACCGCCAGCGCCGACTTACCCGCACCCCCGGACCCGAGACGACCACCACGCGCTCCTCGCCACCACCCAACACGTCCAGCAGGTCGCGGAGTTCCTCGCGGCGGCCGGTGAACGCCCCGGTACCGGCGGGCAGCGCCATCCGGCTCGGCGTCTCCCGGGGTGCGGCGGGCCGCCGCGCCTCACGCCCCCGGCCCAGCATCGAGCGGTACAACGCCGCCATCGCCGGACTCGGCTCCAGGCCCAGCTCCCGTGCCATCAACTGCCGGTAGTCGTCGTACACCGCCAGCGCCTCGGCCTGCCGGCCGGACTGGTGCAGGGAGTTCATCCAGGCGGCGCGCAGCCGCTCCCGCAGCGGGTGGCGCTCCACCAGATCCCGCAGCCCGTCCACCGCGACGGCGGCCCGGCCCAGCTCGATCTCGGCCTCCGCCCAGTCCTCGTACACCGTCAGACAGCGCGCCTCCAGCCGGTCCGCCTCATCGGCCACCCCGGACGAGTCCCGCAGATCGTTCAGCGGCGGCCCCTCCCACAGGTCGAGCGCCTCGCGCAGCAGCCGGGCCGCGCCGGGCAGATCGCCTCGCTCGGCCGCCGCCCGCCCGGCCCGGGCCAGTGACCCGAAGCGCAGGGTGTCCAGCTCGCCCTCGCCGATCCGCAGCAGATAGCCCCCGCAGCCGTGCACCAGCCGGTCCGCGCCGCCGTCCCCGCCCGGGCCCAGGAGGGCGCGGGCGGCACTGATGTACACCTGGAGGTTCTTGCGGGCGGTGCGGGGCGGATCGTCCGGCCACACCGCGTCGGTCAGCACATCGACCGGGACGGGGGTGTTGGGCCGGGCCAGCAGGGTGGCGAGGACGAGGCGCTGCTTACGGGGCCCGAGCGGCAGCTCACGGCCGTCCCGCCGGGCGGTCAGCGGGCCGAGCAGGGAGAAGTGCACGGCACCGGCGGCACCGGGGCCACCGGTGCGGACGGGAGGTCGGGTCATCAGCGGGCCTCCGGGAGGGGGACGGGCGGCGGACTGGACCGTACGCACGTCCGATCCTGCTGCCGCCCGGACCTGCGTACATCGGGGCCCCGCCCGCATTTTCCGCCCGGGCACCCGACCGAAACCGCCCGGCACCCCCATGTTGCCCGTCCCGGCCCCCATGCGCCCGGCCCGCATCCGCGCATTCCCGCGACGCGGTACGCGGTACGTCCCGCTCGTCGTCCCTCAGGCCGGCTCGGCCGCGCACTCGGCGGCGAACTCGCACAGCGCCGCCCGGTCCGCGCGGCCGGTCTTGTTCAGCAGGCTGGCCATGTGCTTCTCCACCGTGCGCGGCGAGATCGACAGACGGCGGGCGATCTGCTGGTTCCCGGGCCGTTCGGGCAGCAGCACGAACACCTCGTACTCGCGCGGCGTCACCCCACTGGTCCGCAGCGGCGACGGGATCCGGTCCCAGCCGCCCCGGTGCTGGCCCACGCTCGCCCCGGCCTGCCGCAGCGCCGCCCGGCACGCGGCGGAGACCGGCTGCACCCCGGCCCCGTAGAAGAACTCCTCGGCGGTCCGCAGCCACGCCACCGGCTCACCCCAGCCGTCCGCCCGGGCCGCGTCCGCGACCAGCCGCAGCCCCAGGTGACGGGCGACCGGGAAGGGGGCGGAGCGCTGCGTGAACGACGCCATCAGCCGGGCGGCCCCGGCCGGGTCCCCCTTCCGGCCCAGCAGCACCGCGTCGGCCAGGTCCAGGAACTGCCGGTTCCAGGCGAGGCAGCCCCCGGGAGCCGCCCGCGCCTCCTCCAGCTCCGTCCGGTCCGCCTGCCCCGCGAGGACCCGCAGCAGCGGGCGCAGCCCGTACCGCCCGCTCAGGTAGTAGTAGCTCGGGTGGTCCAGCTCCCAGGCCAGCGCCTCGTCCAGGCCCGCCGCCGCCCGCTCCGGGTCCTCCTCCAGCAGCGCCCCGAACGCCCGGCAGAGCCCCGACCGGAGCGGCACCAGCAGCGACTGCTCACCACCGGCCCGCCGGAACGCGGCCAGCGCCCGGTCCATGTCCCGCCGCCGGCCCCGGTGCGCGGCCATCGTCGCCCCGGCCAGCAGCAGATAGCGGTGGGCGGACAGATCGCCGACCCGGGCACTGGCCTCGGCCGAGCGGTCGATGATCTCCTGCGCCTCCTCCCACCGGGCACACAGCACCGCGTTCATCGCGAGCAGACCGTCGACCGTGCGGGTCAGCAGCAGCGCGCCCAGATCGGTGGCCGCCGCCCGGGCGGAGAGCAGCCGGGAGGCGTCCCCGGTCCGCATGAAGGCGTTCGCGCCCAGCCGCACCAGCGCCTCCACCCGCCAGACCGGCAGGGCGTGTTCGGTGGAGATCGACAGCATCCGCTCCAGCGCGGCGTCCGCCGCGTCGAACCCCTCCTCGCGCCGCAGCAGCGCCAGCAACTGCCAGGCCTGGCAGGCCACCACGGGCAGCCCCTCGGCCTCGGCGGTCTCGGCGGCCCTCTGGACGGCCTGCTCGGTCTCCACCGGATCCCGGGCCGGCCGCCCGGTCCCGGGCAGCCCGGGGAGCAGTGCCAGATACCCGTCGACCACCACGAGCGCGGCCCGGCGGCCCGGCGGCGGCGCGGGGCCCAGGAGTACGCGGGCCGCCTCGACCTGGAGCGCGGCATCGGCGGTGCGCTCCGCCATGACGGCCGCCCAGGCGAGGTCGATGTGGAACTGTCCGCGCCGGGCGGCGGCTTCGGAACGCGCCGGGACGGGTGGCAGCGCGTCCGCCAGCGCCAGCGCGCCGTCCAGATCGCCGCCCTCGGCCCGGGCGACCGCCAACGACTCGGCGACGGCGGCCCGGTCGGCCTCGGCGGCCAGGGGGTGCGCCCGCTCCAGCAGCACCACGGCGGAACCGTGCGCTCCCGAAGCGAGCATCCGTCTTCCGGCCTCCGCGAACTGGCGGGCCGCCCCCGCCCGGTCACCCGCCGCCAGTTGCAGCGAGGCCACGAGCTGCCGCCCGTCCTCGTCCAGCGGCTCCCCGGAGTGCTCGATGGCCGCGGCGGCACGGCGGGCCAGGGAGGCGCGCTCGGCCGGGACGAGCGAGGAGATCAGGGCCTCGGCGGTCAGCGAGTGCCGGAAGGCGTAGCGGTCGGGGGCGGCGCCGTCCGGGGCGATGACCCCGGCCTCCACCGCGGACCGCAGATGCGTGAACAGGGCCCGGTCCTCGAACCCGGTGACGGTCTGGAGCACGGTCACCGAGAACTGGCTGCCCAGCGTGGCCGACGCCAGTAAGAGGTCGCGTACCGGCTCGTCGAGCCGTTCCAGCCGCCGGGCCCAACTGCGCACGATGTCCGAGGGGATGGACCCGCCGGGCTGCTCCACCGCCTCCCAGGCGCCGTCCGTCCGCCGGAGCCGGCCGGTGTCGAGGAGGTCCGCCAGCAGCACCTCCAGCAGATACGGGTTGCCCGCGGCGCGCCCGGCCAGCCGCCGGTGCACCGCCTCCGGTATCTCCTGCGGACCCGCCTCCAGACACGCGGCGGTGAGCGCCCGCACCTGGTCGTCGTGGAGCGGCCCCAACTCCCGCACCGTGGCGACGTGCCGGCGCTCGGCGGAGCGTACGAGGTCCAGGGCGGCGCCCGGTTCGGGACGCAGGGTGCCGAGGAACAGGATGGGGAGATCGGCGAGGTTGTCGATGACGTACTCGACGACCGCGACGGTCTCCGTGTCGCAGTCGTGCAGATCCTCCAGCAGGATCGTGCAGCCCGCCTCCCTGCCCAGCACGGACAGCAGCCGCAGCAGCGCCTCGGCCAGCTCCACGACCGTCTCCGGGTACCCGGGCGACCCGGCCCTGCGCCACTCCGGGACCAGCCGGGCCAGAGCGGGATGGTAGGGCGTGAGCTCCGGATCGGTCGGGGTGCCGGCCGCCCGGAAACGGGACGCCAGCGCCTCGGCGAGCGGGCGGAACGGCACGACGAGTCCGGTCGAGGTGGCCCGGCCGCGCAGTACCGGCATGCCGAGTCCGTAGGCCCGGTAGGCGCACTCGCCCACCAGCCGGGACTTTCCGATACCGGCTTCCCCGAGGAGGAACAGCGCGCGCCCCGAACGCCGGCGTACGGCGTCCAGGGCGCTGCTCAGCAGTCCGATCTCCTCGTCCCGACCGACGATGACCGGCGAAGTGGCTCGCATGGCCGCAGATTACTGGAGCGACAACTCCCACGGCAGCGGGCCAATTCGGCTCAATTACCTTCGAGTTGGCCGGATCTGGTCACCACGGGGCGGTCATGGTGGTCCAGGGCAGGTCGTGGCTGAAGCCGCTCTCGCCCTCCGAGGCGCTGAGGAGTCTGCTGCGCGCACCGAGCCCCCCGGTGGACCCGAGGGAGATCTGCCCTGCCGGGTGCTCCGGGGTGCCCTCGTGAGCGATGTCGCCGGACGCCTGAAGGGCCGATTCGCCGAACTGCTTCATCTCTGCCTCATCCTCTGCTGATCGGTGATGGGTGACGATTGCTGTGCGGGTGTGCCAGTGGGTCAGGGGGTGCGGGAGGGGTCCAGGAGCAGGGCGGAGCCGATCCGGTCGGGGAACCCCGCCCGCAACAGCCCGTGCCCGATGCCCGAGAGCCCGGTGAGCAGACCCGGGTGCGGTACGCCGCCGGGCGTCCCGCACTGCGGTCCCGCCCGGTCCGCCGAGGCCAGCAGCGTCCCGGCCCGGCGCACCCACGCGGTGCGTACGTCGGGCAGGAGGGCGGGCAGGGCACTGTGGGCGAGGAGTTCGAGCAGCCCGGACTCCCCGTGGCACAGGCTGTCGTCGGCGAGCGGACCGAGGCCCGCCAGCTCGCCGGAGCGCGCCGACAGCCAGCCGGACAGCTCCGGGTCCTCCCGTGCGGCGGGGCTGTCCGCGATGGCCAGCGCGACCCCGGCCGCCCCCGCGCACCACGCGGGCTCGTGGTCCTTCGCGGCGTCCGTCAGCGTGGTCGCCCGGCGCAGGGCCGCAAGACCGGTGCTCCGGTGGCGGGCGTCACCCCCGGCCCCGGCCAGGCGCAGCAGCGCCCAGCCGATCCCGGCCGCGCCGTCGGCGAAGCCCCCGGTGTCCGGAGCCGGGGCGGCGGCGAGCCGGTCGGCGCAGCGCACGGCGCCCCACCAGGCCTGCGGGCGGCCGGTGACGTGGTACACGGCGAGCAGCGAGACCAGTCCGCCCGCCGCCCCGCCGCGCACCCCGTACCCGTACTCGGCCGCGTTCGCCGCACAGCTCAGCCGGACGGCCGGACCTGCCAGGTCCAGCACCTCCGGGTCGCCCAGCAGTGTGCCCACCTCGGTCAGCGCGTACGCGATGCCGCCGAGGCCCGCGTAGGCGCCGGAGCCCAGGGCCCCGAGCTCGTCGGCCCGCCCGTGCAGGGCGTCCAGCAGCCCCGGGACCGGGGCGAGTGCTTCGCGGGCCGCCTCCGCGTACCGGGACACGCCGGTGAGCGCGGCCAGTTGGGCCAGGAAGAGCGCGGGTCCTGTGTAGCCGCCCGCCAGGTCCGCCGCCATCGGCGTGAGCCGCCAGTAGCGCTCGCCGAGCAGTTCGAGCCCGATCCAGTTGGTGCGGCCCTCGTGCCGATAGGCGAGGGAGACGAGCCGGTCGCCCACCGACCGTGCGGCGGACAGCAGTTGCTCGGGCTCCGGGGCGATCGCCGCACCGGGCGTCCGGCCGCCCGGTCCTGGCCGGTGCGCTGGCCGGGGCGACGTGCTCACCATGGCGGTCCGGATGATCCGTTCCTGGTCCTGGCGGTCGACGGTGTCCATCGCGCGTATCTTCGCCTCGACGCGCGCAAGGCCGGTGGCGGCGTCCGCCCCGGTCGCGGACCCGTCGGGGGCCGGCCCCGCCACCGTACGGCCGGTACCGCTCCACAGCTCCGCGGAGCCCGGCCGGGTGGCGAACACCGGCACGTCACCGCACCACAGCTCCGCGATCTCCTCGTCCTCCACGCCGGGCAGCGCGGGGACGCCCAGGAGCGGGGTGCGCAGCAGGGACAGCACCCGGTGCCGCTCGGCGGCGTCCCGCATCAGGTCGGGGTGGGTCGACTCGTCCAGCAGCGTCGTGTACGTCCAGGTGGGGCGGGGGACGACCCGCACCTCGTCCCCGGCGAACCGCAGCAACGGCCCGTCCGGGCTGAGGAGTTCGTCACGGTGGTCGTGGATCGCGGTGTACCCGGCGCGGAAGCCGTCGCAGAGGGCTTCGGTGTACGTGGAGGGGGCGGCGGCCTCGGTGCCGAGCCGGGGCCGGTTGGCGGACTCGGTGAACCGGCCCGCCCGCCGCACCAGCCGCATGCGGTCGGTCCCGGCCTCCGCCCAGTCGGCGGTCTCGATGGGCGAGGAGGCGGCCCCGCCCCCGCCGATGGCGGACATGTCGAGCGCGGTCGTGTCCCCGACGAGCAACTGGGGCAGCAGACCCACCCGGTGGACGGAGTCGTGCAGGGCCCGGGCGGCCGGATCCGCGGACCGGGCGGGCCCCAGCGGCGGGTGGAACAGGGTCTCCACATCGACCAGCACCGGGTGCGGGCCGCAGGCGATCAGGTTCTCGTGGTGCAGATCCGTACCGTCCAGCGCGTGCAGCAGGGCCAGCAGAGCCCCCTGGCGCCGGTAGAACTGTCCGGTCTCCGCCTCCGAGGCGCAGGGCCGCTCCTCGACGAACTCGGCCCAGCCGTAGTCCCCGCGGTCCAGGACGCGCAGCACCCGCAGGTCCGGGGCGCCGGGGAGCGAACCGAACCACTCGGCCAGGGCGTTGAAGTGCCGGTGTGCCGCGAGCGGACGCGGCTTGTAGACCAGTCTGGTGCCGTCGGCGAACCGCAGGAGCATCACCGACCGGCCGCCGCGATGGCTGTCGCCCGCACCGGCCTCGACCCCGGTGAGCGCCCCCGGCCCCGTGGATGCCCCGAGCGCTCCGCCCCGGTCGCCGAACACCCCCGCCGGGGCCAGCAGATGCCGGTCGGCGGCGAGCCGCGCGACCAGCTCCGCGAAGGCGTCGGCGGAGTTGAGGCAGGCCGTCGCGAGGAGGCGGGCCAGCACGGGATAGCCGGTGACGAGCCGGTCGAGGCCGTCGCGACGGGCGGTCGACGCGACGAAGTCCCGGAAGCGCTCCTCGGCCCCCTCGCCGCTCAACCGCCCCAGCCCCCGGGCCGCGTGCAGCTCGGTGACGAGGGTGCGCGCCGCGATCCGGGCAAGACGCCGGGTCAACTGCCGCCGGAAGTCGGCCAGGACGGGAGCCGCGTCCCCCTCGGGCTCCGCCTGCGCCAGCCTGTCCCGGAGCCTTCCCGCCGCCGCCTCGACGAACGGCGCGACGATCGGTCCGAAGCCGCTGAGCCCCGGGTACGTCCGGTCGGCGACCGCCACCTCGCGCGGGGCGGCGGCCACGGCCTCCCGGGCGAAGACCGCCCAGGCGGGTTCGCCGGAGGTGCTGCCCCCGACGACACCGGGCAGCCACCACGGCTCCGCGGGGGCGCGCCCGAACGGGGCCAGGGGGCCGAGAGCGGGTGAGGTGTCACCGGGGGCGAGGCGACGGTTCGTCCCTCTGTCGATCAGGTTCTTCTCCGCCATCGCACCGCACCTCCCCGGTCCCGGGCCGGCCCCGTGCGGGCCGCCCGCGCCCATCGTGGCGGGGGAGGGGGGACGGGCACATGGGGGAGTCGCCCCCATCTTTCGCCCTCCGGCCCGCAGCGGCCCCCACGAGCGGCGAACGCACCGGGTGCGCGCGGTGGCGGCGCCGCCCCGCGGACCGGTTCAGCCTCTCGGCGCCGCCGTGGACCCCCGGATCATCAGCTCCGCCGCGATCGTCGCGATCCCACCGGGCGGCGGGTTCTCCTTGCCCATCGCGAGCCGCCCCGCCCGGGCGCCCGCCTCGAAGAGCGGCAGCCGGACCGTCGTGAGGGCCGGCACCGCGTCCACCGAGAACGGCAGGTCGTCGAAGCCCGCCACCGAGATGTCCTCGGGGATGCGCATCCCCTGGTCCCGCACCGCCGCGCACGCGCCCAGTGCCACGGTGTCGTTGGCGGCCACGATCGCGGTCACGTCCGGTGCCCTGCGCAGGAGTTCGAGGGTGGCCTCGTAGCCGGAGCGCCGGTCGTAGGGCCCGTGCACGACGAGCGGGTCGCCGTCGGCCGCCCGGTGACCGGAGCCGTCGCCCGGACCGCCCCCTGCCGGAAAGCCATCCAGCCCCGCCGCGCGCAGCGCCTCCCGGTGGCCCTCCAGCCGGTGCCGGGTGGTGGTGCGTTCCCGGGGCCCGGCGACGTAACCGATCCTGCGGTGGCCGAGTGAGATCAGGTGCTCGGTGAGGCGTCGGCCGCCGCCCCGGTTGTCGAACGCGAGGGCGGCGACGAGCGCGTCGCCCTCGGGAAGCGGGGGCGCCCGCAGAAGACGATCCGGGTGCCCGCGTCGGCGAGCTTCGCCAGCTTCGCCGCCATCGCGGCCTGGTGCTCCGGATTCTCGACCGCCCCGCCGGTGAGGACGACGGCGGCGGCGCGCTGGCGCTGGAGGAGCGTGAGATAGGTCAGCTCGCGCTCCGGGGAGCCGCCGGTGTTGCAGATGACGGCCAGCTTCTCGCCGCCCGCCCGCCCCGAACCGTCCCCGGGGCCGCCGATCTGTGTCTGCGCCGCCCCCGCCATGATCCCGAAGAAGGGGTCGGCGATGTCGTTGACCAGGATGCCGACCAGGTCGGACGTGGCTGCCGCGAGCGAACTGGCGGGTCCGTTGAGCACGTAGTCCAGGTCGTCCACCGCACGCAGCACCCGTTCCCTGGTCGACGCCGCCACCGGGTAGTTGCCGTTCAGCACGCGGGAGACGGTGGCCGGGGACACCCGGGCGCGGGCCGCCACATCCGCCAGGGTGACTGTCATCGCTGTCCTCCGTGAGGTCACGTGCGGCCCCCTCTTGTCCGGCCGCTGTCGGCAGGCTAGCGTCATCTTCCGTAGAAAGCGCTTGCTACGGCTGTATGGAGGGACCTTCGTGACACGCAGGACAGTGCGCATCGCCATGAACGGCGTCACGGGACGCATGGGATACCGGCAGCACCTGGTGCGCTCGATCCTCGCGATCCGCGAACAGGGGGGCCTGGATCTCGGCGACGGCGAGGTGGTGTGGCCCGAGCCCGTGCTCGTCGGCCGTCGCGCCCACGCCCTGGAGGAACTCGCCGAGCGCCACGGGCTGACCGAGTGGTCGACGGACCTGGACGCGGTGCTCGCGGACGAGTCGGTCGAGATCTACTTCGACGCCCAGGTCACCTCGGCCCGGGTGGAGGCGATCAAGAAGGCGATCGCGGCGGGCAAGCACGTCTACACCGAGAAGCCGACCGCCACGGACGTCGAGGGGGCCCTCGACCTGGCCCGGCTCGCGCGCGACGCCGGCATCAAGCACGGCGTCGTCCAGGACAAGATCTTCCTGCCGGGCCTGCGCAAGCTGAAGCGCCTGATCGACGGCGGCTTCTTCGGCGAGATCCTTTCCGTACGCGGGGAGTTCGGCTACTGGGTCTTCGAAGGCGACTGGCAGGAGGCCCAGCGCCCCTCGTGGAACTACCGCGCGGAGGACGGCGGCGGCATCGTCGTCGACATGTTCCCCCACTGGGAGTACGTGCTCCACGAGCTGTTCGGCGAGGTCACCTCCGTGACCGCGCACGTCAGGACACACGTTCCGCAGCGCTGGGACGAGCAGGGCAAGCCGTACGAGGCGACCGCCGACGACGCCGCCTACGGCATCTTCGAGCTGGCGGGCGGGGCCGTCGCGCAGATCAACTCCTCCTGGACGGTCCGGGTCAACCGCGACGAACTGGTCGAGTTCCAGGTCGACGGGACGCACGGCTCGGCCGTCGCGGGCCTGCGCAACTGCCGTGTCCAGCACCGCTCGTCGACCCCGAAGCCGGTCTGGAATCCGGACCTCCCGGTCACCGAGTCGTTCCGCGACCAGTGGCAGGAGATCCCGGACAACCAGGAGTTCGACAACGGCTTCAAGGCACAGTGGGAGCTGTTCCTGCGCCATGTCGTCCAGGACGCGCCCTACACCTGGGACCTGCTGGCCGGGGCCAGGGGCGTCCAACTGGCCGAGCTGGGGCTGAAGTCGTCCGCCGAGGGCCGCCGCTGCGACATCCCGGAGCTGACGCTGTGACGGCTCCCGTCCCCCTGCCCCAGGGCCCGTACACCCCCCGCGCCACCCCGCTCGCCCTGACCCCGGGTGCCGGAACCCCCTCCTCCCGTACGGTCTTCTCGGCGGCGCACGTGGTCGCGGACCCGTACGCGGACGTCGGCCCGGACGACCCCGCGGCCGTCGACTGGGAGTCCACGCTCGCCTTCCGCCGCCACCTGTGGGCGCACGGCCTGGGCGTCGCGGAGGCCATGGACACCGCGCAGCGTGGGATGGGCCTGGACTGGGCGGGCGCGGCCGAACTGATCCGCCGCTCGGCCGCCGAGGCGAAGGCGGTGGGCGGCCGGATCGCCTGCGGCGTGGGCACCGACCAGCTGCCGACGACGGGCGAGGCCACGCTCGCGGACGTCCGCGCGGCGTACGAGGAGCAGCTTGCCCTGGCCGAGGAGCACGGCGTCCAGCCGATCCTCATGGCCTCGCGCGCCCTGGCCCGCGCCGCGCGGGGGCCGGAGGACTACCTCGCCACGTACGCCCATCTCCTGCGCCAGGCTTCGGAACCGGTGATCCTGCACTGGCTGGGCCCGATGTTCGATCCGGCCCTGGAGGGCTACTGGGGAAGCACCGACCTCGACGAGGCCACGGACACCTTCCTCAAGGTCATCGCCGAACACCCGGACAAGGTCGACGGCATCAAGATCTCCCTCCTGGACGCCGCCCGCGAGATCGACGTCCGCCGCCGCCTCCCGGGCGGGGTGCGCTGCTACACGGGCGACGACTTCCACTACCCGGAGCTGATCGCGGGCGACGAACGCGGCTTCAGCCACGCCCTGCTGGGCATCTTCGACCCGCTGGGCCCGCTTGCGGCACACGCGGTACGGGTGCTGGACACGGGGGACGTGGACGGTTTCCGGGCCCTCCTCGACCCCACGGTCGAGCTGTCCCGGCACCTCTTCCAGCGCCCCACCCGCTTCTACAAGACGGGCGTGGTGTTCCTGGCCTGGCTGGCCGGCCACCAGGACCACTTCACGATGGTCGGCGGACTCCAGTCGGCCCGCTCGCTGCCGCATCTGGCGACGGCGTACGAACTGGCCGACGGCCTCGGCCTGTTCCCCGACCCCGACCTGGCCGCACACCGCATGCGCGCGCTGCTCGCCGTCCACGGAGGCGCACGATGACCCACGGCGACCTGGCACGGCTGAGCATCAACCAGGAGACCATCAAGCAGTGGTCGCTGCCGGAGCTCGCCGAGGGCTGCGTCAAGGCGGGCATCGGCAAGGTCGGCCTGTGGCGGGCCCCGGTGCGGGCGTACGGCGTCGAGCGCACGGCCCGGCTCCTCGCGGACGCCGGGCTCACCGTCACCAGCCTCTGCCGGGGCGGCTTCCTCACCGCCCTCGACCCCGCCGAGCGCGCCCGTGCCCTGGACGACAACCGGGCGGCGGTCGACGAGGCGGCGGCCCTGTCCACCGACACCCTGGTCCTGGTCTCCGGCGGCCTCCCGCCCGGCAGCCGCGATCTGGCCGGCGCCCGCGAGCGGGTGGCCGAGGCGCTGGCGGTCCTCGGCCCGTACGCCGCCGAACGCGGCGTACGCCTGGCGATCGAGCCGCTGCACCCGATGTACGCGTCCGACCGCTGTGTGGTCTCCACCCTCGCCCAGGCCCTGGACCTCGCGGAACGCTTCCCGGCCGAACAGGTCGGGGTGGTCGTGGACACCTACCACCTCTGGTGGGACGACCGGGCGCCCGCCCAGATCGCCCGCGCGGGTGCGGGCGGCCGTATCCACTCCTTCCAACTGGCCGACTGGATCACCCCACTCCCGGCGGGCGTCCTGCTGGGCCGGGGACAACTGGGCGACGGATGCGTTGACTTCCGGGCGTTCCGCCGCGCAGTGGAATCCGCCGGCTTCGACGGCCCGATCGAGGTGGAGATCTTCAACGAGGCGCTGTGGGCCCGCGACGGGGCGGAGGTCCTGGCGGAAGTGGCGGAGCGGTACGGACAACATGCCTGCTGAGAGCCCTGGACGCGACCAAAGGTAAAGAGATGGTCAAGGGCTGCAACCTTTGGGTACCCTCCCGGGTCACACATGGCGTCGGGACTTCCGGGGAGGGGTCCGGGGGGAACGGGAAGGCCCGACGGGAGGGGAAAGCGAGGGGGTCCGGCCGCGAGGCCGGGCCCCATTCCGCTTTCCGGGCCGACTTCCCGTCCGTTAGCCGGTCTCACGCCGTTCGTTAGGATCTGCCGCCATGACGGAGAGCGCAGCGGAAGACTGGCCCGAACCTCCCCTCGCCGGTACGGAGGCGGCGGCCGTCCTCGGCGCGCTGGAACGCCAGCGGGCCACGCTGGCCTGGAAGACCTCCGGCCTGGACGCGGCCGGACTGCGGGCCACGGTCGGCGCGTCCTCCGTCACCCTGGGCGGCCTGCTCAAGCACCTGGCGCACGTCGAGGACAGTCACTTCGCCCGCCTCTGGCTCGGCGTCCCGGTCGGCGCACCGTGGAACACGGTCGACTGGGACCACGACCCGGACTGGGCCTACCGCACGGCCGCCGAGGACACCCCCGAGCACCTGCGCACGCTCTGGCGGGAGTCGGCGGCCCGCTCCCGGGCCGTGGTCGAGGAGGCGCTGAGCACCGGCCGCGGCCTGGACCAGCTCGGCGCGTTCGTCACGCGCGGCGGCGAACGCCCCAACCTCCGCCGCATCCTCCTGGACCTGGTCGAGGAGTACGCCCGCCATGTCGGCCACGCCGACCTCATCCGCGAGTCGGTCGACGGCCTGACGGGCGAGGACCCGGGGTGAGCTGGGGGACGAGGACCGGGGTGACCTGAAGGACCGGGCTGCCCGAGGGCCGCCCGGCGTTTGCCGGGCGGCCCTCGGGGTCACAGCGCGAGCATCGCCCGCACGGGGACCGCCGCGTCCGCGAGCGGTCGCAGCGCCAGCCGGACGAGGGCCAGCGCGTTGTCGTCGCCCGCGATGCGGTTGGCGCTGAGCCGCCCGCACGCGAGGCAGTGGTGGATGAGCATCCACTCCCCGTCCTGCCGCACCGACAGGCTCAGCGGCACCATCCGCCCACGGCACCCCGCCGCCCGGTCACCCGGTACCCGCCCGTCCACATGCAGGCTGACCAGGCAGGACGGGCAGTGATTGCGGTGAGCGGTGCCCGGCGCCGCCAGCGGGACGTCGAGCCGGCAGCCGACGCACCGGAACGCGTCACCGCGCGCCCCGGCCGGTCCGTGCAGCACGTCCTTGGCCCGCTGCGGACGCCGTTCCGATCCCCGACGGGGCTTGCGCCGCGTCATCGGAGCTCCTCGGTCGCCCGGTTCACAGGTCACCGAAGGCTTCGAGCGGGAAGGGCGGCTGGGCCAGCGGACGTACGGCCATCCGCATCAGGATCAGCTGGTTGTCGTCCCCGCAGACCGGGTTCGACGTCAGCTCGTCGCACCGGGTGCAGCGATGGACGACCATCCAGTCGCCGGTGCGCAGCACCGCGATGGAGATCGGGGTCATCCGGCCCTCGCAGTCGGAGCGGCCGCCCTCGACGTGGTCGACGAGGTGCTGCGAGTGCAGACAGCTGGGGCAGTGGTTGCGCCGGCTGCCGTCGGGCGCGTACGCGGCGACGGTCAGTTGGCAGCGGACGCAGGTGAAGGTGTCCAGGGAGGACATGGCTGAGCGGTGCTGGGGGTTGTCGTGAGACACCCGGATACTCCTTGCCGAAGATGAGGAACGAAGCAGCAGGGAAGTACCGAGCACCCCTCGCGTCAGGGGCGTACGGGGAGCGGGGCCGGACGGCCGCGCGACGGCAGCCGGCCGTGAGGTGTCAGCAGTCGGCCGCGTACGGCGGCCGCGGACGGTCAGGCCCGGTCACCCCGGCGTCACCGATGCGACGAGGGAGGCTCGGAGTCACTGTCCGGGGCATACATCAACTGCTTTCCAGGGCTCGCGCCCAGAGGTCACCCGCGGTCGGTCCCGCGGTCGAGGAGCGAGCACCGTAACAAGGGGGCCGGGGGACCGGCCATCGAATTACGCCCGGCGGCCGACACGAACGGGTGCGCCGACGCGTGGCCGGCCGAGCGGGGGTACCCGGCGGGCATGGCCATCTCGAAGCGTGTAGCTCTCGCACCCCGTGCCGTACGGCAGTTGCGGCGGATCCGGCCGGTCTACCTCGGCGGGATGCTCATCTCCCTGCTGGTTCTCCTGCTTCAGGCCGACCGGGATCCGGGCGGCCGGCAGGTCGGGATCGCGGGTGTGTTCTTGCTCGCGTTCACGGCCCTGTTCGCCCTCACGGCCGTCCAGCTGTGGCGGCATGCGCGGGCCGGCTCCTGCAGCACGGCGAAGAAGCTGACGCGGACCGTCTGAGCCGGGCGGATCAGCCCCGCAGCTCCGCCAGCCTGGCCAGGGCGTCGGCGGCCTCCGCCCCTTCTCCGGGACCGAGTCGGACCCCTCCGCCTCCGCCAGCAGGTCCGCTGCCCGCTCCGCCTCGCCCATCCGCTGGGCGATGTCCCCGCGCAGGACGAGCAGCCGCAGCCGCTGCACCGGAGTCGGCTGCTCGTCCGTCAGCCCCAGCACCCGGTCGATGATCTTCGCGGCTCCCGGCAGATCCTGCTTGGAGTCCGCGAAGAGGTCCGCCATGTGCAGGGCGCGGGCGAACGTCTCCTTCGGGGCGGGCCGGTGGTTCGGGTCCTCGCTGATCGGCTGCCCGATCCGGATCGTGTTGCCGGTCGGGTCGGTCACCAGGAACTGCCGCACCCCGTACGACATGTCCTTCAGCGGGCCGATGCGCGGCAGCCCACGGGTCGGGACGCGCCCGTAGGCCGCCTTGAGCCCCGTGCGGAACGCGGCGTGCAGGCCGTCCACGTCCTCGGTGAGGACGTAGCACCCGGAGTGGGAGGACGCGGGGTCGTACTCCTTCATCCCGTACAGCTGGAGTTCGACCGCACCGCGTTCGACGACGGCGTACGCGTACGGGCTCTTCTGCAGGTACGTCGTGTCGAAGCCGAGGGCGGCGTAGAAGGCGACCACGGAGTCGATCAGGGAGGTCCGGCAGGGAAGCATCGGGATCGTCGTCTCGGTCATGCGCCGCACTCTAGTCAAATTTGAATACCACGGTCAACGGCGGTCGCGGCCTTCAGAAATGAAAATTCTCGCCGGTTCGGGGTGTTCTCGCAGGTGGGGGAAGGCGGCACAGGTCTAGGCCAAAAGGCCCCTTTACGCCGTTCCGTGCCCATGCCTTACTCATGACATGTGCATGGCATCTGACCAGATGCCGCTCGGATGCCATGCCGTGCGCATCCCGTCCTCGTCAACGTGCCCGGAGGTGGCCATGCTCGCGTACCGTTCTCCGTCCCGCCGACTCAAGAGATCCCGAGGCGCTGTGCTGGTGGGCGCGCTCGGCAGCGCCGTGGCACTGATCCTGACCGGAACGGGCACGGCCGCCGCGGCTCCGCCCGCACCCGACGAGCCGGTCCGGTCCGGCCAGGCGTGGATGGGGGTGGGCACCCGCATCGAGCAGGGCCCCACGGCCCCGGCGGCGGGCGGGATCACGCCGATGGACACCAGCGGAGTCCAGGGCATCGACGTCTCCCACTGGCAGGGGGCGATCAACTGGGGTTCGGTGAAGGCCGCGGGCATCAGCTTCGCCTACATGAAGGCCACCGAGGGCACCACCTTCAAGGACAGCCGGTTCAGCGCGAACTACACCGGCTCCTACAACGCCGGCCTGATCCGTGGCGCGTACCACTTCGCCCGCCCCGACGTCTCCAACGGGGCTACGCAGGCAGGCTACTTCGCGAGCAACGGCGGAGGATGGTCCCAGGACGGCAAGACCCTCCCCGGTGTACTGGACATCGAGCACAACCCGTACGGCGCCATGTGCTACGGCCTCTCCACGACCCAGATGCGGACGTGGATCAACGACTTCTACGCCACGTACAAGGCGCGCACCACCCGGGACGTCGTCATCTACACGACGGCCTCCTGGTGGAACACCTGCACCGGCAGCTGGACCGGCATGGCCGCCAAGTCGCCTCTCTGGATCGCCCATTGGGGCACCGCCAGCCCGGCCGTCCCCGCGGGCTTCCCCACCTGGACGATCTGGCAGTACACGGCCACCGGCCGGGTCGGCGGAGTCTCCGGCGACGTGGACCGCAACAAGTTCAACGGCAGCCTCGCGCGGCTCCAGGCCCTCGCCGACAACACGGCGTAATCCTTCTCGTGACGACCGGGTGAGCCCGTCGGCGGCTCACCCGGCCGCATCCCCACCGTGTGCCCGCCCCTTCACCGCAGGAGCCCGCCGTGAACCTTCCGCAGCCGTCCCGTCGCCACATCCTGCTCGCCGGTGCCGGCGGCCTCGCCGCAGCCGCCTTACCGGGCACGGCCCACGCCCTCGACGCCGACGTCGTCGAACCGGACATCGACGGTACGGCCCAGTGGCAGGCCCGTCCGCCGCAGTCCCCAGTGAGCCTGGTCGGCAAGCGGCCGACGAAGATCATCGTGCACCACACGGTCAGCGCCAACACCTCCGACGTCTCCCGCGCCCAGGCCCACCGCCACGCCCACTGGGTCCAGGACCTGCACATGGACAAGAACGGGTGGACCGACACGGGTTACCACTTCCTCATCAGCCGGGGCGGCTGGATCACCGAGGGCCGCCACCGCAGCCTCAGCACCCTGCGGGGCGGCAGCGACTTCGTCCTCGGCGCCCACACCTCCGGCCAGAACGACCAGGCCATCGGCATCGCCAACGAGGGCGCGTACCACGACGGGGCACAGCCGCCGCGCGCCCAGTGGGAGGTCCTGGTGGCGCTCTGCGCGTACACCTGCCGGCAGTACGGCATCGCGCCCAGCCGCATCTACGGACACAAGGACTTCGGCGACACCCTCTGCCCGGGCGTCCTGCACGACAAGCTGCCGCAGCTCCGCAGCGAGGTCGCGGCGAGTCTGGGCTGAGGGGCGGGAGCCCGCCGGGCGGACGTGTTGCCCCCACGGGCCACCGCACCGTGTCCCGTACAGCCCTTACCCTCGACCGCCGCACCGGGTAGGCAGGAGGAACACAGCCCTGTCGTCGGCCCTACGAGCGGAAGTCCATGCGCGCGCACCAGCCGAAGGAGAACGAGCAGGAGCCGCAGCGCCCCGCCAGGGGCACCGCAGAGCGGCCGGGGAGGCGGCGGCCCCGGGCGGCCGGACGCCCGACACGCTTCTCGCTCTCCAGCGCACCACCGGCAACGCCGCCGTCCTGCGGATGCTCCAGCGGGACCGGCACCGGCACGGCCCCGACTGCGGTCACCGGCAGCCCGGCGCGGAGCCGGTGCAGCGCTCCGCCGTCCACGACGTGCTGCGCGCGCCGGGCCGACCGCTGGACGAGCCGCTGCGCGAGGAGATGGAATCCCGGCTCGGCTCCGACTTCTCCGATGTCCGGCTCCACACCGACTCCGCCGCCCGCGCCTCCGCCGCCGAGGTGGGCGCCCGCGCCTACACCTCCGGCAACCATGTCGTCATCGGCGACGGCGGCGGCGACAAGCACACGCTCGCCCATGAGCTGACGCACGTCATCCAGCAGCGCCAGGGCCCGGTGGCCGGTACGGACAACGGGTCCGGGCTGAGCGTCTCCGACCCCGGAGACCGCTTCGAGCGCGAGGCCGAGGCCAACGCGGTCCGGGTGATGAGGCGGACGCCCGAGCGGAGAGCCGAGGGCGACCGGAGCGATCAGGCCTCCCGAGCCACCTCCGTACAGCGCGCAGCGGACGCCACCGCCCGGGACGCGGCGCGCGGTACCGACGCCACGGCCGTCCAGCGCTTCTCCGAGAGCGGCACCGAGGAGCTGGGGAACGTACGGCTCTCGGAGAACGGCCTCTACCTCATGCCGCTCACACCGGGCGCGGACACGACCGTCATCTGGGTCGCGGAAGGCGCGTCGCCGCCCCGGTACTGCACGCCGACCGGGCAGAGCGGTGACATCGGGGGCCGCACGTACGCAGAGTACGAGCCGGAGACGGCCTTCCTGGCGGACTGCGCCCACACCGCCGAGGAGATCATGCACCGGCAGCGGCTGGCCCTCGGGCAGGACGCCAGCGCCTTCGCGCTGGGCGGGGCCCAGTTCGGCCTGGGCGACCAGGAGAACGTGGCGGGCGCCCGGGCCTACGCGGCGGCCCGGCCCGGCGGCCCGCACGCGAACGGCGAGGAGCGGCCGGACCCGGGCGAGGCGTACGCGATCGTCGAGACCGCGTGGCAGGGCGACTACGAGCGGCCCGCCAACACGAGCGGGTGGCCCTACCACGTGGCGGCCGTGGTCGCGGTGGACGGCGACGACCGCATCACCGTGGAACAGGCCGCGGACGGCAACGACGCGAAGCCCCGTCAGGGGCACGAGGGCATCATCGACATGTACACGGCGGGCACGGACCCGACCAACGGGCAGGCGCTGCCGAACAGTTTCCACGGGCGCAACACCGGCGGCCCGGTGCAGCACTTCACCGTCGGCGCGATCACCGTCATCCTCCAGCCGATCAACGTGGGCGGCCTCAAGAAGGAGACCGGTCGCCGCAAGCTCATGTGATCCGAGGGCTCACGCGACCTCGCGGCCGGCCAGCACCGCCGCGAGGCCCTCCCGGAGGTCGGCGACGAAGAAGCCGGGCCTCTCCAGCGAGGGGAAGTGGCCTCCGGCGTCGGGCGACCGCCACCGGACGATGTTCCGGTACCGTTCCTGGGCCCAGGGGCGCGGAGTCTTCTCGATGTCGCGGGGATACATCGTGATCGCCGCCGGGACGTCGACCCGGAGCGCGGGGTCGAGCGAGTTGTGGCTCTCGTAGTAGATGCGGGCCGCCGACGCACCCGTCCGTGTCAGCCAGTACAGGGTGACGTTGTCGAGGATCCGGTCCCGGGAGATCGTCTCGAACGGGCTGTCCTCGGTGTCCGACCACTCGGCGAACTTGTCGAGGATCCAGGCGAGCAGCCCGACCGGTGAATCCACGAGCGCGTAGCCGATGGTCTGCGGCCGTGTCGCCTGCTGCTTCGCGTACGCCGCGCGGCGGCCCCAGAAGTCCCGGGTCTCCTCGGTCCACCCGCGCTCGGTCTCCGTCAGCCCGTCCGCGGTCAGCCCGGGCGGGGCCTCCGCGAACGTGGAGTGGACGCCGAGCACCCGGTCCGGGAACCTGCCGCCGAGCACGGTGGTGATGTTGCCGCCCCAGTCGCCGCCGTGGGCCAGGAACCGGCCGTATCCGAGCCTCCCCATCAGCTCCACCCACGCGGCCGCGATCTTCTCGGTACCCCACCCGGTGGTGCCCGGCTTCTCGCTGAAACCGAAGCCCGGCAGCGACGGGGCCACCACATGGAACGCCGGCGCCCCGGCGTCCTGCGGATCCGCCAACTCCTCCATCACATGCAGGAATTCGACGACGCTGCCCGGCCAGCCGTGCGTCAGGAGCAGCGGGACGGCGTCCGTGCGCGCGGACCGGCGGTGCAGGAAGTGGATGCCCAGCCCGTCGACGGTCGTACGGAACTGACCCATGCGGTTCAGCCGCTCCTCGAACGCCCGCCAGTCGTATCCGGTACGCCAGTACTCCACGACATCGGCGAGGTCGGCGAGCGGAACGCCCTGGTCCCATCGGCGGGGGCCGGACGGCGCGCCCCGGACGGTCTCCGCCTCCGGCAGCCGCGCCGCGGCCAGCCGCGCCCGCAGATCGTCGAGGTCGGCGTCGGTGGCATGGGTCTCGTAGGCGTGGACGTGTACGTCGTCGGTCGCGTGTACGTCGTCGGTCACGGGTGCGTCGCTGGCCGGGCGGGCCATGGGGTGCCTCCTGGCGATCGTGGGCATCGAGGCCGGCTCGTCGTGGTGAACCGTCTTAGACGGTTCTAACAGCCTTCCAGGCCCTCCCGCAACCGGCTAAGGTGGTTCCATGCGCGCCGGCTTTCCTGACTTCCGCCTCGGCAACGTGCTGGCGACGAGCTTCACCGGGACCCTGTCGGAGCGCTTCGGCGACTCCGTGGAGCGCATCCCCGTGCCTCGGCGGCTCGTCGACTGGCTGGCGGTGTACGGCCTCACTGTGGACTCCTGCACCCTTGAACAGCTCGATACCGCCCGGGAGTTGCGGGAGTCGATCCATGCGGCCGCGACGGCCGCGGCACTCGGGGAGGCCCTTCCGGCCGCCGCGGTCCAGGTCATCGACGACCGCAGCGTCGAGGGGCGCGCCGCGGCGATCCTGACGCCCCAGGGGGAGCGGAGGTGGCGGCTCGCGTCCTCCTCCGTGGCGGACGCCCTCGCGGTGATCGCCGCCGACGCCGTCGACGTCATCTCGGGCGAACGGGACGGAAAGCTGGCTCTGTGCGCCTCACCGACCTGCCGGGCCGCCTTCTTCGACACCAGCCAGAGCCGTACGCGCAAATGGTGCGACATGAACACCTGCGGCAACCGCCAGAAGAAGGCGCGCTTCCACGCCGGCCGGAGCAGGAACGAGGGCACGCGCTGAGTCCCCGGCGGACGGCCTCGACGTCACCCGGAGCCACGCGGAGCCCGGCGTTCCCGACCCGATGCGCGTCCTCGTCATCACGACCGTGGACCACGACGACCGGGTGCGGCCCCGTCCGACGGCGGCTGCGGGCTTCGGTCACGTCTGCGGCCGGGCCGTGGTCCGCTCGCCGAGATCCTTCCCGCCCGCTCCCGATTCCGCGTCTTCCCGCCCCGATCCCTTACGCGCCTTCGGCGACATGAACAACGTCGTCGCCAGCGCCAGGACCAGCAGGCCCGCACAGAAGTACCCCGATACCTGGACGCCGACCGCCATCGCCTCGCGTGCCGCCTCCGCCGCCCCCGCCGTACGGGGCTCCGCGGCGAGGGCTCCGATCACCGATCCGGCGCTGTCCGTCACCATCTCGCCGAGCCGCTCCGCCTCGCCCGACGCCAGGCCGTCCCGGGTGAGCCGGTCGGTCATCCCGGAGGCCAGGGAGCTGAAGAACAACGTGGTCAAGAGGGCGATGCCCAGGGCCGAACCCAGCTCTCGGGCCGTGCTCTGGATGCCCGACGCCTGGCCTCCGCTGCGCTCCGGGACATCCACGAGGACGATGTTGGTGACCTGTGCCGTGGCGAAGCCGACGCCGATCCCGTAGACGAACAGCGCGAGAGCGATGAGCCACCACGCGCTGTCCGTGGACGCGATCAGGGCGAGCATCGTCAGCCCGGCGGCCTCCAGCACCAGACCGATCCGGACCTGGGTGAGCGCGGAGACCGTCGCGGCCATCGGGAAGCTCGCCCCGGAGGCGGCGAAGCTGCCGACGGCCAGGGCGACGAGGGCGAGACCCGCCTGGAACGCGCTGTAACCGAGGGCGAACTGCAACCAGAGCGGCAGCACCGCGATGATGCCGAACTCGCCGAGACCGACCATCAGCGTCACGAAGTTGCCGTTGCGGAACGAGCGGATGGAGAACAGCCCCACGTCCATCAGCGGCTCGTCGCCCGTCCTGCGCAGCGCGGTCTGCCGGCGCCAGAACGCGGCCAGCGCCAGCAGGGCGAGGAACAGGGCGACGAGGACGGGCGAGGGCCCGCCGCTCCAGGAGAAGCCTCCGACCTCCAGCGGTTTCGTCGTCATCAGCCAGCCGTACGTACGCCCCTCGATCAGGACGAACGAGAGGAGCCCCAGGCCCACCGCCGACAGCACCGCGCCGACGCCGTCGATCCGGCCCGGAAGGCGGGGCGACACGTCCAGGTACCGGACCACTCCCACGATGATGAGGGCGACCAGCGGGAGATTGATGCCGAACGCCCAGCGCCAGGACATGTCGGCGAGCCATCCGCCCAGCAGCGGGCCCACCGCCGCGGCCGCTCCGATGGTCGACCCCCACACGGCGAACGCCTGGCCGCGCGCACGTCCGGTGAACGTGGCGTTCAGCAGGGCCAGTGAGGTGGGCAGCATCATGGCCCCGCCTACGCCCTGGACGAACCGGGCGAGGATCAGCAGGCCCCCGCTGGGCGCCAGCGCGGCCAGCAGGCTCGTCACGCCGAACAGGGCGAGGCCCAGCAGGAAGATCCGCCGCGCCCCGTGGAGGTCGCTGAGGCGGCCGGTGACCAGCAGGAGCGCCGCGAACGTGATCGCGTACGACTCCTGGATCCACTGGGCCTCCGACGAGCCGATGGACAGGTCCTCGATGATCGGGGCGAGGATCACGTTCACGATCGTGAGGTCGACGACGATCAAGGCGACGCCGAGCGCGACGGCGACGAGTCCCAGCCACTGCCGTGCCGAGGGAGGGGGCTGAGGGGTTTCCGGTTTTTCCGCGGGTTCGGGCATGGTGCTTGCACTCCCCAATTGACTTTGCCGCAAAGAAAGATACCTTTGTGGCAAAGGTAAATGTGGCGAGGTAGGTTGTCAAAGCAGGAGGTGGGGGGCGTGGCCGACGGGTCAGGGACGGCAGCGGATGAGAGAGCGGAGCAGCACGGATGACGAACGGGCATGACGCCGATGGGCACGGCGCGGCCGACGACGAGGCGGCGCGGGTCGACCGCCTGATCGACGGGATGCGCGCCTTCGGGGCCAACTACACCGAGTTCACCCGCCGCTTCGCGACCTGGCTCGGGCTGCACTCCACCGACGCCGCCGCCCTCGTCGAGATCCTCTACGCGGAGGACCAGGGCGCACCCCTGTCGCCGGCCCGGCTCAGCGAGCGCGTCTCGCTCTCCTCCGGCGCGACCGCCATCCTCCTCAACCGGCTCGAACGGGCGGGGCACATCGCCCGTACCCGGGAGAGCGCCGACCGCCGGGTCGTGACCCTGCGCACCAGTCCTGACATCCGGCCCCGCGCCGAGGCCTTCTTCGGCCCCTACGCCGAGCGGATGGCAGAGGCGATGGCGGTGTACACGCCGCAGGATGTCGAGCACTTCGAGGGGTTCCTCGTCCGGCTGCGCACCACGATGGACGGCTTGCTGGCGAACGAGTACGCGAACGGCGGCCCGACGCCCCCCGCCTCCTGAACCCTCCTGCGGTCCGCGCAGAGGGCTCCGCCCGCGAACGGCGCTGTCAGCGGCACCCGGTAGCGTCGGGGCATGTCCAACACGGCCGTCCTCGAAGGGGTCCTGGAGCGGATCACCTACGCCAACGAGGAGAACGGGTACACGGTCGCCCGCGTCGACACCGGGCGCGGAGCCGGCGACCTTCTCACCGTGGTCGGCGCGCTGCTCGGTGCGCAGGTCGGCGAGTCCCTGCGGATGGAGGGGCGTTGGGGCTCGCACTCCCAGTACGGCAAGCAGTTCACCGTGGAGAACTACACCACCGTCCTGCCGGCCACCATCCAGGGCATCCGGCGCTACCTGGGCTCCGGGCTGATCAAGGGCATCGGACCGGTGATGGCCGACCGGATCACCACCCACTTCGGCGTCGACACCCTCGACATCATCGAGCGGGAACCGAAGCGGCTCGTCGAGGTCCCCGGCCTCGGCCCCAAGCGCACGAAGATGATCGCGGCGGCCTGGGAGGAGCAGAAGGCGATCAAGGAGGTCATGGTCTTCCTCCAGGGCGTCGGCGTCTCCACCTCCATCGCCGTCCGCATCTACAAGAAGTACGAGGACGCCTCGATCTCCGTCGTGAAGAACCAGCCCTACCGGCTGGCCGCCGACGTCTGGGGCATCGGCTTCCTCACCGCCGACCGGATCGCCCAAGCCGTCGGCATCCCGCACGACAGCCCCGAGCGGGTCAAGGCCGGGCTCCAGTACGCCCTGTCCCAGTCATCCGACCAGGGGCACTGCTATCTCCCGGAGGAACGGCTCATCGCGGACGGCGTCAAGCTGCTCCAGGTCGACACCGGGCTGGTCATCGAGTGCCTGGCCGAGCTGGCCGCCGATCCCGAGGGCGTCGTACGGGAGAGGGTGCCGTCCCCCGAGGGCGGCGAGCCGATCACGGCGGTCTATCTCGTCCCGTTCCACCGGGCCGAGCTGTCCCTCGCCGGGCAGGTCAGACGGCTGCTGAACACCGGCGAGGACCGGATGCCCGCCTTCGGGGACGTCGACTGGGACAAGGCCCTGGCCTGGCTCGCCACGCGTACGGGGGCCGATCTCGCGCCCGAACAGGAACAGGCCGTACGCCTCGCGCTCACCCGCAAGGTGGCCGTCCTGACCGGCGGGCCCGGCTGCGGGAAGTCGTTCACCGTCCGGTCGATCGTCGAGCTGGCCCGGGCGAAGAAGGCCAAGGTGGTGCTCGCCGCACCCACCGGGCGCGCCGCCAAACGCCTCTCCGAGCTGACCGGGGCCGAGGCCTCCACCGTGCACCGGCTGCTGGAGCTGAAGCCGGGCGGGGACGCGGCGTACGACCGGGACCGCCCGCTGGACGCCGATCTGGTCGTCGTCGACGAGGCGTCGATGCTCGATCTGCTGCTCGCCAACAAGCTCGTGAAGGCGGTGGCACCCGGTGCCCACCTCCTCCTGGTGGGCGATGTGGACCAGCTGCCCTCGGTCGGCGCGGGGGAGGTGCTGAGCGATCTGCTCGCGGAGGGCGGCCCGGTGCCCGCCGTCCGGCTCACCCGGATCTTCCGCCAGGCCCAGCAGTCCGGCGTGGTCACCAACGCGCACCGCATCAACGCCGGGCAGCCGCCGCTCACCGAGGGGCTCGGCGACTTCTTCCTCTTCGTGGAGGACGAGACGGAGGACGCGGGCAAGCTCGCCGTCGATGTCGCGGCCCGCCGCATTCCGGCCAAGTTCCGCCTCGACCCCCGCCGTGACGTGCAGGTCCTCGCCCCGATGCACCGAGGCCCGGCCGGCGCGGGCCATCTGAACGGGCTGCTCCAGCAGGCCATCACCCCGGGCCGCCCCGGCCTCCCCGAGAAGCGGTTCGGCGGCCGGGTCTTCCGGGTCGGCGACAAGGTCACCCAGATCCGCAACAACTACGACAAGGGCGAGAACGGCGTCTTCAACGGCACCGTCGGCGTCGTCACCGGCCTCGACGTGGACGAACAGCGGCTCACCGTCCGCACCGACGAGGACGAGGAGATCGGCTACGACTTCGACGAGCTGGACGAGCTGGCCCACGCGTACGCCATGACGATCCACCGCTCCCAGGGCAGCGAGTACCCGGCCGTCGTCATCCCCGTCACCACCAGTGCCTGGATGATGCTCCAGCGCAACCTGCTCTACACCGCCGTGACGAGGGCCAAGAAGCTCGTCGTCCTCGTCGGGTCCCGTAAGGCGATCGGCCAGGCGGTCCGCACGGTTTCCGCAGGCCGACGCTGTACGGCACTGGATTTCCGGCTCCGGGGCGGCTCCGGCGAAGACTTCTCGTGACCCCTGCACAAAAATGATCGATCAAATCGGTGGGAAACATCACGGAGGTCTTCCGGAACCGGAGTCAAGGGGGCAGGATGAGTAAGTTGGCGGCACTCAGTGCCGCCAGTAGGTCCAATGGACGACCCCGAGTGCACTCTCCTGAGCCGAATGGGGGAGGGTGGAAGACAGTCAGGGCACCTCGAAGAAGAGGCACTACGTCGGTGAGGGATGACGTGAGCGAGCACACCAACAACGCTGTAGTACTGCGGTACGGCGATGACGAGTACACCTACCCGGTGATCGACAGCACCGTCGGCGACAAGGGCTTCGACATCGGGAAGCTCCGGGCCAATACCGGCCTGGTGACGCTGGACAGCGGATACGGCAACACCGCCGCCTATAAATCCGCCATCACGTACCTCGACGGTGAGCAGGGCATTCTGCGCTACCGCGGATACCCGATCGAGCAGCTCGCCGAGCGCTCGTCGTTCCTGGAGGTCGCGTACACGCTGATCAACGGCGACCTCCCCAAGGTCGACGAGCTGGCGGCGTTCAAGAACGAGATCACCCAGCACACGCTGCTGCACGAGGACGTCAAGCGGTTCTTCGACGGCTTCCCGCGCGACGCCCACCCGATGGCCATGCTGTCCTCGGTCGTCAGCGCGCTGTCCACGTTCTACCAGGACAGCCACAACCCGTTCGACGAGCAGCAGCGCCACCTGTCGACGATCCGCCTCCTGGCGAAGCTCCCGACGATCGCGGCGTACGCCTACAAGAAGTCGATCGGCCACCCCTTCGTCTACCCGCGCAACGACCTCGGGTACGTCGAGAACTTCCTGCGCATGACCTTCTCGGTCCCCGCCCAGGAGTACGAGCTGGACCCGGTCGTCGTCTCGGCGCTGGACAAGCTGCTCATCCTGCACGCGGACCACGAGCAGAACTGTTCGACCTCCACCGTGCGTCTGGTCGGCTCCTCGCAGGCGAACATGTTCGCCTCGATCTCCGCCGGTATCTCGGCGCTGTGGGGCCCCCTGCACGGTGGCGCCAACCAGTCGGTTCTGGAGATGCTGGAGGGCATCCAGGCCAACGGCGGCGACGTCGACTCCTTCATCCGCAAGGTGAAGAACAAGGAGGACGGCGTCCGCCTGATGGGCTTCGGCCACCGGGTGTACAAGTCCTTCGACCCGCGCGCCAAGATCATCAAGGCCGCCGCGCACGACGTGCTGTCCGCGCTCGGCAAGTCCGACGAGCTGCTCGACATCGCGCTCAAGCTGGAGGAGCACGCGCTCTCCGACGACTACTTCGTCTCGCGCAACCTCTACCCCAACGTGGACTTCTACACCGGTCTGATCTACCGGGCCATGGGCTTCCCGACCGAGATGTTCACCGTGCTCTTCGCGCTCGGCCGGCTCCCCGGCTGGATCGCCCAGTGGCACGAGATGATCAAGGAGCCGGGTTCCCGCATCGGCCGCCCGCGCCAGATCTACACCGGCGAGGTCCTGCGCGACTTCGTCCCGGTCGAGGGCCGCTGACCCGGACCTGACGACCGCCCCGTAGTGCCCCGGCCTCTTCGGCCGACTGCCTTCGCCCCGCGTACCGCGCTTCGCACAGAGCGCGGTGTCCGGGGCGATTCGGCGTTTCGGGGCCGGTGCGGGCCGGTGGCGGGCCCTCGAACGGGCCTGGCGGCTTGTGGCAGGTCCCGGCAGGGAAGAAGCGCCCCGCCGTCGATCCCCCCACGGGTCGACGGTCGGGGCGCTTCCCATATCCCGGAGCGGATTCCCCCACGGGATCCGGCCGGGCGTCTGCTGGGAGCCGAAGCTCCCGTTGTTCTGTTGTGCCGCGATCTGCCGGGGTACGTACGCACGGGAGGGCCGCTCAAAGCTCCCCGGTGCACGTGCCCCGGCCAACGCATGCCATCAGGAGCGTCCCCCAAGACACTCCGTCGGACGTCCCCCAAGACATCCTTGGCAATCGCACTCTAAGACTCGCGAACCCACCGGATGGTTACCCTGAAACCGGTGTGATCTAAATCTCTTTGTGGAAGTTACGTGAAGGCACGCAACCGGAGGCTGTTCGTGACGACGAACACGGACGAAAACGCCATGGCGGCTCCCGCGATCATAGGGTTGAGCAGGCCACTTGCAGCCAGGGGCAAGGCCGCGACGTTGTACCCGAAGGCCCAGAAGAGGTTGCCCCTGATGGTGGCCAGAGTACGCCTGGAAAGGCGGATTGCGTCAGCTGTCACCTTGAGATCTCCACGAACCAGTGTGAGGTCGCTCGCCTCGATCGCCGCATCCGTCCCAGTGCCCATCGCCAGCCCCAGGGATGCCGTGGCCAGCGCGGCCGCGTCGTTGACCCCGTCGCCGACCATGGCGACGACCCGCCCCTCGTTCTGAAGGCGCTTGATGACCTCCACCTTGTCCTCGGGGAGCACCTCCGCATGGACCGTGTCGATGCCCACCTCGCGCGCGACGGCCTCCGCCACCGCACGGTTGTCGCCGGTCAGCAGGATGGGCTCCAGCCCCAGGGCGCGCAGCTCGGCCACGGCGGCCGCACTGCTCTCCTTGACGGCGTCCGCCACCCCGAACACGCCCCGTGCCTTCCCGTCCCAGGCCACGACGACCGCCGTACGCCCGTTGGCCTCGTCCTCCTCCAGGGCCCGTGCCAACGCGGGAGGGAGCGAGATCCCGGCGTCGGCGAGGAGCTGTTCGCGCCCGACGAGGACGGCGTGGCCGTCGACGATGCCCTGGACGCCGAGGCCGGGGATGTTGGCGAAGTCCTCGGGGGTGGGGAGGGGGCCGGTGGTGTCGGTCGCGGCGGTGGCGATGGCCTGGGCGATGGGGTGTTCGGAGGCGTTCTCCAGGGCTCCGGCGATCCGGAGGGCTTCGGTTTCGGTGGTGGTGTCGGTGGTGTGGGTGGTCTGGAGGGTCATGCGGCCGGTGGTGACGGTGCCGGTCTTGTCGAGGACGATGGTGTCGACGCGGCGGGTGGTTTCCAGGACTTCGGGGCCCTTGATGAGGATGCCGAGTTGGGCGCCGCGTCCGGTGCCGACCATGAGGGCGGTGGGGGTGGCGAGGCCGAGGGCGCAGGGGCAGGCGATGATGAGGACGGCGACGGCGGCGGTGAAGGCGGCGGTGAGTCCGGCGCCGTTGCCGAGCCAGTAGCCGAGGGTGGCGAGGGCGAGGGCGATGACGATGGGGACGAAGACGGCGGAGATGCGGTCGGCGAGGCGTTGTGCGGAGGCTTTGCCGTTCTGGGCGTCCTCGACGAGTTTGGCCATGCGGGCGAGTTGGGTGTCGTTGCCGACGCGGGTGGCTTCGACGACGAGGCGTCCGCCGGCGTTGAGGGTGGCGCCGGTGACGGTGTCGCCGATGGTGACTTCCACGGGTACGGACTCACCGGTGAGCATCGAGGCGTCCACGGCGGAGGAGCCCTCGACCACCGTCCCGTCCGTCGCGATCTTCTCCCCCGGACGCACGACGAAGCGGTCGCCGACGACGAGCGTGCCCGCCGGGACGCGTACCTCCCTGCCTCCCCTCAGTACGGCGACGTCCTTCGCACCCAGGTGCAGCAGCGCCCGCAGCGCCGCGCCTGACTTCCGCTTCGCACGGGCTTCCAGACAGCGGCCCAGCAGGATGAACGTGATGACTCCGGCCGCGACCTCCAGGTAGATCGTCGAGGTGGCGTCGGCGCGCGAGACGGTGAGGTCGAAGCCGTGGCGCATACCGGGCATGCCCGCGTCGCCGAGGAACAGGGCCCACAGCGACCAGCCGAACGCGGCGAGTGTGCCGAGCGAGACCAGCGTGTCCATCGTCGCCGCGCCGTGCTTCGCGTTCGTCCAGGCGGCCCGGTGGAAGGGCAGGCCGCCCCAGACGACGACGGGTGCGGCGAGCGTGAGGCTCAGCCACTGCCAGGAGTCGAACTGGAGCGCCGGGATCATGGCGAGCAGGACCACGGGAGTGGCGAGCACGGCGGAGACGACGAGGCGCTGACGGAGCGCGGCGAGGGAGGCGTCCTGCTCCGCTTCGGCGTCCCGGGCGACGGAGTCGGGGAGGGCTCCGAAGCGGATTCCCGCGTGACCTCCGGCGCGGATGCCGGGGCGGATTCCGGCGTGGGCTCCGAGGCGGGCTCCGGGGTGAACTCCACCGCCGGCCCCGGGGCCTCCCGGGTGCCCTCAGGGGAGGGTGCGGGGGCCGGAACGGGCGGCTGGGCGACGGGGTGGGCCGTGTAGCCGGTCTTCTCGACCGTGGCGACGAGATCCCCCAGCTTCAGCCCTTCCCCGAAGGTGACGCGGGCCTTCTCGGTCGCGTAGTTCACCGTGGCGGTGACGCCCTCCATCCGGTTGAGCTTCTTCTCGACGCGGGCGGCGCACGAGGCGCAGGTCATCCCGCCGATCATGAGCTCGGCCTCGGAGGCGTCGGCGGCCGGGAAGTGGGCTGCTGCTGTGCTGGCCATGTCCGGAACTCCTGGAAAACGCAGATCGGGCCGTACCCCACCAGTATCGACTGGTGCGGCCGGCCCGACGGCGGACGGGTGGTGCGGCGGAGGGCCGGCGCTCAGGCGGCCGGGCCGAGAAGCTCGTAACCGGCCTCGTCCACGGCGGCACGGACGGCCTCCTCGGCCAGCGGGGCCTTGGACGTCACGGTGACCAGGCCGGTGGAGGCGACGGCGGCGACCGAGGTGACGCCCGCGATCCCGGAGATCTCCTCCGACACGGCCCCCTCGCAGTGGCCGCAGGTCATGCCCGTGACCTGGTACACGGTGGTGACCGAGTCGGACTGCCCGATCTGCACGTCGGCCGCGCCGTCGTGGCAGGAGCCGGTGGGCGAGCAGCAGGAACCGGTGGACGGCGTGGTGTCGGTCTCGGCGGTCATGACGTTCTCCTCTTCGCGAACACGTTTCGGGCGGCACGGCGGGGCACGGGGGACCACAGAGGCCCCCGTGGCGTCCCCGCCTCACCCATACTATACCCCTAGGGGGTATTGATGTGCTCCGTCGGGGCCGGGCACGACGCGTCGTCGCCGACCAGGGGATCCAGGTAGCGGAACATCACCGTCTTCAGCTCCTGGATGTAGGCCGCGCGCTCCTCGCCCTCGGCGGCCATGATCAGGTCCAGCCCGGCCTTGAAGACCATGAAGGCCATCTCGGCGATGCGGTGGATCTGGGGGGCGGGCACGTCCGGGAGGTAGTCGGCGAGCACCGATTCCACCCGCGTCAGCATCGTGGCGTGCAGCGTGTCGTGCGCCTCGGTGATCTGTCCCGGGATCTCCGAGCCGTGCATCAGGACGAAGAACGCCGGATTCTCACAGTTGAAGGCGATCAGCGGGTCGAGCACGGCGTCCAGCAGGCGGTCGAGCGGCAGCTCCGTGTGACTCTGGTCGAAGGCGGCGCCGTAGGTGTCCCGCCAGCGGCCCAGGAGCCGGTCCCCGAGCTCGACGGCGATGGCCTCCTTGTTCGGGAAGAACTGGTAGAGCGTGCCCGGTGAGACCCCGGCCTCGCGGGCGATCGCGTTGGTGCTGGACGCGGTGTAGCCGCTGGTGCAGAAGACGTCGGCGGCGGCCCGGAGCAGCTGGGCGATCCGGGCCTCGCCGCGGGCCTGGCGGCGTCGGCGGGGGCGGGCGGAGCCCGGCGCCTCGCCGGCGGTGTCCCCGGCGGCCCCGATGGCGGCTTCGACGGCGGCCTCGGCGGCGGTCTTGTTGGCTTTGGCCTCCGGCACGGTCAATCCCCAGCTCTCATGACGCGATTGACAAACGCGAGTGGTCGCTCGCATTCTAGAGAAACGCGAGCGACTACTCGTGTTTGCCACGATAAATGGCAACGACCGACCCATGCTGCCCTGCGCTGCCCGGGTCTCGGTGAAGGGGACACCGCACCATGCCCGAAGTCAACCGTTCCGCGCCGCCCCCGGTCGGCGGCTGGACCCGGTTCGTCACCGCCCGGCCACGGCTCGCGTTGCTGGCCGCGCTGGTGATCACCGCACTCGCCGTGTTCGCCGGGAGCGGGGTGGCGGACCGGATGGGCAGCGGCGGCTGGCAGGCCCCCGACGCCGAGTCGACGTACGCGACGGAGGTGCTGGCACGGGAGTTTCCGGCCTCGCAGCCCAATCTGCTCCTGCTGGTGGACAGCGGCTCCGCGGGCGTCGACGACCCGGCCGTGGCCGCCGAGGCCGCCCGCCTGGCGGAGAGGCTGAAGGCCGAGCCGGGGATATCGGGCGTCGGGTCCTACTGGGAGACCGCTTCGCCCGCCCTGCGTTCCGAGGACGGCCGGGAGGCGATCATCGCCGCCCGGATCGGGGGCGACGAGAAGGCCGCGGGCGAGACCCTCGACCGGCTGGCCCCGGCCTTCGCGGGGGAGCGGGGGCCCCTGACGGTATCCCTCGGCGGGCCCGTCGCCGTGCAGCACGAGATGCAGACGATCATCCAGGAGGATCTGCTCCGGGCCGAGCTGATCGCCCTGCCGGTGACGCTCGTCCTGCTGGTCATGGTCTTCGGCAGCGCCGTCGCCGCGATGCTGCCGCTCGCCGTCGGCATCGTCGCCATCCTCGGCACCAACGCCGTCCTGCGAGGACTGACGGAGTTCACCGACGTCTCGGTCTTCGCGATGAACCTCACCACGGCCCTCGGCCTCGGACTCGCCATCGACTACGCCCTGTTCATCGTCCGCCGCTTCCGCGAGGAGCTGGCGACCGGTGCGGACACCCGGACGGCGGTGGGCACGACGCTGCGGACCGCCGGGCGCACGGTGCTGTTCTCCGCGCTGACCGTGGCGGTGTCCCTGTCGGCCATGCTCGTCTTCCCGCAGTACTTCCTGCGGTCCTTCGCCTACGCCGGGATCGCCGTGGTCCTCCTGGCCGCCGCTGCCGCACTGATCCTGCTGCCCGCTGCGCTCGTGCTGCTCGGCCCCCGGATCAACGCGCTGGACCTGCGCCGGCTCCTCCGCCGCCGGAAGAAGGCCGCGACGGCCGGGGCGGACCCGGCGGGTGCCGCGGCCGATGGCCCCGGGGCCCGTACCGTCGGTGACGCCGACGCGTCGCCCGGCCGGGGCTGGGCGTGGCTGGGTGCGCTGGTGATGCGCCGGGCGCCCGTCTTCGCCATCGTCACGACCGTCGGGCTGCTCCTCCTCGGACTGCCCTTCCTCGGAGTCAAGTTCGGCACGGCGGACGACCGCCAGCTACCGGCCTCCGCGGAGTCCCGGGTCGTCCAGGAGCATATCCGCGACGGGTTCCCCGGCAGTCCCGGCGGCGGCCTGGAGGTGCTGGTCGAGGGGCGGGGTTCCCGGGCCGACCACGCGGAGCTGAAGACCCGGATCGAGCAGCTCCCCGGCGTCCTGCGGGTCGAAGGGCCGGTCGTCGAGGGCCCCGCCGCCTACTACAGCGTGCTGCCGAAGGGGAAGCCGTCGGCGAGGAGACCCAACAGTTCGTACGGGACCTGAGGGCCGTGCCCTCCGCCTCCTCCCTCGACATCTCGGTCACGGGCACGGCGGCGGTCCTCGTCGACTCCAAGGACGCCATAGCCGACCGGCTGCCCTGGGCCCTGGCGATCATCGTGGTCGTGACGCTGCTCCTGGTCTTCCTGCTCACCGGCAGCGTGCTCATCCCGCTCCAGGCGGTCGTGCTCAACGCCCTCAGTCTGACCGCGATGTTCGGAGCGGTGGTCTGGGTCTTCCAGGACGGGAACCTCTCCGGACTGCTCGCCTTCACCAGCACGGGCGACATCGAGACCACACTGCCCGTCCTGATGTTCTGCGTGGCCTTCGGACTCTCCATGGACTACGGGGTCTTCCTGATATCCCGGATCAAGGAGGAGTACGACCGCACCGGCGACCACGAGCACTCCGTCACCTTCGGGCTCCGGCACACCGGCGGGCTGATCACCGCGGCCGCCGTGATCCTCGCGGTCGTCATGGTCGCCATCGGCACCTCACGGGTCACCAACACCAAGATGCTGGGACTCGGCATCGCCCTCGCGGTCCTGATGGACGCCATGGTGGTGCGCAGCCTGCTGGTCCCCGCGGTGATGAAGCTGATGGGCCGCTCCACCTGGTGGGCCCCCGCGCCCCTGCGGGCCTTCCACCGCAGGTTCGGCCTGAGCGAAGGGGAGGCCGCCCCGGCTGCTGCCCCCGCCGCTGTGCCGGACCCGGGCGACCGGAGAGGCCTGAAGGACCCGCAACCGGCGGCGGAGGCCGAGGAGATATCGGGCACCAGCAGGGATATCGGCGAACCGGCTCGACGCTGAGACCCGCGCGGGAAAGCCGTCCGGAAAGGGTCCCCGGGGAAGCCGGGAATGCCCTCCTGAGGCGACAGGACGGGCCCGCCCGCCACCGAACGGGCAGCGGGCGGGGAGCCGGCCCCTCCGCCCGCCGGAGAGGCTTCACAGGCCTGCGGGCGGCATCGGTGAAGCGCCTCTGACCTGGGCTTTCATGCTCATCCAGCCTAAAATTTCCTCAACGGAAAAGGGGGCCCGGATGGACCGGAACGTATCCACGATCGATGACGTGTTGGCTTTGATGGACGGCCTGTTCGCCCCGGAGGCGGACCGGTGGACGCCCGGTGGAGCGTCCTGGTGGGACGCGTTCTACGCGGACCGTTCCCGGGAGGTGCCGTTCTTCGCGGACAAGCCCGACGAGAACCTCGACGCCCACCTCCGCCAAGGGCGGATCGCCCCGGGGCGCGCGCTCGAACTCGGCTGTGGGCCCGGCCGCAACGCGCTCCACCTGGCCGCGCACGGCTTCGACGTCGACGCGGTCGACCTCTCCCCGGCGGCGCTGGCCTGGGCCCGGGAGCGGGCCGAGGAAGCGGGGGCCGGCTCCATCCGGTTCCACCACGGTGACGCGTTCGCCCTGACAGCGGCGGGGGCCGCCCTCACCGGCCCCTACGACCTGATCTACGACTCGGGCTGCTTCCACCATCTGCCGCCCCACCGGCGGATCAGCTATCTCGCCCTCCTGGAGCGCTGCCTCGCGCCCGGCGGCCACTTCGCGCTCACCTGCTTCGCCGCCGGAGCGGGCGGGATGGGCTCGGAACTGCCGGACGCCGAGCTCTATCTGACGGGTGGCCTGCACGGCGGACTCGCCTACACGGACGACGAGCTGCGCCGCGTCTTCTCCGGGCTGGCGGAGATCGAACTGCGCCGGATGACCGACGAGGCACCCGAATCCCCGCTCTTCGGGGAGTCGTTCCTCTGGACGGCCCTCTTCCGCAGGGCCGCCGGCCAGGGGTAGCGGGGCGTCAGCGCCCCCGGTTGCGGGGGCGCGAGGCGACCCAGGCGCGGACGGTGTCCCCGTACCAGTACGGCTTCCCGTTCTTCACCTGGTCGGGCGGAGGCAGGAGCCCGTGCTTGCGATAGGAGCGGACGGTGTCCGGCTGGACCTGGATGTGCGCGGCAATGTCCTTGTAGGACCAGAGCGTTCTGTTCGTCATCGGTGACACCTCTCTGCACTGACCGAGCCGACGATCACTCAGCCTGTGCTCGGTTGAACGACCCCGGACGGCAGGCGGGGTGGGGCTGTCGACCGGCTGTGACAGAAAACCTGCGTAATGAAGATATGTGTCCCGAAACGGTTACTGCTGTGACAGAAGGGATGAAGCGCGGCGGGTGTCAGACCTGGGTGCCACGATGAAACGCATGAGCACTGCCGAACGCCCGATGCCCCCGCTGGACGCAGACGAACGCACCACCTTGGAGAGTTGGCTCGACTTCTACCGCGCCACCCTCGCCCAGAAGTGCGCGGACCTGCCGGAGGAGGGCCTGCGCGAGGCGTCGGTTGCGCCCTCGCCGATCACTCTGCTCGGACTGCTCCAGCATCTGGCCGAGGTCGAGCGCAACTGGTTCCGCCGGGTGCTGGCGCAGGAGGACGCCCCGCCGTTCTTCGCCCCGCCGGCCGGCGGCGGCGACGGGAGCCAGGGCCGCGAAGGCGGCTGGGAGCCGGCCGAGGACGCCGGCTACGCCCAGGCGCTCGCGCGGTGGGAGGGGGAAGTGGCGGCGGCCCGGGAGAACTGCGCGGCGCGAGCGCTCGACGACACCAGCCCGTTCATGGGCGCGCGGGTCTCCCTGCGCTGGATCTACACGCACATGATCGGCGAGTACGCACGGCACTGCGGCCACGCCGACCTGATCCGCGAACGTGTGGACGGACGTACGGGGGTCTGACCCGCTGCTGGATCGCGGGTCCCGGTCCCGGAGGCCCGGGACCCGGCGCCGGGTCCCGGGACCCCGGGTTCAGAGGGGTGAGCCGGGGCGTCCGCAGGAGCGGAGGAACTCCCGGGTGCGGCGCGCGATGGGGAGCGGCTTGTCCGGCGAGCAGGGGTACATGTCCTGCTCCACGATCGCGAACAGGTCCACGTCCAGGGCGCGCGCCGCGTCCAGCACCGGTTCCAGCGCGGGGACCCCGCCGGGCGGCTCGCACATCACGCCCCGGGCCACCGCCGGGCCGAACGGCACCTCGTCCGCCACCACCGCCGCCAGGATCTCAGGGTCGACCTGCTTGAGATGGAGATAGCCGATGCGTTCCCCGTACGTCTCGATGAGCTTGACGCTGTCGCCGCCGCAGTAGGCGTAGTGCCCGGTGTCCAGGCAGAGCGAGACGAGGTCCGGATCGGTGGCGTCGAGGAAGCGGTTGACGTTCTCCTCGGTGTCGATGTGGGTGTCGGCGTGCGGGTGGACGACGATCCGCAGCCCGAACCGCTCCCGGACCTCCCGGCCGAGACGCTCCGTCTGCGCGGTCAGATCGCGCCACTGCGCGAGGGTGAGCGTGCGGTCCTCCAGCACCTCGCCCGTCTTGTCGTCGCGCCAGAAGGAGGGGATGACGACCAGGTGTTCGGCGCCCATGGCCCGGGTCAGCGCGGCGATGTCCGCGACATGCGCCCACGTCCGGTCCCAGACCTCCGGGCCGTGGTGCAATCCGGTGAAGACGGTTCCGGCGGAGACCGTGAGCCCCCGGCCGCGCGTCTCGTCGGCCAACCGGGCCGGATCGGTGGGCAGATAGCCGTACGGGCCGAGCTCGATCCACGCGTAGCCGGCCTCAGCCACCTCGTCGAGGAAGCGTTGCCAGGGCACCTGTTGCGGATCGTCGGGGAACCACACGCCCCAGGAGTCGGGGGCCGAGCCGATACGGATGCGGGCCGAGGAGGGGACGGAGGGGGTCATAACGGCCAGCCTCCTGGCCCGCGCGGAAAGGTGTCAAGGGTTCGTCCGAATGTCCGGACAAAATGTTGACAGGCTTCCGGGCGGAGGGCTAGACCTGGGACCAGCCGGCCACCGGTGGGGCGAACCGGCGGTGCGAGCCGGTGGTGCGAAGGGATGGGCATGCCTGAGCCGTACGACGTGATCACCATGGGGCGGATCGGGGTGGACCTCTACCCGCTGGAGGTCGGGGTACCGCTCGCCCGGGTCGAGACGTTCGGCAAGTTCCTCGGCGGCTCCCCGGCGAACGTCGCGGTGGCGGCGGCCCGGCAGGGGCGGCGTACGGCCGTCATCACCCGGACCGGGCAGGACCCCTTCGGCGCCTACCTCCACCAGGAACTGGAACGGTTCGGCGTCGACCCCCGCTGGGCGACGGCCGTCGCGGAGTATCCGACCCCGGTCACCTTCTGCGAGATCTTCCCGCCGGACGACTTCCCGCTGTACTTCTACCGCCGGCCCAAGGCCCCCGATCTGGAGATCCACGCCCCGGACCTCGACCTGGACGCCGTGCGCGACGCCAGGATCTTCTGGATGACGGGCACCGGACTCAGCGCCGAACCGAGCCGGTCCGCGACGCTGGCCGCTCTCCGCGCCCGCAGCGAGAGCGCGGAGCGGGCCGACCGCGCGGCGGGCGTCCCACGGCGTACGGCGACCGTCTTCGACCTCGACTGGCGGCCCATGTTCTGGGACGGGGGCGACGACAGCCCCGAGGCGCCCGCGCGGTACCGCGAGGCGCTGGCCCATGCCACGGTCGCCGTCGGCAACATCGACGAGTGCGCCGTCGCGACCGGCGAACGCGAACCGTACGCAGCGGCCCGGGCCCTGCTCGCGGCCGGGGTGGAGCTCGCCGTCGTCAAACAGGGACCGAAGGGCGTCCTCGCCGTGCACCGCGACGGCACCACAGCCGACTGCCCGCCGCTCCCGGTCGAGGTGGTCAACGGCCTCGGCGCCGGGGACGCGTTCGGGGGCGCGCTCTGCCACGGGCTGCTCGCCGGATGGCCGCTGGACCGCATCGTGCGGTACGCGAACGCGGCCGGCGCCATCGTCGCCTCCCGGCTCGCCTGCTCATCCGCGATGCCGTTCCCGGAGGAGGTCGAGGAGGCCCTCGCGGCGGGTACGGTGACGGCGGAACTCGCGTCGCGGGCCGCCTCGGACGGTGCGGCCGATCCGGTGACTCCGACCGCCTCGGTCGATGCGGCCGAGACCGGCGGTGCGGCCGATCCGGAGACTCCGGCCGCCTCGGACGACGCGGCCCGTCCGGGAGCCCCGACCGCCCCGGGCGCCGCGACAGGCTTCCCAGCCGGCCCTCCCAGCGGCCCCGACGCCCCCACATCCCCCGGACCGGAGCGGGCTCATGACGCCGCTCGCGCCCTCCCTCTCCGCGCTCGTCCGGCTGCGCGCCGAGCGGCCCGAAGCCGTTGCCGAGGCCGCCGCGCGTCGGAAGCGGCGGCGGCTGATCCGGCACCCCGGTGACCGGTTGATGATCATCGCGGCCGACCACCCCGCGCGCGGCGCGCTCGCCGTGGGGGACCGGTCCCTCGCCATGGCCAACCGCTTCGAGCTGCTGGAGCGGCTCTGCCTGGCCCTCTCCCGGCCCGGGGTCGACGGGGTGCTCGCATCGGCCGACGTCCTGGACGACCTCCTCCTGCTCGGTGCCCTGGAGGACAAGGTCGTCATGGGTTCGATGAACCGCGGCGGTCTCGCGGGCGCGGCCTTCGAGCTCGACGACCGGTTCACCGGCTACCGCCCCGACGACCTGGTCCGGCAGGGGTTCGACGCGGGAAAGCTGCTCCTGCGCATCGACCACGACGATCCCGGTTCGCTGGACACCCTGCACACCGCCGCCCGGACCATCGACGCGATGGCCGCCCACCGGCTGCCCGTCTTCGTCGAACCGTTCCTCTGCCGCCGCGTCGACGGCCGCCTCCGCAACGACCTCGGCGCCGCAGCCGTGGCGACCTCCATCGCCATCGCGTCGGGCCTCGCCGGGACGTCCGCGTACACCTGGCTGAAGGTGCCCGTCACCGACGACCCCGACGCGATGGGCCGGGCGATGGAGGCGTCCACGCTGCCCGCCGTCCTGCTCGGCGGCGAGGTCGGCGGTGACCAGGACGCCGCGTACGGGAAGTGGCGCGACGCGCTGCGGCTGCCCACGGTGCGGGGGCTGGTCGTGGGACGCTCGCTGCTCTACCCGGCCGACGGGGACGTGACGCTCGCCGTCGACACCGCCGTATCGCTGCTCCGGCCGGGTAGGGAAGGGCCATGACGACGGATCACCCCGACCAGGGACAGCACCAGGGCCAGGGACAGCACCGGGACCAGAACCAGGGCCAGGAACCGCGCCGGTTCCACCTGCCGTCCGGCAGCGCCGCGCGCGGGGCGTACGCCGTCGACATCGACCCCGAGGGCGCCGGCTGGGACCGCTCCGCCCTGCGGGTGCTGGAGCTGGAGCCGGGCGGTGTTCACCCGCTCGTCACTGGAGGCAGCGAATGGGTCGTCCTGCCGTTGGCCGGTGGCTGTACGGTGCGTATCGCAGGTGAGACCTTTGAACTGCGGGGCAGGGAGAGTGTGTTCAGCGGGGTCTCCGACTTCGCCTACCTACCGCGCGACGCCCGCGCAGAGATCTCCTCCGGCGCAGGAGGCCGCTTCGCCCTGGCAGGAGCGAAGTGCGAGCGACGACTCCCCGCTCGCTACGGCCCCGCGCCGGAGGTACCCGTCGAGCTGCGCGGTTCCGGGACCTGTTCCCGCCAGGTGAACAACTTCGCCGCCGCCGACACCTTCGACTGCGACCGGCTGATCGCCGTCGAGGTCCTCACCCCCGGCGGCAACTGGTCCTCCTACCCGCCCCACAAACACGACGAGCACGTACCGGGCGAGGAGTGCGAACTGGAGGAGATCTACTACTTCGAGGTGCAGGACGGCGGGCTCGGCTACCACCGGGTCTCCCCGTCGCGCGACGGCGGTACGGACGTCCTCGCGGAAGTCCGCGGCGGCGACGTGGTCCTCATCCCCGACGGCTGGCACGGCCCGTCCATCGCCTCGCCCGGCCGGACGCTGTACTACCTCAACGTGATGGCCGGGCCGGGGAGGAGCGCGCCTGGCTGATCCGCGACCATCCCGACCACCGGTGGATCCGCGACACCTGGCCAGGCGAGCCGATCGACGCCAGACTCCCGCTCTACACGGCGCATCCGTCGCCCGGCCCGGAGGTAACGCCTTGAGCCCGACGAGTCCCGCGAGTCCCGCGAGTCCCGCGAGCCCCGCACGTTCCGTGAGCCCCGCGAGCCCGAAGAGCCCCAAGGGCCCGGCCCCCACGCGCCGTCTGACCACGGCTCAGGCCCTGGTCGCCTTCCTGGCCCGGCAGTACACCGAGCGCGACGGCCGCAGGCAGCGGCTGATCAGCGCCACCTGGGGCATCTTCGGCCACGGCAATGTCGCGGGCATCGGCCAGGCGCTCGTGGAGGCGGGCCACGGAGGGAACGGCACCGCGCACCGCATGCCGTATCTCCAGGGACGCAACGAACAGGCCATGGTGCACGCGGCCGTGGGGTACGCCCGCCAGTCGGGCCGGCTCTCCGCGCACGCGGTGACCACGTCCATCGGGCCGGGGGCCACCAACCTCGTCACCGGAGCCGCCCTCGCCACGATCAACCGGCTGCCCGTTCTGCTCCTGCCCGGCGACACCTTCGCGACCCGGCCCGCCGACCCCGTACTGCAACAGCTCGAAGTGCCGTACGCCGGTGATGTGTCGGTCAACGACTGCCTGCGGCCGGTCTCGCGCTACTTCGACCGGATCACCCGGCCGGAGGCGCTGATTCCGGCCGCCCTCCAGGCGATGCGGGTTCTCGCCGACCCCGCCGAGACCGGGGCCGTCACGCTCGCGCTGCCGCAGGACGTGCAGGCGGAGGCGTACGACTGGCCGGAGGAGTTCTTCGCCGAGCGCGACTGGCACGTCCGCAGGCCCGCGCCCGACACGTACGAGCTGGAGACGGCGGTCCGGGCGGTCCGCTCCGCCCGCCGCCCCCTCATCGTCGCGGGCGGCGGGGTCCGGCACAGCGCCGCCGAGGAGACGCTCGCCGCGTTCACCGCCGCGACCCGCATCCCGGTCGCCTCCACCCAGGCGGGCAAGGGCGCGCTCCGCCACGACCACCCGGCCGACGTCGGCGGCATCGGCCACACCGGCACCGCCACCGCGAACGAGCTGGCCCGCACCGCCGACCTGGTGATCGGCGTCGGCACCCGCTTCTCCGACTTCACCACCGCGTCCGGCACCCTCTTCTCGAACCCGGCCGTCCGCTTCCTCCATCTGAACATCACCGCCTTCGACGCCCACAAGCTGGCCGCCCTCCCCCTGGTCGCCGACGCCCGCGCGGGCGTTGAGGCGCTCACGGCGGCCCTCGCCGGACGCGGATACCGGGTCGATCCGGCGTACGAGACGGAGTGCACCGGCGCGAAGGAGGCGTGGGAGGAACGGGTCGAGGCATCCTTCGCCACCCCCGACCCCACCGCGCGCCCCACCCAGACCCAGGTCCTCGGCCTTCTGGACGACCTGGTCACCGAGGAGGACATCCTCATCAACGCCGCCGGCTCCCTCCCCGGCGACCTGCACAAACTCTGGCGGACCCGCTCCCGCGACCAGTACCACGTGGAGTACGGCTACTCCTGCATGGGCTACGAGATCCCGGCGGCCGTCGGCGTCCTGCTCGCCGCCGGAACCGAACCGCGGCCCCGCCCCGTCTGGGCCCTGGTCGGCGACGGCACGTATCTGATGAACCCCACCGAGATCGTCACCGCCGTCCAGGAGAACCTGCCGCTGAAACTGCTGATCCTCCAGAACCACGGCTACGCCTCCATCGGCGGCCTCTCCGAGTCGGTCGGCGCCGAACGCTTCGGCACCGCCTACCGCCACCGCGACGCCGACGGCGGCTTCACCGGCCCGCCGCTCCCCGTCGACCTGGCCGCCAACGCGGCCTCCCTCGGCCTGCGGGTCCTGCGCGCCGCCACCGTCGACGACCTGCGCAAAGCCCTCTCCGAGGCCCGCGACGCGGAGGGCCCCACTTGTGTCTACGTCGAGACCGAAACGCCCGACACAGTGTCGGGCCCCCTCCGGCGCAGGCGTGGTGGGATGTTCCGGTAGCCGAAACCGCGAGCCGACCGGCGGCGGTGAAGGCCCGGGAGGAGTACGACCGCCAGGTCGCCGCCCGACGCCGCCACCTGTGAGACCAGCCCCCGCGCCTGCCCGAAGCCTGAAGGAGTACGTCATGACGAAGACCGTCAACCACTGGATCGGCGGCAAGACAGTGGAGGGCACGTCGGGCCAGTACGGTCCCGTCACCGACCCGGCCACCGGTGCGGTCACCACGCAGGTGGCGCTGGCCTCCGTGGAGGAGGTCGACGCGGCCGTGGCGGCGGCGAAGGCCGCGTACGCCACCTGGGGCACCTCCTCGCTCGCCCAGCGCACCGCGGTCCTCTTCCGCTACCGCGCGCTGCTCGACGCCCACCGCGACGACATCGCCGCGCTGATCACCGCCGAGCACGGCAAGGTGCACTCGGACGCGCTGGGCGAGGTCGCCCGGGGTCTGGAGATCGTCGAGCTGGCGTGCGGGATCACCACCCAGCTCAAGGGCGAGCTGTCCACCCAGGTCTCCAACCGGGTCGACGTCTCCTCGATCCGCCAGTCGCTGGGCGTGGTCGCGGGCATCACCCCGTTCAACTTCCCGGCCATGGTGCCGATGTGGATGTTCCCGCTCGCCATCGCCTGCGGCAACACGTTCGTGCTGAAGCCGAGCGAGAAGGACCCGTCGGCCGCCAACCTGCTGGCCGAGCTGGCGTCCGAGGCGGGCCTTCCGGACGGCGTCCTCAACGTCCTGCACGGTGACAAGATCGCGGTGGACGGCCTGCTCAATCACCCCGACGTGGCGGCGGTCTCCTTCGTCGGCTCCACCCCCATCGCCCGCTACATCCACGCCACCGCCTCCGCGAGCGGCAAGCGCGTCCAGGCGCTCGGCGGCGCGAAGAACCACATGCTCGTCCTCCCGGACGCCGACCTGGACGCGGCCGCCGACGCGGCGGTCTCGGCGGCGTACGGCTCCGCCGGTGAGCGCTGCATGGCGATCTCCGCGGTCGTCGCGGTCGGTGCGATCGGCGACGAGCTGGTGGCCAAGATCCGCGAGCGCGCCGAGAAGATCAAGATCGGTCCGGGCAACGACCCCACCTCCGAGATGGGCCCCCTGATCACCGCCGCCCACCGCGACAAGGTCGCCTCGTACGTCACGGGCGCCGCCGCCCAGGGCGCGGAGGTCGTCCTCGACGGCACGGGCCACACGGTCGAGGGCTTCGAGGACGGGCACTGGATCGGTCTCTCCCTCCTGGACAAGGTCTCCACCGACTCCGACGCCTACCGCGACGAGATCTTCGGCCCGGTCCTGTGCGTGCTCCGCGTGGAGTCGTACGAGGACGGCGTCGCCCTCATGAACGCCTCGCCGTTCGGCAACGGCACCGCGATCTTCACCCGCGACGGCGGCGCGGCCCGCCGCTTCCAGCTGGAGATCCAGGCCGGCATGGTCGGCGTCAACGTGCCGATCCCGGTCCCCGTGGGCTACCACTCCTTCGGCGGCTGGAAGGACTCGCTCTTCGGCGACCACCACATCTACGGCAACGACGGCGTGCACTTCTACACCCGCGGCAAGGTCACCACCACCCGCTGGCCCGACCCGGCCGACGCCCCGGCCGGCGTCGACCTCGGCTTCCCGCGCAACCACTGACCGACGCACCCCCGGCAGCGCCCGGGCCTCCGGCGAAATCCGGATGCCCGGGCGCTGCCGTGTCCAGCATCCTGGGGCACATGAACACCCCGCCCGTCCCGCCCCGCCACCAGATCCGCGCGCTCCAGACCGCCACGACGGTCACCGTCTACCAGGCGTACCGGCCGGCCATCGGCCTCCCCACCGCCCGCGACGGACGGTTCCCCGCCGAGTGGAAGCGGGACCGGATGACCTGGATCAAGCCCAGCTTCCTGTGGATGATGTACCGCTGCGGCTGGGGCACCAAGGAGGGGCAGGAGGTCGTCCTCGCCGTCGAGATCTCCCGGAGCGGCCTGGAATGGGCCCTCGCCCACGCCGAACTCTCCCATTACGTACGGGGTGTCCACCCGGACCAGGCCTCCTGGCGGCGCAGCCTGCGCACCGCCCCCGCCCGGGTGCAGTGGGACCCCGAACGCGACCTCGACCTGAACCCGCTCCCGTACCGCTCCCTCCAGCTAGGGCTGAGCGGCGAGGCGTCCCGGCGGTACGCGGACGAGTGGACCGTCTCCGTACGCGATGTCACCCCGCTCGCCCGCGAGGTGCACGCGGCGGTCCGGGCGGGGGAGCGGGAGCGGGCCGCCGCCCTGCTGCCCGCGGAGACGCCGCTCGACCTCGCGGCGCCCCGGCCGGTGCGGGAGGGTTCCCCGGCGCCGGCCATGTGACTTTCGGCAGTGCCGCACGGCTCCCCGGTCTCCGTAACCTCTCCCTCGTGAACAGCTTCTCCCTCGTGAAACGGACGGTCCGCGCGCGGCCCGGCCTCCGGTGGGCGGACCCGGGAGGTCTGCTGGTGCCCGCCACGGCCGCGTTCGGCGCGCTGAGCCTGGTGGGGTGGTGGTGGGGCCTGCCGGCCGCGGTCGCCGCGTTCGCCGCCGGGCGGGGGCCCGGACGCGGCAGGACCGTCGTCCTGTTCCTGGCCGGGGCCCTGGTGGCCGGGGCGGTGGCGGTGACCGTCGTGCCGTCCCTGCTCGCGCTCGCGACGCAGTTCGTCGCCGTCGTCGTCCTCGCCGTGCTGGTGCCCTGGTTTGTGGGGCGCTTCTCCCGCCAGTACCGGGAGCTGGTCCGGGCCGGCTGGGAGCGGGCCGAACAGATGGAACGGGAGCGGCAGTTGGTCGCCGAGCAGGCGAGGCTGCTGGAGCGGGCCCGGATCGCGCAGGACATGCACGACGTGCTGGGCCACGACCTCAGCCTGATCGCCCTGTCGGCCGGGGCCCTGAAACTGGCGCCCGGACTGGACGAGCGGCACCGGCGGGCCGCCCAGGACATCCGGGGCAGGGCGGCGGCGGCGGTGGAACGCCTCGGCGAGGTCGTCGGCGTCCTCCGCGAGGAGAGCGAGAGCCCGCCCCGGGCGCCGGGGGACTCCGACATCGCCCGGCTCGTCGCCGACGCGGCCGCCTCCGGGCTTCCGGTCGGACTCGCCGTGGACGGCGACGCGTCGGGGCTGCCGCCCACCGTCGGGCGTGCCGCGCACCGGGTCGTGCAGGAAGCCCTGACCAACGCGGCCAAGCACGCGCCCGGCGCGTCCGTGAGCGTCGAACTCTCGCACACGGCGACGGAGACCCGGGTGGCGGTCCGCAACGGAGCCCCCGCTGCCGCGGCCGGCGTACGGTCGGGGCAGCCGGCCGCGCACCTCCCCGGCCCGCCATCCGCGCCGCCCTCCGGCGCACCGGCCCGGCAACCGTCCATCCCGCCCTCCGGCAACGGCGGACGCGGGCTCATCGGGCTGGACGAACGCGTCCGACTCGTCGGCGGCTCCCTCGACCACGGGCCCCACGGCGACGGCTTCACCGTCGCCGCCCGGCTGCCCCACCAGGCCCCCGCGCGGATACCGCCCCGACCCGCCGGCCCCCGGGAGAGCCCCGCGCCCCCGGCCTACCGGCGGGCCCGGCGACGCGTCCGCCGCACCCTGCTCACCGCGCTGACGGTGCCGCTGGCGGCGGGCGCGGTCCTGCTCGCCGTGGTGGGGACGTGGGAGACGGTGGCCGCTTCCCGGTCCGTCCTCGACCCGGGCGACTACGCCCGGCTGCGAGTGGGGCAGGATCGGTCGGAGATCGAAAAGGTGCTGCCGGACCGGCAGTCGGCGGCGCGGCCGACGGGCGCGGCACCGGAGGAACGCCAGAGGCAGGGAGTGACGTGCGAGTTCTACGCGATGACGGCCGACCGCTTCGACGACCGGTCCGGCGACGCGTACCGGCTCTGCTTCCGGGACGGCAGGCTGGTCTCCCGCGACGCGCTGACGCCGTGAGCGCCCGATGAGCCGGGACGGTACGGCGGCGGCCGGACCCGTCCGGGTGCTCGTCGCCGACGACGAGCCCATGATCCGGGCCGGTGTACGCGCCGTGCTCGCCACCGACCCGGGCATCGAGGTCGTCGCCGAGGCGGCCGACGGGCACGAGGCCGTGGAACTGGTCCGGGCCCACCGCCCGCACGTGGCCGTCCTCGACGTGAGGATGCCGCGCACCGACGGCATCGACGCCGCCGCCGAGATCCGGCGCACCCTGCCCGGCACCGGCGTCGTCATGCTGACCACCTTCGGCGAGGACGACTACATCCTGCGGGCGCTGGGCGTCGGGGCCGCCGGATTCCTGATCAAGTCCGGCGAGCCCGAGGAACTGCTCGCGGGGGTGCGGGCCGTGGCCGACGGCGCCGCCTACCTCTCACCGAAGGTCGCCGCCCGGGTGGTCGCGCACCTCGCGTCCACCGGAGCCGGGGCCCTGGCCGAACGTCGGGGCGCCGCCCGGGAGCGGGTCGCCCGGCTGACGCCCAGGGAGCGCGACGTGCTGGCGCACCTCGGCGGCGGACTGTCCAACGGGCAGATCGCCCGGCGGCTGCACCTGGTCGAAGGCACGGTCAAGGCGCACGTCAGCTCCGTCCTGGCCCGCCTCGGCGTCGACAACCGGGCCGCGGCGGCCGTCGTCGCCCACGAGGCCGGCATCCTGCCCCCACCACCGTCCGAGCACCGCTGAGACGAGCAGACCGGCGGGGCGCACCAGCACCAGGAGCACCGAGGCGACCACCGCGCCGCCGAGCAGAGCGCCCGCGATCACGTCGTGCGGATAGTGGACCCCCACCAGGACCCGCAGCAGCGCCGCCGCCACCGCCAACGGCAGCGTCACCGCGGCCAGTCGGGGCCGCCGCACGGCCAGCCCCACCGCGAGGGCGGCGGCCAGGGTGGCGTGGTTGCTCGGGAACGACCAGTCGCCCGGTTCCGGGCACGCGGCGACCGCCTCGGCGCCGTCCAGCGCCCGGCACGGCCGCTCCTCGTCGACGACGAGCTTCAGCGCCTCGCTGACGGCGTACGCCACGACGGTCCCCGCCCCGATGAGCACGGCCCCCGCCACCGCGTCCGGATCCCGCCGGCGCAGGGCGGTCCAGCAGACCCCGAGCAGCAGCAGACCGAGGACGATCAGCGTGGCCTCCGACGACAGCTCCAGCAGGTGCCCGAGCCACCCCGGGGCATCACCGACCGCCTCCGTCAGCCGGCGGTACGCGGACACGGACGCCCCGTCCGTGACCTCGGCCGGGCCGGGCCGCCCCAGCCCTCCCGGGGAGAGCATCGTGATGACCGCCGCCGCCGTCGCCGTCAGCGCGAAGGATCCGAACAGCCGCGCGGGCCAGTGGTGTTGTCGTGTGTGCTGTGCCATGCGGCGAACGTACGGAGGGACGACGGCCCGGCGCGGGGGCCGAACGACAGGAGCAGCCCCCGACGAACGTCAGGGTTGACTCCCGTCCGCGACGTCCCCGAACTCCCACACCAGCATCGCGAACCGCCCGTCGTCACCCGCCCCCGCCGACCGGTACGTGGCGAGCGCCGCCTCGTTGTCCGGCTCCACGCCGACCCACACGTCGTAGCAGCCCCGCTCCCGGGCGAGGTCCACCAGCGCCCGGGTCAGGGCCCCGCCGATGCCCCGGCGGCGGAACGGGTCGTCGACGGCGAGTTCGTACAGGCACATCTCCGTGCCCTTGTCCGGGTGCAGCATCTCGATGCCCGAGACGAAGCCCGCCGGGACGCCGTCGACGTACGCGATCAGCAGCACATGACCGTCCGCGGCGAGGAAGCGGGCCGCCCACTCCTCGCGGGGCGGGGCGTCGAAGAGATGGCCGGCGGCCAGGAGCTCCGCGACGGTCGAAGCGGGGCGAATGTCCACAAGGGCCTCCCGGGGCAGAGATTCCGTACCGCGTCCGGAGTACGGGCGAGGCGCACCGTACCTCTCAGGGAGGCCGCGCACTTCACCCTGGCGGCACGCAACCGGCTTGCGTCCTCCGTTTAGGGTCGAGGGATGGAGACCCCTACTGCTCGATGGCGGCGCCTGCTGCCGCGTACCCCTGGCCGATGGGCCGCGGTCGGCGCCGCGCTCGCCGTGCTCGTGGGCGGCGGCACCTGGTCCGCCGTCGCCGACGACGGCTCGCCCGCCGTGCAGCGCGAGGACCGGATCCTGCGCATGGACGGGGTGCCGATCGACACCTCGTACTTCCATGCCAAGGGTTCCGGTAAGCGGCCCGCCGTGCTCATCGGGCACGGGTTCGGCGGCAGCAAGAACGACGTCCGGGCCCAGGCCGAGGAGCTGGCCGCCGACGGATACGCCGTGCTGACCTGGTCGGCGCGCGGCTTCGGGAAGTCCGGCGGGAAGATCTCCCTCAACGACCCCGACCACGAGGTCAAGGACGTCTCTCGGCTCATCGACTGGCTCGCGGCCCGGCCCGAGGTGGAGCTCGACGCGAAGGGCGACCCCCGGGTCGGTCTCACCGGGGCCTCCTACGGCGGGGCCGTGTCCCTGCTCGCGGCCGGGCACGACGAGCGCGTCGACGCCATCGCGCCCGTCATCACCTACTGGAACCTCGCCGACGCCCTCTTCCCCGACGGGGTCTTCAAGAAGCTCTGGGCCGGGATCTTCATCACCACCGGCGGCGGCTGCGAGCGGTTCGAGAAGCAGCTCTGCGAGATGTACGAACGCGTCGCCGTCAGCGGCAAGCCCGACGCCGAGGCCGTGAAGCTGCTCACCGAGCGTTCGCCGTCCGCCGTCGCCGACCGCATCAAGGTCCCCTCGCTCCTGCTCCAGGGGCAGTCCGACTCCCTCTTCCCGCTCGGCCAGGCCGACGCCATGCAGAAGGCCATCAGCGCCAACGGCGCACCCGTCTCCGTCGACTGGATCTCCGGCGGCCACGACGGGGGCGACAGCGAGACGAGCCGGGTGCAGGGGCGCGTCGGGGACTGGTTCGACCGGTATCTCAAGAAGGACACCGGCACCGCCACCGGGCCCGCCTTCCGCGTCACCCGCACCGGAGGCGTCGACTCCACCGACGGTGCCGCCCTGCTGCGCGGGGCGAGCGGCGACACCTACCCGGGGCTGCGCAGCGGCGGCCGGGACATCGCGCTCGGCGGCGGGACGAAGACCTTCCGCAACCCGGCCGGATCCGCCCCGCCCGCCATCTCCGCCGTGCCCGGCGTCGGCGGCGGACTCGCCCAGCTCTCCTCCCTCGGCGTCGGCCTCTCGCTGGACTTCCCCGGACAGTTCGGCCGGTTCGAGTCCAAGCCGCTGGACACCTCCGTACGCGTCACCGGCACGCCCACCGTCACGGTGAACGTGACGGCCGACGGCGACCGGGACGCGGTGCTCTTCGGCAAGGTGTACGACGTGTCGCCGGACGGCAGGCAGCAGGTCCTGCCCCACCAGCTCGTCGCCCCCTACCGGATCACCCCCGACCAGCAGGGCAAGCCCATCGAGCTGGCCCTGCCCGCCGTGGACCACGAGTTCGACGCCGGACACCGGATGCGCCTCGTGTTCTCCGCGACCGACCTCGGCTACGCGTCCCCGGCCGAGCCCGCCACGTACGACGTGACCCTCGACGGACCGCTGACCGTCCCCACCGCCCCCGCCGTGAAGACCGCAGCCGCCGCCCTCCCGTGGTGGACCTGGGGCCTCCCGGCCGCCGCGCTCGTCATCGCGGCCGCACTCCTGATCACCGCCCGGCGGCGGACCGCGACGCCCGCCCCGGACCCCGAACTGACCGACGTACCGCTCCAGATCACCGGGCTCTCCAAGAAGTACGCGAAGTCCGTCGACCGGTATGCCGTGCGCGAGCTGTCCTTCCGCGTCGAGAAGGGCCAGGTGCTCGGGCTCCTCGGTCCCAACGGCGCGGGCAAGACGACCACGCTGCGCATGCTCATGGGGCTCATCACCCCCGACGAGGGCGAGATCCGCGTCTTCGGGCAGGCCATCCGGCCCGGCGCCCCGGTGCTGTCCCGGGTGGGGGCGTTCGTGGAGGGCGCGGGCTTCCTGCCGCACCTCTCCGGGCGCGCCAACCTCGACCTGTACTGGCAGGCCACCGGCCGCCCCGCCGAGGACGCGTACATCGACGAGGCCCTGGAGATCGCGGGCCTCGGCGACGCGCTGGCCCGTGCCGTACGGACGTACTCCCAGGGCATGCGGCAGCGGCTCGCCATCGCGCAGGCCATGCTCGGCATGCCGGACCTCTTGATCCTCGACGAGCCGACCAACGGGCTCGACCCGCCGCAGATCCGCGAGATGCGGGACGTGATGATCCGGTACGCGGCCGGGGGCCGGACCGTCATCGTCTCCAGCCACCTCCTCTCGGAGGTGGAGCAGTCCTGCACGCATCTGGTCGTCATGGACCGGGGCCGGCTCGTGCAGACCGGTCCGGTCGCCGAGATCACCGGATCCGGCGACATGATCCTGGTGACCACGGCCGATGAGGTGTCCGAGCCGCTGGCGGAGAAGATCGCCGCCCTGCCCGGCATCGGCTCCGCCGTCCCCACCGACGACCGGCGCGGGCTCCTCGTCCGCTTGGACGGGTCCACCACCTCGCGGCTCGTCGCCGACCTGGTCCGGCTCGACGTCCCGGTCACCGGCGTCGGACCGCACCGCCGCCTGGAGGACGCCTTCCTCACCCTGATCTCCGGAGGAGCAGCATGAGCGCCCCCGTCCAGCCGCCCGAGGCCCGGGTGGCGAGCGAACACCCGGAGGCCGCGGGCTACCGCGCCGGGCGGACGCTCCCGCTCCGCGTCGAGGCCATGCGGCAGCTGCGCCGCCGCCGCACCCTGCTCATGGGCGGGGTGCTCGCCGCCCTTCCCTTCATCCTGATCATCGCCTTCGCGATCGGCGGCACGCCGGACGGCGAGGACGGCGGCGGAGGGCAGGGCGGCGGCAGCCGGATCAACCTGATGGACGTGGCGACCGAGTCCGCCGCCAACTTCGCGGCCACCTCGCTGTTCGTCTCGGCCGGATTCCTGCTGGTGATCCCGGTGGCCCTGTTCTGCGGGGACACCGTGGCCTCCGAGGCGAGCTGGTCCTCGCTGCGCTATCTGCTCGCCGCGCCGGTGCCGCGCGTACGGCTGCTGTGGTCCAAGCTCGTCGTCGCCCTCGGTTTCAGCCTCGCCGCGATGGTGCTGCTGCCGGTCGTCGCGCTGGCGGCGGGCACAGCGGCCTACGGGTGGGGTCCGCTGAAACTGCCGACCGGGGGAGCGCTGGCCGCCGGGGACACCGTGCCGCGCCTCGCGATCGTCGTGGCGTTCATCTTCGTCTCCCAGCTGGTCACCGCCGGGCTGGCGTTCTGGCTGTCGACGAAGACGGACGCACCGCTCGGCGCGGTCGGCGGCGCGGTCTTCCTCACCATCGTCGGCAATGTGCTCGACGCGGTGACCGCGCTCGGCTCCTGGCGCGACTTCCTGCCCGCGCACTGGCAGTTCGCCTGGGCCGACGCGCTCCAGCCCCAGTTGGAGTGGGGCGGCATGATCAAGGGAGCGGCCGTATCAGTGACCTATGCCCTGATCCTGTTCGCGCTGGCCTTCCGCGGGTTCAGTCGTAAGGACATCGTGTCCTGAACCTGATGTTCCGCCGGTTTCCCGCCCGCTGTTGCCGCATCGAGATGGTTCCGCAACGCTTTCGTCGACTCCGGTCGGCGGGCCCGTACGTCACATTCACAGGTGTCGAGGACACCGTGACGACGTGGGGGGTTACGCATGAACCAGGCCGGCCGACGACATGAGAAGCGGGCGGGAGACCGAGCGGGGTACCGGGTGGGGGGCCGGGCGGGAGGCAGCCGGGCGGGGGCTGTGGCGCTCCTCCTCGCGGGCGCCATGGCGCTCACCGCCTGCGGCGCGGGCAGCGGGTCGGACGGCACGCCCGACCTCAGCTCCGGCTCCCGCACGGGGCAGGGCTCGACCGGCGGCGGACAGCCCGCGCCGGACGCGGTGGCGCCCGAGACCGGCCGCTCGGCCGCACCGGAGGGGGCGCCGAGTCCGGGGCCTCCGCCGCGCCGGACGTCAAGGCGCCCGACTATCTCTCCACCTTCGCCCTGGACGTGGACACCGCGAGCTACGGCTACGCGCGCCGCACTCTCGGCGACGGCCGGCTGCCCGCGGCCGAGGACGTACGCCCCGAGGAGTTCGTCAACAGCTTCCGCCAGGGGTACGAACGGCCCGAGGGCAACGGATTCTCGGTCAACGTCGACGGGGCGCGCATCGGCTCCGGGACGGGCGGGGGCGGCGGGACCGGAGCCTCCGACTGGTCGCTGCTGCGGGTCGGCCTGGCGACGAAGACCGCACCGCCCGCCTCCGAACGGCCGCCTGCCGCACTCACGTTCGTCGTCGACATCTCGGGGTCCATGGCCGAGACGGGCCGCCTCGACCTGGTCCGCAAGTCCCTGACCATCCTCACCGACGAGCTGCGCGACGACGACTCCCTCTCCCTGGTCACCTTCAGCGACGAGGCCGAGACCCGGCTGCCGATGACCCGCGTCAAGGGCAACCGGAACCGGATCAAGGATGTGGTGGCGGAGATGGAGCCCGCCCAGTCCACCAACGTCGAGGCGGGCATCACCCGCGGCTACGAGGAGTCGGCCGAGGGCCACCGCGAAGGCGCCACCAACCGGGTCGTGCTCCTCTCCGACGCCCTCGCCAACACCGGCGACACCGAGGCCGAAGGCATCCTGAAGAAGATCGAGTCCGCCCGTCGCGAGTACGGCATCACGCTCTTCGGCGTCGGTGTCGGCAGTGACTACGGCGACGCGTTCATGGAGCAGCTCACCAACAAGGGCGACGGCAACACCACGTACGTCGGCGACGAGACGCAGGCCCGCAAGGTCTTCGTCGACCAGTTGCCGGCCCACCTGGAGATCCGGGCCCGCGACGCCAAGGCCCAGGTGGCGTTCGACCGGAAGAACGTGCAGCAGTTCCGGCTGATCGGCTACGAGAACCGCAAGGTCGCCGACGAGGACTTCCGGAACGACGGCGTCGACGGCGGCGAGGTCGGCCCCGGTCACACCGTGACCGCTCTGTACGCCGTACGGCTGCGCGAGGGCGCGTCCGGCACGGTGGCCAAGGCGACGGTCCGCTGGCTCGACCCCAAGACCCGCAAGGCCCAGGAGGAGACCGGAACCGTCACGACCGGGGCGGTCGGCACCACCCTCTGGGGCGGCGAGAACGACCGGCTCCAAGTCGCCGCCGTGGCAGCCTACTTCGCCGATCACCTGCGCGGAGGTGACCTGCCCGGCGCACCCGGTCTGGATGAACTCGCCTCCCACGCATCAGGGTTGGCGGAGTCCACCGAGGACAGCGCGGTGGAGAAGCTGGCCACGGCCATCGACCAGGCGGACCGGCTCCAGCGCGGAGCCGGGACGGACGACGAACCGGAACCGAGCGAGGGCGAGATCGGCTGAGGCGGATCGGCGGCATGGGGCGGGGGCGGGCCGGGGGCCGCGTGCGCCCGGCCCGCCCGCACCCGGCTCGTCCCCGGTGTGGGCGCGTCCGGCCGCACGACCGCCCGAAAATGCCTCCTGCTCACCGTCCTCCCGGGCCATGATGTCCGCCATGACCTCCCTCCTCCTGGTGCTCGCCACGATCGTCACCGGCCTCTACGCGGGCTTCATGCTGACCTTCCTGACCGGGATCATGCCCGGCCTCGCCGAACTGACGGACCAGCAGTTCTCCGCGGCCATGCGCCGCTTCAACGAGAAGGTCCCCGGGCCGGTCTTCCTGGTCCTGTTCCTCGGCGTCGTCGTGCTGCCCGCCGCCGCGTTCTTCACGGGCCTCGGCGAGCACGACGGCGCGGCGGGTCCGGCCATCCTGGCGGCGCTGATCTGTTCGGTCGTGGGCCATCTCATCACCGTCGCCGGGAACATCCCGCTCAACAACGCGCTCGCCGCCTCCGAGGGCGGCGACGACAGCGCGGCCCGCGCGGCCTTCGAGTCCCGCTGGAACATGCTGCACCGGGTGCGCACGGTGCTCTCGCTGGCGGCGTTCGTGCTGCTGGCCGTCGCACTGTAGGCCCCCGGGGCGCGGCTACCGGCCCTCCCCGTCCCCGCCCCCTGCGTCCTCCCGCCCCGGATGCCGGGGGCCGAGCAGCACCACCAAGGCGGCCTTCCCCGGCACGGGCGTATCGACCCGCCGCCAGCCGGTCCGCTCGTACAGGCGCAGGGCCGCCTCGGCCCGCGCGGAGGTCAGCAGCCAGCAACGGCCGCCCGGGGCGGTCCCCGTCACCGCGTCCAGCAGCGCCGCGCCGAGCCCGCCGCCGTGCGCCTCCGGGGCGACCGCCAGCTCGTCCACCTCCAGCGCGCCGCAGAGCCACGTCCGCGTACGCCCGGGCCCGAGGGCCTCGGCGACCTGCCCGTAGCTGCGGTCGGCCGGAAAGACCTCCGGGGTGATCCAGGCCGTGGCGAAACCGGTTACCGTCCCCCCGGCCGTCGCCACCGCCGCCGTGAACCCGGGCCGGAGCGCGTCCCGGGCGAGCCGCTGCGCATAGAGGTCGGCCCCCGCCGGATCCTCGTTCCAGGGCGGGGCGGCGAAGGCGCTCGCGTACACGTCGCGGATGCCGCCGGCGTACCGGATCACCTCGCCGGCCTGCACCGTTCTTACCTCGGTCGTCATCGCACCGTCCCTCGGAATCCCTCGGCGGACCACCGGCGGTTCACCGGTGCCGCGGGGAAATCCTAGGGGCGGCGCGCGTGCGAACTGCCCTACCCGGCACAACCCTTCGCCCGGTGAGCCCGTCTGAAGGGATGCGAGTGGCCACTCGATCTCCTCCGTTCCCGTGTCAGCCAAGTACGCCACGGCGACGGGCGGACAGCGCTTTCCCGCTGTCTTTCCGCCCGTCACCGTCGCAGCGAACGTTCCAGCAGAAGGAGTCCCTGTGACATCCCGAGCACGCGGTACCGGTGCGGTCCTGGCCCTCACCCTCGCCACCGCAGTCGTCGCCCTGCCCGCCACCGCCCAGGCCGCACCGGCCCCCGCGCCCGATCCGCACGGCCCCCGCGCCGACTTCAACGGCGACGGCTATCCGGACCTGGCGTTCGCCGCGCCCGGAGCGACCGTCAAGGGGTTCAAGGGCGCCGGCTACGTCGGCGTGGCCTACGGCTCCCGCACCGGGGCCGAGGACTCCGCGAAGAGGGTGTTCACCCAGGCGTCGGCGGGCGTCCCCGGCACCCCGGAGGCCGGTGACGCCTTCGGCACCTCCGTCACCTCCGCCGACCTCGACCGGGACGGCTACGCGGACCTGGTCGTCGGATCGCCCGGCGAGAAGATCGGCGCGGCCGAGTTCGCGGGCGGCGGCGCGACCGTCCTGTGGGGCGGCCCCGGCGGCCTGGCCGGCGGCGCGACCCTGCTGTCCGGCGAGGAGTACGACGGCCTCGGGCGCGGCCTGACCGTCGGCGACTTCAACGGCGACGGCGCACCCGACCTCGTCGTCGGGGGCGGCTCCGACCTGCGCACGCTCACCGGCCCCTTCACCCGGGACGGCGCGGCGGCCGCGACGGGCGAGATCCCGAACCTCGACGACGAGCGCTACCTCGACCTGGCGGCGGGCGACGTCAACGGTGACGGGCGCGACGACCTCGCGGTCCTGGTCAACGACGGTGACGAGTTCGACGCCCGGCGCATCCACATCGGCCTCGGCTCGGCGGCCGGGCTCGGCCCGGAGCTCGCCGGCGTCAAGGGGAAGGACGGCTACTCCCTGGAAGGCGGCGAACGCCTCGCCGTCGGCAACGTGAACAACGACCAGTACGCCGACCTCGCCGTCGGGCGCGCCGTCGACGGGTACGACAGCGACCTGGACCTGCCGCTCGCCAAGGGCGGGATGCTCACCTACGTACCGGGCGGCGCGACCGGCCCGCAGGGCACCAAGGCCGTCGTCCTCAACCAGGACTCGCCCGGCGTCCCCGGGGCCGCCGAGGACGACGACGCCTTCGGTACGACCGTGGCGATCGGCGACACCGACGGCGACGGCTACGGCGAGATCGCGGTGGGCGTCCCCGGAGAGCACCAGGGCACCGTCGCGGACGCGGGCGGCATGGTCGTCCTCCCCGGCACCGCCACCGGCCCCACGGGCACGGGCAGTTACGGCTTCAACCAGGGCACCCCGGATGTCGTCGGAACCGTGGAGAAGGACGACCGGTTCGGCGGCGCGGTGTCCCTGCGCGACCTGAACGGCGACGGGCGCACCGAACTGGCCGTGGGCGCACCGGGCGAGAACGCCGGCGAGGGCTCCCTGTGGGTGTTCCCGGCCGCCGCCTCCGGCCTGGCGGCCAAGGGCTCGTTCAGCTTCGGGCACGGGGCGCTCGGCACGGTGGCGACGAAGGCGGGCCTGGGCAGCAGCTTCAACCGCTGACGGCTGACGGCCTAAGGCTGACACCGCTGACCGCTGACCGCTGACCGCTGACCGCTGACCGCTGAGACCGCTGACCGCTGATCGGCGTACGGTGGCCCGGCGCGCGCTCCCGGAGCTTTCCGGAGAGCGCGCGCCGGGCCCTCCCGGTGTCACACGTTGGGCACCTTGAGCCGGTCCCAACTGCTCTTCCCGGGAATGCCGTCCGCGTCGCCGCCCGAGTAGCCCAGCTTGCGCTGCCAGGCGGCGTACGACGTCCGGTCGGCCTCGGACCAGGCGGGGCCGGGGCCCACCGTGTACCGGCCGCAGCCCTCGGCCACCAGCCGCTTGCCCATCGCCGTGATGACGGCGCTGTTCCGGCCGACCTTGAAGAACGCCGCCCCCGGGAACGGCTCGTACGTCGGCTTCGGCGGCGGCTTGGAGGGGCCGTCCGGGGCGCCGTCCAGCCGCTTGCCGACCCGCGTGCGCATCGAGTTCATCGTGAAGCCGCGCGGATCGATCTTGCCCGGCTGCCACTCCAGGTGCCCGATCACCGACCGCTCGGACCAGCCGTGCGCCCGGCAGACGGCGGCGGCGGCCCGCTCGATCGCCAGCAACTGGGCCGTCGGCCAGGGATCCTTCCCGTCACCGAGGTTGACGCACTCGAAGCCGTAGAAATGCCGGTTGCCGTCGGTGTTGGCCTCGTTGTCCGGAGGCAGCGCCTTCTCCGCGACGACGGCGCGCAGGACGTCGTCGTCGCCGAGCCCGGCGTGGTTCGCCCGCCCGTTCCCCACGAGGTGGACGGTCCCGTCCTTGGCGATGACACCGTGGCAGAGCGGTCCCGGCAGGGCGGAGTGGCCGTTGTAGCAGAGCTCGACGGAGGACGCGGTGCCCGAGGTGACCGTGTGATGGATCATCACCCCGTGCGTAGGCCCCCAAGGACCCTTGTGATTGCGGTTGTTGGTACGCCAGCTCCGGTGTTCGACGACGTGGAGGCCTTCGTCGCGGAGGGCTTTGAGCAGCTTGTCGGCGGACAGCGGCGTCGCCATCGCGGCGCTCCTTTCCCTGATGATGCGTGGTTCACGCAGGCGCTTCGGTGTGCGGGCGGCGGGACCGGGTGGACGGGCGGCGGCAGGAAGCCGCGGATGCCCGCCGGATGACGGGGCGGAGCGGGGGGCCGGTCCTGCGGGAGGGGATTCCGCCTTTCGGAGCCCACCTGATCGATTTGCCCGTTCCCATGCCCTGACGAACGTCCCGCCGGGCGGAAGGTTTCACCGCACCCGAACTCCCGTCCGGGTATGTCCGAACTCCTGCCCGAAGGCCGCGGGCAGGGGAGATGCCGGCCTGCTCCCCACTGCCGTACGCCGCGCCTCCTGCCGGGCGGCGAGAGGGTGAAGAGCGCGGCGGACGAGGGGGCCAACCACGTTGGCCACGAGAGGTGTTGACAACCTCCCGCGCAGGACGTCGCACAGATGCCCTCCTCGCGCCGCGCGGGCTCCACAGCCGCGGGGGCGGGGGACCTCGGGACCGATCCCCCTTCTGACGCGCGTCTGGCATTGCCTGCCAAGATCTGACTTCGTTCTGCCATGCCGCCGCTTGCACCGGCCGCCGGTACCGAAGAAGCTTTAGGCCAGGATCCGGCGTGCTGTCGTCGGCCCCTCGATGCAGCGCCCGTCGGCCATCCGGGCATCGCCCTCCCGGATGCGGTCCGCGGCACGCCCTGAGCGTTGTCCGAAAATCAGCGTTTCTCCCCGACGGAACCGACGGGAACCGGCCGCGTCGATACCGACGCGGCCCTGGCCGCTCCGGTCGCTCCCGTGCCTCCGCCGCTGAAGTGTGATGCGTCCTCTCTTCTTCTACCTCCAGAGGTGCAACTGCCATGCCGTCAGACAGCCAGAGTTCCAGTCCCACCCCACCGGTCGAGACGAACGTGCTCCGCGCGGTGTGCGGCAACTTCGTGACCGGCGTGACGGTGATCACCAGCGGGCGCGGTGAGCAGGCAGCCGGTACGACGGTCAACTCCTTCACGTCCGTCTCGCTCGACCCGCCGTTGGTGCTGTTCTGCCTGCACCAGCGATCGCGGCTGAAGGCGGTGGTCGAGGAGAGCCAGGCGTACGCGGTGAACTTCCTCGCCGCCCAGCACGAGCCGCTGGCCCGAGCCTTCTCCGGGCGTCACACCGCCTCGCTGCACGAGGTCGTGCACCATCCCTCGGCGACCGGGGTGCCGGTGCTCACCGACGCGCTGGCCTATCTCTCCTGCCGGCTCGTCGACACCTTCCAGGGGGGCGACCACACCGTGTTCGTGGGCGAGGTGGTCGACCTGGGGGTCCCGGAGCGGGACCGAAGGCCACTGGTCTTCTTCCGCGGCGCGCTGGGCGCCCTCCCGGCCGCCGTCTGAAGGACCAGGGCCGCCGCACGGACGGCGGTCGCTCCGACGAATCCGCGCCGACGCAGGAGTGCCCCATGACACAGACGGTCGCCGTCGTCGTTCCCATCCCGCACCACGCGCTGACCCTTCTCCTGCTCCAGATCGGCGTTCTGCTCGCGGCGGCGCTGCTGCTGGGGCGGCTCGCCCGTCGCCTGGGCATGCCGTCCATCGTGGGGGAGCTGGCGGCCGGTGTGCTGCTCGGCCCCTCACTGCTGGCCCACGTGGTACCCCAGGTGGAGCGGGGACTGTTCCCGCAGGACGCCGCCCAGATGCATCTGCTGGACGCGGTGGGCCAGTTCGGGGTCGTCCTGCTCGTCGGGTTCACCGGCATGCACCTGGACCTCAAGCTGGTGCGCAGACAGGGCCGGCGGGCGGCGGTGGTCAGCGCCGCAGGGCTCGTCGTACCCCTGCTCCTCGGCGTCTGGCTCGGCTTCGCCCTGCCCGGGGAGCTGCGCGCGGAAGGAGCGGATCCCACGGTCTTCGCCCTCTTCGTGGGCGTCGCGATGTGCGTCAGCGCGATCCCGGTGATCGCCAGGACGCTCATGGACCTGAAGCTCATCCACCGGAACATCGGCCAGATGATCCTGGTGGCGGGAACCGTGGACGACGCCATCGGCTGGATCCTGGTCTCCCTGATCACCGCCATGGCCACCACCGGCCTGCACTCCGGGGAGGTCACCCTCGCGCTCGCCCGCATGGCGATGCTCCTGCTCTTCACCATGACCGTCGGCCGGTACGTCGTCCACCGGGTCATGCGCGCGGCCACCCGCTCCGGCACACCGGGGCAGGCCGTGACCACCGCGGTCGTCCTGATCATGCTGTTCGCGGCCGGCACCCAGGCCCTCGAACTGGAGGCGGTCTTCGGGGCGTTCCTGTGCGGCGTGCTGATCGGTTCGTCCAAGGACGTCGACACCTCGGCTCTGACCCCGCTCAACGCCACGGTGATCGCGGTCCTCGCACCCTCTTCTTCGCGACGGCGGGACTGCGCATGGATCTCGGCGCCCTCGTCGATCCGCGGATCGCGGCGTGGGGACTCGCGGTCTTCGGCATCGCCGTGCTGGGGAAGTTCGCCGGGGCCTTCATCGGCGGGGCACTCACCGGGATGAACCGGTGGGAATCGACGGCCCTGGGCGCCGGCATGAACGCCCGGGGGGTGATCGAAGTGATCATCGCGATGATCGGAGTCCGGATCGGCCTGCTGAGCGTCGAGATGTACTCCGTGGTCGTCCTCGTCGCGGTCCTCACCTCGGTGATGGCACCACCCCTGCTGCGCATGTCCATGAAACGGGTCGAGCACACGGCGGAGGAGGACATGCGCGAGCTCCGGCTGCCGTTGACGCGGCGATCCACGGCCGACGACAGAGACACCGTCGCCCGTTCCTAGGACCTGCCGGCGGACTGCCGCCCCACCCCACCAGCACCACCGAACCGGGCCGGACCCCCTTTCCGGTTCGTCCAACCTCGAAAGGTGAACTGTGAACACGACGGAGAACGCAGTGCGGGACGACGAGCGGTACGACGTCGCGGTGCTCGGCGCCGGCATGGCCGGCGGGGCGCTGGCGGCCGTGCTCGCCCGCAACGGTGTGAAGGTGCTGCTGATCGACGCGGGGGTCCACCCGCGCTTCGCGGTCGGGGAGTCCACCATTCCGTACACCTCGACGATGACCAGGATCATCGCCGAGCGCTACGACGTCCCCGAGATCGCGCCGCTCGCCAGCTTCCGCGGCATCCAGGACAAGATCTCCCCGATGAGCGGACGCAAGCAGAACTTCGGCTTCGTCTACCACCAGGAGGGAAAGCCCCAGGACCCGGAGCAGATCAACCAGTTGGTCGTGCCCGAGTGGCAGCGGACCGAGAGCCACCTGTTCCGGCAGGACACGGACGCCTACCTCTTCAACGTCGCGGTCGGCCACGGCGCGGACGTCCGGCTCGCCACCAGGATCCAGGACATCGGGACCGGCCCGGACGGGGTGGTCCTGCGATCGGACCGGGGCGAGGAGTTCAGGGCCGAATACCTGGTGGACGGCAGCGGATTCCGCTCGCCGGTCGCGGACAAGTTCGGTCTGCGTGAGGAGCCGACCCGGGCCCGCCACCACTCCCGGACGCTGTTCACGCACATGATCGGTGTCACGCCCTTCGACGACGCCGAGGCCGCCGCCGCCCACAAGCAGCCCAGCCCCTGGCACAACGGCACGCTGCACCACGTCTTCGACGGCGGCTGGCTCTGGGTGATTCCCTTCGACAACCACGAAGGGGCGCTCAGCCCGCTGTGCAGCGTGGGGCTGACGCTGGACGAGCGGGTCTTCCCCAAGCCGGACGCGTCGCCGCAGGAGGAGTTCGACGCGTTCCTGGCCCGCTTCCCGCAAATCGCGGAGCAGTTCACCGGCGCCAGGGCGGTGCGGCCGTGGGTCGGGACCGGACGGCTCCAGTACTCCGCCACGCAGACGGTCGGCGAGCGCTACTGCCTCACCGCGCACGCCGCGGGGTTCATCGACGCCCTCTACTCACGCGGCCTGACCAACACCTTCGAGGTCGTCAACTCGCTGGCGTGGCGCCTGATCGAGGCATCCCGCGACGGTGACTGGTCCACCGAGCGGTTCGCCTACATCGACCGCCTTCAGCAGGGGCTGTTCGACGTGCACGACGACCTCGTCTACAGCTCCTTCGTCGGCTTCCGCGACTACGCGCTGTGGAACGCGGTCTCCCGCGTCTGGAAGGCGACGAGCATCATGCCCACGATGACGCTGGAGCGCGCCTACCGGGCCTTCCAGGAGAGCCGGGACGACCAGGTGCTGCGCGACCTGGAGAAGACCAGCACGCCGGGGCTCCCGGACCCCGTCGGCAAGGACATCGGCGCGCTCCTGACCTTCACCAGGGAGCTGTGCGAGCAGGTCGAGTCCGGCGAGGTGCCGCCGGCCCGGGCCGCGCAGGAGATCCTGGCCCGGATCCGGGAGACCGAGGCTCTGCCCGCGCCGTTCGAGCTGGGGGCGCCGGAGAACCGCTGCTTCGAGGCCACGCCCGCGCTGATGACCAGCACGCTGGAGTGGGGCAGGACCCGGGCGCCCGAGCACATCAAGGGGCTCTTCGGCTGAGAGGGCCTCCCGGCCGGGTCCGCCCGCGTACCCCGATATGCGGGCGGACCCGGCCCGGCTTCCGGTCGGCGAGTGATCCATAACAGGTACCCGGGTCTGTTTTGCATGTCCGAAAAGAGAGTTCTCCCGCTCGGTGGTGAGGGTGGGTGAGGAGGGGTGGCGTCGCCTTGACCACGGATTTTGGGTAACTCTTGATGAATTGTGTCCCTTCCGTGGTTGACGACTGATCGTAAGGGTGCACTCTCGGTCCGAATTTCTTTGGAAAACAGGGCGCTCGGGTTGTTATGCTGAGCGCGCGTGAAACGGGGAGACATGCACATGGCACATGGCAAGCACGTATTCGCGCTGTGCTCGTGCCGTGAAAGTCAGGTTCGACGGCTCCGCTCGCCCGGGGTCCGCGATCACTGCGTCTGCGCTTCCCGTGGGTCCTGACTCAGTCGAGTAGACCGTTTCGAAGGGGGAGACTTTGATGGGCGCAGACCTGGCGGATTCCTATCGGCTGACGGTGGGGAACCACCCGCCGGATACGGCGACGACCGAGCCCCGGGCCGCGTTGCCGGGAGCGCCCGCCCCGTCCGCCACCTGGCGGGTCCTGGTGGTGGAGAGCGACACGGCGGACGCGGAACTGCTCATGGGCAGGCTCCAGCGCCACGGTCACGAGGTCGAACGGGCGGAGTCCGGGCTGGCCGCGCTGCACGCCTTCGAAAGCGTCGATCTCGTGCTCCTGGACCTCGAACTGCCCGACCTCGACGGCCTGGAGGTGTGCCGCCGGGTGCGCTCCGCGAGTTCGCTGCCGATCATCGCGGTCACCGCCAGGGGAACGGAGCTGGACCGGGTGCTCGGCCTCCAGGCCGGTGCGGACGACTACCTCGTCAAACCGTACGGGTTCAGGGAGTTAATGGCCCGGATGGACGCGGTCATGCGCCGGGCGCAGCCACGTTCTTCCGCCGCTCCCGTGATCATGCACGGGTCTTTGAACATCGACGCCGGCGCGCGCAGGGTCAGCCTCGACGGACGGCGGGTCGACGTGACGCGCAAGGAGTTCGACCTGCTCTACCTCCTCGCGTCCCACCCCGGCACGGTCGTACCGCGCAAGCGCATCATGCAGCAGGTATGGGGGGACGTCTGGTCGCGGAGGACCATCGACACCCACGTCAGCAGCCTGCGCACCAAACTCGGAGCCAGCGACTGGATCGTCACCGTACGCGGGGTGGGTTTCCAGCTGGGGCAGGCCTGACCCGTTCGGCCGGACATCCTGTCCGACGCACGCATCGACGTACGCCTGGGGGACGAACTGATGACGCACAGCACGGGGGACAGGGACGCGGCGGGCGCCGCGCCCTGTGGGAGCGAGAGGTGCCGACGGGCCGCCGCCGACGGGTTGTCCCGCGGCACGGCCGTCGGAGGCCTGAGACTCTGCGAGGAGTGCCGGGCGCTGCTGTCCGCGGGACTCGGTGAACTGGTACGGCTGTACGACCACTGCGAAGGGCTGCTCGGTGGAGTGCCCGCCGGAGGCGTACGCGAACGGACCACGGGCGGCGGGATGCCGGGCCTCCCGTTCAACGCCGACGCGGCGGACGCGCGGACCGCGATCATGTCCCTGCTCGGCTCGTGGAGCGGGCTCGTCGCCGAACAGCGCCGACGCGTGGTCCCCAGCCGGACGGTTCCCGACCTCGCCGCCTTCCTGCTCGCCAACGCCGACTGGCTGGCCGCCCATCCGGCGGCGGCCGAGGTGACGGCGGAGGTGCTGCGTCTGGTGCGCCGCACCCGTGCCGTGGCCGCTCCCGCCACCGGCCGCCGCATCCGGATCGGCACCTGCGTGCGTGAAGGCTGTACGGGGAGCTCAGCGTCCTCGTCCGCGGCTCGGGCACCGAACCGGCCGAGATCCGCTGCGACCGCGACACCGGCCACATCTGGCGGGGCGACGCGTGGACCCGGCTGTGGCGGTCCATGCGGGCGAGGGAAGCAGCCGCCGGCTCGCCACCCGACGAGGAGACCCGCAGGGAGGAGGAGCGCTGGCTGACGGCCGCGGACATCTCCCGGCTGTGGACCACCCCCGTCGGCACCGTCTACCGGCTGGCCAGCGAAGAGGGCTGGCGGCGGCACAGCCGTTCAGGACACACCTATTACGCGGAGGAGGACGCGCACGCCTGTTTCAGCCGCCGTGCCGCCCGCTCCCGCAGACGTGCGGCCCTGCCGGGCTGAGCCCCGGCCGAACGCTTTCCCGGGACCGTCGGAGAGGTATCTCCGGCGGTCCTTCGCCATGTCGTCACCACCTCCGCGGCACGGAGCCTCCGGGGCCGGGAAAAAGGCCCGGTGATTCGCCTGAGCGGAATCGATCAGTTCCATTTGACAGTTCGCTGACATTCGGCTGACCGGTTCTCCAGGCAACTGCAGAAACAGCGCCGCATGTGACCGAACTTGACCTTGATCTGCACGAGAGTTTCTTGTACTCCGATTCCCGACCGAAGATCCTTGGGGACAGGATCCGGTGTGCTGTTTCCGCAGCCTTTCGAGGCGCGGGGCGATGCCGCCGACGGGCCGCCGGACACACCGTCAGCAGACCTGTGTCCCTGTGTCGCGACCCCTTTCCGCTTCGCGTTTTCCCCTTCGCCTATCGAACTCGCCATGAGCGGCCGGTGTCCCGCGTGAGCTCATCTAGGAGAGACCACCATGCACAGCACTCTGATCGTTGCCCGGATGCAACCCGGTTCGAGCGACGACGTCGCCAAGCTCTTCGGCGACTTCGACGCCACACAGATGCCCCACCGCATGGGAACGCGGCGCCGCCAACTGTTCTCGTACCGGGGGCTGTACTTCCACCTCCAGGAGTTCGACACGGACAACGGTCCCGAACGCATCGAGGAGGCGAAGAGCGACCCGCGCTTCGTGCGGATCAGCGATGACCTGAAGCCGTACATCGCGGCGTACGACCCGGAGACCTGGCGCTCGCCCGCCGACGCGATGGCCACCCGCTTCTACGACTGGAAGGCCTCGCAGTGACCGGGCGGCGCGTGGTCATCACCGGCATGGAGGTCCTCGCACCGGGGGAGTGGGTGTCGAGCCGTTCTGGAGCCTGCTCAGCGAGGGCCGTACCGCGACCCGGGACATCACCTTCTTCGACCCCGCCCCCTTCCGCTCCAAGGTCGCGGCCGAGATGGACTTCGAGGGCGAGGCACACGGGCTGAGCCCCCAGGAGGCCCGCAGGATGGACCGGGCCGCCCAGTTCGCCGTGGTCGCCGCGCGCGGCGCGGTGGCTGACAGCGGCATCGAACTGGACCGCCACGACCCCCACCGCGTCGGTGTGACGATCGGCAGCGCGGTCGGCGCCACCATGAGCCTGGACCAGGAGTACCGGGTGGTCAGCGACGGCGGCCGGCTCGACCTGGTCGACCACACCTACACCGTCCCGCACATCTACGACTACCTGGTGCCCAGTTCCTTCGTCGCGGAGGTGGCGTGGGCCGTCGGCGCCGAGGGCGCCGCCGCCCTGGTCTCCACCGGATGCACCTCGGGAATCGACTCGATCGGCCACGCCGTCGACCTGATCCGCGAGGGCACCGCGGACATCATGATCGCGGGCTCCTCGGACGCCCCGATCTCGCCCATCACCATGGCCTGCTTCGACGCGATCAAGGCGACCACACCGCGCACCGACGACCCCGCCGCCGCCTCGCGGCCCTTCGACGCGAGCCGCAACGGCTTCGTGCTCGGCGAGGGCTGCGCGGTGTTCGTGCTGGAGGAGCGGGAGAGCGCCCGCCGGCGGGGCGCCCGCGTCTACGCGGAGATCGCGGGCTACGCCACACGGAGCAACGCCCACCACATGACCGGACTGCGCCCGGACGGGCTGGAGATGGCGGAGGCCATCAGAGTGGCACTCGACGAGGCCACCCTCGACGCCGGGGACATCGACTACATCAACGCCCACGGATCGGGCACCAAGCAGAACGACCGGCACGAGACCGCGGCGTTCAAGAAGAGCCTCGGGCAGCACGCCTACCGCACCCCGGTCAGCTCCATCAAGTCCATGGTGGGCCACTCGCTCGGCGCCATCGGGTCCATCGAGATCGCCGCCAGCGTGCTGGCCATGAAGCACCACGTGGTGCCGCCCACGGCCAACCTGCACACCGCGGACCCGGAGTGCGACCTGGACTACGTCCCGCTCACCGCGCGTGAGCACCGGACCGATGCCGTGCTCACCGTGGGCAGCGGCTTCGGCGGATTCCAGAGCGCCATGGTGCTGGCGCGGACCGACCGGCCGGAGAGGGGAGCGGCATGAGCGCCTCGGCAGTGGTGACCGGCCTCGGTGTGGCAGCGCCCAACGGGCTGGGCACCCAGGACTTCTGGGCGGCGACCCGGGCCGGCAAGAGCGGCATCGGCAGGATCACCCGCTTCGATCCCGCCCCGTACCCGTCCCAACTGGCGGGTGAGATACCGGGATTCACGGCAGAGGAGCTGCTGCCCGGCCGGCTTCTGCCGCAGACCGACCGGATGACGAGGCTCGCCCTCGTCGCCGCCGACTGGGCACTCGCCGACGCCGGTGTGAACCCGGCGGAGCTGCCGGAGTTCGACATGGGAGTCGTCACGGCGAGCGCGTCCGGCGGCTTCGAGTTCGGACAGGGCGAACTGCGCAAGCTGTGGAGCCAGGGCAGCCAGTACGTCAGCGCGTACCAGTCCTTCGCCTGGTTCTACGCCGTCAACAGCGGACAGATCTCCATCCGCAACGGGATGAAGGGGCCCAGCGGGGTCATCGTCAGCGATCAGGCCGGGGGCCTGGACGCCGTCGCCCAGGCCCGCCGACAGATCCGCAAGGGCACTCCGCTGATCGTCACCGGGGCCGTGGACGCCTCGATCTGCCCGTGGGGCTGGGTCGCGCAGATGGCCGGCGGCCGGCTGAGCACCCGGTCCGAGCCCGCCCGGGCCTACCTCCCCTTCGACGACGAGGCGAGCGGCCACGTGCCCGGCGAGGGCGGGGCGATCCTCATCCTGGAGGACGCCGACGCGGCCCGCAGCCGCGGCGCGAAGATCTACGGGGAGATCGCCGGATACGGCACGACCTTCGATCCCAAGCCGGGGTCCGGACGCCCGCCCGGCCTGCGCAGGGCCATCGAGATGGCTCTCCAGGACGCCGGGATGGAGCCGGGGGACGTGGACGTGGTGTTCGCCGACGCGGCCGCCGTCCCGGACCTCGACCGGGTCGAGGCCGAGGCGATCGGAGCGGTCTTCGGACCACGCGGAGTGCCCGTCACCGCACCCAAGTCGATGACCGGGCGGCTGTACTCCGGAGGCGCGCCGCTGGACCTGAGCGCCGCCCTGCTCGCCATCGAGGAGGGGCTGATCCCGCCCACCGTGAACGTGGCGGCCTCGCCCGGATACGGCCTGGACCTGGTGGTCGCCCAGCCCCGTCCCGCACGGCTGCGCACCGCGCTGGTGCTCGCCCGCGGGCACGGCGGATTCAACTCGGCGATGGCTGTCCGCGCCGTGCGGGACACCGACGAACCGAACCGGCCCCGCGATGGTGCGGGGCCACGACGAAAGGCACTGAAGTGACAGAGCGCGCATTCACCCTCGACGACCTCAAGCGCATCCTCGTGGAGGTCGCGGGCGCGGACGAGAACATGGGCCCCGACGCCGAGATCCTCGATCTCGGTTTCGAGCAGCTGGGCTACGAGTCGCTCGCCCTCCTGGAGACCGGGGGCCGCATCGAGCGCGACTACGACATCACCCTGGCCGACGACGCGCTCACCGCCGAGGTCACGCCGCGCGAATTCGTCGACACGGTCAACCACCTCCTCAGCGCTCCCGCGGTCTGACAACGCCCCGCTCCACGGAAGGAACTCGCATGACCCAGCAGGAGAAGCGCACCGCGCTCGTCACCGGCGCCACCAGCGGTATCGGCCTCGCCGTGGCCCGCACCCTGGCGTCCGCCGGACACCGGGTGTTCATCGGAGCGCGTACCGCCGAGAACGTGGCCTCGACGGTCAAGGAACTCCGCGCCGATGGGCACGACGTGGCCGGCGCGGCGCTGGACGTCCGCGACGCCGTCGCCGTCCGGGAGTTCGTGCTCCAGGCCGTCGACCTCTTCGGACCCGTCGACGTCCTGGTGAACAACGCGGGCCGCAGCGGCGGCGGACCGACCGCGGACATCGCCGACGAGCTGTGGGACGACGTCATCGACACCAACCTGAACAGCGTCTTCCGGATGACCCGGGAGGTGCTGACCACCGGGGGATGCGGAACCTGAGCCGGGGCCGGATCATCAACATCGCCTCCACGGCGGGCAAACAGGGCGTCGTGCTGGGGGCTCCCTACTCGGCCTCCAAGCACGGGGTGGTCGGCTTCACCAAGTCCCTGGGCAACGAGCTGGCGCCGACCGGCATCACGGTCAACGCCGTCTGCCCCGGATACGTCGAGACGCCGATGGCGGAGCGGGTGCGCCAGGGATACGCGGCGGCCTGGGACACCACCGAGGACGAGGTGCTGACCAAGTTCCAGGCGAAGATCCCGCTCGGACGCTACTCCTCGCCCGAGGAAGTGGCGGGCCTCGTCGGCTACCTGGCCTCCGACACCGCCGCGTCCATCACCGCCCAGGCCCTCAACGTGTGCGGCGGGCTCGGCAACTTCTAGCAGGCACCCCGCGACCTACCAGGACCGTCACAGGAGATGAGCCATGACAACGAACAGCCCGCGTGAGGTGGAGCACGAGATCACCGTCGACGCCCCGGCCGAGGACGTCTACCGGCTGCTCGCCGAGGTGGAGAACTGGCCCCGGATCTTCCCGCCCACCCTCTACGTCGACCAGGTGGACACCGACGTCGACCAGGAACGCATCCGGATCTGGGCCACCGCCAACGGCGAGGCCAAGAGCTGGACGTCCATCCGCACCTTCGACCGGGCGGCCCTGCGCATCGACTTCCGGCAGGAGATACCCACACCGCCGGTCGCCGCCATGGGCGGTGGCTGGATCGTGGAACGGCTGAGTGCGACGACCTCGCGCGTACGACTGCTGCACGACTACCGCGCCATCGACGACGACCCGGAGAAGCTGGCCTGGATCGACCGGGCCGTGGACACCAACTCGCGCTCCGAACTGGCCGCTCTGAAGACCAACGTCGAACAGGCCCACGCGGACGAGGCGGTGACCTTCTCCTTCGAGGACACCGTCCACACCGTCGGCTCGGCCGACGATGTCTACGACTTCATCAACGCCGCGGACCTGTGGGCCGAGCGACTGCCGCACGTGGCGTCCGTCCGGCTCACCGAGGAGACCCCGGGTCTGCAGACCCTGGAGATGGACACGCGGGCGGCGGACGGCTCGACCCACACCACGAAGTCCTACCGGGTGTGCCTCCCGCATCACACGATCGCCTACAAGCAGGTGACCCTGCCGGCCCTGATGAGCCTGCACACCGGCATCTGGACGTTCCGCGAGACGGAGGACGGAAAGGTCGCCGCCACCTCGCAGCACACCGTCGTCCTCAACACCGCGAACATCACGAAGGTGCTGGGCGACGACGCCACCCCCCAGCAGGCCGAGGCGTACGTCCGGAACGCGCTCAGCAAGAACAGCACCGCCACCCTCATCCACGCGACGTCGTACGCCGAGGCCAGGAGCCGGCCCTGATGCCGGGGCCCACCCGGACCGCGGACCGGGAGGTCGTGGTGATCGGCGCCGGTCCCGTCGGGCTGATGCTGGCCGGTGAACTCCGGCTCGGCGGGGCCCGGGTGACGGTGGTCGAGCGCAGGCGCGAACGGGTCACCGAGTCGCGTGCCTCCACCCTGCACGCCAGGACCATGGAGATCCTCGACTCACGCGGGCTGCTGGAACCGCTGGGCGAGCTGCCCTGCGAACGGGTGGGCCACTACGGCGGCATCCCGCTCGACCTCTCCCTGCCGGGGCCCTACCCCGGGCAGTGGAAGATGCCGCAGACCAGGACCGAGGAGGTGCTGGAGGACTGGGCCCGCTCGCTCGGCGCCGAGGTGCTCCGGGGCCACGACGTACGGCAGCTGACCGTGCACGAGGACCATGTCGCGATCGACGCGACGGGACCGGACGGGCCCGTCGCCCTCCGCGCCGGCCACGCCGTCGCCTGCGACGGGGAGGACAGCACCGTACGCCGCCTCACCAAAGCGGCCTTCCCCGGTCACGACGCGCGACGCGAGCTGCTCCGCGCCGACCTGGCGGGCATCGACATCCCCGACCGGCGCTTCGAAAGGCTGCCGGGCGGCTTCGCGGTGGCCGCCCGGCGCGGTGACGGGGTCACCCGGGTGATGGTCCACGAGTTCGGCCGGGCCGCCGGGCCACGCACGGGGCCGCCGGAGCTCACCGAGGTCACCGACGCGTGGAAGCGGGTGACCGGGGAGGACATCTCCGGCGGTACCCCGCTGTGGCTGAACGCCTTCGGTGACGCGTGCAGGCAGCTCGACGCCTACCGCGACGGCCGCCTGCTCTACGCGGGCGACGCCGCCCACCGGCAGATGCCGATCGGGGGCCAAGCCCTCAACCTCGGTCTCCAGGACGCCGTCAACCTGGGCTGGAAGCTGGCCGCCACCGTCCGCGGCTGGGCGCCCCCGGCCTGTTGGACACGTACGACAGCGAACGCCGTCCGGTCGGCAGGCGGGCGCTCGCCCACATCGAGAACCAGGCCGACCTGCAACTGGGCGCGGCAGAGGCGGAACCCGCGCGGGAGCTCTGGGGCGACCTGATCGCCCTGCCCGAGGTGCGGACCCACCTGGCCGGAATGATCACCGGCCTGGACGTGCGTCACGACGCGGGCGGGCCGGTGGGCGCCGGAGCCCACCACCCGCTGCTCGGCGCCAGGCTGCCGTCCGCCCGGCTGACGACGCGGCGCGGCACGGTCACCACCGCCGCGCTGCTGCGCTCGGGGCGGGGCCTCCTGCTGGACCTCACCGGCGCGCCGGGGCCCGCCCACGAGGCGGCCCGGAGCCGCCCGGACCGGGTCCTGGCCCGGGCCGGCCGCATCGACGAGCCGGACAGGGCGCATCCGCTGCACGGGCTGGACGCGGTGCTGGTCCGCCCGGACGGTCACATCGTGTGGGTCGCGGAAGCCGGCCACGGCAGGCCGGGAACGGGCGGACCGGAGAGCGCACTGCGGCGCTGGTTCGGCGAGCCCCGGCCGGGGGCGGCGCCCCCCGAGGAGACAGGAGAGGCGGGAGAGTGAAAGGGATCATCCTGGCCGGCGGCCACGGAACGCGGCTGCACCCCATCACCCTCGGGGTGTCGAAACAACTGCTGCCCGTCTACGACAAGCCCATGATCTACTACCCGCTGTCGGTGCTCATGCTCGCCGGGATCACCGACATCCAGATCATCTCCGACCCCGGCGACATCCCCGGCTTCCAGCGGCTGCTCGGCGACGGCTCGTCGCTCGGTCTGCGGCTGAGCTACGCGGAACAGGACAAGCCGCGGGGACTGGCCGACGCGTTCGTCATCGGCGCCGACCACATCGGGGACGAGCCGGTGGCGCTGGTCCTCGGCGACAACATCTTCCACGGGCCCGGGTTCGGCGACATGCTCACCGAATGCGCCCGCACCGTCGACGGATGCGTCCTGTTCGGCTATCCGGTACGCGACCCGGAGCGCTACGGCGTCGGGGAGACCGATGAGCGGGGGCGGCTGATCTCCCTGGAGGAGAAGCCCGAGCGCCCCCGGTCCAACCTGGCCGTCACCGGTCTCTACTTCTACGACAACGACGTGGTGGAGATCGCCCGCAACCTGCGTCCCTCCGCACGCGGGGAGCTGGAGATCACCGACGTCAACCGGAACTACCTGGAACGCGGCCGAGCCCGTTTCGAGCCGCTGGGCCGCGGGTTCGTCTGGCTGGACACCGGAACCCACGACGCGCTGACCGAAGCGGGGCAGTACGTGCAGATTCTGGAACACCGCCAGGGCGTCCGCATCGCCTGCGTCGAGGAGATCGCCTGGCGGATGGGCTACATCGACCGCGACGCCTGTTACCGGCTCGGCCTCGCCCTCTCCCGGTCCCCCTACGGCCAGTACGTCATGGGGATCGCCGAAGCCGGCTGACTCAGCCGGACCACCCCTCACCACCCGCGCCCGCGCCCGGCGGGCCCCGGACGGAGACACCATGCCCCTATCCGTACCCCATGGCGGCCCCACCGCCGCCTTGCCGCCCGAGGCGGACTCATGAGAATCCTGGTGACCGGCGGCGCCGGATTCATCGGCTCGCACTACGTACGGTCGCTGCTGAGCGGGGCCTACGGAACCGACAGGCCCTCTGTCACCGTGCTGGACAAGCTGACCTACGCGGGCAACCGCACCAACCTGCCCGCCCACCACGAGCGGCTGGACTTCGTGCGCGGCGACATCTGCGACGCCCCGCTGCTCGCCCGCCTCCTGCCCGGCCACGACGCGGTCGTGCACTTCGCCGCCGAATCACATGTGGACCGCTCCATAGCCGACGCGGCGGAGTTCGCCCGCACCAACGTCCTGGGCACCCAGATCCTGCTGGAGAGCGTCGTGCGCGCGGGCGTGGGGCGCGTGGTGCACGTGTCCACCGACGAGGTGTACGGATCGATCTCCGAGGGCGCCTGGACCGAGGAATCGCCCCTGCTGCCCAACTCGCCGTACGCGGCGTCCAAGGCCGGCTCCGACCTCGTCGCCCGTTCCTACTGGCGCACCCACGGGCTCGCCGTCTCGGTCACCCGCTGTTCCAACAACTACGGTCCCCACCAGCACCCCGAGAAGCTGATCCCGCGGTTCGTCACGAACCTGCTGCGGGGCGAGCCCGTACCCGTCTACGGCGACGGGTCGAACCGCCGCGAATGGCTGCACGTGGACGACCACTGCCGGGCCGTCCACCTGGTCCTCACCCGGGGCAGGGCCGGCGAGATCTACAACGTCGGCGGTGGCGACGAGCTGACCAACCTCGATCTGACGGCCCGCATCCTCCGGCTGTGCGGGGCCGACGCGTCCATGATCCGGTACGTCGCCGACCGGCCGGGCCACGATCTGCGCTACGCGCTCGACGACCGCAAGATCCGCGACGAACTCGGCTACGCGCCGCGCGTATCCGTCCACGACGGCCTCGCCGGGACCGTCGCCTGGTACCGCGACCGCCCCGACTGGTGGCAGGCCGCCGAGGCGGCAGGGCACGAGCCGCTGCCGGCCGCCGCTCCCTGAGATCCGTACGACACACGGGGACCCCCCGAGAACAGGAAGAAGCGCATGGGCGCCGAACACGCGATGTCACGAACGGCCAGCGAGGAAGAGAAGGAGGCCCCGGGCGGGCCCGCGGAGACGACCGACGTCATCGTCGTGGGAGCCGGCCCGACCGGCCTGATGCTCGCGGGGGAGCTGCGGCTCGGCGGCGCCCGCGTCGTCGTGGTGGAGGAACTGGCCGCTCCGACCGGGCAGTCCCGGGGGCTGGGGTTCACCGCCCGAGCCATGGAGGTGTTCGACCAGCGTGGCCTGCTCGCCGGATTCGGACCCGGCCTGGAGACCAGCCCGCAGGGGCACTTCGGCGGCCTGCTGTTCGACTACTCCGTCCTGCGGGACGGGCATTTCGGCGCCCGCGGGATACCGCAGTCCCGGACCGAGTCCGTACTGGAGGAGTGGGCACGGACCCTGGGCGCGGACATCCGGCGCGGCTGGCGGCTGACCGGCCTCACCGACACCGGGGACGGCGTGGAGATCGTCGCGCACACCCCGGCAGGGGAGCGCCGGCTGCGCGGCGGCCACCTCGTGGGATGCGACGGAGGCGGCAGCGCGGTGCGTAGGGCCGCCGGGTTCGACTTTCCCGGCACGCCGGCCCGCCGCACCATGTACCTGGCGGATGTGCGGGGTTGTGCCCTGCGCCCCCGCTTCCTGGGCGAACGCCTGCCCGAGGGCATGGTCATGGCGGCGCCGCTGGGTGACGGAGTGGACCGCGTCATCGTCTGCCCCGACGGCGTCCCCGCCGACGACGCCGCCCGCCGGACGGACTTCGCCGAGGTCGCCGAGGCCTGGCAGCGGATCACCGGTGAGGACATCAGCGGCGGGAGCGCGCTCTGGGTCAGCTCCTTCACGGACGCGACCCGGCAGGTCACGGAGTACCGGCGCGGCCGGGTGCTCCTGGCGGGCGACGCGGCCCACATCCACCTGCCGGCGGGCGGGCAAGGCCTGAGCACCGGGGTGCAGGACGCGGTCAACCTGGGCTGGAAGCTGGCCGCCACCGTCCAGGGCTGGGCGCCGCCCGGCCTCCTCGACACCTACCACGGCGAGCGCCATCCCGCCGGAGCCCGGCTGCTGATGAACACCCGCGCCCAGGGGATGCTCTACCTGGGCGGCGAGGAGGCCGACCCGATGCGCGCGCTGTTCGGCGAACTCATCGAGCAGGACGACGTCAAGCGGCATCTGGCGGGAGTCGTCTCCGGCCTCGACGTGCGGTACGACGTCGGCGAGGGCGGCCACCCGCTGCTGGGCCGCCGGCTGCCGCCCCGCCCCCTGCGCACCGAGGCCGGCCGCACCCGCACCACCGACCTCTTCCACGCCGGGCAGGGTGTGCTGCTCGACCTCCGCGACGACGAGGCGCTGCGCGCGGAGGCCTCCGGCTGGAAGGACCGCGTCGTCACGGTGACCGCGACCGTCACCGACGACACCGCCGACGACGAGCTTGCGGGCGCCGGAGCCCTCCTCGTCCGGCCCGACGGCTACATCGTGTGGACGGCCGCCGACGGCGGCGGCCCGCACGGCGCACTGCACCGGTGGTTCGGTGCGCCCACCGCCGGCACCACCCACCACGACGAGTACGAGGAGAAGCTGTGACCATCCGCGTCTGGGACTACCTGGCGGAGTATCAGAAGGAGAAGGACGACCTGCTCGGTGCCGTGGAGCACGTATTCGCCTCCGGTCAACTCGTGCTCGGCGAGAGCGTCCGGGGCTTCGAGGAGGAGTTCGCCCGCTACCACGGCGCCCGGTTCTGCACCGGCGTCGACAACGGCACCAACGCCCTCAAGCTCGCGCTGGAAGCCCTCGGCGTGGGACCCGGCGACGAGGTCATCACGGTCTCCAACACGGCGGCGCCCACCGTCGTCGCCATCGTGGGCACCGGCGCCACCCCGGTCTTCGTGGACGTCCGCGAAGAGGACTTCCTCATCGACACCGACCAGGTCGAGGCGGCCGTCACCCCGCGCACGAAGGTGCTGCTGCCGGTCCACCTCTACGGCCAGATGGCCGATATGGCGGCGCTGGAGGACATCGCGCGCCGCCACGGTCTGAAGATCCTGGAGGACTGCGCGCAGGCGCACGGCGCCCGCCGGAACGGCGTGATCGCCGGCTCGACGGGCGACGCGGCCGCCTTCTCCTTCTACCCGACCAAGGTGCTCGGGGCCTACGGCGACGGCGGCGCGGTGGTGACGTCGCACGAGGAGACCGACCGCAACCTCCGCACCCTGCGCTACTACGGCATGGAGAAGACCTACTACGTGGTGACCAGCCCCGGTCACAACGCGCGCCTGGACGAGGTGCAGGCGGAGATCCTGCGCCGCAAGCTCGGCCGGCTCGACACCTACATCGAGGGGCGCAACGCCGTGGCCCGGCGGTACGAGGAGGCCCTCGGCGACCTCACGGGGCCGGGCGGCCTCCTGCTGCCGGCCACCAACGAGGGCAACACCCACGTCTACTACGTGTACGTCGTGCGCCACCCCCGGCGCGACGAGATCATCGAGGCGCTGAAGGCCCACGACATCTCGCTCAACATCAGCTATCCGTGGCCGGTCCACACGATGTCCGGCTTCGCCCACCTCGGCACACCCCGGGGGCGCTGCCCGTCACCGAGAAGCTGGCGGGCGAGATCTTCTCCCTGCCGATGTACCCGTCGCTGCCCGAATCCGTACAGGACAGGACCATCGAGGCCCTGCGCGAGGTGCTGGCCGCACTCTGACGCCGTACCCGACCGAGGGGCCCCAGGGGGCCGTCCCGAGCTCATCGACGTAAGGAAATTCCCTGTCATGCCAGCGAAAACCGGCATCTATGGAGCCGGCGACATCTACGACACCATCTACCAGGGGCGCGGGAAGGACTACCGCGCCGAGGCGGCCACGGTCGCCCGGCACATCCGCTCCCGTCATCCGAAGGCCGCGGCCCTCCTCGACGTCGGCTGCGGAACCGGCGGGCACCTGCGTCACTTCGCGGACGACTTCGACCGGGTCGAGGGCGTCGATCTCGCCGAGGGCATGCTGCGGGTCTGCCGCCGCGACCACCCGGACATCCCGGTGGCCGTCGGAGACATGCGGGCGCTGCGCACAGGCCGGCGCTACGACGCGATCGTGTCGCTGTTCAGCGCCGTGGGGAATCTGACCGGGACCGACGAACTGGACGAGACGCTCAAAAGCTTCGCGGACCACCTGGAAGAGGGCGGCGTCGTCGTCGTCGAACCCTGGTGGTTCCCGGAGAACTTCACCGCCGACCACGTCGGCGCCGCCGTCGTCACCGTGGGCGACCGGACCGTCGCCCGGGTCTCGCACACCGTCCGCGCCGGCGAGGGCGCGAGCCGGATGGAAGTGCACTACGTCGTCGCCGAACCCACCGCCGGCGTCGAGCACTTCACCGACACCCACGTCATGTCGCTGTACACGCGGCAGCAGTACGAAGACGCATTCGTCCGGGCCGGGCTCACCGTCGAGTACGTCACCGGCGAGTACGACGGCAACGGACTGTTCGTCGGAGTCAAGGAAGGCGGCCGGTGAGCGCCGTGGAAGTCCTAAAACTGTCCATCGAGGGGGCGTACGCCTTCACCCCGCCGGTCCACCGGGACACCCGTGGCCTGTTCGCCTCGCCCTACCAGGAAGAGCCCTTCACCGGAGCCACGGGCGGGCCGCTCTTCCCGGTGCGCGACGTGAGCCACAACCGCTCCGCCCGCGGAGTGCTCCGGGGGGTCCACTACACGACGACACCGCCGGGCCGGGCGAAGTACGTCTACTGCCCCTACGGGCGGGTGCGGGACTACCTCATCGACCTGAGGGTCGGCTCACCGACCTTCGGAGCCCGGGAGACGACCGAGCTCAGCGGCGACAACTGCCGGGCGCTCCACATACCCGTGGGCGTCGGTCACGCCTTCGCCTCCCTCATGGACGACTCGGTGGTCGTGTACGTGATGTCCGGCGGCTACGTACCGGACAACGAGCGCGCGCTCTCCGCCCTCGATCCGGAGCTGGGACTGACGCTGCCGGACGGATTCGACCCCGTCTGCTCGTCGCGGGACCTCGCGGCTCCCACCCTGGCCGAGGCCCGTGAGCAGGGCCTCCTGCCCGCGTACGAGCAGTGCAAGAAGGCGGAGGCCGGACTGTGGACGTGAAGACGCCCCGCATCACCCTCCTCGGAGCCACCGGATTCGTCGGCTCCGCCGTCCTGAGGGAGCTCGCGCGCAGGCCCGTCCGGATCAGGGCGGTCTCCCGCCGGCCCGCGGTCCCGCCGGCCGGCGCCCGCGCCGAGATCGAGGTGTACACCGCCGATCTGACCGAACCCGGCCGCATGGCGGAAGCGGTCGGGGACGCCGACGTCGTCGTGCACACCGTCGCCCACATCGCCGGCACGTCGACCTGGCGCATCGAGGACGGTGACACGGAGGCCGAACGGGTCAACGTGGGCCTCGTGGCCGACCTCGTGGCCGCACTCGCCGGGCAGCGCGGCCGGCCCCCCGTGACCGTGCTCTTCGCCGGCGCCGTCTCGCAGGTCGGCCCGTCCGGGAAGGACGTGATCGACGGCAGCGAACCCGACCTGCCCGCAGGGGAGTACGACCGGCAGAAGCTCCGCGCCGAGCGGCTGCTGCTCACCGCCGACGCGGAAGGGGTGCTCCACGGCGTCTCCCTCCGGCTGCCCACGGTCTTCGGCTACGAACCGGAGTCCACGGCCCCGGACAAAGGGGTGGTCTCCGCCATGGTGCGGCGCGCTCTGTCCGGCGAACCGATCACGATGTGGCACGACGGCACCGTCCGCCGCGACCTGCTCCACGTCCAGGACGTGGCAACGGCGTTCGCCGCCGCCCTGGACCACGCCGATGCGCTCCGCGGCCGGCACTGGGTGCTCGGCACCGGGGAGGGCCGGCCGCTGGGCCCGGTGTTCGAGGAAGTGGCCGACCTGGTCGCCGGGCAGACGGGCGAACCAGCGGTGAAGGTGGTCTCCGTGGAGCCCCCGCGCACGCGGAGGCGGGCGACTTCCGCAGTGTGACCGTCGACGCGTCGGCGTTCGGCGGGGCGACCGGCTGGCGCCCGCTCCTGCCGCTCTCCGAGGCACTGCGGCGCACCGTCGCCTTCCTCGCGGACGAGGCCGGGAGGGGGACGCGGTGACCTCCTCCACCGTTCTGCGCCCCCGGGCCGAACAGGCCCTTTCGGCCCGGCTCTCCCGGTCGGCTGCCGTGACGGGCAGCGGCCGGTACCTGCGTACGGACGACGTCCCCGGGTGGCTCGCCGCGCGTGCGGCCGCTCACCGGTTCAGCGTGCGGCGGGTGCCCCTCGACGCACTGGACGGCTGGTCCATCGAGGCCGGTACCGGCAACGTGGTCCACCGGAGCGGCAAGTTCTTCTCCGTGGAGGGGCTGGCGGTCGATATCGGTGACGGCCCCTTCGGGCAGTGGCAGCAGCCGATCATCCGCCAGCCCGAGGTCGGCATCCTCGGCATCCTCGCCAAGGAGTTCGACGGAGTCCTGCACTTCCTCCTTCAGGCGAAGATGGAGCCGGGCAACCGCAACCTGCTCCAGCTCTCACCGACGGTGCAGGCGACCCGCAGCAACTACACCGGAGTGCACCGGGGCGCCAAGGTCAGGTATCTGGAGCACTTCACCGGGCCCGTCCGCGGGCGGGTGCTCGCCGACTCGCTCCAGTCGGAGCACGGTTCCTGGTTCTACCGGAAGTCCAACCGCAACATGCTCGTCGAGACGGACGAGGAGGTGGACGCCGGTCCCGACTTCTGCTGGCTCACCCTCGGCCAGCTCGGCGAACTGCTGAGGTACGACAACGTGGTGAACATGGACACCCGCACGGTGCTGTCCTGCTTCCCGCTGGCCGTGCCCGAGGCGGGGGCGCTCCACTCCGACACGGAACTGCTGTCCTGGTTCACGGCACAGCGGGCGAGGCACGACGTCGAGGTCAGACGCGTCCCGCTGGCCGGCGTCGAGGGCTGGGGTCTCGACAACGGAGACATCTGCCGCCCCGACGGGCGCTACTTCCGCATCACGGGGGTCCATGTGGAGGCCGGCAGCCGGGAGGTCGGCGGCTGGTCGCAGCCACTGCTGGCGCCGACGGGAAAGGGCGTCACGGCGTGCCTCTTCCGCCGGTTCGGCGGCGTTCCGCACCTGTTGATGCACGCGAAGGTGGAGGCCGGTCATCTGGACACCGTCGAGCTGGCCCCGACCGTCCAGTACACCCCGGAGAACTGGGAGCACCTGCCGGCTCCGGCCAGGCCGCGGTTCCACGACGTGGTGCGGGACGCCCCGCGGGACACCGTCCACTACGACGTGCTGCACTCGGAGGAGGGCGGCCGGTTCCTGCACGCGGAGACCCGTTGCGTCTTCGTGGAGGCCGACGAGGACACCGCCCCGGAACAACCGCCCCCGGGATACCAGTGGCTGACCGTCGGCCAGCTCAACTCCCTGACAGCACATGGCCATTACGTCAACGTCCAGGCCCGCACGATGCTGGCCTGCGTCAATTCCGGAGCAGTGAAGCTGGACCGGGCGGCCCGCCCGGCCCAGGCCCCCGCCGCGCAAGCCTGTCTGGAGGAGACCCGTGACCAGGACGACCGGCGGCGGGACGCCGAGCGGTGACCGGGAGAAGGACATCGCCCGGCTGCTCCTCGTTGAGCGAGGAAGCCCGAAACCCGAGGAACTCGCCGCCCTGGCAGCGGTGTTGATGTTCCGCGTCGCCGCGGCGAGCCGCACGGACGAGGAGCGCGCCGGCGCCCGGCGCACCCGGGCCTCCTGGCGCAGGCACGAACCCGGGTACGAGAACCCGCGGACCTGGCGGGGTACCGGCCGCGGCTGACGGGCCAGGGGCGACGCCGCTGGGGAACACCGGAGACAGAAGGGTGGGGGAGCGCGAACGGCGCTCCCCCACCCTTCTGTTCTGTCTCGCCTACCGCGCGCCGACGCCGATCGCGTGACGGACCGTGGACGGGTCGTCCAGTACGGCCAGCAGCGCGGCGGCGAGGTCCGCGCGGGGCAGGCTGGAGCCGGCGACATTGGCTTCCAGCGCGGTGCGGTACCGGCCGGTGCCGGGCTTGTCGGTCAGGTAGGGCGGTCGCAGCACCGTCCAATCGGTCCCGCCGGCGGAGAGCAGGTTCTCCATCCGCTCCAGGTCGGCGTAGGTGTTGCGGTAGATCCGGCGGATGAACGGAGTCACCGTGTGCCGGAACAGGAAGGGCTCACCCGCGCCCGAACGCAGCACCGGCTGGGCGCTGATGGCCGCGATGCGCCGCACGCCGGACGCCTCCATCGCCTCCAGGATGCTCTCCACGCCCTTCGCGCAGATCTGGCCGGACACCTCGCGGCTCGACGGACCGAGCGCCGAGACGACCGCCTCGCTGCCGTCGAGTGCGGGCTTCAGCGACCGCGGATCGAAGAGGTCGGCCGCCAGGACCCGCAACGCCGGGTGCTCGACGGCGAGCTTGGCGGGGTTCCGGACGACGGCCCGCACGTGGTGACCGGCCTCCAGAGCCTGCTCGACGACGAGGCGACCGGTTCCGCCGGTGGCGCCGAATACGGTGAGGTGCATGGGTGTCCTGTTCCTCGGGGATGCGGTGATCCGGACTTCCTACCCGCGGGCGCGGGCGAGGGCGGCCAGCTGGTCGACGACGGCGCCCGGGTCGGGCATGGCGGCGAGCTCCGCCGACACGTCCTCGCTCACCGCGCGGAAGGAGGGCTCCCTCAGCAGGGCGCCCACCGCGTCTCCCACGGCGGTGACCGTGCACGCCTCGGGATCCAGGACGACGCCCGCGCCGCGCTGTTCGAGCACCACGCCGTTGCTGCGGGCGTCACCCTTGGTCGTGGGGACGATCAGCTGGGGGACACCCGCGGTGAGCGCCGCGAACATCGTGCTCATGCCGCCGTGATGGACGATCGCGGCGCAACTGGGGAGCACCGCGCTCAGCGGGAGGAAGTCCTCGGCCAGCCGCACGCGCTCGGGCAGTTCGCCGAGGAGGGCCGGCAGGTCGGAGCCGCCCGTCGTCACGACGATCTCCGCGTCCAGTCGCTCGGTTCCCCGGATGATCCTGCCCAGCAGCTCGCCCTGGGCGTTGTTGTGCGTGGGTACCGACCCCATGGTGACCAACACCCGCGGCCGTTCCGGTCGGGTCAGCGCCCAGCCGGGCACCTGCCCGCCGCCGTTGTACGTGCTGGGGCGCAGGTCGAGGAGCCGGTGCTGCGTCTCGCCCCTGGGCGCCGTCGGGTTGATCTTCTCCAGCGACTGCGGCCCCAGGCTGAGCTCCACATCGGGGTGCGACGGAGCTGAGGTGACGCCCGCGTCGGCGACGACGGGGGGCACGACGTCCGAGGGGAGCGGGAACAGGGGGTGCCGCAACCCGATGCCGTGGACCACGGCGAGGCTGCCCGCGGCCCGCGCCGCGAGAATCCCGGCGGGCAGCATCGGCGGATACAGCACGACGTCCGCCCGCCAGTCCCGGGCGATGCCCACGAGACCGGGAAGCATCAGATCACCGATCTCGCCGAAGGCTCCGAAGACCCGCCGCATGACCTCGTCCACCGACAGCCCGGGCTCCGAGCCGCTCGACGCGAGCGCGACGTACGGGGCGGTCACGTCCGTCCCGGGGGCGGCGTCGACGGCCGAGAGTCCGGCGCCGGCCGCGGCGCGCAAGGCCGGCCCGCCGGCGGCGAACAGCACCTGGTGGCCGGCCAGCCGGGCCGCGTGGGCCAGGGGGACGAGGGGGACGGTGTGGGAGAAACCCGGAGTGGTCGTGAAGAGAAAGCGCATGATGCGGACCGCGTGCCTTTCGTTCTCGGGACCTCGGCGGGCCCTCTGCGGACGGCCCGTGGTCCGGAACACGGAACAGGGGCGGCGGCCCCGTACCGGCGGTTCATCGGCGGGTCGCCGGTGCCGGGCACGGTTGCGGCCGCACGTCTGCCCATCCTCGCGGATGCGGGGGCGGCCAAGCGTCATATGTGCTCGATTTGCCGAACAATTGACATCGATCTGACGTAGTCACCGTTCCCGCGCGGAGAGGTCGCGCGATATGACACAGCCTTACCGTGGCCTGAGGCTCGCCTTCTTGTGCGGGTCGTCCAGCCTCGCAATACTTGTGGCCATGACGCCGAGTGCTCGGTCGTCCCGTGACCTGAAGCATGAACGGATCGTCTTTCTCGCTCCCCGCTTTATTCCGCTGTTCTGGAGGTCAGGCATGCCCGAATCGACAGAATCCCGTGGCTTTACCGATGAGGTCGAACTGCGTCGCGCCAACCGGGCCACGGTGGAGCGGTACATGACGACGCTCGGGCAGGACCGGCTCCAGCGGCACACCCTGTTCACGGAGGACGGCAGCGGCGGCCTCTGGACCACCGACACCGGTTCCCCGATCGTCATCAACGGCCGCGACCGCCTCGCCGAGCACGCCGTCTGGTCCCTGAAGTGCTTCCCGGACTGGGAGTGGTACAACATTCAGGTATTCGAGACCCAGGACCCGAACCGCTTCTGGGTGGAGTGCGACGGGCACGGGAAGATCTGTTTCCCCGGCTATCCCGACGGCTACTACGAGAACCACTTCCTGCACTCCTTCGAGATGGAGAACGGGAAAGTGAAGCGTAACCGAGAGTTCATGAATCCTTTCGAGCAGCTTCGCGCTCTCGGAATTCCAGTACCGGAGATCAAGCGCGAAGGCATACCCACCTGACCGGCTCCCCCGTCGCTACCTTGGAGACTCCTGTGGAACAAGTCTTGCGTGAGATCCGCAGCCGTGGTTCCTCGCAGCAGCCCGAATGGACCGACTTGCCGCAGGTGGAACGGGTGGGAGAGGCGCTCGCCGGCCGGCCCTCACTCGTCCAGGCGGCGGACCTGCGCCTGCTGCGCGCCTCTCTGGCCCGCGTGGCCTCCGGCGAAGCCCTGGTCCTCCAGGCCGGCGACTGCGCCGAGGACCCCGGCGAGTGCACCCCCCACGACGTGTCGCGCAAGGCGGCCCTGCTCGACGTGCTGGCCGGAACGCTGCGGATGAACGGGCTCAAGCCGGTCGTGCGGGTCGGACGCATCGCGGGGCAGTTCGCCAAGCCCCGTTCGAGCCCCACGGAGACCGTGAACGGCGTGGAGATCCCCACCTTCCGCGGGCACATGGTCAACGGCGTGGAACCCGACCTGGAGGCCAGGCGACCGGACCCGCTGCGCATCCTCACCGGATATATGGCCGCGGGCGACATCCTGGAGTACCTGGGCTGGCGCCGGCGCGCGGCCGGCCAGGACCCCCTCGGCCCGCTCGTGTGGACCAGCCACGAGGCCCTGCTGCTGGCTTACGAGATACCCATGCTGCGCACCGACGAGCGGGGGAGGCTCTTCCTCGGCTCCACCCACTGGCCCTGGATCGGGGAGCGCACCCGCCAACTGGACGGCGCGCACGTCGCCCTGCTCTCCCAGGTCGAGAACCCGGTGGCCTGCAAGGTGGGCCCGTCGATGGAACCGGCGGAGCTGGTGGCCCTCTGCGAGCGGCTCGACCCGCTCCGGGAGCCGGGCCGGCTCACCCTCATCGCGCGGATGGGCGCCGACCTGGTCACGGAACGGCTGCCCGCCCTGGTGGAGGCGGTACGGGCCGTGGGCCATCCGGTCATCTGGCTGAGCGACCCGATGCACGGGAACACCGTCACGGCACCGGACGGGAACAAGACCCGGCACGTGGAGACGGTTGTCCGGGAAGTGACGGCGTTCCAGCAGGTGGTCACCGCCGGCGGCGGGGTCTGCGGAGGACTGCACCTGGAGACCACGCCCAACGACGTCACCGAGTGCGTCTCCTGCGAGGCCGACCTCGGCCACGTCGGCGACAAGTACACGACCTTCTGCGATCCGAGACTCAACCCGGGCCAGGCCGTCTCCGTGGTCTCCGCCTGGACCTCCTGACAACCGGCCGTGTCCGAGTCCTGACGCAGGCACAGAAAGGCGAAGCGATGCCCGGCATACCCCCCATCCGGTCCTATGCGTTCCCGACGGCCGGCGACCTGCCCGCGAACACGGTCGACTGGACCCCGGACCCCGACCGTGCGGTCCTGCTCGTCCACGACATGCAGCGCTTCTTCCTCGCACCGTTCCCGCAGGACGTGCGTACCCGTCTGGTGAACAACGCCGCCGGGCTGCGCGACCGCTGTGCCGCGGCCGGAGTGCCGGTGGCCTACACCGCGCAGCCCGGCGGAATGACCACGGAGCAGCGCGGCCTGCTGGCCGACTTCTGGGGACCGGGGATGACCCCGCAGCCGGCCGACCGCGCGGTGGTCGACGAACTCGAACCCGCCGAGGACGACTGGGCGCTGGTCAAGTGGCGCTACAGCGCGTTCTTCAACACCCCGCTGCTCGACCGGATGCGCGAGTCGGGACGCGACCAGCTGATCCTGTGCGGGGTCTACGCCCACGTCGGGGTCCTGATGAGCGCCGTCGACGCGTTCACCCATGACATCCAGCCGTTCCTCGTCGCCGACGCCGTGGCCGACTTCAACGAGGACTACCACCGGCTCGCGCTCACCTACGCGGCCGAGCGGTGCGCGGCCGTCGTCACCGCGAAAGAGGTGTTCGGGTGACCGGGAGCACGCCCCCGGGTCCGCCCGGGACACCGATCTGCTGGGGCACGTCCTGACGGGCCGCGCGGGCCCGTTCGCCCTTCTCCACCGGCCGGAGGCCGCGGGCGCCGACGTCGTCGACGTACTCGTGGGAGAGGTCACCACCCCCGCCACGCTCGCGGACATCCCCCTGCCCCCGAGCGCGGGACCCGCCGCGGGCGCCCGCCACGAGGTGCTCGCCGTCCTTCCCTACCGCCAGGTCGGGGAACGCGGATTCGCGGTGCCCGACGACGGAGCCCCGCTGATCGCGCTGAGCGTCACCGAGCAGAGCCGGCTCTCCCTCGGCCAGGTTCTGGACCGTCTGCCGCAGGTCCCCACCGTGCTGAGCGGTGAGCACTTCGACGTCGGCGACGACGCGTACCAGGAGATCGTCCGCAGCGTCGTGAACGACGTCATCGGCGCCGGCGCGGGCGCGAACTTCGTCGTCAAACGCTCCTTCGTCGCGGACATCACCGACTACCGGCCGGACAGCGCGCTCTCCTTCTTCGCCCGGCTGCTGAAGCGCGAGGTGGGCGCCTACTGGACCTTCCTCGTCCACACCGGAGAGCGCACCTTCGTCGGAGCCTCGCCCGAGCGCCACCTCAGCCTCGACGGCGGCAGAGCCGTGATGAACCCCATCAGCGGGACCTACCGCTACCCGGGGACCGGCCCCAGCCTGCCGGACGTCATGGATTTCCTCGCCGACCGCAAGGAGACCGACGAGCTGTTCATGGTCGTCGACGAGGAACTCAAGATGATGGGCCGGATATGCGAGGAGGGCGGCCGGGTGATCGGCCCCTACCTCAAGGAGATGGCCCGCCTCGCGCACACCGAGTACTTCATCGAGGGGCGCACCGACCGCGACGTACGGGACATCCTGCGCGAGACCATGTTCGCGCCCACGGTCACCGGATCCCCGCTGGAGAGCGCCTGCCGGGTCATCGCCGCCTACGAGCCGGCCGGGCGCGGCTACTACAGCGGCATCGCCGCCCTCATCGGCCGCGACGAGCGGGGCGACCGGGCCATGGACTCCGCGATCCTCATCCGTACCGCGGACATCGACAGCGCCGGGAGGCTGAGAGTCGGGGTCGGAGCGACCCTCGTCCGCCACTCGGACCCGGCGTCGGAGGCCGCCGAGACCCGCGCCAAGGCCGCCGGGCTGATCGCGGCCCTGGAGTCCGCGGCCGACGAGCGCTTCGCCGCCCACCCGGGTGTGCGGGCCGCGCTGGAACAGCGCAACGAGGCGATCGCGGACTTCTGGCTCCGCGACACCGGGGAACGGGCGGAACCCCTGCCGGAGCTCGTCGGCCGCGAGGTGCTGGTCGTCGACGCGGAGGACACGTTCACCGCCATGATCGCCCACCAGCTGCGCTGCCTGGGACTGCGGGTGACGGTGCGGCGCTTCGACGAGGAGTACGCCTTCGAGGGCTACGACCTGGTCGTGATGGGCCCGGGACCCGGGGACCCCGGCGTCCGGGACGACCCCAAGATCCGGCACCTGGCGGCGGCGGTGCGCACCCTGCTGGACCGGGGCGCCCCCTTCGTCGCGGTGTGCCTCAGCCACCAGGTGCTCAGCCTCGCCCTCGGCTTCGAGGTGAGCCGCCTCGACGTCCCCAACCAGGGGCTCCAGAAGGAGATCGACCTCTTCGGCCGGCGCGCGCGCGTCGGCTTCTACAACGCGTTCGCCGCCCGGTGCGCCGAGGACAAGGCCGAGATCGAGGGCGTCGGCGTGGTCGAGGTGAGCCGCGACGCCGAGACCGGCGAGGTGCACGCGCTGCGCGGCCCGCACTTCAGGTCCATGCAGTTCCACGCCGAGTCGGTGCTCACCCTCGACGGCCCGCGCATCATCGCCACCGCGGTGAAGGACGTGCTCGGGACATGACCGGAAACCAGTCGGAGGACCGCATGCATTCCTACGTCGTCGTCGACGCCTTCGCGACGGAGCCGCTGCAAGGCAACCCGGTGGCCGTCTTCCTGGAGGCCGACGATCTCACCGCCGAGCAGATGCAGCGCATCGCCGCCGAGATGCACCTGTCGGAGACCACCTTCGTCCTCCGTCCCGAACAGGGGGGCGACGCGCGCATCAGGATCTTCACGCCCGTCAACGAACTCCCGTTCGCCGGGCACCCGCTGCTGGGAACGGCCATCGCGCTGGGCTGTCGCGCCGGGGCGGACCAGCTCAAGCTGGAGACGGCGATGGGCACCATCCCCTTCGAGCTGGTCCGGGAGGGGGACGTGGTCACCGCCGCCTGGATGCGGCAGCCGGTACCGTCCTGGGAACCGTACGAGCACGCCGATGAACTCCTGGCCGCGCTCGGCGTCTCCCGGCCCGTGCTGCCGGTGGAGGTCTACCGCAACGGCCCCCGCCACGTCCTCGTCGGCCTGGGCAGTGTCGAGGAACTGTCCGCGCTCACCCCCGACCACCGCGCGCTCTCCCGGTTCCCCGACATGGCGGCCAACTGCTTCGCCGGATCGGGGACGCAGTGGCGCAGCCGGATGTTCTCACCCGCCTACGGCGTCGTCGAGGACGCGGCCACCGGCTCGGCGGCCGGCCCCATCGCGATCCACCTGGCCCGGCACGGGCACGCCGAGTACGGGCGGCGGATCCAGATCACCCAGGGCGTCGAGATGGGCCGCCCCTCGCCGATGCGCGCACTCGTCGAGGGCTCGGGCGACCGGGTCGGACTCGTCGAGGTGGGCGGCGACGGCGTCATCGTGATCGAGGGGACGCTGCTGCTGTGACCACCCCCGCCCCGGCCCGCCGTTCCGCTCCCGTACCGGGAGCATCGCCCGCCCCTCGGAGCACACCATGAGCAGCGCACGGTCGGAAACCCTCACCGGGACCCTGGAGACCGCCTTCCCCGCCTACGCGTCACCGCCGCCCGAGCCGATGGGACTGCTCAGCGCCTGGCTGGAGGAGGCCGAGCGCCAACAGGTGCGTGAACCAAGGGCGCTTGCCCTCGCCACCGCCGACGAGCGAGGACGCCCCTCGTCGCGGATCGTGGTGCTGAGCAGGGTCACCGACCGGGGGCTCTGCTTCGTCACCCACCGGGGCAGCCGCAAGGGCCGGGAGATGGCGGCCAACCCCTGGGCCTCCGGCCTGCTGTACTGGCGCGAGAGCAGTCGCCAGATCTCGGTCGCGGGCCCGGCCGAGGTCCTCCCCGACAGCGAGGCGGACGCCTTGTGGGCGGCCCGCGCGGTGTTCACCCACGCCATGACGACCGCCTCCCGGCAGAGCGAGCCCCTGGAGGGTCCCGACGCGGTGGCGGACCTGCGCGAGCGCGCGGCGCTGCTGGCCACCGAGGGACCGCTGCCCCGCCCCGCGTCCTTCACCGCCTACCTGCTCCGCCCCGAGCGCGTCGAATTCTGGGCGAACGGCACCGACCGGCTCCACGAACGGCTGGGCTACGAGCGGACCGCGGACGGCTGGAGCGTCGGAAGGCTGCAGCCCTAGAGGGCGTCCGGCCACCGCGCCCGACCGGCGCCCCGTACCACCCGACACGACAGAAGCGGAAGCCGAGTACACCATGCACGACACCGAACCCTCCTTCCTGCACACCGGATTCCACTCCTCCGCGAGCCGCTTCCCCGACCGCCCGGCCCTGGTCCTCGACGGACGCACCTGGACCTACGCGGAGGTGGACGAGGTGGCCCGGCGCTGGGCCGCCGTGCTCATCGAGGAGGGGAAGCGCCCGGCGCGCGTGGGGATCCTGGGGCACCGCAGCCTCGTCAGCTACGCCGGGTTCCTGGCCGCTCTGTACGCCGGTGCCACCGCGGTGCCGCTCAACAGGAAATACCCCGTCGCCCGCAACAAGGACATCGCCGAACGCGCCGGCCTCGACGTGATCCTGGCCGACGACGGATCCCTCCCGGTGCTCCCGGCACTGCTGCGGGCCGTCGCGGACGCTCCCCCGTGGTGCTGCCCGAAACATCGAAGGCGCCCGCGGGCGTCGGGGACGCCGCGGCCCTCGTCCTCCGCGACGAGGTCGAGAGCCGCGCGCCACTCGCCGAGCCCGTCTTCCCGGACCCGGACGACGTCGCCTACCTGCTGTTCACCTCCGGCTCGACGGGCCGCCCCAAGGGCGTCCCGATCACCCACGCCAACGTGACCTCGTTCCTGCGGGTCAACGCGGACCGGTACGGATTCACGGAGCTGGACCGCTTCACCCACACCGCCGACCAGACCTTCGACCTGTCCATCTTCGACCCGTTCATGGCCTGGGCCGCCGGGGCCTGCCTGGTGCCCATGGACTCCCACCAGCTCCTGGCGCCCCTCGGCTTCCTGCGCGAAAACGCCATCACCGTATGGCTGTCGGTCCCCTCCGTGGCCGCGCTCCAGGCCCGCAAGGGTCTTCTGGCGCCGGGCAGTCTGCCGTCCCTGCGCTGGAGCCTGTTCTGCGGCGAGGCCCTGCCGGCCCCCGTCGCCGACGCCTGGCAGCAGGCGGCGTCCGGGTCCGTGCTGGAGAACCTCTACGGGCCGACCGAGGCCACCGTCGCCTGCCTGGTGCACCGCTGGGACCCGCGGACCTCGCCGGAGCGTTCGGTGAACGGGATCGTCCCGATCGGCGCACCGTACCCGGGCATGGAAGCCGCCGTCCTGGCCGAGGACGGCACCCCGGTGGCCGCGGGGGAGACGGGGGAGATCTGCCTGGCGGGGCCCCAGGTGTTCGCGGGCTACTGGAACGCCCCCGAGCTCACCGACCGTGCCTTCCACACCACCGGGCACGGTGCCGACACGCGCCGCTGGTACCGCACGGGCGACCTCGGCCGGGCCGGTGAGGACGGGGAGTTCGTCTACATCGGGCGTCTCGACACCCAGGTGAAGATCCTCGGACACCGGATCGAGACGGGAGAGGTCGAGGCGCACCTCCTCCAGCAGAAGGGCGTGGCCCAGGCCGTGGTCCTGGCCGTGCCGGGGGAGCAGGACGGCACCGACGTGCTCGCGGCGGTCGTCTCCGGCGACGCCATCGACATGGACGCCGTGGACGCGGGACTGAGCGAGTCCGTGCCGCCCTACATGATCCCGCTGACCTACCACCTGCTGCACACCTTCCCGCTCAACGCGAACGGGAAGGTCGACCGCAAGGTACTGCGCGAACAGGTCGTATCCGGCGCACTGGAGCCGTTCCCGCTGTGACCGGCCCCGCACGACACGGCTCACGGGCGAGCCGCACCAGCACCTACAGCGGAAAGAACGGAAAGGGAGACCGATGAAGGTCGACAACATCCATCTCGCGGGGATCGGCGCCTACGTGCCGCGTACCGTCCCCATGGAGGAAGCGGTCAGGCAGGGCTGGGTCGACAGCACCGCCGCCGAGGAGTCCGGCATCACCGCCGTCGCGGTGGAGAGCGAACTTCCCGCCGTGGACATGGCGGTGATCGCGGCGGAGCAGGCTGTCGAGCGGTCCGGCCACCGCCCCGAGGACTTCGCGGCCCTCCTGCACAGCGGCGCCTACCACCAGGGACCCGAGGGCTGGTCCGCGCCGCACTACGTGCTGAACCGGACCCTGAGCCGACCGGTCGTGGCGACCGAGGTCCGGCACGGCTGCCTGTCCGTCCTGACCTCGATGCGCCTGGCCGTCGGCCTGCTGGCCACCACCCCGGACAGTGAGGCGGTCCTGATCACCGCCGCCGACAACTTCTCCACCCCTCTGGTCGACCGGTGGCAGGACTCCGAGCACGCGATGTACGCGGACAGCGCCGCCGCGCTCGTCGTGTCCACCCGCACCGGGTTCGCCCGGCTGCTCGCGGTCGGCTCGCGGTCGGAGCCCAGCCTGGAGGAGATGCACCGGGGCGGCGAGTCGCTGCTGCCGCCCGCCCGCCACCCCGACCGCCCGATGTACGTGGCACCCCGGTTGCGGGCGTGGGCGGAACGCCCGGGCGCCACACCGACGGACATGATCGCGGCGGTGGGCCGGTTCGGCGACCTCGTCGCCGAGACCGCCGAGCAGACCCTCGCCGAGGCGGGCGTCGGGTGGGACAGCATCACCCGCGTGTCCCACATCGGATTCAACGAGGACCCGCTGCACGCCATGATCCTGGACCCCCTGGAGGTGTCGGCCAAGGTCGGTACCTGGGAGTACATCAGGACCATCGGCCACGCGAGCGTCAGCGACCTGGTCCTGGGACTGGGCCACCTCTGGGAGACCGGCCAGGTGACCGAGGGGGACCACGTCCTGCTCGTGGGCGCCACCGAAGGCATGGAGGCGGGATGCGCCGTCGTGCAGATCACCGCCCCGCCCCCGGTGAGCGGCTGACCCCGCTTCCACCGGTCACTACCGCAGGAAGGCACATCCGATGACCGACGCACCCGCCCTCACCCCCGAGGAGATCAAGCAGGCCGTCGGGGCCGTGCTCCGCATCGCCCCGGAGTCGATAGACGACGACGCCAACCTGGCTCAACTGGGCCTCCAGTCGATCCAGCTCATGCGGCTCAGCGGGCGCTGGCGCCGCAGCGGTCTGGAGGTGGACTTCGCCACCCTCGCCGTCGAGCCCACCGTCCGGAGCTGGGCGCGCCACCTCGGCCCGCAACGCGACGGTACCGCCGCGGACTGAATGACCCCGCCACCGGACAGACGGACGTAGGAAGGAAAGGAACGCTTCTATGAACGGCGTCCCGGCCACAGGCCGCTCCGCGGCGGTAAGACGCCTGGCCGACGAGGTCCGGGGAGCGGTCCTCGTACCCGGCGACCCCGGGTTCGACGCCGGGTGCGCCGGGTTCCAGACCGGCTACCGGCACCGGCCCTCCGTCCTGGTGCGCGCCGCCGGGCCCGAGGACGCGGTGGCGGCCGTGACGTACGCGGCGGCCCACGGCATGCCGATCGCCGTGCAGGCCACCGGGCACGGGCTGTCCGTACCGCTGGACGGCGGTGTGCTCATCAGCACCGCCGACCTGACCGGAGTCACCGTGGACGCCCCGGCCCGGACGGCCCGGATCGCGGCCGGCACGCGCGTCAGCGAGGTCGTCGACGCGGCGGCGCGTCACGGCCTCGCCCCGTTGAACGGATCGTCCCCCGACGTCAGCGCCGCCGGATACCTCCTCGGCGGCGGACTGGGCCTGCTGGCACGGCAGTTCGGCTACGCGGCCGACCACGTGCGCGCGGTCGGCATCGTCACGGCGGACGGACGCCACCGGCACGTCACCGCCGACGAGGACGCGGACCTGTTCTGGGCCGTGCGCGGAGCCGGCGCGAACTTCGGTGTGGTGACCTCGATCGAGACCGGCCTCGTGCCGGTCAGCCGTCTCTACGGGGGCGAGCTGACCTTCGACACCGCCCGGACCCCGGACATCCTGAACGACTACCTCCGCTGGACCCGGACCCTGCCGGAGGAGCTGACCTCCTCCGTCTCCACGATCGGCTACCCCGACGTGTCGGCGGTCCCGGCCCTGCTGAGGGGCCGTCACGTCGCCCATGTGCGCGTCGCGTACACCGGCGACGCCCGGATCGGGAAGGAGCTGCTGGCACCGCTGCGCGCGGCCGGTCCCGTCCTGCGCGACACCCTGGGGGAGATGCCGTACACGGAGTGCGCGGACATCTACCACGACCCCCGCCATCCGCACGCCTACCTGGGCGACAATGTTCTGCTGCGGGAGTTCGGAGCCGAAGCCGCCGCCCTGGTGGCACGGAAGACCGGACCCGACGCCCCCGTCAGACGCGTCCTCGACATCCGGCACCTGGGCGGTGCCCTCGGCCGCCCCTCGCCGGTGCCCAACGCGGTCGGCCACCGCACGGCCCGCTACCTCGTCCGGATCCTGACCCCGCTGGACGGCGCCGACGCCCAGGAGGCCCGGGCCGCGCACCGGGAGGTCCTGGACGCGCTCGCTCCGGAGCGGCTGGGCAGGTTCCACAACCTGGTGTACGGCGGCTGCGCCGACGGCACGGACCCCGACCCCTCCGGCGACTTCTGGGAAGCGGCCGACCACCGGCGGCTGACCGCGCTCAAGGCCCGCCACGACCCGGACAACCTTTTCCGCTGCAACCGCGCCATCACGCCCGGGAGCTCCTCGCGGCACCCGGCGGAGCCCGCACCCCCGAGGAGCTGACCACGATGACCGCACCCACCGCGGCCCGCCGGTCCGTGCTGAACCGGGAGTCGGAGCTCGCGGTCGTCGAGGAGTCCGCCGGGCGGAACCGGAGCGTGCTGCTGACCGGGCCGCCCGGAGTGGGCCGGACCCGGCTCCTCCAGGAGACGCTGCGGCGGCTGTGCCCGCCGGACGCCCCGGGAACGTCCGACCGGCCCGTCACCGCGCACCACGAGCTGCCCGGCCTCCTGAAGCGCGGCGTGACCGCCGGCCCGCCAGGGTCCCGGAGCCGCCGCCCGGCCGTGCTCGGTGTCGACGACATCCACCGGCTCGCCGCCGCGGTCGCCGCACCGCTCGCCGAAGCGGTGCGGGAGGGGCGGATACGGCTGCTCGCCACGGCCCCCACCGGACCGGCGCTTCCGGCGGCCGTCGACGGACTGGCCCGGGACGGACTGCTGTGTCCGGTCGAGGTGGCGCCCTTCGACCGCGCGGGTGTCGCCCGCACCCTGCGGGCCAGGCTCGGCGGACAGGTGGACTCCGGTACCGCGGCCCGCTTCTGGGAGCTGACCGGCGGAAACCCCCTGTTGCTCACGGAACTGACCGACTGGGCGGTGGGCGGCGGCTCACTCCGTCCGTCCCGTGGGCTGTGGCGCTGGGAGGAACCGTCCGGCCGTCCCGTCCGCCTGGACGCAACGGCCCGGCGTCTGCTCGGCACCCTCGACCCCGACGAGGAGCACCTGGTCGCCGCCCTGAGCCTCGCCGGTCCTGTCCCCGACGACCTACCGGTCGTCGGGGACCTGGGACCCGCGGCGGAACGCCTCAACCGCAGGGGCATCGTGGTGGCGGAGCCCGCCGACCACGGGCTGCGCCTGCGGCTCGGTCAGCCCCTGAGCGGGCACGCCGTGGTCGCCGGGCTGCCCGCGCTGACCGCCCGCAGGCTGCGGCTGCGGCTCGCCGACGAACTGGCCCCGGGCCACGGGGCCGCGGGGACATCGGCCGACGCCTGGCTACTGCGGGCGGTGTGCCTGCGCCTCGACGCGGGCCGCAGGCCGGCCGCCGGGGCACTGCTGGACGCCGCCGAGGTGGCGCTGCTGGGCCGCGAGTACGCGACGGCCGAGCGCCTTGTGCGGGCCGCGCTCGCCGGCGGAGCGGGAGACGACCGGGCGCCGGAGGGCCCCGTGGCGCTGCTGCTGGGCCGTGCTCTGGCCGGGCAGGGACGCGGCAGGGAGGCGGAGACCCTCCTCGCCGCCGCGGACGACGGGACGCCGGACGCGACAGCCGCCCGCGTCGAGAACCTCGCCCGCGGGCTCGGCGGGACGCGGGAGGCCGCCGGAATCACGGACCGGGCGGTCCGGCGGACCCCTCGTGGGTCCGTGCGAGGGACGCAGAGCGCGGTCCGGCTGTGGCAGGACCGGCTGGACGAGGTGGCCCGGGCGGGCGACACGCTGCCCCGGGAGTCGTGCACCGCCCCCGCGCTCCAGGCCTGCGTACCGCTCTCGGCCTTCGCCCGTACCGAACTCGGCGACGCCCCCGCCGCATCCGCGACGCTGGAGCGCTGCCCCGTCGAGGGCTGGCAGGACGACGCCCGGCACGCCCATCGGGTGGTGAGCGCCCACGTGGCCCTGGAGACCGGCGACCTCGCGACAGCGCGGGACGCGGTGGAGCGGCTGCGCCGCGCGGACCCGGCGCATGACGTCCGCCGCCGACTCCGTGCCGATGTGCTCGGGGCCCGTCTCCTGCGGACCACGGGCCGCGCTCCCGAGGCCGTGGCGCTGCTGCGGCGCGCCGCGTCGGCCCCCGACGGGCCCGACTGGTTCACCACCCGTGCCTGGATCCTCGCCCAGCTCGCCGGAGCACTGGCCGAGTCGGGCCGGCGGACCGAAGCGGTCCGCACCCTCATCGAGGTGCGGGAGGCCGCACGGGACGTACCCCCTACCCGCTCGCCGATGACTGGACCGGCTTCGAGGAGGCACTTGTCCTCGGCCGGTCGGGAGACTGCCCGGGCGCCCTGAGCAGGTGCGCCGATGTGGCGGGGCGAGCGGCGGCCGCCGGGCGGCGCACGACGGCGCTGACGGCACTGCACCTGATGGCCAGGCTGGGCCGGGCGGACCGCGCCGAAGCAGTCGTGGAAACGCTCGGTCCGTTCGGCGACCACACCGTCGCCGGCCTGCGCGCCGGTCATGTCCGGGCGCTGGCCCGCCGGGACGCGAGCGCGCTCGACGACCTCGCGGCCCGCTTCGCGCGCCTGGGCATGCACCCCCTGGCAGCGGAGAGCGCCGAGCAGGCGCACCGGGCCTGGGAGGACGCCGGCCGTCACAGCGCCGGCCGCGCCTCACGCGCGCAGAGCCGACGGCACCTCGCCGCCTGTCCCGGCACGCCGCTGCCGGGCTGGGCCGCGGCGGAGGACCGGGCACCGGACCCGGAGGGCACCGTGCTCACCGTCCGTGAGCGGGAAGTGGCGATGCTGGCCGCGACCCGGATGACCAATCGGGAGATCGCCGCCCGCCTCACCGTGTCCGTGCGCACCATCGAGAACCACCTCTACCGCGTCTACGGCAAGCTCGGCATCACCTCACGGGCGGTGCTCGACGAGCATCTCGGGGCACGGTCGCTCGTCGGTCACGCCGTGCGCTCCTCGTAGAGCTCGCGGAGATCCGCCACGGCCCGGGCCACTTCGCGTACGGCCTCGGGCGGGAAGAGCACCTCGACGTCCGTGCCGAACTGCAGCAACTGGCAGACGGCGGCGGGAACCGGGTAGTCCAGCTCGGCCGTCAGCCAGGCCTCGCCGTCCGCCTCCGCGCCGTGATCGTCCGGCCGGCCGGACTCCGTGTCCCCGGCGCGCTGATCGTCCTCGGCGGTGGCCGCACCCGGCACTCCGCGGAAGTTGGCCGCGGTGATCCGCCTGACCATGTCCAGGCGCCTCCTGCGCACCCGCACCACCACGCGCATCCCCGAGCTGCGGTGCTCCACCTCGCGCCGCAGCTCCTCCCACACCTGCGCGAGTTCCACCCCGTCGCGGCGGCGCACCGGCCCCGCGGTGACGACGGCTTCCGAGATCCGGTCGGTGCGGAACAGCCGGGGCCTGCCCTCGTGGTCGGCGACGAGATACCAGGTGCCCGCCTTGGAGACGAGCCCGTACGGGTCGACGGCGTAGAAGCTCACCTCCGTGTCGCCGCTGTGGCGGTAGCCGATGCGCAGCCGCCGGTCCGCGAGCACCGCGCCGTGCAGCGACTCCAGATCGTCCTGGGGGCGCGGGCCCGCCAGCCAGCGGTCCGGGTCGATCAGGATGCGGCGGCTGCTCAGCTCCGCCGCCGGCCGGTGCGGGGCGGGCAGCGCCGCCATCATCTTCCGTAACGCCGAACCCAGCGCGCGGTCCAGCCCGAGCGCCGAGTGCGCGCTCTCCCCGACCAGCACGAACAGCGCCCGCGCCTCGTCCGCGGTCAGCCCGGTCAGGTCCGTGCGGAAGCCGGGCAGGAGCCGGATCCCCCGTACTTGCCCCGCTCGGCGTAGACCGGCACGCCGGCCGCCGACAGCGCCTCGACATCGCGGTAGACGGTGCGCACCGAGACCTCCAGGCGCTCGGCCAGCTCGGAGGCCGGCACCTGTTCGCGTTGTTGCAGCATCAACAGGGTGGACAACAGCCGGTCGAACTTCATTCTCCGAGTTTCCCGCATACCTGTCGGCAGGTGTCAGGTTTCGGCCTCAGACTCATGATCGCCGAATGAACCGAACGGAGATCTGCTGTGAAGCACAACGACATCGAGACGCTCGCATCCTCGGTCAAGGGGCCCGTCCTGCGACCCGGCGACGAGGGGTACGACCAGGAGCGGGCCGGGTTCAATCTCGCGGTGCAGCACCGGCCCGACGTGATCGTCGGCGCGACCCGGGCCGAGGACGTCCAGGCGGCGGTGCGGTTCGCCGCCGAGCACGGGCTGCCCGTCGCGGTGCAGGCCACCGGGCACGGCTTCTCGGTCCCGGCCGAGGGCGGCCTGCTGGTCACGACCGGCCGGATGGACGGCGTCGAGGTCGACCCCGCCGAACACACGGTGACGGTCGAGGCCGGCGTCCGCTTCGAGCAGGTCATCCCCGAGACGGTCCCGCACGGTCTGGCACCGCTCAACGGATCCGCCCCCCACGTCGGCGTCGTCTCCTACGTCCTGGGCGGCGGCATCGGCCTCCTGGTCCGGTCCTTCGGATACGCGGCGGACCAGGTGCGCAGCATGGACGTCGTGACCGCGGACGGCAGCCTGCGCCACGTCACCCCCGACAGCGATCCCGACCTCTACTGGGCGCTGCTGGGCGGCCGGGACAACTTCGGCATCGTGACACGGCTGGAAATGAACCTGGTGCCGGTGGCCAGGCTGTACGGCGGCGGGATCTTCTACGACGCCGAGGCCGCGCCCGACGTCCTCAAGGCGTACGTCCGGTGGACCGAGGGACTGCCGCAGGAGATGAACTCCTCGGTCGCGCTCATCCCCATGCCGGACGACCCCGAGGTGCCCGAGCCGATGCGGGGCCGGCACGTCTACCACGTGCGGATCGCCTACACCGGCAGCCAGGAGGAGGGCGAGCGGCTGGTCGCGCCCCTGCGCGACACGGCGGGCCCGGCCCTCTTCGAGGTGCTGCGCGACATGCCGTACGCGGAGAGCGCGTCCATCCACGACGACCCGCCGGTGGCGGTGCCCTTCCTGCGGGAGGTCGCGCTGTTCGACGAGCTCGGCGAGGACGTGCTGTCCACGGTGCTGGAGCACGCCGGACCCACGGCGGCGGTGCCGTGCGTGGTGGAACTGCGGCACCTGGGCGGGGCGCTCGCCACCGCCCCCGCGCACCCCAACGCGGTCGCCCACCGGGACGCGCAGTACATCCTGTCCGTGGTGACGCTGCTCTTCGGCGTCACGGAGAAGGACACCCGGCCGGTCCTGCGGCGTCTCTTCGACGCGCTGGGTCCGCGGACCAAGGGCAGCAGCCTGAACTTCATGGGCCACGGCGAGAACGCCGGCCCGGAGCAGGTCCGCACCGCCTACGCTCCCGACGCGCTGGAGCGGCTGGCCGCGATCAAAGCGGTCCACGACCCGGAGAACATCTTCCGCCTGAACTACAACATCCCGCCCGCGGGCGAGGGCGCCTCTTCCCGCGGCTGAGCCCGCCCACGATCCCCCGCCCCGGTGCCACAACCCCCGAGCACCGGGGCGGGACACCTCTCCCTCACTGGAGTCGTCGATGAACCCCACCTCCTCCTCCGCCACCGGCAGGCCGGTCGCGGACGGCGGCACGCCCGCGGACAGCGCCACCGGCGGCCGGCTGCGGCGCGTCATCGCCATGGACGCGGCCGGCATGGCCGTGGTCGGCGTCATCTATCTGGCCGCGGCCTCCTGGCTGGGCGAGCTGTTCGGCCCGGGGACCTTCCTGGTCGCAGTCGTCGGCGCCGCGATGCTGGCGGCCGGCGCGGGCATCGCGGTGGTCGCCAGGCTCCGCCCCTCCCGACCGCCGCGGTGCGCGGCGTCATCGGCGGCGGAGCCTTCTGGATCCTGCTGAGCCTCGCCGCACTGGCCCTGGACTGGCTGACCCTGACGACCACCGGTCTCGTGTGGACCTGGCTGCAGATCCTGCCCGTCGCGGTCTTCGCCTCCCTCCAGACCCTGGCGCTCCGCGCCCACCTGCGCGTCCGATGACCGGAGCCGTACGCCGCTGACGCGCGGTGCACCGCTCCGTCGAAGCCGCCCGCCGCACCCCGTTGGGGGGACGACGGGCGGCTTCGACGCGCCGGTGCGCGTGACGTCAGCCGGCCGCCGGACCGGCCAGAGCCGCCCCCAGGCCCCCCAGCCCCTTCAGGCCGTGGGCGCCCTCGACGGTCGCCTCCACGTCGAACCACTCCCGGAAGTCGAGCGGCAGGCCGATCAGCTCACCCGCGCTCCGCGGAAGCACCGCCGCCTCGGCGGCCTCCTTCGACTCCCAGATCATCACGGCGCCCCAGCGGTTCCGCTCCGGATCGGACACCCACACCTTCAGCAGCAGACCGGGGATGTCCGCCCAGTGCTGCTCGGCCTCCTCACGCAGGAACGTGCGCAAAGTCAGCGCGGAATGCGCCGAATCGGTCAGATCCCACCAGGCGATCATGGCCTTCATCCTGAGATGCCTCCCTCTTCCGGTCCGCCACGCGCCCACGGGCACGTGCTCCGCCGGTCAGCGTACGAGCGCGGCCCGCGGCGGACCCGGCGCTACTCAGGACCACCGGCTCCGCGCGCCCCGGGCCGGTTTGAGTGGTGGTTACTCATGTGCGCCGCGCGGCGGGGGTGGTGGACTTCCCGAAGCCGTCCACTCGGCTCAGGCCCGGTCGGCGGGACGACAGGGCCCGCCGAAGCGAAGGAGGAAACGTGGCGCGCGCAGAGATCTCCCCCTGGATCTCCCCCATGACGTGGAACCGGATCCGGACGAGCTCGTCCGGGCGGCGATGCGGTGGCACTTCGATCCCGGGACGGGCAGCCCGTTCTGGCTCCGGCGGGCCGCCTCCCTGGAGTTCGACCCGCTCACGGACGTCAAGGGCTACGACGATCTGACGCTGTTCCCCAATGTCGCCAACGAACTGCGCGACGTGCCCGCCGCGGACCTCGTTCCGCGCGGATACGGCGAACACCCGGACATCGTCGGGGTGTTCGAGAGCGGGGGCACCACCGGAGCCCCCAAGCGCGTGGTCTGCCCGCGTGACTGGCTGGACAGGCTGGTCGACTGGAGCAACGCCAACCTGGACGTGCACGGGTTCCCGCGCGGTGTCGACTGGCTGGGGATCACGCCGTCGGGCCCGCACATCGTCGGCGAGATATTCCGCCGCTCCGCGGTCACCCACGGCAGGTACGGCTTCCAGGTCGACCTCGACCCCCGTTGGGTCAAGCGGCTCATCGCCGACGGCAGAGGAGCACAGGCGAACGCCTACGCCGAACACGTCGTCGACCAGGCCGCCCACATCCTGCGCACCCAGCCCATCGGCGTGATGACGGTGACCCCGCCCCTGCTGGAGCGCATCGCCCAGCGCGAGAACCTCGTCGAACTCGTCAACGAGAAGGTACGGGCGATCCGTTGGGGCGGCACCCAGATGGACGCCGACACCGAGCAGCTGTACCGGACGGACATCTTCCCCGACACCGCTCTGTACGGCCACTACGGCAGCACGATGATCCTCGGCATCGCCGGCCAGCGCCACGGCACCCCCTGGGCGAGCCCTGCGTCTTCGACACCTTCTCGCCCTACATCACCTTCCAGGTGGTGGACCCGCACAGCGGCACACCCGTCGCGTACGGCCGACGGGGCCAGGTCGTGATGCACCACGTCAGCAAGGCGCTCCTGCTGCCCAACAACCTGGAACGCGACACCGCGATCCGCGTCCCCGCACCCGAGGGCCGGATCGGCGACTCGGCCGCGGGGATCGCCCCGGTGGAGCGCTTCGAGGACGAGGCCGTCATCGAAGGGGTCTACTGATGGGAACCGAGCCGCAGGAGCCCGCCGGCCCGCAGCTGCCCGTGCTGGACGCCCTCGGGCCGTCCGGCGCCTACCGCACGCACAACCGCCAGCAGATCCAGGACGTCACCGGTGCGCCGCTGGCCGAGCTGAGCCTGGCTCCCGCCCTGTTCGTCAACCGGGCGATGAAGGCGCTGCACGGGGCTGCCCCGCTGCCCGCCCCGGAACGGGCCGCCGCCCTGGCCCGGGCCGGGGAGCTGTTCCGCACGGCGACCCTGGGCGGCTTCTCGCCCCAGGAGTACGAGCAGGCGGTCACCCGCGTCTCCGGGCTGCCCGTCACCGTCGTGCGCACCGCCACCCGGACCTGCGCGGAACGCGTCGGCCAGTCCTACCGCAGCGTTCAGCTCGCCCGGCCCTCCGGCGCCGTGTCCGACTGGCGCGATCCCCTCGCCCGCACCGGGCAGGCGCTGTGGACCCGGCGGGGCGAGGTGCTGGCGGTGCACGTGCCCGGCAACCACCCGGGCACCCACGGCTTCTGGCCCGAAGCCCTGGCCCTCGGCTACCGGGTCGCCGTGCGCCCATCGGCCCGCGAGCCGTTCACCGCGCACCGGCTCGTGCTGGCTCTGCGCGAGGCCGGGTTCGGGGACGACCAGGTGGCGCTGCTGCCCAGCGGGCACGAAGCGGCCGACGCGATCCTGCGGGGGGCCGACCTCGCCTACGGGGGCGACGAGATCATCCGGCGGTACGCCGACGACCCGGGTGTCCTGTCGCTGCGGCCGGGCCGCTCGAAGATCCTGCTGACCGCCGACACCGACTGGCGCGAGCACCTCGACATGATCGTCGACTCGGTGGTGCGCCACGGCGGTACCGGATGCGTCAACGCCACCGCCGTCCTCCTGGAGGGCGACCCGGCCCCGCTGGCCGGTGCGGTCGCGGAGCGGCTGGCCGCCCTCCCCAGCCTCCCCCGCACGACGAGAAGGCGTGCCTGCCGGTCCAGACGACCAAGTCCGCACGGGCACTGGAGACCTATGTGCTCGAACGCGCCCGGGGCACCCGGGCCTGGCTCGGCGGCACCGGCTTCGTCGACGAACTCGGTGACGGCAGTGCGGTGCTGCGCGCCGCGGTCCACCAACTGGACGCGGCCGACGCCCCGCAGCTCGGTGCCGAAATGCCCTTCCCCTGCGTCTGGATCGCCCCCTGGACCCGGGAGGACGGCATCGCGCCCCTGCGCGACACACTCGTCCTCACCGCTGTCACCGAGGACGAGACGCTCATCGACGCCCTGGTCGCCGAACCGACCATCAGCAATCTGCACATCGGCGGGCGCGCCACGCACTGGCACCGGCCGGGACTGCCGCACGACGGCCATCTCGGCGAGTTCCTGATGCGCAGCAAGACACTGGTCCGCGTCTGACGACCGTCCGGCCGGACCACGCCGTCGCGTTCACAGCGACGGGAGCGCGGCGCAGGCGAGATCGATGAACGCCTGGCCCGCCGGGCTCGTCGCCCGCTCCGCCGGCCACGCGAGGGCGACCCGGGCCCGGATGCGGGGCGCCACGATCTCCAGCCCCCGCAGCGCTCCGCCGTGCCGGCCGGCGAAGGGCGCGGGCAGCACGGCGACCCCCAGCCCGCGCGCGGCCAGCTCGACCAGCCGGTGCGGGTCCCCGGCCTCCATCGTGACGCGGGGCCGGAAGCCGGCGCCCTCGCAGGCCTCGTCCAGACCGGTGCGCGCGCCCGTGCCCGGCGGCAGACAGATCAGCGGACGGTCCCTCAGGTCCGCCAACGCCACCTCGCCGGACGCGGCCAGCGGATCGTGGGGGAGCACGGCGGCCACCATCGCCTCGTCCACGATCACCCGGGCCCGGAGCCCCTCGGGCGGTCGTGCGCCCGTACTGACCAGGGCGACGTCCAGCCGGCCGTCGCGCAGACCGGCCGCGAGCAGGTCCGACGACGCCTCCGACAGCCGGATCTCCACCTCCGGATACATCCGGTGGAAGTCCGCCAGCACGTCGGAGACCCGTACCGAGGAGAAGGAGGTCACGATGCCGACGGTGAGCCTGCCGCGGACCAGCCCGGCGAGCTCGTCGAGCGCCAGCCGACCGCCGTTGACGGCCTCCAGCGCCGCCCGCGCATGAGGCAGCAGAACGGCCCCGGCCTGCGTCGTCCGCACGGCGGGACCGCTGCGGTCCAGCAGCTCCTGGCCCAGCTCCCGCTCCAGCCGGCGGATCTGCGCACTCACGCCGGGCTGCGCGACATGCATGCGCGCCGCCGCTCTGGTGAAGCTCCGCTCCTCCACCACCGCGAGGAAGTACTCCAGCTGACGCAGCTCCATAACCGTTCATTCTACGGATCAGAGGATCACGTTATTGGGACCGGGCCCGGCCCGCCGAGCACGATGACGGAACTCGGCAAGGCGGCAACACAGGGCACAACAGGGAGAGAAGACGGGTGGTTGCATGAATGCGCGTGCGGACAGCGCCCCGGAGCGTGACGAGGACGACCTGGTGCGTCTGGTGTCCGAACTCTGGTGCGACGTGCTCGGGATGACCGAGGTGAACCCCTCGGACAACTTCTTCGACCTGGGCGGACACTCGCTGCTGCTCCACACCGTCCGCGACCGGCTGCACGAGCGCACCGGGCGGGACATCCCGTTGGTCGAACTGTTCCAGCACCCCACCGCCCGTGCGCTGGCCGGCCATCTCGCCGGCCCCGGCGAGCACGGCGCACCCCCGTCCGAAGCGGCGTCCGGCGCCCTCGGCGGCCGGCTCGCCCGGCTGGAGTCGGCGCGCGGCGCCCGACGCGGCGCCGCCGGATCCGGCCGGTACGACAGCGAGGAGGAGGCATGGTGACATCCAGCGACGCACCTTCCGCGGAGCCGCGGCCCGCCGCCGGGGCCGGGGAACCGGACCCACGGCACAGCGACGCCGACGCCACGGACGACAGCCGGGCGATCGCCGTCATCGGCATGGCCTGCCGCCTCCCCGGAGCGGACAGCACCGAGGAGTTCTGGCAGAACCTGGCGGCGGGCGTCGGCTCGGTCACCCGCTTCCCCGAGGTCCCCGTCCCCGGCGCCCGGGCCGACGGGGAGGCCCAGCGGTACACACCCGCCCGCGGCCTTCTCACGAACCCGGGCCACTTCGACGCCGGCTACTTCGGCTACTCGCCCCGGGACGCCCGCCTCATCAGCCCCCAGCAGCGGCTGTTCCTGGAGTGCGCCGCGCAGGCCCTGGAGGACGCGGGACAGGACCCGGAGCGGTCCACCGCCACTTTCGGCATCTACGGCGGCGGTACCGAGAACGGCTACGGACAGATCCTGCGCGAACGGCGCCACGAACTGCCCGGCGTCACCGACTGGGACATCCTGCTCGGTACCGCGTCCGACTACCAGGTCTCCCGGGTCGCCTACAAACTCGGCTTCACCGGCCCGTCCGTCGCCGTCCAGGCGGCCTGTTCCACCTCCCTCGTCGCGGTGCACCTGGCCGTGCGAGGCCTCCTCGGCGGGGACTGCGACGTCGCGCTGGCCGGTGCCGCCGCCGTCCATGTGCCGGACAAGGTGAGCGAGTACACCCCGGGCGGGATCATCTCCGCCCGCGGCGAGTGCCGCGCCTTCGACGCCGACGCGGACGGCACCGTCGGAGGCGACGGAGTGGGAGTCGTCGTGCTCAAGCGGCTCGCCGACGCGCAGGCCGACGGCGACCGCGTCCTGGCCGTCCTGCGCGGAAGCGCGGTCAACAACGACGGGGCCCACCGCGTCGGTTACACCGCGCCGAGCGTCGAGGGCCAGACCGCGGTGATCCGCGAGGCACAGCTGGCCGCGGAGACGGACGCCGGAAGCATCGGCTACGTCGAGACCCACGGAACGGCCACACCGCTCGGCGACCCCATCGAACTCGCCGCCCTCACCGCGGCCTTCCGCCGCGACACCGACCGCACGGGCTACTGCTGGATCGGCTCGGTCAAGACGAACATCGGTCACACCGACGCCGCCGCGGGCATCGCCGGACTCATCAAGACGGTGCTCGCGCTCCAGCACCGCAGCATCCCACCGAGCCTGAACCACGAGAAGCCCAACCCCTGATCGACTTCGAGGCCAGTCCCTTCCGGGTCGCCACCGCCCTGGTGCCGTGGCCCGCGACCGAGACTCCCCGGCGCGCGGCGGTCAGCGCGTTCGGGATCGGCGGCACCAACGCCCACGTCGTCCTGGAGGAGGCTCCCGCTCCTCCGGCGCCCGCCCCCGCCGCCCCCCACCAGCTGCTGGTCCTCTCGGCCCGGACGCCGAAGGCGCTCGGCGAGGCGGCCGAACGGCTCGCCGACCGGCTGAGGACCGAGCCGCCCGGCAGCCTCGCCGACGTCGCCTGGACCCTCCAGACCGGCCGACGCGAACACGAGCACCGGGCCCACGCGGTGGCCGGAACCATCGACGACGCGGTCCGCGTGCTCACCGGCATCGCGGCAGAACCCCGCTCCGGCAAGGCCCCGGTCCACGGCGACACGGTGTTCCTGTTCACCGGAGCCCCCGGGAAGAGCCCCTCACGCGGCCTGTACGAGGCCGACCCCGCCTACCGGGAGGCCGCGGACGCCTGCTTCGCCGCCGCGGGGCTCCCGGGCGCGGAGTGTTTCGACCCGCCGCACGCCGACGGCACGGCCGCCCGGGTCGCCGCCTTCGTCCACGACTACGCCATGGCCATGACCTGGATCCGGTGGGGAGTCCGGCCGGCCTCCGTGCTGGCCGCCGGCGAGGGGGTCGCGGTCGCCGCCGCGGTCACGAAGGTGCTGACGGTCGCCGGAGCCCTGCGGCTCATCGCCACGGACCGGCCGGCCGGCGGCGCCGCACCGGCACGGGATGCCCGGACGGTGGAGGGATACGCCACGCTCTTCGCCGACGCGGACCCCCAGCCGCCCAGGGTCCCGCTGATCTCCCCGGTGCTCGGCCGCGCGCTCACCGGCCAGGAGGCGTCGGATCCGCTCGCCTGGGCCCGTGCCGCCCGCGCGGCGGACCGGGACGCCCTCGAAGGCGCGCTGTCCGAGCTGCCGGCGGAGACCGGCCGCGTCTTCCTCGACATCTCCGCGGGCCGCGTCCGGCCGGCCGCCGCCGACCGGACCGATGGGGCCCGTCCGGACACGGCACCGCCCGGTGACGACCTCGCCGCCGTCCTCGACACCCTGGGCACGCTCTGGGCGGCAGGACGTCCGGTCCGCTGGCGGCAGGTGCACGGCGGGTCGCCCCGCGCTCTGCTGTCGCTGCCCACCTATCCCTTCCAGCGTGACCGGTTCGTCGTGGAGCCCGTCGACCGGGCGGGCGGGCGGGCCGAGGAGAGCCCGCAGGCCCCGGCCGCCGACGAGCCTCCGGGTGTGGCACCCGGCGAGGTCCTGCCGACCCTGCTGCGCCTGTACGCCGAGATCCTCGGCCTGGCCGAAGTCGGCCCGACGGACGACTTCTTCGACCTCGGCGGCGACTCCCTCATCGCGGCAAGGCTCACCGCCCGCATCCGTGAGGTCTACCCGGTGGACGTCGACGTGCTCTCGGTGTTCGAGGCGCCCGAACCCGCCGAGCTGGCAGCGGTCATCGATGACCTGCTGGCCCCGTAGGAGCGTTCGAGGCCGCTTCACCCGGCCGGGGACGACGGGCCCCGGCCGCACACCGGACCGAGAGGAGCACCATGCCCAGGACAGGACCGCCGCGCTGGCTCGCGCGCCGGCTCGAACGCCCCGACGCGGCCAGGCGTCTGTACGTCTTCGCCCATGCCGGGGGATCGCCGGGCGAGTACCTGATGTGGTCGGACCGGCTGCCCGCATTCGAACTCCACGGCGTCCAGCTGCCCGGCCGGGGTGCCCGGTTCGCCGAACCCGCCTGCGACGACCTGTCACGGCTGGTCGAGGACCTGGTCGAGCAGGCCCGGTTCGACCCTCCGTACACGTTCTTCGGCCACAGCTTCGGCGGGCTCCTGGCGTACGAGACCGCCCGGGCCCTGCGCGCGCGTGGCCTGCCGGGACCGGAGCACCTCATCCTCTCGTCGAGCCCGTCGCCCGACACCGTCGGCGCGGGACGCTCACAGCTGCACACCCTGCCCGACGACCGGTTCATCGCGGAGAGCGAGCAGCGGTGGGGGCCGCTGCCCGACCAGGTCCGCACCGACCCCCGGCTGCGCAGACTCGTCGTCGAGCCGCTGCGGGCGGACGTCCGGCTCATCGAGACCTACACCCACCGCCCGGGGCCGCCCCTGCCGGTCCCCGCCACGCTCGTCACCGGCGTCGCCGAACGCGGCCGGCTCACGACGGACGGCTGGTCCGGCCACGTCGGTCCGATCACCGGGCAGCACGAAGTGCCGGGCGGCCATTTCCACTTCCGGGAGAACCCGGAGCCGCTGCTCGACCTCCTCGGCCGGACAGCGCAGGGCCCCGTCACCACCCCGGACACAGGAGCAGCACCGTGGAGCACATGACCTTCGGCAGCCGTTGCGGACTGCGGGTATCTCGCTACGCCCTGGGCACCGTCAACTTCGGGACCAGCTGGGGCGGAGGCACGGAACGCGGCGAGGCCCGGAAGATCTTCGACGGCTTCGCCGAGGCCGGCGGAACCTTCATCGACACCGCCGACTGCTACAACAACGGCGAGGCCGAAACCCTCCTGGGCGAATTCCTCGGCGCCCGTCGCGACCGGTTCGCCCTGGCGTCGAAATACTCCTACGCCGCCGGACCCGACGCGGGCGTCCAGACCACGGGCAACTCCCGTATCAATATGATCCGGTCCGTGGAGGCCAGCCTCCGGCGGCTCGACACGGACCACATCGACCTGTACTGGGTGCACTTCCCCGACACCGTCACCCCGATCGACGAGATCGTCGCCGCGCTCGACGACCTGGTGCGCGCGGGCAAGATCCGCTACGCGGGACTGTCGAACTTCGCCGCCTGGCAGGTCTCCCGCGCCGCCACCGTCGCCGAACTGCGCGGCTGGGCGCCGCTGGCCGGTATCCAGACGGAGTACAGCCTCATCGAGCGCACCGCCGAACGGGAGCTCCTGCCCATGGCCGAATCCCTCGGGCTCGGCGTGGCGCAGTGGGGGCCCCTCGGTGGCGGACTCCTGACCGGAAAGTACCGCCACAGCTCGGCCGGCCGGCTGACCGACTGGGACGGGCGCATCATCCGCACCGAGTCGGACGGCCAACGCACCGCGATCGTCGACACGGTCCTCGCGGTGGCCGAGGAGACGGGCGAGCCGGCCGCACAGGTCGCGGTGGCGTGGCTCAACGCCCGCGCCCGCCGGGCCGGCACCGCGCATGTCCCCGTCATCGGCCCCCGTACGGCCGCCCAGCTCGACGCGTACCTCGCCGCGCTCGACCTGGCCCTGTCCGAGGAGCACCTCGCGCGTCTGGACGAGGTCAGCGACGTGCCGCTCGGTTCTCCGCACGAGCTGGTGCAGGCGTCGCGCCCCGCGCTGCTCGGCGGCGCACCGGACCGCTTCCGCCCGGTGCCGGCCAGGTTCCCGTGACCGGCCCCGGCCCCGAAGGGGGCGCCGTGTCCCGGCAAGCAGGGGAGGAGCTGGCGGGGGTGTGGTCCCTGGTCTCCTTCGACACCGTCCGCGAGGACGGGTCCGTCCTGCCGGGCCCCCTCGGGGAGAAGCCAACGGGGCTGCTGTTCTACAGCGCGGACGGTCACGTCGCCGTCCACATGATGCCCGCGGACGGTCCGCCGGCCTACCTCAGCTATGCCGGTACCTGGCGCCGGGAAGCGGACCGGATCGTCCACCACCTCACCGTCGCCGCGGAGCGCGACTGGCTCGGCACCGACCAGAGCCGTCACCTGCGGCTCGACGGGGACCTGCTCACCCTCACCGGCACCTCGCTGTCCACCACCGATCTGCGCGTCCTGGTGTGGCGACGGCTCGGCCCCACCGGCCCGTGAACCACCGGCTCCACCTGTCCATCCCGAACAACCCCTACCGGAGGCACCGCATGGCTCACACCCCTGACTGGGTTCCCGAAGGCACCGACACCGAGAAGCCCAGCGTGGCCCGCATGTACGACTTCTACGTGGGCGGCGAGCACAATCTGGACTCCGACCGGGAGAGGGCGCAGTCCGCGCTCACCGCCCTCCCCGGCCTGGACATCGCGATAGCCGCCAACCGGGCCTTCCTGCGCCGGGCCGTCCGCTACACGGCGGAGCTCGGCATCGGCCAGTTCCTCGACATCGGCTCGGGGATCCCCGCTCCCGGCAAGGCCAACACCCACGACGTGGCCCGGAGCGTCCTGCCCGGCGCCCGGGTCGCCTATGTCGACCACGACCCGGTGGCGGTGGCGCGCAGCCGCTCCGTCCTGGAGGGCGATCCGGACGCGGTGGCCGTCGCGGGGGACTTCCTGAAGCCCAAGGACATCCTCGACGACCCCGAGATCCGGGCGCTGATCGACCTGGAACGGCCGGTGGCGCTGATGCTCGTCGCCGTACTCCACTTCATCGAGGACAAGGACGACCCGTGGGAGAAGGTCGCTCAGCTGCGTGACGCGCTCGCCCCCGGCAGCGCCCTGATCCTCTCGCACGCCTACGTACCGAAGGAGCCCGGCGCCGGCCCGACGAGTGAGGAACTGCAGCGCGTCTACCGCGGGTTCGGTGCCCAGCTGCAGAACCGCGGCCCCGCCGAGACCGGCCGGTTCTTCGAGGGCTTCACCCTCGTCGAGCCCGGCCTGACCGGCATGGCCTCATGGCGCCCCGACGCCGACACCGCGTCCGACCACTTCATGCAGAACACCGGCGTCGTCGGTGTGGCCATGAAGACGGCCTGAACAGCCATGCGGCTCCGGCCCGCCCAGCCGCCACACCGACAGAACCCACAGGAGGAACCACGATGAGATCCAGCCGCACCGAAACCCCGGCAGTCACCCCTCCGCGCGGCACCGGCGCGCGGACCACGGCCGCCCGCCTGGGGGCGGTGGCCCTCGCCGCCGCTCTGGTCCTCGCGCCCATGGCCGGCGCCGCCTCGGCGCACACCGAGCGCGCCACGGCGTCGGCCGCCGCCCCCGCCGCTCTCGCGTCGCCCGTCGGCGCCTGGGACCTCGCGGCGACCGGCGACGACGGCAACGTGATCGAGACCGTCACGACGTTCGACGCGGACGGCACCGCCCACAACAACAAGGGCGGCACCGGCACCTGGACCGCCACCGGCGCGGACACCTTCTCCTACCGCATCACCGAGCTCATATACGAGGGCGGCCACCTCGTCCTGCGCATCGAGATCGAACAGGACGCGGTCCTGTGCGGCGACGGCTTCACCAGCCAGGGCACCGCCCGCAGCTACGACCCCTCCGGTGCCTTCCTCGGGACCACGGCCGTGACCGCCGTGGGCACCCGGGCCTGATTCCACCGGCAGACGCGGAACGGTCCGGGCCCCCCTTCACAGGGGGCCCGGACCGTTCGTCGTTGCGCCCCCGGCAGGACTCGAACCTGCGGCCAAGCGCTTAGAAGGCGCCTGCTCTATCCACTGAGCTACGGGGGCCGGGAGTCCTGATCGGTGGTTCCGTGGCCGTGCCGGGACAAGGATAGGGCTCCGATCCCCTGGACCCGGTTGCTTCACCTGCGTGGCACGTTGTGGAGGTTCGGTGAAGCGAACCGATAATCGCAGGTAGGTGCGATTCCCGCAGCGCTTTTCGCCTACCACGCGCCGGGTGTTGTGCAGTCGTTATGCCCCTGCCCCACTCGTCCCCTCTGCCCTGCCTCTGTCCAGAGGGTGGAACCGCCGCGCAGAGGGGTCTATACGCTTCAAAAAGGCTCCAAAATTGGGCATTCTTCGCATGTGGTGACCATGGACGTACGGCCTCAGCTCATCGACGCACTTTCCGCCCTGCGCGACCGTGTCGCCGCCGTGCGTCTCCCACTGCCCCTGCCGGGGGCCGAACGCGCCCGGCAGACCAGGGTCGAACTCCTCGCCCAGCTCGACGACTACCTCCTGCCACGCCTCAAGGACCCCGAGGCGCCCCTGCTCGCCGTGATCGGCGGATCCACCGGGGCCGGGAAGTCCACCCTGGTCAACTCGCTCGTGGGGTGCCGGGTCAGCGAGGCCGGGGTGCTGCGGCCCACCACCCGGACCCCGGTGCTGGTCTGCCACCCGGACGACCACCACTGGTTCGCGGGCGTACGGGTGCTGCCGCAGCTCACCCGGATCTGGCTGCCGCCGGGCCAGACGCCCGACCCCGACGGGCTCGACGACCTCGCCGCACGCGGAGAGGACGGGGATGCCGCCCTGCGGGTGGAGACCGCGCTCAGCCTGCCCCGCGGGCTCGCCATCCTGGACGCCCCCGACATCGACTCGCTCGTCGTCCGCAACCGCGTCCTCGCCGCCGAACTCATCTGCGCCGCCGACGTCTGGGTCATGGTCACCACCGCCTCGCGCTACGCCGACGCCGTGCCCTGGCATCTGCTGCGTACCGCGAAGGAGTACGACGCCGCCCTCGTGACCGTCCTCGACCGGGTGCCGCACCAGGTGATCGCCGAGGTGTCCCGGCAGTACGCGGCCCTGCTGACCCGGTCCGGACTCGGGGACGTACCCCGCTTCACCATCCCCGAACTGCCCGAGTCCACCGGCGGCGGCAGCGGACTGCTCCCCGCCAGCGCCGTCGCCCCGCTCCGCGCCTGGCTCGCCCACCGGGCCCAGGACCCCGCCGCCCGGCAGCAGGCGGTGGGGCGTACCGCCTCCGGCGTCATCGAGTCGCTCAACGTACGGATGCCCGCACTGGCCTCCGCTGTCGCCGCCCAGTACGCCGCCTCCGTACGGCTCACCACGGCGGTCGACGAGGCGTACGGCAACGAAGCCACCCGGATCCGCCGCCGGCTGAAGAACGGGGCGGTGCTCTCCGGGGACGCGCGGACCCGGTGGCGCGGCTACCCCCTCTACAGCTCGCCCGAGGAACTTCTCGAAGCCCTCGTCGACAGCCTGGTGGCCCTGCTCCAGTGCTCGGTCTCCGCCGCCGACGAACAGATCCGCACCCACTGGCGCCGCGAACCCGCCGGGGCCCTGTTCCGGTTCGAGGGCGCCGGGCGGGAGACCGGGGGCTGGGGGCCCGCCGAGGACGTCGAAGGGCGGATCGCCGTCGCCGTACGCCGGTGGCGCCGGGTCCTGGAAGAGCTGGCCGAGGAGGAGGTGCGCCAGCTCGACCGCAGTGTGGCGCCCGCCCCCGAGAACGTCGCAGCGCTTCTCGCGGCCGCCCTGCTCGGCGGGCGGCGCGCCCGGGCGGCGGGGGAGCAGCTGGCCGAACACATCGGCGCCCAGGGCGCCCTGCGCCTCCGGGACAAGGGCGGTGAGCAGCTGACGACCACGCTCGACCAGGTCCTCGGCGGCGAACGCGAACGCCGCCTCGCCCCGCTCGACGCGCTCGACGTCGCTCCCGAACCGCAGGCCCAACTGATCGCCGCGCTTTCCGTACTGCAGAAGGAGAGGTGGCAGCGATGACTGCCGTCACGGACGAGGACCACGGCAAGGGCGACACCGCGGGCAAGCCTGACGGGCGCGCGGACGGGCGCTGGGACGACGGGCTCATCGCCCGGCGCGCGGCCGAGGCCCGCGAAGCGGAGGAGGCCGCGCCGCCCACGCCCGCCGAGGACGACGCGGACCCGCAGGTCGAGGCGTACGCCCCCGCCGACGGACCGCTGCCCACCCGGCTCGACGCCCTGCGCGAACTCGTCGGACTCTCCCGCGCCCGCCTCGACCGGGACACCCTGGCCGAGGCGGGCCGCGTCCTGGACGAGGCAGCGGCCCGGCAGCGGCTCTCCTCCCGGCACACGGTCATCGCCGTCGCGGGAGCCACCGGCAGCGGGAAGTCGACCCTGTTCAACGCGCTTGCCGGGGCCCCCATCTCCGACACCGGGCTGCGCCGCCCCACCACCTCCCAGCCCATCGCGTGCAGCTGGACCGACGGGGCGGCGGGACTGCTGGACCGCCTCGCCGTCCCCGGGCGGCTGCGGCGCAGGCCCCACCCGGGACCCGCCGCGTTCGACGAGGCGCTCCAGGGGCTCGTCCTGGTCGACCTGCCCGACCACGACTCCGCGGCCACCGAGCACCGCGACCAGGTGGACCGGGTGCTGGCCCTGGTCGACGCGGTGATCTGGGTCGTCGACCCGGAGAAGTACGCCGACGCCGCCCTCCACGAGCGCTATCTGCGCCCGCTCGCCGGACACGCGGAAGTCACCTTCGTCGTCCTCAACCAGACCGACCGGCTGCCCGGCGAGGCCGCCGACCTCGTCCTCGACGACCTCCGCCGCCTCCTCGACGAGGACGGCATCGCCCTCGGCGAGCACGGCGAACCCGGCGCCACCGTCATGTCCCTGTCCGCCCTCACCGGCGACGGGGTCCCCGAACTCCGCGAGATGATCGGCCGGTTCGTCTCGGACCGCACCGCCGCCACCCGCCGCCTCTCCGCCGACGTCGACGCGGCGGCGGCCCGGCTGCGCAAGGTGTACGTCGCCGAGGGGCGGCCCGGTCTCGGCGAGCGGGCCCGCGAGGAGTTCACCGACCGGCTGGCCGATGCCGTCGGCGCGGCGGCCGCCGGACAGGCCGCCGAGCGGGAGTGGCGCCGCAACGCGAGCCGGGCCTGCGGGACGCCGTGGCTGCGGCTCTGGCGCTGGTACGAGAACCGGGGCCTGCCCGGCAGCCTCGACCGGATGGCCCAGGCGCTCACCCCGCCCGAGGAGGAACTGACGGCCCGGCAGCGGGTCGAGCAGGCGGTGCGGATCGTCGCGGACGACGCCGCCGACGGGCTGCCCGGACCCTGGGCGCAGGCGGTGCGCGAGGCCGCGTTCACCGGGGCGCAGGGGCTGCCCGAGGCGCTGGACGAACTGGCGGCCGAGGCCGGGGCCACCGGCGCGTCCAAGCGGCGCGGCGGGACGGAGACGGGGAGGAGCACGGTCCCCCAGCTCGGCGGGCGGCCGCCCAAGCCGCCCCGGCCGAAGTGGTGGCCGGCCGCGGTGCTGGCCCAGGCGTCGATGACGCTCCTGCAGATCTTCGGCGGCCTGTGGCTGGTCGGCCAGATCATCGGCGTCCTGGAGCCGGGGCTCGTCACCCCCGCGCTCATCATGCTGGCCGGTGTGGTCGGCGGCCCGCTGGTCGAGTGGGCCTGCGCCGCGGCCATCCGGGGACCGGCCAGACGGTACGGGCAGGACGCCGAGCGGCGGCTGCGCGAGGCCGCCGCCGGCTGCGGCCGGGCCAGGGTCCTGGACCCGGTCGCGGCCGAGCTGGTGCGCTACCGGGAAGTGCGCGAGCGGTACGTGACGGTGACGGAGTTTTCCACAACCGGCCGGTAGTCCACAGGCCCCGACGCGATTCCTTTCCGGCACCCACCATGGAGTGCGTACGACACCGCCGTACGACGAGGTACGCGCGGTGCGAGGAAAGCGGGGGCGGAAATGAACGAGACCTTGGTGACCCTGGTGGGTAACGCGGCGACCGCGGTGGACTTCCGGGAGACGGCCACCGGAGGAATGGCGCGATTCCGTTTCGCCGTCACTCCGCGCCGCTGGGACCGCGAGAAACAGCTCTGGGCCGACGGCCGCACCAGCTTCTACACCGTCTGGTCCTGGCGGACGCTCGCCGCGCATCTCGCCGCTTCCGTTTCGGTCGGGGAACCCCTGGTCGTGCATGGCCGGTTGAAGGTCCGCGAGGAGGAACAGGCCGGTCAGCGGCGCACGTTCGTCGATGTCGAGGCCGTCGCCGTCGGCCACGACCTGAGCCGGGGAACGGCCGCCTTCCGCCGGGCGCCCAGGATGGAACCGCATCTGACGGAGCGTCCGGAGCGCGTCACGGACGGCGACACGGAGGAGTCGCCGAAAGAACGGGAACAGGTCGGCGCAATGGCCGCCGTGTCCTGAAAAGGCTGTTGGGCGACTCGTCCGCGCGCCATCCCGCGATAACGATTCCGATTCGGAATGGTTGGCGAAGGGCAGTTCGGGGGACTCACCTCGGCTCGTTCTTTAGGATTCCCAGTGCTCACGGGTCACTTGGGTCTGCTGGCGAGGCATTCCCCACACGCGCACCACGCGCGAGGGCCTCGCCCGGAGGGGAATTCTGTGTTTTCTGCGCCTTCAGCGTCCGCTGCGTCGTCCGGCACGACAGGAGCGGACCCCGGCCGCGGGATCCTCCGCCCGGTCGCCGCGCTGCTGGTCTCCGGTCTCGTCGCGGCCGCCGCGCTCGTCGGCGCGGGACCGGCGACGGCCGACGACACCAGCCGGCACCACGGCGGCGCGACCGCCGTGCTCGACGGGCTGAAGACCTTCGACAGCGCCGTCCTCCGCATCGCGGGGGAGGACGGCGCACCCGCCCGGACCCAGGAACTGCCCGCCGGACTGTTCGAGATGACCGTGGACGGCGGCGGCAAGCTCAAGACCTACTGCATCGACCTCCACAACCCCACTCAGGACCAGGCGAAGTACCTGGAGACCCCCTGGGCCGAGACCTCGCTCGGCGGCAACCGGAACGCGGGCAAGATCCGCTGGATCCTCCAGCACTCCTACCCGCAGGTCGACGACCTGGCCGCGCTCGCCGAGGCGGCCGGTACCGGCCCGCTGACCGAGCGGACCGCCGCCGCCGGCACCCAGGTCGCCATCTGGCGCTACTCGGACAACGCCGACATCACCGCGTCGGACAAGCAGGCGGAGAAGCTCGCCGACTGGCTGCAGCGCAGCGCGCGCCCGGAGAAGGAGCCCCGGACCTCGCTGACCCTGGAGCCGGCCGCCGTCTCCGGCCGGGCGGGCGGGCTGCTCGGGCCGGTGACCGTCCGCACCGCCGCGGGCCAGGTCTCGGTGTCGCCCCCGGTGGACGCGGCGGCCAGCGGCGTCCGGGTCACCGACAAGAAGGGGGCCCCGGTCACCGAGGCGTCCGACGGGGACCGGCTCTACTTCGCCGTGCCGAAGGACACCGCGGACGGCACCGCGTCGCTGACCGTCCAGGCCACCACCTCGGTGCCGGTCGGCCGGGCCTTCGCCGGGACGGGCCGCACCCAGACCCAGATCCTGGCCGGTTCCAGCGAGTCGACCGTCTCCGCCCGGGCCACCGCCACCTGGGCCGAGACCGGCGCCGCCCCCGCGGTGACCGCCCGGAAGAACTGCGCGAAGGGCGGGGTGGACGTCACGGCCGCCAACCGGGGCGACGAGCCGTTCACCTTCGAGCTGGCCGGCGAGGAGCACACCGTCGCCGCCGGGGAGACCAGCACGGTCACCGTCCCCGTCGCCGAGGACCAGGCGTACGACTTCACCATCACCGGGCCCGCCGGGTTCAGCCGTACCTTCACCGGGGTGCTGGACTGCGCCACCAGCGGCAGCGTCCTGGAGCAGGCGAGCGAGGAGGCGGGCGGCGCGGGCAACGACATCGGCACCCAGAGCGCCGAGCAGTCCCTCCCGGCCACGACCGGCTCGGCCACCTCCGGTCTCGAGGGCGACCTCGCCGCCACGGGTGGCTCCAGTGCCACCCCGATGCTCGCCGCCGTCGCCATCGGACTGCTCGTCGTGGGCGGTGGCGCGGTCTTCGCCCTCCGCGGGAAGAAGCCGCACACCGACGGTGAGTGAGCGAGGGGGTGCGGACGGTCATCCGGCTCTCCGCGTCAGACGGCTCGGGGCGTCTCCGGGCCGCCAGGCCGGGGCGGGGGAAGCTGCCGGGAGCCGGTCCGCCGCTCCCTGTCGTGATCGTTCCCGGCGCCGAGATCGGCCCGCATCGTGGCGCGCATCCCCTCCCACCGCTCCCACAGGCGATCGAAGTCCGACTTCAGGCCCTCGAAGGACCCGTCCGGATCGGGAGTTCCTTCTTCCAGCGACATGACCCGGCGGTACACCTCCGACAGTGCCGCGGTCATCCCGTCCAATTCGGCCAGAACCGCTGTGGACGCGATCAACTGGGCCTGGGCGAAGGTGGCGTGATGATCGCGTCGGGCCTCTTCGACCCGTTCCCGTGCTTCTGGCGTCACCGCTCCCTTCTGGATGGTCCACAGGAAGTCCATGAGGTGCGTTCGGTAGCGCCGGAACGACGCGTTGACCTGCATGTAGCCGTCGCGTCGGCGACTCAGTTCAGCCACCTCCTGCTCGCGCCGCCACTGGGCCTCGGCCGACAGCTGCTGGCGATCGAACTGCTCCGCCTGCACGCGGGCCAGAAGGCGTTGGGACAGCACGGAGGCGATGAGCGTGCCCGTGACACCGACCACTGCGGCGGCCAATCCGATGAGAGCGCTTCCCATGTGACCCCCGTGGCCGGCTGAGAGGACGAAGTCGTCGGCATCCTTCCCGCGATGCGGCGGCTACAACCGGTGACGTTCGGCCTTGAGCCCGTGCGGCGGGGGTGGCTGTTCAGGGGCCTTCGGCGAGACGGGTTTCCGTCCGGAGGTGGACGTCAGGCAAGATGGGGTGTATCTGCCCACACCTCTATTGCTGCCGGACGGTTTCTCTTGGCTGAGTACATCTACACCATGCGCAAGACGCGCAAAGCGCACGGCGACAAGGTGATTCTCGATGACGTCAATCTGAACTTCCTGCCCGGCGCGAAGATCGGTGTCGTGGGCCCCAACGGCGCCGGTAAGTCCACGGTGCTGAAGATCATGGCGGGCCTGGAGCAGCCGTCCAACGGCGACGCCTTCCTGTCGCCCGGCTTCACCGTCGGCATCCTCATGCAGGAGCCGAAGCTCGACGAGGCGAAGACCGTCCTGGAGAACGTCCAGGACGGCGCCGCCGAGATCATGGGCAAGCTCCACCGCTTCAACGAGGTCGCCGAACTCATGGCGACCGACTACTCCGACGCGCTGATGGAGGAGATGGGCAAGCTCCAGGAGGACCTGGACCACGCGAACGCGTGGGACCTGGACGCCCAGCTGGAGCAGGCCATGGACGCCCTGGGCTGCCCGCCCGGCGACTGGCCGGTCACCAACCTCTCCGGTGGCGAGAAGCGCCGCGTGGCGCTCTGCAAGCTCCTCATCGAGGCCCCGGACCTGCTCCTCCTCGACGAGCCCACCAACCACCTGGACGCCGAGTCGGTGAACTGGCTGGAGCAGCACCTCTCGAAGTACGCGGGTGCCGTCGTCGCCGTCACCCACGACCGGTACTTCCTCAACAACGTCGCCGAGTGGATCCTCGAACTCGACCGAGGCCGCGCGATCCCCTACGAGGGCAACTACTCCACCTACCTCGACAAGAAGGCCGCCCGCCTCAAGGTCGAGGGCCGCAAGGACGAGAAGCGGCAGAAGCGCCTCAAGGAGGAGCTGGAGTGGGTCCGGTCGAACGCCAAGGGGCGCCAGACCAAGTCCAAGGCCCGTCTCGCCCGGTACGAGGAGATGGCGGCCGAGGCCGACAAGATGCGGAAGCTGGACTTCGAGGAGATCCAGATCCCGCCGGGCCCCCGGCTCGGTTCCATCGTCGTCGAGGTCGAGAACCTCTCGAAGGCCTTCGGCGACAAGGTCCTCATCGACGACCTGTCGTTCACGCTGCCCCGTAACGGCATCGTCGGCGTCATCGGTCCGAACGGCGCGGGCAAGACCACGCTGTTCAAGATGATCCAGGGCCTGGAGACCCCCGACAGCGGCTCGGTCAAGATCGGTGACACGGTCAAGATCTCCTACGTCGACCAGTCCCGCGCCAACATCGACCCGAAGAAGACCCTCTGGGCCGTCGTCTCGGACGAGCTGGACTACATCAACGTCGGTCAGGTCGAGATGCCGTCCCGCGCCTACGTCTCCGCGTTCGGCTTCAAGGGCCCGGACCAGCAGAAGCCGGCCGGTGTCCTCTCCGGTGGTGAGCGCAACCGCCTCAACCTGGCGCTGACGCTCAAGGAGGGCGGCAACCTGCTGCTCCTCGACGAGCCCACCAACGACCTCGACGTGGAGACCCTGTCCTCGCTCGAGAACGCGCTGCTGGAGTTCCCCGGTGCCGCCGTGGTCATCTCCCACGACCGCTGGTTCCTGGACCGCGTCGCCACGCACATCCTCGCCTACGAGGGTGACTCCAAGTGGTACTGGTTCGAGGGCAACTTCGAGTCGTACGAGAAGAACAAGATCGACCGCCTCGGCCCGGACGCGGCCCGCCCGCACCGTGCCACGTACAAGAAGCTCACGCGAGGCTGATCGTCTTGGCTCGTCACCTCTACAGCTGCCCCCTGCGCTGGTCGGACATGGACGCCTTCGGCCACGTCAACAACGTGGTCTTCCTCCGCTACCTGGAGGAGGCGCGCATCGACTTCATGTTCCGGCTGGCGCCCGGGGACGGCTCCCCGTCCTTCTCGGGCGGGTCCGTCGTGGCCCGGCACGAGATCGACTACGTACGGCCGCTGGTCCACCGGCACGAGCCGGTGACCGTCGAGTCGTGGGTCACGAAGATAGGCGCCGCGTCCCTGACGATCGCCTATGAGATCAAGGACCCCGAGCAGGTGTACGTACGCGCCTCGACCGTCGTCGTGCCGTACGACCTGGCGGCGGAGCGGCCCCGGCGGATCTCCGCCGAGGAGAAGCTCTTCCTCCAGCAGTACCTGGCAGAGGAGCCCGCCGCGGCATGACCGTGCCCGTGCAGTCGCTGCAGTTCGCCGACCCGAGGGAGGCGGCGGATCTCGCCGCCTTCCTCGGCCGGCTGCTCCACTACGACCGGGCCGCCGCGGTCCGGTTGCAGGCGGGCGGCGGCGACGCGCTGGCCGTGTTCGGCCGCCCGCCCTCCTTCGAGGTCCTCGCCATCCGCACCGCCCGCCTGGCCCGCCCCGAGACGCTCGACGTCACGGTGTCCGCCGGGGAGCTGCTGGAGTCCCTCGACGTCTCCGGCGAGGGCGACGGCGGGGGCCCGGGGGAGCGGGGCGGTGCGCTGCCCGCTCCCGTCACCGGGCCGCCCTGGACCGGCGTCCTGCCGCCCCGGGGGCCCTGGCAGGAGCAGGCGGGGCTGCCCGCCCCCGACGCGCTGCGCGTCGCCCTCGACGAGGCCGTCGCCGAATTCCGTACGCGGGACGAGGCGCTGCCCGAGGAGTCGCGCACCCGCGCCGAGCGCGACCGGATCGGCCGCGAGATCTGGTCCCGGCCGGTCGGCACCACGGACCTGCCCCTGCGCGCCGTGCACGCCGCCCAGTCCCTGGGCTTCCTCCGCCCCGACCCCCACTTCCCCGTCTCGCTGCTGGCGACCGGCGGCGCGGGCGGCTGGCTGCGGCTGCGGACGCCCTACGGCTCCATCGCGCTGCGCCGCGACCCGGCCGGCGGCGCGGGCGGGCCCGGTGGGCTCAGCCTCTCCGTCGGGCGCGGCTGAGCGGACGCCGGGCCCGGTGGGCTCAGCCTGCCGGCCGGGCGCGGCTGAAGGGCCCCCCGACCGCCGCTACTTCTCCGGTGCGTTCTCCGCCGGACCGTCCTCCGACGCGCGGTGCGCGTCCGGCCAGACGCCGATGTGGTCCTGCTCCAGCTCCAGCAGCACCCGGTGCTCCATGCCCAGCGCCCGCGTGTAGTCCGCGGGCAACTGGAGCCGCCCCGCCCGGTCGAGCATCGCGTACTCCCGGGCCACCTGGGACTCCTGGCCCGTCGCCGCGTCCACCTCCGTACGGCGCAGCACCTCGGAGGACGTACGGCCGTCGCGGATGGCGACCGTACGCCGCACCTCGTTCGCGACCGCCTGGTCATGGGTCACGATCACGATCGAGGTGCCCAACTCCTCGTTGGCGCGCCGGAACGCGCCGAAGACCTGCTCCCCGGTGGCCGAGTCCAGCTCACCGGTCGGCTCGTCCGCCAGCAGCACGGACGGGTTGTTGGCCAGTGCCACCGCGATCGCCACCCGCTGCTGCTGACCGCCGGAGAGCTGCTGGGGCCGCCGGTCGCGGCAGTCCGCGATGTCCAGCATGGCGAGCAACGACTCGGCACGGGCGGCCCGTTCGCGCTTGCCTTTCCTGCCGCGCAACTGCATGGGCAGGGTGATGTTCTGGACCGCGGTGAGATACGGGAGCAGATTGCGGGCGGTCTGCTGCCAGACGAACCCGACCACGTCCCGCCGGTAGCGCAGCCGTTCCTTCGGGCCCATCGACAGCAGATCGCACCCCGCGACCTTCGCCGAGCCCGCCGTCGGCACGTCCAGCCCCGCCAGGATGTTCATCAGCGTCGACTTGCCGCTGCCCGACGCCCCCACCAGCGCCATCAACTCGCCCTCGGTGACCAGCAGATCGAGACCCTGGAGGGCCTGCACCTCCACCCCGTCCGTGGTGAAGATCCGCACCACCCGGTCGCAGGCGATCAGCGCGTCGTGCCCGTAGGAGGGGCGGTCCCGGCGGGCCGCGGCCCGCCGCTCCAGCTCCGCCAGCGTCGTCTCGGCCGCGCGGGGCGTGCCTGCCGTCTCGGTGGACGAGGTCATCGGGAGTCTCCTGCCCTGAGTTCGGTGATCGATCCGCGGCGGCTCGCCCACCACGCCTGGACGCCCGCGACCGCGGCGGCGAGCGCCACCACCCCGGCGGCCGGCAGCGCCAGCGACCAGAGGTCGGCGCGCAGCGTGACGGGGCTGGTGGCCGATCCGGCGACGCCCGCGAGCGCGAGGGGCACCAGATCGATGCCGGGGGAGAGCAGGACGACGGTCGCCCAGCCGGTGAGCAGGCCGCCGCCCGCCGCCAGCAGCGCCTGCGGGGTCGCCTCGAAGGCCAGCAGCCGCCTGCCCTGCCCGGTGGTGAGCCCCATCGTCCGCAGCCGCGCCAGCAGCGTCTTGCGCTCGGGCGCGGTCTGGAGCAGCGACAGCAGAACGGCCAGCAGCGCGTATCCGGCGCCCGCCGCGACGGCCGCCAGATAGATCCGCTCGGCCCCCGCCTGCATCGGTGTGTTCACATACCGCGCGCGCTCCTCGGAACGCAGCTGTACGACGAACTCCTCGCCGTTCCCGTCGGCCGCCGCGCGCAGCTTCCCCGGGTCGGGGGCGCCGGTGAGCAGCAGCGTGGTGGGTGCCTGCTCCTCCAGGGAGGCGGAGTTGACGATCAGGAAGTTCGTGGCGGCGAGCGACGCCACCCGCTCGACGGTCCCCACCACCTGGACCTTGAAGTTGCCGGACAGCGTGTCGACCGCGTGCTGCTCCTCGCCCAGCCGGGCCGCCACCGCCGGGGAGGCGATGACCGGCAGCACGCGCTCCGGGCCGGACTCCGCGCCCTCGGGCAGCGGTGCCGAGGGGCCGGTGGCCTTCAGCAGGCCGCTCGGGAAGTCCGGCAGCCCGGTCGTGCGGGCCAGCCGGGTGTACGAGGCCGGGTCGACGCCCACCATGGTCGTGGCCCTCGCCCCGGCCGCGTCGTCGCCACCGGTGCCCGCGCCCGTATCCGTACCGCCGGCGTCCGGACCACTGCCCGCCCCGCCGCCACCGGCCGCCGTCTCCGGCATGGCCACGCCGAACTCGACCCGCATCGGCGCCGCGTTCCGTACCCCGTCCAGGTCGCGCACCGTGCGGACCAGTTCGTCGGGCAGGGTCGCCCGCTCGCTCCTGCCACTGACCCGGGCGTCCGCGCCGACGGTCGTCAGCGCCGCGTCGTCCCGCGCGTCCCCGATGCCGGCGATCACCGAGCCGCCGAACGCCGCCGTGGCCAGGGCCAGCAGCAGGGCCAGCAGCGGCAGCGCCCCGCCCGCCGAGGAACGTCCGGCCCGGGCCAGCGACAGGAAGCCGATCGCCCCGCGCAGCCGGGCCATGGGGCGCGCGGCGAGCCGCAGGGGCAGCGGATAGAGCCGGACCAGCACCAGCGCCGCGATCAGCGCGACCAGCACGGGTGCGCCGCTGACCAGCAGATCGGTGCCGCCCCCGGACGTACCGCGACGGCGCAGCGCCGTCACCGCGCCGACCGCCAGCACCAGCAGGGTCAGTTCGGCGACGGTCCGCCGACGCGAGGGCCGGGCGCTCACCATGTCCTCGCGGGCGCCGTGCAGGGTGGGCCGGATGTGCTGGAGCGTCGTCCGCAGGGGCAGCGCGACGCAGACGAGAAGCCCGACACCGGTCGCCGCCAGTGCCGCCGGCCACCAGCGGCCCTCGCCCACGGCCAGGACCGCGAGGAGCAGTCCGAGCGCGCTCGCGGGCAGCACCGTCACCGCGGTCTCCGCGAGCAGACGGCCGCCGATACCGCGCAGCGAGCCGCCGCGCGAGCGCATCAGAGCCAGTTCGGCCTTGCGGCGGGCGGCGATCAGGGCGCCCGTCATCACCAGGACGACGGCCGCCACGGAGCCGATGCCGAGGGCGGCCACCGCGATCACGGGGCTGATCGCGTCCCGCATCCGCGCGTTGGCCTGCACGATGTGCCCCAGCCCGGTGAGGACCTCCGCGGTGTCCCCGGCGATCGCCCGCACCTTCAGCAGCCCGGGTCCGCTCTCCAGCGAGTTGACGACGGCCGTCAGCCGGGCGCCGTCGGGGCCGGTGAGCGCGGAGGGGGCGGGCGGGAACCGCCAGAACAGGGACGGTTCGGTGGCGGTGGCCAGGAGCGCGGGCCCGGCGTCCTCGGCCAGCAGGACGGTGCCGGTCCAGTAGTTCTGCGGGAAGGGGCTCGCGGGGTCCGGGATCAGGGACGGGGTGCGCACCAGCGGATCGGCGGACCAGTAGCTGCCGCCCGGGTCACGCGGGGCGAGGATGCCCGTGATGGTCACCGTCAGCGGACCCCCGACGGCGGTGGGCAGTCGGAGGGTCGAGCCGACCTTCATGTTCAGCGCGGCCGCCGTCTCCTCGGTCACCGCGCCCCGCACCGCACGCGAGCCGGACGTCACCGCGTCGGGCGTCGTCGGCCAGGCCCCCTCGACCAGCCGGGCGTGCTCCTTCAGCCCGGTCTGCGCCGTGTACGAGAGCTGCGGCGGCACGGTGTCGGGCCTCGGCAGCCACGGCTCGGTCGCCAGGACCGGCTTCATGGTGCGCAGGCCGTACGCCACGGACGACATGTCCGCACGCAGCGGATGGGGCAGCGCCTTGCCGAGCGCACCGCCGATCCGCCGCAGCTCGGGCGTGCGTACACCGGCCTCCCGCTGCTCCCGCGGCCGTTCCAGTCCGGGCTGGGGGCTGGAGACCTCCACGGCGCTGCGCCCCGCGTCGGCCAGCCGGATGTCGTGGCGCAGCCCCTTCGTCTCGTACGCGTCCACGGCCCGCGGGAACGCCGCGGCGAGGAACGCCGTCACCAGCACCAGCACCGCGAGGGCCACCGCCGCACCGGGGGCGGTACGCAGCCGGGTCCGTATCCAGGGGGCGCTCGCCGCCCGCTTGCCGTCCCTCATGTCAGTGGTCCCCCTGGTGGCGCAGTGTGACCGCCGGATCCCCGCGGCGCAGCGCCATCGTCGCGACGATCACGAGCGGCAGGGCGGCGACCCCGGCCAGCAGCGCGGCGACCTGCCCGGCGGGCAGCTCGACCAGCACCGGCGGAACGGGCCGGTCCGCCTGCCCGGTCAGGACGATGAGCGGGACGACGGCCCGGGTCAGCACCGTGCCGATGCCGAGCCCGATCAGCAGGGCGAGAGCGATCAGCACGCCCTGTTCGGCGGCGATCATCCGGGCCAACTGGCGGCGCGGGGCGCCGAGTGCCCGCAACACGCCGAGCTCCGCCGCCCGTTCGCGCCGGGAGCCCGAGGCGCTGACCGCGAAGCCGACCGCCGCCAGCGCCGCGGCGACCACCGCGACGGCGGGCAGCGCCGACTGCGGCCCCGCCCCCAGCGGGTCGTCCACCAACTGCCGGGCGGCCTCGGCCCGGACCAGCACCTGGGCCGGGTCGGTGTCCGGCAGCGCGCGCAGCGCGGCGGCGACCTTCGGGGCGTCCCCGGGGGCAGCGCTCAACCACCACTCGGTCGCCTCGATGGTGGCCGTCGTCCGCCCGGCCAGGAGCTCGGTCACGGCCTTGAGGTCCAGCAGCAGCGCGCCGCCGTACTGCGCCGGGTCCGCGGCGCCGGACAGCTCGGCGGCCCCGGTGGTCGGCAGCCGGCGCACCGCGTCCGCCAGGGTCACCCGGACGGTGTTCCCGGCCAGGGTGAGGTCGATCTCGTCGCCCAGCTTCGCGTTCGTGCTCTTCAGATAGGCGTCCGTCGCGACCGCCTTGAGCGGCGCCGCCTTCGGCCGGGCGGCGGTGATCCGCAGGGTGCTGGTGGTCGGCTCCCAGGTGTCCTCGCTGCTCACCCCGGTGTCGTACGTGAAGTCCGGCAGGCCCGGTGTCCCGATGCGCACCGGCGGTTCGCCGGGTCGGCTGTCACCGCTCTCGGTGAGCGCCATCGACGCGTCCCAGTCCACCGATCCGGATACCGGCACCGGGCGTTCCGGGCGCCCCTGGTCTGCGGGGTCCTCGGAGCCTGCGGAGCTCTCAGATCCTTCGGAGCCTTCAGATCCCGCGGGGGAGCCGGAGCCCGTGACCACGCGGACGTCGCTCACCGTGACCCGGCGCTTCTCCGCCCGGCCGTACGGAGGTTCGTCGTCCACCTCGAAGCCGGTCACGGCCAGACCGCCCGCCGCCGACACCGCGAACGAGACCGGGACCGGGCGGCCGTCCACGGGCACCGGACCGGCCAGGAACCGGTAGGGGAGGCCGTAACGGTCCTCCAGGAGCACGGTGACCACCGGCGGCGAGGTGCCGGGGGCGGCCTCGGAGCGCTTCGGCGACACCGTGGTGATCCGCAGGTCCATCCGCACCCGGGTGCTGTCCTTCGGGAGGACGAGCCCGGGGCGCGGGGTCCGCTTCGGGGCGATGGTGTCGAACACCCGGCGCGGGCTTCCGCCGGCGAGGTCGGAGCGCATCAGCATCCCCTCGTCCGCATGGGCGGTGTCCAGGGCGAGGATCTCGGCCGTGCGCCCCCCGGAGGCCTCCACCGTCGTCCGGTGGGCGGGGGCCGCCTGCCGCACCCCGTCCAGGCCGCTGTAGATCCCGGCCGACGCCGGACCGCTGCCGTGCCCGCCCACCAGCCGGACCGAGGCACCGGAGCCGAAGTCGGCCTGGTCGGACTGCGAACGGTTCCACGAGGCGCTCTGCCCGATCGCCAGCATGCCCATCGCGACCGACAGGACCAGCAGCAGCACCGGCCCCGCGCCCCGCAACGGGCGGCGGCTGAACTGCCAGCCCGCCAGGGCCGCGGGCAGCCCCCGGCCCCTGGCCGCACGCCGTTCCGCGAGCCGCGCGGCGGGGGCAGCAGCCGCAGGGTGAGGACCGTTCCGGCGAGCAGCGCCAGGGCGGGGGCGGTGACCAGCAGGGGGTCGATCCCGAGCTTGCCGGCCCGGTCGCCGGTGAGCGCCCCGCCGCCGGCCTGCCGGTCCAGCTGCCAGTACGCCACCCCCGCGACCAGCAGCAGCCCGAGGTCCGCGCCCGCCCGCACCGGCCCCGGCAGCGAGGCGGCCCGGGTCCGGCGCGCGCCCGCCCCGGCCGTCAGCGACGGGGCGACCACCGCCAGGGCGCAGGCCAGCGCGACGGCCGCGGAGACCAGCCACACGGTCCCGGTCGAGGCCGCGCCGACGTCGAGACCGATCCGGGACAGGGCGCTGCGTTCGGCCAGCAGCCCGGTCAGCGGCCCCGCCAGCAGCGGGGCGACCACCGCGGCGGGCACGGCCAGCAGCAGCGCCTCGATCGCGGCGAACGAGGTGATCCGGGCCCGCGAACCACCCCGGGCCCGCAGCAGTTCCCGCTCGCCGTCCCGCTCGCTGTTCAGCAGCCGGGCCACGAGCAGCAGGGCGTACGCGGCGAGCAGGACCAGCTGGACCGCGACGATCATCAGTGTGGAACGGGAGACCAGCAGCGCCCGGTCGAGCTGGTCGAGCACGGCCGGCAGCGGCATCCGCGCGGTGACACCGGCCTTGAACACCGGTGCGGCCGACAGCGCCTTCGGGGCGCCCGCCGACGCGTCCCGCAGCCCCGCCATGGAGCCGGTGGTCAGCGTGGCGAAGTCCGCGGCCGCCAGCCAGGACGTCTGCCCGCCGCCGAGCGCGCCCGAGGCGAGGACCGAGGGGTCGGTGAGCAGGGGGCCGTACGTCGTGAAGGCGAGCTTGCGCACTCCGCGCCCGCCGAGCGGGTCCAACTGCCAGTACGGGTCGGACCGGTCGGCCGCCTCGTAGACACCGGTGACCAGCACCCGCTGCTTCTTGTCGTCCCGCAGCCGGTCGGTGACGGTGAGCCGCGCACCGGGCTTCAGCTTCAGCGCCTCGGCGGCGACGACGGGCAGGGCGACCTGTACGGGGCCGGTGCCGTCGGAGGCCGCGGGGGCCCTGCCCTCCGTGATCCGCACGCGGTCGCGGTCGAGGGCGGCGAAGTGGGTGAGGTCCGGATCGCCGCGCCGGGCGGCCGGGTCCTGGAGGCTCCGCGGCAGCGCGTACGACCCCGAACTCTCCAGCTTGCCCACGGTCACGGGCAGCCCGTCGAAGGCGTCGCGGGAGGCCTTGCGGACGGCCTCGTCGGCCTCCGCGCGCTGTTCGTGGTCCACGGACGCGGACACGACGAGAGCGGCGGACGCGGCCGACCGGTGGGTGAGCGTGTGGCGCAGGGCCGCGTCCCCCACGGAGCCCGAGAACGCGGTGAGCGCGGCCAGCACGGAGGTGGTCAGCAGGACGGCGAGGACGGCCGCGGAGAGCAACAGGCGATGAGCCCGTACCCGCAGAAGGACGAAACCCGTCACCTGATCCCCCAGCCCCGAAAACACCGCATGCGCACGCCCCCCGACGTACCGGTGATGCTTTCAGAGGCACCTGGGTTTCGGTAACCGCTTGCAGGCGCACCTTGATGCGATCGTGATCGTTATCCGGAGGTGGAGCGCCGAATTCCGGAGGCGTTCGGTCACAGAACGTTCACGTGGCCGCCGACCGGTGATCCGCCGATGGCGGGAAGCTGTCAGTCCGCGGTGTTGACCATCGAGGCCGCGGCGTACGTCAGGTAGTCCCACAGCTGCCGCTCGTGCTCGGGCGCGAGCCCCAGCTCGTCCAGCGCGACCCGCATATGGGCGAGCCAGGCGTCATGGGCCGCGCGGTCCACCCGGAACGGCGCGTGCCGCATCCGCAGCCGCGGGTGGCCCCGGTGGTCGCTGTAGGTGCGCGGGCCGCCCCAGTACTGCATCAGGAACAGTGCGAAGCGTTCCTCGGCCGGGCCCAGATCCTCCTCCGGGTACATCGGCCGCAGCAGCTCGTCGCCCGCCACGCCCTCGTAGAAGCGGTGGACCAGGCGCCGGAAGGTCGCCTCGCCGCCGACCTGCTCGTAGAAGGTCTGCTCCTGAAGCGTGTCGCGCGGAATCTCAGTCACCCGTCCATGGTCGCAGACGCACCGGCCGAGGTCAGCGGTCCTAGGACCAACGGCCGGGACCGGGGCTGCGCGCTCCCTCTCGCCGCCACGCCTCCGGCGCAGGACAGTGGAGACATGGGTGCACACCGGCAGGGCCCCTCCCCGTCCGCCCCCGACGCCGAGGCCGACGCGGCGCGGGACGCCCTCGTACGGGAGATCGTCGCGCGGGGCGGACTCACCGATCCCGCCTGGCGCACCGCCTTCGCCGAGGTGCCCCGCCACCTGTTCGTGCCGTTCTTCTACGTGCACGGGATCGGGGGCTACGAACGCCTCGGGGACGAGGGCGCCGACCCCGGACAACGCTCCCGCTGGCTGCACGGGGTGTACGCGGACGGGGCGCTGGCCACCTGGCTCAAGGACGGCGAACTCGTCTCGTCCTCCAGCCAGCCGTCCCTGATGGCCCTGATGCTCGACGCCCTCGACGTGGCGGACGGACACACGGTCCTGGAGATCGGCACCGGCCCCGGCTACAACGCGGCCCTCCTCGCCCACCGGCTCGGCGACCCCGCCGTGACCAGCGTCGATCTGGACCCGGAGATCACGGAGTCGGCCCGCGGCCACCTCGCCGCGGCCGGGTACCACCCGACGGTGATCACCGGCGACGGGGCCCGGGGCTGCCCGGAGCGCGCCCCCTACGACCGGATCATGGCGACCTGCACCCTGCCCTCCGTACCGCAGAGCTGGCCGGAACAGTGCCGTCCGGGGGCGTTGATCCTCGCGCCGCTCGCCACCGGCCTGGTCCTGCTGGAGGTCCGTGCGACGGCGCACGGACCGCGCGCCGAAGGGCACTTCCTGCACACCCCGGCGTACTTCGTGCCCCTGCGCGGGGCGCTGCCGCCGGCCGACGGGCTGCCGCACCTCGGCGGACTGCCGCGCCGGGTGGCGGGGGACGACCTGTTCCGGTTCCTCCTGACGCTGACCGCGGGCACCCTCGATCCGCACGAGGCCCTCTCCCTCTGGGAGCGCGAGGGGCGCCCGCGGCGGGAGAGGTACGGCATCACGGTCGGCCAGGGCCGGCAGTGGGCCTGGCTCGACGACCCGCAGGGCCCCTACACCTGGCCGCTCGCCGCCGGCCGGTGAACGGCGGCGGCGAGCTCCGGCGTGTGCTCGGCTCCCGCGTGGACCTGCGTGTGCTCGGCTCCCGCGCGGACCTGCGCGTGCTCGGCTCCCGCGCGGACCCGGCCCGGCGGTCTCAGTCCCGGCGGACCGTGATCGTCGTCCACGCCCCGACGTGCACCTGGTCGCCGTCCTGGAGCGGCACGGGGACGTAGGGCTGGATCGGCTCCTCGGCGCCGTTGAGCGTGGTGCCGTTGGTGGAGTTCTGGTCGACGACCGCCCAGCCGCCGTCGGGCTGCTGCACCAGCACCGCGTGCTGGTGCGAGACGCCCGGGTCCTCCGGGGGCACCGACAGATCGACGTCCGGGGACTCGCCGGTGCTCTGCCGGCGACGCCCGATGGTGACCTGGCTGCCGGTGAGCGGAAGGCGCTGCTCCGGGGAGTACGCGGGCAGGTTCAGCCCGGTCGCCTCGGGGCCGCTGCGCTGCATCATCGCGAGGAAGTACGCACGGTCCGGGGCGATCACGGCGGTCCAGGTGGCGGGCTGCTGCGGCCTGCCCTGGCCGGGCACACCGTGCTGCTGACCCTGGTCGTACCCCTGGTCCTGCCCGTGCTGCTGGCCCTGGCCCTGGCCCTGGCCCGGGTGACCCGGCTGGCCTTGGTGGGGGCCCGGCTGCTGGAACTGCTGGGGCGGCTGCGGCTGCTGCGCCTGGGAGGGCGGCGACAGCATCCAGTCGTCCCCGCCACCGGCGTGCCCCGACGGCTGCGGAGGCGCGGGCGGCGCCGGCTGCTGATGCTGCTGCTGCGGCGGCGCGAAGGGCGAGGCCTGCTGCGGCTCGAACGGCGACGGAGCCGACTGCTGCGGTTCGAACGGCGACGGGGCCGACTGCTGCGGCTCGAACGGCGACGGAGCCGACTGCTGCGGTTCGAACGGCGAGCGCGCCGAGGGCGGGCCCTGCTGCTGGAACGCGGACGGCGGGGGACCCTGCTGGAACGACTGCGGAGGCCCGCCCTGGCCGCCGTTCCCCTGCGGACCGCTGTTCCCCTGGGGACCGTTCTGCTCCGGGGTCAGCGGCTCGGCGGGACGGTTCATCTGCGAGGGCCGCGAGCCCTGGTAGTCGAACGGGTCGCGCGGCTGCGGCGCGCCGGGCGGACCACCCTGCGCACCGGGACCGCCGGGGCCGGGCTGACCAACGGGGCCTCCAGGACCGCCGGGGCCGGGCTGTCCGCCGGGGCCCTGTGCCTGGAAGCCGGGCGGCAGGCTGAGGCCGGGCGGCGGGCCGCTGGGCGTGTTGTGCTGCGGGGCCAGGGGGTGTAGGAGGTCGCCGTGTTCGTCAGGAAGTTCCAGCGGCACTCCTCGCAGAACGGGGCCATCGCCTCACGCGGCGTACGGCACTGCGGGCAGAGCTCCGCCTGCATGGTGGGCTGTCCGCCACCGGTGCCGGAACCCGGCTGCGGGTAGCCGTAACCGGGCGCGGGCGGCGGAGGGGGCGGCGGGGGCACCGCGCCAGCGGGCGCACCGCCGGTCGTCATGCGGTGTCCGCAGACCTCGCACCAGTCCTCGGAACCCGACTGGTGTCCGTTCGGGCAGGTCGGCATGTCGGCGCTTCCCCTCTCCTCTACCGGCCGCGGAGGCCGCATGCTGTCGGTCGCGGTGCTTTGACCGCGAGGTGATCGAATGGTGCTACTTCTTGACGCGAACAGTCTTCGTGGAGCGCGTTTCGAGGGTCATCTCGTCCGCTTCCGCGACCTTCGCCTTCAGTCGCACAGTACCTGTCGCGGCATCGACGACGTCGACCACCTTCGAAAGCAGCTTCGCGGTGTCCTGGTTCCCGGACGCCGACGCCAGTTGCACCGCACGGCCCAGCTTCGCCGTCGCGCCGTCGAAGTCGCCCGACTTGCGTGCGTCCAGCCCCTGCTGGATGACCTGTGCCAGTTCCGCCTGACCCGTGTAGTGCGCGACCTGCGGATTGATCGAGGTCGACGCCACCATGTCGTCCGTCCACACGGCCCGTACGAGCCCCTGCGACAGCGTCTGCGGCGTGCCCGCGCCCGAGGGGTCGGGCAGGATCAGCGAGACCCGGGCCGCCAGCATCTCCTGGCCGATCCCGGCCTCCGGCACCAGGACGCACACGTGGTAGTCGCGGGACTCGTCGCCCCAGGAACCGGTCGGGTAGTCCCCGGCCCGGGCGTTCGCCTCGGTGCGCCGGGCCGTCAGGTCGGCGACGGTCGGTGCGACCTGCTTCACGAACCGGATCTCCACGCCCACCGGGGTCCAGAGCCGCAGCGCGACGTCCGCGACCTCCTTGCCCATGGTGTTCTCCATCATCCGCGTGAAGTCCGCGGCCAGGCCCGAGGGGTCGGCGACGATGTCGGCCGTGCCGAGGAGGGCGGCGGCTATGCCGGTGACCTCCTTCACCTCCCAGTCGGTGCCGACCCCTCGGGCGTCGCAGGTGAACCGGCCCGCGCAGGAGTCCAGGGCCGCCCGCAGGTCCTCGGGCGACTCGTGCTCGTTGCGGCCGTCGGTCAGCAGGATGCCGTGCCGGATGGCGACGTCGGCGGAGTTCAGCAGGCGGTCGGCCAGCCGCAGCCAGGTGCCGATCGCGGTGCCCCCGCCCGCGCTCAGCTTCCGCAGAGCCTCCTTGGCCTGCGCCTTCGTCCGCGCGTCGGCGACCGCGAGCCGCCCGTTGCCCGGGTAGACGTCCTTGGCCACATGCGTTCCGGCGACCACCGCGAAGCGGGTCCCCTCGCGCAGGGTGTCGATCGCCGCGGCCGTCGCGTCGCGCGCGTTGCGCATCTTCGTCGGCGGATAGTCCATCGAGCCCGAGCAGTCGACCATCAGCACCACGGCCGCGCCGGGTCCCGGCCCCGCCCCGTACGCGGGCGCCGCGTCCGCCAGCGGTATCCCGCCGGTGGTGCCGCCGCCGGTCGAGGTCACGGTGACGATCGCGTTGACCTCACGGCCACCCTCGGGCAGGAACGCGTTCTGGTAGACCTCGACGGAGAACTGCGGCACCTGCGACTTGGAGAAGTTGGCCATCTGGTCGGCTCCTTGAGGCTCAAACGGTTTCGCAGGCCGATCCTGCCCCTTGCGGCCGGACGGCGAACGGCAGAAGTGCCACTGTTACGTTGTCGTGGCCCCCGCCGTCGAGCGCGTGTCCGACGAGCACCTGGGCGCCGCGCAACGGGTGTTCCTGGGCGTCGGCCGGGACCGCGGCGGCCATCTCCTCGGCGGACTCGGCGTAGTTCCACAGGCCGTCCGTGCACACGACGACCAGGCCCGGCCGGTCCGGCTTGAACGCGGCTGTGTGCGGCTCCAGTTCGTACGCGTCGGCGCCGAGCCAGCCGGTGATGGCGTGGGCGCGCTCGTCCGCGTACGCCTCCGCCTCGTTCATCAGGCCGGCCGCCACCATCTGCGCGGCCCAGGAGTCGTCCTCGGTGAGCCGGGCGGTCGGCCGGCTCCGGTCCTCGGGCACCCAGTAGACCCGGCTGTCGCCGACCCAGCCGACGATCAGCAGCTCGCCCGCCATGACCGCGCCGACCAGGGTGCAGGCCGGGGCGTTCTGGTGGCGGTGCGCGTCGTGCTCCATCGCCCCGGCCGGCTCCTGCGCCAGGGCGTTGACCGCCTCGGACGCGGCGACGATCGCCTCGTGCATCGCCTGCTGCGGATGCGTGCCGCGCGGCAGGGACACCAGCAGCGACTCGTTGGCGGCGTTCGCGGCGGCGGCCGACGCCTCGTCGGGACGGCTCGCCGAGGAGACGCCGTCGCAGACGATCGCGACGACGGCGGGCGAACCGTCCGGCAGCGCGGTCGATGACACCGCGAACGAGTCCTCGTTGCGGTGGTGGCGCAGGCCCCGGTCGCTCACCGCGGCCACCGAGCCGAGCTCCTGCTCCATGTGGTCGCGCTCACGGGGCTGGGCGTGCCCGCAGTTCTCGCAGTAGCCGTCGCTGTCCACCCGGCCGGAGCGGCAGGCCACACAGACCTTCCCCCCGGCGGCGGGAGCGGCGGCCGCCGCGGCGTGCTCGGCCGTACGGGGATCGGGAGCGGCCAGCGCGAAGTCACCGGAGTGCTCCGCACCGCCCGGCTCAGCCCGGTCGTCGTGGCGCACCGGAACGGCCGAGGGCTCACAACCGCCGACGGGCTCAGGACCGGGCCCGAGAGGCGCGCCCCGCCCGGCCGCCGCACCCGGCTCCTGGGCCTGTTCCCGCTGCTGTTCCCGCTCCGCCAGGGGCCTGCCGCCCGAGTCCGTCCCCGGCAGGTCCGACGGACGGTGCACGGGCGCGGGCACGTCCGAGCTGTCGGTCTCCGCGGCGGCGGGCCACCGCACGGCCTCCGCGCCCGACGCGGCCGGCGCCGCCTGGGCGCCCGCGGCGACCGGAGCTTCCGGAGCAGCCGGCGCTTCCGGAGCGGCCGGGGGCACGGTGATGGCCATCGTGGGCCGGTCGCCTGGGCGCGCGGGCGCGGTCGAGAGGTCGTAGCCGCACGCCCCGCAGAACAGGTCGCCCGCAGCCGGCGGTTCGTCGCAGCCGGGACACTTCGACAGGGCGGGCTGCTGGTGGCTCTGAGACATCTTCACACCCACGTCCGGGGGCGGAAACGGTTGGCCCGCTCCACCAGTTCGATCCTCTCGTCGCCCCGCTGCGCGAGCCGGGCGAGCATCCGGTACGAGCGCTCAAGCCCGAACCGCAGTCCCCGCTCGGTCAGTTCGGCGCCGAGCAGCTTCCGTGCATCCGGCGGACCGGCGGCCGGTCCGCCCGGCCCCGGGACACCGGGACTACCGGAGAGTACCCAGTCGAGCGCCTTGCCCAGTACCTCCGTCGACAACTGCTCGTGCCGCACCGGGTCCAGACCGAAGGCGCCCAGCGCCGTCACCTGGGCCCCGGCGGCCGACAGATCGCCCAGCAGCGGTTCCCGGTGCGAGCGCTCGCGCAGCCGCGCCCGGACGGTGGCGACCCGTGCCGCCGTGTAGTGGATCGAGGCCTCCGGAACCGACTCCAGGGTGCTCACTGCCGCCCCCGCTCCCCGGCGGCGATCTGCACCCGGGCCAGGCCGAACGCGGCGCTGACGAACCCGGGATCGGTCGCCCACACCAGGCGGTAGTACTCGGCGGCGTTGTCCAGCTGGCCCAGCACCTCCGCACAGATCCCGAGCGCCAGCTTGGGCGCCATCTCGCCGGGGAACGCGTCGTAGACCGCGTCGAAGGAGAGCGCCGCCGTCTCGTGGTCACCGGTCACCAGTGAGGTGACGCCCCGATACCAGACGACCCGCCAGTCGTCCGCGTGTTCACCCTCCAGGGTGGTCAGCGCACGGGCGGCCGCAGCCGGCTCCCGCATCTCCAGCCGGGCCCGCAGCTCCCGCAGCCGGGTCTCCAGCGAGGGGACGGGGACCGTGTGCAGGGCGGTGATCAGCTCGGCCGGGGCGGAGGCCATCAGACCCGCGAGGAAACCGGCGTTCGGGTCCATCGCGTCGACCCGGGGGACCGGCAGCGCCAACGCGGTGGCCGGGGCGTCGAACGGGGCGAGCCGGACACCGCCCCCGGGGCCGTACGGTCCGGCCGGGGCGGTCTGGACGTACGGTCCGGCCGAGGGACCGGCGGCGTACGGGCCGGGCGCGGCGGCCGGGGCCTGGCCGGACGGCCGGGGCGCCGGAACAGGAGCGTGCGCCGGGGGTGTGTACGGGAGCGGAGCCACGCCGCCCGACGCCGAGCCCCGGACATGGGTCGGCGGCACGGCCAGAGGAGCGGCGCCCGCCGTGTGACCGCCCGCCGGGCCGGACGGCTGCGCGCCCACCGGCAGCGCACCGGCCACCGCGGACGTCACGGCCCCCGGCGCGACCGGGGCCGCACCGCCGTGGACCTGCCCCGCGCCGCCCTGCGCGGGAATGCGGGCCGGCTGACCACCGCGGCCCTGACGACGGCCCAGCGGGCCGCCCCGTCCGGAGCCGGTGTCCCGGCCGCCCAGCTGCGAGACGTCGTCCGTCTGCGGGGCGAACAACTCCGTGTCGACCACGCGCAGTTCCGCCCCGAACAGCGTCGACAGGGCCGGGCGCGGCCGGCCGGTCTGCAGCGCCACGACCTCCCGCAGCACCCCCGTCAGCTGCTCGGCCATCTCCGCGGCGGAGGCGAACCGGCGGGCCGGGTCCGGGTCGGTGGCCCGCACCAGCAGCCGGTAGAACGACTCGTAGGTGCGGAACACCTCGATGGTGTCCGGGTCCGGCAGCGAGTCCACGAAGACGTTCGTGTACCCCTGGAAGTCGAAGGTGAGGACCGCCAGCGTCCGGGCCACCGTGTACAGGTCGGAGGCGACCGACGGGCCCAGCTCCGCGACCTCGGGGGCCTGGTAGCCGACCGTGCCGTAGATCGCGGACTCCTCGTCGTCCATCCGGCGCACCGCGCCCATGTCGATCAGCTTGAGCTGGTCCTCGGTCTGGATCGCGTTGTCGACCTTGAAGTCGCAGTAGAGCAGATTGCGGCTGTGCAGATGACCGAGCGCCTCCAGCGCCTCGATCCCGTACGCGCAGGCCTGCTCCACCGGCAGCGGGTCACGCTTCCCGGCCGGGGTGCGGCGCTCGTTGGCGATCTCCTTGAGGGCCTTGCCGCCGACGTACTCCATGACGATGTAGCCGTCGAGGGAGCCGGTGCGCTGGTCCAGGTGCTCGACGAAGTTGTAGATCCGCACGATGTTGGAGTGCTCGATCTCCGCGAGGAACCGGCGCTCGGAGATCGCGGCGGCCATCGCGTCCTGGTCACCGGTGTCCAGCAGGCCCTTGAGGACCACCCAGCGGTCGGAGACGGCCCGGTCCACCGCGAGATACACCCAGCCGAGACCGCCGTGCGCCAGACAGCCCACGACCTCGTACTGGCCGTGCACGATGTCGCCGCCGCTCAGCTTCGGCACGAAGGAGTACGGGTGGCCGCACTTGGTGCAGAACCCCTCGGTGCGGCCCAGCCGCTCACCGCGCGAACGGCCCACCGGGGCCCCGCAGTCCGAACGGGAGCAGAACCGCTTGCGCTCGGGCACCTCCGCCCGCTCCATCACCGCCGTACGCGGATCGGGCCGGGGGACGTCCGGGACCTCCACCAGGCCGACGCCGAGCCGCCCCCGGGCCGAGGCCGCCGACGTCGAGCCGGAGGAGCGCACCGAGACCGAACGGGAGGTCGACGCGCCGGACAGCGAACGCGACAGCCGGCCGGAGACCGAACGGCGCGAGGTCGACGAACGGGACGAGGACCGGGCGGAGGCACGGGAGCCGGAGCGCTGCGAGGAACTGTCCCGGCCGCTCGCCCGGCCGCCCCCGGCGATCCCGGTCGGCGGCGAGGAGACCATGCCCGTCGGTGAGACGACCGGAGCCAGACCGCAGGTGTCGCAGTACAGCTCACCGCCGCCCATGTCCTCGTAGTCGCCCTCGCACGCGGGGCGCTGGCACTGCGTACTCATCGTGATCCCCCTGTTCGCCCGCGCCCCGCCCGTCCTGCGGTCCGTCGGGCCGGCGCGGCGGCAGCGACTCCGCGACCGCGTGCTGGTAACGCAGGACGGCCTGCTCGGCGACCCGCAGATCGCACGGCGCACTCCACAGCATGCGGCGCGCCGCGTCGTACCGCTCGATCAGCAGCGGATCCTCCGCCAGGCCGTGCCGGGCCGCCTTCGCCTTGTACGCGTCGAGCCGGCCGCGCAGCTCAGCGCGGACCGCCAGCGGCGCGGTCACCGAGGTCAACGACTCACGGGCGCGCAGCAGTTCGTCCTCGGCCTCCTGCTCCAAGGCCTCCAGCAGCGGCGACAGCCGGTGCCACTGGGCATGCCTGCGGTGTTCCGAAGCGGCCGCCAGCCGCTCCTGAAGCGCGGTAGGCGGACCGCTGACCGCGGGCACCTCGGAGGCGGCGATCTTCGCCAGCACCTCGCCGCGCGCCGCCCGCGCCTCCGTCAGGGTGCGGTCGGCCCGCGAGAGCACGTCCCGCAGCCGCACCAGGCGCGCCTCCGCGTCCTGCCGGACCGCGAGCACCGCCTCGATCTCCCGCCGCACGTCCTCCAGGGCGCGGGCGGCCCGGTCGTAGCGCGAGGTGTCGGGGCGGCCGCCGCCGGGCGCGGCGCTGCCGGGACCCGGCAGCCAGAACGCCAGCGGGTCCGAGATCACCTGCACCCGCAGCGTCGTCAGCTCCTCGGTGATCTCCGCCAGATCGTCCCCGGCCGGATGCTCACCGGGCCGCACCCCCACCGAGTGCGCCAGCGAACGCGTCCGGTGCAGCTCGGCCGCGAGCAGGTCGATCCGGGCGGGCAGCGCCGACCAGACGGAGTCGGAGGTGACGACCATGTCCAGGGACCTGGCGTACAGCTCGTTCATCCGGGCGACCAGCTCCTGGAGCGAGAACCGCTCGGAGAGCCGGGCCGGGCCGTCGGCCGAAGGAGGCGGCACCGCACCCGGGTTGGCGACCGTGACCGACTCTCCGCGCAGCAGCTCGGTCAGCGCGGCGAGGTCCTCCCGGTTCGGATGGCGGCGGCGCGCACGGATCTCGCGGGCCTCGGACAGCGCCCCCGCGTACGCGTCGAAATACCCCCACAGGAGGGTGATCGACTGCTCGGTGGCGGCCCAGCGCTCCCGGGTGACGCCGGTCAGCTCGGCGCCCTCCAGGAGCCGGCGCCCGGCATGGTCCTGGAGCGCGAGGAGCGAGGTCTCGATGGCCTCGTGCTCCGCCCCGAGCCGGGCCAGCGCACGGTCCGCCTCCTCCCGGTCCATGACCGGTCCGGGGGGCCTCCCCGCGAAGCTGGGGAAGGATCCCGCGACGCCCATCGATCACCTCTCCGCTCTCCCCGCAGGGCCGGTGGGCCCGGCGGGATCGGTCTGCTTCGGTCTGCTCCGGCCCGCTCGTTCCGGTCGGTTCGCTGCTGTGGTGCACGGTGCCGCGGCGCCGGTGCCGCTAGGTCACCGGGTCAGTCGGTGCGGTACTTGGGGGCGGGCGGGGCGGTGATCCCGGGCAGGCCGGTCGCCAGCCACTTCTCGTAGGACCGCATCCAGGCGCTGTCCTTGCCGCCCGCCCGGTAGTCGACGAGGACCTTGTTGACCCGGGCCACCAGATCGTCGGAGCCCTTCTTCGCGGCGACGCCGTAGTACTCCGTGGTGAACGGGTCCTTCCCCTTGAGCTCCACCGCCGGGTCCTGCGCCGCCTGCCCGGCCGCCAGGGCGTTGTCCGTGACGACCGCGTCGACCTCGCCGAGCTGGAGCCGCACCAGGCAGTCCAGCTGGTTGGGCACGGTCAGCCGGTCCGGGTCGCGCTCGGTGCCGTCGAAGTCGTCCTTGTAGAGCGCCCCGAACGACTTCTCCTCCAGTGCCTCGTACGCCGTCGAGCCCTCGGCCGAGCAGACCCGCTTGCCCTTCAGCGAGGAGTCGTAGCCGGTGATCGGCGACTCCTTCGGGGCGAGCACCTGCTGCCCGGCCTGGAAGTACGCGGTGGAGAAGGAGACCTGCTCCAGCCGCTTGCAGTTGATCGTCATCGTCCGTACGACGACGTCGACCCGGTCGTTCTCCAGGGCGGCGATGCGCTGGTTGGTGGGGATGGCCCGGAAGATCACCGCGTCCGGGTCGCCCAGGAGGTCATCGGCGATGGCCCGCACCAGATCGATGTCGAACCCCTCCAGATCACCGCTCTCCGGATTGCGGTAGCCCCAGCGGAAGCTGTTCTGGTCGACGCCCGCTATCAGCTTGCCGCGCTCCTTGATCCGGTCGATGTTCGGCCCGTCGGCTCCGGACGGGGGAACGCTCGCCTCCGGCTCCGAGCATGCCTCGGCCCGGGTCCGGTCGGCCGTCACCACCCCGCCCGACGCACCCGCCCCGGCCGATCCGCCGTTGTGGTGGGCCAGCGGCAGCAGCGTGACCGCGGCGGTGACCGCGCACGCCACCGCCATCCCCGTCACCCCGCCCCAGCCGCGCAGGCCGCCGCGCCCGGGCCGGTCCTCGGACCTGCTCATCGCTGCCCCTCTCACCGGTACTCCGAGAGCCTGCGGTTGATCCCGACGATCACGGCGACAGCCCCCAGCACCGCCAGGGCCGCGGCCCCGGTCGGCAGGCCCCGCAGAGCTCCGCGCCCGTCCTTCGCCGCCGAGGTGAACTCGCCCTGCTCATGGGCGAGCGCCTTCTCCAGCGCGCCGTCCACCTGCTGGAAGGACTGCCCGGTGGACTTCTCCGGCCCGATGATCTGCGCCAGCGCGCCGTCGTAGTCGCCCCGGTCGTCCGTGGCCCGGGCCTCGCGGTGCCGCGCCTGCCACTGCGCCACGCCGTCCGCCGCCGTGGCCACCGGCGCGCTCCCGCGGTCGTCGTCCGCGAGCCGCTCGGCCTTCGCCAGCTGTGCCTTCAGCGCCTTCATCCCCGAGCTGTAGTCCGCCTCGTACTGGTCGGCGGAGCCGTCGGGCGTCAGCACCGCGCCCCGTGCCACCAGGGTGAGGTTCTCGTTGGCACGCGCCTTCAGGGAGTTGATCCGGGCGTCGTTGAGGACGTCCAGCGACTCCTGCCCGTGCACCATCGCCGACCGCAGCTCCGCGCGCGCCACCGTGTGCCCCACGGCCAGCCAGAGCACCACCACCGAGGCGGCGGCCGTCGCCGCCAGCAACCCGTGGTTCAGCACCCGGTTCGTCCGGCGGTAGGTGCGCCGCTGCATCCACCCCAGCGCGCCCAGCACCACGATCCCGGCGCCGATCGACCACAGCGGCCACTGCCGGGCGTCGGCCGAGTCGCTCTCCAGCCGGCCCGTCTCCGCCGCGTACAGCCGCTCGGCGGCGGGCAGCATCTCGCCCGTCATCTTCTGGTTCGCGTAACGGAGATAGGCGCCGCCCAGCGGCAGCCCCTGGCGGTTGTTGGCGCGGGCCCGCTCGATCAGACCCGTGTACACCGGAAGCAGCTTGTTGAGGGTGGCTATCTCGCGGCTGGACGCACTGGCGGAGTCGGTGCTCCCCGACGCCTTCACCAGCAGCCGGGCCGCCTCCTCGATGTCCTTCCGATACTGCTCCCGCACCGCCTCGGGCTCCTGCGCCCCCGCGAGGAACCCACTGGCCGCCGCGGTGTCCGCGTCCGCCAGGAAGCGGTAGATGTCCGCCGCGTCGGCGCTGAGCGGCTGGCTGCGGCTGACCACGTCGTCGGCCGAGGAGGCCCGCTGCGATATCTCCAGCGTGGTCACCGCGCCGAACGCGACGACCAGCAGGGCCAGGACGGCCCCGATGATCTGGAGCCGGCCGGGCTCGGTGGTCGCCACGGCGCGCACGCGCCGCGCCTGCGCGGTCCACGTGGTGCGCTGCGCGGGCACGGCGACGTGCCCGGACACCGGGTCCGGCGTACGCGACGTCTGCGAGCCGCCGCTCGGCGGGTGTGTCACTCGACCTCCCCCTCGGTCACTGACAGTTGGGTCCCCGTCCCGTCCCCGTCATCAGTCCCCGCATTCGATCAGGGCGGACGCGGCCGATCAAGGCAAGCAGCACAACGTGCCCGGATACATCCCCATAAGCGAACGGACTTCCCATCAGGTACACGTTCCAGGAGCCCGATCGGTTCCCTCGCGCCCCTCGTACGCCAGTCGTTCACCCGTACGAGGAACGAAGGGGGAACGAACGAGAGGCGTCCCCCCACGCGGTCTGCGTGGAGGGACGTTTCCCCGACAAGCGGTGCCCCGGAACCCTAGGCGTACCGTGCGCGCAGCTTCCGCCGCGCCTCCGGACCCGCGCCCGTCCGGTCCAGGCCCAGCAGCGCCGCGCCCAGCACCGGCGGCTCGGACACGACGCGCACCTCGGCCTTCGGGGCGCGGGCCGCCAGCAGCGCGGCGATCCGGTCGTTGAGCTGCGGGTGCCGCGCGGCCAGCACACTGCCGCCGAGCAGCACCGGAACCTCCTCCTCCAGCAGATCGAGGCGGTCCAGCGCGACCGAGGCCATCGCCACCACCTCGTGCGCCTGCCGCTTCACCAGCGCGGCCGCCACCGGGTCCCCGGCCTCCGCCGTGGCGAACAGCACCGGCGTCAGCTCGTGCCGCCGCTCCAGTGGGATCGCGCCCCGGTGCAGCGCCTCGATCAGCCCGTACATCGAGTCGAGCCCGAAATGACGCGGCAGCGCTCGGGCCAGCTCCGAAGCCTCGCCCCGCCCGTCCTCGGCGCGCGCGGCGAACCACAGCGCCTCCTCCGCGAGCCCCGAACCGCCGCCCCAGTCACCGGAGATGCGCCCGATCGCGGGGAAGCGGGCGGTCCGCCCGTCCGGGGTCATGCCCACACAGTTGATCCCGGCCCCGCACACCACCGCGACGCCCCGGGGCTCGTCCACCCCGGCGCGCAGGATCGCGAAGGTGTCGTTGCGCACCTCCACCGAGGAGCCCCATCCACGCGCCCCCAGTGCGGCGGCCAACTCGGCCTCCTCGACCGGCAGATCGGCGTTGGCCAGACACGCGGAGACATGGCCGGAGAGGACCGGCGGAGCCGGCAGCTCCGCGACCGCCCGCTCCAGCACCCCGGCCAGCACGTCGATCGCGGCCTCCACCCCGATCGCCGGCGGCTGGAAACCGCCGCCGCGTGCCGTGGCCAGCACCGTGCCGTCCTCGCCGATCAGCGCCACATCGGTCTTGCTGTTGCCCGCGTCGATGGCGACGACCGACACGTTCACGCCCACGCCAGGTGCTCCCGGTTGTGGGCGATCAGCCGGTCGGTGAGGCCCTCTGCGTAGTCGAACTGGCCGATCAGCGGGTGGGCCAGCAGCGCCTTGAAGACCCGGTCCCGGCCCCCGCGCAGCGCGGCTTCCAGGGCGAGGTCCTCGTACGCCGTGACGTTGGCGATGAGACCGGCGTACAGCGGGTCCAGCGCCGGGACGGCCAGCGGCACCGGGCCGTCGCGCCCGACCCGGGCCTGTACCTCGATGACCGCGTCGTCCGGGAGGAACGGCAGGGTCCCGTCGTTGTACGTGTTGACCACCTGGACCGGGGAGCCGCCGTCGCCCAGCAGCGAGGCCGCCAGGTCCACGGCCGCCTCGGAGTAGAACGCGCCACCGCGCTTGGCGAGCAGCTCGGGCTTCTCGTCGAGCGCCGGGTCGCCGTACATCTCCAGCAGCTCCTTCTCCATCGCCGCGACCTCGGCGGCCCGGGAGGGCTTGGTGCCCAGCTCCCTCACCACCTCGTCGTGGGCGTAGAAGTAGCGCAGGTAGTAGGAGGGGACGACGCCGAGCCGGTCGATGATCCGCCGGTCCATGCGGAGGTCGTCCGCGATCGTGTCCCCGTGCTCCGCGAGCAGCTTCGGCAGGACGTTCTCGCCGTCCGGACCGCCGAGGCGCACCCCCAGCTCCCAGCTCAGATGGTTGAGCCCGACGTGGTCGAGGTGCACCTGGCCCGGCTCCACCTCCAGCAGCCGGGCGAACTTCCGCTGGAAGCCGATCGCCACGTTGCACAGGCCGACCGCCTTGTGCCCGGCCTGGAGGAGGGCGCGGGTGACGATGCCGACCGGGTTGGTGAAATCGATGATCCAGGCGTCCGGGTTGGTGCGGCGGACCCGCTCGGCGATGTCCAGGACGACCGGCACGGTGCGCAGCGCCTTGGCGAGGCCGCCGGCGCCGGTGGTCTCCTGGCCGACGCAGCCGCACTCCAGCGGCCAGGTCTCGTCCTGGTTGCGCGCGGCCTGTCCGCCGACGCGCAGCTGGAGCAGGACCGCGTCGGCGTCGGCGACGCCCGCGTCGATGTCGGTGGTCGTCGTGATCCTCCCCGCGTGGTCCTGCTTGGCGAAGATCCGCCGGGCCAGGCCGGAGACCAGCTCCAGGCGGTCGGCCGCCGGGTCGACGAGCACCAGCTCCTCGATCGGCAGCGTGTCCCGCAGCCGGGCGAATCCGTCGATCAGTTCAGGGGTGTAGGTGGACCCGCCACCCACTACTGCGAGCTTCATGTCAGCCCTTTACTCCGGTCAGTGTGACGCCCTCGACGAATGCCTTCTGGGCGAAGAAGAAGACGGCGATCACGGGGGCCATGACCAGAACGGTCGCGGCCATGGTCAGGTTCCAGTCGGTGTGGTGTGCGCCCTTGAAGGATTCGAGGCCGTAACTGAGCGTCCAGGCGGCCGGGTTCTCCGAGGCGTAGATCTGTGGTCCGAAGTAGTCGTTCCAGGCGGCGAAGAACTGGAAGAGGGCGATGGCCGCGATCCCCGGCCTGGCCATCGGCAGGACGACCTTCATCAGCGTACGGAACTCACCGCAGCCGTCGACCTTCGCGGCGTCCAGGTACTCGTTCGGGATGGTCAGCAGGAACTGCCGCAGCAGGAAGATGGAGAACGCGTCGCCGAAGGCCATCGGGATGATCAGCGGCCACAAGGTGCCGGACAGGTCCATCTGCTTCGCCCAGAACAGGTACATCGGGATGATGACGACCTGCGGCGGCAGCATCATCATCGAGATGACGAGCATCAGCGACAGCTTGCGGCCCCGGAAGCGGAACTTCGCCAGCGCGTACGCCACCGGGATCGACGACACCACGGTGAGGACGGTGCCGAGGCCCGCGTACAGCAGGGTGTTGCGCCACCAGGTCAGAAAGCCCGGGGTGTTGAAGACCCGTTCGTAGTTGCCCCACTCCCAGGTGTTCGGGGTGAGATCGCGGGTCAGCGCCTGCTGGTCGCTCATCAGCGAGGTCAGCACCACGAAGACGAACGGCAGCACGAAGAAGAGCGCGGCGGCGACCCCGAGGGAGTGCACGGCGATCCAGTGCAGCAGCGCCTTGCGGCGGGCGGTCCGGGCGGCGGCCGTTCGCGCGGGGCGCTCCGGGGCGGCGGCAGCGGCTTTGCGGACAGGGTCGAGAAGGTCGGTCATGGCTCAGTCACCCGCCGAGATCAGGTTGTTGCGGCCCCGCATCAGCAGCGCCGTGAAGGCCATGGCCAGGGCGAACAGCACGAGGGCGACGACGCAGGCGGCGCCGTAGTCGAAGCGCTGGAAGCCCAGGTTGTAGACGAGCTGCGGAAGCGTCAGTGTCGACTTGTCGGGATAGCCGGGTTCGAAGGACTGGCCGGAGCCTCCGATGACGCCGGAGGCGACCTTTCCGGCGACCAGCGGCTGGGTGTAGTACTGCATCGCCTGGATGACGCCCGTCACCACCGCGAACAGCACGATGGGCGAGATGTTCGGCAGGGTCACGAAGCGGAACTTCTGCCAGGCGGACGCGCCGTCCAGCTCCGCCGCCTCGTACTGCTCGGTCGGCACGTCCAGCAGCGAGGCCATGAAGATGACCATCAGGTCCCCGATGCCCCACACCGCGAGCATGGTGAGCGCCGGCTTGGACCAGGAGGCGTCGTTGAACCAGCCGGGCGTCGGCAGCCCGAAGTCACCGAGGATCGCGTTGACCGGCCCGGTGCCGGGGTTGAGGAGGAAGACGAAGGCGAGCGTCGCGGCGACCGGCGGGGCCAGATAGGGCAGGTAGAACAGGGTCCGGAAGACCCCGGTGCCCGTCTTGATCTTCGTGATCAGCAGCCCGATGCCGAGGCCGAACACGACGCGGCAGGTGACCACGACGAGCACCAGCCAGAGCGTGTTCCACAGCGACGGCCAGAACATCGGGTAGTCGCGGAAGACGTACGTCCAGTTGGTCAGCCCGTTGAATACCGGTGCCCCGAACCCGTCGTAGTCCGTGAACGAGAAGTAGACCGTCGAGACCATCGGGTAGGCGAAGAAGAACGAGAACCCGATCAGCCACGGCGACATGAAGGCCGCGTTCCGCAGCGCCGACCTGCGGCGCTTGGAGCGGAGGGTGTGCGTCGTCATCGTCGGGCTACTTGGCCTTGGCGATGTCGGTGTCGATCTGCTGCGCGGTCTTCTCCAGACCCGCCTGGAGGTCCTTCACCGCGCCCTTCTCGTACTGGTAGCCGAAGTCCTGGAGGGTCAGCTGGTACGTGGCCCCGTTGACGGCCCCGTCGGAGGTGCTGGACTCCGGGTGCTGGGCGATGTCCAGGAAGGTCTTGAAGCGCGGGTCGAACTTCAGGTCGGGCGACTTCAGCGCCTCCAGGGTGGAGGGCACGTTCCGGATGCCGTTGGAGAAGTTGACGACCGCCTCGGTGTCGGTGGTCATGAACTTGACCAGCTCCCAGGCGGCGTTCTGCTTCTTGCTGGCCGGGGCGATGCCCACGATGGTGCCGGAGAGGTAGCCCTTGCCGTAGCTGTCCGCCTCGTCGTCCGCGACGGGCATCGGCGCGACCCCGATCTCGAAGCCCACCCCGGCGTCCTCGGCCATTCCGAGCCGCCACTCGCCGTCCAGCTGCATGGCCACCTGGCCGGTGTGGAAGGGGTGCTTGGCGCCCCACTCGTCACCGAAGGTGCCCCGGTACTTCTCCAGCTTGGGGTAGCCGCCGAGGCTGTCCACCAGCTTCTTCTGGTAGGTGAACATCTTCGCGAAGGCAGGGTCCTTGGCGATGTTGGACTTGCCGTTCTCGTCGAAGTAGGCGTGGTCCCACGAGGGCATGTAGTGGCTGACGACGGTCTCGTAGCCGTGGAAGTTCGGCATGAAGCCGAGCTGCTGGTAGGTGTCGCCCTTCTCGACCGTCAGCTTCTTGGCCACGTCGGCCAGTTCGGACATCGTCTTCGGCGGCGCGGTGATCCCGGCCTTCTCGAAGGCGTCCTTGTTGTAGTAGAGGCCGTAGGCGTCGGTGAGCAGCGGCAGGGCGCAGCGCTTGCCCTCGAACTGGGTGTAGTCCAGGAGGACCTTCGGGAAGGTCTTCTCCAGATCCAGCTTCGACTTCTCGATGAACGGCTTGAGGTCGGTGAAAGCGCCGGAGGAGCAGAACTTGCCGACGTTGGCCGTGGTGAAGGACGAGACCACGTCCGGCCCGTCCGAACCGCCCGCGCGCAGCGCCTGGTTGAGCTTGTCGTCGTTGATGTTGCCGGAGACCTTCACCGTGATGTTCGGGTGGGCCTTCTCGAACCGGTCGATGTTGTCCTGGACGGCCTTCACCTCGGCGGGCGCGCTCCAGCCGTGCCAGAAGTTGATGGTGGTCTTCGCGTCCGGGTCGTCGGAGGCGCCGGCCTCGGACTGGCCGGTACACGCGGTGGCGAGCACCGATATCGCGGCGACGGCGACAGCGGTAGTGGTGAGACGGCTTGTGCGCATGACAAAACTCCCAGGGGCCAGGGACGGGGAAGGCAGACGACGGGGACGCGGAAGGGTGTGGCTCAGCGCGAGGTGTCGAACACTTCGTCGCGGGTGTCGGCGAGCGCCCGCTCCAGGGCGCCGCGCAGGACGGGGGTGCGGTCGATCTCGCCGACGACCAGACGCGGCCGGGAGGCGGCCAGCTCGGCCAGCTCGGACTGGATCAGGGAGCGCAGGATCTCGCCGCCCGCGGCGACCGCCCCGCCGGAGAGGACGATCAGCCCGGGGTCCAGGACGGCGGTGACGGAGGCGAGGCCGGTGGCGAGCCGCTGGGCGTACTGGTGCAGCAGTTCGGTGAGCGCCTCGTCCTCCTCGTACGCGTCGGCCGCCCGCGCCAGCAGTGCGGCGGCGACCTTCGCGTACGGCTGCTGCGGGGTGTCGATGCCCAGCGCCTTGGCGAGCCGGGGCACCGCCTGGGCGCCCGCCAGCTCCTGGAAGCCGCCGCTGTTGGCCTTGACGACCTGGCGGACCAGCGGGGTGCCCGGCACCGGCAGGAAGCCGACCTCGCCCGCGCCGCCGGTGAAGCCGCGGTGCAGCCGGCCGTTGATGACCAGGGCGGCGCCGAGGCCCTCCTCGTTCCACAGCAGGACGAAGTCCTCGTGGCCGCGGGCCGCACCGAGGCGCTGCTCGGCGACGGCGACGAGGTTGACGTCGTTCTCGTACTCCACCGGCATCGGCAGGAACGCGGCCAGCTCGTCCAGCAGGGTGGGGGAGTGCCAGCCGGGCAGGTGCGAGGCGTACCGCAGCCGCCCGGTGCCCGGGTCGAACGCGCCGGGGGTGCCGATGACGATCCGGTGCACGTCCGCGCGGGTCAGCCCCGCGTCCTTGACCGCGCCGTCCAGCGCGTCGGCGACCTGCCGGACCACGCTGTCGGCACGCCGCCCCGGGGTGGCCAGCTCGAACTGCCCGACGGTCGCCCCGGTCACGTCCGCGACGGCGGCGACGATGCGCTGCCCGTTCACGTCCAGCCCGGCGACGTGGGCGGCGCGCGGGTTCACCGTGTAGAGCTGCGCGTTGGGTCCCGGGCGCCCCTCGCTGGTCCCGGTGGCGACGACGAGCCCGGCCGCCTCCAGGCGGGCCAGCAACTGGGAGGCGGTGGGCTTGGAGAGCCCGGTCAGCTTGCCGACCCGGGTCCGGGAGAGCGGCCCGTGCTCCAGCAGCAGATCGAGGGCGGCCCGGTCGTTCATGGCCCGCAGCACGCGCGGGGTGCCCGGAGTGCCGGACGCGCCGGGTGAGCCCGGAGTGGTTTCCGCCATCGTGGATGCACCGCCCTCTGTCAGGAACTCACGTCCGTGACGTCCGCCCGCGACGTCCGCCGTGACTCTGTTAGGAAAGTTTCCTATTCGGTTGAGAGGACGGTAGGGCGCAGGTCACCGGGGCGTCAATGGGTGCCACCCGTCCGGCAATCAAAGTGTTACCTGCGACGCGGACGCCCCCGGCCGCTGTCCTGGGATCCAGGCGCGGCCGGGGGCGTCGGCGGAAGGGCTGCCTACTGCTTGTTCAGGTTCGTCGGCGGCGGTATCGGAGTGGTCGCCATCGACTGCGGGGAGGTCGCCGAGGCGTACGCGGAGGGGGCCGCCATCGCCGCCGTCGGATCCGCCGGGGACTCGCCGTCGCCCTGGAGCGTCAGCACGCCGATCATGCGGATGCCCGCGTCCTCCAGCGCCTGCTTGATGCGCCAGCGCAGCTCGCGCTCCACCCCGAGCGACTTGCCCGGCATCGTCTTCGCGGTCACCCGGACCGTCATCGAGTCCAGCAGCACCGCGTCCAGGCCGAGCACCTCGACCGGGCCCCACAGCCGCTCCGCCCAGGGCTCTTCCTTGGCCATCGTCTCGGCCGCGACGGTGATCGCCTTACGGACCTGCTCCAGGTCCTCGGTCGGGCGCACCGTGACATCGACCCCGGCCGTGGACCAGCCCTGGCTGAGGTTGCCGATCCGCTTCACCTCGCCGTTGCGGACGTACCAGATCTCGCCGTTGTCGCCGCGCAGCTTGGTGACGCGCAGGCCCACCTCGATGACCTCACCGGAGGCGACGCCCGCGTCGATGGTGTCGCCGACCCCGTACTGGTCCTCCAGGATCATGAAGACGCCGGAGAGGAAGTCCGTGACCAGGTTGCGGGCGCCGAAGCCGAGCGCCACCCCCGCGACACCGGCCGAGGCCAGAAGTGGCGCGAGGTTGATCTTGAAGGCGCCCAGGATCATCAGCGCGGCCGTGCCCATGATCAGGAACGAGGCCACCGAGCGCAGCACCGAGCCGATCGCCTCCGAGCGCTGGCGTCTGCGCTCCGCGTTCACCAGCAGCCCGCCCAGCGCGGTGCCCTGCACCGCCTGGGCGCTGCGGTTCATCCGGTCGATCAGGTTGGTCAGGGCGCGCCGGATCAGGTAACGCAGCGTGATCGCCACGGCGACGATCAGCAGGATGCGCAACCCGGTGCTCAGCCAGGTGGACCAGTTCTCCTCGACCCAGCCCGCGGCGTTCCCGGCCTGTTCGGCGGCTTCGTCCAGCGAGCCACCCGGCCCGGGAGACGGGGCTGCGGCCAAGAGGACGGACAGGGACACGGCAGAGACCTCCAGGGGGACGACGGCTGGTCAACAACACTAACGAAGCCGGGGGAGTGGATCGTTGCCGTTGTGGGAGGAGAGACAGGTCTCACCGGGAACACCTGCGCTGTGGCCGATCGCACAGCACGGACGGCCGCCCTGGTGAGGCACCTGTCCGGCCCCCGCGCAACGGTGCGCGGGGCCCGGGGTGAGAAAAATCCTCCCGGCCCGTTACCCGTACGTGGTGGCGCTTTGACCAGGCATGAGGAGAGACTGAGATCGGATCGTCCCGGCGCGAGCCACGCGCCGCCGGCGTACAAGGAGGCATCCACCGTGCCGCACGTCCTGGTTCTCAACGCGTCGTACGAGCCGCTCGGCGTCGTACCGCTCCGCCGCGCGCTCGTCCTCGTCCTCGAGAACAAGGCCATCTGTCTTGAGGAGTCCGGCGCCTTTCTGCACAGTGCCACCCGTGCCGTGCCCGCACCCAGTGTGGTCCGGCTCAAGCGCTTCGTCCGGGTGCCCTACCGGGGCCCCGTCCCCCTGACGCGGCGGGCGCTGTTCGCCCGGGACGGCGGGCGCTGCATGTACTGCGGGGCCGCCGCCACCAGCGTCGACCACGTCATCCCGCGCAGCCGCGGCGGCCAGCACGCCTGGGACAACGTGGTGGCGGCCTGCCGCCGCTGCAACCACGTCAAGGCCGACCGCCACCTCCCCGAGCTGGGCTGGCGGCTGCGCCATCAACCCGCGCCGCCGACGGGCCTGGCCTGGCGGATCATCGGGACCGGTCACCGCGACCCGCGCTGGCTGCCGTATCTGCAACCGTTCGGCGCGGACGACGTGATGGCCCGGATCGACGGCGTGTCCGCCTAGGACCTGCTGCCACCGGGCCTTCGTCGTCCGCCGGCTCCCTCGTACGGCTCAGTCGTCGGTCTTTCCCGTACGGCTCAGTCGTCCACGACCGCGTACGCCTCCACCGACCAGAGCGAGTAGCCGTACTGCGTGGCCCGGCCCTCGCCCTGCACCCGGATGAACCGGGTGTCCTTCGCGTCCATCCGGACCGACTCGCGACCGCCCCGGCCCTCCTTCACGGTCGCGGCGGTGCGCCAGACGCGGCCGTCGGCGGAGACCTGGACGCGGTAGCGGGAGGCGTACGCGTCCTGCCAGCTCAGCACCACCCGGCCCAGCCGCACCGGCTTCGCCAGCTCGGTCTGCCACCACGCGCCGTCCTCCACCGGCGAGGACCACCGGGTCTCCGGATCGCCGTCGGTGGCCGCGGACGCGGGGAAGTCCGGGGTCTCGTCGCCGGACGAGGAGGCCTTCGCCGTACGCGCCAGATCCGGGCCGCCCGTACGCGGGAAGGCCCGCACGGTCAGCGTCGACTCCTGGCCGCCGAAGGTCAGCGGCACCTCGTACTCGCCCGCCGGGGTGTCCTTCGGGACGGTGATGTCCACGGGCACCTCCGTACGCGATCCGCGCGGCACGGTCGTCTGCTTCGGGACCCGCACCTCGATGCCCTTCGGGGCCTTCGCGGTGAGCTTGCCCTTGACCTCGACCGGACGGCGGCCCGCCAGGCGCGCCGCGACCCGCTGGGGCTCGCCGCCGATCTCCGCGTCGGTCTCGCCGTGCTTCAGGTCGAGCGTGGCCGCGGGCTCGTCGCCGAACCACGGCACCAAGGCCCGCACCTGCGGGGTCCCCGCCACGACGGCGGGTGCGGCGGGCAGGGTCGGGCTCAGATACGGCGGCCGGGCGCTCCGGGCCGCCTCCGGCACGGTGACCCGCACCGCGTCGGCGCGCAGCCCCTTCGCGGCGGTCTGGGTGAAGCCGCTCGGCGAGAGCCGCCCGAGGGAACGCCACCCCTCGCCGGGCACATGGGCCTCCACGACCGCGTCGGCGAGGGCGTGCCCGGGCTCGGAGAGCGCCGTGACGGCCTCCACCGGGCGGGGCGCGTCCAGCTGGACCGTATAGCCGTCGGCGCCCTTGGTGACCCGGCCCGAGGCACGGTCGGTGCCGTTCCACCCGGCGGCCACCTTCGCCGCCCGGTCCAGGAACGGGTCCAGCACCCCCTTGCCGACCGTGGCCCGGCTCGCCCTGATCTCCTCGCGCAGCGGCTCCAGCGCCAGCTGGATGCGCCAGGCGGCGGCACCGTCCCCGGCGGCCTGGGCCTGGAGCAGGTCCACCGCCAGCTCACCGGCCCGCCCGTAGCGGGCCAGCTGCTCGGTCCAGGGGCGCACCTCGTCGGTCAGCCGGCCCTCCGCGGGGGTCTTCAGCCGGTCGGGGGCCTGCCGCATCACGGAGAACGCCGCCCGCAGCCCGTCCGCCGCACGGTCGCGGCGGGAGGCGTCGGCGCGCGTGCCCCAGAAGGCGTCGAACAGGGGCTGGAGGTAGGCGGACTCCTCCGCGCCGAGCACCGAGCCCGCGCTGTTCCCGGCCAGGGCCAGCAGCGCGTCCCGGGCGGCCGCGTCCCCGCCCGCCAGATCGTCGATCGCCGCCCGCCAGGACACTGCGGGGTCGTACCCCTTCGGGTTCCAGGCGAAGTCGGCGGCGGTGAACAACGGGATCCGGGAGACGGACGGCTGCTCCATGGCGTTGGCCAGCAGCGCCGCCGAACCGCTCGCCACCGCCGGGTCCCGGCCGGTGTACGGGCCGAGGAAGATGCGGTCCTGGGCGTAGTCGTTGACCGGGTAGTTGTCCATGGTCACCAGCGGGTGGCGGAACGCGGCGCGGGCCCCGGCCAGTTCACCCCCGGTGATCTTCTTCGGGACCACTCCGACACCCGTCCAGGCCACCTGCACCCGGCCGTCCAGCTCGGCCGCCAGCGCGGTGCGGTAGTCGGTGGCCCCGTCCTGGTAGAACTCCGTCGGCAGGACGGACAGCGGGGCCGCGTCCGGGTGCCGTTCCGCCAGGTGCCGGGCGAGGGCGCCCGCCACCCGGGCCTGGGCGCGGGCCGCCGCCTTCGGACCGCTGCCGAAGGTCTCGGCGTCCAGATCGCAGTGCCACTCGCTGTAGCTGACGTCCTGGAACTGGAGCTGGAAGACCCGGACGCCCAGCGCCCACATCGCGTCGACCTTCTTGGTCAGCGCCCTGACGTCCTGGTCGGATGCCATGCACATGGCCTGACCGGGGAGACGGCCCAGCCGAGCGTGACGTGCTCGGCGCGGGCCCGCTCGGCCAGTGCCCGGAAGTCGGCCCGCTTGTCCGCGGGGTAGGGCTCGCGCCAGCGCGCCAGCCGGTAGGGGTCGTCGCCCGCCGCGTAGAGATAGCGGTTCTGCTTGGTGCGGCCCATGAAGGAGATCTGGGCGAGCCGCTCCTCGCGGGTCCACGGCTGTCCGTAGAACCCCTCGGCCATGCCGCGTACGGCGGTTCCCGGCCAGTCCCGGACGGTCACCCCGGCCACCGATCCGCCGGCGACCAGTTGACGCAGGGTCTGGACGGCGTGGAACAGGCCGTCCCCGCCGAGCCCTTCCAGCGCGACGGTGGCCCGTCCGGCGGCCTCGCCGACCGCGAGCCGGTAGCCGCCCGACGGCAGATCGGCCCGGTCGGGGGCGCGCAGCGCCCGCAGCGCCTCGCCGGCGCCCGTACCGCCGAGCCGGACCACGGGGCCGCGGCCCGGCAGGCTCTCGTGCAGGGTCCGGACGCCCGCCGAGCGCAGCAGCGAGCGCGTCTGCTCGACGGCGTACGGATCGGCGTCCGGCGCCGCGACGAGCGTGGCTTCCGCGCCGAGCGGCACGGCGGGCCCGGTGGTCCTCATGCGCTGCGGGCGGGGCCACACGGACGGCGTCCGCGCGCTGTCGGCACGGTCGGCGGTGTCGGCGACGGGCCTGCCGGGATCACCGGGAGCGGCAGGGGCGGCCACCGCCGACGGAGCGACGGAGACGGATCCGAGGAGTCCGCCGATCACGGCGGCGGCCACGGCCGTCGCCTGCCTTCTGCGCCCGATCCGCACGTCGCGTCCCCTTCCGTACGTCCCCACTGCCCCTGGCGGGCTCCGAGCCCACCACCCGGGCGTAAGGGTGTCAATGCGCTTGGCCGTTCTGCCGGAATTGCCGGGAATCGCGACACCTCGGGCCCCGTGGGGCTGGTGTGACGGACGGGAGTGGCCGAAAACGGCTCATACCTGCCGTACGAGGGAACGGAATGTGACCCAGGGCACGTTGAGGTCGTTGTCATAACGCCTGCATCACATCCACGTCTGCCGGGGCGAGGCCTGGGTAGGTCTGCTGTGTCCTGTTCTCCACGGCCAGGAGGCCACCATGCCCGCAGCTGCGCAGCTTCTGCTCTCCGCCCTCTCCAAACAGGTACCCGCCCAGTCCGAATCCTCGCCGCTGACCAGCGAGCTTCCCCTGTCCGATGTCGCCCACCTGATCAGCGGGCCGCCGCTCGCCGATGTCTCCCTGCTGCTCGGTGAATCCTCCTTCGCCGATTCCGCGCCGCTGACCAGCGAGCCGCCGCTCGCCGATGCCACCCCTCTCACGAGCGAGCCGCCGCTCGCCGCCGTCGCCCCACTGACCAGCGAGCCGACCGCACCCGGCACCGCGGGGGGCATGGAGTTCCCAGGAGTCTGAATGGGCTTGTCCCGGCTCGCCGCACTGCACGGTGTCGCCACCTCCTACTCCCCGTCGCCGGATGTCACGGTGTCCGTCCCCGACGACACGGTCATCGCCGTGCTCGCCGCGCTGGGCGTCGACGCCGGCACTCCGGCGGACGTACGGAAGTGCCTCGCCGCCGCGGAGTCCCGCTCGCGCCTGCTGCCGCCGACCGTGGTGGTCTGGGCCGGCGAGCCCCTGCCGCCCGCTCTGGCCGGACTGCCCCCGGCTCGACCGTCACGGTCGAGCCGGAGCCGTCCGATCCCCCGGGACACCTTGCGGGCCGCCCGCCCGCCCCGCTGAGCATGCGGGCCCGGACGGCGGCCCCGGCCACCGGCGCTCCCGCCGGCTCCCCGGCCGCCGCCGCGCCCGCGACGGCCCCGGGGGCCGCCGTGCCCGCCGCGCCCGTGACCCCTCCCGGCGGCGAGACCGCCGCCGCGCCGGTGACGCCTCCGGGCGAGGCCACCGCGGGCGCCGTTCCGGCTCCGGGTGAGGCCCCCGCCTGGTGGATCCCGCCGCCCCACGGTGTCCACCGCATCCACGTCCGTACGCCGGACAACCGCCGGGCCACCGCCACCCTCATCGCCGCCCCGCCCCGCGTGCCGCAGCCGCCCGAGGGCACCCACGGCTTCCTGGTGCAGCTCTACTCCCTGCTCTCCGCCCGCTCCTGGGGCATGGGCGACCTCGGGGACCTGGCCGACCTCGCCGTCTGGGCCGGGCGCAGCGTCGGCTCCGGGTTCGTGCAGGTCAACCCGTTGCACGCGGCTGTTCCCGGGAAGCCCACCGACCCCTCGCCGTACCGCCCCTCCTCGCGCCGCTTCCCCGACCCGGTGCACCTGCACATCGAGTCGATCCCCGAGTACGGCCACGTCCGCGACCGGGCCGCCCTGGACGACCTCCGACAGGACGCCGCCGCCCTCAGCGAGGCCGTGCTGAACAAGGGCGCCCTGATCGACCGGGACGCCGTCTGGGAGCTGAAACGCCAGGCCCTGGAGCTGGTCGTCCAGGTGCCCCTCACCCCCGGCCGGCGCGCCGACTACTGCGACTTCCTGGCCGAGCAGGGGCAGGCGCTGGAGAACCACGCCCTGTGGTGCGCGCTCGCCGAGGTCCACGGCCCCGACTGGCACACCTGGCCCGAGGCGCTGCGCGACCCCGCTCGCCGGGGACCGCCCGCGCCCGCTCCGAACTGCTCGGCCGGGTCGACTTCCACTGCCGCCTCGCCTGGCTGACCGCCACGCAGCTCGCCGCCGCCCAGCGGGCCGCCGAGGACGCCGGCATGGGCGTCGGCATCGTCCACGACCTCGCCGTCGGCGTGCATCCGGCCGGCGCCGACACCTGGTCCCAGCGGGAGGCCTTCGCCCACGGCATGTCCGTCGGCGCGCCGCCCGACGCGTTCAACGCGCGCGGCCAGGACTGGGGTCTGCCGCCCTGGCGCCCCGATGTCCTCGCCGCCACCGGTTACGCCGCCTACCGGGGCCTGCTGCGCGGCCTGCTGGCCCACGCCGGGGCCCTGCGCATCGACCATGTCATGGGCCTCTTCCGGCTCTGGTGGGTCCCCGAGGGCCGCCCGCCCACCGACGGCACGTACGTCGCCTACGACGCCGAGGCCATGCTCGCCGTCCTCGTCCTGGAGGCCCACCGGGCCCGGACCGCCGTCGTCGGCGAGGACCTCGGCACCGTCGCCCCCGGGGTCCGCGAGGCACTCGCCCGGCGCGGGGTGCTCGGCACCTCGGTGCTCTGGTTCGAGCGCGACTGGGAGGGCGACGGCCGGCCGCTCGCCCCGGAGAAGTGGCGCCGGGACTGCCTGGCCACCGCCACCACCCACGATCTGCCCTCCACCGCCGCCCGGCTGACCGGCGATCATGTGACGCTGCGCCACCGCCTCGGCCTGCTCACCCGCTCCCTGGAGGAGGAGCTGACCGCCGACCTCACCGACACCGCCGAGTGGCTGGCCCTCCTGGCCCGGCTGCGGATGCTCCCCGAGGGCGACGGCGACGAGGAGGCCGCCGTCCGGGCCGTCCACCGCTTCCTGCTGCGCACCCCCGCCCGGATGACGGGCGTCTGGCTCCCCGACACCGTGGGCGACCGCCGCCCGCAGAACCTTCCGGGCACCTGGGACCAGTACCCCAACTGGCGGCTCCCGATCGCCGACCCCGAGGGCCATCCGGTCACCCTGGAGGAGATCACCGCCTCGCCCCGGCTGCACGCGCTGATGGAGGTCCTCCGGCCCCGAAAGCCTCATACGGCACCCCCGGGCGAGCGCCGCCCTTAGGCGTTCGCTACGTTTGCACCGTGGACAAGAAGAACGCTATGCGCGCCGGCGTCGTTGCGGCCGGGACGACGCTGATGATGCTGCTCATGTCGGCCCCGGCGCTCGCGCTCACGCCCGACGACGGTGACGACCCGGCTCCGCGCCTGAGCGCGATCGAGACCATCGGTCTCTACGTGGTCGCGCCCATCGCCCTGTTCGTGGTGATCACGGCCCTGGTGATGGTCCTGGACAAGTCCAAGAAGCAGGTCTGACCCGCACGCGTACGCCACGTGTGAAGGGTGCGCCGCCGGTGGGAGCTACCGCGCGGCGCATCCGTGCGTCCGGCTCCGGACGGGCCCGCCGGGAAGTGCGCCCGCCCGGTAGGTTGCGCCCATGACCGAGTGGGACGTCAAGAAGCTCCGCATCCTGCGCACCCTGCGCGACCGGGGCACCGTCACGGCGACCGCCGAGGCGCTGTTGATGACCCCCTCCGCGGTCTCCCAGCAGCTCACCAACCTGGCCAAGCAGCTCGGCGTGGACCTCTTGGAGGCCCAGGGCCGCCGGGTCCGCCTCACCGACGCCGCCCATCTCGTCCTGCGCCACGCCGAGGCCGTCTTCGCCCAGCTGGAGCGGGCGGAGGCCGAACTGACCGGCTATCTGCGCGGCGAGGCCGGGGAGGTCAGGGTCGCCGCGTTCTCCACCGCCGTGCCCGCCCTCGTCGTCCCCGCCGTCCGGCTGCTGCGCGACGGGGACCGCCCGGGACCCGACGTACGCGTCCGGGAGGCCGAGGCCGCCCAGGCGTACGAGCTGCTCACCGCGGGCGAGGTGGACCTGGCCCTGTCGCTGGCCGCCCACGCGCCCACCGCCCGCGACCCCCGCTTCAGCCTCTTCCCGCTGCTCGCCGACCCGCTCGACGTGGCGCTCCCCGCCGGCCACCCGCTGGCCGACGCGCCCGGGCTGCGTCTCGCGGACCTGGCCGCCGACCGCTGGATCTTCGGCGGCTCCGGGCCCTGGTCCGAGATCACCACCGCCGCCTGCGAGGCGGCCGGCTTCGTCCCCGAGCAGGCCCACAGCGCCGCCGGCTGGACCGCGATCCTCGCCCTGGTCGAGGCGGGCATGGGCGTGGCCCTCGTCCCCCGGATGGCCGCCCGGGAGCGCCGTGAGGACGTGGTGATGCGGGTGCTGGAGGCGGACCGGCCACGCCGCCATGTGGTGGCGGCGGTCCGGCACGGGGCGGAGAGCGGACCGGCGGTGGCGCGGGTGCTCGCGGCGCTCACCGAGACCGCGCGATCTTTCAGTTGAACTGAACGGTATCTGCGAAAACTTTCGATGGACCTGATGGGTCCGGTGGCGTCAAGGTAAGGGTCATGACCTTCGACGCGAGCGAGACCACATTCCAGAACTCCGACACCGACCCCCACGCCAATGACGCCGCGCCCTACGGCGGCGGCGACCCGTACGCCGACTACCGCGAGGCCGGCGACCTCCCGTTCACCGAACTGGTCGACCTCGCCGACCGCCGCCTCGGCGCGGGCGTGATCGCCGCGAACGACGAGTTCTTCGCCGAGCGCGAGAACCTCCTGATCCGCGAGCGCGCCGTCTTCGACCCCGAGCACTTCGGGCACAAGGGCAAGATCATGGACGGCTGGGAGACCCGCCGCCGCCGCGGCGCCGACGCCGACCACCCCTTCCCGGCCCCCGATGACCACGACTGGGCGATCGTCCGCCTCGGCGCCCCCGGCATCATCCGCGGCCTGGTCGTGGACACCGCCCACTTCCGCGGCAACTACCCGCAGCGGGTATCCGTGCAGGCCACCTCCGTCGAGGGCGCCCCGGGCCCCGAGCAACTGCTCGCCGACGACGTGAAGTGGGAGGAGATCCTTGCGCCCACCCCCGTACGCGGCCACGCGGCCAACGCCTTCGAGATCACGAGCGGCCGCCGCTACACCCACATCCGCCTCTGCCAGCACCCCGACGGCGGCATCGCCCGCCTCCGCGTGCACGGCGAGGTCGTCCCGGACCCGGCCTGGCTCGCCGCGCTCGGCACGGTCGACCTGATCTCCGTCCTCAACGGCGGTACGTACGAGGACGCCTCCGACCGCTTCTACTCCTCGCCCACCCAGATCATCCTGCCGGGCACCTCCCGCAAGATGGACGACGGCTGGGAGAACCGCCGCCGCCGGGTCCGCGACACCAACGACTGGGTGCGCTTCCGCCTCCCCGCCCAGGGCGCGGTCCGCGCGATCGAGATCGACACCGCCTACCTCAAGGGCAACTCCGCCGGCTGGATCGCCCTCCAGGGCCGCAACGGCGACACCGGCGAGTGGTTCGAGATCCTTCCGCGCACCCGCCTCCAGCCCGACACCCTGCACCGCTTCGTGCTGCGCGCCCAGGCCGTCGTCACCCATGTCCGCCTCGACGCCTTCCCCGACGGCGGGGTGGCCCGGATGCGGCTGCACGGCACCCTCACGGAGTCCGGCGCGGCCGAGCTGACCCGCCGCTACGAGGAGTCGGGCGCGTAACCCGCACAGCCCCCCAGTCTCCGCCCGGCGGACGGTTGCGCACCAGCGCCCGCCCGCCGGGCGGTTTCCAACAGGCCCGGCGGCTCAGGCCGCGTACGCCGTGACGTACAGCGTCGTGGCCAGCACCCGCCAGGTCACCCAGGCGAACGCCCGGTTCACCCCGTTGCAGAAGACCTCGCCCGTGCACTCGGTGGGCCGGTCCTGCCAGGCCCGGACCGTCATCGTGTGGAAGCCGAGGGTCCGCGAGAACGCGAAGCGGATGTGCATGCCCCGGCCCAGCTGGTGCCCCGGCAGTGTGTTGATCTGGAAGAAGTCGTCGCCGATGTACTCGACCTCGACCGGGTTGCCGCCCAGCAGCTCGCAGCGCGCCCCGGCCCGGATCCGCCCCGCACAGCCACCGCTGACCGGGAAGAGCCAGAAGTGGTCGGTCAGCTGTCGCCGTACGGCGTCCGGCTCGGTGAACGGGTGCAGCCCCAGGGTGTAGCCGTACGTGTAGAGGTCGTAGCAGCCCGCCGGACCGGCCCGGCAGTCGGCGACGGGAGACGCGGCGGGCGCGGGGGAGGGGCCCGTCATCAGCCCCGCGCACAGGGCCAGCGCGACCGGCACCGCGGCGAAGCCGGGCATCGACCCTCCCGTGGCCTGCCTCCGAGGACTGCGACGACCCTTCGGACCGTAGGCCACGGGAGACCCACGCGCGCGCGGACGTACGGCAAAAGCGTCTCGGCGTACGGCAAACGCGCGAGCGTACGGCGCACGCGGGCGTACGCCGAGGGGGCGCCCCCTCCGCCGCGGCGGAGAGGACGCCCCCTCGGACTGTGCGGGTCAGGCCGTGGCCGCCGCCGCGTCCGCCGCCTGGGCCTTCAGAGCGCGCTCCACACCGGACCGCGACTCCGACATCAGCCGGCGCAGGGCCGCGCTCGGCTCGGCCGAGGCCAGCCAGGCGTCGGTGGCGTCCAGCGTCTCCCGCGAGACCTGGAGGGCCGGGTAGAGGCCCACGATGATCTGCTGGGCCATCTCGTGGCTGCGGGAGTCCGAGACGCCCTTCACCGAGGCGAAGTACTTCTCCGTGTACGGGGCCAGCAGCTCACGCTGGTCCGGCTGGACGAAGCCGCTGATGACCGCTTCCTGGAGCGAGTTGGGCAGCTCGCCGGACTCGACGACCGCGGCCCACGCCTGGGCCTTGGCCTCCTCGGACGGCTGGGCCGCCCGCGCGGAGGCCGCGTGGCGCTCGCCCGCGGCGGTCTTGTCCCGCTCGTACTCCGCGGCGATCTCCTCCTCGTCCAGCAGCCCGGCGGCGGCCAGCCGCTGCACGAACGCCCACCGCAGCTCGGTGTCGACGGCCAGGCCCTCGATCGACTCGGTGCCGTCCAGCAGCGACTGGAGCAGGTCCAGCTGCTGCGGGTTGCGGGCCGTGGCCGCGAAGGCGCGGGCCCATGCCAGCTGGTGGTCGCTGCCCGGCTCCGCCGCCTGCAGGTGCGCCAGCGTCGCTTCCGTCCACTGGTTGAGCGCGGCCTGACGGGTCTCCGGGGCCGCGTACAGGTCGAGCGCCAGCTTCACCTGGCGGTGCAGCGACTGGACGACGCCGATGTCCGACTCCTTGCCGATGCCCGAGAGCACCAGTGAGAGGTAGTCGCGGGTCGCCAGCTCGCCGTCACGCGTCATGTCCCACGCCGAGGCCCAGCTCAGGGCGCGCGGCAGCGACTCGGCGAAGTCGCCCAGGTGCTCGGTGACGACCCGCAGCGACTCGGCGTCCAGGCGGACCTTCGCGTACGACAGGTCGTCGTCGTTGAGCAGGACGACCGCCGGACGGGCCTTGCCCACCAGGGCGGGCACGTCGGTGCGCTCGCCGTCGACGTCCAGCTCGATCCGGTCGGTGCGCACGAGCTTGCCGTCGGCGGCGTCGTCGATGGAGTAGCAGCCGATGGCGATCCGGTGCGGGCGCAGCGTCGGCTCGCCCTTGGCGCCGGCGGGCAGCGCCGGGGCCTCCTGGAGCACGGTGAAGGAGGTGACGACGCCGTTCTCGTCGGTCTCGATCTCCGGCCGCAGGATGTTGATCCCGGCGGTCTCCAGCCACGCCTTCGACCAGGTCTTCAGGTCGCGTCCGGAGGTCTTCTCCAGCGCGCCCAGCAGGTCGGAGAGGCGTGTGTTGCCGAAGGCGTGCGCCTTGAAGTACGCCTGCACGCCCTGGAAGAACGCGTCCTTGCCGACGTACGCCACGAGCTGCTTGAGCACCGAGGCGCCCTTGGCGTACGTGATCCCGTCGAAGTTGACGAGGACGTCGTCCAGGTCGCTGATGTCCGCCATGATCGGGTGCGTGGAGGGCAGCTGGTCCTGCCGGTACGCCCAGGTCTTCATGGAGTTGGCGAACGTGGTCCAGGAGTGCGGCCACTTCGAGCCCGCCGCGTCCGCCTGGCAGGCGATCGAGGTGTAGGTGGCGAACGACTCGTTCAGCCAGAGGTCGTTCCACCACTCCATCGTCACGAGGTCGCCGAACCACATGTGGGCCAGCTCGTGCAGGATCGTCTCGGCCCGCACCTCGTACGCGGCGTCCGTCACCTTGGAGCGGAAGACGTACTGGTCGCGGATGGTGACCGCGCCCGCGTTCTCCATCGCGCCCGCGTTGAACTCCGGGACGAAGAGCTGGTCGTACTTGGCGAACGGGTACGCGTAGTCGAACTTCTCCTGGAACCACTCGAAGCCCTGCCGGGTCACGGCGAAGATGTCGTCCGCGTCCAGGTACTCCGCCAGCGAGGGGCGGCAGTAGATGCCGAGCGGGACGGTCTGGCCGTCCTTCTCGTACGTGCTGTGCACCGAGTGGTACGGGCCGACGATGAGGGCCGTGATGTACGTGGAGATACGGGGCGTCGGCTCGAACGCCCAGACGTCGTCCTTGGGCTCCGGCGTCGGCGAGTTCGAGATGACCGTCCAGCCTGCGGGGGCCTTCACGGTGAACCGGAAGGTCGCCTTCAGGTCCGGCTGCTCGAACGAGGCGAAGACCCGGCGGGCGTCCGGGACCTCGAACTGCGTGTACAGATAGGCCTGCTCGTCGACCGGGTCGACGAACCGGTGCAGGCCCTCGCCGGTGTTGGTGTACGAGCAGTCGGCGACGACCTTCAGCTCGTTGGCGCCCTCGCGCAGCTCCGGCAGCGCGATCCGTGAGTCACGGAAGACGGCGGCCACGTCCAGGTCCTTGCCGTTCAGCACCACGTCGTGGACGGCCGGGGCGACCAGGTCGATGAAGGTCTCCGCACCGGCCTCCGCGGAGTCGAAGCGCACGGTGGTCACGGACCGGTAGGTGCCGCCCTCCTGCGCTCCGGAGAGGTCGAGATCGATCTCGTACGCGTCCACGGTCAGCAGGCGCGCCCGCTCCTGTGCCTCTTCGCGGGTCAGATTCGTGCCAGGCACGCGGTCATCTCCTAGGTGTGCGACTTGATATGCGGCGTTTCCGGCCATCCTTCCACGTACGGTGCTCCCAGCGCGATGTCCGTTTTCCGCCGGACGCGGCCGGCTCCGGGGGACAGGCTCGAACCATGACCGGATACGAGCCCCGCCCCATCGATCCCGCCGCCCTCGGCGAACTCCGCGCCAACGACGACGCGGACCGCCCCTGCCGGCCTCTCACCGCCGATGAGGGCGGCCACCCTCTGCGCTGCTGCCTGCGCGGCAGCGAGCCGGGTGAGCGCATCGCCCTCGTCTCCTACGCCCCGCTGCGCCGCTGGGCCGCCGCGACCGGGGCGAGTCCGGGGGCGTACGACGAGCAGGGCCCGGTCTTCATCCACGCCGAGGCGTGCGCGGGCCCGGACCCGGAGCGCGAGGGCTACCCGTTCTCGCGCCCCGGCGCCCTGCGTGCGGTGCGCCGCTACGACGCACAGGGCCGTATCGTCGGCGGCCGGCTCCTGGAGATCCCGGCCGAGGAGGCGAAGGGGTTCGACGCGGCCCTGGACGAGGCGTTCGCGGACCCGGAGGTGGCGCTGGCGCATGTGCGGGCCGTGGAGTACGGATGCTTCCACTTCGAGGTGCGCAGGAACTGAACCGGCACACGAAAGGGCGGCCACCGGTGCACTCCGGTGGCCGCCCCTTCGGCGGTATGCGCGACGCCGCTGGTCAGCCCTTCAGCTCGGCCGCCACCAGCTCCGCGATCTGCACGGCGTTCAGCGCCGCGCCCTTGCGGAGGTTGTCGTTGGAGACGAACAGCGCGAGGCCGTTGTCCACCGTCTCGTCGACCCGGATGCGGCCGACGTAACTCGCGTCCTTGCCCGCCGCCTGGAGCGGGGTCGGGATCTCGGACAGCTCGACGCCCTCGGCGTCCTTGAGCAGCTCCACGGCGCGCTCGACGCCGATCGGGCGGGCGAAGCGGGCGTTGATCTGGAGCGAGTGGCCGGAGAAGACCGGGACCCGGACGCAGGTGCCGGAGACCTTCAGTTCCGGGATCTCCAGGATCTTGCGGGACTCGTTGCGGAGCTTCTGCTCCTCGTCCGTCTCGAACGAGCCGTCGTCCACGATCGAGCCGGCCAGCGGCAGCACGTTGAAGGCGATCGGACGCTTGTAGACGCCGGGCTCGGGGAAGTCCACGGCCCCGCCGTCGTGGACCAGCTTCTCCGCGTCGGCGACGACCTTGGAGGCCTGGCCGTGCAGCTCGGAGACCCCGGCGAGCCCGGAGCCGGAGACGGCCTGGTAGGTGGCGACGGTCAGCGCTTCGAGACCGGCCTCGTCGTGCAGCGGGCGCAGCACCGGCATCGCGGCCATCGTGGTGCAGTTCGGGTTGGCGATGATCCCCTTGGGACGGACCTTCGCCGCGTGCGGGTTGACCTCGGAGACGACGAGGGGGACCTCGGGGTCCTTGCGCCAGGCGGAGGAGTTGTCGATCACCACGGCGCCCTGGGCGGCGACCTTCTCGGCCAGCGCCTTGGAGGTAGCGCCGCCGGCGGAGAACAGCACGATGTCCAGGCCGGTGTAGTCGGCCGTGGAGGCGTCCTCGACGGTGACGGGGGAGCCCTGGAAGTCGATCGTGGAGCCCGCGGACCGGGCGGAGGCGAACAGCCGCAGCTCGTCGACCGGGAAGGAGCGCTCGGCCAGGATCCTGAGCATGACTGTGCCGACCTGACCGGTGGCGCCGACGATTCCGACCTTCACGAGGACTCCTCTGTTCTGTACACCTGTGCGGCTGTGCGGTCCGTATGCCGCACCATGATGCGTATGTCCGGGCCCGCCTTGTCCAATCCATTGTCCGACCTGCGGACTCTTCCCGCGAGGGCCGCAGATTCTGCAACGTCCGTGCCCGCGTGGGGAAACATCTGCGGCGCCGCGGGCGGTCTGTGACGAGGAACACGCACAGCGGGGCGGGTGCTCGTGAGAGCGCCCGCCCCGCCGTCGTATCGCAGGGATCCGTTACGGCGTGACCTTCTCGATCACGACGCTGCCGGTGCCCGCGGCGGTGCCGCGCGCGTTGACCAGCTGGACCTCACCGAAGAACTGACGGCCCTCGGGAGCCGCCCCGGCGACCACGACCTCGGCGCCGACCTGGGCGGACGCGCCGCTGGCCAGGTTCACCACCTTGGCGGAGTCGACCTTGATCGTGCCGAGCGACGCCGCGTAGTACACGTCGCGGTAGTCGTACGTGGTCGACCCGGCCGGGACCGAGTAACCGTCGACGACGACCGTGTACGTACCCGCGGCGGGCTTCAGCAGGCTGACCGCCTCTTCGGAACCGGCGGTGGTGCCGCTGCCGACCTGCGTGGCGCCCCGGAAGACGTACAGGTCGAGGTCGGCGTTGGCGTCCGACGTACCGCCGATGGCGAAGTCGAGCTTTTCGACGCCGGCGCCGATGGTCACCGTGGTCTCACGGGTCTGACCCGTGGAGATCGACGGCTTGTCCACCTTGGCCGAGCCCAGCGAACCGCCCTGGAGCTTGCCCTGGAGCGCGGCGGCCGTGTTGGTGACCTTCCAGTCCACCGCGGCCGGAGCACCGATCTTCGCCTCGGCGATGGTGCGCACCGCCGGGTCGAAGGTCACGCCGAGCAGCGAGACATCCAGCTTGTACGGGTTGTCCAGCAGCGGCGACGTACGGCGCGACTCGACCTCGATCTCCCACACGCCGGGCTGCGGGTCCTTGTAGGAGCGCACGTCCGGGCGGCAGGTGTTGGCCGGGTTCTCGTAGTTCGGGTAGCAGTTGACCGTGGAGGTCGGGTCGACCGGCGTCCCGTACGGGTGCAGGGCGATGAACCGGGTCTGGCTGCCCGAGCGCAGCGCGCTGAGGGCGACCTCAAGGGTCTTCGCGCCCTCCGGCACGTTGACGAAGTACGACGTCGTGCCGTTGCGCTGCACCGAGCCGGACGCCTTGTAGGCGTAGCCGGGCTGCTGAAGCTCGTGGGCGATGACGACCGTGGTCATGATCTGGTGGTCGACGCCGGAGGTCTTCTTGTCGTCGACCTGGAGGATGGCGCTGTGCACCCCGGCGGTCTTGGCCTTGGCCCTGACCTTCAGCTTGACCGGCGTGTCGAGCGGCAGCGAGACGTACTCGGGGCTGCTGAGCTCGAAGGTGCCGTCGTTGTTCTTCCAGGTCAGCTTGTGCTGGACGGCGCGGTCCGGGCCCGTTGTGCGGGTGACGACGACGTCGTAGACCTTGGACTCGCCGACCTTCAGGCCGCCCTCGCGGTCGTAGAGGCCGGTGCCGAAGCCCGGGTCCTTGAGCGCGAAGTCGATCGCGGTGTCGACCGGGGCCTTCACCGAGAACTCGTGCGCGGGCTTGCCCTGCTTGGAGATCTGCTTCCAGGCCTTGACGATGTCGATCAGACCGGAGCCCTGGACGTGCGCGGGCACGTCCGCGATGTGGCCCGCGGTGCTGGTCAGCGCCACACGCAGGTCGGCCGGGGAAGCTCGATGCCGGTCTGCTTCGCCTTCGACAGCAGCAGCGCGGCAGCGCCCGCGGCCTGCGGGGAGGCCATCGAGGTGCCCTGGAGCATGGAGTAGCCGGCCGGCAGGTCGTAACCCGCCTCCTTCACCGGACCGCCCGGCGCCCAGGTCTGGGTGGTGTTGATGGACGCACCCGGCGCCGAGATGATCGGCGTGAAGCCGCCGTCCTCACGCGGACCGCGCGAGGAGAAGGGCAGCATGTCGTACTTCTTGGTGACGTTGGAGCCGTAGTTGGCCGCCCACGTCTCCTTGGAGATCGACGCGCCGACCGAGATCACGTGGTCGGCGAGCGACGGGTCACCGATCGTGTTGAGCCCCGGGCCGCTGTTGCCGGCCGAGATGACCAGCTGCACGCCGTAGATGTCGACGAGCCGCTTGTACAGCTCGGCGCGCGCGTTGTTGCCGTCGTTCAGCGGCGGCAGACCGCCGATCGACATGTTGACGATGTCGACACCGCGGTTGACGACGAGGTCGATCATGCCCTCGGTCAGCGCGATGTTGGTGCAGCCGCCCGACCAGGTGCAGGCGCGCGAGGAGACGATCTTGGCGCCGGGGGCGGCACCGTTCATCTCGCCGCCGAACAGCCCGTTGGCCGCGGTGATACCCGCGACGTGCGTGCCGTGCGAGCCCTCGATGACACCGATGTTGACGAAGTCGGCCTTGGCGCCGGCCGCGTTGTAGGTGACGCCCTTGCGGGTCTCGACGACGAACGGGATGCGCTCGACGACGGGGGTCCGCGGGTCGTCCTCACCGAAGTAGGAGACCTGGAACTTCTCCTTGTACGGCTTGAGGACCGTGTCGTCGGCGAAGTCCGCGTTGCTGTTCAGGTCGACCCGCGTGGTGCCGGTGACCGGGTCGTACAGCACGCCCCAGACGTCGGTGGTGTCACCGTCGCGGTTGAGGTCGCCCGCCATGTCGCCGCCGGTGGTGGCCGACTCGGCGAACGTGGCGAACTTATAGCTGCCCGCGGGGGCCGCGTACGTCTTGCCGCCGGACGTGAACGTCGGGCCGCTGACGGACTCGGTCATCCGCAGCCAGGTGCCGTCGCCGTCGCTCACCGGGTCGGTGGCGGTCACCCAGTCGACGATCTTGCGCTCGCCGGTGGTGGTCTTCTTCAGCGCCGGGTGACCGAGGTCGACGCCGGAGTCCAGGACGCCGATGGTGATCCCGCGGCCGTCGGCCTTCGGGTTCTTCGCGACGAAGTCGACCGCGCCCGTCTCGAACGACGGGTTGTACGGGTTCTTCGCCGGGGTCTTCTTGTCCGGCGCCGCGTAACTGCCCGTGGCCTTGGTCTGCTTGGCCCCGGCGGCCCGGTCGCCCTTGGGCGTCGGGTCGTCCAGCTTGATCTCCTGCTTGAGATCGATGCCGAGGACGGAGGAGAGCTTGGAGGCCGCCTTGATGGTGGACTCGGCGGTTCCCGTCGGGACCGTCGCCCGGACGTAGCCGAGCTTGTCGTAGGTCTGGCCGAGCACGGAGCCCTCGACGGCGTCGAGCTGCTTGCTGACCTGCTCGGTCGCCCCGGGGGTGGTGGCGACCATCATGGTGATGTTCTTCTCGCCCTTGGCCTCGGCCTTCGCCAGAACATCGGCGTCGGCCTTGCCGAGCTTGTCGCCCCGGTCGCTGGTGGCGGCCGGTTTGACGGGTGCCGGTGCCGGGTCGTCGACGGCGAGGGCCGGTGCGGCGCCGGAGGCGGCCAGTGCGGCCGCCAGACCGGCAGCGGCCGCGATACGAGCCGCGCGTCTCGCCCCGGGTATGGAGCTGGGGGATTCCTTGGTCATCAGCATCCCTGTAATTGAAAGAGAGAGTCCGGAATTCGGTACCGGATGACCGCTCAGCCTGTCGTAAATGACAGGGGTTTGTGGAGAGTTGACGGAGACGAGTCAGGGACATGGCATAGATCCGCCACGGGGCGCGCTGTGCCATGAGGGAGGAATGAGGCCAAACGGTACGCCGGTGGCGTCTGATGACCCGTGTGGCCGGGCGGTGGTCCGGACCAGCGGTGCCCGTGGTCCGGACCAGCGGTGCAGTGGTCCGGACCGCCTCAAGGGCCGCTCACCGCGGCAGTACCATCACATACGCGGCCGGCTCCCGGTCCGCCGCCGCCATCAGCGCCGTCCGCACCACCGTCGCCTGCTGGTCCAGCGCCTCGCGCAGCTTCCTCGGCGTGAGGTGGACGACCGTGACCCCGAGGCGCTCCAGATGCTCCCGCTTCGCGGCGCACGCGGCCCACTGCGGGTCCTCCTGCACCCGGCCGCCCCTCCGCCCGGATACACCGTGCACGGCGTGCCGGGGCGCCCGGGAGTCCAGCTCCACCGCCACCGCGTGATCGGGCCAGTAGGCGTCCACCCCGCCGAGGCCCGGCCCGCCCGGCAGCCGCAGCTCCACGTTCCACATCGGCTCCGGCAGCCCGTACTCGCGCACCATCGCGTACAGCCGCGCCTCCGCCACCGCCCGCCCCTCGGCCAGCAGCGCGTCCACCGCGCCCACCACGGCGGGCCGCCCCAGCAGTTTCGCCTCGCTCAGCTCACGTACCACGCAAGCCGGCTCGCAGTGCCCGTCCCGCACCGCCTCGGTCAGCAGCCGCCGGACGTCCGCCGCGTCGGAGATCGCCGCCACCGCGTCCGCGAGCGCCCGCTCCACCGGGGCGACGGGCACCTCGTCCACCCGCACCGGGACCGGCATCGAGGCGGTCCGCAGCACCTCCACGAAACGGGTGGACCGCAGCCGCCGGGTGCGGGGGACCAGCACGTCGATCCGGTGCAGCGCGCCCAGCTCCCCGGCCGAGGCGAAGCCGTGCAGCGCGAGCGCGGCGACCCCGGTGACCATCGCATCCCCGTACCCCGCGTCCGGCGGGCCCGCCGCGCCGCGCCGCGCGGAGACCGGCGGGCGCCCCGCGTACAGCAGTGCCCCGTGCAGCCGCTCCTGGCCGGTGGGCGGGCCCGGGTGCAGCAGGTAGACCCCCGGCAGCAGGGGCTGCCAGGGACCGCCCGGCAGGCACTGGGCCGACGTCTGCGCGGCGGACACCCCCCGCGCCCTCAACTGGGCGGCGGACAGGACACGCTGCGTCACATCACCGGGGTGAAGGGGGAGACGCGGGAGACGGGCGGAGAGCGGGGTGTTCTGGGTCATGTCCCGGGGTTTCCCGCCCGAAGAGGGGGCCCTAACCCCTGTTACACGCCCGTCGACATTCCCGGACAACGCCATCCTAAAGTACGGACGTTCGACAACCGAAAAGGGCCGTCGCGCCGGGAATCGGGGGAGGGGCGTCCCGGGCAGATGTACGAGCGCCGCTTTCGCGCCGCGCACACGCCGTACCCGAGCGCCCCTCTCTCACTCCCGCACGCGCCCGTGACTCAGACCGCCCGGTCGCACTCCTGGCCGCGCAGCGCCCGCGCGAGATCGTCCCGAGCCTCCAGCACCAGCCGCCGCAGCGCCGGGGCCGCGTCCTCGTGCTCGGCGAGCCAGGCGTCGGTCGCCGCGAGGGTCGCGGGGCTGTCCTGCAGACCCGGGAACATCCCCCGCACGACCTGCATGCCGATCTGGATGGACCGCTCCGCCCAGATCCGCTCGATCACCTCGAAGTAGCGCTTGGCGTACGGGGCCAGCAGCTCCCGCTGCGAAGACTGCTCGAAGCCCGCGATGGTCGCCTCGACCAGGGCGTTGGACAGCTTGTCCGACTCCACGACCGCCGCCCACGCCTGCGCCTTCACCGCCTCCGACGGCCGCGAGGCCAGGCACCGTACGTGGTGACGCTTGCCGGACGCCGTGTCGTCGCGGGCCAGTTCGGCGTCGATCGCCGCCTCGTTCGCCGCCCCGTGCGAGGCCAGCGGGGAGAGGAAGGCCCAGCGCAGCTCCTGCTCGACGTCGAGACCGTCGATCCGGGCCGTGCCGTCCAGCAGCCCGCCCAGCAGCTGGAAGTCCTCCTCGGACGAGGCCACCGCCGCGAAGAACCGGGCCCAGGCCAGCTGGTGCTGGCTGCCCGGCTCGGCGGCCCGCAGCTCGCGCAGCGCGCCCTCGGCCAGCGCCCGGCCACCCTCCTCGCGCCAGTCGGGGGCCGCGTAGTTGACCAGCGCGGACTGCGCCCAGGCGTGCAGCATCTGGAGCACGCCGATGTCGCTCTCGCGCCCGGCGTGCGCCAGCACCAGCGCGACGAAGTCACGGGCAGGAAGGATCGCGTCCCGGGTTAGACCCCACAGGGCCGACCAGCACAGGGCGCGGGCCAGCGGGTCCGTGATCTCGCCCAGATGCTCGCGGAGCGTGGCCAGCGATCCCTCGTCGAAGCGGACCTTGCAGTACGTGAGGTCGTCGTCGTTGACCAGGATCAGATCGGGCCGCTCGGAGCCGGCCAGCGCCTCCACCACGGTTCGCTCGCCGGCCACGTCCACCTCGGCGCGCGCGTACCGCGCCAGCTCGCCCCCGGGCGTACGCCGGTACAGGCCGACCGCGATGCGGTGCGGGCGCAGCTCGGGGTGCGAGGCGGCGGCCTCCTGGACGACGGCCAGCTCGGTGAGGACGCCCGCCGCGTCGTACGCGGGCACCGGGGTGAGCGTGTTGACGCCCGCGGTCTGGAGCCAGGAGCGCGACCAGGCGGTCATGTCCCGCCCGGAGGTCTCGGCGAGCACGGACAACAGGTCCCCGAGGCGGGTGTTGCCGTACGCGTGGCTCTTGAAGTAGCGCCGCGCGCCCTCCAGGAACGCGTCGCGCCCCACGTACGCCACGAGCTGCTTGAGCACGGAGGCGCCCTTGGCGTACGTGATCCCGTCGAAGTTCAGCTTGGCGTCCTCCAGGTCACGGATGTCGGCCGTGATGGGGTGCGTGGAGGGCAGCTGGTCGGCGCGGTAGGCCCAGGCCTTGCGATTGTTGGCGAAGGTGATCCAGCCGTTGGTGAACCGGGTCGCCTCGACCATCGAGAAGGAGCCCATGAAGTCCGCGAAGGACTCCTTCAGCCACAGGTCGTCCCACCACTCCATGGTGACCAGGTCGCCGAACCACATGTGCGCCATCTCGTGCAGGATGACGTTGGCCCGCCGCTCGTAGGCCGCGGAGGTGACCTTGCCGCGGTAGATGTACTCCTCGCGGAAGGTGACCAGGCCCGGGTTCTCCATGGCCCCGAGGTTGTACTCGGGCACGAACGCCTGGTCGTACTTCCCGAAGGGGTAGGGGAAGTCGAAGTGGTCGTGGAAGAAGTCCAGGCCCTGCTTGGTGATCAGGAAGACGTCGTCCGCGTCGAAGTGCTTGGCGAGCCCCTTGCGGCACATCGCGCCGAGCGGGATGTCCAGCGTGGTGCCGTCGGCGAACGTACGGCTGTAGTGGTCGCTCACGTAGTGGTACGGACCGGCGACGACGGCGGTGATGTAGGTGGAGATCGGCTTCGTCTCGGCGAAGGTCCACACCCCGTCCTCGTGGGATTCCTCGGCCCCGTTGGCCCAGACCCGCCAGCCGGCGGGGGCGGTGACCCGGAAGCGGTAGGGAGCCTTGAGGTCGGGCTGTTCGAAGTTGGCGAAGACGCGGCGGGCGTCGGCCGGCTCGTACTGCGTGTAGAGGTAGACCTCGCCGTCCTCCGGGTCGGCGAAGCGGTGCATGCCCTCGCCGGTCCGGCTGTACGCGCAGCGGGCGTCGACCACGAGGACGTTCTCGCCCTCCAGGAGCCCGTCCAGGGCCACCCGGGCACCGTCGAACACGACCGCCGGGTCCAGGGCCTTCCCGTTCAGCGTCACGGCGTCCACGCCCGGCGCGACCAGGTCGGCGAAGGTCGAGGCGCCGGCCCGGGCCGAGCGGAACCGGATCGTGGTGAGCGACCGGAACGTCAGCGGACCGCCGTCCCCGCCGGCGCCCTCGGGCTCCCCGACGGCGGACCGCAGGTCGAGGGCGACCTCGTATCCGTCGACGGTCAGCAGCTCGGCCCTCTTCTGGGCCTCGTCGCGGGACAGGTTTTCACCGGGCACGGGCACTCCTTCGTGACGCGCGTCTTGTGTCGTGTTCGAACCCATTGATCCTTGCACGCGTCCTCGCGCGTCGGCAGGCAGGGAATGGGTCGTCCCCGGGAGGCGTTCTCGTTCGAAGGTGAACGCGCCCTCCGTGCGACACACCCCGCTGTGGAACACGCCCCTTCAGAGGAGAGACATGTCCGAGAACACCCCGGCGAACGGCAAGACCCCGGTCGACTTCTGGTTCGACCCGCTCTGCCCCTGGGCGTGGATGACCTCGCGCTGGATGCTGGAGGTGGAGAAGGTCCGCGACGTCGAGGTCCGCTGGCACGTGATGAGCCTGGCCGTCCTCAACGAGGACAAGCTGGACGAGCTGCCCGAGGAGTACCGGGACATGCTGGAGAACCAGGCCTGGGGCCCGGTCCGGGTCGTCATCGCCGCCCAGCAGCTCCACGGCGACGACGTCGTCGGCCCCCTCTACACCGCGCTCGGCACCCGCTTCCACAACAACGGCGAGGGCCCCACCCGGGAGGCCGTGGTCGCAGCCCTGAAGGACGTCGGCCTGCCCGAGGACCTCGCGGAGTACGCCGACAAGAACACGTACGACACCGAGCTGCGCGCCTCCCACCAGGAGGGCATCGACAAGGTCGGCCAGGAGGTCGGCACCCCCGTCATCGCGGTCCCCGGCGCGGACGGCGAGCAGGTCGCCTTCTTCGGCCCGGTCGTCACCCCCGCCCCCAAGGGCGAGGAGGCGGCGAAGCTCTGGGACGGCACGCTGCTGGTCGCGTCGATCCCCGGCTTCTACGAGATCAAGCGGACCCGGACGCAGGGGCCGGTCTTCGACTGACGCGGGCCTCGACCGACGCGGGCCGGAAATCCGCGAGCGCGGGTATCCGTGTGGGGGAGACTGCCCCCATGCGGATACGCGCGGGCGAGTCGGCCGAGGCCGCCGCACTGACGGACCTGGCCCTGCGGTCGAAGGGGCACTGGGAGTACGACGCGGAGTTCCTGGCCGCCTGCCGCGAGGAGCTGACGATGCGCCCCGCGGAGGTGGTGGCGCGCCGGACGGCGGTCGCCGAGGAGGACGGCCGGATCCTGGGCTTCACCACGCTGGACGGCGAGCCGCCGGAGGGCGCGCTCGGCATGATGTTCGTCGAGCCGGACACCATCGGCAGGGGGTCGGGCGGCGCCTGTTCGCCCACACCATGGACGTGGCGCGCCGCCTGGGCTTCACGCGCCTCACCATCGACGCCGACCCGAACGCGGAGCCGTTCTACCGGACCATGGGAGCGGTCCGGATCGGCGCCACGCCGTCCGGCTCCATCCCGGGCCGCGAGCTGCCGCTGCTGGAGGTCGTCCTGGTCTGAACGGCCCCACGAGCCCCTGTGCGACGGGGCGTTGTCAGTGGTGCGCCGTACGGTGAGGAGCATGCGTATTTCACCGGAGATGATCACGATCGACTGCGCCGACCCCCAGAAGCTGGCCGCCTGGTGGGCCGAGGCGCTCGGCGTCGAGGACACCCAGGACTACGACGCGTTCGTCGTCCTCGCGGCCACCCCGCTGGTCCTCGGCTTCCAGCGGGTCCCCGAGCCCAAGCCCGGCAAGAACCGGGTGCACATCGACTTCTCCTCGCCCGACCGCTCGGCCGACGTGGAGCGCCTGGAGAAGCTGGGCGCGACCGTCGTCGGCGAGCAGTCGATGCAGGGGATGACCTGGACGGTCCTCAAGGACCCGGAGGGCAACGAGTTCTGCCTGGCGGACGCGGGCAGCCACTGACCTGATCCCCGGGGCCGGCCGGCCCCGGGGATACGCCGTCCCCCGTCCCCGCTACTTGATCGCTACTTGATCCCGAGGATCTGCTCCAGCGGATCGATGAGGAAGTACACGAGGAAGAGCGCCGCCGTGCCCCACAGCAGCCAGTGGACCTCGCGCGCCTTGCCCAGGCACGCCTTGATGACCACGTACGCGACGAAGCCGGCGCCGATGCCGTTGGTGATGGAGTAGGTGAACGGCATGACGACGATGGTGAGGAAGGCCGGGATGGCGACGTCGTAGCGGTCCCAGTCGATGTGCTTGACCTGGGTCATCATGAGGAACCCGACCACGACGAGGGCGGGCGCCGCCGCCTGCATCGGCACGATGGTCAGCACGGGCGTGAGGAAGAGCGCGAGCGCGAACAGCCCGCCGGTGACCAGGTTGGCGAAGCCGGTGCGGGCCCCTTCGCCGACGCCCGCCGCGGACTCGATGTAGGTGGTGGCCGACGACGCGGACGCGGCGCCGCCGGCGACGGCGGCAGCACCGTCGATGAGCAGGACGCGGCCGAGACCGGGCACCTGGCCCCGCTCGTCGAGGAGGCCGGCTTCCGCCGTGACCCCCACGACGGTGCCCATCGTGTCGAAGAAGTCGGACAGGATCAGGGTGAAGATGAGCAGGACGACCGTCAGCACGCTGACCTGACCGAACGACCCGAACAGGTCGAACTGGCCCAGCAGCCCGAAGTCGGGTGCCGCGACGGGGTTGCCGGGGATCGAGGGCGACGTCAGGCCCCAGGCCTTGATGTCGGCGATCTCGTTGATGACGATGGCGACGACGGTCATCAGGACGATGCTGATGAGGATCGCGCCCTTCACCTTCCGGGCGACCAGGACGATCGTCAGGAGCACACCGAGGCAGAAGACGAGCATCGGCCAGCCGGTGAGCGTGCCGGTTCCGAGCTGGACGGGCACGGTGGAGTTCGCGGCATCGGGGATACGGGTGACGAACCCGGCGTCCACGAAGCCGATGAAAGCGATGAACAGGCCGATGCCGACGCTGATCGCCTGCTTCAGGGGTTGCGGAATGGCGTGCATGATCGCCTCACGCAACCCGGTCACCACCAGAACACAGATCAAGAGCCCCTCAAGCACGATGAGCCCCATCGCGTCTTCCCAGCTCATCAGGGGCGCGATCTGGAAGGCCACCACGGCGTTGATGCCCAGACCCGCAGCCAGGGCGAGCGGCAGGTTGCCGCCCACCCCCATGATCAGCGTCATCACCGCGGCGACCAGAGCCGTGGCGGTGACCAACTGCACGCTGTCCAGCGTCTCACCGAACTTGTCCTCGGCCCCGCCGAGGATGATCGGGTTGAGCACGAGGATGTATGCCATCGTGAAGAACGTGGCGAATCCACCGCGTATCTCCCGTATGTAGGACGAGCCGCGTTCGCTGATGCGGAAGAACCGGTCGACGGCGCCCTCCGATCCCGTGGGCTTCTCGTCGGGCGGCGGTGGGCTGGTCGGGGTGGCGTGCATGACGGGATCTCCTGGGCGTGCGTACGAATGAGGGGGACGGGTGGGTGCCGACACTGCCCGAAGCGCGTGGCAGGCACTGTGCGAACGCACATACGGCACCATGCGAGCGGATCATACGCGGCACTCCCGGGATCGCAACTACCCGCGTAGAGCGTGCAGTTGATGCCCTTTCGCTCCTGTGGGTTCCTACGGAATCGACGGCGACCTTTGCCGCCAAACCGGCAGGCAGCCGACAGAGGGCATGGAAGTGGCGGTGACAACTCCCCTACTCTCCGTGTGTGCACCCACCACTCCCCTTCAACGCGCGGGCAGCGCGCGCCTTGCGCGAGAAGCTCGGGATGGCCCCCGGTCATGTCGCCTACGGCATGCGCGCGTCCTTCGGTACGACGCACATCACCCCCGAGCACGTGATCGCGTGGGAACGCGGCACCCACGTCCCGGATGCGGGGGAACTGACGGCGTTGGCAGGCGCGTTGTGGTGCCAGCCGAGTGAACTGATGGGCCACCCGGGCACCTTGCTGGAACACCGCATCGCGCGAGGCGTCTCGGCCGATGACGTCGCACGCGCCACGGGCCTGACCCTCGACGCGTACCTGTCCATGGAGGAGGCCGGTCAGTGGACCGGCGACAAACGGCAGTCGGCCAAGCTCGGCGAGGTCCTCAGCCTGCCTCCCCGTGACTTCATCGCGATCACCAGGCTGGAGGAGGAGCTGGCCCGCCTGCTCACCGAGGCGGTCTCCACCCGCTGGCAGGCCCACATCCGCGACATCGCCAAGCTCGTCTCCATGGACCGCCGCGACCTGAAGGCCCCGCTACAGGCCATGCAGCAGGACTACCAGGCCCTGATGACGGCCACCCTGAGCCGGGCGGGCGGCACCACGGCATCCGGCGAGGACGGCCGCCGCTACGTCGAGAACATCGTCGACCACTTCTGGAGCCGGGTGCCGGGGGCGTCCTGAGCGAGGCGCTATGGGCTCCGGGGGAGGCGTGTGCGGCGGTGCCCGGGGGCGGCGAAGAGGCTTGATCACCCGGGCATGAGCGGCCCGAGGTAGGTGCCCCCGGATGCGTCGATGGTCTGCCCGGTCACCCAGCGGCCCTGCGGCCCAGCCAGGAAGCCCACCACGCCGGCGACGTCCTCCGGCAGGCCCATTCGCCCGAGTGCGGTGATCGACTCAAGTGCGGCCACCGCCTCAGGAGCCGTGGCGTAGTTGCCGATCATGTCGGTCAGCACGACCCCCGGCTCGACCGTGTTCACGGTGATGCCCCGCCGGCCCAGTTCGTTGGCGAGCGACGGGCCGAGGGCCGCCAGTGCCGCCTTGCTGACGGTGTAGCCGATCTGCACGGGGTTCGCGATCCGCGTGGCCGCCGAGCCCATGTTGACGATCCGCCCGCCGTCCCGCAGCAGCGGCAACGCCCGCTGGATCACGAAGACCGGCGTGCTCACATTGATCGCGAGCACCCGCGCGAACTCCTCCTCGGTGAGCTGCTCGATCGGACTGACCGAGTGCGTGCCCGCGTTGTTGACGAGGATGTCCAGGCCGTCCGCACCGTGCTCCTTCAGCCCGGCGCCGAACCCCTCGAACAGCCGGTTTACTGCCCCGCTCTCGCCGAACCGGGCCCGCACCGCGAATGCCCGCCCACCGGCTTCGGCGATCCGTGCCACGGTCTCGGCGGCCCCTGCTTCGTTGCCGCCGTAATGGACCGCGACCAACGCCCCCTCGGCGGCGAGCCGCAGGGCGACCGCCCGTCCGATGCCCCGCGAGCCGCCCGTCACCAGCGCGGTCCTGCCGTCCAGTTCCCCCATGATCGCTGCCCTCCTCGCGATGCCGGATCCCTGGCCGGACCCGGGAACGATTCAGCGTAGGCGGCCTCGGTGCAGCGCGATGGTCAATCAGACGGTCTGTCAGAAACGGTCATTGCCAGCGTTGTTGCCGTCATTCTCAGCCGCGAGCCGCTGGACTTCATTGTGGAAGCGCTGGGTGATGAGGTCGCCGAGCGGGTCCGTCACGGTCCAGGAATGCGGGCCGGGGTGATGGTCGAAGTACGCGCACGAGGTGACGGTACGGGTGGCCAGGTCGCGAAGGAGCGCTGGGCAGAGGGGAAGGTCGGCGAACCGGTAGACGCGGTGGGTGCCGACGCCGGCCCACAGAAGCCACAGGTCGCGGTCCTCGCCGGGCACGTCGACAGTCCAGAGGTGGGCGGCATGCTCGGCCGCCTCGTCGTGCTCGCCCAGTTCGCAGAGGAGGAACTCGTCCTCGGTGAGGACATCCGGCGGGTGTTCGGGCCCGCCTTCCATGGAGGCCAACGCGAGGAGCGCTTCGTGGAACGGTACGTCGGTGACGGCGGTGCATTGCAGCACGGGGACAGGTCCCTTCCGTTCTCTTGCCGGGGAGCAGCCTTGATCTTGGGGTGCCGGGTTGCTATGGCGGCGACCTCAGCCGCCGTACCAGCGCGTCCACTTCGGCCGAGCGCCAACGCCCCCGCTGGGCGATCGCGGCATCCAGCCCGGCGTAGTACCGGGCCCGGTAGGCGGGGTCGGTCTCGATGCGTACGCGTTCGGCGAAGAGGGACGGCGGCAGAGGCGTACGCGGGCGGCGAGGCATCCGCTTCACCGGTGGTCGGCCCCGATGGGCAGGTGGGCCCAGACGGTCTTTCCGGGGTTACGTGGCCGAACGCCCCACTGCTCGGCGAGCGCGTCGACGATGAACAGGCCCCGGCCGGACGTCTCGTCGTCGGCGGGCTTGCGAAGCTCCGGCATCAGCCACTGGTAGGAGTCGGCGACCTCCAGGATCAGCACGCCGTTCCGACGCCGTAACCCCAACTCGAAGTAGTCTGCGGTGCCTTTGGCGTGGCTGATGACGTTGGTGGCCAACTCGCTGGTGATGAGCGACGCGTCGTCAACGAGCCCGCCGAGCTTCCAGCCGATTAGGACCGTTCTTACGTGTCGCCGTGCGGCGGGGATGGAGTCCCTGCGGACCCGGAACCTCTTGCTGTCTGTGCCCCCGGACATACGTCCCCCAAGGTCGTGGGCAGGCGGAACCAGAGATCACCCGGCGTGCCGGGTTCAGCACTCGGTGTGACGCAAGCAACGCTAAGGGTCGGCCGAGATGCAGTGCAAGCGAATCTCTAGTGCAAGCTTGCATTCACTCATCCGAGGCAACTCGTTCGCGAGAGGGGATAGTTGCCAGGCAGACTGGCCGGAGGGAGAGGGGGAGCTATGCCCGCAGGTGGGAAGCCCACAGTTCGAAGTCGCAGGTTGGGTGCCACGCTCAAGCGGCTACGGCTCAACGCGCGTCTCGATCAGGAGCACGCCGCTGAAGCGGTCGATTGTTCTGCTGCCAAGATCAGCCGAATCGAGTCCGGCACGGTCAGCTCACGCATCGGGGACGTTCGTGTGCTCCTTGACCTTTACGGGGTCGAGGACGAGGCCGAGCGGAGGCGGCTGGAGAAGCTGGCACGCGATAGCAACAAGCGCGGCTGGTGGCTCAACTTTCCCTTCCAGTCGCCCACGCTCCAGCGGCTGGGTGACTTCTTGTCCCTGGAGACGGACGCGACGTACATCCGAGCCTGGCAGCCGGTCTTCATCCCTGGACTGCTCCAGACGCCGGACTACACAAGAGCTTTGACCGAGGCCAACCCTGAGGTCATCAGCGACGAAGCGGCTGATGGCATCGTCAAGGTGCGGCAGGAGCGGCGACGGGTATTCGAGGCGTCGGGTGCCCGGTTCGCCGCTGTCATCTGGGAGCCGGCGATCGTCGGACCGATGCCTTCGGCGACCGTTCACCGGGACCAGCTCGCACATCTCGTCAAGATGGCTGAGCAGCCCAACATGACCATTCAAGTGCTGCCTCAGGACGAGTGGGCGGCAGCCAGGGTCTCTCCCGCGTTCGTGGCACTGTCCTACGCCCAGGAGGCGTCGCCCGAAGCCATCGTGCAGGACACTCTGGTCAACAGCGTGATCTTGGAAGATCATGAGGACATGGCGGCGTACGTCCACGCGTTCGACACGCTCAGGTCCGCGGCACTCACTCCGGATCAGAGCATCGCCTTTATCCGGAAGTCCATGAACGGCATCGCCGCGGAGAATGAGGAATCGTGACCAGCCAGTCAGTCGTCAGCGCCTTCGTTAAGTCGTCGTTCTCCGGAGGGGTCGGCCAATGAGTGTGTCGAGGTCGCCCACACCGCCGACGGCGGCCGGGCCGTCCGTGACAGCAAGGACCCCGCCGCCGGGCTCCAGTTCTACGGCCCCGCCCACTGGGCCGCGTTCATCGACGGCGTGAAGGCCGGTACCTTCGGCGGCTGACGGCATGGTCACGGGGGCATGACCAACATCATCCTGCTGCTTGCCGTGTTGGTCGTACTCGTCGTGCGGTCAACGGCCCTGACGCCAAGCGCGTCTACTGGACTGTTGCGACCACCACCGTGGCTATGGTCGGCGCTGCGGTGGCGTGGCGTCGTCGACGAGTGTGATCGTGCTCGTTGAGTGAGGGGCGGCCCGAGGTCGATCGCGTCATGGGCGCACACCTAACGCGAGGGCAACGATGCCAATACTTTCCACGGTCGAAGAAGTGGATGCCTGGCTGGCAGAAGCCGGGTGGTACCCAGGGCGGGACGCAGAGAGGGAAGCGGCACGGGCTGTCGCGACGGTCACCGACCGGTACCGCGCCTACGGTGTCGACATCGAGCCCTCCGCGGCGGCGCTCGCCTTTGTCCGTGAGCACGTCTCCCTCCGGGCGGTCATCGATACCGCACCGGAGAACTTCGTGGTCTTCACGCCGCATCTCGTGTTCAAGGGGGACGCCGAGGAGATCGCCGAACTAGCTGGAGACCTCGGAGCAAAGCTGTTCCCGATCGGATACGACACCTATGACGGATCGACTCTGCTCATGGACGGATCCGGTCGCTTCTTCTTCTCGCACCAGACCGGTCCCTACTACCTCGGCCGCGGAAAGTACGAGGCGCTGATCAGGCTCACGAGCGGCGAAATGGGCGATGCGGAGAGCTGCTTCGTCTGATGGGAATCCCTGCGTCGCCGCGTAACTCCCCAGTCGCGGTGCAACGGCTCCGGCCCCAGCGGTAGATCCATTATCTCCGCGCGGCGGGGCGCCTGTCACCGTTCTCCGGAATGATCTTTACGTCCTCTTTGCGCCTCTAGGGTTACAGGCGAAACGCAAAATGCCTACCTGATACAGGAGTTGAGAGTGGCGCACGACATTGCCGCACTGGCGGTGGAACTCACCGACATGGCCGCGGCCGATCACCGGACCGCAGTCCACGCGAACAGCAATGATTTCGCTGAGCAGTTGGCCTGGCGGCGGCTGACCGCCCGGCACGGTGACCGGCTCGGCGAGATCATGGCGGAGTACGGCTGGCCGACGGCGGAACTGGTCGGCGACGAGGCCGCACATGGGGCATGGCTGATCGCTCAGCACGCCGACCGGCAGCTGGACATTCAGCGTCGCGCCCTTCAGCTGATGCGGCAGGCGGTGTCGGCGGGCGCGGCAGGCCCACGCGAACTGGCCTTTCTGCGCGACCGCACACGGGTCAACGAGGGCCGCAAACAGGTCTACGGCACGCAGATCGCCGGTGTGAAGGACGGGGCACCGGTTCCGTGGCCCTGCGAGGAGCCCGAGCGTGTGGATGAACTCCGGGCGGCAGTCGGCATCGAGCCCTTCGACGAGTACGTCGCCCGGTTCTCGTAGACGTGACCGCCCCGAAGCCGTGGGCGGCTACTCCTCACCCCGCGGCAAAGGGCCGTGTCCGGCCGGTATCTCACTCACCTGAAGGTCCGAGAAGAGCAAGGTCAGGTCGTGCGCGTTGGTCTCGATGCAGATCTCGTGGAAGGCGATCCCAACCGCCTCCGTCCAGCGGGAAGCGGCCTCCGACGCCTGGCGGAGCTCTGCTCCGTACAGCGCGTGGAACTTCATGCCCCACACGTAGCCGCCGAGGTCGGGATCGGCGGTCTCCGGGTCGAGGAGGCGGTCGTCCAGGGAAGCGCGCCACGTCTCCGCAGGCAGGAACGTCTCGCAGCGTGCCTCGACGCAGTACCGGAACAGGTACCGCAGGTAGGTCGGGGCCTCGCTGTGATGGGGCCCGCAGCCCACATTGATGATGACCTCGTAGTCGCGCATATACCTCGTGTATCCGTGGTGCACGACAAGGGGGTCGACGCTGGTGTTCAGTTGCTCGATCAGTGTGGTGTCCATGTCCGCTCCTACGCCGCCCCCGGCGCCGCCGCCTCCAGCTCCGCCACCGTGCCCGACATCACCGTACGGATATGGCGCGTGAGGTGCTCCGCCGGCCAGTCCCACCAGGCCACCGCCAGCAGGCGTGCGATGTCCTTCTCCTCGTAGCGGGTACGGATCAGGCGGGCCGGGTTGCCACCGACGATGCCGTAGTCCGGGACGTCCGAGACGACCACGGACCGGGCGCTGATGATCGCGCCGTGGCCGATCCGGACGCCTGGCATGATCACCGCCTCGTAGCCGATCCAGACATCGTTGCCGATCACCGTGTCACCCCGGTTGGGGAGGTTCGTCAGCAGGTCGAAGTGGTCGGTCCAGGAGCCGCCGAGCGTGGGGAAGGGGAACGTGGACGGGCCGTCCATGCGGTGGTTGGAGCCGTTCATGATGAACCGCACCCCCGTGGCCAGCGCGCAGAACTTGCCGATCACCAGGCGCTCCGGGCCGTAGTGGTACAGCACGTTCCGGGTCTCGAACTCCGTGGCGTGCTCGGGGTCGTCGTAGTACGAGTAGTCACCGGCCTCGATCAGTTCCGAGGTGACCAGCGGCTTCAGCTGCACCACGCGCGGCTGGCCGGGCATCGGGTGCAGGACGGTGGGGTCCGCTGGGAAAGGGGCGGGGGCAGATGGCATGAGGTTGCTCCGGGACGGGGTGGGAGGCGGGCAGGGATGAAGGGCGGGCAGGGGTGCGTGGATCATCGTGGCATTCGGGCCGGGTGTCCCGCGACGCGTTTCCCGCCCGGCCGGGATGGGACGATGCCGTGGTGTTGGAGGCGATCGACGCGGTGAGCTGGGGCGACCTGCCGGGCCCCGATCTGTACGAGCCCGACCGTGTCGCCACGGGCCTGCGAGCCCTCGCCACCGCGACGGGGCTCGTCCAGGCCGCCGGCGCAGGCTCGCGCCTCGCGGGCGGCGGGCTCGTCCACGACCACAGCGGGGCGGTCTTCCCCTCGGTCGTCGTCGCGGCTCCGATCCTCCTCGCCATCGTGCGGGACGGTCATCCGGACGCCGGGGCGACCGCCCTCGGGCTGCTCGACGACGCCCTGGCGTTCGCCACCTGTGACCGGCACACCCGGGTGGCGACCCCGTACGCCGGAGCCGTCCCCATCTGCTGCGCCCTCGCCGACCACCTCCGAAGCCACGCCGGACTGCTCGCCGCGTCCGAGCCCGAGGGCAGGTGGCTCCTCGCCGATGCCGCGCATCACTGGCGGTTCGATGTCCAGGAGGCCGTCGCCGAGGGGGACGGGGTCGCGGCCTTCGGGGCTCTCGCGGGCCGCTTCCCGGGCGGTACGCAGCCGGCGGAGCTTCACCTCGCCGGACACGCCACCCCGCTCGCCGTGCAGGTCGCACTGGTCTACCCCGTCGCGGAAGGCAGCCCCGACGCGTGCTTGCGCGTGGACGGCATGGGCGTGGACGAAGTCGCCCCGTCTGCCGTCCTGTTGCCCGCCCGGTGCGGTTCCTGGGGCAGATGACGGCAAGCGCTCGGGCGGGCGCGCGTCACCTGGACCGGATATGGGTCCGGAAGGGCGCGAAGAACGTCAGTCCTTGAGAAGGCGAGGGCCTCGGCAGAGGCGGCGTCCTCGCTCGGCGCCGCATCTACTGAAGGAGCACGTCCATGGGATGGTTCGAGCGATTCGCGGGTTCCCTCCTCGCGGCGGCCATGGTGCTGACCGTGACCGGATGCACCGCGGACAGCAGCGGCGGCGAGGGGAGGCGTCCTGCGCGTTCGAGGTCACCTACCAGGGGCGGACCTACCGGGACGTGGCGAATGTGGACTTCACCGTGACGGACGAGCTGGGCACCGCGACCACGCCGCCCTGCGACGACACCGGTGGCCTGGAGGAGGCCGAAGGGGAGCAAGTCACGGAATCCGCCTACGGAGTGAAGGGCCTGCCCCCGGAGACGGCCATTGCCGTGGGCGATTCGCCGGACGACGCCGTGTTCGTCGTCTCCTACTCCGGCTCGGCGCTCCCGCCCGAGATACAGGAGCTGATCGACAAGTCGTGAGCTACACCGCACCCACCCCCGCCCCGCATCCCACCCGGATCGGCTCCCCCTGCGACCAGTCCGCCGCCACGCCCCGCATCACCAGCGCGCTGTCCAGCACCGCGCTGCCCGGCGGGAAGCGGTCCAGGTCCTCGAAGAACGAGGAGCGTACGTGGCGCGGGCGGCCCGCCGTCACCTTCCAGGCGTCCGTGGAGAGTTCGAGGACGTCCAGGTGCGTGCCGTCCGCGTTGGGGGAGAGGCCCCGGCTGCCCCGGCGGAAGAACTCCGACGCCTCGGCCAGGTCGGTGAACAGGCCGCTGCCGTGCAGTTCCCCGGCCGGCTCCACCGTGGCGTCCACCTCCACCGCGCCGTCCCGGGTCGCGAAGGCCACCCGTACGGCGTCGGGGTCCTCCCGCACCGTGAAGTCCGCGCGGCCGTGCTCGCCCGGGTAGATCCGGCCGCCCGCGAAGGCGTTGAGGCGGGAGGCGGTGTCGCGGCGCGGGATGTAGACGCCCCGCTCGACGCCGTCCGGTCCTTCCCACTCGACGGCGATGCGGTGCGCCGCGTTCTCGCTGGTCAGCCCGGTCGCGGCCGGGGCCCAGGCGGGGCGGACGCCGCCGATCCGGAGCAGGCAGATCCCGGCCACCGCCTGGCCGCGCACCAGGTGGGGGCGCAGCGGCGCGGGCAGCAGGGCCGCCGCGACGGACGGGTCCACCCGGTAGTTCACCAGGAGACGGCGTTCGATGACGCTGGACAGCCGGGGTCTGATCATGAGGCGTCGCCTTGCGGAGCGGAGCGCCACTTGGTGGTGCGGAGCACGATCTGCTCGGGGCAGACCGTGCTGAGGAAACGGCCCACGCACAGCGCCAGCCGCTCCTCGGCGAGCGAGTAGAGGATGCGGTTGGCGTCCCGGCGCTCGGTGACGAGCCCCGCCCCTTGAGCACGCCCAGGTGGCGTGAGATGGACGGGGCGCTGATCGGGAACCGGCTCGCGATCTCCCCGGCGGCCAGCTCGCCGTCCCGCAGGTCCTCCAGGATCTGGCGGCGGGTGGGATCGGCGAGCGCGCGGAAGGCGCTCGCCTCTTCGTCGGCCGGAAGGGCGCGTGATTCCATGCGTGCATGTTTAGCACATGAGCTAAACAGCTATGGAGGTTGAATGGGAAAGCCCCCGCGAGTCACGTCCTCGCGGGGGCTCTCCGTTCATCCGCCTGCCTGAGTGAAGGTTGAGAAGACGATCACGAGGCAGGACGATTCCGGCGGGCCGGCGTCACTCAGGGGGCGAGCAGCAGCACGTCCACGCGCTCCTTCGCCGCGGCGTAACGCTTGGCCACGTCCTGCCAGTTGACGACCTGCCACATCGCCTCGATGAAGTCCACCTTCTGGTTCTTGTACTGCAGGTAGAAGGCGTGCTCCCAGGCGTCGAAGACCAGGATCGGGACCGAGCCCTGGCCGACGTTGCCCTGGTGGTCGTAGACCTGCTCGACGATCAGCTTGCCGCTGACGGGCTCGTACGCGAGCACGCCCCAGCCCGAACCCTGGGTGGTGGCCGCGGCCTTCGTCAGCTGGGACTTGAAGCCCGCGTAGGAGCCGAAGGACTCGGTGATCGCGTCGGCGAGGTCGCCCACGCCGTCCGCCGCGAGGGGCTCGCCGCCGCCGTCGCCGGTCATGTTGTGCCAGTAGATCGAGTGCAGGATGTGGCCGGAGAGGTGGAACGCGAGGTTCTTCTGGAGGCCGTTGATCGCTCCCCAGGCCTCCTTGTCGCGGGCCTCTTCCAGCTGCTCCAGGGTGTCGTTCGCACCCTTGACGTACGCGGCGTGGTGCTTGTCGTGGTGCAGCTCGATGATCTGCGGGTTGATGACCGGTTCGAGCGCCGCGTAGTCGTACGGGAGTTCCGGGAGCGTGTACGTGGCCATGGTTCGAACCCTCCGACTGCTGGGAATGCCGTCCAGTTGTTATTGCAACCTATATGCAGGAGCAATCTAGGAGCAGGCTAACAGCAGGACGGTCCGCGAAGTGATCAGCCCTTCGGCCTAGGACCAGCACCCCTGCCCTTCGCCGTTTTGTCGCGCAAAGGTGATTTGCTCCTACTTCAGTGCTGCGTACGCCGTCGCGCGTTTGGTCCCGTCGTTCCGGGGGACCCGGCCCAGCAGCCGGGCGGCCGGTCCCGGGACCGCGTGCGCGCGCCGCCCGCAGACCCGCCCACCCCGCTGACCAGGAGGACTCGATGGCACCCCCAACGCCCCCGAAGCGACGGCCGGCCCCGACCGTGGCCGCGATCCACGACTGGCCCCGCCCCTGGCAAAGGCCGCGGGCTGGGGGCCGCTCGACGTCCGCGCCGTCGACACCGTCCGGGCGCTGGCCGCCGACGCCGTGCAGAAGGCGGGCCACGGCCACCCGGGCACCGCGATGAGCCTGGCCCCGCTGGCGTATCTGCTGTTCCAGCAGGTGATGCGGCACGACCCGGCCGACGACCAGTGGATCGGCCGCGACCGCTTCGTGCTCTCCTGCGGTCACTCCAGCCTCACCCTCTACATCCAGCTCTATCTGAGCGGGTACGGGATGGAGCTCGACGACCTGAAGGCGCTGCGCACCTGGGGGTCGATCACCCCCGGCCACCCCGAGTACGGCCACACCCGGGGCGTCGAGATCACCACCGGGCCGCTGGGCCAGGGGCTCGCCTCCGCCGTCGGCATGGCCATGGCGGGCCGCCGGGAGCGCGGGCTCCTCGACCCCGACGCGCCCGCCGGCACCAGCCCCTTCGACCACCACGTGTACGTCGTCGCCTCCGACGGCGACCTGATGGAAGGCGTGACCTCCGAGGCCAGCTCACTCGCCGGGCACCAGGAGCTCGGCAACCTGATCGTCTTCTACGACTCCAACCACATCTCCATCGAGGACGACACCGACATCTCCTTCAGTGAGGACGTCCCCGCCCGCTACGCCGCGTACGGCTGGCACGTCCAGACGGTCGACTTCACCCGCACCGGGGACTACGTCGAGGACGTCGACGCCCTGCTCGCCGCCGTCGAGGCCGCGAAGAGCGAGAGCGGCCGGCCCTCCCTGATCCTGCTGCGCACGATCATCGGCTGGCCCGCGCCCACCAAGCAGAACACCGGCAAGGCCCACGGTTCCGCGCTCGGCGACGACGAGGTCGCCGCCACCAAGAAGCTCCTCGGCTTCGACCCGGACGCCGACTTCACCGTCGAGGACGACGTACTGGAGCACGCCCGTGCCGTCGTCGAGCGCGGAGCCTCCGCCCGCCGCGCCTGGGAGCCCCGCTACCAGGTGTGGCGCGCCGCGCACCCCGAGCGCGCCGCCCTCCTCGACCGGCTGCGGGAACAGAAACTGCCCGAGGGCTGGACCGACAGCCTGCCCGTCTTCGACGCCGACCCCAAGGGCATCGCCACCCGCAAGGCCTCCGGCGATGTGCTCACCGCGCTGGCCCCCGTGCTGCCCGAGCTGTGGGGCGGTTCGGCCGACCTCGCGGGAAGCAACAACACCACCATGGAGGGCGAGCCGTCCTTCGTGCCGGAGTCCAAGCAGACCGGCGAGTTCCCCGGCAACCCGTACGGCCGCACGCTCCACTTCGGCATCCGCGAGCACGCCATGGCCGCGACCCTCAACGGCATCGCGCTCCAGAGCCTCACCCGCCCCTACGGCGGTACGTTCCTGATCTTCAGCGACTACATGCGCCCCGCCGTCCGGCTCGCCGCCCTGATGAAGCTGCCGGTCACCTACGTCTGGACCCACGACTCCATCGGCCTCGGCGAGGACGGCCCCACCCACCAGCCCGTCGAGCAACTGGCCGCGCTCCGCGCGATTCCCGGCCTCGACGTCGTACGGCCCGCCGACGCGAACGAGACCTCCGTCTGCTGGCGCACGGTCCTGGAGCACCACGACCGGCCCGCCGGACTCGCCCTGACCCGCCAGCCGCTGCCGGTCCTGGAGCGGGGCGACGGCGACGGCGCGTGCGCCTCCGCCGAGGGGGCCGCACGCGGGGGCTACGTCCTCGTCGACAGCCGGGGCGACACCCCGGACGTCATCCTCGTCGGGACCGGGTCCGAGGTCCACATCGCCCTGGAGGCAAGGGAGTTGCTGGCCGCCGACGGGGTCGACGCACGCGTGGTCTCGATGCCCTGCCGCGAGTGGTTCGCCGGCCAGCCCTACGCCTACCAGGACGCGGTGCTGCCGCCGGAGGTCCGGGCCCGGGTGAGCGTCGAGGCGGCCGTCGCCCAGGGCTGGCGGGACGTGGTGGGCGACGCGGGCCGCATGGTCAGCCTGGAGCACTTCGGCGCGTCCGCCGCCTACCAGCGCCTGTACGAGGAGTTCGGCATCACGCCCGGCGCGGTCGCCGACGCCGCACGGGAGAGCATCCGCGCGGCGGCCGGCCCCGTCCGGCCCGGCGGGGAGCGGCCCGGAGCGACCCCGGCCGAAGGAGGCACCGGGGACGCCGGTTAGGCCCCGGCCCCGGCCCCGCCCGGGCCTGACCGCGCCTCGCCCTTGCCTGGGCACCGAAAAAGCCATCCCGATCGATCGACGTACACAGGAACAGGAGCCCCATGTCCCCCGCACGCACCCCCCGCTACACCGTCCCCGGCCTCGGCGTCGACGAGGGCCGTCAGGTCATCGACCTCCTGACGCTGCGCCTGCACGCGCTCAACGACCTCGCGCTCACGCTCAAGCACATCCACTGGAACGTGGTCGGGCCGCACTTCATCGCCGTCCACGAGATGCTCGACCCGCAGACCGCGGCCGTACGGGACATGGCGGACGCCGCCGCCGAGCGCATCTCCGCCCTCGGCGGCGAGCCGAACGGCACGCCGGGCGCCCTGGTCAGGGAGCGCACCTGGAACGACTACAGCGTCGGCCGCGCCGACGCCATCGCCCACCTCGGCGCCCTGGACCTCGTCTACACCGGGATCATCGAGGACCACCGCGAGGCGGTCGAGAAGGCCGGCGAGATCGACCCCGTCACGGAGGACCTGCTCATCGAGCACCTGCGCGGCCTGGAGCAGTTCCAGTGGTTCGTCCGGGCCCACCTGGAGTCCAGCTCCGGCACCCTGTCGAACGCCGGAGCCGACACCGAGCAGGCGGCGGCCGAAGCCGCGTCCCCGAAGCGGGCCGCCGCCCAGCGCACCCCCGCCAAGAAGACGGCGCTGCCCGCCCCGGCGAAGACCGCGGCGAAGAAGACCGCTGCGAAGAAGACCGCCAAGAAGGCGGTGAAGAAGACGACGGCGAACCGGCGCACCACCCGCTGACACCGGCCACGCAGGGGCGGTCGGCCCGGACGCTTCGCCCGAGCGCCGCCGTCGGCCGCCCGCTACCCCCGCAGGTCCTCCCTGGCCTGTGCCGCGATGTCCGGGAAGTCCGTCACCACCGCGTCCACGCCCTGCCCGTAGTGGAAGGCGTACTCGGCGAACGCGTCGCCGAAGGCGTTCGGGTCGGTGCCCCGGCGGTACGCCGACGGGAGGTACTGGTTCTCCGCCCGGAAGGTGTACGCGCCGACCTTCAGGCCCGCCGCGTGCGCGTCCGCCAGCAGGGTGTTCGGCGGGACCAGCGAGGACTTGTCCGGGCCGATCCAGTCGGCGTACGAGGCGATCTCGCGCAGCCCGGCCGGGGTCATCATGTCCCGGTAGGTGATCCCGTGCCCGTACGGGCCGCCGCTCGTGCCCAGCGCCTGCCACAGCGGCAGGCCCAGGCGGGCGGCGGCCACCCGGCGCAGGCTGCCGGGCTCGAAGGACTGGACGACGCAGTCCCGGGCGGTCAGCCGGTTGCGGCGGATCACCCGGATCAGTTCCTCCTCCAGCGGCAGCCCGATCGAGCGGAAGTACGTCGGGTGCTTCGTCTCCGGGAACACCGCGATCCGCCGGCCCGACTCCCGCGAAAGCCGCCGGGCCAGGTCCACGACCTCCTGGAACGTCAGCACCCGGCCCCGCCCGTCGAAGACCGTGTTGCGGTCGCGTACCAGCGGCAGCCGCTCCACCGTGCGCAGCGTCCGCAGCTCGCGCAGCGTGAAGTCCTCGGTGAACCAGCCGGTCACCGCCTTGCCGTCGACGGTCTTCGTGGTGCGGCGGTCCGCGAACTCCGGGCGGTCGGCGACGTCCGTCGTGCCGCCGATCTCGTTCTCGTGCCGCACGACCAGGACATGGTCCTTCGTCGGCACGAGGTCCGGCTCGATCCAGTCGGCCCCGGCCCGCACGGCATAGGTGTACGCGTCGGCCGTGTGCTCGGGCCGCCAGCCCGCCGCCCCGCGATGCCCGATGACCAGGGGGCCCGACGGGCGGTGGGGGTGACGGTCCCCGGCGGGGGCGGCTACGGCCGGGGCGGTGGCCGCGGCGGTGACGGCGGCGGTGGCCAGGAGGATCGAACGGCGCCTGGGGGCAACGGACATGACGGCTCCTCGGATGGGGTGAGCCATCACGGAAGCGAGCACGGGTGACGGCCCGGGGTACAGCGCCCGGCCCCGCGATGTCCTGTCGGCCACGGATGCGCGCCTGGCCGGGGCCCGGCGCGGCACGCGAGAGGCCGAGACGCCGAAACGCCGGGCTCCGCCCCGATCGTACGAGGAGGAGCCCGGCGTTCGTAGAGGCTGTGCGGGAACCACAGCGGTACCGCTGGGCGGGAAACCACAGCCGTACCGCCGGGCGGGAACTACTTCCGCTGCGCCGGGATCTCGGCCGCGGCGCCGGTGCCGGCCCCCGTGCCGTCGTCGGCTCCCTCGGCGCCCCGCCGTCGCTGCCGCAGCAGGCCGAGGCCGATCAGCACCACCGTCAGCGCCCCCGTGGCCAGCAGTTGGTCACGGGTGTCCGGCTGGCGCAGCATCAGCAGGAAGATGCCCACCATGGCCGCGAGCGCGACGATCGTGCCGATCGGGAAGAACCACATCCGGACGACCAGCGTCTCAGGAGCCTCCCGCTCGGTGCGCCGGCGCAGGATCAGCTGCGAGACCGCGATGAAGATCCACACCACCAGGATCACCGCGCCGATCATGTTCAGCAGCCAGGGGAAGACGTCGTCGGGACGCCAGTAGCTGAGCAGCACGCACAGGAACCCGAAGACCGAGGAGAACATCACCGCGTTGCGCGGCACCCCGGAGGAGATCTTGCCGAGCACCGACGGGCCCTGGCCGCGGGCGACCAGCGAACGGGCCATCCGGGACGCGCCGTAGATGTTGGCGTTCATCGCGGAGAGCAGCGCGATGAGGATGACCACGTTCATGATCTGCGCGGCGCTCCCGACACCCAGGTGGTCGAGCATCGCGTAGAACGGGCCGACCTCGGCGACCTTCGGGTCGTCCCACGGGACCAGCGTGACGATGACCGCCATCGAGCCGATGTAGAAGACCGCGATGCGCCACATCGCCGTACGGACCGCCTTCGCAACACCCTGCACCGGGTTCTCGGACTCGGCCGCCGCGATGGTGACGGTCTCCAGACCGCCGTACGCGAAGACGGAGGCGAGGAGTCCGATGATGAAGCCGTCCATGCCCTTCGGCAGGAATCCGCCGTCGCCCGTGAGGTTGGTGAGGCCGGGCGCGTCCGTGTCGGGCAGCACGCCGAAGATCGCCAGCAGACCGAGCACCAGGAACAGCGTGATCGCGATGACCTTGAGCGCGGCGAACCAGAACTCGAACTCGCCGAAGTTCTTCACCGCGGCCAGGTTGGTCCCGAGGAAGATCACCATGAACAGGGCGACCCAGGCCCACTCCGGGGTCCCCGGCAGCCAGCCGCTGACGATCTGCGCGGCGCCGATGCCCTCCAGGCCCACGGCGACGCAGAGCAGGAACCAGAAGGACCAGCCCGCGGTGAACCCGGCCCACGGGCCGATCGCCCGCTCGGCGTGCACGGAGAAGGAGCCGGACGCCGGATTGGCGGCCGACATCTCGCCGAGCATGCGCATCACCATCATGACGAGCAGCCCGGATATGGCGTACGCGACGATGATCGAGGGCCCGGCTGCGGCGATCCCGGCGCCCGAGCCGACGAAGAGCCCGGCGCCGATCACCCCGCCGAGGGCGATCATCGAGAGGTGGCGCTGCTTGAGGCCGTGGGTGAGCGCGGAGTCCGCCGAGGGCCCGGCGGGGGCCGCGGAGTCTGCGGTGGGGGAGACGCGGAGGTCCGAGGCATGGACGAGCTCTGTTCGTTAGCTGAGACAAGGGGACGAACCCACAGTCTGAGCATCCGTACCGCTCACACGGAATGACTGTCCGCTATACGGTCACCAGGCTCACACAAGGTGCACACGCGCCTACCGATCGGTAAACGCCGAGCCGTCGTGCCCGTGCCCCCGGGATCCCTTGCGGTCCCGCCACTCACGCCCCACCGCCACCAGCAGCACCAGCGCCGTCGCCCCCGCCGACCACAGCACCTGCGGCCGGGCCGCGTCATCGGTCAGCATCAGCAGCAGCACGCCCAGCAGCCCGGCCAGCGTCACCCAGGTCAGATACGGGAACCACCACATCCGCAGCGCGAGCGCGTCGGGAGCCTCCTGTTCCAGACGGGCGCGCAACCGCAGTTGGGACGCGGCGATCAGCGCCCAGACGAACAGCAGGACCGCGCCGACCGAGTTGAGCATGTAGAGGAACACCGTGTCGGGCCACAGCAGATTGAGCACCACGGAGACGAAACCGAAGGCCACCGACGCCAGCACCGCCCGCCTCGGCACGCCACCCGCCTCACCGGAGGAGCCGTCGGCACCGCCGGAACCGGCACTCCGCGGGGCGCCTCCCGAGACCTTCAGCAGCCCGCGCGGCGCCTCCCCGCGCTCCGCCAGCGAGAAGATCATGCGGGAGGAGCCGTACAGATTGGCGTTGAGCGCGGAGAGCAGCGCTACGAACACCACGATGTTCATGATCTGCCCGGCCGACGGCACCCCGATCGCGTCCAGCACCTTCACATACGGGCTCAGCCCGGCCTGCTGCGCGGTCCACGGCAGCACGGTCACGATCACCAGCATCGAGCCGACGTAGAAGAAGAGGATGCGCACCACCGCGCTCCGCACCGCCCGCCCCACCGCACGCGCCGGGTCGTCCGTCTCGGCGGCGGCGATGGTGACGACCTCAAGCCCGCCGAAGGCGAACACCACGGTCAGCACCCCGGAGACGACCCCGCTCCAGCCGTTCGGCAGGAAGCCGCCCTGGCCGGTCAGGTTGGTCATCCCGACCGGGTCGGTGTCCGGGAGCAGGCCGAAGACCGCCAGCCCGCCGAGCACCAGGAAGACCACGATCGCGCCGACCTTCAAGGAGGCGAACCAGAACTCGAACTCGCCGAAGTTCTTCACCGCCGTCAGGTTCGCCACGGTGAACACCACCATGAACAGCAGCACCCACGCCCAGGGTTCGACGCCCGGCACCCAGCCGTGGGCGATCTGCGCCGCCGCCGTCGCCTCCACGGCGAGGACCACCACCAGCAGGAACCAGTACAGCCAGCCGACGCTGAACCCGGCCCACCGCCCGAGCGCCCGCTCCGCGTGCACGGAGAACGAACCGGAGGCGGGCATCGCGGCGGACATCTCGCCCAGCATCCGCATCACCAGCATCGCGAGCGCCCCCGCGATCAGATACGAGACGACGATCGCGGGCCCCGCCACCGCGATCCCGGCGCCCGAGCCCACGAACAGCCCGGCCCCGATCACCCCGCCGAGCCCCAGCATCGTCAGATGGCGCTGCTTGAGCCCGTGCGACAGCGGCTCGGCGGGGGCTGCCGGCGAGGTGGCGGAGGGGGTGGGGGGAGCCTCGTGCATGGGGTGCGGTTCACTCTCGGATGATTTATCGGGAACCTACAGTCTGGGGCCGCGATCCCTCTCCCGCCAAAACGGACCCCCACCCGCCCGACCTCAGTGACGAGCGTCACGCGGGAACGTGATTGCGCCGCAGGCTTTGTGTGAATCCCACCAACCCATCAACCACCGCTTTGTGGGCGGCTGATGGTGAACGAGCGTTGACCCGTGGACTAACGTCGGCGGGAGCCCGACCCCACCCCGACCGCCGGGGGCCACCCCGGCCCACCTGCCCTCACCCGCGGAGTCCCGATGAGCACTGCTGCCGCCCCCGTCCGCTCCGGAGCGGTCCTCGCCGACCTGCTGCCCGCAGCCCGGCACCGCTACGCCGTGGACGCTGCCCTCGTCCTCGGGGGCGCGGCCCTGACCGGCATAGCGGCCCAGATCGCCGTCCCGGTCCCCGGCTCCCCGGTCCCGGTCACCGGCCAGACCTTCGCCGCGCTCCTCATCGGCACCGCGCTCGGCGCCCGCCGGGGCTTCCTCTCCCTCGCGCTGTACGCCCTCGTCGGCATGGCCGGCATGCCGTGGTTCGCCGAGGCCAGCTCGGGCTGGAGCATGCCGTCCCTCGGCTATGTCTTCGGCATGCTCCTGGCCGCCACCGTCGTCGGCGCTCTCGCCCGCCGCGGCGGCGACCGCTCCGTCCTGCGCACCGCGGGCACGATGGTGCTCGGCTCCGCGATCATCTACGCCATCGGCGTGCCGTACCTGGCGCTCTCCACCGGGATGTCGCTGAGCGCCGCCGTCGCGGCCGGCCTCACCCCGTTCCTGATCGGCGACGCCCTCAAGGCGGCGCTGGCCATGGGCGTCCTGCCGACCGCCTGGAAGCTGCTCGGCCGCCGCGGCTGACCCCTGCTCAGCCCTCGTAAGGCCCCCGAAGAGGCCCGCCGGATCGTACTGGGAGACCAGACCGGCGAGCCTCTTCGCCGTTTCCGGATCATGGAAACCGGTCGTACGGTCCCCGCCGCCGAAGCAGAAGTTCAGCGACCGCCCCTGGACGAGCGGACCCAGCACCCCGGACACCTCCCCGTACAGCGCGCGCACCGTCGGCACGTCCGTACCGTCCAGCGGCGACAGCAGCCGCAGCAGGAAACCCGAGTCCCGGTAGGGCACCGCGCTCGCCGGCTCCGACCGCCCGGCCAACGCCCCGCCCAAGTGATTGAGCTGCACCACGTTCATCGTCGGGGCCCCGGGCCCGGTGAGCTCCAGCACCCGCGCGGCCCGCGCCGCGTCCAGCTCCCGGAGCATCAGCCCCTCCCCGTAGTAGGCGTGCGGGAACGGCGGGTCGTTGTGGATCGCCGGGCTCTCCGTGTACGGCATCTCCCGCAGCGAGTCCTCCAGCGCCGGCCCGATCGCCCGCAGCGGGGCCACCAGCCGCTCGCCCTCGGCCGCGTCCCCCGTGAACGCGACCCGCACCGAGACCACGTACCGCCCGCGCACCACCTCGGGCACCTGCGGCAGGTCCGGGTAGGGCAGCGCGGACAGGGACGACGTCAGGGTCTCCGGCACGGTCCGGGTCCACTCCAGATAGCGGGCCGTCACCTCGGCGGCCCGTTCCCCGTCGAAGGCGATCGCACCCCCGTAGAGCCGCTCCACCGCCACCAGACCGATCTCCAGCGAGGTCACCACCCCCAGCCGGTGCCCGCCGCCGCGCAGCCCCCAGAACAGCTCCGGCTCGCGCTCCGGCGTGACCCGGCGCAGGGTCCCGTCGGCGGTCACCACCTCCAGCGCCCGGACCTGGTCGGCGGCGTACCCGAACTGCCGCGCCAGAATGCCCAGTCCGCCGCCCAGCGTGTACGAGACCGCGCCCACCGAGGGCGACGAGCCGTTGAGCGGGGCGAGACCGTGCGGGGCCGCCGCCGCGGTCACCGCGCCCCAGGTCGCGCCCGCGCCGATCGTGGCGGTGCGGGCGACCGGATCGACGGTGACGGAGTCCAGGCCGCTGGTGACCACCAGGACGCCGCCCTCGACCGCCCCGGGCAGCCCGTGCCCGGTGGCGTGAGCGGTCAGGCGGAGCCCGTGCCCGGCGGCGTACGCCACCGCCTCCCGTACGTCGTCGGGGGTACGGGCCTCGACCAGCCGGTCGGGCCGGATCGGGAAACCGGTCTGGAAGGTGGCGGGGGTGACGGGGCCCGATGATGCGGAAACCATGAGGGGAGGCTCTCCTTCGCTCGCGTTCTGCGCGGTACGAAGAAGAGCCTCCCCGGGATACCTGACACCCTTCGTCAGGTATGCATCACTTCGAGACGGCCTTGCGGTTGCGCATCTCCCGGAACAGCGAGATGCCCACCACCAGAGCCGCGACCAGCAGCGACAGCACGACCTGCTCGCGGGCGGTGTCGTCGGTCAGCATGTAGACCAGGATGAAGGAGATCGCCGCGATCGTCGCCCAGGTGAGGTACGGGAAGAGCCACATCCGTACGACCAGCTTGCCCGGGGTCTCGCGGAGGATGATCCCGCGCATCCGCAGCTGGGTGAAGCAGATGACCAGCCACACGAAGAGCGCCACCGCGCCGGAGGAGTTCAGCAGGAACTGGAACACCGTGTCCGGCCACTGGTAGTTGAAGAACACCGCCACGAAGCCGAAGACGACCGAGGCCAGGATCGCCGCCTGCGGCACACCGCGCCGGTTGACCTTGGCGAAGGACTTCGGCGCGTCGCCCCGCTCACCGAGCGAGAACGCCATCCGGGAGGCCGTGTACAGGCCGGAGTTGAGGCAGGACAGCACGGCCGTCAGCACGATGAAGTCCATGACGTTGCCGGCCTGCGGGATCCCGATCGAGTCGAGGGCGGCGACATAGCTGCCCTTCTCCTGGATCGACGGGTCGTTCCACGGCAGCAGCGTCAGCACGACGAAGATCGAGCCGAGGTAGAAGACGGCGATACGCCAGATCACGCTGTTGGTGGCCTTCGACACCGCGCGCTGCGGGTCGGAGGACTCGCCCGCGGCCAGCGTCACGATCTCACTGCCCATGAACGAGAAGACGACCATCAGCACACCGGTCAGGATCGCGCCCGGCCCCTCGGGGAAGAACCCGCCGCTGTCCGTCAGATGGGCCAGACCCGACCCCGGGTTGTCCGAACCGGGCAGCAGCCCGAAGACGGCGAGGAAGCCGACGACCACGAACGCGGCGATCGCCACGACCTTGATCCCGGCGAACCAGAACTCGAACTCGCCGTAACTGCCCACCGAGACCAGGTTGGTGGCGGTCAGCACGACCATCACGATCAGCGCCCAGGCCCACTGGGGCACGCCCGGGATCCAGTTCTCCAGGATGGCCGCGCCCGCCGTGGCCTCGACGGCGAGCACCACGACCCAGAAGAACCAGTACAGCCAGCCGATGGAGAAACCGGCCCACCGGCCCAGCGCCTGGTCGGCGTAGGCGGAGAAGGAGCCGGAGCTCGGCCGGGCGGCGGCCATCTCACCGAGCATCCGCATCACGAGGACGACCATCAGGCCGACCATCGCGTACGAGATCAGGATCGCCGGACCGGCGGCCGCGATGCCCGCGCTCGATCCCACGAAGAGGCCGGCGCCGATCACGCCGCCGATCGCGATCATCGAGAGGTGGCGGTTCTTCAGGCCTGCCTGAAGCCCGCCCGACGAGTCCGGCCGGTCCGGCTCACCGGGATCCTGGCCCGGCTTCGCCAGCGTCGTCTGCGACGTCATGGGGGGATTCCTTACCTTTTCGAGCATGAGGGTGTGCCCTGCTCCGCCGTCGGATCGTGCCCGTGGGGTGTGCGAAGACAAGGCCACGCATTCAAGCCCGATACAAGGCGGAAGGGGAACCCCCTCTTTCGGATCGTTTGCCGGATCGTTGCCCAAGTGGTGTTCGCCACACAAAAGCGGGCCCGCACCTGTGAAACATCGAATCGGGCCTTTCGACCCCGCTGACGGCTACCCCGCGAAGTTCGTGCCACACTTCGCACCATGCGCGTGTACCTCGGATCCGACCATGCCGGCTACGAACTCAAGAACCACCTCGTCGAGTGGCTCGGCGCCCACGGCCACGAGGCCGTCGACTGCGGCCCCCACATCTACGACGCCCAGGACGACTACCCGCCGTTCTGCCTGCGGGCCGCCGAGAAGACGGCCGCCGACCCGGACAGCCTCGGCATCGTGATCGGCGGCTCCGGCAACGGCGAGCAGATCGCCGCCAACAAGGTCAAGGGCGTCCGCGCCGCACTGGCCTGGAGCGAGCAGACCGCCGCGCTCGGCCGCGAGCACAACAACGCCAACGTCGTCGCGATCGGCGGCCGGATGCACACGGTCGAGGAGTCCACGAAGTTCGTCGAGATCTTCCTCTCCACGCCGTACTCGAACGAGGAGCGCCACACGCGCCGCATCGAGATGCTCTCGGCGTACGAGAACACCGGCGAGCTCCCCCCGATCCCGGCCCACCACCCCCAGCAGGGCTGACCCCCGCTCCCACCTCATGCGTGCCGCCGGGTCCCGGACCCGGCGGCACGGCCATGCCACCGCCCGTCCTTGTCGCCGTCGCAGGAGCCCCGCCGTGCCCGAGGGACACACCATCCGCCGTCTCGCCGACGACCACGCCGAACGCTTCGCGGGCGCGCCGGTCCGGGTGAGCAGCCCGCAGGGGAAGTTCTCCGACAGCGCGGCCCTGCTCGACGGGCACACCCTCACCGCCACCGACGCCCACGGCAAACACCTCTTCCTCGGCTTCGGTGACACCGGCTGGGTCCACATCCACCTCGGCCTCTTCGGAAAGCTCGGCTTCGGCGCGGCACCGCCCCCGCCACCCACCGACACCGTCCGCCTCCGCCTGGTCAACGCCGGCCATTACGCGGATCTGCGCGGCCCCACCACCTGCGCCCTGATCACCGAGCCCGAGAAGCGCGCGATACACGAGCGCCTGGGCCCGGACCCGCTGCGCGGCGACGAGGACGGGGAGCGGGCCTGGCAGCGGATCTCCCGCAGCCGGACCACCATCGCCGCCCTGCTGATGGACCAGAAGGTCATCGCGGGCGTCGGCAACGTCTACCGCGCCGAGGTCCTCTTCCGCCACGGCATCGACCCGTACCGCACGGGCCGCGACCTCACCCGCGCCGAGTGGGACACGATCTGGGCGGACCTGGTGGAGCTGATGCGCGAAGGCGTCCGCAACAACCGCATCGACACCGTCCGCCCCGAACACCTTCCCGAGGCCATGGGCCGCCCGCCCCGCAAGGACGACCACGGCGGCGAGGTCTACGTCTACCGGCGCGCGAACCTGCCCTGCCACATCTGCGGTACGGAGATCCGCACCGCGGACCTGGTCTCCCGCAACCTCTTCTGGTGCCCCCGGTGCCAGCCCACCGCCCCCTCCGGCGGCGGAAAAGGCTGAAAACCGCCCGAAGGAGACGGACGGGAACGCGCGGACGACCCCATTTCGAGCGCATTGTCACCGGGGTCCCCCTGCACCGGAGGCGTTCGGGTGGATAAGGTCCCGGCAGTGGCCCGTAGCGGAGGAACAGACGACTTCTGGGCCCGGTGGCGAAGAAAGATGCACCGGGTCCGCATCGGGGTGCGCAAATCCGGGGTCGACTACTTCCGCGGCGACGGCTCCGACTGGATCGCCCTGGCCGGTCTGCTGCTGACGATCCCGGCCATCACCTTCGCCACCGTCGTCAGCCCGATCTGGATCGACCCGGCCGCCCTCGCCCTGCCCATCGTGGCGGGCGGCCTCCTGCTGCGCCCCTCCAGCCTGCTGGGCCTGTACGCGACGGCCGCCGGTGCGCTGATCGTGGAGGCGCTCACCCTCGGCCCGTATCTGGACGGCCCCGCCCGGGTCACCCCGGGCACCGTGCTCGTGGTCGCCGCCTGCGGGTTCTTCGGACTGGTCCTCGCCCAGTTCCGGGCCCGCGTCGGCGTGCCCTGGCGGCGGGGCGGCACGATGCTCTTCGACCTGCGCGAACGCATCCGGGTCCAGAGCTCCCTGCCCCGGCTGCCCCAGGGCTGGCACCGCGAGATGGCCCTGCGCCCGGCCGGCGGCCAGTCGTTCTCCGGGGACTTCGTCGTCGCGGCCCGCACCCACGGGGGCCGCACGCTGGAAGCCGTCCTCACCGACGTCTCCGGCAAGGGCATGGACGCGGGCTCCCGGGCCCTGCTGCTGTCCGGCGCCTTCGGCGGGCTCCTCGGCTCGCTGGCCCCGCACGCCTTCCTGCCCGCCGCCAACGGCTATCTGCTGCGCCAGGACTGGGACGAGGGGTTCGCCACCTCGATCCACCTGGTGCTGGACCTGGAGTCGGGCGACTACGAGATCTACTCCGCGGGCCATCCGCCCGCTCTCCAACTGCACGCGGGCAGCGGCCAGTGGGAGGAGAAGTCGGGGGAGGGGCCGCTGCTCGGCGTCTACGACGGGGCCGAGTTCGACGCGGTGAAGGGCTCGCTCGCGCCCGGCGACGTCCTGATGCTCTTCACCGACGGTCTGGTGGAGGCGTCCGACCGGGACATCGCCGAGGGCATCGACCGGCTGACGGGCGAGGCCGACCGCTATGTCTCCACCGGCTTCGAGGGCGCGGCCTGGCATCTGATCGAGGCCTGCGCCAAGGACGTCAACGACGACCGGGCGCTGCTGCTGCTCTCCCGCCGGGCCTGAGCCTCCCAGGGGGCCGGCGGACCCCCGGAGCCGTCGCCGGACCCGGACGGCGGAGAGGCGCCCGTCACCCGGGGCCGGGTATCGGGGCGCCTCTCCGCCGTCCGGTGGTGCTGAGCCGTTGCCGGGTCAGACCGACACCGGTACCTGGTCCTGGTCCTGGTGGTCGTCCTTCGTGCGGCCGCCCGGCAGGATGCGGGCCAGCCAGTGCGAGCGTCCGGCGGCCAGCGGCGCGAGGACGGCGAGCAGGAGGACGTAGCCGGCGATGAACGGCGAGAGCCGCTCGTCCAGTCCGGCTGCCGCCGCCATCGTGGCGAGGATGAGCGCGAACTCACCGCGGGCCACCAGGGTGGTGGCGATGTTGGACGTGGCCTGCGCGCCGAAGGAGTACACCTTCGCCGCGGCGAGTCCGGCCGCGATGTTCATGGCGAGCGTCAGCACCACGGCCGCCACCACGGGCCACAGCACGCTCGGCAGGTCACCCGGGTCGATGGAGAGGCCGAAGGCGAAGAAGAAGATGGCGCCGAAGGCGTCCCGCAGCGGGTGGACCAGCTTCAGGATGCGGTCGCCCGACGAGGTGGAGCCCAGCATCAGGCCGACCATGAACGCGCCGATCGCGTCGGCGACGCCGAACATCTCCGAGACACCGGCGACGAAGACGGCCGCACCCAGGAACGAGATGACGAGGAGCTCGTCGTCCTTGGTGTTCATCAGCTTGCCGATGAGCTTCGTGCCGAACCGGGCCGCCAGGGCGAGCAGCAGCAGGAAGCCGAAGGCCTTGCCGCCGTCGGCCAGCGCGGCCGAGAGGCTGTCCGCACCGGACAGGATCGGCTGGAGCGCGGCGAGATAGAGGGCGAGGAAGATGTCCTCGACGACGATGATGCCGAGGATCGGACGGGTCTCCGGATTACCGATGCGCCCGAGGTCCACCAGGATCTTGGTGACGATCGCGGACGAGGAGATCCCGAGGACACCGGCGAGGACCAGCGCCTCCGAGGTGCCCCAGCCCAGCGCGAAGCCGAATATGAGACCGGCGCCGACGTTCAGGACGAGATACGTCCCGCCCGCGATGGCCATCTTCCGGCCGCCCGTCTTGAGGTCGTCCATGTGGAACTCGAGCCCCAGGTAGAAGAGCAGGAGGACGAGTCCCAGCGCGGAGAGCATCTCCAGGTCGTGCGGGTTGGAGAGGAGCGTGTATCCGGGGGTGTGCGGGCCGAGGAGGATCCCGGCCAGGATGAACAGGGGGATCGTCGGCAGCCCGATGCGGCCGCCGAGGCGGGCGAGGACGGCAGCGGCCAGGAAGGCGCCGCCCATGGCGAGGAGGGTGTCTGCGTGTCCGATGAGCCTGGTCCTTCGAGGTCGGTCAAGAGCGGGTCAAGGGGGCATCAAGAATCCATCAGTAATTAGTTTACCGAACGATTGACACTGCAACTATGGATCCGTCAGCTTGCCCATGTTTGTCCGCTTAGTCCGATCAAGGGGTGCCGTCAACACCGTTGCGGGAGCGGCGGGTTCGGATCCGGCCCCGGACGCGGCCGTAGAGTCGGCCCATGACTGGACGGCATCTGAGCGTCTCCGAGGTGGAGGCCATCGCCCGCGAGGCGCATGCGCGGCAGACCGACAAGGCGGGCCGCCCGTACGTGGAACACCTCGCGGCGGTGGCCGAAGGCGTAAGGGTGCGCGGCGGCGACGACGGGCAGATCGCGGCGGCCTGGCTGCACGACGCGGTCGAGGACGACGCGCTCTCCGCCGAGTGGCTGGCGGCCGCCCCCTGCCGCAGGAGGTGAAGGACATGGTCCTGGCGGTGACCAAGCGGCCGGGGGAGGAACTCTCCTCGTACACCGCGCGGATCCTGGCCACCCCGGGCGCGCTGCTCGTCAAAGAGGCGGATCTCGCCCACAACGCCGATCCCGCCCGCCTGGCGGTCCTGGGCGAGCCGACCCGTACCCGGCTGACGGCGAAGTATGCGCAGGTGCGAGGGCTGCTGGGGCTGGGCGGCGGCGAATCGCCCTCCGACCGAAAGAATTCAGCCAACCCGGAAACGCACTGATCCACCCGCGGCGGGGACGGCGGGTGGATCAGGGGGAGTGGCGCGGCGAGCGGAGGGGAGGGCGGCGGCGGGGACGCCGGTCCCGCGGCGCTCAGCGCCGCGCGGAGACCTTCCGGAAGGCCCAGTTCATCTCCGGCTCGGTGGCCCACTTCAGCGCGCGGCCCACCAGCGGGGCGCACATGAGCGTCACGGCCACCGCCGCCACGAGCGAGACGACGACCAGACCGACCGGGTCGGAGAGCCAGGTGTAGTGGTCGAACAGGCCCGCGTACTCGGCCCCCTTGATCAGGAAGCCGTGCAGCAGATAGCCGCAGATCGTGCCGGCGCCGAGTACCGTGAACCACCGCTCCCGGCCGGGCACCCAGGCCAGGAAGCCGACCGTCAGCACCAGGGCGCAGCCGAACATCGCGAGCGTCATCACCGCGCCCGACCACCAGGGAGCGCCCATCTCCTGGGCGCTGTTGGCGCGGTAGAACCAGCCGAGCTGCATGCGCGGGGCGGCCCAGTACGCGAAGAGCAGCGCGCCGGCGAACAGCGGCAGGGACAGCAGCCGGACCTCGCGCCGCCTGACCAGCTGGAAGTGCTCGGGCTTCAGCAGCAGGCCGAGCACGAAGAACGGCAGGAACTGCAGCACCCGCTGGAGATCGAGGTCGTCACCGATGTCGGGGGAGACGGAGGCGAGCATGGCAATGGCGAGCGCCACCGGAAGCGGATGGCGGATCGCCTGCCAGATCGGCGTGGTCACCCGCCAGATGAACAGGGCGATCAGGAACCAGGTCAGGAAGAACGGGTCCACCAGGCTGATCGCCATGTCGGGCGCATCGTCCGCGTACCGCTTGAAGAGCGAATAGGCCGTCTCGAACACCAGGTACGGCACCACGACCGAGGTGAGCAGCCGCTTCACCTTGGGCGCCGTCATGTCGAACGACCGGGAGAAATAGCCGGAGATGAGGATGAACGCCGGCATGTGGAACATGTACACGACCATGTACAGCGCCCGGGTGGCCCGACTGCCGTCCATCACGGGTTCCCAGGCGTGCGCCACCGCGACGAGGACGATGGCCAGATACTTCACATTGTCGAAGTAGGGGTCACGCTTCTTCGCCGTCGCGGGCGCCGGAGCGGCGGCACCCGGAGCGCTGGTCCCGGGGGCGGGCCGGGGTGCGGTGGCGGTGAGCGTCTGCGCGTGTCTGGGCTCCGACTCCCGGGTCGCCGGGGGAGCGGAGCCCTCTGAAATACGCTCGGAGCTTGGAACATCTAAGGCACCTTAGACCGGTCGATTGGCTCGCGTAAAACTGCGGGGAGATATCGCGTGTTCCCCTCCATTCGAATGTGAAACCGTCGAACACCGCCCGCTATGGCACCATTGATCCCGCTTAAATGGGGCATATCGCCGAGCAGTTGGCCGGAGTGAATTACGTCGCATCCACGCCGTCAATTGGCTGTGAATGAAGTGTGGGGATGCGGAAACGATCACGGTGACGGATATTCGGCCGCCGGGTATTCACAGCCGGCGCACAGGGAGCGGCGCGGCGGCCCGGCTCCCGCCCGCTTCCCGGGCGCCGTGCGGCCTCGGCCCCGCGCCCGCACCCGCCGCCGCGACGGCGCCGGCCGTCAAGGATGGCGGGATCCCGTCACCCCGTTCCGTCACCCGGCAGCAACCACGGGGGAGTTGGTGGCACGATGGAGGCGACGGGGCGCGCGGTGGTGCACGCTTCCGGGCCGGCAAGGCGGACCGACCGAGGGTGTGATCAGACGTGGCTATATCACTGTCTATGGTGCTGCTGTTCGCGGTCATCCTGGTGGTAATGATCCGTAGCGGCTCCATCAAGCCCGGACCCGCGATCGTCGCCGTGCTGTTCGGCTTCTTCCTGGCGTCGACCGGCATGGCTCCGTCGATCAACAGGTTCATGAACTCGCTGGCCGACACCATCAACCAGATCAGCTTCTGAAGCCCGGATCAGCTTCGGAAGCCCGGATCGGCTTCCGAAGCGCGGAGCGGTCGGTCGCGCACAGCACGAGGGCCCGGGCCGGAGAATCGTTCTCCGGCCCGGGCCCTCGACTGCGTGGAGCGGGCGACGGGAATCGAACCCGCGTAGCTAGTTTGGAAGACTAGGGCTCTACCATTGAGCTACGCCCGCAAGCGTCGCACCGCAGGTCCGTGGACCGCGGCACGAAGAGCATCGTAGCGGGTCGGCGGCGGTGCCCGCACACCCGTTGTGCCGGCCGCCGGCCCGGACGCGTGCCGCGACCGTCCCGGCCCGGTGGAGCCGCTCCGTAAAGCGGCGGATCCCACGGTCGCCGTGCATGTACCCTACGTGTCGCACCGACGGGGTGTGGCGCAGCTTGGTAGCGCGTCCGCTTTGGGAGCGGAAGGTCGTCGGTTCGAATCCGGCCACCCCGACCACCAGCAAGATCGCATTGTGGGAGTCCTCCCCCTTGCCGTTACTATGCAAAATGCGTGCCCGTGTGTCTGATGTACCGGGCTCGGTCCGCGAAGCCGTCACTCGGCGGCCCAGCAGAACCCCAAGAAGTCAGCCACCAAGGAGACCGAACCGTGAAGAGCGCCGTGGAGACCCTGAACCCGACCCGGGTTCGGCTCAGCATCGAGGTGCCCTTCGAGGAGCTCAAGGACAGCCTCGACGCGGCGTACAAGAAGATCAACCAGCAGGTCACGGTGAAGGGCTTCCGCAAGGGCAAGATCCCGGCCCGGGTCATCGACCAGCGGTTCGGCCGCGGTGCGGTGCTGGAGGAGGCCGTCAACGACGCGCTCCCGAAGTTCTACACCGAGGCGGTCAACGAGGGTGAGCTGAACGTCCTCGGCCAGCCCGAGGTCGACATCACCGAGCTGAAGGACGGCGAGCTGCTGGCCTTCACCGCCGAGGTTGACGTACGCCCCGAGATCGAGATCCCGGACTACTCCGGCATCGAGGTCACCGTCGACGCCCTCGAGGTCACCGACGAAGAGGTCGACAAGGCCGTGGAGCAGCTGCGCGAGCGCTTCGCCTCCACCAACCCGGTCGAGCGCGCCGCCGCCGACGGCGACGTCGTCACGATCGACCTGCAGGCCAAGGTCGACGGCGAGGTCCTTGAGGACGGCGTGGCCGACGGTGTCTCGTACACCATCGGTTCCGGCGAGCTCCTCGACGGCATCGACGAGGCCGTGACCGGCCTGGAGGCCGGTGGCGAGGCCACCTTCACCTCGCAGCTCAAGGGCGGCTCCGCCGAGGGCAAGGACGCGGAGGTCACCGTCAAGGTCACCGCCGTCGCCGCCCGTGAGCTCCCCGAGCTGGACGACGACTTCGCCCAGATGGCCAGCGAGTTCGACACGCTGGAGGAGCTGAAGGCGGACAGCCGCAAGCGCCTGGAGACCACCAAGCAGTACGACCAGGCCACGCAGGCCCAGGAGCGCGTCCTGGAGGAGCTGCTGAAGCTCGCCGAGGTCCCGATCCCGGAGAAGCTGCTCGCGGACGAGGTCCAGACCCGCAAGCACAACCTGGAGCACCACCAGCTCGGCCAGATGGGCCTCGACCTCGAGAAGTACCTCGAGATCCAGGGCAAGACCCTGGAGGAGTTCGAGAACGAGACCTCCGAGCAGGCCATCAAGGGCATCAAGACCCAGTTCATCCTGGACGAGCTCGTCAACAAGGAGAAGCTGAACGTCAACCAGGAGGAGCTCACCGAGCACCTCATGCGGCGTGCCGCCTCCTCCGGCATGAGCCCCGACCAGTTCGCCCAGGCCGTCGTCGAGGGCGGCCAGGTGCCGATGCTCGTCGGCGAGGTCGCCCGCGGCAAGGCGCTCGCCGTCGTCGTCGAGGCCGCCAAGGTCGTCGACACCAACGGTGAGGTCGTCGACCTCGAGGACGAGGACGAGGCCGCCGAGGCCACGGAGACGGCCGAGGCCGCCACCGAGGACAAGGCGGACGACAAGGCCGAGGAGAAGAACGAGGCCTGAGCCTCGCTCCGACCCGTGACAGCCCCGCGCTGACCGTCACGACGGGCCCCGAACGCATTCTGTGTTCGGGGCCCGTCGGCGTAGCGCGCCGGATCGCCGCGCGCCCCCGGAACCCTTGTGCGCACTGCGGACCTTGCGCTCCCAGCGAACAGTTGCGGAAGCGGGATGGCGTTGTCCCACCTGCGCGTTAGGGTCCATGAAGAGGAAGGGTGGAGCAGTGGCTCCACCCCCGGTACGAAGACGCTGAGACGGCCGGAGCCGTCAGAGACGAGCAGGTGGATACGTGACGAATCTGATGCCCTACGCCGCCGGTGAGCCGTCCCTCGGTGGTGGCCTCGGCGACCAGGTCTACAGCCGACTGCTCGGCGAGCGCATCATCTTCCTCGGTCAGCAGGTCGACGATGACATCGCCAACAAGATCACCGCACAGCTTCTCCTCCTTGCCGCCGACCCGGACAAGGACATCTACCTCTACATCAACAGCCCCGGTGGTTCGGTGACGGCCGGCATGGCGGTCTACGACACCATGCAGTACATCCCCAACGACGTCGTCACCATCGGCATGGGCATGGCCGCCTCCATGGGCCAGTTCCTGCTCACTGGCGGCGCCTCGGGCAAGCGCTTCGCGCTCCCGAACACCGACATCCTCATGCACCAGGGTTCGGCCGGTATCGGCGGCACGGCCTCGGACATCAAGATCCAGGCCGAGTACCTGCTCCGCACCAAGACGCGGATGGCGGAGATCACCGCCCACCACTCCGGCCAGACCGTCGAGACGATCATCCGCGACGGCGACCGCGACCGCTGGTACACGGCGGAGGAGGCCAAGGACTACGGCCTCATCGACGAGATCATCACGTTCGCGTCGGGCATCCCGGGCGGCGGCGGCACCGGTGCCTGATCCGGTCCCCACCGGACCGTCGGCACCACTCCCGCACCCTCATCTCGTACGCCGAGACCTCCAGCCCCAGAACGCCACCAGGATGGTGAACACCCACATGAACAACTTCTCCGGCGCCTCCGCGAGCGGCCTCTACACCGGCCCGCAGGTGGACAACCGCTACGTCGTCCCGCGCTTCGTGGAGCGCACCTCGCAGGGTGTGCGCGAGTACGACCCGTACGCGAAGCTCTTCGAGGAGCGCGTGATCTTCCTCGGCGTCCAGATCGACGACGCCTCGGCCAACGACGTCATGGCACAGCTGCTGTGCCTGGAGTCGATGGACCCCGACCGCGACATCTCGATCTACATCAACAGCCCCGGCGGCTCGTTCACCGCGCTCACCGCGATCTACGACACGATGCAGTTCGTGAAGCCGGACATCCAGACGGTCTGCATGGGCCAGGCGGCCTCCGCCGCCGCCGTCCTGCTCGCCGCCGGCACCCCGGGCAAGCGCATGGCGCTCCCGCACGCCCGGGTCCTCATCCACCAGCCGTCCTCGCAGACGGGCCGCGAGCAGCTCTCCGACCTGGAGATCGCGGCCAACGAGATCCTCCGGATGCGTACGCAGCTGGAGGAGATGCTGGCCCGGCACTCGACGACCCCGCTGGAGAAGATCAGCGAGGACATCGAGCGCGACAAGATCCTCACGGCCGAGGACGCCCTGGCCTACGGTCTGGTCGACCAGATCGTTTCCACCCGCAAGACCACCGCGGGCGCATCGCTCTGACGTCGGTCTTTCCCCTTGGCACATTCCGTTTGCACGACCACGGCCGTGTGAACCGTGCCAAGGGGGCCCGAACGGGGGCCCAGGCAAGGTACCGTCGGATAGAGGCACCAGGAGCCGCTGAACCAGGCGGCGTCCCAGGCGAAGGGGAAGCACCTCGTGGCACGCATCGGTGATGGCGGCGACCTGCTCAAGTGCTCGTTCTGCGGAAAGAGCCAGAAGCAGGTGAAGAAGCTCATCGCGGGACCCGGTGTGTACATCTGCGACGAGTGCATCGATCTCTGCAACGAGATCATCGAGGAGGAGCTCGCGGAGACGAGCGAGGTGCGGTGGGAAGAGCTTCCCAAGCCCCGCGAGATCTACGAGTTCCTGGAGGGGTACGTCGTCGGGCAGGAGCCCGCGAAGAAGGCCCTCTCGGTCGCGGTGTACAACCACTACAAGCGGGTCCAGGCCGGGGAGAACGGCGGCGGCGCCGGTCGTGAGGACGCGATCGAGCTCGCCAAGTCGAACATCCTCCTGCTGGGCCCCACGGGTTCCGGTAAGACGCTTCTCGCCCAGACGCTGGCCCGGATGCTCAACGTCCCGTTCGCCATCGCGGACGCGACGGCGCTGACGGAGGCCGGCTATGTCGGCGAGGACGTCGAGAACATCCTGCTCAAGCTGATCCAGGCGGCCGACTACGACGTCAAGAAGGCCGAGACCGGGATCATCTACATCGACGAGATCGACAAGGTCGCCCGCAAGAGCGAGAACCCCTCGATCACCCGCGATGTCTCCGGCGAGGGCGTGCAGCAGGCCCTGCTGAAGATCCTGGAGGGCACCACCGCCTCCGTCCCGCCGCAGGGCGGACGCAAGCACCCCCACCAGGAGTTCATCCAGATCGACACGACGAACGTGCTGTTCATCGTGGGCGGCGCGTTCTCCGGCCTGGAGAAGATCATCGAGTCCCGGGCCGGCGCCAAGGGCATCGGCTTCGGCGCCACGATCCGCTCCAAGCTGGAGATCCAGGCGAGCGACCAGTTCCAGGAGGTCATGCCGGAGGACCTGGTGAAGTTCGGGATGATCCCAGAGTTCATCGGCCGTCTCCCCGTGCTGACCTCGGTCCACAACCTGGACCGCGAGGCCCTGCTCCAGATCCTCATCGAGCCGCGCAACGCCCTGGTCAAGCAGTACCAGCGCCTCTTCGAACTCGACGGTGTGGAGCTGGACTTCGAGCGCGAGGCGCTGGAGGCCATCGCCGACCAGGCGATCCTGCGCCAGACCGGCGCGCGCGGTCTGCGGGCGATCATGGAGGAAGTCCTCCAGTCCGTGATGTACGAGGTCCCGTCCCGCAAGGACGTCGCCCGCGTCGTCATCACGCCCGACGTCGTCCGCGACAACGTCAACCCCACGCTGGTCCCGCGCGAGCCGCGCACGATCGGCAAGAACGACGGCGGCCGCCACGAGAAGTCGGCCTAGCCGCAGCGGACTTGTCCTACGCCGAAGGGGCGCCCACCGGATGAACCGGCGGGCGCCCCTTCGGCGTCGAGCGGTCAGACCTTGGTGCGGGCGGTGTTGTAGAGCTTGGCGGTGAGGGCGGCGGCCTGGTCCTTGGGCACACCCTGACCGGCGAGTGCCAGCGCCTTGTCCGCGGTCGTCGTGATGCCGGCCGTGCTGTAGTCGGCCCAGACGCAGACCGCGAGGATGAAGTGCTGGGGCCCCTTGGCCACCGAGCCGTCGCCGCTCTTGTTGGTCACCTTGAGGTCCTGGCACTTCATCACCGCCCCGTCGAACCCCTCGGGTTCGGCGGTCTCGGCCGAACCGACGAGTTCGATGGAGACCTCGCCGCCGCCCGACTTGGCGTCCTTCTCGACGTCGTTGAAAGCGTTGTTGACCACCTTGGCCGGATCGGCGATCTCGCCCCAGAAGCCCTCGAAGTTGAGCACCTTGGTGGCGGCGGCCGCGGTACCCACCGAGTAGTCGGCCTTGGCCGCGCTCGGGTTCTTGATACCCAGCGCCTCGACGTCCGTCTTCTTCGTCCCGGTCAGCGGTGCGCTGAGCACCGGCTTCGTGGTGTCCCGCTTGTAGTCGTCGACCGCGTCCGGGGGCGTGATCTTGTAGCCCTTGGTCGCCTCGGAGACGTCCGAGTTGCTGGCCCGGTCGCCGGTGAGGAAGTACACCCCGCCCGCGATGACCGCCAGGGCCACCACGGCGACGGCGATGATCAGCCCGGTCTTCTTCTTGGGCTGCGGCGGCTGCTGGCCGTACAGGGGCTGCCCGCCGTACGGCGGCTGGGGCGGCTGCTGCCCGTACGGGCCGGGCTGCTGCGCCTGCGGGTAGCCGTAACCCTGCTGCGGCGCCGGAGGCTGCCCGTACGGGTTCGGCTGCTGCGAGGGGACGCCCTGCGGGGCCTGCTGCGGGTAGCCGTAGCCGGGCTGGCCCTGCGGCGGCGGGGCGCCGTACGGGCCCGGCTGCTGTCCGTACGGTCCGGGCTGGCCCTGCGGCGGCTGCCCGCCGTACGGGCCCGGCTGGTTGTAGCTCATTGCGGTGTCCCCTCAAGAATCCTTATGCGTTGCGAACATCCTGACGGAAGCCGCCCTGACACGGGGGATCGGCCCGGACACCGTTACTGAACCAATCCGTTTCAGTGCAGACCTGTGACGGCCCTAAACTGTCTCCCGTGACCGAGAACTCATCGCAGCAGCCAGCCAGCAACCCCGAACTGCCGACCACGTACGCGCCGGCCGATGTAGAGGGGAAGCTGTACGAGCGCTGGGTAGAGCGTGGTTACTTCGAAGCGGACGAGCACAGCGACAAGCCGCCCTACAGCATCGTCATCCCGCCGCCGAACGTCACCGGCTCCCTCCACCTGGGGCACGCCTTCGAGCACACCCTGATCGACGCCCTCGTCCGCCGGAAGCGGATGCAGGGCTTCGAGGCGCTGTACCAGCCGGGCATGGACCACGCCGGTATCGCCACCCAGAACGTCGTCGAGCGCGAGCTCGGCAAGGAGGGCAAGTCCCGCCACGACCTGGGCCGGGAGGCCTTCGTCGAGCGCGTCTGGCAGTGGAAGAACGAGTCCGGCGGCCAGATCTCCGGCCAGATGCGCCGCCTGGGCGAAGGCGTCGCCTGGTCCCGTGAGCGCTTCACCATGGACGAGGGCCTGTCCAAGGCCGTCCAGACCGTCTTCAAGCAGATGTACGACGACGGGCTGATCTACCGCGCCGAACGCATCATCAACTGGTGCCCCCGCTGTCTCACCGCGATCTCCGACATCGAGGTCGAGTACCAGGAGGACGACGGCGAGCTCGTCTCCATGACGTACGGGGAGGGTGACGAGACCATCGTCGTCGCCACCACCCGCGCCGAGACGATGCTCGGCGACACCGCCGTCGCCGTCCACCCGGACGACGAGCGCTACCGGCACCTGATCGGCAAGCAGATCAAGCTGCCGCTGACGGACCGCACCATCCCCGTCGTCGCCGACCACCACGTCGACCCGGAGTTCGGCACCGGCGCGGTCAAGGTGACCCCCGCCCACGACCCGAACGACTTCGAGATCGGCAACCGTCACGACCTGCCGTTCATCACCGTCCTCGACGAGCGCGCGGTCATCACCGTCCCCGGCCCCTTCGAGGGCCTGGACCGGCTGGAGGCCCGCTCCGCGATCGTCGCCGCCCTGCGCGCCGAGGGCCGGATCGTCGCCGAGAAGCGCCCCTACGTCCACGCCGTCGGGCACTGCTCGCGCTGCAAGACCACCATCGAGCCGCGCCTCTCGCTCCAGTGGTGGGTCAAGGTCGCCCCGCTCGCCGAGGCCGCCGGTGACGCGGTCCGCGACGGCAAGGTCAAGATCCACCCGCAGGAGATGGAGAAGCGGTACTTCGACTGGGTCGACAACCTCCACGACTGGTGCATCTCGCGCCAGCTCTGGTGGGGCCACCGCATCCCCGTCTGGTACGGCCCGAACGGCGAGGTCGTCTGCGTCGGACCGGACGACGAGGCGCCCACCGGCGAGGGCTGGACCCAGGACAACGACGTCCTGGACACCTGGTTCTCCTCCGGCCTGTGGCCCTTCTCCACGCTCGGCTGGCCCGAACGCACCGACAGCCTCGCGAAGTTCTACCCGAACTCCGTCCTGGTCACCGGCTACGACATCCTCTTCTTCTGGGTCGCCCGGATGATGATGTTCGGCCTGTACGTCAACGACGGCGTCCCGCCGTTCGGCACCATCGTCCTGCACGGCATGGTCCGCGACGAGCACGGCAAGAAGATGTCGAAGTCCTTCGGGAACGTCGTCAACCCGCTGGACTGGATGGACAAGTACGGCTCCGACGCCCTGCGCTTCACCCTCGCGCGCGGCGCCAACCCGGGCACCGACGTCCCGATCGGAGAGGACTGGGTCCAGGGCTCGGCGAAGTTCTCCAACAAGATCTGGAACGCCACCCGCTTCGCCCTGATGAACGGCGCCACGATCGAGGGCGAGCTGCCCTCGGCCGAGGAGATGTCGGTCACCGACCGCTGGATCCTGTCGCGCCTCAACAAGACCGTCGCGGACGTCGACGCGTTCTACGACGACTTCCAGTTCGCCAAGATCAGCGAGGCGCTGCGCCACTTCGCCTGGGACGAGGTCTTCGACTGGTACGTCGAGCTCTCCAAGACCACGTTCTTCGCGGGCGGCCGCCCGGCCGAGGTCTCGGGCCGGGTCCTCGGCGAGGTCCTCGACGTGATGCTGCGGCTGCTGCACCCGATCGTCCCGTTCGTCACGGAGGCGCTGTGGACCGCGCTCACCGGGCGCGAGTCGATCGTCATCGCCGAGTGGCCGGCCGACTCCGGCTTCCGCGACGACGCGGCCGAGAAGGAGATCGAGCTGGTCCAGCAGGTCGTCACCGAGGTCCGCCGCTTCCGCAACGACCAGGGCCTCCAGCCCGGCCAGAAGGTCCCGGCCGAACTGACCCTGACCGGCACGGCGCTCGCCCCGCACGAGGCGGCCATGCGCCAGCTCCTGCGGCTCCAGCCCGCCGGCGACGGCTTCCACGCCACCGCGTCCCTCCCGGTCGCCGGGGCCACCGTCGCCCTGGACCTGTCCGGCACGATCGACGTGGCGGCCGAGCGCAAGCGCCTCACCAAGGACCTGGAGGCCGCGCAGAAGGAGAAGGCCCAGGCCACCGGCAAGCTCGGCAACGAGGCCTTCCTGGCCAAGGCCCCGGACAACGTGGTCGACAAGATCCGCGGCCGGCTCGCCAAGGCCGAGGCCGACATCGAGCGCATCGGCGCCCAGCTGGCGGGCCTCCCGCAGAGCTGATCCGCTGCACGGCGAAGCCCCCGCGCACCCGACCGACCGGGACGCGGGGGCTTCGCCGTACCGCCGCCGGGGCAGTCCGCCGGGCGCTGCGCGCGATGTCGGCGCCCATCCGTAGACTGGGGCCCGTGAGTGAGCCCCGCCCAGACCGGCACGACGCGTCCGATCCCGACGACACCTTCGAGGAGATCGTCGACGAGGCGACCCAGCGCGACCCCGACCTGGCGGTGATCGAGGCCGGGAGCCGCACCCTGCGCGCCCACTCCGGCCAGCCGCAGGGCGAAGCGGTCCCCGCCCGCCCGGCCGACCCCGAGACCGACAAGGCGCTCCGCGCGGTGGAGCAGGAGCTCGCCGGACGCTGGGGCGAGACCAAGCTGGAGCCGTCCGTCACGCGCATCGCCGCCCTGATGGACGTCCTCGGCGAGCCGCAGCGCGCCTACCCCTCGATCCACATCACGGGCACCAACGGCAAGACCTCCACGGCCCGCATGATCGAGGCCCTGCTCAACGCCTTCGAGCTGCGCACCGGCCGCTACACCTCCCCGCACGTCCAGTCGATCACCGAGCGGATCAGCCTCGACGGCTCCCCGATCGCGGCCGAGCGGTTCATCGAGACGTACGAGGACATCAAGCCGTACGTCGAGATGGTCGACGCCCAGCAGCCCTACCGGCTCTCCTTCTTCGAGGTCCTCACCGGCATGGCGTACGCCGCCTTCGCCGACGCCCCCGTCGATGTCGCGGTCGTCGAGGTCGGTATGGGCGGCACCTGGGACGCCACGAACGTCATCGACTCCACGGTCGCCGTCGTCACCCCGATCTCGCTGGACCACACGGACCGGCTCGGCACCACGCCCGCCGAGATCGCCGGCGAGAAGTCCGGGATCATCAAGGAGGGCGCGACGGTCATCCTGGCGCAGCAGCCGGTGGACGCCGCGCAGGTGATGCTGAAGAAGGCCGTCGAGGTGGACGCCACCGTGGCCCGAGAGGGCATGGAGTTCGGCGTCACCTCGCGCGAGATCGCGGTCGGCGGCCAGCTCGTCACCCTGCGGGGCCTCGGCGGGGAGTACGAGGAGATCTTCCTTCCGCTGTACGGCGCCCACCAGGCGCACAACGCGGCCGTCGCGCTCGCCGCCGTCGAGGCGTTCTTCGGCATCGGCGCCGAGCAGGCCCGCTCCCTCGACATCGACGCCATCCGCAAGGCGTTCGCCTCGGTGCTCTCCCCGGGCCGCCTGGAGGTCGTGCGCTCCAGCCCGACGGTCGTCCTGGACGCCGCGCACAACCCCGCGGGCGCCAAGGCGGCGGCGGACGGCATCTCCGAGGCCTTCAGCTTCTCCCGGCTGATCGGCGTGGTCGGCACGAGCGACGACAAGGACGTCCGGGGGCTCCTGGAGGCCTTCGAGCCGATCTTCGCCGAGATCGTCGTCACACAGAACTCCACCCCGCGCGCGATGGACGCGGACGCGCTGGCCGCGATCGCCGTCGAGGTCTTCGGCGACGACCGGGTCCAGGTCGAGCCGCGCCTCGACGACGCCCTGGAGGCGGCGATCACGCTGGCCGAGGAGGAGGACGAGTACGCGGGCGCCGGGGTGCTGGTGACCGGATCCGTGATCACGGTCGGCGAAGCCCGGCTGCTGCTGGGAAGGGGCTGAGAGAGGGATGCGGACGCTCTGCGCCTCGACGCTGATCGGTGAGTTCTTCGTGATCGGCTTCGCCGGCCTGGTCGCGATGAAGCTAGACGACGCCTCCATGGCCGTGGTCTGGACGGTGTGCGGCATCGGCATGGCCCTGTCCGTGCTGCTGTGCGGAATGATCACCCGGCCCGGCGGCATCCAGCTCGGCTGGGCGCTCCAGGTCGCGCTGGTCCTCAGCGGGTTCGTGGTCCCGATGATGTTCATCCTGGGGCTGGCCTTCGGCGGACTGTGGTGGGCCTCGATCCACTACGGCCGCAAGATCGACGAGGCCAAGGCGCGCTGGGCCGCCCAGCAGGAAGCCGAAGAGGCCACGGCCTGAGCACCTCCGGCGGCGGCCGACACGCCCGTCGCCGCCGCGGGTTCCGGCGGATCCGGGGGCCGAAGGTGACTCCGGGTGAACCCGGGCGTGGATCCGTTCCCGTACCCCTGTAATCTCGCCTCACCGCACCCGTATGCCTGGCCTTGCAAGGAGCCGTACATGACTCAGCGCACTCTCGTCCTGCTCAAGCCCGACGCTGTCCGCCGTGGCCTGATCGGCGAGATCGTCGGCCGCATCGAGCGCAAGGCGAACTGGCGGATCACCGCCCTGGAGCTGCGCACCCTGGACCACGAGACGCTGGAGCAGCACTACGGCGAGCACAAGGGCCGCCCGTTCTACGAGCCGCTCATGGAGTTCATGGCCTCCGGCCCCGTCGTCGCCCTGGTGGCCGAAGGCGAGCGGGTCATCGAGGGCGTCCGCGCCCTGGCCGGCCCCACCGACCCGATCGCCGCCGCGCCCGGGTCCATCCGTGGTGACTTCGGCACGATCACCCGGGAGAACCTCATCCACGCCTCGGACTCGGAGGAGTCCGCAGAGCGAGAACTGAAGCTTTTCTTTCCGGGACTTTCCTGACCCGATCGGCCAAACAGCGCTGTAGGCGAGGGGCGACCGAAGTAATTCGGTCGCCCTTCGGCATAGGGTTTGGGATCGCGGGAACGCATCCCTCCGACGTAACGTCACCTTGGGTAGAACGGCCACCCGTTCCGCTCACAATGGCGAAGGACCCTCGCGCTGTGTCCGTGCATACGGCACTACGATGGAAGCTTCCACGCCCGCAGCGCCAACCTCGCCTACCAGAACAAGCCATCTTCGCTACCTGGGAAGGCCCGACGCATCCTCATGGGGAACAAGGGGAACTCAATGTCGTTCATCGGCCGTGACATGGCTATCGACCTCGGGACTGCCAACACGCTGGTGTACGTCAGGGGGCGCGGCATCGTTCTGAACGAGCCGTCCGTCGTGGCCATCAACACCAACACCGGCGGAATTCTGGCGGTCGGCTCCGAGGCCAAGAAGATGATCGGGCGCACGCCGGGCAACATCGTTGCCGTGCGGCCGCTGAAGGACGGCGTGATCGCCGACTTCGAGATCACCGAGCGGATGCTCCGCTACTTCATCCTCAAGATCCACAAGCGTCGCTACCTGGCGCGTCCCCGGGTCGTCGTCTGCGTGCCCTCCGGTATCACCGGGGTCGAGCGCCGCGCCGTCATCGAGGCGTCCACGCAGGCCGGCGCGCGCCAGGTGCACATCATCGAGGAGCCCATGGCCGCGGCCATCGGCTCCGGGCTGCCGGTCCACGAGGCCACCGGCAACATGGTCGTGGACATCGGCGGCGGCACCACCGAGGTCGCCGTGATCTCGCTCGGCGGAATCGTCACTGCCCAGTCGATCCGGACCGCCGGTGACGAACTGGACAACGCGATCATCCAGCACATCAAGAAGGAGTACTCGCTCCTCCTCGGTGAGCGGACCGCCGAACAGATCAAGATCACCATCGGTTCGGCGTACGACCTGGACAAGGACGAGCACACCGAGATCCGCGGTCGCGACCTGGTCTCCGGCCTCCCCAAGACGGTCGTCATCTCGGCCGCCGAGGTCCGCAAGGCCATCGAGGAACCGGTCAACGCCATCGTCGACGCCGTGAAGACGACGCTCGACAAGTGCCCGCCCGAGCTGTCCGGCGACGTCATGGACCGCGGCATCGTCCTCACCGGCGGCGGCGCGCTGCTGCGCGGTCTGGACGAACGGCTGCGCCACGAGACGGGCATGCCGATCCACATCGCCGAGGACCCGCTGGACTCGGTGGCGCTCGGCTCCGGCAAGTGCGTCGAGGAGTTCGAGGCGCTCCAGCAGGTGCTGGACGCCCAGCCCCGTCGCTAGACGGAGCGCGGATTCCCCGGGACACACCCGATCCGGCGAGCGGACGCACCCGCTCCGGTCGCCGGATCGTTGATATAGATCGTTGCTGTACGCGTACTGGAGCGGGGCCACACCCGACCGGTACCCCGTACGGAGACGTATACAGGCACGAATATTCCGACGAGGAAGGCACGGCCGCCGCACGTGAGGGACACACGAGAGAGCCGGCTGCTCCTGGTGCTCTTGATCGCCATCGCATTCGCCCTGATCACGGTGGATATCCGAGGCGGCGAGGGGTCACCGGTCGACGGCGCGCGGCAGGCCGCGGCCACCGTCTTCGGACCGGTCGAGAACGGCGTCGCGGCCGCGGTCGACCCGGTGGGCAACGCCATAGGGGCGGTCAGGGACTCCGGCAACCGGCACGACCGGATCTCCACCCTGGAGAAGGAGAACGCGGCGCTGAAGGCCAAGCTCGGCAGCGACGACCGCACCAACAGCCGGGTCCGTCAGCTCGACGCCATGCTGAAGAACGCGGGCGCCGGACAGTACGGCATCAAGGGCGCCGAGGTCATCGCCATAGGAGCGGCCCAGGGCTTCTCCTGGACGGTCACCATCGACGCCGGCTCCGATGACGGCATCCGCCGCGACATGACCGTCCTCAACGGGGAAGGGCTGGTCGGCCGGGTCACCACCGTCGGCCCGAGCACCGCGACGGTCCTGCTCGCCAACGACCCCGACTTCACCGTCGGCACCCGGATGGAGAAGACCGACGAACTCGGCTTCGCCACCGGCCAGGGCTCGCGCCCGCTGTCGGTGCAGTTCCTCAACGGCAAGGCCAAGGTGGAGGCCGGCGACCGGCTGGTCACCTTCGGCTCCAGCAAGGACAAGCCCTTCGTGCCCGGCGTCCCGGTCGGCGAGGTCGTCCGCGTCGACCCCTCCGGCGGCGCACTGACCCGCACGGTCTATGTGAAGCCGTACGTCGGGTTCACCAAGCTCGACATCGTCGGCGTCGTCGTCCAGGCCCCCGCCAGGACCCGCGCGACACGGTCCTGCCCAAGCAGCCCGTCAAGACGAAGCCGAAGCCGACCCCCACGGTCACCGTCACGGTCCAGCCCAACGGCGACCTGGTGGACGGCTCCGGCAAGGTCGTCGGCAACATCAACGAGAAGCCGGGCGGCGGCGACGCCGGTGACGCGGCAGGCAACCAGCAGGGCAACGCCCAGCAACCCGACAACGCGGCCGACGGCCAGGAGCAGGGCTGATCCCCATGCGCATCAACCGGACCCTGCTCTCCACGGCCCTGGTCGTGGTCGCCCTGGTCATCCAGGTCTCCGTCCTCGCCCGTCTCCAGCTCCCCGGCGCCGTCCCGGACCTGCTGCTCCTCACCGTCCTCGGACTCGCCTTCGTGTACGGCCCGGTCAGCGGCTCCCTCATCGGCTTCGGCGCGGGCCTCCTCGCGGACCTCGCGCCGCCCGCCGACCACGCCGCCGGACGCTACGCCCTGGTGCTCTGCGTCATCGGCTACCTCGCGGGCATGATCCGTCCGGAGAACGGGCAGCTGAAGTCGGCCTTCGCCCCGATGGCTGTGGTCGTCGCCGCCGCGATCGGTTCGACCCTGCTGTACGCGGGCGTCGGCGCGCTCGTCGGCGACACCGCGGCCCGCCATGTCGGCCTCGGCAGCCTGCTGTTCACCGCTGCGGTCTACGATCTGCTGCTGGCGCCCTTCACGGTGCCGCTCATCATGGCGCTGGCCAGACGCACCGAGAACGACCCGCTCGCCGAGGCCTCCTCCGGGGGCAACGACGTCGCGGCCGGCTGGCTCGCCTCGGGCACCGGTCTGCGGATCGGCAACCAGCGCGGCGGCCTGCGGGCCAAGGCGGCCCGCAACCGGGCCTCCCGCGCGGGCAGGATCAAGGGGGTCAAGCGCCTGTGAGGCAGCTTTTCCCGGGGGGCGGCACCCGTACCCCCAGCCGGACCACGACCGGGGGCACCGCGTGAGCAATATTCCCGAGACCGGGCGGACCCAGCGGGTCCAGATCCGGCTCATCGTCATCCAGGTCCTCGTCTTCTCGCTGCTGCTGACCCTCGGCGGACGCCTCTGGTACCTCCAGATCCGCAATGGCGACGAGTACACCGCCGAAGCCGCGGGCAACGGGGTGCAGCAGGTAGTCCAGCCCGCCGTGCGGGGCTCGATTCTCGACGCCCGCGGCGTGCCGCTCGCCGACAACGAGACCCGTCTCGTCGTGTCCGCCAGCCGCACCGAGCTGCTGAAGATGAAGGACGACGGTGTCGGCGTCCTCACCCGTCTCGCCGACGTCCTCGACATGAAGGTCCAGGACGTCCGGGACAAGGTCCGCCTCTGCGACTCCAAGACCCCCAGCCCTGCTGGAACGGATCGCCCTACCAGCCGATCCCGGTCACCGACGAGGCCACCACCCAGCAGGCCCTCCAGATCCGCGAGCGCGCCGAGGACTTCCCCGGCATCACCGCCGAACCCACCGCCGTACGCCGCTACGCCGCCCCCGGCAAGGCGCGGACCGCGCAGGTGCTCGGCTATCTGTCGCCCGTCACCGACGACGAGATCCAGAAGGCGCAGGACGGCCCGTCGCCCTACCTGCGCTCCGACCAGGTCGGCCGGTCCGGGATCGAGCGCACCTACGACAAGGAGCTGCGCGGCAAGGCGGGCGTCACCCGCTACGAGGTCGACAACCTCGGCCGCGTCATGGGCGAGGCGGAGAACGACCCGGCGGTGTCCGGCTCCACCCTCGTCACCAGCCTCGACGCCCGCGTCCAGGCGGTCGCCGAGTACGAGCTCGCCCAGGCCATGAAGACCGTCCGCGGCGAGACCGACAAGATCACCGGCCGGAAGTACGAGGCCGACTCCGGCGCCGTCGTCGTCATGGAGTCGAAGACCGGACGCATCGTGTCGATGGCCTCCCAGCCCGACTACGACCCCAACGACTGGGTCGGCGGCATCTCCGGCAAGCAGTACGCCAAGCTCACCAGCAAGAAGTCCAACTACCCGCTGCTCAACCGGGGCATCCAGGGCCAGGCCCCGGCCGGCTCGATCTTCAAGGTGGTCTCGGCCAGCGCCGCCGTACGCGCCGGTCACGACTTCAACGACCTCTACCAGTGCAGCAGCTCCTACAGCCTGGGTAACCAGACCTTCGCGAACTTCGAGTCCCAGGGCCACGGACCCATCACCCTCGGCGACGCGCTCAAGTACTCCTGCAACACCGTCTTCTACCGTCTGGGCCACGAGCAGTGGGCGAAGGACGGCGGCATAAAGCCGAAGAAGGACGCCAAGGACTGGTTCTACCGCACCGCCCGTGATTTCGGGCTCGGCTCCGAGACCGGCGTCGACCTGCCCAACGAGGTCAAGGGCCGCATTCCGGACCGCCAGTGGAAGCAGGACTTCTGGAAGGCCAACAAGGACGCCTGGTGCAAGGAGGGCAAGAAGGGCGGCACCTACGTCCAGCAGATCGCGTACGAGAGCTGCCTCGAAGGCAACCAGCTCAAGGCCTACGACAGCATCAACTACTCGATCGGCCAGGGCGACGTCCTTGTCACGCCCATCCAGATGGCCACCGCCTACGCCGCCATCAGCAACGGCGGCACCCTCCACGAGCCCACCGTCGGCAAGGCCGTGATCAGCCCCGACGGCAAGAGTGTCCAGGAGATCAAGCCGAAGGTCAGCGGGAAGCTCCCGGTCAACGCCCAGACCATCAAGGACCTCGACAAGGGCCTGCGTTCGGTGGTCGAGCCGGGCGGCACCGCCGCCTGGCGGTTCGGCGGCTGGCCGCAGGACAAGATCCCGATGCGTGCCAAGACCGGTACCGCCCAGGTGTACGGCAAGCAGACCACCGGCTGGTTCGCGACCTACACCGACGACTACACCATCGTCATGACGATCTCCCAGGGCGGCACCGGCTCCGGCTCCTCCGGGCCCGCCGTCCGCAAGATCTACGACGCGCTCTACGGCCTGGACTCCGCCGGCAACCAGGACCTGAAGCGGGCCCTGCTGCCCGAGCCCCAGAAGGCGCTGCCGAAGGTCCAGCCCGACGGCTCGATCCCCGCGCCGAAGGTCAAGCCCTACGACCCGACCCCGGTCACGCCCGAGGAGCAGCCGGGAGGACAGGAACCCCAGTTGCCCCTGCCGCCCGGAGGCCAGCCCGGACTCACCGGATCGCCCGCGTCCACGGGGAGGCAGCCGTGATGGCAGGTGGATTCTCCGTCTCCCGGTACACCCCCGACCAGGGCTCCTGGGCCAAGCTGACGGCCCGCGACTCCCTGGTACGGCGGCTGGACTGGCCGCTGCTCGGGGCCGCGCTCGCGCTCTCGTTGCTCGGCTCCCTCCTCGTATGGTCGGCGACCCGCAACCGCGACCACCTCACCCAGGGCGACCCGTACTTCTTCCTCCTGCGGCACGCCCTCAACACCGGCATCGGCCTCGCCCTGATGATCGGCACGATCTGGCTCGGCCACCGCACCCTGCGCGGGGCCGTGCCGATCCTCTACGGCATCTCGGTGCTGCTGGTCCTCGCGGTCCTCACCCCGCTCGGTACCACGGTCAACGGCGCGCACGCCTGGATCAAGCTGCCCGCGGGCTTCTCGATCCAGCCCTCGGAGTTCACCAAGATCACCATCATTCTCGTGATGGCGATGCTGCTGGCCGCCCGCGTCGACGCGGGCGACCAGGCCCACCCCGACCACCGCACCGTCGCCAAGGCGCTGGGCCTCGCGGCGGTCCCGATGGCCATCGTCATGCTGATGCCGGACCTCGGCTCGGTGATGGTCATGGCCGTCATCGTCCTCGGCGTCCTGCTGGCCTCCGGCGCCTCCAACCGCTGGGTCCTCGGCCTCATCGGCGCGGGCGCGGGCGGGGCCGTCGCCGTCTGGCAGCTCGGTCTGCTCGACGACTACCAGATCGCCCGGTTCGCCGCCTTCGCCAACCCCGCGCTCGACCCGGCGGGCGTCGGCTACAACACCAACCAGGCCCGCATCGCGATCGGCTCCGGCGGACTCACCGGCACGGGACTCTTCGAAGGCACCCAGACCACCGGTCAGTTCGTGCCCGAGCAGCAGACCGACTTCGTCTTCACCGTGGCCGGCGAGGAGCTGGGCTTCCTCGGCGCGGGACTGATCATCGTGCTCCTGGGCGTCGTCCTGTGGCGCGCCTGCCGGATCGCCCGCGAGACCACCGAGCTGTACGGCACGGTCGTCGCCGCCGGGATCATCGCCTGGTTCGCCTTCCAGTCCTTCGAGAACATCGGCATGACGCTCGGCATCATGCCGGTGGCCGGACTGCCGCTGCCCTTCGTCTCCTACGGAGGGTCCTCGATGTTCGCCGTCTGGGTGGCGGTCGGCCTGCTCCAGTCCATCAGGGTGCAAAGGCCGATGTCCGCCTGAACCCGGCCGGTCGCGGGTAGGTGTCCGTACATGGCGGACACCAAACGCGAGATCGAGCGGAAGTACGAAGCCACCGAAGACACCCGGCTGCCCGACCTGACGCGGGCGGCCGGGGTCGGCCGGGTCGCTCCGCGCGGCCGGACCGAGCTCGACGCCGTCTACTGGGACACCGCCGGCCTCCGCCTGGCGGCCGACTCCCTCACCCTGCGCCGCAGGACCGGTGGGGACGACGAGGGCTGGCACGTGAAGTTCCCCGTCGCGCTCGGTGTCCGGGACGAGATCCACGAACCGCTCTCCGACACCCTGCCGCCCTCGCTGGCCGGCCTCCTGCGCTCCCGGGTCCGGCAGGCGGAGATCGCCCCCGTCGTCCGGCTGCTCTCCTCGCGGGACGTCCACCATCTGCTGGCCGACGACGGCACGCTCCTCGCCGAGGTCAGCGTCGACACGGTGCTCGCGGAGCGGCTCGCGGGGAGGGGAGCGGCACCAGCGCCGCCTGGACCGAGATCGAGGTCGAGCTCGCCGACGACGGCGACCCGGCCGTCCTGGACGCGGTCGAGAAGCGGCTCCGCAAGGCCGGGGTGCGCCCCGCCGCATCCTCCTCGAAGCTCGCCCGGGCGCTGGCGGAGACGACCCCCCGACGGGACGGCGAGGAGCCGGCGGAGAACGCGCCGCGGACCGCGGGCGACCACGTCCTCGCCTACGTACGCGAGCAGATCGCCACGATCGTCCGCCTCGACCCCGCCGTCCGCCGCGACCTGCCCGACTCCGTGCACAAGATGCGCGTCGCCACCCGCCGGCTGCGCAGCACCTTCAAGACCCATCGGAAGATCCTCGACCGCGAGGTCACCGACCCCCTCGGCGCGGAGCTCAAGTGGCTCGCCGCCGAACTGGGCCTCGACCGTGACCAGGAAGTCCTGGACGAGCGCATCGGCTCCCGCGTCGAGGCCCTGCCCGCCCCCTGACCCTCGGCCCGGTGCGCGGCCGGCTCCGTGCCTGGTCGGCCGCCCGCCGCACCGGATCGCGCCGCAGGATCATCGACGTACTGGACGGTCAGCGGTATCTGGAGCTCCTGGACGCACTCGACGCCCTGAGCGCCGAACCACCCCTGCGACCGGCCGCCCGCAAGGCACCGGGCAAGGCCCTGCCCCGGGCCGTACTCGACGACTACGAGAAGCTCGCGCGCCGCATGGACCACGCCCTGGAGCACCCGCCGGGCCCCGAGCGGGACACCGCGATGCACGAGGCCCGCAAGGCCGCCAAGCGCGCCCGGTACGCGGGCGAGTCGGCCCGCCCCGCACTCGGAAAGCCCGCCAAGCGGTTCGCGAAGCGGGTGAAGGCCGTGCAGTCCGTGCTCGGCGACCACCAGGACAGCGTCGTCGCCCGCGAGGCCCTGCGGACCCTCGCGATCGAGGCGCACGCGGCGGGGGAGACCGCGTTCACCTGGGGACTCCTGTACGGGCGGGAGGAGGCCGCCGCCGAGGCCCGGGAGCGCGAGCTGCCCGAGGTCTGGGCGCGCGCCTCGGACCCCGTCCTGCGGGCGGATCTGAAGCACTGAGACGCGGGGTACGCTTGATGGTCACCCCTGCCGGCTCACGAAGGTTCGCGAGATGTCTGCCGCATCGGTCTTCCCACAGCTCGAAGCTCTGCTCCCGCATGTGCAGAAGCCCATCCAGTACGTCGGCGGTGAGCTGAACTCCACCGTCAAGGACTGGGACAGCTGTGACGTCCGCTGGACCCTGATGTACCCCGACGCCTACGAGGTCGGGCTCCCCAACCAGGGCGTCATGATCCTCTACGAGGTACTGAACGAGCGCGAGGGCGTCCTCGCCGAGCGCACGTACAGCGTCTGGCCGGACCTCGAAGAGCTGATGCGCGAGCACCACGTGCCGCAGTTCACCGTGGACAGCCACCGCCCCGTCGGCGCGTTCGACGTCTTCGGACTCAGCTTCTCCACCGAGCTGGGCTACACCAACATGCTCACCGCCCTGGACCTGGCCGGCATCCCGCTGGAGTCCAAGGACCGCACCGTGGACCACCCGATCGTCCTCGCGGGCGGCCACGCCGCGTTCAACCCCGAGCCGATCGCGGACTTCATCGACTGCGCGGTCATCGGCGACGGCGAGCAGGCCGTCCTGGAGATCACCGAGATCATCCGCGCCTGGAAGGCCGAGGGCCGCCCCGGCGGCCGCGACGAGGTGCTCTTCCGGCTCTCGAAGACCGGCGGCGTCTACGTCCCGCGCTTCTACGACGTGGAGTACCTCCCCGACGGCCGCATCGGCCGCGTCGTGCCCAACCGGTCCGGTGTGCCGTGGCGGGTCTCCAAGCACACGGTGATGGACCTCGACGAGTGGCCCTACCCCAAGCAGCCCCTCGTCCCGCTCGCGGAGACCGTGCACGAGCGGATGTCCGTGGAGATCTTCCGCGGCTGCACCCGCGGCTGCCGTTTCTGCCAGGCCGGCATGATCACGCGCCCCGTGCGGGAGCGAAGCATCACCGGCATCGGCGACATGGTCGACAAGGGTCTCAAGGCGACCGGCTTCGAGGAGGTCGGCCTCCTCTCGCTCTCCTCCGCCGACCACAGCGAGATCGGCGACATCGCCAAGGGCCTCGCCGACCGCTACACCGACGACAAGATCGGCCTATCGCTGCCCTCCACCCGCGTCGACGCGTTCAACGTGGACCTGGCCAACGAACTGACCCGCAACGGGCGCCGCTCCGGCCTCACCTTCGCCCCCGAGGGCGGCTCCGAGCGCATGCGCAAGGTCATCAACAAGATGGTCTCGGAGGAGGACCTGATCCGCACGGTCGCCACCGCTTACGGCAACGGCTGGCGTCAGGTGAAGCTGTACTTCATGTGCGGCCTGCCCACCGAGACCGACGAGGACGTCCTCCAGATCGGCGACATGGCGGTCAACGTCATCGCCAAGGGCCGCGAGGTCTCCGGCCAGAACGACATCCGCTGCACCGTCTCCATCGGCGGGTTCGTGCCCAAGCCGCACACCCCCTTCCAGTGGGCCCCGCAGCTGAGCGCCGAGGACACCGACGCCCGGCTGAAGAAGCTCCGCGACAAGATCCGGGGCGACAAGAAGTACGGCCGCTCCATCGGCTTCCGCTACCACGACGGCAAGCCCGGCATCGTCGAGGGCCTGCTCTCGCGCGGCGACCGCCGCGTCGGCTCCGTCATCCGCGCGGTCTACGAGTCCGGCGGCCGCTTCGACGGCTGGCGCGAGCACTTCAGCTACGACCTCTGGATGACCAGCGCCGAGAAGACGCTCCCCGAGTTCGGCGTCGACGTCGCCTGGTACACCACCCGCGAGCGCACCTACGAGGAGGTCCTGCCCTGGGACCACCTCGACTCCGGCCTGGACAAGGACTGGCTCTGGGAGGACTGGCAGGACGCGCTCGACGAGACCGAGGTCGAGGACTGCCGCTGGACCCCCTGCTTCGACTGCGGCGTCTGCCCACAGCTCGACCTGGACATCCAGATCGGCCCGACGGGCAAGAAGCTGCTCCCGCTGAGCGTGGTCAACAAGTAGCAGCTCCGTGACACACCGCAGGCCCGGTCCGGCAACCCCGGACCGGGCCTCACGCGTCCTCGACGACATGGAATACGGCAAGCACCAGGCCCCCCAGGGATACGAGCCCGGCGAAGGGGTCCTGACCACCCTGATCAGGATCCCGGTCCGGATCGTCGTCCTGGTGCTCGTCCTGCCCGCCCGCATGGTCCGGGACGCGCTCACCGCGCTCTGGCACGCCGCCGACCGCGTCCTGCTGCGTCCGCTCGGCCGGGCCCTCCTGTGGCTGCTCGACACGCTCGTCCTGACTCCGTCGGCCTGGCTGTACACCCGGGTCCTCACCCCCTCGGCAAGGCCGCGGCGTGGCTGGCCGTCGCCCTGCTCATCCGGCCCTGGACCGGCCTGTGGCGGTACGTGATCGTTCCCGTCGCCCGGTACGGGATCGCCGTGCCGGCCGTGTGGCTGTACGCCCACGTCCTCACCCCGCTGGGCCACGCCGTGCGGTGGTCCGGCACCGCCCTGCTCCTCCCCGCGCTGCACGCCCTCGGCAACGGCATCGGGTGGCTGATCACCGTGCTGCTGATCCTGCCGCTGCGGTTCCTCTGGCGGTACGTGGCCGTCCCGGTGGTGCGGTACGGCCTGGTCGTCCCGGTGGTGTGGCTGTACGAAGCCGTCCTCACGCGGGTCGGCCGCGGCACGGCCTGGGTCCTGGGCATGCTCCGGCAGGGCACCGCCCGGGTTCTGTCCCAGCTCTGGCGGGGGATCGCGGCCACCGGACGCGGTATCGGCCTGGCCGTCGCCTGGCTGGTGATGACGCTGCTGGTCGCGCCCCTCGGCTGGACGTACCGCCGGATCCTCACCCCGGTCGGCCGGGAGATCGCCGCCGCGTTCGAGGTCACCTGGCGCATTGCCGGGTACATCTCCCGGGCCGTCGGCCGGGCCCTCGCCACCATCGCCCGGTACCTCATCGGCGCACCGGTCTCCTGGGCGTACCGCACGGTGTGCACCCCCGTCGGCCACTTCCTGCGCGACGCGGTCTGGGCCCCGGCCCGGCGCGCCGCCGCCGAAGCGGGCCGGGCCGCCCGCGCGGCCCTCACCACCGCCCGGGAAACCGTGCGCCAGGCCCGCCGTGACGCGTGGCGGGCCCTCGTCGGAGCCCCGGGCGGCGTACGGTCCGGGGAACCGGGAGGGATCCCTGCGCGTACTCTGGGTAGTACAACGACTGTCCCCAGCGCGGCGCAGGCGTCCGAGACCCCCCATGGCGGCGATCCCTTCGCCCAACAGGGGTGAGCCGGAGCAGCACCCCGGGGCCACCCGTATTTCGTGGGCGGCGCGCCACCGCGCCCGCCCCGCACCGAGGAGAAGAACCACTGGGCAAGCGACAGCCCGAAGGCCCGCCGCCCGCACCGGCAGTGCAGCGCATCCGCCTGCGCTACACCAAGCGCGGCCGCCTCCGGTTCACCAGCCACCGAGACTTCCAGCGGGCCTTCGAGCGGGCACTGCGCCGCTCCGAGGTGCCGATGGCGTACTCGGCGGGCTTCACGCCCCACCCCAAGGTCTCCTACGCCAATGCCGCACCCACCGGCACGGGCAGCGAGGCGGAGTTCCTGGAGATCGCCCTCACCGAAGCGCGGGACCCCGAGGTCCTGCGCGGACTGCTCGACGCGTCCATGCCGGCCGGCCTCGACATCGTCGACGCGGTCGAGGCCCGCACCTCCGGCCTGGCCGAACGGCTCACCGCCTCCGTCTGGGAGATGCGCCTGGACGGCGTCGACCCCGAGGACGTCCGCACCGCCGTGGCCGCGTTCAACGACGCCGGGACCGTCGAGGTCCAGCGCAAGGCCAAGAACGGCATCCGGACTTTCGACGCCCGCGCCGCCGTCGCCGACCTGCGGGTCGTCGACGCTCCGGCCGATAGGCCGGGTGAGCGGCCCTGTGCGATACTGCGCCTGGTTGTTCGGCACGTGACACCTGCCGTGCGACCCGACGACGTCCTGTCCGGTCTCCGAGCTGTGGCCGACCTGGCGCCGCCGGTCCCCGCAGCGGTGACCAGGCTGGCGCAGGGGCTCTTCGACGAGGAGTCCGGCACGGTGACCGACCCTCTCGCGCCCGACCGCGAGGCCGCCCCGACCGCACATCCCGCGGTCGCCGGGGCAGCCGTCGCGACGGCGCCGGAAGGTGCGGGTTCCGCGTAAGGCGGTCGTTGTAGCGCAGCCCTGTGACCCGGGAGCCATCTGGGTCGGGCCGCGCACTGACCCACAAGACTTTCGCCAGGCCGTACGCACACCGCATACGGAACCGGCGAGCCAGACATCAGTTCCCGTGCGGCGCCCGCGCCCCGGACGGCGGTATCGCACCACTGCGGACCGAGCCGGACCGGAATCAGACGCGGCGCCCGGGAGCACGACGGGAGAACCGCCCGCATGCCTCAGCCGAACGAACCCGGCACGACCGGGAACAACGAAGAGAACACCCCCGGGGACAAGCTGCCGCCGCGCCGCAGGCGCCGCGCCGCCTCCCGCCCCGCCGGCCCGCCCGGCGGCCCCGTGAGCGCCGCCGAGGACGTCACGCCGGCCATACCGGCCGCCGAGTCCGCCGCCCCGGCCACGGACGACACGCCCGGCGAGACGGCCGCCGAGACCGCCCCGCCCGCCCGTACCCGCCGCCGTGCCGTGCGCAAGGCCACCGCCCCCGCGGGTGCCCCCGCGCCGGTCGAGGCCGAGACCGCCGAGCCCGCCCCGGCCGCCGAGACCCCCGCCCAGCCCGCCGCCGACGAGGAGCCCGCCGCACCGGCGCCGCGCACCCGCCGTCGCGCCGTCCGCAAGGCGACCTCCCCGGCCGGTGCGCCGCAGGCCGCCGAGGCCCCCGCCCCGGTCGTCGAGGCCCCGGCCGAGCCCGCTCCGGAACCCGCAGCCGACGAGGAGACCGAGGTCGCCGTGGAGACCCCCGACGAGGCCCCGGCGCCCCGCCGCCGTCGCGCCTCCCGCAAGGCCACCTCGCCCGCCGGCGCGCCGCAGTCCGCCGAGGCGGCCGTGGTCGTCGAGCCCGTCGCCGCTGCCGCTGCCGCTGCCGCTGCCGCTGAGCCCGCCCCGGCCGCCGAGCCCGTGGCCGAGCCCGCTGTCGCGGACTCCGCCGCCCCGCGGGGGCGGACGCGCCGCCGCGCCTCCGCCCCGGCCGGTGCGCCGCAGTCCGCCGCGCCCGCCGCCCAGCCGGAGCCGGCCGTCGCCGAGCCCGCGGCCCCGGCCGCCGAGGCCGAGGCCGAGGCCACGGAGGAGACTCCCGCCCCGCGCACCCGCCGCCGCGCGTCCCGCAAGGCGTCCGCGCCCGCCGGCGCGCCGCAGGTCACCGAGACCGCCGAGAGCGTCGAGGAGCCCGTCGAGACCGGCGAGAGCCTGCCCGCCGCCGTCGCCGAGGAGCTCGCCGCCGACGCGGACGAGGTCGAGGAAGCCGCCCCGCGCGGACGCCAGCGCCGCCGGGCCACCGCCGCCGCCGGCCGCCCCGAGTTCACCGCCAAGGCCGAGGAGCCGACCCGCAAGGGCCGCCGCGCGACGCGCCCCGCCGTCGCCGTCTTCCAGGCCCCGGTCTTCGCCGAGCCGATGTTCCAGACCCCCGAGACCGCCGCTGCCGCTGCGGCTGCGGCCGGTTCCTCCACCGCGTACGACGAGGTGGACGAGGCCGAGGAGCAGCAGACCGCCGAGGCCGAGCAGAGCACCGCGCCCGCCGAGGCCGCGCCGCAGGGTGGTGCACGTCGCCGTCGCCGCCGCCGTGGCGAGGCCGAGGCGACCGAGCAGGCCGCCGGGTCCGCCCCGCCCGCCGAGCAGACCGCCGACGAGGCCCCCGAGGCCGAGGCGGACGAGCACGAGGGCGAGGACACCGACGAGTACGGCGACCGTCCCTCGCGCCGTCGTCGCCGTGGTGGCCGTCGTCGCCGTCGTGGCGAGGCCAACGACACCGATGACGAGCAGACCGCCGAGGACGCGCCCGCCCGTGCCGATGAGTCCCGCTCCGAGGACGAGCAGGACGCCGGCCGCGGCCAGGCCCAGGACGCCGCCGATGAGAGCGACGAGGACGACGACTCCTCGGCCTCCGGTTCGAGCAGCAGCTCCCGTCGCCGCCGCCGTCGCCGTCGCCGCAGCGGTGACGCCGCCGTCGACACCGACAACGGCTCCGACGACCCGGAGCGTACGGTCGTCAAGGTCCGCGAGCCGCGCAAGAAGGAGGAGCGCGAACCGGGCACCGGCTTCGACGAGGTCCAGTCCATCAAGGGCTCGACCCGGATGGAGGCCAAGAAGCAGCGCCGCCGCGAGGGCCGCGAGCAGGGCCGCCGCCGGGTCCCGATCATCACGGAGGCGGAGTTCCTCGCCCGCCGCGAGGCCGTCGAGCGCGTGATGGTCGTCCGCCAGAACGGCGAGCGCACCCAGATCGGCGTCCTCGAGGACAACGTGCTCGTCGAGCACTACGTCAACAAGGAGCAGGCCACCAGTTACGTCGGCAACGTCTACCTGGGCAAGGTCCAGAACGTGCTGCCGTCCATGGAGGCCGCCTTCGTCGACATCGGCAAGGGCCGCAACGCCGTCCTGTACGCCGGTGAGGTCAACTTCGAGGCGCTCGGCATGGCCCACGGGCCGCGCCGCATCGAGACCGCGCTCAAGTCCGGCCAGTCGGTCCTGGTCCAGGTGACCAAGGACCCGATCGGCCACAAGGGCGCCCGTCTCACCAGCCAGGTCTCGCTGCCCGGCCGCTACCTGGTCTACGTGCCCGAGGGCTCGATGACCGGGATCAGCCGCAAGCTGCCCGACACCGAGCGCTCCCGCCTCAAGACCATCCTCAAGAAGATCGTCCCCGAGGACGCGGGCGTCATCGTGCGCACCGCCGCCGAGGGCGCGAGCGAGGACGAGCTGCGCCGTGACGTCGAGCGGCTCCAGCAGCAGTGGGAGGACATCCAGAAGAAGGCGAAGGGCACCAGCGGCTCCAACGCGCCGACGCTGCTCTACGGCGAGCCGGACATGACCGTCCGGGTCGTCCGCGACATCTTCAACGAGGACTTCTCCAAGGTCATCGTCAGCGGCGACGACGCGTGGGAGACCATCCACGGCTATGTCTCGCACGTCGCGCCCGACCTCACCGAGCGGCTCTCCCGCTGGACCTCCGAGGTCGACGTCTTCGCGACGTACCGCATCGACGAGCAGCTGATGAAGGCGCTGGACCGCAAGGTCTACCTGCCCAGCGGCGGTTCGCTGGTGATCGACAAGACCGAGGCGATGATCGTCGTCGACGTCAACACCGGCAAGTTCACCGGCCAGGGCGGCAACCTGGAGGAGACCGTCACCAGGAACAACCTGGAGGCGGCCGAGGAGATCGTGCGCCAGCTGCGGCTGCGCGACCTCGGCGGCATCGTCGTCGTCGACTTCATCGACATGGTGCTGGAGTCCAACCGGGACCTCGTGCTGCGACGCCTCCTGGAGTGCCTGGGCCGCGACCGCACCAAGCACCAGGTCGCCGAGGTCACCTCGCTGGGCCTGGTCCAGATGACCCGCAAGCGGGTGGGCCAGGGTCTGCTGGAGTCCTTCTCCGAGACCTGCGTCCACTGCAACGGCCGCGGTGTCATCGTCCACATGGAGCAGCCGACGTCCGGCGGCGGCGGTGGCGGCGGCAAGAAGTCCAAGAAGCGCGGCCGCGGCGGCGCGGGCCAGGACCACGAGCACGACCACGCCCACGGCTCCGACGACCACGCGTCCGCCGAGCCCGTGGAGACGGAGACCGAGGCGGAGCTGGCCGCCGAGGTCGCCGCCCCGGTGGCCGTGGAGCCCGCGGTCAGGGAGGACGACGAGTTCTACGGCAGCCCCGCCGAGGCCGAGGCGGCCGCCTCGCGCCGTGGCCGCCGCCGGGCCTCCCGCAAGGCGTCGGCCCCGGCCGGCGCCCCGAAGACCGAGGCGCCCGCCCCGGTCGTGGAGGCGCCCGTTGCCGAGGCACCGGTCGTGGAGGCCGCCGAGGTCACGGCGGCTGCGGAAACCCCCGAGGCCGCACAGGCCCCCGAGGCTCCGGCCGAGGCCGCGCCCCAGGGCCGTACGCGCCGTCGGGCCACCCGTAAGGCCACCGCCCCGGCGGGTTCGCCGAAGCAGGCCGAAGCGGCGGAGCCGGTCCAGCCGGCCGAGCCCAGCACGGACCCGGTCGCGGTCGAGGACCCGGTCGTCGAGGCGCCCGCCGCCGAGGCCCCGGCCCCGGCGGAGCAGGCCCCCGAGGCCGAGGCCCCCGTGGCCGCGCCGCCGCGTGCCCGCCGCCGCGTGACCCGTAAGGTCACCGCTCCGGCCGGCTCGCCCACCGGGTCGGACGACGGAGAGATCGTCGTGGTCGCCTCGGCGGCCGAGGCGAAGGAGTCCGGCACCGAGGCAGCCGCGGATGCCGAGTCCGCTGAAGCCGCCCCGGCGAAGAAGACGGCCCGCAAGGCCGCCGCCAAGAAGGCCCCGGCGAAGAAGGCGGCGGCCAAGAAGACCGCTGCGAAGAAGACCGCCGCAAAGAAGACGACGGCGAAGACGGCCGCGAAGAAGGCGACGAAGAAGACCGTCGCCGCCGAGCAGTCGTCGCCGTCCGTGACGGTCAACGCGCCCTCGGCGGACGGCGAGTCGTCGGCGAGCTGATGAATCCGTAACCGGTTGTTCACTTCAGGTGTCCCGTTCCGAGCACATCGGGGCGGGACACCTGCTTTGTTTCAGAACTGATGCAAGCACCGGTTAACGAGCCCGAAATGGGCCAAGAAATCCCTGATAATGTGACGACGGTTGCCATGCTTGTGCGGTTTCTTGGCGGAACTCACAGGCGGTGACGAGGCCCGGCGGCGATGCCGGCCGGGCCGGATTCCTCGGCAGGGCGTCGGCATTGCGCCGGTGGGGTTACGCGCGACCTCGGTAAGGCGTCCCGCACCTCAAGACTCTGCCTGGTAACGAGCTCTTGCGGTGTTCAAGGAGGACGTTCATGTCGAGCATCAACGAGCAGCCGATTCCTGCTGCCCGCCCCGTCATCGGGGAAGACGAGATCGAGGCCGCGGTACGTGTACTGCGCAGCGGTCGCGTCGTGCAGGGCCCGGAGGTCGCGGCCTTCGAGGAAGGCTTCTCGCGGCTGGTCGACGACCGCCACTGCGTCGCCGTCAACTCGGGCACCTCGGCCCTGCACCTGCTGCTGCTGGCCCTGGGCATCGGCCCCGGCGACGAGGTGATCGTCCCCTCGTTCTCCTTCGCGGCCTCCGCCAACGCCGTCCGCCTGGTCGGCGCCGACGTGGTGTTCGCCGACATCGAGCCCGGCAGCTTCGGCCTGGCCCCGGCCGCCGTCGAAGCCGCGATCACGCCGCGCACCGCCGCGATCATGCCGGTGCACCTCTACGGTCACCCCGCCGCGATGGACAAGCTCATGCCCATCGCCGAGAAGCACGGGCTCGCCGTGGTCGAGGACGCCTGCCAGGCCCACGCGGCGGCGCTGAACGGCACCCCGGTCGGCGCCTTCGGCGCGGGCGGTACCTTCAGCTTCTACCCGACCAAGAACATGCACTCCCTCGAGGGCGGCATGGTCTCCACGGCCGACGCCGAGCTGGCCCGCACCCTGCGCCTGCTGCGCAACCAGGGCATGGAGCAGCGCTACGCCAACGAGATCGTCGGCGCCAACATGCGGATGACCGACGTCTCCGCGGCCGTCGGCCGCGTACAGCTCGGCAAGCTGGAGGGCTGGACCGAGCAGCGCCGCGCCAACGCCGCGTACCTCGACGCCCACATCACCGCCCCGGCCGTCACCACGCCGCCGGTCGCCGAGGGCGCGCGCCACATCTACCACCAGTACACCGTGCGCATCCAGGGCGACCGGGACGCCGCGATGGCGAAGCTCACCGAGGCGGGCGTCGGCAACGCGGTCTACTACCCGACGCCGATCCACCGGCTGAAGCCCTACTGGGAGCCGGACCAGAAGGCGGGCCGCACCTGGGACCTGCCCGAGACCGAGAAGGCCGCCGCCGAGGTCGTCTCGCTGCCCGTCCACCCCTCGCTCACCCAGGGCGACCTGGAGCGCATCGTCACCGCCGTGAACGAGCTCGGGGAGAACCTGTGACCGCCGTACTCAAGGCCGGGCTCGTCGGCCTCGGCTCCATGGGCCGCCACCACGCCCGGGTCCTCGCGAGCCTGGAAGGCGTCGAACTGGTCGGCGTCGTCGACCCGATGGGCGACAAGAACGGCTGGGCGCAGGGCGCACCCGTGCTCTCCACCGTCGAGGAGCTCATCGCCCTCGGCATCGACTACGCCGTCGTGGCCTGCCCGACCGCGCTCCACGAGGAAGTCGGCCTCCAGCTCGCCGACGCCGGTGTCGGCGCCCTGATCGAGAAGCCGCTCGCCGACACCGTCGAGGGCGCCCGCCGCCTCGTCGACGCCTTCGAGTCGCGCGGCCTGGTCGCCGGCGTCGGGCACATCGAACGCTGCAACCCCGCCCTGCTCTCGCTCCGCGCCCGCCTGGAGGCCGGCGAGCTGGGCGACGTCTACCAGGTCGTCACCCGCCGCCAAGGCCCCTTCCCGCACCGGATCGCCGACGTCGGCGTGGTCAAGGACCTGGCCACCCACGACATCGACCTGACGGGCTGGGTCACCGGCCAGACGTACACGTCGATCGCGGCGCACACCGTCTCCAAGTCGGGCCGCCCGCACGAGGACATGGTCTCCGCGGTGGGCCAGCTGTCCGACGGCACGATGGTCAACCACCTGGTCAACTGGCTGAGCCCGCTCAAGGAACGCTTCACCTCGGTCACCGGCGAGCGCGGCTGCTTCATCGCCGACACCCTCACCGCCGACCTCACGTTCCACTCGAACGCCGCCGTCGCCACCGAGTGGGAGGCGCTGCGCGCGTTCCGCGGGGTCGCCGAGGGCGACATGATCCGTTACGCCATCCCCAAGCGCGAGCCGCTGCTTGTCGAGCACGAGCTGTTCCGCGACGCTGTGCAGGGCAAGCCCGCCGACATCTGCACGTTGCGGCAGGGGCTGCGAACCGTCGAGGTGGCGACATCGCTGCTCGACTCGGCCAACCGTGGCCGGACCGTCGTATTCGAGACAGGAGAGCCTGCCCGCCATGGCGATTGACAGCTCGGCCGCGAGGCCGGAGCGCAGTTCCCGGGGAAAGATCGTCATGCTCGTCGACAACGGCGTCAACGGCGATTCCCGGGTGCAGAAGGAAGCCCGCTCGGCGGCGGAGGCCGGGTGGGACGTGGTGCTTCTGGGCAAGTCGCCCACGAAGAAGTCCCAGAAGTGGTGGCTCGGCGATGCCCAGGTCCGCCTGCTGCATGTGCCGACGCCCATGCACCGCCGCCGTCACGAGTACCGCAGGGCCGTCCTGCGTTCGCCTCTCGCGTATCCGCCCGGTCCGCTCGCGGAGTACCGCAAGCAGCGGATCAAGGCGTGGCGCGCCGAGCTGAACGTCCGGAGCGTGGAGGCCAGGCGCAACGGTTCCTCGCTCGGCGCCGCGCGTCTGGTGCCCCCGCGTCTGCTGGCGAAGACGCTGAACAAGTGGGTCCGCTTCCGGGCCGGCCGCACGGAGGCGCTCGCGCAGCGCCGCAAGAGCATGGACTCGCCGCTGGACCGCTTCACCACGGGCTTCTGGGTCCGCACCATGGGCGACCGGGCCTGGCGGCGCCTCGACCCGGCCCTGTGGGACTTCGAGCTGGCGTACGGGAAGGTCATCGACCGGCTCGAACCCGACGTGATCCACGCCAATGACTTCCGCATGCTCGGCGTGGCCGCGCGGGCGAAGCTGCGCGCCGAGGCCAAGGGCCGCAAGGTCAAGCTCCTCTGGGACGTGCACGAGTTCCTGCCCGGCATCAAGCCGTGGAACCCGCACCCGCGCTGGCACATCGCGCAGTGCGGACACGAGCGGGAGTACGCCAAGTACGCCGACGCCGTCACCACGGTCTCCGGCACCCTGGCGGAGATGCTGGTCGAGCGCCACGGTCTGAAGGCTCTGCCGGAGGTGGTGCTGAACGCCCCGGACGCCGAGGTCTCCCCGGAGCAGGCCGCGGAGCCGGTGCCCGACCTGCGCGAGCTGTGCGGTATCGGCCCGGACGTCCCGCTGGCCGTCTACAGCGGTGCCGCGGCCCCGCAGCGGGGTCTCGACATCATGGTCGAGGGGCTGCCCCAGCTCCCCGGTACGCACGTGGCCTTCGTCGTCCTGCGGCCCAACTCGGCCTACATGCAGGAACTCAAGGAACGGGCCGCCGAACTGGGCGTCTCGGACCGGCTGCACATCCTGCCGTACGTGCCGCACTACCAGGTGGTCCCCTTCCTGGCCGCGGCCAGCGTGGGCGTCATCCCGATCCACCACTGGCCGAACCACGAGATCGCCCTGATCACCAAGTTCTTCGAGTACTCCCACGCCCGTCTGCCGTTCGTCGTGAGCGACGTCAAGACGATGGGGGAGATGGTCGCCCGGACCGGTCAGGGTGAGGTGTTCACCGCCGAGGACGTCTCCGACTACGTACGGGCGGTCAAGTCGGTGCTCGCCGACCCCGCGAAGTACCGCGCCGCCTACGCACGCGCGGGGCTGCTGGAGAACTGGACCTGGGAGGCGCAGGCCGAGGTCCTGGACGGCGTGTACACCCGTCTCACCGGCGCCGAGCCGGTGAAGGCGCACCAACCGGACTCCCAGGTGATGGCATGAGGCGAGAGCCCGACGTCACCGTCGTCGTCGCCGTCTACAACACCATGCCGTACCTCACGGAGTGCCTGGACTCCCTGATCCGGCAGAGCATCGGCCTGGAGCGGCTGGAGGTCGTGGCCGTCGACGACGGGTCGACCGACGGGAGCGGCGCCGAGCTCGACCGGTACGCCGAGCGCCATCCGGACGTGGTGAAGGTGCTCCACCAGCCGAACTCGGGCGGCCCCGCCGCGCCCAGCAACCGGGCGCTGGACGTGGCCACCGGCCGTTTCGTCTACTTCATAGGCGCGGACGACCACCTCGGCGAAGAGGCGCTGGAGCGGATGGTCTCCGCCGCCGACACCAACGCGGCCGACGTGGTCATCGGGAAGATGGTCGGCACGAACGGCCGGTACGTCCACCAGAAGCTGTACGACGGGAACCACCCCGACATCAGCCTCTACGACTCGGCGTTGCCCTTCACCCTGGCCAACACCAAGCTCTTCCGCCGCGAACTGGTGGAGAAGTACAGCCTCCGCTTCCCTGAGGACATGCCGGTCGGCAGCGACCAGCCGTTCACCATCGAGGCGTGCGTACGGGCCCGGAAGATCTCCGTCGTCTCCGACTACACCTGCTACTACGCGGTCAAGCGCGGCGACGCCAGCAACATCACCTACCGGGCGAACCACCTGGCCAGGCTCCGCTGCGTCGAGCGCATCATGGAGCACACGGCCGGCCTGATCCCCGCGGGTCCGCAGCGCGACGCCGTCCTCAAGCGCCACTTCGACTGGGAGCTGTCCAAGCTGCTCCAGCAGGACTTCCCGGCACTCGACCCCGACACCCGGCGTCAGGTGTGCGAGGGCGTCGGCGCGCTGGTGGACGCCTACTTCACCGAAGGCCTGCGGGACGGCACCGGCGTCAAGCGCCGGGTGCGCTTCGGCCTCGCCCGCAGCGGCGCCGTCGAGGAACTCACCCGCGCCATCGAGGAGGAGACGGAGCACGGAGCGCCGCCGTTCCTGCTGGAGGGTGACCGCGCCTTCGCCACCTACCCCGGATTCAGGGACCCGGCCGTCGGCCTCGACGACCGCTCCTACGAGGTGCTCGGCGAGACGGTGGCGGGCCGCCTCTCCGCCGGTACGCGCCTGGAGTCGGCCGACTGGGACCAGCACGGCACGGAGCTGTTCTGCGTCCTGAACCTGCGGACCGGCATCACCGGGGACACCTCCTCCGCCGTCGTCGCCCTGGCCCAGGGCGCCATGCCCCAGAGCGCCGACAAGGCCGGTGCGCGCAAGCTGCCGGCGGACGCCCCGCGCCCGCAGCGCGTCGGCACGCTCACCGCCGACGCCGCGCGGGACGGCGGCACTGCGCTGACCGCCCGCATCCCGCTGGCGGCCACCCGGTCCAAGAGGGGCGTCCGCCTCTACGTGGACGTGGCGGGCTCGACGTACGAGATCCCGGTCCGCACCCAAGGGCAGCCGATGCCGCTGGCACGCCGCTGGGGGAGCACCGACCCCCACCGTGTCGCCGCGAGCCCGAACCCGAAGGGCCGTCTCGTGATCACGACGGCTCCGCTGTGGGAACCGAAGCCCAGCGTGGGCGCGCGGCTGCGCCGAACGCTGTCCAGGTCGAAGAGGAAGTAACCCCGATGAACATCTGTGTAGTCGCGCTCGGCAAGATCGGGCTTCCGCTCGCCGTGCAGTTCGCCGCCAAGGGCCACAAGGTCATCGGCGCGGACGTCAACGAGAAGGTCGTCGAACTCGTCAACGCGGCCACCGAGCCGTTCCCCGGCGAGCACGACCTGGACGTCAAGCTGAAGGAGACGGTCGGCGCGGGTCTGCTCTCCGCGACGACGGACACCACGGCCGCGGTCGCCGCGTCCGACGCCGTCGTGGTCGTCGTCCCGCTCTTCGTGGACGCCGAGGGCACCCCGGACTTCGGCTGGATGGACGCCGCCACCAAGGCCATCGCGGCCGGCCTCAAGCCCGGCACCCTGGTCAGCTACGAGACCACGCTCCCGGTCGGCACCACCCGTACCCGCTGGGCGCCGATGCTGGCCGAGGGCTCGGGCCTCACCCCCGGTGAGGACTTCCACCTGGTCTTCTCCCCGGAGCGGGTGCTCACCGGCCGGGTCTTCGCCGACCTGCGCCGCTACCCCAAGCTCGTCGGCGGCATCGACGAGGCGTCCTCCGCCGCTGGCGTCACCTTCTACGAGGCCGTCCTCGACTTCGACGAGCGCGAGGACCTGCCCCGCCCGAACGGCGTCTGGGACCTCGGTACGGCGGAGGCCTCCGAGCTGGCGAAGCTCGCCGAGACCACCTACCGCGACGTCAACATCGGCCTGGCCAACCAGTTCGCCCGGTTCGCCGACCGACACGACATCGACGTCAAGAAGGTCATCGAGGCCTGCAACAGCCAGCCGTACAGCCACATCCACCAGCCCGGCATCGCCGTGGGCGGCCACTGCATCCCGATCTACCCGCGGATGTACCTGTGGAACGACCCGGAGGCGACCGTCGTGCGTTCGGCCCGTGAGGCCAACGCCGCGATGCCCGCCTACGCCGTCGATCTCCTGGCCGCCGCCTACGGAGACCTGGACGGCGTCGGGGTCGTGGTGCTGGGCGCGGCCTACCGAGGCGGCGTCAAGGAGACCGCGTTCTCCGGTGTCTTCGGCGTCGTCGAGGCGCTGAAGGCGCGGGGCGCGGTGCCGTTCGTCTCGGACCCGATGTACACCCCCGAGGAGCTGACCGCGCTGGGCCTGGTCCCGCACGAGGACCAGGCCGTCACCGCGGCGGTCCTCCAGGCCGACCACGCCGAGTACCGCGAGCTGTCCGCCGCCGACCTCCCGGACGTCCGCGTCCTGGTCGACGGCCGCCGCACGACGGACCCGGCCAACTGGGCCGGCGTGCGCCGCGTCGTCATCGGGGGCTGAGCCGTCCGAAGACACGATGAGGGCGGGCGTCCGGCCGGACGCCCGCCCTCATCGTGTGCTCCGCGATGCCGCGGAGGTGTATCTCAGCGCTCGGACAGCACGCCGTCCTTCTCGTCGTACAGCGTCCCGCTCTGCGGGCACTCCCACACGCCGGGCTCGTCCGTCCGCTCGGTCAGGCGTACTCCGGCCCTTCCGACCCAGCCGATCCGCCGCGCGGGCACGCCGACGACCAGGGCGAAGTCGGGCACGTCCTTGGTGACCACGGCGCCGGCCGCGACCATGGCCCACCGGCCGATACGGACCGGCGCGACGCAGACCGAGCGCGCGCCGAGGGAGGCGCCCTCGGCGACCTTCACGCCGACCGCCTCCCAGTCGCCGCCGCGCTTCTGCTTGCCGTCCGGGTCGACGGACCGCGGGTTGTGGTCGTTCGTGAGGACGACGGCGGGGCCGACGAAGACACCGTCGCCCAGCTCGGCGGGCTCGTAGACGAGGGCGTAGTTCTGCAGCTTCACGTTGTCGCCGATGCGCACGCCGGTGCCGACGTACGCGCCGCGGCCGACGACGCAGCCCTCGCCGAGCCGGGCGCCCTCACGGATCTGCGCCAGCTCCCAGACACTGGAGCCGTCCCCGATCTCGGCGGTCTCGTCGACCTGGGCGGTGGGCTGGACCCTGTAGTTCACGGCATGCCTTTCGGAGAGCTGATGCGCCCGGAAAGCATAAGGCGGGCGGCTCGCCGGCCCCGGCCCGCGGGCCCCGCCTCCGGTCCCTCGACCCGGTTTGACCCCCACTCTCCGGCCCCGTAACCTTGACCCTCGGTGTGTTTCCTTAACGCGCCTACCCCTGAGCACATCCCTCCCGGTAACGGTCGGTGTTCGCGCCGTCCGCCAGGAGAGGCCGCTCATCCTTCCGGATCGACACGGGCCCCGGCCCGTGCGGGCGGCTGGCATCAGGGGTTCCGTTCCGAGCGAGAGAGAGATCCGCGTGTACGCCATCGTGCGCAGCGGTGGTCGCCAGCACAAGGTTGCTGTCGGCGACATCGTTGAGGTTGACAAGATTTCCACTGCCAAGGTTGGCGACACGGTCGAGCTCTCGACCCTGCTCGTTGTCGACGGTGACGCGGTCACCAGCGACCCGTGGGTGCTGGACGGCATCAAGGTCACGGCCGAGATCGTGGACCACCACAAGGGCGCGAAGATCGACATCCTTCGCTACAAGAACAAGACCGGCTACCGCCGCCGCCAGGGTCACCGCCAGCAGTACACGGCGATCAAGGTCACCGGTATCCCCACGGCTGCGAAGTAAGGGACTGAGAACACATGGCACACAAGAAGGGCGCATCGTCCACTCGGAACGGGCGCGATTCCAATGCTCAGCGGCTCGGCGTGAAGCGCTTCGGCGGTCAGGCCGTCAACGCCGGTGAGATCCTGGTCCGCCAGCGCGGCACCCACTTCCACCCCGGCGCGGGCGTCGGCCGTGGCGGCGACGACACGCTGTTCGCGCTGACCGCCGGTGCGGTGGAGTTCGGCACGCACCGCGGCCGCAAGGTCGTGAACATCGTTCCGCTCGCCGTCTGAGTTCTCTCGACGCGCGCAGAACGACACACAGCACCTTCCGAGGGCGGATCTCAGCTTTCCCGGCGAACGGGGAAGCGGGTCCGCCCTCGGCGTGTTACGACAGAGACAATTCCGTATTTTCTGCTGTACCTGCACCTGTTATCTGGAGGCACCCACCATGACCACCTTCGTGGACCGCGTCGAGCTGCATGCCGCCGCGGGTAACGGAGGCCACGGCTGCGCCTCCGTACACCGTGAGAAGTTCAAGCCGCTGGGCGGCCCCGACGGGGGCAACGGCGGCCGCGGCGGCGACGTGATCCTCGTCGTCGAGCAGTCCGTGACCACGCTGCTCGACTACCACCACCACCCCCACCGCAAGGCCACCAACGGCCAGCCCGGCGCCGGCGACAACCGCTCCGGCAAGGACGGCCAGGACCTGGTCCTGCCCGTACCCGACGGCACCGTCGTCCTGGACAAGGCCGGGAACGTCCTCGCCGACCTCATCGGCCAGGGCACCACCTTCGTGGCCGGTCAGGGCGGCCGTGGTGGCCTCGGCAACGCCGCGCTGGCCTCGGCCCGCCGCAAGGCCCCCGGCTTCGCGCTGCTCGGCGAGCCTGGCGAGAGCCGCGACATCGTCCTGGAGCTCAAGACCGTCGCCGACGTGGCCCTCGTCGGCTACCCGAGCGCGGGCAAGTCCTCGCTGATCTCGGTGCTCTCCGCGGCCAAGCCGAAGATCGCGGACTACCCGTTCACCACCCTCGTACCGAACCTCGGCGTGGTCACCGCCGGTTCGACCGTCTACACCATCGCCGACGTCCCGGGCCTCATCCCCGGGGCCAGCCAGGGCAAGGGTCTCGGCCTGGAGTTCCTGCGGCACGTCGAGCGCTGCTCGGTGCTCGTGCACGTCCTGGACACCGCCACCCTGGAGTCCGACCGCGATCCCGTCTCCGACCTCGACATCATCGAGGAGGAGCTGCGCCAGTACGGCGGTCTGGAGGACCGGCCCCGCATCGTCGCCCTCAACAAGGTCGACATCCCCGACGGCCAGGACCTCGCCGACATGATCCGCCCCGACCTGGAGGCCCGCGGCTACCGCGTCTTCGAGGTCTCCGCGATCGCCCACAAGGGGCTCAACGAGCTGAGCTACGCGCTCGCCGGGATCATCGCCGAGGCGCGTGCCGCCAAGCCGAAGGAGGAGGCGACCCGCATCGTCATCCGCCCGAAGGCCGTCGACGACGCGGGCTTCACGGTCACCGCCGAGGGCGAGGACCTCTACCGGGTGCGCGGCGAGAAGCCCGAGCGCTGGGTGCGCCAGACCGACTTCAACAACGACGAGGCCGTCGGCTACCTCGCCGACCGGCTCAACCGCCTCGGCGTCGAGGACGAACTGGTCAAGGCGGGCGCCCGGGCCGGCGACGGCGTCGCGATCGGCCCCGAGGACAACGCGGTCGTCTTCGACTGGGAGCCGACCATGCAGGCCGGCGCGGAGATGCTGGGGCGCCGAGGCGAGGACCACCGCATGGAGGCCCCGCGCCCGGCGGCACAGCGCCGCAAGGACCGCGACGCCGAACGCGACGACGCGCAGAAGGAATACGACGAGTTCGACCCCTTCTGACCGGACCCCTTCCAGGGCCGCGACCGGTGGCCCGTCTCTGCGGAGGCGGGCCGTCCGGTAGCCTCGGGGCCGGGCGTCGGCGGTTTCCGCCGGTCACACCGGGTACACGTGCTGCTCATGTGCCGATTACGCAACACATCTGTGGGGTCGGTCACCCCGCGCAACACCCCCGGAGCGCCCAACCTCCCTGGCCAGAGGGTGAACTGCGGGTTTCCGCGGGGCGAGCGACGGACGACGTCCACCTTGCGAGACGGTCACGGAGAGTGCGACCATCACACTGTTCCCCCGTCATAGCAAGGTAGGTCGTCTGTGTCTGTGCCGCATGAAGCCAAGCCCCGGACCACAGCGGTCGTACTCGCCGGTGGCACCGGTCAGCGCGTCGGCCTCTCGATCCCCAAGCAACTGCTGAAGATCGCCGGCAAGGCCGTCATCGAGCACACGCTGACCATCTTCGAGAACGCCGAGGGCATCGACGACGTCATCGTGCTGATGGCGCCCGGTTTCGTCCCCGACGTCGAGAAGATCGTCGCGAAGGCCGGACTGCGCAAGGTCACCCGGATCATCGAGGGCGGCAACACCCGCAACGAGACCACCGAGCGCGCCATCGCGGCCCTCGGAGAGGGTCTCGCCGAGGGCGAGGACCGCAACGTCCTGTTCCATGACGCGGTCCGCCCCCTGCTGTCACAGCGTGTGATCACGGACTGTGTCGACGCGCTGGAGCGCTACCAGGCCGTCGATGTCGCCATCCCGTCCGCGGACACGATCATCGTGACGCGTACGCACGGTGAGGACGGCGAGTTCATCACCGACGTGCCCGACCGCTCCCGGCTGCGTCGCGGCCAGACGCCGCAGGCCTTCAAGCTCTCCACGATCCGCAAGGCGTACGAAGTCGCGGCGGGGGACCCCAACTTCCAGGCCACCGACGACTGTTCGGTGGTCCTCAAGTACCTCCCCGACGTGCCGATCTACGTGGTCGCGGGCGACGAGTACAACATGAAGGTGACCCAGCCGGTCGACGTCTTCATCACCGACAAGCTCTTCCAGCTGGCCTCCACCGCCGCCCCGCGCCAGGCCGACGAGGCCGCCTACCGCGAGCTGCTCACCGGAAAGACCCTCGTCGTCTTCGGTGGTTCGTACGGCATCGGCGCCGACATCGCCGCCCTCGCCGAGAGCTACGGCGCCAAGGTCTACGCCCTGGGCCGCTCCACCACGGGAACGCACGTGGAGAACCCGGAGCACGTGGACGACGCGCTCTCCAAGGCGTACGGCGAGACCGGCCGGATCGACTACGTCATCAACACCGCGGGCGTGCTGCGGATCGGCAAGCTGGCCGAGACCGACAACACGACGATCCAGGAAGCGCTGAACGTCAACTACCTGGCCCCCGTGCAGATCGCCCGCGCCTCGTACAAGTACCTGGCGGAGACCCAGGGCCAGCTGCTGCTCTACACCTCCAGCAGCTACACCCGGGGCCGCGCCGAGTACAGCCTCTACTCCTCCACCAAGGCCGCCATGGTCAACCTCACCCAGGCGCTCGCCGACGAGTGGGCGGGCGAGGGCATCCGGGTCAACTGTGTGAACCCGGAGCGCACCGCGACCCCGATGCGGACCAAGGCGTTCGGGCAGGAGCCCGAGGGCTCGCTGCTCTCCTCGGAGGCCGTCGCGCGCACGTCGCTGGACGTCCTGCTCTCCGAGCTGACCGGCCATGTCATCGACGTGCGGCAGCAGGACCCGACGGCGGGCGCCGCCGAGTCCTCGGGCTTCGAGCAGGCCCTGGCCTCCGTGCTGGACCGTCAAGCAGATGTGTAATAATTCTTGACAAATGTGCTTTTCCGGGCCTCTGTTCGTCGCTTTGCGCGATGACAGAGGCCCGAATGCGTGAAGCCGCACCTTCACATTTCCGCCAATACGTGAATCAACCGGCACCCCCTGGAGCAGGTTTTTCGTGATCTCGACAGCCATTCGCCTGGCCCGTGTGGGCAGCAGGTCAGAACTGGCGGCAGCAGTGTTGATGGGGCTGGGATATCCCTGCGTCATGCTCGCCGCGCTTATTCCGAACGTCTGGTTCTTCGCGGCGGCCACGGCTGTCACGTACGTCGCGGACTGGTATCTGCACCAGCGGGGGAGCTATCTGATCAACCGGCTCGGCAAGGTGCGGGCCGGGCTGTCGATCCGATTCCTGCTCCGGCAGCTGATGGTCATCCTGCTGCTGGCCCGTCTGGACCTCGCCGAGTCGCCGCTGTTCTACGCGGCGGTGGCCTGCTTCCTGCTCTTCTACGGGCTCCAGGCGCCGCACGGGGCCATGGCGACCCTGATCCGGCTCCGCCGCACCATGCCGGTCGTCACCCGCAACGTGGACCTGCACGCGGTCCGCATCCCCGACGCCCCGCCCGGCGTGCTGATGCGGCGCTCCGCGGAGAAGATGCTGCACCTCGACATTCCCGCCGTGCTGGGCGTGCTGATCGCCGCCGGGACCGGTGAGGACGTCATCGGCTATGCGGGCATCGGCCTGACGCTGCTGCTGGCTCTGCTCTACCTCGCGCTGCTCGTCCCGTACGTGCGCCGCGGCCGGCTGGCTCCTCCGGCCCCCGCCGTGCTCAAGGCCGTCGACAGCTGGCTGCGTGAGTACCAGCCGACCGTGGTGCTCTACTTCTCCGGCTCCAACGAGTCCGCCTACCAGGGCAACATGTGGCTGGAGACCATGAGCCGGGTCGAGGGCCGCCCGCTGATCATCATGCGGGAGCGCGGTCTCGTCCCGCAGCTCACCGAGACCTCGGTCCCGGTGATCTGCGTCCCGGCGGGGACCCACCTGATGAACCTGGACCTCTCCACGGTGCGGGTCTGCCTCTACCCCGCGAACGTGGGCAAGAACATCCACATCCTGCGCGTCCCGACGATGAAGCACGTCTTCATCGGCCACGGCGACAGCGACAAGCTCGCCAGCGTCAACCCCTACTCCAAGGTGTACGACGAGGTGTGGACGGCGGGCCGGGCCGGCCGCGACCGGTACGCGCTGGCCGATGTGGGGATCCGCGACGAGGACATCGTCGAGGTCGGGCGCCCGCAGCTGGAGCCCATCAAGAGCTGGACGGGTACGGTCAAGAACCCCATCCCGACCGTGCTGTACGCGCCCACCTGGGAGGGCTGGGACGACAACCCGGGCAACACCTCCCTGCTGCTGGCGGGCGAGAACATCGTGCGCCGGCTGCTGAACGCCGCCGACCCGGTCCGGATCATCTACAAGCCGCACCCGTTCACCGGCATCCGCAGCGCCAAGGCCAAGGCCGTCAACGCCCGGATCCGGGCCATGCTGGAGAAGGCCGCCGCCGAGCGCGCGGCGGAGCCCCGGTGGGCGAAGGAGGCATCGTCGGCCGCCGCTGGGCAGAGCGCCGCCCAGGCCGAGCTCGCCCGGATCGAGGCGCGGCTCGCGCAGCTCGCGGCCACCGGCCGCGCGGGCGGCGACGACGCGGAGGAGTCGCGGCTCTCGCTCGCCGACCCGGTCCGCGAGGCGGAGACCGTACGCCTGAGGGCCGAGTGGAACGACGCCTACTGGCGCTCCTTCGGCTGGTGGGAGCACCGCACGGTGACCGGCGCGCAGCCCAAGCTGTACGACTGCTTCAACGAGTCCGACGCCATGGTTTCGGACATCTCCAGTGTGGTCTCCGACTTCATCGCGAGCGGTAAGCCGTACGCGGTCACGGATTCGGCCGCGCTCGGGACCGATGAGTTCAAGCGGCAGAACACCGCGGTGCGCGCCGCGGTCATCCTGTCCAACGGTGCCGAGGAGCTCGACGCGCTGCTGGCCGCGGTGGCCGACCCGGCGGCGGACACGCTGGCGGATGCCCGGCATGAGCTGAAGACGTACCTCCTGGGGCCGGACGAGCCGACCTCCATGGAGCAGTTCAACGCCGCCGTACGGGCGCTGGCTGCCAAGGCCGAGGCCCGCAACCTGGCCGTCGCCCAGCGGATCGGTGAGCAGGCCGTGGCGGTGCCGGACGCGGAGGCCGTCACCAGCGGCGTCGGAACCGGCGATCCGCAGGCGGCCGTCGAGGCCGACGCCACGGCGGACCCGGATGCTCCGGAGGCCGACGCGGCGGAGGGCGAGGCGAAGGCCGCTCTCAGCGAGGGGACGTCGTCCGTGCGCTGAGCGCCATGCAATCGCACGGTCGCACGCCGTACATCTGATCGAACTGGCTGAAAAGCAGGCAACCCCGACCGCGACCCGTACGTCTCTCCTGAGGGAGGGATGTACGGGTCGTTCGGCATGTTGATGCATAGAAAGTGCATAGTCGGGCAATCTGCCTTCTTTCGTGATCAAATCGACAGGTGCACATGGCCGACATGCCCAGGAACCACGAGCCCGATGTCAGTGTGATCATCGGGGCGTTCGACGCGATGCCCTACCTGGTCCGGTGCCTGGAGTCCGTCGAGGCGCAGACCATCGGCGCGGACCGCATGGAGATCGTCGCTGTCGACGACGGCTCCACCGACGGCACGGGCGCCTTCCTGGAGGAGTTCGCCGCCCGGACCGCGATCCCCATGAGAGTCGTCCGGCAGCCGAACTCCGGCGGACCCAGCGGCCCGCGCAACCGGGGCCTCGACCTCGCCCGCGGCCGGTACGTCTTCTTCCTCGACGCGGACGACTACTTCGGTGAGGAAGCCCTGGAGCGCATGGTCGCCATGGGGGACCGGGCGGGCACGGACGTGGTCCTCGGGAAGATCGTCGGCGTCAATCGCGGTGCCGCGAAGTCGATGTGGAAAGAGACCGTCCAGCGCGCCGACCTGTACTCCTCCAACATCAAGTTCACCCTGAGCGCGCAGAAACTGTTCCGGCGCGACCTCCTCGTACGCCTCGGCATGGCCTTCGACGAGAAGCTCAAGACGGGCGAGGACGCCCTGTTCACGATGGAGGCGTATCTGCGCGGCAACGGAGTCTCCGTCGTCGCCGACTACACCTGCTACTACCTGGTGGGCCGCGAGGACCGCAACCAGATGACCAAGAAGGGCGGCTTCGAGCGCCGTTTCGACTCGGCCCGCGCCCTCATGGGGCTCATCGCCGAGTACGTGCCCCCGGGCCCCCGGCGCGACGCCCTGATGGTGCGCCCCTTCGTCATCACCCTGCTGCCGCAGTTCGGCCCCGGACTGGTGAAGCAGAAGGCCAAGGTCCGCGAGCGGAAGATGGCGCTCGCGGCCCCCTGATGAAGGCGTACTGGACGCCGGGACTCGGCCGCAACCTCAAGGTGAACGAACGGCTGCGGCTGATGTGCCTCGCCGCGGGCCGGCTCGACCTGCTCCTGGACATCGCCGCCTTCCTGCGGGACAAGAAGGAGCCCGAGATCGTCCGCCGGGGAAACCCGCCCCGTCCGCACCTCGCCTACCCGCACTTCGGCGAGAGTTCCGTGCTCCCCGGCAGCGCTTACGAGCTGACCGTCACGGAATGGGTCGGCGGACGGCGGATCGAGGCGCCGCAGCGGGGGCCCCGCCCGTCCTTCGCCCGGCGTGTGGTCCGCAAGGCCCGCCGGGCCGTGCTCAGCGCCCTGCGCGCCCCCGGGCGCACCGCGCCTGACCGGGAGTCCGAGGGATCGCGGAGGAGCCCTCGCCGTGCTCCGGCCGGCCTCGAACAAGCCTTCCCGTCCTGGGCGACGCCCGGGGTGAGTTCGTCCTGTGAGGGGTGTCACGTCATACTGTGGGGCAACCATGAGACCGTTGAACACGTCTCATTAACGCCCCGTCTTCCTGGGGTTCATGATCTGCACGTCCCCCCGGAAAGGCCTTCCCCCGTGGCGTCCCTCGAAGCGATCCCCGACGAGCTCAGTCGGCTCATGAAGTACTTCCCGGAGACTCCGGCCGAGGAGCGCCCCGAATTCCACCGGCAGGCCAAGGACTTCCTGGCCCGTGCCGCTCCGAAGGTCGTCCGGCAGTTCTCCCCGATGGCCCGGGTCAAGTGGCACCTGGCCGCCAGTGGGCGCGGTGACGAGCTGGTCGACCTGCTGCACTACGAGCGCGAGAACCCGGGCGCCTTCTCCGTCCGCGGCCTGCGGCGCGCCCGTATCGAGCTGCCCGGCGTCGAGAGCTCCTCGCTCCCTTCCTCGGTGCGCAACTTCAACCGCAGCGAGCTCCCCGTACGCGGCAAGCTCCTCGGCCTCGCCTGGGAGGACGGCAAGCTCCAGATCAAGGGCTACGCCTACATCCCCAACGTCCCCTCGGCCACCGGCAAGCGCTCGCTGCGCGTCGCCGTCCTCCGCCGCCAGGGCAGCCGCTCCACCCTCCCGCTGCGGCTCCGCACGGTCGTCGAGCCCCGCGCCACCACCGAGGCCAAGGGCGCCCTGCACAACTACGACTGGTCCGGTTTCGAGATCGCCGTCGACCCGGCCCGCCTCCGGGTACGCGGCCAGTGGCAGCCCGGCACCTGGCGCCTGGGCGTCGGTATCCCGCGCCCCGGCGGCATGTCGGTCGGCAGCATCACCAAGAACAACGCGGGCGCGGCCGGACACAGCCTCACCCGGATCCTCGACGACGGCGTCCGCCTCGTCGCCGGCTTCGACCGCAACCGGCTGAGGCTGTCCGTCGACGTCGTCCCGGCCGAGATCATCGCCCAGGAGGCCGACGGCGACACCCTCGCCGTCACCCTGCGCTCCCGCGTCACCACCCCCGCGGGCAAGTACCCCACCGCCCTGCGCATCGACCACGAGCCCAGCGGCTTCGCCACCGACCTCCCGCTCCAGCAGGGCGAGACCGGCGCGGACGGCTGGCTCCGTCACACCGCCCGGCTGCCCCTGGCCGAGCTGCCCGTCGACGGCGTACGCCCCGGCAAGGCCGTCAAGTACCGCACGCTCATCGTCTTCGCCGACGGCACCACCCGCCGCGCCACCAACGGCACCGGCCCCGTCACCGGAGTGCACCCGCTGCCCGAGGGCCGCGAGCTGGCGATCCTCACCGACGGCGCGGGCAACTTCACCCCGCAGGTCCGCACGGTCCAGCCGGTCGTCGACGGCGTCGAGTGGAGCGCCGACGGCGAACTGGTCCTGACCGGCGTCTACACCGGCCCCGCCGAGCAGATGAAGATGGTCCTGCGCCACACCGGCCGCAACGAGGACCGCCCGCTGCCCGTCGAGTTCGCCGACGGCCGCTTCACCGCCCGGCTGCGCCCGGACACCATGCCCACCTACGAGGGCACCGTCCCGCTGCGCGCCGGCCGCTGGATGCCGCGGCTGCGCCGCACCACCGAGTGGGACCACACCCGCGACCTGCCGGTCACCGTCCGCCCCGACCTCGTCGGCACGCTCCCGCTGGCCCACCGGGGCGAGCACCGCACGTACACCGTCGAGCGGGTCGACTACGACCGGATCTTCGTGGAGTCCGGCCCGGTCCTCGGCCCGGAGCTGCGCGGCGCCTACCGCCAGCGCCTGATGCGCGACGTCTACACCCCCGAGCAGCGCAAGCTGCCGCTGCGCGAGGCCGTGCTCTACAACAGCTTCGGCGGCAAGCAGTTCTCCGACTCGCCCCGCGCCGTCTACGAGGAGCTCAAGCGGCGCGGCACCGAGGTCGAGCACATCGCGATGGTCCACGACCAGCAGGTCGTGCTGCCGCCCGGCGTCCGTGGCGTCGAATGGGGCAGCAAGGAGTGGTACGAGGCACTGGCCCGCAGCCGGTACGTCGTCACCAACGGCGGCATCCGCGAGTGGTTCGTCCGCCGCGAGGGCCAGGTCGTCGTCCAGACCTGGCACGGCACCCCGCTCAAGCGCATCGGCGCCGACCTCCTCGGCACCCCGAAGGCGAACCTGGCCTACATCGCGAGCCTCCCGCAGCGCTCGCGCCAGTACAGCCTGTTCATCACGCCGAACGCCTTCACCACCCCGATCATGACCAACTCCTTCCGCCTCCAGTGCGAGGTCCTGGAGGCGGGCTACCCGCGCAACGACGTCTTCCACGCCCCGGACCGCGTCAAGCGCGCCGCGGCCGTACGGGAGAAGCTGGGCATCCCCGCGGGCAAGAAGGTCGTCCTGTACGCACCGACCTGGCGCGACGACCAGCGCTACGGCGGGCGCCGTTTCAAGCTCGACAACAAGATCGACGTCGAGGCCGCCCGGCGCGAGCTCGGCGAGGACCACGTGCTGCTCTACCGCAAGCACCACAAGGTCCTCGACTCCATCCCCGGCGCCGGACAGGGCTTCGTCTACGACGTCACGTACTACCCGGACATCGCCGACCTCTACCTGATCGCCGACGTGATGATCACGGACTACTCCTCGGTGCTGTTCGACTTCGCGCACTCCGGGCGTCCGATGCTCTTCTTCACGTACGACCTGGAGCACTACCGCGACACCCTGCGCGGCTTCTACTTCGACTTCACCTCCCGCGCCCCCGGCCCGCTGATCAAGACCTCCGAGGACCTGGTCTCCGCGATCCGGAACATCGACGCGGTCAGCGAGGAGTACAAGGAGAAGTACGCCCAGTTCCGGGTCGACTTCTGCGAGCCCTCCGACGGCCGCGCCTCCGCCCGGGTCGTCGACCGGATGCTCGCCGTCAAGGACGAGCAGCAGAGCTGAGCCCACCGGCCGCCCCCGCCGCCCGCCCGCACCCCGCCCACCGGACGTCCCCGGCCTCGCGCCGGACGTCCACCGTGCGGAACGGGCAGGCGGCGGAGGCGGCCGCTCGCGTACTGTGACGTGCCGGGGGCGGCACCGGGCGACCGGCTGCGACGCTCCCGTCGGACAACCGGGGCGATCCAGAGCGAGGAAGCACGTGGCAGAGCAGAGGCCGTCGCACCGCGAGTCGGCGGTGACCGGCGCCCGCAGAGTCGTCGTCAAGGTCGGCTCCTCCTCGCTCACCACCGCCTCCGGCGGCCTCGACGCGGACCGGGTCGACGCACTCGTCGACGTCCTGGCCAAGGTCAGGGACGGCGGCGAACGCGAGGTCGTCCTCGTCTCCAGCGGCGCCATCGCCGCCGGACTCGCCCCGCTCGGCCTCGTCCGCCGGCCCAAGGACCTGGCCCGCCAGCAGGCGGCCGCCAGCGTCGGACAGGGCCTCCTCGTGGCCCGCTACACCGCCTCGTTCGCCCGCTACGGCGTCCGCGTCGGCCAGGTCCTCCTCACCGCCGACGACACCAGCCGCCGCGGCCACTACCGCAACGCCTACAGCACCCTGGACAAGCTCCTGGAGATGGGCGCGGTCCCCGTCGTCAACGAGAACGACACCGTCGCCACCGACGAGATCCGCTTCGGCGACAACGACCGGCTCGCCGCCCTCGTCGCCCACCTCGTCCACGCCGACCTCCTCGTCCTGCTCTCCGACGTGGACGGCCTCTACGACGGTCCGCCCGGCACCCCCGGCGCCTCCCGGATCGCCGAGGTCACCGGCCCCGACGACCTGGCCGGCGTCACCATCGGCAGCGCCGGGAAGGCGGGCGTGGGCACCGGCGGCATGGTCACCAAGGTCGAGGCCGCCAACATCGCCACCGCCGCCGGCGTCCCCGTCGTCCTCACCTCCGCCAGCCGCGCCGCCGACGCCCTCGCGGGCCGCGACACCGGCACGTACTTCCACCGCACCGGCCGCCGCTCCGCCGACCGGCTCCTGTGGCTGGCCCACGCCTCCACCCCGCAGGGCGCGCTGACCCTCGACGACGGCGCCGTACGGGCCGTGGTGGAACGGCGCACCTCGCTGCTGCCCGCCGGAATCTCCGGCGTCGAGGGCGAGTTCAGCGCCGGAGACCCGGTCGAAATCCGCGATCCGCACGGCACCCCGATCGCCCGCGGACTCGTCAACTTCGACGCCAAGGAGATCCCCCAACTGCTCGGCCGCTCCACCCGGGACCTGGCCCGTGAACTGGGGCCCGCCTACGAGCGCGAGGTCGTACACAGGGACGATCTGGTCCTTCTCACGCCGCGCCTCACCCCCTGAAACGGCTGAAAGTCCGGCTCTTCGGCGGGCACCTTCACCAAAACCACCCCACGCCCGGCTGTGGACTGGTCCACTTTGTAGTGGGGAAACAGGGGACCGGACAGCAACACACCACAGGAGGCCGCCGGTGAGACGAGCGCGCCCGGGGGCGCCGCCCCGAGGCACGGCCAACCGCGCCCTGACGAGTGTCGGAGCGGGGGCGGATTTCGACCGGAATCCCCTTCCCTCGGACGCCGCCGAACGGGAGCCGGTCACGACGGCGAAGGAGGAGTCCCCGCAGTCGAGACTCTGGCACATCACCCTCAGCGTGTCGGGCACCGAGACTCCGCTCGCGGAGATCAGACGCGGCCTGGAACAGCTCGCGCACGACCACCCCTTCCTGCTGACCAGCCGCTACGCGGGCGACCACGCGGAGATCCGCTACTGGGAAGAGGCCCGCGACCTGCACGACGCGGCCGCCGTCGCGCTGCGGCTGTGGGGCGAGCACCGCTCCAGCGCCCGGCTCCCGCCCTGGGAGATCGTCGGCCTCGAAGTCATCGACCGCGAGACCTACCACCTGCGGGTCGCCGAGGGCTACGGGCCGCCGCCCGCCTCCCCCGTGGGCGTCCACCCGTACTGACAGCCCCGCCGGTGGTCCCGGGAGAGACGTCCGGCCCGCGGTCGGCCGTCTCGCATCACGGGATTCGTGACGGATGCCCGCAGAGCGCGCATTACTCTGCGGGCATGACCACGCTCTCGCCCTACGACAACCTCTCCCCGGTCACACAGGCCGCCTACCGGGCCCGCGCCGCCGCTTCCGACATCGCGCCCCTCCCGCGCGCGGCCAAGGACGACGCGCTGCTGGCCATCGCCGACGCCCTGGAAGTGCGGACCGCCGAGATCGTCGAGGCCAACGCCAAGGACGTCGAGCGCGCCCGCGAGGCCGGGACGAGCGAAGGCATCATCGACCGCCTGACCCTCACCCCGGACCGCATCCGCGCCATCGCCGCCGACGTACGGGACGTCGCGGCCCTCCCCGACCCGGTCGGCGAAGTGGTGCGCGGCTCGACCCTCCCCAACGGCATCGACCTCCGCCAGGTCCGGGTCCCCCTCGGCGTGGTCGGCATCATCTACGAAGCCCGGCCCAACGTCACCGTCGACGCCGCCGCCCTCTGCCTCAAGTCCGGCAACGCGGTCCTGCTGCGCGGCTCCTCCTCCGCCTACGCCTCCAACACCGCCCTCGTCCGCGTCCTGCGCGACGCGGTCGGCGGCTCCGGCCTCCCCGCCGACGCGGTACAGCTCGTCCCGGGCGAGAGCCGTGACTCCGTGACGGAACTGATGCGGGCCCGCGGCCTCGTCGACGTCCTCATCCCGCGCGGCGGCGCCTCGCTGATCCGCACGGTCGTCGAGGAGTCCACCGTCCCCGTCATCGAGACGGGCACCGGCAACTGCCACGTCTACGTCGACGCGCAGACGGACCTGGCCATGGCCGTCGACATCCTGATCAACTCCAAGGCCCAGCGCCCGAGCGTCTGCAACGCGGCCGAGACCCTGCTCGTCCACCAGGACGTGGCGGACGACTTCCTGCCGCTCGCCCTGAACGCGCTGGCCGAGGCCGGGGTCACCGTCCACGGCGACGAACACGTCCTCGCCCGCGCCGAGGGCTCGAAGGCCACCGTGGTCCCGGCGACGACGGAGGACTGGGAGACCGAGTACCTCTCCTACGACATCGCCGCCGCGGTCGTCGACTCCCTCGACGCGGCGGTCGCCCACATCCGGCTCTGGTCCTCCGGCCACACCGAGGCGATCGTCACCACCTCGCAGGCCGCCGCCCGCCGGTTCACCCAATTGGTCGATTCGACGACGGTCGCCGTGAACGCCTCCACCCGGTTCACGGACGGCGGGCAGTTCGGCTTCGGCGCCGAGATCGGCATCTCCACCCAGAAGCTGCACGCCCGCGGCCCGATGGGCCTGCCCGAGCTGACCTCGACGAAGTACATCGTCACGGGCGACGGCCACACCCGCTAGCACGCCTCGCTCCGCCCCCTCCGCCCGCGATCGCCCCCTCCCGCCCGGAGGGGGCGACGGTGTGTCCCTCCCGGATCGATCCGGGGGAGTCCGCATCGATCCGGGGGAGTTTGCGGGGTCCCTGCCCAAAAGGTCCCGGCCCGGCTACGCTGAAACCGTGCCGGACGACGTGGGGGGCAAGCCGTTTCCTGACGGCTGGGAGCCCGACGACGACCGCGGGGGCGCGGACGAGGACTTCGCCTCCGTGGTGTTCGACGAGGACTTCGTCCGGTCGGCGCCCGTCCACGAACCCACCGCCGTGGAGCGCCTGCTCGCCGCCGCCGAGGCCCGTGCCGAGGCCGACGCGGCCCGCGCCCGCCGCACCCGTCGCGCCGACGACGACGCATACGGCCGCGGCGGCCCCCGGGGCTACCACGACCCCCAGGACCTCGACTACGACCCGGACGACGGCTTCGCGGACGACGGCGACGGCCCCGGGCCCTACGGCCGCCACGGCGGTTCCCTGCGCCCCTACCGCAACTCCGCCCGCTGGCACCGGCCGGTCGCCTGGCTGCTCGCCGTGGTGATGGGCGTCGGCATGGTCTCCCTCGCGTTCTCCGCGGTCTACCGGGGTGCGTCGAACAACCGCCAGGACCAGGTGCCGCCCCCCGCCAGCAGCGGTGTGGACAAGCCCGGGGCCGCCCCGTCGGCCTCCGCGGACTACTCCCGCCCCGTGGTCTCCGCCGAGCCCCGGGTGCCCTGATCCGGGCGCCGGGCGGCCGGCCCCGAGGACCCCGCGCTCCCCCCTCCCGTCACCCGTTCGCCGACGGCGACCCCCGTCGCCTCCGCAGTTCCCGGCGGTCTCCGCGTTTACACGGACCGCAATCGACCTACCCTGAAGATGTGACCCCTCGTTCCCAGGGGGGCTTCTCGCTGCCGCACGCCCCGCTCGGCCGAAGCAGACCGTTGCGCACCGAACCGACCGGTGTGGAGATCGGGAGAGAAGTCATGACAGGCCGCTCAGATCCGCCGGACGGCCCGCCCGAGAACCCCGCGGGCGGCGAGGACGAATACCGCTCGCTCGTCTTCGACGAATCGTTCATCCAGGCTGCCCGGATGCGGGAGTACTCGGCGCAGGAACGGATGGGCGACCACGCCCGAGCCGTCCGCACCGTGCCCGAGGAGCAGCCGCCCGTCCGCGGCGGAGGCGGCTCCCGGGCCGCCATAGCCCTGGTCGTCCTCATCGCCCTGGCCTTCGCCGTGGCCGTCTACATCGGATTCCGCAGCCCGTATCCCCAGCCGGCCCCCCGACGCGCCGAACCCCTGCGAACCACCGTCATCCCCCTCGCTCCCCGGGGCGCCGTACCGGGCGGATCACCCGAGCAGCTGTACCGGGCCGAGCCGGTCTCCGGATTCCGCACGGGCGCGGAGGGCATCAACTTCCCCGCCGTGAAGCGCACCCAGAACTTCTCCGACAGCCAGATCACCGCCGCGCTCGCCACCGTCAAGGACTACCTGGTGGAGTCGTCCCTGAACCCCGACGTCCTCACCGGCTCCGTACGCCGGCCCGTGGAGCACCTCATCGACCCGGACCAGCGCACCCAGTTCGAACGGAGCCTGAGCGATCCGGCGGACGACGGGGGCCACGCCGCCACCGGCTGGCTGGTCCGCTTCGACCCGGAGCGGGTGGAGCTCGCGGACCCGCGGATCCGGGTCCAGGGCACCCTCCGCTACGAGGAGGAGGCGGCGGGCGTCCTCGGCGTCGTCTCGGACCACACCTTCACCTACGCCCTGCGCCCGGCGGAAGGGCCCCCGCGCAAGGACGCCGCGTCCCTGTTCACCGTGCGGCGCGAGCTGCACTTCCGCTTCGACCGGGAGGACCTGCGGCTGCACCGCCTGGAGCTGCGCACCGCCCAAGTCCAGGCCGGACCGCTGTCCTGCTCGGCCGACGCGACCGGGATGCTCCGCCCCCTCCTGGCCGGGGAGAAGGCGGACGCCCGCGGCCCCGCCGCCACCGACCCGTACGCCTCGGGCCCGCCCACGGCGGCCCTGTGCGGGACCCTGGCGGCCGTCAGCCCTTCGACGGCCCCGAGCTCCCCTCCTCCGGGTCCTGAGGCCGACCGGACTCCCCGCCCGTAGCGGAGCCGCCGCCGGAGCCGCCTCCGGTGAACCTGTCGCGCAGCTTGCCGCCCAGGTCCCCCGCGCCCCCGGCGATGTCGCCCACCAGCTTCATCAGCGGGTCCTTGCTGGTGCGCACCGTGTCCGCGTAGTGCGATGCGGACTCCCGGAACGAATCGGTCACCGAGGTGTCCTTGTCCTCGTCGCGCCGGGGGTAGTGGCCGTCCATGATCCGCTGGAACTCGCGGGTCTCCGACCACTTCTTCAGCTCGGCGGCCCGCACGGCGGTGAACGGGTGCGTCCGGGGCAGCACATTGAGGATCTTGAGGACGGAGTCGCGGAGGTCGCCGCTCTTCTCGTACTCGTCGGCCTGGGCGAGGAAGGCGTCCACATTCATCTCGTGGAGGTGATTGCCGCCCGCGATCTTCATCAGACCGCGCATCGATGCCTGGATGTCCTGGCCCACCAGCAGCCCGGCCCGGTCCGCGGACAGCTCCGACTTGCGGAACCACTCGCGCAGCGCCGTCACGATCGCCATGATCGCCACATTGCCCAGCGGGATCCACGCGACCTTCACGGCGAGGTTGGTCAGGAAGAGCAGTATCGTCCGGTACACCGAGTGACCGGAGAGGGCATGGCCCACCTCGTGGCCCACCACCGCCCGCATCTCCTCCTCGTCGAGCAGTTCGACCAGGCCCGTGGTGACCACGATGATCGGCTCGTCGAGACCGATGCACATGGCGTTGGGCTGAGGGTCCTGCTTCACGTACATCGGCGGGACCTTCTCCAGGTCCAGGATGTAACACGCGTCGCGCAGCATGTCGTTGAGATGGGCGAACTGCGCGTCGCTCACCCGGACGGAATCGGAGAGGAAGAGCAGCCGCAGGCTCCGCTCCGGGAGCAGCCCGCTGAGTGCCTTGAACACGGTGTCGAACCCGGTCAGCTTGCGCAGGGCCACCAGGGCCGAGCGGTCGGCGGGGTGCTCGTAGGCCCGGGAGGAGATCCCGGGAAATCGCCGGCGCGCCCTGCTCGGCACGTTCTCGTGACTGTCGTCGGTCATGGATGGCCCCCTGTTCGTACGAGACGTTGCTCGTCCCCCGGACAAAAGCCAGCGTATGCGCTGGCGCTACGGTGTGCGGGGGGCTGTGGATAACTTTGAGGAGCGCCCGAAATGCCGCACACCGCCGTACTGCTCGCCGCCGCGTCCCAGGAGCAGGGACCGGGTGACACCCTCCGGATCGTGCTGCTCGTCTCGATCCTCGGAGCGGTGCTGCTCGCCTGGTTCCTGCTGCGTGGATACCGCAACGACGACAACAACGACTGAGTCGCCGTGAGCGTGCCCGAGGGTCCCGCATACGATGGCCCCGACGTCTTCCTTCCGACTCACGATCGATAGGTCCTGCCGAAGATGAGCCTCACGAGCACCACTCACCAGCTGGTCACTCTCGCCTCCGGGGGCGAGGGCGGCGGCAACCACGAAAGCCTCAACCCCTACTTCGTCGGCGCCGGGGCGTTTGTCGCGCTGATGCTGCTTCTGTTCATCACCATCAGCTTCAACCGCGACCGCTGAGCCGGGGGCGTACAGCTGTGCCAGTAGGCTCTGCACGCATGGGAGAGCAGGAAGTGCCTACCGGCCCCGGCAAGCGCCGTGTCGGCGTGATGGGCGGGACATTCGACCCGATCCACCATGGACACCTGGTGGCGGCCAGTGAAGTGGCCGCCCAGTTCCATCTGGACGAGGTCGTCTTCGTGCCGACCGGGCAGCCGTGGCAGAAGAGCCACAAGAACGTCTCCCCGGCCGAGGACCGTTATCTGATGACGGTCATCGCCACCGCGTCCAACCCGCAGTTCTCCGTCAGCCGCAGCGACATCGACCGTGGCGGACCGACGTACACGATCGATACGCTGCGGGACCTGCGCGAGGTCCACGGCGACGCGGACCTCTTCTTCATCACCGGCGCCGACGCGCTCGCCCAGATCCTCACCTGGCGCGACGCGGAGGAGCTGTTCTCGCTCTCCCACTTCATCGGTGTGACCCGCCCGGGTCACGTGCTCACGGACGACGGACTGCCCGAGGGCGGTGTCTCCCTCGTGGAGGTGCCCGCGCTGGCGATCTCGTCCACGGACTGCCGTGAGAGGGTCGCGCAGGGGGAGCCGGTCTGGTACCTGGTGCCGGACGGCGTGGTCCGCTACATCGACAAGCGCCAGCTGTACCGCGGCGAATGAGCCACGGAGAGGGGCACCGGTGAACGACCGACAGAACCCGTACGACCCGTACTACCAGGAGCCGCAGATCGTCGGCTACGACGCGTACGGGCAGCCGGTCTACCAGCAGCAGGGGCAGCAGGGGCACGACCAGCAGGGCCAGGGCTACGACCCCTACGCCGCCCAGCAGAGCCAGGGTCACCAGACCCAGGACACCACCGGTTACGGCTACGGCTACGACGCGTACGGCAACCCTCAGCAGCAGGGCTACGACCCCTACGCCACCGGTCAGCAGGGCCACCAGCAGGGCCAGCCGCAGCAGGGCCAGGGCGGCGACCAGGGGTACGGCTACGGCTCCTACACCGATTACGGCTACGCCACCGGGCAGCAGCCCGCCGCGGTCGACACCGGCGAGCACTGGAGCATCCCCCAGCAGGGTGCCGCCCCCGCGCCGGAGCAGGCCCCTCAGCAGCCCCCCGTACAGCCCTCTCCGCGGGAGGCCGAGCCGGAGGCGGAGGCCGATGCCGCGCTTCCCGGGCAGCGCGGGCCCGCCCCGGACTACCGCACCGAGCAGTTCTCGTTCATCGAGGAGCCCGACGAGGACTCCGAAGACGTCATCGACTGGCTGAAGTTCACCGAGAGCCGCAGCGAGCGGCGCGAGGAGGCCCGGCGCAAGGGCCGCAACCGTATGGTCGCCCTGATAGTCGTCGCCGTTCTCGTCGTCGTCGGCGGGGTCGGCTATCTGTGGTCCGCCGACATGATCCCGGGCCTGTCCGGAACGGACGAGAAGAAGGCCGTCGCCGCCGGGGCCCAGCAGCGCGACATGATCGTGGTGCACCTGCACGACACGAAGAAGGGCGGCACCTCCACGGCGCTGCTCGTCGACAACACCACCACCAAGCAGGGCACCACCGTCCTGCTGCCCAACTCCCTCGCCGTCGCGGGTGACGACGGGACCACCACCACGCTCGGCAAGTCCGTCGAGGACGACGGCAGGACCGGCACCCGGGAGGCGATCGACACCCTCCTCGGCACCCGGATCACCGGCACCTGGCGGCTGGACACCCCGTACCTGGAGAACCTCGTCGAGCTGGTCGGCAACATCGAGGTCGACACCGACACCGAGGTGCCCGCCGCCAAGAAGGGCGAATCGCCCCTGGTCAACAAGGGCGAGGCTCAGACGCTCAGCGGCCCGATGGCCGTCGCCTACGCCACCTACCGTGCGGAGGGCGAGCCCGAGGCCAAGCAGCTGACCCGCTTCGGCGAGGTCATGCGGGCCACCCTGCGCAAGATCTCCGAGGACCCCAAGGCCGCCACCGTCACCATCGAGACGCTGCTCCAGGTGCTCGACCCGTCGCTGCCCGAGAAGGACCTCGGGGCCTCCCTCGCCAAGCTGGCCTCGCGGGCCAAGGTCGGCGACTACAAGACGGCCCTGCTGCCGGTCCAGGCGGACGGCACGCTCACCGAGGCGGACACCCGCGGCGTCGTCAAGGACATCCTCGGCGGCACGGTGAAGGCCCCCGAGGAGGGCGCTCCGCTCCGGGTCGCCGTCCGCAACGCCACCGGGAACCAGAAGGCCGCCGAGGCCGCCCGGGTCCAGCTGGTCAACGGCGGTTACGCCTTCGTGGACAGCGGCAAGGCCGGGGCCGAGGCGTCGTCCGTCGTGCTCTACCGGTCCGCCGAGGACAAGGAGAAGGCCGTCGAGGTGGCCAAGACCCTGGGTCTCTCCGCAGGCGATGTGAAGCAGGGCGAGCCGGCCGCCAACGCCGACGTGTCCGCGGTGCTCGGCCAGGACTACAAGGTCCAGTAGCCCGCCCGGGGCCGCCGGCCGGCGGCCCCGGTGAACGCAGTAGGGCTCTGTCGGCGGTCCGTGAGACCCTGGACGTTGCACCCGACCGCCGACGAAAGCCAGCATGTGACCGCCACGGACCGCTCCATCGAGCTCATCAACGCCGCCGCCCAGGCGGCCGCCGACCGGCTCGCGCACGACATCATCGCCTACGACGTCAGCGATGTGCTGTCGATCACCGACGCCTTCCTGCTGGCCTCGGCCCCCAACGACCGCCAGGTCAAGTCGATCGTCGACGAGATCGAGGAGCGGCTCCAGAAGGAGCTCGGCGCCAAGCCGGTGCGCCGCGAGGGCGACCGCGACGCCCGCTGGATCCTCCTCGACTACGTCGACATCGTCATCCACGTCCAGCACAGCGAGGAGCGCGTCTTCTACGCGCTGGAGCGCCTGTGGAAGGACTGCCCGGAGATCGCGCTGCCCGAGGACGCGATCAAGACCCGTGGCAAGGCCGAGGAGCACGCACAGCTCAACGGCGGCACGGAAGGTGACCAGAGCTGAACGGCAGCAAGAGCGGCAAGGGCCGCAGGATCGTCCTCTGGCGGCACGGCCAGACGGCATGGAACCTGGAGCGCCGCTTCCAGGGTTCCACGGACATCGAGCTGACCGAGGCCGGCGTCGGGCAGGCCCGCCGCGCCGCCCGGCTGCTCGCCTCGCTGAAACCGGACGCCATCGTGGCCTCCGACCTCCGGCGGGCGGCTGCCACGGCCGCCGAGCTCTCCGCCGTCAGCGGCCTGACCGTCGCCCACGACGCCGCGCTCCGTGAGACGTACGCGGGCGAGTGGCAGGGGCTGACGCACCAGGAGATCGTCGAGCGCTTCGGCGAGCAGTACGCCGCGTGGAAGCGCGGCGAGCCCGTGCGCCGGGGCGGGGGCGAGCTGGAGACCGAGGTCGCCGACCGGGCGGCTCCGGTCGTTCTGGAGCACGCCGAGAAGCTTCCGGAGGACGGCACGCTCGTCGTGGTCAGCCACGGCGGCACGATCAGGACGACGATCGGCCGGCTGCTGGGCCTGGAGGCGCACCACTGGGAAGGGCTCGGCGGTCTCTCCAACTGCTGCTGGTCCGTCCTCGGGGAGGGCGCGCGCGGCTGGCGTCTGCTGGAGCACAACGCCGGCACACTCCCGGAGCCGGTGCTCGGCGACGACGACTAGACCGGCCGTCCGGGCGGCCGTCCAGCGGTCGTCGGGAGGCCGTTCGCGGGCCGTCCTCGGGCGGCCCGGGCCGGATTTCACTTTCCGGCCGGTCGCAGGCTAAAGTTCATCTTGTTCGCAGCGCGGAAACGCAGGGAAACACAGCGAACAGCGGGGCTATAGCTCAGTTGGTAGAGCGCCTGCATGGCATGCAGGAGGTCAGGAGTTCAATTCTCCTTAGCTCCACAATCAGGATCCCGTCCCCATCAGGGGGCGGGATCTTCTGCATGGAGGGGACGGAGGGCGTCGAGCGGGCTGCCCCTCTTGCGGGGCCATGGCAGAATCGGAACGCCGGAGGGGGCGACGTACCGATCGGGAGGGAGCGCGATGCCTGCGAGTCGCGAACACGTCCCCGACCAGCGCCTTGTCGCCGCCTCGCCCCCCGGCCCCGTAACGTCCGACGTTCGATCCCGTCTCGGCTGTCCGTCCTGCGGTTCGTCCCATGTGGCCCAGGTTCTGGGTGACAACGGAGGGGTCTCCTACGTGTGCACGGCCTGCGGCCACAGCTGGAGCTGACTGATGGGTGCACACAGGCGTAAATGCGACTGGTGCGGCAGCGGTACGCCCATCGTCAGGGACATGGACCCGGTCAACGCGGAGTACCAGTACTGGTGCGAGGAATGCGCACGGGCACTGATCATAAAAGGCGACCCCATCGAGACCTACCGGGAGCTGGAAGGGGAGCCGATCTACGGGCGGCTCCTGGAGGAGCACTGCACCCTCAAGCGCTTCTACTCCTTCGCAACCGCCTGACCTGCGGTCGACGGCCGAACGCCCTGGATGATTCGGGCATATCGGTGCGGACCGGAAACGATTTGGTGAAGCACCGGGGGGACCGTGTAATGTTCTCGATGTCGCCAAGGGAAACCGGGCGGCAAGCGGCAAGGGGCTATAGCTCAGTTGGTAGAGCGCCTGCATGGCATGCAGGAGGTCAGGAGTTCAATTCTCCTTAGCTCCACAGGATCGACACAGAGAAGCGGGCCACCCGGATCGGGTGGCCCGCTTCTCTGTGCCTGGATCAGCCGCGTCCACTGCCCAGTGCACGCCGTTGGGCGGTCGGCAGGGCGGGGCGCTGTTCGGCCGGCGGCTGCTCGATACGGAGTGCCAGGGCGGGGCAGCGCCGTACGGCCCGCTGGGCACGCCCGCGCAGATGCACCGGAACGGCGGCGTCCGCCAGCGCCGGATAGCCGTCCGCGCCCAGCCGGATGAGCTCGGGGACGAGGTCCGCGCACAGGCCGTGGCCCTGGCAGAGCGTCCAGTCGACCGCGAGCTTCTCGCCGCTCGGAATCGACTCCTCCAGATCCTCGTAGCCCGGCGCGGGCAGCGGCAGCACCCCGGCCGTCTCGCGGCCGCAGCCGCCGTCCAGGACGTGTGCGGCGAGGTCGTCCGTGAACGCCGACAGGGTCGAGAGCAGGAACCGGGCGGAACCGTCCGGGTGTTTGCACGCCCCGCGGCCCTTCACGGCCTGGGTGACCTGGCGCAGGGCCTCCAGAGCGGCGGGCCCGCCGCCGTTCAGCACGTCGGAGAGCCCGCCCGCGGCGGCGGGAGCCCCAGCTTGCACGGGCCGCACTGTCCGGCGGTCTCGGCGGCCAGCCAGTTGGCTATCCGGAGGGACTCGCCGAGCGGGCAGGTGTCGGGGCCGATCGGCAGGATGGCCCCCGCGCCGAGCGCGCCTCCCACGGTGGCCAGGGACTCGCGGGAGATCACGGCGTTGTGCGAAGAGACCGCGTCGATCCAGGTGCCGTGGTAGCCGCCGGTCAGCACGCCCTGGGGGAGCGGCGGGGCCCCGGCCATCTCCAGGACGTACCGCAGCGGCACCCCGGTCGGCACTTCGACGACCATGGGCCTCGCCACGGCGCCCGAGACGGTGAGCAGGACGGTGCCGGGTTCGTTCGGCAGCCCGGTGTGCCCGTAGCGGCGGGGGCCGATCCGGGCGGCGACGGCGAGCTGGGCGTACGTCTCCGCGTTCGACAGCAGCGTCGGTGAGCCGCCCACCCCGGTCTCTGCGGCCCGCTCGCGCCGGCCCGGCGGCAGGGCGGGCCCGCCATTCGCCGCCCGGATCACCGAGGACGCCTCGCCCGAGACCATGCGTTCCGGGGTGCGGACCACCCGGGCGCGCAGCTGCTGGCCGCGCCGGTCGGAGAGGCCGCGTTCGGCGAGGGCCGCCCGTACGGAGATCTCCGTGGAGTTGCGGGTGACGGCGACGACCAGGGTGCGCGCGCCGAGCGCCTCCGCGGCCAGCAGGGCACCGTCCAGGATCAGGTGCGGGGCGCGGTTGAGCAGCACGGTGTCCTTGCGGCAGGCCGGTTCGCCCTCGCTGCCGTTGATCACCACGACGGGCCGCACCCCGCGCCGGATGGACGCCTTCGCCACCGCTCGCAGCTTCTTGCCGAACGGGAAACCGGCGCCTCCCCTGCCGCGCAGAGAGATCGTTTCGGCCAGTTCGGCCAGCCGCTCACCGGTCATCGGCTCCAGCGGCCCGTGCACCTTGAGGTGCATGGCCAGGTCGAGCCGCTCCACCAGGTCGAAGCCGGTGGTCAGTTGCGGCAGTCCGACGACGCGGACCTCGGGCACATCGGGGAGGGGGACGTTCACTATCGGTCTCCTGCGGGTGCGTGCCAGGGTTCGCCGGCCGGGGGCGCGGTGAACGGCCCGGGCTCCGGTTCGGCGCGGGGCGCGGTGAAGGGGGAGGTCGGGGGAGTGGGCGCGGTGGTCTCGTAGGCGGTCGGTGTGACGGCGTACTCGGATGTCACGTACGCCGGTGTGCCGGGTTCGGGCGTGCCCGGAGCGGCGTGTTTCGGTTCGGCGGGTTCCGTGGTCCCGTACGCCGGTGTGCCGTGCTCCGGTGTCTCGTACGGGGACGTCGCGTACGCGTGCTCCTGCGCGGTGTACGCCGACGGGTCCTGCCGGGGCGGCCCGTGGTGCGCCTGTCCGGGCGGGGCGGGGGACGGCGAGGGCCAGCGGGCCTCCGGCGGGCCGCCGCCGAGCGAGACGGCGCGGTACCCGGCTGTTATGCCTGTTCCAGGCCCTGGCCCCGTCTTCCTCCGCCCCGGGTCCGGCAGCTCCTCCGGCGGGCCGAAGGCGATGCGGTCGGCGCCGCGGGGCGGAGGCTCGTACAGCGGGGGCTCGAACAGGGGTGACCGGCCGCCGTACAGCGTTTCGGTCGGTGCTTCGTGCAGCGACCCGGGGATCGCCGTGGGAGGGGGCGCGGTCGGGGGTATCGGCGCCGAGAGCGTGCGCGGGCGCACCGGCGTGCCCCGTACGTCCCGGTCCGTCTCGCTCCAGGCGGCCGGATCGGACCAGGGCTCCCCGGCGGGCGAGGAGGACTCCCTCAGGACCGGATCGGGCGCGGACGGGGGCCCCTGGCCCAGCAGTTCGGCGACCCGGTCGGCGATCCGCCGCTTCGTCGGGCGCGGCAGCAGGCGCAGACACAGCGCCCCGGCGACTCCGGCGAGGCAGAGTCCGTACATCACGACCACCCAGGTGGCAGGCGCACGCCCCGCGTACAGGCCGTGGATCAGCGCGGCGCACCACGCCGGATACGCCAGCGCGTGCAGGGCGCGCCACCGGCCCGCGATCCCGCCCGTGTCCCGGGGGAACCCAGCGACTGCCCGAGCCGGGCGGCCTTGGGGGAGGGCTGGGCGAAGGCGCTCCGCAGGGCGCCGGTCGCGGCCGTGACGATCATCAGCAGCCCGGCGAGCGAACCGAAACCGATCAGCCCCGCCGCGCCGGTCACGCCGAGGCTGAAGGGTATGAGGGCGCCGATCAACGCCACATGCCCGAGGGCGACCTTCACGGTTCCGTGCAGCAGCAGAAAGCCGAGCGCGGCTATGGCGGTGGCCCGGTGGACGCCCTGGCAGACGATGCGCTGACGGGTGGAGAGGAACAGCCGGTCGGTGGCCAGCAGGCCCCAGGCGACGGCCGCGCTGAGCGACACCAGCGACAGGACGCCGGTGGTGAAATCGAGGGTGGCGCGCAGCTCGTCGCTCCCTGCGACGGCGAACAGAGGGACGAAGACCAACGCGGCGACTGTCAGGCCGCCCTGTACCGGCCGGCTCATTGCGGGGCTCATGCCGGTGGATACGCGGATCTTGCGATGAGGGTTCATGGGGGCGACTCCGAATAGTTCGGCAAAGCGGTCCCGTTGCCGCATGCTAGGACGCCCCATACCAACCAGTACGAGGTTTGCTCGGTTGCCCCGATAGAGGTCGGTACGCGGAGTAACCCCTGCTTCCCGGGCGTTCTCCCCACCCCCGAGGTCGTCCCAGGGCTCCGCGAAAACCTCATGCGAAGCGCGCGGGGTGCACACGCCGCAGCCACGGGAACGCCATGTTCCGACTACGGAGAGTGGCACGCGACCGGGTGGGGGTCCGGGCTCGTGGGGGCGTTGTCCGCCCTCCGGTTACTCCCCGCTGCCTTCCGGGTCCGTGCGGTACCCTGACGCCATGCGTGCCGTACGCCTTCTGCTTAGCGAGCCGCGCTGAAGAGTCCCGACCGGTGAGAACGCCTGGTCGGAGTCAGCGCGGCGTCCCCTCCTGTGCGAGGGGATTTTTCGTTTCCCGGCAGATGACGATCGATGGAGCTTTGAGGATCATGAGCGAGACGAATTCCGCTGCCGAGACGGCCGCGCCGCACCGCTACACGGCGGCGATGGCCGCCGACATCGAGGCACGCTGGCAGGACTTCTGGGACGCCGAGGGGACGTACGAGGCGCCGAACCCCACCGGTGACCTGGCGGGCGACCCGGAGCTGGCCGCCAAGCCCAAGAAGTTCATCATGGACATGTTCCCGTACCCCTCGGGTGCGGGTCTGCACGTCGGGCACCCGCTGGGCTACATCGCCACCGATGTCTACGCCCGCCACCAGCGGATGACCGGCCACAACGTGCTGCACACCCTGGGCTTCGACGCGTTCGGCCTGCCCGCCGAGCAGTACGCGGTGCAGACGGGCACCCACCCCCGGGTCTCCACCGAGGCCAACATGGAGAACATGAAGGTCCAGCTGCGCCGGCTGGGTCTGGGCCACGACAACCGCCGCTCCTTCGCGACGATCGACGCCGAGTACTACAAGTGGACGCAGTGGATCTTCCTGCAGATCTTCAACTCCTGGTACGACCCCGAGGCCGACAAGGCCCGCCCGATCGCCGAGCTGGTCGAGCAGTTCGAGACCGGCGCCCGCGCGACCCCCGAGGGCCGTGAGTGGAGCGCGCTGAGCGCCACCGAGCGCGCCGACCTGCTGAGCCAGTACCGACTGGCGTACGCCTCCGACGCCCCGGTGAACTGGTCGCCCGGCCTGGGCACCGTCCTGGCCAACGAGGAGGTCACCGCCGACGGCCGTTCCGAGCGCGGCAACTTCCCCGTCTTCAAGGCCAAGCTGCGCCAGTGGAACATGCGCATCACCGCCTACGCCGACCGGCTGCTGAACGACCTGGACGGGCTGGACTGGCCCGAGGCCATCAAGCTGCAGCAGCGCAACTGGATCGGCCGCTCCGAGGGTGCCCGGGTCGAGTTCCCGGTGGACACCGCGGGCGGCATCACCGTCTTCACCACCCGCCAGGACACCCTGTTCGGCGCGACGTACATGGTGCTGGCGCCCGAGCACGACATGGTCGAGCGGATCATTCCGGCCGCCTGGCCCGAGGGCACCCACCCGGTGTGGACCGGCGGCCACGCGAGCCCGGCCGAGGCCGTCACCGCGTACCGCAAGCAGGCCGCCGCCAAGTCCGACGTCGAGCGGCAGGCCGAGGCCAAGGACAAGACCGGTGTCTTCACCGGCGCGTACGCCACCAACCCCGTCAGCGGCGAGAAGGTCCCCGTCTTCATCGCCGACTACGTCCTGATGGGCTACGGCACCGGCGCGATCATGGCCGTACCGGCGCACGACGCGCGCGACTTCGCCTTCGCGCGCGCCTTCGAGCTGCCGATGCGCTGTGTCGTCCAGCCCTCCGACGACCGGGGCACCGACCCCGCCACGTGGGACGACGCCTTCGGCTCGTACGACGCGAAGCTGGTCAACTCCGCCAACGACGAGATCTCGCTGGACGGTCTGGGCGTCGTCGAGGCCAAGGCGACGATCACCGAGTGGCTGCGGGAGCACGGCGTCGGCGAGGGCACCGTCAACTTCCGGCTGCGCGACTGGCTGTTCAGCCGGCAGCGCTACTGGGGCGAGCCCTTCCCGATCGTGTACGACGAGGACGGCATCGCCCACGCGCTGCCCGAGTCGATGCTGCCGCTGGAGCTGCCCGAGGTCGAGGACTACTCCCCGCGCACCTTCGACCCGGAGGACGCGTCCGCCCAGCCCGAGACCCCGCTGTCGCGCAACGCCGACTGGGTCAACGTCACGCTGGACCTGGGCGACGGCTCCGGTCCGCGCGCGTACCGCCGCGAGACCAACACCATGCCCAACTGGGCTGGTTCCTGCTGGTACGAGCTGCGCTACCTGGACCCGAACAACGACCGGCAGCTGGTCGACCCGTCCATCGAGCAGTACTGGATGGGCCCGCGCGAGGGGCAGCCCACCGGCGGCGTCGACCTGTACGTCGGTGGGGCCGAGCACGCCGTGCTGCACCTGCTGTACGCGCGTTTCTGGTCCAAGGTGCTGCACGACCTGGGCCACATCTCCTCCGCCGAGCCGTTCCACAAGCTGTACAACCAGGGCATGATCCAGGCCTTCGTCTACCGCGACAGCCGGGGCATCGCCGTTCCCGCCGCCGAGGTGGAGGAGCGCGACGGCGCGTTCTTCTACGAGGGCGAGAAGGTCAGCCGCGTCCTGGGCAAGATGGGCAAGTCCCTGAAGAACGCGGTCACGCCGGACGAGATCTGCGCGGAGTACGGCGCGGACACCCTGCGCCTGTACGAGATGGCGATGGGCCCCCTGGACGTGTCGCGCCCCTGGGACACGCGCGCCGTGGTCGGCCAGTACCGCCTGCTGCAGCGTCTGTGGCGCAACGTCGTCGACGAGGAGACCGGTGAGGTCACCGTCGTCGACACGGAGCCCGGCGAGGACACCCTGCGCGCCCTGCACAAGGCGATCGACGGGGTCGGCCAGGACATGGCGGGGATGCGGTTCAACACCGCCATCGCCAAGGTCACCGAGCTGAACAACCACCTGACGAAGGCCGGCGGCCCGCTGTCCCGCTCGGTCGCCGAGCGGCTGGTCCTGCTGATCGCCCCGCTGGCCCCGCACATCGCGGAGGAGCTGTGGCGCCGGCTGGGCCACACCGACTCCGTCGTCCACCAGGACTTCCCGGTGGCCGACCCGGCGTACGTGGTCGACGAGACCGTCACCTGCGTCGTCCAGATCAAGGGCAAGGTCCGGGCCCGCCTGGAGATCTCGCCCTCCATCACGGACGAGGAGCTGGAGGCGCTGGCCCTGGCCGACGAGGCGGTTGTCGCCGCGCTGGGCGGGGCGGGCATCCGCAAGGTGATCGTGCGGGCGCCGAAGCTGGTGAACATCGTCCCCGCGTGACCCTTTTCGTGCGTTGTTAGGGCCATCCCCTACGGGCAGGTTGGGGGTTCCGAAGGAACCCTCGGCCTGCCCGTTCCGTTTACGGTGGAAGGGGCGACCGGTACCGGCGGCCGCATCGAGACACCGAGGGGCATTCATGGAAGCCGCGCTCACGATCCTGGCGTTGCTCCTGGTCGCGTTCGTCGCGCTGGGTGTCTACGCGACCGTGAAGGCCGTCGGCGCGGCCAAGCGGGGCGTGGACCGCACGATCACGCAGGCCCGTCGCACGGTGGAGGACACCACGCTCCGGGCCAAGAGCTTCGGGCAGGTCGGTGTCGCGGGCGAGCTCGCACAGCTCCGGCTCTCCCTGCGCACCTCGATGCGGGCCACGCAGGACGCCCTGCACGCCGGTGCCGCCGAGGACGCCTCGCTGGCGGAGTCGGTGGACCTGTTCCGGCGGCTGAGCGCCCACGGTCTGGAGCTGGACGACGAGCTGAAGAGGCTGGAGCGCGAGCCGGACCGGGCGACGGTCGCGGGCCTGCTGCCCAAGCTGCGGGAGCGCACACAGCGGATCACGCACTCGGCGGAGTCGCTGCGCTGGGCGGCGCGGGACCGGGCGCGCCAGTTCGCCGACGACGACCTGGACGCGCTGAACGCGCAGATCGACATCGAGTCCGGTGCGCTGCGGCACTGGGCCGTGGACGAACCGTCGTCGCAGCCGTCCGGCGCGGGCGCCTCCGCCGCGGCGCCGGGGCAGGGCCCGGGGACGGACTGGCCGGAGCCGGCCGCCTCGGCAGACCCTTCGGCCGGCGGCAGCACGGCCGACGAGGCGTGGTCCGGACCGGCCCGTGAGGAAAGCCCGCAGGCGATCACCGCTCCGGACCCGCGGCTCCGCACGACCTACCCCTGGCAGAAGTCCACCCGGCCGGAAACGACGAACTGACGCACGCGAGTCGGTTCGGGCCCGAACGGATCCGTTCCGAAGCGGCCAGGAATGATCAGAGGGCCGGGGCCGGGCTGCCGCACTCCCACCCCGCCAGGTAACCTCCGGCTCATGTCCCGCCATGTCGCTATCGTCACCGATTCCACGGCCTACCTGCCGCGCCCGACGATGGAACGGCACGGCATCACCGCGGTGCCGCTGACCGTCGTCCTGGGCGACCGGGCACTGGAGGAGGGCACGGAGATCTCCGCCCGCTCGCTCGCCCAGGCTCTGCAGAAACGCCACTCCGTGACCACGTCCCGCCCCAGCCCCGAGGTCTTCGCCGCGGCCTACCGGGCGGCGGCCGAGGGCGGGGCGGACGCGGTGGTGTCACTGCACCTCTCGTCGGAGTTCTCGGGCACGTACGACGCCGCGCAGCTCGCGGCGAAGGACGCCCCCGTTCCGGTGCGCGTGGTGGACACCGGCATGGTCGCCATGGCCCTGGGGTTCTGCGCCCTCGCGGCAGCGGAGGCCGCCGAGGCGGGCAGCGGCCTGGAGGAGGCGGTGTCGGCGGCGGAGAAGCGGGCCGCGGGCACCTCGGCGTACTTCTATGTCGACACGCTCGACTATCTGCGCCGGGGCGGCCGTATCGGCACGGCCCAGGCCCTGCTGGGATCCGCGCTCGCGGTCAAGCCGATCCTGGAACTCGACGGGGGCCGGATCGAGATGCTGGAGAAGGTGCGGACGGCGTCCAAGGCGATCGCCCGCCTGGAAGAGATCGTCGCCGAGCGGGCGGGTGCGGCTCCGGTGGACATCGCCGTCCACCACCTCGCCGCCCAGGAACGCGCGGATCGCCTGGCGGAGCGGCTGCGTGAGCGTGTCCCCGGCCTCGTCGATCTCCATGTGAGCGAGGTCGGCGCGGTGATCGGGGCGCACACGGGGCCGGGACTGCTCGGTGCGGTGATCTCCTTGCGCTGACCTCCTCGCGGTGATCCGTCTGCGCTGATCCCACGGGGGAGATTCACTCCGTGGAGTGGCCGAGTTTTCCACAACTGCCGTTCTGTCCACAGGAATCGGTGCTGCTCAGCGGGTAACGGCGGATGTGCCTAACGTCGTGAGGCATGGCCCTTCGATCTTCTCGGGCGTCGGCTCCCGACGCGCCGTTCACCTCTGCGTCCTCGTCCGGCTCTTCTGATTCCCCGTCCTCGTCCGCGCCCGCCCGGGCGCGTTACGAATCCGGCACTCGCCCGAGCGGCCGGGCGGGAGTGCGCCCCGGGGCCCGTCCCGGTCCGCGCCACGGCGGGCGGCGGTCCCTGCGCGGGCGGTCCGCCCTGGCGACGGCGGCCGCGCGTCGCCGGGCGGATGCGCTGATGGCGGGCGCTTCCGGGCTCGCGGGCGACGCCGTGCCCGCCGCTGTCCATGAGCCGGCTGAGACGCCAGAGCCCGCACCGACACCACCCGCGCCCGCGCCGACACCCTCCGTGCCTCGGCCCGAGTCGGTGGGGGAGGTGTCCGTCGGTACGCCGAGGGCGCGTCGTCTCGTGTCGGCCGTCCGGGAGCGGCTGCCGCTGTGGGTGCGGCTGCGGTGCGGGATGGCGCCGCGTACGCCGCTGGTCCTCGGTCTGGTGCTGCTCGCCGCCGTGGCTGTCGCCACCGTGCACTTCTGGTCCGTGCGGCCCGAGGCCGTGCGTGCGCCGGAACCGGTCGCGGACGAAGCGGCGGTGCCCGCGCTGCCACCGGATCCGTTACGGTCCGGCGTCCCCGATCCGGTTTCCCGCCCGGCTTCCGGGGAGCCGCCGAGCGGGAGCGGGCAGATCGTCGTCGATGTGAGCGGCAAGGTGCACCGGCCGGGCGTCCGTCGGCTTCCGGCGGGGTCACGGGTGGAGGACGCGCTCGAAGCGGCGGGCGGTGTGCGCCCCGGCACGGACGTGACGGGACTCAACCGGGCGCGGGTCCTGGTGGACGGTGAACAGGTCGCCGTGGGCCTTCCACCGGGCCTGCCGGTCACCGGGGCGACCGGGGGCGGCGGGACCGGAGCCGGGTCGGCCGGTGCGCAGGGCGGGGCCGGGCCTTCGGTGCCGCTGAGCCTGAACACAGCGACCGCGGAGCAGCTCGAAACCCTGCCGGGGGTCGGGCCCGTGCTGGCCCAGCACATGATCGACTACCGCACGGAGAACAACGGATTCCGATCCGTAGACGAACTCCGGCAGGTCAACGGGATCGGCGACCGCCGCTTCGCCGACCTCCAGCCGCTCGTACGGCCATGAGCAGCCGTGAGGGCGGGCTCGACTGCCGGGACGACTCCCCGAACCCGCGCGGTGACAGCACCGTGAACGCGGGCGCGGCGGGGGAGGGTTCACGGCGGGAGGGGCCCACGGATCTGCGGCTCGTTCCGCCCGCCCTGGCGGTCTGGGCGGCAGCGGCGGCGACGCTGGGCCTTTCGGGGCGGGGGGCGGTCGTTGTGGCCGTCGCCTGTTCGGTTCCGGCGTTGGTTCTGCTGGCGGCGGCCGCGCGCGCCACTCGGCGGGGGAGAGGAACCGGGGGAATGCGTGCCGGGGGTACCGGTGGAGATTCCCGGCCGGAAAGGCCGTCCGGGGAGTCCGGCGCCGGGAGTACCGGTGCGGGGCGCCGGACCGGGAGGGCCGACAGAGAGTCCAGGGGCGGCAGGGGGGCCGGCGAGCCCCGGGCCGGGAGAGCCGTCGGGCGGGCCCGGGTGCTTGCCGCCGGGGGAGCCGTGTTGCTCTGTGCGGCGGCGGGGGCGGCCGTGGCCGGGCTTCACGGGGCCGATGTGCGGCGCGGGCCCGTGCCCGGGCTGGCCCGCGAGTATGCACGGATCGACGCCGAGGTACGGGTGACCTCGGATCCTCGGGCGACCCGACCGGCGGTACGCGGCAACCACAGCGCTCCGGCCCTTCTCCTGATCGACGCGGAGGTCCTAGAGGTGCGGATGCCGGACGGGCCCACCACCCGGGTCCGTACACCGGTGCTGCTCATGGTCGCTGCGGGCGATCACCGGGCGGACTGGCAGCAGTTGCTCCCGTCCACCCGGCTCCGGCTCGCCGGCCGGCTCTCGCCTCCCGCCCACGGCGGCGAACGCCTGGCCGCGGTCCTGCGGGTGGACGATGCGGGAGAGCCCCGGATCACCGGGCCCCCGACGGGGATCCAGCGCGCGGCGGGAGACCTGCGCGCCGGGCTGCGGGAGGCGACGGACGGTCTGGACGCGGATGCGCGTGCCCTGCTGCCGGGGCTGGTGGTCGGCGACACCTCCAGGGTCCCGCCCGAACTCCACGACGCCTTCAAAGCGACGGATCTGACGCACTTGTTGAGCGTTTCCGGGGCCAATTTGTCGATTCTGTTGTTTCTTCTGGTCGGGCCGCCGGGATCGGCGTCGAGCGCGGAACGGCGCGGCCTCGCACCCCTGTTGGGGCTCTCCCTGCGCGGGACCGCGGTGATCGGCGGTGTGCTGACCCTCGGATTCATCGTCGTGTGCCGCCCGGAACCGAGCGTGCTCCGCGCGGCGGCCTGTGGGCTGATCACTCTCCTCGCGATCGGAACGGGCCGCCGGAGGTCCCTGATCCCCGCCCTGGCGGCCGCTGTCGTTCTCCTGGTGCTCTACGACCCGTGGCTCGCCCGGAGTTACGGCTTCCTGCTGTCGGTCCTGGCCACGGGTGCGCTGCTGACGCTCGCGCCGCGGTGGAGCGCCGCTCTGCGGGCCCGGCGGGTGCCGGGCAGGCTTGCCGAGATTCTGGCCGCGGCGGCGGCCGCGCAGGCCGTGTGCGCGCCCGTGGTGGTGGTCCTGGCCTCGCGGGTCAGCCTGGTGGCGGTCCCGTGCAATCTGCTGGCGGAGTTCGCGGTGGCCCCGGCGACGGTGCTCGGGTTCGCGGCTCTCGCCGTCGCCCCGGTCGCTCCGGCGGTGGCCGAGCTGCTGGCCCGGGTCGCGAGCTGGCCGGTCGGGTGGATCGCCACGGTCGCCCGGACCGGGGCGGGCCTTCCCGGGGCCGAGGCGCGGTGGCCCGGCGGGTGGTCAGGCGCCGCGCTGCTGGCCGGACTCACGGTCCTGGCTGTGCTCCTGGCCCCGAGGCTGGCCCGTCACCCCTGGATCTGCGGTGCTGCCGGGCTGCTTCTGGTGCTGGCGGTGCTGCGGCCGGTTCCGCTGACCCGGATCATGACCGGATGGCCGCCGCCCGACTGGTCGTTCGCCCTCTGCGACGTGGGGCAGGGCGATGCGATGGTCCTCGCGGCGGGGGATGGCACGGGGGTGGTCGTCGACGCCGGACCCGATCCCGGGGCGGTCGACCGGTGCCTGCGCGACCTGGCGGTGACCCGGGTCCCGCTCGTGGTCCTCACCCACTTCCACGCCGACCATGTGCGTGGGCTGCCGGGAGTGCTCCGGGGCCGGGCGGTGGGCGCGATCCAGACGACGAGCCTCGAAGAGCCGCCAGAACAGGCCGCGTTCGTACGGAGGACGGCAGCCGCGGCACGGGTCCCGACGGTGCGGGCCGTGGCCGGTGAGCGCCGTCGGTCGGGGCCGGTCGAGTGGCGGGTTCTCTGGCCCCGCCCCGGGCCCGGGGGAGCGGTGGGGGCGGCGGTTCGGGAGGCGAACGACTCCAGCGTCACCCTGCGGGTGAGGGCGGCCGGAGGGCTGACGCTGCTGCTGCTCGGGGACCTCGAACCCCCGGCTCAGCGGGAGTTGCTGCGGGGGCGGGAGGCGCCGGGCCCGGTGGACGTCCTCAAGGTGGCCCACCACGGCTCGGCTTTCCAGGACGCCGGGCTGCTCCACAGCGTCCGGCCGAGGCTGGCGCTCATCTCCTGCGGCGCGGACAACCCGTACGGCCACCCCTCGCCCCGCACGGTGGCCGCGCTCGGGGCTGCCGGGGCCAAGGTCCTGCGGACCGACACCGACGGCCCGATCGCGGTGGCGGGAGCGGGGAAGGAACTGCGGGCGGTGGGCCGGTCATGACACCGCGGGAACCGGCCCCGCCCGCCCCGTCGATCTCGCTGCCCCGCTCCCGGCGGCGGGGCCCGCGGTCAGGTCAGCCAGGTGCCGGTGTGCATGACGTCGCGGTCGGCGAGTTCGTTCTCCTCGCGCCAGGCACGCACGGTGAGAGGGGTGATGCGGAGAAAAACCCAGCGGGGCCCGCTCGGCCGCCACCCCCGGAGTTTCGCGGCGAAGGCATCCCTCGTCGGGGAGGGAAGGTCGGCCACCTCCACGATCCTGGCCTCGCCCTCGATCAGCACCACGTCGCGGGTGTGGCCCACAGTGACCCGGATCAGCCCGTGGGGAGTCACGTTGACGGCCGTCGGGTTGGTCCGCCGGGTGGCCATCACCAACGTGCCGGCGTCGTCCTCCCAGAGGAACGACAGCGGCACCAGAGTGGGAACGCCGTCCGGGGACGCCGTCGCCACCCATGCGTCCTCGTCCTGCCGCAGGCGGTCCAGGACGTCCTGCTTGCGCTGTTCCCGGCCGCGCGGGGGTTCGTACTCGGTCATGATCGACACGCTAGAAGGCGGCCACCGCTTCGCGCCTCGGGCCGGGGGCCTCGGGCAGGAGTCCTAGGACTCCACGAATTCGGACCTTCGGTATCACCTCCGTACACCCAGCATCAGCATCGACCTGGACATCCAGATCGGGCCTCGGGGCTGAACGGGCCGGGCGGGGGCGGGGGCGTCGGAGCGGTTACGGCTTCTCCAGCCAGCCTTCGTACTCGGCGGCGAACTCGTCGAGCGCGGACGGGTCCAGGCGCCCGGTCGCGTCCTCCACGACGACCAGCCACTGGGCGTCCTCGGCGTCGTCCTCGCCGGCCAGCGCGTCCCGGACGAGCTGTGGCTCCTCGGCGACCCCGAAGCGGTCCGCCAGTTCCTCGGCCACCTCCTCGGCGGCGTCGCGGTCGGGCAGCACCAGTACATGTCTCACATCGCTCACCCGGACATTCTCCGGTACGGGGAGCCGTGGCCCATGCCCCGGGCCGCCCGGGCCGCCTGGGCCGTCCGTGGCTGTCAGTGGGGCGTGGGATGCTGGATCCCGATGGCCACCAGGAAGAGTTCCACCGACGATCCGCTCGCTCCCGTCACCCTCGCCGTGGGCCAGGAGGACCTCCTTCTGGACCGTGCGGTGCAGCAGGTGGTGGCGGCGGCGCGTGCTGCCGACGCCGACACGGACGTACGTGATCTGGCGTCCGACCAGTTGCAGCCCGGCACGCTGGCCGAGCTCACCAGCCCTTCGCTCTTCGCCGAGCGCAAGGTCGTGATCGTGCGCAACGCGCAGGACCTCTCGGCCGACTCGGTCAAGGACGTCAAGGCGTATCTCGGTGCGCCGGTCGAGGAGATCACGCTCGTCCTGCTGCACGCGGGAGGCGCCAAGGGCAAGGGGCTGCTGGACGCGGCGCGCAAGTCCGGGGCGCGGGAGGTCGCCTGCCCGAAGACGACCAAGCCGGCCGAGCGGCTCTCGTTCGTACGGTCGGAGTTCCGGACCCACGGGCGGTCCGCGACGCCGGAGGCGTGCCAGGCGCTGGTCGACGCCATCGGCAGCGATCTGCGGGAGCTGGCCAGCGCGGTGTCCCAGCTGATCGCGGACGTCGAGGGCACGATCGACGAGGCGGTCGTCGGGCGCTATTACACCGGGCGGGCCGAGGCGTCGTCTTTCACCGTCGCCGACCGGGCGGTCGAGGGACGGGCGGCGGAGGCGCTGGAGGCGCTGCGGTGGTCGTTGTCGACCGGGGTTCCGCCCGTGCTGATCACCAGTGCGCTGGCACAGGGGGTGCGGGCGATCGGGAAGCTGTCCTCCGCGAGGGGCGGGCGGCCGGCCGATCTCGCCCGGGAGCTGGGGATGCCGCCGTGGAAGATCGACCGGGTGCGGCAGCAGATGCGGGGGTGGACGCCGGACGGGGTGGCGGTGGCGCTGCGGGCCGTGGCCGCGGCGGATGCGGGGGTGAAGGGCGGGGGGACGACCCCGAGTACGCCCTGGAGAAGGCCGTCGTCGTTGTCGCTCGGGCCGCGAGGTCGGGGCGGTAGCTGTTCCTTCCGGGTCCGCCGCGGGGTGCGGGGCCCCGTCGTGACCGGTTCCGTCCTCAAGCGCCGGACGGGCTGGATGTGCCTCGGTGTCGTGCCAGAGGGTGCGGGGCCTCGTCGTGACCGGTTCCGTCCTCAAGCGCCGGACGGGCTGGATGTGCCTCGGTGTCGTGCCAGAGGGTGCGGGGCCTCGTCGTGACCGGTTCCGTCCTCAAGCGCCGGACGGGCTGGATGTGCCTCGGCGTCGTGCCAGAGGGTGCGGGCACCCGTGCGATCGCCGGGCTGGATGTGCCTCGGCGTCGTGCCAGGGGGTGCGGGGCCCCGTCGTGACCGGTTCCGTCCTCAAGCGCCGGACGGGCTGAAGGCGTACGTGCAGAAGCCCCGGAGCGCTGATCCGGGGAGATCGGCGCCCGAGGCTTCCGGGTCATGCTGTGGTGCGCCGCACCCGCGTGGCGAACGCAGGTTCGGTGTGCGGCGCGGGGTGCCGGTCAGGGGCGGGAGAGAGGGCCCGTCGAGTCCGTTCCGGCGGTCACATCAGTGAGCTTCGGGAAGAAGCTCAGGCCTGCAGGGCGGCAACCTTGGACGCCAGCGCCGACTTCTTGTTGGCGGCGGCGTTCTTGTGGATGACACCCTTCGAGACAGCCTTGTCGAGCTGACGGGAGGCGTCGCGGGCGGCCGTGGTGGCCTTCTCGACGTCACCGGCAACGGCGGCCTCGCGGGCCTTGCGGATCGCGGTCTTGAGCGACGACTTGACGGCCTTGTTGCGCAGGCGCGCCTTCTCGTTGGTCTTGTTCCGCTTGATCTGGGACTTGATGTTCGCCACGAAAGAGCCTTTTCAGGTTCGTTGGATCTTCTTTGTGAGCCCCGCCGCTCGTGAGAGCCACGAGGCACAGCTGTCCACGGTAGCAGTCACTCTCCGACCGGCCCAAACCGGTCGCTGCCCCGCAGGCGTGGGACGATGGAGCCTACGTATCGATCCGACCGACCCGACATCGACCCGAGACACGGCGTTCGGCGTCTCAAGAATCAGGACCCTGCGTGCCCGCGACTCCTTCCAACGTGCCCGAGCCGAGCCGTACCGACCCGGCGCTGATCCGCAATTTCTGCATCATCGCGCACATCGACCACGGCAAGTCGACCCTTGCCGACCGGATGCTCCAGCTGACCGGTGTCGTCGACCAGCGGCAGATGCGTGCTCAGTACCTCGACCGGATGGACATCGAGCGCGAGCGCGGCATCACCATCAAGTCCCAGGCGGTCCGGCTGCCCTGGGCCCCCACCGAGGGTGAGGACAAGGGGCTGACCCACGTCCTCAACATGATCGACACCCCGGGCCACGTGGACTTCACCTACGAGGTCTCCCGTTCGCTCGCCGCCTGCGAGGGCACGGTCCTGCTGGTCGACGCCGCGCAGGGCATCGAGGCCCAGACGCTGGCCAACCTCTACCTCGCGATGGAGAACGACCTCACCATCGTCCCGGTGCTCAACAAGATCGACCTCCCGGCCGCCCAACCGGAGAAGTTCTCCGAGGAGCTGGCCAACCTCATCGGCTGCCAGCCCGAGGACGTGCTCAAGGTCTCCGCCAAGACCGGCGTCGGCGTGGACGCGCTGCTCGACCGGGTCGTCCGCGACGTCCCGGCCCCGGTCGGTGTCGCGGACGCCCCCGCCCGCGCCATGATCTTCGACTCGGTCTACGACTCGTACCGCGGTGTCGTCACCTATGTCCGTGTCGTCGACGGCCAGCTCAACAAGCGCGAGCGCATCCGGATGATGTCGACCGGCGCCACCCACGAGCTGCTGGAGATCGGGGTGTCCTCCCCGGAGATGACCCCGGCCGACGGCATCGGCGTGGGCGAGGTCGGCTACATCATCACCGGGGTGAAGGACGTCCGGCAGTCCAAGGTCGGTGACACGATCACCTCCCTGCAGAACGGGGCGACCGAGGCGCTGGGCGGGTACAAGGACCCCAAGCCCATGGTGTTCTCGGGGCTGTATCCGCTGGACGGCTCCGACTACCCGGACCTGCGCGAGGCGCTGGACAAGCTCCAGCTCAACGACGCCGCCCTGGTCTACGAGCCGGAGACGTCCGCCGCGCTCGGCTTCGGTTTCCGTGTCGGCTTCCTCGGCCTGCTGCACCTGGACGTGGTCCGCGAGCGGCTGGAGCGCGAGTTCGGGCTCGACCTGATCGCCACCGCCCCCAACGTGGTCTACCGCGTCGAGATGGAGGACGGCACCGAGCACGTCGTCACCAACCCGAGCGAGTTCCCCGAGGGCAAGATCGACAAGGTGCACGAGCCGGTCGTCCGCGCCACGGTGCTGGCCCCGAGCGAGTTCATCGGCGCGATCATGGAGCTGTGCCAGGGCCGTCGCGGCACCCTGCTCGGCATGGACTACCTCTCCGAGGACCGGGTCGAGATCCGCTACACCCTGCCGCTCGCGGAGATCGTCTTCGACTTCTTCGACCAGCTGAAGTCCAAGACCCGGGGGTACGCCTCCCTCGACTACGAGCCCACCGGTGAGCAGACGGCCAACCTCGTCAAGGTCGACATCCTGCTGCACGGCGACAAGGTGGACGCGTTCTCCGCGGTCACGCACAAGGACAAGGCGTACGCGTACGGCGTACGGCTCGTCGCCAAGCTGCAGAAGCTCATCCCCCGGCAGAACTTCGAGGTGCCGATCCAGGCGGCCATCGGCGCCCGGGTCATCGCCCGAGAGACCGTCCGCGCCATCCGCAAGGACGTCCTCGCCAAGTGCTACGGCGGTGACATCTCCCGTAAGCGGAAGCTGCTGGAGAAGCAGAAGGAGGGCAAGAAGCGGATGAAGATGGTCGGCAACGTGGAGGTTCCGCAGGACGCCTTCATCTCCGTCCTGTCGACCGACGAGTCCGCGGGGGAGGGCAAGGGCAAGAAGTAGCCCCGCCCGCTCCTCCGTCCACCGTCCCGGTCCCGGCCGTCGAACGGCACCAAGGGCCCTCACGCCGCAGTAACGTGCGGCGTGAGGGCCCTTTCGTTATGAAAGCGGCGGCCCGTTGCCTCTTACGTGGCGCGCGCGTGCGCTCTACTCTGATCACGCATCGTTGGTTACTCGCCAGTTAAACAAGCCGAACAAGCAGGTTGCGCAGCAGGACAGCAGCAGTAGTCGCAGGATCAAAGAAGCCGGTCGTAGCAATGCCGCAGGCCCGGAGGACGTCGTGAGCGACACACAGACCTTGATCGATAACCGGCCGCCCTCCGTGGCGTCCCTCTTCATCGACCGCGTGGCGGCGACCCCCGACGGGGAGGCGTACCGCTATCCGGTGCCGTCGGCCTCGGGCCAGGGCCCGGACGACTGGAAGTCGCTGAGCTGGGGCCAGGCCTCGGAGCGGGTCTACGCGATCGCCGCCGGGCTGATCGCGCTCGGCGTGCAGCCGGAGGAGCGGGTCGCCCTCTCCTCGGCCACCCGGGTGGAGTGGATCCTCATCGACCTCGGGGTGATGTGCGCGGGCGCCGCGACCACGACGATCTACCCCTCCACGAACGCCGAGGAGTCCGCGTTCATCCTGGCCGACTCCGAGAGCCGCGTCCTCATCGCGGAGGACGCCGAGCAACTGGCCAAGGCCCGCGAGCGCCGCACCGAGCTGCCCGAACTCGCCCATGTCGTCGTCATCGACCCGGCCGGCGCCGAGCCCGCCGAGGGCGACCCCGAGGGCTGGATCATCACCCTCGCGGAGCTGGAGGCGCGGGGCAGCGAACTGCTCGCCAAGACCCCGGACGCGGTCACCGAGCGGGTCGCCGCCATCACCGCCGACCAGCTCGCCACCCTCATCTACACCTCCGGCACCACCGGCCGGCCCAAGGGCGTACGGCTGCCGCACGACAACTGGTCGTACATGGCGAAGGCCACCGTCTCGACCGGCCTCATCACCGCCGACGACGTGCAGTACCTCTGGCTGCCGCTCGCCCACGTCTTCGGCAAGGTCCTGACCTCGGGCCAGATCGAGGTCGGCCACGTCACCGCGGTCGACGGCCGCATCGACAAGATCATCGAGAACCTGCCGGTCGTCCAGCCGACCTACATGGCGGCCGTCCCCCGCATCTTCGAGAAGGTCTACAACGGGGTCGCGTCCAAGGCCCGCGCGGGCGGCGGCGCGAAGTACAAGATCTTCCAGTGGGCCGCCGGGGTGGGCCGCGAGTACGCCAAGGTCTCACAGGACAACTTCCGGCGCACCGGCAAGGCGTCCGTCCCCTTCGCGCTCGGCGCCAAGCACAAGGTCGCCGACACCCTGGTCTTCTCCAAGATCCGCGAGGCCTTCGGCGGCCGGCTGCGCGCCTGTGTCTCCGGCTCCGCCGCCCTCGCCCCGGACATCGGTTACTTCTTCGCGGGTGCCGGGGTGCACATCCTGGAGGGCTACGGCCTCACCGAGAGCAGCGCCGCCTCCTTCGTCAACCCGGGCGAGGCCTACCGCACCGGCACCGTCGGCAAGCCGCTCCCCGGCACCGAGGTGCGCATCGCGGACGACGGCGAGATCCTGCTGCGCGGCCCCGGCATCATGCAGGGCTACCACAAGCTGCCCGACAAGACCGAAGAGGTCCTGGAGTCGGACGGCTGGTTCCACACCGGGGACATCGGCGAGCTGTCGGCCGACGGCTACCTGCGCATCACCGACCGCAAGAAGGACCTGATCAAGACGTCGGGCGGCAAGTACGTCGCCCCGGCGGAGGTCGAGGGCCAGTTCAAGGCGGTCTGCCCGTTCGTCTCCAACATCCTGGTGCACGGCGCGGACCGTAACTTCTGCACCGCGCTCATCGCCCTCGACGAGCCCACCATCCTCGGCTGGGCCGCCGAGAACGGCCTGGTGGGCAAGTCGTACGCGGAGGTCGTCGCCGCCCCGCAGACCGTCGAGCTGATCGACGGGTACGTCCAGCGCCTCAATGAAGGGCTCCAGCGCTGGCAGACCATCAAGAAGTTCCGGCTGCTGCCGCGCGACCTGGACGTCGAGCACGGCGAGCTGACCCCCAGCCTCAAGCTGAAGCGGCCGGTCGTCGAGCGCGAGTACCAGGGGCTCATCGACGAGATGTACGCGGGCTCGCGAGAGGCCTGAGGTACGCAGGCTCGCGCGAGGCCCAGCGGCTGCGCGCGTGAACCCGTCCGGGGGCTCGGCCCCGGACGGGCACGGCGGGGAGTGCGGACCCTCACGGGCCCGGGCTCCCCGCCCGTTTGTCTCCCCGCGCCGGGGCCGCGTGCCGTGTCGCCGTCCCCGCCGGTTCAGTCGCGGCGAGGGCGGGCTCGCAGGACCCCGGCGAGCAGCACCACGAGCACTCCGGCGGCCGGTATCACCAGCAGGCCGGTGCGCAGGCCGGCCGCGTCGGCGACCTGGCCGACGATCGGCGGTGACAGCAGGAAGCCCAGTCGCATGAGCCAGGAGACGATCGTCAGACCGGAGCCGGGTTTGAGGCCGGGCAGCGCGTCGGCCTCGTGCATCGCGGCGGGCACCAGGGTCGCCACCCCGAAGCCGGCCAGGGCGAAGCCCAGGACGGTGCCGGGGAGCGTCGGCACGGTCAGGGCGAGACCCATGCCGACCGCCGTGATCAGACCGCCGGCCCGGGCGACGGCACGCTGGCCGAAGCGGTCGACGAGGCGGTCTCCGATGATGCGCCCGATGAACTGGGCGCCCACCAGAGCGATGAAGCCCGAGGCGGCGAGAGCCGCGGAGGCGTGCAGGGCGTCGCTCAGATAGAGGGCGGCCCAGGAGTTCCCCGCGTCCTCCACGAGCGTCCCGGCCGTGGCGATCAGGACGAGGGCCGCCAGCACCAGCCCGACGCGCGAGGTGCCGCGCGCCCCTTCCGCGCCGCGTCGCTCCGGGCCGGCCTCCTCCGGTTCGTTGTCCGGTCCCGGGAGGCAGAAGCGCAGGGCGGCCCCGGCGGCGGCGACGAGGACGACGGCCGCGACCGCCAGATGCACGCCCAGCGACAGCCCCAGCGACATCGCCCCCGCCGCCATCAGCCCACCGGTGACCGCGCCGATGGACCAGATGGCGTGGAAGGAGTTGAGGATGGACCGTCCGTAGAGGCGCTGCACCCGAAGCCCGTGCGCGTTCTGCGCGACGTCCGTGAGCGCGTCCATGGCTCCGGCCAGGAACAGGGCGGTCGCGAACAGGGCGACCGACGGGGCCAGACCGGCGGCCAGGATTCCGGCACCCGTCAGCAGCGTTCCGAGGACCGCGACCCGCGCCGAGCCCATACGGCGGACGAGCACTCCCGCCGCGAGGCCGGCCGTGATGGCCCCCGCCGGGAACGCGGCGACCGCGAGACCGTAGGCGCCGTTGCCGATCGCCAGATCCTCCTTGATCTGCGGATACCTCGGCAGCAGGTTGGCGAACAGGGCCCCGTTCGTGAAGAACAGGACGGCTACGGCGGCCCGCGCGTGGCGCGCGGCGGGGAGAGGCCGTGCCTCGATGTCGACGGTCATGCGGATGACCCTAGCTCCAGAGCGTACGAACGTACACTCCTCCGAGTGGTGAATTCCGACCGAGTGGTAGGTATCCCTTTCTCGGGGGATGACCAGGGGCCCGGTACCCGCTGTATGCGCGTCCGGTTAGGCTGGCCTTGCCTGGTGTGGTACCCGGCGGACGGAACAGGGCAGAGGCGGGGCGCAGGTGAGAGACGGTGACCGGGCTCGTGCCCGGAGCGCGCCCGGGGTGAGGCGTCGTGGATGAGATCGCGCTCGCGGCGGGAGCCCTGTACGTCATCGTCCTGCTGCGCGCCGGCGGGACGTTCGCCGTCGGGTGGCTCGCCGGAGCCGGCGCCCGGCGCAGCAGGTTCGCCGAGCGGGCCTCCTCGGCGAAGTTCCGGCGTGCCGAGCGGGCGATCCAGCGGTGGGGCGCGCCGGTGGTGGCCGTCTCCTTCCTGACGGTCGGGTTCCAGACCGCCGCCAACTTCCTCGCGGGCAGCATGCGCATGCCCCTGTCGCGCTACCTCCCGGCCCTGTTCGTGGGCGGAGCCGCCTGGGCGCTGATCTACGCGACCGCCGGCTTCGGCATCCTCAAGGGGCTGGGGCGGCTCTTCGCCGAGCAGACGGCCCTCGGGGTGGGCGGCGTGGTCGTCCTCCTGCTCGCGGCCGGCGGGGTGGTGGTGTACCGCAGGCGGCGCGCGGTGGGGATGGGTGAGACCCCGGACGCCGCGGTGATCGACGAGGCGGCCGTACCGTCCGCCGGTGACGCCGCTTCCGACAAGTCGTAACCCGTCCCGCGCGTTCGAATCTGCTCGATTTTCTGCTCACTTCCGTAACTCGGTGCTTATGGATGCGGCCGGTCTGTCACCCTGTCGGTGTCGTCCGACCCGTAGGAGCCGCCCCGTGGCGCCCATTCCCTTGCAGCGGGACACCGCGCAGCGTCCCGGCACCATCCGTGCCGGGGGAGTGTACGGCCCGCGCCTGGCCAGTCGCACCAGCCTGCCCGGGATACCGCTCGCCCCGTCCGCCGCCCGGCGGTTCGTACGGGCCGCGCTCGCGGAGTGGACCGGGCTCGGGGTGCCCGCGGCCGTGGGCTTCAGCGACCGGCTGGCCGACGACGCCGTGACCGTCACCAACGAACTGGTCACCAACGCCGTCGTGCACGCCGGCACCACCGTCGACCTGGTCCTCCGGCTGGAGGATGAGGGCGGCGACGAGCCGTCCGCCGCTCTCGTCCTGGAGGTCACCGACCACCACCCGGCCCGCCCGGTCAGCGGCGACGAGCCGGCGCCCGCACCCGAGCCGGGCCGGGCGGTCGCCGGGGAGCTGCCGGACCCCGCCGAGTACGGCCGGGGCCTCCAGCTCGTCGCCACCCTCGCCGACTCCTGGGGCATCACCTACCGCACCGGCCTCAAGACCGTCTGGGCCCGCCTCCCCGTCGACGACTGGAGCGCCCCGCCCGCCCCGCCCGACGGTGAGGCCCTGAGGCGCGGCCTGCGCGCCGCCGAGATCCTCGCCCCCGCCGCCCGGCGCACCGAACGCGACGACGCGGTCTGGGACAGCCGGGGCGCCCCCGCCTTTCTCGCCGAGGCCTCCGACCTCCTCGCCGGACAGCTCGACGAGGACCTGGTGGCCGCCATAGCGGGCCAGCTGCTGGTGCCCCGGCTCGCCGACTGGTGCGCGATCTGGCTGGAGACGGAGGGCGGCGGACCGGCCGCCGAACCCCGGCTCGCCCGGGTCTGGCACAGCGACGAGACCGGCGCCGAGCCCCTGCGCACCGCCCTGGAGCATGCCCCGGTCACCCTTCCCGCCGGGGCGGGCTCCGGCCCCGTCCCCGTGCCCTGGCCCGCGCACCCCGGCCACCCCGCCGATCAGGCCGGGAAGCCCGAGGGCGCCGCGCCGGCGCATCCCGGCGGCCGGGACGGGGCCGCGCTCGCGTTCCGCATCACCGCGGGGGGCCGGATGCTCGGCACCGTCCTCGTCGGGCGGGAGGGCGACGCCCAGGTCCCCGAGGCCGTCTCCTCGCTGATCGAGGACTTCGTCCGCCGCCTCGGCCTCGCCGTCGGCGCCGCCCGCGCCTACACCCGGCAGGCCACCATCAGCCGGATCCTCCAGCGCGGCCTGCTCCCCAGCAAGGTCGCGGACATCCCGGGCGTCACCAGCTCCCTCGTCTACGAACCGAGCGACGACGGGGTGGTCGGCGGTGACTTCTACGACATCTTCCCGTGCCCCGGCGACCGCTGGTGCTTCGTCCTCGGCGACGTGCAGGGCTCGGGCCCCGAGGCCGCCGTCGTCACCGGTCTCGCCCGCCCCTGGCTCCGGCTGCTCTCCCGGGAGGGCTTCGGCGTCGGAGAGGTCCTCGACCGGCTGAACCGCCTCCTCCTCGACGACGCCATGGAGGCCGCCGAGGCCGCCGCCCTGATGGTGGCCGCCGCCGGGGGCCAGCAGCTCCACGACGGCACCCAGTCGCGGTTCCTCTCCCTGCTGTACGGGGAGGTCGTGCCGCTCCCCGACGGCGGGGTCCGCTGCACGGTGGCCAGTGCCGGGCACCCGCTGCCGCTGCTGCTGCGCCCCGACGGCTCCGTACGCCCGGCCGCCGAGCCCCAGGTGCTGCTCGGGGTCGTCGAGGACGTGGCGTACGAGAGCCAGGTCTTCGACCTCGCGCCCGGGGACACCCTGCTCTGCGTCACCGACGGGGTGACCGAGCGGCGGTCGGGCCCGCTGATGTTCGACGACGGGGACGGGCTGGCCCGGGTGCTCGCCGGATGCGCCGGGCTGCCCGCCGAGGCCACCGCCGAGAAGATCCGGCGCGCGGTCCACGAGTTCGCCGAGCAGCCCCCGGACGATGACGTGGCCCTGCTGGTCCTGCACGCGGACTGAACGGCCCGCTCGGCTCGGACAGGTCCCGGGCCGTCCTGCCCGGGCGCCACCGTGGCGCTCAGAAGCCGCCCCATCCGGGCCCCGAAGCCGCCTGGTCCTGGCCCCCGAGCCCGCCCGGTCCGGGAAGCTCCGGCGGCGAGCGACAATGGTCGGTATGCCTTCCGTACTGCCCGATGGTGAGCCCGTGCCCGACGACGGGGCGCTGCCCCGCCATGCCCTGGAAGGCGCAGCCGACCGCCCGCTCGGCTTCTACCTGCACGTTCCGTACTGCGCCACCCGCTGCGGCTACTGCGACTTCAACACCTACACCGCCACCGAGCTGCGCGGCTCCGGCGGTGCGCTGGCCTCCCGCGACAACTACGCCGTCCACCTGATCGAGGAGGTCCGCCAGGCCCGCAAGGTCCTCGGCGACGACCCCCGCCCGGTCCGCACCGTCTTCGTCGGCGGCGGCACGCCCACGCTCCTCCCCGCCGCCGACCTCGTACGCATGCTGGGGGCGATCCGGGACGAGTTCGGGCTCGCGGACGACGCCGAGATCACCACCGAGGCCAACCCCGAGTCCGTCGACCCGGCCTACCTCCAAGCCCTGCGCGAGGGCGGCTTCAACCGGGTCTCCTTCGGGATGCAGAGCGCCAGGCAGCACGTCCTGAAGATCCTCGACCGCACCCACACCCCCGGCCGCCCCGAGGCCTGCGTCGCCGAGGCGCGCGCGGCGGGCTTCGACCACGTCAACCTCGACCTGATCTACGGCACCCCCGGCGAGTCCGACGACGACTGGCGGGCCACCCTGGACGCCGCGATCGGCGCGGGCCCCGACCATGTCTCGGCGTACGCCCTGATCGTCGAGGAGGGCACCCAGCTCGCCCGCCGCATCCGGCGCGGGGAGATACCGATGACCGACGACGACGCCCACGCCGACCGCTATCTCATCGCGGACGAGGCCTTCGCCGCCGCCGGGTTCCACTGGTACGAGGTCTCCAACTGGGCCACCACCGAAGCCGGCCGCTGCCTTCACAACGAGCTTTACTGGCGCGGCGCCGACTGGTGGGGCGCGGGCCCCGGCGCCCACAGCCACGTCGGCGGCGTGCGCTGGTGGAACGTGAAGCACCCCGGCGCGTACGCCCAGGCGCTCGCCGAAGGCCGTTCGCCCGGCGCGGGCCGCGAGATCCTGGCCGAGGAGGACCGCCGGGTCGAGCGCATCCTGCTGGAGCTGCGGCTGCGCGAGGGCTGCCCGCTGGACCTCCTGCGACCCGACGGCCTCGCCGCCTCCCGCCGCGCCCTGACCGACGGGCTGCTGGAGCCGGAGCCGTACGGCAAGGGCCGCGCGGTCCTCACCCTGCGCGGGCGGCTCCTCGCCGACGCCGTCGTCCGCGACCTGGTCGACTGAGCCCCGGGGACGACGGCCTCACGGTGCGTCGGCCGAACCCCCGGCACGACGGCCTCACGGCTTGCAGTCCTTCGCCGTCAGCGGCGGCGCGACCCCGGCCGGCTTGCCGCACACCAGGGTCCGCTCCGCGCTCGGCCCCGGCCGGACCACCTTGACGATGTTCAGGCCGTGCACATGGTCCGAGACCGAGGACCGCTCCCGGCTGAACGAGATCGTCCCCGTCGGCATGTTGTTCAGGTCCACCGTGTGCAGCGTCGCCCACGTCTCCGCCGCGCTGCGCCGCTTGTCGCCGCGCGCCGCCGCGTCGTACAGAGCCGCCGTGGCGCTGTAGGAGATCACGGTCTGCCCGCTGGCGAACAGGTCGTCCTCATAGGCCGGACGCCCCGAGACCAGCGCGGTCACCTCGCCCTCGGGGTGCAGCCGCCGCAGGGTGCGGTACGCGTCCCCGTAGAAGCCGAGGTTCTTCCCGCGGTCCAGCGGGGCGAGCGAGGAGTGGTAGAGCGTGACGTTGGCCGCGATGGACGTCGAGTCGTCGAACGTCCCCTTCGTCAGATCGTCCCCGGTGAACACCGTCATCCGCCGGTCCGAACACCCGGTGGTCTCCGACAGCCCCCGCATCAGCGTCGGTACGTCCTCGACCCGCCCCGCGAAGTACAGCGCGTCGGGCACCCGCTCGGCCTGGCAGATGGTCGTCAGCGGGGAGTTCAGGCTCGCCCCGCCCGCCAAGTCGTACGTCACGGCCTTCCCCGGCGCGAAACCCGCGTCCTCAAGCATCTCGCGGCCCGCGTCCCGCTGCTCGGCGGTGTACCGGTCCAGGTCCCCGTTGCGGTCCTCGCGCGACAGCACGATCGCGTGCGGGCGGTCGAGGCCCCGCGCGATCTGCCGGGCCACCAGACCGAGCACATGCGTCTGCTCCTCGTCCGTCGCCGCGAGGCCGAAGTAGTTCGGGTAGTCGCGGGGCAGGTCGCTGCTGGAGTTCGTCGTGTTCACCAGCGGCAGCCCGGCTTCCCGGAGCAGCTTCGTCGCCTGCTCGCTCTCCTGGGTGTTGCGGCCGAGACCGACCACCCCGACCACCGTCGGATCCCGCTCGGCCACCTCGATGATCTTCCGTACGGCGGTGAGCTGCCGCAGCATGTCCTCGCCGCCGTTGGCGGTCAGCACCCGCAGTTTCACCGACCGGCGCAGGGTCTTGTTGACCGCCCGCTGCTGGAGATAGACCCCCGTCAGCTCCTCCAGCCCCTTGCGGGTCGCCTCCCGGTCCTTGCCCGTGGCGGTGAGCGGACCGGCGTACACGACCGTCACGTACGCGTCGCCCGTCTCGATGTCGTCGTTCTCCTCGCGGATCGCCCGCTCGATCCGCTCGAACGTGATGCCCTCGCCCGCCCCGTTCAGCTCCAGGTCGTTGCCCTCCGCGAAGAGCACCTCGGGCGCGGTCGCCACACCCACGCACTCCCGGTCGCCGTCCGGCCCCTGCCAGATCGCGTCGGTGTTCCGGTCGGTCAGCGGCCCGTGGCAGTACGTGTCGCGCCAGTGCCCGGCCCACAGGAACGCCCCCAGCAGCGAACCCACGACGGCCACGGCGATCGTCGCCCGCGACATCACCCACCACGCCCAGGTCCGCCGCACCCGGTGGGTGACGAGCTGGGCGTGCGCGTGCTCATGGGTCAGCTTCTCGGTGGACAGCGGCAGCAACAGCACCCATGCCAGGGTCGCCGCGGCCACCGGCGACTGGCCCAGACTCAGATCGTCGACCCAGCGCTCGTAGCGGGCCCGGGCCCCGGACGAACCGGTCGGCGCCCCCGGACCCGGCCGCTCCGGGGGCAGCGGCGGAGTGTGCCGCATGATCTCGGAGGCCGGCAGCGAGGCGAGCAGCAGCAGCGGATCGACCTCACTGCGCCGCGACCGTACGTTGTTGATCGCGTTGATCAGCAGGATGCCGCCGTTGTCCTGCGTGGCCCGGGGCAGGAACACCACCGGCGGGACCGTGCGCTTGCTGCGCCGCCAGTCCAGGGAGTGCGGGCGGTAGCTGTGCCGCAGATCCTCCAGCAGCGCCTGCACCCGCAGCTCCAGATGGAACTGGCGCGCGTGCTCGTCGCCCGCTCCCGCGTCCGCCACCCGCTCCGCGACCGCCGCCGCCCGCGCCCGGATCACCCGCCACGAACCGCTCGGCGAGAACCACGACCAGCCGTCCGACGGGTAGCCCGTGCTCGACGCGGCCAGCGAGGAGGTGGTGGCGAACCAGCGGCTGGCCCGGCGCAGCCACAGCAGCGGCGGCGCGGCCCGGCTCGCCAGGCCCACCACGGCGAGCCCGATCAGCGCGAGGGCCGCCACCAGGGCCGTCAGCAGCCAGTCGATCTCCCCGAGCAGCACGCTGAGCAGCGCGATGAACAGCGCCCCGACGAACGTCTCGGGCCGCACCGACTGCCGCAGCGCGGCCCATCGGGTCGCCCCGCGCGGCCGGCCGGACCGCCAGCGCAACCGGCTCAGCTGCTCCAGAATCCTTTCCTCACGGACCTCGGAGGGGTTGCCGCCGGACTGCTCGACCACCGTCGCGGAGGCCTGCTCGATCGCCCCGAGCAGCCGCGAGCGGGGAAAGGAGAAATTCTTGTACTGGGTGTTGTCCCGGGTCTCCCACGGCTTCTGGGAGAGCGTGCGCACCATGTCGAGCGCCGCCTCGTACGGAGTCGCCCCATCGCCGTCGAGCAGCCGCACCGGCACCCGGCGCAACTCGTTGGCCCGGTGCACCTGATGCACCAGCTCCTCCACCCGCGCGTCGATCTCCGGCCCGGCCCCGGCGTCCGCCGCCTGGGCGACCACGAGCGGCATCACCGGCCGGTTGACGCGGTAGCGGTCGATCAGCCGCTGCATCAGGTGGAAGACGGCCGAAGCCGCCTCGTTGTCGGCACTTTCCTGCCAGACCTCGCGCGCCATCGTCCCGTGCCCTTCCCCCGTGAACCGCCGGCCCGTTCGCACTCTCGGTAACCCTCAATAACCGATGGTGCGTGTGGGACGCAGGCATTCCTAGAGATCGGTACGTGATCGTCCGGGGCGGACCGGAATCAGTCCGGGGACATCACTCCGGAAGGGTGACGAAGTCGATCAATTCCTCCACCCGGCCCAGCAGTTGGGGTTCCAGGTCCTTGTAGCTGCGGACCTTCGACAGAATGTGCTGCCAGGCCGCCCCGGTGTTCTCCGGCCACCCCAGCGCCCGGCACACACCCGTCTTCCAGTCCTGGCCCCTCGGCACCACCGGCCAGGCGTCGATCCCCACCGAGGACGGCTTCACCGCCTCCCACACGTCGATGTAGGGATGCCCCACCACCAGCACATGGTCACCGGTCACCTGAGCCGCGATCCGGGACTCCTTGGAGCCGGCCACCAGATGGTCCACCAGCACCCCGAGCCGCGCGTCCGGCCCCGGCCCGAACTCCCCGACGATCGCCGGAAGGTCGTCGACGCCCTCCAGGTACTCCACGACGACGCCCTCGATGCGGAGGTCGTCGCCCCACACCCGCTCCACCAGCTCCGCGTCGTGCCGGCCCTCCACATAGATCCGCCCGGCCCGCGCCACCCGGGCCCGCGCGCCGGGCACCACCAACGAACCGGAGGCCGTACGCGTGGGGCGCACCGGACCACCGGGGCCCGGGCGCACCAGCGTGACGACCTTGCCCTCCAGCAGGAAGCCACGCGGCTCCATCGGGAACACCCGGTGCTTGCCGAACCGGTCCTCCAGGGTCACCGTCGGCCCCTGGGCGGTCTTCTCGCAGCGGATCACCGCGCCGCAGAAGCCGGTGGCGACCTCCTCGACGACCAGATCGGGTTCGGCGGGCACCTCGGGCACGGGGGCGGACCGCTTCCACGGCGGGGTCAGGTCCGGCTGGTAGCTGCGCATGGCCCGACGATAATCGGCCCGCCGCCGTGAAGAACCTCACGCCGCCAGGAAGATCCGTACGCCGCCGCGAGGGGTGCTCACGCCGCCAGGAAGATCCGCACGCCGCCCCGAAGGTGCTCACGCCGCCGTGAAGATCCTCACGCCACCGCGAACCGCTCCGCCAGCGCCGCCCGTTGCTTCCGGACGAACGCCGCGTCCACCACCGCCCCGTGCCCCGGTACGTACAGCGCGTCCTCGCCGCCCAGCTCCAGCAGCCTCTCCAGCGCGGCCGGCCAGCGCTCGGGCGCCGCGTCCGGGCCCGCCTGCGGATCGCCCGACTCCTCGACCAGATCGCCGCAGAGCACCACCGGAGGCTCGCCGTCCGAGCCCGGCACCAGCACCGCGAGGTCATGGCTGCTGTGGGCGGGGCCCAGATCGGCCAGCAGCACCCGGCGGCCGCCGCCCAGATCGAGCGTCCGCTCGCCGCGCACCTCGTGGTGCGGGACCACCAGCGTGTCCGCCGACCGGGCCGCCTCGTCCTCCGGGACGCCCTGCCGCACGGCGTCCCCGTACAGCGCCTGCTCCCCGTCCCGCAGGAGGGCGGTCAGCCCCGCCGAGCCGTACACCTGGACCCCGGCGAACGCCGCCGTGCCCAGCACATGATCGAAATGGGGGTGGCTCAGTGCGATATGCGTCACCCTGCGGCCGAGCAGCGCCTCCGCCTGCCGCCGCAGCTCCACACCCTCGCGCAGCGTCGAGCCGGTGTCGTACAGCAGCACCCCCTCCGCACCGGCGACCAGCGCGACGGTGGCGTCCCAGCCCGGGAGCCGCCGCCGGCCGACACCGTTGCCCAACCGCTCCCACCCGAAGTCTTCCCAAGCGACGTCCATACCAGGACGCTATCGGCAACGACCTGCGCGGTCCCGTGGCGGGGCGGCCGGTCGCCCTTGCCCAGGCCCCACCCCACCCCCGTACACTGACGACGGGATTGCTGGCACTCGTACGCACCGAGTGCCAGTCGGAGACCGGAGACAGACAGCTGGAGGTGTGCGCGATGCTCAGCGAACGCAGACTCGAAGTGCTGCGCGCCATCGTCCAGGACTACGTCGGCACGGAGGAGCCCGTCGGCTCCAAGGCGCTGACCGAACGGCACCGACTGGGCGTCTCCCCGGCCACCGTCCGCAACGACATGGCGGTGCTGGAGGACGAGGGCTTCATCGCCCAGCCGCACACGAGCGCGGGACGCATCCCCACCGACAAGGGGTACCGCCTCTTCGTCGACAGGCTCGCGGGCGTCAAGCCGCTGTCCTCGCCCGAGCGCCGGGCCATCCAGAACTTCCTCGACGGCGCGGTCGACCTCGACGACGTGGTCGGCCGGACGGTGCGGCTGCTCGCGCAGCTGACCCGGCAGGTCGCCGTCGTGCAGTACCCCTCGCTGACCCGTTCGACCGTGCGGCACGTGGAGCTGCTCTCGCTCGCCCCCGCCCGGCTGATGCTGGTCCTGATCACGGACACCGGCCGGGTCGAACAGCGTATGATCGACTGCCCTGCGCCGTTCGGTGAGACATCGCTGGCGGATCTGCGGGCCCGGCTCAACAGCCGGGTCGTCGGACGACGCTTCGCGGATGTCCCGCGCCTGGTGCAGGAGCTGCCGGAATCCTTCGACAGCGAGGACCGGGGGACGGTTTCCACGGTTCTCTCCACCCTCCTCGAAACACTCGTCGAGGAGACGGAGGAGCGGCTGATGATCGGCGGCACCTCCAACCTCACCCGCTTCGGACACGACTTTCCGGTGATGATCCGGCCGGTGCTGGAAGCACTGGAAGAACAGGTCGTCCTGCTGAAGCTGCTCGGTGAGGCCACGGACTCCGGCATGACCGTACGGATCGGGCACGAGAACGCCCACGAGGGGCTCAACTCCACGTCCGTCGTCGCGGTCGGCTACGGTTCGGGCGACGAGGCAGTCGCCAAACTCGGCGTGGTCGGACCGACCCGCATGGACTACCCCGGAACGATGGGAGCGGTACGCGCAGTGGCACGTTACGTCGGACAGATCCTGGCGGAGTCGTAAGTGGCCACGGACTACTACGCCGTACTCGGCGTGCGCCGCGACGCGTCTCAGGACGAGATCAAGAAGGCATTCCGTCGGCTCGCCCGCGAGCTGCACCCGGATGTCAACCCGGACCCGAAGACCCAGGAGCGGTTCAAGGAGATCAACGCCGCTTACGAGGTGCTCTCGGACCCGCAGAAGAAGCAGGTCTACGACCTCGGCGGCGACCCGCTCTCCGGCAACGGCGGAGGCGGCGGTGCGGGCGGTTTCGGAGCCGGCGGCTTCGGCAACTTCTCCGACATCATGGACGCCTTCTTCGGCAACGCCGCGCAGCGCGGGCCCCGTTCGCGGACCCGGCGCGGCCAGGACGCCATGATCCGGCTGGAGATCGACCTCAACGAGGCGGCCTTCGGCACCACCAAGGACATCCAGGTCGACACGGCCGTCGTCTGCAACACCTGCAGCGGCGAGGGCGCGGCCCCCGGCACCTCCGCCCAGACCTGTGACATGTGCCGCGGACGCGGCGAGGTCTCCCAGGTCACCCGGTCCTTCCTGGGCCAGGTCATGACCTCGCGGCCCTGCCCGCAGTGCCAGGGCTTCGGCACCGTCGTGCCCACCCCGTGCCCGGAGTGCGCCGGCGACGGCCGCATCCGCTCGCGGCGCACGCTCACGGTCAAGATCCCCGCGGGCGTCGACAACGGCACCCGTATCCAGCTCGCCGGAGAGGGCGAGGTCGGCCCCGGCGGCGGCCCGCCCGGCGACCTGTACGTCGAGATCCACGAGCTGCCGCACTCCGTCTTCCAGCGGCGCGGCGACGATCTGCACTGCACGGTCACCATCCCCATGACGGCCGCGGCCCTCGGCACCAAGTGCCCGCTGGAGACGCTGGACGGTCTGGAGGAGATCGACATCCGGCCCGGCACCCAGTCCGGCCAGTCCGTGCCCCTGCACGGACGCGGGATCACGCATCTGCGCGGTGGCGGCCGGGGCGACCTGATCGTGCACGTCGAGGTGATCACCCCGTCCAAGCTCGACCCCGAGCAGGAGCGGCTGCTGCGGGAGCTGGCCAAGCTGCGCGGCGAGGAACGACCCCTGGGCCAGTTCCAGCCAGGTCAGCAGGGTCTCTTCTCCCGTCTGAAGGACGCGTTCAACGGCCGCTGAACCGCTTTTGGCCTTTCACCGCACCGCCCGCCGGTTCTCCACCGGCGGGCGGTGCGGCGTTCGGCGGGAGAACCGGTCAGGCCGTCGGCTGGCTGATTCGGCCCCGTGCACGGGACGTGGCACGATGCGCTCATGTCCTCCGAGTTGACCGATCTCTGCCGGTATCCGATCGTGCAGGCCCCCATGGCGGGCGGCGCGTCCGGACCCCAGCTCGCCGGGGCCGTCGCCGAAGCCGGCGGGCTCGGATTCCTGGCCGCCGGGTACAAAACGGCGGACGGCATGTACAACGAGATCAAACAGCTCCGCCGGCTCACCTCCGGTCCGTTCGGCGTCAACCTCTTCATGCCGCAGCCCGCACTCGCCGACCCCAGCGCCGTCGAGGTCTACCGCCACCAGCTCGCCGGCGAGGCCGCCTGGTACGAGACCCCGCTCGGCGACCCGGACAGCAGCGGCGACGACGGCTACGAGGCGAAGGTCGCGATCCTGCTGGACGATCCGGTCCCGGCCGTCTCCTTCACCTTCGGCTGCCCCACCCGCGACACCCTGGACGCCTTCGCCCGCGCGGGGACGCACACCATCGTCACGGTCACCTCCGCCGAGGAGGCCCAGAGCGCCCAGTGGGCGGGCGCCGACACCGTCTGCGTCCAGGGCGTCGAGGCGGGCGGCCACCAGTCCACCCACCGTGACGACCCGCAGCTCGACCAGACGGGCACCGGGCTGCTCTCCCTCGTCACCCAGGTCCGCGAGACCGTGCAGATCCCGATCGTCGCCACCGGCGGCCTGATGCGCGGCTCCCAGATCGCCGCCGTCCTCGCGGCGGGCGCGGACGCGGCCCAGCTCGGCACCGCCTTCCTGGTCTGCCCCGAGTCCGGCGCGCACCTGCTGCACAAGCAGGCCCTGACCAACCCCCTGTTCGTCCGCACCGAGCTGACCCGCGCCTTCTCCGGGCGGCCCGCCCGCGGCCTGGTCAACCGCTTCGTCCGCGAACACGGCCCGTACGCCCCCGCCGCCTACCCCCAGGTCCACTACGTCACCAGCGGGCTGCGCCAGGCCGCCGCCAAGGCCGGGGACGCCCAGGGCATGGCCCTGTGGGCCGGACAGGGCCACCGGATGGCCCGCGAACTGCCCGCGGGCGAGCTGATCGAGCTGCTCGCCACCGAACTGGAGGCCGCCCGGACGGCCCTGAGCATGAGGAGCCCCCGGTGACCGCACCGGTCTTCGTCGTCGAACGGATGCCCACCGGACCGGAGTTCGTCCTGGAGGGGCCCGAGGGACGGCACGCCGTCTCCGTCAAGCGGCTCCAGCCGGGCGAGGACGTCGTCCTGACCGACGGACTCGGCCGCTGGGCGGAAGGCGAGGTCCGCTCCGCCGAGGGCAAGGACCGCCTCACCGTCACCCTCCCCGCGGGCGTCCGGGAGGAGCCGGAGCCCACGCCCCGGATCACCGTCGTCCAGGCGCTCCCCAAGGGCGACCGGGGCGAGCTGGCCGTCGAGACGATGACCGAGACCGGCGTCGACGCGATCGTGCCCTGGCAGGCCGCCCGCTGCATCACCCAGTGGAAGGGCGACCGGGGCGCGAAGGCCCTGACGAAGTGGCGCAGCACGGCACGCGAGGCGGGCAAGCAGTCCCGCCGGGTGCGCTTTCCCGAGGTGGCGGAGGCGATGACGACCAGGCAGGTCGCGGCCCTGCTCGCCGGAGCCGACTTCGCCGGGGTCCTCCACGAGGACCGCGACCACGACAGCACCCCGCTCGCCACCGCCGAACTCCCGGCCGAGGGCACGATCGTGCTCGTCGTCGGCCCCGAGGGCGGCGTCTCCCCGCAGGAACTGACCGCCTTCGCCGAGGCGGGCGCCCGCCCCTACCGGCTCGGCCGCAGCGTGCTGCGTACGTCCACGGCGGGGACGGCGGCGACGGCGCTGCTGCTGGGACGCACCGGCCGCTGGGGCTGAGCCGCTGCCGGGACGCACCGGCCGCAGGCACGAACCGTGCCCGGCGGCCCGGCAAGAGGCTCTAGCATGAGCCGTACTGATCATCAGCGAATGAGGAGGCCCGGCGTCATGGCGGGAGAGCCGCAGTCCGACTGCCTGTTCTGCAAGATCGTCTCGGGGGACATCCCGGCGACCATCGTCCGCGAGAGCGAGACCACCGTCGCCTTCCGCGACATCAACCCGCAGGCCCCGACCCACGTCCTGGTCATCCCCAAGGTCCACTACCCGGACGCCGCCTCCCTCGCCGCCGCCGAACCGCAGATCGCCGCCGACGTGCTGACCGAGGCCGGAGCGGTCGCCGCCGACGAGAAGATCGACTCCACCGGCTACCGGGTCATCTTCAACACCGGCTCCGGCGCCGGCCAGACCGTCTTCCACGCGCACGCCCACGTCCTGGGCGGCCGCGGCCTCCAGTGGCCCCCCGGATAACCCTTCCCGTACAGCAGCAGCGCAGGAGCGTTTCCCCATGTCCGTACGCGAGCTGGTGGTGCTCGGCACCGCCAGCCAGGTCCCCACCCGTCACCGCAACCACAACGGCTATCTGCTGCGCTGGGACGGCGAGGGCATCCTCTTCGACCCCGGCGAGGGCACCCAGCGCCAGATGCTGCGGGCCGGGGTCGCCGCGCACGACATCCACCGGATCTGCGTCACCCACTTCCACGGCGACCACTCCCTGGGGCTCGCCGGGGTGATCCAGCGCATCAACCTGGACCAGGTGCCGCACCCGGTGACCGCCCACTACCCGGCGAGCGGGCAGCACTTCTTCGACCGGCTGCGGTACGCCACCGCCTACCGCGAGACCGTCGAGCTGGACCGGGAACCCGTCGCCGGGGACGGCGGAATCCTCGCCACCACCCCCGCGTACACCCTGGACAGCCATCGGCTCTCGCACCCCGTCGAGTCGTACGGATACCGCCTCACCGAGCCCGACACCCGCCGCATGCTGCCCGCCCTCCTCAAGGAGCACGGCATCGCCGGACCGGACGTGGGCCGCCTCCAGCGCGAGGGCTCCCTCGGCGGCGTCACCCTGGAGCAGGTCTCCGAGCACCGGCGCGGGCAGCGGTTCGCGTTCGTCATGGACACCCGGCTCTGCGACGGGGTGTACGCGCTCGCCGAGGGCTGCGACATGCTCGTCATCGAGTCGACCTTCCTCGACGAGGACGAGAAACTCGCCGTCGACCACGGCCACCTGACCGCCGGACAGGCCGCCCGGGTCGCGACGGAGGCGGGCGTCCGCCACCTCGTGCTCACCCACTTCTCCCAGCGCTACAACGACCCGGAACTCTTCGAGACCCAGGCCCGCGCCGCCGGGTTCGACGGCGAACTCACCGTCGCCCAGGACCTGATCCGCGTCCCGGTCCCCACCCGGCACCACTGACCCCACCAGCACCACCGTTTGCGAGACACCGTGCACCTCCCCAAGGCCGAACTCCACCTCCACATCGAAGGCACCCTCGAACCCGAGCTGGCCTTCGCCCTCGCGGAACGCAACGGGGTGACCCTGCCGTACGCCACCACCGAAGAACTGCGCGCCGCCTACCGGTTCGACGACCTCCAGTCCTTCCTGGACCTCTACTACGCGCTGATGGCCGTCCTGCGCACCGAGGACGACTTCGCCGAACTCGCCGACGCCTACCTCGCCCGCGCCGCCGCCCAGGGCGTCCGGCACGCCGAGATCTTCTTCGACCCGCAGGCCCACACCGCCCGGGGCGTTCCCATCGGCACGGTCATCGAGGGGCTCGGCCGCGCGCTGGAGCGCAGCGAGGAGACCCACGGGGTCTCCACCCAGCTCATCCTGTGCTTCCTGCGCGACCTGTCCGCCGAATCGGCCCTCGGCACCCTCGACGCGGCCAAGCCGTACCTCCACCGGATCAGCGCCATCGGCCTGGACTCCGCCGAGGTCGGCCACCCGCCCGCCAAGTTCCGCGAGGTGTACGAGGCGGCCACCGCGCTCGGCCTGCGCAAGGTGGCCCACGCGGGGGAGGAGGGCCCGCCGGAGTACATCCGGGAGGCCCTGGACGTCCTCGGCGTCGAGCGCGTCGACCACGGGCTGCGCTGCATGGAGGACCCGGAGCTGGTGGCACGGCTGGTCGCGGACCGGGTGCCGCTCACGCTCTGCCCGCTCTCCAACGTGACGCTGCGCACGGTCGACAAGCTGACCGACCACCCGCTGCCCGCGATGCTCGCCGCCGGACTGCACTGCACCGTCAACTCCGACGACCCCGCCTACTTCGGCGGGTACGCCGGAGACAACTTCGACGCCGTCCGCGACGCGCTCGCCCTGGACCCGGAGCAACTGCGCACCCTGGCCCGCAACTCCTTCGAGGCGGCCTTCCTCGACCACGACGAGGAGCGCCGGGCGCGCTACCTGGCCGAGGTCGAGGCGTACGCGTTCGACTGACCGGAACCGCCGTCCGGACCGGCCGTCCGGATCGCGCTGCGCACCAGCCGCCCGCGCCGTACGCGCAGCTCCGTGACGGCCTGCTCCGGCGAACCGAGCTTCGGCACCGCGCCGGACAGGCCGCCGGTGGTGGCGGCGAGCAGGGCGGCCGGGGCGCCACCGCGACGGCGCACCGAACCGGGCACCAGCGGACGGCCGCCGGTGTGCAGCGCCACGGCGGTCACCGGGGCGGCGACCAGCAGGGTGGCCGCCCCCAGGATCAGCCCCATCGCCGGATAGCCGGCCTCCTCGGAGAGCACGCTTCCCAGCAGCGGGCCGCAGGCCACCCCCACCGAGGAGGCCGAGCCCGCAAGCACCGCCCAGCGGCCGCGTATGTCCAGGGAGGCGGCCAGCCCGATCAGGTAGGACAGGACCACCGGGTAGACGGTGTTCCACATGATCTCGCCGGTCGCGAACGAGCCGAGATCCCGGGCCGACGAGCTGAGCACGATGCTCGCGGCGATGACCACGGTCCCGAGTCCGATCGGCACCGCCCGGCCGAGCCGCGCGCCGAGCAGCCCGGCACCCGTCACCCCGAGCAGCCCCGCGCCGAGCGCGGCGGCGAACACCGCGCCGACGGTGACCTCGGACAGTCCCGCCTGGTCGAGGCCGATGCGGCTGCTCACGCCCCACAGCGCGTTCTGCGCCATGGACCAGACGAGCATGCCGCCCGCCAGGACGAGCCCGGAGCGGCGGTGCGGCAGCCGGCCGGTGACCGGTGAGCTGGTCTCCTCCGCCGTCCGCGCGCCGTCGAGCCGGGCGGTCGCGGGCCAGACGAGCAGGGCGACCAGGGCGATCGCGGCGAACGGAAGCCGGTGGCCGCCGCCGAGGTGAGGGATCGTCAGGTAGAGGACGCCCGCCGTGGCGGAGACGGTGAGCAGCCCGAGCGAGGAGGTCCGGTGCGGGTCGCGCCGGGCGGCGATCCCGGACGCCGCGACCGCCGTCGCCGTGCCCGAGCCGAAGCCGCCGACCATCACCCCGAGGACCACCAGCGGCACGGATCCGGCGAGCGCGGCACAGCCGTAGCCGATGGCGGCCAGCGCCAGGCCGGCGCGGGCGGGGGTACGGGCCCCGAACCGCTCGACCCGGCCCGCGAGGGCGAAGCCGGCGCCGGCCGAGCTGAGGAGCAGGGCGCTGCCGACCAGACCGGCCTGGGCGGGGCTCAGCCCGAGATGGGCGCTGAGCCGGCCGACGACGGTGGGCAGCAGATAGGAGGCGAGGTAACCGGCGGTGAACACGGCCACCAGGGGCCACGCGGCACCAGGGCGCGAGGACATGGGCGTTCCTGAAGACATGCCTGAGCAGGCGGGGGAGGGGAGGGGGTACGGCGAAAGGGCAAGGGGGAGGCAGGGCGGGGTGCTGCGGGAAGGCAGCGGGAGGCAGGGCGGGGGTACTGCGCGAAGGCAGGGGGAGGCAAGGCAAGGGGTACTGCGGGAAGGCATGGGGGTGCTGCGGGAGGTATGGCGCTATGCCAGGGGATTGCGGCTCTCGTCGGACAACGTCCCCGAAGGTGCTCGCGGGGCAATTTGTATCAAGCGCTTCCGGCTCCCCGAAAGTCGCCCTGATGTGATCTGGGTCACTTATGCGTTTATGCAGTCGAACACCGGGTATTAGCGCATGTTTATGCAGGTCAGGCGTGCTGCGAACACATGGGCGCGGACACTGCGTTCCCCTCCGCGGATCGGGCAGACTGTCCGGACCTCACACGGTCCGGATCCCGCCGCGATCCGCCGCACGACCCCGGGAGCGCACGGTGAGCACAGACACTCCGGGCATCGACCCGCTGGAGGCGCTGCGCGCCCCGCGCGACCCCGCCTGCGACGTCTTCCTGACGGGCCCGGTCTTCCTCGACATCATCTTCACGGGCCTCGACAGCGCCCCCGTCCGCGGCACCGAGTCCTGGGCCCGGGGGATGGGCTCCAGCCCCGGCGGCGTCGCCAACATGGCCACCGCCCTCGCCCGCCTCGGCCTGCACACCTCCCTCGCCGCGGCCTTCGGGGACGACCACTACGGGGAGTACTGCTGGGACGCCCTGGAACAGGGCGAGGGCATCGACCTGTCGATGTCGCACACCGTCCCCGGCTGGCACTCCCCGGTCACCGTCTCCATGGCGTACGAGGGCGAGCGCACGATGGTCTCGCACGGCCACGAGGCCCCCGCCCCGGCCCCCGTCGCCGGAACCGGAAACCGGGCAGGGGCCACCGGAACCTCCACCGGGGCCACCGGAACCGGAACTTCCGCCGGAGCCGCCGCCCCGGTCTTCCCGCAGTGCCCGCCGCGTGCCCGCGCCGCCATCGCCTCGCTCGCCCCGGGCCGGAGCGAGCCCTGGGTGGCCACCGCCGCCCGGGACGGTGCGCTGGTCTTCGGCGACGTCGGGTGGGACGAGACCGGCCGCTGGGACCTCGACGCCCTGCCCGACCTGGCGCACTGCGCGGCGTTCCTGCCCAACGCGCAGGAGGCGATGCGTTACACCCGTACCGACTGCCCGCGCGCCGCCGCGCACGCGCTCGCCGAACGCGTCCCGCTCGCCGTGGTCACCCTCGGCGCGGAGGGCGCGTACGCCGTGGACGGCCGCACCGGCACCGCGGCGGCGGTGCCCGCCATCGAGGTGGAGGCGCTCGACCCGACCGGGGCGGGGGACGTCTTCGTCGCCGGTTTCGTGACCGGCACCCTCGCCGACTGGCCGCTCGCCGACCGGCTCGCCTTCGCCGGGCTCACCGCCGCGCTTTCGGTCCAGGAGTTCGGCGGCTCGCTCTCCGCCCCCGGCTGGGCCGAGATCGCCGCCTGGTGGCAGCTGATCCGCACCTGCGACCGCCAGGACCCGGCCGCCCTGGAGCGCTACGCCTTCCTGGACGACCTGCTGCCCGCCACGGCCCGGGCCTGGCCGCTGCGGCGCGCCGTGCCCACGATCGGCTTCCGCCAGTGAGCGGGCGGCGGCCGGTCTCGCACACGGGGGCGCCGGGCCGCGTCGCACACACGGGCGGTAAAACCTCTCGGTGTTGTCACTGCCAGGTCGTAGGCTTGGTAACCCAGAGGTTGTCGAGCAGCGAGAACCCTGCAACGGGAGGTATGCGCAGGCCATAGGGCCGGCCCATGACTCAGTCACCCACACAGCCGCAGGCGCGTGCCCAGATCAGGATCCCGGCCGCACACCCCATGGTGATGCTCCTCGGATCGGGCGACTCGCTGTTGCGCGTGATCGAAGAGGCCTTCCCGGCGGCCGACATCCATGTCCGGGGCAACGAGATCAGTGCCACGGGCGAGGCCGCGGACGTCGCTCTCATCCAACGCCTGTTCGACGAGATGATGCTCGTGCTCCGCACCGGAGCGCCGATGACGGAGGACGCAGTGGAACGGTCGATCGCCATGCTCAGGGCGGCCGGCAACGGACAGGGAGACCCCCAGGGCGAGACGCCCGCCGAGGTGCTCACGCAGAACATCCTCTCCAACCGCGGCCGCACCATCCGCCCCAAGACGCTCAACCAGAAGCGGTACGTGGACGCGATCGACGAGCACACCATCGTGTTCGGCATCGGCCCCGCCGGTACGGGCAAGACCTACCTCGCCATGGCCAAGGCGGTCCAGGCCCTGCAGTCCAAGCAGGTCAGCCGGATCATCCTGACCCGGCCCGCGGTCGAGGCGGGGGAACGGCTCGGCTTCCTGCCGGGCACCCTGTTCGACAAGATCGACCCGTATCTGCGCCCGCTCTACGACGCGCTGCACGACATGCTCGACCCCGACTCGATCCCCCGGCTGATGGCGGCGGGCACGATCGAGGTCGCGCCGCTGGCGTACATGCGCGGCAGGACCTTGAATGACGCCTTCATCATCCTCGACGAGGCGCAGAACACCAGCGCCGAGCAGATGAAGATGTTCCTCACCCGCCTCGGCTTCGACTCCAAGATCGTCATCACCGGTGACATCACCCAGGTCGACCTGCCGAGCGGCACGAAGAGCGGGCTGCGGCAGGTCCAGGAGATCCTGGAAGGCGTGGAGGACGTGCACTTCTCCCGCCTCACCTCCCAGGATGTCGTCCGGCACAAGCTCGTCGGCCGTATCGTCGACGCGTACGAGAAGTACGACAGCCGAAACGGTCAGCAGGACGGTCGGGCGGAAGGCCGCCAGGACGGCCGGCGCGACCGCCGAAAAGGGAAGTAGCCGCAGCGCACCATGTCGATCGACGTCAACAACGAGTCCGGAACCGAGGTCGACGAGCAGGCGATCCTCGACATCGCCCGCTACGCACTGGCCCGGATGCGGATCCACCCGCTGTCCGAGCTCTCGGTGATCGTGGTGGACACCGACGCCATGGAGCAGCTGCACATCCAGTGGATGGACCTCCCCGGTCCGACCGATGTCATGTCCTTCCCGATGGACGAGCTGCGTCCGCCGGCCAAGGACGACGAGGAGCCCCCGCAGGGGCTCCTCGGTGACATCGTGCTCTGCCCGGAGGTCGCGAAGAAGCAGGGCGAAGAGGCCCCGACGCAGCACTCCATGGACGAGGAGCTTCAGCTCCTCACCGTCCACGGGGTGCTGCACCTGCTGGGGTACGACCACGAGGAGCCGGACGAGAAGGCCGAGATGTTCGGTCTCCAGGCCGCCATCGTGGACGGCTGGCGCGGCGAGCACGGGCTCACCGGCGCCTCCCCCGCCCCCACCGTCTCGTGAGCACCCCGTTGATCGTCGGCGCCGTCCTGCTGGTCATGGTCGGCTGGCTCGCCGCCTGCGCCGAGGCCGGTATCGCCCGCACCTCCAGCTTCCGGGCGGACGAGGCGGTGCGGTCCGGCCGGCGCGGCAGCGCGAAGCTCGCCCAGATCGCTGCCGACCCGACCCGCTATCTCAACGTCGCCCTGCTGGTGCGGGTCGCCTGCGAGATGTCGGCCGGGGTCCTCGTCACCTACGTCTGCCTCCAGGAGTTCCCCGAGACCTGGGAGGCGCTGGCCGTCGCGATGGGCGTGATGGTCCTCGTCTCCTACGTGGCCATCGGCGTGTCCCCGCGCACCATCGGCCGCCAGCACCCGCTGAACACGGCCACGGCCTCGGCGTACGTCCTGCTGCCGCTGGCCAGGATCATGGGCCCGATCCCGCAGCTGCTGATCCTCGTCGGCAACGCCCTGACCCCGGGCAAGGGGTTCCGCAAGGGCCCGTTCGCCAGTGAGGCCGAGCTGCGCGCGATGGTCGACCTCGCCGAGGCGGAGTCGCTGATCGAGGACGACGAGCGCCGCATGGTGCACTCCGTCTTCGAGCTGGGCGACACCCTGGTCCGCGAGGTCATGGTGCCGCGCACCGACCTCGTCTCCATCGAGCGCTACAAGACGATCCGCCAGGCCCTCACCCTCGCCCTGCGCTCCGGCTTCTCCCGGATACCGGTCACGGGGGAGAACGAGGACGACGTCGTCGGGATCGTCTATCTCAAGGACCTCGTCCGCAAGACGCACATCAACCGCGAGTCCGAGGGCGACCCCGTCTCCACCGCGATGCGCCCCGCCGCCTTCGTCCCCGACACGAAGAACGCCGGGGACCTGCTGCGCGAGATGCAGCGGGACCGCAGCCATGTCGCGGTCGTCATCGACGAGTACGGCGGCACCGCGGGCATCGTCACCATCGAGGACATCCTGGAGGAGATCGTCGGCGAGATCACCGACGAGTACGACCGGGAGCTGCCGCCCGTCCAGGAGCTGGAGAACGGCTGCTACCGGGTCACCGCCCGCCTCGACATCGGGGACCTCGGCGACCTCTTCGGGCTCGACGAGTACGACGACGAGGACGTCGAGACCGTCGGCGGCCTGCTCGCCAAGGCGCTCGGCCGGGTCCCGATCGCCGGTGCGTCCGCCGTCGTCGAGCTGCCGGACCAGCGCCGGCTCCGGCTCACCGCGGAGTCCCCGGCCGGCCGTCGGAACAAGATCGTCACGGTGCTCGTGGAGCCCGAGCACGAGGAACCCGAGGAGAAGGAAGCGGAATGACGCCGGAGCGGCTGAGGGCCTTCTGCCTGGAGTTCAACGCGAGCGTGGAGGAGTTCCCGTTCGGCCCGGAGACCTCGGTCTTCAAGGTGCTCGGCAAGATGTTCGCCCTCACCGCCCTGGACGGCCGCCCGCTCACCGTCAACCTCAAGTGCGACCCCGACGAGGCGATCCGGCTGCGCGAGACGCACACCGCGGTCGTGCCCGGCTGGCACATGAGCAAGCGGCACTGGAACACGGTCACCGTCTCCGGCGTCCCCGACCGGCTGCTGCGCGAGATGATCGAGGACTCCTACGACCTGGTGGTCGCCGGGCTCCCGAAAGCGGAACGGCTGCGCCTGGACAGGCCCTGAACAGGACGAGGACGGGCCCGCTCCTCCCCCGTGGGGAGCGGGCCCGTCCTCGTACCGCCGGGGTCAGCTCCGGCGCAGCCCGGCCGCCACCACCGCGCCCGCCGCCAGCAGGATCGCCGCGGCGACCGCCACCACCGTCCGTACACCGTCGAACAGGGTGTCCTGCGTGGTGGCCAGCACCCCCAGCAGCGGGATGCCGACGGTGAGGCCCACCTGCTGGGTCGTCGTGACCAGACCGGTCGCCAGGCCCTGCTCCTCGTTCGGGACGCCCGACGTCACGGTCAGTCCGTACGCGATGATCGCGCCCAGATGGAACATGCTCGCCAGCGACACCGCCACCGTCGCCAGCCACACCCCCGACTCCGCGCCCAGGCCCAGCAGCACGCCGATGAACAGTCCCTGGCCGATGAGGGACAGGGCCAACGTCCGGCGGGCGCCGATCCGGCCGATCACCCTCGGCGCGAACATCCCCGCCACCACCGACAGCAGCCCCTGGACCCCGAAGACCAGCCCGGTGGCGAACGGCGAGAGATCCAGGACCTCCTGGAGGTACAGGGTCAGGACGAAGACGACCGTGCTCATCATCGAGAAGGTCACCAGACCGCCCAGATTGCCGAACGCCACCGTCCGCCGCCGCAGCATCGGCAGCGACACCAGGGGAGCCGCCGTACGGGACTCCACCACGACGAACGCGCAGAGCAGCACGATCCCCAGGACCAGCGTCACCACGACGTCCGCACCGCCGAAGCCGCGCTCCGCCGCCGTGGTGAGGGCGTAGATCAGCGCCAGCAGTCCGCCGGTGACGCTCACCGCGCCCGGCACGTCCAGCCGCGGCCGGTCCGCCGTACGCGACTCCTCCAGCACGCCCGGTGCCACGGCCAGCACCCCGAGCGAGGCCACCGCCAGCAGGCCCATCGTGGAGCGCCAGCCCAGCGTGTCCGTCAGGACGCCGCCCGCGACCATCCCCACCGTGAAGCCGAGCGACAGCAGCGTCCCGCTGATCCCGAGCGCCCGGTCACGCAGCGGCCCCTCCGGGAACGTGGTCGTCAGCAGGGACATCCCGGTCGGCACGATGACCGCCGCCCCCAGCCCCTGGAGCGCCCGCCCCGCGAGGAAGGAAGCCGGGTCCCAGGCCAGCGTCGCCAGCAGGGACGCGGCGCCGAAGAGGGTGAGCCCCGCGAGGAACAGCCTGCGCCGCCCGTACAGATCGGCGATCCTCCCGAACAGCAGCAGGAAGCCCCCCGACGGCAGCGCGAACGCGGTCACCGCCCACTGGAGCCCCGTGGTGCTCAGCCCCAGGTCCCTGCCGAGCACGGGCAGCGCCACGTTCAGCACGGAGAAGTCGAGGGCCACCATGAACTGGGCGGCGCACAGCACGAAGAGGACCAGCCGGGCCCGGCCCGAGAGCCGGGGCGGTACGGATGCCGCAGCGGAACCCGCAGCAGAGGAAGCGGAGGGAGCAGAGGAAGCAGAGGTGGGAGGGGTTTCGATCGCCATGCGTCCCACCCTGCGGCGGCCGGAATAACCGTGGGGAGCGGGAACTTATCCTGGTGCCCGCACCACCAGGCAGGCGCACACACGGACACCAGGGGGAGTACGTGGCCACACCGGCCCAGCAGGCGACGGACGACGCGAAAGCCCACCGCCTCGCCGAACTGCGCGAGTTCCTCCGCAGCCGCCGGGCCCGCGTCACCCCGGACGAGGCGGGCCTGCCGGGCGGCGCCCGCCGCCGCACCCCGGGCCTGCGCCGCGAGGAGGTCGCCGTCCTCGCCGGGGTGGGCGTCTCCTGGTACCAGTGGCTGGAGCAGGGCCGCGACATCACCGTCTCCCCGCAGGTGCTGGACTCCGTCGCCCGCGTCCTGCGCCTGAGCAGCGCCGAGCGCCGCCATCTGTACGTCCTGGCCGGGCTGAACGCCCCTCCGCCGGAGGTCGATCCGGCGCACGCCGACATGTGCGAGGGGCTGACCCGGCTCATCGACGCCTGGATGCCCTACCCGGCCCACATCATGGACCGGTACTGGAACACCGTCCTGTACAACGACGCGGCCGCCGCGGTCCTCGGCATGCGCCCGGACATCCGGCAGAACTGCCTGATCGCCTTCTTCACCGACCCCGTCTACCGCTCCCGCACCGGGGCCGGTTGGGACGCGCTGGCCCCGCAGGTGGTGGCCCAGTTCCGGGCGGCCTGCTCGGAGGCGCCGGAGGACGACGGGTTCCGGGCGATCGCCGAGGAGGCGAGGGCGGCCAGCCCGCTCTTCGCCGAGCTGTGGGAGCGGCGCGACATCGCTCCCGCCGGGCAGAACCGCAAGGAGGTCGAGCACCCGCTCGTCGGCCGGCTGTCCCTGGAGGCCACCCAGCTGCGGGTGCCCGCCCGGCCGGACCTGGTGATCGTGCTGCACACCCCGCTGCCCGACACCGGCTGCGAGGCCAGGCTCCAGTGGCTGGCCTCGCCCGAGGGCCGTCGCGGCTCGATGTATCCGGTGCCGGGGTGAGTGCCCTGCCCCGTGGCGGGGTGACCTGCGCGAGCCCGCCGCCCGCTTCGTATGCTCGTGCCATGACCGACACCACCGACCTCGACGCCGAGGACCGCAAGATCGTCACCCTGGCGCGCAGCGCCCGCGCCCGCAACGGGGTGCCCGAGGGCGCGGCCGTACGCGACGAGACGGGACGTACGTATGTCGCGGGCACGGTGGCGCTGGAGTCGCTGAAGCTCAGCGCGCTGCAGACCGCCGTCGCCATGGCCGTGGCGAGCGGCGCCACCTCGCTGGAGGCGGCGGCCGTCGTCTCCGCCGCCGAGACCCCCTCCGACGACGACCGGGCCGCGGTGCGGGACCTGGGCGGACCGGACACCCCGGTGCTGCTCGCAGGCCCGGACGGCACCCTGCGCGTACGCGTCACGGCGGGCTGAGGGAGGGCTCCGGAGGCCGCCGCGCCCGGCGGCTCCGGCGCGTCCCGGCGTACCGCTGTACGAGAGCGCCGCCGGGATCGGGGAGAATGGTCGCCATGAGCGCTCGACCGAACCAAGAATCCGCTGCCCCGCAAGCGGAGACCACCTCCCCCACCGGGCCGGCTTCGCCTGCTTCGTGGGCCGCCCCAACGCGGGCAAGTCCACCCTCACGAACGCTCTGGTCGGTCAGAAGGTGGCGATCACCTCCAACCGCCCGCAGACCACCCGGCACACCGTGCGCGGCATCGTGCACCGGGACGACGCGCAGCTGATCCTGGTCGACACCCCCGGCCTCCACAAGCCGCGCACGCTGCTGGGCGAGCGGCTCAACGACGTCGTGCGGACCACCTGGGCCGAGGTCGACGTCATCGGCTTCTGCCTGCCCGCCGACCAGAAGCTCGGCCCCGGCGACAAGTACATCGTCAAGGAGCTCGCGGGGATCAAGAAGACCCCCAAGATCGCCATCATCACCAAGACCGACCTGGTCGAGTCCAAGGCGCTGGCCGAACAGCTCCTCGCCGTCTCCGCGCTCGCGGAAGAACTGGGCTTCGAGTGGGCCGAGATCGTGCCGGTGTCGGCGGTCGGCGACAAGCAGGTTGACCTGCTCGCCGACCTCATCGCCCCGCTGCTCCCCGAGAGCCCGCCGCTCTACCCGGAGGGCGACCTCACCGACGAGCCGGAGATGGTCATGGTCGCGGAGCTGATCCGCGAGGCCGCGCTGGAGGGCGTACGGGACGAGCTGCCGCACTCCATCGCGGTCGTCGTCGAGGAGATGCTGCCCCGCGAGGACCGCCCGGCGGACAGGCCGCTGCTGGACATCCACGCCAACGTCTACATCGAGCGGCCCAGCCAGAAGGGCATCATCATCGGCCCGAAGGGCAAGCGGCTGAAGGACGTCGGGACGAAGTCGCGCAAGCACATCGAGGCACTGCTCGGCACGCCGGTCTTCCTGGACCTGCACGTGAAGGTCGCCAAGGACTGGCAGCGCGATCCCAAGCAGCTGCGGAAGCTGGGGTTCTAACCCCTCGCGTGCCCAGGTGCCGATCTCACGCGCCCTCCTTCAGGACGCGTGAGATCAGCGTGCGCTGCGCCCCGGTCAGATCGGGGTCAGCGCAGTACACGGTGCGGCCGTCGACCGTGATCGCGTACCGGAAGCCGTCCGGGACCCCGGCCGACGGGGTGTCCCGCGCCGCGCCGAGCGCCTCGTCGGCGAGGGACCGCCACTCCGCGGCGTCCGTCCGGCCCTCCGTGTCGACCTCATGGCGGCGGGCGATGCCGGCGAAGCCGCCGGTCCGGCTGACCTGAATGCGCATGGGGTCCTGTCTATCGGGGGCCGGACGGACACTCAACCCCGCCCGCCGGCCCGGCACTCGGTGGTGAGGGCCACGCCCGGGCGGGGCACTCGGGGGCCGGATCACGCCCGGGTGGGAACGCCCACCTCCGACCAGGCCTTGAGGACCGCCTCCCGCTCGTCCGCCTCGCCGAAGCGGGCGCCCGCCGCCGCGACCGTCAGCCGGGCGAACTCCGCGAAGTCCGCGTCGGCCGTCAGCTCGCCGCCGGTCAGCACGTCGAACCAGATCTGCCCGGCGCGTTCCCAGGAATTCCCGCCCAGCGCGGTGGCCAGGAGGTAGAACGCGCGGTTGGGGATGCCGGAGTTGAGGTGGACGCCGCCGTTGTCCTCCTCCGTCTCGATGTAGTCGTCCATGGAGCCCGGCTGCGGGTCCTTGCCGAGGACGTCGTCGTCGTACGCCGTGCCGGGGGCCTTCATCGAGCGCAGCGCGTCCCCGCTGACCCGGGGCGCGAGCAGCCCGGCGCCGATCAGCCAGTCGGCCTGCTCGGCGCTCTGGCCCAGCGAGTACTGCTTGACCAGGGAGCCGAACACGTCGGACACGGACTCGTTGAGCGCGCCCGACTGGCCCTCGTAGCGCAGGTTGGCGGTGTACTGGGTGAGGCCGTGGGCCAGCTCGTGGGCGATCACGTCGACCGCGACGGTGAAGTCGAGGAAGATCTCGCCGTCGCCGTCCCCGAAGACCATCTGCTCGCCGTCGAAGAACGCGTTGTTGTACTCCTGGCCGTAGTGCACGGAGCCGATCAGGGGAGGCCCTTGCCGTCGATCGAGCTGCGCCCGTACGCCGAGAGCAGCAGCTCGAAGGTGGCGCCGAGCCCGGCGTAGGCACGGTTGACGCTGGCGTCGGAGGTGGGCTTGTCGCCCTCCTCGCGGACCTTGACGCCCGGCAGGGTGGTGCCCGTCTCGCAGTCGTACAGGAGCCGCTGCGGCTTGCTGGGGACCGCGCCGGCGGTGTGCCGGGTCGGGGTCGCGGCGAGCGCGGTGATCCGGCGGCGGTCACGGCGCAGGGCGTCGGCCGCCAGGGTGCGGCGGGCCGGGTCCGCGAGCCGGGCGTCGGCGGACCGGGAGAGGTGATCGAGGACGTGGGGCGGAACGATGGTGCAGAAGACGGGGTTGAGCTCGCCGTCGGTTCGAAGGTGCATACACACGACTGTGGCACTCCGTCACTGCCCTGTCACTGGTTGCGACGATGATTGACGAAATGGAGTGATGAGTCACTGTTTACCCGTCATCGATGCCCGGTCCCGCATACTGATACGGACCGACACCACGGGCCACACTCGGTTACGCTCGTCGCATCATGCGTTTCGGGCTGCTTCTTCTTAGCTGCCGCGGCGAGGGCCTGTAGTCGTAGGCCGACCCCCTCCCCGCGGAGTCTGGTGCTGCAGCGACACAGTCGGCCGATCCCCGCTGGACCGAGGAGCCCTACGCCATGACCACCGTGAATCCCGCCGGTAATTCTGTCGGCCGCCCCACCCCGATCACCAACGCGACGCAGCTGCAGAAGCCCTCCGGGATGCCGGTCCACAAGTACGGCCGCTACGAGGCCGTCGACATCCCCGACCGCACCTGGCCCGACAACCGCATCACCGCGGCGCCCCGCTGGCTGTCCACCGATCTGCGCGACGGCAACCAGGCCCTGATCGACCCGATGTCCCCGGCCCGCAAGCGCGAGATGTTCGACCTGCTGGTGAAGATGGGCTACAAGGAGATCGAGGTCGGCTTCCCGTCCTCCGGCGAGACCGACTTCGCGTTCGTACGCTCCATCATCGAAGAGGGCGCGATCCCCGAGGACGTGACGATCTCCGTCCTGACGCAGGCCCGCGAGGAGCTGATCGAGCGCACCGTGGAGTCCCTGGTCGGCGCCCACCGGGCCACCGTCCACCTGTACAACGCCACCGCCCCGACCTTCCGCCGCGTCGTCTTCCGCGGTTCGCGCGAGGAGGTCAAGCAGATCGCGGTGGACGGCACCCGGCTGGTCATGGAGTACGCCGAGAAGATCCTGGGCCCGGAGACGGTGTTCGGCTACCAGTACAGCCCGGAGATCTTCACGGACACCGAGCTGGACTTCGCCCTGGAGGTCTGCGAGGCCGTCTGCGACGTGTGGCAGCCGGAGGAGGGCCGCGAGATCATCCTCAACCTGCCCGCCACCGTGGAGCGTTCCACGCCCTCCACCCACGCGGACCGCTTCGAGTGGATGTCCCGCAACCTGACCCGCCGCGAGCACGTCTGCCTGTCGGTCCACCCGCACAACGACCGGGGCACCGCCGTCGCCGCCGCCGAGCTGGCCATCATGGCCGGCGCCGACCGGATCGAGGGCTGCCTGTTCGGCCAGGGCGAGCGCACCGGCAACGTCGACCTGGTCACCCTGGGCATGAACCTGTTCTCCCAGGGCGTCGACCCGCAGATCGACTTCTCGCAGATCGACGAGATCCGCCGCACCAGCGAGTACTGCAACCAGATGGAGATCCACCCGCGCCACCCCTACGCGGGCGATCTGGTCTACACCGCCTTCTCCGGCTCCCACCAGGACGCCATCAAGAAGGGCTTCGACGCGATGGAGAAGGACGCGGCGGCCCAGGGCAGGACGGTCGACGACATCGAGTGGGCCGTACCGTACCTGCCGATCGACCCGAAGGACGTCGGCCGCTCGTACGAGGCCGTCATCCGGGTCAACTCGCAGTCCGGCAAGGGCGGTATCGCGTACGTCCTGAAGAACGACCACAAGCTGGACCTGCCGCGCCGGATGCAGATCGAGTTCTCCCGGATCATTCAGGCCAAGACCGACGCCGAGGGCGGCGAGGTCACCCCGACGCAGATCTGGTCCACCTTCCAGGACGAGTACCTGCCCAACGCGGAGAACGCGGGGGCGCGTTGGGGCCGTATCCAGCTGCGCTCCGGCCAGACCACCTCCGACACCGACGGGACCGACACCCTGACCGTCGAGGCCGTCGTGGACGGCGTCGACACCGTCCTGACCGGTTCCGGCAACGGCCCGATCTCCGCGTTCTTCGAAGCGCTGCAGGCCATCGGCATCGACGCCCGGCTGCTGGACTACACCGAGCACACGATGAGCGAGGGAGCCAGCGCCCAGGCCGCCTCGTACATCGAGTGCGCGATCGACGGCAAGGTCCTGTGGGGCATCGGCATCGACGCCAACACCACCCGCGCCTCGCTGAAGGCGGTCGTCTCGGCCGTCAACCGCGCGGCCCGCTGACGCCGGACGGGCTCGTTCCGAACCCCGACCGCCCGCTCCGGGAGGTCGGGGTTCGGCCATATCCGAGGGTTGTGACGTCCAAGAGGCTGACGCCCCCTCGCGGATGTGGCTAACATCACGTCCAACACACGGCAGTGTTGCCGGAGCGTTACGGAGGTGTGCGACGTGCGGTCAGCCAAAGGACAACGCGCTCTGAGGCCGGTCCTCTGCGGCGTTCGCACGGTCTGGGACGCCGTCGGCGACGGCGTCTTCTTCTGCCCGTGCTGCGGGGGAGACCGCAACTACCGCCGGCTCACCGGCCGCCGCCGTCTCACGGTTCTCGGGGTCCCGCTGGTCGGCCGGGGCGAGGCCGAGCCCGTCGTCGAGTGCGCCGCCTGCCTGGCCCACCACGCCCCCGAGGCGCTGGACCACCCCACCACGACCCGGTTCTCCACGATGCTCCGCGAGGCCGTCCACACCGTCACCCTGGCCGTCCTCGCCGCCGGGGGCACCACCTCCCGCACGGTCCTGGAGGCCGCCGTCGCCACCGTGCGCGACGCCGGGCTCGACGACTGCACCCAGGAGCAGCTGTTCACGGTCGTCGAGGTGCTCGCCGCCGACACCGGCCGCGGCTCCGGCGCCGACCCGGCCGCCGAGGCGTGCGGCCCCACCCTGGCCATCGAGCTGCACGAGGTGCTGGCGCCGCTCGCCCCGCACCTGGCCACCGCCGGCCGCGCGTCCGTCCTCCTCCAGGGCGCCCGGATCGCCCTGGCCGACGGACCCTACTGCGCCGCCGAGCGCCAGGTCCTGACGACGGTCGGCAGCGCGCTGGGCATCCCCGCCGAGGAGACCGCCCGGGTGCTGGCCGAGGCGGCCCGTACGCCGTCGTAGGCGGGCCACAGCGCCGTACGGGTCCTACGGGCCCTCGTAGGCGCTCTTTCGCCCTCGGGCACCGGTAATGGCCCCAGGGCCCCCGCAGGCCGCCCCCGGTGGGCGACAATGGGTCCATGAGCTTGTTCCGGGACGACGGCATCGTGCTGCGTACGCAGAAACTGGGCGAGGCCGACCGGATCATCACGATCCTGACCCGCGGCCACGGCCGGGTCCGCGCCGTCGCTCGCGGAGTGCGCCGCACCAAGTCCAAGTTCGGCGCCCGCCTGGAGCCCTTCTCCCACGTCGACGTGCAGTTCTTCGCGCGCGGCAGCGAACTGGTCGGCCGCGGGCTGCCGCTCTGCACCCAGAGCGAGACGATCGCCCCGTACGGCGGCGGGATCGTCGCCGACTACGCCCGGTACACCGCGGGCACCGCGATGCTGGAGACCGCCGAGCGGTTCACCGACCACGAGGGGGAGCCGGCCGTCCAGCAGTATCTGCTGCTCGTCGGCGGCCTGCGCACCCTCGCCCGGGGCGAGCACGCCCCGCATCTGATCCTGGACGCGTTCCTGCTGCGCTCCCTCGCGGTCAACGGGTACGCGCCCAGCTTCGAGGACTGCGCCAAGTGCGGAATGCCCGGTCCGAACCGGTTCTTCTCCGTCGCGGCGGGGGGCGTCATATGCGGTGACTGCCGGGTGCCCGGCAGCGTCGTACCCTCGGCACAGGCACTCGAACTGCTGAGCGCGCTGCTCAGCGGCGACTGGGCGACGGCGGACGCGTGCGAGGCGCGTCATGTCAGGGAGGGGAGCGGGCTGGTGTCCGCCTATCTGCACTGGCATCTGGAGCGCGGCCTGCGCTCGCTGCGGTACGTCGAGAAGTGACGTGGTACGTCGAGAAGTGACGCGGTGCGTCGGGCAGACGACGCGGTGCGTGGAGAAGTGACACAGGGAGACTGAGAAGCACATGGCAGTACGCGGGATCCTCGGCGGCCGTAACCGGCGCACGTACAAGACCCCCGAGCCGCACCCCTCGGGCGCGACGCCGCCGAAGATCCCCGGCGAGCTGGTGCCCCAGCACGTCGCCGTCGTGATGGACGGCAACGGCCGCTGGGCGAAGGAGCGGGGCCTGCCCCGCACCGAGGGCCACAAGGTCGGCGAGGGCGTCGTCATGGACGTGCTCAAGGGCTGTATCGAGATGGGCGTGAAGAACCTCTCGCTCTACGCCTTCTCCACGGAGAACTGGAAGCGCTCGCCGGACGAGGTGAAGTTCCTGATGAACTTCAACCGCGACGTGATCCGCCGCCGCCGCGACGAGATGGACGAGCTCGGCATCCGCATCCGCTGGGTGGGCCGCATGCCCAAGCTGTGGAAGTCCGTCGTCCAGGAGCTCCAGGTCGCCCAGGAGCAGACCAAGGACAACGACGCGATGACGCTCTACTTCTGCGTGAACTACGGCGGCCGCGCCGAGATCGCGGACGCGGCGCAGCGCATCGCCCAGGACGTGGCGGCCGGGAAGCTGGACCCGTCGAAGGTCAACGAGAAGACGTTCCAGAAGTACATCTACTACCCGGACATGCCGGACGTGGACCTCTTCGTGCGCCCCAGCGGTGAGCAGCGCACCTCGAACTACCTGATCTGGCAGAGCGCCTACGCCGAGATGGTCTTCCAGGACGTTCTCTGGCCGGATTTCGACCGCCGGGACCTGTGGCGGGCCTGCCTGGAGTACGCCCGGCGCGACCGCCGCTTCGGCGGGGCGCAGGAGGCGGAAGCCGCCCAGTGAGCACGGAGGAGTGAGCACGGAGAAGGGGCGGGCCCGGTGCGTGTGCACCGGGCCCGCCCCTTCTCCCGTACGTCCGTTACGCCTTCTTCGCGGCGCACTCCGCGCAGGTGCCGAAGATCTCGACGGTGTGCGCGACGTTCACATAGCCGTGCTGGGCGGCGATCATCTCGGCCCACTGCTCGACGGCCGGGCCCTCGACCTCCACGGCCTTGCCGCAGAGGCGGCAGACCAGGTGGTGGTGGTGGTCGCCGGTCGAGCACCGCCGGTAGACGGCCTCGCCCTCGGTGGTGCGCAGGACGTCGACCTCACCGGCGTCGGCGAGGGACTGCAGGGTCCGGTAGACCGTCGTGAGGCCCACGGAGTCGCCGCGGTGTTTCAGGACGTCGTGCAGCTCCTGGGCGCTGCGGAACTCGTCGACCTCGTCGAGCGCCGCCGCCACCGCTGCCCGCTGCCGGGTGGACCGGCCGCGTACCGGCGCTGCGTTCGTGCCACTGATCGGCGCCGTGGCCACAGGTGCCTCCTCGTGTCGCCCGTACATGTGTCGGGCCATTGTGCCAGCCCGACCGGGCGCCGTACTCAAACGCGCACGTCGTCCGCGCCCCGCCGGGCGGGTGGTACTTCCAGGGTGCACTCGGCACCCTTCGCCTCGCTCGCCCGGGCCCGCCGTCGCGCGAGCGGAGCGGCGAGCGCGGTCAGCGCGACGAACACCGCGATGGCGAGCAGCACGATCGTCGCGCCGGGCGGAACGTCCTGGTAGTACGAGGTCACCGTGCCGGTGAGGGTGACGGCGGTGCCGATCACCACGGACAGCACGAAGGTGACCTTGAAGGACTTGGTGATCTGCTGGGCGGCCGCCACCGGCACCACCATCAGCGCGCTGACCAGCAGCAGCCCGACGACCCGCATCGCGACGGTCACGGTCACCGCGGCGGTGACGGCGATCAGCAGGTTCAGCACCCGGACGGGCAGCCCGGAGACCCGGGCGAACTCCTCGTCCTGGCTGACCGCGAACAGCTGCCGCCGCAGCCCCACCGTGACCAGCACGACGAAGGCCGCCAGGACGCAGATCGCGACCACGTCCGACTCGGAGACGGTGGCGAGCGAGCCGAAGAGGTACGAGGTCAGGTTGGCGTTCGAGCCGGTGTCGGACAGGTTGATCAGCATGACGCCGCCCGCCATACCGCCGTAGAACAGCATGGCCAGGGCGAGGTCGCCGCGCGTGTGCCCGTACCAGCGGATCAGTTCCATCACCACGGCTCCGGCCACCGCGATGGCGGTCGCCATCCACACGGGGCTGGTGGAGAGCAGGAAGCCGAGGCCGACGCCGGTCATCGCGATGTGCCCGATGCCGTCGCCCATCAGGGCCTGCCGCCGCTGCACCAGGTAGATGCCGATGGCGGGCGCGGTGATCCCGACCAGCACGGCCGCGATGAGGGCCCGCTGCATGAAGGGAGGGTCGAGGAATTCGAAGAGCATCAGGTCAGCAGTCCCGTCCGGACGGGCTCGGCGGCCGCGTGGGGGTGTACGTGGTCGTGGCCGGGCAGGGCGTGCTGGCCGAGCGCCTCGGGCGGCGGCCCGTCGTGCGTGACGCAGCCGTCGCGCAGGACGACGGCCCGGTCGATCAGGGGCTCCAGCGGGCCCAGCTCGTGCAGCACCAGCAGCACGGACGTGCCGAGCGCCACCTGCTCGCGCAGGGTCGAGGCCAGGATCTCCTGGCTGGCCAGGTCCACCCCCGCCATCGGCTCGTCCATGATCAGCAGCTCCGGCTCGGAGGCCAGGGCGCGGGCGATCAGCACGCGCTGGTGCTGGCCGCCCGACAGGGCGCTCACGGAGTCCTTCGCACGGTCGGCGAGGCCCACAAGATCGATGGCGCGCTCCACGGCCGCCCGGTCCGCCTTCCCGGGCCACCGCAGCCCCGTACGGGACAGCCGGCCGGAGGCGACGACCTCGCGGATCGTGGCGGGCACGCCGCCCGCGGCCGTGGTGCGCTGCGGGACGTACCCGATCCGGCCCCACCGGCGGAAGCGGCGCAGTCCGGTGCCGAACAGCTCGACGCTGCCGCCGGTCAGCGGGACCTGCCCGATGACCGACCGTACGGCGGTGGACTTGCCGGAACCGTTGGCGCCGAGCAGGGCGACGACCTCGCCGCGGTGCACGGTCAGGTCGACCCCGCGCAGCACGGGGCGCGCCCCGAGGGTGGCCGTGGCACCGCGCAGGCTGATCACGGCCTCGCGGCTGGGGGTGCTCTCACGCTCCGGCATGAGCGCCTCCGATCCGAACGTCACAAGTGGTGCGGGTCACTTCGCGCCGAGGGCTTTCTGCAGCGCGGCGAGGTTGGACTCCATGACCTCGATGTAGTCAGCGCCCTGCGACTTCTCCGTGATTCCCTCCAGCGGGTCCAGGACGCCGGTCTTCAGCCCGGTGTCCTTCGCGAGGGTCTTCGCCGTCCTGTCACTGGCGAGCGTCTCGAAGAAGACCGTGGTGGCCTTCTCCTTCTCCGCGATGGTGTGGATCTCCTGGATCCGCGCGGGGCTCGGCTCGGCCTCGGGGTCGATGCCCGCGATGCCCTGCTGGGTGAGCCCGTAGCGCTCGGCGAGGTAGCCGAAGGCGGAGTGGGTGGTGATGAAGGTCTTGGTGGCGGGGTTCTTCAGCCCGGTCTCGTACGCCGTGTTCAGCTCGCCCAGCTCGGCGACGAGGGCGTCGGTGTTCTTCTTGTAGTCGGCGGCGTGGTCGGGGTCGGCCTTCTCCAGCGACTTGCCGACGCCCTGGGCGACCTCGGCGTACTTCACCGGGTCCAGCCAGATGTGCGGGTCGGCGCCGCCCTCCTCGCCGTGGTTGTGGCCGTCGCCCTCGGAGTGCTCCTCGTGGGCTTCCTCGCCCTCGTGGCCGTGCTCGTCCGCGTGTTCTTCGCCTTCGTGGCCGTGGTCGTGGCCGCTGACCTCGGAGCCGTGGTTCTCCAGCGTGGTGAGGGTCGCGGCGTCGACGGTGTTCTGCACACCGGACTGCTTGATCGCGTCGTCCACGGCGGGCTGGATGCCCTTGAGGTACAGCACGTAGTCGGACTCGCTGATGGAGCCGATCTGGCGCGGGGTGAGCTCCAGGTCGTGCGGCTCGACGCCCGGCTTGGTGAGGCTGGTGACGGCGACGTGCTCGCCGCCGATCTTCTCGGCCAGGAACTGCATCGGGTAGAACGACGCGGTCACCTTGAGCTGGTCGCCGTTGCCCCCGTCCGCCGCGTCGGAGGTGGAGCAGGCCGAGAGAGCGGTCAGACCGAGGACGACTGCTCCGGCGACGGCGGTGGTGGGTATGAGGCGACGTACGTTCATGACAGTCATTTTCAACAAAAGTGGAAACGATTGTCAACAAGGCTGATGAGATGCCCGGAAGATCACGAGACGGCTCTTCGGCGCCCCGTACGCCCCCTACCGATTTGATACCAGGGGTGCGCGCGCCGGTACCCTGAGCCCTTCGCCGTTCGTCATCGTCGTATGAAGAGAGCACCGTGGCCGCCGACAAGATCGACACCATCGTCAGCCTGAGCAAGCGCCGTGGCTTCGTCTACCCCTGCAGTGAGATCTACGGTGGCCAGAAGGCCGCCTGGGACTACGGGCCGCTGGGCGTCGAGATGAAGGAGAACCTGAAGCGTCAGTGGTGGCGCTACATGGTCACCGCGCGCGAGGACGTGGTCGGGCTCGACTCGTCGGTCATCCTGGCCCCCGAGGTCTGGGTCGCCTCCGGTCACGTCGCCACCTTCTCGGACCCGCTGACCGAGTGCACCTCCTGTCACAAGCGCTACCGCGCCGACCACCTGGAGGAGGCGTACGAGGAGAAGCACGGCAAGCCGCCGGTCAACGGCCTCGCCGACCTCAACTGCCCCAACTGCGGCAACAAGGGCACCTTCACCGAGCCCAAGCAGTTCTCGGGTCTGCTCTCCACCCACCTCGGCCCGACCCAGGACTCCGGCTCGGTCGCCTACCTGCGCCCCGAGACCGCCCAGGGCATCTTCACCAACTTCGGCCAGGTGCTCCAGACCTCGCGCAAGAAGCCGCCGTTCGGCATCGCGCAGATGGGCAAGTCCTTCCGGAACGAGATCACTCCGGGCAACTTCATCTTCCGGACCCGCGAGTTCGAGCAGATGGAGATGGAGTTCTTCGTCAAGCCGGGCGAGGACGAGGAGTGGCAGCAGTACTGGATGGACCAGCGCTGGAACTGGTACACGGACCTCGGCATGCGCGAGGAGAACATGCGCTGGTACGAGCACCCGAAGGAGAAGCTCTCCCACTACTCCAAGCGCACCGCCGACATCGAGTACCGCTTCCGCTTCGGCGGCAGCGAGTGGGGCGAGCTGGAGGGCGTGGCCAACCGCACCGACTACGACCTCAAGGCGCACTCCGAGGCCTCCGGCACCGACCTGCGCTACCACGACCAGGAGGCCCAGGAGCGCTGGACGCCGTACGTCATCGAGCCCGCGGCCGGTGTCGGCCGCGCGATGCTGGCGTTCCTGCTCGACGCCTACGTCGAGGACGAGGCCCCCAACGCCAAGGGCGTCATGGAGAAGCGCACCGTGATGCGCCTCGACCCCCGCCTGGCCCCGGTCAAGGTCGCGGTCCTGCCGCTGTCCCGCAACGCGCAGCTCTCGCCGAAGGCCAAGGGCCTGGCGGCCGACCTGCGCAAGAACTGGAACATCGAGTTCGACGACGCCGGCGCCATCGGCCGCCGCTACCGCCGCCAGGACGAGATCGGCACCCCGTTCTGCGTCACCGTCGACTTCGACACCCTCGACGACAACGCGGTGACCGTGCGCGAGCGCGACACGATGAAGCAGGAGCGTGTCTCGCTGGACCAGATCCAGGCGTACCTGGGCGCGCGTCTGCTCGGCTGCTGACACCCGCATCTGTGCGTGAGGCCCCCGGTTCCGGGTACGGAACCGGGGGCTTCGTCGTACGGTCCACCGGAGCCCCCGCCGCCGTTCCGGGAGGTACGCCATGCCGTCGATCACCACCAGCAAGGTCAGCAGATGGGACCAGCACGGCCGTGAACACGTCGTGCAGGTAAGGAAGTCGGGCGTGACGCGCCAGCTGACCTGCACCACCTGTGCCTGGCGGCGCTCGGCGCAGTTCCTGCCCTGGCTCAAGGCCGAGGAGCACCTGGCGGAGGCCCACCAGGCGACGGTCGACCCGACGGCCTGACGTCCCCCGGCGGCCCGAGCCCCCCGGCGGCCGGAAAACCTGGTGCGGTGCTCGCGGGGAGCGCGGTACGGTTTCCGCATGTCTTCGTTCTTCCAGATCTACGAGTGAGAGCGCGGCGGGTGCACACACCCCGCCGCAGCCCGAGGCCCGGCGCGACCGGCCCCGATCGCCTTCACCTGACTCACTTCACCTTCCGTAGGGGAGAACACCATGGCCAAGAGCCGTAACAACCTCCTCGGCGTGGGCGGACAGCGCAAGAAGCTGTCCCGCGCCGACCAGCAGGGCGCGGGCTCCGCGCGCACCGCCGACCGCAAGGTCGCCGAGGACAAGAAGCAGGAGCTGGTCCGCAAGATGCGCGAGCGCGCCGAGGCCCAGACGGCCACCACCGCGGAGCCGAGCGCCGACGAGAACGCGTCGCCCGCGCAGAGCTGACGCCGCGACCACACCGAACGGGCCCTGGAGGCAATGCCTCCAGGGCCCTGACGTTCACCGCCGTGCGCAGTCCTGACCCGTGATCCTGAACCGGGCCGGCTGGTCCGCTCCCTCCGGCCCGGCCCACCGCTGGAAGCCCGCCTTCTCCAGCACGCGGACCGAGGCCGGGTTGGCCCCTTCCACATCTGCGGACACCGTGTGGACCTCTGCCGCGGTGAGGGCGAACTCCGCGAGCGCCCGGGTGGCCTCGGTGGCGTAACCCCGTCCGCGACGGGAGGCCACGATGCCGTACCCGATGCCGACGACGCCCTCGCCGGGCGGCCAGAACAGGCCGATCGAGCCCACCACCAGGCCGCTCTCGCGCTCGACCACCAGACGGTGGCCGTAGGCGTCGAGCCAGGCGGGATGCTCGCCGAAGAGGCCCGCGATCACGCGGTCGCCCTCGGCGGGAAAGTCGTCCGCCCAGTCGGCGAACCTGCTGCCCTCAAGGACCGCGGTGGCCTCTTTCGAGGTCCAGGAACGCAGGGTGAGGTGCTCGGTCGTGAGGTCGGCGGGGGCGGGTGAAGCGGGTGAAGAAGAGGAAGACACGTGTTCTCCTGGTCGTGGGAAACGACCCGGGCCGCGCTGTTCCTAGCGCGCGGGCCGGACGAGGGCATGACGACGACAGCCGTATTCATGATGGTGGCGGCGGCGAACCCGTACTCCGCCACGTAATGCCGCGCCCGTCCCGCCGGCCGCGGGCGTCCACAGAATGCCGGGAATCTCGCCGAGAGTGAATGCGCGCTCGACCAAGGGGTCGTCGCGTCGCTGTTCCGAAGAGAAACGCACGGTCGTGCCTTTCGGGGGCCGCCCAAGGGATTTCAGGGCGGGCCCCTGCCCGGTTCCGGCTGCTTTCCACCCGGCGCCGCGCGGATCGCCGGCAGACCGGACACCGGGTCAGCGAAAGAGATGCGGGTGCCGCCGGGCCAGGTCCCTGGTGATGCCTTCGTCGGTGGGGTCGGTGATGTCGAACCCGTGCCCGGACGAGTGCCCGGCGAACAGTACGCAGGCGTCGTCGGCGTTCCGGGAGTCGCGGGCGGGGCACCAGGGCAGCGACAGCAGCCGTGCGCGCCCGGTGTCCCACCGGACCCAGACGGCGCTTCCGGGCCGTCCGCCCTCGTCCCACAGCATCGCGGAGTGATCGCCGTCGTGGCCCTCGCCCAGCTCGCAGAGGATGTGACCGGCCTCCGGGCGGTGACCTGGGGCCGACAGCGCGAGCACATGCTCCGGGGGCGGCAGAAACGCGACGGCGGTGCACTGGTTCACGGTTCGGGATCACCCTTCGGGGGAGTCGCCGGAGACGAGCCGCTCCGCGATCAGGTCACCGAGCGGGTCGGTCACGTCCCAGGAGTGGGACGCGAGGTGGTGGTCGAAGAGCGCGCACCGCCGTACGAGGTCGGAGTCGAGGCGACGGAGGACGGCGGGGCACCAGGGGGCGGACGCGGCCCGGTGGGTGCGTTCGGGACCGCTGCCGGTCCAGAAGAACCAGAGCGCCGGTGAGTCGGGCGTTCGGCCGGGCCGGAGGTAGGCGGCGTGTTCGGCGTGCGGGCCGACGGGCGCGCTGTCGTGCTCGCCGAGTTCGCACAGGACGTACGGCTCGGGATCTTCGGGGCTGTCCGTCCCGGGCGCGGTGAGCCGCAGCACGGCATCGGGCGGAAGCAGCGTGACGGCGGTGCACTGGAGCACGACGTCCAACTCCGTTTCGTGGCAGGGGGCTACCGGTCGGCGGGGCAGCCGCGCCACCCGGCGAGCGTCAGGCTCAGCCCGACGGCGGGATCGAGAACGGTGAACAGCGCGGGGAACCCCGCCTCCAGGGCCTGTATCGCGTGGTCCTGGTGCACGCTGTGGGTGGCCCAGCGGCGCAACTCCTCGGGCGCGTCCGAGCCGTGGAAGCGGACCGGCTGTACGTCGTCGCCGGTCGACAGCCGTACGGGCTCGGCCGCGAGGGGCAGCCCATGCCCGTTGGCCAGGCGGAGGGCCTGCCGCCGGAGCCAGAGGAGGACGAGCCGCCGGTTCCGTACGACGACCCCGCCGAGGGTGGCGAACCGCTGCCCGTCCGAGACGGTGACCTCGGCGGCGTAGCCGGTGATGCGCCGCGTCATGCGGACGGCCCGGGTCCGTCGTGCAGGATCAGCCTTCGTAGCCGGTCGGCCGCCGCCTGGACCTCGGCGATCACGGCGGCGCGGTTCGCGAAGCGGTCCTGGATGGCCGCGTCCAACTCGGCGCAGAAGAGCGCTCGGTAGGCCGGGTCGGACTCGATGCGGACGAGTTCGGCGAGGGGGTGCGGAGGGGGATACGGATGCGGATTCACAGGACCTCACCTCGGCTGCGGGCGTTGAGCCGCGCGGTACGGGCGCGGAGCTGCTCTATGAGGAGGGCGGGGCGTACGTGGCGGGGGTCGACCTCCCACTCCGCGCCGCCCCCGACGGGCCGCAGCGACCAGTAGGGGCCGGCGACCCCTCGGAATTCGCCCACGCGGTCGGCGCGGCTGGTGTCGACCAGGAGGGTTCCGGGGGCGGGGAGGTCGGGGGGTTCCTCGTTATTCGGGCATAAGTTCTCGCCGTACATCGATCGCTCCTCTCCGTAGCCGTTTGGCTACCGGGGCGATTCAGCGTGACCTAGGGTCGTGACGTCTTCAACGTGGGGATCTGGGAGGGCACGTTGGTCAACATCAAGGAACTGAACCCGGAAGCGAGCCCGCAGGCGGCCTTCGGTGCGCGTCTGCGCAGCATGCGCGAGGAGCGTGGCTGGATCCAGGATCAGGTGGCTGACATGGTCGGCTGCTCGGGCAGGCACATCTCCGCGATCGAAACTGGCCGCAAACCGGCGACTCTGCCTTTCGCGAGGAAAGCGGACCGATTATTTGATCTCATCGGTTCGGGCGAGTCGTTCGAGCGCCAGTGGCAGGAGATGAAGCACGGAAACCTGCTGGAGGGCTTCCCGGAGTACGTGGGGTACGAGGGCCGGGCGGTGGAGATCAGGCTGTTCCAGGTCGGCCTCGTCCCTGGGCTGTTGCAGACCCCTGAGTACGCGCGGGCTGTTGCCTACGGGGACGTCCAGCGCGGTTCCATTTCCCCGGAGCAGGCCGACGAACGCGTCTCATTCCTGGCCGAGAGGCAGGCGGCCTTGGTGCGGCCACGGCCGCCCATGGTCTTCGTCGTCATGGACGAGAGCTGCCTGTACCAAGCTGTCGGCGGGCCGGAGATCATGAACGCTCAGCTGCGAAGGCTGGAGGAGATGGCCGCGTTGCCCAACTGGATCATCCAGGTGGCGCCGTTCAGCCTGGGGGCGAGGAGGGCGTTCAATCTCCCGGTCAACCTGCTCACCCTTGCGGACCGATCCATCGTCGCGTATGCCGAGTCTCAGGCGTTGGGACATGTCGAGCGCGAAACCTCGTTCGTGGTGCCCATGCTCACGACCTACCATCAACTCCAGGGCGAGGCGCTGTCGAAGGCGGCGTCTGTGGCCAAGATCAGCCAGTTGCGAAAGGGCACCCCGTGACGACCGAATCCCCTCGTTGGTTCAAGTCCTCGTACAGCTCGAACGGCGGCGACTGCATCGAGGTCGCCGCGAACCTCGCCGCCACGCGCGGCATCGTCCCGGTCCGTGACTCCAAGGCCGTCGACGGCCCCGTGGTCGCCGTCCCCGCCACCGCCTTCGCGGCGTTCGTCGCGGGCGTCCGGGGCGGGACGTTCGACACCGTCTGACGAACAGAGCAGCAGAACGCCCCGCCGTGCCGCGCACGGTGGGGCGTCCTGCTGCGCGCCCCTGGTGGACCGGGAACGGCGGCCGGCCGCGGACCACGGCTCCGAGGGCACTCGCGCTACCCGCGGTCTGCCCCCCTGTCCCTTCCACCGGACCGGCGTCCCGCTGCACGCTGTGGTCCGAGGTGTAGTCCACGACCAGGGATGAGTGCCCGTGCGCGCACACAGCAGCGAGAAGGAAGAGGCCGAACAGCGGTCCCCGCAGGGGCGGTCGGCGGGCTTCGCGGGCACTGAGCCCGTCGCCGGACCGCACCACCACCTGCCACGGGCGGCAGGCAACACGGCCGTCGCCCGCGCCATCGCCCGGGAGCGCCAGGAGGCGCACGCCGAGTCCGGGCATGCCGCCGCACACGCGGCCGGTGCGCACCAGGGCACCGGGGCCGTGCACATCCAGCGGACCGCGGACGAGGAACTGCGGGAGGCGAAGACGCCCGAGCAGATCGTCGCCGCGCTCAAGAAGTCGGGGCACTCGGAGGACGACGCCTGGGAACTCATGCAGTACATGACGTCCCAGCAGTTCCCGGCCGGTGAAGGGCAGGCCGACTTCGACATCCTCGGCAGCATCAAGGACGCCTCCGAGGCACTGCAGAAGGTCAAGGCCGTTCGCCGGAAGATGGCCGCGCCGCTGATGGCCAAGCGGTGGACGATCCGCCACTACACCGGCAGCGACCCGAACACGCCTCCGGGCTTCCAGGAGATCGCTTCGACCTACGACAACGCGGCGGCGGGCAGGGCGAGCGAGCACACCAACGTCGCGGACTGGCGCTCCCTCGGCAACATCAAGTTCACCTTCTACCTGGTGGCGGTGGACGGCCAGGTACCCCCGCGCAATTGGCTCAACAACACGCACTGGTACGCCGAGTGGGACCTCGACCGCATCCCGGAGTGCTGGGTCTCCCCGGACCTGCTGGAGAGGATGAACAAGCCGATGGACGCGGACGGGGCGCGGACGGCGATGCAAGGGGCCAAAGCGTTCCGCGGCACCGGTGCCGAGCTCAAGGAACTGCTGGCGATCAGCGCCTTCGGCGCCGGCAACGACCCGGCGTCCGCGCTGGACACGGCCATCGGCGGCGCGTTCGAGCTCAAGGTCCCCGACGGTCTGCCGGTCGCCGAGTGGCACAAGAAGTAGGCCGCGCTCACCGAATCGGTCCAGGAACCGACCCCGTCCGACCCGGCCCGGAGGGCGTCCCGGGCCGCAGGCAGCGCTCCGAGCGGTTTTGAACCATTGCCCCGGGGCAACCGGCCGCCATGGAAACCAACAGAAGCACCAACCCGGGTACCGAAGAAGTGGCTCCGACCCAGGGCGAGGAGAACCACCTTCTCCTCAGCGCCGACACCAACAACGACGGCAAGCCGGACGTGTGGGTGACGGACACCACCGGCGACGGCACAGCGGACCTCTACCAGTTCGACACCACCGGCGACGGCACGGTCGACGTGACGGTCGTCGAGGGAGCGGAGGAGCCCGGCACGGACCGGCTCGTCGTCGAGGGCGACGGCGGTCACCCCCAGGAGGTCTGAGGCGCCCCGCGGACAACTCGGCACGGGGGAGGGACATGGCTCGCCCGGCCGGTAGGGGGACCGCCGCCGCACCCGGCAGGATGGCGCTCGTGCCGGAGAGCTCACCGGACCGCGCAGGCGGTCACCCCGGCTCCCACCACCCGACCCCGCCGACGCGCTGATCCTCGAGGAGCGCGACCGCCGGATTGCTGCCCGGCTCTCCGCCGGGCTCAGCGTGATCGGTGAGTTGACGAGCGTCACGCCCCGGGCACGGGAACGGCTCATCGCCCTGGCCCGGAGCTGCGACGTCCCGGTGACCGTCCTGCGGTTCGCCCAGGACGTCGCCGACCTTCTCGTGCGGCCGACCCCCACCCCGGCGCTGTGGCCTCACTTCACCACGACGGTGTCCCCGGTCGAGGTCGACGCCCCGGTGGTGGTGTTGCCGTAGTACGCCCAGCGCCACGTACCCGTCGTGGAGGCCCTGACGGTCGTCTTGAGGTTGCCCGAGCTGTTCGCATACACCTTCTTCACCGTCGTGTAGGTGCCCGAGCCGGAAGGCTTGAACTGCAGGCTGACGTGGCGGCCTCCGTAGGAGGCGTACTTCCTGGTCTCCCAGTCGGCCCGCGTGACCTTCCCGGTCACGGTGACGGTCCTGCCCTTGGCCACCGGTTCCGGCGAGGCGTTGACGGTCAGGCGCGAGTTGCGCTGGACGTACACCGCCATGCCCTTGTCGTCGGTGTCATCGCTGCCGTCCTTGAAGCGCACCTGGACCCCGACCCGCCAGGCCCCGGCCTCGCTGTTGTACATGTCCCACTCGCTCGGGTCGAAGTACATCGTCTCCGTGATGTCGCAGATGCCGAGACGGTTGGGGCAGTCATTCGTCTCGATCGAGTGCCACAGCTGTTCCTCCCCCTTGTTGCGGTGGAGGAACAGCATCCCCGGCACCTTCCACGGCTTCGTGGTGGTCATCCGGAAGGACACGGGCACCGCGACCTCGTTCGTCGTCCCGATCACGATCGGCTTGCCGCCGTTCACCTGGATACGGCTGAACGAGGCCCCGCCCTCGGCTGCTCCGGCCGGCGCCGCGGCCACGGCCGTGAACACCGCCGCCGCACCACCGGCCACGACGGCTCTCCAGACCTGCTTCCCCACCTGATCCCCGATTCTCCGTACGGAAAGGCGCCGGAGGCTCGTCCCTCCAACGCCTTACAGACACCCGGCACCCATCCAAGGTTGTGCACCCGCGCATCACGATGACGAGAAGCGGAACTCCATCGGGGGTTTTCCCCGCAGCTGTCTGCTGCCGGAGGCCGACGGCCGCCACGGCGGCGGCGCTCAGGCACCCTCGGGGGCGGACGGTGTGACCCACTCGACGAACTGGACGACCACGCCGTTGGGGTCGGTGACCTGGAAGAGGCGTTCACCCCAGGGCTCCTCGCGCAGCGGCATGGTGATGCCGACGCCCTCGGCGCGCAGCCGCTTCTCCTCGGCCTCCAGGCCGGTGGTCGTGAACGCGAGGATCAGGCCCGAGGCGCGCTGATCGCGCTGGTCGGCCGGCAGTACTTCGGTGCCTCGTGCCAGCAGGACGATGTCCACGGCGGCGTCGTCGCGCGTCAGGGAGGCGAACCCCTCGGCCTCTGCCTGCTCGGTGTAGCCGAGGTGCGTGGTGAAGAACCGCTGGGACGCGGCGACATCGTCGACGGTGAGCGAGACGGTGGACGCGGTGATCTGCAAGGTGCTTCTCCTCAGGGGCTTGCGGAAGGTGATTCTACGGGTGCCGGTCCTGCGGGTCGCTGCCTCACGCCCGCCGGGGGTGACTGGTCGTCAGTAGCCGGAGCGGCGCGGCAGGTTACGGGTCTGCACCGGAACCTGCCGGGTGGGCGCGGGTGGGGCGGTGCCGGTCGGTGAGGGGCGCCGGCGTGCGGTTCTCCCGGTCGGCCAGGGCCTTGCCGATCGTGCCGGGCGCGAGTCGGGCGGGGAGGGTGACAGGGCGGGCTTCGAGCATGGAGGTACCCAGCGCGACCTGCACGATCTGCGGGAGGCCGCCCTGTCGGACGCCCTGGCCGACGCCACCGGCACTCCCCGCGGCGACATCGCACCCCGTACCGCTGCCGCCCTGCTCGGCGCCGTGCACCGCACCCTGTTCCAGCGCATCCAGGAACTCACCCTCGCGGGGGAGGACAACGCCCGGATCTCCGCCGTCGTCACCGCCGAGGCGGACACCGCCTTCGGCCTGCTGGAGCCTTCGCTCGCCGATTACGCCCCGGCCTGAGCGCGGAGCCCCGTACGCAGCACAAAGGCGAGGAGACACCTCTCCTCGCCACGCTCAACTTATAGCGCACAGGGGGTCTTGCCGCAAGGCCCCGGGTCGGGCGCAGAATGTCCGCCTATGCCGCAGCCTGCGGAAGAAACCTGGAAGGACGACGTGCGCGACACGAGGTTCGACGAAGAATGCGGGACCGTGCTGGGTCTCGGCGAGGTCGGCGAGGGGCAGGCCGGGCTCGTCGGCGGGAAGGGGGCCCATCTCGGGGCGCTCTCCCAAGTCGACGGTGTGCGGGTGCCCGACGGCTTCTGCGTGACGACGGACGCCTTCCGGCGGGTCGTCGCGCGGGCTCCGGAGGTCGACGCGCTGCTCGACCGGCTGGCGGGCACCGACCCGGAGGACCGGCAGGCGGTCCGGGCGCTGAGTGCGGAGGTCCGGCGGGCCGTCGAAGAGGCGGGGATCCCCGACGACCTCGCGGCCGGGATCACCGGGGCGGTCGCCCGGCTCGGCGAGGGGGCCGCCTACGCCGTGCGGTCCAGCGCCACGGCGGAGGACCTGCCGACGGCCTCGTTCGCCGGGCAGCAGGACACGTACCTGAACGTCGTCGGGCCTGCGGAGGTCCTCCGGCACGTCAGCCGGTGCTGGGCGTCGCTGTTCACCGAGCGCGCGGTGATCTACCGGCGGCGCAACGGCATCGACGACCGTGCGGTCCGGATGGCCGTGGTCGTCCAGCGCATGGTCCTCCCGGACGCGTCCGGGGTCCTGTTCACCGCCGACCCCGTCACCGGCAACCGGCGGACCGCCACCGTGGACGCCGGGTTCGGGCTCGGCGAGGCGCTGGTCTCCGGGCTGGTGAACCCCGACGTCTTCACCGTGCGGGACGGCGAGGTCGTCGCCAGGACGATCGCCGTCAAACAGCGCGCCGTTCACGCTCTGCCGGGTGGCGGTACGCGGGAGGTGACGGTCGAACCGCGGCAACAGGAGCGCCCGGCGCTGACCGATGCGCAGGTCGTGGAGCTCGTGCGGCTCGGGCGGCGGATCGAGGCCCACTTCGGGTGTCCGCAGGACATCGAGTGGTGTCTGACCGACGACGGTTTCCGGATCGTGCAGAGCCGGCCGATCACGACGCTGTTCCCCGTACCGGACCGCGTACCGGAGGCCGCGGAGGGCCCGACCCCGAGCGTCTACGTCTCCGTCGGACACCAGCAGATGATGACCGACGCCATGAAACCGCTGGGCTGGTCCATGTGGCAGCGCACCGCCATGGTGCCGATGCACGAGGCCGGCGGGCGGCTGTTCGTGGACGTCAGCCCGCGGCTCGCCTCGCCCGCGTCCCGCGCCGCCCTCCTGGACGTCATGGGGAAGGGCGATCCGCTGGTCCGGGACGCCCTGGAAACGGTTCTGGAGCGGGACGAGTTCGATCCGCCGGTTCCGGACGCGGGCAACGCGGGCCCCGTCGGCCCTCCGGCGGGCCGGGCACCCGAAGCGTCGGTGACCGAGGCCGATCCCGCCGTCGTCGCGGAGCTCGTCGAACGCAGCGAGACGTCCATCGCCGCCCTGGAACGCGACATCCTGACGAAGAGCGGTCCGGAGCTGTTCGACTTCCTGGCGGAGGCCTTCGAGGAGCACAAGCGCGTGCTCAGCGACCCGCTGAGCATGCGGGCGATCATGGCGGGGATGGAGGCCACCTGGTGGCTCAACGACAAGTTGGGGGAGTGGCTGGGCGAGAAGAACGCGGCTGACGCGCTCACGCTCTCCGCCCCCGGCAACATCACGTCCGAGATGGGTCTCGACCTGCTCGACGTGGCCGACGCGATCCGCCCGCATCCCGAGGTGGTGGCGTTCCTGAACGACGTCCAGCACGACGCCCGCGGCGACGGCTTCCTGGACGGGCTCCTGAAACTCCCCGGCGGCAGCGCGGCGCGCGAGGCGATCGAGACGTACCTCCGCCGCTACGGCATGCGCTGCGTCGCCGAGATCGACATCACGCGCCCGCGGTGGAGCGAGCACCCCGCCACCCTGGTCCCGTTGATCCTCGACAACGTCCGGAACTTCGGGCCCGGTGCCGCCGAACGCCGCTTCGAGCAGGGCCGGTTGCGGGCGCTCGGGACCGAGCGGGACGTGCTGACCCGGCTGCGGGCCCTGCCGGACGGGGAGCGGAAGGCCGACGAGACCAAGCGGATGATCGACCAGGTACGGGCCTTCGCCGGATACCGGGAGTACCCGAAGTACGGCATCGTCTGCCGCTACTTCCTCTACAAGCAGGCGCTGTTGGAGGAGGCCGGGCGGCTCGTGCGGGACGGTGTGCTCGACGAGCGGGAGGACGTCTTCCACCTCACCTTCCAGGAGTTCGAGGACGTCGTCCGTTCGCGCCGGGCCGACCCCCGGCTCATCGCGCGGCGCAAGGAGGCGTTCCGGTCGTACCAGGCGCTCACCCCGCCCCGGGTGCTCACCTCGGACGGCGAGGCCGTCAACGGCGCGTACCGGCGCGACGACGTGCCGGCGGGAGCGCTGGCCGGTCTCGCGGTCTCCACCGGGAGCGTCGAGGGGCGGGCGCGCGTCATTCTCGACCTGGCCGACGCCGAGCTGGAAGAGGGCGACATCCTGGTCACGCGGTTCACCGACCCCAGCTGGTCCCCGCTGTTCCTCGGCGTCGCGGGGCTGGTGACGGAGGTGGGCGGCCTGATGACCCACGGCGCGGTGATCGCCCGTGAGTACGGACTGCCCGCCGTCGTGGGCGTGGGCCAGGCCACCCGGCTGATCCGGGACGGACAGCGCATCCGGGTGCACGGAACGGACGGGTACGTCGAGATCCTGGACTGACGGGGAGGGGAGCGGTCGGCGGGAGCGGTTGGCGCGGGGACTGCCGCGTCGGACGGCTCCCGCGAGCAAACAGGCGTGTGGACAAGGGACTTGGGGGCACCCGAACGTCAGGCCGGTCACTTCGCGACCGGATCCCGGAGCGACCGACCCGAAGGAGCGAGAGATGACCGCGCAGTACAGCAACCAGCCGACCGGACAGCAGCACTACGGCGCGCCCAAGGCCGGCGCCTCCGGCAACGTCTTCAGCATCATCGCGATCGTCCTGGGCGTGATCGGGTTCATCTTCCTGCCGATCGTCTTCGCGCTGGGCGGGCTGATCATGGCCATCATCGCCAAGACCGTCCGGCACGAGCGGCTCGCCACGATCGCCATCGTGGTCAGTGCTGTCGGACTGGTCGGCGGTATGGTCCTGGGCGCGATCTTCGCGAGCATGTGAGCCCTGGGCGGCCCGGCCGTCACGGGTGGGGCGTGCGCGGGGCGCGGAACCAGCGGCGCGAGCCGTGCGGGGCGCCGGGGCGTGGAACCAGAGTGGCGCGGGCACGCGGGGCATTTGGGCTGCTTCCGGTGGGCGGGCAGACTGTGGGCGCTCTCCCCGGCCCCGCCCCGGCCGCCGGGCCCCGCTCCCCGTCAGGAATCGCCGTGTCCCACGTCTCCGCCGCCGTCCCGGCGAGCAGTGCCGCCCCGCCCGTCGGTGCGCACCGCTTCAGCGCCGTCATCAGCCGCATAGCCGAGGAGATGGCCGCCCGCGACGACCACGGCACCCCCGCCGACTACATACCGATGCTCGCGGGCGTCGACCCCCGCCGCTTCGGCATGGCCGTCGCGGAGCCGGACGGGACGGTGTACGGGGTCGGGGACTGGCGGCAGCCGTTCTCGACGCAGTCCATCTCCAAGGTCTTCGCACTCGCCCTGGCGCTCTCCCTGGACGGCGAGCGGATATGGCGGGGCGTGGGCCGTGAGCCTTCGGGCAACCCCTTCAACTCCCTGGTGCAGCTGGAGTACGAGAACGGGATTCCGCGCAACCCGTTCATCAACGCGGGCGCTCTGGTGGTGACCGACCGGTTGCAGGCGCTGACCGGGGACGCCGCCGGGCAGGTGCGGGAGCTGCTGCGCACGGAGAGCGGCAACGCCGCCATCGACTTCGTCCCGGACGTCGCCGCCTCCGAGGCGGCCCACGGCGACCGCAACGCCGCGCTGGCCCACTTCATGGCCTCCTACGGCAACGTCTCGCTCCCGGTGCCCGAACTGCTCGCCGCCTACTTCCGCCAGTGCTCGATCGAGGCGTCCTGCGCGGACCTGGCCCTCTCCGCCGGGTTCCTCGCCCGGCACGGGGTCCGGGCCGACGGGTCCGCACTGCTGACCCGCAGCCAGGCGAAGCAGGTCAACGCGGTCATGCTCACCTGCGGGACGTACGACGCGGCCGGGGAGTTCGCCTACCGGGTGGGGCTGCCGGGCAAGAGCGGCGTCGGGGGCGGGATCATCGCCATCGTGCCCGGGGAGTGCACCCTGTGCGTGTGGAGCCCGGGGCTCGACCGGCGCGGCAACTCGGTGGCGGGCGTGGCGGCGCTCGACCGGTTCACCACGCTCACGGGTCTGTCGGTCTTCTGACGCGCCGCCCTCTGCTGGATCAGACGACGATCACGCGCGCGGCGAACTCGGCGTACGTAACCGCGGCGGCGGCCCGCTCACCCCACCGTGCGCGGCAACCGCAGGCTCAGCACCACCGTCAGCGCCACCGCCGCCAACTGCGCCAGCAAGGTCACGACCAGCGCGTCCCGCATGCCCAGGGCCGGCACCAGCGCCAGGAACAGGGTGCCCAGCGTGGCCACCCCGAGGGCCAGCGCCGCCTGCTGGGTCGTCGTCATCACGCCGCCGCCCACCCCGGCCTTCTCCGGTGGTACGTCGGAGAGCACGATCCGGAACAGCACGGGGAGCTGGAGACCCTGGCCGAGGCCCGCGATCGCCACCCCCGGGAGCAGGCCCCAGATGCCGAGGCCCGGCCAGGCGTAGTGCGCCGTCAGCGCCAGGACCACCACGCCCACCGCCTGGATCAGGCCGCCCGCCGTGACGACCCGGGTGCCGTACCGGCGTACCAGGCGGGGGCCCGCCAGGGAGGCGCCGAAAAAGGCCAGGGCCATCGGGGCCAGCGAGAGTCCGGCCGCCGCCGGGCCCAGCCGCAGGCCCTGCTGGAGCGCCACCGCGATCACGAACATGAAGCCGCCGAAGCCGATCGAGAACGGCACCACCAGCGCCAGGCCCCGCCGCAGCGAGTCCAGCCGCAGCAGGCTCGGCGGGACCAGGGGCACCCGGCCCAGCCGGTCGGCCCGGCGCTCCACCCGGTAGAAGGCGTACGCGGAGAACGGGAACAGGGCCAGTGAGAGCCAGGTCCACAGCGGCCAGCCCGCCGCCCGGCCCTCCGTCAGCGGGGCGAGGAGGGTGACCAAGGAGAGGGCGAGCAGCAGCGTCCCGGGTACGTCGACCGGGGCCGGGCGGTCCGAGCGGGTCTCCGGCACCGCGCGGGCGGCCAGGACCAGACCCACCACGACCACCGGGACGTTCACCAGGAACACCGACCGCCAGCCCGCGCTCGCACCGAACACCGAGGCCATCGGGGCTGCGGCGACCAGCACCCCGCCCAGGATCTGGCCGGCGACCATCGACAGCCCGGCCGTCGCCCCGTACAGGCTCATCGCCCGGGCCCGGCCAGGTCCCCGCGTCGCCGCCTGGATCGTGGCCAGCACCTGCGGCAGCATCAGCGCGGCGGCCGCACCCTGCGCCACCCGGGCGCCGACCAGCGTCCAGGCGTCCGGAGCGAGCCCGCAGGCCAGCGAGGTGACCCCGAAGGCGGCCATGCCGATGAGGAACAGCCGCCTGCGGCCCACCATGTCGCCGAGCCGTCCGCCGAGGACCAGCAGCACGGCGTACGCGAGACCGTAGCCCGCGACGACGAGTTCGAGCATGGCCGGGCCCGCGTCCAGGTCGCGGTCGATCGTGGGCAGCGCGACGTTCACGATGAAGAAGTCGACGAGCGGGAGAGCCGCGCCCAGCAGCACGGTGAAGAGTCCCAGGGCGCCCAGCACGGGCGTGGGGTGGTCGTGGTGGCGGACGGGTTCCTGGCCGGAGGGGGTCGCCCGGGCCGGTCCGGAAGCCGCACGAGGAGAGGTGTGTACGGATGATTCACTCACGCCATCGACTCTCTCGCCGATCCCAGCCTGGTACCAGAGTCTTCTTATCCTGGTACCAGGAGTACCTGGCAACAGGCGGCGAGACCCCGCACGCTGGAGGCATGACGACCATGGCAGCCGACCCCCTGCTCGCACCGGACAGCACGGAGTCCCCGTCCGACATCCGGCGGCACGAGCTGGCCGCCTTCCTGCGCAGCCGCCGCGAGCGCATCACCCCCGAGCAGGTGGGCTTCGTGCGGGGCCGCCGCCGGCGCACCCCGGGGCTGCGCCGGGAGGAGGTCGCCCAGCTCTCGGCGGTCGGGGTCACCTGGTACACCTGGCTCGAACAGGCCCGGGACATCCAGGTCTCCGCCCAGGTGCTGGACGCCCTCGCCCGCGCCCTGCTGCTCGACCCGAGCGAGCGCGCCCATCTCTTCGCCCTCGCCGCGGCCCCGGACCCGGCCCCCGGCACGGAGTGCCCCACCGTCACCCCGGCGCTGCGGACCATGCTGGAGCAGCTGGACCCCATTCCGGCCTGCGTCCAGAACAGCCGGTACGACGTCCTCGCCTACAACCGCACCTACGCCCGGCTGCTCTGCGACCTGGACGCGGTGGCGCCCGAGGACCGCAACTGCCTGCTCCTGGCCTTCACCCATGACGACTGGCGGGCCTCGATCGTCGACCTGCCCGAGGTCACCCGCATGATGGCCGCCAAGTTCCGTGCCTCGATGGCCGGCCATCTCGCCGAGCCGGCCTGGAAGGCGCTGCTGCACCGGCTGGAGACGCGATCACCGGAGTTCCGCGAGGTGTGGGGCCGCCACGAGGTGGTCGACCAGCGCGGTCGCACCAAGTACATCCGCAACGCGCAGGTGGGACTGCTCCACGTCGAGCACACCAACCTCTGGCTCGGCCCGTCCAGCGGGCCGCGCCTGGTGAGCTATCCGCCGGTGGACGAGGAGACCCGGAACCGGCTGGAACGGCTGCACCGCATCGCGGTGGACGGCGACCGGTGACGCCGCCGGGAGGCTTCGGCTAACCGAGCCGCTGGGCCAGGGCGACGATGATCCCCGAAGGGCCGCGGAGGTCGCACAGGCGGTAGGCGTCCTCGTACTGGACGATCTCACCGAGGAGTTGGGCGCCGTGGCGGCGCAGCCGGGCGACCGTGTCGTCCAGGTCGTCGACCGCGAACATCACCCGGTGCAGGCCCAGGGTGTTGGGCGCCGGGGCGTCCGCTCCACCGCCGACCGCCGCCGGGGCGAGGAACTTGGTCAGCTCCAGCCTGCTGTGTCCGTCCGGGGTGCGCATCATCGCGATGGCACTGCGCACCCCGTCGAGCCCGGTCATCCGGTCCGGCACGGCTCCCTCGACCCGCGCTTCACCCTCCAGCTCCAGGCCGAGCTCGACGAAGAAGGCGGTGGCGGCCTCCAGGTCGTCGACGACGACGGCCACGTTGTCCATGCGAAGAACGGTCATGGGGGACTCCTTCTCGGTCGTGCGGTCGGTCCGCGGCTGCGGCTTCTGCCTCAGCTTCTGCTTCTGCTTCTGCTTCTGGGACGGAGCCTCCGCTCGATTCTCGACGTCCGGCGCACCGGCGGAAACCGCCCGATGGCGGCATCGCGAACATAGCCCGGTCCGCCACCCTGCGGCGTACGCGACAATGGAGCAATGACCACGCTCGCCCCCGCCCTCCCGCAGCTCCGTATCGGCCCGCACACCGTGCAGCCGCCGGTCGTGCTGGCCCCGATGGCCGGCATCACCAACGCCCCGTTCCGGACGCTGTGCCGGGAGTTCTCCGGCGGCAAGGGGCTGTTCGTCAGCGAGATGATCACCACGCGGGCGCTGGTCGAGCGCAACGAGAAGACGATGCAGCTCATCCACTTCGACGCGACCGAGACCCCGCGCTCGATCCAGCTGTACGGAGTGGACCCGGTCACCGTCGGCAAGGCCGTCCGCATGATCGTGGACGAGAATCTCGCCGATCACATCGACCTGAACTTCGGCTGCCCCGTCCCCAAGGTCACCCGCAAGGGCGGCGGCTCCGCGCTTCCGTACAAGCGGCCCCTGCTGCGGGCCATCCTCCGGGAAGCCGTCTCGGGCGCCGGTGACCTCCCCGTCACCATCAAGATGCGCAAGGGCATCGACGACGACCACCTCACGTTCCTCGACGCCGGGCGCATCGCCGTCGAGGAGGGCGTGACCGCTGTCGCCCTGCACGGGCGCACCACCGCCCAGCACTACGGCGGCACCGCCGACTGGGACGCCATCGCCCGGCTCAAGGAGCACGTCCCCGAGATCCCCGTCCTCGGCAACGGCGACATCTGGTGCGCCGACGACGCCCTGCGGATGATGCGCGAGACCGGCTGTGACGGGGTCGTCGTCGGACGCGGCTGCCTCGGGCGGCCCTGGCTCTTCGCCGATCTGGTCAACGCCATGGAGGGGCGCGGCGAGCGGCACGCGCCCACCCTGCGCGAGGTCGCGGACGTCATGGTGCGCCACGCGACGCTCCTGGGGGAGTGGATCGGCGACGAGGCGCGCGGCGTCATCGACTTCCGCAAGCACGTCGCCTGGTATCTCAAGGGCTTCGCCGTCGGCTCCGAGATGCGCAAGAAGCTCGCCATCACCTCCTCGCTGGAGGAGCTGGGCGGCCAGCTGCACGAGCTGGACCTCGACCAGCCCTGGCCGGACGGCGCCGACGGGCCCCGCGGACGGACCTCCGGCAACAACCGGGTCGTCCTCCCGGACGGCTGGCTCAAGGACCCGTACGACTGCGCAGGCGTCAGCGCCGACGCCGAGCTGGACACCTCCGGCGGCTGAGCCCGCAGGGGAGAGGGGCGGCCTGCCCGGTGGCGCCGGTAGGCGGGCCGCCGACCGGACCGTCGCGGCGACCGCCGCTCATCTGATCGCGGTGACGACAGCAGGGGAGCGGCACAGGGTGCCGCTCCGCTGCTGCTGGTAGCCGCCGCACCCCGACCCCGTACAGCGACCGCAACCCCATCCGCACGCGCCCGCACGCGCCCGCACCGCGTCCGCGCACGCCGCAGGGTGTGCCGTGCTGGTCGTGCCCTCGCTGCCGACGGTCGATCCCGCGCGGGGGAGGACCTTCGCCCGTAGCCTGGAAGAGGTGGATCTCGGGGTGCTCAGCGACTGGCTGAGGCGTCCCGGGGCGTCCGGATCCTGAAATCCGGGGTCCGAATCGGGCGTGATTCATGCCACCCTTGATCGGGGTTGCGCTCAGATGAGCGGAAAGTGACTGGCTGCACTTCTGGAAGACGTGGCACTCAGTGCCACCTGCTTGGCTTCGAGAAGTGGACTCACTTGCTCTGCACTCCGCTCGTATGAGCGCATATAGTCAAGTTTTGGCTATGCCGCCTTCAGGAGGTGAAGGCAAGGAATTCTGCCCTTCGGCCGGGCGGCCCTTTCGATCTGCTGGCGGACGGGTGGTTGCGGCCGTATGACGACCAAGTGGACGTACCCATACGCCTTCGATCTGGGTATGTTCCTCGCCGTCAGGGCAGCCACCGCGTCCTCGAGGAGTCGAGACCCGTGTCGGAAAACAAAGATCCCCAGAAGTTCGTCTACGACTTCACCGAGGGCAACAAGGATCTGAAGGATCTTCTGGGCGGCAAGGGCGCCAACCTCGCCGAGATGACCAACCTCGGGTTGCCCGTCCCTCCGGGCTTCACGATCACCACCGAGGCCTGCAAGGTCTACCTGGAGAGCGGTGACGCGCCGACCGCGCTGCGCGACGAGGTGAGTGCGCACCTCAAGGCGCTGGAAGAGCGCATGGGCAAGCAGCTCGGCCAGGCCGACGACCCGCTGCTGGTCTCCGTCCGCTCCGGCGCCAAGTTCTCCATGCCGGGCATGATGGACACGGTCCTGAACATCGGTCTCTCCGACGCCTCGGTGGCCGGTCTCGCCACCCAGTCCGGTGACGAGCGCTTCGCCTGGGACTCCTACCGCCGCCTCATCCAGATGTTCGGCAAGACCGTCCTCGGGGTCGACGGCGAGCTGTTCGAGGAGGCCCTGGAGGCCGCCAAGCACGCGAAGAAGGTCACGGTCGACACCGACCTCGCCGCGGCCGACCTGAAGAAGCTCGTCAAGCAGTTCAAGAAGATCGTCGAGTCCGAGGCCGGACGCGAGTTCCCGCAGGACGCGCGCGAGCAGATGGACCTCGCCATAAACGCGGTCTTCGACTCGTGGAACACCGACCGGGCCAAGCTCTACCGCCGCCAGGAGCGCATCCCCGGCGACCTCGGGACGGCCGTCAACGTCTGCTCGATGGTCTTCGGCAACCTGGGCCCCGACTCCGGTACGGGCGTCGCCTTCACCCGCGACCCGGCCAGCGGCCACCAGGGCGTCTACGGCGACTACCTCCAGAACGCGCAGGGCGAGGACGTCGTCGCCGGTATCCGCAACACGGTGCCGCTCGCCGATCTGGAGTCGATCGACAAGAAGTCGTACGACCAGCTCATGCAGATCATGGAGACCCTGGAGAACCACTACAAGGATCTCTGCGACATCGAGTTCACCATCGAGCGCGGCCAGCTCTGGATGCTCCAGACCCGGGTCGGCAAGCGCACCGCCGGCGCCGCCTTCCGCATCGCCACCCAGCTCGTTGACCAGGGCCTGATCGACGAGGCCGAGGCCCTCCAGCGGGTCAACGGCGCGCAGCTCGCCCAGCTGATGTTCCCCCGCTTCGACATCGAGGCGAAGACCGAGCTGCTCGGCCGGGGCATCGCCGCGTCCCCGGGTGCCGCCGTCGGCAAGGCCGTCTTCGACTCGTACACCGCGATCAAGTGGTCCCGCTCCGGCGAGAAGGTCATCCTGATCCGCCGGGAGACCAACCCCGACGACCTCGAAGGCATGATCGCCGCCGAGGGCATCCTCACCTCGCGCGGCGGCAAGACCTCCCACGCGGCGGTCGTGGCGCGCGGCATGGGCAAGACCTGTGTCTGCGGTGCCGAGGACCTGGAGGTCGACACCAAGCGCCGCCGGATGACGGTCGGCGGCACCGTGATCGAGGAGGGCGACCTCGTCTCGATCGACGGCTCCACCGGCAAGGTCTACCGGGGCGAGGTCCCCGTCGTACCGTCGCCGGTCGTCGAGTACTTCGAGGGCCGCATGCACGCGGGCGCCGACGACGCCGACGAACTGGTCGCCGCCGTGCACCGGATCATGGCGTACGCGGACCGGGTACGCCGGCTGCGCGTACGGGCCAACGCCGACAACGCCGAGGACGCCCTGCGGGCCCGTCGCTTCGGCGCCCAGGGCATCGGCCTCTGCCGCACCGAGCACATGTTCCTCGGCGAGCGCCGCGAGATGGTCGAGAAGCTGATCCTCGCGGACACCGACGACGAGCGCGAGACCGCTCTCGCCGCGCTGCTCCCGCTCCAGAAGGCCGACTTCATCGAGCTGTTCGAGTCGATGGACGGACTGCCCGTCACCGTCCGCCTCCTGGACCCGCCGCTGCACGAGTTCCTGCCCGACATCACCGAGCTCTCGGTCCGCGTCGCGCTCGCCGAGTCCCGCAAGGACGCCAACGAGAACGACCTGCGGCTGCTCCAGGCCGTGCACAAGCTGCACGAGCAGAACCCGATGCTGGGCCTGCGCGGCGTGCGCCTCGGCCTGGTCATCCCCGGCCTGTTCGCCATGCAGGTACGGGCGATCGCCGAGGCCGCCGCCCACCGCAAGAACGCCAAGGGCGACCCGCGCGCCGAGATCATGATTCCGCTCGTCGGCACGGTCCAGGAGCTGGAGATCGTCCGCGAGGAGGCCGACCGGGTCATCGAGGAGGTCCAGGCCGCCACCGGCACCGACCTCAAGCTCACCATCGGCACCATGATCGAGCTGCCGCGCGCCGCGCTGACGGCGGGCCAGATCGCCGAGGCCGCGCAGTTCTTCTCCTTCGGCACGAACGACCTGACCCAGACGGTGTGGGGCTTCTCCCGCGACGACGTGGAGGCCTCGTTCTTCACCGCGTACCTGGAGAAGGGCATCTTCGGGGTCTCCCCGTTCGAGACGATCGACAAGGACGGCGTCGGCTCGCTGGTCCGCAGCGCCGTCGAGGCCGGCCGGGCCACCCGCCCGGACCTCAAGCTCGGCGTCTGCGGTGAGCACGGCGGAGACCCGGAGTCGGTGCACTTCTTCCACGAGGTGGGCCTGGACTACGTCTCCTGCTCGCCGTTCCGCATCCCCGTAGCCCGCCTGGAGGCGGGCCGGGCCGCAGCCGAGTCCCGGGGCAGCGACAGCCGCTGACCCGGACTCACGGTCCGGGGTGCACGAACACCCCGGACCTCAGGGGCAGGGCTGCACGAACAGCCCTGCCCACCGACCAGGGCCGCCCGGCGGCCTGCCCCTCCGGGACCGCCCCGGAAGCCGAGCCCGGCCCTCACCGGGTGCACCGGCCCGGCTGCGGTCCCGGAGCACCGAGAAGCGGCGGCACCCTGTGCGGGGGTGCCGCCGCTTCGCTTTGCGCCGACCGGAAGTGACCGGCGGTAAGGGGGCCGGCGGGGCCGGAACTGACCGGCGGTACGGGAGGGGTGTGCGCGGAAATGACCGGCGGTACGGAGAAGCCGTCAGGAGCGCGCACCGAATGGCGCGGGAAGAATGTGGCGCAGAGCACATTGCTTCGTTTAATGCGCAAAGAAATTCGGGTGACGACTGGAGGATCGGACCGGGGTGCGGTCCATGGATCCCCACCCATGGACCGCACCCGGCTTACCCCCGTCGGGTACGGAGCCGCACCGTCGCCCACCGCCGCCGAACACACAAAGCCCCCCACGGCCTTCACGTGCTCATCCGGTGGGCACCGGATGCGTACCCGACGTCGTACAGCCTCATCGGTGAGGCGGAGCGGGGCGAGGCCTTTCACTTCTGGCCGAAACCCCGTGGTGACCTCCTGTGACGGCCCGCATACCCTTCGGTGGGGGCAATTGCGGATGCAACAGGTGGGGGAGTAGTGCTGCGGATCCATGTGTCCAGGCTGGACCTTTCGCGGGTGCGGATGGCCACGAGACCGGATGCCTTGTGGGAAACCATTCTGAGTTTCCACCGGCTCAGGGACCGGCGTGCTTCGACGGTGTTCGGGAAATGGCGTACGGAATCCCGGGCGCGGTTGAATGGTGAAGCACAGCTGCTGGCGGCGGTCGTTCCGCCCCGCGGCTATTTCCCGGATTTCCTGACGCCCTCTCAAGAGGGTGCCGAACCCTTCGGGCTCGACACCGGCATCGAGGCCCTGCGCGACACCCCCGCCGACCGGGTCCACACCGAACTGGAGCTGCTGGCCGCAGGCCGCACCCGGCAGCGGGCAGACCGGCCGGTCGGTCAGCGGACCGCCGGAGCGGGACGGGCCGGCGCGGCGCTGCCCGCCGCGCTCCTGGAGGACCGTGCCGAACCGCTCGCCCGGCTCATCAGCGCGCTCCGCAGCTACCACCAGGCGGCCGTCGAGCCCTACTGGCCGCACATCCGGGCCAGCATCGAGGCGGACCGGGCCGTGCGCGGCCGGGCCCTGCTGGACGGCGGCACGGACGAGCTGCTGGCCACCCTGCCGCCGTCGATCCGGTGGCGCTCACCCGTGCTGGAGGCCGACTACCCCTTCGACCGCGATCTCTATCTCGACGGGCGCGGGCTGCTGCTCCAGCCGTCCTTCTTCTGCCGGGGCGCGCCCGTCGTCTACCGGGACCCCTCCCTCCCGCCGGTCCTCGTCTACCCGGTGGCCAACCCCGGCGCCCCCGTCTTCGCCGAGCCGGGCCCCTGGCTCGGCCGGCTCGTCGGACACACCCGCTCGGCCGTCCTCTCCTCCATAGGGACCGGCTGCACCACGAGTGAACTCGCCCGCAGGGCCGGGGTGTCGCTGGCGTCCGCGAGCCAGCACGCCTCCGTGCTGCGCGAGGCGGGCCTCGTTCTCACGCTGCGCCACGGCAGCTCGGTCCTCCACACGCTGACGCCGCTCGGCGGCTCCCTGCTGCGCGGCGGGGCCCCGCTCACCCTCCACTAGGGTGCCGCCCGAAGTCCCGGAGAATTTCTCCGCCGACGGCGATGAGTTCTGCGCGGCCCCGCCGTCTAACCATCGAAAGCGCCGGACGGAACACCGCGGGCGCCACGGGACAGAGGAAGAGGAAACGACCATGGCTCAGATGATCTTCGTGAACCTGCCGGTGAAGAACCTGGAGACGACGGTGGGCTTCTTCGGGAAGCTCGGCTTCACGACCAACCCGGCGTTCAGCGACGACAGGACCGCGTGTCTGGTGATCAGCGACACGATCTTCGCGATGCTGATGACGGAGGAGCGCTTCAAGGACTTCACCAAGAAGGACGTCGTCGACGCCTCGAAGGCGACCGAGGTCATCCTCGCCCTCAGCGCCGACAGCCGCGAGAAGGTCGACGAGATCGTCGACGCGGCGCTGGCCTCCGGCGGGTTCCCGGCGGGCGAGACGCAGGACATGGGCTTCATGTACGGCCGCTCGTTCCAGGACCCCGACCACCACATCTGGGAGGTCATGTGGATGGACGAGGCCGCCGCTCAGGGCTGAGCCGCATGACGCGCACGGGCGTGCGCCGGGGGCACGGGGGAGCCCCGGCGCACGCGGGCGTCCGCGTCAGCCGCGGAACGGCCCCTTCACCTCGTACGTGATGCCGCCGGAGGAGCTGCCGCTCGTCCCGCGCTGCGAGGAGAAGTAGAGGCGGCTGCCGTCCGGGGAGAACGCGGGCCCGGTGATCTCCGAACCGGACTGGCCGGTGATCCGCAGGAACGGGGCCACCGTGTCGTCCGGTGTGATCAGGCAGATCTCCATGTTCCCGCCGTCCTCCGCGATGTAGAGGTCGCCGGACCCGGACCGGGTGACGTTGTCCACCCCGGTCAGCGGGGCGGAGCCGCCCGTCACCAGCGAGTCGTCGTAGGCGAGCGAGATCGACGAGGTGGCGGCGTCATACGCCCACACCCGGTTGTCGCCCTTGGTGGTGAACCAGCAGGTGCCCGCCGCGTAGAAGCAGCCCTCGCCGCCGTTGAACACCTTCGCCCCGGACACCTGGTGCCGCGTCTGCGTGGAGGAGGCGGCCGGATCCGGTACGTTCGCCCAGCTCACCGGCCCCGAGGTGCCCGTACCCGCGACCAGCACCTGCAACGTGCCGCTCGACAGGTTCCCCCAGGTCGTGGGCCGGAAGCGGTAGAAGCGGCCGTCGCTCTCGTCCTCGGTGAGATAGACGTAACCGTGGTCCGGGTCGGCCGCCGCGGCCTCGTGCTTGAAGCGGCCCATCGCCGGGCGCCGCACCGCCGCGTTCACGCCCCACGGGTCGGTCTCGTAGACGTACCCCCGGGTGACCTCCTCGCAGGAGAGCCAGGTCTTCCACGGGGTGGCGCCGCCCGCGCAGTTGTTGTTCGTGTTGCCCAGGATCCGGTACGCGGAGGTCACCGTCCCCGAGGAGGTGAACCGCACCGCGCTCGCCCCGCCCCCGCTGCCCGGGGACACCTCGGCGTTGGAGACGTAGATCCAGCCCGAGCCGTCGGCGTAGGTCGCCCCGCCGTCGGGCGCGCTGTGCCAGCGGTAGGAGGTGCCGGGCACGGTCTGCCCGGAACGGGCGATCACGCGGCTGGTGAAGCCGCTGGGCAGCTGGATCCCGTCCCCGTTGGCCGCCTGGAGCGCGCCGTACGGGCCGGGGGCCGGCTGGGCCGGGTCGGCGAAGGCGGCGCCCCGCCACAAGGTGCCGCCGAAGGCCGCCGCCGAGCTGCCGATCACCGCGGTGCGCAAGAAGTTCCGACGTTCCACGATCACTCCACGCATGAGTGTGGCCCGCCGCTCCGGACGGACCGGCGGGTCGCGCGTCAGGACTGTAGGAGTGCGGAGTTGACGGAACGTCACGTGCAGATGAACGGTCGGCGGAGGGGGTGCGCAGGCCACCCCTCCCGCCCCTGCCTTCGCGTCGTCCGGGTCAGTCCGCCCGTACGGCGAACACCGGCACCGACACCTCCTCGTCGTCCAGACACGCCCCCGTCGCCAGGTCGAAGCGCTGCTTCAGCAGGGGTGAGGCCACGAACGGCCGCCCGCCCGCCGAGCCGAGCAGCCCGCGCGAGAGGACGTACGCCCCGGTGAACGGGTCCCGGTTGCCGATCGCGTACACCTGGCCGGACCGGTCCATGAAGACGGCCGCCTGGTCGCCGTCCGGCAGCAGCACCGCCACCCCCCGACCGGGGATCAGCAGCCCCCGCTCGCAGACCGTCAGCCAGTCCTCGCCGTGGGCGAGCCGGACGGATCCGGCGCCCCGCGCTGTCGTGATCGTCGCCGTAGCCATCAGGATGCGGTCCCTTCGAGGGTGCGGACGGCGAGGACGGGTCCGGCGAGCAGTTCCAGATCCGGCTTGATCTGGTCCCTCTCCGGAACGAACCTCACCGAGGGGTCGGGGGCGTCGGGGGCGTTGACGAAGGTGACGAACCGGCGCAGCCGCTCCGGGTCGTTGATCGTCTCCGCCCACTCGTCGCGGTAGCCCGCGACATGGTCGGCCATCAGCCGCTCCAGCTCCTCGCAGAGCCCCAGCGAGTCGTGGACGACCACGTCCCGGACGTGGTCCAGGCCGCCGTCGATCCGCTCCAGCCAGGCGGAGGTGCGCTCCAGGCGGTCGGCGGTGCGGATGTAGAACATCAGGAACCGGTCGATCAGCCGCACCAGTTCGGCGTCGGAGAGATCCTGGGCCAGCAGGTCCGCGTGGCGCGGGGTGGCCCCGCCGTTGCCGCCGACGTACAGATTCCAGCCCTGGGCGGTGGCGATGATCCCGAAGTCCTTGCCCCGGGCCTCCGCGCACTCGCGGGCGCAGCCGGAGACCGCCGACTTCAGCTTGTGCGGGGAGCGCAGGCCCCGGTAGCGCAGCTCCAGGTCGATCGCCATCTTCACCGAGTCCTGCACGCCGTAACGGCACCAGGTCTGCCCCACACAGGACTTGACCGTGCGCAGTGACTTCCCGTACGCGTGCCCGGACTCGAACCCCGCGTCCACCAGCCGGGTCCAGATCAGCGGCAGTTGGTCGACCCGGGCGCCGAAGAGGTCGATGCGCTGGCCGCCGGTGATCTTCGTGTAGAGGCCGAAGTCGCGGGCCACCTCACCGATGACGATGAGCTTCTCCGGGGTGATCTCACCGCCCGGGATGCGCGGCACGATCGAGTACGACCCGTTGCGCTGGAGGTTGGCGAGGAAGTGGTCGTTGGTGTCCTGGAGCGCCGCCTGCTCGCCGTCCAGCACATAGCCGCTCGCACCGACCGTGGGCGCCAGCGAGGCGATGACCGAGCCGACCGTCGGCTTGCAGACCTCGCAGCCGTCACCGCCCCGCGCCTCCTCGCGGCCGTGCGAGTCGAGCAGTTCGGCGAACGAGGTGACCGCCAGGGTGTGGACGATCTCGTACAGCTCGCTGCGGCTGTACGGGAAGCAGCCGCACAGCCCCGAATCCTCCGGCGGCGGCATCAGCTGTCCGATCACCTTGAGGCAACTGCCGCAGCCCGTACCGGCCTTGGTGCACTTCTTCACCTCGGGCAGCGCGGTGTGCTCGCAGATCGCGCCCTTGGTCACGTTGTGGCAGGAGCAGATCACCGCCTCGTCGGGCAGCGCGCCGGGGCCGAGCGACACCGGTCCGCCGCCCGACCCGGCCGGCAGCACCAACTGCTCGGGAGCGACGGGCAGTACGGTGCCCGTCAACGGGCGCAGCGTGCCGTAGCTCTCCGCGTCCCCGACCAGGACCCCGCCCAGCAGGGTTCCGTCCGGGCCCATCACGAGCTTCTTGTAGACCCCCGCCCGGGCGTCGGAGTACACGACGTCGAGCGAGCCATCGGCCGCCCCGTGCGCGTCGCCGAACGAGGCCACGTCCACCCCGAGCAGCTTCAGCTTCGTCGACAGGTCAGCCCCCGTGAACGCGGACCGCCCGCCCGCGATCACCTCGGCCGCCGTCCGGGCCATCTCGTAGCCCGGCGCGACCAGCCCGTACACCCGGCCGTCGGCGGTCAGCGCGCACTCGCCGATCGCGAACACCGCCGGGTCGGAGGTCCGGCACTCCTCGTCCACGACGATCCCGCCGCGCTCCCCGACCGCGAGGCCGCACTCCCGGGCCAGCTGGTCCCGGGGCCGTACGCCCGCCGAGAAGACCACCAGATCGACGGCGAGCGAGGACCCGTCGGAGAGGGACATCCCGGTCACCGCACCGTCCCCGCCCGCGGTGACCTCCTGCGTACCGACCCCCGTGTGCACGGTCAGACCCATGTCCTGGATCGTCCGCAGCAGCGCCGCGCCCCCGCCCTCGTCCACCTGGACCGGCATCAGCCGGGGCGCGAACTCCACGACATGGGTGGCCAGCCCGAGCCCCTTCAGCGCCCCGGCCGCCTCCAGACCCAGCAGCCCGCCGCCGACCACCGCACCGGTCGCCGCGCCCTTCGCGTACTCCTCGATCGCGAGCAGGTCCTCGATCGTCCGGTACACGAAGCAGCCCCGGGCGTCCTTCCCCGGCACCGGCGGCACGAAGGGGTACGAGCCGGTCGCCAGCACCAGCGTGTCGTACGGGAACACCGCCCCCGACCGCGCGGTCACCGTCCGCCCCGCCCGGTCCACGGCCGTCGCCGGGTCGCCGACGTACAGCTCGATGCCGTGCCGGGCCATGAAGTCCGGCTCCACCAGCGAAAGGTCCTCGGGGCTCCGCCCGGCGAAGTACGAGGTCAGCCGCACCCGGTCGTAGGCGGGCCGGGGCTCCTCGCAGAGCACGACGACGCGGGGGCCGCCGGCCGCCGGGGTCAGCCCGCGCTCGGCCAGGGTCTCCAGGAACCGCTGGCCGACCATGCCGTGCCCGACGACCACGATGGTCGGGGCGGCGGTGTGCGCCCGGGCGGTCGGGACAGCGTTCGAGGCGGCGGCGGTGGTGCGCGGCTCGAAGGTGGGCTCCGGCATCTCAGTGGCCTCCGTCGGTTGTCCTCATGCCCCGAGCCTGGGCGGGAGGTGTTACCCGGCCGCATCCCGGCTGTTTCCCGGGCGGAACCTTGCGCTCAGCGACCGGGCCGGGGCCCTGTGAGGGCAGGACGGCCGGCCCTCCGTGGCAGGAAGCCCCCTGGGGGACAGCGCCCCGGCGACAGGCGTCTAAGGTCGGTTCGTGCCTGACATAACCCTGACGACCCTGATCCTCCTCTGCCTCGCCGCGGCCGCCGCGGGCTGGATCGACGCGGTGGTGGGCGGCGGCGGACTGCTGCTCCTGCCCGCGCTGCTGCTCGGCCTGCCGCACGTACCGGCGGCCCAGGTCCTCGGCACCAACAAGGCCGTCGCGATCGTGGGCACCTCGGGCGCGGCGGTGACCTTCCTGCGGAAAGCCCCGGTACGGGTGGGTCTTGCGGTGCGGATCGGGCTGATGGCGCTCGCCGGGTCGATGACGGGGGCGTTCTTCGCCGCCGGGATCAGCAGCGAGGTGCTCCGCCCGGTGATCATGGTCGTGCTGCTGGGGGTCGCGGCCTTCGTCATGCTGCGCCCGTCCTTCGGCACGGCGGCGGCGGGCGACGGGACGGACCGGCCGGTCGCCCGGGCCCGGATCATCATGGCGATCGTGCTGGTCGGCGGCGGGATCGGCTTCTACGACGGGCTGTTCGGGCCCGGCACCGGCACCTTCCTGGTGCTGGCCCTGACCGCCGTGCTCCACCTCGACCTGGTCACCGCGTCGGCCACCGCCAAGATCGTCAACGTGTGCACCAACGCGGGGGCGCTGGCGATGTTCGCGTACCAGGGCACCGTGCTGTGGCAGCTCGCGGCCGTGATGGCCGTTTTCAACCTGGCGGGCGGGATGATCGGGGCGAAGATGGCGCTGAGCCGGGGGAGCGGCTTCGTCCGGGCGGTGCTGCTGACGGTGGTGTTCTCGCTGGTCGCCAAGCTCGGCTTCGACCAGTGGAACGCGTAGCGCCCCAGGTGGTCAGCGCACGTCCGTGAGGTGCGCGTACGCCACCACGTTGCCCTGGTAGCCGGTCTCCTTGGAGAAGCCGCCGCCGCAGGTGATCAGCCGGAGCGCGGCGTGCGGCGCGTCGCCGTAGACGCGCTGGTCGGGGAAGTCGTCGTTGTCGTAGACCTCGATGGCGTCGATCGAGAACACGGCGGTGCGCCCGTCCCTGCGGTCCACCTCGACCCGGGTCCCCTTGGTCAGGGCGCCCAGGGCGTAGAAGACGGACGGGCCCTCCGCGTTGTCCACGTGCCCGGCGATGATCGCGGTGCCCCGCGCGCCGGGCGGGACGCCGTCCTCGTACCAGCCCGCGAGGTTGCGGTCCTCGTCCGGCGGTACGTCGAGGCTGCCGTCGGCGGCCAGCCCCAGCGGCGTCATCGGCGCGTCCACCTCGATGGCCGGGATGCGGACGCGGACCGGATCGGACGGGTTCAGCGGCTCGGCGACCGGGGAGCCGGGCTGGAGCTGAGGTCCGGCGGCGAAGGCCTGGGCACGGGAGGGCTGCGGCGGGATCAGCTGGCCGCCGGGCCCGTTCTGGATGAGCCAGATGCCGCACAGTACGGCGATGCCCACCAGCCAGCCCTTGGCCTTCTGCGCGCTCGGTGACACGGCGTCGTCCTCGGTCGGTGGTCCGGGGCGGGCGGGACGCGCTCGGGGACGCGCCCCGCCCGGTCAGAGGGGAAGCGGCGGTTCGGCTTCCTGTGGCGCCTTCGGAAGGGCCTCCCGTGGCGCCCGCGGTTCCGTCGGCGCCTTCGGGAGGGCCTTCCCGTGGCGCCCGCAGCTCGGCCGGCGCCTTCGGGAGGGCCTTCCCTCGGCGCCCTCGGATCAGCTTTCTTCGGCGCCCTCGGAGCGATGGCGCAGCAGCCACAGTCCGCCGACGGCGGCCAGGCCGATCACGCCGACGCCGAGGGCGACCTGCGTGGAGTTCGGCTCGACGCTGCCGCCGACCCCGGTCCGCACATGGCCGGACGGGCGGTCGTGGATGGGCTTCTCGTGCTTGCCGCCGCCGATCACCTTGAGGTCGCCGACCGCGTCCTTGCCGTTGTCGCAGGAGACGACGATCTCGTAGACACCGGGCCGGGTGTCGTGCGGCACGGTGAACTGGCCGACCACGACGTCCTTGTGGGTGCCGGGGCGCATCTCGAAGTCCCCGGCGTCCAGCTCGTTCGCGTCACCGATGCCCGAGCCCTTCTTGCCGCAGGCGGTGGTGTTCACGGTGATGGTGGCGCCGGGGGAGCGGTCGCCGGGGTGATCTCCAGGCGGCCGAAGTCACCCGCGTACGCGGACGGAGCGGCGGCGGTGAGACCGAACGCGATGACGGTGAACGCGGCACCGACGGTGCCGGTCACGAGGCGGGCAGGACTGCGCATGGGGATCCTCCGGGCAGACGGCGCGAGCGGGTGTGTCCTGCCCCCGAGCCAACGGGGGCGCGGCCCGCCACGCCTTCTGACGCGGGGTCAGCTTTCACCCGTACGGACCGGCGCGGCACCCTTGCCGGAATGGATCACCGCAGGTCGCGGCGGTGCTGCTGGGCCGTTCGGTCCGTGATGGTCGGCCGGGTGCCGATCGGGTGAGGTGCGCAGGCAAAATGTGACGCAGGTCACACGCGTGACCTGGTGAGTCCCGGGCACACGCAAGACATCCCCCCCACGGGACGGATCCCCGCCCCCACGGCACCCGCCCCCACCGGCCCACTCCCCCTGGACCGGTGGGGGCGGTGTCGGATCCGCCTCCGGCCGGCCGTACGGGGTGCTCAGGCCCCGCCCGTGGCGCTCCAGACGATCTGCGGCGGACGGACCCGGGCGCACAGCGGCTGCCCCTTGGCGTCGGTGAGCCCGAGCCGCCCGGTGAGCTTCCCGGAGCGCGCGGCGGCGGCGAGGACGTCCGGATCGATGTCGCTGAACATCAGCTTCGCGCGCCGGAACATGGTGAACGCCCCGGCGTCGTCCACCGTGCCCCAGGACAGATAGACGAACCGCCCGCCCAGCCGGTTCTGGACGTAGGGCCCCGACACCGCGACACCGTCCTCCGTCAGGGTGGCCTCGCAGTCGAGCACCCACGACGCGGAGGGGGCGTCCCCGGGGTGCAGGCCGAGCAGCTCGCCCGGCCGGTCCTTGCGCTGGACGCCGACATGAATGTTCTCGTAGCCGGGGAAGTCGCTGTCCGGGCCGCAGACGCGGCCGGGGAGGGCCGAGGCCTCGATATGGATCTGCATGCCTCCATGGTCCGGCACGGCCGGGCCCGCCCGCCCTCCTTTCCGGCGGGGAGCCTCACACGGTCTCCTCCGGAGCGCTGTCGTACACCGCGCCCAGGTCCTTCATCAGCTCCTCGTCCACCGGGAACACGGTGTCGTCGATCCGCCGCACCGGCGCGATCCCCTGCGAGTTGCAGACGAACGCGGCGGAGAAGCGGCCCACCCCCTCGGGCCCGTCCAGCGTCACCGGACGGCGGACCGAGGGCCGTCCGGCCCGCTCCAGGCCCTGTTCCAGCAGGGCCATCGTGATGCCGGTGAGCGCCGGGGCGTCCGGCCACACCACCGAGGTCCCGTTCCAGAAGCCGATGTTGGTGATCGCCCCCTCGGTCACCACACCGCCCGGCGCGGTCAGCAGCGCGTCGTCGAACCCCGCCCGCCCGGCCAGCACCCCGTAGTACGTCTGCCCGAACTCACCGGGCCGCTTGATGTGCGGAGCGGTGCGCGTGTACGGCACCGACATCAGGCTCCGCGCCCCGGACGTCATGACCGCGGGCTCCCGGACCGTCACCATCAGGGTCGTACGCGTCGCCCCTGGCGGCAGATAGGCGTTCACCCGCACCGAGGCGTCCCGCCGCCCCGCCCCGTCCAGGGCGTGCCGGACCAGCTCCCGCACCCCGTCGCCGTCCAGCGGCAGGCCGAACAGCTCCCGGTTCGCGGCGTCCAGCCGCGCGAGGTGCCGGCCCAGGCCCCGCACCCGGCCGTCCCGCACCTGGAGTGCGGTGAAGTGGCCGAAACCGTACAGGGCGGGGATCCGCAGGGTCTCCTCGGTGGCCGCAAGGCCGTCGAGCTCGATGTGGGGCGGGGGCGGCTGCGTCGTCATGCGGCCACCGTAGGCGGCCCCGGGACGGGGCTTGACCTCAACCATGGTTGAGGCGGAAAGGTCGACGCCATGGACACCACAGCCGCATCCCCGTCATCCACCACGCCCGCGTCGTCCGCCGAGGTGGCTCCTCTCAAGGTCGCCGTCATCCTCGGCAGCAACCGCGACGGCCGCTTCGGCCCCGTCATCGCCGACTGGTTCCTGGGCCGCGCGGCCGGACACCCCGGCATCGACACCGACCTGATCGACGTCGCCGAGGCCGGTCTGCCCACCGCGATCACCTTCAGCCCCGGCCCCAAGGAGGCGGCGCGGCTCGCCGCGGTCTCCGAACGGCTCGCGGCGGCCGACGCCTTCGTCGTCCTCACCCCCGAGTACAACCACTCGTTCCCCGCACCGCTGAAGACCCTCATCGACTGGCACAGCGCCGAATGGCAGGCCAAGCCCGTCGCCTTCGTGTCGTACGGCGGCATCTCCGGCGGGCTGCGCGCCGTCGAGCAGCTGCGGCAGGTATTCGCCGAACTGCACACCGTCACCGTCCGCGACACCGTGTCCTTCCACAACGCGGGCGCCCTCTTCGACGACGAAGGACACCACCGGGACCCGGGCCCCGCCGACGCGGCCGCCAAGGTGCTGCTGGACCAGGTGGTGTGGTGGGGCACCGCCCTGCGCGACGCCAGAAACTCCCGCCCGTACGGCGCCTGACGCCCGGTGGACCGACAATCGCATCGAAGACCCACGGGCAAGGTGCCCGCCGAGTCCGCATTCCGAGGAGACCGACGATGACAGCGCCGCCGGCATGGCTGACCGTACTGACCACGACCGACAGCGAGGACAAGGCCCACGCCCTGGCGCAGTCGGCGGTGGAGGCCAGGCTGGCGGCCTGCGCGCAGATCTCCGCCCCCGTCACCTCCGTCTACCGGTGGCAGAACGCCATCGAGACGAGCGAGGAGTGGCAGGTGCTCTTCAAGACGGCGGCGGAGCGCTACGACGAACTGGAGGAGCACCTCCAGCGCGAGCACGACTACGACACGCCGGAGATCATCGCCCTGCCGGTGATCCGGGGCAGCGCCCGCTACCTCGGCTGGGTGACGGCGGAGACGGCTCCTCCGGCAGCCCTGTGACGGCGGCGGTCATGAACACCCCCGACCCGGGCGGCTGCCCCGCCGGCGCCGAACTGCCCTTCTTCGTGTACGGGACGCTGCTGCCGGGCGAACCCAACCACGACCTGTTCCTCCGGGGCCGTACGGCGGGGGAGCGCCCGGCGGTGCTGCCCCGCGCCCTCCTCTACGACGGCCCCGGCTACCCGTACGCCATCGAGGGCCACGGCCGCGTCCACGGCACCCTGCTCGTCGCCGCGCCCGGGGTGTACGGGGAGCTGCTCGGGCTGCTTGACCACCTGGAGGAGTTCCTCGGGCCCGGCCACCCGCGCAACCTGTACGAACGCGTCGTCCGCGAGGTCGAGCTGCCGGGGACCGGCGACGGGAGCTCGGTACGGGCCTGGGTCTACCTCGCCGCGACCGCTGTTACCCGCTCGCTGCGGACCGGTGGCGTGCTCATCCCCGAGGGGCGGTGGATCACCGGACGCTGAGCGGGCGCACCCCCGCCCCCGGGCTTCACCCGCTCGGCGCAAGCGCCTCGGCCACGCCCCGCTCCTCGGGCCCCAGGAAGCGCGGGTCGGGCCGGAACAGGGCGTCCAGGGCCGCCTTGCCCGAGGCGGCCAGCTCCCGGGCGCCGCCGTAGTACCAGGTGGCGTCCCGGGGTTCGTCGACCGCGACGCCGTACGCGTCGATCCCGGCGGACCGGCACAGCGTGACCGCCCGGTGGATGTGGAAGCCCTGGCTCACCAGCACCGCCCGGTCGACCCCGAAGATCTTCTTGGCCCGGACGCAGGAGTCCCAGGAGTCGAATCCGGCGTAGTCGCTCACGATCCGCCCGTCGGGCACCCCGCGCCCGGTGAGATACGTGCGCATCGCGTCCGGCTCGTCGTACTCCACCCGGCTGTTGTCCCCGGTGACGAGGACGACCTTGACCTTCCCGGTGCGATACAGCTCGGCCGCCGCGTCCAGCCGGTGCGCGAGATACGGGGTCGGCCGGCCGTTCCACAGCCCGGCCCCGAACACCACGGCGACCTCCCGGGCCGGAGCCTCGGCCGTCGTGCCCACCCGGTCACCGGCCTCAAGACGCATCCAGGTCGCGGGCACGAGCGCCAGCACGCAGGCGGCCATCAGCCCCTGCACCAGCCGCCGTTGCCCGCGCCGGGTACGCGGCAGCCGCACAGCGGTGAACCGCTCCCGGAGCCGGGCGACCCGGTTCCGCTGCGTGGGCCGCCCCGGCAGCCGCAGGGCGGCGGACCGCTCCGGGAGCCGGGCGACCCGGTCCCGCTGCGTGGGCCGCCCTGGCAGCCGCAGGGCGGCGAACCGCTCCCGGAGCCACGGGCCGAGCCCCACCGGAAGCCGCGAGCCCGTCGACCGCCCGGACCGCCGCTGTCTCTCCCCGCTCTTCCCACGCACCGCAACCCCCACTCGTCCCCGCGTCGTCCGACCGTCGGCCGCGCCGTGCGCGCACCGCGCCCCCACCCCACCTGACGACCGGGAAGCGGCAAAGGTTCGCCCGCCGCCCGGCCTGTGGCGCCCGACACCCGCGCCGGACCGCCGCACGCCCGCGCCGGACCCGTACCCGACACCCACGCCGGACCGCCGCACGCCCGCGCCGGACCCGTACCCGACACCCACGCCGGACCGCCGCACGCCCGCGCCGGACACCCCACCTCCGGCCCGGCCCTCCGAGGCACCGCACACCGCCCCCGCCCCCGCCGTGAGGCGGTGGAAAACACTGGTGACCCTCACGCAACGGCCCGGCAACCTCCGCCCGGCACCATCGGTCCATGACGGAGCCGGCCCCGGAACAGTCCCAGCAGTCACCCCCGCTGACCGACAGCACCGCGCACCTCCTCGCCCGCATCACCGACCAGCTCGGCGCACAGCTCAGCCTCGTCTCCCGGAACGGAACCCGCAGACCCATGCACCACACCCGGCACCCCGACCGCCCCGCAGCGCACGGTGGCACCTCCGCCCCGGCCCTGGTCGCCGTGGCGCACGGCAGCCGCGACCCGCAGGCCCTGCGCACCGTGCTGGCCCTCCTGGACCGGGTCCGCGAGCTACGGCCAGGACTCGACGTCCGGCTCGGCCACATCGAGCTGAACGCGCCGCTGCTCCCGGACACCCTGGACGGGCTGCGCGGGGCCGAAGCCGTCCTCGTACCGCTGCTCCTGGGGCGCGGCCACCACGTCAAGCGCGACCTGCCCGCCGCGACGGCCGCCGCCCCCGACGTACGGACCCGGATCGCCGCGCCCCTCGGCCCGCACCCCCTGCTCGTGGAGGCGCTGTACGGGCGGCTCGTGCAGGCCGGCTGGGACCCCGGCGACCGGGACAGCAGGCGCGCGGGCGTGGTCCTCGCCGCCGCCGGGTCCCGCGACCCCGACTCCGCCCAGGACACCCGGCGCACCGCCCGCCTGCTCGCCGACCGCCTCGGCGTGCCCGTCGTGCCCGCGTACGCCTCCGCCACCGCGCCCACCGTCCCGGCCGCCCTGCGCGCCCTGGCCGCCCGAGGGCGTCACCGGGCCTTCGTCGCCTCGTACTTCACCGCCCCCGGCCGCTTCGCGAGCGCCTGCGCCGACGCCGTACCGCACCGGGCCGCCGCTCCGCTCGGCGCCCACCCGGCGATGGCCCGCCTCGTCCTGCACCGCTACGACCAGGCGAGGACGGCAATAACGCCCGCCGACGCCGTGAGCTTGCTCGCTTCCGCCTGACATCCCGGCCCGCTCACGCCCGTTGTCCGTTCCGGTCGCTACTGTCGGGACCATGGACGGCACACAGGGCGCACACGGGGCAGAACCGGCACACGGCACGCACGGCGCACGAAGCGCGCAGAGCGTTACGGGGGCGAGCCCCTACGGCCCCGCCGACACCGAGCGCTTCGACACCGAGGAGGACAAGCGGCCCGGCCGCACCGCCTTCCAGCGCGACCGCGCCCGGGTCCTGCACTCCGCCGCCCTGCGCCGGCTCGCCGGGAAGACCCAGGTCGTCACCCCCGGCACCCGTTCCCACCAGTGGGACGCCAGCCCCCGCACCCGGCTCACCCACTCCCTGGAGTGCGCCCAGGTCGGCCGCGAGCTCGGCGCGGTCCTCGGCTGCGACCCCGACCTGGTGGAGACGGCGTGCCTCTCCCACGACATGGGCCACCCGCCGTTCGGCCACAACGGCGAACAGGCGCTCAACGACTTCGCCTCCGACTGCGGCGGCTTCGAGGGCAACGCCCAGTCGCTGCGTCTGCTCACCCGCCTGGAGCCCAAGCGCTTCGTCCACGACCCGCGCACCGGCGAGCTGGTCAGCGTCGGCCTCAACCTCACCCGGGCCGCCCTCGACGCCGCCACCAAGTACCCCTGGCCGCGCGGCGCGCACCCCACCGACCCGCACTCGGTGAAGTTCGGGGTGTACGCCGACGACCTCCCGGTCTTCGCCTGGGCCCGCGAGGGCGCCCCCGAGGACCGCACCTGCTTCGAGGCCCAGGTCATGGACTGGTCCGACGACGTGGCGTACAGCGTCCACGACTTCGAGGACGGGCTGCACGCCGGGCACATCGACCCCAACTGCCTCTACGCCGAACCGGAGCGCGAGGAGATCTGGGCGGTCGCCATCGGCCGCTACGTCCCCGCCGGCACCGACCCGCAGGAGCTGGCCGAGGCCCTGGACCGGCTGATCGACCAGGACTGGTGGCCGCACGGCTACGACGGCTCCGCCGTGGCCCAGGCCCGTCTGAAGGACGCCACCAGCCAGCTCATCGGCCGCTTCTGCACCGAGGCCGAGACCGCCACCCGCGCGGTGTACGGCCCCGGCCGCCTCGGCCGGTACGGCGCGGAGCTGGTCGTCCCGCGCACCGTCCGCACCGAGTGCGCCGTCCTCAAGGCGGTCGCCGACCGTTACGTGATGCAGCGCGCCGAGCAGGAAACCCTCCGCGCCGACCAGCGCATCGTCATCGCCGAGCTGGCCGCCGCCCTCACCGCCCGCGCCCCCGAGGGCCTGGAGCCGCACTTCCGCGCCCTGTTCGACCAGGCCCCCGACGACCACGCCCGCAAGCGGGTCCTGATCGACCAGATCGCCGCCCTCACCGACGCCTCCGCACGATCCCTGCACGCCGTACTCACCGCCCGCCGCGGCTGACCGGCAGACTGGAAGGGGCCGGACTTCTGACCACTGGGTGTGACCTGTCCGGGGCACACCCTCTTTCGCCATCACGCTGCGTGCGGGACGCTCGCAGCTGTGGGGGCGCCGCGCAGCACAGCACTGAGGAGGCATCAAGTGGTCGACGCACACCAGACGTTCGTCATCGTCGGAGCAGGACTCGCAGGAGCGAAGGCGGCCGAGACACTCCGGGCCGAAGGGTTCACCGGCCGGGTGATCCTCATCGGTGACGAGCGCGACCACCCCTACGAACGCCCGCCGCTCTCCAAGGGATACCTGGACGGCAAGGCCGACCGGGACAGCGTCTTCACCCACGAACGCCCCTGGTACGCGGGAGCCGACGTCGAGCTGCACCTCGGCCAGCCGGTCACCGCGCTCGACCGGTACGCGAAGACCGTGCAGCTCGGCGACAACACCGTCATCCACTACGACAAGCTGCTGCTGGCCACCGGCTCCGAACCGCGCCGCCTCGACATCCCCGGCACCGACCTGGCCGGCGTCCACCATCTGCGCCGCCTCGCCCACGCCGACCGGCTGCGCAACGTGCTCGCCGCCCTCGGCCGCGACAACGGTCACCTGGTCATCGCCGGAGCCGGCTGGATCGGCCTGGAGGTCGCCGCCGCCGCCCGCGGCTACGGTGCCGAGGTGACCGTCGTCGAGGCCGAGCCCACCCCGCTGCACCAGGTCATCGGGCCCGAGCTGGGCCAGATCTTCACCGAGCTGCACAGCTCGCACGGCGTCCGCTTCCACTTCGGCGCCCGCCTCACCGAGATCACCGGCCAGGACGGCATGGTGCTCGCCGCCCGCACCGACGACGGCGAGGAGCACCCCGCCCACGACGTGCTCGCCGCGATCGGCGCCGCCCCGCGCTCCGCCCTCGCCGAGGCCGCGGGCCTGGAGCTGGCCGAGCGCGCCCACGGCGGCGGCATCGCCGTGGACGCCTCGCTGCGCACCTCCGACCCGCACATCTACGCCGCCGGGGACGTCGCCGCGGCCCACCACCCGCTGCTCGGCACCCGGCTGCGCGTCGAGCACTGGGCCAACGCCCTGAACGGCGGCCCTGCCGCCGCCCGCGCCATGCTGGGCCAGGACGTGACGTACGACCGGATCCCGTACTTCTTCTCCGACCAGTACGACCTGGGCCTCGAATACTCCGGCTGGGCCCCGCCCGGCTCCTACGACGAGGTGATCCTCCGGGGCGACGCCGGAAAGCGGGAGTTCATCGCGTTCTGGCTGAAGGACCGCCGCGTCCTCGCCGGGATGAACGTCAACGTGTGGGATGTCACCGAGACGATCCAGGAACTGATCCGGGCCCGTCAGCAGCACGACCCGGAGGCCCTCGCCGACCCGTCGGTCCCGCTGGACTCCCTGCTCTGAGACGTACGGCCGGGGCGCGGGTCCCGGCGGGCGGCCGCCCGCGTCCCGGCCGGCCGCCCGCCGGGACCCGCGCTGTCCGAGCCCACCCGTAGACTTCACCCGTGGCCGGCAGGATCAATGACGACGACGTGAAGGCGGTACGGGACGCGGTCCCGATCGACGCCGTCGTGTCCGAGTACCTTCAGCTGCGCAACGCGGGCGGCGGGAATCTCAAAGGCCTCTGCCCCTTCCACGACGAGAAGTCCCCCTCCTTCCAGGTCAGCCCCTCCAAGGGCCTGTTCCACTGCTTCGGCTGCCAGGAGGGCGGCGACACGATCGCCTTCGTGATGAAGATCGACCACCTCTCCTTCTCGGAGACGGTCGAGCGCCTCGCCGCCAAGGCGGGCATCACCCTGCGGTACGAGGAGGGCGGCTACAACCCCTCCCACCAGCGCGGTGAACGCATCCGGCTGATCGAGGCCCATCAGGCCGCCGCCGAGTTCTACGTCCGCGCGCTGGAGAGCCCCGAGGCCGAGATCGGCCGGACGTTCCTCGCCGAGCGCGGCTTCGACCAGGAGGCCGCCGCCCACTTCCGGGTCGGCTACAGCCCGGCCGGCTGGGACCACCTCACCCGGTATCTCCGCGGCAAGGGCTTCAGCGACAAGGAGCTGATCACCTCCGGCCTCTCCCAGGACGGCCGGCGCGGCCCCATCGACCGCTTCCGCGGCCGGCTCATGTGGCCGATCAGCGACACCGCGGGCGACATCGTCGGTTTCGGCGCCCGCAAGCTCCGCGACGACGACAACGGCCCGAAGTACCTGAACACCCCCGAGACCCCGATCTACAAGAAGTCCCAGGTGCTGTACGGCATCGACCTGGCGAAGAAGGACATCGCCAAGGCCAGCCGCGCCGTCGTCGTCGAGGGCTACACCGACGTCATGGCCTGCCACCTCGCCGGGGTCACCACCGCCATCGCCACCTGCGGCACCGCCTTCGGCAACGACCACATCAAGATCCTGCGCCGCCTCCTCATGGACAACGGCAGCGCCCGCGTGATCTTCACCTTCGACGGCGACTCGGCCGGCCAGAAGGCCGCCCTGCGCGCCTTCGAGGACGACCAGAAGTTCGCCGCCGAGACCTACATCGCCATCGCCCCGGACGGCATGGACCCCTGCGACCTGCGCCTCGTCAAGGGCGACGACGCGGTGCGCGACCTGGTCGAGCCGCGCACCCCGCTCTTCGAGTTCGCGCTGCGCCAGATCGTCGGCCGCTACGACCTGGAGACCCCGGCCGGGCGCGCCGCCGCCCTCGACGAGGCCGCCGCCGTCGTCGCCAAGATCAAGACGAGCAGCGTCCAGCGCGAGGTCGCCGTCCAGCTCGCCGGTCTCGTCGGCATCCTCGACCAGGAGTTCGTCGTCCGCCGCGTCGCCCAGCTCGCCCGCTGGGCCCGCGACAAGGGCGGCGACCAAGGCGACCGCGGCGGCCGGGGCGGACCCCAGGGACGCGGCCCGCGCGGCGGCGCCCCGCAGCAGACCGCCCCCGCCCCGGCGCCCGCCTTCTCCGGCCCCGCGCTCAACCTCCGCAGCCCCGCCCACCGCACCGAGCGCGAACTGCTCAAGCTCGCCCTCCAGAAGCCCGCCCTGGTCTCCCCGGCCTTCGACGCGTACGGCGTGGACGAGTTCACCGCCCCGCCCTACGCCGCCGTGCGCCGCTGCATCGAGGAGGCGGGCGGCGCCGAGCAGGGCATCGCCGACGACCGGGCGTATCTGGGCGCGGTCCTGGACACCGCCCCCGACAACACCGTCCGCAACCTCGTCACCGAGCTGGCCGTCGAGGTCTTCCACGGCCGCACCATCGACGAGACCTACGCCGGAATGCACCTCGTCCACGTCCGGCTGCGCGCGGTCGACCGCCGCATCGCCGACGTGCAGAGCAGCCTCGCCCGCCTCGGCAACCACGTCGCCCCCCAGGACCTGGCCGCCGCGCAGAACGAGGTCTGGGTCCTCCAGCAGTACGCCCAGACCCTGCGCGCCCACGGCGCCGCCGCGCTCTGAGCCCCGGCAGGCCGGTAACCGCCCGGTGACGGACCGGAATCAGAAAGTCCCCGCACGCCCCTCGTGACAGCCGTGTGTCGTACCCCACACTGGGGAATGTCTGAGTCATCGGAGCACACCGGTCCGCAGGGGAACACCCGGGTCCGGACAGGCCTCCGCCCCCGTCAACCGGCAGCGATCACCTGGAGGTCGCCCCCGTGCAGACCCGGACCGTGACGACCCCGACCGCGCCCATGGCGGCCATCCCCGCGCAGAACAGGGCCCTGCACCACCCGGAGACCGCAGCCGGCCCGCCCGGACACGCACCCGAGGCAGTCATGGTGGAAGCGACGCACCTCCCCGAACCGCCGGACCCCAGGAACCGGGCGGACTCCGGCGGCCCCACCTCCGACCTGTTCCGGCAGTATCTGCGCGAGATCGGCCGCATCCCGCTGCTCACCGCCGCCGAAGAGGTCGAGCTCGCCCGCCGCGTCGAGGCAGGGCTCTTCGCCGAGGAACGCCTCGCGGGCACCCCGGACCTCGACTCCCGCCTCGCCGTGGACCTGGACCGGCTGGTCGTGATGGGCCGCACCGCCAAACGCCGCCTCATCGAGGCCAACCTCCGCCTCGTCGTCTCCGTCGCCAAGCGGTACGTGGGCCGCGGGCTGACCATGCTCGACCTCGTCCAGGAGGGGAACCTCGGCCTGATCCGGGCGGTGGAGAAGTTCGACTACGCCCGGGGCTACAAGTTCTCCACGTACGCCACCTGGTGGATCCGCCAGGCCATGTCCCGCGCCCTGGCCGACCAGGCCCGCACCATCCGCGTCCCCGTCCACGTCGTGGAGCTGATCAACCGCGTGGTCCGCGTCCAGCGCCGCCTCCTCCAGGAGCGCGGCGTCGAGCCGACCGCCGAGGACATCGCCGTCGAGCTGGACCTGACGCCCGAGCGGGTCACCGAAGTCCTCCGCCTGGCCCAGGAACCGGTCTCCCTGCACGCCCCCGTCGGCGAGGAGGACGACGTCTCCTTCGGCGACCTGATCGAGGACGGCGACGCCACCTCGCCCGTCGAGTCCGCCGCCTTCCTGCTGCTGCGCCAGCACCTGGAGGCGGTGCTCTCCACCCTCGGCGAGCGCGAACGCAAGGTCGTCCAACTGCGCTACGGCCTGGACGACGGGCGGCCCCGCACCCTGGAGGAGATAGGACGGATCTTCGGCGTGACACGCGAACGTATCCGCCAGATCGAGTCCAAGACCCTCAGCAGGCTGCGGGACCACGCCTTCGCCGACCAACTCCGCGGCTACCTCGACTGATCCGCGAGAGGAATCAGTCCACCTCGGCCAGCGCCTCCGCGAACTGGGCGGCGTACAGCCGGGCATAGGCGCCACCGGCCGCCAACAGCTCGTCGTGCGTGCCCTGTTCGACGATCGACCCGTTCTCCATCACCAGGATCACGTCCGCGTCCCGGATCGTGGAGAGCCGGTGCGCGATCACGAACGACGTACGCCCGTGGGCCAGGCGCGCCATCGCCTTCTGGATCAGCACCTCGGTCCGGGTGTCCACCGAGCTGGTCGCCTCGTCGAGCACCAGGATCACCGGGTCGGACAGGAACGCCCGCGCGATGGTGATCAGCTGCTTCTCGCCCGCGCTGACCCCGGTCCCCTCGTCGTCGATCACCGAGTCGTACCCGTCGGGCAGCGTCCGGATGAACCGGTCCGCGTGCGCCGCCTTCGCCGCCTCCTCGATCTCCTCACGGGTGACCTCGCGCGCAGCGCCGTACGCGATGTTCTCCGCGATCGTCCCGCCGAACAGCCAGGTGTCCTGGAGGACCATGCCTATGGAGGACCGCAGGTCGTCCCGGGACATCTTCGCCACGTCGACCCCGTCGAGCGCGATCCGCCCGCCGGTCACCTCGTAGAACCGCATCAGCAGATTGACCAGCGTCGTCTTGCCCGCACCCGTCGGACCGACGATCGCGACGGTCTGCCCCGGCTCCACGCTCAGCGACAGGTCCTCGATCAGCGGCTTCTCCGGCTCGTACCGGAAGGACACCTTCTCCAGGGAGACCCGGCCGGCCGGTTGCTCCGGGCGCTCCCCGTGCTCCGGGTCCGCGTCCTGCTCCTCGGCGTCCAGCAGCTCGAAGACCCGCTCCGCCGACGCGATACCGGACTGCACCAGGTTGGCCATCGAGGCGACCTGCGTCAGCGGCATCGAGAACTGCCGCGAGTACTGGATGAACGCCTGCACGTCACCGATCGACAGCGCGCCCGAGGCGACCCGGAGCCCGCCGACCACCGCGACCAGCACATAGTTGATGTTCGAGATGAAGAACATCAGCGGCTGCATGATCCCGCTGGCGAACTGGGCCTTGAAGCCCGCCTCGTACAGCGCCTCGTTCTGCTCGGCGAAGTCCCGCGCGGACTCCTCCTGCCGGCCGAACACCTTCACCAGGGTGTGCCCGGTGTACATCTCCTCGATATGGGCGTTGAGCGTGCCCGTCACCCGCCACTGCTGCACGAACTGCGGCTGCGACCGCTTGCCGACCTGCGTGGCCACGACCACCGACAGCGGGATCGTCACCAGCGCGACCAGCGCCAGCAGCGGCGAGATCCAGAACATCACGATCAGCACGCCGACGATCGTCAGCAGGGAGTTGATGAGCTGGCCCATCGTCTGCTGGAGCGTCTGCGAGATGTTGTCGATGTCGTTCGTCGCCCGGCTCAGCACCTCACCGCGCTTGGCCCGGTCGAAGTACGACAGCGGCAGCCGCGCCAGCTTCGTCTGCAGGTCCTCACGCAGCTGGAACACGATCCGGTTGATCACCCGGATCGACAGACGGGTCGCCACCAGCATCAGCAGCCCGGCCCCGACGTAGACCGCCAGGGCCAGCAGGAGGACGTTCCCCACCGCGCCGAAGTCGATGCCCCGGCCCGGGGTGAAGTCCACGCTCGACAGCATGTCGGCCATCGACCCGCGGCCGTTCTCCCGCAGCCCCTCGATCGCCTGCGCCTTCGTCGTGCCCCCGGCCATCTCCCGCCCGACGACACCGGCGAAGATCAGGTCGGTCGCCCTGCCCAGGATCTTCGGCCCGGCCACCGACAGCGCGACGCTCACCGCCACCGCGCCCAGCATCAGCCAGAGCGAGGCCTTCTCCCGGCCGAACCGCTTCAGCAGCCGCTTGCTCGACCCCTTGAAATCCATCGACCGGTCGGTGGGCGCGCCCCCGGCCATCATCCGTCCGCCCGGACCGGCCATTACGCGGCCTCCGCTTCCGTCAGCTGGGAGAGCACGATCTCCCGGTACGTTTCATTGCCGTCCATCAGCTCGTGATGGGTGCCGGTGCCCACGAGCCGGCCCTCGTCCAGCACGAGGATCCGGTCCGCGTCACGGATGGTGGACACCCGCTGCGCCACGATCACCACGGTCGCCCCGGCCGTCTCCCGGCCCAGCGCCGCCCGCAGCGCCGCGTCGGTCGCGTAGTCCAGCGCGGAGAACGAGTCGTCGAAGAGATAGATCTCCGGCTTCTGCACCAGCGTCCGCGCGATCGCCAGCCGCTGGCGCTGACCGCCGGACACATTGGTGCCGCCCTGCGCGATCGGGGCGCCGAGACCGTGTTCCAGCGCCTCGACGAACTCCTTGGCCTGGGCCACCTCCAGCGCGTGCCACAGCTCCTCGTCGGTGGCGTCCGGATTCCCGTACCGCAGGTTCGTCGCCACCGTCCCCGAGAAGAGGTACGGCTTCTGCGGGACCAGCGACACCGTCTTCGCCAGCAGCGCCGGATCCAGCGTCCGCACGTCCTCGCCGTCGACCAGCACCTCGCCGTCCGTCACGTCGAACAGCCGGGGTACGAGCCCGAGCAGCGTGGACTTCCCGCTGCCCGTCGACCCGATGACCGCGGTGGTCTCACCCGGCCGGGCCACCAGGTCCACTGCCCGCAGCACCGGCTCCTCCGCGCCCGGGTACCGGAACTCCGCGCCCCGCACCTCCAGATGCCCGTGCCGCCGCAGCTCGGTGACGGGCGCGACGGGCGGCACGACACTCGACCCGGTCCCGAGGACCTCCTCGATGCGCTCGGCGCACACCTCGGCGCGCGGCACCATCATGAACATGAAGGTGGCCATCATCACGGCCATCACGATCTGCATGAGATAGGCGAGGAACGCGGTCAGCGCGCCGATCTGCATCCCGCCGCTGTCGATGCGGTGCGCGCCGAACCACACCACCGCGATCGACGACAGGTTCACCACCGTCATCACGGTCGGGAACATCAGCGCCATCAGCCGCCCGGTCGCCACCGACACATCGGTCAGCTCGGTGTTCGCGTGCCGGAAGCGCTTCTCCTCGTACCCGTCCCGGACGAACGCCCGGATCACCCGGTTGCCGGTGATCTGCTCGCGCAGCACCCGGTTCACACCGTCGAGCCGCTCCTGCATGGTGCGGAACAGCGGCCCCATCTTCCGCACGATCAGGCCGACCGAGACACCGAGCACCGGCACGACCGCCAGCAGCACGGCGGAGAGCGGCACATCGAGGCCGAGCGCCATGATGATCCCGCCGACACACATGATCGGGGCCGACACCATCAGCGTGAACGCCAGCAGCACCAGCATCTGGACCTGCTGCACGTCGTTGGTGGTCCGGGTGATCAGCGAGGGCGCCCCGAAGCGCCCCAGCTCCCGGGCCGAGAAGGACTGCACCCGGTCGAAGACGGCGGCCCGCACATCACGCCCGAGGGCGGAGGCGGTACGCGCCCCGTAGTACACGGCCCCCACATTGCACAGGACCTGGACAACACTGACGGCGATCATGAGACCGCCGAACTCCAGGATGTAGCCGGTGTCGCCCGAGACGACACCGTTGTCAATGATGTCGGCGTTCAGGCTGGGCAGATACAGGGTGGCGCAGGTCTGGAGCAGCTGGAGGAGCACCAGCAGCACGATGGGTTTCTTGTACGGGCCCAGATGGGCCCGCAGGAGTTTTATGAGCACGCGGGTCTCTCGGAATCGGCGGCAGGCAGAGGCCGACCCAGTTTCGCGTACGCCGTACTCCAGGGGCGAACCGTTTTCCCCAAGCCCGGGTCAAACCTGGAGTGCTGGGCAGGCCCTCGCGCCGGGGCTCACGGCGAGGCGCACCCGGTGTCAGGACGGCGCCGGGTGCGCGCCGCCGGGGAAGATCCGGGCCCTACGCCGGGTGCTGCCCGCCGAAGGCCCCGGGGTGGATCTGGTCCCGGGTCGCCGCGTACTGCTGCCGCACCGCCCCGCCCACCGCCAGCTCGTCACCGGGCTCCAGCACCTGGGCCGCCGCACCCTGCCAGGCCGGGGGAGTGCGCGGATCGAGCGAACCCTGCGAGACCCCGAGCGCCCAGGCCGCCTGCCGGGCCGCGCCGATCGCCGCGTACTGGGCGGGCTGCGGCACCACGACCTGGGTGCCGAACACCGCCGGAGCCAGCGCCTGTACGGCGGGGAGCTCGGCGGCGGCCCCCAGCAGGAACACCCGCCGCACCTCCACACCCCGGCCGCGCAGCACGTCCAGGGCGTCGGCGAGCGAGCACAGCATGCCCTCGAACGAGGCCCGCGCCAGATGCTCGGGCTTCATCGACTCACGCCGCAGCCCGCAGAGGGTGCCGGCGGTGTGGGGCAGCTGAGGGGTGCGCTCGCCCTCCAGATAGGGGAGCAGGACGAGCCCCGAGGCACCGGGCGTCGACTTCAGGGCGAGCGAGGACAGCTCCTCCAGCCCGTCCAGACCCAGCATCTCCGCGGTGCCGCGCAGGGCCCGTACGGCGTTGGAGAGGTGGACGACCGGCAGATGCATGCCCGTGGCGTCGGCGAACGAGGTGATCATCCCGCTCGGATCGGCGAGCGCCTCGTGGTGGACCGCCATCACGGACCCGGAGGCCCCCAGCGACACCACCGCGTCGCCCACGGCGACCCCGAGCCCGAAGGCGGCGGCCATGGTCTCGCCGGTGCCCGCGGAGATCAGCAGCCCTTCCGGGGTCATCCCGGCGGAGTCGGCGGGCCCGAGCACCTCGGGCAGCGCGGCGGAGTGCCCGAGGGCCAGCTCGACCAGATCGGGCCGGTAGGAGGCGGACCCGGCCGACCAGTAGCCGGTGCCCGAGGCGGCGCCCCGGTCCGTGGTCCGCCGGGCGGGCCGGCCCAGCAACTGCCACACGAGCCAGTCGTGCGGCTGGAGCACGGCGGCCACCCGCTGGGCGTTCTCCGGCTCGGTCCGCGCCAGCCAGCGCAGCTTCGCCACCGGCTGCGCGGCGCTCGGCACGGCTCCCACGGCTTCGGCCCAGGCCTGCCGCCCGCCCAGCCCGTCGACGAGATCGGCCGCGGCGACCTGCGCCCGCCGGTCGTTGCCGAGCAGGGCCGGGCGTACGAGATTGCCCTGCTGGTCCAGGGGGACGAGGCCGTGCTGCTGGGCGGAGACCCCGATGGCCTGCACACCTTCGAGCAGCCCGCCGGAGGCCGCCTCACCGAGCGAGAGCAGCCAGGCCTGCGGATCGACCTCGGCGGCCTTGGCCTCGACCGGATGGGCGGCGTACCCCTCCCGGAGCACGGCGCCCGAATCCGTATCGCAGACGACGATGTGAGTGAAGGCGGAAGAACTGTCCAGCCCCGCGACTATGCCCATGGGGGGATTCTGCCGCACTGCGGGACCATCCCGGAACTCACCGGCTCCCCACCGGCCCCTCAGGTATTGGTCGTCCCCCAGTCGTCCTCGAAGCCGTTCTGGCTGCTGCGGTCCCGCAGCGACCGGACCCGCTCGGCGACGGAGGCGGGCACCTTGTCCCCGACCTTGTCACTGACCGAGTGGTACGCCTTGCCGGCGATGTCCCGCCCGCTGTGCGCGGCGCTCTCGGCGGCGTTGCGCACGGCGGGGTTCTCCGTGAACTGCCGGGCCGACTTCTTCAACTGCTCGTAACGCTCGCGCCCGGCTCGCGTGCCGAGCACGTAACCGAGGGCCACTCCGGCGATGAACGTGAGCCGGTACCGCATGGCTGCCACCCTTCCTACGCTTGGTGCGACGTGTGCAGCCCGCCTACCCGCGAGCACCCGAGATCACCCCGGGCGATACCGATTGGCGGAGCACCCCCTGCTTGCGCTAATGTATGTGTCGCAGCGAACGCGCGCCGCCCGGCAGCCGCCAGGCAGGTACGATTTCGAAGCAACGCAGCAATCCCCTGTAGCTCAATTGGCAGAGCAGCCGGCTGTTAACCGGCAGGTTACTGGTTCGAGTCCAGTCGGGGGAGCGCGATCCCCTGTAGCTCAATTGGCAGAGCATTCGGCTGTTAACCGGAGGGTTACTGGTTCGAGTCCAGTCGGGGGAGCGGAACGGGAGAGGGCCCTTCGGGGTCCTCTTTCGCGTGCGCGCCCTGATCCCCTCCAGTGCGGTGGACAGGGCCTCGGTATGACCCTTTCGGGTCTTCCCGATCTTCCCTGCAACCGGGCAGCACGCAGCGACGTCCTCAAGATCAGGTGAAGTCGGCCAACCGAAGCGAGAGATCGTATGACCGGCTATGCTGCGGCAGACGGTGCGCACACTTGTACGCGCCACGCCGAAACGGGGCGGTAGCTCAGCCGGTTAGAGCAGCGGACTCATAATCCGTCGGCCGTGGGTTCGAGTCCCACCCGCCCCACCGAGTCTCCCCAGGCAGAATCGTTCTGACCTGGGGATACCTGTTTCCAGGGACGGTCTGTCGGGCGTGCACACGAAGCGGCGGAGGCGGCCCCGGCCGGTGTCCGGGGCCGCCTCCGCCGCTTCGGAAAGCGTCAGATCAGCGGCTCGTACCGGAGGGAGGGGAAGTAGTCCTGCCTGTCGCCGTCACGGTGGATGTCCCACGTGGCGCAGTGGAGGGAGCCGCCGTACTCGAAGACGTTGCGGAACGGAATCGGGAAGACCTCGAAACCGTGCGAGGAAAGAAGGTCCTGGAGGGGCTTCTCCTGCTCCTCGCAGATGACCTTGGTCGGCGAGATGCTCAGCACGTTCATCGAGAGCCACTTCGACGACTGGCAGTACATCGGCATCTCGTCGTTGGCCAGGACGGGCTGGGGCACATCGACCAGTTGCCAGTCGTTGTCGAGGAACATCTTCTCCTCGCCTTCGCGCAGCGGCCGTTCCGGGTTGGTGAGGATCAGGCCGGGGCGCAGCGGTACGAAGGTGCAGTCGATGTGGGAGGGGAAGAAGTCCAGCGGGAAGTGCACGGGGTGGACGCGGAAGCCGCGGGGTTCCAGGTGGCGCTTGAGCCAGTGGATGCCGGCCCGGTTGGTGGTCATCGACTCCTGGACCAGGATGTCGCGGCCCAGCCGGCTCATGTCGGCTGCGTCGAAGACCACCTCGTCCTGGTTGACGCAGAACTCGAACGAGTGCATCTTCGCGTGGCGTTCCTCCAGCGGCCACTCCCAGAAGTCCTCGCGATACATGCCGTCCTTCAACGACGGCTTGGGCGCGGTCGTCCATCCCACCCGCGGGTCGGCGTTCCAGTACTCGTAGACCAGCTTCCGGTAGGGCTGGTACTCGAAGTAGCGGGCGCGGCGCGACATGGTCGCCTCGATGATCTCGTTGCCCATGGTGATCATCACGTCGCGTGGGCAGACGGCGCAGTACTGGTTCTCGACCTCGAAGTCGGGGGTGGTGACCGGGGCGGAGAAGTCGTGCGTCTCGGGGCGACGTACGGTCACGCCCTGGGATTCCAGGAGCCGGGCGAGACCGGCGAGTTCCTCATTGGCCAGATCGATGGCCTCTTTGGACTTCGGGCCCGTCGGGAACGGCTGGTCGGGAGCGTTGCGTATCGCGGGCCGGCTGCCTGGTTCAGCCGGTTCGAAGCAGGCGTTGTCGGCGGAGCCGACCACCATTTCCCGGAGGGTGTCCCACTCGTTCCACGAGTTGACGATGGGGGGAAGTTGTTCGGCATGTGCAGCCACCTGTCTCTGCCGGAGCGTTCGATGAGGGAAACGGGTCAGGCCGCGTCGGTCGCGGCGAGCGAGGCGGGCCGGAGGTCGGTCCAGTTCTCCTCGATGTAGTCGAGGCAGGTCTGCCGGGTGCTGTCCGACACCACCACGCTCCAGCCGGCCGGGACCTCGACGAACGCCGGCCACAAGGAGTGCTGACCCTCGTCGTTGACGAGCACGTGGAAGACACCGTCTTCGTTGTCGAAGGGGTTTGTCATGGTTTGAGTCTTTCTGTTCTCGGAGTTCGGCCTGGGCTGATTCCAGGCCTCGCGTGGGCCTCAGGTGAGTGCGGTGCCGAGGGCGCGGGCGGTACGGCAGCGGAAGACGCTCTCCACGTCGACGGGCCGTCCCAGTTCCGTCTCGATCCGGCCCGCCAGGCGCAGGGCCGTCAGGGAGTCGCAGCCGAGCTCGAACACGTCTTCGTCCGCGCTGACGAAGTCGCGTCCGAGTACCTCCGCGACCAGCTCGCACATCATCTGCTGCCCTGGTTCGGCGGGTGGTGCGGGAGTGTGTTCCAGGAACCGGCCCAGCGGGAGGGCCAGCGCTCCGGGCAGCTCGATCAGCAGTTCCCGTAGACGATCGGCCACCTGCTGCCCGAGCGGTGCGCCGAACAGGTCCGGGCGGTAGCTGATCTCCAGCTCCAGCTGCCGGCCGGGTGCGGCCATCAGCTTGAGCGGGTAGTGATAGGCGTCGTGGCCGACGACATCCGTCAGCCGCAAGCCGTTGTCCGGACCGCTCGGCAGGGTCTCGGCGGTCGGGAAGTTCTCGAAGACGACGCAGCTGTCGAACAGGGTCCCCAGTCCCACCGTCCGCTGGATGTCGCTCAGCGGGAGGTAGTGGTACTCGAGAAGTTCGGCGTGCTCGCCCTGGAGGCGTTCGAGCAGTTCGGCCACCGGCTCGGACGGGTCGAGACGCACCCGTACCGGCACCGTGTTGATGAACACCCCCACCATCTCCTCGACGCCGGGGAGTTCGGCCTCCCTGCCCGAGACCGTGGCTCCGAAGGTGATGTCCAGCTGCCCGGTCCGCCGGTGCAGGCACAGCGCCCAGGCGACCCGGACCAGGGTGTTGAGCGTGACACCGTGACGGCGCGAGATGTCGAGCAGCGCGGAGGTGTCCGCCTCGGAGAGGGCGACGACGATCCGCTCCGGAAGGACGCGTATCCGCGCGGTGTCCGTGCCGGGGCAGACCAGCGTGGGCTCCTTCAGACCCGCCAGCGCCTCCAGCCAGGCCGTACGCGCCTTCTGCCGGTCCTGTTCGGCCAGCCACCGCAGATAGTCGGGGTAGTGGCCCGGCGCGGGCAGCCCGACCGATGTGCCGTGGTCGTAGAGAGCGAGCAGGTCGCGCAGCAGCAGCGAAGTGGTCCAGCCGTCCACCAGCAGGTGGTGCATGGTCAGGACGATTCTCTGCCTGTCCTCGTCCAGGCCGACCACGGTGCAGCGCATCAGCGGCGGGTCGGCGGGGTCGAAGCGCCGGCGCCGGTCGGCCGCCAGCACCGCCGCCAGCCTGTCGGCCTGTTCGCGCGGGTCGAGGCCGGCCAGGTCATGGACGTGCCACGGCATGGCCGTCCGCTCCGGGATCACCTGCACCGGCTCCCCGGACCGCTTCTGCACGAAGGCTGCCCGCAGCATCGGGTGCCGTTCCAGGAGAGCGTCGCAGGTGCTCCGGAACCGCTCGGCGTCGAGCCGGCCCTCAACCTCCAACGAGATCTGCACGTTGTAGACATCGAGGTCCCGGCTGTCGTACCGGGCGTGGAAGAGCAGCCCTTCCTGGAGCGGCGTCATCGGCAGGGCCTCGACGACGGGCAGGCCGATACGGGCGCCGAGACCGGCGAGCTCGGTGTCGTGCCGGTCCAGCGGTTCTCCGCCCAGTGGCCCGCCCTCCCGCGGAAGGGCGGGCGGCATCGTCTGCCGCGCAACGATGGCCTCCGTGCTTGTCCCGTGCTCCACCAGCGCGCGCAGAGCCGCGAACCAGAGCCGGCCCAGCTCGGCGACGTCCTGGTCGGACAGGAGCCGACGGGCCCACAGCCAGTTGGTGACCAGGCGTGGCCCTTCCGCGCCGTCGCTGACCGCTGCGGTCAGTTCGACGACGTGCGCCATGGGCATACGGGGGTCGGCCCCGAGGGGTAGCACGTCCGACTCGGGGGCCACGCTCCAGTCGCTGGTCCCCGCACCGCCCTGTCTCCCGAGGTAGTTGTACCCGATCTGGGGTGCGGGGCGGGCCGCCAGCTCGGCGGCTGTCTCCTGGTTCAGGTAGCGCAGCAGACCGAAGCCGGTGCCGCGCCGGGGGATGGCTTCGACCTGGGCCGTGACCCGGCGCACGGCCTCGCCGAGGCGGGCTCCGGCCGGATCGTCGTCCGGCGCCCAGTCGGCGATCCTGGCGTCGACGCGTACCGGGTACAGCGTGGTCAGCCAGCCGACGGTGCCGGACAGGTCGACGTCCTCGGACATCTGTTCGCGGCCGTGGCCCTCGACGTCGACCAGTACGGCCGTGCTGTCGCCCTCATCGGGCGAGCGGTCACGACGCCAGGCGGCGACGGCCACCGCGAGAGCGGTGAGCAGTACCTCGTTCGTGTGGGTGCCGAAGACGGCGGGCACGGTCGTGAGCAGCGGGGCGGTCAGATCCGGCGGGAGGGTGAGGGAGAGTTCACCGGCCGTCGCGTAGACGTCGTGCGACGGGGAGAGCTCCACGTCGGCGAGCCTGCCGTCACCCGGCCCCCGTCCTCTGCTGAGAGTCCTCCGCCAGTGGGGCAGCTCGTCCCGCAGAGCGGGGGCTTCCGCCGCGGCGCGGAGCAGCAGGCTCCACTCCCGCATCGAGAACGGCACCGGACCGGTCTCCGGGACGGCACCCGCTGCCAGGTCCTGCCAGATGCCGTACAGGTCGGTCAGCAGGATGTGCCAGGAGACCGCGTCGACGGCCAGGTGGTGGACGGTGACGAGCAACCTGCCCTGGGCACCCTCGCCGGCGTCGAACCAGGACACCCGCAGCATGGCGCCCGCACGTGGGGAGAGGGAGTCGGCGTCCTCGCGGGCGCACGCGGCGATCCGCAGACGGACACCTTCCGGCGCGAGACCCACGACATCCACCCGGCGCACCGAGTTCCGCGACGCGGCGGGGTCCACCGGGTCCAGCGTCAGCGTCCCGTCCTCCCGGAGACGTGCGCGCAGGGACTGATGCCGCTCGGCGAGAGTCACCACCGCGGCGGCCAGCAGGTCGGGGTCGAGTGCGGCCGGCACCCGGAGCAGTGTCGACTGGTGGTACGCGTCGGTTGTTCCGCCCAGCTCCCGCAGCCAGAGCATGATCGGCGTCGCGGGGATCACGTCCGCCGGCCACTGCGCCGCCGGGTCCGCCGCGCCCGGGCCGCCGTCGGCGGACTCCACCGCGCCGGTCGAGCTCACCACGAGAAAGGCGGCGAGAGCGCCGGCGGTGCGGTGGGTGAAGATGTGCTTCGGGGTCAGGTGGAAACCTGCGGCGCGGGCGCGGACGACGAGTTGGATGGCGGTGATGGAGTCGCCGCCGAGAGCGAAGAAGTCGTCCGCCGCCACGGCGCTGTCCACACCGAGTACCTGGACGAACAGTTCGACGAGAACGGTCTCGACGCTCTCGTCCCGCGCCTGGTCCGCCCGCTGCCGCTGCCCGGACTCGCGCGCTTCGTCCGGGGTCGGCAGCGCGGCCCGGTCCACCTTGCCGTTCGGGCTCATCGGCAGTGCGGGCAGGGTGACGAACGCCGAGGGAACCATGCTCGCGGGCAGCCGCGCCCCGATCCGGTCCGCCAGCGTGGCAGGGTCCGCGGACGGGTCGGCCGCTGGTACGACATAGGCCACCAACCGCTCGTTCCCGTGCCGGTCCTTCCGTACGGCCGCCGCGGCCTGGGCGACGGCAGGATCGGCCGCGACGACGGTCTCCACCTCGCCCAGTTCGATCCGGAAGCCGCGGACCTTGACCTGGTCGTCGGACCGGCCGCGGTAGACCATGGTGCCGTCGGGCCGCCAGCACGCGATATCACCGGTGCGGTACATCCGGGAACCGGGCGGGCCGAAGGGGTCCGCGACGAAGCGGGATGCGGAGAGCCCGGGCCGGTTGACGTAGCCGCGGGCGAGCACGTCACCGCCGATGTACAGCTCGGCGGGCAGGCCCGCGGGGACGGGACGCAGGAAAGCGTCCAGGAGGTAGACCCGGGCGTCGGGGACCGGACGGCCGATCGGCACCGCACCCCCGGGCAGCGGGTCGCCGGGTGCCAGGCGGTACTCCATGCATCCCACGGTGGCCTCCGTGGGTCCGTACTCGTTCACGACGGTCACGCCCGGGTGGGCCTCACGCCACTGCGTCAGCGCCTCGCCGTTCAGCTGCTCACCGCCCAGGACCAGTTCCCCGGTCGGTGAGTACCAGTCGGACGAAGCCGTCAGCACCGGCAGGTGACTGGGCGTGGCTTTGACGAAGGTGGGCGGCGTGGTGGTGCCGGCCGGGGCGTCGAAGTCCTCCAGATCGACGATGCGCACCAGACCGCCGGAGGACAGCGGGCCGAAGATGCCGGTGACGGTCAGGTCGAACGAGGGCGGGGAGTGCACGAGCGCCTGTCCGGCGAGGCCGGGATAGGCGGCGCGGGCGAAGGCGAGGTAGCTGTCGACCGTACGGTGCTCGACGGCGACGCCCTTGGGCCGGCCGGTCGACCCCGAGGTGTAGATGACGTACGCGGCGTCCGCGAGCCGCAGCGGCGCGCCGCGTTCGCCGTCCTCCACGCGGTGCTCGGGCAGCAGCGCCAACTCGTCCTGGACGGCAGGGTCGGCGAGGGGGACGACCGACGGGTGCGTGATGAGCGCCGGGCGGGTGGCGCCGGCGCAGACGACGACGGACGGGGAGGCGTCGTCGAGCATGAACGAGACGCGTTCGGCGGGATAGGAGGGGTCGATCGGCAGGTATCCGGCTCCCGCCTTCAGCGTGCCGAGCAGCGCCACGATCAGGTCCGTCCCGCGCGGCAGCGCCACGGCGACGAAGTCGCCGGGCTTCACCCCGCGGGCCAGCAGCAGCCGTGCCAGCCGGTTCGCCGCCGCGTCGAGCCGGCGGTAGCTGAGCGACCGCTCCCCGTCCGCCACGGCCGGGGCGTCGGGTGTGGCGCGCACCTGGTCCTCGAAGCGCTGGGTGAGTGTCGCCGGTACGCGGGCGGGAACGTGCCCGGACTCCGCTCGCCGGCCTCCCCAGTCGCCGATCACCTGCTCCCGTTCCTCGTGGGTGAGCAACGGAACGGCGGCGACCGGAGTCGTGGGCCGTTCGGCGAATGTCCTGAGCAGCAACCTCATCCGGGAGCCGACCAGTTCGACACGTTCGGCGTCGAACAGGTCGGTGCGGTAGTTGAGTTCGAGCCGCAGGCTCGGGCCGGGGACGGCGAAGACACTCAGGGGGTAGTGGGTCGATCCGGTGATCTCCTGCCGTCCGGCCGCTTCCCCGTCCCCTTCCAGCGGCGTCACTCGCAGGCCGGCCGGACCGTCCTGTACAGCCTCCCGGTCGAAGGGCGCGTTCCCGATGCCGGTGGAGGTGTCGAAGAGCGCCCCGAGCCCGGCCAGCCGCTGCACCTCGGCCAGCCCCAGGTGGTGGTGCGGTGCGAGTGCGGCCTGTTCGTTCTGGATCCGGGCGAAGAGAGCGGCCATCGAATCCTCGGGGGCGATCCGCACCCGTACCGGGATCGTGTTCATGAGCAGGCCCACGACCGAGTCGACCCCGTGGAGCTGTGGCGGGCGGCCGTGCACGGTCTGGCCGAAGACCACGTCGTCGCGCCCTGTCAGCAGCGAGAGGATCAGTGACCAGGCTCCCTGTACAACGGTGTTGACCGTGAGGCCGTGCTCCCGGGCGGTAGCGGTCAGGGCCTTGGTCGCCTGCTCGGACAGCGTCACGAAGGCCAGCCCGGGCATCGCCTCCGCGAAGGGCGCGCCGGGCGCGACGAGGGTCGGTTCGTCCAGACCGTGCAGAGCGTCGCGCCATGCCTCTTCCGCGGCGGGCCGGTCCTGGCGGGAGAGCCACCTGAGGAAGTCCGAGAAGGGGGTGAGGGGGCCGAGTCCGGCGTCGTCGCCGTCGCTCCGGTAGAACGCCAACAGGTCCTGGAGGACGAGAGGCAGAGACCACCCGTCCAGCAGAATGTGATGATAAGTCATGATGAAGGCGTGGTGGTCGGGCGCCAGCCGGATCAGCGCGAACCGCATCAGCGGTGGCGCCCCCATCTCGAAGCGGTGCAGCCGCTCGTCCTCGAGGAAGGCCAGCAGCCTCTTCCGCCGCCCGGACTCGGACTCCGCCGACAGATCGAGTTCGGTCCACGGCGTCTCCACGACGCGGCGTACCAACTGCACGGGCTTCCCGTTGGCACGCAGCCGGAAACCGGCCCGCAGGACGGCATGGCGGCGGAGTGTGGCGGCGCAGGCCGCGCGCAGACGCTCCGCCGAGAGCTCCCCGGTCAGTTCGAACCCGGCCTGGATGTTGTAGACGTCCACCGTCTCGGAGTCGTACAGCGCGTGGAAGAGCATGCCCTCCTGCAGGGGCGTGAGGGGCAGCGCCATCTCGATCGGCGACTCGGTCGCTTCGTTCACTGTGAGGTCTTCCCCGTGAGCGGTCGGTGGTGGCAGTGATAAGGCGGCGGGCGGTGCGCGGAGGACGCCGGCGCGGCCGACAGCGCGATGCTGCCGCACGGTTCGCATGCGGGGACAGGCAGCCGACCGGCAGCTTCCCCGTCCGGCCCCCGCCCTCAGCGCAGCGTCGTTCCGAGGGCGTCGAGCGCCGCAGGCGCGCCGGTGAAGAGGTAGTCGTGCCCGCCGGGCAGCAGCCGGAGGGAGAACTCGCCCGCCGCGCAGTCGCGCCAGCGCTCCAACTGCGCCCCGCTGATCAGTGGGTCGTCCGCACCGCCGAGGGCATGCAGCGGGCAGTCCACCCGCTCCGGACCGGGCGCCAGGTAGGCCTCTGTGAGGGCGAGGTCGCGGCGGACGGTGCGCAGCGCGTACCGCAGATACGCCGGATAGCGCGACAGTTCTGAAGGAATGCCGCCGAAGCTGTTCAGCCAGGCGAGCAGCCCGGCGTCGTCCCGGTCCGATACCCGTCGGCGCACCGGGGTGTGCGGTGACCGTGCCGCGGACACCAGCAGTGCGCGCGGCGGGGTCAGGCCGCGCCGCGCGATCCCGAGGGTGATCTCATAGCCGAGCAGCGCGCCGAAACTGTGGCCGAAGATCGCGTACGGCAGGTCGAACTCGTCCGAGATGCCGTCGATCACCGCGTCGGCCAGTTCCTCCATGGTCTCCGGCAGCGGGTCCGTGCCGCGTACACCTCGGCCCGGCAGCTCCACCGTCGCGAGCTCCACGCCGGGGGTGGGGCGAGACGCCACGGGGCGAACGAGGCCGCGCTGCCGCCTGCCTGCGGCAGACAGAACAGCCGCATCCGGGGCCGGGAAGCGCGGACCCGGCCCACGATCCAGGGGCAGTCGTCCTGGGGAGCCGGTGCGCTTCGCGAGCCGGACGGGTTCCCTGAGCGGGTGGGTGGTGCGGCGGCAGTCATGCGCGTCCCGCCCCTTCGGTCGGCCGACGGTCATGCGGGGCGGCAGCCCCTTGTGGGCATCATGGTTCGGCGGGTGGCAGCGGGCCAGGCAGGGGACCGGCAACCGGTCTGCCGCCAAGTTGCCCCGCGGGTGCCTGGAGAGCCGTTCCGGGGCGCGTCAGACTCCACGAGCGTCAGTCCTGTTCCGTGCCCGAGGGGTGGACCGTAATCCAATGACCACAGTTCCGGACTCGGTGACCGGCGTGGCGGCCGCTCCTGGCGGGTCGGCCGCCACGACCGGCTCGGCCGAATCGACCTTCTTCACACTGGACACCGTCACCGCGGACCTCATGGAGGTCGACGCGATGTTCAAGGCATTCCTGAACTGGGACTACGGCCAACGCGACAGCCGGGTGTGGAACCTCTACGAGAAGAACAAGCTCTCGCAGTGGAACGCCGCCACCGACATCGACTGGGACCACGAGATCCACTTCGGGTCGGAGATGTCGGAGGAGAGCGGGGGAGACTCGCGTCCTTCGTCGTCGGCGAGGGAAGTCCCGTGCCCCGCGAACTGCTGACGCAGTTCCGCTGGCAGTACCAGTCGTGGATGTGCAGTCAGTTCCTGCACGGCGAGCAGGGTGCGCTGGTGACCACGGCCCGGCTGGTGGAGACGGTGCCGGACATGGATGCCAAGACCTACGCGGCCTCGCAGGTCGCCGACGAGGCGAGGCATGTCGAGGCGTTCGCCCGCTATGTCGACGAGAAGCTGGGCGATTCCTACCCGATCAATCCCGGGCTCAAGACGTTGCTGCACGATCTGCTGTCGGAATCCCGGTGGGACATCGTCTATCTCGGCATGCAGGTGGTCGTGGAGGGGCTGGCGATCACCGCGCTGCGGCTCGCGAGCAGCGGCTTCGGGGACCCGATCATCCGTCAGATCACCAAGATGGTCGCGAGCGACGAGGCCCGGCACATCGCCTTCGGGGTCACCGCGCTCACCGGCATGTACGGGCAGGTGACCGCCGCCGAGCTGCGTGAGCGCGAGGACTTCCTGCTGGAGGCCATCCAGCTGATGTCGCGCCGGTTCATGCTGCGCGAGGTCTGGGAGCGGATGGACCTCGATGTGGAGAAGGGGCTGCTGTTCGCGCGGACGAACCCGATGATGGCCACCTACCGGCAGATGCTGTTCCAGCAGGTCATCCATGTCCTGCGGCAGTTGGACATGCTCTCGGACCGGGTCAAGAGCCTGCTGCTGGCGGAGAACCTGGTGCGTCCCGAGATCATGGCGGTGACGCGCTGATTCCGGGCTCCTCCACCGTCGCGCCGGCGCCGATGCCACCTCGGGTGGCATCGGCGCCGGCGTTCTCGCTTCCTCGCCTGGCTCCCGTCCTACTTCTTCGCCGCGCGGAAGCCGTTGACGACGGCGATCAGGCTCGCGACCAGGACGATCAGCGCCACGCCGGTGTAGACCTCGGGCGTCGTGTTGTCCGTGACGTCCGCCAGGAAGTCCGGGTTGAAGATCTGCCGCTGCTGGATGATCCAGGCCAGCGGCAGCACGAACACCGCCTGGGCGATGGCGTGCAGGACGGCCAGCCGGCTGGTCCAGCCGTGCGTGACCACGCGGACCAGAGCGAGCACGACGAGGCCGGCGAGCCCGATGAGGACCGGCCAGATCCACCCCGACCACAGGTCCGGATCGAGTACGGCGATCCGCTCGCCGCCGTCGGTCCGGTAGGGCTCGGAGAGCTGCTGCCAGACGGTCAGGCCGAGCAGCAGCGCGTACCAGACCGCCGTCAGGACGGCACCGAAGCCGACCTTCTGGGGCTCACGGGTCTCGGGCAGGTCGTCGGGGGTCCAGTCGGTGGTACGGATGAGAGTCCCCTTCCGGTGGCCGGCGCGCTCGGCGACGGCGAACAGCACGGTGAGTACGGTGACCATCTGGGCGCCGACCGTGAACACCGTCTCGACGCCGGCGCCCACGGCCGCCCCGAGGCCGTTGCCGTCCACGATCTCCAGCAGCACGAACACGGCGGTGATCACCGGCAGCACGGTGGTCAGCAGGAAGGCCAGCAGCCGGATGTAGGTCGGGTAGAGATCGGGGCCGATCAGGGCGAGCGGCCGGTCGGCGTAGCGCGCGGCGTGCCGGATCGGATCGCCCATCTCGCTCAGCACCTCGCGCTCGACCGTCTCGGGACGGGCCGGGTCGCGTGCTTCGATGGTGTCGGCGATGGTGGTGCGCAGCTCGTCGGCGATGTCGTCGCGCTGATCCGCGGGCAGCCGCCTGACGACCTCGTGCACGTAGCGCTCGGTGAGCGTGTTCGTGCTCATCCATTCTCCTTGGTAAGCCGTGAGATCGAGGCGACGAGGTCCTGCCATTCGCGCACCAGTGAGGTGCGCACCCGGGAGCCCTCGGGACTCACCCGGTAGAACTTCCGTGGCCGGGACTCGTCGGTGTTCCATTCGCTGGTGAGCAGGCCTTGCTTCTCGAGTCGGCGCAGCAAGGGATAGAGGGTGTTGCCGTCGACGGTGACACCCGCGTCGTTGAGTGTCTCCAGCAGTGCGTAGCCGTACTGCGGCTTGCGGAGCAGCGCGAGGCAGGCCAGGACGACCGTGCCGCGCCGCAGCTCCTGGGCCTGGCCAAGAGCGATCTCTTCTGTAGCCATGCACTGCACTGTACTGTGCGGCGCACACTATTGTCACGCGTACTGGTTCGTCCAGGAACGATCAGTCCGCTGCGACCGGCGCGTCCGCCTCCGCCTCCGCCGTCAGCAGTCGGGTCGTCGCGTCGAACTCGCCCGCGCAGAGCGCCTTCCAGATGACTCTCCTGCGTGGCTTTCCGCTCGACGTGACCGAGACACCGCCACGGGGCAGCTCGACCATGTGGAGCTCCGCGTCGCCGAGCCACTCGGAGAGAACCTCGTGGGCGGCCTCCCGCCAGCCGGTCCGCACGCCGCCGAACACCGCCACGCCGGTCGGTACCCCGTCGCGTACCCCCAGCAGGACGGCGACGCGCCGCTCGGGAATGCCCCGGTGGTGCAGCAGGGCCTCCAGGCTCTCGGCGAAGACCATCTTCCCGTTCACCTTCAGCCCGTCGCCGAGCCGGCCGATCACGAAGAGCTGCCCGTCCCGGAGGAAGCCCGCGTCACCGGTGGCGAGGCCCCCGTCATCGACGCTGGTACCTGAGGCGGACCCGGTGGTACCGATGTACCCGCTCGCGATCGACACCCCGGTGACGACGATCTCGCCGACCCGTCCGTCCGGTAGTTCCTCACCTTCCTCGGACAGGATCCGCACCGTCCTGCCCTCCAGCGGACGGCCGCAGCCGACCACCGCCGCTCCGGCGAGAGACGCCGCGTCTCCGGCGTCCGGTGCCTGCGCCGACCAGCCCTCGCCGGGGGCCAGACCGGTCACCGCGAGGGTCGCCTCGGCGCTGCCGTACGCGGGGAGCAGCGCGCCTTGGTCGAGACCGTGCGGCCCCAGCAGCGCGTGGAAGTCCTCCAGCACCTGCTGGTCGACCCGCTCCGCGCCGATGATCACGCACCGGACCGAGTCGAAGCGCAGCTCCCGCAGGTCGGCCGGTCTCACCCGGCGAAGGATGTACGCCAGCCCGAAGTTGGGCATGGCCGTCATGACGGCGCCCTGGTCGCTGATGCAGCGCAGATACCGCAACGGCGAGCGGATGAAGTCGTCCGGCTGCATCATCCAGCCGTCGAAGCCGGTGACGACGACGTTCAGCAGGAAGCCGACGAGACCCATGTCGTGGTGGACCGGCAGCCAGCTGATCGCCGGGTACTGGGGCGCGCAGCCCAGCCACTGCCCCATGCCGGCGAGATTGGTCTCCAGGGCGTCCACGGAGATCAGCACGCCGCGCGAGAAGCCGCTCGACCCGGAGGTGAACTGGATCAGCGCGGTCTCCGGCAGCGGCATCGGCCGCTCCAACGGCTCCGCCCCGGCGACGAGTTCGTCGAAGGCTACCGGCTCCTGGAGCCCCAGTCCGCTCGCGACCTTGCGGATCTGCTCCAGTGACTCGTCGTCGCAGACGGTGAATCGGGGCGCGGCCGTCGCGAACAGATGGCTCGCGTGCTTCTCGTACTCGTCGGCGCGCTGGAAGGCGAAGGGCGGCGGGATGGAGCACGGCGTCGCACCGGCCGCCAGCGCGCCGAAGAACCCGGCGACGAAACCCGGGCTGGAGCGCAGCACCAGGGCGACCACGTCGCCCTGTCCGACCCCCTGCGCCCGCAGGGCGGCGGCGGTTCTCAGCGCCAGCGCGGCCAGATCGCGGTAGGACCAGAAGTCCCATCCGTCGGCGGAATCCGCGTAGTACAGACCGCGCTCGGTGGACGGCTGGTGCAGCCAATCGAGCAGGCCTCGGTTCCGGTCTCCCAACGTCCCTGTCCTCTCCCATGGTTCACGGCACTTCCGGCACACGCGAGGCGTGGCGCCGTGCCCGGCTCGCCGCAGCATCACCCGCCTCCCGTACGAGAGCCAGGCAAGCGGCCGGTAACTCGGCCCGGTCCGGGCGGCATTTCGACCAGCGCCGCTGATTGCCGGTTCGGTTGCCTGGTTACCGCCCGTGCGGGCGATGCAGCATCGTCGCGAGATCCGGGGCTCCAGGCTCGCGGGGATGCACGAGAGAGCGGTTACGACCCGATGACTTCACGCGCCGAGAACGGTCTGCTGCCGCTGACGGCGGCCCAGCGGGGGTGTTCTTCGCCCAACGGCTCGACCCCGCCAACCCGGCCTACAACACCATGGTCGCCATGGAGGTACGCGGGCCGCTGGACGGCGGGCTGCTCCAGCGCGCGATCCGCCGGGCCGAGGGGGAGAGCGGAAGCTTCGACGTCGAACTGGTGGAGCGGCCGGACGGTACGTACCAGCGGCCGGTCCCACCCGGCTGTTCGACCTGGCAGGAGTACGACTTCAGCGATGAACCGGACCCCTCGCCGCCGCGCGGACGCTGATCGACCGCGACCGAGCGACCGCGCTCGACCTGGAGAAGGACGCGCTGTCGGCGCACATCCTGATACGGGTCGGAGCCGATCACCACGTCTGGTACCAGCGCAGCCACCACATCCTGTCCGACGCCTTCGGGTCGGTGCTGCACTCGCGCCGGATCTCCGCGTGCTACGAGGCGCTGGCCGCCGGGACGGAACCCGACGGTGAACCGCTGGGCCGGCTCCAGGACCTGCTGGCGGACGAGAGCGACTACCGTGCGTCGGCGGACTACACCGCCGACCGGGCGTACTGGGCGGGCGTCTTCGCCGACCGGCCCGAGACGGCAGGTCTGGCGCCAGGAGCGCCGACGACCGCGGCGGGCATGGCGATCGCCACGACGACCGTGCTTCCACCGGACGGACTGCGGGCGCTGCACACCGCCGGGCGGGCCGCCCGCACTCCCTGGACGGTGCCGATGCTGGCGGCGGTCGCCGCCTATCTCCACGGGATGACGGGGGCTCAGGATCTGACGATCGGGGTGCCCACCACCGCGCGGCTCGGGGCGAGGTCCCAGAACGTGCCCGGAATGCTGTCGAACACGCTTCCGCTGCGGATCACCGTCGACCCGGCGGCCGACCGCGCCCAGCTGGTGCGGCAGGTCGCGCGGCGGCTGGGGGAACTGCTCACCCATCAGCGCTACCCGTACGACGAACTCCGGCGTGACCTGCGCATGCTCGGCACCGATGAGCAGTTGTTCGGGGTGCTCGTGAACATCATGCCGTCGGGGTCCGAGACCGCGTTCACCGGTCGCGAGGCCGAGGTCATGGCCCTGTCCGGCGGACCGGTCACCGACCTCAACATCACCTGCCACCCCGATCCGGGCGGCCGGGGCATGCGCATCGAGTTCGAGGCCAATCCCCACCGGTACGGGCTCGCCGAACTCCGCACGCACCAGGACCGGTTCACGGACTTCCTCTCCCGCTTCCTCGCCGGTCCCGCAGATGTGCCGCTCGCCCGCCTCGATGTCCTGACCGCGGCGGAACGCACGCGGGCACTCGCCGCGGACAGCCCTCAGCAGGACACGGAACCCGTCGTCCCGCGTACCTTCCCGCAGCTGTTCGAGGAACAGGTCAGGCAGACCCCGCACGCCTGTGCCGTGCTCTCCCCGACCGAATCCCTCGACTACGCGGCGCTCAACGTCCGTGCCAACCGCCTGGCAAGGGTGCTGGTCGGGCGAGGTGCCGGCCCCGAGCGGCTGGTGGCGGTCGCCCTCCCGCGCGGCAGTGCCGCCCTGACCGCCACGGTGGCGGTGCTGAAGTCGGGCGCGGCCTGTCTCCCGGTCGACCTCGACTACCCGCGGTCCCGGGTCACCGCCATGCTCGACGACACCGCACCGCTGCTGCTGCTGACGACCCGCGCCGCCGACGACGCCACGCTCGCCCCCGAGGTGCCGCGCCTGTACCTGGACGAGGCGGCCGCTCCCGTCGACCACCCGCCGGCGGACGGCGACACCGACGGCGGCGATCTCGACGACCGGGACCGCCGCACGTCCCTGCGTCTCACACACCCGGCGTACGTCATCTACACCTCAGGGTCGACCGGCAGGCCCAAGGGCGTCGTCGTCACGCACACCGGCCTCGCCGCGCTGACGCGCCACCAGAGCGACCTGCTGCGCCTGACCCCTCGGACCCGCGTACTCCAGTTCTCCTCGCCCAGCTTCGACGCCTCCGTATGGGAGCTGTGTGCGGCGTTCCTCACCGGCGCCGCCGCGGTGGTCGCGCCGGCCGAACGGCTCACGCCCGGGCCACCACTGGCCGAGCTCGTCGCCGAACTCGGCGTCGACTGTCTGCTGCTGGCCCCGTCCACGCTGGCGGCCCTGCCGGCCGGAGGACTCCCGGCGGGAATCAATCTGGTCGTCGGCGCCGAGGCGTGCCCGCCGGACCTGGTCGCACGCTGGTCGCCCGGCCGTCACATGGTCAACGCCTACGGCCCCACCGAGTCGACGGTCATCGCGACCCAGACCGGCGCGCTGTCCGGGCGGACCGTCCCGCCCATGGGCCGTGCTGTCCCCGGCACCCGCGTCCGGCTGCTCGACGACGCGCTGCGGCCGGTGCCGCCCGGAGTGGCGGGCGAGGTGTATCTGAGCGGTGACGGGCTCGCCCGCGGCTACCTCGGCCGTCCCGGAACCACCGCGGAACGTTTCGTCGCCGACCCCTTCGGCGAGCCCGGCACCCGGATGTACCGGACGGGGGACGTGGCACGGCGGTCGGAGAGCGGCGAGCTGTCCTACCTGGGCCGTGCTGACAGCCAGGTCAAGGTTCGGGGCTTCCGCATCGAACTCGGCGAGGTCGAGGGCGTTCTCGCCGAGGCACCCGGAGTCGACCGGGCCGTGGCGGCCGTCCGCGAGGACCGGCCGGGACACCGGCACCTGGTGGCCTATGTGACCCCGGCGGCCTCCGGTGAGCGGCCGGATGCGGGGGCGTTGCGTGAGTTCGTGGCGGGGCGGTTGCCGGAGTACATGGTTCCGGCGGTGGTGATGGTGGTGGAGTCGTTCGCTCTGACGCCGAACGGGAAGGTGGACCGGGGGCGTTGCCGGTGCCGGAGTTCCGGGCGGCGGAGGTGTACCGGGCTCCGGTCACCGAGCGGGAGCTGGTGTTGCACGAGGTGTTCGCGGAGGTGCTGGGGCAGCCGCGTATCGGTGTCGACGACAGCTTCTTCGACCTCGGCGGCGACTCCATCATCGCCGTACAGGTGGCGTCCGGGGCCCATCGGGCCGGACTCGCCATCGCCGTCAAGGACGTCTTCGTCCACAAGACCATCGCCAAGCTCGCCGAGGCGGCCGAGGACGTCGGCGAGCGGGCCGCGACACCGCGTGCCGGGAGCCTGGTGCGGATCGACGCGGAAGAACTCGACGAGCTCGAAGCCCAGTGGGGGACAGCACTGTGAGACAGACATCCCTGGAAGCGGTCCTGCCGCTCTCGCCGTTGCAGCAGGGCATTCTCTTCCACGCCCTCTACGAGGAGGGACAAGCCGACAGCGGGAACATCGACTTCTACAACGTCCAGACGCCGCTGGAGCTGACCGGGGCACTCGACACCGACCTGCTGCGCGCCTCCTGCGGCGCGCTGGTCGGCCGGCACGCGAGCCTGCGGGCAGGATTCCTGCGCCGCCGCTCGGGTGAGGCCGTCCAGGCCGTCGCGCGGGTGGTCGAGCCGCCGTGGGAGGAGATCGACCTCTCCGGCTTCGGCCAGGAGGAACTGAGGCCACGCCTCTCCCGGCTGCTCACCGAGGAGCGCGCGAGGCGCTTCGACATGGCGAAGCCGCCGCTGCTCCGGTTCACGCTGATACGGCTCGCACCTGACCGGCACATCCTGCTGATCACCAACCACCACATCCTGCTGGACGGCTGGTCGCTTCCCCTGATCCTCGGCGACTTGTTCCGCATCTACGGGGACGGCGGCACGGCGGATCGGCTGGAGCCGACGGTGCCCTTCCAGGACTATCTCGGCTGGGTCGGCGAGCAGGACAGGGACCAGGCCGAGCGGGCCTGGAAGGGCGTGCTCTCGGGGGTCGACGGCGCCACGCTCGTCGCGGACGGGGCGGGCACCGGCTCCTCGGACCGAGGACAGCGGCGCGTCGTGACGGAGCTGTCCGAGCGGACCACGGCGGAACTCACCGCCCTGGCGCGGAGCCGCGGACTCACCGTCAACACCCTGGTCCAGGGCGCTTGGGCGCTGTTGCTGACCGAGCTGACCGGGCGCCAGGACGTCGTCTACGGGAACACCGTCGCCGGCCGCCCGCCGGAGCTCCCCGGCAGCGACCGCATGGTGGGCCTGATGATGAACACCGTGCCCGCCCGGGTACGGGTCGACCCGGCAGAGCCGGTGGCGGACCTGCTGGCCCGTATCCAGCACGACCACACGGCCGTGATGGGTCACGAATACCTCGGCCTTGCCGAGATCCACCGCGCCGTAGGCGCCACCGAACTCTTCGACACCACCGTCGCCTTCGAGAACGTTCCCGTGGAACGGGCCGTCCAGGGCGCCTCGGTGCCCGGGCTCGACGTCGGCCTTCTGCGGGACGCCGTCGACGAGGCGTTCGAGGGCACCCACTACCCGCTGAGCCTGGCCGTCCACCCCGGCAGCCGGCTCCGCTTCGAACTCAACTACCGCGAGGACGTCTACAGCGCCGACACCGCGAATGGCGTACTGCGGCGCCTGACCGGTCTGCTGGAGGACATCGCCGCCCGGCCCGACGAGCAGGCCGGGCGGCTCCCTCGCGGACGGACGCCGAGCGGCGCGAGATCCTGCGCGAGGCGAGCGGACACGCCGTCGAGCGGCCGGCCGGGACGCTGCCCGGTCTGTTCGAGGCACAGGTCCGCGCGACGCCCGACGCGGTGGCCGTCGCGGACGGCACGACCAGCCTCACCTTCGGTCTGCTCAACGCCGACGCCAACCGCCTGGCCCGGCTGCTCGCGGCCCGTGGCGTGGGACCGGGCGACCTCGTCGGTGTCGCCGTGCCGCGCTCCACGGACGCCGTGGTGGCGATCCTGGCCGTCCTCAAGTCGGGCGCGGCGTACCTTCCGATCGATGTCGACCACCCCGCGGAGCGCATCGCGGCGATCTGCGCGGAGGCCCGACCGGCCCTCGTCCTGGCCTCCGTCGCCACGGTGGGCGACGTACCCGAATCGGTGCCGGCGCTCCTGCTCGACGAGACCATTCCGCCCGCGGACGGGACGGACCTCGACGACGACGACCGCACCGGTGCGCTGCTGCCCGCCCACCTCGCGTACGTCATCTACACCTCGGGCTCCACGGGGCGCCCCAAGGGTGTGGCCGTGGAACACCGCAACCTGGCCAACATGTTCCACAGCCACCGGGCGAACTTCTTCGAACCCGAGCGGGCGAGGGCGGGCGGCCGGCCGCTGCGTGCCGCGCTCACCAACTCGCTCGGCTTCGACGCCTCCTGGAGCCAGCTCCTGTGGATGGTCGCCGGACACGAGTTGCACATCGTCGGTGACACCGTGCGCAAGGATTCCCTGGCCCTCGTCCGCCACGCGGCACAAGCACGGATCGACGTCGTCGACACCACACCCTCCGTCGCACGGCAGATGCTCGACGCGGGCATGTTCGAAGCGCCGGGGGAGCGGCACCGCGTGCGAGTCCTCGCGCTCGGCGGCGAGGAGGTGGGCGACGACCTGTGGGCCGAACTCCACGGCGTACCCGGCCTGTCGGTCTACAACCTCTACGGTCCCGCCGAGTGCACGGTCGACGCGATGCTCTGGCACCCCGGCGGCTCAACCGGTGCGGCGGCGGACCCGCCCGCCATCGGTGTCCCCGCCGACAACACCCGGGTCTATCTCCTGGACGCGTTCCTGCGGCCGGTGCCGGCCGGGGTCGTCGGCGAGCTGTACATCGCCGGTGACGGGGTCGCCCGCGGGTATCTCGGCCGCCCGCGCCTGTCGGCGGAGCGCTTCGTGGCCGACGTGTTCGGCCCGGCGGGTGCCCGGATGTACCGCACCGGCGACCTGGGGCGCCGCCGGCCCGACGGTGTCGTGGAATACCGCGGCCGGTCCGACTTCCAGGTCAAGGTACGCGGCCACCGCATCGAACTCGGCGAGATCCAGGCCGTTCTGGCCGACCACCCCTCGGTGGGCCAGGCGGTCGCGGCGGTGTCCGCCGACGCCGAGGGCGTACGGCGGATCGTCGGATACGTACGGGCGGCCTCCGGTGAGCGGCCGGATGCGGGGGCGTTGCGTGAGTTCGTGGCGGGGCGGTTGCCGGAGTACATGGTTCCGGCGGTGGTGATGGTGGTGGAGTCGTTCGCTCTGACGCCGAACGGGAAGGTGGACCGGGAGACGTTGCCGGTGCCGGAGTTCCGGGCGGCGGAGGTGTACCGGGCTCCGGTCACCGAGCGGGAGCTGGTGTTGCACGAGGTGTTCGCGGAGGTGCTGGGGCAGCCGCGTATCGGTGTCGACGACAGCTTCTTCGACCTCGGCGGCGACTCCATCATCTCGATGCAGCTCGCGGCCCGCGCCCACCGCGCCGGACTCGCCATCACCGTCAGCGACGTCTTCGTCCACAAGACCATCGCCAAGCTCGCCGAGGCGGCCGAGGACATCGAGGCGGAGGCCCCCACAGCGGCGGACAGTTCCGGCACCGGGCCGCTGCTCGCGCTGAACGATGCCGAACGGGCGGAGATCACCGCCGACGGACACGAGCTGACCGGCGTACTGCCTCTCACCCCGCTCCAGCAGGGCATGCACTTCCATGCCCTGCTGGCCGCCGACGGCATCGACGTCTACACCGCCCAGGCGCCCGCGCGGCTGGAGGGACCACTGACGCCCGCCGTGCTGCGCAAGGCGTTCGACGCGGCTCTCGCCCGCCACACCGCAACTCGCGTCTCGTTCCGGCTCCTGGCATCGGGCCGTTCCGTCCAGGTGGTGCACGAGGGCCTGCGCGTCCCGTGGCGGGAGATCGACCTCTCCGGTCACGATGAGGACGAACGCCGCCGGCGGCTGGCGGAGCTGGTCGACGAGGACCGCGTCACCCGCTTCGACCTCACCGCCCCTCCGCTGATGCGGGTCACCCTGGTCCGGCTCGGGACCGACGACCACGCCCTGTTGACCTCCTACCACCACGCCCTGCTCGACGGATGGTCGCTGCCGCACTTCTTCCGCGACGTCTTCTCCCTCTACGCGCGAGGCGGAGCCGACCGAGGCCGGCCGGTGGCCCAGTTCACCGACTTCCTCGGTTGGCTCACCCGCCAGGACGACGAGGCGGCGACGCGGGCCTGGAGTGAGGCCCTGGCCGGTATCGAAGAACCGACACTGGTCGCCCCGGGCGCCGACGCGGCCACCGCGACCGTGCCCCACCTGGTGACGGAGGTCCTGGACGCGGAGGGGACGGACGCGCTCACCGCCGCGGCGCGCGGCGCGGGCCTGACGCTCAACACGGTCGTCCAAGGAGCCTGGGCGGTGGTACTCGGTCAGCAACTGGGACGGGACGACGTCGTGTTCGGTGCGACGACCGCCGGGCGCCCACCGGAACTGGCCGGCGTCGAGGACATGGTCGGCCTGTTCATGAACACCGTCGCCGTACGGGTACGGCTGGACCCCGCACGATCGCTCGACCAGATCCTGACCGGCCTCCAGTCGCACCAGGCCGAGCTGCGCCCGTACCACCACGCCGGGCTCCCCGACGTGCAGCGGGCGCTGGGACTGGGGGAACTCTTCGACACCGTCATCGGCTTCGAGAACACCCCCTTCGACGGGGCGGCCATCCAGGAGCAGGTCCCGGGCCTGCGGATCTCCCTCGACGAGGAGCCCGTACCCGGCGCTTCGCACTATCCGCTCAGCCTGGTCGTCATGCCCGACGAGCGCCTCAGCCTCGAACTCAGCTATCGTGCCGACCTGTTCACGGCCGAGGCGGCCGGCGCGCTGCTGGCCCGGGTGCGCAAGGTCCTCGACTGCTTCGTGCGTGACCGGACCGTACCTCTGGGCCGGATCGACCTGCTCACGGACCGGGAACGCGGTCAGCTCCTGGCCGTGGCGGAAGGGGCGGCCCACGAGCGGACGGCCACCTTCCCGGAGCTCTTCGAGGAGCACGTACGGGCCACACCCGACGCCGTCGCGGTGTACGACCACGAGCTGGCCCTCACCTACGGGGACCTCGATGTCCAGGCCAACCGGCTCGCCCGGGCGCTGGTGGACCGGGGCATCGGCCCGGAGCGTGTCGTGGCGATCGCGATGCCGAAGTCGGCACGGTCCGTCCTCGCCGTGCTGGCGGTCCTCAAGGCCGGCGCGGCCTATCTTCCGCTGGACCTCGGCTACCCGCCGGACCGGCTCCGCTACCTGATCGGTGACGCGCGGCCGGATCTCGTCCTCACCACCGGTGCGGGCGCGGCGGTCATGGCCGAGGCCGGTGCGGGGAAGGTGCTGTGCCTGGACGGGCCCGGGCCGGATGCCGGGAACCTCACCGAACTCCTGGACCCGGAAGCGGAGCTGACCGCCGGTCTGTCCGGGGCGACTCTCACCGACGCCGACCGGATCGCGCCGCTGCGGCCCGCGAACGCCGCCTATCTGATCTACACCTCCGGGTCGACCGGCCGCCCCAAGGGCGTGATGGTGTCCCACCTCGGGATCGCCGCTCTGATCGCCCAGCAGCGTGAGGGGCTCGCGCTCCGTCCGCAGGAGCGGGTGCTGCTGTTCGCCTCGCCGAGCTTCGACGCGTCCGTGTGGGAACTGGCCACGGCCCTCCTGACCGGGGCGAGTGCGGTGACCGCGGACCCCGACGAGCTGCTCCCCGGACCGGCCCTGGCGCGGACCGTGGCGCGCCACGGTGTGACCGCGCTCCTGCTGCCGCCGTCCTCGCTCGCCGTACTGCCCGAGGACGCCCTGCCCCACGGGGTCACCCTCGTCGTGGGCGGCGAGGCGTGCCCGCCGGACCTGGTCGCACGCTGGTCGGCCGGGCGTCGCATGGTCAACGCGTACGGTCCCACCGAGGCGACCGTCATCGCGACGATGAGCCGCCCGCTGTCCGGGCGGACCGTTCCGCCGATGGGCGGGCCGGTCGTCGGCGCCCGGGTCCATGTGCTGGACGGCTCCCTGCGGCCGACGCCCGTCGGGGTGGCGGGTGAGCTCTACCTGGCGGGCCAGGGCCTCGCCCGCGGCTATCTGCGGCGGTCCGGGCTCACCGCGGAGCGTTTCGTGGCCGACCCGTTCGGACCGCCGGGCGGGCGGATGTACCGTTCGGGCGACGTGGCGCGGCGCACGGCGGACGGGGGCCTGGAGTACCTGGGCCGCGTCGACGAGCAGGTCAAGATACGGGGCTTCCGTATCGAACCGGGTGAGATCGAGGCGGTGCTCGCCGCCGACCCCTCGGTGGGGCAGACCGTCGTGGTCGTACGGGAGGACACCCCCGGCTCACCACGCCTGGTGGCGTACGCGGCCCCGGTGGCGGCCGGCCCGCTCGACCCGGCCGCGCTCCGTGAACGCGTCGCCGCCGTGCTGCCGGAGCACATGGTGCCCGTGGCCGTCGTCGCCCTCGACCGACTGCCGGTGACGCCGAGCGGCAAGCTCGACCGCGCCGCTCTGCCCGCTCCCGACTTCTCCGGAGCCGGCGACGGCCGGGCACCGCGCACCGAGCGCGAGAAGCTGCTGTGCGCCTTGTTCGAGAAGGCACTCGGCACGGAGGGCGTCGGCATCGACGACAGCTTCTTCGACCTGGGAGGCGATTCGATCGTCTCGATCAAGCTCGTCACGATGGCCTACGCGGAGGGCCTGGACATCGCCCCGCGCGACGTGTTCGCCCACAAGACCGTGGCGGCGCTCGCCACCGCGGTCAAGGACCTGGTTCCGGCGGCGGACGCCGACGAGGCCGACTCGCAGGAACCGCTGATCACTCTGGACCAGAGCGAACTCGACGAGTTCGCCGAGGACTGGCGGTAGTCGGCCCCACGCACACGGGGCCGACGCACCGCCGAACACGCACCACCAACACGCACCACCGCACCGAGCGCCATCACCGGACCACGAAAGGCCTGGACCCTGCCAGGCCGGTCCGGTGCGCACCACCACGCGGCCCGGCCACCGGCGCGGACCGCACAGGACCGAACGACGGACGACCCGAGCGGTCACGACCAGGTGAGGACAACCGACATGACCAGCAGCACCCCGACTGTTGACGTACCTACCCCGGACGTGGCCGCTGCGGCCCTGCCGGGGAAGGACCGCGGCGACACTCCCGCCGAATACCACCTGGACACCACCGAAGTCACTCAGTTGGAGGAGGCCGCCGCACGGCTCCGTGACGCCCACGGGGCACCCGGCCTGCCGGACTTCTACGACCACGCCCACACGGCCGAGGAGCTTCTCCCCGCCGGTCTGCGCAGATTCCTCCTCACCTACCGCAGGACCGAGAGGTCCGCGGCATGCCTGGTGCACGGCTTCCCGGTGGACGACGCGCTGATCGGACCCACACCCGACCACTGGCGCCAGGCCATCCGCTCCGACGCGGCCCGGTCCCAGGAGGTGTGGCTGGCGATGTGCGGCATGGCGCTGGGCGACCCGTTCGGCTGGGAGACCCTCCAGGAAGGGCGCATCATCCAGAACATCCTGCCGATCCGGGGCGACGAGCTGCGGCAGAGCGGCTACGGCAGCGAGAGCCTGCTGGAGTTCCACACCGAGGACGGCTTCCACCCCAACCGCTGTGACTACCTCCTGCTCTTCGGGCTGCGCAACCCCGACCTGGTGCCGACCATCGTCGCCTCCGTCCGTGACGTCCGGCTGAGCGACCACGACCGCGCGGTACTCGCCGAGCCCCGCTTCCGGATCCTGCCGGACACCGAGCACATACGGCAGCTGGAGGCCCTGGACCCCGCACATCCCGCGCTGGAGAAGCTGTACGGGATGATCGACAGCGCCGTTCCGACCGCCGTTCTGTCGGGCGACCGTTTCAATCCCTACCTGCGCATCGACCGGCCGTTCATGGATGTCGCACCGGGGGACACCGAGGCCGAGGGCGCGCTCGACCGGCTGATGGCCGAGCTGCACCGGGTGCAGCGGGACGTCGCCGTGGGCCCCGGCTCGCTGCTCATCGTGGACAACTACCGGGCTGTGCACGGCCGCCGGTCGTTCAAGGCTCGGTACGACGGCACCGACCGCTGGCTGAAGAAGCTCACCGTCAGCCGCAACCTGCGCCGCAACTTCAGCGGATACGTACTCGGCAACCACCGCGTCATCGTCTGAGCCGGTCGGGCGGAAGGAGCAGGAGAGGCATCATGCGCACAGTCATCGTGTCCGGCGCGTCCAGCGGTATCGGACTCGCCACCGCTGAGCGGTTCGCCCGCTCGGGCGACCACGTGGTCAATCTCGACATCCAGCCACTCACCGGGGACGCGGCGGACGGCCCTCGCGAGGGGGAGGCGAGATCCGGACGGTCATGCTCGACATCGCCGACTGGACCGCCGTGGGTGAAGCCGTCGACCGGGTGCACGCCGAGCGCGACCGCATCGACGTCGTCATCGCCAATGCGGGCATCAGCGTCCGGCATTCCATCCTCGACCTCACCGAGGCGGACGCCCGGCGCACCCTGGATGTCAATCTGATGGGTGTCCTGGCCCTGTGGCGGCACGCCGTTCCGCACATGCTGCGGGAGGGACACGGGGTGCTCCTGGCGACGGCGTCCGTCAACGGGTCGCGCGGCTACCCCCTCTACGCGGACTACAACGCCAGCAAGGCAGGTGTCGCCTCGCTGTGCCAGACCTTCGCCGTGGAGCTGAGCCCGCTGATCAGGACGGCGTGTGTCGCCCCCGGCGCCGTACTGACACCCATGCAGCGCGCCGAGTACACCGACGCGATGCTCGACGAGGTCAACGAACGCATCCCGGCCCGGCGGCACGCCCTGCCCGAGGAGATCGCGGACGTGTTCCATTTCCTGGCCTCGCCGCAGGCGTCCTTCATCTCCGGTCAGCAGTTCACCGTGGACGGCGCGGAGACAGCCGGAGCCACCACAGCGTTCTTCCCCGGCCCCACCGAGCCGATGCGCTGACCCGGACGGCGGCGCCCGGCCGCCGTCCGCATCGCGCCCTTCCGCTGTCGCCCGCCCGTAACCGAGTCCGAGGAAACCGCCCCATGGACACCCGCCCCGCGCTCGATCAGGGCCCGCTCGACGCCGTCGATCTGGCCGATCCGCTCCTGCACGCCCACCACGACCTGGGGCCGTGGTGGCGCCGCCTGCGGGACGAGGCGCCGGTGCACTGGCAGCCCGAGAGCGGCAGCCGTCCAGGGTTCTGGGTGATCAGTGGTCACGCGGACGTCGTCTCGGTGCTCAGCGACAGCGCGAGCTTCACCTCGGAGCAGGGCAACGTGCTGGACACCCTGCTCGCCGGCGGTGACTCGGCGGCCGGGAGGATGCTCGCCGTCACGGACGGACAGCCGCACAAGGCGCTGCGCAGCGCCCTGCTGAAGCCGTTCTCGCCGCGATCCCTCGACGTGGTGGTCGAGAGCGTGCGGCGGGGTACCCGGCGGCTGGTCGAGGAGGCGGTGGAGCGGGGCGAGGTGGACTTCGCCGCCGACGTGGCCGCGCACATCCCGCTCGCCGCCATCTGCGACCTGCTCGGCGTGCCGCCCACCGACCGGCAGCACATCATCGAGCTCACCTCCTCCGCCCTGTCCACCGAGGACGGGCGCCCCGACGAGGAGGCCACCTGGGCGTCGCGCAACGGACTGCTGCTCTACTTCTCGGAGCTTGCCGCCGCCCGGCACGACAAACCGTACGACGATGTTGTCAGCCTGCTGGTGACCAAGGAGATCGACGGGCGGCCCCTCACGCACGAGGAGATCGTCTTCAACTGCTACAGCATCATCATGGGCGGCCACGAGACGACCCGTTTCTCGATGGTCGGCGGGCTCCAGGCGCTGATGGAGCGGCCCGACCAGTTCCGGGCCCTCAAGTCGGGCGAAGTGACGACGAGCTCGGCGGTCGAGGAGGTACTGCGCTGGACGAGCCCTGCCCTGCACAGCGGGCGGACCGCGACCCAGGACCTCTTCCTCGGCGACCAGTTCGTCGAGGAGGGCGACATCGTCACCACTTGGCTGGCCTCCGCCAACCGCGACGGCCGGGTTTTCGCCGAGCCCGACGAGTTCGACCTGGCAAGGACCCCCAACAAGCACCTGTCGTTCGCCTACGGGCCCCACTTCTGCCTCGGTGCGTTCCTGGCCCGCGCTGAGCTGACGGCCCTCCTGGAGAGCCTGTGCGACCTGGTCGCGGAGGCTCGTCCGACAGGCCCGCCGACCTATGTGTACTCGAACTTCCTGAGCGGTCTCTCGTCCCAGCCGGTGAGCCTCACCGGAGAGCCGGCAGGGAGTCGAGCGCCGCTGACATCGTCTGCCGGGGGTGGGTGCCCGGGAACGAGTGACCGCCCGGCAGCACCCGGGTCCGGTGCTCCGCCGGTGTGTACGCGGCCCACGGTCTGACCTGTGCCACCGGGGCCACCGCGTCGTCCTCGCCGGCCAAGGTGAGGAGCGGGCAGCGCACGGCGACCGGGTGCGGAATGACGTAGCCCTCGGCAGGGGCCAGGTCGCCCCGGACAGCCGTCAGCAGATCGCTCAGAAAGCCGGGGAAGTCCAGGAGTTCACGCGGCAGCCCGCCGGTACTCAGCAGCCAGGCGATCAGCTCGTCGTCGGAGCCGGCCGAGATCGGCGCACGCATCAGGGGCAGATGCGGCGCGCGGAAGAGCCTCGACCAGTGCGTCGAGATCGTCGGGTACGGGCTCGTCGATCCGCGAGCCGCGTCCCGGCAGCTCCACCGGCACCAGCTCCCTGTGCTCGGGGACGTAAGGCCGCCAGGCACGGAAGGCGCCCGCGCCACTGCCCGCAGGCGGAAGGCATATCAGCCTCATCGCCGAGCCCGGTTCCGGCAAGGCAGGCGGGCGGCAACTTCCGCGGGGCGGCGGGGTCTCGGAGCACTGTTCACGCCTCGACGGCCGGGCCGGGTCCACCTCCCCGGGTCGTGACGACTGACGAGGCGTCATGATGCCGTGGACGAATGGTCGGCCGGGTTGCCCGACAGGCTTCTAGTTGCCGCGCGCTTGCCGGGCCCGTTGCCTGGGCCCGGTCATCGGCAGGTCCTAGCGTCGACGGCATGACTCACACTCCTGCCGCGATCGGCACCGAGGCCATCGCTCCCGTGGTGATCGGTATGGTCCAGGTGGTCGCGCCCCGCAAGCTGGACCGGATCGATCCCGACCACCGGCTCGTCGGTGACCTCGGCTTCCACTCCTTGGTCCTCGCGGAGCTCGGATACAACCTGGAGGATCTCTTCACCCTCCAGGCGCTGAACCCTGAGGCCGCCATGAAGCTGGAGCGGGTCAGTGATGTGATCGAGCTGGTCAGCGCCGAGGTGGTCGCGGGCCGGGCGGAGCTGCCCGACGCGGAAGCCCTGGGCGGCATGTTCAGCCGCTACGGCGTCGACAGCCCCCTGGTATGAGCGGCCCCGCAGGCGAACGCCCGGCCCACGCGCTGGTCGCCGATCTGGAGCGGACGCTCGGTGACCCGGCTGCCGAGAGCGGCCCCTTCAGCTTTGCCGAGATCGTGGCGCACGAGGAGAACGACAGTCTTCCCCCAGGGGCGGTGGAACTGCTCAGATCGTGGGGATTCTCCGGTTACCTGGTGCCCGAGGACTTCGGCGGCCGACTCCGGAACCTCGAAGACCTCTTCCTGCTCACGCGTACGCTCGCTCGCCGCAACCTGACGCTCGCGGTGATGTTCGGCTCCGCGCTCCTCGGGGTCAACTCGGTCTGGCTGTGGGGGAACGACGAGCAGCGCGCACGGGTCGCGGGTGCCCTCCTGGACGGGGAACTGGCCTGCTTCGCGGTTTCCGAACCCGACCACGGCAGCGATCTCGGCACCAACGAGACCGTGGCCGAATCCGACGGTGACGATTTCCTCCTGACCGGAGAGAAGTGGCCCGTCGGCAACGCGACCCGGGGCCGCTTCGTCACCGTCTACGCGGCGATCGACGGTTCGCGGTCCTCCCTGCTGCTCCTTGACAAGGAGCAGATGGAGAAGGGCAGTTGGACCAACCACCCGTTCGTGAGGACGGTCGGGCTGCGCGGTCACGACCTCAGCGGGATCACCTTCGACCGCACCAGGGTGCCCGCCGGCGCACTCCTCGGGCGCGCCGGGGCCGGACTGGTCGGGATCCTTCAGGTGCTCCAGATCACCCGGACGGCGATCGGAGCACTGTCCATCGGCACCATGGACTCGGTGCTGCGGATCGCTCTGCGTCACGCGCGTGAGCGAGTGCTCTACGGACAGGAGATCTACCGGCTTCCGGTCATCCGGCGGCATCTGGTCCATTCCCATGTGGACCTGCTGATCGCGGAGTGCACGGCGCTGCCGGTGGCGCGTTCGCTCTCCATCGTGCCGTCCCGGCTCAGCCTGTGGTCGTCCGTGGTCAAGTACCTCGTCCCGACCCTCGGCGAGGAGGTGGTGCAGGAGGCGGCCAGGGTTCTCGGAGCCCGGAGCTATCTGCGGGAAGGCGTGGCTTCCGGCGCGTTCCAGAAGCTCCAGCGCGACCATGCGATAGCGAGCATCTTCGAGGGGACCACGCACGTCAACCTCCACAGCATCGCCGCACAGCTCCCCGCGGTGGCGCGCGTGGCCGACCGTCCCGCCGTCGGCGGGGAAGGGGTGCTGCGGCAGCTCTTCGACTGGTCCGAGGACGCCCCGCAGTGGCATCCGTCGGGCAGGGCACTGCGGCTGACCAACGCCAGTGAGGACGAGATCACCCGGGGCTGGGGCCCGGCGGCCGACGAGGCCCGCCGGATCGCGGAACGCGAACTCGTCGGTCCCGAGGGCGCCGCGCTCGTCAAGGTTCTCAGCGAGCTCTCCCGACGCCGGACCGACTTCTACACGCGGATCGCCGCCGAGGCGCCCGACGCCGCCTCCACGCACGGGCAGGATCAGGCCACCGAGCACAGCGTCCACCACGCGGCTGCCTCCTGCCTCTACACCTGGCTGTACTCCTTCGAGCGGGAGCGGGCGGAGCCGGGCGGCAGCGGATGGCTGGTGCTGGCGCTTCAGCGACTGCTGCGGCGGCTCGACCACACGACCGAGCTGGAGGAGAGCTGCCTGCCGTGGCTGGAGGAGCTGATGCTGTCGAGCCTCGAAGGCCCGCGGCATTTCTCGCTCCAGACGGTCAGGTCAGCTGCCGGGCCGGCGCCGGCATGAGCGGGCCGCCGTCCCCGGTGGCGCGTCAGATGGCCCGGCGCCAGGCGCTGCCCGCGAGTGCAGGCCGGTCGCGGGCCCTCTCGGCGGACCGTCCGAGGTCCGTCGAGGCTTCCTCCTGGGTGACCCAATGGCGTACGAGTGCATGGACCCCGTATCTGTACTGCTGCCCCCGATCGATCTGGACCAGTGAGACGTCGGCGAGTTCGGCCAGGAGGTGGGCGATGCGTGTGCTTCCTAATCCCCCGCCCGCCTGGGCCGGGATCGCGTCCAGGGAGAACGTGCCGGGCAGCGAGGACAGCTCACGGAGCAACTCGCGATGAGGGGCGGGCAGCAGTTCGTAGCTCCACCGCACGCTGTCCGACAGCGTGCGGTGCCGCGACAGGTCACCGGCGTCGACATGTGCGAGCAGGTGGAAGAGCGTCCCGTCGTGCAGGAGGGTGGTGAGAGGGAGCGATCTGAGTCCTCGCGCGGCCACTTCTATCGCGAGTGGCATGCCGTCGAGGAGCCGGCAGAGCTGCTGCACCAGCGGCAGGCGGTTGCCCAGGTCGAGCGTGGGCAGACCGGCCCGTACCCGGCGCAGGAACAGCTCCACCGCGCTGGGGAGTTCGGTGTCCGAGCCGTCCCGTCGGTCGCACGAAAGCGGCTCGACCTCCCAGGTCTCGGCCGCGCCGACGGCCAGGGCGCGGCGCGAGGTCACGATGATCTGGAGCCCGGGATGCTCGTCGAGGAGTTGCCGCGCGATCCGCGCCGTCTGCTGCGAGACATGCTCGGCGCTGTCCAGGACCAGGAGCCGCCGTCCGAGCCCGGCACCGCCCCGCGCACCGCCTTCGTTCCTGCTGGTCAGGCGCCGCACTACACGCGTCAACTCAGCTGCCGAGGCGTCGGGTTCCCGATGCTGGGGCGGGATGTCGTGCAGTTCGGCGACGGCCACTCCGCCCTGGAACAGCGGGCGCAGCCGGGACGCCGCCGCCAGGGCGATGCGGGTTTTGCCCACTCCGCCGGGTCCGGTGAGAACGATCAGCCGGCTGCGCTGCGCGGTGGAGAGGACGTGCCCCAGGTCGGCCTCGCGGCCCACCAACGCGTCGCCCAAGGGCCGGGGGCCCTGCCACGGCGGGAGTGCTGTCGGGTCGGAGTGGAGGTCCGGGGACTGCCCGAGCGCCGACCTGCGCCCGCTGTTCCAGGGCGCCGGCTCGGGGAACGCGGCGGCGGTGGCGCCGAGCGCGGTGAGCAGCAGGCTGACGGAGGTCCGACGTGGATTGGTGTTGGAGCCGGTTTCCAGATTGCGGATGGTCCGGACACTGACGCCGGAGCGGTCGGAGAGCTCCTCCTGCGTCCAGCCGGACAGTCTGCGTTGATTGACCAGGAAGTCGCGGAGCTGATGAATGTCTGTTCTGTCGAAAGAGTAGTGTTCCTTCAGAATCGGCATGTAAGCCCCCCGTGAATTATTAACAGTGCCAGTCGTGCGCATCCGCGCGATGCGAAAATCCGGTCGCCGCATTCTTTATGAGAGCGGTGGTACCGAGAGGCGAGCCGTGGCGTTTGTAGCGCCGTGAGGTTCGCGTGTGCGCTGACGAGCGGCTCAGTGAAACATCTCCTGCATTGACCAGCTGTGACTCGTCGGCAATCGCACGGCCCACCGGTGTACATGCTGGAATCATCAGCATGTGCCTGTTCGTTCCTTGCGGGGCGCGTGCATGGGGAGGCGTGGGTACGGCAAGGGCATGCTTGCTCGTATCGCCTGCGCAGCGCCCGTCCAACACGTCGTCCTTCCGGGCGCCCGGACAAGAAACGCCGCACTCTTCCGAGGTCGATGGGGGCAACCGTCCCCGAAGGGGCGTTGACCGAGTCGACGAACGCTCATGACGGCTTGAAAGTACAGCATCGATGTGCTCTCGGACGGGCGAGATTGGCTGGAAATGACATTGCCGCATGATGAAGATCACCTGATGCGCCGGGTTGCTTGTTTTTGATTGTCCCAATTTCTCCCTGCTTTCGACGCCGAATCCTCCAGGAGGTCGGACGACACATAGCTGGCCGAAAGTGCCACTACGCACAGGAGGAGGCCGGAACGTGCCGCCCAGCGGCCGGTGAACCCAGCGGGGCCGCGGGATGAAAATGGTGTTTCAGGCGTCGGGGGAGCTGCGAGGAACGTGCCGTCGGGCCGCAGCCGGACAGTGAAGTCCCGAAAGCCGAAACGGGTTCCCGTCCACGGCGAGAGCGCCTTGTAGGAGGCCTCTTTGGCGCAGAAGAGCAGACGGTCCAGTGGCAGACCGGCGGCCGAGGGAAAGTCCTGCCGGAGCCAGCTCGCTTCGATGTCCGTACCGATCCGCTCCGCCATGAAGGGAGAGAGGGGCTCCCGCGGTTCCGCGTCGATGCCCAGAGCCGCGAAGTCCTTGGTCAGCGCGACAGCGGCCGCGCGATAGTTCCGGCAATGGGTCATGCTCCCCACGACCCCCGCGGGCCAACCGGGTGCGCCCAGGGGGCCGGGCACCAAGGGCGCCGGGTCCACCCCAAGGGCGGTCAGTGCCGCACGGGCGCACCCCCGCACCGTGGTGAACTCCTTGCGCCGCTCGTCGAGCACCCCTTCCACCACCGCCTGTTCGGTGGCGAAGAGGGTGACGGCGCCGTCCGGGCCGTCGTCGTCGAATGCCTCCCGTGCTCGCACCTCGGTGGGCACCACCTCAGCGATCACGCCTCGCCTCCTCCTGCTGGACAACGGGTTACGCGGGCGTCGCGATTCTTCCGGTAGCGGTGCGCCGGTCCTGCCGTCGGGGGTTCGATCCGGTGGCGGGCCGGATCCGCGCCGGGACCATCGAGGTGTACGACCGTGGTCCGGTCGATCGAGCGGCAATTCCCGCCCCGTGAGTTGCCGGTGCGCTGCCTGGCCCGGCCTGTTCTCCATCGACCAGCATGCATCGCAGGTCGGCGGCATACGCCCGGACGAGCGTGGAGACAAGGGACAGGGGACGACTAGCCATGGCGCAGGCGCGTCCCGAGGAGATCGGGCCGGCTTCGGTCAGCCCCCCGTCACTGTGGCGGGATCGCGACTACATGTACTGGTGGTCGGGCAACGGCCTGTCGACGCTGGGCACCAGCGTGTCGACGCTCGCCTTCCCGCTGCTTGTCCTCCACCTGACCGGATCCGCCGCCCAAGCCGGCGTCATCACCGTCCTGCACATGGTCGGCAAGCTGGCCACCCTCGCGGTGGGCGGGGCGCTGGCGGACCGGGTGGCCCGCCGCGCCATCCTGTGTCTCGCACCGCTGGTCCAGGCGGTGTCGATGGGTGTCGTCGCCCTGTTGGTGTACCGGGGCGCCCCCTCGATCACCGCGATCGGCGCGATGGCCCTGGTCAGTGGTCTGGCGGCCGGCCTGCGGGTCGCTGTCTCGATGCCGGTTCTCCGCAGGATCGTCCCCAAGGAGCAGATAGCGACCGCGACGGCCCAAGGGATGGGGCGCGACATGGTCGCCCAGCTGGTCGGCGCTCCGCTCGGTGGCCTCCTCTACGCGATGGGCCGCTGGATCCCGTTCCTCTTCGACGCGGTCTCCTTCCTCTTCGTCACCCTGGGCTCCCTGTTGATCCGCCGGCCCCTCGGCCCGGATCGGCACCCGGGCGACGGGCCCAGGTCCAGCCTGGCCAAGGACGTGGGCGACGGCCTGCGCATGATCAGGCGCAGCGACTACCTGGTGTTCACGCTCATCTGGGGTGCTGTACTCAACGCCGTCGCCGAGGGCTTCATCCTGCTCTTCGTGGTGCTGATACAGCACCGGGGAGGCGGGCCCACGGCGGTCGGTCTCGCCACCTCGCTCGCGGTCACCGGTGGTGTCATCGGAGCGGTCCTCGGTCCCTGGCTGATGGGCAAGCTGGGCGCACGGCGGGTCCTGATCATCTCCGCGTGGGTCTTCATGGCCTCCTTCGCCGTGGTGGTGTCGGTCTCCCAGCCGTGGCAGATCGGCCTGGTGGTGATGGTCGCCATGATCAGCATGGTGCCGATGAACGTCGTGACCGAGTCGTACGAGGTCCGGCTTGTCCCGGACCAGTACCAGGGCAGAGTCGCGGCGACCAGTCGCTTCTTCGTCCAAGGGGTCCAGTGGATCGGCCCGTTTGGAGCGGGCATCCTCGCCGACGCGGCGGGCGTGGAGAGGGCCGTCCTGGTGCTGGCCGCTGCCATGGCCCTGCTGGCTGTCACCCTGCACGCGGCGCGGCGGTATCTCAGGGTGCTCGACATCCCGCTGGCCGACGTGGATGAACTGCTCCCGCCGGGCGTCCCGCCCCCCGGTGAGGAGAGCGGGCCGACGGCCCCTCCGGAGAAGGACATCCCCACTCCGGCGACCGGTACCAAGACGCTGGGAGAGGCACAGCAGCGGTGACGGGCCTCGGCCCGCCGACCGGAACATATGCCCGCTGACCGGAACGTGTGAAGGAAACCATGGAAGATCTTGTTCAGCCCACATCGCTGACGGACGCCGCCGAAAGCCTGCGGACGGGTGTTGTCGAGCCGCAGAAGTACGCGGCGAGAACCATCGAGCGCATCGCGGAAGTGGACGGTACCGTCCAGTCCTTCGTGGCGGAGCCCGGCCGGGCGGACCGGTTGGCCCACGCGGCCGAGGAAGCCGCCCGGCGCGGGACGGAGCCGGGAGACCTGCCCCCGCTGCACGGCGTTCCGGTCGGGATCAAGGACATCATCCACGTCGAGGGGCTGCCCACCGCGGCGGGTTCGGCACTGCCGCCCGAGGCCATGGCAGGAGGGCAGGCCACCGTCGTGGACCGGCTGCTCGATGCCGGGGCGATCATCGCGGGAAAGACGGTGACGGGCGAGTTCGCCGTCACGGCGCCTGGAACCACTCGTAATCCGCACCGTCCGGAGCACACCCCGGGCGGAACGAGCAGCGGCTCCGCCGCGGCCGTCGCCGCGGGCCTGGTGCCCCTCGCCATCGGTACCCAGACCATCGGGTCGCTCATCCGCCCCGCCGCGTACTGCGGAGTGGTCGGCTTCAAACCCACCCACGGACGCATTCCGGTGGACGGTGTCCTCCCCGTCGCCCCGACCTTCGACACCGTCGGCATGATCACCGCTCGGGTCGCCGACGTGGCGCTGGCCGCGAGCTGTCTGTGCGACGAGTGGCGGTCCGACCATGCGGTCCCCGGCCGGCCGGTGCTCGGCATCCCGGAGGGTCCGTACATGAACTTCGCCGAGCCGGAGGCCCGTAGCGCTTTCGACGAGCAGGTGGCCGCGCTGCGCACGGCCGGCTACAACGTGGTGAGCGTCCCCATGTTCGAGAACTTCGAGGAAGAGGTCTTCGACTTCTTCGTGATCAATCTCTACGAGCTGTCCCAGGCGCACGCCGACCGGTTCGCACGCTACGAGGAGCTCTACGACGAGCGCACCGCCGAGGCCATCCGCCAGGGCCAGGGCGCCCAGGCGTCCGACCACGCCGACTCACTGGCGCGACGCGACGCGTTCCGTGACCGGCTGGCCGCCTCCACGGCCGAGCACGGCGTCGACCTGTGGATCACCCCTGCCGCCACGGGACCGGCTCCGCTCGGCCTGGAGAGCGCCGGAGACTCGGTGATGTCCCTGCCGTGGAGCGGCGTCGGCCTCCCGTGCCTCACCATCCCCACCGCCCGTCCCGCGGGCGCCCTCCCGCTCGGCTTCCAGTGCGTCGGCCGTGCCGGGGAGGACGAGTCCCTGCTGCACTGGGGCCTCGGCCTCGAAGCTGTACTCACCGCCCGGGGGACCGATACCCGTGAGAACTGAAGGACGATCAGTGGAGACTCCGACGGAGATGGGCATCGTCGCGACCGGTACCGCTTTCGGCACTCCACGTGATGTGGCGGGAACCGCGCACGAGTACCTTCCCGATCCCGAGGCTGTCACCAAACTGGGCTACGAGAGCTATCACCGGGTGGCCGACGGGGTGACCGCGGTCGACCTGGCGGCTGAGGCGTGCCGCGTCGCCCTGAAGAACGCCGGCCTCGGCATCGCGGACGTGGACCTGATCGTCCTCGGCCACTCCGACATCCCCCAGTACCTGGGATGGGACCCCTCGGCGGCGGTGGCCAGGGCGCTCGACGCCCAGGGCACCCCGACCGTGCTGTTCACCCAGTCCTGCGCCGCGTGGTCGTTGGCCCTCGACCACGCGGCCGGTGCGATGGCGCTCTCGCCCGACACGGGCACCGTACTGGTGGCCATGGTCAACGTGGTCAGCGAGACGCACACCAACCGGATGGATTTCAACGGCACCATCGCCAGTGACGGAGCCGCCGCCGCTGTCCTGCGCCGGGGGCATCCACGCCTCCGTCGGCTCTCCTCCGCCAGCTTCACCAATCCCGAGTTCGCGGATCTGTTCCGTATCGACATCGGTGGTTCCGCCCACCCCGTACCGCCCCCGGGCCGCACCCACCGCGACCTGGACCCGATGATCGCGGTCTACGAGCACTTCGGCGCGGACCCCGAGCGGTTCGGGCGGTTCATCGGGGAGGTCGTCGGACGGTTCACCGACGTGGTCGATCATGCTCTGGCGCGGGCCGGCCGGGACCGGAGCGAACTGACCCGGCTCGTCTATTTCAACGACAGCCAACGGGCGATCCACGGTGCCGCCGACGCGATCGGTATCCACGTCGCCCGCACCAACGCCGAACTCGCCCGCCGACTCGGCCACATGGGCGCTGCCGATCAACTGGTCTCCCTTCACCTGCACGCGGAGGCCGGAGAGCTGGCGCCGGGGGACCTCGTCGCCCTCGCGGGTGTCGCCTCACCCGGCATGCACTGGTTCTGCACGCTCCTCGAGGTGTGAGACCGGAACATCGAGCCAAGGCTGTGCTCCCCATGTCACGACCCCCAGGATGGGAAACAGAGATGACCACCGAGTCCGGGATCGAGCCGGAGGAACTGATCAGGATCTCCGAGGATCAGATCGCCCGATTCGTCGTCGAGCGCTTTCTCCCCGATGTCGAGTGGACCGAACTCGACCCGGATTACGATTTGTTGGCGACGGGAGTGATCGACAGCCTCGGGGTGCTGCAGATCGCGAGCTGGCTGGCGAAGCAGCACGGCATCACTCTGACCGGCCCTGAACTGACGGCCGGGAACTTCCGTTCCGTGCGGACCATCCGGGCGACGGCCGAGCGGCCGCCGGCGGGTGGTGCGGCATGACCCGCTCGCTCGTCCCATCGTTCACGGCTCGCGCGGCCGCCCAGCCCGGCGCACCCGCGCTCATCTGGGAGGACCGGCCCGTAAGTTACGGCGATCTGTACGCCATGGCGGTCAGGGCACGCACCCAGGTCGAGGAGGCGGCGCCGGACGCCGACCGTCCCGTCGGTCTGCTGGTACGCAAGTCACCGGAAGCCGTGGCTCTGGTGCTCGGCTGCCTGATGGCCGGCCGCTCCTTCCTCCTGCCCTCGTACGAGCTTCCCGAGGCGCCCCTGAAAGCCCTCTTCCAGCAAGCGGGATGCGCGGTGGTGCTTGGCCTCGCCGACGCTCCGGCCGTCGACCGGGTGGTGGATCCAGCCGGGGCTCCTGTGGGCTGTGAGGAGTACCCCCGGCTGCGGCCGTCGACGACGAAGCCGTGACCTTCATGCTCACCACGTCCGGCTCGACCGGTCTGCCCAAGGTCGTTCCGCTGTCGTCCGGGGCGGTCGGCCGTTTCACCGAGTGGGCGGCCGACACCTTCGGGATCGCGACCGGCGTCGCTGTCCTCAACTACGCGCCGCTCAACTTCGATCTCTGCATGCTGGACGTGTGGACGACGCTGGCGTACGGCGGCACCGTCGTGCTGGTCGACCCGGACAGAGGTGCCTCGGCCGGCTATCTGCGTGATCTGGTCGCCGATCACGCGGTATCCGTGGTTCAGGGTGTGCCGATGCTCTTCCAGCTGCTCGCAGAGGCGACAGCGGAAAGCGGTCCTCTCGACACGCCCGAGCACGTCATCTTCGCCGGTGACAGCATGCCCGCTCGTGTGCTGGCCGGGGTGTCCACCACCTTCTCCAAGGCGCGCTGGTACAACAACTACGGCTGCACGGAGACGAACAACAGCTTCCTCCACGAAGTGGACCAGGACCGGCCCCTCCGTACCCCGCTGCCGATCGGCCGGCCGCTGGCCGGTGTGCGCTGGCTGATCATCGGCCAGGACGGCCGGGCGTTGACCGGCCCCGGTCAGGGTGAGCTCTTGGTCAACACCCCTTTCCAGAGCGCGGGATACGTGAACGCGCCCAGTGCGAAGACCTTCGCCCCGCACCCGGACGGTGCGCCCGGCCTTGTCTACTACCGCACCGGCGACGTGGTCACCCTGCACGAGGACGGCGGCCTGAGCGTGATCGGCCGGACCGACTACCTGGTGAAGGTGCGTGGTTTCCAGGTCAGCACCCAGAGTGTGGAGCAGATCCTTCTGGACCACCCGGCCGTCGCCGAGGCCGCCGTCATCGCCTTCCCCGATCCGGTCGCCGGTCATCGCCTGCATGCCCGCCTTCGGCTGACCGATGCGGGAAGTGTGAACAGCCTTGCGCTGCGGCTGCATTGCTCGGAGCGAACGGTGCGCGCGGCGATCCCCAGCGTGATCGAGATGGTGACGGACCCGCTGCCCAGGACCTCTACCGGCAAAGTCGACCGTAATCGGATCAAGGCCTGCGTTCTCGCAGCCGAGGAGGAGCGGGCCCGGACGCCGCGGCCCTGAGGCGCCGCGGTCCGGTCGATCATGCGCGCCGGGATCGGGTTCGGGTTCGCTCTGATGGGATCGGGAAAGAGTGACCATCGCATCCGTGATCGTGAGGTGTGGAGAACTCACCCGGGCGAAATGGCCAGGGCGATCGACAGAGCCTCGTCGGAGTTGATCCACACGGTTACCGGAACCCCGCGATAGGACGCGGTCAAAGCGCCGTCGGACGGGTGCAGTTCGATCCGCCAGAACAGGAAATCGCCCAGCGACCCGGTGCCGGACAGCGCTTTGAAAGCGGCTTCCTTGGCCGTGAACAACTCACGTGGTGTGTAATTTCCGGCCGACGGCAGCAGTTCCCGTCTCTCCCGCTCGCTCAGGACGAACGCGGTGGCGCGAGGGCTGATGGCCGCGCTCTCGATGTCCACGCCGACCGCCGCCGCGCCGGGGACCACCACCGCGACCGCCAGGTGGTCGGTGTGGGAGATGGATCCGGCGAATCCCCGCGGGAAGCGCGGCCGGCCGCCGGGATCGCGGGGGACGAAGCGGTCGGCGGCCCCGGCCGCCGCCAGGGCTGCCGAGGCCGCCCGGCGGCCCGCCGTGAACTGCTGACGCGGCCCGAACGGCCGTTGCACCGGCTGCCATCGGGCCCATACGCCCGCCTCGGCGGTGCCGGCGGGAACCGCCGGCACCGCCGATCCGTACGCCTCGGTCAACGCAGCGACACGATGGGGGAGCGGGGTGATGACGATGCCTTCGCCGCCGACTCGCCGGAGAGCTCCACGCCCTCCCTGGTGCGCATGCGCTGCGCGTCGTCACGGTACGACAGATCCAGCCGGGACATGTTCGCGACCTTTGACATGGAATCCCTATTCCGTCCCTGTTTCGAAGATCTCGACACCTCGAAGGACGCGAGCGAAGTCGGCGACGATCTCGGCCGCCGGCCGTCCACCGGAAATCGCACCGCAGGACAGCCCGCAGTACATCGCCATTTCCTCGATCCGGCCGGTGGTCGCCTCCGTCGGCGCCGCGGCGCTGAACCGCGGTATCAGATACGGCTTTCCCTCGACCACGGTCCGGCCGATGAACTTCCTGGACTGGTTCGGGTCGCGGGTGGCGGACGTCTCCAGCACCCGGTGGCGTCTGCCGGGCCACCCGATCTCGTAGACGTCGGAGATCACCGTGTCCTTCTCGTCGGCGGTGCTCACCGCCCCTTGAAGTGCGCGTGGGCCCGCGACTCGTGCGCCACGACGAAGGCGGTGCCGAGCAGAACACCGTCGGCGCCGGCGGACAGGGCCCTGGCGGCCCCGTCCGGTGATCCGATGCCGCCTGCGGCGACGATGCAGGCCTCCGGCAGCTCCTGGCGCAACGTGGTGACCAGGGCGTCCCGGCCGGCCACGCCCAGGAGATGGCCGCCCGCCTCGATGCCCTGCGCCACCACCACCGAGCCGTGTCCGGCGGCCCGTACACCGTCCTCCACGGTCCCGACCTGGACGACGAGGTGCCGTCCCGCCGCGTTGATCCGATCGAACACGGCGTCGTCCGGCATGCCGAAGAGGGACAGATACACATGCCGGGGCGTCTCGTCGAGCACCTGCGTGATCTGCCGGTCCAGCTCCTGGGGCCCGACCACCTCCGGGATGAGGTTCACGCCGACGGGCCGGTCGGTCCCCGCGGTCAGCCGGGCGAGCGCGGCCGACAACCCGTCGCCGACCAGTTTGTAACCGCCCAGGCAGCCCGCGGCGCCGGCGTTCGACACCGCGCACGCCAGTTCCGGCCCCGCGACCCCTCCCATGCCCGACTGGAGCAGGCTCACTTCGATGCCGAGAACCCCGGCCAGCGTGTTCCGCATCAGCCCAGACGCTCCACCGCGGACACGGCGGCCTCGGCGCTGCCGAACCGTTCCGTCAGGGCGTGCACCCAGCGCTCCAGGCCGAAGGCCAGACAGCTGGTGTGCGCCAGGTCGCCGCCGGCCCGGATCGAGCACCGTTCGCCGAAGAAGTTCCGGTGGTAGTTCACCGAGCCGATCGCCAGACCGTCCACGACGAACTCCTCCTTCACCGGGAAGAGGCGCTGCATCTTGGCCTTGCCGCCGTTCTTGTCGAAGAACGGGTCGGTGGCGACCTCCAGTCCGACGTCCAGCCCGAGCTCGGCGCACAGGGCCGTCACGGCGTCCTTGGCACGGACCAGATGCTCCTTGGCCCCTTCCTCCGGTCCTATGAAGACGATCTCCCGCATGGAGAAGCCGAGCAGCCGCTGCAGACCGTCGTAGTGGTCCTCGTTGCGGAAGCAGGTCCCGAGCGTGGTCCGCAGCGCCCCGTCCGGGGGAGCTCGGAGCCGGCCAGGTCGAGGTAGATCGCGTAGCACGCGGCCGACGGCAGCGCGAAGCCGGTCGGCTCCATCACCTCGGCCGGAATCCGGTCCAGCGGCCGGGGCACTTCGGCCAGCAGGGAACCGAGGCGCTTCGGATCCAGCCGGGTCGCCGCGAGACCCAGATGGGGGAAGTTGTCGAAGTAGTCGAAGGTGTCGAGGTCCTTGCTCCCGATCAGGAACGGGAACCGGAACTCCGGGGCCTCCCAGGTGCGGGCCAGGCGCAGGAACGCCGCGTCGATCGCCCGCAACAACCGCAGCTGACCGCCGTCGAGGACTTGCAGGCCGTTGTCGGTCGTCGTGGTCATTGCGCTGCCCCCTGCTTGAAGAATCGGGCCTCGATGGCATCGAGACTGCGGAAGTCGTCCAGGTCCAGATCTTCCGGATCGATCAACTCGCCGGTCAGCTCTTCCAGCAGGAAGATGAAGTCGACGAAGGCCAGGGAGTTGATGGCCCGGCTGTCGATCAGATCCATCTGGGGAGTCAGCGCGCCGACCGTCGGGTTGCGCTCCAGGATGAAGGCCCGGACGTCCTGCATCGGGTCGGTCGTCATGCGGTCAGTTCCCTTCCGGCGCCCGCCCTCGTCAAGAATTTCCTGGTCCGCTTCAGGATCTGATCGTGCGCCAGCAGCCGGGCGGGGTGTTCCAGCGCCTGCCGCCGAAGGGCCAGCGCGTTCGGGATGCCCGCGTCGCGGTAGGCGGCGGGGTTGTACAGGGTGCCGATGCTGTACTGGAGATAGCTCTCCAGGTAGGCGGCGACCGCCGGCACCTCCGCCGGGTCGCGCCTGGCCACCTGGCCCAGCAGGTCGGTGAAGATCATCCGGCCGAACGCGACGTGCCTGCTCTCGTCCTGGTGGTGCACGCGGTTGATCTCGCGGGCGATGTGCGGCAGGGCCTCGTCGGTCGCCATGTGCGCGTTGAAGTAGTCGACGATCTCCTCGAAGATCAGGATGCGCGCGAAGATGATCGCCTCACGGGCCACCGGCGAGAGGTGGGACACGGAATCGGCCCGCAGCGTGGGCTGCGCCGGATACAGCTTGCCGCCGTACCGCAGGCAGAACCGGGCGAAGAACCACATGTGCTCGTTCTCTTCGCCGATGAAGTGGTGCAGGAACTCCGAGACGTCCGCATAGGCCCGCTCGTGGATGCGCATCACCACTTCGCTCATCAGTTCACGGATGCCGTGAATGTTGAGGCTGAAGAAGTTGATCGCTTCGTACTTGGTCAGCTCCAACTGCTGATCACGCGTGAGCTCGTCCCACATCGGCGTACCCGCCAGCGTGGTCAGACTCTCACTCATCCACGGCTTTTCGGGCTCGATCTTCTCGGGCCAGTCAAAAATCGTGTACGGATTGTAGTAGCTGGATTCGGCCATCTGCTCAAGCCGGTCCAGGTCGAGCGATATCGGCTCAATGTCTCGTACAGCCATGTATTCTCATCTTCCCCGTAGAATGGTGCGGTCTTCTGTTGTTCAGCGCACTGCCTGGATATCCGTGTGAACCTGGATCGGCAGCTCCGACCCGCAGTCGTGATAGCCGAAGGGCGCGTTTCCGGACGCCGTGGACGGGATCACCTTGTTGTAGATCGACCCGAGGCACAGTTCCTGGAACTGCTCGGTGTCCGGCGAGAGCCGGGCGGCCAGCTGGGCCTTGGCGATGTCGACGGTCTTGACCGCGCCGTCGTCGTCCTCGACCTCGACGCACGCGTGCGGCAGGTCGAGGGCACCGCCCAGCACGCCACAGAACCAGCCCCGCTTCGCCTCCGCCCGGTACCCGGCCGCGCGAAAGCTCTCGGCCAGGTGCAGACTCGCCGCGATGCAGCTCGTGGCGCCCATGGCGTGCACCTGATCCGGATGCGCCTGCATGGGTACGGGGACCATCTGCCAGCGGTAGCCGGCCTCCAGGTACTCGCCGGTCAGCCGCCGCAGCACGGTGGAGACCACCGGGGTCCGGGCGCCGGTCGTCGTCACCGTCGCCGCGTACTGCGCCGACCCCCGGCTCACCGACGGCCTCGTCACACCGGCGACGTTCCCGCCGAACCGCACGACGTCCGGCTCCTCCAGGCGCCAGGGAGCCTCCTCCGGGCAGTCGACGCATTCCAGCGCGACCCGGAAATTCCATTGCTTGGCCCGCAGGAGATCGTCCACCGGCCGCCGGGCGAAGCGGAAGAGCAGACGGAACGTCAGCTCCGGTTGCGTCCTCGCGCTGTTCGAGTACATGCCGAGGTTGTACAGATCGTTGGCGTCGAAGCAGCGCACCCCGGACCGCTGCTCGAAAGGAAGCCCCGCGTCGACGAGTCTGTCGATCTCTTCCGGCTCGCAGCGCAGCATCTCCTGGGCCACGGATTCCGGTTGGTTCCTGCTGGAAAACTCGGCGGGCACGAACTCGATGGAGTCCGCCACCTTCTCCCAGGCAACCTTTTCGGTTGCATCTTTACGCGACACAGTCAATCTCCCGAACATAACGGCCACGCCGACGGCTCGGCGCCCGACATCAAAGACGCGAGGTCACGGTGGATATGGGGACAGCCCGACCGTATCGGCCGGGCGATCCCGGACAACAGATCGGTTCTCCACCGGCCCCTGTGGATCTCACATTCGCTGTCGTGGATCGTGTGGAGCGGGCTCGGGCGGCACTCCCTTCTCACCACTCGACCAGCACCAGTCCCGCCGACATGCCGCCGCCGAAGCCGGCCAGGAGGACCGGGTCGCCGGGGGTGAAGGCACCGGAACGGGCGGCCGCGTCCGGAGTGATCGGGGTGGAGGCGGCTCCCGTGTTGGCGTAGTGCGTCAGGGTGCGGTGCATAGTCGCCCGAGACATTTCCAGGTCGGCGAAGATGCTGTCAAGCATGTTGCCGTTGGCCTGATGCGGTACGAAGTGGTCGATGTCGTCTGGGACTACGCCGCATGCATGCGGGAACTCCTGGACCATGTGCGGCAGTTGGTCGCCGACGAAGTCAGAGGCCCGACAGGTCGCCGAACGAGTGCAGATCCGGGATGCCGGACGCGCGGCGGGTCCGCGCCGATGACCAGGGCGTGGCCGCCGCCGCGGGTGAGTACGCCTTCGGCCGCGGAGAGCCCGAACACCACGCCGGAGCAGACCGCGTCGACGTCGAACGCGGCGGCGTCGCCCGCGCCGAGCTCCCGCTGTACGCAGGCGGCGGTGCTCGGCCACGACCGACGTCGGACGGTTCACTTCGTACGCGTACGAAATCCAGCCAACCGACGAGATCGTACGGTCGGTAGCCGGCCCGGGGTGCCCGAACCTCCGGGCTGCTCAGGGCCCGTTCCGCCGGCCGGAAGGGCCCTGGCTACCATCCCCTGTGACCGAATCAGCCGAACCGCGTGCACGACGCACCCAGATACTCGCCGACCTCACGCCCCTGCGGACCTCGCCCGACTACCGGCGGCTCTGGTTCGGGAACACCGTTTCCTGGATCGGCCAGGGCATGACGGCGCTGGCGGTCTCGCTCCAGGTCTACGACATCACCGGGTCCGCGTTCTCCGTCGGGCTCATCGGGTTCTGCTCGCTGGTGCCGCTCGTCGTCTTCGGGCTCTACGGCGGGGCCGTCGCCGACACCGTCGACCGGCGCAAGCTCGGGCTGTTCAGTGCCGCCGGGTCGTTCGGCCTCTCCCTCGTCCTGGTGGCGGCGGCCGTCGTCGGCATCGAGCACGTCGGGCTGCTGTACGCGATCGTCGCCCTCCAGGCCGTCTGCTTCGCCCTCAACGCCCCGGCCCGCTCCTCGATGATCGCCCGGCTGCTGCCGGCCGAACAACTGCCCGCCGCCAACGCGTTGACGACCATGACGGGCACGACGGGCACGCTCGTCGGTCCGATGCTGGGCGGCCTGATCGTCGGCTGGTGGGGCTACCGGGCCGCGTACACCGTGGACGCCGTCTGCTTCACGGCGTCCCTGTACGCGATGTGGCGCCTGCCCTCGATGCTGCCCGACCGCGAGGACGGCGAGGCGGGCAAGCGGGCCTCCGTCCTGGACGGGCTGCGGTTCCTCGGGACCCGGCCGAACCTGCGGATGACCTTCTTCACCGACCTGTGCGCCATGGTCCTCGCCCACCCCCGCGCCCTGTTCCCGGCCGTCGCCGTCCTCTGGTACGGGGGCGACGCGCGGACCACCGGCCTGCTCGTCGCCGCCCCGGCTCTCGGCGCGCTGCTCGGCGGGGTGTTCTCCGGCTGGCTCGGCCGGATCCGGCGGCACGGACTCGCGATCCTGCTGGCGGTCGGCTCCTGGGGCACCGCCATCGCCGTCTTCGGACTCACCCGCAACCTCTGGCTCGGGCTGCTGTTCCTGGCCCTCGCCGGCTGCGCGGACACCGTCTCCATGGTCTTCCGCAACACCATGCTCCAGGCGGCCGTGCCCGACGAACTGCGCGGCCGCCTCCAGGGTGTCTTCATCGTCGTCGTGGCGGGCGGCCCCCGCCTCGGCGACTTCCTGGCCGGCTCGGTGGCCGACCTCGCCTCGCCCGCCGTCGCCGTCACCGGTGGCGGCGTCCTGTGCGTCACCGGCGTGACCCTGCTCGCGCTGAAGTGGCGCGCCTTCGCCCGCTACGACGCGCGCGACCCGCAGCCGTAGACCGAGGCGCGCGACGGCGTACCCGTGGAGCGGATCCGCTCCACGGTGGACCGGGCCGTCGGCCTCGGGGACGTCCTGGTGCGGCAGGCGGCCCCGCGGCCAGGAGCGGGCCCGGACCCGTGCTAACCCACGATCGAGCGGGCGAAGCCCAGGTCCACGAGGTCCTGCGGGCGCAGTCGCAACTGGTCGGCCGTCGCGCCCGTCTCCGACGGAGGCCGCTTGAGGATCGCGGCGGCCAGCTCCGGGGCGATGACGGAGAAGTAGCTGTCCACCGTGACATGGGTGTTCTCCGGCGCTGCGAGCGCCAGCGCCCCGCCCGAACCGCCCTCGCCGATCACCAGCGTCGTCACCGGGACCCGGGCCGCCGCGATCGCCGCGAAGGTGTCCGCGATGGCCGCGCCGGCGCCCGCCCGCTCCGCCTCCGCGTCGTTGGCCGCGCCCGGGGTGTCCACCAGGGTCAGGACGGGCACGCCGAGCCGGTCCGCCAGCCGGATGGTCCGGGCCGCCGCCCGGTATCCGGCCGGGCGGGTCGGCGTACCGCACTGGGCGACGTACGCCACGGGCTGCCCGTCCCCGCGCAGCCCGAAGCCGCAGAGCAGCCCGGGGTCCGTGGAACCGGAGCGGTCCCCGTGGAGGGGGAGCACCACGGCGAAGTAGTCGGCCAGATAGGCCTGCGCGCGCGGCCGTCGGGGATCGCGGGCCCGCGCCACAGCCTCCCGCCCGGTCTCGGGAAGCGGGGCCACCGGGGCCCTGCCGGCCGTCGGCTCGGCACCCGCCGCCGACGGCGTACCGCCTGCCGCCCCCGCACCGGTTCCGGCCGCGGGCAGCGCACCGGGCACCGCCGCGCCGGGCAGATCCTCGTGCGGCCCCAGCGCGCGCAGCCAGTGCGTCACCGCGGCGGCCAACTCGGTGGCCGGGACGACGGCGTCCACCTGGCCCGCCGCGAACTGGCCCTCGGCGCTGTACGCGTTCGGGTCGGCGTCCGGCGGCCGCACCCGGGAACCGGCGAAGCCCACCTGCGCGCCCGGCAGCGCCAGCACCACATCCGCGCCCGCCCCCACGGTGGCCCAGCCGCCGCCGGTCGTCGGGTCGCGGACCACGGCGATCTGCGGGAGTCCGGCCGCGCGCAGCCGGACGGAGGCCGCGGCCACCCGCTGAAGCTGGGTGAGCGCGACCATGCCCTCCTGCATCCGGCTGCCGCCCGTGGCTACGAGCGCGAGCAGCGGGAGGCGGCGGGTCAGGGCCAGCTCGTACGCGGCCGCCAGCCGGTCTCCGGTCCGCCGGCCCAACGAGCCCCCCAGGAAGCCGAATTCGAAGGAGAGCAGGACGCACGGCCGGTCTCCGACGATCCCGGTGCCGTACACCACGGACTCCTCCTCGCCGGTCCGGGCCGAGGCCCGCTCCCGCGCCTCGTCGTACCCGGCCCAGCCGAGCGGGCCGTCCGGCGGCAGGACGCTCGGTGGCGGGCGGTGCTCGGTGAAGCCCGCAGCACCGGTGAGCAGGGCGATCGCCTCACGAGCCGTCGCGCGGGCGGAGTCGGCGTCAGGCACGGAGCGACCTCTTCATGATCTTGCCCAGGTCGTTGCGGGGCAGCGCGTCCAGGTAGCGCACGGTGCGCGGGCGCTTGTGCGGGGCCAGTTGGGCCGCCACCCGGTCCGCCAACTCTTCGGCGGAGGGTGGAGAGTCGGGGTCCGTCGCGACCACCCAGGCCACCACCCGCTCGCCGAGGTCGGGATCCTCCTCGCCGGTCACGGCCACTTCCCGGACCCCGGGGTGGGCGAGGAGCACGTTCTCGATCTCTCCCGCGCCGATCTTGTAGCCGCCGCTCTTGATCAGGTCGGTGGCCTTGCGTCCGACGATCGTGACGTACCCGTCCGGGTCCACCGTGCCCACGTCGCCCGTGCGGAACCAGCCGTCCGCCGTGTGGGCGGCGGCCGTGGCGTCGGGCCGGTTGAGGTAGCCGGTGAACAGGTTCGGGCCCCGGACCTGGATCTCGCCGATGGCGCCGGGCGCGTCGAGCACCGTGCCGTCGTCCTCCGCGAGGCGCAGCCCCACTCCGGCGAGCGGCGGCCCCACCGTGCCCGGGCGCGGTACGCCGTCCGCCCGGATCCCCGTGTTCATCAGGGTCTCCGTCATGCCGTACCGCTCGATCACCCGCCGCCCGGTCGCCGCCGCGATGCGCTCGTGGTCGTGCACGGGCAGCGCCGCCGAACCGGAGACCAGCAGTCGCGCACCGCCCAACGCCTCTGCCAGGGCGTCCCGTTCGGCGGTTCCCGCCGGGCCGTCCAGCACCTCCGCCAGCCGGTGGTACATCGTCGGTACGCCGAAGAGCATCGTGCCCCCGGACCCCAGCTCACGGGCCACACCCTCGGGCGAGAACTTCCCCAGATGGCGCACGGAGCCGCCGCGCCGCAGCGGGCCGAGGACGCCCAGGATCAGCCCGTGGACGTGGAACAGCGGCAGCGCGTGGACCAGGACGTCGTCGCCGGTCCATCCCCAGGCGTCCTCCAGCGCGTCCAGGGACGCGGCGACGGCCCGGCGGGGCAGGACGGCCCCCTTGGGCGGGCCGGTGGTGCCCGAGGTGTAGACGATCAGGGCGGGGTCCTCGGGGCCGGCCTCGCCGCTGTCGTATGCGGCGGAACGCGCCTCGCCCGCCCCGTACGCCTCGGAGCCCTCCGGGCCACCGGATGCCGCCGCCGCCCGCGCGTCCACCGGCACCCGTCGCAGTTTCTCCAGCCCCGGGGGCAGCTCGTCGTCCGGGCCGGCCAGCACGGCCGTCGGCTCGCTGTCGCCCAGGATGTGCGCCAGCTCGCGTTCGCCCGTACGCGGGTTGAGCGGCACCGCCGGAACCCCGGCCCGCAGGGCCGCCACCACCGCGATCACCGTCTCCGGCGTCGGGGTGGCCCAGACGGCGACCCGGCCCGCGTCCGCGATCCGGGCGGCGAGAGCGGTGGAGGCGGCGGCCAGCTCGCCGTAGGTCAGGGAGAGGGGGCCGAACCGGACGGCCGCCCGGGAGGCCACCGGGCCGGTGGGGGACTGGAGCGCGGGAAGGAGGGTCACGCCGGGAAGCCTAGGGCGTCGGCGGCGGCCTCGGCCGGACCCGGAGACCGATGAGGGCAGCGTCACCCCAGGTCGGGCTTTCGGAGGGTCCGTGCCGTCCGTCACATGGCTGCACGGAGCATCGAACCGCAATTTCGACACAGCATTGACAAATTAATTTTGCGTTGCCAGCATGCAAAAAGCTTGCCCAGTAGGCGAGTTGGAGCGCTCTCTCCAGGGAAAAACCCGCCCGCACCCGAGCGCCCGAGCCTCCCCCTGCACGTCGCAAAGCGCGACAGCGCCTTGCCTGACAGACCCCACGTACCGTCAGGAAGGAATCACCCGGCCATGTCACCCGCACCCCCTCGGTGGTCCAGATACGCCACCGCCCTCGCCGCGCTCCTCGCGGCCACGCTCGCCGTCCCCGCGGCCGGTCCGGCCCTCGCCGCCGACCCCGAGGCGCGCGCCCCGCGCGTCGCGGGCGACATCCCCGCCGCCGACTACCAGCAGGTCCAACTCGCCCTCGGCGCGGCCGAACTGGGCGAGGCCATGTCGCTCGCCGTGCTGCCCGACCGGTCCGTGCTGCACACCGCCCGCGACGGCACGGTCCGGCTGACCGACGCCGCCGGGTCGACGAAGACGGCGGGCAAGCTCGACGTCTACACCCACGACGAAGAGGGCCTCCAGGGCATCGCCGTCGACCCGGACTTCACGGCCAACCGCTTCGTCTACCTCTATTACTCCCCGCTTCTGAACACTCCGCCCGGCGACGCCCCCACCACCGGCTCGGCCGCCGATTTCGAGGCGTGGAAGGGGCACCTCAACCTCTCCCGCTTCGTCCTCAAGGCCGACGGCACCCTCGACCTCGGCAGCGAGAAGGTCGTCCTGGAAGTGGAGAGCGACCGGGGACAGTGCTGCCACGTCGGCGGTGACATCGACTTCGACGCCGCCGGGAACCTGTATCTGACCACCGGGGACGACACCAACCCCTTCGAGTCGGCCGGTTACGCCCCGATCGACGAACGCGCCGACCGCAACCCGCAGTTCGACGCCCAGCGCTCCTCCGGCAACACCAACGACCTGCGCGGCAAGCTCCTGCGGATCAAGCCCACGGCGGACGGCGGCTACACCGTCCCGGCGGGCAACCTCTTCGCGCCCGGCACCGCCGACACCCGGCCCGAGATCTACGCGATGGGCTTCCGCAACCCGTTCCGGATGTCCGTCGACAAGAAGTCCGGAGCCGTCTACATCGGCGACTACGGCCCCGACGCCGGAACCACCGACCCGAACCGGGGCCCCAGCGGTCAGGTCGAGTTCAACCGTGTCACCCGGCCCGGCAACTTCGGCTGGCCGTACTGCACGGGCACCAACACGCCCACGGAGACGTACGGCGAGTACGCCTTCCCCGGCGGCCCGTCCGGCGCGAAGTACGACTGCGCCTCCGGCCCCGCCAACAACTCCTTCCGCAACACCGGCCTCGCCACCCTGCCGCCCGCCCAGCCCGCCTGGATCCGGTACGCCGGTGACGCGGGCTCCCCGCCGGAGTTCGGCGGCGGCTCGGAGTCCCCGATGGCCGGGCCCGTATACAACTTCGACGCGGACCTCGACTCCGCCGTGAAGTTCCCCGCCTCCCTCGACGGCCGCTTCTTCGCCACCGAGTACGGCCGCAAGTGGATCAAGCCGGTCGAGGTCGAGGCCGACGGATCACCGGGAACCATCGACACCTTCCCGTGGACCGGCACCCAGGTCATGGACTCCGCGTTCGGACCCGACGGCGCGCTCTACGTCCTCGACTACGGCACCGGCGCCAACAACCAGGCCCTGTACCGCGTCGAGTACCTCGCGGGCAGCAACCGGTCCCCGCTCGCCAAGGCCGCCGCCGACAGGACGTCCGGGCCCACCCCGCTCGCCGTCTCCTTCTCCTCGGCCGGCAGCGCCGACCCCGAGGGCGGAAACCTCACCTACGCCTGGGACTTCGGCGACGGAACCACCTCCACCGACGCGAACCCCAGCCACACCTACACCACCGCCGGGACCTACAACCCGACCCTCACCGTCACCGACCCCGAAGGGCTCACCGGCACCGCGAGCCTGGTCGTGACGGCGGGCAACAGCGCGCCCACGGTCACCCTCACCACCCCGGCCGACGGCAGCCTCTTCTCCTTCGGCGACTCCGTCCCCTTCACCGTGACCGTCAGCGACCCCGAGAACGGCACGGTCGACTGCTCCAAGGTCAAGGTCACCTACCTTCTCGGCCACGACAGCCACCGCCACCAGATCACCTCGAAGAACGGCTGCTCCGGCACCATCGACGTCCCCGTCGACGGCGAGCACGACAGCGCCGCCAACATCTACGGGGTCTTCGACGCCGAGTACACCGACGCGGGCGGGCTCACCACGCACAGCGACTCCATCCTCCAGCCCCGCCACCGCCAGGGCGAGCACTTCGCTGCCCAGAACGGCATCGAGATCGCCCCGCACGGCTCCGCGGAGGGCGGATCGGCGGTCGGTTACACGGACAACGGCGACTGGGTCTCCTTCACGCCGTACGTCCTGTCCAACGCCACCTCCATCACGGCGCGGGTCGCCTCGGGCGGCGCGGGAGGCACCCTGGAAGTACGGGCCGGCTCCCCGACGGGCACCTTGCTCTCCTCCCTGCCCGTGGCCCCGACCGGCGGCTGGGAGAACTACGTGGACGTCACGGCCGACGTGAACAACGCACCCGCCGGATCGACCGAGCTGTTCTTCGTCTTCACGGGCCCGACAGGTCAGGGCAGCCTCTTCGACCTGGACGCCTTCACCTTCAGCACCCAGGGAGCGCAGGTGAACGACCGATGAGACGATCCCGCACCCGCCGCCTCGCCTGCGCCCTCGCTCTCGCCCTCGGGGCCGCCTTCCTGAGCCCCGGCGTGCAGAGCGCGGCAGCCGCCGACCCGTACCAGGTCCTGGTCTTCTCCAAGACCGCCGGATTCCGCCACGACTCCATCCCGGCGGGCATCACCGCCCTCCAACAGCTGGGCTCGGAGAACGACTTCACCGTCACCGCCACCGAGGACGCCACCGCCTTCACCCCGGCGAACCTCGCCGACTACGAAGCCGTCGTCTTCCTCTCCACCACCGGCGACGTCCTGAACAACACCCAGCAGAGCGCCCTGAAGGGGTACGTCGACGGGGGCGGCGGCTTCGTCGGCGTCCACGCGGCCGCCGACACCGAGTACGACTGGCCGGAGTACGAGGACCTGGTCGGGGCGTGGTTCCAGAGCCACCCGGCGATCCAGGAGGCCCGCCTCACCACCGAGGACCACGCCCACCCGGCGACCGCGCACCTGGACGCCACCTGGACACGGACCGACGAGTGGTACAACTACCGCTCCAACCCCCGCGACAGCGTCCACGTCCTCCAGTCCCTGGACGAATCCAGCTACAGCGGGGGCGAGATGGGCGGCGACCACCCCATCACGTGGTGCCACGAACAGCAGGAGGGACGCTCCTTCTACACCGGGCTCGGCCACACCATCGAGTCCTTCGCCGACCCGGACTTCCGCCAACTCCTCCTCGGCGGCGTCCAGTACGCGGCCGGAGCCGTCGAGGCCGACTGCTCCGCCGGCGATCCAGGACCGGGCCCCGGCGGCGACAGCGCGGAGGCGGAGGCGTACACCTCATCCTCCGGCGTCCAGAGCGCCGCCCACGGGTCGGCCGGCGGGGGAGCCACCCTCGGCTACATCGACGACGGCGACTGGGCGGGCTACTCCTCCCTCGACACCGCCGGGGCCACCGCCTTCACCGCCACCGTCTCCTCGGCCGGCGCGGGCGGCACGATCGAGGTCCGCTCCGGCTCGGCCACCGGACCGCTCCTCGGCTCCGCCGACGTCGCCCCGACCGGCGGCTGGGAGACCTTCACCGAGGTCACCACCACGCTGACCGCCGGTACCGGCCCGCTGTTCCTGCGGTTCACCGGGGGAGCGGGCGCCCTCTTCGACGTGGACCGCTTCACCCTGACCCGCGCCCCGGCCACCGAGGACGAGGGCTCGTCCAACGTGCACCTCTTCTACTACCCCTGGTACGGCACGCCCGAGGGCCCGGCGGGCAGCTGGCGGCACTGGCAGCAGGGCGGCCACACCCCGCCCGACGCCATCGGCGCCGACCTCTACCCGAAGCTCGGCCCGTACGACTCCGGGGACATCGCCGGGGCGGTCGACCAGCACATGGAGTGGGTGAAACGGTCCGGCGCGGGCGTCATCGTCTACAGCTGGTGGGGGCAGGGTGGTTACGAGGACGGTCTCGCCGGTGACGTGATGGACGCCGCCGCCCGCCACGGCATCGAGGTCGCCTGGCACATCGAGCCGTACGGCGGCCGCACCGCCGCGTCCGTCGTCGACGACATCGGCTATCTGGAAGGGAAGTTCGGCGACCATCCCGCGTTCTACCGGGACGCGGCCAACGGCGACCGCAACGCCTACTACATCTTCGAAAGCCTGAAGATCGAGGACTGGTCGGCACTCGACGCCGTCAAGGACACCGCCATCGTCCTCGCCCAGACCACCGACACCAGCAAGGTCGACCACTTCGGCGGGATCTACACCTACGACGGCATCGCCGGCGCCACCGCCCCCGGCTGGAAGAACGCGGGCGACTACGCCAAGGCCAACGGTCTCGTCTGGGCGCCCTCGGTCGCCCCCGGCTACATCGACGACCGGGCCGTCCCCGGCAACACCACCCCCACCCTCGGCCGCGAGGACGGCGCGTCGTACGACCTGGAGTGGAACAACGCCCTCGACCCGGCCATCGGCGGCGACCCCACCTGGGTCTCCGTCACCTCGTTCAACGAGTGGCACGAGGGCAGCTCCATCGAACCCGCCTCCTCCAGCCCGCCCCCGGGCCACGGTTACGAGACCTTCGAGGGGGCCTACGGAAAGACCGGGGAAGCCGCCGAGACGGCCTACCTGGACCGGACCGCGTACTGGGCGGACCGGTTCGAACAACAGCTCCGGCAGCGCCGGTAGCCCGCCTACGAACGGCCGCGTTCCGGCGGGAACGCGGCCGTTCTTCCCTGCCCGAGGACGTCACTCGTCGCGCTGGATGTTCCGCATCCGCCCGTACGCGTACACACACCCCGCCAGCGCCAGATCGGACAGCAGCATGAAGCCGATCGCGTAGGAGTCCTTGGCGCTGTAGATCGCGCCCATCACCAGCGGCGGCACGAACCCGCCGAGCCCGCCCATCGCCCCGACGATGCCCGTCACACTGCCCACCTTCGGCTGGGGCGTCACCTGCGAGACCAGGGCGAACACACTGCCGCTCGCGGTGCCGAGCCCGGCCGCCATGGCCAGCAGCGCGATCGTGCCGAACGGATTCAGCGGCGGCTCGAAGGCCTGCACGATCGCCATCAGCGCGGCCAGCAGCAGTGCCGCCGAGGTCACCACCGCCGGGTGGATCCGGTCCGAGAGCCAGCCGCCGATCGGCCGGAAGACCACCGTGACCAGGGCGAACCCGGCCGCCTTGGTGCCCGCCTCGGTCGGCGACATCGCGTACCAGGTCTTCAGATACGTCGGCAGATAGACCCCGAACGCCACGATGCCGCCGAAGCCGATCGCGTACAGCGCCGACAGCTCCCAGGTCACCCGCAGCTTCCCGGCCTCGCCGAGCCGGTGCGCCAGGGTGTCCGCGGGGATCTTCCGGCCGGGGTGGTCGGTCACCAGCACGGCGGCCACCAGCGCGAACACCACCAGCGCCCCCGCGACCACCAGGAACGGCAGATCGTCGCCGTGCTTCGCGATCCGCGGGGTGAAGTAGCCCGACAGCGCCACCCCGCCCATGCCCATGCCGAACACCCCCAGCGCGAAACCCCGTTTGTGCGGCGGGAACCACGCGTTGACCAGGGGAACGCCGATCGCGAACGTCGTCCCGCCGAGGCCCAGCAGGAAGCCGACCGCGAGCATCGCCCCGTACGAGTTCTTCGCCGGGATCAGCAGCAGCACCGGCACGATCGTCAGCGCGGAGACCAGCGGGAACATCAGCTTCGCGCCGTACTTGTCCGTCAGCGCCCCCACCGGGATCCGGCCGAGCGATCCGACCAGCACCGGCACGGCCACCAGGAACGACTGCTGGAGAGAGCTGAGCCCGAGGCGGTCCTTGTAGTCCCCGGACATCGGCGCGATCAGATTCCACGCCCAGAAGGTCAGCGCGAAGCCGACGGTCGCCAGGACGAGATTGCGGTACGCGGCCGGGGACGGCGCCGCAGCCGCCGGTGCGGGCGGCTCGGGCGACTGCTTGACAGAGGTGTCCACACCCGCAAGTCAAGGGCGCGGGCCATCCCCCGGCCCGTCGGGCTGCGCCGACCGGGCGACAGCGGACCGTGCCCGGGCTTCCTCAGCCAATATCGTCACAAGCTGGGACAATCGCCGTATGGATCGGCTGGACAGGGAAATCCTCGGCATTCTCCAGGAGGACGCCCGGATCTCGTACCGGGATCTGGGCGTACGCGTGGGGCTCAGCGCCAACGCGGCGGGCGACCGGGTGCGCCGGATGCGCCGCGACGGAGTCATCCGGGGCTTCACCGTCATCGTCGACCCGGCCGCCGACACCCGTTCGGGCCTGGTCGTCTTCATCGATGTGACGTTGCGCCTCGACACGACGAACGAGGAGTTCGAACGCTCGGTGCTGATGCTGCCCGGGATCACGGAGGTGGTGCACGTGACCGGCGGCCACGACTACCTCCTGCGGGCCGCCGCCGCCGACCCGGGGGCGCTGGACAGCCTGCTGCGCCGGCTGAAACGGGAGGCGGGCGTCGCCCACTCGAACACCCGGATCGCGCTGCGGGCAGCTCCGAAGCACTGAGGCCCGGCCCCGGATCACTGCGGCCGGGGCCCGGGATCAGACCGGGGCCTGCCAGGTCACCGTCGTCGGCCGGCCGTCGTCCTCGCCGCGCCCGTCGTCCGCGACCACCAGCCGCACCCCGCTGCGCCCGTCCGGCAGCCGGACCGGCGCTTCCACCTCCACCTCGATGGCCGAGACGCCGGGCCTGCGGTGGGCGGCGGCCAGTGCCCCGCGCAGGGCTGCCAGCAGCTCCCGGCCCGTCTCCTCGCGCACCAGCGCGTCCACGGCCCCGGTGAACTGCACGGACGGCGGGAAGCCCAGCAGGGCCGCCGCGCCCCCGGTCTCCCGCAGCACCCGGCCCCGGAAGGTGCTCGGGGCCGCGGCGGGCGGCTGCTGGAGCGCGAAGATGGCGGTGCGGACCTCCTGGATGGTGGAATCCAGCTCGTCCACGGCCCGCCCCAGCAGCACTCCGGCCTCCGCCCGCTCCTCCGCCGCCCCGCCGTGCCCCGCCTCCGTGGCGTCCGCGCTCTCCTCCTCCGACGCGGCCCGTCGCCGCGTCGACTCCAGCATCATCTCGGTGGCGAAGAGCCGCTGGACCACCAGATCGTGCAGGTCACGGGCGATCCGGTCGCGGTCCTCGTACACCGCGAGCTGCTCCCGGTCGGCCTGCGCGTCCGCCAGCACCAGGGCGAGGGCCGCCTGCGAGGCGAACTGGGTCGCCAGCAGCCGGTCCAGATCCGTGTAGGGGCGCTCGCCGCGCCGCCGGGGAAGGGCAAGGGTGCCGATGAGCCGCCCGCCGCTCTGCAGCGGCAGCATCATGCTCGGCCCGAAGCGGGAGCGTACGCCGGTGGTCATCCGGGGATCGGTGGCCGAGTCGTCGATGAAGACCGGTTCGCCGCCGAGCAACTGCACGAGCACCGGGGACCCGGGCTCGATCACCGTGCCGACGATGCCCGCCGGATCGTCCGGCGTGGAGGCGGTGACGATCTCCATCCCGCCCGCCTCCGTCGGCTGGAGGATCACCCCGGCCGACGCGCCCGCCAGGACCCGGGCCTGTTCCGCCACCGTCATCAGCGCGTCGGCCGCGTCGCTACCGGTCAGCAGGGCCGTGGTGACGGCCGCCGCACCCGCGATCCAGCGCTCGCGCTGCCGGGCCGTCCCGTACAGCCTGGCGTTGCCGATCGCGATGCCCGCCTGGGCGGCCAGGACCCGCAGCAGACCCAGGTCGGTGTCGGTGAACGGACCCGGCCGCTTTCCGGCGACGAGCAGGTGCCCGAACGCCTCGGTGTGGACGACGATCGCCGCCCGGAGGAAGCTCCCTCCGCCTCCGCCGTTCCGGCGGTGTACAGCGCGTCGATCCGGTCCCGGTCGGGTTCCCGTACCGCGAGCGCGCCGTGGCGGGCTCCGGTGAGAGCGGCGGCGGTCTCCACGATCTGCTGGAGGGTGGAGCCCAGACGCAGATCGCTGCCGACGCTGAGGACCGCCTCCAGCAGCATCGGCAGCCGCCCGACGGCGGCATCGGACCCGGCCGGTCCCGGCTGAGCGGGCCCGTTCGCGACCGGCCTGGGCCGGGAAGGCCCGTTCTCGGCCGGTCCCGGCTCCACGGTCCCGGGCGTCCGCGCCGACGCGCTCACCCCGCCAGCGGGTTGAGGACCATCGGCTGGATCTTGCCGTCCAGCATCGCGCCCAGGCCGAGCACCGAGCAGACGTCGGGGCGCTCGGCGATGTGGACCGGCATCCCGGTCGCGTCCCGCAGCATCTGGTCGAGGCCCGGGAGCAGCGCGCTGCCGCCGACCATCATGATCCCGCGGTCCGCGAGGTCGGCCACCAGGTCCGGCGGGCAGTCGCGGAGCACCTTGCCCACCCCGTCGAGCACCGCGGTGAGCGGGGTGTTGATGGCCTGCCGTACGGCGGCGGTGTCGACCTGCACCGTGCGGGCCAGCCCGGTCGCCACGTCGCGGCCGTGGATGTCGGTGAGCGCGGGACCGGTGAGCTGGAGCCCGTTGCCGTGCAGCGCCAGCTGGAGCGGGCGCACGGACTGGCTCGGCAGCAGCAGCTCGTGGTGCTGGCGCAGGTACTGGATGATCGCCTCGTCGATGGCGTTGCCGCCCACCGGGATCCGTACGGCGGTCACGATCGAGCCGAGCGAGAGCACCGCGATCTGGGTGGTGGCGGCCCCGCACGCCATGATCATGGTGGCGGTCGGCTGCTCGACCGGCAGCCCGCAGCCCACGGCCGCCGCGATCAGCGTGTCGACCAGCTCGACGCGGCGGGCGCCGAGCCCGACGAGCGTCTCCACCGTCGCCCGCTGGGCCAGCGGATCGGCCTCGTGCGGGGTGCAGGCGGCCGCGCGCAGCCGCGGCTTGCGACGCAACTGGCGGCGGAGCTTGTCACCCAGCAGATGACGCAGCATCCGCTGGGCCATCTCGATGTCGACGACGGTCCCGCCGGAGACCGGGCGGGCCACCCGGATGTACTCGGGGGTGCGGCCGGTCATCTGCTCGGCGAGCGCGCCGACGGCGATGAGGGAGCCGGTACGGGTGTTGACGGCGGCGACGCTCGGTTCGTCGACGACGAGCCCGAGTCCCTTCACGTACACGCGGGTCCTCGCGGCCCCGAGGTCGACGGCGACATGGCAACGCTGCAACTGCTCAAGGCTGACGGTCACGGCGATTCTCCCGAGCGCGCGGATGGAGGGGGCACCGGCGGGCGGCCGGCCTCTCCTTGCATGGTCGCGCTGTCCGGCCCGTCGCGCGCGTTGAGATGCGCCGGAAGGGGAGCAGGAGCTGACGGCCTCTCAGCTCACCCGCCCGGCAGCAGCCGCTGGAACAGGCCCCAGGTGAACTCGGCGACCCGCTCGCGGCCGGACTCGGGGTCCGTGACGGCCAGCGCCCACCGGGTCGGGGCGCTGCCCTCCATCGGCCGGGCCGGGGGAAAGGCGCGGGCCGCCTCGTCCACGGTGACGGACCAGGGGAGCAGATCCGTTACGGAGGTGAGCTCCGGGCCCGCCGCGCCCGGGGCCCGGACCAGCCACTCGTTCCAGACGGCGCCGCCGGGCCCGGCCATCACCTCGAACCGCAGATCGGGCCAGAGCGGCACCGGCCACAGCAGCGCCTCGCACTCCAGGTCCCCGACCCGGCGCGGCAGGATCAGTTCCGGTTCGCCGAGGACCGAGCGGTAGCGCCGCAGCGATCCGCGTCCCCGGGGCGCCCGCACCATGGCCTGCCAGCGGCGGTTGGCCTCCCGCATGTCGGCGAGGGACGCGCTCAGTTCGTGCCGGGCGTCCTCGACCAGGCCGGGCTGGAAGTCGGCCATCCGGCGCAGCAGGACGAGCTGGAACTGGAGCGGGCCGAAGGGGGCGGGAGTGCTCATGCCGCCCATCCTCCCGCGTGTCAGGCGTATCGGACCGGCCGTCCCCGGAATCCCGGCTTCCTCACACAATCCTCACCTGGGCGGCTTTCCCGGTTGTTCCGCGCGCGCCTAACCTGCGGGCGCCATGGATTACTGCCACCCGTGCCGACGGCATCTCAACGGAGCCCTGGCCTGCGCCGGGTGCGGTACGCCCGCCGAGGCGCTGGGCCCCTACGCGATGCCCGCGACCGCTGGTTCCGCCCCGGACGAGCCGTACGGGACGATCGCCCCGGCCGGCGAGACCGACGCCCGCCGGCGCACCCGGGCAGACGCCCGGCGCGAGGCCGGGAGGAAGTCCCGGCGTGGCGCCGCGGGCGAGGCAGGGCGGGAGTCCCGGAGCGGGCCCGACGCGGTGTCCCGCCGCGGCACCGCGGGCGAGGCCGGTCCGGGCTCCCGTAGCGGCACCGCAGGCGAGACCGCTCGGGCCTCCCGGCGCGGGGCCGCCCGTGAGCCCCGCCCCGGTGCCCGGCGGCGGGCCCGCGGCACCCATCGCAGACGCGGCCGGACCGTGCTGCTCGGGTCCCTCGGGCTGCTCCTCGCCGCGGGTGCCCTGAGCCTGACGGAACTGGCCCTGGAGCCCGGGCGGGACGACACCGCGGCCGACTTCGTCAGCGACGCGCCGGGCGACCCGGCCGAGCCCGCGCCCACGGAGACCTCCGCCGAAGCGCCCCGCGACCCCGGCCCCGTCGGCTCCCGGGCCGGGGCGACCACGGGCCCCGCCACGGACGCGAAACCGGCGGACGCCCGCAGCGGGAGCCCGGACCCGTCCGGGTCGCCGAGCCCCGACGCCTCCGCCCCGGACGAACCCACCGCCTCCCCGGACCCCGACGAGACGGACCCGTCCGACGCCCCCGACAGCCCGCCCGTCGAGCCGCCGGGCCCGGAGTACCCGCAAGAGCCGACGACCGCGCCCCCGCCGCCTCCGGCGGAGCCGACGCCGAGTCCGACCCCGTCCCCGACCTGCACCCGCTTCCTCTGGTGGTGCACGTAGGCGCGACGCCTACGGGGTCTCCTCGCCCAGCATCCGGCGCAGCAGATCCCGCAGGACCGTGCGTTCGGCGTCCGACAGCCCGGCCAGCGGCTCCCGGGCGAAGTCCAGCGCGTCCCGCAGCTCACGGGCCGTGCGCCGGCCCGTCTCCGTCGCGGCGGCCAGCTTCACCCGCCGGTCGGCCGGATCGGGCCGGCGCTCGACCAGCCCCCGGGTCTCCAGCCGGTCGATGATCCCGGTGACGTTCGACGGCTCGCACTTCAGCCTGACGGCGATCTTCCGCATCGGCAGGGGCTCCAGCGAGAGCAGCCCGAGCACCCGTGCCTGCGCGCCCGTGAGGGAGTGCTCGGCGGCGGCCCGGTCGTACTCCTCGTGGTAGCGCGCCACGACGGTGCCGATGAGCTCGACGACCTCAAGGGTCAGGGTGTCTGTACGAGTGGCCATGGACGACAGCGTACCGATCTACTTGACATCATGAAATATTCAGGAGCATGGTTGTTTCATGTCATGAAGCTTTCCGCGCAGTAGCCGGTACGGCGCGGAGGCTCACCCCCGTAGGACATTGAGGAGAACCCGAGCCCATGTCTGCAGCACTTCCCACGTCCAGCCGCGAATGGCACCTCGTCGCCCGCCCGCACGGCTGGCCCAAGGCCGAGGACTTCGCGCTGCGTGAGGCCGCGGTGGCCGCTCCGGCCGAAGGCCGCATCCTCGTCCGCAACAAGCACTTCTCGGTCGACCCGTACATGCGCGGCCGGATGAACGACGTGAAGTCCTACACCCCGCCCTTCAAGCTCGACCACCCCATGGACGGCGGCGCGGTCGGCGAGGTCATCGCCTCGAACGCCGAGGGCTTCGCCGTCGGCGACCACGTCCTGCACGGTCTCGGCTGGCGCGAGATCGCCGACCTGCCCGCCAAGCACGCGGTGAAGGTCGACCCCGACATCGCCCCGCTCTCCGCCTACCTCGGCGTGCTCGGCATGCCCGGGCTCACCGCCTACGCGGGCCTGTTCGAGGTCGCCTCCTTCAAGGAGGGCGACGCGGTCTTCGTCTCCGGCGCGGCCGGCGCCGTCGGCAGCCAGGTCGGCCAGCTCGCGAAGCTCAAGGGCGCCTCCCGGGTCATCGGCTCCGCGGGCTCCGACGAGAAGGTCAAGCTCCTCACCGAGGAGTACGGCTTCGACGCCGCGTTCAACTACAAGAACGGGCCGGTCCGCGACCAGCTCAAGGCGGCCGCCCCCGACGGCATCGACGTCTACTTCGACAACGTCGGCGGCGAGCACCTCGAAGCCGCGATCTCCTCGCTCAACCTGCACGGCCGCGCCACCATCTGCGGCATGATCGCCCAGTACAACGCCACCGAGCCGACCCCCGGCCCGAGCAACATGGCGCTCATCATCGGCAAGCGGCTGCGCCTCCAGGGCATGCTCGTCGGCGATCACGCCCACCTCCAGGACCAGTTCGTCCAGGAGGTCGCCGGCTGGCTGGCCTCGGGCGAGCTGAAGTACCAGGAGACCGAGGTCGCGGGCATCGAGAACGGGTACGACGCGTTCGTCGGCCTGCTGCGCGGCGAGAACACCGGCAAGATGATCGTCTCCCCGGTCTGACCCACCGCCCGTCCCCGCGGGCCACGCGTTAGGCTCATCCGCAGGCCGTCGCGATCGTGGGCGCGAGTCGCGGCGCACCAACCGGAGGAATCGTCACACCATGACCATCCAGAAGATCGATGTCGCCTACACCGCCGTCGCCACCGCCGAGAACGGCCGCGACGGCCGGGTCTCCTCCGACGACGGTCAGCTCGACGTCGTTGTGAACCCGCCGAAGGCCATGGGCGGCAGCGGCGCGGGCACCAACCCCGAGCAGCTCTTCGCGGCGGGCTACAGCGCCTGCTTCCAGGGCGCGCTGGGCGTCGTCGCCCGCCAGGAGAAGGCCGACATCTCCGGCTCGACCGTGACCGCCTCGGTCTCCCTCGGCAAGACCGAGGCCGGCGGCTTCGGCCTGGAGGTCGCGATCAGCGCCTCCATCCCGAACGTCGACACCGCCACCGCGCAGGCGCTCATCGAGAAGGCCCACCAGGTCTGCCCGTACTCGAACGCCACCCGCGGCAACATCAAGGTCGAGCTCTCGGTCGCCTGACCGGACACCGCACCGCACGCGAGGACCGCAGCCCGCTCCGGGGTGCGGTCCTCGCCGCGTTTCCGCACGCCGTACGCTGACGCCCATGAGTGATCTCGGGGCGGGCTTCGGCTACTTGATGAAAGGGCAACGCTGGGTTGCCCACCACGGACGATGGTTCGGCTTCGGGCTGCTGCCCGGACTCGTCACCCTCGTCGTCTACGCCGGAGCGCTGATCGGACTCGGCTACGGGGCCGACGACCTCGTCGGCTGGGCGACCCCGTTCGCCGACGACTGGTCCTCACCCTGGCAGGGCCTGCTGCGCACCGGACTGACCGCGCTCGTCTTCGTCTTCGGCCTGTTCCTCGCGGTCATCACCTTCACCGCCGTGACCCTCCTGGTCGGCCAGCCCTTCTACGAGTCGCTCTCCGAGGAGGTCGACCGCAGCGAGGGCGGCGAGGTCCCCGAGTCCGGACTGCCGCTCTGGCGGGAACTGTGGATCTCCGCCCGCGACTCCGTACGCATCCTGCTGCGCGTCGCCCTGTACGGGATCATCCTCTTCGCCTGCGGTTTCATCCCGGTCGTCGGACAGACCGTGGTCCCCGCGATCGGCTTCTGCGTCTCCGGCTTCTTCCTGGCCGAGGAGCTGACCGCCGTCGCCCTCCAGCGCCGGGGCATGGTCCTCAAGGACCGCCTCGTCCTGCTCCGCGGCCGCCGGCTGCTGGCGCTCGGCTTCGGCGTCCCGCTGGTCCTCGCCTTCCTGATCCCGGTCGTCGCGGTGTTCCTGATGCCGGGAGCCGTCGCCGGGGCCACCCTCCTCGCCCGCGACCTGGTCGACCCGGACCCGGACACCGTGCCCCGGCCCGGCACCGCGGACAGCGGTGACGTTCCCCCGGCCCCCCGGGCGTGGTCCGCATGACCGAGCTGCTGGCGGTCGCCGCCATCACCGTCCTCGCGGTCGTCTCTCCGGGCGCCGACTTCGCCATGGTCGTCCGCAACAGCTATCTGTACGGGCGCACCACCGGCGTCCTCGCGGCCGCCGGGGTCGCCGCGGGCGTCCTGGTCCACGTCACGTACACGATGCTCGGCGTCGGGCTGCTCATCGCCTCCTCGACCGCCCTGTTCACCGCGGTCAAGCTGGCCGGCGCCGCCTATCTGATCTACATCGGGGTGCGCACCTTCCTGGCCCGCGCCGACCTCGACGTCGACCTGTCGGACCGGCCCGGGCTCTCCCCGTTCGGGGCGCTGCGCAGCGGCTTCCTGACCAACGCGCTGAACCCGAAGACGACCCTGTTCGTCGTCGCGACGTTCACCCAGGTCGTCGGCCCCGACACCGCGCTCTGGCAGCAGGCGGGGTACGGGCTGTTCATGTCCGCCGCCCACCTCGGCTGGTTCGCCCTGGTCGCCCTGTTCTTCTCGCACTCCCGGCTGCGCGGCGCGATGCTGCGCCGCCAGAAGGCCCTGAACCGCGGAATCGGCTCGGTCCTGGTCGGCCTCGGCGTCACCCTGGGCCTGGCCCGCTGAGCGGAGCACCGTACAGGGAGCGTCTCAGCGCACCGAGAACGCGTACACGGTGCGCGAGGCGAACTCCTCGCCCGGCCGGAGGACCGTCGACGGGAACTCCGGCCGGTTCGGCGAGTCCGGGAAGTGCTGGGTCTCCAGCGCGATGCCGGCGCACGGACCGAACGGCCGCCCGTCGAAGTGGTCGGCCGTGTACAGCTGGAGCCCCGGCTCGCTGGTCCGTACGGTCAGCACCCGCCCGGACCAGGCGTCGTACAACTCGGCGGCGACGGCGTCCCCGCCCCGGACCCCCTCCTCCAGCACCAGGTTCTGGTCGTACCCCGCGCCCACCGCCCGCGTCCGGCGGAAGTCGAACCGGGTCCCGGCCACCGGCAACAGCTCACCGGTCGGCACCGACGCCCCGTCCACCGGGGTGAAGTGCCCCGCCGCGATCCGCAGTTGCTGCCCCAGCGCGCTCCCGCTGTCCGCGCCCGCCAGGTTCCAGTACAGATGGCTGGTCGGGTTCAGCACGGTCGGAGCGTCGGTCACCGCCCGGTAATCGAGCACCAGCGCCCCGCCCTGCTCCAGGGTGTACGTCACGGAGAAGTCGAGCCGCCCCGGATACCCCTCGTCCCCGTCCGCCGAGACCAGGGACAACCGCACCCCGCCCGGCACCGCCACCGCGTCCCACACCCGCTTGTCGAAGCCCCTGGCCCCGCCGTGCAGATGGGTGTCGCCCTCATTGGCCGTCAGCCGGTGCGTACGCCCGTCGAGCACGAACGACGCGCCGCCGATCCGGTTCGCGTACCGCCCGACCACCGCGCCGAAGTAGGGGCCGGGGAACTCCTCGTACCCCGCGACATCCGGCAGCCCCAGCGCCACCGGGGCCCGGGAGCCGTCCCGCCCCGGCGTCTCCACCGACTGCACGATCGCGCCGTACGTAAGGATCCGCACCCGGACCCCGTCCCGCTCCAGCGTCCACCGGCGCACGGGCGTCCCGTCCGCGAGCGCGCCGAAGTCCGCCGCCTGTACCGCCGTGTCCGTGTCCGTGCCGCTGGTCATGGTCATCGACCCTACGCGGGCGGCTCCGCGGCCGTGACGTTGCGGTAGGCGATCTCCGCCAGCCGGGCCTGGCCGTCGCGGCTCGGGTGGAACCAGTCCCACGGGCTGAGCTGCGCCCCGGTGAACCGGAAGTCGAACACCGCCCCGCCGTCGTACCGGCAGTGACGGTCCTTCGCGCACACGTCCCGCAGCACCTCGTTGAACGCCACCACCCGGTCCTGCACCGCGTCCCGCCGGGCCACGGCGGCGGGCCCGAGATCGTCCGCTTCGGCCAGCATCGACTGACAGATCCCGAGGTCCCAGATCTTCTTGCCCAGCTCGTTCACCCGCCCCGTCGACCAGAGCCGCTTCAGATCCGGCACGCTGGAGACGTACACCTGCGCCTTCGGCGCCCCCGCCCGCAGCTGCCGCATCGACGCCTCGAACGACGCCCGGAAGTCCGCCACCGGCGTCATCAGCCGCACCGAGTCCCGGCACGCGTCGTTCGCGCCCGTCATCACGGTGACCAGTTCCGGCCGCTCCTTCGCCGCCCGCGCCATCTGCTCGGGCAACTGCACCATCCGCGACCCCGACACCGCGAGGTTCCAGCTGCGGTCCGCCGCCTTCGACGCGCCGAGCAGCCGGACCGCGAGACTGCGCACCGTGTCGTCCGTACCGGTCGCCCACGACACCTCGGGGCAGTCGGCCAGCACCGAGCACGCGTCGAAACCCCGGGTGATCGAGTCCCCGACCGCCGCGATCGAGCCGGGCCGGGGATTCCAGTCCGGGGTGGGGGAAGGGGACGGCGAGGCACTGCGCGAGGCGGCCGGCGCGTTCCGCGACACGCCGCCCTCCGGGCCGCCCCCGGAGCATCCGGCCAGCGCGGCGACGCCGAGAGACGAGAGCGCCGCCAGCGCGACGGCAGCGGTACGCATCCGTGGGCGTGTCGCACGCTCCGGCATCGGTCGGATCCCCTCCGGTCAACCTTTGGCGTATGCCTCTGGACATGCCCCCGGCAAGCGCATGATCCCCAGGTCGGGGCCGTGCGCGCCCTGCCGGGTGAAACCCGGCGCATCAGGGGCCTGAGACCGACGGTACGTCACACGGACGGCCCCGGCGCACGGTAGCTTTTCCCCGTCGAACCAGTGGCGTTCCGCCCGCCCGCACACACGGACGGCTCCGGTACATTACGTCACGTCACATGCTGTCCCTTTTCAGGAGATTAACTCCCGATGCTGTTTACTGATGACAACCTCGGGCTCTGGCCGGAAAGAGGCGGTACGGACGCGAGGCCGCTGGGGAAGGCGTACCTCGTCCCACACGGGAGGTTCCGGTGACGACACGTGGAGTCCTGTACGTACACTCCGCACCGCGCGCGCTGTGCCCACATGTCGAGTGGGCCGTGGCGGGCGTCCTCGGTGTGCGGGTCCAGCTGGACTGGATCAGACAGCCGGCCGCGCCCGGCACCTGGCGGTCCGAATTCTCCTGGAAGGGCCGCGCAGGCACCGCCTCGCAGCTCGCCTCCGCCCTGCGCGGCTGGGACCTGCTGCGCTTCGAGGTGACCGCCGAACCGTGCCCCACCGCCGAGGGCGAGCGCTACAGCTCCACTCCCGGCCTCGGCATCTTCCACGCCGTCACCGGTATGCACGGCGACATCCTGGTCCCCGAGGACCGGCTGCGGGCCGCGCTGGCGCGTTCGGTACGCGGCGAGAGCGACCTGGAGGCCGAGATCGCCTCCCTGCTCGGCAAGCCGTGGGACGACGAGCTGGAGTCCTTCCGCCACGCGGGCGAGGGCGCGCCGGTCCGCTGGCTGCACCAGGTGGTGTAGCCCGATCAAGCCCCTCCGGCGATTGAGGAGCGGGGTACGGGGCAGCGCCCCGAAGAACGATGAAGCCCGCCTCCCGGACCTCGGGAAGCGGGCTTCACTGCGTAGAGCGTCAGACGGACCGGAACGCCAGCACCACGTTGTGCCCACCGAACCCGAACGAGTTGTTGATCGCCGCGATCGGCCCCTCGGGCAGCACCCGGGGCTCACCGCGCACGACGTCCGCCTCGACCGCCTCGTCGAGATCGTCGACGTTGATGGTCGGCGGTGCGATGCGGTGGTGCAGCGCGAGCACGGTCGCCACCGTCTCGATACCGCCCGCACCACCCAGCAGATGACCCGTCATCGACTTCGTCGCGGAGATCGCGACATGGTCCAGGTCGTCGCCCAGCACCTTCCGCAGCGCCTTGATCTCCGCGATGTCACCCTGCGGCGTCGACGTGGCGTGCGCGTTGAGGTGGACCACCTCGGACGGCTTGAGGTCGCTGGAGTCCAGCAGGTTCTGCATGGCGGCGGCGATGCCCCGCCCGGTGGGCTCGGGCTGCGCGATGTGGTGGGCGTCGGCCGACAGACCCTGGCCCAGCACCTCGCAGTAGACCTTCGCGCCACGCTTCGCGGCGTGCTCGGCGGACTCCAGGATGACGACGCCCGCACCCTCGCCGAGGACGAAGCCGTCCCGGCCGGTGTCGTACGGACGCGAGGCCTTCTCGGGCTCGTCGTTGTTCTTGGACATCGCCATCATGTTGGCGAACGCGGCGATCGGCAGCGGGTGGATCGCCGCCTCGGTGCCACCGGCGACGACGACGTCGGCACGGCCGGTACGGATCATCTCGACGGCGTACCCGATGGCCTCCGCGCCGGACGCGCAGGCCGAGACGGGCGTGTGGACACCGGCCTGGGCGTTGACCTCCAGGCCGACGTTGGCCGCCGGGCCGTTGGGCATGAGCATGGGCACGGTGTGCGGGGAGACGCGGCGTACGCCCTTCTCCTTCAGCACGTCGTACTGGTCGAGCAGGGTGATCACGCCGCCGATACCGGAGGCGATGACCGAGCCGAGGCGCTCGGGGGCGATGGCCTCGTCCTCGCCGGCCTTGGCGGTGAAGCCCGCGTCCGCCCACGCCTCGCGGGCCGCGATCAGCGCGAACTGCGCCGAGCGGTCCAGCTTGCGGGCCAGCGGGCGGGGAAGGACGTCGCCCGGGTCGACGGCCGCGAGGGCGGCGATCCGGACGGGCAGTTCGGCGAAGCGCTCGCCTTCGAGAGGCTTGACGCCGGACCGGCCGGCCATCAGACCTTCCCAGGTCGATGCGGAGTCGCCACCCAGCGGAGTGGTTGCGCCGATACCGGTGACGACCACGGTGCGATTGGTCGAGTTCACTGGAAAATCTTCTCCACGTGTAGAGGGTCGTGAATCAGCGGCGCCACCGCCGGGTGGCGACACAGCCGGGCTGGGATCAGCCCTGGTGCTTCAGGATGTAGTCGGCGGCGTCGCCGACCGTCTTGAGGTTCTTGACGTCCTCGTCGGGGATCTTCACGTCGAAGCGCTCCTCGGCGGCGACGACGACCTCGACCATGGACAGCGAGTCGACGTCGAGGTCGTCGGTGAAGGACTTGTCCAGCTGGACGTCCTCCTCCGGGATCCCGGCGATCTCGTTGACGATCTCGGCGAGACCCTTGACGATCTCTTCCTGCGTGGCGGCCATCTTGGCGCTCCTTCGGTGGTTTCTTCGGTGTTCGTGCATCCGGACCCAAAAGGTCCGGTGTGCCTAGGGGAGGGTAACGACCGTCGCGGCGTAGACGAGACCCGCCCCGAAGCCGATGACGAGCGCGGTGTCGCCGCTCTTCGCCTGACCGGTCGCCAGGAGCCGCTCCATGGCGAGCGGGATCGAGGCGGCGGACGTGTTGCCGGTGGACTCGATGTCACGGGCGACCGTGACGTGCTCCGGCAGCTTCAGGGTCTTCACCATCGAGTCGATGATCCGCATGTTGGCCTGGTGCGGGATGAAGACGTCCAGGTCCTCCGGGGCGATCCCGGCCGCGTCCAGCGCCTGCTGGGCGACCTTCGCCATCTCGAAGACGGCCCAGCGGAAGACCGCCTGGCCCTCCTGCGTGATGGCGGGGAACTTGACCTCGCCCTTCGAGTCGAGCGGCAGCTGCGAGACGTCGCCGAGGCGGAACTCGTTCCAGCCGACCGTCTGCTTGATGGTCTCGGACTTGTCGCCCTCGGAGCCCCACACGGTCGGGCCGATGGCCGGCTCCTGGGAGGGGCCGACGACCACCGCGCCCGCGCCGTCACCGAACAGGAAGGCCGTCGCGCGGTCCTCCAGGTCGGTGAGGTCGCTGAGCCGCTCGACGCCGATCACCAGGACGTACTCCGCCGAGCCCTCGACGACCATGCCCTTGGCGAGGGTGAGGCCGTAGCCGAAGCCCGCACAGCCGGCCGAGATGTCGAAGGCGGCGGGCTTGCCCGCGCCGATCCGGTGCGCGATCTCGGTGGCGACGGCCGGGGTCTGCTTGAAGTGCGAGACGGTCGAGACGACGACCGCGTCGATCTGCTCGGGGTCGATCCCCGCGTCGGCGATGGCCTTGCCGGACGCCTCGATCGACATCGCGGCCACGGTCTCCTCCTCGGAGGCCCAGTGGCGGGTGACGATGCCGGAGCGGGAGCGGATCCACTCGTCGGACGAGTCGATCGTCTCGAGGATCACCTCGTTCGGCACGACCCGGGTCGGGCGGTAGCCGCCGACCCCGAGGATCCGTGCGTACGGGGCGCCCTTGCTGGGCTTGATCTTCGACATGCTCGCTCCTTAGACGCCTGCGTGCTCGGAGATGAGCGCGCGGGCCGCGTCGAGGTCGTCGGGGGTCTTGAGCGCGAGCGTCCGCACGCCGGGCAGCGCACGCTTGGCGATCCCGGTCAGGGTGCCGCCGGGGCTCAGCTCGACGAGTGCGGTGACGCCCAGGGACTGGAAGGTCTCCATGCACAGGTCCCAGCGGACCGGGTTGGCGACCTGCCCGACCAGCCGGGCGATGACCTCGGTGCCGGTGGCCACGGTGTGGCCGTCGGCGTTGGAAACGTAGCGCACGGTCGGGTCGGAGACGGTGAGGTCGCCGACCGCCGCGCGCAGCTTTTCCACGGCCGGGGCCATGTGGTGCGTGTGGAACGCGCCGGCCACCTTCAGGGCTACGACCCGGCGCACGCCCTCGGGCTTGTCGCCCTCCAGGGCGGCGAGCTGGGCGGCGGTGCCGGCGGCGACGATCTGGCCGGCGCCGTTGACGTTGGCCGGGGTCAGCCCGAGCTTCTCCAGGTGCGGGACCGTGACGGCGGGGTCGCCGCCGAGAAGGGCCGCCATCCCGGTCTCGGTGACCGCGGCGGCCTCGGCCATGCCGAGCCCGCGGGTCCGGACGAAGCGCAGGGCGGCCTCGTCCTCGATGACACCGGCGAGCGCGGCGGCGGTGATCTCACCGACGCTGTGGCCCGCGACGACGTCGGGGGACGCGGCGTCCAGGGCGGCCGCCGACAGCAGCCCGGCGGCCACCAGGAGCGGCTGGGCCACGGCCGTGTCGCGGATCTCGTCCGCGTCGGCCTTCGTGCCGAAGTGGGCAAGGTCGAGCCCGATGGCGTCGGACCAGGCCGCGATGCGGTCGGCGGCACCGGGGAGGTCGAGCCAGGGAGTCAGGAAGCCGGGCGTCTGAGCGCCTTGGCCGGGAGCGACGAGTACGAGCACCCTCACACTCTCTCTTGTGGACGGCTCCGCACGCCCGTGGGGACAGGGACGAAGAACCGTCGGGGGAATTGTTGAAGTCCAACAAAAGTCTAGGACTGAGGATCCGCTGCGGCCAAGCGCCCCAGGATCAGGGCGATCCGCAGCGTGAACGCGGAGCGCACGTCGGAGGGTGACCATCCGGTGACGTCGGTCACACGTCGCAGCCGGTAGCGCACGGTGTTGGGGTGCACAAAAAGCATCCGGGCGGCGCCTTCCAGACTGCTCGCCTGCTCCAGGTAGACACTCAGCGTTTCCAGGAGAGCCGAACCGGCCTCCTCCAGCGGTCTGTAGATCTCCTCCACCAACTGGTCCCGCGCGGCCGGGTCTCCGGCCATCGCGCGCTCCGGAAGGAGATCGTCCGCCAGAACCGGGCGCGGCGCGTCCTGCCACGCCGAGCACGCCTTCAGCCCGGCCGCCGCCGCCTGCGCGGACCGGGTCGCGGCCAGCAGGTCGGGCACGACGGGCCCCGCGACGACCGGCCCGGCCGCGTACGGCCCGATCAGGCCCTTCGCGACCTGGAGCGGATTGTCGCTGCCACCCGCGATGACGACGAGCCGGTTGCCGAGCACCCCGGTGAGGACCTGGAGCTTGGCGTGCCGGGCGGCGCGCCGGATCGCCTCCACGGTGAGCTCGCTGTCGCCGTCGGGCGCGGTGCCGAGGACGACGCAGACATGCTCGGGGGAGTTCCAGCCGAGCGCGGAGGCCCGGGACACGGCACCCTCGTCGGCCTCGCCGGAGAGCACCGCGTTCACCACCAGCGATTCAAGACGGGCGTCCCAGGCGCCCCTGGCCTCGGCGGCCTGGGCGTAGACCTGGGCGGTGGCGAAGGCGATCTCGCGCGCGTAGACGAGCAGCGCCTCCCGCAGCAGCGACTCGTCTCCGGGGGCTGCCACCTCCTCGATCGCGGCCTCCATGACCTCGATCGTGGTCCGCACCATCTCCACGGTCTGCCGCAGGGTGATGGCCCGGGTCAGTTCGCGCGGGGCGGTGCCGAACACGTCGGTCGAGATCGCCTGCGGGGTCTCGGGATGCCGGAACCACTCGGTGAACGCGGCGATACCGGCCTGGGCGACCAGGCCGATCCAGGACCGGTTCTCCGGCGGCATCGCCCGGTACCACGGCAGCGATTCGTCCATGCGGGCAATCGCGTTCGCGGCCAGCCGGCCGGAGGACTGCTCCAGCCGTTTCAGGGTCGCGGCATGCAGGTGGGCGTCGTGGGCGGGGGCTGCTCAGGATCGGGTCGGGGCACGAGGACAAGACTGCCTTATCGGGCCGGTGGACCGGTGGGGCGGGGCGACGCTGCCCCGTACCGGCGGGTAGCGGCACACCTCGCGGAGGCCCCGGTTACCGTGGCCGGGTGATATCCGTGCACCGGTCCGACGACCGCTACCGGGGCGGCGACGAGGCCGCCGGGATCGACACCCGGCACGCCCTCTCCTTCGGCCCCTTCTACGACCCGGACAACCTCCGCTTCGGCCCGATCCTGGCCTGCAACGAGGAACGCCTCGCCCCCGGCGCCGGGTTCGAGGAGCACCCGCACAGCCACACGGAGATCGTCACCTGGGTCGTCGAGGGCGAGCTGACCCACCGCGATTCGGCCGGTCACTCCACCGTCGTCCGGGCCGGGGACGTCGCCCACCTGAGCGCCGCCTCCGGGGTCCGCCACGTCGAACGCAACGACGGCACCGACTCCTTGACCTTCCTCCAGATGTGGCTGGCCCCTCTGGAGCCGGGCGGTGAACCCTCGTACACGGTGGTGCCCGGTATCGCCGACTCCACCCCGTACGCCCTGCCCGGCGCGGGCGCGATGCTCCACGTCCGCCGCCTGACCGAGGACGAACGCACAGCGGTCCCGGACGCGGTGCGCCTGTACGTGCACGTGGTGCGGGGCCGTGTCGGCCTCGACGGCGAGGAACTGGGCCCCGGAGACGCCGCCCGGATCACCGACGCCCGGGGCCTGGCGGCGGTTGCGGTGGCGGGCCCGGCGGAGCTGCTGGTCTGGGAGCTGGCGGGCTGAGGCCCGGGCCTGCCTACACGCCCCCGCGGGCCCGCCACAGGTCACGCAGCAGCGCGATCTCGGCCATGTGGTGGATGAGCTCCAGATTGCCGTTGGCCAGCGTGCCGATGTACGCGTCGTCCGGATCGGAGCCGTACGGGTACTGCGAGAGGCCGACCGTGTCGAGCTGCTCATCGGTGAGCGCGCCGATGCTCGCGCGGTGGCGGTCGAGGGTCGCCCAGAACCGTTCCAGCGCGAGCGAGGCGGACGGGGTGAAGTCGACCAGCAGACGCGGGTCCTGTCGCCGCTCGCCGAAGGTCCACTCCCAGCGGCCCTCGAAGTCGGAGTGCAGATGCCCGAGCCGCCACGCGATGGTGGTGATGGGGACGACGTCGGGCTCCGGCTCACCGGTGAACGCGAGGACCTCCTCGACCCGTTCGACGCTCACGCTCCAGTCCTCGGCGATCTTCGCCACGGACATCCCGTCCGCCGCCTGCCGTGCCACTTCCGCGTACTCGTTCGACGGGATCTCCGGCGCCCCCTTGTCGACGACCCAGGCGCCAGGACCGTACGCCCGGGGCGTCGCCGCCTCCTCGCGGCGCCGGATCGACCAGCTGCCGGGGGCGGGCTCCCAGAGGTACTCCTCGTCGCCGAGCCCGTGCAGCCGGACCTCGGCCATCTCCCGCGCCTGGTCGAACTGCTCCAGCAGAATGCCCAGCCGGTCGGTCCGCGGACCCTCGCCGCTCATACGCAGCCCCCTCGTCGTCGAGCCCCGGGCGAACCCCGGCGTCCGGGGGAAGCTAACGGCTCACCCCGTGGGACGCGACCGAATTCCCGGGGCGGTGCCGGAGCCGCCGATCAGCGCTGGGACTGCCCGGACTCCTTCTCACGCCTCTCCGCCAGCCGGTCCAGCTCGCGCATCGCCTGGGCGTGCCCGCTCATCCGCCGGGTCACACTGCCGGTCGTGACCAGCGCGGTGCCCACGAGCGACACGGGGATGGAGAGTCCCAGGACGGCCAGCGCCTCGGGCCAGTCGCGCTCGTCCGCGCAGTAATCCTGCGCCCACACACCCTCGTTGGCGGTGCCGCTCTCCGTGAACAGCCGCGCCTCGCACTCCTTCGTGCTCCCGACGCGCGTCTCGACCTCGTAGTCGGTCAGCAGCAGAACGGCGCACCAGCTCCAGAGCAGGCCCGCCAGGACCAGCAGGCCCACACCCCAGGTGCGTATGCGGGCGGCCTGTTCCCGGAATTCGAGGTCGTACTCTCGTGATCGCATGGCGGACGAATCTAGCAGCGCACCCCGTGGCTCGCCCCGGTGTGATCGCGGGCAACCCGTTTCGTCGCGGGCCGCCGACCCTGGGGCCTCGCGGTGCGGGGCGCCTTCGTAAGGTGCAGGCGGCGTCCTATGCCCGTACGCCGTGCGTTCGCCCGCGAAGGAGATCTGTCATCAACACCATCGTGTCCGGCCCCGAAGCCCTGGCCGCCCACCGAGACCGCGCGCAGCGGGACTACGCCGAACTGGTGGAGCGGAGCCTCTCCCTCGACCTCACGCGCGGGAAGCCGGCCGCGGACCAGCTCGACCTCTCCGCACCGCTGCTCGCCCTGCCCGGCGAGACGTACCGCAGCGCCGAATCCGTCGACACCCGCAACTACGGAGGCCTCCACGGCCTGCGCGAGCTGCGCGAGATCTTCAGCGGCCCGCTCCAGGTCCCCGTGGAGCAGCTGGTGGCCGCGGGCAACTCCAGCCTGGAGCTGATGCACGACAGCCTGGTGCACGCGATGCTGAGCGTGCTGCCGGGGGCCGCCTCCCGCTGGGTGGACCAGGAACGGATCGCCTTCCTCTGTCCCGTACCGGGCTACGACCGGCACTTCGGCGTGTGCGAGCGGCTCGGCATCGAGATGATTCCCGTCCCGATGACGGACCAGGGCCCGGACATGGACACCGTGGAGCGGCTGGTCGCCGAGGACGCCTCGGTCAAGGGCATCTGGTGCGTCCCGAAGTACAGCAACCCGGACGGGGTCTGCTACAGCGACGAGGTCGTCGACCGGCTCGCCGCCATGCCCACCGCCGCGCCGGACTTCCGGATCTTCTGGGACAACGCCTACGCCGTCCACCACCTGACCGACGACCGCGTCGCGACAGCCGACGTGCTCGCCGCCTGCGCCGGCCACGGCCACCCCGACCGGGCCTTCGTCTTCGGCTCCACCTCGAAGATCACCTTCGCCGGGAGCGGCGTCGGCTTCTTCGGCGCCTCGCCCGACAACGTCACCTGGCTCCTCGGCAACCTCGCCAAGCGCACCATCGGCCCGGACAAGGTGAACCAGCTGCGGCACGCGCTCTTCCTCAAGGACGAGGCGGGCGTCCACGCCCACATGGACCTCCACCGCGCCAAGCTCCGCCCGAAGTTCGACGCCGTCCTGCGCATCCTCGAAGCCGAACTCGGCTCCACCGGCCTCGCCACCTGGACGGACCCCAAGGGCGGCTACTTCATCACCCTGAAGGTCCTCGACGGCTGCGCCCGCGACGTGGTGCGCCGCGCCGCCGACGCGGGCATCGTCCTCACCCCGGCGGGCGCCACCCACCCGCACGGCCAGGACCCGGACGACGCGGTGATCCGGATCGCGCCCAGCTTCCCCACCCCCGAGGAGCTGGAGCAGGCCATCGCGGGCGTCACGGCCTGCGTGCGCCTGGTCGGCTACGAGAAGCTGCTGGCGGCAACGGCGAGTTGAGCAGCCGGTTCAGGACAGCTCGGCCAGAACCGCGTCCGTGAACGGGGTCCAGGCCTCGGCCGCCCACGGGCCGAAGGCGCGGTCGGTCAGCGCGACGCAGGCGACGCCCGCGACCGGGTCGATCCACAGGAAGGTGCCCGACTGGCCGAAGTGCCCGAAGGTCGCCGGGGAGGACGTGTTCCCCGTCCAGTGCGGGGACTTGGAGTCGCGGATCTCGAAGCCGAGACCCCAGTCGTTCGGGCTCTGGTGGCCGTAGCCCGGCAGGACGCCCTTGAGGCCCGGATGCACGACGCTCTGGGCCTCCAGGACCGTCCGCGGGTCGAGCAGCCGGGGGGCCTGGACCTCGGCGGCGAAGCGGACCAGGTCCGCGACCGTGGAGACGCCGTCGCGCGCGGGGGAACCGTCGAGGCTCGTGGACGTCATGGACAGCGGCTCCAGGACCGCCTGGCGCAGATACTCCGCGAACGGGATTCCGGACGCCTTCGCGATGTGGTCGCCCAGCACCTCGAAGCCCGCGTTGGAGTACAGGCGGCGGTTGCCGGGCGGGGCCGTCACCCGGTGCTCGTCGAAGGCGAGCCCGCTGGTGTGGGCGAGCAGGTGGCGCACCGTGGAGCCCTCGGGCCCGGCCGGCTCGTCCAGTTCGACGGCCCCCTCCTCGTACGCCACCAGCGCCGCGTAGGCCGCGAGCGGCTTGGTGACCGAGGCGAGGGGGAAGCGGTGGCCGGCCGGCCCGTGCGTGCCGAGGACCGTGCCGTCCGCCCGCACGACGGCGGCCGCCGCCGTCGTGACCGGCCAGGTGTCGATGATGCGCAGGCTCTCCATGCGTCCGAGCCTAACGGCCGCGCCCGGCAGCCGGGCCCGCGCCCCGGGAGCCCGGCCGCGCACCGCCGGGCCCACGGGCCCCTGCCTCCCCGGGAAGCCCGGGCGAGCGAATCGCCGGCCCCGGCCCGGGCAAGCCCGAGGCCGCCTGCCCGAAGCCTCGCACCCTTCCCGTACTACGCGGCCACCGGCGCCAGCCGGGTCCCCAGGGCCATGATCCGCATCGCCCGCTCCGTCGCGTCCGCCAGGAACTCGCCGCTCCGGCCGATCGCCTCCACCAGCGTCATCGGCGCGGGCAGGATCGCGCTGTACGCGTCCACACCCACCGCCCGTACGTCCTGCGCGCCCGGCCCGATCGTTCCGGCCAGCACCAGGACCGGCACCCCCGCCGCCTGCGCCCGGCGCGCCACCTCCGCCGGGATCTTCCCGCGCACGGTCTGGTGGTCGAGCGCCCCCTCCGCCGTGATCACGAAGTCGGCGCGGGCCAGGCGGGCGTCCAGGTCGAGGCCGTCGAGGAGGACGTCGTACCGGGGCAGGAGCCGGGCGCCCACGGACGCGAGCCCCGCCCCCAGGCCGCCCGACGCGCCCGTGCCTGGGGCGGTCCGCAGGTCCAGGGCCGTGGCGCCGGACGCCGGGGCGAACGCCGGGGCCAGGTCCCGGGTGAGGACGGCGGCCAGCCGCTCCAGGCCCGCCGAGAGCAGCTCCACCTCCGCCGGGGTCGCCCCCTTCTGCGGCCCGAACACCCGGGCCACGCCGCGCTTTCCGCACAGCACGTTGTACGGGTTGCAGGCCACGAGCAGCTCGGTGCCGGCCAGCCTCGGGTCGAGTCCGGACGGGTCGATGTGCTCCAGCTCGTGCAACGAACCGCCGCCCGGCCGGAGTTCGCGGCCGTGCCGGTCGGTCAGCCGGGCCCCGAGCGCCTGGAGCGCGCCCGCGCCCCCGTCCGACGTACCGGAGTCGCCGCAGCCGACGAGGATGCGCCGGGCCCCGGCGTCCAGGGCCGCCCGGATCAGCTCGCCGACCCCGTACGTCGTCGTCGCGCCCGGGTGGCGGCGGTCCGGCGGGACCAGGGCGAGGCCCGCGACGGCCGCCATCTCCACGACGGCGGTCAGCGGGCCGGACCCGCCCAGCAGCGCGAAGTGCGAGGCGACCGGGTCGCCCACCGGGCCCGTCGCGGTGACCGGGACCAGCCGGCCGCCGCCCGCCAGGGCCAGCGCCTCCGCCGTACCCTCGCCGCCGTCCACGAGGGGAATGAGGTCGAGTTCGGCGTCGGGAATCACCCGGCGTACCCCCGTGGCGATGGCCTCCGCGACCCGGGCGGCCGACAGGGACTCCTTGAAACCGCTGGGGGCGATGGCGATGCGGTGGGTGGGGCGGGTCGGACGGGTCATGGCTGGGTCTCCAGGAGGACGGGCACGCCGAGCAGCGGCCAGACGACGAGGGCGAAGGCGAGAACGAGGGCCGCCGTGAGCGGCGCGAGGAAGGCGGACAGCCGCAGCAGGTCGCGCGGGGTGTACGTCGGGGTGCCGGGCACGTCCGCGAAGAGCGCGACCGGCTTGGCCGAGGACGGCAGGGTGTGGCAGAAACCGGCGGCGGCCGTGGACGCCAGCGCCGCCGTGACCGGGTTGACCCCGGCCCCGACCGCTGCCGCGACCACCAGCGGGACGAGGACGGAGGACCGGGCGGAGCGCGACTGGAGCGCCAGATGGGCGGCCGTGCTGACGACGACCACTCCGGCCAGGAACAACCACGGGGGCGTGGACGCCCCCAGGGGTATCCACCCCACCAGCCAGTCGGCCGCACCCGAGTCGGAGAGCGCGAGGCCCATCGCCATCGTGGCGGCCATGAACAGCAGCAGCGGCCAGGGGACCGTCCGCAGACCGTCCTTGAAGCGGACCGTCCCCAGCGCGGGCGAGGTCGCCACCAGCGCGCCGATGAGCGCGACCACGGCGGGCGACACCCCGTGCAACGGCTCACTGCACCACAGCAGGACGACCGTCGCCAGGAGCAGCAGGCATCGGGACTCCGCCGGGGAGAACGGGCCTTCGACGGCCGTCTCGGAGTGCTCCTGGATCTGCGCCGCCGTGATCGTGACCGGACCCTTCCGGTCGGCCCGCCGGGTCGTCGTCAACAGCACCAGTTCGGCGGCGAGATGGGACGAGACGACCGCCAACGGCAGCCCGAGGAACAGCCATTGGACGAAGCTCAGCTGCTCCCCGGTCTGCTCCCACAGCACCCCCACCGTGATCAGGTGCGCGCCCGCCCCGATCAGCGTCGCGACGGCGGACAGCAGGATGACGGTGGGGAAGAGCAGCGCCAGCATGACGACCAGGCGGGTCCGCTCACGGAGCGCGGCCGCCAGCGCCAGGAACACCGGGAGGGCGAGCGCGGCCCGCCCCGACGTGGCCGGCACGGCGAACGCGGTGACGACGAGACCGGCGGTGGTCAGGTGCACCAGCTGGCGTACGGTCCTGGCCCCGCCGACCAGGAAGACGGCGGCCCGGCCCGCGAGCCCGGTCCGGGTCACGGCGGCCGCCAGGACGAAGGCGCAGATCAGCAGCCACACCGTCTCGTCGCCCAAGGTCGCGAAGAGGGTCTCGCTGCTGATCACCCCCGTCACCGTCAGCGCCAGGCCCGCGCCGAGCGCGATGTAGGCGTCGTCCACCGGGGTGGCGATCCAGGCGGCGGTGGCCAGGGCGAAGACGGCGAGCGAGAGCCGCCCGTCGGCGCTGAGGCCGGGGGCGGCGCCGGGGACGGCGAGGAGAGCGCAGAGCCCGAGGACGGCACAGAGGCCGACGGTCTGCCGGAGAGGAAGAGGCACGCTGTACAGCCTCTGAAGGCGGGGTGAGCGGTCGATGAGCCGCCCGTGAAGGGCTTTTCATCTCCCCGGAGCCCTGATGGGCCGACGGCGGTCCGCCCGGGCCGCCGGCTCGGACCGGCCGGCGGTCACGCGCCGGGAGGCCTTCGGAGCCGGCAGCCGCCCGCCGGGATCCGGCCGCTAAGGCAGCCGGTACCCCATGCCCCGTACCGTCTCCAGCCGCTCCGCCCCCAACTTCCGGCGCAGCGCGCGGACATACACGTCCACGATGTTGGAGCCGGGGTCGAAGTCGTACCCCCACACATGCGACAGGATCTGCTCCCGCGACAGCACCTGGCCCGGGTGGCGCAGGAACATCTCCAGGAGGACGAACTCGCGCGCCGTCAGATCCACCGTCCGGTCCTCGGCGCGGGCCCGGCGCGTCCGCAGGTCCAGGGCGAGGCTGCCGCTGCGCAGCATGGTGACCTCGGGGGCGCGGGCGGCGGTGCGCTGCCGCAGCCGTACCCGGGCGAGCAGCTCCTCGAAGCGGAACGGCTTCGTCATCCAGTCGTCGGCCCCGCCCTCCAGTCCGGCCACGGTGTCCCGGACCGAGTCGCGGGCGGTGAGCACGATCACCGGCAGCGTGACGCGCGCCTCGCGCAGCTCCCGCAGCACGGTGAAACCGTCCCGGCCGGGCAGCCCGATGTCGAGCACCATCAGGTCGAACCCGCCGGTCAGCGCGTGGCCGAGCGCCAGGTCACCGTCCTCGGCGACGACCGTGGTGAAGCCGTTGGCGCGCAGGCCCTTCTGGACGAACGAGGCGATGCGCTCCTCGTCCTCGGCGATCAGGATGCGGTTCATGAATCGGTCTCCAGCGTGAGTACGAAGGTGGCTCCGCCGCCCTCGGTCCGGCGCAGTTCGACGCCGCCGTGGTGGCCCTCCGCGATGGCCTTGACGATGGCGAGGCCGAGCCCGGCCCCGCTGGTGCGGGTCCCGCGCCGGGACGTGCCCCGGCGGAACCGCTCGAAGATGACCTCGGCGTCCTCCGGCGGGATGCCGGGCCCGTGGTCGGCGACGTACAGCTCGATACGGTCGCCCTCGGCCCGGGAGTCGACGGCCCGGGAGCCGATCCGGATGCGCTGGCCGGGCACGGTGTGCTGGACGGCGTTCTGGGCGAGCTGGACCATCGCCTGTGTCATCCGCTGCGGATCCAGCCGCACTTCGCGGTCCGCCACCCCGTCGAGCTGCCACTCCCGCTCGCCGAGGGTCCGCACCTTCACGAACACGTCGGCGGTCAGCTCCGCGAGCTGGACGGGCTCCGGGCGCACGAAGTCGGGGCGCTCGGCCCCCGCGAGCAGCAGCAGGTCCTCCACGATCCGGCTCATCCGGTCCAGCTCGTCCGTGACCAGCCGCACCGTCTCCTCCCGGTCCGCCGGATCGTCGCCCATCAGCTCCAGATGGCCCCGGACGATGGTGATCGGGGTGCGCAGCTCGTGCCCGGCGTCGTCGACGAAGACCCGCTGCGCGGCGAACGCCCGCTCAAGACGGTCCAGCATCGCGTTGAACGTCTCGGCGAGGGCCGCGATGTCGTCCCGGCCTTCCACGGGGATCCGCCGGGTCAGATCCTGCTCGGTCAGCTCCGCCGCCGTCGTCCGCACGAGCCGGACGGGAGCGAGGATGCGTCCGGCGACGGCCCAGCCGATCCCGGTCGTCATCAGCAGGGCTACCCCGGACAGGGCGAGCAGCATCCAGAACGTCTTGTCGGCGACGTCCCGTTCGCGCTCCGGGTGGAAGGCGACGACGAACGCCCCGGGCTGCCCCCGGCCGACGGGCCGATCTCGACCTTCGCCCAGCGCAGTTCACCCTGCGGGCGCTCCAGCGTGCCGAAGGAGTCCTTGGCGGCGCGGATCCGGGTGAGCGATGCGGTGTCCTGCCACAGGGCGGTGTCCGGTGGCAGATCGCGGCGCTGCCGGATGACGTCGGGCCGGTCGCCGGCCGGGCCGGTCAGCCCCAGCAGCTCCTCGTCCGGGTCGGCGTACTGGCGTTGCAGATAGATGCGGAGCAGCCGGTCGGCGGTGTCGAACCGGCCGCCGGTGTCCGGGTCCACCCCCTGCGGCACGAAGTTCGCGAACTCCCCGGTCTCCTGCGTGAGCAGCTGGCTGATGCGGTGGTCCACGTCCCGCTGGAGGATCGAGCGCACGGTGACGGCGACCGCGCCCAGCGCGACCGCCATCACGACCAGCAGCCACAGCAGGATCCGGACGCGGGCGGAGATCCTCGGGAACCCCAGGGGCGACCGGCTAACCGTCATCACCGAAGTCGTCGTCATCGTCGTCGGCCGCGGAGGGGCCCGGGACGACCGAGCTGTCCGGGGTACGGGTCGGGGTGGCGGAACCGCTCGGCGTCGGGAAGCCGCTCGGAGAGGCGGCACCGCTCGGCGGCGCGTCGCGGCCCGGCGACGGTGTGCCGCGCGGGCTCTCCTCCAGCTGGACGGTGGGGGCACCTTCGGCGCCTCCGAGGTGTCGGTCATGGCATAGCTGGTGGCCGCTATGCCCAGCGGCACGGCGACGACGGCTGCCAGGGCCGCCAGACGAGGTGAGAAAGCCATGCGTTCACCCTGACGGTCCCGGGCGGTACGAACATGAAGCCAGGATGAACAATCCTTCATCTCGGACAAACCGGATGTGCGGGGTCGGCGGGGTCCGGGAAGACGACGCCGGTTCCGCTTGCTTCGAGTGCACTCCAAGGATCTAGCGTGGATCACATGACGCAGCACCCCCGCCCCGCGGGCCAGGACAGCTACTCGATCAGCGAGGTCGTCGCCTTCACCGGGCTCACCGCGCACACCCTGCGCTGGTACGAGCGCATCGGGCTCATGCCCCACGTCGACCGCTCGCACACCGGTCAGCGCCGCTTCAGCAACCGCGACCTCGACTGGCTGGCCTTCGTCGGCAAGCTGCGGCTGACCGGGATGCCGGTCGCCGACATGGTGCGGTACGCGGAGCTGCTGCGCGAGGGGAGTCCACCTTCGAGGCACGGCAGGAGCTGCTGGAGTCGACCCGCCGCGATGTGATCTCGCGGATCGCGGAGCTCCACGACACCCTCGCGGTCCTCGACCACAAGATCGAGTTCTATGCGGGCGCCCGCCGGGCGCCGGAAAGGCACAGCGCCTGATGACTGTTGACAAGATCGCCACCGTGGAGCTGGGAGCGGGCGGACCGCGGGTCGGCGTCCAGGGCCTCGGCTGCATGGGCATGAGCGAGTTCTACGGCGACACCGACGAACGCGCCGCCCGTGACACCCTCGACGCGGCCCTGGAGGCCGGCGTCACGCTCCTCGACACCGCCGACGCCTACGGGCGCGGGGCCAACGAGGAGTTCCTCGCCCCGTTCGTCGGGGCCCACCGGGACGAGATCACCCTCGCCACCAAGTTCGCCCTCGTCCGCACCGACGACCCCCACTACCGGGGCATCAGCAACGACCCCGCGTACATCCGTACCGCCGTCGAGGCGAGCCTGCGCCGGCTGAACACCGACGTCATCGACCTCTACTACATGCACCGCCGCGACCCGGCCGTCCCGCTCGCCGAATCGGTCGGCGCCCTGGCGGAGCTGGTCCGCCAGGGCAAGGTCAAGCAGCTCGGGCTGAGCGAGGTCACCGGCCCCGAACTGCGCGAGGCGTACGCCGTGCACCCGATCGCCGCCCTCCAGTCGGAGTGGTCCCTCTTCAGCCGGGACGTCGAGAAGAGCGCCGTCGGCGCGGCGGCGGAGCTGGGCGTCACGCTCGTCCCGTACTCCCCGCTCGGCCGGGGCTTCCTCACCGGGGCCTTCACCGACGCGGGCAAGGAGCTGGCCGAGGGCGACTTCCGCAAGAACCAGCCCCGGTTCACCGGTGACAACGCCCGGACGAACGCGGCCCTCCTGGAGCCCGTCCACAAGATCGCCGCCGCGCACGGGGTGACGGCCGCGCAGGTGGCCCTCACCTGGGTCCAGCAGCGCGCCGGGGTCCATCGCCTGAACGTGGTCCCGATCCCCGGCACCCGCAAGCGCGGCCGCCTCCTGGAGAACGTCGCGGCGACCCGGCTGACCCTGACGGCGGACGAACTGGCCGCGCTGGAGCCGATCGCGGGGCGGGTGGCGGGCGACCGCTACCCGGACATGAGCAGTACGTCGGCGGCGCGGGAGGCCTAGGGGGTGTCTGACCATTCCGCGCGGGCGGGCGACGCCCGGCACGGCACCTCGCGGCGTTGCCGAAAAGCCCTAGTAGCTCCGCTACGAGGACTCTCCGGCGCCTTGCGATGCACCGCACCTGACGCCGCCCGCTGGTCCGCGCCGAATTGTCAGACACCCCCTAGCCCGGAGGCGTACGCGGTGATCGCCCGGTTCATGACGTTCATGGCGGCTGAGCCACGCGCCGGGCAGCCCCCGGCCCCTCACGCCAGCCCCAGCGCGAACACAGCGAACCCCGCCGCGAGCAGCCCCGCCAGCGCGCGGCGGGCGTTCGCGGCGCGGGTGCCCGCTCCCCAGGGGGCCTCGAAGCGGCGCGCGTACCGGGCGATCAGCACCAGCAGCCCGGCGAACACCGGCAGCCACGCGGCCCGGGCGAGGATCCAGCCCACCGTGTCCGGCGCCGTCGTCAGGCCCGCCACCGCGGTGCCCCCCGCCCCCGCGAGCGAGGCCGGTACGGCGGCGGCCAGCATCGCGGTCTGGTGCCAGCACAGGATCGTCATCGCGGACAGGTTGACCACCACGACCGGCGCCCAGAGCAGCGGCCTGCGCAGCAGCCGCCCGAGCCGGTCGCGCAGCAGGATCGCCGCCCCGCTCTGGGCCGCCGCCAACGCCACCACCAGCAGCGACGGCGGATGCGAGTTCGTCCGGGCCTCGCCAGGCACCCCGACCATCGACGCCGGGTAGTGGAAGACCAGCAGCAGCACGGCGAACAGCGCCCCGCCGCCGGCCAGCAGCAGCCGGGCCCCGCGCTTCCCGATCCGCCCCTCGCCCCAGGACACACCGAGCTGATACGCGAACAGCCAGCCGGGCAGGACGTTGAGCACGCTCAGCCAGGACGGCACGGCCTCCGCGAACGGCCCGTAGCGCAGGAAGTCCACGACGGCGACGGAGACCAGCAGCGGCAGCGCCGCCCAGCCGCCGAGCCTCCGCGCCAGGGTGACGCAGACCGGGGTGAGGGCCGTGACCACGGTGTACACCCCGACGAACCAGAGCGGCTGGATCACCAGCGTCGACCCCGTACGCAGGGTGTCGCCGGGCACGCCCAGCGCGGAGAGCACCGTGAGCAGCACCGCCCACACGGCACTCACCCCGAGGACCGGCCGGCCGAGCCGGGCCAGCCGGCCGCCCAGCCAGGCGGCCGTCGTCGAGGCCCGGCGGCGGTAGGAGAGGACCGAGGCGTACCCGCCGACCAGGAAGAAGATCCCCAGCATCTGGAGCACCCAGCTCGCGGGGGCGAGCGCGCCGAACGTGGCCAGCGGGCTCGCGTTGTGCAGGCCCTCGGCATCCAGCCGGAACCCGCCGAGCATCCAGTGACCGAGCGGCACGGCGAGCAGGGCCAGGGCGCGCAGGCCGTCGACAGCCCGGTCGCGGTGGGCGGGGGTGGCGGCGTCGACACGGGCGGCGAGGTGCCGCGCGTTCTCCCGTACGGCGTTCATCGGACGACCCCTTCCAGGACCGGCGCGTGCGCCAGGGCGTGCGAGCCCTGGAGCGTCTGTGCGTCGCCCGGCGGCTCGGCCCCTTCCGGCGTGGCCGTGCCCGTGCCCCGCGCGATGGCGGCGAAGGCCCGCAGCGAATCCGTGCCCGGCGCGAAGTAACCGGCATGGCCCCGGGCCTCGTTCGCCGGTACGCGGCGGGCGCCGAACGCCGGGTCGGCCGGGTCCGTGCCGTGGCCGAGGCCCGCGAAGCGCACGTTCGGCACGTTGTCGATCCAGTCGGTCGGGTCCTTCGCCGCCCACACCCGCGCCTTCGTCCGCAGCCCCGCGGCATCGTCCGCCCGCATACCGGGGGAGCCGAGGACCACCAGGTCGGTGGCGGGGAGACGGTGTGCGGCGATCCCGCAGACGACGGAGCCGTAGCTGTGGCAGAACACGGCGGGCCGGGGCAGCCCGTCGGCTGTCAGGCCCTCCGCGAACCGGGTCAGCCGCCCGGCGCCCGCCTCCGCGAGGCTGCCGGTGGCCGCGTCGATGCCGACGCCCACCGGGGTCGTGTACCCGACCCAGGCGACGACGGCCGTCCCCGGACCGGCCGCCGTGTGCAGGGTCCTGGCCATCCCGGGCGGGGCCCCGTGCGCGGCGACCTTCCGGTCGAAGGTCCCGGCGTCGTTGTCGGACCCGGGCACCACCACGGAGACCCGCCGCGCGGTGCGCAGATCCCCGAAGACCTCGGCGACCTGGCCCCGTCCGCGCGGGTCGAACGCGAGGATCCGCCGGCCGGGAGCGGCGAGCGAACGGTAGCGGGGGTCGTCCTCGGCTGCCAGGGCAAGGGAGTTGGCGCGGTAGCGCAGTTCCAGCGGAGCCCCGTCGAGATTGCCGACGACGGACGGATGACGCACCAGCAGCAGTTGCTGTTCGGCGGTGCTCAACCCGGCGAAGAAAAGCGCCACTTCGGCCGGCGTGGCGCGCTCCGGATCGGGCAGCTCCGTGCCCAGCACACGGTCCGCCCGCCACTGCGCACTGCCCGGCGGCGGCTCGGTCAGCGCCTGCTGCGCATCCCCCGAAACCCAGCCGGTGGTCCCTGCCACCACGCTCGTGGCCAGTGCGAACGCGACCAGGGTTCTCGCGTATCGGCGCATCGTGCCCTCCCTCTCCGGATGCGCACCGTCCGGTGCGACCGGGAGGAAGGTAGGAAGAGAACGGGTGACGCGACGTCACACCGGGGAGCCAACTGCGGGGTGATACCGGGGTAGGGGGTGGAGGAGGAGCCCGTACGGCCGGGCGGGTCGGGAACCCTGTACGGCTACGCCCCCGCGTCCCCCGGCGTCACCAGACCCGACTCGTACGCGAAGATCACCGCCTGCGCCCGGTCCCGCAGGTCCAGCTTGGCCAGCACCCGCCCGATGTGCGTCTTGACGGTCTGCTCGGCCAGCACGAGCCGCCCCGCGATCTCCTGGTTCGAAAGACCCCGGGCGATCAGCTCCAGCACCTCGCTCTCGCGCGGGGTCAGCGCGTTCAGCCGGAGCGCCTGTCCGGTGCGTGTCGCCCCGGCGGGCCGCTGCGCCGCGAAGTCCGCGATCAGCCGCCGGGTCACCGAGGGCGCGAGCAGCGCGTCCCCGGCCGCCACCACCCGTACCGCCGCGATCAGATCGGCGGGCGGCGCGTCCTTCAGCAGGAACCCGGACGCCCCGGCGCGCAGCGCCTCGTACACGTAGTCGTCCACGTCGAACGTCGTCAGCATCAGGACCTTCGGCCGGTGCACCACCCCCACCGGCGGGTTCAACAGCTCGCGGGCGGCCGCCAGTCCGTCCATCTCGGGCATCCGCACATCCATCAGGACCACGTCGGGATGCTGGTGGCGACTGACGTCCACGCCCTGGCGGCCGTCCGCCGCCTCGCCCACCACGTCGATGTCGCTCTGCGCCGCCAGCAGCGCCGCGAACCCGGCCCGCACCATGGCCTGGTCGTCGACGATGATCACGCGGATGGTCACAGATCCTCCGGAGAAGGTTGTACGGAAGGGGAGTCGGACGGGGAACCGGCCGGGGGCGGGCCGGGGGCAGCGGCATCCGGGCAGCCACCCGGAAGCCGCCGTCGGGCAGCGGACCGGTGTCCAGCGTGCCGCCGGTCAACCGTACGCGCTCGCGCATCCCCACCAGCCCGTGCCCGGTCCCGGCGCTCTCCAGCGGTGAAGCGGGCTTCGGTGCGGGCCCGTTGACCACCAGCACGTGCAGATGGCCCGCGGACGCCCGGACCGAGACCTGGGTGCGCGCCCCCGGCGCGTGCCGCACCACATTGGCCAGCGCCTCCTGCACGATCCGGTACGCCGACAGGTCCACCGCCGACGGCACCTCGCCCAGATCCGCGGCCAGCGACAGCTCCACCGGCAGCCCGGCCCGTACCGTCGCCTCCACCAGCTGCTGGAGCCGGTCCAGGCCCGGCTGCGGGGCCCGGTCGCCCTCGGTGCCGTCGCTGCGCAGCACCGACAGCAGCCGCCGCATCTCGCCGAGCGACTCCCGCGCGGCAGCCGCGATGGAGGCGAACTCCTCCCGCGCGGGCTCCGAGAGACCGGAGATCCGGTACGGCGCGGAGTCCGCCTGCACGGTGATCACCGACATGTGGTGCGCGACCACGTCGTGCAGCTCACGGGCGATCCGCGTCCGCTCCTCCAGCAGTGTGCGCTGCGCCCGCTCCGCCTCGCTGATCGTCTCCTGCTCGGCCAGCCGCCGGGTCGCCTCGCCCCGCTCCCGTACCGCCGCGCCGATCACCAGGACCACCGCGCCGAGGATCGGCAGCAGCAGAGCGCTGCCGGTGGCGCGGTCCGCCGGCGCGATCAGATGCAGGACCGCCCCGGCCGTGGCCGTCGCCGCCCACACCGCGACGACGGTCCGCCGGGTTTCGCGCAGGCCGAGGGCCAGCAGCAGGAAGAGGTAGGCGACCAGGGTCGGCGAGGGCCACGGCCAGGTGTCGTGCCGCCCGGCGTCGTGGGCCAGCAGCACCAGCGCGCTCACGATGTCGGCCGGGAAGACGATCCACCACGCCTGGAGGGGCCGGTGGGCGAGCATCAGCAGCGGGGCCGCCTGGGCCACCCCGAGCGCCCCGGCCAGCGCGCCCGGCACCCCGTACTGCGAGGCCAGGACGGTGATGGTGACCGGGATGAAGGTCGCGGCCAGGGCGAGCACCACGACGTACGGCAGCAGCCGCTGCCACTGTTTCGGCGCGTCGGCCAGCAGCGGGGTGGACGGATGGGACGCGTGGGACAGCCCGTGGGCCAGCTCGCGCAGATTGCGGCGGGCGGCGCTCAGCAGACCGTCGGCGGGCGGCGGGGGCCCGGCGGGGGAGGGGGAGGAGGAAGTGGCCATGGCCCGGCCAGCCTAGGCAGGCGAAGGACCCTGGAGCGTCATACCGGGGTTCCGACCCGGCGGGATCGCCTCATACTCCGGTACGGGGTCGCGGCCCGGCGTACGGTCACTGCCCGGCGAGCTGCGTACGGTCACGGCCCGGTGTACGTCCACGGCCCGGCGAGCGGCGTACGGTCACGGCCCGGCGTACGTCCACGACTCGGCGAGCGGCGTACGGTCACGGCCCGGCCAGGCCCGGCGTACGCGGCGGCAGGCCCTGCCCCGGTCACAGCTCCGCGAGCAGCTGGGCCTTCTTCGCGGTGTACTCGGCGTCCGTCACCAGTCCGGCCCGGTGCAGCTCGCCGAGGTGATGTATCCGCTCGGCGATGTCCGCGGGATCGCGCCGCCCGGCGTTCACCAGGACCGGGGCGGAGGCCGCGGGCGCGGGCTGGGTGCGGCGTACGGATTCCAGGACGGCGGCGGCGAAGGGCAGCGACTCGTGCACCGGCCCGTACCCCAGGCCGAACAGCACGGCGGCCGGGTCCTGGTCCGCGGCGCGGGTGACCGGAGCCGCCACGGGCACCCCGTCGACACTCGCGCCGTCCGCGTTTCCGGAGCCGCCGGGGCCGTGCAGATCGCCCAGGCTGCCGCCGGTGCGGTGGTCGACCGGGGCCGCCGCGCGGGGCACCAGCCGCAGGTAGCCGTCGAGCGCCTCGGGCGAGCGCCATACGATTCCGGCCAACTCGCTCACTTTGAAGGTCTGGTCGCCGGCCTTCCACTTGGCGCTGGACGCCCCGGTCCAGGACCACCGGAAGGAGACCCGTTCGCCGTCGAAGCCGGCCCGGCCGTCGTACGCCTTGAAGTTCATCGGGGCCTCGGGGGCCGGTACCAGGAAGCGGTCGGCGGGCTCGTCGGACGCCGGGTCGAGCAGGGCCCGCAGCTCGTCCGCGTAGTACTCGGCGAGCACCTCCCGCTCCGCCGGAAGCACCAGGCGATAGGGGTCGCACCCCTCCTTGAGCTGCCCGGAGGCAGCCTCCACCAGAGGATCGGCACCCGCCCTCGGCTCGGCACGCAGAACTACCGTGCCCCGCTTCCCGGGGGTCAGCGTCACCGACGACAGCGCCGCATACGGGATGCGGCGTTCCCGCAGGCTCTGGAAGAGCTTCGGTGTGCGGATGCCCCGTTCGAAGCGGATGAGCACGGAGTCGGTGTCGAACTCCCAGGTGGCATGAATTCCGGCCAGCACATCACCCATGTGCCTCATCGTATGCGGCACAGTCCCGCACGTCCCCCCTCGAAGTACGTCCCAATTTTTCGGCCCGGTACGGTCCTCTACGCGCGTCAGCCGTCCCGCTCGCCGGAAATACCGCTGTGGCATGTGCTGTCGGCGCTCGCGCAGTTGACCGATTCGTACGCTCCGACGCCGATCGCGGCGAAGTTGTCGAGGCTCTCGGTGCCCGGTTCGAAGTAGCCGCTGTGCCCGGCGGCCCCGGCCGCCGAGACGATCCGCGCACCGAACGCCGGGTCGACCGGGTCGGCCCCGTGACCGATCCCGCCGAACTCCATGTGCGGTACGCCCCCGATCCAGTCGTCCCCGTCCCGCGTCGCCCAGATCCGGGCGCCGGTCTCCAGCTGCCGGGCGCTGGCGGCCCGCATACCGGGGCTGCCCGCGACCGCGATGTCGGCCACCCGGTCGGGGGCCCGGTGCGCGGCCACCCCGCACACCACGGAGCCGTAGCTGTGGCAGAACAGCGAGACCTTCGAGGTGCCGGGCAGCGCGCCGACCATCGCGTTCAGCCGCACCGCGCCGTCCGCCGCGAGTCCGCCCAGCGCCGCGTCCATGCCGAGACCGGCCGGGGCGGTGTAGTCGGCCCACGCGATGACCGCCGTGCGCGTGCCCGGGGAGGCCGAGCGCTCCGCCCCGTACAGGGACTCGGCCATCCCGACGGGGGCCGCGTATCTGCGCTTGCTGCGCTCCAGGGTCAGCAGATGGGTGTCGACGCCCGGGACGACGACGGAGACCCGGGCGGCCCGGTCGAGATCGCCGAACACCTCGGCCGCCCGGCCCTTCCCGGACGGATCGAAGGCCAGGATCCGCCGGTCGCCCTGGAGCAGCGAACGGAACCGGTCGAGGCGGGCCCGCGCCTCCTCGCGCCCGTCCGGTGACAGCTTCTCGTCGTGCGCCCGTACCTGCTCCACCGCCACGGCCTGTCTGAGCGCCACCCGGTTGGCGTGGTAGCGCAGGGTGACCGGCGCGCCGTTCAGGTTCCCCACCACCGAGGGGTACTTGTCCGCGAGCGCGAACCGCTGGCCCGAGGTGAGGGTGGCGAAGAAGTGGGCCAGCCGATAGGCCGGAGCGTCGGCCTCCGGCAGCGAATGGCCCGCTATCCGGTCCCGCGCCCAGGCGGCGAGCGCCAGCTCGCGCGGGCCGCCGGCCTGCTGATCGCGTACGGCGCTCCAGCCCGTCGTCGCCAGCATCACGAACACCACCGCTACGGCGAGCAGCGCGCGCCATACGGTCAACGTGGGGGAGGTGTCGAAGGAAGTCACTGCGCCACACCCTAGGAGACGCGCGCCGACGACCGTGATTCAGGTGAGGTACATCACCCGTCCGGGAAGGATTCACCCCGGATTTCTCACGGAGGGTCACGACGGCCTCGTGGCTGTGCTACCGGTGACCGGCGGGACCGGCCGGCCTCGACGCCGGGGCCGCGCTAGCTCTGGCGCCAGTCGCGGGCGAGGGCCGGGACGAGCTGGTCGAGATACTCCTCGGTCAGATCGCGCAGCGCCTCCACGCTCGGATCGACGCCTTTCCCCCACAGCTGGCCGGTCACCCGCATCACCCCGGAGAACGCGGCGACGGCCACCCGCGGGCGGGGGTCCCGCTCCACGTCCAGCCCCTCGCGCTCCGCGATCAGCCGGGCGATCTGGTTCTCCAGGGCGATGCCGCGCCGCATATGGGCGGCGAGCAGGGAGGGGGTCGACTCGATCATCTGGTAGGTCCGCATATGGAGGTCGACGGTGATGACCTCCTCGATCGCCTCGCCGATGCTGTTCCACGCGCACAGCACCGCCCGGCGCATGGCCTCGAAGGGTGCTTCGTGCGCGGGGCGCCGGCGCAGCTCCTCGATGAAACGGGACTCGACCATCTCCTGCACGGCGAAGGTGGTCTCCTCCTTGCTCGCGAAGTAGCGGAAGAAGGTGCGCTGGGAGACCTCGACGGCGTCGACGATCTCGTCGACGGTGGTGCGTTCGTACCCCTGGGTGGTGAACAGTTCGAGGGCGGCGCGCAACAAGGCGTCGCGGGTGCGCTGTTTCTTGCGTTCACGCAGTCCGGGTCGGGGCTCGACTGTCTGCCCGTCGGTCACGTACCGGTCCCTCTTTTCCCGTGTTTGTCCAGCTCAGCATACCTGCGAGCAACGTGTGAGCTACGTGACAGTTACTGACTTGTGAATTGGTTTGTCAACTGTCAGAGGCTGTCACTAGTCTCCCCGTATGACTAGTCAGACCACCGTCGAGAAGGCGCCGCGGGAGCCCGAAGACAACGCAGGACCCGCCCCGGTCAAGGGGCTTCGCGGCCACCCCTGGCTGACCCTCTTCGCCGTCGCCATCGGCGTGATGATGGTCGCCCTCGACGGCACCATCGTCGCCATCGCGAACCCCGCCATCCAGAAGGACCTCGGCGCCACGCTCGCCGACGTCCAGTGGATCACCAACGGCTATCTGCTCGCCCTCGCGGTGGCTCTCATCACCGCGGGCAAGCTGGGTGACCGCTTCGGCCACCGGCAGACCTTCCTCATCGGCATCGCCGGCTTCGCCGCCTCGTCCGCCGCCATCGGTTTCTCCAAGGAGATCGGCCTCGTCGTTCTCTTCCGCGTGCTCCAGGGCCTCTTCGGCGCCCTGCTGATGCCGGCCGCGCTCGGCCTGCTGCGCGCCACCTTCCCCGCCGAGAAGCTGAACATGGCGATCGGCATCTGGGGCATGGTGATCGGAGCCTCCACCGCGGGCGGTCCGATCGTCGGCGGTCTGCTCGTCGAGCACGTCAGCTGGCAGTCGGTCTTCTTCATCAACGTGCCGGTCGGCATCGTGGCGCTCGCCTTCGGCCTGGTGATCCTCAAGGACCACCGCGCCGCCAACGCGCCGCGCTCCTTCGACATTCCCGGCATCGTGCTGCTCTCGGGCGCGATGTTCGCCCTCATCTGGGGCATCATCAAGGCCGGTGAGTCCTGGGGCTGGGGCGACGGGCGGACGTGGGCCTGGCTGGCCTCCGCCATCGCGCTCTTCATCATCTTCGGCCTCTGGGAGACCAGGGTCCGCGAGCCGCTCGTCCCGCTGGGGATGTTCCGTTCCATCCCGTTGACGGCCGGCGTCGTGCTCATGACCCTGATGGCCTTCGCCTTCATGGGCGGCCTCTTCTTCGTGACGTTCTTCCTCCAGGGCGTCCACGGCCTCAGCCCGGTCGACAGCGGTCTGCACCTGCTGCCGCTGACCGCCATGATGATCGTCGCCTCGCCGGTCGCCGGCCTGCTGATCACCAAGTTCGGCCCGCGCGTCCCGCTGGTCGGCGGCATGGTCTGCACGGCCACCGCGATGTTCGGCATGACCACGCTCACCGAATCCACCGGCACCTTCGCGATGTCGCTCTGGTTCGCCCTGCTCGGCTGCGGGCTCGCCCCGGTCATGGTCGGCGCCACCGAGGTCATCGTCGGCAACGCGCCCATGGAGCTGTCCGGCGTGGCCGGCGGTCTCCAGCAGGCCGCCATGCAGGTCGGCGGCGCGCTCGGCACCGCCGTCCTCGGCGCGGTCATGTCCTCCAAGGTCAGCGCCGACTTCGCGGACAACTGGGCGGGCGCGGGCCTGCCCGGCGCACCCGACCCGAAGCTGGAGGAGGCCGCCGAGTTCGGCATGGTCCCGACCGAGGCGCTCTCCAAGGCTCCCGGTATGACGCCGGACATCGTCGACCGCATCGGAGGGGTCATCCACGACACCTTCATGTCCGGTATGGGCCTGGCCTTCACCGTCGCGGGCAGTGTCGCGGTCGTCGCCGCCCTGGTTGCCACCCTCACCAAGCGCGGCGACAACGCCGAGGCGGGTGCCGGGGTCGGTCACATCTGACGCGCCCCGCACGACGACACGGATCGTCAACACAGCGCAGGTCACAGCCCCGCCGAATCCTTTCGGCGGGGCTGTCGCCTATCAGGGTGGAGCGGCCCGGCCTCTCTTCCGCATCTCCGGTGCGGTGACGCAGAGTGAGCGTCGGAAGCACGTCACCGACCAACCACGGGGGTTGATCCACCATGCGCACGAACCTCAAGCGCACGAACCTCACGCGTACGAATCCCACGCGTACGAATCCCACGCGTACGAATCCCACGCGTACGCATCCCACGCGTACGAACCTGACGCGTACGGCCGTTCTCGCGGCCGCCCTGGCCGTCTCCGCACTCGTTCCCCAGGCCCTGGCTCACGACCGGGCGGCCGCCGCCCCCGAGCGGTCCCCGGGCGTCGCTCTCGGCGCCTGTGAGGCGGGCAGGCTCTGCCTCTGGAAGAAGCCCGACTTCACCGGGGCCCGCCACACCTTCGAGCTCTCCGACACCGACATCGAGAGCTGTGTCCCCCTGCCGAAGGGCGGCGACGCCCAGTCCCTCGCCAACCGCACCGGGCGGCCCGTCACCACCTACCAGTCCGCCGAGTGCGCGGAGACCGGGGAGTTCGAGACGTACCCGGGCGGGGGCACCTGGACGCCCCGGTCCCCGTATCAGGTGCGCGCCTTCAAGATCTGGGAGAACTGAGCCCAGCGGCCCCGGACACACGAAGGGGCGGCGACGCGCGCCCGCGTCACCGCCCCTTCACAGCGTTCCCGCTTACGCGTCGCCGCCCGCGGCGCCCGGATCGGCCGCGGTCACGTCCAGGAGCTCGTAGCGGTCGAGCGCCGTCTTCAGCGCGGACCGGTCGACCTTGCCCTCCTTGGCCAGCTCGGTCAGCACCGCCAGCACGATCGACTGCGCGTCGATGTGGAAGAACCGGCGGGCCGCACCCCGCGTGTCCGCGAAGCCGAAGCCGTCCGCGCCCAGCGACTGGTACGCGCCCGGCACCCAGCGCGCGATCTGGTCCGGCACCGAACGCATCCAGTCCGAGACCGCCACGAACGGACCCTCGGCCCCTTCGAGCTTCTTGGTCACGTACGGGACGCGCTGCTCCTCCTCCGGGTGCAGGAGGTTGTGGCGCTCCACGTCCACGGCGTCGCGGCGCAGTTCGTTCCAGGAGGTCGCCGACCAGACGTCCGCCTTGACGTTCCACTCGTCCGCGAGGATCTTCTGCGCCTCCAGGGCCCAGGGGACCGCCACACCGGAGGCCATGATCTGGGCCGGGATCCCGCCCTGCTCGCCGGTGGAGAAGCGGTGGATGCCCTTGAGGATGCCCTCGACGTCCACGTTCTCGGGCTCGGCCGGGTGCTGGATCGGCTCGTTGTAGACGGTGAGGTAGTAGAAGACGTCCTCGTTCGCCTCGCCGTACATCCGGCGGAGGCCGTCCTGCATGATGTGCGCGATCTCGAACCCGTACGCCGGGTCGTACGCGACACAGCCCGGGTTCGTCGAGGCGAGCAGCTGGGAGTGGCCGTCCGCGTGCTGGAGGCCCTCACCGGTCAGCGTGGTGCGCCCGGCGGTCGCGCCCAGCACGAAGCCGCGCGAGAGCTGGTCGGCCATCTGCCAGAACTGGTCGCCGGTCCGCTGGAAGCCGAACATCGAGTAGAAGACGTACACCGGGATCAGCGGCTCGCCGTGCGTCGCGTACGCCGAACCGGCCGCGATCAGCGAGGCCGTGCAGCCCGCCTCGGAGATGCCGTCGTGCAGCATCTGACCCGTGGGGGACTCCTTGTACGCGAGCAGCAGCTCCCGGTCGACCGCCTCGTACTGCTGGCCCAGCGGGTTGTAGATCTTCGCACTCGGGAAGAACGCGTCCATGCCGAAGGTGCGGTACTCGTCGGGGGCGATCAGCACGAACCGCTTGCCGATCTCCTTGTCCCGCATGAGGTCCTTCAGGATGCGGACGAACGCCATGGTGGTGGCGATCGACTGCGAACCCGACCCCTTCTTCGCGGCCGCGTACGTCTTGTCAGCGGGCTGCGGCAGCGGCTTCGCACGCACCACCCGGGTCGGGACATAACCGCCCAGACCCTCCCGGCGGTCGTGCATGTACTGGATCTCCTCCGAGTCACGGCCCGGGTGGTAGTAGGGCGGGTAGCCCTCGTCCAGTTGCTTGTCCGTGATCGGGATGTGCAGACGGTCCCGGAAGCGCTTGAGGTCCTCGACCGTGAGCTTCTTCATCTGGTGGGTCGCGTTGCGGCCCTCGAAGTTCGGCCCCAGCGTCCAGCCCTTGACCGTCTGCGCCAGGATGACCGTCGGCTGGCCCTTGTGGGCCTTGGCCGCCGCGTAGGCCGCGTAGACCTTGCGGTGGTCGTGACCGCCTCGGCCCAGGTGCAGGATCTGCTGGTCGGTCATGTCCTTGACCATGTCCCGCAGCCGCGGGTCGTCGCCGAAGAAGTGCTCGCGGATGTACGCACCGGTCTCCGTGGCGTACGTCTGGAACTGGCCGTCCGGCGTGGTGTTCAGCTTGTTGACCAGGATGCCCGTGCGGTCCTGCGCCAGCAGCGGGTCCCAGGAACGGTCCCAGACCAGCTTGATGACGTTCCAGCCGGCGCCCCGGAACTGCGACTCCAGCTCCTGGATGATCTTGCCGTTGCCGCGCACCGGGCCGTCGAGCCGCTGGAGGTTGCAGTTGACGACGAAGGTCAGGTTGTCCAGGCCCTCGCGGGCCGCGATGGACAGCTGGCCCAGCGACTCCGGCTCGTCCATCTCGCCGTCGCCCAGATAGGCCCAGACGTGCGACTTGGACGTGTCGGCGATCCCGCGCGCCTCCATGTAGCGGTTCATCCGCGCCTGGTAGATCGCGCCGAGCGGGCCGAGGCCCATCGAGACGGTCGGGAACTCCCAGAAGTCCGGCATCAGCCGCGGGTGCGGGTAGCTGGACAGACCGTTCGGGGCCTTCGACTTCTCCTGGCGGAACGCGTCGAGCTGCGCCTCGCTCAGCCGGTCCAGCAGGAACGCGCGCGCGTAGATCCCCGGGGACGCGTGGCCCTGGAAGAAGATCTGGTCGCCGCCGTCGCCCTGGTCCTTGCCCCGGAAGAAGTGGTTGAAGCCCACGTCGTACAGCGAGGCGGAGGAGGCGAAGGTGGCGATGTGGCCGCCGACGCCGATCCCGGGGCGCTGGGCCCGCGAGACCATCACGGCGGCGTTCCAGCGGGTCGCGTTGAGGACCTTGCGCTCGATCTCCTCGTCGCCGGGGAAGAACGGCTCGTCCTTCGTGGCGATCGTGTTCACGTAGTCCGTGCTGCGCATCTCCGGCACGGCGACGCGCTTCTCCCGCGCGCGCTCGATGAGCCGGAGCATCAGATAGCGGGCCCGCTCACGGCCGCGCTCGTCGACGGCGGCGTCGAGGGAGTCGAGCCATTCCCTGGTCTCCTCGGGATCAAAATCCGGGACCTGGCTCGGAAGGCCGCCAATGATGATCGGGTTGCGATCGGATCCGGAAGCCACACTGTTCCTTCGCTGTTCGGTGGTGCTCGGGGCTGTTGCGGGGAACGTGACCCCCAGACAGCTCTGTCAACTCTGTGCGCGCCGCCTCCATCGTGCTACCGCGAGGCCCCGAACGTCATCTCTACCGAGGAGTAACCCCACGGTTCGGAAAACTCGTCCGCGGGGCAGGCGTGTGGGCAGTGCACGGCTGGGTACGGGCAAACCGCAACCTTACGCCCAAGGCGTCCAAGCGTTCCCAAAGGCTGTTCGACTCCTATTGGCGGAGCGAAACCGCATAAGCTGAGGAAGGACGTAAACGGACGGAGCGACCCGGGGCAGGCCCCGGGAAGCCGCCGGAGAGACATGCCGGAACTTGCGGTGACGTGGCAGGGAACGTCACCGTATAGGCGGTCTCGCACGCTGGGTACTTGCGCGATTCGCCGGGCCCGTGTGGACTACGGCCTACGCCCCGCGCACGCGCGTGGCTGCAGCATTTTCCGAAGACATGATCAGGAGGCATCCCGTGAGCGCGACCGCGGACCACGCGGAGGAGCGGACCAACCCGGCGGCACGCCTGGGGTTCGAGCCCGGACAGGTGGTCCAGGAGATCGGCTACGACGACGACGTCGAGCTGGAGCTCCGTGAGGGCATTGAGGCCACTACCGGCCAGGAACTCGTCGACGAGGAGTACGACGACGTCGCAGACGTCGTTCTGCTCTGGTTCCGCGACGAGGACGGCGACCTTACGGACGCGCTGGTGGATGCCATCGGTCTGATCGAGGACGGCGGGATGGTCTGGCTGATGACGCCGAAGACCGGCCGTGACGGTTACGTCGAACCGAGCGACATCAATGAGGCCGCCCAGACGGCCGGGCTCGCCCAGACCAAGAGCATCAGCGCGGGCAAGGACTGGACGGGCAGCCGTCTGGCCACTCCCAAGGGGGCCAAGGCCAAGCGCTGAACCGCTCTTCGCACCACCCCGAGGCCCTCACGGGCGCATCCGCACCCGTGAGGGCCTTCGTACGGCCGCAGCCGGTCTGCGTAGGGTGGGAGTCACCCGGACGGACCCGGCCCGGGAAGCGGAGAAGCGGCGAAGGGATACGTGTTCCATGACGATCGAGGTCGGCAGCCAGGCCCCGGACTTCCAGCTCAAGGACAACCACGGCCGGACCGTGCGGCTGTCGGAGTTCCGCGGTGAGAAGAACGTGGTGCTGGTGTTCTACCCGTTCGCCTTCACCGGCGTCTGCACCGGCGAGCTCTGCGCGCTCCGCGACGAGCTGCCCCGTTTCGAGAACGAGGGCACCCAGCTCCTCGCCGTCTCCAACGACTCCATCCACACCCTGCGCGTCTTCGCCGAGCAGGAGGGCCTGGAGTACCCGCTGCTGTCCGACTTCTGGCCGCACGGGGAGACCTCGCGGGCGTACGGCGTCTTCGACGAGGACAAGGGCTGCGCGGTGCGCGGCACCTTCGTCATCGACAAGGCGGGCGTCGTCCGCTGGAGCGTCGTCAACGGCCTCCCGGACGCCCGTGACCTGAACGACTACGTCAAGGCGCTCGAAGCGCTCTGAGGCGATCTCCTGGCGACGCCCGGTCAAAAGCCTGTTTTGGCCGGGAACCGGTCACTAGGATCCAATCGTTGATCCGATGCCAACGAACGACGGGGACGCTGGTGTCTGCCGGCCCCTGAGAAAACTACTGGAGGACTCGTGGGAGTCAGCCTCAGCAAGGGCGGCAACGTCTCGCTGACCAAGGCCGCGCCCAACCTGACCGCGGTCATCGTCGGTCTGGGCTGGGACGCCCGCACCACCACCGGGGGTGACTTCGACCTCGACGCCAGCGCCCTGCTGACGAACCCCGAGGGCAAGGTCGCCGTCGACGGCAATTTCGTCTTCTTCAACAACCTGAAGAGCCCCGACGGCTCCGTCGAGCACACCGGTGACAACACCACCGGTGAGGGCGAGGGCGACGACGAGGTCATCAAGGTGAACCTCGCCGGTGTCCCGGCCGACGTCGACAAGATCGTCTTCCCGGTCTCGATCTACGAGGCCGAGAGCCGTCAGCAGAGCTTCGGCCAGGTCCGCAACGCGTACATCCGCGTGGTCAACCAGGCCGACAACACCGAGCTCGCCCGCTACGACCTGAGCGAGGACGCCTCGACGGAGACCGCGATGGTCTTCGGCGAGCTCTACCGCAACGGCGCCGAGTGGAAGTTCCGCGCCATCGGCCAGGGCTACGCCTCCGGCCTGCGCGGCATCGCCCAGGACTTCGGCGTCAACGTCTGACGTTCTGGCGCCAGGAGGGCGTCCGGCCGGTCCTGACCCGCCGGACGCCCCCGACCGGGCGCTTTCGACGCCCGACCCCGGGCGTCGAAAGCGCCCGGCAGCGTTTTTTCACGACTCGGGGAGGACACACATGGGCGTCACGCTCGCCAAGGGAGGCAATGTCTCCCTCTCCAAGGTCGCACCCAACCTCACCCAGGTGCTGGTCGGGCTCGGCTGGGACGCACGCTCCACCACGGGCGCCGCTTTCGACCTCGACGCCAGCGCCCTGCTGTGCCAGTCGGGCCGGGTGCTCGGTGACGAGTGGTTCGTCTTCTACAACAACCTCACGAGCCCGGACGGCTCCGTCGAGCACACCGGCGACAACCTCACCGGCGAGGGCGACGGCGACGACGAGTCCGTCATCGTCCGCCTCGACCAGGTCCCGGCCCACTGCGACAAGATCGTCTTTCCGGTCTCGATCCATGACGCGGACAACCGGGGCCAGGCGTTCGGCCAGGTCAGCAACGCCTTCATCCGCGTGGTCAACCAGGCCGACGGCCAGGAGCTGGCCCGCTACGACCTCAGCGAGGATGCCTCGACGGAGACCGCGATGATCTTCGGCGAGCTCTACCGGTACAACGGCGAGTGGAAATTCCGTGCAGTCGGCCAGGGGTACGCGTCTGGCCTGCGAGGCATCGCTCTAGACTTCGGCGTCAACGTTTCATAACGCCGCGCACGGCGCGGGGGCCCCGACACACCGGGGGAGACCCTTTTAACAACACGATGGGGTAGCCAGTGGTACTGAAAACCTTCGGCTGGTCGTTCGCGGTTACCGCGCTCGGCCTGGTCGCAGCGATTTTCTACGGGGGGTGGCAGGCTTTCGGCATCGTCGCGATCCTGTCCGTCCTGGAGATCTCGCTGTCCTTCGACAACGCGGTGATCAACGCCGGAATCCTGAAGAAGATGAATGCCTTCTGGCAGAAGATCTTCCTCACCATCGGCATCCTCATCGCCGTCTTCGGTATGCGACTGGTGTTCCCCGTCGTGATCGTGGCCGTGAGCGCCAAGCTCGGACCGATCGAGGCCATCGACCTGTCCTTCAACGACCCGGACAAGTACAAGGAACTGGTGACGGACGCCCATCCGTCGATCGCCGCCTTCGGTGGCATGTTCCTGCTGATGATCTTCCTCGACTTCATCTTCGACGAGGACCGGGACATCCAGTGGCTGCGCTGGATCGAGCGTCCGCTCGCCAAGCTCGGCAAGGTCGACATGCTGTCGGTCTGCGTCGCCCTGATCATCCTGATGATCACCGCCATGACCTTCGCGACCCAGGCCCACCAGCACGGCGGCGGGCACGTGGACAAGTCGGCGACGGTCATGCTCTCCGGTATCGCCGGTCTGATCACCTACCTGATCGTCGGCGGGCTCTCCGGATTCTTCGAGGGCAAGCTCGAAGAGGAGGAGGAGCGTGAGCACGAGGCCGAGGAAGAGGCCAAGAAGAAGGGCAAGCCCGTCACCGGGGTCGCCCTCGCCGGAAAGGCAGCGTTCTTCCTCTTCCTCTACCTGGAGGTCCTGGACGCCTCGTTCTCCTTCGACGGCGTCATCGGCGCCTTCGCCATCACCAACGAGATCGTGCTGATGGCCCTCGGCCTCGGTATCGGCGCCATGTACGTCCGTTCGCTCACCGTCTACCTGGTGCGCGAAGGCACGCTCGACGACTACGTCTACCTGGAGCACGGCGCGCACTACGCGATCGGCGCGCTCTCGATCATCCTGCTGATCACCATCCAGCACGAGATCAACGAGCTCATCACCGGCTCGGTCGGCGTGATCCTGATCGCCCTCTCCTTCTGGTCCTCGGTCAAGCGCAACCGCGCGCTCGCCGCGGAATCCGGCGGGGGCGACGGCTCGGGCACCAAGGCGGAAGTGTCCTCCGGGGTGTGACCCGGTAAGGATTGAGGAACGCTCTCTGCGGGGCGGCCCACACGGCGACGGCTCTCCGGAACTCCCGGACCCGGCCCGGTGGCCGCCCCGCAGTGATGTCCGGGGCGCGCGAACAGGCAGCGCGAGCAGTCGGCGCGCGAACAGGTGGGGGTAGGGATGGGATTCTTCGACGGCCTGTGGCCGGGGCGCGCGGCGCAGTTCGACTCGGGCAACGCACCGTCGAGCGCCGTCGTGCTGTCCAAACGGAACGCCACGATCTCGCTCAACAAGCAGGGCGCCCTGTCGGGCAACCTCCGGGTCAACCTCTCCTGGCGGATGCGGACCTCGGACATCGAGGGCCGCTCACGCCAGAGCGGCAGACTGCGGCGCCCCCTCCAGCTCTTCAAGCCCGAGGTCGTCCAGGCGCACACCCAGGGCGTCGTCAACGTCGACCTGGACCTCGGCTGCATGTACGAGCTGATGGACGGCACCAAGGGGGTCGTGCAGCCCCTGGGCAGCCTGATCGGCGACCTCAACGGCCCGCCCTACGTCCGGCTCAGCGGCGACGACCGGTTCGGGGCGCCCTCGGGCGAGACGGTCTACGTCAACCTCGATCAGCGCGACAAGATCAAGCGACTGCTGTTCTTCGTCTACATCTACGACCGGACGCCGGCGTTCGACCGTACGCACGCCAAGATCACGCTCTACCCGGGCCACGGCCCGCGCATCGAGATCGAGCTGGACGAACGCGCCCCGCAGGCCCGTTCCTGCGCGGTGTTCACCGTGGAGAACATCAAGGACGAGCTGATCGTGCGCCGCGAGGTGAAGTTCGTGTACGGATTCCAGTCCGAACTGGACCGGCTGTACGGCTACGGCATGCAGTGGGGGCGCGGCTACAAGACCCGGACCTGATCCGGGGCCGCTCCCGTGGCACGGCTCAGGACCGGACGAACTGCGGACCTTGTGGAGGCAGCGCGAAATGGGGGTCGGGCGCGTGCGCGGCGGCTGCCGCCGGCTGCGGATAGCCGTAGGCGGGCGGCGCGGCGGCGGGCTGCGGATAGCCGTACGCCGGCTGCTGGGCTGCGGCGGCGGGGGCCGTGACCGGGGGCGGATAGCCGTAGGAGGGCTGCTGATGCTGCACCGTGGCCTGGGAGTCGGGCCCGCTTCCGGTGGCCGCGGCCGGGACGGGTCCCGGCGGCGCGCTCGGAGGCGGCGGCACGGCGGCCGGGAGGGGCCCCGCGGCGGCCGGCTCCCGCGCACCGTCGGCCGCCCGGTCTCCGTCCACCGCCTCCGATTCGTCCACCGAGATGCCGAAGGCGGTGGCCAGGCCGATCAGGCCGGTGGGATAGCCCTGGCCGACCGCACGGAACTTCCAGCCCTCGCCGCGGCGGTACAGCTCCCCGCAGATGATCGCCGTCTCTTCGCCGGTCTCCGGCCGAACATCGAACACCGCCAGCGGCTCGCCATCGGAGAAGGCGGCGTCGAACAGGAGTATCCGCAGGTCCGGGACCTGCTCGAAGGCGGCCCCGTCGGAGGAGGCCGCGATGACGACCTGGTCCACCGAAGCGTCGAGCGCCCCGAGGTCCGCCTCGACCGTGTCCGTCAGTCCTTCCGGAACGCTGCGCTTCGGCAGCCGCCGGACCAGGCCGGAGGGGTGCCGGGGCTGGTTGTAGAAGACGAAGTCCTCGTCCGAGCGCACCCGTCCGGACGCACCGAGGAGCAGGGCGGAGGCGTCCACGTCGGGAACCCCGGCGCCCGGGGTCCAGCGCAGCACGGCCCGGACGGCCGCGGCATCGACAGGGACGTTCGAGCCCTTCAGCATCGTGTGCGTCATGACGGTCATCCTGCCTGCTGGGGACCCGTGCGGACAACGCGGGGGGCGGCACGGCCCGCGCCCGGCGGTGGCGCGGGCCGAGCGGGACAGTACCGCGAGAGAGGATCGGACAAGAGGCGAGTAACCGGAAGTTCATGTACATGGGGAACTGTTGACACCCGTCCGTACGTACTATTACCGGCCATGCGTTGTCCGGCCGGTCAGGCAGTTCGGGGGAAAAACATGCGTCACTTCGGGCACATTTCGCCCGCTGCCCGCGAGGGCCTGTTCCACAGAGAGCCCAGCACCTTCACCGCGGAGTCCCCGGCGAAGATGCTCTCCGTCGCCCTGGGAGCCACGCTCTACTCCCCGGCCACCCGTCCGTCGCTCGCCGAGGACGTCCTGAAGCAGGCCGCGCGCGGTGTCGTCTCCATGGTGCTCTGCCTGGAGGACTCGATCGACGACGCCGAGGTGAGCGACGCCGAAGCCAACCTGATCAGGCAGTTCGCCGCACTGGACGCCCGGGACGCGGCGTCGGGGCCCGGCCTCCGGCACGACGGCGACGCCGGGAGCGCGGTCGGCGCCGACGTCCCGCTCCTCTTCATCCGCGTCCGGGAACCGGCCCAGATCACCGACCTGGTGCACCGCCTCGGCGACTCGGTCCGGATGTTGTCCGGATTCGTACTTCCCAAATTCACCGAAGAGCGCGGCAGGCACTTCCTGGAGGCGCTCGCCGGCGCCGAGACCGCCTGCGGCCGACGGCTCTTCGCCATGCCCGTCCTCGAATCCCCCGAGCTGCTCCACCTGGAGACGCGCGGCGACATCCTCCGGGGCATCGCCCGCAGCGTCGACAAACACCGGGACCGGGTGCTCGCCCTGCGGCTCGGCGTCACCGACTTCTGCTCGGCCTACGGACTGCGCCGCGCGCCCGACATGACGGCGTACGACGTCCATATCGTCGCTTCCGTGATCGCCGACGTGGTCAACGTGCTCGGCCGGGCCGACGGCACCGGCTTCACGATCACCGGCCCCGTCTGGGAGTACTTCCGCCGCCAGGAGCGCATGTTCAAGCCCCAGCTGCGCCGCAGCCCCTTCCTGGAGGGCCGGGCCGAGGAACTGCGCACGGCCCTCATCGAGCACGACATGGACGGACTGCTCCGGGAGATCGAGCTCGACCGGGCCAACGGCCTGCTCGGCAAGACCTGCATCCACCCGTCGCACGTGGCGCCCGTCCACGCACTGTCCGTGGTCAGCCACGAGGAGTTCACCGACGCCCAGGACATCCTGAGCCCCGAGCGCGGGGGCGGCGGGGTGCTGCGCTCGGCGTACACGAACAAGATGAATGAAGTGAAGCCGCACCGGGCCTGGGCCGAGCGCACACTCCAGCGGGCCGAGGCCTTCGGGGTGGCGAGGGAAGACGTCGGCTTCGTGGAGCTGCTGGCCGCCGGCCTGACGAACTGAGCGCGGGCCGATGAGCGAGCGCGTGACGAGAGAAGAGAACGTGGACGTGGTGTGGTCGGGCGACTGGGTGGCCGAGCGGCTCGGGGTCGCCCTCGAAGGCGACGGAGACCTGCGGGAGCTGCTGGGCCTGGCCCTGCGCCGCAACCCCAAGCGGGCGCACCTGCTCGTCTCCAACGTGCTGGGCAAGCATGTGCCCCAGCGGCCCTCCGTCGTCCACGGGGCGGGATACGGGCTCGGTGAGCGGGTCCGGGCACTGCTCGGCGAGGAGGAGGCCCGCCGCGCGGTGGTCCTCGGATACGCGGAGACGGCCACCGGACTCGGCCACGCCGTCGCGGACGGCCTGCGCGACGCCCCGTACCTGCACTCCACCCGGCGCCCGGTGGCGGGTGTCCGGCAGGCGGGCGGCTTCGAGGAGGCCCACTCGCACGCCACCTCGCACCTGCTGCTGCCGGAGGACCCCGAGCTGCTGGCCCAGGGAGCGGAGGCCTCCGCCCTGGTCCTGGTCGACGACGAGTTCTCCACCGGCAACACGGTGCTCAACACCATCCGCGCCCTGCACGAACTGCACCCGCGCGACCGGTACGTCATCGTCGCGCTGGTCGACATGCGCTCCCCGGCGGACCGCGACCGGCTGACCGCCTTCGCCGCCGAGATCGGCGCCCGCGTCGACCTGGTGACCCGCTCCACGGGCACGGTCACGCTCCCGGACGGCGTACTGGAACGCGGCCAGGCCCTGGTCGCGGCCCAGGAGGCGCGGGAGGAGGAGAAGGCCAGGGAGGCGGAGAGGGCCAGGGAGGAGGAGAAGGCCAGGGAGGCGGAGTGGGCCAGGGCGGACGGGGAGGCTTCCGCTTCCGCGCCGCCCTCCGGAACGGCTCCCGCCCCGGTCACCCGCGTCGACCTGGCCTGGCCCGCGGGCGTTCCCGACGGCGGCCGGCACGGGTTCACCCCGGCCCACCGGGCGGCGCTCGAAGCGGCGCTCCCGGACATGGCGGAGCGGATCGCGGACGCGCTGGGCGCCGGTGCCCGCCAGGGCCGGGTCCTCGTCCTCGGCTTCGAGGAGCTGATGTACGCGCCGCTGCGCCTGGGCACGGCCCTGGAGGAGACCCTGGGCCCCGACACGGAGGTCCGGTACTCCACCACCACCCGCTCACCCGTCCTCGCCGTCGACGACCCCGGCTACGCGATACGCACCCGCCTCGTCTTCCCGGCCCACGACACCCCGGCGGACGGCCCCGGCGACCGGTACGCGTACAACGTCGCGGGCGCCGGCTTCGACGCGGTGGTCGCCGTCGTCGACTCCACCGCCGACACCCCCGAACTGCACGCTCCCGAAGGGCTGTTGGCGCGCCTGGCGGCCCACACCGGCCAGGTGCTCCTCGCGGTCGTCCCCTCGTACACCCCCACAACACCTGTCCCCCACTCGCAGGAGTCCGCCGTGCTGCCCGAGCCCCTCCGAGGCCCCGACTTCTCCAGCTACGCGCCCGAGGATGTCGGCTGGCTGCTCCAGGACCTCTCGGACACCGAGCTGGAGGCCCCCACCGAGGAGCGCGAGGAGGCGATCCAGAGCGGCGGCGCGCACTACGCGGAGTCGCTGCCCGTGGAGTACCAGCCGAGCGCCGAGTACCAGGCACTCTTCTCCGCCGCCCTGGAGACCTCCGCCGCGCGCATCGCCCGCGCGGTCGGCACCGTCACCGAGACGGTCCTCGCCGAACGCGGCCCCCGCCCGGTCCTCGTCTCGCTCGCCCGGGCCGGAACCCCCGTCGGGGTGCTGATGCGCCGCTGGGCCCAGCACCGGCACGGCCTGGACCTGCCGCACTACGCCATCTCCATCGTCCGGGGCCGGGGCATCGACGCCACCGCCCTGCGCTGGCTGGCCGCCCATCACGACCCGGCCGACGTGGTGTTCGTCGACGGCTGGACGGGCAAGGGTGCGATCACCCGCGAACTGGCGGCGGCGATAGAGGAGTTCGAGGCCTCGGGCGGACCCGCCGGCTTCGACCCGGAGATCGCGGTGCTGGCGGACCCGGGCGGCTGCGTGCGGACGTACGGCACCCGCGAGGACTTCCTCATCCCCTCGGCCTGCCTCAACTCCACGGTCTCCGGACTCATTTCCCGTACGGTGCTCCGCGCCGACCTGGTCGGGCCGAACGACTTCCACGGCGGGAAGTTCTACCGGGAGCTGGCCGGTTCCGATGTCTCGGTCCGCTTCCTCGACACGATCGCCGCCCGCTTCGACGAGGTGGCGGGACAGGTCGAGGACGAGGCCAAGGAACTGCTCGCCGCCGACCGCGCCCCGACCTGGGAGGGCTGGGCGGCCGTCGAGCGGATCAGCGAGGAGTACGGCATCCACGACGTCAACCTGGTCAAGCCGGGCGTCGGCGAGACCACCCGGGTGCTGCTCCGCCGCGTCCCCTGGAAGATCCTCGCGAAGCGCGGCGCGGGCGCGGACCTGACCCACATCCGGCTGCTGGCCGAACAGCGAGGCGTCCCGGTCGAGGAGGTCGACGACCTCCCGTACAGCTGTGTCGGTCTGATCCACCCCCGGTACACGCGCGGCGCGACGGGCGCGGACGGCAAGGCGGTGAAGGGCGCATGAGCACGCGTGCTCCGGCCACCACGCTGGTGGCGAGCGACCTCGACCGTACGCTGATCTACTCGGCCGCCTCGCTCGACCTGTCCATGCCGGACGCGGAGGCCCCCCGGCTCCTGTGCGTCGAGGTGTACGGCCACAAGCCGCTCTCGTACATGACGGAGACCGCCGCCGCGCTCCTCACCGAGGTGGCGACCTCCACCGTCTTCGTGCCGACCACCACCCGCACCCGTGAGCAGTACGGGCGCATCCACCTCCCCGGCCCCGCCCCCCGGTACGCGATCTGCGCCAACGGCGGCCACATCCTGGTCGACGGGGTCTCCGACCGCGACTGGCAGCGGCAGGTGGAGTCCCGGATCGCGGCCGAGTGCGCGCCGCTCACCGAGGTCCGCGCCCACCTCGCGACCACTTCCGACCCGGCCTGGCTGCTCAAGGAACGGGTCGCCGAGGACCTCTTCGCCTACCTCGTCGTCGAACGGGCCCTGCTGCCCGAGGAGTGGGTGAAGGAACTGGCGGCCTGGGCCCGCCCGCGCGGCTGGACGGTCTCCCTCCAGGGCCGCAAGATCTACGCGGTCCCGGCCCCGCTCACCAAGAGCGCCGCGATGCACGAGGTGGCCCGCCGCACGGGAGCCGGGCGCACGCTCGCCGCCGGGGACTCCCTCCTCGACGCCGACCTGCTGCTCGCCGCCGACCTCGGCTGGCGCCCCGGCCACGGCGAACTGGCCGACGAGGGCTGGCGTGCCCCGCACGTGGTGGCCCTGGAGGAGCGGGGCGGGGCGGCGGGGGAGGAGATCCTGCGCCGCTTCCTGGCGGCCGCCGCTGTGTGAGTTCTCCTGCGCGCGGGCGCGCGTTGCGCGAGGCTGGGGGCATGACCAAGGGCAACGACACAACGATCACCGACGAGCTCTACCGGTACATGCTGGCCCACAACCCGCCGCTGGACCCGGTCCAGCGGGAGCTGGTGGACACCACGTACGCGCGGTTCCCCGACCACGCGGGCATGGTGTCGGCCGAGGAACAGGCCCCGCTGCTCGCCTTCCTCGTCCGGCTGGTGGGCGCCCGGCACGTGGTGGAGGTCGGCACGTTCACCGGGTTCAGCGCCCTGGCGATGGCCCAGGCGCTGCCCGCCGACGGCACGCTGATCGCCTGTGACATCTCGGAGGAGTGGACGGCGTACGGCCGCGAGGCCTGGGAGAAGGCGGGCATCGCGGACCGAATCGACCTGCGGATCGCCCCCGCGCTGGACACCCTGCGCGCGATGCCCGCCGAGCCGCACATCGACTTCGCCTACCTGGACGCGGACAAGGGCGGCTACATCGCGTACTGGGAGGAGCTGGTGCCCCGCATGCGGCAGGGCGGGGTCATCGCCACGGACAACGTGCTCTTCCACGGCGGGGTGACGGACCCGGAGGCGACCGGCCCGACGGCGGCGATCAAGGAGTTCAACGACCACGTGAGCGCGGACGCCCGGATGGACAGCGTCCTGCTGACGGTCGCGGACGGCCTGACCCTGTCCCGCAAGAGGTAGTGGCGGACCGCTGCGGGGACGGATTCCGGGGGCTCAGCCGCAGCACCCGCCCCCGCAGCAGCCTCCGCCTCCACCGGAGGGTGCCGGCGCGGACCCGGCAGCGCCGCCGACGGCCACGGCGGACAACAGCTTGACGGTGTCGTCATGGCCCGCGGGGCAGGAGGCGGGGTCCGAGGACTGCGCCATGGGACGGCTGACTTCGAAGGTGTCTCCGCAGGTGCGGCAGCGGAATTCGTAACGAGGCATGGGCTCAGGCTAGAGCACACGTCCCCGGGGCCAGGCGTCAATCCGCGGTCGTCGCCCGGAGCGCGGCAGGCGCAGTTCGACGACAGGTTCTACGCGCCACCGCCGCGTTCCTCGCGGATGTCGGAGACGACCCGGGCCGCGGTCTGCCGCACGGCCTCGGTCTCGGTCAGGAAGTGCCAGTAGTCGGGGTGGCGCCCTTCGAGCCCGGCGATGGCCCGCTCCAGCCGGGCGACGGAGTCGTCGAGCGGCCGTGCGTGCCGGGGATCGGGCGTGTGCCGCCCGGCCATGGCGAGGCGCTGGGCGTCCCGCACCGCGAACCGGGTCCGCTCGATCTCCTGCTGCGGGTCCTTCGCCACCGCGTTCAGCTGCTGCAACCGGTCTCCGGCGGCGGAGACCGCCTCGTCCACCGTGTTGAGCAGGGCGCGGACCGTGGACAGCCGGGACGTGGCGTCCGCCCAGCGCTGCTCCTCCCGCGCCTTCGCCGCCTCGGCGAGCTTGTCCTCCGCCTGCCGTACGTTGACGGAGGCCTGCTCCGGGACGGGCTGGAGGTCCTGCCAGCAGGCGGCCGAGAAACGCCGCCGCAACTCGCTGAGCACCGGCTCCACCGAGCCCGCCCGGGTCGTCAGCGCCTGGGCCCGGGTCCGCAGGGACACCAGCCGCCGGTCGATCTCTGCGGCCCGCTCGGGCAGCCGCTCCGCCTCGGTGCGCACGGCCTCGGCGTCACGGAGGACCACATCGGCGCGCTGCAAGGTCTCCGGGACGCCGTGCTTCCCCGCGCCCTGGTTGAGCTTGGTCAGCTCGGGGGCGAGCGCGGCGAGCCGGGCGGCGAGCTCGTCGGCCCGCAGCCCCGCGGCCCGCACGGTGTCGAGGGCGTTGCTGGCCCCGAGGAGCGCCTGCCGGGCCCGCTCGACGGCGGGGGCGAGCCGGGCGAGCTGGGTCTCCGCGCTGCCCAGCAGCGGCCCGAGCCCCTGGGCGAAGCGGTCCAGCTCGCCCTTGACCCGCACGAGGTCGTCCTTGGCCCGGGTCAGCTCGGTGCGGGCCCGGGAGGCGACGGCGGGCTCCAGATCGTCCCGGTCCAGGTCATGGCTGTCGACGGCGGTGATGTAGGCGTGGCTGACCTCGTCGATACGCCGGCCGAGCGCGGCGAAGTCCTCGGACGCCTTGCGACCGCGCGAGGAACTGTCCACGGCGTTGATGGTCTCGATGGAGATCCGCAGATCACGCTGGGCGGTGTCCAGGTCGTAGAAGGCCTCGGCGGCGGCGTCCTTCGCGGCCTGCGCCTCGGCCCGCTGGCTCTCCCCGCCGCGTCCGCCGAACCACCGGCGCGTACCGCCACCGGCGAAGGCGGCGGGCAGCACGGCCAAGACGAGGGGCACGGGCAGCAACATCAGCGCCAGAAGGTCCTGGCCGCTTCGAACGGCGGAACTCGCACCCGCTCCTGCCTCCGGCCGCGCGTTGGTCGCCGTCACATCCCTCTCCCGTGCCGATTCGCCCTGCCCGGTACATTCTCCCACCAGGTAAGGACGAACACACGGGTCGGTTAGTTCGCTCTTCGCACGGTGACTTCCCCGTTGTCGCTGTGGGCCTTCACCACATGGGCGCTGTCGTCGCCGCGCGGCACGTCGACGGAGACGTCCCCGTTGTCCGCGGAGGCGTCGACCTTGTACTTCTGCCCGCCCGACGGCAGATCGACGGTGATGCTTCCGTTGTCACTCACGGTGTCCACGAGGTCGGGCACGGAGGCGAAGCCCAGCCGGATCTCCCCGTTGTCGGCGCGGGCGGTCACGGAAGGGCCGGATATCCGCTCGGCCCGCACCTCCCCGTTGTCGCTCGTGAGCTTCAGCGCGCCGCTCGCGTCCCGGACCTTGATCTCGCCGTTGTCGGACGACAGATCCAGCGCGCTGTCGAAGCCGGTGGCGGTGACCGTCCCGTTGTCGGACGCGGCCGTCACCGCGACCCCGCGCGGCACCTTCACCCGGTGCCGGGAATCGCAGCTGGCGATGCCTTCGCACGTCACCCGGAGCGTGAGGGTGTCGCCCTCCATCTTCCACACGGCGTCGGGCCCGCTGCCGAACACCGCCCACCCGTCGAACTGCCGCTCCACCTCGACCTGCTCCACATCGGCCGGCACGAGATCCACGACACCGTTCTCGGCGTCGATGGTCAGCGTCTCCCCTTCCAGGGCGAACGACTTGCGCTCGACAGGGGCGCCGTCCACGTCCGTGCTCCCGCACCCGGTGAGAGCCAGCGCCAGCAACGCCACCCCGCCCCCGAGAGCGAGAGCCCGCCCGCTGCCTCCGAGGCGCGCCCCGGAACGGGTGCGGGTCGGTGCGCTCGTCACGATGTCCACGGTGATCGGTCCCCCAGTGCCTACGGTGCGTGCCACCGGGCGTCGTTGCCGGTGCACTCAAACCGTATGCACCGACGGCTCCCGGCGGGATCCGGCCCACCACCGTCTCGGGGTGGGGTTATCCCCCGGTCCCGAACGGTTTATGAGCAGGGCCCCGGTCCATGTACGCTGTTGCCTCATCCACGGGTGCGTAGCTCAGGGGTAGAGCGCTGCTCTTACAAAGCAGATGTCGGCGGTTCGAAACCGTCCGCGCCCACAGAAGTAACCAGCAGGTGAGAGCCTGTTTCGGCCCCCCGATCATGATCGATCGGGGGGTCTTCTCATGCCGGAAGTCCACCAAGAGGCCACAAGGCCGTCAGGTGGACTGCGACCAGGTGTCGACGGCCCGTCCGGGGGCCGACGCGGTGCCGTAGCCGGTGGCGGCCTGCCGCAGTTCGGTGTGGGTGTTGTGCGTACGCTGCCGCGCCGCCTCCAGCCGGGCCTCGATCTCCGGCGTGTAGCGGCCTTCCTCCGGGACACCCGGGTCGATGTCGCTCAGGTCCAGGGCGCTCCAGGCCGCCCGTCCGGCCGCCCGGAGCAAGGTCTCGTCGGTGACGGCGAGGGCCAGTCGGTCCCGGGCCTCGGTCACATCGCTGCGGGCCTGGTAGAAGTCCGCCCGGACGACGGGGTCCGGCTCGCCCGCCCGGCGGGCGTCCACCCGGAGCCAGTACAGCTGGCGGTAGCGGAGCGCGGCGCTCAGCAGTTGGCCGGTGAGGTCCGCCACGCGCTCACGGTGCTGCTCGCGCTGTCGGCGCCGGTCGGTCAGCTGCTGGGTGACCGTGACCATGAGTCCGCCGGCGAGGGTGCCTATGACGGCGATCGCGCTTTCCCACATCAGACGTGATCCCCGTCGGTCTCGCTTCGGTCGCAGGGGGCGGGCTCGAACAGATCGTCATCGGTCATGGGGTTATCGTCCCTTCTGCCGTTGACCGTTGGAGGCCGATCCGCGTTTCTCCTGAGCGCGGGCGGCGAACGGCGAAGGACGAGGGGGACGTTGATGGGGCAGACACTGGCGGAGATCCTGGACGGGGCGGCGTGCGGGCGGTTTCCCGAGACCGACGGGAGGACGACCGTGGTCGCCGCGCCGAGCGGCCGCGACACGGGCGTGATCGCCTTCACCGCGCACTCGGTCGTGTTCACCGACGAGGACCCCGAGTGGGTCCGTGCGACGCTGGCCGCGCTGGACTGCGATGCGCTGGCGGCGACCATGCATCCGCGCTTCCTGTCGGCCTTCCTGGAACGTACCGGGCGGACCACCGACACGATCGACCTCCTGACCGTCGCGTCCTCGCTGCCCGGTGAACCCGGCCTGGAGCTCCGGGAGGTCACCGATCCCGTGCACCCGCGGGTCATGAGTGCCCGGCGGCGCCGGGACGGGGTGCGGATGTGGGAGGCCGACGGGGGAGTGCTGGTGCTCGGGCGTGGCGTGGCCGGTCGGTGGGAGGTGGCCGTCGAGCTGGACGAGGACGCCCGGCACCGGGGCCTCGGGCGCGCACTCGCCGCCGCCGCACGGCATCTGGTGCCCCCGGGCGAACCGCTCTGGTCGCAGCAGGCCGCGGGCAACGCGCGCAGCATCCGGGCGTTCCAGGCCGCCGGATTCCGGCCGGTCGGCTCGGAGGCGCTGCTTCTCGGCCGTCGGGAGGGGGCGTGATCGGCCCACTCACGAGCGCGACGGACACCGAGGTCGCGGCAGCCGCCGCGCTGGCGGGGGCGGAGGTCGTACGCGCCCGGTACGGGCGGCTCCGTTCCCGTATCGACAAGGGAGCCGGGGACTTCGCCACCGACGCCGACCTGGCCGCCGAGGAGGCGATCCTCGACGTCATCCGTGCCGCCCGGCCCGGGGACGCGGTGCACGGTGAGGAGGGCGGCCGACAGGGAGCGGCCGACGCCGAGCGGGAGTGGCTGGTGGACCCGCTGTGCGGGACGCTCAACTACGCCACCGGCTCCCGACTCGTCGCCGTCAACGTGGCGTTGCGCAACGGCCCGGCCGCCGTGGCCGATCCGTTCAGCGGCGAGGTCTTCCTCACCGACGGAGAGACCGCCCGGGGCCGGTCCGGAGTGCCGGGCGGCGAGCGGCCGTTGACGCCCACGGCGGACACCCGGCTCGTGGACGTGAACCTCGACCCGCCCTTCCCGAGCGCCCCTGGATTCCGGGCCGTCGACCTGCTCGCCCACCCCGGGTTCGCCGAGAGCTTCCGCCCGCGCGTCGTCTCCACGACGCTGGCGCTGGCCTGGGTCGCGGCGGGCAGGCGGGCTGCCTACGTCACAGACGGCGGTGACCTGAGCGGGAGCGTGCACTTCGCCGCCGGGATCGCCCTGTGCCGGGCCGCCGGCTGCGTCGTCACCGGGGTCGACGGCGGTCCGGTCGGACCGGGTGGCCGGGGGCTTGTCGTGGCCGCGGACGCCGGGACGCATGAGCTGCTCATGTCGATGACCGGCGGTCGTGGGCGGACCGGCTGAACCCCTCAGATGTGCAGTTCGGGCGGGAATCCGGTCCAGCGGAGTTCGGCGGGCAGATGGCCGGTGTCGTTGAACAGGAGGAGGGCCGGGGGCCGGCCGGGCGCGTAACGGATCACGGTCAGACCGGCGTTGGCGTGGTTGAGGCCCAGCCAGCGCCACCGCGGGGCGTCCAGCGCGGCCCGGACGAGCCAGCCGACCAGGAAGTTGTGGGTGACGACGAGTTCATGGCGGGGCTCGTCACCCTCGACCGTTCCCGTGAACCGTGCGAGTGCCTCCTGGGCGAGCCCGGGGCCCAGCTCGCGTTCCGCCGCCGGGAATTCGGCCAGCCGGGCGAGCGTCTTGTCGGCAGAGTCCGCCGGCAGCTCCTCCCGTGACGGCAGGTACGGGATGTAGTCGCCGGCCGGTTCGGACCGCAGCAGCGGAACCCCCGGCAGCTGCTCGCCCATCAGCCGCGCCGACTGCTCGGCGCGGGCGAGCGGGCCGTGGTGGATCGCCGTGATCGGGGCCCCGCGCAGCCGCTCCCCGAGCAGGGCGGCCTGACGGCGGCCGGCCTCCGTCAGCGTCGTCTCGTCCTCGGAGGCCTGACCGTGCCGGGTCACGTACAGATAGCGGGCGGCCGTTGCCGTCATGGGCGGGTCCTCCATCGCGGTTCATGATCGTAGAGATGCCTTCGGGGACGTCGGGCCGAGCCCGGGCGGTTCCGTGGAGCAGGGCGGGGCCGCCCGGGATGCGCGGGGACAGGGCTCGGGGCACCGTGGAGGCATGGCCGAGCACCCGCCCGTGATCGTCTATCCGCCCTCCGCGACCGGAGGACGGCGGGTCACCGTGCACGGCCAGATCGTGGGCCTGGCGCACGGCCGGGGCGAGGTGGCCGCGCTGCTGCGGGCTGCGGGGTTCGCCCCCGGGCCCGACAAGATCGTCGAGCTGGACCGGCCCGGGCTGATCGAATGGCGCGGCGGCGACCTCGACACCTGGGGGTGATCCCGTGAAGCGCCGTCGGACGGTACGGGAGAGCGTGTCGATCGAACCACCGCCCGGCTACTACCTCCCCGGGGAAGCCGGGCGCGAGCCTCCCGACGCAACGCAGCGGGCGCTGATCCTCGACTGGGTCGTGAGCCGGCGCATCGCGAGCGGCTGGCGCGTCGAGTCCCGCTCCGGGAGTCAGGTGGTGCTGGTGCGCGGGCAGCCGGTGAACCACGTGCTGCACGCCTTCCTCACCGTCTTCTCGTGCCTGGTGTGGGGCGCCGTCTGGGCCGGTCTCTCCCTGGTCAACCGCGTCGAACGGGAGGCGCTCACCGTCGACGCCCAGGGGCGCGTCGTCACCGTCAGCGCACCGTGACCGTTCACCCGAACGGGTGCGTCCCGCTGGCTGTGCCCGGACGCCGCGAGGAACGTCGGAGCTGATCTGCCCGCACCACCGGGGCAGATCAGGACAGCAGGCGTCCGGCATCCGTTCCGGCTGAACCGGCGCCTGTTCCGGCCAAGGAGTCCTCATGTCGCAGTCCAGCACGCCCCCGCCCCCGCCCGGTGCCTCGCGCCCCGCCGAACCCCGTCCGGGCGGCGACCCGGGCAGCCCGTGGGCGGCCGGAGGAACGGTGTTCGCCGGTGTCCTGCTCTTCGTGGACGGTGTCCTCGGAGTGCTGAAGGGCATCGCGGGGATCGCCTCGAACGACGTCTACACGCGGATCAACGACTACGTCTTCAAGTTCAGCGTCACCTCGTGGGGCTGGATCCACCTCGTCCTCGGTGTGGTCCTGATCCTCGTGGGCTGGGGCATCCTCAAGGGCGCGGCCTGGGCCCGCGGCGCGGGCGTCGCCCTCGCCTCCCTGAACCTCATCGCCAACTTCATGTGGCTCCCGTACACCCCGGTCTGGGCGATCGTCACCATCGCGATCGACGTCTTCGTCATCTGGGCCCTGTGCACCGACCGGTCGGACAAGGACGACTGGGCGCGGAGCGGCTGAGCGGCCGGCACGGAGCGCAGGCGGAGAGACACCCGGCCGCGGGGCGGCCGGGTGTCCGTTGTCAGTGGGGCGGTCCACACTGGAGTCATGTGCCGCAGCATCAAAACACTCCGCCCGCCCGCCCTCCCCGAAGAGGCCACCGAGGAGGACATGCGGGCCGCCGCCCTTCAGTACGTACGCAAGGTCTCCGGGTTCCGCGCGCCCGCCGCGCACAACCGGGAGGTGTTCGACCGTGCCGTCGACGAGATCACCGCAGCGACGATGAAGCTGCTCGACGGGCTGGAGATACGGGGCGCGTCGCGGGGCGCTTGACCACGAAAGCGGCCAGGGCGCCCGCCACGAACAGGGCCAGCACCGAGACGGCCGTGCCGAACCACGTCGAGCCCAGCCACCGGCCGCCGAAGTAGCCGAGGCCCACGCTGTAACCGGCCCAGGCCAGGCCCGCCAGCGCGGACCAGGGGAGGAAGTCCCGCTTCCTGCGGTGGGCCGCGCCCGCGCCGAGGGAGACCACGGAGCGGCCGGCGGGGGCGAACCGGGCGATGATCACCAGCGCGCCGCCGCCCCGGCTCAGCGCCGCGCCCAGACGTTCCTGCGCGCTGGTCAGGCGCCGGGAGCGGGCGATGGCCCGGTCCAGCCGGTCGCCCCCGCGCCAGGCGAGCCGGTAGGCGACGAGGTCGCCGAGCACCGAGGCGGTGGCCGCACACAGGATCAGGACGACGAGCGAGGGGACCTGCCCGCCGGTGCCCTCACCGGCGCCGTTCACGGTGGTGGAGCCCGCCGCCGCCGCCGTGGCGGCCGTGATGACGAGAACACCGCTGGGCAGGAGGGGCAGGAAGACGTCCAGGAGGACGGAGGCGGCGACCACCACGTAGATCCATGGGCTGCTAGTCAGCGCAGCCACACTCTCCAACACCGTCTACGACTCCCCGATCGTGTCGACGCCGCGACAGTCGCAGGGGAGCGGCAGGGGCGGCAGGTTCAGCTGTACAGCGTACGCGTGGGGCCTCTCCCGAGATCGCCCAGGGCGGGTGATGTTGTGCAGGTCACGTACACCTGACGGCCATGCGCCCGTTAGGCGGGGAGAACGACCGGAACGAGCGAGGAGCAGCGCATGACGGCATGGATGGTACGGACGGGACGGGGTCCGGCGCACCCGATTTCGGGAGGGCGGCCGACGGGGGGACACGAGGGCGGCACGAGGTCGCGGGGCCGGGGGATCTCACGGTCACCGGGCGCGCTGGCGGGCGCGGTGGCCCTGCTGACGCTGGCGTACGGAGCGGGCGTCGGCGTCGCCCAGGAGACCACCCACAGCGGGCCCGGCACGCAGGGTGCTCATGACACCCACGACGCATCTGGCGCCCCCGAGGCATCTGGCACCCACGACGCATCTGGCAGCCACGGCGCCGCCGGTGCGCATCACGCCTCAGGAGGCCACGGCGTGCCCGGCGCTCCCGCGGCTGACCCGAGCCGCACGGATGAGGTGGCCGATGACCTCACCGCCACGGGCGGCAGTTCGTGGACGCGGGCCGCGGGGGTGTTCTCCCCGCCCGGTTCCTTCGTGCCGTCCGACGCGTTGACGTACGACACCCGGCTGGTGCCGGCGGGCGCCCGGATCGAGGTCACCCAGTTCACGGACCCGTCCGGAAACCGGGTCCGGGCACGCCTGCACGGACTGATGCCCGGCCGTGCATACGGGATGCACGTGCACACGTCGCCCTGCGGCGCCGACCCGGCCGCCGCGGGGCCGCACTATCAGCACCGCCCGTCGGCGACCGCGGACCCGGTCAACGAGGTGTGGCTGGACTTCCGGACGGACGAGGACGGCGACGGGCGGTCGGAGGCCCTGCACGGCTGGAACTTCCGCGACGGCGGGGCACGGTCGGTGATCATCCACGACCGGCAGGGCGGTGCGGGGGAACGGGCCGCCTGCTTCACAGTGCCGTTCGGGCCCGGGGGACAGGCCTGACCGCGTAGCACCGCGTACGCGGCGGCGCCCCGCTCCCTCCGCGAATCCGGGGGAGCGGGGCGCCGCCGTACGTTTCCGGTCCCGCCGCGCGCCGGGTCGGCGCCGGAACGCGGGGGCGAGGGGCCGGGGTGGGCCGGTCAGACCGAGACGGCCGGGGCCTTGTCCCGCCGCGTCGTGCCCTCGGTGGTGGCCGCCGTGCTCCGCGAACCGAGGAAGCGGTCCAGGGCGACGGCCCCCGGACCGGTGAAGACCAGCAGCAGGAACGCCCAGCAGAACATCGCCGACGGCTCGCCGCCGTTCTGGAGCGGCAGGAACGCTTCCGGCTGGTGCACCTTGAAGTACGCGTAGGCCATCGAGCCCGAGGCGAGGAACGCCGCGGCACGGGTGCCGAGACCGAGGGCGACGAGAGAACCGCAGACCAGCTGGATCAGAGCGGCGTACCAGCCGGGCCAGGCGCCGGTCTCCGCCTGGTTGCCGCCGAGCACCCCGAAGAGGGAGGCGGCACCGTGGAAGGCGAAGAGCAGGCCGACGACGAAGCGGAAGAGGCTGAGCACATAGGGCTGCGCCTGGTTCAAGCGGATGAGCATGGGGGGTGGGCTCCTTCGGTCGGGGTGGGGACGTGAACCGACTGGGCGCATCAGGTTAGGGAAACCTCACCAGTGCTTGCAACTTCAACATTCTGTCGGATGGCTGAAAATTGCCTAATCCTCAGGGGTGAGTGAACGCTCAAGAACGGCTTCGAGCTGGGCTCCCTGTTTCCCCGCTGTGGCCTGTACCAATGTCAGCGCAGACTTCCGGCCAAGCAACGTGAGCGTCATGAGCTGGTTACCGAACCAGGGGCCGCCCGCCCTGTCCCAGGTGACCGGCGACGCTCCGGTGCGGCCGTGGCGCGAAAGGAACCGGCCGATCCGCCGGCCCGTCCGGCTCCAGCCGAAGCGGAATCCCGCCCGGATCCACCGGGGGACCGAGTTGTGCACGGGCGAGCAGGTCAGCTGGAGGACGCGGGACACCGGGGCGCCTCCGGTGCCGGGGTCGGGGGTGGTACCGGAAGCGCGTCCGTTCCCGGGCGGGGAGTCCGGCCACCGGGGCTCGGTGATGTAGGCGTGGTGCACATCGCCCGAGAGGACACATACCGTCGCCGGGGCGTCCGGACCGCTCGCGGCCTCCCGCAGCAGCTCCGTGAGCCGGTCGAACGATTCCGGGAAGGCGGCCCAATGCTCCAGGTCACCGGCGCGGCGCACCTTCTCGCCGAAGCGCGCCCAGCGGTCCCCGCGTACGCCGGCGCACAGCGCGGCGTTCCAGCGCTCGGCGTCGTGGACGAGCGGGGGCAGCAGCCACGGCAGAGAGCTGCCGATGAGCAGATGGTCATACGAAGCGGGGTCGTCCAGGACCGCTTCCCGCAGCCAGTCGGCCTCCTCGGGGTCGAGCATCGCCCGCCGGTCCTCGGCCAGGACGCGGGCCGCGCGGGTGTCGACCATCACCAGCCGTACTCGGCCGAAAACACGCCGGTAGCTCCACCGGGTACGGGCGGGATCCGCGTCGGTCTCGGCGGCGAAGCGGCGCAGCGCCTCCGTACCGTCGGGCGCGGCCCTGACCGCCGCGTACACGGGGTCGGCGGCCAGCTCGGCGGGGGAGAGGTTGCCCAGGTGCTGGTGGACCCAGTACGACATCAGCCCGCTGACGATCCGTTCGTTCCACCAGGGTGTGGCGCGGATGTCCCGCTGCCAGGCGGCGCTGGTGTTCCAGTCGTCGATCACGTCGTGGTCGTCGAAGATCATGCAGCTGGGAACCGTGGAGAGCAGCCAGCGCACCTCCGGGTCGCGCCACGACTCGTCGTAGAGGTAGGTGTACTCCTCGTAGTCCGCGATCTCCGCGCCGGGCGGCTCCTTCAGGTCCCGGCGGGCGGCGAGCCTGCGCCGGGTCGCGGCGGACGTCTCGTCCGCGTACACCTGGTCGCCCAGGAGCAGCAGGACGTCGGGCCGCTCGGCCGCCGGATCCGAGGCGAGGTGGGTGGCCAGGGTGTCCAGGGCGTCCGGCCCCACGGGATCGTGCCCGCCGCCCGGGGCGGCCGCCCAGCGGCACGAGCCGAACGAGACCCGCACGCCGTCCGGCGCGGGCCCGGCGCTCTCCGCGGAGCCCTTCGCCCCTGCCGGCGCGGCCACCGACGGCGTGGTGATGGTGCTCGGCGGGAGGCGGGTGTCGTCGGGCGGCCAGACGCGCCGGGAGCCGATCAGCACCTCGTACGCCGTCGTCGAGCCGGGCGTCAGCCCCTCCACCACGACCAGGGCGTAGTGATGCCCGGCCACCGAGAAGGTGGGTGACGTCCCCGAGGCGCCGTCCGCGCACCGCACTTCCACGGTGCACGGACGGCTCGCCTCGACCCAGACGGTCGCGGTGGACCCGGACTCCCAGTCGACGTACCTCAGCAGTGGTCCCAGGCGCAGCCCGGCCATGTGGTGCCTCCTCGCGACGCCGGTACGGATCGGCTCCGTAACGTACAGAACGCGGAGGGGCCGCGCACGGGTCCCGGCGGGAGCGTCAGGGGACCCGCACCGGGATCAGCAGCCGTTCAGGGCCGACTGCAGGGCGCTCTTCTCGGCGGAGTCGACGCTCAGGTTGTAGTGCTTCTTGACGTGGACCCAGGCGCGGACGTAGGTGCACGTGTACGAGGAGCTCGGCGGCATCCACTCGGCCGGGTCCTGGTCGCCCTTGGACTGGTTCACGTTGTCGGTGACCGCGATGAGCTGGGGGCGGGTCAGGTCGTTGGCGAACGCCTGGCGCTGGGCAGTGGTCCAGCCGCTCGCGCCGGAGCGCCAGGCCTCGGCCAGCGGGACCATGTGGTCGATGTCCACGTCGGATGCGGCGCTCCAGGTGGCGCCGTCGTAGGTGGAGTACCAACTGCCGCTGGTCGCCTGGCAGGAGGAGTTCTGCTGGACGTTCGTGCCGTCGCGCTTGAGGACGACCTCGCGGGTGTCGCAGGCTCCCGACTGGGTGATCCAGTGCGGGAACTTGTCACGGCTGTAGCCGCTGGACGAGCCCTCCGCGCCGACGGTGAGCTGACCGAGGTAGGTCCGTGCGGTCGCCGCGCTGACCGGCGTGGGCATGGCGGCCTGGGCGCTGGGGGCGGTGAACAGGGCGGACGTGGCGGCGAGTGCTGCGGTTGCGGCGACGACGGAGAGGCGACGCGCGTAGACACCGGACATGCGAGCTCCCTTGATGTGGGGGTGCGTGGGTGGGCGACGATCGGGCTTGGGCGGATCCCGGCCATCGTGGCGACGCCAGGTTTCTGTGGGGTGGGCGTCAGGTAACAGAGTGGCGACATGTGCACGTCACATCAAGGGGTGTGCAAGGGGAGTGACGGATCGCGGGGGCGCGCCGGTCCGTCACGGAGGGGTGGTTCGGGTGGTGTTGGGCACCGTCCCGGAGAGCCGGGGGCGCTCGTGGTTCCGGCGCGCCCCCACCGGGTGCGGACCGGGCGGCGTGCCCCGCCGGGTGGCCCGGGTGCGGTCGCGCCCTGGCCGGGCGGCCGGGGGCCTGTCGCGGCTCCGGGCAGCACCGGGGCCCGGTCGCGGCTCCGGGCGGCGCCGGGGCCCGGTCGTGTCCCCGGGGGCCGGTGGGGATCGGTGCTGTTCCGGTCGTCCCCGGGACCGGGGCCGTACGGGCCCGGGGCATCGGGGAGTTCGGCGAAACCGGGTGCGGCTCTATCGTTGCCGCGTGTTGCTTCCGGTCTCCGTCACCCTCGGTGTCGTCCTCGCCGTCCTGCTGGTCCTCGCGGCCGCCGTCGCCGCGTGGGCCTCACTGGGCCGGTCGCGCGAGATCCTCGTCGCCGGAGTGCGGGCGACGGCCCAACTCGCCGCCGTCTCCCTGCTCATCGGCTGGGTCGTCCGCTCGGTGGCACCGCTTCTCGCTTTCGTGGCGCTGATGTTCGCCGTGGCCGTACGGACCGCCGGCCGCCGCATCACCGGCAACCGCACCTGGCGCTGGGCGGCCGTGCCGATCGGGGCGGGGGTGCTCCCCGTGGTGGGGGCCCTGTTGGTCACGGGGCTCGTGCCGGTCCGGGGCATGGCGCTCATCCCGGTGGCGGGCATCCTCATCGGCGGGGCGCTCACCGCGACCGTACTCAGCGGGCGGCGGGCCCTGGACGAACTCGCCGCCCGGCGCGGGGAGGTGGAGGCGGGGATGGCTCTCGGGCTGCCCGACCGGGACGCCCGGCTGGAGATCGTCCGGCCGGCGGCGTCGGACGCGTTGCTGCCGGGGCTCGACCAGACCCGGACCGTCGGACTCGTCACGCTGCCGGGGGCGTTCGTGGGCATGCTGCTGGGCGGCGCCTCACCCGTCGAGGCGGGCGCCGTGCAGCTGTTCGTGCTGGTGGCGCTGATGGCGGTCCAGGTGGTGGCCGTCGCGACGGTCCTGGAACTGGTCGCGCGCGGGCTGCTGTACCGGGACTGAGGCCCCCGGGGCGCGGGGCTCAGGCCTCGTCGACGTGCAGGCGGACCGAGCCGTCCTCGGCCTGCTCCACCCGCACCCGCGTCAGGTCCGCCACATGGACGTCCGGCGCCAGGGCCGCGGCGCGCGGGCCGACGCCCACGACGCGCATGCCCGCCGCCCGGCCCGCCGCGACACCCGCCTCGGAGTCCTCGAACACGACGCAGTCCGCCGCGTCGAAGCCCAGCTCCGCCGCGCCCTTGAGAAAGCCCTCGGGGTCCGGCTTGCTGGCGCCGACCTGCTCGGCGGTGACGCGGACGGCGGGCATCGGCAGCCCGGCCGCACCCATCCGGGCCGTCGCGAGCGCGCTGTCGGCGGAGGTCACCAGGGCGTGCGGCAGCTCGGCGATCGCGGCCATGAACGCGGGCGCCCCGCCGATCGGCACGACGCCCTCGACGTCGGCGGTCTCCTCGGCGAGCATCACCCGGTTGTCCGCGTAGTTCTGCTCCATCGGGCGGTCCGGGAGCAGGACGGCCATCGTGGCGTACCCCTGACGGCCGTGCACCACCTTGAGCGCCGCCTCGGGGTCCAGCCCGTGCTCGATCGCCCAGCGCCGCCAGCAGCGCTCCACCACCGCGTCGGAGTTCACGAGGGTGCCGTCCATGTCCAGAAGGAGGGCGCGTGCGGTGAGAACGGTGGCCGGCATCGGCTGCTCCAGAAATGCGGGGAGGTGTACGAACGCCCCGGGCGCGCGTGCCGCGGGGCGGTACCAGAGCAACCCCCGCCCGCCGGTCAGGGAGTGCGGGCGGGAGCTACTTTGTTCCATCACGATACAAAAACCGGAGCCGGAACGCCAATCACCCCGCTCTCCGCTCTTCGTCCCACCGCCGTCCGGCCTCAGTGGTGGCCGCCTCCGGTTGTCTCCGCCTCCAGCGCACGCCGGGTGTTCGGCCCGTACACGCCCATCGGATCGCCCTGGATCGCCTTGTACGACTGGTAGATCGCCACCGCGTTCTCCACCCGCTCGCTGTAGTTCTGGTCGGACGGCCCCGAGTAGAGCCACACCTCCCGGAGCCGGTTCTGCAGCACCCCGACCTCCGGGCCGCGGTCGCCCCGCCGCAGCGAGGGGCCGGCGAACTCCGCGGGCGGGGCAACGGACGGCGAGGACGTGGGCGCGCCGCCGTCCTGCGGGGTGGGCGAGGCGCTCGCCGTCGGCGACGTGGGCGCGTCGGCGGTCGGCGAGGGCTCCCGGCTCTTCGTCGGCGACGCGGACGCGGACGGCGAGGCCGACGGAGCCGCCGAGCGGGACGGCGTACGGGACGGAGCTGCCGACGCGGACGGGGACGGGGCGACCGAAGCGGCCGGTTCGCCGTCCGTGTCCGGGACGCTCGTGGTCGCCTCCGGCAGCGCCTCGTCCCCGCTGTCGTCGCCGCCGAACAGGCCCCCGGCGAAGGCGGCCGTGCCGACCACCGCGGCCACGGCCGCCCCCACGGCGAGCGCCCCGAAGGGCCGCCTGCGGCGCGGCTGCACGGGGTCGGGGGCGAAGGCGGGGCTCGCGGCGGTGGTCCGCCTGCGGTCGCGGTCTCCGTCGCCGCCCGCCGCGGCGTACGCACCGGCGGCGGGGCCCGCACCCGTACCGGCGTCCGGGCCGTCGCCGCCCAGGAACAGCGGCATCGTGGTGGCCGCCGCCCCCGGTACGTCGACCCCGTGTCGCTCGGCCCCGGAAGCCTCGCCCGCCCACGTACCGGGCCGCGTGCCCTCCGGCGCACGAGAAGCCTCGCCCGCCCCGGTACGGTCCGCCCCCGCGCCCGTCCGCTCCGTCAGCGTCACGTACGGCCGGATGCGCAGCGGGTCGAAGTCCTCGGCCGCGGCGATCTCCGCCGTACGGGCTGCGCGCTGTTCGTCCTGCGTGAGCGGTGCCGCGCCCGCACCGCACCGGCACGGCACCCGGTGCTCCGTGCCGGGCTCCCCGGCCGTCCGTCTACCGCACTCCGGGCATGCGTGTCCGGTCATCGTGGGTCCCCTCCCCTTGAACTGCCTGCGATTATGCAGCCCGCTCCGGGGAAGCCCAACGGCCCGCGGCGGGCTCGGCCCGCCTTCGGCAGGCCATAACGGGGCGAAACGTCCAGGATGGGGGTGTAGTGGATCAGGCGACGCAGCGGATCGAGGAGACGCCATGGCCCGGCAGAGGAGACGCCCGTGTCCCAGCAGCTGAGCCCGCAGCCCCCGGCCGCGGCCCCCGGTGAGGGACATTCCCACCGGAGCGTCCTCGTGGCGATCGGAGCGCTGCTCCTCGGCATGCTGCTCGCGGCACTCGACCAGACCATCGTCTCCACGGCCCTTCCGACCATCGTCAGCGAGCTCGGCGGGCTCGACCATCTCTCCTGGGTGGTGACCGCCTATCTGCTGGCGGCCACCGCGGCGACCCCGCTGTGGGGCAAGCTCGGCGACCAGTACGGCCGCAAGAAGCTCTTCCAGACCGCGATCGTGATCTTCCTGATCGGCTCCGCGCTCTGCGGAGTCGCCCAGAACATGCCCCAGCTGATCGGGTTCCGGGCTCTCCAGGGACTCGGCGGCGGCGGGCTCATGGTGCTGTCGATGGCGATCGTCGGCGACCTCGTCACCCCGCGCGAACGCGGCAAGTACCAGGGGCTCTTCGGGGCCGTCTTCGGGGTGACGAGTGTCCTCGGACCGCTCCTCGGCGGTTTCTTCACCGAACACCTCAGCTGGCGCTGGGTCTTCTACATCAACCTGCCGATCGGCGTCGTCGCGCTGGGCGTCATCGCGGCCGTCCTGCACATCCCGGTCCGCCGCGAGAAGCACACCATCGACTACCTCGGCACCTTCCTCATCGCGGCCGTCGCGACCAGCCTGGTGCTCATCGCCTCCCTCGGCGGGACGACCTGGGCCTGGAGCTCCCCGCAGATCATCGCGCTCGCGGTGCTCGCCGTCGTCCTGCTCGTGGCCTTCATCGCCGCCGAACGGCGTGCCGTCGAGCCCGTGCTGCCGCTGAAGCTGTTCCGGATCCGCACCTTCACCCTCGTCGCCGTGATCAGCTTCGTCATCGGCTTCGCCATGTTCGGCGCCATGACCTACCTGCCGACGTTCCTCCAGGTGGTCCACGACATCACCCCGACGATGTCCGGCGTGCACATGCTGCCGATGGTGTTCGGCCTGCTGATCACCTCCACCGCCTCCGGCCAGATCGTCAGCCGGACCGGCCGCTGGAAGGTCTTCCCGGTCCTCGGCACAGCCCTCACCACCGTCGGTCTCCTGCTGCTCCACCGCCTCGACGAGTCCAGCTCCACCTGGCTGATGAGCGTCTACTTCTTCGTCTTCGGCGCCGGTCTCGGCCTGGTGATGCAGGTTCTCGTCCTGGTCGCCCAGAACTCCGTCTCCTACCAGGACCTCGGGGTCGCCACCTCCGGCGCGACGTTCTTCCGGTCCATCGGCGCGGCGTTCGGCGTGGCCGTCTTCGGGACCATCTTCACCAACCGGCTGACCGGCCAGCTGACGGACGCGCTCGCCGGACAGCCGCTGCCCCCGGGCATCGACGCGGGCAGCCTGGCCGCCGACCCCCGGGCCCTCGGGCAGCTCCCCGCCGACCTGCGGCCCGGTGTGCTCAGCGCGTACTCCACCTCCATCACGGACGTCTTCCTGTACGCCGCCCCGGTCGTCCTCCTGGCCTTCGTCCTCGCCTGGTTCCTCCGCGAGGACAAGCTCCGGGGCTCGGTGACCGCACCGGACACCAGCCAGACCCTCGCCTCCAACCCCGTCGAGCGCTCCTCGTACGACGAGTGCGCCCGCGCCCTGTCCGTGCTCGCCACCCGGGAGGGCCGCCGCGAGATCTACGAGGAGATCACCGCGCGGGCGGGGTACGACCTGCTGCCCGCCGCCAGCTGGCTGCTCCTGCGGATCAAGCGGCACGGCACCGTCGAACCCGCCCGGCTCGCCGAGACGGCTCCCGTACCGCTGCACGTGATCACCGACGCGGCCCGGCAGGTCGAGGAACGCGGACTGGCCCGCCGGGAGGGCCTGCAGATGATCCTCACCGACTCCGGCGCCGAGGCCGTCGTCCGGCTCTCGCAGGCCCGCGAGGACTCGCTCGCCGAACTCCTCGGCGACTGGTGGGGCCCCGAGCGCCCCACCGACCTGGTCACACTCGTCCATGAACTGACCGCCGAGGTCAGCGGCTCGACCAGGGAGCGGCCCCGCTTCCCGACGCCACCCCGCGACCACGAGGCCCACCTGCGCCGCGACGAGCGCGAGGCCCACCGCAGGGCCCTCGACGACCCGGACGACCACGGCCACCCGCACCCGCCCGCCTGAACCCAGCGGTTCCCGCGCGCCGGGGCCGGTTCACAGCTCCTTGGCGAACCAGTGCTCCGCGTACCGGTTACGGCGGTGGAACGCGGGCACCTCCCGGTACCCGTGCTTCGCGTACAGCCCGCGCGCCTCGACCAGGTCGTCGCGGGTGTCCAGCCGCAGCAGCCGTACGCCGTACGCCCTCGCCGCCTCCTCCACCGCGGCCAGCAGCAGCCCGCCACCGCCCGTCCCCCGGAACGCCGGGCGCACGTACACCCGCGTCAGCTCCGCCGTACCCGCCCCGGCCTCCTCCGTCAGCACCAGACCGGCACAGCTCGCCGCCTTGCTCCCGTACCGGCCGACGACGAACTGCCCGGTCGGCGGGACGAGCAGGTCCGCCCCGTCGTCGGCCAGCCCGTCGGCGATCTCCTCGGCGGTCGCGGGCCGTTTCCAATAGCGGCTCGCGACCTCGTCGTAGTAGTCACGGCGCAGCGCGCTCGCGTCGGGGGAGTCGAATCGTTCGGCGGCCACGGTCCAGGTCATGTCCGGCATTCTTGCTGCCGTACGGCCTGAAGACGACGCAATTACCCGTGCAGGGGGCAGCAGTGACCGACGTGTCCGCGACATCGCCGATATCCACCACCCGGGCGATCCAGCATCTGGCCGAACGCTGGATACAGGACGGCATGGCCGCCGACGGAGCAGCGGAGACAGCGGGCCGGGACCGACGGTGGGGGCGGCGCCGGGACCGTACGGTGCCGACCGCCGGCTTCGTCTGTTCGCCCGCCGGGCTGTGGCTCGCCCTGGCCGCCGTCGCCGCGGGCGCCCGCGGCGCGACCGCCGCCGAGCTGCGGGCCCTCCTCGGCACCGCGGACCGGGAGGCCGCCCCGGCCGCCACGGAGGTGGCCCGCGAGCTGGCGGCGACCGGGGCGCTGGGCGTGGCCACCCGGGTCTGGAGCCGGGTGCCCGTGCTGCGCGCCTACCGGGAGGCCCTGCCGGACGTCCGCTTCGACCCGATGGACCCGGCGGCCGCCGACGCCTGGGTGCGCGAGGCCACCGGCGGACTGATCGAGCGGCTGCCGCTGGAGATCACCGACGACACCCTGCTCGCCCTGGTCAACGTGCTGGCGCTGAAGGCCCGCTGGGAGAAGCCGTTCGAGGGCCGGCGCACCCGGGACCTGCCGTTCACCGACGAGGCCGGGGCGGTCCGCCCGGTGCCGACCATGTCCCGGGACGTGCCGGTGACCGACGCCTGGACGTCCGGCGGGGCGTACGTCGTCGAGCTGCGCTGCGCCCAGGAACCGGGCGGCGCTCCCGGGGCCCGGGTCCGTCTCGTCCTGGGCGAGCCGGGGGCGGGCCCGGAACGCGTCCTCCCCGTGGGCTGGGCGCCCCGGACCGCGGGCACCGCGCTGGACACCGACCGGGTGACCCTCGGGCTGCCCCGGCTCGCCCTGCGGACCCGGGTGCCCGTCACCGAGCAGCTGCCCGCTCTCGGCGTACGGCTGGCCACCTCCGACGAGGCCGCCGACTTCTCCGGCCTTTCGCCCGAACGCCTCTTCGTCTCCGACGTGATCCAGGAGGCCGTGCTGAAGATCGCCGAGGAGGGCGTGGAGGCAGCGGCCGTGACGGTGGTCGCGGCCCCGGCGGGTGCCGCGCCCCGGCCGCAGCGGGTCCACCACATCGCCTTCGACCGGCCCTTCGGCATCGTCGTGCTGGCCGGGGCCGACGACGTACCCCTGTTCACCGCCTGGCAGGCGGAGACCCCCGAAGCCCCGGACGCCTGAAGCCTTCCCGCGCCCGCCCGAGGCCTTCCGGCGCCCCCGTCATCCCCACGGACGAGTACTTCCGGACCAAAGCAGGATGACAGTCAGGCAAAGAGGGGGTTGATTGGGTCTACCTCGTAGGGCAATGCGAGGCTTCATCCTGCATGGCCCCCACTTCCAAGGGCGATGCACGGAACGGGTGGGAGGGTCGGCGCAGCGTGGTGAATGCGGATCACAGTGTGCGCGGTGACGCGGCGGCGGACACGGGAGCGGGGGCGGGGCTGACCAGGGCCCTGCTGTGGCTGGTCGTGGCCGTGCTCGCGGTGCGGCAGGTGGCGGTGGTGCTCCGGCAGCCACCGGGGGAACGGCTCCTCGATCTGGAGACCTGGATCGGGGAGAACGGCGTCCTGCACATGACGGGCTCGCTGTACGACAGCGGCCGGTTCACCGGGACGCCCTTCGCCGGGCTCGTCCTGAAACCGCTCACCGCCACGGCCCAGCAGACCCTGGGTGTGGCCTGGACGTTCGGGTCCCTGCTGCTCGTCGTCGCCCTCGGCCTCGTCGCGGCCCGGGCCCTGCCCGCCCCGGTGGGCCGCCGGACCGCCCTGCTCGCGGCCCCCGTCGCGATCAGCCTGTTCATGCTGTCGCTGCCCGTCCGCAACGCCCTGCACCTGGGTCAGACGAGCATCCTGCCCGTCCTGCTGGTGCTCCTGGCCTGGTTCGTCGTCCGGGACCACCGGGCGGCGGGCGTCCTGGTCGGCATCGCCGCCGCCTTCCAGCCGCTGCTGGTCCTCTTCGCCGCCCTGCTCTGGCTGACCGGCAGACGGCGGGCGTCGGTGAGCGCGGGCGCGACCTTCGTCCTCGCCACGGCCCTCGCGTGGGCCGCGGCGCCGAAGGACTCGTGGACGTACTGGGTGCACCATCTCGCGGGCGCCGGACTGGGGGAGCGGCCGGACAGCCTCGCCAACCAGTCCCTGCACGGGGCGCTGCTCCGGCTCGGCCTCGAAGGCCCCGTGGAGATCGCCCTGTTCCTGGCGCTGTCCGCGGTCGTCGTGGTCCTCGGGCTGCGGCGCGCGGTGCGGTACGCCGAGGACGGTCAGCTGCTCCTCGCGGTGGCCGTGACCGGCTGCGTCGTCGTCGCCGTCTCGCCGACCGCCTGGCAGCACCAACTGCTCTGGGTGCTCCTCGCGGTCGTCGGCAAGGTCGGCAAGCAGGCATCCGACCGGCTGGTCTGGCCGTCCGTGGTGGTGCTCGCCGTCACCCTTCCGGGCACGATGCTCCTGCCGAACATCGAGGCGCTCTTCCCCGTACGCGACAACATCCTGCTCCTCACGGCGCTCGGCGCGGCCTGCCTCGCCCCTTTCCTGCCCCGCACCTCGCCGTACTGGCAGCACCCGGTCCCCACCGACTACGCGCAACCGGTCGCGGCGCGCTGGAGACGTGTGCCGCTCCTGCCCTTCTGGCGCCGGGTCTTCACCCGCCCCAACCTGCTGCTGGAACTCCTCCTCATCCGGGTCGTCTACGACGCCTACGCCCAGGTCCGCCTCGCCGCCCGGGCGGGCCGCCCGCTCGCCGAGGAACACGGCCGGCAGATCCACGCCATCGAGCAGTGGCTGCACATCGACATCGAGCACTGGGTCAACCACGCCGTCGTCAAGATCGATTGGCTGCGCGAGTTCTTCGACTACTACTACTCCACGTTCCACTTCATCGTCCCGCTGACGATCCTCGGCGTGCTGTACGTCCGCCGCCCCGCCGACTACCGCTGGGTCCGCTCCTCCATCGGCTTCGCCACGCTCCTCGCGCTCGTCGGCTTCTGGCTCTACCCCCTGGCCCCGCCCCGGCTCATGCCCGGCCTCGGCTTCATCGACACCGTCCACGGGGTGCAGGACTTCGCGAAGCCCGACTACGGGACGCTGACCACCGTCACCAACCAGTACGCGGCGATGCCGTCGCTGCACTTCGGCTGGTCGCTGTGGTGCGGTGTGGTGATCGTGATGCTGGCCCCGAAGCTGTGGATGAAGGCGCTCGGCCTGCTGCACCCGCTCTTCACCATCGCCGCGATCGTGGCCACCGCCAACCACTGGGTGCTCGACGCGGTCGGCGGCGCGCTCGTCGTGGCGGCGGGCTTCGGACTGACGTACGTGCTGTCGGGTCCGCGGAAGCTGGTGACCGAGGAAGCGGGGGAAGCGGCGGCGGACCCCGTCGATCCGCCGCCCACGGGACCGGTTGCGGAGGAGTCGGAGCCCGTACCGGCCGGGAAACCGTAGCGGCACACAGCGGGTGAGCAGGCCGAAGGGGTGCCGGGACGACAGACCGTCCCGGCACCCCTTCGGCGTGGATCGCCGCGTCCTTACATGGTCCGCCCGTCGCGCCCGCCCCGCCACTCGGGACCGGTGTCAGGACTCCGCCGCCGTGGTCACCTGGAGCTGCTTGATCCCGTTGAGCCAGGCCGACCGCAGCCGTCGTGGATCCTCCAGCAGCCGCAGGTCCGGCAGTGCGTCGGCGATGGCGTTGAAGATCAGGTCGATCTCCATCACGGCCAGCGACTTGCCCAGGCAGAAGTGCGGGCCGCCACCCCCGAACCCCAGGTGCGGATTGGGGTCGCGGGTGATGTCGAAGGTTTCCGGGGAGTCGAACACCTCGGGGTCGTTGTTGGCCGAGGAGTAGAAGAGTCCCACCCGCTCGCCCTTCCTGATCCGCTGACCGCCCAGCTCCACATCCTGGGTGGCGGTCCGCTGGAAGGAGACGACCGGCGTCGCCCAGCGCACGATCTCCTCGGCCGTGGTCTTCGGCCGCTCCCGCTTGTACAGCTCCCACTGCTCGGGATGGGTGAGGAAGGCGTGCATGCCGTGGCTGATCGCGTTACGGGTCGTCTCGTTCCCGGCCACCGCGAGCAGGATCACGAAGAACCCGAACTCGTCGGAGGACAGGTTCCCTTCGCCCTCCGCCGCGACCAGCTGCGTGACGATGTCCTGGGCCGGGCACTCCTTGCGCGCCGCCGCCAGGTTCATCGAGTACGCCACGATCTCCATCGCCGCCTCGGCGCCGACCTCCTCCGTGATCGCGTACTCCGGATCGTCGTACGCGGCCATCTTGTTGGACCAGTCGAAGATCTTCGACCGGTCGTCCTGCGGTACGCCGATGAGCTCGGCGATGGCCTGAAGCGGCAGCTCCACCGCGATGTTCGTCACGAAGTCGAAGGAGCCGTCCGCGTCCGCCGACGCGAGGGCCGTCCCGACGATGGAGCGGGCCCGGGAGCGCAGCGCCGCCTCCAGCGAGCGCACCGCGCGCGGGGTGAAGCCGCGCTGGACGATCTGGCGCACCCGGGTGTGTTCCGGCGGATCCATGTTCAGCATGATCAGTTTCTGGACGTCGATCTGATCGCGGCTGATTGTCTCGTTGAAGCGGATGACGGCGGTGTTGGTGTTCGAGGAGAACAACTCCGGGTGCGTGGAGACGTACTTGACGTCCGCGTGACGGGTGACGACCCAGTAGCCCTCGTCGCCGAACCCGGAGATGTTGGGCGGCTGGGTGCACCACCAGACCGGTGCGGTCTCCCGCATCAGGGCGAACTCCGGGTGGGGCACACGGTCTTGGAGGAGATCGGGATCGGTGAAGTCGAACCCGTCGGGCAGATGGGGGCAGCGCATGGGCACCTCTCCACTCCGGATCTGATCGCGAACCGTCCGAGTCCGACGGGCGCGCCATCCTGCTTCTGACGGCCCATCAGGAGCTGCCCGCAAGGTAGTAACGAGTTCTACAAGTGGCAAGAGCCGTGGCCGGATCCATCGCCCCGGGCGGGAGTGCGGAGGTGTGCAAGGGGTCTTCCGTCGTGCAGTCGCGCGTGTGCGGTGCGTGCACGCCCCTTGCGCAGCCGGAGTGCCGTCGCGAGACTGCTGGGCAGAACTAGAACGCGTACTAGTTCCTTCCGCGGGCGCCGGGACGCCCCCTGCGGAAGCGCGAGGAGAGGACGAGCTCATGGCCGCGGAACCCGTCATCGTCGAAGCCGTACGCACCCCCATCGGCAAGCGTGGAGGCGCACTCGCCAATCTGCACCCCGCCTATCTGCTGGGGGAGACCTACCGAGAACTTCTCGGCCGCACCGGCATCCAGGCCGACTGCGTCGAGCAGATCGTCGGCGGCACCGTCACCCACGCAGGCGAGCAGTCGATGAACCCGGCCCGCACCGCCTGGCTCACCGTCGGCCTGCCCTACGAGACCGCCGCCACCACCGTGGACTGCCAGTGCGGCTCCTCGCAGCAGGCCTCCCACATGGTCGCGAACATGGTCGCCGCCGGGGTCATCGACGTCGGCATCAGCTGCGGCGTCGAGGCGATGTCCCGGGTGCCGCTGGGCAGCGGCTCCAAGCACGGCCCGGGAAAGCCCTGGCCCGACGAGTGGAACGTCGACCTGCCCAACCAGTTCGAGGCCGCCGAGCGCATCGCCCGCAAACGCGGGCTGACCCGGGAGCGGGTCGACGCCCTCGGGCTGCTCTCCCAGCGGCGGGCTGCCGCCGCCTGGGCCGAGGAGCGCTTCAAGCGTGAGACGTACGCCGTCCAGGTCCCGACCACCGAGGAGGAGCAGGCGGCGGGGCAGGGCATGTGGCGGCTCGTCGACCGGGACGAGGGGCTGCGCGACACCTCGATGGAGGCGCTCGCCGGACTGAAGGCCGTGATGCCGAGCGCGATCCACACGGCGGGCAACTCCTCGCAGATATCCGACGGGGCCGCGGCCATCCTGTGGTCCTCCAAGCGCATGGCGCGGGCCCTGAAGCTCAAGCCCCGGGCCCGGATCGTCGCCCAGGCCCTCGTCGGCTCCGACCCCCACTTCCACCTCGACGGCCCGATCGACGCGACCCGGGCGGTGCTCGGCAAGGCCGGCATGTCGCTGCGGGACATCGACCTCGTCGAGATCAACGAGGCGTTCGCGTCGGTGGTCCTGAGCTGGGCGCAGGAGTTCGAGGCGGATCTCGACGGCCTGGAGAAGGTCAACGTCAACGGCGGCGCGATCGCGCTGGGCCACCCGGTCGGCGCGACGGGCGCCCGGCTGATCACCACGGCCCTGCACGAACTGGAACGCCGCGACAAGGAGTTCGCGCTGATCACGATGTGCGCGGGAGGAGCCCTGGCGACGGGAACGATCATCCAGCGGCTGTGACCCCGCAGGGAGCGCCCAGCGGTCCATACGGCGGGGCGTCCAGCGGTCCTGTCGGCCTCAGCGGCCCTTCACGATGAGCCCGGGGCTGTCCCCTCGGGCTGCCGCTCCGGCTCTCCGAACGCCACCCGCGCGTCGAACGCGGCGCGGCGGGTGGCCCGGCGCAGCGCCTTCAGCAGGGTCGGGCCGAGCGTCAGGGTCAGGACCACCGTCAGCACCGCCCGCCCCAGGTCCCAGCCCAGCGAGGTCGTCAGGCAGTAGGCGACGAACCGCACCAGGTTCTGGTGCAGCGGGTCGTCCTCGTCGAACGAGATCCCCGAACCGAGACCGGTGATGAGCGGCCAGCCCTGCAGATTCATCACCACGCCGTACGCGAACGCCGCGACGCACCCGTACACCGCGAGCATCGCCAACTCGGCCCGCCCACGCAGCCGGTCGGGCCCCGGCAGCAGACCCGCGCCCATGGTGAACCAGCCCATCGACAGCATCTGGAACGGCATCCACGGCCCGACACCGCCCGTCAGCAGCGCCGAGGCGAACATGGTCACCGAGCCGAGCACGAAGCCGAACCCGGGTCCGAGCACCCGGCCACTCAGCACCATCAGGAAGAACATCGGCTCCAGGCCCGCCGTGCCCGCCCCGAGCGGGCGCAACGCCGCCCCGACCGCCGCCAGTACGCCGAGCATCGCGACGGCCTTCGCGTCCATCCCGGACTCGGAGATCGTCGCCACCACCACCGCGACGAGCAGCGGCAGCAGCGCCGCGAACAGCCAGGGCGCGTCCTGCGCGTGCGCGAGCCCGGACCCGGTGTCCACCAGCAACGGCCACCCGAAGGCGACCACACCGATGGCCCCGGTCAGCAGCAGCACGGCCACGGACTTCGGCCCGAGCCGCACGGGCCGGGGAGCCCGTTCGGTGACGTCCGTCATCGCCTTCACGCTCCCGCCTCCAGCGCCCCGCGCACCTGGGACACGGTCAGCCACTCCTGCGGGGCGAGGATCTTCGCCGTCTGCGGGGCGAACGCGGGGGAGGAGACCACCACCTGACCGGTCGGGCCGTCCGCGACGACCTCCCCGTCCGCGAGGATCACCACCCGGTGCGCCAGCTCCGCCGCCAGCTCCACGTCGTGCGTCGCCAGGACGATCGCGTGCCCCTCGGCCGCGAGCCCGCGCAGTACGCCGACGAGCCGCGCCTTCGCCGCGTAGTCCAGGCCCCGCGTCGGCTCGTCCAGCAGCAACAGCGGCGGGCGGCCCGTCAGCACCAGCGCCAGGGCGAGCGCGAGGCGCTGCCCCTCGGACAGGTCCCGGGGGTGGGTGTCGTCCCCGACCCCGGGCAGCAGCTCCGACACCAGCGCCCGGCAGGCGCCCTCCGCCGCGCCCGCGTCCCGGTCGGCGGCGGCGCACTCGGCGGCCACCGTGTCCGCGTACAGCAGATCGCGCGGCTCCTGCGGTACGAGGCCGACCCGGCGCACCATCGCGCGCGGGTCCGTCCGGGCCGGGGCCAGGCCGCCGACTCGCACGGTGCCCGCGGTGGGTTCGATCATGCCGACGAGCGCGCCGAGCAGCGTGGACTTGCCGGCCCCGTTGCGCCCCATCAGCGCCACCGTCTCGCCGGGAGCCACGGTGAGCGTCACCCGCCGCAGCGCCTCGACCCGGCCGCGTCGTACCCCGAGCCCGTCGACCCGGGTGACCGGATCGGCGGCGGCCGGGGTGACCGGGTCGGCGGACCCCCGGCCCAGGAGCCGGGCGAGGCGGCCGGGGCGGGAGCGCCGAGCGGCGACGGGCGGACGCACACCGGCCGGACCGGTCACGGTCTCCGGCCCCGGGACCGGCACGGCCTCCGGCGGTACGGGCCCCTGGGCCGACGCCGGGGCGGTGCCCGTCCGCACGGGCACCGCCGCCCCCGCCAGCCGCTCCCGCAGCGCGCCCGCCCCGCGCCGGGCGTCCCGTACCGACAGGGGCAGCGGGTCCCAGCCCGCCAGCAGGCCCAGCTCGGCCACCGGCGGCCGGACCGGCGACACCTTCATGATCTCGGCGGGCGGCCCCATCACCGGCGGCGCACCCGGCGCGGGCAGCAGGACGACCTGGTCCGCGTACTGCACCACGCGCTCCAGCCGGTGCTCGGCCATCAGCACGGTCGTGCCCAGGTCGTGCACCAGCCGCTGGAGCACCGCGAGGACCTCCTCGGCCGCCGCCGGGTCCAGCGCCGAGGTCGGCTCGTCCAGCACCAGCACCTTCGGGTGCGGGGTGAGCACCGAACCGATCGCCACCCGCTGCTGCTGGCCGCCCGACAGGGTCGCGATCGGCCGGTCGCGCAGCTCGGCCAGGCCCAGCAGATCGAGCGTCTCCTCGACCCGGCGACGCATCACGTCCGGGGCGAGCCCCAGCGACTCCATGCCGTAGGCGAGCTCGTCCTCGACGGTGTCCGTGACGAAGTGCGCCAGGGGATCCTGGCCCACGGTCCCGACCAGATCGGCCAGTTCACGCGGCTTGTGCGTCCGGGTGTCGCGGCCGTCCACCGTGACCCGGCCCGACAGCAGCCCGCCCGTGAAGTGCGGGACGAGCCCCGAGACCGTACCCAGCAAAGTCGACTTGCCGACACCGGAAGGCCCGACGAGCAGCACGAGTTCGCCCTCGGGGGCCGTGAGGTCGACCCCGGACAGCGTGGGGCGCTCCGTGCCCTCGTACCGCACGGAGACCCGCTCGAACCTGATCACGCCTGCTCCTTGCCGCGTCGCACTGGTCTGTCTGCTGCCCGGTCCGACGGCGGTACGGGGGCGACCAGCGCGGGCAGCAGCCCGATCAGCGCCGCCGCCGCGGGCCACAGCGGCAGCACCGGCGCGGTCAGCGGTACGACACCGGGGCGCAGCGCCTCCGGATCCACCGTGCCCGCCCAGATCATCGCCGCCGCGACCGCCGCACCCGAGCACGCCACCAGCCAGGCCCGCACACCCCACCGGTCCGGGCGATAGCGGGTACGCACCGAGCGCCGCCCGCCGAGCCGCAGCCCGGCCATCGCGACGGCCAGACCGGCCAGCAGCAACGGCAGCCCGTACACCGCCCCCTGCGCGGCCAGCAGCCCGTACGTACCGGCGCACACCCCGAGCAGCCCGCCCAGGGTGAGGACGTTCGTGGTGTGCCGGACGGCCGCCGGGACCTGGGCGGTACGCCCGTACCCGCGCGCGTCCATCGACGCGGCCACCGCCACCGACCGCTCCAGCGCGCCCTCCAGCACCGGCAGCCCGATCTGCGCCACCGCCCGCACCCCGCCGGTCGGCCGCCCCCGCAGCCGGCGCGCGGTGCGCAGCCGGACCACGTCGGCCACCATGTTCGGCGCGAACGTCATCGCGACCACGACGGCGACCCCGGCCTCGTACAGCGCACCGGGCAGCGACTTCAGCAGCCGCGCCGGGTTGGCCAGCGCGTTCGCCGCGCCGACGCAGATCAGCAGGGTGGCCAGCTTCATCCCGTCGTAGAGGGAGAAGACGAGTTGTTCGGCGGTGACCCGGCCGCCGATCCGCACGCCCCGCGCCCAGTCGGGCAGCGGCAGCTCGGGGAGCGTGAACACGGTGTGCGTGCCGGGGATCTGCGAGCCGAGGAAGACGGAGAAGACCAGGCGCACCGCCACGACGAACAGCCCGAGCTTGATGAACGCCCCGTACGAACGGGCCCACGGCGCGTCCGTACGCCGGGCCGCCACCACATACCCCGCCACACCGACCAGCAGCCCGAGCAGCAGCGGGTTGGTGGTCCGGGAGGCGGCGGTGGCAAGACCCAGCGCCCACAGCCACCACGCCCCGGCGGGCAGCGCGTTGGCGCGGTCCGCCTCGGGGGCGCGCAGGGCGCGGCGCACCAGCCGGGCCGGGGCGGCGGTCACCGGCGGCGGCGGGCCTGGACGACGGCGGCGATGCCGAGCAGCAGGACGGCGCCGATGCCCACGAGGAGCCCGACGGACGGACCGCCGCCGCCGTCACCTTCCTCGCCCTTGTCCCGGTCGCCGGTGGTCTTCGTGGGCTCCGACGGCTTCGCGCTGCCGCTGTCGCCGGACACCTGCTCGCCGCAGCCCGTCCTCGGATAGCCGGAGACCGCGCAGAGCATGGCGCTGTCGTCGTACCGCAGCGGCTTCGCCACCGCGGCGAGCGCCTCCGCGCTGCTGGCGTCCGGCGCGACCTGGGCGCAGGCCGTCCGCAGGGCGGGCGGCTGCTCCCCGTCCGGGGCGTCCGCGGTCGTCCCCGGGTCGATCACCAGCGCCACCCGCTTCGTCCCGTCCTTCGCCGGGGTGCCGGCGCAGATCGCCCCGAAGTCCGGGGCGCGGCGCGGCTGGTCGGCGTCGCCGGAATCCTCGCTCACGGCGAACCGGAAGCCCTGGACCGTACCGTCGTCCGGGCGCAGGAGGGACGGCCCCTGGGTGGCGTACTCCCAGTTCTTGCCGGTGCCCTCCCAGAAGGACCAGTAGCGGTACCCGGCGGCCTGGGCGCTGCCCGCGCCGAGCAGGACGGCGGAAGCGGCGACCAGGGCGGCCAGCAGGGCGGCCAAGGGAACGCGCGGCCGGGTGGAGCCGTGGGTACGGCTACGGCTCCATGCTGCCGAATCCTCCGGCGTACGGCTCACGGCTGCTTCTTCTTCCCGCGCATGCTGAGCAGGAAGCCGATGCCGGTACCGGCGAGCAGCCCGATGCCGATCAGCCACCCCAGGCTCAGCCCGCCGTCGTCGCTGTCGGTGCCGCTGGAGGGCTGCGGACCGGTCGGCGTCGGCGAGGGGAGGGCGGTGGCGGCCGGGGAGGGCCCCATCGAGTTGAGCTGCTTGACGAGGTCGACACCGCCGAAGGCGCGCGCGTCGGCGCCGGTGGCGTGCGCGGCGAGGATCAGCTGCGCGGTGGCGGCCGGGCCGCCCTGCTTCGCCCAGCCGGTGCCGTTCTTCTGCAGCCAGGCGACCGAGGCCTTCGCCTTGTCGGTGTGCCCGGAGGCGGCGAGCGCGACGACGGCGTCCGAGGTGTTGCCGTAGTCGGGCTGCGGGTCGGAGTCCTCGGCGCCGGGCATCGGGGCCTGCTCCAGATACGGCTGCTTCTTCAGCGTGTCCGCGAGGAAGGAGGCGCCGTTCTGGGCGCTCTGCTCCGGGCTGAGGTCGTCGCCCTTCGTGCAGGAGGGGTCCTTGACCGCGTTGGACGTGCCGGAGGCGATGCCCTTGCCCATCAGACCGAGCACGGAGGCCGCGGTGGCGTCCATGTTGGCGGTCAGCTCGCCCTTTTTGCCCGGCTGGTAGGCGAACGCGCCGCCGTCCTTCTCGCCGCAGGCGATCGCCAGGGACTGGAGCGCGGTGTACGGGGTGCTGCCGTTCTTGGTGGTGAGCTCGTTGACCGGGACGCCGGTGCGGGCCAGCGCGCCGATGACGATGGAGGTGGAGTTCGCGTCGGACGGGCTGCCCGGGTTGTAGCCCCAGCCGCCGTCCTCGTTCTGCACGGACTTCAGCCAGTCGGCCCCGTTGTTGGCGTCCTCGCGGCGCTGGTTGATCTCGACGAGGGCCTGGACGGCGATGGCGGTGGCGTTGGTGTCCATCACGGTGGACGCGTCGCAGGGCTTGGAGGTGTCGGCCCGGTACGAGGTGAACGCCCCGCTGTCGCACTGCTGGCCCACCAGCCAGTCGACCGCCTGCGTCGACGGCGTGACGTACTCGATCTTCTGCGCGAGGAAGGCGAGCGACTGCCGCCACACCCCGTCGTAGGTGGGGTCCGTGGTGCCGTAGAGCCCGGCCGGCAGATCCGCCGACGGAGAAGGACTCGGTGCGGCGACCGCCACAGGGGCGGCGACGCCCAGGAGCACGGCGGTGGTCGCGAGCGCGGCTGCGCTGCGGCGTACGGTCATGGCTGGCTGGGCCTCTCCTGCGAGGGCCGGACTCCCCGGGCGCACGAGGGCACCGGGCTCCGGCCCCGTATGCCTCGACGGTGCCGGCCACCGGGGATCCGGTGGCCCGAGCCGGTCACGCTCCGCGGAGGGCGGTCCGGCTGCCGTCGGGCGGACGGGTCACGGCTGGGGCGCTGCGCCGGTGATCTCCGGCGTCCCCCTGTACGGGCATGATGACGACCTGCCCACTCTACCGGTCCGTAGGGGAGGGGCCGGGGGCGCGCGTAGCGATGTACGTCACCGGGGTCGACCGGGCCGGGGTCGGGCTCAGGCGGCGATGTACGTCACCGGGGTCGCCCCTGGTGGGGGCTCGGACGGCGAGGTACGTCACCGGGCGCGGGCCACGACGGGTGGGACGTCGCACCGGGACGTCGCACCGGGACGTCACACGGCGATGTACGTCACCGGCGGCCCGCCCGGGACGGCCTCCGCGCGGCCGAGCTTCACGAGCCGCCGCAGATGGGACTCGGCCTCCGACACGGCGATGGACCGCGAACCGTGCGGGATCTGCTCCCAGGGCCGGTTCCACTCCATCCGCTCGGCCAGCTGCCACGGGGTGAGGGGCGTGGCGAGCAGGGCGAGGAGCCCGGTCAGCCGCTCCTCGTGGTGATCCAGCAGCTCCCGCACCCGCCCGCCCGCGTCGGTGAAGGCGTGCTGGTGCGCGGGCAGCACCTCGGCCACCCCGAGCCGGCCGATCCGCTCCAGCGAGGCGAGGTAGTCGCCCAGCGGATCGGTGACGGCGGTGTCGTCCGGGTCCTCGTACAGCCCGATGTGCGGACTGATCCCCGGCAGCAGATGGTCGCCGGAGAACAGCCGCCCGTTCCCTTCGAGCCCGGCAGGATGCCGCTCCTCCAGATGGAGGCAGACGTGGCCCGGGGTGTGCCCCGGCGTCCAGACGGCACGCAGCCGCCGCCCGGCGAGGTCGAGCAGCTCGCCGGGGACGATCTCCCGGTCCGGCAGGGCGGCACGCAACCCGGGCAGGGTCCGCGGCCGCCCTCCGCTGCGGGCGGCGCGCAGCGGGGCGAGGTGGTCGTCCGGCGCGCCGACGGCGGCGAGCTTGCGGGTGAGGTAGTCGAGCCAGGTGCCGGGCTCGGATTCCCGGGTGCGGCGGACGATCGCGGTGTCGGCCTCGTGCATCGCGATCCAGGCCCCCGACGCCTCGCGGACCTGGCCGGAGAGACCGTGGTGGTCGGGGTGGTGGTGGGTGATGACGACGCCGTGGATGTCGGTGACGGCGGTGCCGAGGGCGGCGAGCCCGGCGACCAGGGTGTCCCAGGAGGCGGGATCGTCCCACCCGGTGTCGATGAGGACGGGCCCGCTGCCGGTGTCGACGAGGTGGACCAGGGTGTGCCCGAGGGGATTGTCCGGGATGGGCACCCGGATGCTGTGGACACCCCCGCCGTGATCGGCCACCTGGGTCCCGGTCCCGTGAGTCACCTGCGCCATGCGCTCCCCTTCTCCGCTTCGGCCTCCACTCTAACGAGAACTCGTTCCAGTGGTAGCCCAGGTCTACCAAATCATCGGACTGCGGAGGCCATTGACGCGGTGACCCCCGTGGACTACTGAAACAAGAACTGGTATCAGTTCTGACGACCAGTCAGTTGAGAATGTACTGGCGTACGGGTTCACGGGTTCACGGGAGGCGACGGCCATGACGGAACGTACGGAGCTGGTGGAACACGGACGCCTGTTCATCGGCGGGGAGTTCACCGATCCGCTCTCCACGGAGGTCATCGAGGTGATCTCCCCCACACCGAACAGGTCATCGGCCGGGTGCCGCACGCCTCGGAAGCGGACGTGGACCGGGCGGTGGCGGCGGCCCGCCAGGCCTTCGACGAGGGCCCCTGGCCCCGGATGACCCTGGACGAGCGGATCGCGGTGATCACCCGGATCAAGGACGCCTTCGCCGTACGCCACGAGGAGTTCGCGCGCCTGATCAGCGCGCAGAACGGCACTCCGTACAGTGCGAGCGTCATGGTGCAGGCGCTGGCCGCGATGATGGTGTGGGACTCGGCGATCACGGTGGCGCGGACGTTCCCGTACGAGGAACGGCGCGACGGCGTCCTCGGCCCGCTGCTGGTCCGCCGCGAACCGGTGGGCGTGGTGGCGGCGGTGGTCCCGTGGAACGTCCCGCAGTTCACGGCGGCGGCGAAGCTGGCCCCGGCGCTGCTGGCGGGCTGCACGGCGGTGTTGAAGGTCTCCCCGGAAACCCCCCTGGACGCCTACCTCTTGGCGGAGATAGCGGAGGAGGCGGGCCTGCCGCCCGGAGTCCTCTCCATCCTCCCGGCCGACCGGGAGGTCAGTGAGTATCTGGTGGGCCACCCGGACGTGGACAAGGTCTCCTTCACCGGCTCGGTGGCGGCCGGCCGCCGGGTGATGGAGGTGGCGTCGCGCAACCTGACCCGCGTCACGTTGGAGTTGGGCGGCAAATCGGCAGCGGTCATCCTCCCGGACGCGGACCTGGAGGCGGCGGTGGCGGGCATCGTCCCGTTCGCATGGATGATCAACGGCCAGGCGTGCGTGGCCCAGACGCGCATTCTTGCGCCGCGCTCCCGGTACGAGGAAATAGCGGAGGCGTTCGCGGCAGCGGCGGGAGCCCTGCGCGTAGGCGACCCCTTGGACCCGACAACGGAACTGGGCCCGCTGGTGGCGCAACGCCAGCAGCAACGCTCCCTGGACTACATCAGGTTGGGCCAGGAGGAGGGCGCCAAGATCCTCACGGGCGGCAGCCGCCCCGCCTCCCAGGAGCGCGGCTGGTACGTCGAACCCACCCTCTTCGGCTCGGTCGACAACTCCATGCGCATCGCCCGCGAGGAGATCTTCGGCCCGGTCATCTGCCTGATCCCGTACGGGGACGAGGCCGAGGCCGTCCGCATCGCCGACGACTCCCCGTACGGCCTCAGCGGCAGCGTCTGGACGGCGGACACGGAACGCGGCATCGACATCGCCCGCCGCATCCGCACGGGCACCTACAGCGTGAACACCTTCAGCCTCGACATGCTTGGCCCGTTCGGCGGCTACAAGAACTCGGGCCTGGGCCGCGAGTTCGGCCCCGAGGGCTACGGCGAGTTCTTCGAGCACAAGATGATCCACCTGCCCGCCGGCTACCGGGAGGCGTGATGGGCGACCGCTGGCACGTGGAGGTCGACCGCTCGGTCTGCATCGGCTCCGGCATGTGCGTCAACCACGCGGGCGACGCCTTCCACCTGGACTCGGCCCGCCAGTCCCACCCGACGAAGGAGGACCGCGACGCGGGCGAACACGTCCTGGCGGCGGCGGAGGGCTGCCCGGTGGAGGCGATCACGCTGACGCTGGCGGGGTCGGGGGAGGTGGTGTTTCCGCCGGAGGAGTGAGGGGAGCGGGGCCGGGGACTGCCCGGCTCAGCCGAGCGAACGAACAATGATCCAGTACTCGTATTCTTCCTCCGTTACCGCGCACAGGTGTGTCCCGTCCGCGGACAACGCCACGAAGTCGGCAGTCCCGGTCACCGCAGCGATGCGCGACGGCAGGCCGGGGGAGCGATGTCCTTTACGGGGACCCATCCGATGGCAACGCCACCGCCACCTGGCGGCAGAATGAGGAACGCCCCGGACCCTGGTCCGGCGAGCACAGGCCACGCTTTCTCGTGCCACTGACGATCGAGCTGCTTCAGGGCATCGGGTGTCGCTGCATCGATCGTCAGGGTCGGCTGCACGTCGAAGCCGGCGACCATGCGAATAGCCTCGGTGGCGGAAGGTGCCGTGGCAGGCACTTCGGCGCTAGCAAGCTTCAAACCGCAGGCATGCCAGACCGATGGTGAGGGGCCGTGTCCGGCACCGGTTACACGGATGACGACACCAACCCCACGCGCGCTGCGGACAGGACGACGGAACGGGCACGAAAGAGGAGGGACGCCTCGTCCGACGTGATGGCGACCGACAGCTTCTCGCCGGGGTCACGCTGGATGGACACCGTCTTGCATGCTGGAGCCGCCCACCCCTGGACGGCGAGTTGTTCAACCCAGGAGAAGACGAGATAGAAGGTGAAGGAGTTGTGCGCCTTCCCTTCCCACTCGGGCCTGATACGCGCGGGGGTGTGCGCGGTCTGGAACCCCAGCGTGATGCTGTGCCCTCGCTCGTCCACCAGCACGTGGAACAGGTCGCACTGGTCGAGGTCCGGCTCTTCGTCGTACAAGCTCCGGATGGATTGCGGGTCGTCGAGAAGACGAGCCCAATCAGACGCGCTCATTGATAGAAGGTGCTCTCGTGTGTTCCGGGGAGTGAGGCGAACAGGCGTGTATCAAGGCGACTCACGAAGGTATGAGGAACCTCGTCCGACCCGGTTTCGGTCATGCGATAGGAACTGATGTGGCCGACGGTGAGGGAATCGCTGGAGGTGAAGGTGAGCTCGAAGTCGGCTTCGGCGATGCGAACGAGGATCCTTCGGTAGGCCAGTGCGACAAGGCTGACATCGACGGGGACGGGCGGAATCCATCCCTGCACGGTCAGACCATCCACGGCCAGGAACCGCACATGAAGCTGCAGACTGTCGTGGCCGCGCTCCGACCACTCGGGCGGTATGCGGTCCGGGTCAGGGTATGCCGGGAGGTCGACCCGCAGCGTCAGGGTGGGGCCTCGCCAGTCGAGACAGAAGGACCTCAGGCGCACCGACTCCAGCGACGGAATAACGCAGTAGAGGGAACGGAGAAGATGTGTGTCGACCGTCAGATCGGCCCAGTGAGAAGTCACGGGATCGGCGTTCCTCTGGGGCGCGAGTGTCGGCTGTACGGTGGCGGCTGATCCTGACGGCAATGCAACGGAAGCGAGCTCCGGTACCCGGACGATGCGACTGCCACCATGATCAGCAGTGCCCGCCAGTTTTTTCGGTCGTGAAGGACAATTATCGCGATTTAACCAGTTACCGGATTTCGGCTGATTCCTCGATCCGGTGTCAGAAGTATTCACTCGCGAGGTAGTCGTAGTGTTCAGCGTCCGGCTCCGTCAGGAGGTCGCGTCGTAGCTCACGTAGCGCCACAAGATCTTCGGATTCAACCAGGCCGGACGCAGTAAGTTCACTGAGGGCGTTCAGTTCGCTTTCTCGGCAATCCCTGTCATTTTCTATCACTACTGCCGATGACAGTAGTGCTGCCACTACTCGAACCTCTTTTCGATCGAATGAGTGAACCCAGTCGCAGATCTTCTTCGATGCTTCCTCTCTCGCTTTCGGTGAAGAAGAAGAAATGCCCCTGGCGATTCCCAGGAGATTTTTATTGCCTACAGCCATGCCGTTCCCTTTGATGTTTTGTCCTGCATTAAAGTCCGTTGAAGTCTTCAGGTCATATCATCACCTTCAAACAGCACCTCGGGCTGCTGGAGGGCCCGGGCGACCTGGCCGAGCGCCTACGCGACCTCGCCTTCCCGAGCCTCCCCGTCACCGCCGCGCACGGCGCACAGGCCAGGCGGTTGCCCTTGGTCCCCGAGGACACCTTCGACCGGCTGCTCATCGCCCAGGCGCAGGCCCATCGCCTCGTACTCGTCACCCGGAGCGACTGGATCCCGCAGTGCGATGTGGCAGTTGTGCGGGTCTGATCGTACGAGGTCAGAGCGCCGGTTCCTCCCGCACCGTCTTCGACAGCCCCTCCGGCGCCCGCCGCAGGGCCCGGATCGCCGGGACGCTCAGCATCACCGCCAGCAGGGCGCACGACATCACCGACGAGAAGATCAGCACCTCGTTCGCGCCGAACGCGTCCGCCGCCGGGCCCGCCAGGGCGCGGCCCAGGGGATGACCATGATGGAGCCCGCGACGTCGTACGCCGAGACGCGGCTCAGGACCGTCAGGGGAATGTGCGACTGGACGCTCGTCGCCCACATCACGCCCCAGAACGCGAAGCCGTAACCCGCGATCACGTGGGCGACCGCCGTGGCCGCGAAGGACCATTCCAGCGCCGGGGCCAGGGGGTTGAGCGCGAAGCAGAGCATCGCCAAGGCGCCCGCGACCAAGGGGCGGCGGGGGCGGACCCGCATGCCGATCAGGCCGCCGATGATCGTGCCCGCGCCGTCCGCCGAGGCGATCCAGCCGTAGCCGCTCGCCCCGTGCTGCTCGATCATCAGCGCCGCGCCCAGCGGCAGCGCCGGGCCGAAGACGAACAGGCCGTACACGGACCAGACCGCGATCACGCCCCACAGCCACTGGCGGGACCGGAACTCCTGCCAGCCCGTCGCCAGCCTGCGCCACATCGGGGCGTCGCCCTCGTCGCGTTCCGTGTGCAGCTTGCGCAGGGGAGGAGGACGAGGGCGCTGAGCGCGTACGCCGCCGCGATGACGATGTACGAGCCCGATACCTGCCAGTACGCGACGAGGATGCCCGCCAGGCCCGGGCCCAGCAGCGTGCTCAGCGCCTCGGAGATCCGCAGCAGGGCGTTGGCCTTCTGGATGTCCTCCGCGACCCGGGGGACCATGCTCGCCATCCCGGGCTGGAACATCGCCGTCGCGGCCCCGCTCAGCGCCATCAGTCCCATGATCTGCCACAGGGGGACGTTGTCCGAGGAGAAGAGAAGAGTGGCCAGCGTCAGCATGGCCAGCATGCGCGCCACGTCCGCGCAGATCATCATCAGCTGCGGCGTGAACCGGTCGGCCAGTACCCCGCCGAACAGCACCAGCAGCACGATCGGGGTCATCCACGCCGCCAGCGCGTACCCGACGCCGCTCGCCCCGTGGCCCGCCCCCAGCACCGCCGTGGTCAGGGAGACCATCAGCATGCCGTCGGCCAGCAGCGACGCGCTGCGGGCCGTGAAGAACAGCCGGAACCGGGTCGACCGCCAGGGGCTCGGCAGCATGGCCGACTGCTGTGGGAGGGTCGTGTCGTCAACGCTCATGTCACACCTGCCGGCTTCTGCCGGTCCCTTCCTCGATGATCTCCAGCCGACGCCATGCGTCGCTCCGGTCCGGCTCGGTGGGCGGGTTCTCCACGAGTACGTAGCGGTGGGGCGCCAGGACCCCCGAACCGGCGGCCGGGATGAGGGCGGTCAGGGCCCGGTGGGCCTCGGTGGGTGTCAACGGGGTTTCGCCGCAGGCGATGTACGCCGTGAGGTGGGAGCCAGGGCCGGGAGCCCCGCCCGCAGTTCCGTCCGCGCCGGGCGCCCCCTCCGCGGTGCCGTACGGTCCTGGTTCCTCCGCCACCCACACCGGCAGTCCGCCCACCGCCCGGCCGAGGGCCTCGCGCACCGCGTCGGGCGAGACCCAGCAGCCGTCCACCCGGAGCCAGTCGGGCCCGCGTTCGGCGGGGCGGACTCCCGTCACCTCGGCCAGTGCCTCCATCGGCACGTCCCCGGCGGCGGCCGCTTCCAGGAGGAGGACCAGCCCGGAGAGGAACGCCTCCGCCTCCTCGGGCGTGAAGACCGAGGGGGCGGCCCACAGGGAGATGTGGAGCCGGGGCGCCGTCCGGTACGTGAAGGCGAGCAGCCGGGTCGGCAGCGCCTGGGGCGGTCCCCAGGTCAGCTCCTGCTCGGCGTCGTCGCGGTCCTGTGCGTCCGTACCCAGGAGGGGGGCGGGCAGGGCGCTCACGTCGTTGAACACCACGTCCCGGCCGAAGTGGCTGCCGCGCTCGGCGGTGACCCGGTCGATCATCTCCCACAGCCGTACGGAGTCGAACTGGCTGTGCCGGTAGGCGTCGAGGACCGCCCCCCACGTCCGGGCGACCAGCGCGTCGAACGTCTCCACCCGGACGTCCAGGTTGAGCAGCGCGTCCTGGGACGTCGTGGTCACCGAACGGGCGACCCGCGCGTGGTACCGGTTGGCGCTCGGGACGGCGGTGACACAGCTGTCCTGGCCCGCCCGGTGGGCCACCAGCGCGCACCATGCGGCCATCAGCACGGTGGCCTCGGGGTGCCCGGTGCGGCGGGCCGCCCCGGCGAGCGCCCGGGCGCCCCGGAGCGAGCGGAGCGTCAGCTGCCGGGCTTCCTCGTCGGTGCCCGGTCTCCTGCCGCGCGGCTCGGCGAACATCTCCTGCGGCCCGGTGCGGAGGATCCGCTCCCAGTACCGCAGGGACGCCGCCGACTTCCGCAGCCCGGCCGGGGACGCCTCCACGGCGGCCAGGTCGACCGGGGGCAGGGACGTGAGTCCCGGCAGCTCTTTGCCCGCCAGCAGTTCGGCGAACTCCTCGCGCAGGATGGCCATCGCGCTGCCGTCCGCCACCGCGTGACTGAACGCCAGGGCCACGTAGGCCGGTTGTCCGGCGACACTGAGCAGGGTGATCCGCATCGGGAACTCCCGCTCCAGGGCGAAGCGCCCGGCCCGGGCCGCCCGTGCCACCGACTCCGCGTACTCCGCCGGATCGCCGGGGAGTTCGGCGTGGTCGAGGACGGTCACCGTGAACGTGCCCTCCGCCGCCACGACCTGGTCGACCGGTGCGGCCCCCGGCGGGTGCGGGAAGGTCGTGCGCAGCCCTTCGTGCCGTACGGCCAGGGCGCGCAGGGCGTCGGTGACGGCCGCCGAACTGGTGCCCTCGGGGACGGGCCACACATCGTGGATGTTGATGTGGGTCGGGTCGTCCCGCAGGATGCAGCGGATCATGTTGGCCTGGCCCATGGTGAGAGGGCCCCGGCGCTCGTCACCGCCCGCGTAGGCGACGGTGACCGTGGTCGTGGTGAGGGGCGGGGGAGTCTGGTGCATGGTGTCCTTGCCGACGGCGGGGGTCATCGGGTCACGGCCAGGCCGGCTTCGGCGCTCGCACCGGCCAGGGCCTCCCAGTGGTCCAGCAGGTGCGCGAAGCCGGCCATGTCGTCGCGGGCCTCGTCCAGGAGCCGGGATCGGTCGTCGGCGAGGGTGTCCGCGACCGTCGTGTAGCGTCCGCCGAGCCGGCGGTACGCCCGGTCGATGACGTCCAGCCGGCGGGCGACGTCCGTACGGTCGAGGTCCACGCTGTTCCGGACGAAGCCGGCCACCGTGGACGCCTCGATGTGGCCTTCCGCGTCGAGCAGCGCGTCACCGGCCGCCGCCGTTCTCGCGTACACCGTGTTCAGATAGGCCTTCGCCAGAAGGAACTTCGCGAACCGGACCTGGTACGCGAGGAACCCGGCGTCCGTACGCCGCTCCTCCGTATGGAAGTTCACGATGTGCCGGTTGTGCTGGAGGCCGGGCAACCGGGCGTCGTGGGTGAGGTGGAGCAGGAAGTAGTCGGTGCCGATGGTGTCCGTGGCGGGCGGCAGTGGCACCCGGCGGTAGACCTCGTGGTCCAGCGCCACGTTGCACATGTCCACGCGCATCGGGCTGATCGGGGCGAGCGTGGCATGGTCGCCGTCGAACGTCCCGTTTCCCGCGCCCCGGAACGACGCGTCGATCAGATGATTGCGCCAGATCTCCGGGGAGCCCTCGGGCAGCGACAGGCCGACCAGTTCGCCGTACGTGTCCGGGTCGAGGTCGCGGATCTCCGCGACGTCCACCGACATCTCGCCCACGAACGAGCCGCCCGCCACCGCCACCCGCCGGTCGCCCGAACCCGGTGGCAGCTTGCTCCTCGCCGCCGACTTCCGTACGTCGTCCGCCTGTTGGCCCAGGTAGGTGAGTTCCTGGTGGAGGGGGAAGACCGGCTCGCCGTCGGTGTGCTGGTAGCGGCTGTCGGAGTCGCGGCGGTGGACGGACGTGCAGCCGAGGGCCTGCGCTATGAGGAACGCCCGGTTGGTGCACGCCCCGTAGGAGACACGGGACGGGAGCATCAGCTCCAGCAGCCGGTCCGGCTGGGATGCCCCGGACCGGGCCGTCACCTCGCGCAGGAAAGCCCGCTGCTCGTCCTCGTCGAGGTGGTGGACGGTCACCCCGGGCTGCGCGACCAGCGCGGCCACCGCCTGCCGGTGCTCGGCGAGCACCGGCGCGGGGGAGGAGTCCAGGATCAGGAGGTGTACCTCGACCCTGAACTCCCGAGCTCCGTATGCCGCTTCTTCGGCGATCGCTGTGATCGTCCCGGTGCAGGCCCGGTGCGTGGGCAGGGTCAGGCAGACGCGGCGCACGAAGGCTCCCCGCTTGCGGCGGCGGGTGCAGTGGCCGCTGTGTCCTCGACCGGGTCCTGCCAGGAGGCCAGCCCCAGCAGCCGGCTGCCCAGCGGGTTCAGCTCGGCCGTCGGGTAGCGCTTGGACTCGGGCAGCACCGGGTCGCCGACCAGCGTGCGGTTCCAGCGCGGGGTGCGCAGATGGCGCCAGGACTCCACGCGGGACTTGCGCAGCCGCTCGTGCTCCTCCAGCGCGGGCATCATCGACAGGTACTGCACGGCCCGCACCCCGTTCTCGGAGAGGTTGCGTGCCACCCCGTGGGCCAGCAGACCGTTCCAGATCAGCAGGTCACCGGGGCGCAGATCCGGTCGTACGACGGGGAGTTCGTCCCGGTCGATGGCCGGGCGCAACGGGTCCCGGTCCGCGGGCTGGGCGACCTTCCAGGCGTCGAACTGCCGGAACAGCTCCGGGCAGCACTGGAAACCGCCCGTCTCCGGCCGGGTGTCGTTGAGCGCGATGATGCCCTGCACCCGCTGCGGCGGCACCGCCAGCGTGGTGTCGATGTCCCAGTGCAGCTCGATGTCGAAGCCCCGGTCCGTCGCCTCGATCAGCGCACGGTCGCGGTTGCCCCGGTTGGGCGGGTTGAGGTTGAGCCGGTCCAGGGTGACCCACAGCTCCTCGCAGTCCCATACGTCGACGAAGGCGTCGTACACCCGCTGCGACTGCCGGTTGTCCCAGAGGAGCTGGTGGTGGTACGCCTCCACGAAGCCGTAGATGTGCAGCTGCTGGTCCAGCTCGGAGCGCAGCGGCCGGTCCTCGTACCAGCTCTCCGGCCGTTCCGGGTCCAGACCCTGGAACTCCCAGGTGAAGTCGAGCAGTCGGCGGGCCGTCGCCGCGGGTATCGCCTCGCGGACGATGACGTAGCCGTAGCTCTGCCAGTGGGCGAAGTCCTCCTCGGACAGCACCCGCAGAGGACGGGACTTGTCGAGCTCCCGCAGGGCCGTCTGCGCGAGGTAGGCCTCGCCGTCCGCGCTGAAGTACGGGATGTCGGAGGCCGCGCGGTGCAGGCGGGGCCGGCGGCGAGGGGCGGGGGTCGTCATGAGGTTCATGGCAGGTTCTTCTCCTCGGCCGGCCGCGCGGCGACCCCGGGGGAGCGGGGTCGCCGCGGTCGGCGGGACGGATGGCAGTGCCGTGGTGCGAGGAGCCGTGACCACGTCGATCAGCAGGATTGGTCCAGACCGCCCGGACTGTCAAGTGCCCGGTACATATGGGGATATGGCGTGCCGTCTCGTGCCTGGTGGACAGGGAACCGATACCTGTCGTTCGGTATTTTTGGTCTAGACAACAAGCGAGCGACAGGCCTAGTGTCCAAGGGCGTGGTCGGGTTCGTGACGACCTGTCAACCCGCTTTTCAGAAAGACGCGGTCCCATGAACACATCCAGCATCACCGCCCTGCCGGACATCGAGCTGAAGAGCCCCGGCGCCGGGCTGATCACGCTGGACCCGGTCCGCACCGCCCTGCTGCGGGGCCTGGACGACCTGCTGACCGGTCTGGCCGTACAGCTCTCCGCCCCCGAGGTGGTGGGGCCGCCCCTGCTCTCCGTCGGCGGCCTGGCGCGGCTGGACTTCTTCCGGAACTTCCCCCATCTCGGCGTATCCGCAGGCCGGTTCGGCCCGGACACGCTCGACGGGCTCGCCTCCGGCGGCTCGCCCCAGGACCTCCCGCTCCAGCCGACCGGCCATGTGCTGCCGTCCGCGACCTGCTACGGCCTGCTGCTCTCCCTCGAGGGTGAGGACGTGGGCGAGGACGGGCTGCGGCTCTCGGCGGTCGGCCGCTGCTTCCGCAACGAGACCCACTACGACGGCCTGCGCCGCCTGTGGGGGTTCCATATGCGGGAGGTGCTTTACCTCGGCACCAAGGACGGGGCGACCGAACACCAGGCGCGGGGAGGCGAGTTCGTCCAGGAGGTGGCGGGGCGGCTCGGGCTGACCCTGACCCGGGGGGCGGCCGACGACCCGTTCTACGACAACGGGGGGTCGCGGGCCCGTCTGATGGCACTCGATCCGGTCAAGTACGAGTACAGCGCCCCCGACGGTACGGCCATCGCCTCCGTCAACCGGCACCGCAACTTCTTCGGCGACCGGCTCGGCATCCGGGCCGGATCCCACGGGCCCGCGTACAGCTCCTGCGTCGCCTTCGGCGTCGAGCGCTGGGTGCACGCGATGATCCTCGCCCACGGCACGGCCGAGCAGGCGCTGGAGCGGCTTCGGGCCGCCGTCGCCGGTTCCTGACCTTCATCCCGTCCGTCGGCCGCCGGAACGGTTCCGCCACCAGAACAGCAAGAGGAGCGAATTCCCCCATGGACCAGGTCTCAGCGTGGCTCCACGAGAAGAACCCCGGCCTCGACGGCCCGATCGGCGTGGACGAGGACCTCATCGAAGCCCGCCTCATCGACTCCATGGACTTCCTGGAGTTCGTCGACCTCCTGGAGGAGATCTCGGGCAGCAGCATCGATCTGCAGGAGGTCACGATCGACGACTTCCGCACCCTCGCCCGCGTCCAGGAGCGCTTCCTCGACCCCGCCGGCCACGCGGAGGTCCCGGCCGGGTGAGCGCAGGCCCCGGCCGGGTGGGCGCGGGCCCCGGCCGGGTGGGCGCGACCGCCGTCGCGCTGGTCGCCACCACCGCCGAGGTGCTGGCCCATCCGGAGCTGGACGAGAGCCTGCTCGCCCCCTGGGAGCGGCACCGGCTCGCGGGCATCCGGGTGCCCGCCCGACGCGACGACGTGGTGGCGGCCCGGCTGCTGCTGCGGCTGTGCGCCTCCCGGGTCACCGGGCTGCCGCCCCGGGACGTCGCTCCGGCCCAGCGCTGCCCCGGGTGCGGGCGGGACGGGCACGGTCGGCCGTACCTTCCGGACCACCCCGGTCTCGGAGCCAGTCTCAGCCATGCCGACGGTCTGGCCGCGGCGGTGGTCGGGCCGGGCCCGGTCGGTATCGATGTGGAGCCCCTGACGCGTCGGCCGGGGCCCGTCTCCGTACTACGGAGGCTGCTGCCGCACCACGAGGTGGACGCCGCCTGCGCCGAGCCGGATCCCGGTCCGGCCCTGCTGCGGCTGTGGGTCCGGCGGGAGGCGCTGTTCAAGGCCGGGCGGGACGACGTCCCGCTGACCGTGTGGACGGACCGGCCCCGCGCGGCCGTGGTGGCCCTCGCCGGAACGGACGGGGCCGCCGGGGCGGGCGGGGCTGACAGGGGCGCCGGGGCCGCCGGGGCCCTCCTGTCGTCGCTCAGTCCCCGTCAGGCTCCGCCGTCAGGTCGATGAGGCGGCAGACCGTCTCGATGTCGATCTTCACCTGGGCGATCGACGCCCGGCCCGACAGCCAGGTGATCAGCGCCGAGTGCCAGGTGTGCTCGATGACCCGGACCGCCGAGAGCTGCTCCGGCGTCGGATGCTCCAGGCCCATCGCGTCCAGGATGATCGCCGTCGTGAGCCGGGAGACCGTGTCCACCTCGGGGCTCACACTGCGGTCGGCGAAAGTGAGGGCGCGGACCATGGCGTCCGCGAGGTGCGGTTCGCGTTGCAGGGCGCGGAAAGCCCGCATCAGCGTCTCGGCCACCCGCTGGGCCGCGTCGTCGCCGGCCGGCGGGCGCTTGCGGAGCGTGGTGTGCAGGTGCTGGAGCTGGTCCTGCATGGTCGCGACCAGCAGGTGGATCTTGGAAGGGAAGTAGCGGTAGAGCGTGCCCAGCGCGACCCCGGCTGCCTCGGCCACCTCCCGCATCTGCACCGCCTCGAACCCGCCCCGGCTGGCCAGTTGGGCGCTGGCGTGCAGGATGCGGCGGCGACGGGCCTCCTGGCGCTCGGTCAGCGCAGGCGCTGCCGGTCTGGCGTCCGCGGTCATGCTGTCCCCGTTCCACGATCCACGATCCATGGCTTGATCCACCCGGACGGGCGAAGCGGGCGGTCCGGGCGCGCTCAGCATGCCAGGGGCGTCCGTCGTGGCGCGAATCACCTGATCCGGCCGTTCCGCCGTCGCTACCTGCCGGTAGATTCGATGCACGTCGAGCGATCAAGTATGAAACTTGTTCTAGCAAGTCTGAAACTTGTTCTAGATTAGCGCGACCGGTTACGCTCCGGCGAACACGCAGTCAGAAGGGGGCCGAGTGTGACCGCTGAGGCCGTGGAGACAGGCCCCCGCACGGGCGACGGCAGCATCGCCGGGACCGGCGACCGGCCGTTGCGCATCGCACTCCTCACCTACAAGGGCAATCCGTTCTGCGGTGGCCAGGGCGTGTACGTCCGCCACCTCGGGCGCGAGCTGGCCCGCCTCGGCCACAGCGTCGAGGTCATCGGCGCGCAGCCCTACCCGGTGCTCGACGAGGGCGTCCCGCTGACCGAGCTGCCCAGCCTCGACCTCTACCGGCAGCCCGACCCCTTCCGCACCCCGAAGCGCGGCGAGTACCGCGACTGGATCGACCTCGCCGAGGTCGCCACCATGTGGACCGGCGGCTTCCCCGAACCGCTCACCTTCAGCCTGCGCGCGCGCCGCCATCTGCTGGCCCGGCGCGGCGCGTTCGACGTCGTCCACGACAACCAGACCCTCGGTTACGGGCTCCTCGGCGACCTCGGGGCCCCGCTGGTGACGACGATCCACCACCCCATCACCGTGGACCGCAGGCTCGACCTGGCCGCCGCGACCAGCCGACGCCGGCGCGCCTCCGTACGCCGCTGGTACGCCTTCACACGGATGCAGAAGCGGGTCGCCCGCAAACTGGACACCGTGCTCACCGTCTCCGGCTCCTCCCGCGACGAGATCGTCGAGGACCTCGGCGTTCGCAAGGACCGGATCAGCGTCGTCCACATCGGCGCCGACACCGACCTGTGGTCGCCCGACCCCTCCGTCCCCGAGGTCCCGGGCCGCATCGTCACCACCTCCAGCGCCGACGTCCCCCTCAAGGGCCTCGTCCACCTCGTCGACGCGCTCGCCAAGCTCCGCACCGAGAACCCCGCCGCCCACCTCGTCGTCGTCGGCAAGCGCGCCGAGGACGGGCCGGTCGCCCGCGCGATCGAGCGGCACGGGCTCGCGGACGCCGTCGCGTTCGTCAAGGGCATCAGCGACGCCGAGCTGGTCGACCTGGTGCGCGGCGCCCAGGTCTCCTGCGTGCCCTCGCTGTACGAGGGTTTCTCGCTGCCCGCCGCCGAGGCCATGGCCACCGGCACCCCGCTCGTCGCCACCACCGGCGGGGCGATCCCCGAGGTCTCCGGCCGCGACGGCGAGACCTGCCTCGCGGTGGAGCCCGGCGACGCTGACGCGCTGGCCGGTGCGCTGGCCCGGCTGCTGGCCGACCCGGAGCTGCGCGCCCGGCTCGGCGCGGCGGGCCGGGAACGGGTGCTGGCCAACTTCACCTGGGCCCGGGCCGCCGCCGGAACGGCCGAGCTGTACCGTCAGGCGATCACCGCCCGCGGAGTCCGCAGGTGACCGCGGACTCCCGGGTGGCCGCGCGCCCCCGGGCGACCGCGGACCCGCTCGTCACCACCCGTACCTCCGACCTCGAAGGCAGGCCCTCGTGCTGACCGTCGACTTCACCCGCTTCCCGCTCGCCGCCGGCGACCGAGTGCTCGACCTGGGCTGCGGTGCCGGCCGGCATGCCTTCGAGTGTTACCGGCGCGGAGCGCAGGTCGTCGCCCTCGACCAGAACGCCGAGGAGATCCGCGAGGTCGCCAAGTGGTTCGCCGCGATGAAGGAGGCCGGCGAGGCCCCCGAGGGCGCCACCGCCACCGCGATGGAGGGCGACGCCCTCAACCTGCCGTTCCCCGACGACTCCTTCGACGTCGTGATCATCTCCGAGGTCATGGAGCACATCCCGGACGACAAGGGCGTCCTCGCCGAGATGGTCCGGGTGCTCAAGCCGGGCGGCCGGATAGCGATCACCGTCCCGCGCTACGGCCCCGAGAAGATCTGCTGGACGCTCTCCGACGCGTACCACGAGGTCGAGGGCGGCCACATCCGCATCTACAAGGCCGACCAGCTCCTCGCCCGGATCCGCGAGGCCGGGCTCAAGCCGTACGGCACCCACCACGCGCACGCCCTGCACTCGCCGTACTGGTGGCTCAAGTGCGCCTTCGGCGTCGACAACGACAAGGCCCTGCCGGTGCGGGCGTACCACAAGCTGCTGGTCTGGGACATCATGAAGAAGCCGCTCGCGACCCGGGTCGCCGAGCAGCTCCTCAACCCGGTCGTCGGCAAGAGCTTCGTCGCGTACGCCACCAAGCCGCACCTTCCGAAGGCCGAGGCGTGAGCACTCCCGAACGGACCGAACACCTCGTTCTGCCCGGTGTCCTGACGGCGTCCCAGGCCGCCGAGACGGTCGCCGCGATCGCCGCCGTACAGCGGGAGGACGGGGCGCTGCCCTGGTTCCGGGGGCACCACCTCGACCCGTGGGACCACACCGAGGCCGCGATGGCCCTGGACGCGGCCGGCGAGCACGAGGCGGCGGCCCGCGCCTACGAGTGGCTCGCCCGCAACCAGAACGGCGACGGCTCCTGGTACGCCGCCTACCACGACGGCGATCCGCAGCAGCCGACGGACCGCAGCCGGGAGAGCAACTTCTGCGCGTACGTGGCCGTCGGCGTCTGGCACCACTACCTCGCCACCGGCGACGACGCCTTCGTCGACCGGATGTGGCCCACGGTCTACGCGGCGGTCGAGTTCGTGCTCCGGCTCCAGCAGCCCGGCGGCCAGATCGGCTGGAAGCGGGAGCCCGACGGCACCCCGGTGAACGACGCGCTGCTGACCGGATCCTCCTCGGTCCACCAGGCGCTGCGCTGTGCGCTCGCCATCGCCGAACTGCGCGAGGAGCCGCAGCCCGACTGGGAGTTGGCGACCGGGGCGCTGGCGCACGCGATCCGCAGCCACCCCGAGCGGTTCCTCGACAAGGACCGTTACTCGATGGACTGGTACTACCCGGTCCTCGGCGGCGCCGTCACCGGTTCCGAGGCCACCGCCCGCATCCAGGAGGGCTGGGACCGCTTCGTCGTCCCCGGCCTCGGGGTGCGCTGCGTGCTGCCCAACCCCTGGGTGACCGGCGGCGAGAGCTGCGAACTCGCCCTGGCGCTCTGGGCGACGGGCGAGTCGGACCGGGCCCTGGAGATCCTTCAGTCGATCCAGCATCTGCGTGCCGAGGGCGGGCTGTACTGGACGGGGTACGTCTTCGAGGGCAACAAGGCCGTCTGGCCCGAGGAGTTGACCACCTGGACGGCGGGCTCCCTGCTCCTGGCGGTGGCCGCGCTCGGGGGGACGAGGCGACCACCGCGGTCTTCGGGGGCGAGCGGCTGCCGGTCGGGCTTGAGCCGGACTGCTGCCGCTGAACACCGCTGGGAGCGGGGCCGGTTCAGCGTCGGATCCGGCCCGCCACGGCATGCCCGATGAAGAGGTAGACCACGGCCGCGAGACCGTAACCGGCGACGACGTTCGCCCACGTCTTGTCGAACGTGAACAGGTCGTACGACCAGCCGGCCAGCCAGCGGGCCGCGTCGTGCACCCACTGCACGAAGTCGTTGCCGCGGTTGGCGTCCAGCAGGTACATCAGGATCCACAGGATGATGATGAAGGCCAAGATGTCGGCCACGACGGCTATCACGCGTGCCGCTGAGCTGCTACCTGAACGGGTTCTGGGAGACATGGAACTCTGGTTGCCGCTTTACGCAGGGTGAAACCCGGACGGCCCACGTCGGCTGGCCGCCCCCTGAAGAACGGGTGAGTCTGGGCGGGAGTGTCGAGATCCGTCACTCTCGGTCAGGAGGCCCCGCCGTGCCCCGTTCTGTACCGCTTGGCCGCACCCTGGCCGCGCTGCTGCTGTCCTGCGCCCTGCTGGCGGGCGCCACCGCGTGCGGCGACTCCGACGACACCTCGGGCGGCAGCGCCTCGGCGGCCGCGAGTCCCTCCGTCTCCGTATCCGCCTCGGCCGAGAAGCAGCGGCTCGCCAAGACCCGGTTCGTCGCCAACGCGGGGCTGGCGGCGGGGGCGACGTACCAGTGGATCGTGAAGCCGTACCGCGCCGGAACGTTCAAGAAGGGCGCCGAGGGACGGAGGCTCGCCCTCGTGAAGGCGGGCCTGGCGGGCGGGTTCGCCTACAACCGGCTCCGGGCCGCGGCCGAGAACGCCAAGGGGGACCCGCTGCTGTCGAAGGCCGTCACCCCGCTCACCGCCGGGATCGCATCGCTCAAGGGGCTGGGCACCAAGCTCCGCAAGGGCGAGGCGGGAGAGGGCGACGTGGGGGCCTTCGAGAGCGTCATCGACAGCATCAAGAACGCGGGCAAGGACGCGGGCGCCGAGGTGAAGGACAAGGTTCCCTCGACCTCCCAGCTGACCGGATAGCGCCGGCCGACGGAGGACACCGGCAACCGGACAACACCGGGCGGATATCGGGATGATCATCCTGGGATCCGCCGGTTAAGGTGCCGCATGACGTCTCTCTCCTACGACCGCTACTGCGACGAGATCCTGGCCCAGACCGACGCCCTGCGCGCGGTGCTGACCGGTGCCGATCTCGGCGTGACCGTTCCCAGCTGTCCCGACTGGACCCTCCGCGAGCTCGCGGTGCACGTCGGCGGCGCGCACCGCTGGGTCGGTGAGATCGTCCGGACCCGGGCTTCCGAGGAGTTCCCGGAGGACAAGGTGCCCGGCTTCGACGGGCCGGACGGTGAGGACCCGGCCGCGCTGGACGCCTGGCTCGCCGAAGGTGCGGCCGCCACCGTCGCCGCGCTGCGGGAGGCCGGGCCGGACGCCGGGGTGTGGACGTGGGTGACCGAGCAGCGGACGGCCTTCTGGGCGCGCCGCATGACCCACGAGACGGCCGTGCACCGGGCGGACGCGGCACTCGCCGCCCGCGCCCCGTACGAGGTCGACGCCGAGGTGGCCGCCGACACCATCGAGGAGTGGCTGGGCATCGTCGCCCTGGCCCAGGAGCAGGGCGACCCGGAGGCGGCGGAACTGCGGGGCGGCGGGCGGTCGCTGCACCTGCACGCCACCGATGTGCCCGGCGCGGAGTGGCTGATCGAGTTCGGTGAGGACCGCTTCACCTGGCGGCGCGCGCACGACAAGGCCACGGTCGCGCTGCGCGGCACGCTCACCGATCTGATGCTCGTCTTCAACCGGCGCCTGGAGCCGACCAGTTCACAAGTCGAGGTGCTCGGCGACGCGGCTCTGCTGGACTTCTGGCTGGACCGGTCCTCGTTCGGCTGAGCGCCCTGTCGGGCGGTCCCGTCTAGGAGTTGAGTTCCGCCAGGACCCGCAGCGTGTGCGGGTCCGGGGCGGTGACCAGCAGATCCGTCACCGGGCCCGTGCGCCACAGCTCCAGCCGCTCCGCGATGCGGGCGCGCGGCCCGATCAGCGCGATCTCGTCGGCGAACGCGTCCGGGACCGCCCGCACCGCCTCCTCCTTGCGGCCCTGGAGGAACAGTTCCTGGATCCGCCGGGCCTCCTCCTCGAACCCCATGCGGGCCATCAGGTCGGCGTGGAAGTTGCGGGCCGCGTGGCCCATCCCGCCGATGTAGAAGCCGAGCATCGCCTTCACCGGCCACAGCCCCTCGGCCACGTCGTCGCAGACGTGCGCGCGGGCCATCGGCGCGACCGTGAAACCCTCCCGGAGCCCGGTGAGGGAGGTCTCGTAGACATCGGTGCGCAGTGGTGACCAGTACAGCGGCAGCCAGCCGTCCGCGATCTCCACCGTCTGCGCGATGTTCTTCGGGCCCTCCGCCCCCAGCAGCACCGGGAGCGAGGCACGCAGCGGATGCGTGATCGGCTTCAGCGGCTTGCCGAGTCCGGTGGCGTCCGGACCGGCGTACGGATGGGAGTGGAAGCGGCCCGCCAGCTCGACCGGCCCCTGCCGCGCCAGCACCTGCCGGATCACCTCGACGTACTCCCGGGTCGCCGTCAGCGGGCTCTTCGGGAACGGCCGCCCGTACCACCCCTCCACCACCTGCGGGCCCGACAGTCCGAGGCCCAGCAGCATCCGGCCGCCGGAGAGATGGTCCAGGGTCAGCGCGTGCATGGCCGTCGCGGTGGGGGTGCGGGCCGCCATCTGCACGATGCCGGTCCCCAGCCGGATCCGCGAGGTGTGGGCGGCGATCCAGGTCAGCGGTGTGAAGGCGTCCGAGCCCCAGGCCTCCGCCGTCCACACCGAGTCGTAGCCGAGCCGTTCCGCCTCCTGGACCAGGGCGAGTTGGCCGGCGTCCGGGCCGCGGCCCCAGTAGCCGAGCGCGAGTCCGAGCCGCATACCGGTTCCCTCCAGCCGTGACTGACGCTGCGTCAGAAGCGTTGGGTGCGGGTCGGACTGTACGACAACGGCCCCCCGCCCGGAAGGGCGAGGAGCCGCGGGGTACGCGTCGGGGATCAGCCGCGCTGGATGCCCGTGGTGTCCTGGAGGACGCCGCGACGGCCGTCCTGCGTCTGGGCGATCAGGCTCTGGCCACGCTGCTCCACCGCGAGGTACCAGGTGCCCGGCGCCAGCTCGGCGATCGGGTTCGGCGAACCGTCCTCGCCGTACAGCGGACGCGCCACCGGAACGGCGAACCAGAACGGGGTGAAGTCACCCGCCGGGGCCGCGCCGCCCTGCGCGGGCTGCTGGGCCTGGGCCTGCTGCGCCTGCGCCGGGTCGGCCTGGGCGGGCCCGCCCTGCTGGGGCGCGCCCGGGTAGCCGTAACCCTGGCTCGGCTGGGCGCCGTACGGCGCCTGCTGCCGGCCGCCCGGGAAGCCGTAACCCTGTCCGGGCTGCGCACCGTACGGCTGCTGACCGCCCTGCACGCCCTGCGCCGGACGGGCCGGGCTGAGGAGCGGGGCCTTGAGTGCGGGGACCAGCGGGCCGGCGACGGCGCCCGCGGCGAGCACGATGGCGGCCAGCAGGCCGAGGATCAGGCCGGCTCCGGCGTTGTTGACGTCGAGGATCGTCCAGAAAGCGGTCCACAGGGCGAAGACGGTGAGCGCCACGCCGAACTGGCCGAGGTCCAGCCCGACGACCTTGCGGCCCGGCATCGCGCGGCTGACGATCAGGAGCGCCGCGCCGATGACGCCCGCGAGGAAGACGCTCATCAGCAGGCCGAGCGAGTCCCAGGCGTTCGGGCTGTCGAACCGGGAGCAGTCGACGCCCTGCGGGCAGTCGTAGCTGGAGAAGTCGAGGAAAGAGGCGATGAACAGCACGACCGCTGCTCCGATCACCACGCCGTCGCCTCGTGTGAGGGATCGGATATTCACGTGAAGGTCCTTAGTCGGTCGTCTCGTCGGGGCGGTCGTCGCTGCCGCCGGTGCGGCTCGAAGCTCGGGAGCGGCTCCCCATCGTACGGATGAATCTATCGTCTGCCCGGGCGGGTTGCTCCTGAGCCCGGATCATGAACGGCTATCCCCCCAATATCGCCGCAGAACTACCCCTTCAGGTAGCCGGTAATGCCGTCGGCCAGCGCCTGGGCCGCCTTCTGCCGCCAACTCGCGGCGGTGAGCAGCGCGGCGTCCTTCGGATCACGCATATTGCCGCATTCGACGAACACTTTGGGCACGGTCGACAGATTCAGTCCACCGAGATCATCCCGGGTGTCCAGGCCGGTATTTCCGCCGATGTAATTGGAAGGCGCGCTTCCGGTCGTACGGGCGAAGTGCCCCGCGATCCTCGCGCCGAGATCGGCGGAACTCTTCACGATCTTCGAGGTGTCGGCCCCGCCGCCTTTCACCTCGGCGGGCAGGATCACATGGAAGCCCCGGTTGCCCACCGCGGATCCGTCGGCGTGCACCGAGACCACCGCGTCGGCCTGCGCCTCGTTCCCGATCCGGGCCCGCTCGTCGATGCACGGCCCGAACGGCCGGTCCGCGTCGTGCGTCAGCAGGACCCGGGCGCCCGCGGCCTCCAGCAGTGCGCGCAGCCGGTGGGAGACGTCGAGGGTGAACCGGGCCTCCGCGTAACCGTCGTCGGTGGCCGTCCCGGTCGTGTCGCACTCCTTGCGGCCGGTGCCGATGTCGACCTGCTGGTTGATCTCCCGGGTGTGATCGCGGTTACCGGGGTTGTGGCCGGGGTCGATCACCACGGTCCGGCCGGTCAGCGGGCCCTTCGGCAGCGGCTGCTTCCCGGTCGGCGTCGGGGCCGCCGAGGTGGTCGCGTCCGCGCCGGGCCGGGGCGAGGCCGCACCGGCCTCGCCCGCCTCCGGGGCGCCGCCGCACCCGGCGGCGGTCAGACATACGGCGGCCAGCGCGGCGGCCACGGACAGGGGCCGGGCGCGGCGGGTGGGGGAGGGCAGGCGTCGTACGGCACGCGGCGATGCTACCCATCCGGCAGTCGGGGCGGCCCGCTGACCGCCCGGCGTCCGGAGGGCAGGTGCTCGCCCCGGCTCGGTCCGGTCCCGGTGCCGTACGGCTCAGATCCCGGCGCCCGTGCGGCGCAGCACGCGCAGCGAGTCCGTCACCGACACCTCCGTGAACGCCCCGGAGGCCAGCGCCCGCCGGTGGATCCGGTACGGGGCCTGCCCGCCGTCGGCCGGGTCCGGGAACACGTCGTGGATCACCAGCAGCCCGCCCTCGACCACATGCGGGGCCCAGCCCTCGTAGTCGGCGTTCGCGTGCTCGTCGGTGTGCCCGCCGTCGATGAAGACGAGCCCGAGCGGTCCGCTCCACACGGCGGCGACCTGCGGGGAACGCCCGACGAGCGCCACCACGTGGTCCTCCAGACCGGCCCGGCGCAGGGTGCGGCGGAAGGTGGGGAGTGTGTCCATCAGCCCGACCTCCGGGTCCACCACGCTCGGGTCGTGGTACTCCCAGCCCGGCTGCTGCTCCTCGCTGCCCCGGTGGTGGTCCACGGTGAGCGCGGTCACCCCGGCGCCCCGCGCCGCGTCCGCCAGCAGGATCGCGGAGCGCCCGCAGTACGTGCCCACCTCCAGCAGCGGCAGCCCGAGCGCGCCGGCCCCGGTGGCGGCGGCGTACAGGGCGAGGCCCTCGTGGACCGGCATGAAGCCCTTGGCGGCCTCGAACGCGGCGAGGATCTCCGGCCCGGGTCCGGCCGCCGCAGCAGGCCCGGAGGTGGAAGCGGAAGCGGCGGCGGACTCGGCGGTCACGGGGTTCCTCCAGGTGGGGCGGGGCGGCTCACGGGCCGGTCGACGGCGACCCATCGTGCCGTACGTTCCGGCCGGCGGCCCCGGCGGGGGCGCCGGCGGCGACCGGAGCGACCGGCACGGGGGAGGGGGCGGGGCCCGGTCCGGTGTCCGCGCTGCTCGCCAGGAGCACCGGGTGCGCGGAGGGCCGCTGCGAGGGCAGGAACGCCGCCAGCACCAGGCCGACCAGCACCGCGCCCGTGGCGATCAGGAACGAGATCCGGAATCCCTCCATGGACGGCACCTCGACCGGCCCCATGGTCACGGAGGTGTTGGCCAGCACCATGCCGATGACGGCGCTCGACACCGAGGTGCCGATGGACCGCATCAGGGTGTTGAGACCGTTGGCCGCGCCGGTCTCCGACGGGTCGACGGCCCCGATGATCAGGGCGGGCAGCGAGGAGTAGGCGAGGCCGATGCCCGCGCCGAGCACCACCGCGATCAGCACGGTCTGCCAGGCGGCGGAGAGCAGGCCGAGTCCGGCCGCGTAACCGATCGCGATGACCAGCATGCCGAGCATCAGCGTGGCCTTGGGACCCCGGCGGGCCGAGATCCGGGCGTACAGCGGGGCGACGAACATCATCGTCACGCCCAGCGGGGCCACGCAGAGTCCGGCGACCACCATGGACTGCCCGAGGCCGTAACCGGTCGACGTGGGGAGCTGGAGCAGCTGCGGCAGGACCAGGGAGACCGCGTAGAAGGCGACCCCGACCATGATCGAGGCGAGGTTGGTGAGCAGCACCTCGCGGCGGGCGGTGGTGCGCAGATCGACCAGCGGCGCCGGGGTGCGCAGTTCGAACAGGCCCCACAGCACCAGGGTGGCCACGGACGCGGCGAGCAGCCCCAGGGTCGGAGCCGAGGTCCAGCCCCAGTCGCTGCCCTTGGTGACCGGCAGGAGAAGGAGGACCAGGCCGAGCGAGAGGCCGAGGGCGCCGATGAGGTCGAAGGAGCCGGGCGCGCGCAGCGGAGGTTCGGGGACGAGCGTGTACGTGAGCGCCATCGCGAGCAGGCCGAGCCCGGCCGACCCGAGGAACAGGGCGTGCCAGTCGGCGTGCTGGGCGACCAGCGCGGCGACGGGCAGCGCGAGCCCGCCGCCCACGCCGATGGACGAGCTCATCAGCGCCATCGCCGAGCCGAGCTTCTCGCGCGGCAGCTCGTCCCGCATGATGCCGATGCCGAGCGGGATGGCGCCCATGGCGAAGCCCTGGAGCGCGCGGCCGGTGATCATCACGATCAGGTCGTCGGTGGAGGCGCAGATCAGCGAGCCGATCACCATGACGGCCAGCGAGGCGAGCAGCATCCGCCGCTTGCCGTGGAGATCGCCGAGGCGGCCCATGATCGGGGTCGAGACGGCGCCCGCGAGCAGGGTGGCGGTCATCACCCACGTGGCGTTGGCCGGGGCGGTGTCCAGCAGGACCGGCAGATCCTTGATGACCGGGACGAGCAGGGTCTGCATGACCGCGACAGTGATGCCCGCGAAGGCGAGGACGGGCACGATGCCGCCGGAACGCCGCGCTTTCGGCGGCTCGGGAAGCTCCTGTATGTGCCGTGTCTGTCGCGTCCGTCGCATGCGTGGGGCCTCCCGGGCAGCCTTCGGTCACCCGGGCTCCCCCAAGTGTGTGCAGGGTGAACGCTTCTGGGCGGCGCTTCTATTCCGGCTGTTGCCGCAGGGATCCGACCGCCTTCTGACCTTCCGTCAGATTGAAACGTGTTCTACTGTTGCGCCGTTCCAGTGGCTGCGACCGGCGGAGACGCGCATGGGCAGGGGCACGGTCAGGGGCACGGCTGTCGGTACCGGTATCGGGATCACCGAGGAGCACCGCGCGCTGGCGCACTCCGTACGGGGGTGGCTGGCCCGCGCCGCACCCCCCGGTGAGGTGCGCGAACTCCTCGACGCGGGGAACCCGGCCGCCCCCGGTGTGCGCCCCGCGCACTGGAAGGCGCTCGTCGCCCAGGGGCTCACCGGCATCCATCTCCCCGAGGAGTACGGAGGTGGCGGCGGGGGTCTCCTCGACCTCGCCGTCGTCCTGGAGGAGGCCGCGTACGCCTCGCTCCCCGGCCCGTACCTCGCGACGACGCTCACCTCCGCCGTGCTGCGTCAGGTGGTGGCCGCCGGGGCCGGGGCGCCGGTCGGGTCCGGGGCCGCGGTCACGGCCGACGCGCCGGCCGGGGCGCTGCGGGAACTGGCCGCGGGGGACCGCACCGCCGCCCTCGCCCTCACCCCCGGTACCCTCATCGCCACCCCCGCCGAGGGCGGCCACCGCCTCGACGGCACCGCCCCGCCCGTCCTGAGCGCCGACGCGGCCGACCTGCTCCTGCTGCCCGCCGCCACGCCCGACGGCGAGCGCTGGTTCCTCGTGGACGCCGGGGCCGACGGGCTCACCGTGCGCCCGCACCGCAGCGTCGACCCGACCCGGCCCACCGCCGAGGTACGGGCCGACGCCGTCTCCGTACCGGCGGACCGGGCCGTGCCGATCGCCGACCCGGGGCTCGTCCGTGACCTGGCCGCCGTCCTCCTCGCCGCCGACGCCTGCGGCACCGCAGCCCGGAGCCTGGACACCGCCGTCGCGCACGCCGCCGTACGCGAACAGTTCGGCCGGCCCATCGGGGCGTTCCAGGCGGTCAAACACCTCTGCGCCGACATGCTCGTCCGCCTCGAACAGGCCCGCGCCCTCACCTGGGACGCGGCTCGCGCGGCGGACGAGGGGGCCGGGGCCGAGGCGACCGGGGCCGGGGCTGCCGCGGGTGAGGCGGCCGGGGCCGGGGCGGCCGGCCCCCAGGCGCGCGGGCTCGTCGCCGCACTCGCCGCCGCCACCGCACCCGAGGCCGCGTACACCTGCGCCAAGGACGCCCTCCAGATTCTCGGCGGCATCGGCTTCACCTGGGAGCACGACGCCCACCTCCACCTGCGCCGGGCCGTCCTCGCCCGCCAGCTCCTCGGCCCCGCCGACGCCCACCGGCTGCGCGCCGCGCGCCTCGCCGGGGCCGGGGCCCGCCGCGAGCTCACCCTGGAACTCCCCGCCGAGGCCGACCGCCACCGCGCCGAGGCCCGACCCCATCTCGCCGCCGCCCGGGGCCTCGCACCCCGCGAGGCCCGCCGCGCCCTCGCCGCCACCGGCTACGCCGCCCCGCACCTCCCCGCTCCGTACGGGCTGGACGCCGGTCCCGTACAACAGCTGGCGATCCAGCAGGAGCTGCGCGAGCAGGGGATCCGGATCGGTGACCTCTCCATCGCCACCTGGGTGGTGCCGTCCCTGATCGCGTACGGGACGAGGGAGCAGCGCGAGCGCTATCTGCCGGCCACCCTGCGCGGCGACCTCCAGTGGTGCCAGCTCTTCTCCGAACCCGACGCCGGATCCGACCTCGCCGCGCTGCGCACCCGTGCCGTACGGACCGGCGAGGGCTGGCGGATCACCGGGCAGAAGGTCTGGACGAGCGCCGCCCGCACCGCCGACCACGGCATCCTGCTGGCCCGCACCGACCCGGACGCGCCCAAGCACCGCGGGCTCACCTACTTCCTGGTCGACATGAAGAGGGCCCGGGGCATCGACATCCGCCCGCTGAAGGAGATCACCGGCGAATCCCTCTTCAACGAGGTGTACTTCGACGATGTTCTGCTGCCCGCCGACGCCGTCGTCGGCGAGGTCGGCGGCGGCTGGCGGGTCGCCCGCAACACCCTCGGCAACGAACGCGTCCACATGGCCGACCAGATGACCTTCGACAGCGGTCTCGAAGCCCTGATCACCCGCTCGGCCGGACTCGACGAGGCCGGCCGCGCCCGGGTCGGGGCGCTCGCCGCCGAGGCCCACGCGCTCGCCGTCATCGGGCTGCGCACCACGCTCCAGCAGGTCTCCGGCCGCGAACCGGGCGCCGGGGCCTCGGTCCGCAAGCTCGTCCAGACCCTCCACCAGCAGAAGGTCGCCGAACTCACCCTCGAACTCCTCGGCCCGCAGGGCGCGGTGGACGAACCGGAGGCCGGGGAGCGGGCCCTCCACGGCTTCCTGATGTCCCGCTGCCTGACCATCGCGGGCGGCACCACCCAGATCCAGCTCAACGTCGTCGCCGAGCGCCTCCTCGGCCTGCCCCGGGACTGAACGCCCCTTCCATCACGAGGAGTCGGAAGAGATGAAGGCCTACATCGTCGGCGTCGGCATGACGAAGTTCGAGAAGCCCGAAACCCGCGACTGGCAGTACTGGGACATGGTCCGCGAGGCCGGAACCGCCGCGCTGGAGGACGCGGGGGTCCGCTACGACCACGTCGAACAGGTCCCCGTCGGATACTGCTTCCAGGCTTCCACGGCCGGGCAACGCGCCGTCTACGAGCTGGGGTTGACCGGCGTCCCCGTCTACAACGTCAACAACAACTGCGCCACGGGCTCCACCGCCCTGATGCTGGCCCGGCAGTTCGTCGAGGGCGGCGGCAGCGACTGCGTCCTCGCGGTCGGCTTCGAGAAGATGGCGCGCGGTGCGCTCGGGGGAGGCTCGGGCGGCGGCGACTTCGCGACCTCGCCCGTCGCCCGGCACTACGGCATCATGGCGGCCGGCCACGGCTTCGAGAAGTCCCCGCCCACCGCCCAGATCTTCGGCAACGCGGCCCGCGAGCACATGGAGCGGTACGGGACGACGCCCGCGCAGCTCGCCGCCGTCGGGGCCAAGAACCACCGGCACTCGGCGCACAACCCGTACGCCCAGTTCCAGGACCCGTACACCGTCGAGGAGGTCCTCGCCGCCCGCACCGTCCACCGCCCCCTGACCAAACTCCAGTGCTCGCCCACCTCCGACGGTGCGGCGGCGGCCGTGGTGGTCTCCGAACGGTTCGTCGAGCGGCACGGCCTGGGGGAGCGGGCGGTGGAGATCGCCGCCCAGGCCATGACCACCGACACCGAGGCGTCGTTCGCCTCCGGCAGCTGTATCGACGCGGTCGGCGCCCCGATGTCGAAGGCCGCCGCCGAGCAGGTGTACGCCGCATCGGGCCTGGGCCCCGGCGACCTCGACGTCATCGAGCTGCACGACTGCTTCTCCGTCAACGAACTCCTCACCTACGAGGCACTGGGCCTGTGCGGCGAGGGCGAGTCCGGCAAACTCGTCGAGTCCGGGGCCACCACCTACGGCGGCCGGTGGGTGGTGAACCCGTCCGGCGGACTGATCTCCAAGGGGCATCCGCTGGGCGCCACCGGCATCGCCCAGGCCGCCGAGCTGACCTGGCACCTGCGCGGCGAGGCCGGAGCCCGCCAGGTCCCCGGCGCCCGGACCGCCCTCGCCCACAACATCGGGCTCGGCGGAGCGGCGGTGGTCACGCTGCTGCGGCGGGGCTGAGGAGGGAAGACGGCGGCCGGGCAGGTGTAGGTCCTCCGTCCCGGTCGCCGGGGACCGAGGACCTGGATCCGATACCCGATGTACCCGCCACCCGACGCCTGCGACCATGACCGTCATGCCCGATGTCTCCGCGCCCGCCTCCGCCCCGCCCGCCGCCTCCCGCATACGCCCCAGCGCCTGGGCCGTCGTGCTCGCCGCCTGCACCGGCCAGTTCCTCGTCGTCCTCGACGTCTCCGTCGTCAATGTGGCGCTGCCCTCCATGCGGGCCGACCTGGGGCTGAGCGCGGCGGGGCTCCAGTGGGTCGTCAACGCCTACTCGATCGCGTTCGCCGGATTCATGCTGCTGGGCGGGCGGGCCGCCGACATCTACGGGCGCAAGCTGATGTTCCTCGTCGGGCTCGGCCTCTTCACCGCCGCCTCCCTCGCGGGCGGTCTCGCCCAGGAAGGCTGGCAGCTCCTCGCCGCCCGTGCCGTGCAGGGCCTCGGGGCCGCCGTTCTCGCGCCCGCCACCCTCACCATCCTCACGGCGGCCGTGCCCGAAGGGCCCGCCCGTACCAAGGCGATAGGCACCTGGATGGCCGTCGGGGCGGGCGGCGGCGCGGCCGGCGGGCTCATCGGCGGGGTGCTCACCGATGCCCTCTCCTGGCGCTGGGTCCTCCTGATCAACGTGCCCATCGGCGCGCTCGTCCTGATCGGCGCCGCCCTCCGCATCACCGAGGGCCGCGCGGGCGACCGCCGCCGTATCGACCTGCTCGGCGCGGTCCTGGTCACCGCGGGCCTCGCCGCCGTCGCGTACGGCATCGTCCAGACCGAGTCCGAGGGCTGGACGGCCGCCGCGACCCTCGTGCCGCTGCTCTCCGGGCTCGCTCTGCTGGCCGCCTTCGTGCTGGTCGAGGCGCGGACCGCCGTCCCGCTGATCCCGCTGCGCGTCTTCTCCGTACGGGCCGTCTCCTCGGCCAACGTGTCGATGCTGCTCATGGGGTCGGCGACCTTCTCCATGTGGTACTTCATGACCGTGTACGCCCAGAACATCCTGGGCTACACGCCGTTGCAGGCCGGCCTCGCGCTGATCCCGACCTCGGCCGCCGTGGTCATCGGCTCCAAGCTGGCCCCCCGCCTCATGGTCCGCACCGGGGCGAAGAGCCTCGCCGTCGCCGGGGTCCTGATCACCGCCGCCGGCTTCGGCTGGCAGTCCACGATGGGCGTGGACGGCTCCTACCTCACCGCGATCTGCCTGCCCGGCGTCCTCATGATGGCCGGTGCCGGTCTCGCCTCCACCCCGCTCGCCACCCTCGCCACCTCCGGCGCGGAGCCGGGCGACTCCGGACTCGTCTCGGGCCTGGTCAACACCTCCCGCACCATGGGCGGCGCGCTGGGCCTCGCGGTGCTCTCCACCGTCGCCGCCGCGCGCACCGGGGGCTCCGGCGACACGGCCGAGATCACCGCCGGATACGCCATGGCGTTCCGCACGGCGAGCGGCGTGCTGCTGGCCGGGGTGATCGTGATGCTGCTCTGGCTGCCGAACCACCGCACGCCCCGCCCCACGCCTTAGGACTGCTGGATCTGACAGGGCGTCAGCACCCTTCCCAACTTCCGGGGCCTGCGTTATACATGGGCCATCGGCATCGGCTAGAACGCGTTCTAGAAGGGGCGTGCCCTGCCGGTCACCGCACGACCTCGGTGCGGCCGACGGTGCGGACGGCCGTGCCGAGGTCTTCCCGCCACCCTGGACCATCAAGGAGCTGCTCCGTCATGCCCATTGATGCCTCAGCGGCCCTCGCCGCCGAACCCCGCCGGGCCGAGATCGGCTGGGACCACAAGGACGTCCAGCTCTACCACCTCGGTCTCGGCGCGGGCATCCCCGCCACCGACCCCGACGAACTGCGCTACACCCTGGAGTCCCGGCTCCAGGTGCTGCCCGGCTTCGCCACCGTCGCGGGCGCGGGCACCGCCGCCTTCGGGGGGATGGGCGCGCCGGGGATCGACGTGGACCTCGCCGCGGTCCTGCACGGCGGCCAGACCGTGCGCGTCCACCGCCCGATCCCGGTGACCGGCCGTGCCGTCCAGACCTCGAAGGTCGCGGCGGTGTACGACAAGGGCAAGGCCGCCGTCATCGTGCTGCGTACCGAGGCGAGCGACGACGACGGGCCGCTGTGGACCAACGACGCCGAGATCTTCGTCCGGGGGAGGGCGGGTTCGGCGGGGAGCGCGGGCCGTCCGACCGGCTCACCGTGCCCGAGCGGGCCCCCGACCGCACGGTCGAACGCCCCATCCGCGAGGACCAGGCGCTGCTCTACCGGCTCTCCGGCGACTGGAACCCGCTCCACGCCGACCCCGCCTTCGCCAAGCTGGCCGGGTTCGACCGGCCGATCCTGCACGGGCTGTGCACCTACGGCATGACCCTGAAAGCCGTCACCGACACCCTGCTGGAGGGTGACGTCTCGCGGATCACCGCCTACCGCACCCGGTTCGCCGGAGTGGTCTTCCCCGGCGAGACCCTCCGTATCCGGATGTGGACCGGGGACGGCCGCGTCCAGGTCACGGTCACCGCCGCCGAGCGCGACGACGCGCCGGTCCTCGCCGACACGCTCGTCGAACACTCCTGAACCCAGCAGCACTCTTGTCTGGCAGCCGAATCGAGGGAGTCCCACCCATGCGCGCAGCCGTACTGCACGAGATAGGCCAGGAGAAGCTCGAAGTCCTCGACGACGTCGAGGCGGTGGGCTTCGGCCCGGGGAAGGTCAAGCTCCGCATCCGCGCCACCGGCCTCTGCCACTCCGACGTCTCCGCGATGAGCGGCGTCCTCCCGCAGCCCGCCCCGTTCATCCCCGGCCACGAGGGCGCGGGCGAGGTCGTCGACGTCGGCGACGGGGTGACCGGGCTCAGCGCCGGCGACCGGGTCCTCGTCTGCTGGCTGCCCGCCTGCGGGGACTGTCCGTCCTGCAAGCGCGGCCAGACCCACCTGTGCCTGGCGGGCTTCATGAACGCGGGCACCCCCAACTTCAAGCGCCCCGGCGGCGACGTCTTCGGCTTCGCGGGCACCGGCACCTTCACCGAGGAGGTCGTCGTCGGCGCGGGCTGCGCGGTGCCGATCCCCGACGACGTACCGTTCGAGATCGCCGCCCTGATCGGCTGCGGAGTCACCACCGGCCTCGGCGCGGCCATCAACACGGCCCAGGTGGAAGCCGGTTCATCGGTCGCGGTGATCGGCTGCGGTGGCGTCGGCATCTCCACGATCCAGGGCGCCCGGGTCCAAGGCGCGGCCCAGATCGTCGCCGTCGACCCGGTCGCCTCCCGCCGCGAGGCCGCCCTCCGCTTCGGCGCCACCGAGGCCGTCGCCCCCGGTGAACTGGCCGACGCCAAACAGCGGATCACCGGAGGCGAGGGCTTCGACTACGTCTTCGAGGTCGTCGGAAAGTCCGCCACCGCCCGCACCGCCTACGAGAACACCCGCCGCGGCGGCACCCTCTGTGTCGTCGGGGCCGGAGCCATGGACGACACCTTCCAGGTCAACATGTTCGAGCTGTTCTTCGACGAGAAGCGCATCCTGCCCTCCATGTACGGCGGTGGGGACGTCCTGCGCTCCTACGAGCGGGCCATCGCGCTCTGGCGGGCGGGACGGATCGACCTGGAGTCGATGATCACCCATCGGGTCCGGCTGGACGGGATCAACGACGCCCTGGACCAGATGCGCACGGGCGAGGCGCTGCGTACCTGCATCGAGCTCTGAACCCCGCTCGCACCCGAGGAAGCCGAGGACCCTGATGTCACTTCCCCTCCCGCTGGACGGGCTGTCCGCGATCGTCACCGGCGCGGGCCGCGGCCTCGGCCGCGCCGAAGCCCTCGAACTGGCCCGGCTCGGCGCGGCCGTCGTCGTCAACGACTACGGGCAGCCCGGCCGGGACGGCTCCGGCGAGGCGTCCGCCGCGCCCGCCGAGGAGATCGCCGCCGAGATCCGCGCGGCCGGCGGGCAGGCCGTCGCCCACCTCGGCGACGTGTCCGACCACCAACAGGCCCGCGAACTCGTCGAGTCGGCGATCTCCGCCCACGGCCGGCTCGACATCCTGGTCAACAACGCGGGCATCCTGCGCGACCGGATGGTCTTCTCGATGACCGAGGAGGAGTGGGACTCGGTGGTCCGCGTCCACCTCAAGGGTCACTTCAACACCACGCACTTCGCCGCCGCCCACTGGCGCGCCCGCTCCAAGGCCACCGGCGGGCCGGTCTACGGGCGGATCGTCAACACCTCGTCGGAGGCGTTCCTCGCGGGCTCGGCGGGCCAGCCCAACTACGCGGCGGCCAAGGGCGGCATCGTCGGGCTCACCACCTCCACGGCGCTCGCCCTCGCCAAGTACGGCGTCACCGCGAACGCCATCTGCCCGCGCGCCCGGACCCGGATGACCGAGGACGTCTTCGCGGGCTTCCAGGAACCGGCGGACGGCACCCTCGACCCGCTGGCGCCCGAGCATGTCTCCCCGCTCGTCGGCTATCTCGCCTCCCCGGCGGCGGCCGGGGTCAACGGGCAGTTGCTCGTCGTCCACGGCGGGATGGTCGCCGTCGTCGAACGGCCGAGGGTGGCGGCCCGGTTCGACGCGGCGAAGGAGACGTTCACCTTCGCGGAGCTCGACGGACTGCTCACCCCGTACTACGCGGACCGGCCGCCGAACGAGACCTTCGCCGCCGCCGAGGTGCTGGGGCTGAAGCGGCGGTAGCCGAATCCCTTGTACGTGGCGGAAGCCCCGGTACGTAGCCGTATCGCCTCGCCGGTACGCACGGGAGGGCCGGTGTACGCACGGGAAGGACGGTGTACGCACAGGAAGGACGGTGTACGCACGGGAGGGCCGGGACCGGCGGTCGTCCGCCGGTCCCGGCCCTCCGCGCTGCACTGCCCGGCGGTCAGGCCGCCGTGGATTCCGCTTCGGCGGGCCGGCGGTGGCGGCCGTGCGGCTGCACCGGCGTTTTCTCCGCCGACGCACCCCCTCGGTGCTTTCCGGAACCGCCGGCTCCGGCCCCCTCGTCCGCCCCCGTCGGGCGCTGCTGGGTCGTGTCGGTCCGTGTCTCGGACATGTGGGAAGTCACCCCGTTGTGATCGCTTGCTTGTGTCGCGCCTACGTTTCTCGCAAGCCCCGCCACCGTCATCCGACCCGGTCACCGTCGGTACCCGCCCGGAACGGTCGCGCAGCCCAGGCCCCGAATTCAATCAGGTCGAGCGGTTCCGTGCAGAGGCGCCTGCCCCAACGGAACGGGCTTGCACACAACAGGAGCGGCATCGGCGGCGGACGGTTCCCCTCCGCCTTCCCCGCCACCCGTGGAGCCGGTCGGGGAGGAGGGTTCCACGTCCTCGGGGGCGCCCACGAGCGCCACGCCGCAGGGCGTCGCCCCGTTCGCGTACGGCAGGTGCAGCACACCGTCCCCGCTCCAGTACCCGGCGCCCGGCACCCAGCCCAACGGGGCCGCGAACTGGTGCAGTTGCCGGCCCGCCGGACGCCAGACGCCCACCCAGCTGCCCGGCGCCCCGTCGATCCGCAGCGCCACCGCGCAGCTCTCCGGCATCAGCATCTGACCCGGCTGCACCGCGAACGGCGTCACCGCCACGTCCGCGAGGCGCAGACACTCGGGGAACCTCACGGGCAGGCAGCTCCCCAGCACGCCCCAGCCGAGCCGGTCGTGGCCCGGGGCGTCGGAGCGGAGCAGCAGCAGCCCGCTGTCCGGGTCCGCGAGCAGCAGCCGGTCGTCGCTCGCCGGAGCGATCTGGAGCAGCGGTGTCACCTCACCCTGCCGCCCGAGGTCGACGGCGACCGCCTTGACCGGCCCGCCGCCCGGCTCCTGCCGGTCCAGCACGAGCATCCGGCCCGCCCGGTCCAGCCACACCCCGCCCGAGCAGCGCCCGGGAATCCGCGCGACCTCCTCGGGCCCGCACGAGCCGCCCGCCACCCGCCACAGCGACGCGTGGACATCGCCGGCCGCCAGGGCGTACACGCACCGGCCGTCCGGCGACGGCGGCAGCAGGGTCATCTCCGCGCAGCCGACCGCGCCCAGCAGGAGTTCGCCGGTCCCGGGCCCGGTCGGGTAGAGCAGCGAGAACATCTGCCGGTCCGCCACCCTCCGCCGGATCAGCACCCGCCCGTCGGCGAGCGGGGCCACCTCGGAGTCCGGCTCCTCGGGCTGGTCGAGGGGGAGGGGCACCGCGTACGGCTCGGGCCCGTCCAGCGTCCACCGCTCGGGATACCAGGCGCGCTCGCCCGGCGGCCCGGGGGCGGCGGTGAGCCGGGCGGCATAGGCCCCGTCCGCGGTGAGCGTGAAGCCGCCGGGGGGCGGTGGGGCGTCGGCGTGCGACCGTGCGTCGGTCCCCAGGGACGACGCTTCCGCTTCCTCGATTTCCCCGGCCTCTCCGACCTCCCCGTTCGCTGGTCCGGCCGCGGCGGATTCGGGCAGCAGGCCGGAGCCGTCCGCTCCGGCGGGCTCTCCGGGCTCTCCGGGCTCTTCCGGTTCGGGTTCCGCTTCCGGGTCCGCCGTCGCGGCGGCCCCGGCGGATCCCCCTCGATGGCACAGGCAGTCATGGACTCGTCACCTCCGGCTACGAAAGCTAGTTTTCGCACTTCCAGCCGAACAACACGAGCCACCTCACTTCACACATAAGGGTGGTGATGCCCGGATTCTCCTGAGGTGGAGGGGGTGAGTGTGCTGCGGAGCCTTCGGCGCGGACCCGGCGAGACGCCCTCCGTGCGGGTCCGACGAGGCGGATGGCGAGGAGGGTGCAGTGACGATTCGCCCTCCGGCCACCGGTCCTCGTGTACAGGTGCGGCGGCCAGGGGCGGCGGACCATCCCGGACAGGTAGCCTTTCCCCCGTGCCCCGTCTGTCTGAAGTCATCGCCGCCCTCGACGCCCTCTGGCCCCCCGAGCGGGCCGAGGGATGGGACGCGGTCGGCACGGTCTGCGGCGACCCGGACGCGGAGATCGACCGGGTGCTGTTCGCCGTCGACCCCGTCCACGAGATCGCCGACGAGGCGCTGAAGCTCGGCGCGCAGCTGATCGTCACCCACCACCCGCTCTATCTGCGCGGGACGACGACGGTCGCCGCCGACACCTTCAAGGGCAAGGTCGTCCACACCCTCATCAGGCACGACATCGCCCTCCACGTCGCGCACACCAACGCCGACACCGCCGACCCCGGCGTCTCCGACGCCCTCGCCGGCGCCCTCGATCTGCGCGTCCTGGGACCGCTCGTCCCCGACCCCACCGACCCGGCCGGACGGCGCGGACTCGGCCGGATCTGCGAGCCGGCCCGCCCCGAGACCCTGGCCGCCTTCGCCGCCCGCGCCGCCGCCCGGCTCCCCGCCACCGCGCAGGGCATCCGGCTGGCGGGCGACCCGGAGGCGATCGTGCGCACCGTCGCCGTCAGCGGCGGCTCCGGCGACAGCCTCTTCGACGCCGTGCGCGCCGCGGGCGTCGACGCCTTCCTCACCGCCGACCTGCGCCACCACCCGGCGTCCGAAGCCGTGCAGCACTCGCCGCTCGGCCTCGTCGACGCCGCGCACTGGGCCACCGAGTGGCCCTGGTGCGAGCAGGCGGCGGCCCAGCTCGACGCGCTCTCCGACCGCCACGGATGGGACCTGCGGGTCCATGTCTCGACGCAGGTCACCGACCCCTGGACCACCCACCATTCCTCTGGAGCCCCCAACTGAACGCCGCGCCCGCCGACCAGATCCGACTTCTCGACGTCCAGGCCCTCGACACCCGTCTCGCCCAGCTCTCCCACAAGCGGTCCTCGCTGCCGGAGCACGCCGAGATCGAGCAGCTCAGCAGCGACCTCGCCCAGCTGCGTGACCTGCTGGTCGCCTCCACCACCGAGGAGAGCGACACCGCCCGCGAGCAGACCAAGGCCGAGCAGGACGTCGACCAGGTGCGTCAGCGCGCCGTCCGCGACCAGCAGCGCCTGGACTCCGGCGCGGTCTCCTCGCCCAAGGACCTGGAGAGCCTCCAGCGCGAGATCACCTCGCTCGCCAAGCGCCAGGGCGACCTGGAGGACGTCGTCCTGGAGATCATGGAGCGCCGCGAGGCCGCCCAGGAGCGGGTCGCCGAGCTGACCGAGCGGGTCTCCGCCGTCCAGGCCAAGGTCGACGACGCCACCGCGCGCCGCGACGCGGCCACCGGCGAGCTGGACGCCGAGGCCGCCACGGTGACCAAGGACCGCCAGGTCGTCGCCGAGGCCGTCCCCGCCGACCTGATGAAGCTGTACGACAAGCTCCGCGTCCAGCAGGGCGGGGTCGGCGCCGCCCGGCTCTACCAGCGCCGCTGCGAGGGCTGCCGCCTGGAGCTGAACATGGCCGAGGTGGGCGACGTGAAGGCCGCCTCCCCCGAGACGGTCCTGCGCTGCGAGAACTGCCACCGCATCCTGGTCCGCACCGCGGAGTCGGGCCTGTAATGAGCGTCGCCCGCCAGGTGGTGGTCGAGGCCGACGGCGGCTCCCGGGGCAACCCGGGGCCCGCCGGTTACGGCGCGGTCGTCATCGACCCCGCCACCGGTGAACCCCTCGCCGAGGCCGCCGAGTACATCGGCGTCGCGACGAACAACGTCGCCGAGTACCGGGGCCTCATCGCCGGTCTGACGGCCGCGAAGGCGCTGTTCCCGGACGCGGGGGAAACGCTGCGGGTCCACGTCCGGATGGACTCCAAGCTGGTGGTCGAGCAGATGTCGGGGCGCTGGAAGATCAAGCACCCCGACATGAAGCCGCTGGCGGCCCGCGCCGCCGCGATCCTGCCGCCGTCCTCGGTGACGTACGAATGGATCCCGCGCGCACAGAACAAGCACGCGGACCGGCTCGCCAACGAGGCGATGGACGCGGGGCGCGACGGCCGGCAGTGGGAGGCCTCCTCCTCGATGGCCGCCCTGGACGCCCCGGCAGCCGTCGTGGACACCCCGGCCGCCGACACGCTCTTCTCCCTGCCCGGGGAGACGGCGGAATCGGGCGGGGAGCCGACGGACGCCCACCCCGCCCCGCAGCAGGCCGCCGGGACCCCGCAGGCCGGCTGGGGTGCGGCCCCTGATCTGGGCGCGCCCGCCACCCTCGTCCTGCTCCGGCACGGCGAGACCGCCCTCACGCCCGAGAAGCGGTTCTCCGGCAGCGGCGGCACCGACCCCGAACTCTCCGCCGTCGGACGCGGCCAGGCCGAGCGGGCCGCCGGGCACTTCGCCGCCCTCGGCACGGTCCAGGAGATCGTCAGCTCCCCGCTGCGCCGCTGCCGTGAGACCGCCGCCGCCGTCGCCGCCCGCCTCGGCCTGGACGTCCGGATCGACGAGAGCCTGCGCGAGACGGACTTCGGCGCGTGGGAGGGCCTGACCTTCGGCGAGGTACGCGAGCGGTACGGCGACGACCTCACCGCCTGGCTGGCCTCCCCGGACACCGCCCCGACCGGCGGCGGCGAGAGCTTCACCGAGGTCGCCGAGCGGGTCGCCGCCGCCCGGGACCGGCTCGTCGCCCGGTACGCGGGCCGGACTGTCCTGCTGGTCACGCATGTGACGCCGATCAAGACGTTCGTCCGGCTCGCCCTCGGAGCCCCGCCCGAGGCGCTGTTCCGGATGGAGCTGTCGGCGGCCTCGATCTCCACCGTCGCGTACTACGGGGACGGCAACGCCTCCGTGCGCCTGCTCAACGACACCTCCCACCTCCGCTAGCGGAGCCGGGCGCCCAGGGACCGGCCGCCGGGCTGCTCGGGTTCGCCGCCGGTCTGCCGGCCTGCCAGTCTCCGTGGCCACCGCGCGCCGGTGGGCGTCCCGGGCGTGGACGGCTACGGGGCGAGCGCTGCGGCCTCGGCCGCCAGGCGGGCCACCCGGTCCCAGTCCTTCGCCGCGACCGCATCGCCCGGGACCATCCAACTGCCGCCCACACAGCCGACGTTCGGCAGTGCGAGATAGGGGGCGCGGAGGCGAGCGAGATGCCGCCGGTCGGGCAGAAGCGGGCCTGGGGGAGAGGTGCCGACAGGGCCTTGAGATAGGCCGTGCCGCCCGCCGCCTCGGCCGGGAAGAACTTCATCTCGGTCACCCCGCGCTCCAGCAGGGCCACCACCTCGGAGGTGGTCGAGACGCCCGGCAGGAACGGCAGTCCGGACGCCTTCATCGCCTCCAGCAGCGCGTCCGTCCACCCCGGGCTGACCAGGAACCGGGCTCCGGCGGCCACCGTGTCCCGGACGTGCTCCGGCGAGATCACCGTGCCGGCGCCGACCACCGCGCCCGGCACCTCGGCGGCCATGGCCCGGATCGACTCCAGCGCGGCGGGCGTCCGCAGCGTCACCTCGATCGCCGGGAGCCCGCCCGCCACCAGCGCCCGCGCCAGCGGCACCGCGTCGGCCGCGTCGTGCAGGACGACGACGGGGACGACGGGCGCGAGATCGAGCACGGAGGCGTCGGGTGTGGCTGCGGCGGAGGGCGCGGCGGGCGGCACGGAGGAGGTCATGGGGCCATCCTGCCGCGCCGCCACCAATATCTGCAACGAGCGTTGCGCATCGTGCAACACCTGTGCGGGGTGGTCAGTGGATCTCCGTCACCACCACGTCCAGCGACCACGGCCGCCCGGCCCGTGCGGGGGCCTCGGCCTCCACCACGTAACCGAGGTCCCGCAGCGTTTCCACCAGCCGCGCCGGGTTCTTGGGCCGCGCACCGGCCACCAGCAGGTCGCGGACCAGCCGGCCCTTGGTCGCCTTGTTGAAGTGGCTCACCACGGACCGCTTCTCCACGCCGTCCACGATCTGCGCGTGGAGCACCCGCACGCTCGCCGTCCGCGAGGCCACCTCGCCCTTCGGCTTCCACGCCGCCGTGTACGCGGAGGACCGCAGGTCCAGGACGAGCCCGCCGCCCGCGGCCTCGGGCAGCACGGTCTCCATCGGGGTGCGCCAGTACGCGCCGAGGGCACCGAGACCGGGCAGCTTCACCCCCATCGAGCAGCGGTACGGCGGAATCCGGTCACCGATCCGGACCGCGCCCCACAGCCCCGAGAAGACCAGCAGCGACGTGGTCGCCCGGCGTCGCGCGGCCGCCTCCAGGGTGGCCAGGTCGAGGGCGTCGTACAGCACGCCGGTGTACAGCTCCCCGGCCGGGCGGGTCCCGGCGGTGCGAAGCTCGGCGTTCTTGCCGACCTCGCCCGCGAGACCCACGCTCAGCCCGAGCACCTCCCGGGCCTTCTCCTCGTCCGCCTGGCACAGCTCGACCAGCTCGTCCAGCACCGCCGCACGGGCCGGGGCGAGCCCCGGCAGCGACAGCGACTCGGGCTTCAGCGAGGCCCCGCGCCCCGAGGCGGCCTTTCCTTCGGAGGGCGGCAACAGCACGAGCACGGCGGTTCTCCTTCGTACGTACGGCGAGCGCGGATCCGGGTGCGTGCGGGCTCGCCGGGTCCTCAGCAAGGGTACGGGGACGGGGCGGGGCTTCCCGTACGCCGGTGGGGTCCGGCGGAGATCCTCCTGGGCGGCCGGGCGCCCAGGGAGCGGCCTTCGGGTGCGGCTTCGGGAACCGCCCGGGGCAGGCTTCGGGAACCGCCCGGGGCAGGCTTCGGGAACCGCCCCGGGGCAGGCTTCGGGAACCGCCCCGGGGCAGGCTTCGGGAACCGCCCGGGGCAGGCCTCGGGAACCGCCCCGGGGCCTGCCTCCGGGAACGCCCCGGGGCCTGCCTCCGGGAACGCCCCGGGCCCGGACTCGGCCACCGCCCCGGATGCCGCCCGCCCCCTCCCGGCCTACGCTCGGGCCATGCCCCGCCGCCACCTGCGTATGACCGGCGCAGCCGACTGCTCGCTCGGGGCCGCCCTGCGGGCGCTGCGCACCGAACTCGACCTGCCCGGCGCCTTCCCGCCCGAGGTACTCGCGGAGGCGTCGGAGGCGGCCCGGGCCCCGGACCTGTCGGCCCACGAGGACGCCACCCCTCTCCCCTTCCTCACCATCGACCCGCCCGCCTCCACCGACCTCGACCAGGCGATGCACCTGGAGCGCCGCCGGGACGGGCGCGGCTACCGGGTGCACTACGCCATCGCGGACGTGGCCGCGTTCCTCCGCCCTGGCGGCGCGCTCGACGCCGAGGCCCACCGCCGGGTCACCACCCTCTACTTCCCCGACGACCGGGTCCCCCTCCACCCCGCCGTCCTCTCCGAGGGCGCCGCCAGCCTCCTCCCCGGGGAGACGCGCCCGGCCGCGCTGTGGCGGATCGACCTGGACGGCGACGGGGTGGCCGTCGCCACCGACGTACGCAGGGCCCTGGTCCGCAGCCGCGCGAAGCTCGACTACGCGGGCGTCCAGCGGCAGGTCGACGCGGGCACCGCCGAGGAACCCCTCGCCCTGCTCCGGGACATCGGACGGCTGCGCGCCGAACAGGAAGTGGCCCGGGGCGGCATCTCGCTCGACGTCCCCGAGCAGGAGATCATCGAGCACGACGGCTCCTACCGCCTCGCCTACCGCGCCACACTCCCCGCCGAGGCCTGGAACGCACAGATCTCACTCCTCACCGGGATGGCCGCCGCCCGGCTCATGGCCGACTCGGGCACCGGCATCCTGCGCACCCTGCCGCTCGCGCCCGACGGGGCCGTCGCCCGGCTGCGGCGCTCCGCCCAGGCCCTGCGCATCGACTGGCCGCATCACGTCCCGTACGCCGAGGTCGTCCGCTCCCTCGACCCGGAGAAGAGCAACCACGCGGCGTTCCTCCAGGAGTGCACCACCCTCCTGCGCGGCGCGGGCTACACCGTCTTCGAGGGCGGCGACCTCCCCGATCCCGCCGTGCACGCCGCGGTCGCCGACCTCTACACGCACTGCACCGCACCGCTGCGCCGCCTGGTCGACCGGTACGCCTCCGAGCTCTGCCTCGCCGCGACGGCAGGGAAGGAACCGCCCGCGTGGGTGCGGGAGGCTCTCCCCGCCCTCCCGAAGGAGATGGCCGAGGGGACGCGCCGCGCGGGAACCGTGGAGCGGGCCTGCGTCGATCTGGTCGAGGCGGCGCTGCTGGAGGGGCGCGAGGGCGAACTCTTCGACGCGTACGTCGTCGACGTCCAGGACCGGGACCCGGCCACCGGCACGGTTCACCTCCGGGACCCGGCGATCGTCGGCCGCATCGAGGGCGGCACGGCCCCGCTGCCGCTGGGGGAGCGGCTGCGGGTCCGGCTCACGCGGGCGGGGCCGGCGGCGAGGACGGTGCTGTTCGCTCCGGCGTGAGCGTGAGCGTGAGCGGGGCGGCGGCGGAGTCAGGGGCGAGGCCGGGGCGGGGCGGCCTGCTCCGGCGTGAGCGTGGCCCGGGGCGGAACGGCGTCCTCCGCCGGCAGTGAGGGCGGCGCGGCCCCCTTCCGCTTCACCGCAGGCGGCGCGGCCCGCCCGGGAGCGGTGAGCGCGGCGACGACCGCCCGCGGATCGTCCGCGTGGAACCGGAGCGTCCGCGCACTCCCGCGCCGCCCGAGCGGCCGCACGAACTCCACCGGCCCCGTCAGCTCCACCGTCACCGTCGTCTGGCTCCCCACCGCCAGATCCAGCGTCCCGTCCCCGTCGACCCGGACCGGACCCCCGTCCGGGAAGCGCCGCTCGACCCGTGCGGAGGCGATGGCGGCTGCGGGCACCGGGAGGTCGAACAACGCCCCGTACCGCAGCCGCAGCGAACCGTCGGCCCCCACGAGATGCGGCCGGGTCACCGCGGCGGCGTGCAGGGCGAGGATGATGACGATCCCGTACACGTCCACCACGAGCAGGATCGCGTGGACCAGGGGCCAGGGGATCACCAGGGCCAGCACCACGGTCTCGACGACGGAGACGAAGAGGAACGCCCCCATGATCCCGGTCTGCGGTTCGGTGTACGAGAACGGCCTGGCCCCCTCCGGAATCCGGTGGCGGCGCCGCACGGTCCACAGCCCGAGGCTGTGCAGCGCCCGGAACTCGTGGACGATCAGCCGCCGCAGGGCGACCGGCACCGCCGCACGCACCACGGCGAGCCCGGCCTCCCGCCGGGTGTCGCCCGCCCGCCGCCGGGCCGCGTACACGGGCCACATCACGTACGCCTCCAGCGCGAGCAACCCCACCACCAGCGCCTCGGCCGCCAGCAGTACCGCGCCGGGCATCCGCACCCCGGCCACCAGGCAGACCACCAGCGCCACTTCGCCGGGCAGCACCGCCCACATCGCGACCCGCAGTCCCCTCGCCACCCGTGCCCTCATGACGTCCCCCTCCTCCGCACCCGCTCGGCCAGCTCCTCCATCACCCGGCGCACCACCGCGCGCTGCGCGGGCGGGTAGTCGTCGAGCAGCACCCGCGCGAACCCCGTAGCCGACGGCTCCCCCTCGGGGATGACCGCCAGGACCTCGTCCGGCACGGCGGCGGCCAGCTCGGCCGCCAGCGGCGCGATCCGCGGGTCGTCCGCCGCGGCCTCCTCCAACTCGTCGAGCCGCTCGTACAGCGCGAGCACACCCGGATTCCCGGCCAACGGCCGCAGCGCCGCGAACAGCTCCGCCCCGGCCCCGTCGCCCGCCGCGTCCAGCAACGCCAGATGCTCGCGGTCCTTCGCGGCGGCCGGAGAGGTGGTGGCGGGCGCGTGGTCCAGGAGCGCGGCGAGGGCGGGCGAGAGCGGCCCGTCCGAGGTGAGCGGCGCCTCCAGCAGCACGGCCAGCACCTGCCGCCGCTCCTGGATCGCCCGCTCCTGCCGCGCCAGATCGGCGTCCAGCTCCGCGAGCACCTCGCCCAATTCCCGCCCCGCGTCATCGGCGAGCACGTCCCGCACCTCGTCGAGCGAGAGCCCGATCTCCGTCAGCCGCCGGATCCGGGCCAGCAGTACGGCATCGCGGACGGTGTACGCCCGATAGCCGTTGGCCTGCCGGGCGGGCTCGGGCAGCAGGCCGATGTGGTGGTAGTGCCGGACGGCCCGGGAGGTGACTCCCACGAGCGCGGCGATCTCTCCGATACGCATGCGGCCAGTAGAAACGTTGACGCTGCGACAAGGTCAAGCGGCGCGTTCCTTCCCGCGCTCGCGTCCACGCCGAGCGGTCCTGTGCCACGATCGGAGGAGGAATTCCCCTCTCACGGACGGCTGGTCCCCCGATGCCCGAGTCTGGCGAGCGACCGAGGAAGGAGCGTGACATGACTGCCATGGCGCACGAGCCGCTCACGCAGGCAGAAGTCCTTCTGGAGGGCTTCCTGGCCCTGGACACGCCGGAAGGCTTCCGGGCCGAGCTGATCGAGGGGGAGATCGTCGTGACGCCGCCGCCGGACGGGGACCACGAGGACTACATCGGGCTGATCGTCGACCAGGTGGCCAGGCGCGCCCGAGCGCGCATGCAGTTCTCCGGAAACAAAGGGCTGGAACTCCGCAGCGGCGGTGGCTGCCCGAAGAACCACGCCATTCCCGATGGCACCTTCGCCCCACTTGACCTCCGCCTCTTCCGCGGCGCCGGCCCCTGGATGCCCTGCGAGGGCGTCGCCCTCGTGGTCGAGGTCACCTCCACCAAGCCCCAGGCCGACCGCGAGGCCAAGCGCCGCTGCTACGCGCGCGGAGGCATCCCGGTCTACCTGCTCATCGGCCGGGACGACAGCTCGGTGACGCTGTTCAGCGAGCCCGAGGGTGACGGCTACCGCCAGCACACGACCATCCCGTACGGGAAACCGCTCCCGCTCCCCGAGCCCTTCGCCTTCGACCTGGAGACCGGGGAATTCGGCTGAAGGGCACCGGCAGGGGCGGTCGGTACAGCCCGGTAGGATGGCGATCACGGCAGACGAGCCGTGCGGACGGCCGCGTGAGGATCCCCGGATCCTCCCGAGGAACGTCCGGGCTCCACAGGGCAGGGTGGTGGCTAACGGCCACCCGGGGTGACCCGCGGGACAGTGCCACAGAAAACAGACCGCCCGGGACTTCGGTCGCGGGTAAGGGTGAAACGGTGGTGTAAGAGACCACCAGCGCCTGAGGTGACTCAGGCGGCTAGGTAAACCCCACCCGGAGCAAGGTCAAGAGGGGCCGCGCCGGAAACGGGGCGGCCCTGCGCGGACGTTCGAGGGCTGCTCGCCCGAGTCCGCGGGTAGACCGCACGAGGCCGGCAGCAATGCCGGCCCTAGATGGATGGCCGTCTCCCCGGCCGCCGCGAGGCGACCGGGAGACAGAACCCGGCGTACAGCACGACTCGTCCTGCCTCAGGGGCCTCCGCGCAGCGAACAAGCTGCGCGGAGGCCCCTTTTCGCTGCTTCGTCCCGGGTGCGGATCGCGCAGCTCAGGAGCTTCCTTTGGAGCAAGATCCAAGATTTGCGCCGATGTCGGTCCGGGGTCTTCTACGAAAGCTACGACTCCGCCATAGTGCCGAATGCGGAAATCCACTTCCGCATCCCAGAAGTCACGTTGGAGGGAGTGCCTGTGTCGTCGTCCGTACCGTCCCTGCCGCGACGCGCTGCACGCATGCTGCGTACCTCACTGTTCGCCCAGGTCGGCGTCGCTCTGCTGGCCGGGATCCTCGTCGGGCGGCTGTGGCCCGATGTGGGCACGGCCGCCCAGCCGCTCGGTGACGGGTTCGTCCGGTTGATCAAGGCGATGATCGCGCCGCTGGTGTTCTGCGTGGTCGTCGCCGGGATCACCAAGGCGGGAGACCTCAAGTCGTTCGGACGCATGGGCCTCAAAGCGCTCATCTGGTTCGAGATCGCGACCACGGTGGCGCTCGTCGTCGGGCTGCTCGCCGGCAACCTGGCAGGTCCGGGGAAGGGGATGAACATCGACCCCTCCTCACTGGACGCGTCCGCCGTGGACGAGAAGACCGGCGGCGGAGAGCTGCCGTCCACGAGTGAGTTCATCCTGCACTCGCTGCCCGACAGCGCGGTCGGCGCGTTCGCCGAGAACTCGCTGCTCCAGGTGCTGGTTCTCGCCTGCCTCGTCGGAGCGGCGCTGCTGCACCTCGGTCACACCAAGGTGCCCGCCGTCCTGCCCGCCATCGAACAGGCGCAGGAGGTCGTGTTCGCCGTCGTCGGCTTCATCATGAAGCTGGCCCCGCTCGCCGTCTTCGGCGCCACGGCCCATCTGGTCGGGGAGTACGGTCTCGGTGCGCTGTCCACGTACGGCAAGCTCATCGCCGTCTGCTACGCCGTCGCGCTGGTCTTCCTCGTCCTGCTGGGGCTGGCCCTGAAGGCGCTCACGGGGATCAGCCTGTGGAAGTTCATCCGGTACACGCGTGAGGAGATGCTCCTCGCGCTCGGCACCGCGTCCAGCGAGGCCGTGATGCCGCGGATGATGCAGAAGCTCCGTCAGGCGGGCTGCCGCGACGACGCCGTGGGGCTCGTCCTGCCCACCGGCTACTCGTTCAACCTCGACGGCGCGTCCATCTACCTCTCCATCGGCACCCTGTTCATCGCCCAGGCCGTCGGCGTCGACCTCACCCTCGGCCAGCAGGTCACGGTCGTTCTGGTGCTCATGCTGACCAGCAAGGGCATGGCGGGCGTGCCCGGTTCGGCCTTCCTCGCGCTGTCGGCCACCGCCTCCGCCCTCGGCGTCATCCCGGCGGGCGCGGTGGCTCTGCTGCTCGGCGTCGACCGGATCATGGACGCCATGCGGGTCGCCACCAACCTGCTCGGAAACTGCGTCGCCGTCTTCGTCGTCTCCCGCTGGGAAGGAGCGTTGGACCTGTCCCGGGCCCGCAAGGTCCTTTCCGGGGAGATCGCCTTCGTACCGGAGCCGGAGGAGCGGACCGAACGGGCCGTACCGGTCGAGCAGGTCGAACCGGGTGTGCACGGCGCGCTGGTGAAGGCCGAGGCGCCGGGCGCGCCGGAGGCGGCGGAGCGCACCGGGTGAGCACGGACCGCGCCTCACGACGGGCCTCCGCGCGGGTATTCCACCTGCGCGGAGGCCCGCGCCCGTGTTCTGATCAGCCGTGACCGACCGCAGGGGTGAGGGAGTGACAGGGATGACGTCCGAGCATCAGGAGGTACGGCTGCGCCTGGCGACGGCAGCGGACGGGGAAGCCGTCACGCGGGTCTTCCTGGACTCCCGGGCCGCCGCCATGCCGTATCTCCGCCGGATCCACAGCGACGAGGACACCCTCGCGTGGATCACCCACGTCGTGCTGCCCACCAGCACCGCGGTGTGGGTGGCCGAAGGGGTGGGCGAGGCCGGGGAGGGCGGGGAACTGCTCGGGTTCGCCGCGCTCGCCGGGGGTGGCGAGCTCGATCACCTCTACCTGCGGCCCGACGTGTTGCGGCGGGGCGTCGGGAGCCGGCTGCTGGCCGAGGTGCGCGGAGCCGTGGACGGGCCGATCGGCCTGTACGTGTTCCAGCGCAACGCGGCCGCCCGTGCCTTCTACGAGCGGCACGGCTTCACCGCCGTCGCGTTCGACGACGGCGGCCGCAACGAGGAGAACGAGCCGGACGTCCTGTACCGCTGGACGCCGTAGCGGCGGGTCCGGCGGTCGGTCAGATGACCGGCGGGCGGCCCAGCCGCGTCATCTGCCACACCGTGGACCAGCGCATCGGGCGCCGGTCCCCGCACGGGGTGCGGACGCCCTCGACGAAGCCGCCCGCCCAGGCGCGCAGGCCCTTCGGGTCGCGGGTGCGGGCGAGGGTGAGCAGGGTCCAGGTGCCGAGGTAGGCGGGGACCAGGGGCAGGGGCAGGTTGCGGCGGGCCAGCCAGACGCGGTTGCGGGCCGTCATCCGGTAGTAGACCGCGTGCCGGGCCGGGGACGTCTTCGGGTGCTGGAGCAGCAGCTCGGGGTCGTACTCCACCTTCCAGCCGGCGTCCAGCGCCCGCCAGGCCAGGTCCGTCTCCTCGTGGGTGAAGAAGAACTCCGCGGGCCACAGACCGGTCTCCGCCAGCATCTTCATCGAGAACGCGTGGCCGCCGCCCAGGAACGCCGTCACCGGGCCGCCGCGCATCGGGTCGCCCGCCCGCAGGCGCGGCACATGGCGGCGCTGCGTCTCGCCGGTCTCGTCGGCGATCCGGAAGCCGACGATGCCGAGCCGGTCGTCGGCCGCGAAGTGGTCCCGCACCCGGCGGAAGACGTCCTTGTCGACCAGCAGCCCGTCGTCGTCCAGCTCGATCACGACGTCCACGTCACCGATCTCGGCGAGCCTGCGCAGCCCCTCGTTCCGGCCGCCCGGGCAGCCGAGGTTCTCCGGCAGCTCGATGGTGGTCACCCCGCCGTCGAGGTCCTCCAGGCCGGGCGTGGCGGAGTAGTCCGGGAGGGCCGTACCGTTGCCGATGATCACGAGCCGGGTGGGCCGGACGTCCTGCATGGCCACCGACGCCAGCAGCGCCTCGACCGCCTGCGGGCGGTCTCCCATGGTCACGATGGATACGCCGATGCGCGGTGCGGACACGGTCGGTACTCCTGGAACTCGGCTGCCGGTGGCCGGCTGCTGGTCGGCAGCGGTGCCCGCGATCGTAACGCCTCGGTGTTCAGTGTGCGGTTACCGCCCGGCCATCCGCCGGTCCGTCGCTGTTCAGCAGCGCGTACACGGCCATGTCCCGCCGTTCGTCGCCCACCTGCTGCCAGCCGCGCAGCAGGCCCTCCCGCCGGAAGCCGATGTCCTCGGCGATCCGGGCGGAGGCGGTGTTCCACGGCTCGATGTAGAGCTGGAGGCGCGGCACGCCGAGGTCGCGGAGGGCCCAGCGCGTCACCGTGCGCAGCGCGGCCCGGGCGACACCCTGGCCGCGGGCGAGGTCGGTGAGCCAGTAGCCGAGGGAGGCGCGGCCCTCGGGCAGCTCCCGGAGCCAGAGCCCGATCGCGCCGACCGGGCGCCGGTCCCGGGAGCGCACGATGGCGAAGGGGTACCCCGCGCCGGTGGCCGCGCGCTCCCACTGCCTGCGCACGAACGCCTCGGCGGCCGCTTCGGAGTAGGGGGCCGGGATGGTGGTGATGAGCGGGATGTACGGGTCGAGCGAGGCCTCGCGGACCAGCGGCAGATCGCTCATCTCCCAGGGGCGCAGGACGAAGTCCGGGCCCGCGGACAGGCTCGGGACGGTCAGCGGCTCGGGGCCGGGGGCGGCGTCGTGGGTGTCGCCGGTGTCGGTGGTGGGGCGGGGAGCGGAGCCGGCGCCGGGCGCGCGTCCGGGGTCAGGCTCGGGATCGGCCATGTCCGTATCCTCCCGCTGTCGATCCGGTTCCGCTTCCCCGGCCGTCCCCGTCTCCCTGGCCGGCCCGGGAAGCGGAACCGGCTCACCCGTTCTCCCGCCTCCGGGCGCCCCCCGCCAGGAAGTATCCGGCCAGTACGGCGCCGGCCAGGACCAGGGCGGAGTTGACCAGGATCGCGGTGGAGACGCCGGACAGTACCGCGTCGGGCCCGTGCGCTGTCCCCATCCGGGCGGTGACCACCGCGCTCATCACCGGAATGCCGAGGGCGATGCCCACCTGCTGCGTCATCGTCGCCAGCCCGGTGGCCCGCCCCTGCTCCTCGTCCGGCAGGCCCGAGGTCGCCGTGACCATGAAACCGACGATCATCAGCATGTTGCCGACGCCGCCGACGAAGGTGGCCGCCAGCAGGAGCCAGATCCAGGTCCCGGAGGTGCCGAGCGCCACGAGGGAGAGGGTGGCGGCGGCCTGGACGGTGCCGCCCAGGACGATGGCGCGCCGGTTGCCGAAGCGGCCCACCGCCCGTCCGCCGAGCACGCCGCCGACGACCGTGCCCGCGCCGAGCACGCCGAACGCGAGGCCGGTGGCGAGTGCGGAGTAGCCCAGGACCTCCTGGAGGTAGAGGGTCAGCAGGAAGACCAGCGAGGTCTCGGTGACGAAGGCGATCAGCCCGGCGGTGTTGCCCCAGACGACGCTGCGCCGTTTCAGGATGCGGATCGGGACGAGCGGGGCGGCAGCTCGCTGCTCGATGCGGACGAACGCGACCAGGAGAACGGCTCCGGCGGCCAGCGCTGCCAGGGTGGCCGGCCGGGTCCACCCGGTCTCGCCGGCCTGGGAGAGACCGAGGACGAGGAGCAGCAGCCCGCCGGTGACGGTGATGGCTCCGGGCACGTCCAGCTTCGGGCGGTCCTCCGGCCGGGAGTCGGTGATCACGGACGGAGCCAGGATCACGACCAGCGCCGCCACGGGGACGTTGATGAAGAAGGCCCAGCGCCAGGAGAGCAGGTCCGTCAGGAGCCCGCCGAGGATCGCCCCGGCCGTGAACCCGGCCGACATCAGGGCCCCGTTGAGCCCCAGCGCCCGTTCGCGCAGCGGCCCCTCCCTGAACGCCGTGGTCAGCAGCGCGAGTCCGGCAGGGGTGACGGCCGCGGTGGCCAGGCCCTGCAGCACCCGGGCCGTGAGCAGCACCTCGGGCGAGGTGGCGAGCCCGCCGAGCACGGAGGAGAGGCCGAGGACGGCCAGGCCGCCGACGAACAGGTTCTTGCGGCCGACGAGGTCGGCGACCCGGCCGAAGAGCAGGGTGAACCCGGCGGCGGCGAGCGCGAAGGACGTGGCGATCCACTGGAGACCGGCGAGGGAGAAGCCGAGCCCTTCCCCGACGACGGGCAGCGCCACGTTCAGGATCGAGAAGTCCACCGCGATCATGAACTGGGAGCCGAGCAGGAGGACCAGGACGAGTCTCTGGCGGCTGGACATGCGGGGGGAGGCGGTGGGCGGAGCGGTCGTGGGCCCCATCTCGGGGCCGATGTCGGAGGATGCGGTACGGGGGTGGGTGCGGGTGCGGGCATGGCAGGTGCGCCTTCCTGGACACGGGAAACGCTAAACGGTTCTGTGGTTCCGTTAAGGTGGTGTCACCGTAGCAGGGGAGGCGTTGTTAATGGAACTGGAGACCCGTTATGACTTCTGAGGGTGCTGAAGGCGCTGAAGGCGTCGGTGTCGAGGGGGTGGAGCCCGGCACCGTGCGTCCCGGCGGTCGCACCGCCCGGGTGCGCGAGGCGGTGCTGCGCGCGGCCGGTGACGCGCTGGTCGAGCACGGCTTCGACGGGCTCGACCTGGCCGACGTCGCGCGGCGGGCCGAGGTCGGCAAGACGACGGTCTACCGTCGCTGGTCCGCCCCCGCCGGGCTGGTCGCCGACCTGCTCACGGACATGGCGGAGCAGTCGCTGCCGCGCACGGACACCGGATCCCTGGCCGAGGACCTCCGGGCCAACGCCCGCCTCGTGGTCCGCACGCTGACCGACCCCCGCCAAGGGGCGCTCTTCGTGGCCGTCATCGCGGCCGCCGCCTGCGATCCGCGTACCGCCGAGGCCCTCCACCGCTTCTACGCCGTGCGGATCGGGGAGTGGTCCGGCTGCGTCGAAGCGGCGGTCGAACGCGGTGAACTGCCCGTGGATACGGACCCGGGTGAGGTGATCGCGGCGGTGTCCGCGCCGCTGTACTACAGGCTGCTCGCCAGCGGCGGCCCGCTGGACGAGGAGGCCGCCGACCGGGCGGCCGCCGCGGCCGTCGCCGCCGCGCGGGCGGGAGTGTTCGTACGGTGAGGGGCGCGAGGGTCCGCGGCGGGGCCGGTTTCCCCGGGCCGGGACCGGCTTCCTGGCCTCGAACGGGCCGTCGATAAAGTGGTGGAATGATATTCGGTAAAGCCGGGTTCGGGGGAGCCGTCGCCGACTTCGAGGCGGCGGTGTCGGCGCAGGACGCCAAGCGGTCCGGCAAGGCGTTCGTCCGGTTGCAGGAGACCTTCGGGCAGGCCAGGGAGTCGGAACTGCTGGACGGCGGGCCGCGCCTCGCCGCCGTGCTGGAGCAGGTGCCGCCCGGCCCGCGTGCCGTCGTCGCCGTGCTCGTGGGGGCCTGCGTCGAGCGCGGTGCGGACGCCGAGCGCTGCGCCCCCGGGGTGCTGGCCGGGCTGCGGTGGGCCCTGGAGCGGGCCGTGGCGTTCGCCGACGCCTGGGCCGCGACCGGGGGCGGCGCGTTTCCCGCCCCGGACGGCGGCGAGCCGGGCCCGGAGCTCGTGGAGCGCGTCGGCTTCGAGGCGGCCGTCGGCTGGGGAACGCTTCCCCAGTGGGAGATGGCCGCCGTCGCGATGCTGAACCACCCCGGCGTACGGCGGGAGGCCGGCTCCCGGGGTGACACGCTGCGGCTCCTCGGCGCGGTGGAGCGGGCCTCCGGCCTGGAGCTGAAGTCCCTCGCCCACGCCCTCCTGGTGCTGGACGACGAACCGCTCGTCGCCCTGCACCGGACGAGCGGCACCGGCTACCTCCTGCGGATCTCCGGCATCGGGGACAACTTCCAGCTGCACACGCTGCTCGCCGACGCGCTCATCGGCGGGGGCCATGTCGCGGGCCACGCGCCGTCGTCGCAGGAGGTGGCCGTCTGCCGGGAGACCCCCGGCCAGGTGGACACCGTGGGCTCCTTCGACCTGGTGGCCCCGGACGGTGAACTGATCTGGAACGAGGGCACCCCCGCCGACATCCCCGTCGTCGACGGCGTCCGGCTGCTGGTCCTGGACGAGCCGTCCTACCGGCGGACCTGGCCCGCGGGCCGCTTCTTCCCCGGCATGCGCGGTGACGCCCTGCTGGAGCGCGCCCTCGACCAGGAGGAGACGGAGCGCTGGTACGCCCACATCTCCCCGGCCAAGAACGCGACCGGCTGAGCCGCCCCCCGGGGGCCCCGGGCCCTTAGGGGCTCAGCCGATCCGGGTGCCCGTACCGCTGACCCGGATCCGGGCGTCGCCCGCGCGCAGTTCGACGGTGAGGGTGCCGGGGCGGCCCATGTCCGCCCCCTGGTGCAGGGTCAGCACCGCCGCCTCGGGGGCGAGCCCCAACTCTCGTGCGTACGCGCCGAAGGCCGCCGCGGCCGCGCCCGTCGCCGGATCCTCGACGACCCCGCCCACCGGGAACGGGTCCCGGACGTGGAACACCTCGGGCCCCTCGCGCCAGACCAGTTGCAGGGTGGTCAGGTCGAGCCGGCGCATCAGCGCCTCCAGCCGCGCGAAGTCGTAGTCCAGGTCCGCCAGTCGCTCCCGGGTGGCGGCGGCCAGCACCAGGTGCCGGGCCCCCGCGTAGGCGATCCGGGGCGGCAGAGCCGGGTCGAGATCGGCGGCCGCCCAGTCCAGGGCCGCCAGAGCCTCCGTCAGGTCGGTCTCGGCGACCTCCTCGACGTGCGGCGCCACGCTGGTCAGGGTGGCGCGGAGTGCGCCGTCCTCCCGGACGACGGAGACCGGGACCACGCCCGCGGGCGCCGTGAACGTCAGTGCGCCCGGTCCGTCCCGTTCGGCCAGCGCGAGGGCCGTGGCGACCGTGGCGTGACCGCAGAACGGCACCTCAGCCTTCGGGCTGAAGTAGCGGATCGTGTAAGCGCCTTCGCCGGTCCGCTCCGTCAGGAACGCCGACTCGCTGTACCCCAGCTCCGCCGCGATCGCGAGCATCCGCTCGTCGTCGAGACCGGCGGCGTCCAGGACGACCCCGGCGGGGTTGCCGCCCTCGGGATCGGCGGAGAAGGCGGTGTAGCGCAGGACCTCGGGACGGTGATCATGTGTCATGCAGCGGACAACCGTGCCGCCGCCCCCGCTATTCCCGGCCCGTGGGGAGGGGCGGCCGGGGCTGTGGGAGCGGGCTCGTCGCGACTCCCCGGCAGCCGCGACCAGCCCTCCGTCCGAAGCGCCGGCCGGGTCAGTGGCAGCTCTTGGCGCCCTTGTTGGCCTTCGTGGACTTCCCCCAGGAGCAGGAGTCCTGGAGCTTCCCGTTCGGCTTGATCAGCCGCGCCTTGTCGCCGGTGTTGTTCCAGACGTACGAGCCCCGGTTCCAGTACACCGTGCCCGAGACGTTCTTGCCCTTGCCGGTGCGGAGCTTGACCGTCTTGCCCGCGCCGATGCTGTAGCTGCCGAAGGTGTAGGTGTAGCCCGTGTTGTCCTTCACCTTGAAGCCCTTGAGCTGCACCTTCTTCTTGCTGTTGTTGTGGATGTTCACCCACTCGGCGTTCAGCGACTTCTTCGACCGGTCGTCCTTGCCGGGGCCGTCGAACTGAACAGCCCCGAAGTGCAGCCCGCCCTGGTGGGCGGCCGCCGAGGCCGGTGCCGCCGTGGCGAGGAGCGAGCCGGCCAGTGCGGTGGCGGCGGCCAGGGCGATCGGCGCAGCGGTGCGTATGCGCATGCGGTGTTCCTTCTGTGTCGTTCTGGTGAAGGTGTAACAGGATGCGATCATACGGACAGCACGCGCTTGCCCGGTCGCCGGTGGAGAAATCCGCAAATCCGGTTATCTGTTGGCCAGTTCGATCAGATGTGATCGCAGGTGATCACGCGCCGCGTCGCCGCGCCCCTCCCGGCTCCGCCCGGTCTCAGCCCCGTCCGACGTACGGCATGTTCGTCGCCATCACCGTGGCGAACTGGACGTTCGCCTCCAGCGGCAGCTCCGCCATGTGCAGCACCGTCCGCGCCACGTCCGCCGCCGCCATCACCGGCTCGACCGCCAGCTCCCCGTTGGCCTGGAGGATCCCGGTCTGCATCCGCTCGGTCATCTCCGTCGCCGCGTTGCCGATGTCGATCTGGCCGCAGGCGATCCGGTGGGGGCGGCCGTCCAGCGACAGCGACTTCGTCAGCCCGGTGATCGCGTGCTTGGTCGCCGTGTACGCGATCGAGTGCGGGCGCGGTGCGTGGGCGGAGATCGAACCGTTGTTGATGATCCGGCCGCCCTGCGGGTCCTGCTCCTTCATCAGCCGGTACGCCGCCTGCGCGCACAGGAACGCGCCCGTCAGGTTCACATCGACGACCGCCCGCCAGTCCGCGACGGCCAGATCCTCCAGCGGTACGCCGCCGGGGCCGAACGTGCCCGCGTTGTTGAACAGCAGGCCCAGCCGGCCGAACCGGTCCCGTACGGCGGTGAAGAGCGCGGCCACCTCGTCGGCGTCCGTCACGTCCGTGGTGACGCACAGCGCCTCGGTGTCCCCGGCGGCGGCGGCCGTCTCCGCCAGCGGCTCGGCCCGCCGGCCCGCGAGCGCCAGCGACCAGCCCGCGCTCGCGAGGGCGAGCGCGACCGCCCGTCCGATCCCCGACCCCGCCCCCGTGACGACGGCGACCCTCCGGCCGGACTGCCCGGCATCCCTGGTGCTCACGGCCCGTCCGGTCTGCTCTGTCTGCTCAGTGTTCATGGCCCGGCAGCGTACGGGACGGATCCGTGCACAGGGCACGCGGTGCTCATCGACCCGCCATGCGGATGTTGTGCACGCGACAACGGTGCGTCGTTCCCTCCCGCTGCCATGAATCCCGACAGCATCCGGGCTGAGGAGGGGCATATGACAGCCGCACGGACCATCATGACGCCCGATCAGGGCACCCGAGCCAGCGAACTCCGCACCGCCGCCCGCTTACTGGAACCAGGCGTGGGCCGCCGGCGCTTCCTGACCGTCACCGGAGCCGCCGCCGCGCTCGCCTTCGCCGTCAACCTGCCCGCCGCCGGCACGGCGAGCGCCGCCGAGGTCGACGCCCGCCGGATCGCCGAGGACCCCTTCACCCTCGGCGTCGCCTCCGGCGACCCCCACCCCACGTCCGTCCTGATCTGGACCCGGCTCGCCCCCCGCCCCTACGAGCCGGGCGGCGGGCTGCCGAACGGCCGGGTCGAGGTGCGCTGGGAGGTCGCCCGCGACGAGCGCTTCCGCCGGATCGAGCGGCGCGGCTCCGTCACCGCCCACCCCGAGTTCGCCCACAGCGTCCGCGCCGAGGTCCAGGGCCTGGGCTCCGGGCGCCTCTACTACTACCGCTTCCGCACCGGCAACTGGACCAGCCCGGTCGGCCGCACCCGCACCGCGCCCGCCCCCGGCGCCCGTACCAGCTCCCTCACCCTGGCCGCCGTGTCCTGCCAGGCGTACCACGACGGGTACTTCACCGCCCACCGCCACCTCGCGGCCGAGGACGTCGACGTGGTCTTCCACCTCGGCGACTACCTCTACGAGTACGCCGTCAACGCCACCGGCGGCGCCCGCAACTACACCGACCGCCGCCTCCCCGACCTCTTCAACCGCGAGACGACGACGCTGGAGGACTACCGGCTGCGCTACGCCCTCTACAAGTCCGACCCGGACCTGCGCGCCGCCCACGCCGCCCACCCCTTCGTCGTCACCTGGGACGACCACGAGACCGAGAACAACTACGCGGGCGGGATCCCCGAGAACGACGTCACCCCCGAGGAGTTCCTGCTCCGCCGGGCCGCCGCGTACCGCGCGTACTGGGAGAACCAGCCGCTGCGCACCCCGCAGCGCCCCACCGGACCGGACATGACGCTCTACCGCCGCCTCCGCTTCGGGCGGCTCGCCCAGTTCGACATCCTCGACACCCGCCAGTACCGCAGCGACCAGGCGTACGGCGACGGCTGGCGCACCCCGGGCCCCGAGTCCGAGGACCCCGCGCGCACCATGACCGGGGCCACCCAGGAGCGCTGGCTGATCGACGGCTGGCGGGCCTCGAACGCCACCTGGAACGTCGTCCCGCAGCAGGTCACCTTCGCCCAGCGGCGCGATGTGCCCACCGGTGCCTTCAAGCTCTCCATGGACTCCTGGGACGGCTACCCCGCCTCCCGGCAGCGGGTGCTGGCCGGCGCCGAGGCCGCCGGGGTGGACAACCTGATGGTCCTCACCGGCGACGTCCACGTCTCCTACGCCTTCGACCTGAAGGCGGACTTCGCCGACCCCGCCTCGCGCACGATCGGCACGGAGATCGTCACCACCTCCATCGCCAGCGGCAAGGACGGCGCGGACCGGCCCGCCAACTGGGAGAACCAGACCCGCGCCAACCCGCACCTCAAGCACTACAACGGGCGGCGCGGCTACGCGGTCGTCACCCTCGGCACCGAGGAGGCCCGCGCCGACTTCCGTACGGTCGCGGCCGTCACGACCCCCGGGGCGCCCGTCACCACCGCGGCCTCGTTCGTCACGGAGGCCGGGAACCCGGGGCTCACGCCCGCATAACCGGGCTCAGTGATCCGCCGGGTAGCGGACGCCGACGCGGTCCCGTACCGCGTCGAGCGTCCGCATCACCGCCAGCGAACCCTCCAACGGGACGAGCGGGGACTCCGTCTCGCCCGCCCGCACCGCGCGCGCCACCTCGACCGCCTCGTACTGCATGCCGGACAGTCCCCGCGGGCCCGGCCCCGACGTGATCGTCTCCGGCTCCGCACCCGCCCGCCGCAGCACGAAGTGGTCCGGGTGGAAGAAGTCGCGCGGAATGTCGATCCGCCCGGCCGTGCCGATCACGGTGGCCGCCGTCGGATGGTGCCCGACGATCGAGCAGGACAGCAGCGCGGTCGCACCGGAGTCCCAGCCGAGCAGCATGCCCGTGTTCAGGTCCACGCCCTCGGGGGAGAGCAGTGCGTCGGCCTGGACCCGGTCCGGCTCGCCCAGCAGCAGGTGGGCGAACGACACCGGGTAGACCCCGAGGTCCAGCAGGGCCCCGCCGCCGAGGGCCGGGTCACGCAGCCGGTGGCCGGGGGCGAAGTCGCCCGCGAAGCCGAAGTCCGCCTGGACGGTACGGATCTCGCCGATCGCCCCGTCCCGGACCAGCTCGGTCAGCCGGCGGACCACCGGGTTGAGGTAGGTCCACATGGCCTCCATCAGGAACAGGTCCCGCTCCCGGGCGAGCGCCACCAGCTCCTTCGCCTCCCGGCTGTTGAGCGTGAACGCCTTCTCGCACAGCACGTGCTTCCCGGCCTTCAGCGCCAGCGAGGCCGCCGCGTGGTGCGCCGAGTGCGGGGTGGCCACGTAGACCACGTCCACCGTGTCGTCGGCGACCAGCTCCGCCCAGCTGCCGTACGCCCGGGCGATCTCGTGCCGGTCGGCGAAGGCCCGCGCCGAGGCCTCCGTACGCGAGGCGACGGCCACCACCTCGGCGTCGGGCAGCGCCTGTACGTCCGCCGTGAAGGTCGCCGCTATGCCGCCCGTCGCCAGAACACCCCAGCGCACCCTGTCACCCATGCCCGCCACCCCAGCCCGCCCGAAAAAGGTATCGACCACTCCGGCCGAGCTGAGAGCATAGATGCGGATTCAACGATGTGGAGATGAGAATGCCGGAGAGCGGCGGCAGCCGGGCCCAGCGAGCACACATACCCACCTCCGGGACCGGACCCGGAACCGACGCGGACCTCGCCACCGGTGCCGAGGACGCCCCGGCCGTCCCGCACGGGGACGCGGGCGCCCTCGCCGTCGACCCGGCGGCCCCGCAGACCACCGCCCCGGCAGGCCTGCCGGGAGCGCCCGGACCCTCCGCGCCGGCCGGCCCGGCCGCGAAGGCCGCCCGGCGCACCGGACTCCTGGTCACCCTGGTCCTCGGCGGGCTCACCGCCCTGCCGCCGCTGTCCATGGACATGTACCTCCCGGCGCTCCCCGCCGTCACCGACTCCCTGAGCGCCCCCGCCGCCACCATCCAGCTCACGCTGACCGCGTGCCTGGCCGGGATGGCGCTCGGCCAGCTCGTCGTCGGACCGATGAGCGACCGCTGGGGCCGCCGCACCCCGCTGCTCCTCGGCATGGTCGTCTACGTCCTCGCCACCGCGCTCTGCGCCCTGGCCCCCACCGCCGGACTCCTCATCGGCTTCCGCCTCCTCCAGGGGCTCGCGGGCGCGGCCGGGATCGTCATCGCCCGGGCCGTGGTGCGCGACCTCTACGACGGCGTGGAGATGGCCCGGTTCTTCTCCACCCTGATGCTGATCTCCGGGGCCGCCCCGATCGTCGCGCCGCTGATCGGCGGGCAGGTGATGCGGTTCACCGACTGGCGGGGCATCTTCGTCGTGCTGACGGCCGTCGGCATCGTGCTCACCCTCGTCGTGTGGAAGTGGCTGCACGAGACGCTGCCGCCCGCCGCCCGCCACACCGGCGGCGTCACCGACGCCCTGCGCACCATGCGCGGGCTGCTCGCCGACCGGGTCTTCACCGGCTACATGATCGCGGGCGGGCTCGCCTTCGCCGTCCTGTTCGCGTACATCTCCGCCTCCCCGTTCGTCGTGCAGGAGATCTACGGGGCCTCGCCGCAGACCTTCAGCCTGCTCTTCGGCCTCAACTCCATCGGTCTGATCGCCGTGGGGCAGATCAACGGCAAGCTCCTCGTGGGAAGGTTCCGCCTCGACAAGGTGCTCGGCTTCGGCCTCGCCGTGATCGTGCTGGCCGCCGTCGCGCTGCTCCTCATGACGACCGGTGTCTTCGGCGAGGTCGGGCTCGTCCCCGTCGCCGCCGGGCTGTTCGTCCTGATGTCGGCGATGGGCCTCGCGATGCCGAACACCAACGCCCAGGCCCTCATGCGGACCAAGCACGCGGCGGGCTCCGCCTCCGCGCTGCTCGGCACGTCCTCGTTCCTCATCGGGGCCGTCGCCTCCCCGCTGGTCGGTATCGCGGGGGAGGACACGGCCGTCCCGATGGCCGTCGTCCAGGTGGTCTGCGCGGTGGCGGCGGTGGGCTGCTTCCTGCTCCTGTGCCGCCCCTGGCAGCGCGCGGGGCGCGAGGCGGGCGGCCTCTGAGGTCCTGAGGGGCCGGGCGGTCTCAGCCCGTGCGCGTCCGGGCCGTCTCAGCCCGTGCGCGGGTAGCCGATCAGATGCGTACGGTCCTGCCGGTCGGTCCAGCGGAACACCCCGACCCCCGTCGTCTCCGTCCCCGGCAGCCGGGCGTTGCGCGACAGCCGCTCGGTGCTCCAGGTGGCGAAGTCCATCGCGACCGGGAGCCCGCCGCCGGACAGCGCCTCCGAGGCGTCGCGCGCGTTCTCCGCCCCGTACGCGATGCCGTCGTCCGTCACCGTGGCCAGGGTCAGATGCGCGGTGCCGCTCTCGTCCTCGAAGCAGCGGCCCTGCTTCGCCTCCAGGTCGAAGGCCAGGTTCCCGGCGATCAGGTAGTCGCCCGAGGGGGAGAGGACCGCCTGCGGGTAGCGCCCCGGCTTTATGGCCGGCTTGTGGCACTCCACCGAGGTGAGCACCTCCCCGGTCGCCGCGTCGTGCACCGCCCACAGCTCATGGGTCCCCGCCCGCTTGGTCTTCTTCGCGGGCTGCCACTTCGCCAGCACCTGGTCCGGGGTCATCGACGTCACCACGCCGCTGCCCTTCTCGGTCCCCTTGGGCGCCACGTTCCGGCTGAACCAGCCGCCGCGCACCCAGAACTCCCGTGCCCCGCCGAGCAGCAGGCCGTCGGCGGTCTGCCCGTGCACCTCGGTGAGCTGCTTGCAGGCCGGGCAGCCCTTGGGGTACCCGAGCTGGTCCGCGCCCAGCTCGGTCACCTCGCCGGTGACCGGGTCGATCAGGGTGCTGTTCGCCTTCGCGTCGCTGATCACGATGCCCGGCCCGGTCGTGGTCACCTTCGGGGCCCCGGACCACGGCACCTCGACGCGCTGCCGGTTCCCGTTCGTCACGTCGTACAGATCGAGGGCGAGGAAGGTGCTCGACGGGGAAAGGCCGTCGCCGACCTTCCCGTAGGACCAGGTCACGAAGTACTGCCGGTCGCCCTTGGCCACCGTGGCGAGCTTCGGGTAGTGCAGCGGGTCCGGCGGCTGCCAGGCCTGGCCCCGCCAGCCCAGCTCGCCGGTGGCCGTGTCGACCGTGCGCAGCCGGTAGCGGTTGCCCTCGGACCGCTCCAGGTAGGCCAGCAGACCCGTCGTATGGGAGACGGCGACGTCGGGGGAGGAGCCGATGATCTCCCAGCCCCGGTCCGTCGCGTACTCGGGCGGAACGGTCAGCCGGGTCACCGGACCCGCGCTCGGCAGCACCGGCTTCGCCGTGGCGGTGGCCGCGCCGTCCTTCTTCTCGCCCTCGGGGTCGCCGCCGCAGGTGGCCAGCAGCAGGAGCAGGGCGAGAAAGACCACCCCGCCGACCAGCGTCAGCCGCACGATCTTCTGCCTCATGGCTCCCCCGCTGGACCATCTTGATCTGGTGCCGTGCACGCGCGGGTCAGCGTAGCAACAGGCCTCCGGCCACGTGGAGTTCGCCGGATTCCTGTTCCGTACCGGTTACGTGAACCCCCGGTGCGGGCCCGCCCGGCCACCGTCCCGCCCGCGTACGTCCCTGCGAACCCCCGCCCGCCCCGGCGGAAGCGGAATGCGGCCGACGGGTCGCCTCCGCCTACAATTCGGCGGTGAACGTCACCCTCCCCACCGCACAGTCCCTGCGCGCGGCGCTGGCCGGGCTGCTCGACGGACTGCCGCCCAAGCAGGCCGCGCAGGCCGTCGACCGGCTGATCGCGAGCTACCGCGGGGAGACCCCGACGAACGCCCCGATCCTGCGGGACCGCTCCGACGTCGTCGCCTACGCGGCGTACCGGATGCCCGCCACCTTCGAAGCCGTACGGTCCGCCCTCGACGCTCTCGTCGAGGCCGCGCCCGACTGGACCCCGGCCACCCACACCGACGTCGGCGGCGGCACGGGCGCGGCGAGCTGGGCGGTCGCCGGGGCCTGGGAGGGCCCGGCGACCACCGTCCTGGACTGGGCCGAACCGGCCCTCGCGCTCGGCCGCGAGCTGGCCGAGGCGTCCGGCGTGCCCGCGCTGCGCGACGCGCGCTGGGAGCGGGCCCGGATCGGCGCGGCCCTGGAGCTGGCCCCGGCCGACCTCATCACCGTCAGCTACGTCCTCAAGGAGCTGACGGCCGCCGCCAGGACCGAGCTGGTCGACGTGGCCGCGGCGGCCGGGCAGGCCGTCGTGATCGTCGAGCCCGGTACCCCCGACGGCTACGCCCGGATCATCGAGGCCCGCGACCGGCTGATCGCCGCCGGGCTGCGGATCGCGGCCCCCTGCCCGCACAGCGACGCCTGCCCGATCACCCCCGGGGCCGACTGGTGCCACTTCTCGGCCCGGGTCAGCCGCTCGTCGCTGCACCGGCAGGTCAAGGGCGGCTCGCTGAGCCACGAGGACGAGAAGTTCAGTTACGTCGTCGGCACCCGCTTCCCCGCGGCCCCGGCGCCCGCCCGGATCACCCGGAAGCCGCAGATCCGCAAGGGCCTGGTCCAGCTGGAGCTGTGCACCCGGGACGAGGGGCTGGCCCGCGCCACGGTGAGCAAGCGCCACGGCGAGCTCTACCGGGCGGCCAGGGACGTCGCCTGGGGCGAACTCTGGCCGCCGGAAGGCGCCGGAGGCACGGCGGGCTAGCCGCGCAGCTCCTGCGTACAGCACTTCACGCTGCCGCCGCCCTTGAGCAGCTCGCCCAGGTCCATCGGGATCGGCTCGAAGCCCCGGTCCCGCAGCGGATCGAGCAGCCCGGTCGCGCCCTGCGGCAGCAGCACGTGGCGTCCGTCGCTCACCGAGTTGAGCCCGAACGCCGCCGCGTCCGCCTCCCTGGCCAGCAGCGCGTCCGGGAACAGCCGGCGCAGCACCGCCCGGCTGGCGGCGGAGAACGCGTCCGGGTAGTACATGATCTCGTCGGCCGCCGTGTCCAGCACGCAGAGCGCGGTGTCCAGGTGGTAGTAGCGCGGGTCCACCAGATCGAGGCCGATCACCGGCACCCCGAAGAACTCCTGGGCCTCCATGTGCGACAGCGGGCTGGAGCGGAAGCCGCGCCCGGCCAGCAGATAGGAAGCGGTGACGGCGAAGTCCCCCTCGCCCTCGTTGACGTGCTCCGGCTCATGGACCTCGGCGAAGCCGTTCTCCCGGAACCAGTCCCGGTGGGCGCCGGCCTCCTCGAACCGCTCCCGGTACGCGAACAGCGCGCCGAGCACCCGGCCGTCGATCACCGTGGCGCCGTTGGCGGCGAAGACCATGTCGGGCAGGTCGGGGCGGGGGTGAGCAGCTCGACGGTGTGGCCGAGGCTCCGGTAGCGGTCGCGCAGGTCCTCCCACTGGGTCTGGGCCAACGGCAGGTCGACGGGTTTGGACGGGTCCATCCACGGGTTGATGGAGTAGGTGACCCGGAAGTGCGTCGGTGCGCACATCAGGTAGCGACGAGGGGTGGCGTCACGGTTCAACTCGGGCTCCTCACGGTCGGCGGCCGGGGTCGCGGAACGGTGGGATGCGCACGGTCTGTGCGTGAGCCCATGGTGCGCCGTGCGCGCCGGATCCGCAGTGATCCGATCGGGTGGTTCACCGGACGCCGCACCGGACATCATCAGGACGTCACCGGGACATTGCAAGACGATACGTATCGGCTCGCGCGGGGTAGATTGGCCGCATGGCACCCACCAAGGCCCCCGACTCCAGCCGCCGCAGCGACCGCTCCCGCCGCGCCATCCACGACGCCGCCCTCGCCCTCGTCACGGAGGTGGGGTACCGGCGTACGACGATCGAGGGTATCGCCGCCCGCGCCGGGGTCGGCAAGCAGACCATCTACCGCTGGTGGCCCTCCAAGGCCGCCGTGCTGATGGACGCCTTCCTGGGCCTGGCGGGCCGGTCCGCCGAGGGGGCCGGATCCGGCGGGGACGCGCCGTCCGACGAGGCCGCCCAGGGCATCCCCGACACCGGTGACCTGGTCGCCGACCTCAAGCTCGTCCTGCGGGCCACCGTCGACGAGCTGAACGACCCGGTGCTGGAGGCCCCCACCCGCGCGCTGACCGCCGAGGGCATCGTGGACGCCAAGCTCGGCGCCGAATTCGTCCACAAGCTGCTCGACCCGCAGCTCGCGTTGTACGTCACACGGCTGCGGGCCGCCCAGGAGGCCGGGGACGTACGCGCCGACGTCGATCCCCGGATCGCCCTGGAACTGCTCATCGGCCCGCTGATGCACCGCTGGCTGCTCCGGACACTGCCGCTCACCCACGCGTACGCCGACGAGATCGTCGACTACGCGGTCGGCGGGCTCGCCCCGCGACCGTGACGCCGGACCCGCCGTCGTATCCGATATGTGGCGACATCGGGCGTGATGGTGCTCACTCGGTGCAGTGGTACACGGCCCCCGCTGGTGAACTCTGGCCACCCGAACCGCAGGATGGTGCGACCATGGACAGGCAACGCTGAGGTGAACTGCTGAGGTGAGGGGATAGATGGGCGCCGATTCCGGCCGTTTCCGCGGCACAGAGAGCAGGATCTCCCAGTGGCTGCGGCGACGTCCCAAATCATCCGGGGCCGAGACCGACGAGTCGGCCCGGGTGGCCATGCTCCTGGCGGTCGCCGACGCGGGCATGCCGATCGCGCCCGCCGCCCACCCCGTCGGATACCGATGTTCGTGCGAACGCATCGGCTGTCCCACCCCCGCCCGGCATCCCGTCTCCTTCGCCTGGCAGACGCAGTCGACCACCGACCGGGCCCAGATCGAGCGCTGGGCCGCCGGTCAGCCGGAGGCCAACTTCATCACCGCGACCGGCATGATCCACGACGTGCTGGACGTCCCGCTCACCGCCGGCCTCAGCGCCCTGGAGCGTCTTCTCGACGCGGGGATCGACGTCGGCCCGGTCGCGCAGTCCGGCGATGACCGTCTGCTCTTCTTCACCGCCACCCGCGGCACCCCCGAGGACGAGGACGAGTGGTGGCCCTGCGAGCTGGACTGCCACCCCGAGACCATGGACGCCCACCCGGGCCTGCGCTGGCACTGCCGCGGCAGCTACGTCCTGCTGCCGCCCGCCCGGCTCCCCGGTGACCTGGACGTCCACTGGGTGCGCGGGCCCGAGCACGAGCTGCCCGACCCGCTGACCCTGCTGGAGACGCTCACCGACGCCTGTGCCCGGTACGCGGGCAGCGCCGAGCAGAGCGAGCTGGACCACGACGCGATCGCCTGGCCGCTGAGCCGCTGACCGGGGCATGGAGCCGTTGAGCCGTGCGGGGACGCTGAGCCGCGCCGCTCGCTCTCGGCCGCTGCTCGCCCCTGCCCCGGCTATTCGCCCTTCGCCGCGATCAGGCCCGGCAGCCGGTTCAGCATCCGCACCTTGCCGCCGGCGCCCGTGTCCGCACCGGAACCGGCCCCCGGGGCCCGCGGCGGCACGTGCACCAGCTGGCTGGAGACGCGCTCCTTGGTGAGGGTGCTGTTCACCTCGCCGGTGAGCAGCGCCTTCACATCCGGGTTGACCTCGGGTCGCAGCCCCGTCGCGGCGACCTGCCGTTCGAAGTGCTTGCTGCTGAAGAAGACCAGCGCCCCGCCGTCCTCGGTGCGCAGCCCCAGCGGTGCGAACGTGCTGCCCGTCAGCGGCTGGTCGACGTACTGGTACGAGAACCCCGCCCGCCGTGTGGTGCGGCGTGTCTCGCGCCAGCCGGAGGTGGACGTGGACGGGGTGAACACGTCCGGGGAGCCGTTCTGCAGATAGCCGGTGTACGAGGCGCTCAGGTCCGCCGGAGCCACGGCCAGCTCGTCGTCCTGCGGCTTCACCGGGGTGGCGAGCCCGTCCCCGTCGAGGGCGAACTCCGGCACCTGGGAGGCCGGGAGGACCCCGAGATAGGCCGCCTTCCACAGCGCGTCGGGGCCCGTCCGCACGAACACCACCAGCCAGCGGGTGTCCAGCTTCCCGCCGTCCTGGTCCCGGTTGGAGTCGGTGTCCGCGAGGAACCAGCGGGGCCAGCCCGCCTTCTTGGGGATGACGTAGGTCGCGTCGTCCAGCACCAGCGGCTTGTGCGCCTTGTTGCCGTCGGGGTTGTACGTCCGGCGGGCCTTCAGCCCGGCCTGGTTGATCGCGCCGAGCGAGCCCGTCACCCGGTCCGCGTCCAGCTCCGGATCGAAGGCCTTGTCCGCCGCGTTGTAGGCGTCGGTGAAGTCCTTGAGCGCCTGGGCGGCCTCGGACTTCTTCGCCCCGGGCAGCACTTCCAGCTCCCCGTGCACCGTCACACAGCCGGTCGCCGTCACGCACAGCACCGTCGCCGTCGCGAGCCCCGCCGTCAGCCGGCCCAGCCCAGGGTGTCTCGTCATCCGTTGCTTCTGCGCCTTCCGCATCCGTCGCCCGCACTGACCGTCGAAACCCTACCGGGGCCGCGACGGGCGTGCGGGCGCGGACCGGAGACAGCGTCCACACCGTGACCTGCCGGCCGGACAAGCCCTGGAACCGCCTCAGTTCTGACGTACCGGCACGATCAGCGGCGTCCCCGTACGCGGATGGGGGAAGACCTCCACCGGCTGCCGGTAGACCTCGCCGAGCAGTTCACCGCTGAACACCGCCTTGGGCGGGCCCAGTTCCGCGATCCGCCCGTCGTGCAGCACGGCGGCCCGGTCCGCGTACGCCGCGGCGAGGCCCAGATCGTGCAGGACGACGACCACCGCGTCCCCGGCGGCGGCCCGCTCCCGGCAGATCCGCAGCACCAGCTCCTGGTGGCGCAGGTCCAGGGCGGCGGTCGGCTCGTCGAGCAGCATCAGCGGGGCCCGCTGTGCCAGCACCCGGGCCAGCGCCACCCGCGCCTTCTCGCCGCCCGACAGCGCCGAGAACGGGCGGGCCGCGAACCGGGTCACCTCGGTCGCCGCCATCGCAGCGGCCACCGCCGCGTCGTCCTCGTCCTCCCGCTCCGTACCCGCCCAGGGCGCCCGCCCCATCCGTACGACGTCCTCCACCGGGAACGGGAAGGACAGCACGGCCGACTGCGGCAGCACCGAGCGGCGCAGCGCCAGTTCGGGCGCGGACCACGCGGCGGCCGGGCGGCCGTCGATCCGCACCTCGCCGCTCGCGGGGGCCAGGTCGGCGGCGAGCGCGGCCAGCAGCGTCGACTTGCCGGCCCCGTTCGGCCCGACCAGGGCGACCACCTCGCCCGCGTGCGCGGTCAGGTCGACGGAGTCCAGTACCTGCCGCTGCCCGAGCCGGACCGAGAGTCCGGCGGCCTCGACGGCGGGGGACCCGGGCGCGACGGTCGAGGGCAGCTCCCGGGCGCGTACCGCGAACAGGTCTCTCAGCGTCCTCATGCCCAACCACCTTGCTTACGACGGGTCCTGCGCAGCAGCCAGAAGAAGAACGGGCTGCCGAAGAGCGCGGTCAGCACCCCCAGCGGCAGTTCGGCCGGGGCCGCCACGGTCCGGGCCGCGAGGTCGCCCGCCACCAGGACCAGGGCGCCGCCGAGGGCGCTGCCCGGGACGAGGAAGCGGTGACCGGGGCCGTTCGCCATCCGCAGCAGATGCGGGACGAGCAGCCCGACGAAGGAGATGATCCCGGCCACGGCGACCGCGGCGGCCGTCAGCAGAGCCACCACCAGCACCAGCACGATCCGCAGCCGCTCCACGTCCACGCCCAGGTGCCGGGCGGGCCGTTCGCCCAGGGCCAGCAGGTCCAGCTTGCGGGAGGAGAACGGGGCGATGAGCAGCCCGGCCAGCGCGCACGGCAGCACGGCCAGCACCTTGGGCCAGGTCGCCTGGGAGAGCGAACCGAGCTGCCAGAAGGTGATCTGGGTGATCTGCGCGTTGTCCGCGAAGAAGATGAAGAGACCGATCAGCGCACCCGCGAAGGCGTTGACGGCGATACCGGTGAGGATCAGCGTCACCACTTCGGTCCGGCCGCCGGAGCGCGAGAGCGCGTAGACGAGCAGCACGGTGGCCAGTCCCGCGACGAACGCGAAGACGGTGATGGTCCAGTTGCCGAAGAAGGTCAGGCCGAGCGCGATCGAGGCGACCGCGCCGACGGCCGCGCCCGCCGAGATCCCGATCACGCCGGGTTCGGCGAGCGGATTGCCGAACACGCCCTGCATCAGGGCGCCCGCGCAGCCGAGCGACGCGCCGACGAGCACCGCGAGGGCGACCCGGGGGAGCCGCACGTTCCACAGGACGCTCTCGCCGACCCGGTCCAGCGCCTGTCCGCCGAGCCCGATCCGGTGCTGCACGGAGGACAGGACGTCCCCGAGCGGGATGTTGTACGCGCCGATCGCCGCCGACAGCAGACAGCCGGCGAGCAGGGCGAGGGAGAGCCCGACGGTGAGCAGATACGCCGTGCTCCGCGAGGACTTCACGCCGGGGGACGGGGACGCGGGGGCGCTTCCCTCGGCCGGTCCGCCCGGGGACTTCTCCACAGGGCCGGTGCGTTCCTCGTACGAGGTGGTCACTGGCCCTTCCCGCCCTTCGCGTACAGCTGCTCGACGATCTCGGTGAGCACCTGGTCGGTGCGCGGCCCGTAGTTCAGCAGCACGCCGTCGTCGACCGTGACGACCCGGCGGTCCATGCCGGCCGGGGTCTCCGCGATCCCCGGGATCTTCACCAGTCCGTCCATGCCGCCGACCGACTCGAACCCCTTGGTCATCAGCAGGATCGCGTCCGGGGCGGCCTTGGCGAGGGCTTCGCTGGTGATGGCGGTGAAGTCCTTGTCCAGACCGGACTCCTTCCCGGCGTCGACCGCGCCCGCCGCCTCCAGCAGCGAACCGGCCCCGGACTCCGCGCCGCCCAGCAGATAGACGGAGGCCGAACCGCGCAGGTAGAGGAAGGCGACCCGGGGCTTCTTGCCGTCGGTGTGGTCCGGGATGGACTTCTGGACGTCGGCGATCCGCTTCTCGGTGCGCTCCTTGAGCTCCGTGCCGGCCGACGGTACGCCGAGGGCCTCGGCGACGGTGTCGATCCGGCGGCCGACGTCGGGCAGTCCCTTGGCGGGTTCGACGACGAGCAGCGGGATGCCCGCGTCCCGGATCTGGTCGATGGCCTCGGACGGTCCTGTGGTGGTGTCGGCCAGCACGATCGTCGGCTTCAGGGAGAGCACGCTCTCCGCCGAGACGTCGTGGGCCCGGGTCACCACCGGGAGCTTCTCGGCCTGTTCGAAGGTGGCGGTGATGTCCCGGGCGACGACCTGCTTGCCGAAGCCGAGGGTGAAGACGATCTCGCTCAGCGACCCCGTCAGCGGCACGATCCGGTCGGTGGAGTCGATCGTGACCTTCTTGCCGTCCGCCGAGTCGACCGTCACCGGCAGTTTCGGCGCGGGCGCACCGGCCAGCGGCTCGACCCGGTCCACGTCGGCGGAGCCCTTCGCGGACGTGGACTTCGGCGCCGCGTCGCTCCCGCCTCCGCACCCGGTCAGGACCAGGGCGAGGGCTACGGCTGCGGTGAGCGCGGCGGCAGCCCTGCCCCGGGCCGGGCGACGGCGGGCCGTCGTCGCGGCGTCCGGGCCCGTCGGGGCGAAGTCCTGCGAGATGCGCACTGGGGCACCGTCCTGTCGTTCTGCGGCGTGCGGTCGGCCGTTCGCCGTAACGGCGTGACCGGAAGGGGTTCCGGCCTGGGCTGGGAATACCTTAGGTTAGCCTTACCTGTGTAGCCAGTCCCCGGAGGGTCCGTCATGCCGTCGTCCAGATCCAGCCGCGCGCTCGCCGTCGCGCTCCTCGCGGTACTGCTGGGAGCCCTGCTCCCCGCCGCCACCGCGCAAGCGGCAAGCCGCACGGTGCAGGGCGGACGGCTGGACTGGGGCATCAAGTCCTCCTTCCAGAGCTATGTCACCGGGCCCATCGCGAACGGCAGTTGGAGCCTGACCGGCGGCGCGGCCACGGTCGGCGGCAGCCAGTTCCGCTTCCACTCGGCGACCGGCTCCTACGACCCGGACTCCGGGGCGTTCAGCTCCGGCTTCTCCGGCGGGGTGCACTTCACCGGCCACAAGAAGGCCGACGGCAGCAACGAGCTGGACCTCACGATCAGCCGCCCCACGATCCGCATCAGCGGCGGCAGCGGCGTGCTCCACGCGGACATGGTCAGCAAGGAGCGGGGGACCGGCAAGGTCTCCCACCGCTCCCAGGTGCCCCTGGCCAAGCTCGGTCTCGGCGGGATCAACATGAAGGGCGGTTCCACCCCCATCGCCCTCACCGACGTCCCCACCACGCTGACCGCCGAGGGCGCCTCCGCCTTCGCCGGCTACTACACCGAGGGCACCCCGCTCGACCCGGTCAGCCTCTCCGTCGACACCAAGGGCGCCGCCGAGCCGAAGCCGTCCGCCCCGGACGAGAAGCAGGACGAGGGCGAGAAGAAGGACAAGGCGAAGAAGGGCGCGGAGAAGGCGGGCCGCTTCGAGGAAGCCGCCGTCGACTGGGGCGTGCGCCGCACCTTCCGCGAGTACGTCACCGGCTCCATCGGCCAGGGCAGGTGGACGCTGGCCGACGGCGCCCAGGACGGCGGGGCCCTGTTCCGCTTCCCCCAGGGCAAGGGAACGTACGACGCGAAGAAGGAGACGCTGGACGCGGAGTTCAGCGGCAGCATCCGCTTCACCGGCGCCCATGACCTCGACCTGAAGTTCGCCGCCGTCACCGTCGCCGTCACCCAGGGCGAAGGCACCCTTTCGGCCGACGTCACCAGCGAGGGCAAGACCACCGAGAACGTCCCGATCGTCACCTTCGAGGCCGAGGACTTCGCGCCGAAGGACGGCCTCGCCGCCCTCACCGAAGCACCCGCCGCCCTCACCGCCGAAGGCTCCAAGGCGTTCGGCTCGATGTACAAGGCGGGCACCGCGATGGACCCGGTCTCGCTCGCCGTGACCGTCGACGAGAAGGCCCAGCTGCCCGCGCTGCCCGACCTCGGCAGCGAGCCGACCGCGGCCGCCGAGCCCACGGAGAAGGCCGCCGAGAAGCCCTCCGCCGCACCGGCCGCCGCCTCCTCCGACTCCGGCCCGGGCGCCGGTACCTGGGCGGCCGTCGGTGGCGGTGCGCTGCTCCTCCTCGGCGCCGTGGCGGCGTTCTTCGCCCTGCGCCGCCGGTCCGTGCGGCCGGCCCCCGAGGCCGCCGACGCCTCCGCGGCCCCCGACTCTCCCCAGACTTCCTGACCCCGGCATCCCCCCATGCGTGCCTTATGGATCGTCACCCCCTCCCCTCACGCTTCTCTTCCCCCTCCCTCTTCGCTAGGAGACCCACCGACATGGCAGCAACCCGCCGCCCCATAACCCTTGCCGCGGCCGTCGCCACGGCCGCCGTCCTGGGCGCGACCTTCGCCCTCCCCGCCCTCGCCGCCGACAACCCCGAGGCCGCCCCGCCCGCCGCCGCCCCGAAGCTGGAGCTGGTGGACGGCACCCTGGACTGGGGCATCAAGGAGAAGTTCCGCGACTACCTGGTCGGCCCGATCGCGCAGGGCAAGATCACCCTCGCGGACGGCGCCAAGCAGGCCGCGGACAACGGGGTGTTCACCTTCGTCGACGGCAAGGGCTCCTACGACACCGGGACGCACGCCTCCGACACTGCGTTCAAGGGCGGCGTCCGGTTCGAGGGACACCACGGGTTGCTCGACGTCCGGGTGAGCGACGTCAAGGTCGCCACGGGCCGGGAGACCGGCACGATCACCGCCGACTTCACCAGCAAGAAGATGGACGGCACCGTCGTCAGCAAGAACGACGCGCCCATCGCCGCCCTGGACATGACCAAGGCCAAGCGGGGCGGCGGCGCGGGCGGCGCGATGGTCTTCGCCGACATCCCCGCCAAGCTGACCGCCGACGGCTCGGAGGCCTTCGGCGGCATGTACCCGGTGGGCACCGAGCTCGACCCGGCGACGCTGTCCGTGAAGACCCCGTCGACACCCCCGACGGACAAGCCGACCGACAAGCCGACCGACAAGCCCACGGACAAGCCGACCGACAAGCCCACGGACAAGCCCACCGACAAGCCCACCGACAAGCCGACGGGCAAGCCCACCGAGAAGCCCAGCACCGAGCCCGCCCCGACCGCTTCCGAGACCGCCGCGCCCGTCAGCGGCCCGGTAGTCGACGGCAATCTCGACTGGGGCGTCAGGGAGAAGTTCCGCGACTACGTGGTCGGCCCGATCGCGCACGGCAAGATCGTGACGAGCGACGGCGCGTCCGACAACGGCGACAGCTACCGCTTCACCAAGGCCACCGGCCGCCTCGACGCCGACAAGAACACCCTCGACGCCGCGTTCCAGGGCACGGTGCGCTTCCTCGGCCACGAGACCAAGGGTGAGTACGTCCTCGACCTGTCCCTCAGCAACCTGAAGGTCGACATCGAGGGCACCTCCGGCACGCTCCTCGCCGACGTCTCCACCAAGGACCAGCAGACCGGCAAGGTCAGCAAGTTCACCGGCCTGTCCTTCGCCGACCTGAAGGTGCCCGGCGGCGCGCTCGCCGCCAAGGGCGGCATCGTGAACCTCCGAGACGTTCCGGCGACGCTCACCGCGGACGGCGCCAAGGCGTTCGGCGGCTTCTACAAGAAGGGCGAGGCGCTCGACGCGCTGAACGTCGCGGTCTCCGTCGACAAGGACGCCCAGCTCCCGGGCGGCTCCACCGGCGGCTCGGGCTCCACCGGCGGTTCGGGCTCCACCGGCGGTTCCACGGCGGGCGGTTCGACCACCGGCGGCGGCACGGTCGGCGGCGGCTCCACCGGCGGTTCGGTCGGCGGCTCCGGCTCCCTGGCGGCCACCGGCTCCGACGTGCCGACCGGCGCCCTGATCGCCGCCTCCGGCATCGTCGTGGCGGCCGGCGCCGGTGTACTGATCGCGGCGCGCCGCCGCCGCGACACCACCGCCTGACCCACCCGCGCATCCCCGGGGCCGTACCGGCGGCAGCAGTGCCCGCCGGTACGGCCCCGCGGCCCTGCCCGCTCAGCTCCCGCGCCGGCGCCCGGCAGTGCTTGAATGCCCTGGTGAACGACTACGACGTACCCCGCGGCATCGACGTCCTGCGGGTGTTCTGCGGACCCGACGGCCGGTACGGCAACGCCCTCGGCGTCGTACGCGACGCGAGCGGCCACCCCGACGAGGCGTCCCGGCAGCGGCTGACCCGGCAACTGGGCTTCAGCGAGACCGTGTTCGTCGACGACCCGGAGCGCGGCCGGGTGGACATCCACACCCCGGGGCTCCGGCTGCCGTTCGCCGGTCACCCGCTGGTGGGCGCGGCCTGGCTGCTCGACCTGGAGATCCTGGAACTGGCCGTCGGGGACGTGTTCGCGCGCCAGGACGGCGAGTTCACCTGGATCACCGCCCGCCCCGAGTGGGCTCCGCCGCGCACGCTCCAGCAGTACGCGACCGCCGCCGAGATCGAGGCGCTGCCGGGACCGCCGCCCGGCGAGGGCTGGCTCTACGCCTGGGCCTGGGAGGACGAGGCGGCCGGCCGGGTCCGGGCACGGGCCTTTCCGAGGCGGGGCGAGGAGTCGGGGATCGTCGAGGACGAGGCGACGGGGGCCGCGGCCATGCTGCTGAGCGCCCACCTCGGCCGGGCCCTGAACATCACACAAGGACGCGGCTCCCAGATCCTCACCGCACCCGCGCCGGACGGCACGGTGGAGGTCGGGGGCCGCGTCCTGATGGCCGCCCGGGGCTGAACCCGGGCGGCGGCGAACCGTGGACGAGTGACTAGGCGCTGAGCGGGAAGACCTCGCCCAGCTCGCGGAAGACCGCGGTGTTCAGCGCGAAGGCGCGCTTGCACTCCTCGATGATGCGCTGCTTCTCCAGGTCGTCCGCGTTCACGCCGTCCAGCAGCTCGCGGTAACCCCGCTTGAAGGCGGCGGGGTTGGTGATCTGCTCGAAGACGTAGAACCGGACGCCGTCGCCCTTGCGCTCGAAGCCCCAGGTCTTCTCCGCCTTGTCGCGGATGATCTGACCGCCCGAGAGGTCGCCCAGGTAGCGCGTGTAGTGGTGGGCGATGTAACCGGCGGGCCAGGTACGGGCGCACTCCGCGACCCGATCCGCGTACGCCGCGGTGGCGGGCAGCGGCTCCAGGCCCTCGCGCCAGTTCTCCCCGCGCAGGTGGGCGAGGTCGCGCTCCAGCTCGGTGGAGCGCATCAGCTCGGACTGTATGAAGGGGCCCGCGACCGGGTCGTTCCGCAGGGCCTCCGCGGCCTCCTCCAGCGCCCGGTACACGAACCACAGCTGCTCGGTGTAGCGCGTGTACGCGTCCACTCCCAGCCGCCCGCCGAGGAGGTCACTCATGAAGGTCGAGGTCTCGGCCTCGGTGTGCTGCTCGTGCGACGCGGTGCGGATGAGCGTCGAGAAGGGAGTGACGGTGGCGGTTGCGTCCAAGGCGGGCCTCCGGGGACCGAGGGGACGGGAAGTCCAGAAACAGACGGAAATATCGGCAGGCAACCGCCGCGACGGTGCGGCGGCGCGTGCCGGTACGCCGATCCTCCTACTTAGGCTTACCTAAGTCAACTGGTTCCCGACTGCTTGTCGGTAAAAAACTACGCCACCAAGGGGCGGAGGGCCCGATATCGGACAGTTCGGGGTGATTGCGGATCGGGTGACTACGGGAGGGTGAGGATCTCCGCTCCGGTCTCCGTGACGACCAGCGTGTGCTCGAACTGCGCGGTCCGCTTCCGGTCCTTCGTCACCACGGTCCAGCCGTCCTCCCACAGGTCGTACTCGTGGGTGCCGAGCGTCAGCATCGGCTCGATGGTGAACGTCATCCCGGGCTGCATCACCGTGGTGGCGTGCGGGCTGTCGTAGTGCGGGATGATCAGGCCGGAGTGGAACGAGGTGTTGATCCCGTGCCCGGTGAAGTCGCGGACGACCCCGTAGCCGAACCGCTTGGCGTACGACTCGATGACCCGGCCGATGACGTTGATCTGCCGCCCCGGCCTGACCGCCTTGATGGCCCGGTTCAGCGACTCCCGGGTGCGCTCGACGAGCAGCCGCGACTCCTCGTCCACGTCGCCGCAGAGGTAGGTGGCGTTGTTGTCGCCGTGCACCCCGTTGATGTACGCGGTGACGTCCAGGTTCACGATGTCGCCGTCGCGCAGCACGGTGGAGTCGGGGATGCCGTGGCAGATGACCTCGTTCAGCGAGGTGCACAGCGACTTCGGGAAGCCCCGGTAGCCGAGGGTCGAGGGGTACGCGCCGTGGTCGACCATGAAGTCGTGGGCGACCTTGTCGAGCTGGTCCGTGGTGACGCCCGGGGCGATGTGCTTGGCGGCCTCCTCCATCGCCTGCGCGGCGATACGGCCCGCGATGCGCATCCGCTCGACGGTGTCGGAGTCCTGGACCTCAGGGCCGGTGTACGGCGTCGGGGCCGGCTTCCCCACGTACTCGGGGCGCCGGATGTTTCCGGGGACGGAACGGACGGGAGTGATCTCCCCTGGTACGAGAAGCGACTGGCCAGACATGTCAGCGAGTCTAACCAGCGGCCTCGGGGGCACCATGGCGACAAGGAAAGGAGCAGTCGATGGCCCTGTTCAAGAAGCGCACGGTCGGCAAGCCCGGCGAGTGGTACTACTGCCTGGAGCACAAGAAGGTCGAGGAGGGCCCGGAGTGCCCGGCGCTGAACCGTTTCGGCCCCTACCCCTCCCGCGAGGCGGCCCAGCACGCGATGGACACCGCGCGCGACCGCAACCTGGAATGGGACACGGACCCGAAGTGGCACGACGAGGACAAGGGCGACCGATCAAGCCCGTCCGGCGATTGAGGGCGTCCTCAAGCCCGTCGGCGCTTGAGGCCGCACATCCAGCCCGTCCGGCGATTGAGGACGTCTTTTCCAGCCCCTCCGGCGCTTGAGGAGCGGGGCGCGGGGCGGAGCCCCGGACCGGGTCACCCCTCCACCCGGGCCTCCCGCCTGCGCACCGCGTCCTCATCCGTCTCCGAGTCGTACCGCACCAACTTCGGCAACGCGGCGGTCAACAGCACCACCGACGCCACGCACGCCACCCCACCCGTCCAGATCGCCGACCTGGTCCCGGTCCAGCCGGCCATCGCCCCGGCCCGCACCTGGCCCAGCTGCGGCCCGACGCTGTACGACAGCACCTCGATGCCCGCCAGCCGCCCCCGCAGCTCCTCGGGAATCGTCTGGTTCCAGATCGTCGACCGCCCCAGCCCGCTCAGCATGTCGCCCGCTCCCGCCACCGCCAGGCAGACCAGCACCACCCACACGCTGGAGAACCAGCCCGCCGCGGCGATCGCCAGGCCCCAGGCGGCCGCGCCGAACACCACGAACAGCCCGTGCCGGCGCACCCGGCTCGTCCAGCCGCTGGTCAGCCCGAGCACCAGCGAACCGACCGAGCCCGCCGCGTACATCAGCCCCAGCGACCACTCGGCGTCCAGCTCGTCCGCCAGGAACGGGAAGATCGTGTTCGGGAAGGCGAAGAACATCGCCGCCAGGTCGATCGCGTACGTCCCCAGCAGCACCGGCCGGCTCCAGGCGTACCGCGCGCCCTCCACGATCCCGCGCAGCGACGGCTTCGCCGCCTCCTTGGCGGGCGGCGCGGGGGAGAGCCGCAGACAGAGCACGACGGAGACGGCGAACGTGCACACCGTCACCGCGTACGCCGTGCCGTGACCGGCGTACGCCACCACCAGACCGGCCAGCGCCGGGCCCGCGATCGCCCCGATCTGCCAGCGCAGCGAGTTCAGCGCGGCCGCCGCCGTCTGCTGGGCGTGCGGCACGATCCGGGCCATCAGGGAGTCCAGTGCGGGCCGCTGGAGCCCGGCGAGCGCGGAGACCCCGCCGGCCACCACGTACAGCGGCCACAGCAGCGGCTCCGGGAGCAGGGCGTTGACCAGCAGGATCGCGGCGAGCACCCCGAGCCCCGCCTCGGTGAGCAGGATGACCCGGCGGCGGTCCACCGAGTCCGCGAGCGCCCCGCCGTACAGCCCGAAGACCACCAGCGGCACCAGCTCCACCGCGCCCATCGCCCCGACCGCGAGCGGGGAGCCGGTGAGGTCCTTGATCTGCAGCGGCAGCGCGATCAGCGCCATGAAGCTGCCGAAGTACGTGATCAGGCCCTGCACCCACAGCAGCCGGAAGTCCGGCGAGGAACGCCACGGCGCGAGATCGGGCAGCAGGGCGCGCAACCGCCCCGGCCGCGACGGGGGCGGGGACGAGGGAGACGCGGGGGGCGGGGGAGGCGCAGAGGTCACGAAGGGCCATGATCCGTACAACAGGGTGTATCGGGCAAGCGGGTTTCCGGCCCGCCCTCGCCACCAGCGGGGCGGCGGCGTGGGAGCCGGCTCCGGCAGCCCCGACCCGGCGGACTCGTCGGACAGATGGGCCGCCAGATGCCACGGCTCGTACGCCTCGGTCCCCACCGGCAGCAGCCCGCCGCCGCAGGACGACGGAGGCGCGCAGGGCCGGCGCGAACAAGCGGGCGTCCGGCGGCCACCGGGTCCCGGCCGGCCCAACGCGGAGCAGGGCGACGCGTACGCCGTCCACGGCCCGGCATCCTGCCCGGGCCCGCGCCCCGGCCTGGCCCGTCGGCCCTCCCCTCACCCGAACGGAGGGCCCGCCGGGAAACGGAACCGGAGAGCGGAGCCGGCCGGCGGAACCGGGACCGGACGGAGGCCGGCCGAGGCCGACGGGGCGGCTTCCCCGCGTCCTACCTGGCAGTAGGGTCGGCCCATGACTACACAGGACAGCGGCAGCGCGCCCAAGCCCCCCGCCAAGGACCCCTGGGACCTCCCCGACGTATCCGGCCTGAGCGTCGGCGTGCTCGGCGGGACCGGACCGCAGGGGCGCGGCCTCGCCTACCGGCTCGCCCGCGCCGGACAGAAGGTCACCCTCGGCTCCCGGGACGCGGCCCGCGCCGAGCAGGCGGCGGCCGAGCTGGGCTTCGGCGTCGAGGGCGCGGACAACGCGGAATGCGCCCGGCGCAGCGACATCGTGATCGTCGCCGTGCCGTGGGACGGCCACGCCAAGACGCTCCAGTCCCTGCGCGAGGAGCTCGCGGGCAAGCTCGTCATCGACTGCGTCAACCCGCTCGGCTTCGACAAGAAGGGCGCCTACGCCCTCAAGCCCGAGGAGGGCAGCGCCGCCGAGCAGGCAGCGGCCCTGCTGCCGGACTCCCGGGTGACCGCCGCCTTCCATCACCTCTCGGCCGTCCTGCTCCAGGACGAGTCCATCGAGGAGATCGACACCGATGTGCTGGTCCTCGGCGAGGCGCGCGCCGACACGGACCTCGTCCAGGCGCTGGCCGGACGGATCCCCGGCATGCGCGGCATCTTCGCCGGCCGCCTGCGCAACGCCCACCAGGTCGAGTCGCTGGTCGCCAACCTGATCTCGGTCAACCGCCGCTACAAGGCCCACGCCGGACTGCGCACCACCGACGTCTGACCGGGCCGGCCCCGGCGGGCGCTCCGGCAACGGGTCCGGGCACTCCCCGGGACGGGCACAACGGGGCATGGGGGACACTGGACGGGACCGCGACCGTTCCCGGCAGGGAGCGCGACCCGTTCCCGACAGGAGCCGACCCCCATGCCCCGCATCGCCCTCTACGCCCTCGTCGTCTGCGTCCTCGCCGTCGTGGCGGCCGTGGTCTCCTTCGCCCAGGGCAGCCTGCTCGGGATCGTCTGGGTGCTCATCGCGGGTCTCTCGTCCAACATGACCTGGTTCTACGTGCGCAGGCACCGCCTGGCCGCGGCCCCCGACGCGGGCTGATCCCACGCCGCTCCCCGCTCCACGGCTCCCCGCCTCCGCCAATCAGGTCGAGCCCACCTCTTCCCGGGCGTGCCCCGGCCGGCCGACGCCGCCGGGGGCCGAGCATGTGACGGCCCTGCCACGGACGGGGCGGAACCGGACGAGGGAGGCCGTGTGGCGGACGCGAGGGACGACGACTTCTCGGGGTCGACCGTGCGGACGGGGGACCGGGCCCAGGGCTTCTGGGAGGAAGTGCGGGACGCCGTCTCGACCCGGGCCGCGCTCGTCATGCTCGGGGTGCTCCTGCTGCAACTGGGCTTCGCCCTCTCCTACATGGGCGCCTTCCACGCACCCGAGCCGCGCCAGGTGCCGATCACCCTGGTCGCCCCGCCCGCCGTGGAGGCAGATCTGGTGGCCCGCCTCGACGCGCTGCCCGGCGACCCGCTGCGGGTCACCGCCGTCCAGGACCGCGCCGAGGCCCGCGCGCGGCTGCTCGACCGCCGCACCGACGCCGCCCTCGTCGTGGATCCGGCGAGCCGCACCGACACCCTGATCGTGGCGTCGGCGGGCGGGCCCTCGGCCACCGCGGCGGCCACCGAGATCCTTCAGGAGGTCGCCCGGGCGGAGAACCGGACGATCGTCGTCCGAGACATCCGCCCGCCTTCCGCCGGAGACTCGCGGGGCCTTTCGTCCTTCTACATCGTCCTCAGCTGGACCATCGGCGGCTATCTCGCGGCCTCGGCCCTGAACATGGCGGCCGGTTCCAAGAAGCCCACCCTGCGCCGCACCCTCGTCCGGCTGGCGGCGATGCTGCCGTACGGGTTCGTCTCGGGCATCGGCGGCGCGATCATCGTGGGCCCGGTGCTGGACTGCCTGCCGGGCGCGTTCTGGGAACTCGTCGGGATCGGCACCCTCGTGGTGTTCGCCTCCGGCGCGGTGGGCGTCGCCCTCCAGTCCGTGGCGGGCACGATCGGCCTCGGCCTCACCATCCTGATCTTCACGATCCTGGGGAACCCCAGCTCCGGCGGCGTGTACCCGTCCTCGCTGCTGCCGCCGTTCTGGAGCGCGATCGGCCAGGCGCTCCCGCCGGGCGCCGGGACGACCGTGGTGCGCAACACCGTCTACTTCGACGGCAACGCCACCGCCGGCGCCCTCTGGATTCTCGGCGCCTGGGCCTTCGGCGGCGTCGTGGTCGCGATTCTCGCCGCCGCCGTACGGGCGTCCCGATCGGCTCGCCCCGCCGCCCCGGCCGCCGGGCCCGCCGCCCCGGCGGTCTGACACGGCGACCCGGGCCGCACCGTCAGCCGACCGCGCAGCCCGGGTCCTGCTCGTCGAAGAGGCCCCGCCAGAAGCGGTACAGGTCATAGCCGCAGTACCGCTGGAACTCCTCCACGCCCAGCCCACGCAGCAGCGCGTGGATGGCGTCGAAGAACACGATGTTCACCTCGGGAATCCAGAGCAGCGCGAACACCGCGATCAGCCCGAACGGCGCGATCGGCTCCACCTGGCGGCGGAGCTTGTACGAGAGCCAGGGCTCGATCACCCCGTACCCGTCGAGCCCCGGGATCGGGAGGAAGTTCAGGATCGCCGCCGTCACCTGGAGCATCGCCAGGAACGCCAGCGCGTACTGGAAGGCGCGCGGCACCCCGTCCAGCGCGTCCAGCCAGAACGGGGCGGTGCAGAGAAACGCGAACGCCACGTTCGTCAGGGGGCCCGCCGCCGAGATCAGGCTGTGCTTCCACCGGCCGTGGATCCGGCCGCGCTCGATGTAGACCGCACCGCCGGGCAGCCCGATCCCGCCCATGATCACGAAGAGCACCGGCAGCACGATGCTCAGCAGCGCGTGCGTGTACTTCAGCGGGTTGAGCGTCAGATAACCCTTCGCCCCCACCGACAGGTCCCCGCTGTGCAGCGCGGTGCGGGCGTGCGCGTACTCGTGGAGGCAGAGCGAGACGATCCAGGCCCCGGTGACGAACAGGAAGACCGCGAAGCCGGTGGTGTCCGCGAAGCCCGTCCACACCGCCCAGCCCGCGACCGCGGTGACGGCGGCGATGCCGAGGAAGACCGGGCTGATCCTGCGGTCGCCGCGGGTGGCTGTGGTGGTCATCGGCGTTCGACTCCCTTGGGTGGGCGCGGGGTGACCCTACGGTCCGGCAGGACGGGAACGTCGGCGACCGTTTGTGGAGTTCCACCCGGTCAACGCCGGTCCGCCGTCCGTCACGGACAATAGGCCCCGTGCACTACTGCGTCCTCGGCACCACCCGGGCACTCCGCGACGACGGCACGGCCGTCACTCTCGGCGGAGCACGGCTGCGCGCCCTGCTCACCGTCCTCGCACTGCGCCCCGGACGGACCGTCCCGGCCGGGGTCCTCGTCGACGAGGTGTGGGACGGCGACCCGCCCGCCGACGCGACCGGCGCCCTCCAGGCCCTGATCGGACGGTTGCGGCGGGCCCTGGGCCACCGCGCCGTCGAGTCCGTGGCGGGCGGCTACCGGCTCGCCGCCCCGCCGGACGCCGTGGACCTGCACCGCTTCGAGCGGCTCGTGGGGGAGGGGAGCCGGGCCCTGGAGAACGGCGACGCCGCCGACGCCCTCGCCGTCCTGAGGGAGGCCCTCGCCCTGTGGAGCGGGCCCGCCCTCGCCGATCTCCCCGACCGTACGGCGGCCGCGTCCCGCTGGGAGGCCCGCAGGCTCGACGCACGGCGGGCCGCGCTCGGGGCGCTCCTCGCCCTCGGCAGACCAGGGGAGGCGCTGCCGGAACTGGCCGGGCTCGGCGACGCCCACCCGCTCGACGAACCACTCCAGGTCCTGCGCATCAGGGCGCTGCGGGACGCCGGACGCCCCGCCGAGGCGCTGGCCGCGTACGAGCAGGTCCGCACCCTGCTCGACGACCGCCTCGGCACCGCCCCGGGACCGGCTCTGCGCGCCCTGCACACGGAACTGCTGCACCCGGTACCCGCGACCGGGGTCGCGCCCACCCCTGGGACCGCGCCCGCGACCGGGGCCGCCCCCGCTCCTGAGGCCGTACCCGCCGCGACCCAGCCGCCCGCCCCCGGCAACCTCCGGGCCCGGCTCACCAGTTTCGTCGGGCGCGCCACCGACATGGCCGCCCTGCGCGAGGACCTCGGCCGCGCCCGGCTGGTCACCCTGCTCGGGCCCGGCGGCGCGGGCAAGACCCGGCTGTCCCAGGAGACCGCGGAGGCCGCCGCTGCGGCCTGGCCCGACGGTGTCTGGCTGGCCGAACTCGCCCCCGTCGACGACCCGGACACCGTGCCCGAGGCCGTCCTCGGCGCCCTCGGCGCCCGCGAGACCGTGCTGCGCGGGGCGGGAGCCGAGGAACTGCGCGCCGCCGACCGCACCGGCGACGACCCCCTCGTACGGCTCACCGAACACTGCGCCCCGCGCCGGATGCTGCTCCTGCTGGACAACTGCGAGCACGTCGTCGGGGCCGCCGCCGCCCTCACCGACCACCTCCTCACCCACTGCCCCCAGCTCACCGTCCTCGCCACCAGCCGCGAACCCCTCGGCGTGCCGGGCGAAATCGTCCGCCCCGTCGACCCGCTGCCCGACCCGATGGCCCTGCGCCTGCTCGCCGAGCGCGGGGCGGCGGCCCGGCCCGGCTTCCGTACCGACGCCGACGAGGCGACCGCCGCCGCCTGCGCCGAGATCTGCCATCGGCTCGACGGACTGCCGCTCGCCATCGAACTCGCCGCCGCCCGGCTGCGGATGCTCACCCCGCGCCAGATCGCCGACCGTCTCGACGACCGCTTCCGCCTCCTCACCAACGGCAGCCGCACCGTGCTGCCCCGCCAGCAGACCCTGCGCGCCGTCGTCGACTGGTCCTGGGACCTGCTGGACGCCGGCGAACGCGCCGTGCTCCGCCGCCTCTCCGTCTTCGCCGGAGGCTGCTCGCTGGCCGCCGCCGAGGAGGTCTGCGCCCTGCCCGCCGGACCGGGCGGGCCCGCCGTCGACAGCCTCGACGTGGCCGCCCTGCTCGGCTCCCTCGTCGACAAGTCCCTCGTGGTCGCCGCGCCCGGCGAGGACGGGGAGATGCGCTACCGGCTGCTGGAGACGGTCGGCGAGTACGCCGCCGAGCGGCTGGCGGAGGCGGGCGAGAGGGGTGCCGTCGAGCGGCGCCACCTGACCCACTACCGGGAGCTGGCGCGTACGACCGGGCCGACGATGCGCGGGTCGGGGCAGCGCGCGGCCATCGCCGTCATCCGGCGCGAGTACGAGAACCTGCGCAGCGCGCACCGTCACGCCGTCGCCACCCGGGACGAGCACGAGGCGCTGTGCCTGGTGCTCTCGCTGTCCTGGTACTGGATGCTGCGCGATCTGCGCTCGGACGCCCGCCACTGGACCGACGCGGCCGCCTCGCTCGGCCCCGACCCGTTCGCCGAGCCCGGTGTGCGGGCCCCGTCACTGCCGGAGCAGGCCATCGACCGGCCGCCGCCCTGGGACGCCGACCAGCTCGCGGAGGCGCGGCGCGGGGCGGCGCTGATCCAGGTGGCCAGCGTGGACGACGCGATCTCCCAGTGGTCGGACGCCGAGGGGCAGAAGCGGCTGCGGATCGTCGCCGACGCCTACCGGCCCGGGCAGCCGCAGACCTGCCGCATGCCCGGGACGTTCTGGATGTACGCGGTCATGCTCACCGGCGACATGGACCGGACGCGGCACACGCTCGACGAGACGGTCCGGGCCTCCCGTGCCCACGGCTACGAGTGGGAGCTGGCCGCCGCGCTCCAGCTGCGCGCCAACGTCCTCGCCGGTCACTCCGGCCACGCGGATCTGGCGCGCGCCGACGCCGACGAGAGCCTGGAGATCTTCACCCGGCTCGACGACGACTGGGGCAGGGCGGAGGCGCTGGCGTCCCGGGGCGAGGCCAACGAGCGGACCGGCCACTTCTCCGAGGCCCTGGACGACTATGCCGCCGCCGTGGAGTACGCGCGGAAGATCGGCGCCCGCTCCCAGGTGGCCCTGTTGCGCGCCCGGTACGCCGGTCCGCTCGCCGAGCTGGGCCGCCTCCCGGAGGCCGAGACGGCGCTGCGGGAGGTGGTCGAAGGGGACCGGCCCCCGAGCCCCGAATCCGTGGCGATCGCCCGGATGCATCTGGCCTTCGTCCTCGGCGCGCAGGGCCGGGTGGCGGAGGCCCGCGAACAGGTGGATGTGATCAGCGCGCGCCTCACGTTCGGCGATGTCGCCGTCTTCGACGGGTTCGTCTACGGGGTGCTGTCCTGGCTGGACGGCCTGGAGGGCGAGCACGCCTCCGCGCTGGGCAACGCGCTGATGGCGCTGGGCTGTTCGCGCGAGCGGCTGTCGGCGATGATCGCCCCGCAGATGTCCTCGGCCCATCTGACGGCGATCGCCCGCGCCCTGGCCGGACTCGCCGCCGCGGGCGTGGCTGGGCCCGGGGCGTACGCGGACGTCGTCAGACTGCTGGGCCTCCAGGCGGCGCTGCTGCCTCCCGGCCACGTGCCGACCACGATCGAGCGCCGCACGCTGGCCGAGGCCGAGGAGGCCGCCAGGGCTCGCCTCGACGAAGCGGCGTACACGGCGGCGTACGAGCAGGGCGGCGGCCTCACCCTCGACGAGGCCACCGCCCTGGCGGAGACGTACCGGCGGGCGCATCCGCCGGCGTAACGCCCCTCCGCTCAGGCCTTCTTGCGGAACTTGGCCACCGCCAGCGGCGCCAGCACCACCGTGATCCCGGCGGCCCAGGCCAGCGTCCACCAGACCGAGTCGCCGACCGGTCCGCCCTGCATGAGCGCCCGCGCCGCGTCCGCGAGGTTGGAGAGCGGGTTGTAGTCGGTGAAGGCCTGGAGCCAGCCCGGCATGGTCTGGGTCGGCACGAAGATCGAGGAGCCGAACTGCAGGGGCATCAGCACGAGCATCGCCGTCCCTTGAACAGCCTGGGCCGTCGGCATGGACAGCCCGAGCAGGATGAAGATCCACATGATGGCGGCACCGAACACCGCCGACAGCGCGACCGCCGCGAGGAGCCCGAACACCGAACCGTGCAGCTCCATGCCGACGACGAACCCCATGACGAGCAGGATGAGCATGGCGACCATCAGCCGGCCCAGCTCGACCACGATCTTGGCGATGAGCACCGATGACCGGGAGATCGGCATCGTCCGGAACCGGTCCATCACCCCCTTGCGGAAGTCGTCGTTGACGCCGGTCCCGACGGCCATGGCGATGTTCAGCCCCAGCATCGCCATCAGCCCGGGCACCAGGTAGTTCACGTACTCCTGCCGGTTCCCGCCGAGGCTGGCGCCGACCGAGCCGCCGAAGACGTACACGAAGAGCAGGATGAAGATGATCGGCGTCAGAAGGACGTCGAACATCGACTCCGGGTCCTTCTTGATCTGGAGCAGGTTGCGGCGCGCCAGGGCGCCGATGTGCCGGAGGTTGGCCCGCGGACCGATCCGGCCCTCGTCCGCCGCCTTCGCGGGTGCGGGGCCCGGGGGCCCGGCGGGCGTGGGGACCGGTGTCGTGGTGGTGGCGCTCATGCGGCGACCTCCTGGGGAGCAGGGTCGGAGAGGGGGAGGCCTTGTCGCCGGTGATCGCGAGGAACACCTCGTCGAGGCTGGGCAGGGCGGTGGAGACATGGGCGAGCGAGAAGCCGCGCACGCCCAGCAGCCCGATGACGGCGGTCAGCTGCTCGTCGCTGAGGATCGGCACGTACAGCAGCCCCTCGTCCACGACGGCCTGGACCCCGGCGACCCCGTCGAGCCCGGCCTCCCGGATCGCCTGCGCCATCGCGGCCAGCTCCGCCGGGTCCGAGGGCCGGATGTGCAGGGTGCGGCCGCCGACCTTGGCCTTCAGCTCGTCGACCCCGCCCCGGGCGATGATCTTCCCTCGGTCGATGACCGTCAGCTCCTTGGCGAGCTGCTCGGCCTCCTCCATGTACTGCGTGGTCAGCAGGACGGTGGCGCCCTCGGCCACCATCCGCTGCACCTCGTCCCAGACCTCGTTGCGGGTCCGGGGGTCGAGCCCGGTCGTCGGCTCGTCCAGATACAGCACGGCCGGGCTGCCGATCATCGAGGCGGCCAGGTCGAGGCGGCGGCGCATCCCGCCGGAGTACTCCACGCACGCCCGCTTGGCGGCCTCGGTGAGCGAGAACCGCTCCAGCAGTTCGTCGGCGCGGGCCCGGGCCTCCTTCCGGGGCAGATCGAGCAGCCGCCCGATCATGTAGAGGTTCTCCCAGCCGGAGAGCTTCTCGTCGACCGAGGCGTACTGCCCGGTCAGCCCGATCCTGCGGCGCAGCTCACGGGGCTGCTTCACCACGTCGTAGCCCGCGACGACCGCGTGGCCGGCGTCGGGGGTGATCAGGGTGGACAGGCAGCGTACGAGGGTGGTCTTGCCGGCGCCGTTGGGGCCGAGCACACCGAGGACGGTGCCCTCGCGCACATCGAGGTCCACGCCGTCCAGAGCTTTGGTCTCGCCGTAGTGCTTGACCAGCCCCCGCACCTCGACGGCGTTCCGGCCGCTGCCGGGGTTCTTGTCGATTCGTTCCATGCCCACCAGCAGACCAGCGCCCACCGACAGCTCACCGACAGGCCGCCGACACGGACCGGCGCGGGGCGGCGGACGCGCGACAGCCCGCCGATGGGGGATGTCGGCGGGCTGTCGGTGGTGCGGGAAAATGGCTGGTGGGCGCCGTCGCCGAGAAGCGGCGGCGACCGGGTGGATCAGTGGAAGGTGTGCTCCGCCGCCGGGAACGTGCCCCCGACGACCTCGTCCGCGAACTCCTTCGCCGCGTCACCGAGCACTTGGCGCAGGTTCGCGTACTGCTTGGTGAAGCGCGGCACCTTGCCGCCGGTCAGCCCGACCATGTCCGTGTAGACGAGCACCTGCGCGTCGGTCCCGGCCCCGGCGCCGATGCCGACGGTCGGGATGTGCAGCGTGCGGGTGACCTCGGCGGCCAGCTCGGCGGGTACCAGCTCCAGCACGACGGCGAACGCGCCCGCGTCCTGGACGGCCTTGGCGTCCCGCAGCAGCTGCTGCGCGGCCTCCTCGCCGCGGCCCTGGACCCGGTAGCCCATCGCGTTGACGGACTGCGGGGTCAGGCCGATGTGGGCCATGACCGGGATACCGGCCTCGACCAGCAGCCGGATCTGCTCGTGGGACCGCTCGCCGCCCTCCAGCTTGACCGCGCCGACGCCCGACTCCTTGATCAGCCGGGTGGCGTTGCGCAGCGCCTGGACGGGACCTTCCTGGTACGAGCCGAAGGGCAGGTCGGCGACGACCATGGCGCGCTTGGTGCCGCGCACGACGGCGGCGGACAGCAGGGCGATCTCGTCCATCGTGACGGGCACGGTGGTCTCGTAGCCGAGGTGGACGTTGCCCATCGAGTCCCCGACCAGCATGACCGGGATCCCGGCCTCGTCGAAGACGGACGCGGTCATCGCGTCGTAGGCGGTGAGCATGGGCCACTTCTCGCCGCGCTCGGTGGCGGCGGCGATGTCGTGGACGGTGATGCGGCGGGTGGACTTCCCTCCGTACAGCGCCTTGCCGCTGTCGGAGGAAGGGCCCGCGGGGGAGGACTGGTTCTGCGCAGCCTGAAGCGACATGGCCAACGGCTCCTTCGTCATCTCGAGGCGCCCTGACGGCGTCCCCGGATCCCTTCCATGGTGGCATCCCGCCCCGCCCCTCGTGAAGTGGGCCCGCGCACACCCCTCCGTACGGCCCCATGGGGGAAGCTTTAACAATACGAGACGGTCTCGTATCGAAACAGGGTTAGGCTCTTCCCATGCCCATACCGTCCGGCGCTCCCGCCGCCGCGCCCCGTGTTCCCGAGGCGATCCACCGCCGCCGCTGGTGGATCCTCGCCGTCCTCATGTTCAGCCTGCTCATCGTGGTGCTGGACAACTCGATCCTGAACGTCGCGGTCAAGACGATCGCGAGCCCCGCCCCCACCGGCATCGGCGCCACCCAGAGCGAGCTGGAGTGGGCGATCAACTCCTACACGCTCGTCTTCGCCGGACTGCTGTTCACCGCGGGCCTCCTCGGCGACCGGATCGGCCGCAAGAAGGTCCTCCTCGCCGGCATCCTGGTCTTCGGCATCGGCTCCGCGCTGGCCGCCTTCTCCGCCTCGCCCGGTGAACTCATCACCTGGCGGGCGCTGATGGGCTTCGGCGCCGCCTTCGTGATGCCCGCCACCCTCGCCGTCCTGGTGAACGTCTTCGAGCGCGACGAGCAGCCCAAGGCCATCGGCATCTGGGCGGGCAGCGTCGGCCTCGGCATCGCCATCGGCCCGATCACCGGCGGACTGCTCCTGGAGCACTTCTGGTGGGGGTCGATCTTCCTGGTGAACGTCCCCGTGGTCGTGATCGCCCTGATCGCGATGGCGGTCCTGGTCCCCGACTCCCGCGACCCGAAGCCCGGCAAGGTCGACCCGCTGGGCGTCGCGCTCTCCATCGTCGGCCTGGTCCTGCTGGTGTACGGGATCATCCGGGGCGGCGAACTGGCCGACTTCACCGACACCACCGTTCTCCTCGCCATCGCCGGCGGGCTGCTCGTGCTGGCCGGATTCGTCTGGCACGAGAAGCGCAGCAGCCACCCGGCCATCGACATCACGTACTTCCGGAAGCCCGCGTTCTCCGCCGCCGTCGCCGCCATCGCGCTGGTCTTCTTCGCCCTCATGGGCGTGACGTTCTTCTCCGCCTTCTACCTCCAGAGCGTGCGCGGCTACACCGCCCTGGAGTCGGGCCTGCTGATCGTTCCGCTCGCGGCCGCCCAGATGATCTTCGCGCCCCGGGCCCGGCTGGTCGTCGACCGCTTCGGCGCCCGGGCGGTCTGCACGGCGGGCATGCTGCTCGTCGCGGCCGGACTCGCGTCGTTCGCCCTGTTCGACGCCGGTACGCCGGTGTGGGTGATGTGCCTCGTCTTCTTCGTCCAGGGCACCGGGATGGCGCACATCATGCCGCCCGTCACCGTCGCCGTGATGCAGGCGCTGCCCCGCGAGAAGGCAGGTTCCGGTTCGGCCATCAACAACACCTTCCGCCAGGTCGGCGGGGCGCTCGGGATCGCCGTGCTCGGCTCGGTGCTCTCCACCGTCTACCGGGGCGACATCGAGGGCCACCTCGGCGCGGTCCCGGCCGGGGTCAGGGACGTGGCGGGCGAGTCCATCGAGGCCACGCTCGGCGTCGCGGAGAAGCTCGGCCCGGTGGCCGGAAAGCCTCTGGCCGCCGCCGCCAACGACGCGTTCATCAGCGCCATGCACGTGACCGCGCTCGGCTCGGCGGCCGTGGCGCTGATCGGGGCGGTGGTCGTCGGTCTGTTCCTGCCGGGCCGCCCTCCGGCGAGGACCGAGGCCCCGGAGGAAGCCCGCCCCCCGGCAAAACAGCTCAGCCGCTGAGCCGCCGGCCCGACGAGGCCCGTCGATCCGCGCACCCCGGGTCGGCGAGAATCGGGGCGACGGACGTACGCGGAACGTACGGCGGGCGTACGAGGGACGACGGCGCGGCGAGAGGCGGCTTCACGGTGCAGGGTAAGGACGGCGAGCGGGACCGGCACGGGGCACGGAACGGGGGCGATCCGTCGGCCGGGGCGGCGGGGGCTTCCGACGGGACTCTGGCCGGGGCTTCCGACGGGGCGGCGGCGGGGGCTTCCGACGGGACCCTGGCCGGGGCTTCCGACGGGACGGCGTCAGGGTCTCCGGGCGGGGCGTCGGCCGGGACGGCGGCAGAGGTCCCGCCCGGGACGCCGCCCGGAACGCCCGATCCGGAGCCGCGCCGCGGACGCCCCCGTTCCGCCGCGGCGGAACGGGCGATCCTGGACGCCGTCATCGCCCTCCTGGAGGCGGGCGAACCGCTCGCGGGCCTCTCCATCGAGCGCATCGCCCGCACGGCCGGCGTCGGCAAGGCCACGATCTACCGCCGCTGGTCGGACAAGGAGGAGCTGTTCGTCGACGTCGTGCGGGACATGGAGCCCGACGACCCGCCGGTCTCCGGCACCGAGGGCCTCGCCGACCTCCGCGTCATGCTGGAATCGCTGCGCACCCGGGGCCTCGCCCAGCGCTCCTCGGCGCTGCTGCACAACATCTTCGCGCAGATGAAGAGCCACCCGAAGCTGTGGAACGAGTACCACGGCACGGTCATCGCCCCCCGCCGCCTCGCGATGCTGGAGGCGGTACGGCGCGCGGTGGCGGCGGGGGAGCTGCGCGACGACCTCGACGTCGAGCTGATCGACGACCTCTTCGTCGGCCCCATGCTCGTCCGCACGGTGCACCGCCCCGACGCGCCGCTGCCCGACGACCTCGCGGACCGCATCATCACGGCCCTGCTCCAGGGGCTCGCCCCCGCGGCACGAGTGTGATCGTTCTGTCACAAGCCCCACCGGTCGGCCCCGGACCGGAACCCCTCGTCCCGCCTGTGTCGTCCTGATCTCCGGACGGGGTCCGAGGGACCTCCGTACGGTCGTCGCACACCAAGCACCGGCCGGCCCGCCACACAGGTGGTCCGGCGGGCCGGTAGGTCGACGGCGGGAAAGGCGCCGCTCATCACCTAGGGTCGAGGGCGCGGCGATGTGCAGGGCACGGCAGTGAGGACAGCGCGATGGTGCAGGCGTACGGAGCGGACACGGACAACGGCAGCGCCGAGCAGCCCGGGGCCCGCGGATCCCGCTTCCGGGGCCTGTGGGACCGGCTGAGAAACGACCCGGGCTACTGGCGGCGCGGCATCCTCCTGGCCCTCTGCTCGGTGCTGCTGACCCTGCTGATGGTCGTCCACGCCCAGATCCCCAACCGGCTCGGCAACCTCGGCAGCCTCCTCGAGACGTTCCTGCCGTGGGTCGCGCTCTTCATCCCGGTCCTGCTGGTCCTGGGCCTGCTGCGGCGCTCCGCGACCGCTCTGATCGCGCTCCTGCTGCCCGCCGTGGTCTGGCTCAACGTGTTCGGCGGCCTGCTCACCGACAAGTCCGGCGGCGGCGGCGACCTCACCGTCGCCACCCACAACGTCAACGCGGGCAACCCTGACCCCGAGGGCACCGCCCAGCAGGTCGCCGGATCCGGCGCGGACGTCGTGGCCCTCCAGGAACTCCCGGGCCGGCAGGTCTCCACGTACGAGAAGTCGCTGGCCGGCCGCTACCCGTACCACTCGGTCCAGGGGACCGTGGGCCTGTGGAGCAAGTACCCGCTGGCCGACACCAAGCCCGTCGACATCAAGATGGGCTGGACCCGGGCGATGCGCTCGACGGTGCAGACCCCGCAGGGCGAGGTCGCGGTGTACGTGGCCCACCTGCCGTCCGTCCGCGTGAAGCTGCACGCCGGGTTCACCGCCAACCAGCGCGACGACAGCGCCGACGCGCTCGGCGAGGCCATCGCCGACGAACGTGTGGAGCGCGTCGTCCTGCTCGGCGACCTGAACGGCACGATGAACGACCGCTCGCTGAACGCGGTCACCGCCCAGATGCGCTCCACCCAGGGCGCGGCGGGCGACGGCTTCGGCTTCAGCTGGCCCGCCTCGTTCCCGATGGCCCGGATCGACCAGATCATGGTCAAGGGCGTCGAGCCGATGGCCTCCTGGACCCTCGCGGCGACCGACAGCGACCACCTCCCGATCGCGGCCCGCGTGGAGCTGTGATCACGACCACGCAACCGCCCGTTCACCGCGCGGCATAAATCGTCTGCGACAATTTGTTTCAGTCGCATACATAAAGAAGACTCAGCCGTCGCCCGGCGTCCACGCCGAGGCGACGGCTCTTCGTTCTGCCCCCGCTCCGAGATTGCGAAGGTTCCCATGCCCCTGGCCCTCCTCGCCCTGGCCGTGAGCGCCTTCGGCATAGGCACGACGGAGTTCGTCATGATGGGCCTGCTGCCCAACGTGGCGGACGACCTCGGCACGTCCGTGCCCACCGCCGGATACCTCGTCTCCGCGTACGCGATCGGCGTCGTCCTCGGCGCACCGCTCCTCACCGGCCTCGGCTCCCGCGTCCCGCGCAAGAAGATGCTGCTGCTCCTGATGGCGCTGTTCACCGTCGGCAACCTGGCCTCGGCGCTCGCCCCCGACTTCGGCTGGCTGGTCGCGGGCCGCCTCCTCGCCGGTCTCCCGCACGGCGCGTTCTTCGGCGTCGGCGCGGTGGTCGCCGCCCGGCTGGTCGCCGAGGGCCGCCAGGCGCGGGCGGTCGCGACGATGTTCCTCGGCCTGACGGTGGCGAACATCGTCGGCGTCCCCGCCGCCACCCTCCTCGGCCAGCACCTCGGCTGGCGCGCCACGTTCCTCGTCGTCGCGGCGATCGGCTTGGCGGCCATGGCAGCCCTGGCCCGCCTGGTACCGCACATCCCCGTCGAGGCCCACCAGGACGTACGCCGCGAACTGCGCGCCCTCGGCAACCGGCAGGTGATCCTCGGCCTGCTCACCGCGGTCTTCGGCTTCGCCGGAGTCTTCGCGGTCTACTCGTACCTCTCGGCCATGACGACGAAGGCGATGGGCTTCGGTGAGTCCTCCGTGACCCTGGTCCTGGCCCTCTTCGGTATCGGCATGACCCTGGGCGCCCTGGCCGCGGGCCCCCTCACGGACCGCGCGCTGCGCCCGACCCTGTACGGCTCGCTCGGCGCCCTCGCCGTGGTCCTGGTGGCGTTCCCGTTCACGGTGCACGTGCCGTGGGCGGCGCTGGCGATGGTGGTGCTGCTGGGCGCCGTCGGCTTCATGACGACGACCCCGCTCCAGATGCTGGTCATGAACAAGGCGAAGGACGCCCCGACCCTGGCCTCCGCCTCCAACCACTCCGCCTTCAACCTGGCCAACGCGGGCGGCGCCTGGCTGGGCGGCGTGGCGATAGCGGCAGGCTGGGGCTGGACGTCCCCGGCGTTCGTGGGCGCGGTCCTGGCGGTGGCGGGCCTGGCGATAGCGGCGACGGCGGGATTCCTGGACCGGGGAGAGGGGAAGGCGTCGCGGGTGGTGGCGGCCCGCTCGGCCACTCCAGCCCGTCCGGCGTTTGAGGACGGAACCGGTTCGCCGGGCGGGCCCGCAGCCAAATCCGCCAACTCCAGCCCGTCCGGCGCTTGAGGACGGAACCGGTTCGCCGGGCGGGCCCGCAGCCAAATCCGCCAACTCCAGCCCGTCCGGCGTTTGAGGACGGAACCGAAACGCCGGACGGGTCGGCCACCCACGTGGGAGCCCAGCCCGTCCGGCGCTTGAGGACAAGGCGGCTGCCGGACGCCCCCGGCAACCGCCACCCCCACTACGACGACTCGCGCCAGCGATTCGTGATCGGCAACCGCCGGTCCTTCCCGAACCCCTTCGGCGAGATCTTCGTCCCCGGCGGATACTGCCGCCGCTTGTACTCCGCCGTATCCACCATCCGCAACGTCTTGGCGACCAGCTCCGCGTCGAACCCGGCCGCGACAATCGCGTCCATCCCCTGATCCCGGTCCACGTACATCTCCAGGATCGCGTCGAGCACCTCGTAGTCCGGCAGCGAGTCCGTGTCGACCTGCCCCGGCCGCAGCTCCGCGCTCGGCGGCTTGGTGATCGAGGCCTCGGGGATCGGCGGCGTCTGCCCGCGCTCCTCCGCCGCCCGGTTCCGCCACTTCGCCAGCCGGAACACCGACGACTTGTAGACGTCCTTGATCGGCCCGTACGCGCCGACCGCGTCCCCGTACAGCGTGGAGTAGCCGACCGCCAGCTCCGACTTGTTGCCGGGCGCCAGCACGATCTGCCCCTCCTGGTTGGAGATGGCCATCAGCGTCGTCCCGCGCAGCCGCGCCTGGAGGTTCTCCTCGGCGAGCCCGGTGAGCTCCAGCGACTCCATGTACGCGTCGAACATCGGCGCGATCGGCACCGTACGGAAGTTGAGCCCGGTACGCCGCGCCAGCTCGGCCGCGTCGCCCTTGGAGTGGTCCGAGGAGTACTTCGACGGCATCGAGACCCCGTACACGTTCTGCGCACCGAGCGCATCGCACGCGATGGCCGCGCAGATCGCCGAGTCGATCCCGCCGGAGAGCCCGATCAGCACACTGCTGAAACCGTTCTTCGCAGCGTACGCGCGGAGCCCCACGACCAGCGCCGAGTAGATCTCCTCCTCGTCCTCCAGCCGCTCCGCGTACCCGCCCGCGAGCTCCGGCTCGTACGCGGCTACGGGCTCGTCCGACAGCACCACATGGTCGATCCGCAGCCCGTCGTCGACGACCCCCGAGGGCGCTTCGGCCGCCGCCGCGGGCAGTTCCAGGTCGAGGATCACGCTGCCCTCGGAGAACTGCGGGGCGCGGGCGATGACCTCGCCCTCCTTGTCGACGACGATCGAGTCACCGTCGAAGACCAGCTCGTCCTGGCCGCCGATCATCGCCAGATAGGCCGTCGTGCAGCCGGCCTCCTGGGCCCGCTTGCGGACCAGCTCCAGCCGGGTGTCGTCCTTGTCCCGCTCGTACGGCGAGGCGTTGATCGACAGCAGCAGCCCGGCCCCGGCGGCACGGGCGGCCGGGACACGCCCGCCGTCCTGCCACAGGTCCTCGCAGATCGCGAGGGCCACGTCGATGCCGTGGACCCGGACGACGGGCATCGAGTCGCCCGGCACGAAGTACCGGAACTCGTCGAAGACGCCGTAGTTCGGCAGGTGGTGCTTGGCGAAGTTGAGCGCGATCCCGCCGCGGTGCAGCACGGCTGCGGCGTTGCGCGGGGAGCCGGCCGGCTGCCCGTAGCGCGCCGCGGCGTGCTCGGAGCGGTCCAGGTAGCCGACGACGACCGGCAGTTCGCCGAAGCCCTCCGCGTCGAGCCGGGCGGCCAGCGCGCGGAGCGCCTGCCGTGAGGCCTCGACGAAGGACGACCGCAGGGCCAGGTCCTCGACGGGGTAGCCGGTCAGCACCATCTCGGGGAACGCCACGAGGTGGGCGCCCTGTTCGGCGGCGTGCCGGGTCCAGTGGACGATCGCCTCGGAGTTGCCGGCGAGGTCGCCGACCGTCGAGTCGATCTGATTCAGTGCGAGGCGTAGTTGAGGCACGTCCGCCAGTGTAATCGTCTTTCTGACGCGATGTCCCGGCGGGCCGGGCAAAATCTGCTCCGGCCCACCGGAACCGCAGGTGGGAGCGGCTGTCCGTGCCGCCGCACCGAGGGGCGTGGAAGGTCAGCCCCGGTAACCGAGGACCGTCATCATCCCCGCCTCCGCGTGGTAGACGTTGTGACAGTGGACCATCCACAGCCCGGGATTGTCGGCGTCGAAGTCCACCGTCAGCGACCGGTGCGGCAGCACGATCGCGGTGTCCTTCCGGGCCCCGGCGGCGTTCCCGCCGAGCGCGAAGGTGTGCCCGTGCAGATGCAGCGGATGCCACATGGCCGTCCCGTTGTCGAAGACGAGCCGCACCCGCTCACCCGCCTCCACCGGCCGCCGCCGCTTCGCGTCGTACGGCTGCCCGTCGAAGGCCCAGTCGTACCTCGCCATCCCACCGGTGAGCCGCAGCCGGACCGTCCGGTCCGGCAGGCGGGCAGGCAGCGCCACCGACGGATCGGGCGCGAGCCGCCCCGCCTCCACCACCCTTCCCTCCAGTTCCTTCGGCCGTACGGAGGCGGCGGGCGCGGCCCCGCCCCCGGTCCGCAGGACGGCGAGGGCGGTCGCCCTCTTCCCCTCGGCCACGGCGGTCAGCGGGAAGACCCCGTCCCCGGCGGTGACGAGGACGTCGTACCGCTCACCCATCCCCAGCAGCAGCGCGTCCCCCGTGGTGTGCCGGACCGGGAACCCGTCGGTGTGCGTCACGGTCATCCGGTGCCCGCCGAGCGCGACGCGGAAGGCGGTGTCGCCGCCGGCGTTGATGATCCGCAGCCGGATACGGTCACCGGGCCGCGCCCGGAACGTCTCCGGATCGTCCGCGACCCGCCCGTTGACCAGGTAGTGCGGATAGGCGACATCTCCGGCGTCGCCCCCGAGCAGCTCACTGCGGGCGCCCATCATCATCCGGGAGGGCCCGCTGTCACCCGGATCGTCCTCGCCGGAACCGGACATGGTGTGCGCGCCATGATCCATCCCGCCGTGCCCGCCGCCGCTCATACCTCCGGACAACTCATCGAGGACGGCGTCCGGAGTGGACCCGTCCACCCCGTCGACCCAGTCGTCGAGGACGACGACCCACTCCTTGTCGTACGCCAACGGCTCCTTCGGGTCCTCGACGATCAGCGGCGCGTACAGCCCCCGGTCCTGCTGGACGCCGGAGTGCGGGTGGAACCAGTACGTCCCCGGATGCGGTACGGCGAACCGGTAGGCGAACTCCGCCCCCGGGGCGATGTCCCGCTGGGTCAGCCCGGGAACCCCGTCCATGTCGTTGCGCAGCGCGAGCCCGTGCCAGTGCAGGGAGGTGGGCTGCGGAAGGTGGTTGGCCAGGGTGAGGGCGAGGGTGTCCCCGGCGGTCACCCGCACCTCGCGCCCGGGCAGCCGGTCCCCGTAGGCCCAGGAGGCGACGGTGGTGCCGCCGCCCAGATCGAGCCGGGACCGGGTGGCGGTGAGGGAGACCTTCCGTACGGGCCCGGAGCCGCGCGCCGCCTCGGCGGCCTCGACCTCCTTGCCGCCGGGCGAGACGTACGTACCGGAGTCCTGGGCCCCGCCGGGGGAGTGGGCGCCGCCGTGGCCGCTGCCGCCGTCGGAACAGGCGGCGAGGGCTCCCGTACCGGCGACGGCGAGAGCGGCGCCGAGCACGGCGCGGCGAGGGAGTTGGTGCATGGGCATGCTGAAGACACCTCTGAAGTACTGGGTGATCCGGTGGTTTCGGGAAGGGGCGGAGGTGAGACGCCCACTCCTAAATGCGCAGCACCGAGACGCTGGCGAGCACCGATATCGGGGGCGGCGGATGCGGCCGCAGCACGCGCAGCAGCCCCACCCCCACCGGCGTACCGAGAGGCCGCCCGTCGGCACGCAGCCCGAGCAGCCAGGAACCGACGAGGGCGAGGCCCCAGACACCGAGGACGGCGAGGCAGACGGAGAGCGGATCCATGCCGCTCATGGGGGCGTCGGCCCCGGGGGCGTCGTGCGGCGCGGGGTGCTCGGCGATGGCGCCCGGCGACGCAGCCGACGACGCGGATGCCGCCGACATCGCGGCCGATCCGCTGTGCTCGGCCGGATGCCCGACCGTGTGCATGGTGACGATGCCGAACAGCAGAGCGGCGAACAGCATCAGCTGCCCGTACGTCACGCTCCTGCTCCGCGTCCTGCCCGCCATGCGGGCCACCCTACCCCCGGCGGGTATACGGACGGACGGCGGCCCGGCACCCTCCCGCCGCAGCGGACCAGGGGCGCCGGGCAGCTGTCACTCGCACGACGGGGCCTCTCAACTGCGGGAGTAGACCTTCTCCGCCCAGCCCGCGATCTGCTCCTCGGTGAGGTGCTGCGCGAGATCGGCCTCGCTGATCATGCCGACCAGCTTCTTGTTCTCGACGACGGGCAGCCGGCGGATGCGGTGCGTCTGCATCTCCTCCAGGACCGCGTCCACATCGGCCTCCGCCTCGATCCAGCGGGGCGTGCCCTGCGCGAGATCGCCCGCCGTGACCTTCGACGGGTCGTGCCCCTTGGCCACACAGCCGACGACGATGTCGCGGTCGGTGATGATGCCGACCATCCGGTCCGAGTCGCCGTCGGCGGAGACGGGCAGGGCGCCCACGTTGTGCTCGCGCATCAGCTGCGCCGCACGGTCGAGGGTCTCGTGGGCCGGGATCCAGCGGGCCCCGCTGTGCATGATGTCTTTGGCGGTCGTCATGGGGGATTTCCTCCTGCGTGCCGATGGCACTGCCGTACGGCCCCGAGCGCACCCATCGTCATCGGCGGGAGACGCACGCGCGACCGCAATCACCCGTTCGGGTGCGCCGACGCGGGGACGCAAGCTGACGCGGGGGCGGTGGGCCCGGGCGGGGCCCACCGCCGTGCGGGGCACACCGCCGTGCGGGGCACACCGCCCGGGCGCGCGGCGTGCCCATCCGGGCGGCCTGCTCATCCGGGCGCTACTCAGGCACGCGGCCTGCTCAGGCACGCGGCCTGCTCAGGCACCCGGCCTGCTCAGGCACCCGGCCACTCAGGAACGCGGCTTCGCCCCACGCTCGGCGAGCAGGTCGTGCATGAGGCCCAGCTCCGACTGCTGCCCCTCGACCATCCCCTGGGCGAGCCGCTGCTCCACAGGGACAGTGCACCGGGACGCACAAGCCTCGGCCATGGCGACGCCGCCCTTGTGGTGGTCCGTCATGAGCTGGAGGTAGAAGACCTCGGCCTGCCGGCCGTCGAGGCGCGCGAGCCGCTCCAGCTCGGCGCGGGAAGCCATCCCCGCCATGAGCACACCGTCACCGCCACCGCCGGGGTGGTGCCCGGAATGCTCATGCCCGCCGTCGCCTTCACCGCCGCCCATCCAGGCCATCGGGGGTCGGTCACCGCCCGCGACCTTGGGCAGCCCCCAGAGGTCGAGCCAGCCGAGGAGCATGCCGCGCTGGTTGGCCTGGGTGTTGGCGATGTCGTACGCGAGGCGGCGTACGTCCTCGTCCTCCGTACGGTCGCGGACGATGAAGGACATCTCGACGGCCTGCTGGTGGTGGACGGCCATGTCCCGGGCGAACCCGGCGTCGGCGGATTCCGGGGCGGGAGCCCCGGCCGCGCGGGGCGCGGAACCGTCCTCACGGGCGGAGGCGACGGCGGCGGCCCCGGCGAAGAGCAGGGCGAGGGCCACGGCGCCTCCGGCCACCCACCGGACGCGCGCGGTCCTCCGCCGCTCGATACCGGTGGCCGGGTCCTTGGGGTCCGCCGTGCCGGTCGCGTCCGTCACTGCGGCACCGTCGCCAGCCCGCCGGTGCATGGGGCGCCGGGCTCGGGCGTCTGGGCGCCCTGGACGTACTCGGTGAGGAACTGGTCCACCCGCCGGTCGTCGGCGGAGTCCACGGTGACCTGCTTGCCCCAGGCGCTGAGCGTGATCGCGCCCTCCTGACCGGCGTACGGGCTCATCAGGGTGAACGGGGTCTTCTCGACCCGCTCCGCGAGCGCGGCGACATCCGTGTCGGCGGCCGAGCCGTTGTAGGTGACCCAGACCGCGCCGTGCTCCAGGGAGTGAACGGCGTTGACGTCCGGGAGGGCCTTTTCGTATACGTCGCCGTCGCAGTTCATCCAGGACGCGTTGTGGTCGCCGCCGACCGGAGGCTTCATCGGATAGTCCACCGTGCCCGCCACATGCCGGCGGCCGAGCTTCGCCGCGTCCCAGGACTTCAGCCCCTCGATGGCCCCGCCCTTGGCGTCGCCGTGCCCGCCCGGGTGCTTGCCGTCGTGGGCCGCCGAGGCGTTGTCGGACTTCTCGTCGGCCGCGGAGTTCTCCAGCAGCATGAACGAGCCGAAAGCGACGAGACCGGCCACGACGACGGCGCTCAGCCCTATGGCGATGGCCCGGTTGCGGGTGGAGCGCGCGCCGGGGGCGGGGGCCTGCGGCTGGGGGGACCGGGGGTCGAAGCTCATGTCGTGGAGTCCTTCTGCGAAGGGGCCGGGAGGCGGGAGAACGGTCCGTGGACCGGGGTGCGCGGACGGGCGGAAAGCCGGAGAGGAAGCAGGCACCGAAGCCGACCGCTGCTCGGTCGCCGATCGTAGTGGGTGGCTGAGTGCTCTCTCTCACACCGTGTGCGTAATCTGGGGGAAATCCCGGGTCGCGATACTGAAGTGTCCCCCTACCCCGGGCGGTGGTGCACGGACCGTCTGAACTGCAAGGATGTGGCAATGGACAAGCAGCAGGAATTCGTCCTCAGGACCCTTGAGGAGCGCGACATCCGCTTCGTGCGGCTGTGGTTCACCGACGTCCTCGGGTTCCTCAAGTCCGTCGCCGTCGCCCCGGCCGAGCTGGAGCAGGCCTTTGACGAGGGCATCGGCTTCGACGGCTCGGCGATCGAGGGCTTCGCACGGGTCTACGAGTCGGACATGATCGCCAAGCCGGACCCGGGGACCTTCCAGATCCTGCCGTGGCGCGCGGAGGCTCCCGGCACAGCGCGGATGTTCTGCGACATCCTGATGCCGGACGGCTCGCCGTCCTTCGCGGACCCGCGCTATGTCCTGAAGCGGATCCTGGCCAAGACGTCCGACCTGGGCTTCACCTTCTACACGCACCCCGAGATCGAGTTCTTCCTGCTGAAGAACAAGCCGGTCGACGGCACCCGCCCGACACCGGCGGACAGCTCGGGCTACTTCGACCACACGCCGCAGAACGTCGGCATGGACTTCCGCCGCCAGGCGATCACCATGCTCGAATCGATGGGCATCTCGGTCGAGTTCAGCCACCACGAGGGCGCCCCGGGTCAGCAGGAGATCGACCTCCGCTACGCGGACGCGCTGTCGACGGCGGACAACATCATGACGTTCCGCCTGGTGATGAAGCAGGTGGCGCTGGAGCAGGGCGTACAGGCGACGTTCATGCCGAAGCCGTTCTCGGAGTACCCGGGCTCGGGCATGCATACCCACCTCTCCCTCTTCGAGGGCGACCGCAACGCGTTCTACGAGTCGGGTGCGGAGTACCAGCTCTCCAAGGTGGGCCGCTCGTTCATCGCGGGCCTCCTGAAGCACGCGGCGGAGATCTCGGCCGTCACCAACCAGTGGGTCAACTCCTACAAGCGCATCTGGGGCGGCTCCTCCCGCGCGGCCGGCGCGGGCGGCGAGGCCCCCTCGTACATCTGCTGGGGCCACAACAACCGCTCGGCCCTCATCCGCGTCCCGATGTACAAGCCCGGCAAGACCGGCTCGGCCCGCGTCGAGGTCCGCTCCATCGACTCCGGCGCCAACCCGTACCTCACCTACGCGGTCCTGCTCGCCGCGGGCCTCAAGGGCATCGAGGAGGGCTACGAACTCCCGGCCGGCGCCGACGACGACGTCTGGGCCCTCTCCGACGCGGAACGCCGCGCGATGGGCATCGAGCCGCTGCCGCAGAACCTGGGCGAGGCGATCTCGCTGATGGAGAAGAGCGAGCTGGTGGCCGAGACCCTGGGCGAGCACGTATTCGACTTCTTCCTGCGCAACAAGAAGCAGGAGTGGGAGGAGTACCGCAGCGAGGTGACCGCCTTCGAGCTGAAGGCGCTGCTGCCGGTGCTGTAACTCCTGAATCCTGATTCTGAGCGGCCGTGTTTTCCCGGCCGGAGGTTCCGGCGACACGCAACGGGCCCCGCGGTGAGTACCGCCGGGCCCGTTGTCCGTGGCCGTTCGTATGCTCCTGAGCATGACGGAGGCGGAGAGCACGGCACCGAACACTCGCGGCATGGCATGGTCTTTTCTCGTGACCGGGGAGGAACGGCAGTTTCAGGGGAACTCCGGCTACGAGGACATCATCGAGGAGTCGTACAGCTACGACTCGACCGTGGGGAACCACCAACACGTGGCGGTCGGTGACTTGGTGGTGGTACGGAACAGCAAGGAAGCCCTCGGGGCGGGATACGTGGAAGCTCTCCAGGTGCTGCCCGACCAGGAGAAAGTCCGCAGCCGATGCCCCTTCTGCAGAAGTACCGGATTCAAAGAGCGAGCCACCATGCTGCCCCGGTTCTGGTGCAGTCGCTGTAAGAACGCCTTCGACACCCCGACTTCCGAAACTCTCCGTGTCACTGCTTTCCGGGCGCACTACGGAGGAACTTGGCAGCCTTTGGACGGCTGTCTGGACAAGGCGCAGCTGAGCGAGCTCAGCCTGAGCCGGTCCGACCAGCAGTCGATCAAGAAGATGGACCGTCGCCGAACCCTGACCGCCATCGATACCCGGGGAGTCCGCCTGCCGAGACCTCGTGAACTCCGCCGTGCGGACGGGTATCGACCGCAGGAGCTGCCGGGCGGGCGCCGGAGGTCGGCGTCCGCAGTGCGACGTGGCCAGGATGGGTTCCGCCGGGCCTTGGTACGCGAGTACGGGCTGATCTGCGCCGTCACCGGCGCGGCGCCGGCCGAGGTCCTGGAGGCAGCCCACCTCCGCCCCTTCGCCGAAACGGAGCAGCACCGTGTGGAGGAAGGTCTGATCCTGCGGTCGGACGTGCACCGTCTGTTCGACAGCGGCCTGCTCGCCATCGACGCCGAGTTGGTCGTGCATGTCGCACCGAGCCTGGCAGGTCACGATGTGTACAGCGCCTTGGCCGGTGTCTCTCTGCGTATTCCGCAGGATGCCCCGATAGACCGGGCTGTCGTCGCGGACCACCATGCAGCGACCGTCGCCACCTGGTGACACGGCCAAGCTGTGTTGCCTGGCCGACGGCCCACGGGGGCGATGAAGTTGCACCTTCCGTAGCGGCATGTGGTCCGGTGGACTCACGCCCCGCCCCCTCCAGGAAAGGCCCCCCATGCCCGCGTCCTTCACGCCGCCCCGCCAGGTCAAGATCGGCGACGCGGCGGCCTTTGCCGGCTGCACGCCGCGGGCGATCCGGCACTACCACGAGATCGGCCTGCTCCCCGAGCCCGAGCGGGGTGGCGATGACCGCCGCCGCTACGGGTACGAGGACATGATCCGGCTGCTGTGGATCCGCAGGATGGCCGGCGCCGGGATCGCGCTGGAGGACATCCGCGAGGCCTTCGCCGAGGACCCCGCCGACGCGCACGGCGGGGACGGCATCGAGGCCGTGCTGGAGCGCGTGGAGGAAGCTCTCGCCGCCCAGGAGGCGGCACTGCGGCGCCAACGGGCCGCGGTGCAGCGGATGCGGGTCGAAGGCAGCCGGATGGGTCTGCTCTCCGACCTGGTCACCGACCGCCTCAAGGGCCTGCCCGAGGGCTCGCTGCGCCAGGCGGACCTGGACACTCTCCTGGTCACCGAGCGGATCTTCGGCCCGCTCGGAGCAGCCGTGCAGGCCACGCGGTTCGTCGCCCTGGCCGCGCATCCGGCTCTGCGGGAGGAATCCGATCGCATGGACGACGCCGAGGAAGCACTCGACGACAGCGTGGCCGTCGATGACCCGCGGGTTGCTCACGTAGCCGCCGAACGGCACGCCTTCGAAACCGCGCTGCACATCGTCATCGAGGAGTCCGGCCTCGACGAGGACGACGACGCGCTCTTCGACGCCTGGGACGCTGCGCACCCTCAGACCGGCGATGACGAGAAGGACGGTTCGGCCTCCAGCTCCAGCCGGACCATGAGTGTGCTCGAAGCCACCGGCAAGATGCCCTACGACTTCTCCCCGGCCCGTCTGCGCTGTATGGAACTGGCCGAGGAACTCTCCGTGCTCACGGAGGATGAGGGGGTGGGAATCCACGGCTTGCAACATAGTCCCGAGGTGGCTCCCGGGGACCTTTGTGCCCACCCCCTTGACCGCGTACCTCGAAGGTCTGACCGGTCTGCAACCACGGGGCAATCTAGCAAGGGGTACTGACAACGGCCCCGGCTTGTGGAGCGCGCCCCCTACACCGGTGGCGTTCCGGGCGGTGACGGGGCCGGGGGAGGGTTGGGCAGCGGCGGGCCCGGGTTCGGTGGGAGCTTCGGGGGGCCGCTGCCGTGCCGGCCGTCGTTCAGGAGCTTGCGGGGCGTCAGGCCGTAGATGCCGAACGGCGGGAAGAGGTCGACGCGGCGCGGGTAGTCGCCCTCCGCGCACTCCTCGCAGAGCAGGTCGCGGCCGGCCGAGGTCTGCCGGGCGGCGGCGACCGGGGCGTTCCAGCACGCCTCGCAGTCGAGGACGTCCGTCGGGGAGAGGGTGATCATTCGGGCCTCCCGGGTGGTGCCGGTAACGCCTGGCGGGTGTTGCGCATCAGGTGCCTCCGTCGCTGGTGGGGATGGTGGGCGCGGTGGGGCCGATGGGGCCGGGGGCGCTCTCATCGGTCGCCCCTCATCGGCGGGTCTCCCGCCAGACGCGGACGAGCTTGGCCGCGTCGGGGCAGATCGCCCCGGTCCGGCAGGCGGTGCAGGTCATCGTGTGGCCGAGCAGGGCGCGGTAGGCCGTGTCGGGGGATTCGGTCGTGGTCACGTTCGCCTCTCTGCTGATCTCGGCCCAGACGTACTCGGCGGTGCGGGTGCGCGTGTGCCCGTAGCGGTCCGCCGTGGCCAGGGCTGCGAGGACGGCCGCGTGGGCGGTCGCGCTCAACTCGGCGGGGAGATCGGCCTCGACGCGGATGACGTCCAGGTCGGTGGCCACACGCGGTTCGGTGCCTGTGGCGGCGGCGAGCATGCCGGTCAGCGCCGCAATCCGCGCTTGTGCAGAGCGCACACTTCTCCCCTGTGAACTGAAGGTCACTCCAGGTAATGCTGAGTATTCAGCTTCAACCTGATGGGTTAGCTTTGTCAACCAGCGACGCCCATACCGACGCCGAACACACGGAGCTGCTCAAATGCCACGTGATACGCCGTACTTGCAGGTGGCGGACAAGCTGCGGGCTCGCATCCGGGCCGGTGAATGGGCCGTCGGCGACAAGCTGCCGTCCCGGGCGCGGTTCGCCGAGGAGTACGGCGTCGGCCAGTCCGTGGCGCAGCGGGCCATGGAGCGTCTGATCATCGAGGGGATCCTCGAAGGGCGCGCCGGTTCCGGTACGTACGTCCGCCGGGCCCGCGAGCGCCGGCGCATGGTCCGTTCACGCCACCGCGAGCAGCGGAACAGGAGTCCGTTCGCCTCGGACATGGCCGAGCTCGACCACGAGGCGGACTGGGAGTGCACGAGCGTGGCGCGCGTACCCGCACCCGAGGACATCGCGGAACGCCTGGCGATCGAGCCCGGCGACCTCTGCGTCGTGACGGACTACGAGTTCCTCGCCGACGGCATGCCCGTACAACTCGCCAAGAGCTGGGAGCCGATGGCCATCACGGACGGGACGCCGGTCCTGCTCCCGGAGATGGGCCCGCACGGCAAGATCGGCGTCGTCGAGCGCATGCGCTCCATCGGCGTGGACATCGCCACCGGCATCGAACTGCCCCGCCCGGCCCGTGCGACGCGGGAACAGGCCAACCTGCTCGGGATCTCCATCGGCGACCTGGTCATCGAGATCGAGCGCACGTACTTCGACCGCGAGGGCCGCCCCGTGGAGACGGCCGATGTCGTCGTGCCGGACATCCGCTGGGAGATCGCCTACGAGATCCGCATCGACCAGCCGGACTCCGACCAGCCGGATTCCTGACGCGGCTGTTGAGGGGACGGGTTCACCGGCGGGCCCGGCCCTTCGGCGTCCCCGTCCTCACGCGGACCTCCGCTCTCACGCGAACCCCCGCCCCATCTCGTCCAGGATCTCGTCGATCACCGCCGCCGGCTCCCGCGCCAGGTCCTCCTCGATCCACATGCGCATCGCGATCCGGAGCGAGGCCAGGAAGCCCGCCGCCAGGACGATCGGGCGGATGGGGGCCGACGAGGGGCCGGGGCGGGCTGCCACCGCTTCGGCCAGGTCGCGCTCCAGGGCGGCGTGGTTGGCCAACTGGCGGGCCAGCAGCGAGGGGTGGCGCATCGCCAGGCGGGTGCGGATCGCCCATTCGCGTTCCGGGGGTGCCACGCGGTCCGCGAACTGGGCCACCGCCGCGCGCAGGGCCGGCCAGGCGGGTTCGTCGGCGGGGCGGTCGCGGACCGAGCGGACCAGGGCCCTGATCTGCTGCTCCTCGCCGTAGAGGAGGGCGTCCTCCTTGCTGGTGAAGTAGTTCGAGAACGTTCTGCGGGAGATCCCGGCCGCGTCCGCCACCGCCTCGACCGTCACCTGGTCGAAGCCGTGCTCCACCGTCAGGCGCAGGGTCGCCTCGTGCACGGCCTGGCGGGTGGCTTCCTTCTTGCGTTCCCGGAGTCCCGGTCCCGCGGTGCTGCTGTCCATGGGGGCATTATCCCCCGGGTGTGAGATTCTTGCTCAGTGGGCAAAATTGCCCAGTGTGCATGTATGGTGAAGCCTTCTCCCTCCCGTACGGGGTCGTGCACGGATTCGGGTTGACCCGGTGCCGACACCGCTCACGGGCCTCTCGTACGAACTTTTCCGGAGGTTGCGCGTGAGCGCAGCAGACACCGCCGCCGCCCCGGCCGCGGCCCCCGCCGCCGCACCCATGGACCACCGCCACGTCCTGCGGGCCCTCAGCGGGCTGCTCATCGTGCTGTTCGTGGCGATGATCAGCAGCACCGTGGTCTCGGTCGCGCTGCCGCAGATCATCGGGTCCCTGGACGGCACGCAGTCCCAGTACACCTGGGTCGTCACCGCGACCCTGCTCGCCTCCACGGCCTCCACCCCGATCTGGGGCAAGCTCGCCGACCTGTTCAGCAAGAAGCTCCTGCTCCAGATAGCGATCGGGCTCTTCGTCGTCTCGTCGGTCGCGTGCGGGTTCGCCCAGTCCACCGAGCAGCTGATCGCCTTCCGTGCCGTTCAGGGGCTCGGTATGGGCGCGCTCCAGGTGCTCGTCCAGGTGATCATCGCCGCGATGATCAGCCCGAAGGAGCGCGGACGCTACAACGGTTACCTCGGCGGCGTGATGGCCGTCGCCACCGTCGGCGGGCCGCTGCTCGGCGGGTTCATCACCGACGCCTCCTGGCTCGGCTGGCGCTGGTGCTTCTTCATCGCCGTGCCCTTCACCCTCCTCGCCTCCGTGATGCTGGCCCGCACCCTGCACCTCGTCGAGGTCCGCCGCCCCGACACCAAGGTCGACTACCTCGGCGCATCCCTCATCGCCGCCGGGGTCAGCCTCCTGCTCCTCTGGGTCACCTTCGTCGGCGACGACTTCGACTGGATCTCCTGGCAGAGCGGACTGATGGTCGGCGGGAGCGTGCTCATCCTCGGGGCGGCCGTCCTCGTGGAGGGGCGCGTCAAGGAGCCCGTCGTCCCGCTCCACGTCGTCCGCCGCCGCGACCCCGCCCTCGCCATCGTCGCCAGCCTCGCCGTCGGCATGGCCATGTTCGGGGGCGCGGTCTTCCTCGGGCAGTACTTCCAGATCGGACGCGGCTACTCGCCGACCGAGGCCGGACTCCTCACCATTCCGCTCATGGCGGGCGTCCTCGTCTCCTCCACCGTCGCCGGACGCCTGGTCTCCAAGACCGGCAAGGTCAAGCCGTTCATCGTCGCCGGTGTCGTCGTGCTCGCCCTCGGCTTCCTCGGACTGTCCTTCATCGACCACGAGACCTCGCTCGTGATGGTGTCGCTGGGGATGCTCGGTGTGGGTGTCGGCGTCGGTATGTCGATGCAGAACCTGGTGCTCGTCCTCCAGAACACCGTGCCGCTCAGCGAGATCGGCGCGGCCAGCGGGGCCATCACCTTCTTCCGCTCCCTCGGCGGCACCATGGGCGTCTCCGTCCTCGGCGCGGTCCTCGCCCACCAGGTGTCCACGAAGATCACGGACGGGCTGGCGAAGCTCGGCATCGACCCCGCGGCCTCCGCTTCCGGCGGCTCCACCCTCAACGTCGCCGCCATGCCGCCCCAGGTCCAGGAGGTCGTCCGGGCCGCGTACGGGGACGCCACCGGTCACATCTTCCTCATCTCGGCCGGTATCGCCGTGATCGGCGTCATCGCGTCGCTGTTCCTCACGCCGACGAAGCTGCGGGACAGCGTGGATCTGTGAGCCGCACCCACGGCTCGTCCAGCCCGCTTCCGCGCCCCGCACGGGCGCGGAAGCGGGCTGTTGTACTGTTACGACCCCCGTACGCCACGGGGAACGAGGAGACCGACCGAGGAGGTGAGACCCATTACCGCTGGATCAGGCTGGGTGCTCACCCAACGCGATCACGTCGGACGGCCGGCAGCAGCCGAAGCTGACCGGACGGACTAGAACGATCGTCGAGCGCCCATCGGATGTCCCGAAAGGCTTCGCTCGTATGTCGGTTCACCCCATCAGCACCACCCTCTCCACCACCGTCCTCGCCCTCCGCCGCGCGGGCTGCGTCTTCGCCGAGGACGAGGCCCTGCTCCTCCACGAGGCCGCCGCTTCCCCCGGCGAGCTGTCCGCCCTCGTCGAGCGCCGCGCCACCGGGCTCCCGCTCGAACACGTCCTGGGCTGGGCGGAGTTCCGCGGCCGCCGCTTCGCCGTGGACGCCGGTGTCTTCGTGCCCCGGCGGCGTACGGAGTTCCTCGTGGCGCAGGCCGCCGCCCTCGCACCCCGCCGGGCCGTCGTCGTCGACCTCTGCTGCGGCTCCGGCGCCCTCGGCGTCGCCCTCGCCGACGCCGCGGACACGGCCGAACTGCACGCCTGCGACGTCGAACCCGCCGCCGTGCGCTGCGCCCGGCGCAACGTCGGTGACCTGGGGGAGGTGTACGAGGGCGATCTCTTCGCCCCCTTCCGGCCCGCCTGCGCGGCCGCGTCGACGTGCTCCTCGCCAACGTTCCGTACGTTCCGACCGCCGACGTCGAACTGCTCCCCGCCGAGGCCCGCGTCCACGAACCGCGCGTCGCCCTCGACGGCGGCGGCGACGGCCTCGACGTCATGCGCCGGGTCGCCGCCGAAGCGCCCGAGTGGCTCGCGCCCGGCGGCAGTCTGCTCGTCGAGGCCGGCGAGCGGCAGCGGGACACGGCGGCCGGGATCCTGCGCGCCGCCGGGCTCACCCCGCGGGTCCTGGTCTCCGAGGAGCTGTACGCCACCGTCCTCGTCGGGACCGCCCGGCGGATCACGTGAAGCGGTGGCGCGTCTGGCTGTACGGCTCCCCCTTACCGAAGCCGAACACCGCACGGGGGTGGACCGCGAACACCTGGGCGTGGCCCGCCTCCGCCTGGACGAAGCTGCCGTCCTCGACGTCGAAGTGCCAGTCGGCGCCGTACTTCGCCTCCCACTCCCGGGCCAGGGCGGTCAGCCGCCCGTGGTCCGTCACCCGGTCCGCCCGGCCCTCCACCACGACGTCGAAGCCGGAGTCCAGGGTGTTGGCACCCGTCGTCAGGACCACCTCGGGGTTGGCCGCCAGATTGCGTGCCTTGCGCTCCTGCGGGCCCGTGCAGAAGTGGAGGGCGCCCTCGGACCAGACGCCGATCAGCGGGGTGACGTGGGGGCGGCCGTCGGGGCGGACCGTGGAGAGCCAGTACAGCGGGGCGTCGGTCAGTACGGCGGCCGTCTCCGGCCAGGGGCGGGCCGTCGCCCCCTCGCTGCTGTAGCGGGCGTCCAGCTCGGTGGCCGGGGGCTGCTCGGTCGTGGACATGGTTCCTCCGGGTGGTGTCCAGCGGTGCCGTCGAACGGTGCCGGCACGGATGCTGTCAGGTGTTTCCCTCGTGGGTGGACTCCGCCGCCGCCCCGAATTCATCGGCACAGGACTAGGCTCGGAGAGCTGTGACGCGGCGAGGGAGCGGCGCGCAGTTACGCAGATCGGTTCGGCTGGCAGGAGAGCACGGGATGACGACCGCGCCGGGGCGCAGAAGCAGTACGTTCACCAGGCTGCTGCGGCACGGATTCACCGACCCGTCCGCCGCCGAGCAGCTCCTCGACCTGGACGCGCTCGCCTCCGTACGGTCCGATCCGGTCCTCCTGGAGGCGCTCGGGGCCACCGCCGACCCCGATCTGGCCCTGCGCGGACTGGTCCGGATCGTGGAGGCGGGGGAGGAGGGCGAGCGGCAGGTGCTGCTCGACACCCTCGTCACCGCCAAGCCCCTGCGCGACCGGCTCCTCGGGGTCCTCGGAGCATCCGAGGCGCTGGGGGACCATCTGGCCCGGCACCCGCGCGACTGGCAGGCCCTCGTCACGTACGAGTCGGCCGACCTGCACCCCGGGGTCGCCGAGTTCGAGCAGGGGCTCGCCGAGGCCGTCGACCCGGACTCGCTGCGGGTCGCCTACCGCCGGTGCCTGCTCACCCTCGCCGCCCGGGACGTGTGCGGGACGACCGATCTCGCCCAGACCGCCGCCGAGCTGGCCGACCTCGCCACCGCCACTCTGCGCGCCGCCCTCGCCATCGCCCGCACGGCGGCGCCCGAGGACGCCGCGCAGTGCCGGCTCGCCGTCGTGGCGATGGGCAAGTGCGGCGGGCGGGAGCTGAACTACATCTCCGACGTCGACGTGATCTTCGTCGGGGAGGCGCGCGACGGGGTCGACGAGACCAAAGCCATGCAGGCCGCCACCCGGCTGGCCGCGCACCTGATGCGGATCTGCTCCGACACCACCGTCGAGGGCACCATCTGGGAGGTCGACGCCAACCTCCGTCCCGAGGGCCGCAACGGGCCGCTCGTGCGCACCCTCAGCTCCCACCTCGCCTACTACCAGCGCTGGGCCAAGACGTGGGAGTTCCAGGCCCTGTTGAAGGCCCGGGCGGTGGCCGGCGACCCCGAGCTGGGCGCCGAGTACGTCGAGGCCGTGTCGCCGCTCGTCTGGGGGGCCGCCGACCGGGAGAACTTCGTCCCCGACGTGCAGAAGATGCGCCGCCGGGTCGTCGACAACATCCCCGCCGACCGGATCGAACGCGAGCTGAAGCTCGGCCCCGGCGGGCTGCGGGACGTCGAATTCGCCGTCCAGCTGCTCCAGTTGGTGCACGGCCGCAGTGACGCCTCGCTGCACAGCGGCTCCACCCTGGAGGCGCTGCGGGCGCTCGCCGAGGGCGGGTACGTCGGCCGCGCGGACGCCGCCCAGCTGGACGAGGCGTACCGCTTCCTGCGCTCCATGGAGCACCGCATCCAGCTCTACCGGCTGCGCCGCACCCACCTGGTCCCCGAGGACGAGGCGGATCTGCGGCGGCTCGGCCGGTCGCTCGGCATGCGCACCGATCCGGTGGCCGAGCTGAACAAGGCGTGGAAGCGGCACGCCTCCGTCGTACGGCGGCTGCACGAGAAGATCTTCTACCGGCCGTTGCTGGACGCCGTCGCCCAGCTGGCCCCCGGCGAGTCCCGGCTCAGCGCGAAGGCCGCCGCGATCCGGCTGGAGGCCCTCGGGTACGCCGACCCGGCGGCCGCCCTGCGGCACCTGGAAGCGCTCTCCTCCGGGGTGACCCGCAAGGCCGCCATCCAGCGCACGCTGCTGCCGGTGCTCCTCGGCTGGTTCGCGGACTCCGCCGACCCGGACGCGGGGCTCCTCGGCTTCCGCAAGGTGTCCGACGCGCTCGGCAAGACCCCGTGGTATCTGCGGCTCCTGCGCGACGAGGGGGCCGCAGCGGAGAACCTCGCCCGGGTCCTCTCCGCCGGCCGCCTCGCCCCGGACCTCCTCATGCGGGCCCCGGAGGCGGTGGCGATCCTCGGCGACCCGGAGGGGCTCACGCCGCGCACCCGGGAGCACCTGGAGCAGGAGGTGCTGGCCGCGGTGGGGCGGGCGGGCGATGCGGAGTCGGCCGTCGCGGTGGTGCGCGGGGTGCGCCGCCGGGAGCTGTTCCGTACGACGGCCGCCGACCTCATCGGCTCGTACGGCACCGAGGACAGCCCCGCCGAGCAGGACCACGGGGCCCTCGTCGACCGCGTCGGCTCCGCCGTCACCGACCTCAACGCCGCCACCATCGCGGGCGCGCTGCGGGCCGCCGTCCGCGAGCGGTGGGGCGACACGCTGCCGACCCGGTTCGCCGTCATCGGCATGGGCCGCTTCGGCGGACACGAGCTGAGTTACGGCTCCGACGCGGACGTCCTCTTCGTCCATCAGCCACGCGAGGGCGTGAGCGACGAGGAGGCGGGGCGGGCGGCCAACGCGGTGGTGAGCGAGATGCGGCGACTGCTCCAACTGCCCACCGCCGACCCGCCGTTGCTCATCGACGCCGATCTGCGTCCCGAGGGCAGGACCGGGCCGATGGTCCGTACGCTGAAGTCGTACGAGGCCTACTACCGGCGCTGGTCGCTGGTCTGGGAGAGCCAGGCGCTGCTGCGGGCCGAACGCATGGCGGGCGACGAGGAGTTGGGGCGGGCCTTCGTCGAGCTGGTCGATCCGCTGCGGTATCCGATGGAGGGGCTCGGCGAGGACGCCGTACGGGAGATCCGGCGGCTCAAGGCGCGGATGGAGTCCGAGCGGATGCCGCGCGGCGCGGACCCCACGCTCCACGCGAAGCTGGGGCGGGGCGGGCTGAGCGACGTCGAGTGGACCGTCCAGCTGATCCAGATGCAGCACGGGTGGGCGGAGCCCGGGCTGCGCACGACGCGTACGCGAGAGGCGCTGGCCGCCGCGTGCGCGGCCGACCTGATCCCGGCGGAGGACGCGCAGACGCTGGACGAGGCGTGGGTGCTGGCGGCACGGGTGCGCAACGCGGTGATGCTGGTGCGGGGGCGGCCGGGCGACACGTTCCCGTCCGATGCGCGGGAGCTGGCGGCGGTGGGGCGGTACCTGGGGTACGAGCCGGGGCATGTCGGGGACATGTTGGACGACTACCGGCGGATCACGCGGAGGGCCCGTGCGGTGGTGGAGGAGCGGTTCTACGGGGCGGCGGGCTGAGGGTGGTCCCGGGGCCCGGCCCCGGCGCCCCTCGGGGCTCCGCCCCGGACCCCGCTCCTCAAACGCCGGAGGGGCTGGAAAAGACGTCCTCAAGCGCCGGACGGGCTGAACGGATGCCCTCAAACGCCGGGCGGGCTGGAAGGTGCGTCCGGGCAGGCTGGGAAATATGTCCTGAAGGCCGGGCGGGCTGGAAGGTGCGCCGGGCGGGCCGGGGAGTGCGCCCGGCGAACCGGAGGGTGCGCGGGAAAGGCTGGACGGACGTCTCAAACGCCGGAGGGGCTGGGTGGTGCGCCCGGAGGGGCTGGATCAGGGATCCTCAAGCGCCGGGCGCCACGTGCGTGGGCGGAAAGAATGTCCTCAAACGCCGGACGGGCTGGATGGTGCGCCGGACGGGCCCAACGCGCGGCAGTGCCCCATGAACGCCCCCAGCGCGAGCTCGAACGCCGCGTCCGCCCGGCCCGGGCCGATCGCCGCCAGGGCCTCCGCCAGGTTCTCCGTGCCGGGGGAGTCCGCGGGGAGTTCCCACATCGTCTCCGGGGCCGCCAGGTCCAGTGCCGAGCCCAGCACCAGGTTCTCCAGGGCCGTGATCACCGTCATCACCCGCTCCACCGGGAAGCCCACGTCCAGGAGCAGCCGGACCGCCTGTTCGTACTGGGCCAGCACCTTCGGGGCCCGTACCGGTGACGTCATGAGCAGCGGGATCGCGTGCGGGTGGGCGGCGAAGGCGGCGCGGTAGGAGCGGGCCCAGGCGGTCAGGGCCGTGTCCCAGGGGTGGAGGTCCAGCGTGGCCGTGTCGATCGACGCGCTGACGCGTTCGCGGACCAGCTCGATCACCCCGGCCCGCCCGTCCACATGGTGATACACCGAACCCGTCTGCACCCCCAGCCTACGGGCCACCTGCGGCACGCTGAACTCCCCCTGCTCGTCGAGCAGTTCGAGCGCCGTGGCACCGATGCGCTCCCGGTCGAGCAGCGGTGTGCGCGGCCGTCCCATGTGCGGTTCTCCTGATCTGCGTCGGCGAAAGGTCTTCCCCGATGACCTGGGGTGAGGCTACATTCCCCGAAACCGAAAGGCTTTAGGTTTACGTCGCGGAAGGGCTCTCCCTGCACATGTCTGCGCCCACCCTCCGGAGCGGCACGCTCGGCACCGCCGACATCGCCTTCTTCGTCATCTCCGCCGCCGCCCCGCTCACCGTCATGGCCGGGGTCGCCCCCGTCGCCCTGATGCTCGGCGGCATCGGCGCCCCGGTCGGCTACCTGCTGGCGGGCATCACGCTCGCGGTCTTCGCCGTCGGGTTCACCACGATGAGCCGGCACGTCCGCAGTGACGGGGCCTTCTACGCGTACATCACGCGCGGGTTCGGCACCTCGGTCGGCATCGCCGCCGCGCTCATCGCGATGCTCGGCTACAACGGCATGGAGATCGGCGTCTACGGGCTCCTCGGCTCCGCCACCGCCGACACCTCCCAGGCCCTGTGGGGCGTCGACGTGCCCTGGCTGCCCGTCTCCCTCGTCGGCCTGGCGCTCATCTGGTACGGCGGCTTCCGCTCCATCGACTTCGGCGCCAAGGTGCTCGGTGTCCTCCTCGTCGCCGAGACCGGGATTCTCGTCCTGCTCGCGGGCGGGGTGCTGCTCGAAGGCGGCGCCTCCGAAGGGCTCTCGCTCGGCTCCTTCTCGCCCGGCAACGTCCTCGTGCCCGGCATGGCCGCCGTTCTCGCCTGCGCCTTCGCCGCCTTCACCGGGTTCGAGTCCACCGTCATCTACCGTCGCGAGGCCCGGAACCCGGAGCGGACCGTCCCCCGCGCCACCTACATCGCCGTCGCCTTCCTCGGCATCTTCTACGCCTTCATCGTCTGGACCGTCATCCAGGCGTTCGGCGAGGAGAAGGTCGTCCAGGCCGCCGCCGACGACCCCGGCGGGCTCTTCTTCTCCGCCATCACCACGTACGTCGGGGCCTGGGCCGCCGACCTGATGCACATCCTCATCGTCACCAGCGTCCTCGCCTCGCTGCTCGCCTTCCACAACGCCATCAACCGGTACGGGCTCGCGCTGGCCGAGGAGGGCGTCCTGCCCGCAGCCCTCGGCCGCGTCCACCCGCGCCACCGCTCCCCGTACGTCGCCGGGGCCGCGCAGACCGTGCTCGGGGCGGTCGTCGTCATCGGATTCGCCGCCGCCGGGGCCGACCCGTACGCGCAGCTCCTGCTCTGGGTGAACACCCCGGGCATGATCGGACTCATGGTCCTCCAGCTCCTCGCCGCCGTGGCCGTCTTCCTCTTCTTCCGGAAGATCCCGCACGGTGAAGGTGTCCTGCGCACCGTCGTCGCCCCGCTGGTCGCCGCCGTGCTGCTGGCCGGGGCCATCGGGCTCGTCTCGTACAACGTGGAGCTGTTCACCGGAGCATCGACCGGGGTGAACGTCGTCCTCGTCTCGCTCGTGCCGGGCACCTTCCTGCTCGGGCTGCTCCTCGCCCGCCGGCTGAAGCGCCGCCGGCCCGAGGTGTACGCCTCCTTCGCCGCCGAGCCGGCCGATGTCCCGGAGGGAACTCAGGAACCCGCCTCCGCCACCTCCGTAACCCGTTGACCACCACGCAAGGAGCCCCACCATGCCCGCAGCCGACCTCCTGATCACCGGAGCCCGGGTCCGCACCCTCGACCCCGCCCGCCCCGAGGCCACCGCCGTCGCCGTCCGGGGCGGCACGATCGTCGGGGTCGGGGACGCCGGCGACCTGCGGGAGCTGAAGGGGGCCGGTACCGAACACCTCGATCTCGGTGGGGCCGCCACCCTCACCCCCGGGCTGACCGATGCCCACAGCCACCCCGTCTGGGGCCTGGAGATGGCCACCGGTGTCGATCTCACCGCCGTCCGCGACCTCGACCGGCTCCGCGCGGCCCTCGCCGCCGCACCGCGCACCGAGGGGTGGGTCCTCGGGTGGGGGCTCGACCACAACGCCTTCGGCGACCAGCCCGTCGACCACACCCTCATCGACGAGGCACTCGGCGGCGCGCCCGCCTTCATCCGGCTCTACGACGGGCACTCCGCCCTCGCCTCGGCCGCCGCGCTGGAACGGGCCGGGATCACCGGGCCCCGCACCTTCGCCCAGCGTTCCGAGGTCGTCTGCGACCCCGGCGGGCGGCCCACCGGACATCTGATCGAGCACGCCGCGATGGACCTGTTCACCCCGTTCCTGCCCCGGCCCTCCCTCGCCGAGCGGCGGGCCGGGCTGGTCGGGCTGCTGTCCGCCATGGCCGCCACCGGGCTGACCGGGGCCCATGTGATGGACCTCGGCGACGGCTCCGTACCGGATCTGCTGGCCGCCGTGGAGGACGACACCGACCTGCCCGTACGGCTCCGGCTCGCCCCCTGGTGCATGCCGGGCGTCGACCAGGAGGGGCTGGAGGAGCTGGTACGGCTCCAGAGCAGGGCGGGGCGGCTGTGGCGGGTCGGCGGGGTGAAGTTCTTCATGGACGGCACCGTCGAGGGCGGTACCGCCTGGCTGGAGCACGCCGACTGCCACGGCCAGGGCACCGAGGCGTTCTGGCCCGACCCGGCCGCGTACACCGAGGCCGTCGCCCAGCTCCACCGTGCCGGCGTCCGCACCGCCACCCACGCCATCGGGGACGCGGCCGTACGGCACGTCCTGGACACCGTCGAGTCGCTGGGGGAGAGCGGGCGGCTGTGCCACCGCGTCGAGCACATCGAGACCGTGCCGCACGAGATCGCCGAGCGGTTCGTCCGGCTCGGGGTGATCGCCTCCATGCAGCCCACCCACACCGCGTACACCCGCGCCGACCACACCGACGCCTGGTCCCGGCGGCTCGGCGACGAGCGAGCAGCGCGCGCCTGGCGCTGCCGCGATCTGCGGGACGCCGGGGCGTATCTGGCGCTCGGCTCGGACTGGCCGATCGCCCACTACGACGTACGGCAGGTGCTGGCCGCCGCCCGGCTGCGGCGGCTGCCCGGGGCGTACGACACCGAGCCCGTCGCCCCGGAACAGGCGCTCACCGGGCTGATGGCCCTGGAGGGCTGCACCTCGCACGCGGCCGTCGCGGCGGGGGAGCAGGAGGTGGCGGGGCGGATCGCACCCGGCTACCGGGCCGACCTGACCGCCTTCGGCCTGGACCCGGTCGACGCCCCGGCCGACGAGCTCGGTGAGGCGCCGGTGCGGCTCACGGTCACCGGGGGCCGCGTGACGCACCGGGGGTAGCGGGCTCCGCCTCCGGCTTCGGCTCAGGTTCGGACGCCGGGCGGGGCAGGCGCGCCGCGCGCAATCCGGTCAGCCGGGTCTTCGCCGCACCGGGCACCCACTTCGGCAGCCGGTGCGGCAGCGAGCCGTACCAGACGCGGGAGACCGCGTAACCGAAGGCGAGGCAGGCCATGCCGCCCACCGCGTCCAGCCAGAAGTGGTTGGCGGTGGCCACGATGACGACCAGGGTGAGCGTCGGGTAGAGCAGGCCCAGGACCCGGGCCCACGGCACCGAGGCCAGGGCGAAGATCGTGAGCCCGCACCAGAGCGACCAGCCGATGTGCATCGACGGCATCGCCGCGTACTGGTTCGACATGTTCTTGAAGTTGCCCGAGGCCATCGAGCCCCAGGTCTCGTGCACGAGCACGGTGTCGATGAAGTTCGCGCCGTTCATCAGACGGGGTGGCGCCAGCGGGTAGAGGTAGTAGCCGAGCAGGGCCACGGCCGTCGTCGCGAAGAGGACCAGCCGGGTCGCGGCGTAGCGGCCGGGATGGCGGCGGAACAGCCAGACGAGGACGCCGATGGTCACGACGAAATGCAGCGTCGCGTAGTAGTAGTTCATCGACACGATCAGCCATGTCACGGAATTGACCGCGTGATTGACCGATTCCTCGAAGGCGAGACCCAGGGACTTCTCCGCCGACCAGATCCAGTCCGCGTTGCGCAGCGCCGCCGCCTTCTGCTCGGGGACGGCATTGCGCACGAGCGAGTACAGCCAGTAACTGACCGCGATGAGCAGGATCTCGAACCAGAGCCGGGGGCGGCCGGGCGTCCGCAGCGAGCGGAGCCGGGAGAGCCGACCGGACTTACCGGGGGCCGGGGGAGGCGTGGACGACGCGGTGGCGGCCCGGGGGGCCGCCTCGGCCGCGATGGGTGAAGAACCGGCCGTCGACCGGCCTTCCTGTGCTGTCACCTGTGTTTCACCCATAGGCAGAGAGTCTTCCATAGAGCTTCCTCTGCCTACGATCATCCTCCGGTCGGGTTCCGGTCGCACGTCCTGCGTCTCAAGGACGAGGAGCCGACCCCGACCCGCCTGCGGGTCCGGCGGCCGTCGAGCCGCGTACCACCAGCTCGGGCATGAAGACGAACTCACTGTGCGGGGCCGGGGTTCCGCCGATCTCCTCCAGGAGCGTACGGACCGCGGCCTGGCCCATCGCCGTCACCGGCTGCCGGATCGTCGTCAGCGGCGGGTCCGTGAACGCTATGAGGGGCGAGTCGTCGTAGCCGACCACGGAGAGATCCCGGGGGACCTCCTTCGACTCCCGGCGGGCCGCCCGGATCGCCCCGAGCGCCATCATGTCGCTCGCGCACACGACCGCCGTGCAGCCGCGCTCCATCAGGGCGGTGGCGGCGGCCTGGCCGCCCTCCAGCGTGTACAGGGAGTGCTGGATCAGCTCCTCGATCTCCTCCTCGGTGAGATCCAGCTGCTCCCGCATCGTCGCGTGGAAGCCCTCGATCTTGCGGAGCACCGGCACGAAGCGCTTGGGGCCGACCGCCAGGCCGATCCGGGTGTGGCCGAGCGCCACCAGATGCGTGACCGCCAGCCGCATCGCCGCCCGGTCGTCCGGGGAGATGAACGGTGCCTGCACCTTGGCGGAGAAGCCGTTCACCAGAACGAAGGGGACTCCCTGGCCGCGCAGTTGCTCGTAGCGCTGCATGTCGGCCGAGGTGTCCGCGTGCAGCCCGGAGACGAAGATGATGCCCGAGACGCCCCGGTCCACCAGCATTTCGGTGAGTTCGTCCTCGGTGGAGCCGCCGGGGGTCTGGGTCGCCAGCACCGGGGTGTAGCCCTGCCGGGTCAGCGCCTGGCCGATGACCTGGGCCAGCGCCGGGAAGATCGGGTTCTCCAGCTCCGGGGTGATCAGGCCGACCAGTCCCGCGCTGCGCCGACGCAGCCGCACCGGGCGTTCGTAGCCGAGGACGTCGAGCGCCGCGAGGACGGATTCGCGGGTGGCCGCCGCTACTCCGGGCTTGCCGTTCAGGACCCGGCTGACCGTCGCTTCGCTGACCCCCGCCTGAGTTGCGATATCGGCAAGCCGTGCGGTCATGGGATGCGACTGTACCGGGCCCGTGTCGGATTGCCCACTGTGCGTGGGGACGTACGGGAAGGGGTTCCGGGCGGACTTCCGGCAACGCCTTGCAAGGTCTTGCGGGCCCGGATCGCGGACCGCTGTCGGATCGTCGCCCTGCGGATATGGCCAGGCCCGCCCGCCCCTGCCAGGGGTGGGGGACGGTCGTCAAGGGGCTTGACGGCAACCTTGAGGACACGCGAATGTAACGATCACCAGGGCTTGCAGAAATCTTCCGCAAGGTCTTTCGGTCGTCTTTCATCCTTGTTACGTTCACGTCGACCCGGCGCCGCGACGGAGCGGTACGGCAGTTGAAGGAGTTCAGATGCGACGTGGCATAACGGCCACCGCCCTGGTCGCGGCCCTGGCGCTCGCGGCGACCGCCTGCGGCAGCGACGACGAGACCGGCAGCAAGAGCTCGGGTGAGCTCTCCGGCACCGTGACCTGGTGGGACACCTCCAGCGTCGGCAGCGAGGACAAGGTCTTCAAGAAGCTGGCCGAAGGCTTCGAGAAGAAGCACCCGAAGGTCGACGTCAAGTACGTCAACGTGCCCTTCGGCGAGGCGCAGAACAAGTTCAAGAACGCCGCCCAGGCCGGCGACGGCGCGCCCGACGTGATCCGCTCCGAGGTCGCCTGGACGCCGGACTTCGCCAACCTCGGCTACCTGGCCCCGCTGGACGGCACCGCCGCCCTGAAGAACCAGGACGACTTCCTCAAGCAGGCCGTCGCGTCCACCAAGTACGAGGACAAGACCTACGCCGTCCCGCAGGTCATCGACTCCATGGGCATCTTCTACAACAAGAAGATGTTCGAGGAGGCCGGTGTCGAGGCGCCCGCCAGCCTGGACGACCTCAAGACCGTCGCCAAGAAGATCAAGGACAAGACCGGCAAGACCGGCCTCTACCTCCGCGGCGACGACCCGTACTACTTCCTCTCCTTCCTGTACGGCGAGGGCGGCGACATGGTCGACGCCGGCTCCAAGAGCGTCACCATCGACAAGCCCGAGGGCGTCAAGGCGTTCAAGGCGGTCAAGGAACTGGTCGACGACGGCACCGCGAAGACGGACGCCTCGGACGGCTGGGAGAACATGATGCAGGCGTTCAAGAACGGCGACGTCGCCATGATGATCAACGGCCCCTGGGCCGTCGCCGACACCCTGACCGGAAGTGAGTTCACCGACAAGGCCAACCTGGGCGTCGCCCCGGTCCCGGCCGGCTCCGCCGCCCAGGGCGCCCCGCAGGGCGGCCACAACCTCGCCGTCTACGCCGGCTCCAAGAACCTCGACGCCTCCTACGCCTTCGTCGAGTACATGACCTCCGTGGACAGCCAGGCCACCGCCGCCGGCGAGCTGAACCTGCTGCCCACCCGCACCTCCGCGTACGCCAAGAAGGAAGCGGTCGACAGCGAGATCGTCGGCTTCTTCAAGCCGGTCGTCGAGACCGCCGTCGAGCGCCCCTGGATCCCCGAGGGCGGCAGCCTCTTCGAGCCGCTGCGCATCGAGTACACCAAGGTCCTCACCGGCCAGACCACGCCGGAGAAGGCCGCCAAGGCCACCGGCGACTCGTACCGCAAGCTCCTGAAGGACTGGAAGTAACAGGAAGGTTGGCCGACTGATGGCTGTCCACACCAGCCAGTCGGTGGTGAAGGCCGCGGGCGAGAACACCGCCCGCGGCCGGAGCCGCGGTACTGGCACCCCACCGCCGCCCCCGGCCGCCTCCGGCGCGCCCTGTCGGTCCACTGGTACGCCTGGGCCATGGTCGCCCCGGTCGTCGTCGTGATCGGCGTGATCATCGGGTACCCGCTGGTCCGCGGCATCTACCTCTCGATGACCGACGCCGACGAGCGCAACGTCGCCCGCTCCATCGGGGTCAACGAGATCCCCGCCACCTACGAGTTCATCGGCGCCGACAACTACGTCGACGCGCTGACCGGCTCGCAGTTCCTCGGCACGCTCGGCTGGACACTGGTGTGGACGGTCTCCTGCGTGAGCATCACGTTCGCCCTCGGCATGGCCCTGGCGAACATCCTCAACCGCCGTATCGCCGGACGCTCCGCCTACCGCATGGCTCTCATCCTGCCCTGGGCCATCCCCGGCTTCGTCTCCGTCTTCGCCTGGCGCTTCCTCTACAACGAGGAGCGCGGCCTGCTCAACAAGGTCCTCGGCGGCGCCGGCATCGACGCCGTCCCGTGGCTGAACGACCCGACCTGGGCCAAGTTCGCGGTCATCGCCGTCAACGTCTGGCTCGGCATCCCGTTCATGATGGTCGCCCTCCTCGGCGGACTCCAGTCCATCCCCTCCGAGCAGTACGAGGCGGCCGAGATGGACGGCGCGACCGCCTGGCAGCGCTTCCGCCACATCACGCTGCCCGGACTGCGCCCGGTCTCCACCACGGTGATCCTGCTCTCCACCATCTGGACCTTCAACATGTTCCCGGTGATCTTCCTGCTGACCCGCGGCGGACCCGGTGAGGCGACCCAGATCCTGGTGACCCAGGCGTACAAGTTCTCCTTCGAGATCAGCCCGCGCGACTACGCGCAGTCCTCCACGTGGGGCGTGCTGATCCTCGTCCTCCTGATGGTCTTCGCCGTCGTCTACCGGCGGGTCCTGCGCTCCCAGGGAGACAACTGGTGACCACCGCGACCGACACCCCCGCCCGGCACGCCGTGCGCAAGGTCCGCCTGCGCGGCGAGCGCTCCCCGCTCGCCTCCGTGGCCCTGCACCTCACCCTGATCGTCGCCTCGGTGATCGCGGTCTTCCCGGTGCTGTGGGTCCTGCTGACCTCGCTCAAGCCCGCCAAGTACGCGACCACCACGGACTTCTTCCGCGAGACGACGCTCGTCAACTACACGAACCTCATCCGCGACACCGAGTTCCTCAACTGGTTCGCCAACTCCGTGATCATCTCCGCGCTGTCCACCGTGATCGGCGTCTTCGTCGCCGCCACCACCGGATACGCCGTCAGCCGCTTCCGCTTCCCCGGCAAGCGCGGGCTGATGTGGACCCTGCTGATCACCCAGATGTTCCCGGTCGCCGTCCTCATCGTGCCGATCTACAACATCATGTCGACCCTCGGACTGCTCAACCAGCCGACCGGTCTCGTCATCACCTACCTCACCATCTCGGTGCCGTTCTGCGCCTGGATGATGAAGGGCTTCTTCGACACCATCCCGCGCGAGATCGACGAGTCGGGCGAGGTCGACGGCCTCACCCCGTTCGGCACCTTCTGGCGGCTCATCCTGCCGCTGGCCAAGCCGGGCCTCGCCGTCACCGCGTTCTACTCCTTCATCACCGCCTGGGGCGAAGTCGCCTACGCCTCCGCCTTCCTGGTCGGCGACGAGAACCTCACGCTGGCCGGCGGACTCCAGAAGTTCGTCAACCAGTACGGAGCCCAGTGGGGCCCGATGACCGCGGCCTCCGTCCTCATCGCCATCCCGGCCGCCCTGGTGTTCCTCTTCGCCCAGAAGCACCTGGTCACCGGCATGTCCGCCGGAGCCGTCAAGGGCTGACACCGCCAGGACGCCCAGCACCCGCACGCATCACCGCACCCGTCACGGCGGCGCCGGACACCTCGACCCGGTCACCGGCGCCGCTCCCCACCCAGACACCCCAGGGACGACATGACCCAGCACCTCGCTGCCCCCTCCACCGGCACGTCCGACGACGCCCCGGGCCACCGCACCGGCTGGTGGCAGGACGCGGTGATCTACCAGGTCTATCCGCGGAGCTTCGCCGACGGCAACGGCGACGGCATGGGCGACCTCCCCGGCGTCACCGCCCGCCTGCCCCACCTCAGAGACCTGGGCGTCGACGCGGTGTGGCTCTCCCCCTTCTACGCCTCCCCGCAGGCCGACGCGGGCTACGACGTCTCCGACTACCGGGCCATCGACCCGATGTTCGGCAACCTGCTGGACGCCGACGCGCTGATCCGCGAGGCGCACGGCCTGGGCCTGCGCGTCATCGTCGACCTGGTCCCCAACCACTCCTCCGACCAGCACGAGTGGTTCAAGCGCGCCCTGGCCGAGGGCCCCGGCTCCGCCCTGCGCGAGCGCTACCACTTCCGCCCCGGAAAGGGTGCGGACGGCGAACTCCCGCCCAACGACTGGGAGTCCATCTTCGGCGGCCCCGCCTGGACCCGTACGGTGAACCCGGACGGCACCCCCGGCGACTGGTACCTCCACCTCTTCGCCCCCGAGCAGCCCGACTTCAACTGGGAACACCCGGCCGTCGCCGACGAGTTCCGCTCCATCCTGCGCTTCTGGCTCGACATGGGGGTCGACGGCTTCCGCGTCGACGTCGCCCACGGCCTCGTCAAGGCCGAGGGCCTGCCCGACCTCGGCACCCACGACCAGCTCAAGCTGCTCGGCAACGACGTCATGCCGTTCTTCGACCAGGACGGCGTGCACGCGATCTACCGCAGCTGGCGCACCATCCTCGACGAGTACCCCGGCGAGCGCATCGCGGTCGCCGAGGCGTGGACGCCGACGGTCGAGCGCACCGCCAACTACGTGCGCTCCGACGAGATGCACCAGGCGTTCAACTTCCAGTACCTGGCCACCGCCTGGGACGCCGCCGAACTCCGCAAGGTCATCGACTCCTCGCTCGACGCCATGCGCCCGGTCGGCGCCCCCACCACCTGGGTGCTCTCCAACCACGACGTCACCCGGCACGCCACCCGGTACGCCAACCCGGCCGGCCTCGGCACCCAGATCCGCACCCCCGGCGACCGCGAGCTGGGCCTGCGCCGCGCCCGCGCCGCCTCCCTGCTGATGCTCGCCCTGCCCGGCTCCGCCTACGTCTACCAGGGCGAGGAGCTCGGCCTGCCCGACGTCACCGACCTGCCCGACGAGGCCCGCCAGGACCCGTCGTTCTTCCGCGCCGAGGGCCAGGACGGCTTCCGCGACGGCTGCCGCGTCCCGATCCCGTGGACCCGCGAGGGCACCAGTTACGGCTTCGGCGGCGGCGGCAGCTGGCTCCCGCAGCCCGCCGGCTGGGGTGAGCTGTCCGTCGAGGCGCAGACCGGCGTGGCGGGCTCCACCCTGGAGCTGTACCGGGCCGCCATCGCCGCCCGCCGCGACCACCCGGGCCTCGGCGCGGGCACGGACGTCGAATGGCTGGAAGGGCCCGAGGGCGTCCTCGTCTTCGCCCGCCCCGGTTTCGTCTGCACCGTCAACACCACCGGCGCCCCCGTCCGGATCGCCGCCCGCGGCCGGGTGCTGCTCGCCAGCTCCCCGGTCACCGTGGACGGCGCCGAGGCCGAGGTGCCCGCCGACACCACGGTGTGGTGGACGGTGTGACACTCCCCGCGCCCAGGACCACGGCCGCGCCCCGCCTCTCCGACATCGCCGGACAGGCGGCGGTCAGCGAGGCGACGGTCAGCCGGGTCCTGAACGGGAAGCAGGGCGTCGCGGACTCCACGCGTCAGCGGGTGCTCGCGGCGCTCGACATCCTGGGCTACGAACGCCCCGTACGGCTGCGGCAGCGCAGCGCCGGACTGATCGGCCTGGTGACGCCCGAACTCACCAACCCGATCTTCCCGGCGTTCGCGCAGTCCGTCGAGCAGGTGCTGGCCGGGCACGGCTACACCCCCGTGCTCTGCACCCAGCTCCCGGGCGGGGCCACCGAGGACGAACTCGTCGAGCAGCTCGTCGAGCGCGGCGTCGGCGGCATCGTCTTCCTGTCCGGGCTGCACGCGGACACCTCCGCCGACCCGGGACGGTACGCCGCGCTCACCGAGCGCGGCGTACCGTTCGTCCTGATCAACGGCTACAACGAGCGCATCAGCGCCCCGTTCGTCTCGCCCGATGACAACGCTGCCGTACGGATGGCCCTCCAGCACCTCGCCGACCTCGGCCACCGCCGGATCGGCCTGGCCATCGGCCCGCAGCGCTACGTCCCCTCCCGCCGCAAGCGCGACGGGTTCGTGGAGGCGGCCGCCTCGGTGCTCGGCATGGACCGCTCCGAGGCCGAACTGCTCGTCTGCTCCACCCTGTTCAGCGTCGAGGGCGGCCAGGTGGCGGCGGGCGCCCTGCTGGACGCGGGCTGCACCGGCATCGTCTGCGGCAGCGACCTGATGGCGCTGGGCGTGGTCCGCGCGGCCCGGGGGAGGGGACTCGACGTGCCGCGCGACGTCTCGGTCGTCGGCTTCGACGACTCGCAGCTCATCGCGTTCACCGATCCGCCGCTGACCACGGTGCGCCAGCCCGTGCAGGCGATGGCGGCGGCCGCGGTGGGGGCGCTGCTGGAGGAGATCGGCGGGAGCCCGGTCCAGCGCACCGAGTACGTCTTCCAGCCGGAGCTGGTGGTACGGGGCTCGACGGCGGCGGTCCGCGCGTAGGGCGAGACCGGCGGAGCCGCGAGAGGGAAACGTACAGGAGAGGCACCAGGAGTCGGCCCAGGAAGGGCCGGCGGGGAGTTTCAGCGACTCCGGGTGCCTCTCTTGTCGTGACCGGCCCGGCCGGCCGGGCGCGTGGAGTCCGGAACCCCTCCCTGGGGACGGGCCCGGAACCCTCGGCCGACCGGACCGGAGTCGAAGGCAACGTAACAGGCCCGCAATCTCTTGCGAAAGACCTTGCAACGAGAAACCGCGAAGAAAAATGGCTTGTTTCGTGGATGTGAGCGCAGCGTGTCCAAAGGGTTGACCGGTGCCTGACGGCCTCGTACGGTCTGGTCCGCGGCAAGGTTTGCATTCTTGCAGCAAGAACCTTCAGGAGCCTTGAGGGCATGGCGCGTTGCCGACTGAGGCTGCACCGTCACCCGCGTTTCCCCCACCCGCAGGAGGAAAGACATGGCACGCAGACCCCTGTCTGCCGCGCTCGCCCTCGTGGCCGGCGCCGCCGCCCTCGTCGTCCCCACCGGATTCGGCGCCGCGTCCCCCGCGCAGGCCGCCCCTCCGGGCGACAAGGACGTCACCGCCGTGATGTTCGAGTGGAAGTTCGCCTCCATAGCCAAGGCCTGCACGGACACCCTCGGTCCGGCGGGCTACGGCTACGTCCAGGTATCGCCGCCCCAGGAGCACATCCAGGGCGGCCAGTGGTGGACCTCCTACCAGCCCGTCAGCTACAGGATCGCCGGGCGGCTCGGCGACCGGGCCGCCTTCTCCGCCATGGTCAACACGTGTCACGCGGCCGGCGTCAAGGTCGTCGCCGACTCCGTCATCAACCACATGGCGGCGGGGAACGGCACCGGCACCGGCGGCTCCGCGTACACCAAGTACGACTACCCGGGCCTCTACTCCGGCGCCGACCTGGACGACTGCCGCTCCCAGATCAACAACTACAACGACCGCGGCAACGTCCAGAACTGCGAGCTGGTCGGCCTCGCCGACCTGGACACCGGCGAGGGCTACGTACGCGGCAAGATCGCCGGGTACCTCAACGACCTGCTCTCGCTCGGCGTGGACGGCTTCCGCATCGACGCCGCGAAGCACATGCCCGCCGCCGACCTGGCCAACATCAAGTCCCGGCTGACCAACCCGAACGTCTACTGGAAGCAGGAGGCGATCTACGGGGCGGGCGAGGCCGTCTCGCCCTCCGAGTACCTCGGCACCGGGGACGTCCAGGAGTTCCGTTACGGGCGGAGCCTCAAGCAGGTCTTCCTCAACGAGAACCTCGCCCACCTGAAGAACTTCGGCGAGGGCTGGGGCTTCATGGAGTCCGGCAAGTCCGGCGTCTTCGTCGACAACCACGACACCGAGCGGGGCGGCGACACCCTCAACTACAAGAACGGCTCCGCCTACACGCTCGCCAACGTCTTCATGCTGGCCTACCCCTACGGCTCCCCGGACGTCCACTCCGGCTACGAGTTCAGCGACCACGACGCCGGGCCGCCCGGCGGCGGCCAGGTCAACGCCTGCTACAGCGACGGCTGGAAGTGCCAGCACGCCTGGCGCGAGATCTCCTCCATGGTCGGCTTCCGCAACGCGGCCCGAGGCCAGTCCGTCACCAACTGGTGGGACAACGGCGGCGACCAGATCGCCTTCGGCCGGGGCACCAAGGCGTACGTCGCCATCAACCACGAGGGCTCCGCGCTGAACCGGACCTTCCAGACCTCGCTGCCCGCCGGCGACTACTGCGACGTCCAGTCCGGCAAGGGCGTCACCGTCAACGGCTCGGGCCAGTTCACCGCCACCGTCCCGGCCGGCACCGCCGTCGCCCTGCACGCCAATGCCCGGACCTGCTCCGGTGGCGGCGGAACGAACCCCGACCCGGGCCCCGGCAACGGCTCCTCCGGCGCCTCCTTCGGCGTCAACGCCACCACCCAGCCCGGCCAGAACATCCACGTCACCGGCGACCAGGCCGCCCTCGGCAACTGGAACCCGGCGAACGCCCCCAAGCTCGACCCGGCCACGTACCCCGTCTGGAAGCTGGACGTGGCCCTGCCCGCCGGGACCAGGTTCGCCTACAAGTACGTCCGCAAGGACGCGGCCGGCAATGTCACCTGGGAGAGCGGCGCCAACCGCACCGCCACCGTCCCGGCCTCCGGGAAGGTCACGCTGACCGCCGACGTCTGGCGCGGCTGACCGTACCCCCTTCTCCGCGGGCCGGTGGCACTGCCACCGGCCCGCGGCCCACCCTCCTGACCCCAGCCGAGGAGCACCCTCCGTGTCCCGAACGACCCTCAGACGAGGGGCGGTGGCCGCCCTGTGCGCGGCGCTGCTGCCCGTCGTCCCGGCGGCCACCGCCGCCGCCTCGCCCCGGCCGCCGTCCCCGCCCTCGGACGCCAAGCTGGCCCGGGAGTCGGCCCGGCACGACCTCACGCGCGAGCAGTTCTACTTCGTGCTGCCCGACCGCTTCGCCAACGGCGACGCCTCCAACGACCGGGGCGGACTGACCGGTTCGCGCCTCGACCACGGCTACGACCCCACCGACAAGGGGTTCTACCAGGGCGGCGACCTCAAGGGCCTGACGCAGAAGCTGGACTACATCAAGGGCCTCGGCACCACCGCCATCTGGATGGCGCCGATCTTCAAGAACCGGCCCGTCCAGGGCACCGGCAAGGACGCGTCGGCGGGCTACCACGGCTACTGGATCACCGACTTCACCCAGGTCGACCCGCACTTCGGCACCAACGCCGACCTGGAGAAACTGATCGACAAGGCCCACGCCAAGGGCATGAAGGTCTTCTTCGACGTCATCACCAACCACACCGCCGACACCGTCGACTACGCGGAGAAGGCCTACGGCTACAAGCCCAAGGGCGCCTTCCCCTACCTCGACAGGACCGGCCGCCCCTTCGACGACCGCGAGGGCGTCAAGAAGGTCGACCGGGACTCCTTCCCGTACACCCCGGTGCAGGCCCCCGGCACGGGGAAGAAGGTGCCCTCCTGGCTCAACGACCCCACCATGTACCACAACCGGGGCGACTCGACGTGGGCCGGCGAGTCCAACGAGTACGGCGACTTCTCCGGGCTCGACGACCTGTGGACCGAGCGTCCCGAGGTCGTGAAGGGCATGGAGAAGATCTACGAGAAGTGGGTCCGCGACTTCGACATCGACGGCTTCCGCATCGACACCGTCAAACACGTCGACCTGGACTTCTGGACCCAGTGGGCCACCGCGCTCGACGACTACGCGGCCCAGCGGGGCCGGGACGACTTCTTCATGTTCGGCGAGGTCTACTCCGCCGACACCGAGGTCACCTCCCCGTACGTCACCCGGGGCCGTCTGGACTCCACGCTGGACTTCCCGTTCCAGGACGCCGCCCGGCAGTTCGCCTCCCAGGGCGCTTCCGCCGACAAGCTCGCATCGGTGTACGGCAACGACTTCCGCTACACCACCGACCAGGCCAACGCCTACGAGCAGGTCACCTTCCTCGGCAACCACGACATGGGCCGCATCGGGACCTTCCTCAAGCAGGACAACCCGAAGGCCGATGACGCCGAACTGCTGCAGCGGGCCCGGCTCGCCAACGAGCTGATGTTCCTCGGCCGCGGCAACCCGGTGATCTACTACGGCGACGAGCAGGGCTTCACCGGCGCGGGCGGCGACAAGGACTCCCGCCAGACCCTCTTCGCCTCGAAGACCGCCGACTACCTCGACGACGACCAGCTCGGCACCGACCGCACCCACGCCTCGGACGCGTACGACACGAAGCACCCGGTCTACCGCTCCATCGCCGCGCTCTCGAAGCTCACCAAGGAGCACCCGGCGCTGCGCGACGGCACCCAGATCGAGCGGCTCGCGGACGGGTCGGTGTACGCCACCTCGCGTATCGACGCCGAGCGGCCCAACGAGTACCTCGTCGCCTCCAACAACGGGACGACCCCGAAGAAGGTCCAGCTCGCCACCGAGTCGGCCGAGATGAACTTCCGTACGCTGTACGGCGGTTCCGGCGCGGTCCGCAGCGGCAAGGACAAGAAGGTCACCGTCACCGTGCCCGCCCTGTCCAGCCTCGTGCTGAAGGCGGACAAGGCCGTCGGCGCCCCCGCCGCCAAGCCCGCCGTCTCCCTGAAGGCCCCGGCCGCCGGCGCCACCGGCACCGTCGAGATCACCGCCGACGTGGACGGCGGCCAGCTCAACCGCGTCGTCTTCGCCGCCCAGGTCGGCAACGGCAAGTGGCAGACCCTCGGCACCGCCGACCACGCCCCGTACAAGGTCACCCAGCACCTCGACACCACGGTGAAGGCGGGCACCCCGCTGCGCTACAAGGCCGTCGTCGTCGACCGCACCGGGCGTACGTCCAGCGCCCTCGCCTCCACCACCGCCGGGCAGACGCCGCCGCCCGGGAAGCCCGTCGCCGTCGAGCGCGACCGGGCCGTCGTCCACTACCAGCGCCCCGACGGCGACTACGACGGCTGGCAGCTCAAGTCGGGCGAGAAGAACGCCGAGTTCATCGGGAGGACCGCCTACGGGGCGTTCGCCTGGATCGACCTGGAGAAGGGCACCGAATCCGTCCCGTACACCGTCGAGAAGAACGGCACGGCCGACGGACCGCAGCGGACCATCGACCTCGGTGTGACCGGACAGGTCTGGATCGAGCAGGGCAAGGACGGGCAGCGGACCGAGGCCCCCGAGACCCCGCCGCAGGACACCACCAAGGCGGTCCTCAACTACCACCGCCCGGACGGCAACTACGACGGCTGGGGGCTGCACACCTGGACCGGCGCCAAGGAGCCCACGGACTGGGCCAAGCCGCTGATGCCGGTGAAGAAGGACGCCTACGGGGTCACCTTCGAGGTGCCGCTCGTGGAGGGGGCCACCAGCCTCAGCTACATCCTGCACAAGGGTGACGAGAAGGACCTGCCCAGCGACCAGTCCCTCGACCTCGCCACCTACGGCCACGAGGTCTGGATGCTCGGCGGCAAGCCCGGCTACCTCCTCCCGCAGACCGGCGGCGGCGCGGCCCCCGACCTGTCCAAGGCCGAGGCGCAGTGGATCGACGCGAACACCGTCGTGTGGAAGGTGAAGACCACCGACGCCACCAGCCAGCAGCTCGTGTACGCCAAAGAGGGCGGCATCTCCGTCGTGGACGGGGCGCTGTCCGACGAGGGGCAGTGGCTGCGGCTCCGGCAGGGCGAGCTGAGCGACGCCCAGAAGGCGAAGTTCCCCCACCTGAAGGACTATCCGGCGTTCACCGTCGACCCGCGCGACCGTGACCGCGTCCGCGAGTCCCTGCGGGGCCAGCTGATCGCGACCCAGCGCGCCGCCAACGGGGCCCTGCTCGCCGCCACCGGCGTACAGACGGCCGGCATCCTGGACGACCTGTACGGCAAGAAGGCGGCATCCGCCGAACTCGGCCCGGTCTTCGCCGAGTCCACGCCCACCCTCTCCGTCTGGGCCCCCACCGCGCAGACCGTCGCCCTCGAACTCGACGGCCGTACCGTCCCGATGAAACGCGACGACCGCACCGGCGTCTGGTCGGTCACCGGGAAGAAGAGCTGGCAGGGCAAGCCCTACCGGTACGCCGTGACCGTCTGGGCCCCCACCGTCCAGAAGCTGGTCACCAACAAGGTCACCGACCCCTACTCCACCGCCCTCACCGCCGACTCCGCCCGCAGCCTCGTCGTCGACCTCACCGATCCGGCCCTCGCACCGCGCGGCTGGTCCGGCCTGACGAAGCCCGCCGCCACCCCGCTGCGGGACGCCCAGATCCAGGAGCTGCACGTCCGGGACTTCTCGATCACGGACCGCACGGCGAAGCACCCCGGTGAGTACCGGGCCTTCACCGACACCCGCTCGAAGGGCATGCGGCACCTCAAGAAGCTCGCCGACTCCGGCACGAGCTACGTCCACCTGCTGCCCGTCTTCGACATCGGGACCGTCCCGGAGAAGAAGAAGGACCAGGCCAAGCCCGACTGTGACCTGACCGCCCCCGCACCCGACTCCGAGAAGCAGCAGGAGTGCGTGAGCAAGGCCGCCGCCAAGGACGGCTTCAACTGGGGCTACGACCCGCTGCACTACACCGTCCCCGAGGGCTCCTACGCCTCCGACCCGGACGGCACCGAGCGCACGGTCGAGTTCCGCCAGATGGTCCAGGGCCTGAACAAGGCCGGGCTGCGCACGGTCATGGACGTCGTCTACAACCACACCGTCGCCTCCGGACAGGACGACAAGTCGGTCCTCGACCGGATCGTGCCCGGCTACTACCAGCGGCTCCTGGAGGACGGCACGGTCGCCACCTCCACCTGCTGCGCCAACACCGCGCCCGAGAACACCATGATGGGCAAGCTCGTCGTCGACTCCGTCGTCACCTGGGCCAAGGAGTACAAGGTCGACGGCTTCCGCTTCGACCTGATGGGCCACCACCCCAAGGACAACATCCTGGAGGTCCGCAAGGCGCTGGACCGGCTCACGCCCGCCAAGGACGGCGTCGACGGCAAGAAGATCATCCTGTACGGGGAGGGCTGGAACTTCGGCGAGATCGCGGACGACGCCCGCTTCGTCCAGGCCACCCAGAAGAACATGGCCGGCACCGGCATCGCCACCTTCTCCGACCGGGCCCGCGACGCCGTGCGCGGCGGCGGCCCCTTCGACGAGGACCCCGGCGTCCAGGGCTTCGCCTCCGGCCTCTACACCGACCCCAACTCCTCGCCCGCCAACGGCACCCGCGCCGAGCAGAAGGCCCGGCTGCTGCACTACCAGGACCTGATCAAGGTCGGCCTCACCGGCAACCTCGCGGACTACACCTTCACCGACACCTCCGGGCGCACGGTCACGGGCGCGGACGTCGACTACAACGGGGCGCCCGCCGGATACGCGTCCGCACCCGGCGACGCGCTCGCCTACTCCGACGCCCACGACAACGAGACCCTCTTCGACGCCCTCGCCTTCAAGCTCCCCGCCGACTCCACGGCCGCCGAGCGGGCCAGGGCCCAGGTGGTCGCCATGGCCGCCTCCGTCCTCTCCCAGGGGCCCTCGCTCTCCCAGGCGGGCACCGACCTGCTGCGCTCCAAGTCCCTGGACCGCAACTCCTACGACAGCGGCGACTGGTTCAACGCCCTGCACTGGGACTGCCGCGACGGCAACGGCTTCGGACGGGGCCTTCCGCCCGCCGCCGACAACCGGGACAAGTGGTCCTACGCCAAGCCGCTCCTGGCCGCCACCGGCACCATCGCCCCCCGCTGCGCCCAGATCGACGGCGCTTCGGCCGCCTACCGCGACCTGCTCACCATCCGCTCCACCGAGAAGGGGTTCTCCCTGCGCACCGCGGACCAGGTGCAGTCCGCCCTGTCCTTCCCGCTCTCCGGCAAGGACGAGACGCCCGGCGTGATCACCATGCGCCTCGGCAAGCTTGTCGTCGTCCTCAACGCCGCCCCGGACACCGCGACCCAGCGGCTCGCCGCACCGGCCGGGAAGACGTACGCGCTGCACCCGGTCCAGGCCAAGGGTGCGGATCTTACGGTCAAACGAGCCAGCTACGACGGGAAATCGGCCACTTTCACCGTGCCGGGACGTACGGCGGCCGTCTTCACCCTGCGCTGACGTCCCACGGCACTACGGTGACGGCAGACGTCGGCAACGGAGCCGCGACAGCCGTACCCGGTACCGTCCGGCCGGCCCCGCCCGCCCCTCCGGGGGAGGGCGGGGCCGGCCCGCGGCGGTCGGCCCGCCGGCGCACCCTGCCCCTGCGCGCGGACGGTGATGATGACCAAGGTGGGACACCTTCCCGAGGAGACGAGCAGCTTCGTCGGGAGGCGGGCCGAACTGGCCCGGCTGCACACCGCGCTGACCACTCGGCGGATGACCACCCTGATCGGCCCCGGCGGGGTCGGCAAGACCCGCCTCGCGCTCCGGGCCGCCCGCGCGGCCTCAGACGGATACGCGGACGGCGCCTGGTGGGCCGACCTCTCCCCGCTCGCCGACGACCGGCTGCTGCTCCCCACCGTCTCGGACGCGGTCGGGCTCGCCGACCACACCCTGCGGATGCCCGTCGAGGCGCTCTGTGAATGGCTCGGCGACAAGCGCCTCCTGCTGGTCCTCGACTCGGCCGAACACCTCCGCGGCCCCTGCTCCCACCTGCTGGCCGAGATCCTGACGACCTCGACCGGGCTGAGCGTCCTCGTCACCAGCAGGCAGCCGCTCGGCACCCGCGGCGAGTACGTCGTCGAGGTGCCGCCGCTCCCGGTGGACGGCGCGCCCGACGCCCTCCAGCTCTTCGCCGACCGGCTGCGCGCCGCCGACCCCCGGGCCGGTCTCGACGCCCCCGGGGACGAGGCGGCCGCCGCCGAGATCTGCCGCCGTCTCGAAGGCATCCCGCTCGCCATCGAACTGGCCGCCGCGGGCATCGGACGGCACAGCGTGGCCGAGCTCGCCACCCGCATCGGCACCCGCTTCGACGCTCCGGGCCGCGCCGCCGCGGCGTACGGCTCCTCCGGCGCGGCCGGGCTCCCGGGCGGCCCCGGGGCGTCCCCGGCCCCCGGCACCTCCCGCCTCGACCTCCTCGCCGACGAGACCGCCTGGCCCCGTCGCCACCGCACCCTGCGCACCGCCATCGGCTGGTCCCACGAGCTGTGCACCCCCTGGAGCGCCTCCTGTGGGCCCGGCTCACCCCGCTGCGCACCGACTTCGACGCGGAGGTCGTCCGCGAGGTCTGCGCCGGGGGACCGCTCACCACCGACGAGGTGGACCGGGCGCTCCAGGGCCTCGTCGCCCAGTCCGTCGTCCAGCGCGACGGCGACCGCTACCGGATGCTCGACACCCTGCGCGAGTACGGCCGGATGTGGCTCGCCGAGCTGGGCGAGGACCGTGCCGCCGCCGACCGGCACGCGCGAAGCTTCCTCGGCCTGGCCCGCCGCGCCCACGAGGGCTGGACCGGGCCCGACCAGGTGTCCTGGTACCACAAGGTGTCCGACACCCACCTGGACCTGTGCGCCGCCCTGGAACACCTGCTCGCCCACGACGTCGAAGGGGCCCAGGAGATGGCGGGCCGGGTCGGCTTCTTCTGGGCCTGCTGCGGCCACCTCTCCGAGGCCCGGAACTACGCCCAGCGCGCCCTGGACGCGGGCCCCGTCGAGGGACCCCATCGGACCAGGCTGCAGTGGGTCCTCGGCGTCGCGGCCCTGCTCCAGAGCGACTTCGCGACCGCCGAGAAGTACGGGGCGCTCTGCACGGCCGTCGCCCTGTACGACCAGGACGACGTGGGCATGCTCGCCGCCACGTATCTCTCCGGCATCACGCAGCTGATGACCGGGGAGCCCGAGGCGGCCCTGGCGGCGGCCCGGCGCGTCCTGCGGATGACCGAAGGCGTCCCCGCGGACTCCGGCCACCGGCTGCGCTGCCGCCTCGTCACGGTTTTCGCGCTCACCGCGCTGGGCCGGCTCGACGAGTCCGAGGCGGCGGCCACCGCGCTCCGCCGGGCCTGCGAACGCGGCGGCGAGTACTGGACCCGCTCCTACGCGGACTACCAGCTCGCCCTGATCGCCCTGCTCCAGGGCCGCCCGGAGGCCTCCGCCGCGCACGCCCGGGCGATGCTCGCGGGCAAGCACCGGCTCCGCGACAGCTTCGGCATCGCGCTCGGCCTGGACCTCCTGGCCGCCGCCATCGCCGCCCAGGGCGCGGGCGCCCAGGCAGCCCGGGTCTATGGCACCGGGCACGCGTACTGGCGGATGGTCGGCCACCCCCAGCGCGGCACGCCCGAGCTGGGCCCGGTCCGCGAGCGGTGCGAACTCCAGGCGCGGGCGGCCGTCGGCGACGAGGCGTACCAGCGGGCCTTCGAGCGCGGCCAGTCGGACAACGCGGAGGTCGGCCTCGCCGCCGCCCTGCGCACCGAACTACAGCTCTGACCAGGGCCTGTGTGTCACTCGTGTCCTCGGACTACCCGCATCCACCGCCTTGTGGGTAAGGTTAGGCATACCTAAGTAGTCGCTTGGGTTCCGCTGACCCTCCCTGGAGAACTCGGATGCGTCTTTCCCGCCCCCGCGCCACGCAGCCGACCCGCGCCGAGCGTGTCCGGTCGATCCTGACCGTCGCCCACTCCATGACGGTGGTCAGCGACGGCCTGCACACCGAAGTCCGCCGCCTCGACGGCACGGGCGCGATGGGCCACATCCACCTGCACGCTCCGGACGACGGCAACCACGCGCCGAGCACCGAACGCGTCCCGGCCCGCCTGGAGTTCACGGACATCGCCGCCACCCCCGTACGCGACCGGCTGCGCGCCCGCGTCACCGTCACCGGGCTGCTGGCCTCCCCCTACAGCACCGACACCGAGCAGTCCACCTGCATGGAGTTCGGGCAGGCCGTGCTGGAGGACGCCGAGGGGCGCACCTTCGTCACCCTGGAGGAGCTGGAGGAGGCGGAGACCGACCCGATCGCCGCCTGCGAGGCGGGCATGCTCACCCATCTCGTGGACGACCACGCCGAACTGGTTCCGCTGCTGTTGCGCCTGGTGCACCCCCGCCCGGAGCGTGGCATGACCCGGGCCGTGCCGCTGGCGATGGACCGGTACGGGGTGACCCTGCGGCTCGAATACCCGAACGCCCACGAGGACGTCCGGCTGCCGTTCCCCCGCCCCGTCACCGAGATCGACCAGGCGGGCCCCCAGATCCACGCCCTGCTGGCCGCCGCCCGCCGCGTCTCCCACCGCAACGGCCTGCCCGCCTGAGCCCTACGGCTTCGGCGGCCGCTGGGCCGGTACGGGGGCACGTCCGGAGCGAACGCGGAGAGCCGGGCGAGCAGGTCCCCGAACGGGCCGTCCGCCGGCTCCCGGGACAGCACTCGCAGCACGATGCCCGCCATCTCCTGGTCGTACGCGGCGCTGACGGCGGCCAGCGCCGCGAAGTCGTGCACCAGCTGCGTCTCCAGCTCCTCGCGCGGAATGCGCCGCCCGTCCAGCCAGATCAGCGCCGTGGACTCGGCGAGCGACACCCAGGAGCGGACCACCAGCTCCAGCCGGGCGGGCGGTTCGCTCACCCCGAGGTGCGTGATGATCTGCTCGTACGCGGCCTGCCGCACCCCGTCGATCATGGCGTTCGCCGTCGAGGAGCCGGCCGCGGGCCCGCCCCGCATCAGCGCCGAGAACCCCGGGCCGTGCTCGTCGACGAAGTCGAAGAACCGCCCCATCACCCGCAGCAGCCGCGCTCCCAGGGGCCCTTCCAGGGGCTCCAGGAAACGGGCCGCCAGCTCGTCGGCGGCCCGGCGCAGCGCCGCCTCGTACAGGCTCTGCTTCCCGGGGAAGTAGTGGTACACCAGCGGACGCGAGATCCCGGCGGCGGCGGCGATCTCGTCGATCGACACGTCCTCGGGCGAGCGGCGGCTGAACAAGTCCAGCGCGACGCCGATCAGTTGCTGTCTGCGCTCGTCGACGCCCATCCTGCGCCGCACCCCGGTCGTCATGCGAACAGCCTAGCCGGGGCGCGGCCGCACCGACCCTAGAGGTCGAGGACGAGACGCCCGCCCCGGCACCGCGAGACGCAGATCAGCATCGAGTCGCCCCGCTCGTCGTCGGTCAGCAGCTCGTCCCGGTGGTCGATCTCGCCCTCCAGCACCCGCTGTTGGCAGGTTCCGCAGAACCCCTGCTCGCAGGAGTACGCCACATGGGGCAACTCCGCGCGGACGGCGGCCAGCACCGACTGCCCGGCCGCGACCGGCACCGTACGCACGCTGCGCCGCAGCTCCACCTCGAACGCCTCGGAGCCTTCACCGGAACCCGCCGCGCCTGTCGCGGCGGAGAACCGTTCCAGATGCAGGGTGCGGCCCTCGGGCAGCGCGGCGGTGGCGGCGGCCATCAGCGGCTCGGGGCCGCAGCAGTAGACCGCCGTCCCCGGGGCGAGGTCCGCCAGCGCCCCCGCCACGTCCGGGTGGCCCGCCTCGTCCTGGGCGACGACCGTGACCCGGGCCCCGTCCGCGCCCAGCTTCTCGATCTCCTCCAGGAACGGCATCGAGGCCCGCGACCGGCCCCCGTACAGCAGCCGCCACTCGGCCCCCGACCCGGCCAGCGCCCGCACCATCGGAAGGACCGGGGTGATCCCGATTCCGCCCACGACGAAGACGTACCCCGGTGCCTCGGTCAGCGGGAAGCGGTTGCGCGGCCCGCGCACCTCCACCTCCAGGCCCTCCTGGAGCTGTTCGTGCACCTCCCGTGAACCGCCCCGGCCGTCCGCCACCAACCGGGTCGCCACCGTGTACGCCCCGGTGTCCTCCGGGTCGCCGCACAGCGAGTACTGCCGCACCAGACCCGACGGCAGCACCAGGTCCAGATGGGCCCCGGGCGACCAGGGCGGCAGGCCGGGGCCCTCCAGACGGAGCTGGACCACCCCGTCGGCGACCTCGGTCCGTCCGGTGATCAGCAGCTTGCGGACCGCCGTCGCGCGCCGCTTCGAGTGGCCCGATACCGGCTCGGGCAGTGCGGGCAGCGGCCACAGCGGGGACCGGGCGATCCGGCGTTTCAGGGCGCGCCGGGTGAGCAGGGCGGCGCCGGAGACGAGCACGACGGTACGGAGGCGGGGCAGCGCCATCGGTCAGGCCCCCTTCGCCGTGGCGGATTCGGCGGCGAGGGCGGCGGGGGAGCGGGTCAGATAGTCCACGGCCTGGGCCGTACTGCCCTCCTGCGAGGGGTGGTAGGACCGGCTGAGATAGCTGGGGACCGAGCGCAGGATCGCGCCCGTGCTCGGCAGCGTGCCCTGCTTCCCGCTCGCGTGGAACGCCTTGAAGGAGGCCTTGCCGTCCAGCAGCGTGGGGTCGTTCTCCATGAAGAACCGGGTGCCGCGCTGCCAGAGGAACACCAGCGCGGAGAACGCCGCCGCCCAGGTGCGCACGCGCCGCCGGTAGCCGCCGTCCACATGCATGAAGACGTCGAAGGCCACCGACCGGTGCTCCACCTCCTCGGCCCCGTGCCAGCGCAGCAGGTCCAGCATGGTCGGGTCCGCGCCCTTGCGGTCCAGGGCCTCGGCGTTGAGGATCCAGTCGCCGAGGAACGCGGTGTAGTGCTCGATCGCCGCGATCATTGCCACCCGCTCCATCAGCCACCACTGCGAGGCCCGCCCCGGCGGCAGCGTCCGGTCCCCGAGCAGCTTCTCGAAGAACCAGTCGACCTGCGCGGTGTACGGGGTCGGGTCGAGGCCCAACTCCCGCAGATGCGGCAGGACATCGTCGTGGGCCTGCGAGTGCACGGCCTCCTGCCCGATGAACCCGATGACGTCCTCGCGGAGCTGGTCGTCGTGGATGTACGGGAGGATCTGCCGGTAGACGTGGATGAACCAGCGTTCCCCGGCCGGGAGCAGCAGATGGAGCACGTTGATGGTGTGCGTGGTGAACGGGTCGCCCGGCACCCAGTGCAGGGGGGTCTTCTCCCAGGCGAAGGACACCTTGCGGGCCTTGAGGGGCGTCCGCTCCGACGCGACCGCCGCTGGCTGCGTGTTAGACATGCTGTCAATGTACTGACGGGTATGCGGGTGGACCAGAGGCATGCGGGGATTTTCCCGCCGGCTCCGCGAGGCGTCGCGCGATGATCGCCGTATGACGAAACCTGTGCAGGCCCGTTCCTTTGACGCCATCGCCGCCGCCTACGACGCCCACCGCCCCTCCTACCCGCCCGCGCTGTTCGACGCGATCGAGGAGCTGGCCGGGATCCCGCTCTCCGGAGCCCGGGTCGCGGACGTCGGTGCGGGCACGGGGCTCGGCACGGCCCGGCTGTACGAGCGCGGGGCCCGGGTCACCGCGGTGGAGCCGGGCGACGGGATGGCCGAGCAGTTCGCCCGGAGCCTGCCGGACGTGCCGCTGGTCCGGGGCGACGGGAACAACCTGCCCCTGCGGACCGGGTCGATGGACCTGATCACCTACGCCCAGGCGTGGCACTGGACCGACCCCGTCCGCTCGGTCCCCGAGGCCCGCCGGGTGCTGCGGCCGGGCGGGGCGCTCGCCCTGTGGTGGAACGACGGTGATCCGGCCGTGGAGTGGCTGGTCGACCAGGAGAACCGGATGCGGGTCTTCTTCGGGGTGGAGGTCCCGGCCGTCCCGAACCGGCGGGCCCGCTTCCGGGCCGTACTGCCCGACGGGCTGGACTTCCGCACCCGGCAGGTGGCGTGGAGCCGCCGCGTACCGGTCGACGCGCATATCGCCAACATGGCCACCCACTCCGACTTCCTGATCGGCGACCCGGTGGCGGTCCGCGACTTCTTCCACCGCGAACGGGCCCTGCTGGCCGCTCTGTTCCCGGACGGCGAGGTCGAGGAGGCCTATCTCGTGAGTCTTGCCGTAGCCCACCCGTAGCCCCGCTTCCGGGTGCAGGATGGCCCGATGGTGACACAACCGGAATGGCGAAACATACGGCGCGGCGGGGTAACGGCCCTTGCGCTGGCGGGATTTATGCTCCTGGCCGGGTGCAGCGCGGAACCGGCCGACGACCACGGCGGCCGGGAGCGGCCCACGCCGAAGCCGGCCGCGACGGGCACGCTGGAGGAGCTGGCGAAGAAGGCCGGCTGCGACCCGAACGTGCAGACCGACGCGGCCGAGCTCCGGCAGGCCAACTGCAAGGAAGAGGCAGGGCGTTACGTTCTCACCACCTTCGCCACCGACCGCGGGCAGCGGGAGTGGATCAACGAGGCCAAGGACTACGGCGGCTCGTACCTCGTCGGACGGCGGTGGGTGGCCGTCGGTGAACCGGACGTGGTCGCGGCGCTGCGCGGCCGGCTCGGGGGGACAGTGGAGACCGCCTCGCCTCACCACTCGGGGAACAGTGGCGGAGGGGGAGCGAGGACGGGCACTCCGGTCACCACCCGGGCTGACCGCGCAGGTTCACGGGGGCCGCACGCGCCGCGTCAGCGGCAGCGGCGGCCGTCGTTGATGCACCGCACCATCTTGTTCATCAGCCGCTCGTCGAAGACATTGATGAAGTCACCATGGTCGGTGATCGGCTTGTGCAACTGCTCGGGGAACGAGTCCACGGCGAAGCCGGGCCCCGGCGGAACGTCGTAGACGATGCGCTGCACCAACTGCGGCACCGCCCGGAACCCGTTCGGACACCGCCCGTTCTCCTGCGCGAACGCCACATGGGTGCGGTGGTTGGCGCTGTCGGTGTTCTGCCCGTCCCAGCAGTTCTGGAAGGCGAACGTCCGCACCACCTGACTGCCCTCGGGGCAGATCGGATACTTGTCCGTCAACTGGCGGTCCTCGAATCCGGTGCAGCTCCACGAGGCGTTGGCATTGGCGTCGCCGTTGGTGAACGCCTTCGCGTCGCCGGTGATGATCCGCAGGAAGCGCGGCATCGCGGTGACCCTGCCGACCGGCGAGCCGACGAACTTCAGCGTCACCTGGGACGGGGTCTGGATCTCCCCGACGTTCTGGTCCCGGCCGCCGCCGTCCGCGTCCGCGTCGGCCTCGTTCTGCCCGTTCTGCAGACGCAGGACCGGCCAGTAGTAGGTGGAGCGGTCGCCCTGGTTGCGGCAGGTGGTCGCGCCGTTCGCCAGATCGTCGTCGCTCGCGAAGGCGTCGTTGGCCTGGTTGCCGATGTAATCGTGCATATGGTGCGCGCCGTTGCTCACGCCGGGCGCGACGATGACGTTGTCCGGGTTGAACTTCCCGTTCTCATTACGGCCGCAGTCGGTGGTGAAGGTGCCCCGGGACGCGCCGCGGCGCTGGCGGGGCCGGTCGACGTTGGGTTGCACGGACTGGATATCGACGAAATCGGCGGCCACGGGCCCGTTGCCGCCCTGGCCCTGATCCTGCCCGGGGTCCTCGCCCTGGCCGGGATCCTGACCTTCGCCCGGATCCTGTCCGGGGTCCTGCCCCTGGCCCCCGTCCTGGCCCCCGTCCTGGCCCTGGTTCTGGCCTTGGTCCTGGCCCTGGCCGTCGTCCTGGCCGCCACCGTCACCGGGGCCACCGTCACCGCGGCCGCCGTTGCCGTCACCGCCGCCGCCGTTCCCGCCGCGGCTGTCGTCGGCGCGCAGGCTGCACCCGGCGAGGCTCTCCAGCCCCGCGGGCCGGTCGCCCACGCGCCCGATCGCGATGCCGATACGGTCGAGGCTCGCCGTCCGCTTGCTGCGCAACGGGCCGAGCACGGCGTTCTCCGCCAGCCCGGGATCCCGGGCGATCTGCTCCTTCCGGTCCGCGAACTGCCGGTAGGCGTCGGTGATCTGGGTATCCATCGCCGCGAGTTCGCGGTCGACCTCCCCGCGTGCCTGGTCCGGCACCTCGGGCAGTCCGTTGACGGCTTCGGGACAGTCGATGGTGGACAGCTGGCGGCCCGCGTTCTGCGTCCGGGTGGGCGGAAAGGAACCGGACGGTCCTTCTCCCGCGGAGGCGTAGACATTGACCGCGACCAGGCCGCCTCCCCCAGGATCAGGGCTGCGGAGGCGGCGATGGCCCGGTTGGCCAGCGTGGAACGTTTCTTGCGCGATGTGCGTCGCATGGGACTCCTCGTGCTTCGAGGGAGAAGCGTGACGTCCCATACGGACGGGGGCCCGACCCGTTCAGCTCACCCCCCGACCAGCCTGCGAACGACGCCAGTTGCTCGTCCACGGGGGCTCCCGGGCATCCGCTCAGCCGCGGTCCAGGTACGCCAGCACCGCCAGCACCCGGCGGTTGTCGTCGTCCGACGGAGGCAGATCCAGCTTCCCGAAGATGTTCGACGTGTGCTTGGCCACCGCCCGCTCCGTGATGACCAGCTGCGCGGCGATGGCGGCGTTCGACCTGCCCTGCGCCACCAGCTCCATCACCTCCCGCTCGCGCGGGGTCAGACCGCCCATCGGCTTGTCCTGCGCACGGCGCGACAGGAGCTGGGAGATGACCTGCGGGTCCATCGCCGTGCCGCCCGCCGCCACCCGCCGTACCGCGTCGATGAACTGGTCCGCGTCGAAGACCCGGTCCTTCAGCAGATAGCCGACCCCGCCGTTGCCGTCCGCCAGCAACTCCCGTGCGTACAACTGCTCCACGTGCTGCGAGAGCACCAGCACCGGCAGCCCCGGCCGGGCCCGGCGGGCGGCCAGGGCGCACTGGAGCCCCTCGTCCGTGTGCGACGGCGGGAGCCGGACGTCGACGACGGCGACGTCCGGCTCCAACTCGGCCAGTGCCTTGGCCAGTTCGGGCCCGGTCTCCACTGCTGCCGCGATCTCGAAGTCGTACGCCTCCAGCATGCGCACCAGGCCGTCGCGCAACAGGAAGAGATCTTCGGCTAGGACAACTCGCAAGGGATCTCCATGGTCACCATGGTGGGACCGCCCGCAGGACTGTTGACGGCCAGGACGCCGTCGAATGTACCCAGTCGCCGTTCGATTCCGCTCAGACCCGAGCCCGATCCGACCGCCGCACCGCCCTGGCCGTCGTCCGTCACGGAGATCCGGAGCATCCCCTCCGCGTGGTGCAGGTCCACGTACACCCGCTCGGCCCGCGCGTGCTTCACCGTGTTCGTCAGGGCCTCGCTGACCGCGAAGTACGCCGCCGACTCGACCGGGGCGTCCGCCCGGCCCGGCAGCTCCACCGTCACCTCGGAGGCGACCGGCAGCCGCAGCGCCAGCGCCTTGACCGCGTCGCCGAGCCCCCGCTCCGCCAGGACCGGCGGGTGGATGCCCCGGACCAGATCGCGCAGTTCGGTGAGCGCCTCCGCCGACGACTCCCGGGCCTTCGCCAGCAGCTTCTTCGCCTGCGCCGGGTCCTTCTCGATCAGCGCCTCGATCGTGCCCAGGTTCATGCCCATCGCGACCAGCCGGGCCTGCGCCCCGTCGTGCAGGTCCCGCTCGATACGGCGCAGTTCGGCGGCGGCGGTGTCCACGGCCTCGTGCCGGGTCTCGGTCAGCCGCTCGACGCGCTGCGCCAGCTGCTCGTCCCGGGTCGGCGCCAGCACCGTGCGGGCGAGCAGGAAGTGGGCCCGCAGCAACGGTCCCGAGGCCCGCATCCCCAGGTGGAAGAGCACGAGCCCCAGCGCCAGGGCCGCGATGCCCGTCGCCTGGCTGTCCACCGGCACGAACCCGTACCAGTACGGATCGTCCCGGAACACCCGCCAGAGCCCCGCAGCCAGGACGAGGCCCTCCACCGGGTAGATCATCAGGGCCGCCGCCAGCACCGCCAGCACCGTGCCGGCGGTCATGTCCACCAGCAGCCACAGCAGATCCCGCCAGGTCGCCGGATCCTTCAGCATCAGCGTGGTGCGCTCCACCTGACCGGTGACACCCGGCCGCAGATCCTTGGGGAAGGGCCGGTACGGAACCGGGATCCGTACGTACGACCAGGTCGCCGCCCACAGCCGCCGCTGGTTCGCGTGCCTGCGGACCGCCTCCAGCACCACCGGGGTGGTGAACACCCCGATGCCCAGCAGGATGAAGGAGATCGAGACCACCGCGAGCACGAACAGGGTGATGGACACCGCCAGACCGACCACGGACAGGAACAGCCCCCGGCCCGCCGCCAGCGACGACGGCCCCAGCCGCCCCGAGAACACCTTCATCGCGATCCCTCTCCCCTCACCGGCGCCGGGCCGATCCCCGGTCCGGATGCCAGTCTCGCCCGGGCCGGCCCCGTCGCGTCAGCCGGTCCGCCACCCGAAGGGGGTGTACCTGGCACCACCCCCGTATCCGCCCCCTACGCCTCCACGGCCGGGGGCTTCGACGGCTGGGGCGCACCGCCCCCGGTTCCTAGATTCGAAGCGTCCCGATCCACTTGGCTGACGCTTACTTCCGGGGGAGAGACCACATGAGGCGCAACCTCGCCGCACGCATCGGCGTGTGGAGCACACACCACCGCAAGACCGCCGTACTCGGCTGGCTGCTCTTCGTCGTGCTCGCCACGGGCATCGGCGGAGCCACCGGCATGGTCGAGATGACCAACGCGGAGAGCGGCGCCGGGGAGTCCGCCCGCGCCGAGCAGATCCTCCTCGACGCCGGACTCGACAAGCCCGCGGGTGAACTCGCCATGGTCTCCGCCCCCGCCGCCGGCGACTGGAAGCCGGCCGCCGAGGCCCTCGCCACCGCCGTACGGGAGACGGGCGAGGCACAGAACATCGCCCCGCCCGTCCCCTCGAAGGACGGCAAGGACGCCCTGATCACCTTCGAGATGAAAGGGGACGCCGCCACCTCGCCCGACCGGATCCAGCCCGTCCTTAACGCGGTCGCCGCCGTGGGCGACGACCACCCGGACGTCGAGATCCACCAGTTCGGCGAGGCCAGCGCGGGCAAGTGGCTCGGCGATCTGCTGGCCGAGGACTTCAGGAAGGCCGAGTTCACCGCCGTACCGCTGGCCCTCGGCATCCTCGTCGTCGCCTTCGGCGCGATCGTCGCCGCCCTGCTCCCGGTCGGGCTCGCCCTCACCGCGTGCGTGGCCGCCTTCGGCCTCCTGTCGATCGCCAGCCACCAGCTGCACCTGTTCCAGACGACGTACTCGGTGATGTTCCTGATGGGCTTCGCCGTCGGCGTCGACTACTGCCTCTTCTACCTGCGCCGCGAGCGCGACGAACGCGCCGCCGGACGGGACGCCGAGACCGCCCTGCGCATCGCGGCGGCCACCAGCGGCCGGGCGGTCCTCGTCTCCGGCCTCACCGTGATGGTCGCGATGGGCGGCATGTTCCTCTCCGGACTCCTGCTGTTCAAGGGCTTCGCGCTCGCCACGATCATCGTCGTGTTCATCGCCATGCTCGGCTCGGTCACCGTCCTGCCCGCCCTGCTCTCCTGGCTCGGCGACCGCGTCGACGCGGGCCGCATCCCGCTGCTGAACCGCCGCGCCAGGCACGGCCACACGGGCAGCGGCCGTATCACCGGCAGGCTGCTCGGCCCCGTCCTCGCCCGCCCCCGCACCTTCGCCGTCGCCGCCGTCGTCCTGCTGCTCGCCCTCGCCGCGCCCGCCCTCGGTATGAAGACCGAATCCCTGGGCCTGGAGAAGCAGTTCGGCTCCGACGCGCAGCTCTCGATCGCGTACAACCGCATCACCGACAGCTTCCCCGGCGGACCCGCCCCCGCCCACGTCGTCGTCACCGCGCCCGACATCACCACCCCGGAGGTCACCGAGGCCCTGGGCGACTTCGACGACGTCACCGTCCACCGCGACAAGAACGTCGCCGAGATCGAGATCCCCCTGCCGAAGGGCGAGGCCGACCTCACCGAACTGCGCGAGAAGACCCTGCCCGCCGCGTTCGACGGCACCGGGGCGCAGACCCACGTCACCGGCGAGACGGCGGGATCGGTCGACTTCAACGACCAGCTCCGCCGCGGCATCGTCCCGGTCTTCGCCTTCATCACGGCGGTCACCTTCCTGCTGATGCTGTTCTGCTTCCGCAGCTACGTCATCGCCGTGACGTCCATCGTCCTCAACCTCCTCTCGGTGGCCGCCTCCTACGGGGTGATGACCGCCGTCTTCCAGCACGGCCTGGGCGCGGCGCTCATCGGTTCGGAGGGCGTCGGCGCGATCGAGGCGTGGATGCCGCTGTTCGTCCTCGTCGTCCTGTTCGGCCTCTCCATGGACTACCACGTCTTCGTCGTCTCCCGGATCCGCGAGGCGCGCGGCGGCGGCCTGGACAACCGGTCGGCCATCGAGACCGGCCTCCGCCGCACGGCCGGGGCGGTCACCGGCGCGGCGGCCATCATGGTCGCGGTGTTCGCGGTCTTCGGGACGCTGTCCATGCAGGACATGCAACAGATGGGCGTCGGCCTCGCCGTCGCGGTCCTGCTGGACGCCACCGTCGTACGGATGGTGCTGCTGCCGTCCGTGATGCTGCTGCTGGGCGAGCGCAACTGGCGCACCCCGCGCGGCCTTTCCCGGCTCCCGAGCCTGGAGCACGAGGAGCCCGCCGAGCCGGTGCGCGACACCGTACGGGTCTGAGCACAGGGCGGCGGCCCCGGAACACGGTGAACGAGAACCGTGCTCCGGGGCCGCCGGACGTGCGTCGTACGGGGCCGAACCGGCCGGTCAGGGCGTGTACTTGTACCCGACCCGGCGGACCGTCTGGATGGAACGGCGGTACTCCGCGCCCAGCTTGCGGCGCAGCCGGGCGACATGGACGTCGACGGTGCGCCCGTCGCCCACATGTCCGTAGCCCCACACCGTCGTCACCAACTGGTCGCGGGTGTGCACCCGGTGCGGGTGCGCCACCAGATGGGCCAGCAGCTCGAACTCCAGGTACGTGAGGTCGAGGACGACACCGTCGACCGAGGCCGTGCGCCGGGTGGCGTCGATCCGGACCGGCCCGGCCGACACCCCCTCGGCACCGGCAGCCGCACCGGCGCCGGGCGCCGGCCGGAGCGGGGCGCCGGCGACGGCCCCCGCGAGTGCGGGCTGCTGATCGGCCGGCACGAGCACCAGGTAACCGATCATCGGCGGCTGACCGGGCAGCGAGGGCAGGGTGTGCGGCGGAGCCGGCAGCCAGGTGGCCCCGGGCGGGAGGAAGCCCGCCGCGTCGGCCGGGGCCGCGACCTCGTCGCGGTCCACCGCGCGCAGCCGGTGCCGGTTCGGGTGGGCGGGAACGGAACGGGCGGGGACGGAGCGAGCGGTGGGGTGGGCCGCAGCGGGCGCCGGGGACGCCGCGGTGGCGGCGGACGCGGCGGAGAAGGTACGGGTGTTCGCCATGAGGGTCAGCTCTTTCGCGCGAGGAGTCGTCAGGGACGGACTTACGTCGTACGCGCGGACCGAAGGCCGGGGTGAGCGGCTTTAGTGGGCCTGCGCGTTCCACGCGCGGCAACACACCCGGTCGAAATCATGGTGCTGACGGGAAGGCCAGAACGGTTCGAGGTCGCTGCGACCCGACGCGATGTACTGGAAGCTGGCCATGTCCTCCATTGAAGCAGACATTGCGGCCGTGCAGCAGACTCCTCTCGCCCCTCGATACGGCCCGCCGGGTTGCGTTCCTCACGCGACGCCCGCCGCGCCCACGCAGGAGGGGCCCGCCGGTGCTCCGGCGGGCCCCTCATCCGTACGCGATCGGTGTCGGGATCAGACCTGGTCGGCCTTCTCCAGCGCGGTGCAGCAGGTGTCGACGATCAGCCGCGTGACGACGTACGGGTCGACGTTGGCGTTCGGGCGGCGGTCCTCGATGTATCCCTTGCGGTCCTGCTCGACCTGCCACGGGATACGGACCGAGGCGCCGCGGTTGGAGACGCCGTAGCTGTACTCGTTCCACGGGGCGGTCTCGTGCAGACCGGTGAGCCGGTCGTCGATGCCCGCGCCGTAGTTCTTCACGTGGTCCATCGGCTTCGACCCCTCACCCAGCGACTCGCACGCGGTGATGATCGCGTCGTAGCCCTCGCGCATCGCCCGGGTGGAGAAGTTGGTGTGCGCGCCCGCACCGTTCCAGTCGCCCTTGACCGGCTTCGGGTCCAGCGTCGCGGAGACGTTGAAGTCCTCGGCGGTGCGGTAGAGCAGCCAACGGGCCACCCACAGCTGGTCGGAGACGTCCAGCGGGGACAGCGGGCCCACCTGGAACTCCCACTGGCCGGGCATGACCTCGGCGTTGATGCCGGAGATCCCGAGCCCCGCCGCCAGGCAGTTGTCGAGGTGCTTCTCCACGATCTCGCGCCCGAAGATCTCGTCCGCGCCGACCCCGCAGTAGTAACCGCCCTGCGCGGCCGGGAAGCCGCCCTCGGGGAAGCCGAGCGGCCGGTGGCCGTCGAAGAAGGTGTACTCCTGCTCGATGCCGAAGATCGGGGCCTGGCCCGCGAACTGCTCGGCGACCGGACGCAGCGCGGCCCGCGTGTTGGACTCGTGCGGCGTCATGTCGATGTTGAAGACCTCGCACAGGACGAGGACGTCCTCACCACCGCGGATCGGGTCCGGACAGGTGAAGACGGGCTTCAGCACCCGGTCGGACGCGTGGCCCTCGGCCTGGTTGGTGCTGGAACCGTCGAACCCCCAGATGGGCAGATCCGCCACGTCCCCCGACGGCGCGCCGTCCATGATCTTCGTCTTGGAGCGAAGCTTGGCGGTCGGCTCGGTGCCGTCTATCCAGATGTACTCAGCCTTGAACGTCACGGACGCCATCCTTTGCGGGTGCAGCGGTCTATGCAGCGCAGCTTGGCAAGACGCGATTTCCCGTCCGTTGCCCGGGTGTGAACCCCGTGTTACCGAGGTTTCCTGCGGTTTTCCGCGGTGCTTGGGCAGTCTCAGAGGCTGCTTTCTCGGTGGGGCGGACACTCCGCGTCGTATACCGGTTTGACGTGCACCAGAGGCAGGCCTCGGAAGTCTCGCGCCGAGGCTCCGCAGCGGCGTGCTCTTCAGGTCCGGGCGCGAGGAGGCACCCAGCCCCGGGCCCCCTGTCCGCACGCCCGCCGCGCCCGGCACACTGGCACGTATGACGACTGCGGGCACCACTCCTCCTCTGCGCATCGGCCTCCTCGGCACCGGCCCCTGGGCCCGTAACACCCAGGCTCCCGCGCTCGCCGCCCACCCCGGCGTCGAGCTGAGCGGAGTGTGGGGCCGCAGGGCCGAGGCGGCGGAGCCCCTCGCCGCCGCCCACGGGAGCCGGGCGTACACCGGTGAGGAGGGCATCGACGCGCTCCTGGCGGCGAGCGACGCGGTGGCCTTCGCGCTGCCGCCGGACGTCCAGGCCCCGCTCGCGGTCCGGGCGGCTGAGGCCGGCTGCCACCTGCTGATGGACAAGCCGGTCGCCACGACGGTCGCCGGGGCCCGCGCGGTGGCCGAGGCGGCGGAGAAGGCGTCGGTGGCCTCGGTCGTCTTCTGCACGCTGCGGTTCGCACCCGAGACCTCCGCCTGGATCGCCGAACAGGCGGCGGTGGACGGCTGGTTCACGGCGCGCGCCCAGTGGCTGGGCTCGCTCTACGCCGCCGGTTCGGACAGCGAGTACGCGGACTCCCCGTGGCGGCGTGCGAAGGGCGGCCTGTGGGACGTCGGCCCGCACGCGCTGTCCGTGCTGATCCCGGTCCTGGGCGACGTCGAGCACCTGACGGCCGCTGCCGGACCGGCCGACACCACGCACCTGATCCTGCGCCACACCTCCGGCGCGTCCAGCACGGTGACCCTCGGGCTCAGCGCCCCGCCCGGCGCGGCGGGCGTCGAGATCGAGTTGCGGGGCGAGCGGGGTACGGCGTCGATCCCGGGCTGGGCCGGCGCGGAGACCGCGTTCCGGGGCGCGGTGGACGCCCTGGCCGAAGCGGTACGCACGGGAGTGCCGCACCCCTGCGACGCGCGCTTCGGCCTCCACCTCACGGAGCTGCTGGCGGCTGCGGAGGAGCAGGCGCAGGCGGCGGGCTGACCGGCGGCAGGGAGCGGCACAGGGCGTCGAGCGCCTCCGGGTAGGCGGATTCGGCGGGGGTCGCGTACCCGACGACGAGCCCGTCGCGGTGGGGGACGACGGAGGCACCGGCAACGTTACGGTGGTCCGCCCCCGGGTGCCGATAGTCGCCGAGCCCCTCGACCGCGAGCCCCTGCCAGGCCGCCGCCCGCACCACCGACCGCTCGGTGCCGGGCGGCAGTTCCAGCACCGCGTGCAGCCCCGCCGCGATCCCGGTGACCCGGACGTGCGGGGCCCGCGCGTGCAGGGCGGCCACCAACTGGTCCCGGCGGCGGCGGTGGCGCTGCCGCATCCGGCGGACCTGCCGGTCGTACGCGCCCGACTCGATGAAATCCGCGAGCGTGAGCTGCTCGGTGGCGCTGGAGAACTGCTCGCGCTCGCCCTTGGCCGCGACGACGGGGGCGACGAGCCGCTGGGGCAGCACCATCCACCCGATCCGCAAAGCAGGGGAGAGACTTTTGCTCACCGACCCCACCAGCACCACATGCTCGGGATCGAGCCCCTGGACGGCTCCCACGGGCTGCCGGTCGTAGCGGAACTCCCCGTCGTAGTCGTCCTCGACGACGAGCCCGCCGGTGGCCCGGGCCCAGTCGACGACGGCCGCACGCCGTGCGGGGTGCAGCGGCCCGCCGGTGGGGAACTGGTGGGCGGGCGTGAGGAGTACGGCCCGGTCGTGGCGGGTGAGCCCGTCGACCCGGGCGCCGTCCGCGTCCACACCGAGCGGCCGGGTGCCGACCCGGTGGGAGGTGAGCAGCCCGCGGTGGAAGGGCAGCCCGTACTCCTCCGCCGCCCACGGCCCTCCGACCACCTCGGCGAGCAGCCGCAACCCGTGCGCGGCGCCTGAGCACAGGACGATGCGCTCCGGCGTGGTCCGCACCCCGCGCACCCGGGCGAGATAGCCGGCCAGGGCCCGCCGCAGCTCGGGCCGCCCGTGCGGATCGCCGGGCCCGAACGCGTCGTCGGGGGCGGCGGCGAGCGCCCGCCGGGCCGAGGCCAGCCAGGCGGTGCGCGGGAAGACCGAGGGGTCCGGCTGCCCCTGGACGAGGTCATGAACCGGGCGGGCGACGCGCTCGGGGGTACGGGGCCGGTGCACCGGGGTCACGGGGGCGGCCCGCTCGGCGACCCGGGTCCCCGACCCCTGGCGGGCGGCCAGCCACCCTTCCGCGACCAGCTCCGCGTACGCGTCGGCGACGGTGTTACGGGCCAGGCCCAGGTCGGCGGCGAGGGAACGGTAGGGCGGCAGCCGGGTGCCGGGGGCGAGCCGCCCGCTGCGCACGGCCTCACGCAGGGCGTCCATCAGCAGGGCCCGGCGATTCCCGGTGCCGGAGAGTTCCAGGGGCAGATCGCTGCCCAGGATCTCCGCCGAATTGACCCATGAATTCATCACTGAAATGCACCCCACGCCCAGTCGCTTGTCGCCCTAGATTCGTACCCATGACGACGACGGAGATCAAGACGAACGACCGCACCACCACCGAGGCCACCACCGTCCGGCCCAACCCGGCCACGCCCCGGCTGAACTTCGCGAAGGCGGCCCCGAAGGCGTTCCGGGCGGTGATCGGCCTGGACGCGGCGGCCCGCGAGGGCCTGGACCCGGCCCTGGTCGAACTGGTCCAGATCCGCGCCTCGCACCTGAACCGGTGCGCGTACTGCCTCCACATGCACACCACGGACGCGCGCAAGGCGGGCGAGAGCGAGGAACGCCTGCACATGGTGGCGGTCTGGCAGGAGGCGGAACACTTCTTCACGGACCGGGAGCGGTCCGCCCTGGCCCTGACGGACGCGGTCACCCGGATCGGCGACGCGGGTGTCCCGGACGAGGTCTACGACCGGGCGGCGGCCCACTTCGACGAGGAGGAGCTGGCCCACCTGCTGGCTCTGATCTTCACGATCAACACCTGGAACCGCATCGCCCTGTCCACGGCCAAGCGCGCGGGCACGGACGAGCGCTGAGCCGGTACGGCACCCGGCCCGGGGCTCACATCAGCCGGGCAGCCGACGAGCCCACGGCCTCAGGCACCACGCCCCAGCGCGTCCCGCACGGCCTCCTCGCTCCGCGCCACCACGGCGGTGCCGTCCTCGGCGGTGATGATCGGACGCTGGATCAGCCGGGGATGCTCGGACAGCGCGACGATCCACCGCTCCCGCGAACCGGCGTCGCGGCGCCAGTCCTTGAGGCCCAACTCCTTCGCCACCGCCTCCTGCGTCCGCGTGATGTCCCACGGCTCCAGACCGAGCCGGTCCAGCACGGCCCGGATCTCCTCCGGCGACGGCACGTCCTCCAGGTAGCGGCGGACGGTGTAATCGGCCCCTGCGGCGTCCAGCAGTGTCACCGCGCCGCGGCACTTGGAACAGGCGGGATTGATCCAGATCTCCATGGGGCCAAGGATACGCAAGGGACTACCGAAAAGGCCTCTGGCCAGGGGCGATTGTCAGTGGGGGGCAGTAAAATGGAGGGAGTTCGTGAGGGTTCCACCACGCTGCCAGGAGGATGCCGATGGCCGTTGCCACCGCCACGACCGAGCCGCTCGACCGACAGCTCCCGATGCCCTTCCACCCGCCGCTCCCCGCCCCGCCCGAGAAGAAGCGGCTGCCCGCCGGCCGCCCCCGCGAGTGGTACGTCTCCCACAACCGCCGCCTCAAGGCCATGCGCCTGGCCATCGCCCTGCTCGACAGCGGGGTCTACCAGCCCTCCAGCGCCGGCAACCACCGGATACGGATCACCGCCGAGCGCATGGGCATCCACCCGCCGTCCGACACCACCTGCCGCATGGTCCGCGCCCTGATCCGCTACGGCCGCTGACCGCACCGCTCACCGACCGCTCCGCCCGTGCCCCCGGCCCCTCTGCATCCGGCCGGGGGCACCGGCACGCCGCCGGCCGCCGTACGGCACCATGACCCCGACCGAACAGGGGCAAGGGCGAGGGGACTTCACCATGGCTGCGGATCTGTGGACGTCGGTCGTCTCGCTCGCGGGTGTGGCGCTGGGCGGCGGACTGACGGCTCTCGCTCAACGCGCCACACAACGCTCGGCGGAACGCGCGGAGGAACGTCGCCAGACCGCGGCCACCACGGAGAGCCGCAGGGCCGAACAGATCGATGTGCTCAAGGAGTTCCTCTCCTGCGCCCAGGCCGCGGAACGGGCCGCCTACGGCCGCCCCGACCCGTGGGGCGACGACGAGGACGGCTGGATGACGCAGACCGGCCCGGTCATGACCGCGCTGTGGACCGCGTCCGGCAAGGTCACGCTCCTGTGCGACGAGGCCCTGCGCGAGCCGGTGAGGACGTACGGCCACGCGCTGAACGCCGCCGTCTGGCGCGACATCGGGGACGTCGAGGTCAACGAACACCTGGAGGAGGCCAAGACGGCGTTCATGAACGCGGCGCGGGCGAGCCTCGCGGGCGCCTGACCGCTGAGGGCGACGGGTAGGGTCCCAGCCCCCCATGAAGGCACTCATCTCGGTGGACGTTGAAGGCATGACACCGCAGGGGTAAGGGCGGGTGCGTCGGCGGCCTCGACGGCCGTGAATACGCAGGTCACTGGCCGGCGGCGGTCTGCGACCGGCACGGTGCGCGCCCGCTCCCGGGATGCACGACGACGACCTCAAGATGCTCGCCCGACCGCCGCATCGACGCTGCACGGGGGCGGGTCGCCCGGATCACGCCACGGAGACGGCGAGCACGGCGAGGGCGGACCCGCCGAAGACGATGGTGTTGCGCAGGTAGGTCTGGATGCGGACCCAGGCCGGGAAGGCGTTCTCGGCGGCCTGGAGGAACGGGGCGACAGCGACCGTGGCGAGCTCCGGGTCGCCCTTGCGGCGGAAGGCAGCTTCGACGGACTTCACGGCGGTCAGATTGCTGACGACGATCGCCGCGTTCATCAGCAGGACCACGGAGGAGAAGATCCACGTCAGCGGCTGGGCCGGACCGGCGTCGGCGAAGTTCGCCGCCGCGACGGCGATCATGGTCGCGGCCACGGCCACCGGCGCCGCCGTCTCATGCCCGCCGGCATCGAAGCGGATCCTGTTCTCCTCCAGCACCTCGGGTCTGACTCCCTGGCGGCGCAGCTCGGCCACCGCGGCGGCCTTCGCGGCCGGACCGAAGCGGTGGCGAACCAGCGGGATGCTGAGGAACGCTACGGCGACCAGCAACTGCATCGTGGCGGCAAGGACGTTCATGGTGCGCTCCTTTGAATTGCACTAAGTTCAACTCGGTGACGGGTGAACCGTAGCCCGCGACTTGAACGCTGTGCAATACCTTTCTTGAACTATGTGCAAGGCGACGCCTATCGTGAGGTCATGGCCCGTGACACCCTCACCCGTGATCAGATCGTCCGCACCGCCGTCGAGCTGCTGGACGCCGACGGCCTCGAAGGCTTGAACATGCGGGCTCTCGGCAAGCAACTGGGCTCCGCGGCCACCGCGGTGTACTGGCACGTCAAGGGCAAGGACCGGCTCGTGCTGCTCGCCACCGACCACGTATGGGGCGAGCTGGAGCTCCCGGAGGCCGACGCAGCCGGCTGGCGCGCCACGGCCACCACCATGACCACCGACCTGTACGCGATGTTCCTGCGCCACCCCTGGCTGGTGCAGGCGTTTGCCGCGCACGTCCTCTACGGGGAGAACAAGGCCCGGCACGACGACCACAGTCTGGCCGTGCACGAGGTCGCCGGCTTCACCTCCGACCAGGCCGACCGAGCCGCCACGGCCCTGTTCACCTACGCCCTGGGCAACGCCGCGGGCGCGGCGGCGCACGCCTCGGTCACCCGCAAACTGGATCAGGGTGACACCGCGGCGAAGGCGCAGATCGATGAGGCCATGGGCAAGGCCCAGGAGATCGCCATGCGCCATCCACGCCTGCGCGCCCGCCTGGAAACCGCTGCGGCCGGATACGCCGCATCACCCGAGGAGAGCTTCGAACTCGGCCTGCAAGCCCTGCTCGACGGTCTCCAGCGGCAGGCGTTCACCTAGACCTCCGCGACGTCCGCCCGAAAACACGTCGACGACCGCACGCGTTGCTTCTACCGTGTCCGGGTGACAACCCAGGTGATCGTGCTGAACGGCGGCTCCAGCTCCGGCAAGTCCGGCATCGTCCGCTGCCTCCAGGCGGAACTGCCGACCCCGTGGCTCGCCGCCGCGATCGACACCTTCGTGGACTCCCTGCCCGCGTCCCTGCGCACGACGGACGCGGGCATCGCGTTCGCCGAGGACGGCGGTGTGGCCATCGGCGAGGAGTTCCGGAGACTGGAGGCGGCCTGGCGCGAGGGCGTGGCCGCGACGGCCCGGGCGGGTGCGAAGGTCATCATCGACGACGTGTTCCTCAGCGGCCCCGCCTCCCAGGAGCCGTGGCGGAAGGCGCTGACGGGCCTGAACGTCCTGTGGGTGGGCGTCCGGTGCGCGAGCGAGGTGGCCGAGGCCCGCGAGATCGCGCGCGGGGACCGCCCGAGGGGCATGGCCGCAGGACAGGCGGAGAAGGTGCACCGAGGGGTGTCGTACGACCTGGAAGTGGACACGACACACATGGAGTCCCTGGCCTGCGCGAGGACGATCGCAGCCCACGTAACCTGACCGCCCGATCGACCTGCCCCGACCCTTCCCCCCGGCTGGAGCGAGATGACCGACCTGTGGACCGGCGAGCGAGTACGCCTGCGAGGCATCGAACCCCAGGACTGGGAGGGCTTCCGGGCCCTGGCCCTGCACACCGTGGACGCCCGCAACGCCGACGTGGTCGAACCTCCGCGCTCGGACGAGAGCTTCCGCGCCTGGGCCGCCGAGCGCGCGGGCCGCACCCCCAACCCGGCCTCGTACCAACTGGTCATCGAGACCCGCTTCGAGCACGCCTTCGTCGGCGCGGTGTCGGTCGGCGAGACGGACACCCGGGCGGGCCGCTTCCGCACGGGCATCGAGGTCACCCGCGAACACCGCCGCCAGGGCTTCGCCGCCGAGGCCACCGAACTGATCCTCACCTACATGTTCGCCGAACAGCGCTGCCACAAGTGCGAGGTGGAGGTCTACGCCTTCAACGACGCCTCCCTCGCCCTGTACCGCAAACTCGGCTTCGTGGAGGAGGGCCGCCTGCGCCAGCACGAGTACTTCGCGGGCACGTACCACGACGTGGTCCTGCTGGGCATCACGGCGGACGAGTACTGGGCGGGACGGGCGCGGCCGCTGCTGCGGTGAGGACGTCCCGCTGGAAAAGCAGGGCGACCACGTCGTAGCTCGGCCGCCCGCCAGGAGACCGTACGGCCGTGGGCCGCCCCCTCCAGCGGGAGGGGGCGGCCCACGTGTTTCGGAGCGCGGAGGCCCCGAAAGGTCTTCCTAGATGTCGAAGTACAGCTCGAACTCGTGCGGGTGCGGACGCAGCTGGATCGGGGCGATCTCGTTCGTGCGCTTGTAGTCGATCCAGGTCTCGATCAGGTCGGACGTGAAGACGCCGCCCGCCTGGAGGTACTCGTTGTCCGCCTCCAGGGCGTCGAGCACGGCCGGGAGGGACGTCGGGACCTGCTGGACGTTGGCGTGCTCCTCGGGAGCCAGCTCGTAGAGGTCCTTGTCGATCGGCTCGGCCGGCTCGATCTTGTTCTTGACGCCGTCCAGGCCCGCCATCAGCAGCGCGGAGAACGCGAGGTACGGGTTGGAGGACGGGTCCGGGGCGCGGAACTCGACGCGCTTGGCCTTCGGGTTCGAGCCGGTGATCGGGATGCGCATCGCGGCGGAGCGGTTGCGCTGCGAGTACACCATGTTGACCGGGGCCTCGAAGCCGGGGACCAGGCGGTGGTAGGAGTTCACCGTCGGGTTGGTGAAGGCCAGCAGCGACGGGGCGTGCTTCAGGATGCCGCCGATGTAGTAGCGGGCGGTGTCCGAGAGGCCGGCGTAACCCTGCTCGTCGTAGAAGAGCGGCGAGCCGCCCTGCCACAGCGACTGGTGCACGTGCATGCCCGAGCCGTTGTCGCCGAAGATCGGCTTCGGCATGAAGGTCGCGGTCTTGCCGTTGCGCCAGGCGACGTTCTTCACGATGTACTTGAAGAGCATCAGGTCGTCGGCCGCGGCGAGCAGCGTGTTGAACTTGTAGTTGATCTCCGCCTGGCCGGCCGTGCCGACCTCGTGGTGCTGGCGCTCGACCTGGAGGCCGTTCTTGTCCAGCTCCAGGGAGATCTCGGCCCGCAGGTCGGCGAAGTGGTCCACCGGCGGGGCCGGGAAGTAGCCGCCCTTGTAGCGGACCTTGTAACCCCGGTTGTTCTCGACCGCACCGGTGTTCCAGGCGCCGGCCTCGGAGTCGATGTGGTAGAAGCTCTCGTTCGCCGACGTCTGGAAGCGGACGTTGTCGAAGACGTAGAACTCGGCCTCCGGGCCGAAGTACGCGGTGTCCGCGATGCCGGTCGAGGCGAGGTAGGCCTCGGCCTTCTTGGCGATGTTGCGCGGGTCACGGCTGTACTGCTCGCCGGTGATCGGGTCGTGGATGAAGAAGTTGATGTTGATGGTCTTGTCGCGGCGGAAGGGGTCCACCCGAGCCGTCGACAGGTCCGCGCGCAGCGCCATGTCCGACTCGTGGATGGCCTGGAAGCCGCGGATCGACGAACCGTCGAAGGCCAGTTCCTCGGCCGGGTCGAAGGACGCTGCCGGGATCGTGAAGTGCTGCATCACCCCGGGCAGGTCGCAGAACCGGACATCGATGAACTTGACGTCGTTGTCCGCTACGTACTTCTGCACTTCGTCGGCGTTCTGGAACATCCAACTCCTCCTCCTCCCGACCCGGGAGGGGCGGGGGTTGTGTAGCTCGTGGTGCGGCCAGTGCGGTGGCGCACGCTGGACCCGACCATAGGCAGGCTCGATTTCTCAAGCGTGACCCATTTGTTTCGCCCAAGTTAACCGGGGCGGTGGTGGGCGGCATCTCAGCGGCGGTTTCCGTGCGGCTGTTTCCGTGCCCCGCCCGGCCGGGCCCAAACCCGGGCGCAGTACCGTGGACGGGTGGACAACAGGCAAGCAATCGGATCGTGGCTCTCGGGGCCCCGCGCGGCCGCCGAGGAGATGGGCGCCGACTTCGGCTACCGGGGCAAGGGCCTCGGGCTGCCCGAGGAAGGGCCCGGCTCGATCGCGCCGCTCGGCCGGCGCTTCGGAGCCATCTTCATCGACTGGACCCTCTGCATGCTGATCGCATACGGGCTGTTCGCTCGCGGTGACCAGCAGGCGGCGGGCAACTGGGCCCTCGGGATCTTCCTCGTGATGAGCCTGCTGACCGTCGGCACCGTCGGCTGCACGCCCGGGAAGCGGCTGCTGGGCGTGCGCGTGATCGCCGACGACGGCGGGCGGCTCGGGTTCGTGCGCGTCGCCGTGCGGACCGTACTGCTCCTGCTCGTCATCCCCGCGCTCGTCTGGGACCGCGACGGGCGCGGCCTGCACGACCGGCTGTCGCGCTCCGTCCAGATCCGGATGTGACCTCCCGCGCGGATCGTACGAACCGTACGGACCGCACGGACATGAGAAACGGGGCGGCCCCGGACCCGCGAAGGTCCTGGGGCCGCCCCGTTTGCGTAGGTCGCGGTCAGCGCATCTTTCCGCCGCGCGGCATCCGCATGCCCTTCGGCATCGGGCCCTTCGGCAGCGGCATGTTGCTCATCAGGTCGCCCATCGCGCGCAGCCGGTCGTTGGTGGAGGTCACCTGCGGGCCGGTCAGGACGCGGGGGAGCTTCAGCATCTTGGTGCGGACCTTCTTCAGGGGCACCTGGCCCTCGCCGTTGCCGACGATGATGTCGTGCACCGGCACGTCCACCACGATGCGGGCCATCTTCTTCTTCTCGGCCGCCAGCAGGCCCTTCACCCGGTTCGGGTTGCCCTCGGCGACCAGGACGATGCCGGCCTTGCCGACCGCCCGGTGGACGACGTCCTGGCTGCGGTTCATCGCCACCGCGGGGGTGGTCGTCCAGCCGCGTCCGATCCGGTCCAGGACGGCGGCCGCCGCTCCGGGCTGGCCCTCCATCTGACCGAAGGCCGCCCGCTCGGCGCGTCGGCCGAAGACGATCGCCATCGCGAGGACGGCCAGGACGAAGCCCAGGATGCCCAGATAGACCGGGTGGCCGATCGCGAAGCCGATGCCGAGGAGGACACCGAACGTGAGGATTCCGACACCCGCGACGACAAGACCGATCTTGCTGTCGGTCCGCCTGGTCATCTTGTAGGTCAGGGCGATCTGCTTGAGTCGCCCCGCGTTCTCGGCGCTGTCCGCGCCTTCAGTTTTTGCCTTCCTCGCCATGTACTGAAGTTTACGTGGCGAGTGAGCGCCCCAGGAACGTGGGAGCGGTCCGGGTACGCGCGAGCGACCCCGGGACGGCCCCGGGACGGGAGGAGCCGCCTAGGAGCGGTGGCCGGACACCGCGTCCAGCACGTGCTGGGCCTCCACCCGGTCCTTGGCGCGGCGGCGGTCCTCCAGGACGGCCGTCCAGGCGTTGCGGCGGGCGGTGCGCTGGCCGCTGCTCAGCAGCAGCGACTCGACGGCGCGCAGGGCGGTGGTGACGGACGGAAGGGCGTGGGCGCGGACCGGTGCGGCCTGCATCGTGGTGTTTCCCCTCGGAATGGATGCGCCCGGTGGCGCGGATGAGTGCGGGAAGCCGTGACGGCGGCGGCTGCTGGAGTCGCTGCCGCACGTGTATCCAGGGTCACTGCTCGGTGTTACCAGCGCGTGACCGGGCGGTCAAACACCAATGAAGCCTTGATTCCGGTGCCGCGCACGCCGAAGCGGTCCGTACGCGTCCCTCACCTGCGGGGAGCGTCCGGACCGCTTCGGTCATGCGGCGGGGCCGTGGTGGCCGCTCGTGAGCGGATTCACACGGCCTGGGCGGCCTGGACGGTCCCGGCGGCGGCACCGCGCGCGTCCATCGCCTGCTGGAAGAGGCGCCCCGCGCGGTACGAGGACCGCACCAGCGGACCCGACATCACGCCGGAGTAGCCGATCGCGTCGGCCTCGTCCTTCAGCTCGACGAACTCCATCGGCTTCACCCAGCGCTCGACCGGGTGGTGCCGCACGGAGGGGCGCAGGTACTGCGTGATCGTGATGAGCTCGCAACCCGCGTCGTACAGGTCCTGGAGCGCCTCGCTGACTTCCTCGCGGGTCTCGCCCATGCCGAGGATCAGGTTCGACTTGGTCACCAGACCGGCCTCGCGGGCCCGGGTGATGACCTCCAGCGAACGCTCGTAACGGAAGCCGGGGCGGATCCGCTTGAAGATCCGCGGCACCGTCTCCACGTTGTGCGCGAGCACCTCGGGGCGCGAGGAGAAGACCTCGGCGAGCTGCTCGGGCTCCGCGTTGAAGTCGGGGATCAGCAGCTCGACCTTGGTCGCGCCGGCCTCCCGCTCCGCGGTGAGCGTGTGGATCTGGCGGACGGTCTCCGCGTACAGCCAGGCGCCGCCGTCCTCCAGGTCGTCGCGGGCGACGCCGGTGATGGTGGCGTAGTTCAGGTCCATCGTGACGACGGACTCGCCGACGCGGCGGGGCTCGTCACGGTCCAGCGCCTGCGGCTTGCCGGTGTCGATCTGGCAGAAGTCACAGCGCCGGGTGCACTGGTCGCCGCCGATGAGGAAGGTGGCCTCGCGGTCCTCCCAGCACTCGAAGATGTTGGGACAGCCCGCCTCCTGGCAGACCGTGTGCAGGCCCTCGCCCTTCACCAGCTGCTGCAGCTGCTTGTACTCGGGGCCCATCTTCGCCCGCGTTTTGATCCACTCGGGCTTGCGCTCGATGGGGGTCTGGCTGTTCCGGACCTCCAGGCGCAGCATCTTGCGCCCGTCGGGTGCGACAGCGGACACTCCGGCTCCCCTTTGCTCTCTGCTGCGTTGGATTCGCGTCGGGTTCGCGTGGGATGCGCGAGCGTTGCGCGAGGGATTCACTTGGGATTCTTCGGCGAACACCAGGGTACGCCCCTACATCGAACGGCCTTACGTCTGGCCAACCTGCGGCCGACGGGGCCTATTCCCCGGCCGATGGCGATGGCCGGGCTACTGGTGGGTACGGCCGTGGCTCCCGGGCGGGACCGTACGGCCGTGGCTTCTCACGCCGGGACCGAAGCCTGCGGCGGCGCCGGGACCGAAGCCTGGGGCCGCTCGATCTCGCGCGGTGCGAGGTCCGCGTTCTCCAGGATGTCCCGCAGATGCTTCTCGACGACCGGCAGCACCTCCTCGATCGTGATCTCCCGGCCCAGCTCGCCCGAGAGCGAGGTGACCCCGGCGTCCCGGATGCCGCACGGGACGATCCGGTCGAACCAGGTGTTGTCCGGGTTCACGTTGAGCGCGAAGCCGTGCATCGTGACGCCCTTGGCGACCCGGATGCCGATCGCGGCCAGCTTGCGGTCCTCGCGGCGCTGGCCCGCGTTGGACGGGGCGTACTCCGGGCCGTTCAGCCGCGGGTCGAACTCCTCGTCCTGGAGCCTCGGGTCGAAGTCCAGCGAGAGCCCGCCCAGCGCCGGGCGCTGCTCGACCGGGTCGCCGAGCACCCAGACCCCGCTGCGGCCCTCGACCCGGGAGGTCTCCACGCCGAAGTCGGCGGCCGTGCGGATGAGCGCGTCCTCCAGCCGCCGCACGTGCGCGACGACGTCGACCGGACGCGGCAGCTTCTGGATCGGGTAGCCGACGAGCTGGCCCGGACCGTGCCAGGTGATCTTCCCGCCCCGGTCCACGTCGATGACGGGGGTGCCGTCGAGCGGACGCTCGCTGTCGGCCGTGCGACGCCCCGCGGTGTAGACGGGTGGATGTTCCAGGAGCAGACACGTGTCCGGCACCCGGTCCTCGAACCGGTCCGCGTGCACCTCGCGCTGCTTCTGCCAGGCCTCCGTGTACGCGACGGCCTGTTCGCCGAAGCCCAGACGGACGAACCGCAGCTCGCTCACCGATGCCTCCCTCTGTGGGCCCCGCAGGCCCGGAGGGGTGTCCCCGGGATGACGGTGCCCTGCACTGATCGCGCCCCCATCCACTGTACGACCGTCGCCCGAACAGCCCTCCGGCAGGTGGAAAGGCTGTTCCGCGCGCACGCCGGTCGCGCACTCATGGGTCGGGCGTTTCCGTCAGCTCTGTCCGGAATCCTCACACGATCGGATGAACGTGGAGCAAAGGGTGGCGGTGACCGCCCCGGTGGCCGCTAAATTCGCGCCGTTCCCATGAGGGCTGCCCGGCCGGCCCCGAAGGCAGGAGACCGTACAGCTGATGTCGGAACGACCCTCGCAGCGCACGCCCAACCGCCGACTCGCCTCACTCATCGCGGAAGCCGGGTTCTCCCACGCGGGCCTCGCTCGCCGGGTCGATCAGCTCGGCCTCGAACACGGCCTCGACCTGCGGTACGACAAGACCTCGGTCACCCGCTGGCTGCGGGGGCAGCAGCCGCGCGGCACCACCCCCGCGCTCATCGCCGAGGTGTTCACCCGGCGGCTCGGCCGGCGGCTCTCCGCGCAGGATCTCGGGCTCGACGCCTGCGCGCCCGTCTACGCGGGACTGGAGTTCGCGGCCACCCCCGCCGAGGCGGTCGACATCGTCAGCGGTCTGTGGCGCAAGGACTCCGGTACGCACACGGAGCTGCGCAAGATCGCCTTCACGCCCGCCGGACTCGTCGTCCCCAGCCGCGACTGGCTGATCGGCCGGGCCGACGAATGGGTGACCCGGGACGGCGGAGCCGCCCGCCGCGCCGGGGGAGAGGCCGGGGGCACGGCTGCCGGGCGCAGGGATCCGGGGCGTACGGACGGGGCGCCGCGCACCGAGGCCCGCACCCTGGCGCGCCCGCCGGCCGGACCGCACCGGCCCACCCCGTCGGGGCCCGCCGCCACGCACCCGCCCGTCACGCACCCGCCCGCCGCCGGGGCGCACCCCGGGGCCGGGGCGTTGCCCGCGGTCCCGCGCCAGCGCCAGACGGACCGCGGTCCCGGCCAGCGGGTCGGCACGGGGGACGTCGCCGCGCTGCGCTCGGTCGGCGAACTCTTCCGCACCCTGGACCACGCCTACGGCGGCGGGCACGCCCGGCAGGCCCTCGTGCGGTATCTGGAGCACGAGGCGGAGCCGATGCTCCGGGGCACGTACGGCGAGACCACCGGGCGGCGGCTGTTCGCCGCGGTCGCCGATCTGACCCGGCTGGCCGGCTGGACCTCGTACGACATCGCCGCCCACGGCCTCGCCCAGCGGTACTTCGTCCAGGCGCTCCGGCTCGCCCAGGCCGCCGGGGACCGCGGTTACGGCGCCTACGTGCTGCTCACGATGAGCCGGCAGGCGGTCTATCTGGGCCACGGCAGGGAAGCCGTCCAGCTCGCCCGCGTCGCCCAGCAGGGCATCGGCTCGGCCGCCCCGCCCCTCGTCCAGGCACTGCTGCACGCCGTCGAGGCGCGCGGCCACGCGGTGCTCGGCGAGGCCCGCTCCTGCACCGCCGCGCTGACCCGCGCCGAACACGCCCTGGAGACCGCGCGCCCCGGCGACGAGGCGCCGCACTGGGCCCGTACCTTCGACGAGGCGCAGCTCGCCGACGAGCTCGGCCACTGCCACCGCGACCTCCAGCAGTACCGGGCCGCCGCCCAGCACGCCGAGCGGTCGCTCGCGCTGCGCGCCCCGGCGTACGCCCGCAGCAGGCTGTTCTGCCGGGTGGTCCTCGCCTCGGCCCGCCTCGGCCTCGGTGAGCTGGAGCAGGCCTGCCAGCTCGGTGCGGAGGCGGCCCAGCAGGCCGCCGAGATGCGCTCGGTGCGCGCCACGGAATACGTCCGCGCCTTCGAGCGCAGCCTGGAGCCCTACCGGGACGCGGTCGCCGTACGCGGCTACCGCGACCGGGTCGCGGCCCTCGGCTGAACCCGGCAGGCCCCGGGCTCACGCGGCCCGGGGCAGGCTCCCCTCCTGCGCACCCCGGACACCCAGGTCGGTGAGGATCGCCCCGGCCGCCCGGCGGCCCGAGTGCAGCGCGCCCTGGACCGTGCTCGTGTCGCGGTGGTCGCCGCACACGTACAGCCCGGCCAGCACCCGCACCGGGCGGCGCGGATCGTGCGGGGTCTGCATCGCGGGCACCGCCTCCGGGTCGTGGTGGGCCGCCAGCAGCTCCCAGCCGTCCGTCGGCACGCCGTACAGCGCCGCCAGATGCGCCCGGACCGAACGGTCCAGGTCCGGCGGCGGGGTCCCGAGCACCGTCGAGGTGATCAGCGCCCGGCCCTCCGGCGCGCGCGAGGGGTCGACCTCGCTCATCACGGAGGTGTACGCCACCGGGCCCGACCGGTCGCCGTCCAGCACCAGCGACCTGCCCGTGGGCGGCGGGGCGGGCGCGGTGTGGTGAAGGACCGTCACCGGGCGGAAGGCCGGCACCCGCAGCCCGGGCAGCAGCTCGGCCGCGGCCCCCGCCCCGGTCGCCAGCAGCAGGGAGCGGCACCCCAGTTCGCCGTGCTCCTTGGTGCGTACGGAAGTGATGCCGGCGGCCGTCACATGCACCCCGGTCCGGACCGTGCCGGGTGGCAGCGCGGCCGCCAGCAGGTCCGGCAGCGCGGCCGATCCGCCCGCCGGTACGCACAGGCCGCCGCGCGCGTAGTCCCGCAGCGCCAGATCGGCGGACCGGCTCGACGTGGTGAGGGCGGGGTCGCTGAGCAGCGCGGCCAGCAGCGGGCGCAGGATGCCCTCCACCGTACGGCCGGGCAGCCCCACCCCGGCCAGGGCCTCGGCCGCCGACCGCTCCGGGCGGGCCAGCAGCCGGGCCTCCGGGGTGAGAGCCAGCCGGTGCAGCGCCGCGCCCAGCCGGGCCCGGTCGATCGCGCCGGTCACCACGCCGCCCCGGCCGCCGCCGCGCGCCGGAGTGCCCAGCTCAAGCCCGGACACGCTCTGTGCCGAACCGGCGGTGCCGGAGGCCGCAGACGCCCCGTAAACCCCGGAAGCGCGGAGAGCGCGGGGCGTGCGGGGGGCGCGGTGGGTCCAGGGGGCGCTCGATCGGGTGCGTGCCGCCCTGAGTGCGCCCCTCGCGCTCCGTATGTCGCCGGTGAGATGGCGACGGCCCTCGCTGTGGACCAGGACCCCCGGCGCGAACTCCCGCAGCCCCGGGGCCCCGAGCCCCGGGGTGCCGGTCAGCTCGGGCCAGGAGGTGCAGAGCAGCGGGCCGATGCGGTCGAGCCGGAACCCGTCCACCGTGTCAGTGGCGAGCCGGCCGCCCACCCGGGGCGCGGCCTCCAGAACACTGACGCCGAGCCCCGCCCCGGTCAGCAGGTGGGCCGCTGACAGGCCGGCTACTCCGGCCCCGATGATGATCACGTCTGCGTGATGTGCCGTGCTGCGCACGAGCCCCTCCCCGAGTCGGTGCGACTGGTGGGGGTTCTTGCCCCCAACAGGTCCCCGGAAAGCCGGAGTTCGCATCGAGGCTAGGAGGATGGCTGATACTGGGTCAGACGCGCGCCGGGGAGCACCGGGGCACGGGGTCGCACACGGGACTCCCGGGCGGCCGAGCGGCCTACGGCCCTGGCGGTGCGCCGGGTTCTCCGCGCTCGGTGATGCGGGTCAGCAGACGCGTCGTGGTCTCCGGAGCTTCGAGCATCATGTCGTGGCCGGCCGGGACGGAGTGGATGTCCCAGCCGTGGGCCCGCGCTCTCTCCAGGGACGGTTCGAGGCTGGGGAGCGGCGGCCGGGTGTGCTGCACGTAGGCCGTCGGAAGCCCGGCGAGCGGGCCGGGATCGAAGTCGACGGCGTCGGTCTGGCAGCGCATCGGGAAGTCGGTCAGCCGGGGAGCCGCCCAGGCCCGCAGGGCTTCGTCCGTGATGCCCCACTGGGTGAGGAAGGAGGCGTCGGCCGGCAGATACCGGCCCTCGCCCTCCGCGGCGGCCAGGGCGCGGTACCGGTCCGCCGTCTCGGGCGGTTCGACGTCCAGCAGACACTCGCCGGGCCGGACCACGAACGCCCCGAGGAAGGTGACCGAGGCGAGCCGCCCGGCCGCCCGCTCGGCCACCGGGCCCGCCAGGACGCCGGCGTAACTGTGCAGGACCAGGTGCGCCCCGTCGAGATCCTCGTAGTGGAGGAGACCGGCCACATCCTGCACGTGCGTGGCGATGCCGACGTCCGGGCCGAGAAGGTGACGGTGCTCGCCCTGCCCGGTCAGGCTCGGCGTGAACACCCGGTGGCCGGCCCGGGAGAGCAGGTCGCGCACGAAGCGCCAGCACCATCCACCGTGCATGGCCCCATGCACCAGGACGTAGTCGCCCATGACATCCCTCCTGGGTCCCGAGGAATTCCGTCCGTCAGAACCTTAGGCGCAGATCACCCCATAGGTGCGATTCCGGGCCGTTCTGAGTCCGGCTCAGCGCAGCGCGGCGCGGATCGCCCCGTCGATGTCGGGGAAGGCGAACGAGAATCCGGAGTCCAGCAGCTTCGCCGGGATCACCCGCTGACTGCCCAGCACGTCCTCCGCGAACTCCCCGAGTACGAGCCTCAGCGCGGGCGCCGGCGCGGGGAACAGCGTGGGACGGCGCAGTACCCGGCCCATGGCGGCGGTCACCTCGGCGTTGGTGACCGGCCTCGGTCCGGTCAGGTTCACCGGACCGGTCAGCGACTCGGTGTCCAGGATGTGGCGCAGCGCCGCGACATGGTCATGCAGGGCGATGAAGCTCCAGTACTGGCGGCCACTGCCCAGCTTCCCGCCCAGACCCGCCTTGAACAGCGGGAAGAGCCGCCCCCAGGCACCGCCCTCGCGGCCGACGACCAGGCCGGTCCGGGCGTGCACGGTACGCACCCCCGCCTCCTCGGCGGCGGCGGTGGCCGCCTCCCACTCCTCGCAGACCGACGGCAGGAACCCGTCCCCGGGCGGCGCGCCCTCGTCGACGGGGGAGCTTCCCGTGTCGCCGTAGAAGCCGATGGCGGACCCGGAGAGCAGGACCCGGGGCGGGGTGTCGAGCGAGGCGACGGCCTCGGCGACGGCGGCGGTCCCCAGGACGCGGCTGTCCCGGATCTCCCGCTTGTACTCCTCGGTCCAGCGGTGGTCGCCCACTCCGGCCCCGGCCAGGTGCACGATCGCGTCGCAGCCGACGAGGCCGGCGACGTCCACGTAACCCCGCTGGGGGTCCCACTCGACCTCGTCGCCCGTTCTGGCGGGCCGGCGCACCAGGCGGGCCACCTCGTGCCCGTCGGCGCGCAGCGAGCGCACCAGCGCCGCTCCGATGAGTCCGGACGATCCGCTGACGGCGATACGGGAGCTCGGCATGGGCCCATCCTGCCCCATGAAACGCCTCGAACACGGGGAACACCCCATGACACAGTGACCCCATGGTCGCCCCCGTACTCCGCTCCGTCCGCCCCGCCGTACTCGCCGACGACGACGCGCTCGCCGAGCTCGACCGGTCCACCTGGTCGACGCTGCACGCGGTCCTGCCGAGGCCGGTGCCCCCGTACGAGCCCTTCTTCGACGCGGGCCACGGGCCGGAGGACTTCCTCGTGGTGGAGGCGGAGACGGCTGAGGGGCAGGTGGGCATCGCCGGGTACATCCGGCTCGTCCCGCCCACCCCGCTCGCCTCCAACGCCCACGTCCGCCAGATACGGGGGCTCGCCGTGGCGACCTGGGCGCGCGGGGCCGGGGTGGGGCGGACCCTGGTGCGGGCCGCGTGCGCCGAGGCCCGCCGCCAGGGCGCCAACCGGATCACGCTGCGGGTGCTCGGCCACAACACCCCCGCCCGCGCGCTCTACGCCTCCGAGGGCTTCGCCGTCGAAGGGGTGCTTCCCGGGGAGTTCTTCCTGAACGGGGCTTACGTCGACGACGTCTGCATGGGCCGCTCGCTCGGCCCCGCCTGAGCGCCGGTCATCACCGCGGCCCGAAGCGGCCCCACAGCTCGGGGAAGCGGGCGGCGAGCGCCTCCTCGTCCTCGAAGTCGACGGGCGAGCCCAGCGGCTCGGCGGGCTGCGGCGGCAGCCCCAGGTCCGGTGCGACCACCCCGGTGAGCTGCTCGTACGCCTCGTCGGCGGCGTAGCCCAGCTCCTCGCCGTCCCCGTCGATCTCTTCGTCGAAGTCGTCCAGCAGCTCCGCCAGGGCGTCCGGATCGTGCAGCGCCCCCTCGAAGACCTCCCGGCCCTGGCCGATCAGCCAGCAGCGGAACCAGTCGAAGGCGTCGTCGCTCGCCCCGCCCAGCAGCACGGCCGCGGCCCCCCACAGGTCCCAGGCGTAGGCGCGGTTGTAGCGGGCCTCGAAGTGCCGGGCGAAGTCCAGCACGGAATCGGGATCGAGCTGCGTCAGCCGTTCCACCAGCAGGTCGGCATGGTCCTCGGGGTCGCCGTCGGCGGCCTCGCGGGTGCTGTCGATGATCTCCCAGAATTCCGTTTCGTCCATCACGGGTCCAGCATCCAGCCTGCCGGGGGCTCCCGCACGCGCAGACACCGAATTGAAGCCTTTCAGCGATACAACTCGCGCAGGCGTTCGGCCGCTTCGGTGAACCGCGCCCGCAGCTCCTCGGGTGCCAGCACCTCCAACTCGGGCCCCAGTGCCAGCAGCTGGCCGTACGCCACATCCAGGGATTCCACCGGCAGCGTCAGCGTCCGCCACCCGTCCGGGCCCGGCTCCGAGGCCTCCGCGAGCGCCGCCGCGGCCGCCGCCCGGTCACCGGCGTACGCGAGCATCCGCCCGCCGCGCTCGGACACCCGTACGGTCACCTCGGTACGCAGCAGGGACCGGGCGAAACCGGCGGCCCGCTCCGCCCAGAACCCGGCCAGGTCGAAGCTCTCGTCCCGCTCGAAACGCTCGTCGGCCGCCTCCACGGCGGTGAACCGGTCGATCCGGTAGACCCGGAAGTCCTCGCCCGCCCGGGCGCAGAGATACCAGACACCGGCCTTGAGCACGAGCCCGTACGGAGCGAGCTCCCGCGCCACCTCCGTACCGGCGTGGTCGCGGCCCCCGCCCCGGCGGTAGCGGACCCGCAGCAGCCGGTCGTCCCAGACCGCGTCGGCGATCGCGGGCAACAGGTCGGGGGTCTCCGGCTCGTGGTACCAGGAGGGCGCGTCCAGGTGGAAGCGGCGGGCGGCGGAGGACGAGGCGTCGCGCAGGGAGGGCATGAGCGCCGCCGACACCTTGAGGCGGGCGGCCGACGCCGCGTCCTCCAGGCCCATCTCGCGCAGCGCGGCGGGCAGCCCGGAGAGGAACAGCGCCTCCGCCTCGTCCCGGGCGAGACCGGTCAGCCGGGTGCGGTAGCCGCCGACGAGCCGGTAGCCGCCGGCCCGGCCGCGCTCCGCGTACACCGGGACGCCCGCGTCGGACAGCGCCTGCGCGTCCCGGGTGACCGTACGCTCCGACACCTCCAGCTCGGCCGCCAGCTCGGCGGCGGTCATCGCGGGGCGGGCCTGCAGGAGCAGCACCATCTTGATCAGCCGGGCAGCGCGCATGGGCCCATTGTGACGGCGGCGAAAACCCCGGCCGCCGGGGCGGAAGCGCTGTCGGGCACTTCCGCCCCGGCGACCGGGGGTCAGGTCACGCCGACGGCTCAGAGGCCGTAGCGCTCCCGGGCCTCCTTGACGGCCGAGGCCGGTACCTCGCCGCGCTTGGCGAGCTGGGCCAGCGAGGCCACCACGATCGACCGGGCGTCGACGCCGAAGTGGCGGCGGGCCGCGTCGCGGGTGTCGGAGAGGCCGAAGCCGTCCGTGCCGAGCGAGGACCAGTCCTGCTCCACCCACTGGCTGATCTGGTCCGGGACCTGGCGCATCCAGTCGCTGACCGCGAGCACCGGGCCCGGGGCGCCGGAGAGCGCCTGCGTCACGTACGGGACCTGCACCTCGCCGCGGAGCAGCGCCTCGTCGGCCGCGAGCGCGTCGCGGCGCAGCTCGCCCCACGAGGTGGCGGACCAGACGTCGGCCGTGACACCCCAGTCGGCGGCCAGCAACTCCTGGGCCTCCAGGGCCCAGTGGATCGCCGTACCGGAGGCCAGCAGCTGGAGGCGCGGCGCGTCCGCCGTCGCGGGCGTGCCCTCCTTGAAGCGGTACAGGCCCTTGACGATGCCCTCCTCGACGCCCTCGGGCATCGCGGGCTGGGGCTTCGGCTCGTTGTAGACCGTCAGGTAGTAGAAGACGTCCTCGGCGTCGGGGCCGTACATCCGGCGCAGACCGTCCTTGACGATCACCGCCACCTCGTACGCGAACGCCGGGTCGTAGTTGAGCGAGGCCGGGTTGGTGGCCGCGATCAGGTGCGAGTGGCCGTCCGCGTGCTGGAGGCCCTCACCCGTCAGGGTCGTCCGGCCCGCCGTGGCGCCGACGATGAAGCCCTTGCCGAGCTGGTCGGCGAGCTGCCACATCTGGTCGCCGGTCCGCTGCCAGCCGAACATCGAGTAGAAGATGTAGAACGGGATCATCGTCTCGCCGTGCGTCGCGTACGACGTGGCGGCGGCGATGAAGTCGGCCATGGCGCCGGCCTCGGTGATCCCCTCGTTGAGGATCTGGCCGTCCTTGGCCTCCTTGTAGTACATCAGCTGGTCGCGGTCGACCGGGTCGTACGTCTGGCCCAGCGGCGAGTAGATGCCGGCCGACGGGAACAGCGACTCCATACCGAAGGTACGGGCCTCGTCCGGGACGATCGGCACCCAGCGCCTGCCGGTCTCCTTGTCCCGCATCAGGTCCTTCACCAGGCGGACGAACGCCATGGTGGTGGCCATCTCCTGCTTGCCGGACCCCTTGTACAGGGCCTTGAACGCGCGCTCCTCGGGCTGCGGCAGCGGCGCGGACGCGTGCAGCCGGCGGGCCGGGGCGGGGCCGCCGAGGGCGGCGCGGCGCTCCTGGAGGTAGCGGACCTCGGGGGAGTCGGCGCCCGGGTGGCCGTAGGGGACCAGACCGTCCTGGAAGGCGCTGTCGGGGATCGGGAGGCCGAGCAGCTCGCGCATGCCCTTGAACTCGTCGATCGACAGCTTCTTCATCTGGTGGTTGGCGTTCTTGGACTCGAAGCCCTTGCCGAGCGTGTAGCCCTTGACCGTCTGGGCCAGGATCACGGTCGGCGCGCCCTTGTGCTCCACCGCCGCCTTGTACGCCGCGTAGACCTTGCGGGCCTCGTGGCCGCCGCGCGAGGTGTAGAAGCACTCGGCGATCTTCGCGTCGGTGAGCAGTTTCGCCAGCTCGACGAGGGCGGGCTCGGTGCCGAAGAAGTGCTCGCGGATGTAGGCGACGTCGCGGGTGGCGTACGTCTGGAACTGCGCGTCCGGGACCTCGCGCAGGCGGCGCAGCAGCGCACCCTGGGTGTCCAGCTGGAACAGCTCGTCCCAGGCGTTGCCCCAGAGCGTCTTGACGACGTTCCAGCCGGCCCCGCGGAACTGCGCCTCCAGCTCCTGGACCACGCGGAAGTTGGCGCGGACCGGGCCGTCGAGGCGCTGCAGGTTGCAGTTGATGACGAAGGTCAGGTTGTCGAGCTGCTCACGGGCCGCGAGGGCCAGGGCGGCGGTCGACTCGGGCTCGTCCATCTCGCCGTCGCCCAGGAAGGCCCAGACGTGCGAGTTGGCGGTGTCCTTGATGGAGCGGTTGGCCAGATAGCGGTTGAAGCGCGCCTGGTAGATGGCCGAGAGCGGGCCGAGGCCCATCGACACGGTGGGGAACTCCCACAGCCAGGGCAGCCGCCGCGGGTGCGGGTAGGAGGGCAGGCCCTCGCCACCGGACTCCTGGCGGAAGTTGTCGAGGTGCTGCTCGGTGAGCCGCCCGTCGAGGAAGGCGCGGGCGTAGATGCCGGGGAGGCGTGGCCCTGGATGTAGAGCTGGTCGCCGGAGCCGTCCCCCTCCTTGCCGCGGAAGAAGTGGTTGAAGCCGGTCTCGTAGAGCCAGGCCGCCGATGCGAAGGTGGCGATGTGGCCGCCCACCCCGTACCGGGCGCCCCGGGTCACCATCGCGGCCGCGTTCCAGCGGTTCCACGCGGTGATCTTCGACTCCATCTCCAGGTCGCCGTCGAACGCGGGCTCGGCGGCGGTCGGGATGGTGTTGACGTAATCGGTCTCCAGCAGCTTGGGCAGCGCGAGACCGGCGCCCTCGGCGTGCTGCAGCGAGCGGCGCATCAGGTACGCGGCGCGGTGCGGGCCGGCAGCCTTGGTGACGGCGTCCAGGGAGGCCGCCCATTCGGCGGTCTCCTCGGGGTCACGGTCCGGGAGCTGGTCGAGCTCGCTCGGAAGCTTTCCTACGGGGTCGGTCATGATCGCCGCCTTCCGGAGAGGAGGGGGTGGAGAAGGCTCTATCTGGCAGGACAGAGCGATGGGGCCGGTGGGCCCGCGAGATGAACTGTAAGACGCTGATCGATGATCGATCAAAGGATTGAAGGCAAAACTTCTCGATACGAAGAAAAGTGGCATGGGGTGCCTCGAAACAGGGCACGGAGTGACGCGAAATAGCGCGCAAAAAGGGCGCTGACCTGCACGGAAGAGCAGGCCGCGCGCCAGATGATCGGAGCTCGCGGCAGCCGTCAGGCGCGCGGCGCGCAGCCCAGCACGTGCGCCTTCACCAGGGCCCCGATCTGCGGGTCCTCGGCGAGGAACGCGTCGATGAGCGCCTGGTGCTCCTCCGCGTACGACTTCTGCACCGTGCCCAGCCAGCGGATCGACAGCGCCGTGAACACCTCGATGCCCAGGCCCTCCCAGGTGTGCAGCAGCACCGTGTTCCCGGCGGCCCGCACCATCTCCCGGTGGAAGCCGACCGTGTGCCGCACCTGGGCCTCGCCGTCCGCCAGCCGGTCCGCCTCGTACAGCGCGGCCACGTGCGGCTCCAGCGCCGAGCAGTCCCGGCCGAGCCGGGGGCCGCCAGCTCGGCCGCGATCTGCTCCAGGCCGGCCCGGACGGGGTAGCTCTCCTCCAGGTCGGCGGCGGTCAGATTGCGGACCCGGACGCCCTTGTTGGGGGCCGACTCGATCAGCCGGAGCGTCTCCAGCTCCCGCAGCGCCTCACGGACCGGGGTCTGGCTGACCTCCAGCTCGGTGGCGATGCGGCGCTCCACGATCCGCTCACCCGGCTTCCAGCGCCCGCTGACGATCCCCTCCACGATGTGCTCGCGGATCTGTTCGCGCAGCGAGTGGACGACGGGCGGGGTCATGGAGGGCTCCTTCAGGGCAGACCGGTGCTGCCTACATCATCACGGGCGCGGCAGGTCGCCCGTGGTGTTTAGACAATACGGCGGCGCCCCCGCCCGGAAGGGTTCCGGGCGGGGGCGCCGCTGGTGAGGCTGGTTACAGCCGGGGCGTTCAGAGGCCGAGCTCGACCTCGAACTCACCCGCCTCCAGGATCGCCTTGACCGACGTCAGGTAGCGGGCGGCGTCCGCGCCGTCCACCAGACGGTGGTCGTAGGAGAGCGAGAGGTACGTCATGTCGCGCACCGCGATGGTCTCGCCGAGGTCCGGGTGGTTGATGACCACCGGACGGCGGACCGTCGCGCCGATGCCCAGGATGGCTGCCTGGTTCGGCGGGACGATGACGGTGTCGAACAGGGCGCCGCGCGAACCGGTGTTGCTGATGGTGAAGGTGGCGCCGGACATGTCGTCCGGGGTCAGGCCGCCACCGCGCGCCTTGCCCGCGAGCTCCGCGGTCTTCTTGGCGATACCGGCGATGTTCAGGTCGCCCGCACCCTTGATGACCGGGGTCATCAGACCCTTCTCGGCGTCCACGGCGATGCCGATGTTCTCCGAGTCGAAGTACGTGATGGTGCCCTCGTCCTCGTTGATCCGGGCGTTGATGACCGGGTGGGCCTTCAGCGCCTGGGCCGCCGCCTTCACGAAGAACGGCATCGGGGACAGCTTGACGCCCTCACGGGCGGCGAACGCGGCCTTGGCCTGGTTCCGCAGCTTCATCAGCTTGGTGATGTCGACCTCGAGGACCGAGGTCAGCTGGGCCTGCGAGTGCAGGGCCTTCATCATGTTGTCGCCGATGACCTTGCGCATGCGGGTCATCTTGACCGTCTGACCGCGCAGCGGGGAGGCCTCCAGCTTCGGCGCCTTGGCGGCGGCCGGAGCAGCGGCGGGCGCCGGAGCGGCTGCGGCGGCCTTGGCGGCCTCCGCGGCGGCGACGACGTCCTGCTTGCGGATACGGCCACCGACGCCGGTGCCCTTGACCGAGCTCAGGTCCACGTTGTTCTCGGACGCGAGCTTGCGGACCAGCGGCGTGACGTACGCGCCGTCGTCACCGGAGGGCGCGGCCTGGGCGGCCGGTGCCGGGGTGACGGGGGCGGGCTGCGCCGGGGCCGGGGCGGCCGGAGCCGACGGGGCCTGGACCGGAGCCGGAGCGGCCGGAGCCGGGGCGGGAGCCGCGGGGGCCTCCTGCTTCGGCGCCTCGGCCTTGGGGGCCTCGGCCTTCGGGGCCTCCTGGGCCGGGGCGGCGGGCTGCGCCGGAGCGGCGGCCGGAGCCGCGCCCGGGGCGCCGATGACGGCGAGCTTGGCGCCGACCTCGGCGGTCTCGTCCTCGCCGACCACGATCTCCAGCAGCACACCGGCGACCGGGGCGGGGATCTCGGTGTCGACCTTGTCCGTGGAGACCTCGAGCAGCGGCTCGTCCTCGGCCACCTCCTCGCCGACCTCCTTGAGCCAGCGGGTGACGGTGCCCTCGGTGACGCTCTCGCCGAGCGCGGGGAGGGTGACGTCGGTGCCCTCGGCGGAACCGCCGGAGGCGGCCGGGGCCTCGGCCCGGGGGGCCTCCTGGGCCGGAGCGGCGGGCTCCTCGGCGGCGGGGGCCGGAGCCTCGGCGGCCGGGGCCTCCTCGGCGGCCGGAGCCGCGGCCTCGGCCGGAGCGCCGGAGCCGTCGTCGATGACGGCCAGCTCGGCGCCGACCTCGACGGTCTCGTCCTCGGCGACCTTGATGGAGGCCAGCACACCGGACGCGGGGGCGGGGATCTCGGTGTCGACCTTGTCGGTCGAGACCTCGAGCAACGGCTCGTCGGCCTCGACGCGCTCGCCCTCGGCCTTCAGCCAACGGGTGACAGTGCCCTCGGTGACGCTCTCGCCGAGCGCCGGAAGGGTTACGGAAACCGACATGGTTTCAGTTGCTCCTTACGAAAATGCGGAAGTGGTCGGTCGTCGCGCCCGGGACCGGGGGATCAGTCGTGGGCGTGGAGGGGCTTGCCGGCCAGCGCCAGGTGAGCCTCGCCCATCGCCTCGTTCTGCGTCGGGTGTGCGTGGATGAGCTGGGCGACCTCGGCGGGCAGCGCCTCCCAGTTGTAGATCAGCTGGGCTTCGCCGACCTGCTCGCCCATGCGGTCGCCGACCATGTGGACGCCGACCACGGCACCGTCCTTGACCTGGACGAGCTTGATCTCGCCCGCGGTCTTCAGGATCTTGCTCTTGCCGTTGCCCGCGAGGTTGTACTTGAGGGCGACGACCTTGTCCGCGCCGTAGATCTCCTTGGCCTTCGCCTCGGTGATGCCGACGGAGGCGACCTCGGGGTGGCAGTACGTCACCTTGGGCACGCCGTCGTAGTCGACCGGGACGGTCTTGAGACCGGCCAGACGCTCCGCCACCAGGATGCCCTCGGCGAAGCCGACGTGGGCGAGCTGGAGGGTGGGGACGAGGTCGCCCACGGCCGAGATCGTCGGGACGTTGGTCTGCATGTACTCGTCGACCAGGACATAGCCGCGGTCCATCGCGACGCCCTGCTCCTCGTAACCGAGGCCCTGCGAGACCGGGCCGCGGCCGATCGCGACGAGGAGGATCTCCGCCTCGAAGGTCTTGCCGTCGGCCAGCGTCACACGGACGCCGTCCTGCGTGTACTCGGCCTTGTCGAAGAAGGTGCCGAGGTTGAACTTGATGCCGCGCTTGCGGAACGCGCGCTCAAGAAGCTTGGAGCTGTTCTCGTCCTCGACCGGGACGAGGTGCTTGAGGCCCTCGACGATCGTGACCTCGGTGCCGAAGGACTTCCACGCCGAGGCGAACTCGACGCCGATGACGCCGCCGCCCAGCACGATCGCCGACTTCGGGACGCGGTCCATCTTCAGCGCGTGGTCCGAGGAGATGATCCGGTTGCCGTCGATCTCCAGGCCGGGCAGGGACTTCGGCACGGAGCCGGTCGCCAGCAGCACGTGGCGGCCCTGGACGCGCTGGCCGTTCACGTCCACCGAGGTGGGCGAGGAGAGCTTGCCCTCACCCTCGATGTAGTGGACCTTGCGCGAGGCGATGAGACCCTGGAGACCCTTGTACAGGCCCGAGATCACGTCGTCCTTGTACTTGTTGACGGCCTCCATGTCGATGCCCTCGAAGGTGGCCTTCACGCCGAACTGGGCCGACTCACGGGCCTGGTCCGCGATCTCGCCCGCGTGCAGCAGGGCCTTCGTGGGGATGCAGCCGTTGTGCAGGCAGGTACCGCCGACCTTGCCCTTCTCGATCAGGGCGACGTCCAGGCCCAGCTGCGCTCCGCGCAGGGCCGCGGCGTAACCGCCACTGCCACCGCCGAGGATCACTAGGTCGAAAACGGTGCTGGCGTCGTTCGCCACGTCACGTCCTCCATGCATGTGCGCCGTACGCCGGGCCCCGTCGCTGGGGTGTGACCGGCCGGTCGGCTGGTGTGCGGCCGCTTTTGTCTTCGGCCCTGTGGTGGGGGCCCTGTCCTGCCGAGAACCCATCTTCGCACTTGTCGACGGTGGGCGGGACGCGGGGCCCGGGTCCGGGACGGATGATCGTCCGTTCCGGAGGGTTACTGCTGCGTAGATACCTACGGATCCGGTCGGTGTTCGTCGAGAGCGAAACCCCGCCCTCTCCTTACCGGTGCCGCACGGACAACACGTACGGCCCCGGACCTATGCCCGGGGCCGTACACGGCTGGTCGCTCAGCCCAGGTCGCCGTCGGCGGTGCGCTCGGCGAGCCGCACCAGGGTGCGGACCGCGGAGCCGGTGCCGCCCTTCGGCGTGTAACCGTACGGGGCGCCCTCGTGGAAGGCCGGGCCCGCGATGTCCAGGTGCGCCCAGGCGATGCCCTCGCCCACGAACTCCTTCAGGAACAGACCGGCGACCAGGCCGCCGCCCATCCGCTCGCCCATGTTGGCGATGTCGGCGGTGGGGGAGTCCATGCCCCTGCGCAGGTCGGCGGGGAGCGGCATCGGCCAGGAGGCCTCGCCTACCTCGTCGGCGATCTCGTGGATCGACGTACGGAAGGCGTCGTCGTTGGCCATGATGCCGAAGGTGCGGTTGCCGAGCGCCATCACCATCGCACCGGTCAGGGTCGCCACGTCGACGATCGCGTCGGGCTTCTCCTCCGAGGCACGGGTGAGCGCGTCGCCCAGGACGAGCCGGCCCTCGGCGTCGGTGTTGAGGACCTCGACGGTCTTGCCGCTGTACATGTGCAGCACGTCACCGGGGCGGGTGGCGTTGCCGGACGGCATGTTCTCGGCCAGTGCCAGCCAGCCGGTGACGTTGACCTTCAGGCCGAGGCGGGCGGTCGCGACGACGGCGGCGAACACGGCGGCGGCGCCGCTCATGTCGCACTTCATCGTCTCGTTGTGACCGGCCGGCTTGAGCGAGATGCCGCCCGAGTCGTAGGTGATGCCCTTGCCCACGAGGGCCAGGGTCTTCTCCGCCTTCGGGTGCGTGTAGGCGAGCTTCACCAGGCGCGGGCCGTGCGTGGAGCCCTGGCCGACGCCGAGAATGCCGCCGTAACCGCCCTTGACCAGGGCCTTCTCGTCGAGGACCTGGACCTTGATGCCGTGCTCCTTGCCCGCGGCGGTGGCCACGGCGGCGAAGGACTCGGGGTACAGGTCGTTCGGCGGGGTGTTGATCAGGTCGCGGGCCCGGTTGATCTCCTCGACCAGGGCCAGGGCACGCTCGACGGCCGCCTTGTAGGCCTTGTCGCGCGGCTTGCCGCCCAGCAGGGCCACCTCGGCGAGCGGCTGCTTCGGGCCGCTGTCCTTGGACTTGGCGTCCTTCGGGGCCAGCTTGTTCTCGCCGCGCTGGTAGGCGGTGAAGGCGTACGAGCCCAGCAGCGCGCCCTCGGCGACGGCGGCGGCATCCTCGACTGAGGCGGCGGGAAGGGCGAAACCCGCCTTCTTCGAGCCGGACAGCGCGCGGGCCGCGGTGCCCGCCGCGCGGCGAAGCGCCTCGGCGTCGTAGGCGTCCTCCTTGTCCGGGACCGGACCGAGGCCGACCGCGACGACGACCGGGGCCTTGAGACCGGACGCGGCGGGCAGCTTGGTCAGTTCGCCCTCGGCACCGGTGGCACCCAGGGTCGCGAGGACGGCGGCGAGCTTGCCGTCGAACGCCTTGTCCACGGCCTCCGCGCCGGGTGCCAGGACCGGTCCCTTGACGCCCTTGGCGACGCCGACGACGAGTGCGTCGGCGCGCAGCGTCGCCGCACCGGCAGTGCTGAGAGTGAGAGCAGTCACGGTGGTGAAATCTCGCTTCCGTTGAGTTCGAGTCCGGCCGAGGGGTGGGCCGACCGTGCCCGGCGCATCGTAGACGCCCCGACGATGTGCCGGGAATGAGCCTACGCGCGCAGTTCCTGCTCCGTGACGGCGGCGGTCTTCCCGACGGTCCTTCTGACCGGTAAGGCGGTCGGGAAACGGCCGCCCGGCGGGGAGTGCCGCTCCGTCAGCCCCCGAGCGCCAGCACCACCAGGGCCGCCGTCGCCGCGGTCTCCTCGACGCCGCCGAAGACATCCCCGGTGACCCCGCCGAACCGCCGCACGCAGTGCCGCAGCAGCAGTTCGGCGGCGGCGAGAGCGCCGAGCACCGCGAGCCCGTGGTGCAGCGCCCCCAGCGGTCCGGACAAGGTGCCCGCCGCCGAGCACAGCGCCACCGCCGCCACCGCCGCGAGCAGCGCCCGCCCGGCCGGCACCGTGCCCGCCACCGCCGCCCCGAGCCCCTCCGGACGGGCCGCCGGGACGCTTTGACGGGACGCCAGGGTCAGCGCCAGGCGGGCGGCGACGGCCGCGACGACGGTGCCGAGGGCCCCGTGCGCCCAGCCCTCCCCGTACAGCTCGAAGAGGACCGCGACCTGCGCCAGCAGCACCAGGAGCAGCGTGATGACACCGAACGGCCCAATGTCGGACTGCTTCATGATCCGCAGTGCGTCCTCGGCCGGTTTCCCGCTGCCGAGGCCGTCCGCCGTGTCCGCGAGACCGTCCAGATGCAGGCCCCGGGTGAGGGCGGCCGGCACCGCGACGGAGGCCACCGCCGCGAGCAGCGGCCCCGAGCCGGCCAGCAGCGACAGCGAGCCGAGGGCGGCGGCGAGCAGCCCCACGACCAGCCCGGCGAGCGGGGCGCAGAGCATGCCGGAGCGGGCGGTCGCGCGGTCCCAGCGGGTCACCCGGACCGGCAGCACGGTCAGGGTGCCGAAGGCGAAACGTATGCCGTGGCTGTTCAGGGAGGTCACCGCGCGCAGGCTAGTCGCTGGGCCGCACCGATAGATTGGGCGAAACACGCAGAACGCCGCGAAACCTGACGTATCGGGAGTGGGTGGCATGGGTCACTGGTGGCACGAGAACATCGCGGAACCGGGCAAACTGCCGCTGCTCCTCGCGCTGGCCGCCTTCGTCCTGACCTTCGCGATCACCCGCACGATCACCCGCATGATCCGCGCCGGGAAGGGCCCGTTCCGCAACATCACCCCCGGCGGGGTGCACATCCACCACGTGGTGCCCGGGGTCGTGCTCTCCGTCGTCGGCGGGTTCGGCGCGGTGGCCAGCGGGCGGCACGGGGTGGCCGCCGGGGTGTTCGCGGTGATCTTCGGGGTGGGGGCCGGTCTGGTGCTCGACGAGTTCGCCCTGATCCTGCATCTGGACGACGTGTACTGGACCGAGGAGGGCCGCCAGAGCGTGGAGGTGGTGGTGCTGACCGCCTCCCTGGTGCTGCTGGTCCTGGCCGGCTTCTCCCCGCTCGGCGTCGACGACGTCACCGACGAGGAGCAGCAGGGCAGGCTCGGCCTCATCGCGACGTACGTGATCAACTTCTGCTTCGTCCTGATCGCCCTGTTCAAGGGCAAACTGCGGATGGCGGTGCTCGGCACCCTCGTCCCGTTCGTCGCCCTGGTCGGCGCGATCCGGCTGGCCCGCCCCACCTCGCTCTGGGCCCGGCGCTTCTACCCCCACCGCCACCGGGCCCGCTCCCGGGCGATGCTGCGGGCCTACCACCACGACGTGCGCTGGGCCGGGCCCCGCCGGAAGTTCCAGGACCTCATCGGCGGCGCCCCGGACCGGGTCCCGCTGCCGCCCGGCCCCACGTCCTGACCGCCGCGGTCCCTCCCGTCGCGCCGCCGCCCGCGCCACTCCCGTACGCCGCACACCACCAGGACGGCGGCGATCGCGGCCAGATGCTCACGGCCCGCCAGGTTGTCCTTGACCAGGACCTCCACCACCATCGCGAGGACCACCAGCGCCCCGGTGAACCGGGCGCGCCGCCGGTGGCAGACGTACACCGCGAGCCCGACGACCGCCGCCGACGGGCCGGTGTCCACCACCTGCGCGTCCGAGGCGGGCAGCCCCAGGAACGTCCCCGGCCCGAGGGCCACGCCGATCCGCGCGTACAGCGTCCCGGCCAGCGTCGCCCCGTACGCCACCGCGAGCGTGCGCCACCGCCCCAGGCACACCTCCGCCACCCCGAACACCAGCAGGATCTGGGCCAGCGCGCCCCACACCGGCAGATCCAGCGCGGGCACGAACAGCGACAGCGGGGTACGCAGGAGGGCGAGCGGGAGCGGGTCCTCGGCCCGTACGGCTCCGAGGCTCCGCACCGGCCCGCAGCCCCACGACTGGTTCTGCGTCAGCTGGACCGCGGCCGTCAGCGCCACCGCGCTCAGCGTCAGCGCGAGCGCCCGCACCCCGTGTTCGGCGAGCCGCTGCCGTACGGCCGTGAACAGCGGTCCCCACTCCCGTACCGCCGCCCGGCGCAGCGCCCGGGAAAGGCTCATCCGCTAGTCACGAACAGCATGGAACGGGCCCCCGGTCGGTCAGTCGGTCGGTCTGGATCCCCACTGAGGCCGGATCCCTACCGAAGACGGACCGGGGCAGCGCGAAGTTGAGCGGCGCCGGAGTGACGCCGCTCTCGTCCGCGCGGTGGGGGAGCGGCGCTCAGCCCCGGTCGACGGCCGCCGCGTCCTCGGAGTCCGACGCCTCCTCGGCCTCGGTCTCGTCGGACTCGGCCTCCTCGGCCTTCTCCGGCTCACGCTCCGGGAGTTCGGCGGCCAGCGCCGCCGCGGCCTGCACCAGCGGCAGGGCCAGCAGCGCACCGCTGCCCTCGCCCACCGTCACCCCGTGGTCCAGCAGCGGGGTCAACGCCATCCGGTCCAGCGCCTTCGACTGCGCGGGCTCCCCGCTGACCTGACCGGCCAGCCACCAGTCCGGCGCCCGGAACGCCGCCCGCTGCGCCACCAGCGCGCAGGCCGCCGAGACCACTCCGTCCAGGATCACCGGCATCCGGCGCACCGCGCTCTGCAGCAGGAACCCCGTCATCGCCGCCAGGTCCGCGCCGCCCGACGTCGCCAGCAGCTCCACCTGGTCGCCCAGCACCGGCCGGGCCCGGCGCAACGCGTCCCTGATCGCCGCGCACTTGCGCATCCACGCCAGGTCGTCGATGCCCGCACCGCCGCGCCCGGTCACCACGGAGGCGTCCGTTCCGCAGAGCGCGGCGACCAGGGTGGCCGCGGCCGTCGTGCCGCCCACACTGAGGTCGCCGAGCACCACCAGATCGGTGCCGGAGTCGGCCTCCTCGTCGGCGATCGCCATGCCGAGGCGGATCGCCTGTTCGGCCTCCTCCGCGGTCATCGCGTCCTCGACGTCGATCCGCCCCGAGCCCCGCCGCACCCGGTGCCGCACCACGGACTCGGGCAGCAGCTCCGGATCGCAGTCCAGGGAGACGTCCACGATCCGCGTCGGCACCGAGAACCGCCGGGCCAGCACCGCGACCGGGCTCGACCCGTCCAGGACCGCCCGCACCAGCTCGTACGCCCCGCCCGCGGGACGGCCCGAGACGCCCAGTTCCGCCACCCCGTGGTCACCGGCGAAGAGCACCAGACGCGGCTGCTCGACGGCCCTGACCGGCACGGACTGCTGCGCGGCACTGAGCCACTCGCCCAGCTCGTCCAGGCGGCCGAGCGCTCCCGGGGGGACGGTCAGCCGCTCGCGCCGCTCCTCGGCATCGCGCCGCACACCCCCGTCGGGGCGTTGGATCAGGTCGGAGAAGTCGTCCAGGTTCACGGAGGTCTGCCTCGCGGGTCGTCAGGTCGGATCCGGGTCGGGGGACCCGGCGGCGGGCCCCGGGGCGGGTCCGCCGGACACGCCCTGCCGGGAACAGTACCGGTCGGCCCCGGGGGAGGAACGGGCCGCGAGCCGCGGAGGCGGCCACCCCCGCCGCATCCCACGGGAGCCGGGGCTCCACGCTCTGAGGCCCCCTCATCCACGGGAGCCGGGGCTCCACGCTCTGAGGCCCCCTCATTCACGGGAGCGCGGCCCCACGCACTGACGCCCCCTCACCCACTGGAGCCGGGGCTCCACGCACTGACGCCCCCTCATCCACGGGAGCGCGGCCCCACGCACTGACGCCCCCTCACCCACGGGAGCCGGGGCTCCACGCACTGACGCCCCCTCACCCGGCTGCCGCCCTCCTCACCCCCGCAGCACCAGCACCTGACCCGCCACCACCAGCAGCACCTGCTCGCACTCGGCCGCCACCGCCGCGTTCAGCCGCCCCAGTTCGTCCCGGAACCGCCGCCCCGCCGCCGTCGCCGGGACCACCCCCGACCCCACCTCGTTGGTCACCAGCACCACCGGCCGCAGGGTCGCGCGCACCGCGGCGACCAGCTCCGCGACCCGCTCCCGCAACGCCGCCTCGCCACCGTCGTGCCACCGCTCGTCCTCCCAGGCCCCCACCCGGTCCATCGCGTCGGTCAGCCACAGCGACAGGCAGTCGATCAGCAGCGGCGGCCCGTCCGCCCCCAGCAGCTCCGTGAGCTCGCAGGTCTCCTCCGTCCGCCAGGCGCCCGGCCTGCGCTCCCGGTGCAGTCCGATCCGGGCCGCCCACTCCGGGTCCCCGTCACGGCGGCCACCGGTCGCCACGTACACCACCTCCGGGAACGTCTCCAGACGCTGCTCCGCCTCCAGCGACTTCCCCGACCGCGCGCCCCCCGTCACCAGCACCCGGCGCGGCACGTCCGGCACCGCGTGGTACTCGCCCACCACCAGCGTCGTCCCGTCCGGCACCGCCCGCGCCCCGGCCGCCGCGAGCATCCGCTCCAGCGCCGGGCCCGGCGGGGCGTCGTGGTCCAGGTGGACCGCGATCACCTCGGTGGCCGGCCCGACCGCGCCCACCGCCCGCAGCCGGGCCACCGCGTCGGGGCGCCCGGTCACATCGAGGACGACCATCTCGTACGGCGCCTCCACCCGCTCGGGCAGCCCGGAGGGGGCGGCCCCCGGCGGCAGGTACAGCAGCCGCTCGCCGTCCGGGGCGGTCACCTCGTACCCGGTCCCCGGGGCGTCCATCGCCACCGCCCGCACCCGGTGCCCGCTGATCAGCGTCAGGACCTGACCGTCCGGGACCCGTCCGGCGGGCGGCAGCAGGGCGGGCAGTTCGACGGCGGGCCCGTCGTGCGGGTGGGTCAGCAGCACCTGGCGGACCGCGCCCAGAGAGCGCCCCGCCCGGGCGGCGGCGAACATCGCGCCGGGGGTGAGGTCCAGCAGCAGCGCGTCGTCGACCAGCAGCGCCGTCGCGGCCCGCGCCCACGGGCCACGGGCAAAGGCGCAGACCGCACAGGGGCAGGAGGGGCGCGGCAGCCCGTCGGGGGCTCCGGTGCCGAGCAGTGTCAGTTCCACACCTTGATCCTCCCGTGTCCCCGCTCAGGCCGCCCGCCCGGCTAGGCTTCGGGCAGCAACGTGACCCAGGAGGCGGACATGGCGTGGACGTGGCGGTTCGAGAAGTCCGACGGTACGGAGACGGAGCCGGCACTGCAGCCGGAGGAGTTCACCACCCAGGGCGACGCGGAGTCCTGGATCGGTGAGTACTGGAAGGAGCTCCTGGAGGGCGGTGCCGCACAGGTGACGCTCTTCGAGGACACCACCAAGATCTACGGCCCGATGAGCCTGCAGGCCGACGGCGCCTGACGCCCGGCACACGGACCAGGGGCGGTACGGGAGACCCCGTACCGCCCCTTTCCGGCTTCCGGCTTCCGGCTCCGGGGGATCAGATCTCCCCGAGCGTGACCTCCGCCGTCCGGCTGTCGCCGTCCCGGGTGTACGTCATGGTCACCTTCCCGCCCGGCTTCTCGCCCGCCAGCGCCTCGGAGAGCGAGGTGATCGTGGTGACCTCGGTGTCCCCGATCCTCGTGATGGTGTCCCCGGGCCGCAGCCCCGCGTCGGCCGCCGCACCGCCCCGCTCCACGCTCACCAGCGCCACCCCGGCGGGCCGGTAGTTGTCGTCGACGACCGTGCGGCCGGTGATGTTCAGCGCCGCCCGGCCCGAGTCGGTGACCTTGCCGTCCTTGATGATCTGGTCGGCGACCGTCCGCACCATCGAGACGGGGATCGCGAAGCCGATGCCCGGCGCCGCGCTGTCGCCCATCTGCGGGTCGGTCGCGGCCAGGGTGGGAATGCCGATCACCTGACTGTCCAGGTTCACCAGCGCACCGCCGCTGTTGCCCGGGTTGATCGCCGCGGACGTCTGCACCATGTTGGCGATCGTCGCGCCCGTGCCTCCGCCCGACCGGCTCTCGCTCACCGTCCGGCCGAGCGCGGACACGATGCCCTGGGTGACACTGCTGGACAGGCCCAGCGGCGAGCCCATCGCCAGGACGATCTGCCCGACCTCGACCTTCTCCGCGTCGCCGAACTTCGCGGCCCGCAGCCCGTCCGGCACCTCGTCGAGCTTGATCACCGCCAGGTCCTGCTCCGGGTAGGAGGAGACCAGCGAGGCGTTCAGCACCGCCTCGCCGGTGGCGACGCTGACCTTGAACGTCTTCTCGTCACCGACCACATGGGCATTGGTGACGATGTGCCCCTTGTCGTCGTACACGATCCCGGAGCCGAGCCCCTCCGAGGCGTCGATCTGCACCACCGACGGCAGTACGTCGTTGATGACGTCCTGGTAGGCGTTCTCCAGATCGTCGGGGGCGCGCTTCACCGCACCCTGCGCCGTACCCGACGCACTGGCCTCGGGGGCCGGGGCCGCCGGACCCGTACCGGAGCAGCCGCCCGCCAGGGCGATGGCGCAGACGGCCGCGGACAGGGGGAGCAGCAGCCTGCGCGCCCGGCTGCGGGAGGGGTGGGAGTCCATGTCCGAAAGTCTCGTGCCGGGCCCGTTCGGGTGCCCGCGCTGATGGGCCGAACGGGCCCGCCGCCCTCCGGCTAGCCGCGCACCCCGCACAGATGCAGCAGCGCCGCCACACCCCGGTACGGGTCGGTCCGCCCGGCCCGGTCCTCCAGGGTCAGCACCCGCTCCAGCTCCTCGGCCGGCAGCTCCACGTCGTTGCCGACGTTGTCCGTGAAGACCCGCACCCCGTACCAGGCGTGCAGCGGCGCGGCGATCCCGGCGAGCGTGGCCCGCAGGGCGTCGAGCCGGTCGGCACGCACGGTGAGGCCGAGGCGGTTGGTGTAGGCGGCGGTGTCGAAGGCGGCCAGGGCCGCGCCGAAGTCACCGGCGAGCCCGGGGCGCATCGCGAGCGCGTCCGCGTTCCGTACGAGCAGGGAGAGCAGACCGCCCGGTGCCAGCATCCGGGCGAGCCCGGCCAGCATCGGGTCCGGCTCCTCCACGTACATCAGGACGCCGTGGCACAGCACCACGTCGAAGCTGCCGGGCAGGAAGTGCACGCCGGTTTCCCGGCCATCGCCCTCGATGAGCCTGACCCGCTCCCGGATGCCCTCCGGCTCGCTCGCCAGGGCCGCCCGTGCCGAGGCCAGCATCTCCGCGTCCGACTCCAGGCCGGTCACCGAGTGACCGGCCCGCGCGAGGCGCAGAGCCTGGGTTCCCTGGCCCATGCCGACGTCCAGAATGCGCAGCCGACGGCCCACGGGGAACCGTCCGGCTATCTGCTCGTCCAGCTGCCGGGCGACCAGCTCCTGGCGGACCGTGTTGCGTACGCCGCCGAGACCCGCCAGCCACGCCGAGGAGACCCCGGTGAAGCCGGAGGCCTCCGTGCTCAGGGCCGCTCTCCGCGCTTGACCTGCGGCTTCGGCAGCCGCAGCCGGCGCATCTGGAGCGTGCGCATCAGGCCGTACGCCACGGCTCCGCGCTTCGGGGTGTCCGGGAAGCGCTCACGGAGCTGCTTCTTCAGACGCATCGACAGACCGATCGAGTCGATCACGATCAGGATGATCACGCCGAGCCAGAGCAGCAGCGAGATGCTCTGGATGTTCTGCACCTGGATCACGCTGAGGATCAGAATGATCACGGCGAGCGGCAGGAACCACTCGGCGATGCAGAAACGCGAGTCCACGTAGTCGCGGACGAAGCGCCGCACCGGGCCCTTGTCGCGGACCGGGAGATACCGCTCGTCGCCCGACGCGAGCGCCTCACGCTGGCGGGCCAGGTCGGCGCGGCGCGCTTCGCGCTGGCGCTTCATGGCCGCCTTGCGGTCGGCGGGCGCCGCGGACGCGGCACGACGCCGCTGCGTCTGGGCCTCGCTGCGCTTGGGGGTGGGGCGACCCTTGGGAGCCTGCGGGTCGCGGGTCTGCTGGGAGAGGTCCGCCGTCACCTTGTCGGTGGGGGCCTTCTCTGTCTTGGCACGGCTACGGAACACAAAACCCAAGGGTACGGGGTCGGCGCGCGGACCCGGCGACCCGGGCGGGCACGATCCGGCAACGGACGGGGTGCCCACAAGGGCCCCGACCGGCCGATACGGGCGTTTACCGGCTGTTCCGAAGTCCGTCACGGGACGGTCCCGAAGTCCGTCGGGGACGACCCCGGGGCCTCACCTACACCCTGGGCGGGAGCGTTCACCGGGTGCAGTCGTCCTTGGGGAGGAGCACATCGGCGTCCGAACAGTGCGGTAATAGAGACAGGGCCCGTACTCTGGGTCCTATCGGGAGTGCTGGAGCTCAGTCCGTCAGAAGGGGGCGCGCGAAGCCCATGAGCGGTGTCATGAAGCGTATGGGAATGATCTTCCGCGCGAAGGCAAACAAGGCCCTTGACCGGGCCGAGGATCCGCGCGAGACCCTCGACTACTCGTACCAGAAGCAGCTGGAGCTGCTGCAGAAGGTGCGTCGCGGCGTCGCCGACGTGGCGACGTCCCGCAAGCGCCTGGAGCTGCAGCTGAACCAGTTGCAGGGCCAGTCGTCCAAGCTGGAGGACCAGGGCCGCAAGGCGCTGGCGCTGGGCCGTGAGGACCTGGCGCGCGAGGCGCTCTCACGCCGCGCCGCCCTCCAGCAGCAGGTCACCGACCTGGAGACGCAGCACACCACGCTGCAGGGCGAGGAGGAGAAGCTCACCCTCGCGGCGCAGCGTCTGCAGGCCAAGGTCGACGCCTTCCGCACGAAGAAGGAGACCATCAAGGCCACCTACACGGCGGCCCAGGCCCAGACCCGGATCGGCGAGGCCTTCTCCGGCATCTCCGAGGAGATGGGCGACGTCGGCCTCGCGATCCAGCGGGCCGAGGACAAGACGCAGCAGCTCCAGGCGCGGGCCGGTGCCATCGACGAGCTGCTCGCCTCCGGCGCCCTGGACGACCCGACCGGCACGGCGAAGGACGACATCGCCGCCGAGCTGGACCGGATCTCCGGCGGCAGCGACGTGGAGCTGGAGCTGCAGCGCATGAAGGCCGAACTGGCCGGCGGCTCCTCGTCCTCGCAGCAGGCCATCGAGGGCGGCGCCCAGGACGGTTCCCAGCAGTCGCAGCAGTCGTCCCCGCACAAGTTCGACAAGCAGTAAGGGCAGCGTCATGATCGTACGGATCATGGGGGAGGGCCAGGTCAAGCTGGCCGACAGTCACTTCGTCGAGCTGAACGAACTCGACGACGTCCTGCTCAAGGAGATGGAGAGCGGCGACGGCCCCGGCTTTCGCGCCACCCTCCACGCACTCCTGGACAAGGTGCGCGAGCTCGGCACTCCGCTGCCGGACGACTCCCTGGAGCCGTCCGAGCTGATCCTGCCGGCGCCCGACGCCACCCTCGAAGACGTCACCGCCATGCTCAGCGACGACGGGCTCATCCCCAACTGACCCACGGGACGCCCACCAGCACCCGGCACACTCCCTGCCCCACGTCCGGTCCGCCGGACGCGGGGCAGCGGTGCGTCCGGCCCGGGCCGGTCTCAGCCCGTGCTCCCCGCTGCCTGCCCATCCCGCCGTCCCCCCCGGCCCTTGTCGGGGAAGGCTCACGCCGCCGAGGACCGGCCGCGTACCGTTGCTGGACGTGACCACCCTCTCGTCCGGCTTCGCGCGCGCCCGCCGCTGGCTCCGGGAACATCCGCTCGCGTTCGACGCGGCCCTGGCGTTCTGCACCCTCGTCGCGATGATCTGCAGCTCGTTCACCGACCCGGGCGACGGCCACGGGCCGCCCGCCTTCGGGGCCCGCACCCCCGAGCTGTTCAGCGTCCTCCTGATGACCCTCACCGCCGCGGCCCTCGTCCTGCGACGCCGCCGCCCGATGCAGGTCCTCGCCGTCACCGCGGCGCTCGCGGCCGTCGAGTACGTCCTGATGGACCAGCCCGCCCCGGTGGTCATGAGCACCGTCATCGCCCTCTACACCGTCGCCTCGCGCACCGACCGACCCACCACCTGGCGGGTCGGGCTGCTGACCATGGGCGGGCTCACCGCGGCCGCGATGGTCTTCGGCTCGACCCCCTGGTACAGCCAGGAGAACTTCGGCGTCTTCGCCTGGACCGGTCTCGCCTCCGCCGCCGGGGACGCCGTACGCAGCAGGCGCGCGTTCGTCGACGCCATCCGGGAGCGGGCCGAGCGGGCCGAACGCACCCGGGAGGAGGAGGCCCGCCGCCGGGTCGCCGAGGAGCGGCTGCGGATCGCCCGGGACCTCCACGACGTCGTCGCCCACCACATCGCCCTGGTCAACGTCCAGGCCGGGGTCGCCGCCCACGTCATGGACAAGCGCCCGGACCAGGCCAAGGAGGCGCTCGCCCATGTCCGCGACGCCAGCCGCTCCGCCCTCAACGAACTCCGGGTCACCGTCGGCCTGCTGCGCCAGCAGGGCGACCCCGAGGCACCCACCGAACCGGCCCCCGGCCTCGCCGTCCTCGGCGAACTGGTCGCCACCTTCCGCAACGCCGGGCTCCCCGTCGAGGTGGCCTGCGCCGACCGCGACCGGCTGCCCGCCGCCGTCGACCTCGCCGCCTACCGGGTCATCCAGGAGGCCCTGACCAACGTCCGCAAGCACGCGGGCACCGGGGCCAAGGCCGAGGTGAGCGTCGTCCGGGTGGGCACCACCGCGGAGGTCACCGTCCTCGACAACGGCCGGGGGAGCGCCGGCCGGGGCCCCGGGACCGGACCGGCCGGCGGCCCTCCCGGGGACGGCGACGCCCTCGACAGCGGCGGCCACGGCCTGGTCGGCATGCGGGAACGCGTCACCGCCCTCGGCGGGGCCCTCACCGCGGGACCTCGGTACGGCGGCGGCTTCCGGGTCCATGCGATCCTTCCGGTCGAGGCCCGCACGGGTGAACCGGAGCGGCCGGGCACAGCGGGCGGGACGGGGCTCCGCCGATGACCCAGCCGACTCCGGCAACGACGCCCGACGCCCGGGAGGCGCCGATCAGGGTGCTGCTCGCCGACGACCAGGCGCTGCTGCGCAGCGCGTTCCGGGTGCTGGTGGACTCCGAGCCGGACATGGAGGTGGTCGGCGAGGCCGCCGACGGGGCCCAGGCCGTCGAGCTGGCCCGCGCCACGGGCGCCGACGTGGTGCTCATGGACATCCGGATGCCGGGCACCGACGGACTCGCCGCCACCCGGATGATCAGCGCCGACCCGGAGCTGTCCGCGGTGCGGGTGGTCATGCTCACCACCTTCGAGGTCGACGAGTACGTGGTCCAGTCGCTGCGCGCCGGAGCCTCCGGCTTCCTCGGCAAGGGCGCGGAGCCGGACGAACTCCTCAACGCCATCCGGATCGCCGCGGCCGGCGAGGCACTGCTCTCACCGGCGGCGACCAAGGGGCTCATCGCCACGTTCCTGGCCCAGGGCGGCAGTGCGCAGGAAGGGCCGGACAGCGCGGAGTACGCGGAGCGGCTGGCGGCGCTCACCGGCCGCGAACGCGAGGTGCTGGTGCAGGTCGCGGGCGGCCACCCCAACGACCGCATCGCCGAGCGGCTGGAGGTCAGCCCGCTCACCGTCAAGACCCATGTGAACCGGGCCATGGCGAAACTGGGCGCCCGCGACCGGGCGCAACTGGTGGTCATCGCCTACGAATCGGGCCTGGTGCGTCCCCGCGCGGACTGACCCGGAGGCGGCTCGGGTGTACGGCGGTGTACTCCACCTGCGGTATGCGCGGCATAGGAAAGCAGCCCGGCGGGCGACGTTTCGGCTGCGCGGAGCGGAGATCGTAGGACTGGGCTGGAGGGGTGGTCCCCGATGTGCTCCCCTCCCCGCCCTCTGCCGCGTACGCCACAGAAGAGAGACCCACCCATGTCCTGGCTGTCCAGATTCAGCCTCGCGCAAAGGGCCCTGATCGGGCTGATCTCGATCGTCGCGCTGGTCTTCGGCGCGATAGCCATCCCGCAGCTCAAGCAGCAGCTGCTGCCGACCATCGAACTGCCGATGGTCTCGGTGCTGGCGCCCTACCAGGGCGCGTCTCCCGATGTGGTCGAGAAGCAGGTCGTCGAACCGCTGGAGAACTCCCTCAAGGCCGTCGACGGCGTCGAGTCCATCACCTCCACCGCCAGCGAGGGCAACGCCCTCATCATGGCGACCTTCGACTTCGGCGACGAGGGCACCAAGCAGCTCGTCGCGGACATCCAGCAGGCGGTGAACCGGGCCCGCGCCCAGCTGCCCGCCGATGTCGACCCGCAGGTCATCGCCGGTTCCACGGACGACATCCCGACCGTGGTCCTCGCCGTCACCTCCGACGAGGACCAGCAGACGCTGGCCGACCGGCTCGACCGCACGGTCGTCCCGGCCCTCCAGGACATCGAGGGCGTCGGCCAGGTCACCGTGGACGGCGTCCAGGACCTCCAGGTCTCCGTCGTCCCCGACGACAGGAAGCTCGCCGCGGCCGGTCTGAACGCGGGCACGCTCGCCCAGGCCCTCCAGTCGGGCGGCGCCACCGTCCCCGCCGGTTCCTTCTCGGAGTCCGGCAAGAGCCGCACCATCCAGGTCGGCGGCTCCTACACCTCCCTGAAGCAGATCGAGGACCTCCAGGTCGTCGCCAAGGACCCGGCGGGCGCCGCGGACGAGCCGGGCAAGCCGGTGCGTCTCGGTGACGTGGCCGAGGTGAAGCAGGAGCCGTCCACGGCGGTCTCCATCACGCGCACCAACGGCAAGCCGAGCCTCGCCGTGATGGCGACGATGGACAAGGACGGCAGCGCCGTCGCCATCTCGGACGCCGTCAAGGACAAGCTGCCCGACCTCCGCAAGGACCTCGGCGCCGGCTCCGATCTCACCGTCGTCTCCGACCAGGGCCCCGCGGTCTCCAAGTCGATCTCGGGTCTGACCACGGAGGGTGCGCTCGGCCTGGTCTTCGCGGTCGTCGTGATCCTGGTCTTCCTCGCCTCGATCCGCTCGACGCTCGTCACCGCGGTCTCCATCCCGCTCTCGATCGTCCTCGCGCTGATCGTGCTGTGGACCCGCGACCTGTCGCTCAACATGCTCACCCTCGGCGCGCTCACCATCGCCATCGGCCGGGTCGTCGACGACTCGATCGTGGTCCTGGAGAACATCAAGCGTCACCTCGGCTACGGCGAGGAGCGCCACGCGGCGATCATCAACGCGGTCAGGGAAGTCGCCGGAGCGGTCACCTCCGCGACCCTCACCACCGTCGCGGTCTTCCTGCCCATCGGTCTGGTCGGCGGCATGGTCGGCCAGCTCTTCGGCTCGTTCTCGCTGACCATCACCGCGGCGCTGCTGGCCTCCCTGCTGGTCTCGCTCACCGTGGTGCCGGTCCTGTCGTACTGGTTCCTGCGCGCGCCCAAGGGCACCCCCGAGGACGCGGCGGAGGCCCGGCGCCTGGCCGAGGAGAAGGAAGCGGCCAGCAGGCTCCAGCGGATCTACGTCCCGGTCCTGCGCTTCGCGACCCGCCGCCGGATCACCAGCCTCGTCATCGCCGTCGCCGTGCTCCTGGGCACCTTCGGCATGGTCCCGCTGCTGAAGACGAACTTCTTCGACGCCGACGAGCAGGAGGTCCTGACCGTCAAGCAGGAACTCGCCCCCGGCACCAGCCTGGAAGCCGCCGACGAGGCCGCCCGCAAGGTCGAGAAGGTCCTGACCGACGACAAGGGCGTCAAGGACTACCAGGTCACCGTCGGCTCCTCCGGCTTCATGGCCGCCTTCGGCGGCGGCACCGGCTCCAACCAGGCCTCCTACCAGGTCACCCTGAAGGACGCCGCGGACTACGAGAACGCCCAGGACCGCATCGACGAGGCCCTCGGCAAGCTCGACGGCATCGGCGACACCACCATCGCCGCGGGCGACGGCTTCGGCTCCCAGGACCTGAGCGTCGTGGTCAAGGCCGCCGACGCCGACGTCCTGGAGAAGGCGTCCGAGGCGGTCCGCGACGAGGTCGCCACCCTCAAGGACGTCACCGACGTCCAGAGCGACCTGGCGCAGAGCGTCCCGCGCATCTCGGTCACCGCCAACGACAAGGCGGCCGCCGCCGGATTCGACTCCGCCGCCCTGGGCGGGATCGTCGCCGGAGCCGTCCGCGGCACCCCCGCCGGCTCCGCGACGCTGGACGACACCGAGCGCGACATCGTCATCCGCTCCTCGAAGCCCGCCGCCACCGTGGCCGAGCTGAAGGCCCTGCCGCTCGGCCCGGTCAAGCTCGGCGACATCGCCGACGTGAAGGTCGTCCCCGGCCCGGTCTCGATGACCCGGATCGACGGACAGCGCTCCGCGACGGTCACCGCCAAGCCGGTCGGCGACAACACCGGCGCGGTCAGCACCGATCTCGCCACGAAGATCGACGCCCTGGACCTGCCGGAAGGCGCCACCGCCACCATCGGCGGCGTCACCGAGGACCAGAACGAAGCGTTCATGCAGCTCGGCCTCGCCATGCTGGCGGCCATCGCGATCGTCTTCATGCTGCTGGTGGCCACGTTCCGGTCGCTCGTCCAGCCGTTGATCCTGCTGGTCTCCGTGCCGTTCGCGGCGACCGGCGCGCTGGCCCTCCTGCTCATCACGGGCACCCCGCTGGGCGTCCCCGCGATGATCGGCATGCTGATGCTCATCGGCATCGTGGTCACCAACGCGATCGTGCTGATCGACCTGATCAACCAGTACCGGGCCCAGGGCCTCGGGATCATGGAGGCGGTCATCGAGGGCGGCCGCCACCGCTTCCGCCCGATCATCATGACGGCGCTCGCGACCATCTTCGCCCTGCTCCCGATGGCGCTCGGCGTCACCGGCGAGGGCGGCTTCATCTCGCAGCCGCTGGGCGTCGTGGTGATCGGCGGTCTGATCAGCTCCACGCTGCTGACCCTGCTGCTGGTGCCGACGCTGTACGCGATGGTCGAGCTCCGCAAGGAGCGCCGCGCCAAGAAGAAGGCCGCCAAGCGCGCGGCCAAGGCCGGCGTCCCGGACCAGCCGAAGCCGGAGGAGGCCCGCGAGGCCGAGCCCGCACAGGCCTGACCCGCAGGCGGAACCCGAAAGCAGGGGCCCGGTTCCACGCACCCGCGTGGGGCCGGGCCCCCGCCGCGTAGGGGAGGTCCCAGGAGCTCTCAGGCGTCGTACGGGAGGTCCCAGGAGCTCTCAGGCGTCCCCGCCCAGCGCCCGGACGATCCGGTGCCCCATCTCCCGGCGCTGCTCGGGGAGCCGGGTGCTCACGGCGGCCGTCTCCCGCACCAGCCGGGCCCGGGTCTCCTCCGGCGCCCTGTGCAGGAGCGCGGCGAGGTCGTCCGGTTCGAAGCCCTCGGTGGCCCCCGCGAGCACCAGCGCCACCTGGGCGTGGGTGAGCGAGGAGAGCCGGTCGCCGAACACCTGCCCCTCGATGCCCCCGCCGTGCATCAGCGCGACGCCGTCCCCCGCCTCCAACGCCCGTTCCACGTAAGCCTGGAGGGCCGCACGGTCCTCGACGAGACGGTAGGCGGCGTCCAGCCCCTCGGCGCGGCCGATGTCGAGCATCGCGACCTGCGCCAGCGGGGTGTCCTCGGGCGGCCGGACGGTCAGGAGGCGCGGGTGCTCCTCCAGGTAGGCCCGCGACTCCTTCCAGTCCGCGCACTCCAGCCACTGGTCCAGCTGCTCCTGGAGGATCAGCGGGTCGTAGGCGGCGGTCACCCCGTGGGCGAGGACGGCCTCGCGGAGCAGCGCGTGCCGCCGCGCACCACGCGGGTCCAGAAGGGCCAGCTCCTCCAGCGCCACCGCCGCCTGCGCGCTGCCGAGGACCTCGGCGTTCCGCGACCAGAAGTCGCGGGAGCGGGGCCAGTTCGGCGCGAACATCCAGGCGCTCATGAGGTCCAGGGTCTCCCGCGAGAGCGCGAGCCAGTCCGGCACGGGCGTGAACGTCTCCTCCTCCCAGGCCGTGTGCACCGCCGCGGTGTCGCCGTGGCCGCGCAGCGCCTGGCGGGCCCGTACGGTCACGGCGTCCGGGCCGCCGAGCCGTTCCGCTTCCTCGTCGAGCCGGTTCACCAGCTCGCCCAACCCGGTCGCGGGCCAGGGGCCGGGGCAGCGCAGCAGGAAAGCGCTCCGCTCCACGGCCAGCCGCCGGGCCACCGCGGGACCGGACCCGGCGAACTCCTCGACGCTCGCGTCGAACTCCTCGATCGCCGCCGCGTGTTCGCCGGTACGGGCGAGGGCCCGGGCCAGGTCGTCCAGGGCGAGGACGAGAGCGGAGACCGGTGGAGCGCCCGGGACGCTGCCGGGGGTCTCCAGCGCCAGGGACCGGTGGAGGGCCACCGCCTCCCGGAACGCCTCCACCGCCTCCTCGGCGTCCCCGTTCCCCTCCGCGTAGCCGCCGAGCTCCTGGAGTGAGTCGGCCAGCTCGCCCAGGGCGTCGCCCTGTTCCCGCAGCAGCTCCACGGCCTCGCGCGCCGGGGCCGCGGCGGCCTCCGGTCCAGCGGCGCCGGCCAGGCTCCGGGCGAGGGTGCGCAGCGCTGCGGCGAGGCCCGGGCGGAAGACCTCGGGGCGCTCCGCGGCCAGCTCGCGGTGGAGGGCGACGCCTTCCTCCGCCGCCCGGAGACCTGTCCCGGTGTCGCCCGCCTGGTTGAGGTGACCGGCGAACCCGTCCAGGGCCGCGGCCAGCTCCGGACGGAACTCGGGCCGCCCGGCGGCCAGTACGCGGTAGCGGCTGCGCGCCTCCTGGGCCGCTTCGATCGCCCCGAGGGGGTCGCTCACGCCCGCGCGGTGGTGGCCGAGGGCGTGGAGAGCCGCGGCGAGCCGGGGAAGGAAGGCGTCGGGATCCTCCTCGGCGAGCCCGCGCAGGAGTCCGACCGCCTCCTCCGCACAGTGCACGGCGTCCACGGCCTGCCCTGCGTCCGCGAGCCGCGCGGCGTGGTTCAGGAGGTACGCCGCGAGCGCAGGGACGGACGCGCCCGGCCGCTCCTCCTCGACCAGCTCGCGCTGGAGCCGTACGGCCTGCTGCGCGAACGGCAGGGCGGCCGCCGCGTCCCCGGTGCCGGCGACGCGGTCACCCAGGGCGCCCATGGTCAGAGCCAGTTCCGCCTGGTAGTCCCCGGGGCGTTTCGTGCCGAGTTCGGCGTAGATCCGGGCGGCCTCCTTCGCCGGGGCCAGCGCGCCGGTGCGGTCCCCGGCGGCGGCGCGCAGACCGGAGAGCCGGTGCAGGGCCGAGGCAAGGGCGGGCAGACCGGTGGCGGGGTCCCGCTCCGCCTCGCTCCGCCGGTCCCGTACGTCTGCCTCCGCCCGCGCCAACGGGTCGGTGGGGGGCTCTTCCGCACGCGGCAACAAGTCGGTTCGGGACTCGTCCGCCCGCGCCAACGGGTCGGTGGGGGATTCCTCCGCACTCGCCAACGCGTCGGTGGGTGGCTCTTCCGCCCGCGGCAGCCTCGCGTCGCCGGTGTCCGCCGCACCCGTCTCCTCGCCCGCACCCGTCCCACGGTCCTCGTGGTTCATGCCCGCCCCACCGTCCTCGCCGTTCTCACCCGCGCGAACCTTCGCTGCGGTGCGTAGCAGCGTAGTTACGCACTGGTGTCATCCGCTGCCGGACGGAAGAACCGGCCGGACCGGGGGGCGCATCCCGGCCACGGCCCCCGGGGTACGCGAAAGCCCCGGTACGCCGGCCTGCGGCATACCGGGGCTCCCGCGTCACGGAACGGACAGGTGTCCCGGAACGGATACGGCCTTACGGCAGCGCCAGCATGCGCTCCAGGGCGAGCTTGGCGTACTTCTCCGTCTCCGGGTCGACCTCGATCCGGTTGACCAGCTTGCCGTCGGCCAGCGACTCCAGGGTCCAGACCAGGTGCGGCAGGTCGATGCGGTTCATCGTCGAGCAGAAGCAGACCGTCTTGTCGAGGAAGACGATCTCCTTGTCCTCGTCGGCGAAACGGTTCGCCAGACGGCGTACCAGATTCAGCTCCGTACCGATGGCCCACTTCGAGCCGCGCGGGGCCGCCTCCAGGGCCTTGATGATGTACTCCGTCGAGCCCACGTAGTCCGCGGCGGCGACGACCTCGTGCTTGCACTCCGGGTGCACCAGCACGTTGACCCCGGGGATCCGGGCCCGGACGTCCTCGACCGACTCGACCGAGAAGCGGCCGTGGACCGAGCAGTGGCCGCGCCACAGGATCATCTTCGCGTCCCGCAGCTGCTCGGCGGTGAGGCCGCCGTTGGGCTTGTGCGGGTTGTAGACGACGCAGTCGTCCAGGCTCATCCCCATGTCCCGCACGGCCGTGTTGCGGCCCAGGTGCTGGTCGGGGAGGAAGAGGATCTTCTCGCCCTGCTCGAAGGCCCACTCCAGGGCGCGTTTCGCGTTCGAGGACGTGCAGATGGTGCCGCCGTGCTTGCCGGTGAAGGCCTTGATGTCGGCGGAGGAGTTCATGTACGAGACGGGCACCACCTGGTCGGCGACCCCGGCCTCCGTCAGTACGTCCCAGCACTCGGCGACCTGCTCGGCGGTCGCCATGTCGGCCATCGAGCAGCCGGCCGCCAGGTCGGGCAGCACGACCGCCTGGGCGTCGGTGGTCAGGATGTCCGCGGACTCGGCCATGAAGTGCACACCGCAGAAGACGATGTACTCCGCCTCCGGGCGCGCGGCCGCGTCGCGGGCCAGCTTGAACGAGTCACCGGTGACGTCCGCGAACTGGATGACCTCGTCGCGCTGGTAGTGGTGGCCGAGGACGAACACCTTGTCCCCGAGCCTCTCCTTCGCGGCACGGGCGCGCTCCACCAGGTCCGGGTCGGACGGGGAGGGAAGGTCTCCGGGGCACTCGACGCCGCGCTCGCTCCTCGGGTCGGCCTCGCGGCCGAGCAGCAGCAGCGCGAGGGGTGTGGGAGTTACGTCCAGGGGCTGGGCCGTGGTCACGTCACGCACCCTTTCTTCTCTGCGTTCTGCTCTGCGGCTTCGGCGAACGCGCCTTTTCGTCTATTTGACGCTATCTATGATAGCCGCTTCGTGTCACTTTGACGATGCCGATAGCGTCGATGTGACGCATCCCCCGGGCGAGCGGGTGTGCGAGCATGAAAAGGAACAGACACGCGCTTGGCCCGGAATGATTCCGGGGCTGAGACGGTTGAACCGTCGGCAAGCAGTCCGTACAACCCGGGAGAGAAGCAGATGTCCGTATCGGACGAGACCACCACCGTGAGCGACGGCATCCTCCTGTCCGACGCCGCCGCAGCCAAGGTCAAGGCCCTGCTGGAGCAGGAAGGCCGCGAGGACCTGGCGCTGCGCGTCGCCGTCCAGCCCGGCGGCTGCTCGGGCCTGCGCTACCAGCTCTTCTTCGACGAGCGCTCCCTCGACGGTGACGTGGTGAAGGACTTCGACGGTGTCAAGGTCGTCACCGACCGGATGAGCGCCCCGTACCTGGGCGGCGCCTCCATCGACTTCGTCGACACCATCGAGAAGCAGGGCTTCACGATCGACAACCCGAACGCCACCGGTTCCTGCGCCTGCGGCGACTCGTTCAGCTAAGCGCCGCGAGCGGGATACACACGGCATACGGAGGCGGCCCCGGGAATCACTCCCGGGGCCGCCTCCGTATCTCCTGGCGCGTACGTCCGCGTCAGCCGCGCGGCACCGCGCCGCCCGAGGCCGCGTCGATCACCGTGCGGTCGCCCAGCGGCTTCTCCAGCGTCACCGTCCGGGTCAGCTCCTTGGCGATCATGATGCATGCCTTCTTGCCCTCCTGAGGCTTCTCCGTCACGGTGATCCGCACCTGGCCCGCGCTCTCCTGCGCGCTCGCCGTGTACGTACTGCACACCCCGCCCCAGAAGGTCACCTCAAGGGTCCGCCCGTCCGCGCCGTACGAGGTCACCTTCCGGTCCCCGGAGGGCGTCGTCGGAGGTTCCGGCTGCTCGATGAACTTCGGGTCCACCGCCACCTGCGTCACCGTGTTCTCCGGACCGCCCTGCGCCTGGCGGACCGTGAAGAGCCAGGACGGCACCAGCGTCTGCCGGCCGTCCACGTAGTTCAGCGCGAGACCGAACACCGCGTCCTCGACCGTCTGCGTCACCGGTGCCCGCTTGCCGTTCGACGGCACGCACTGCGGATCCGCGGGAGGCTTCGGCTCGCCCTCCAGCGGTACGGGAGTGGCGCAGCCGCCGATGTCCCGGCCGGCGTCACCCTTGCCCTTGCTCGCCTCGTTCAGCTGCTTCAGCGCCTCGTCCGCGCCGACCGCCGGGTAGGTGGCGCCCTTCTCCAGCGCCTTCAGATGCCCGCTGCCGCCGGTCACCTTGCCGTCCGGGCCCACCTGGACCCCGGTCGACCAGCCGTACGTCGGAAGCCCGTCGATCTTCGGGTCGGCGTTCACCACGCGGACGTCGCCCATGAGCTGGCCCGCGTTGAGCGCCGCGTCGTCCTGGCCCGCCGCCTTGAGCACCGGGGCCGCGGCCGCCTTCGCCGCCTTCTCGCTCACCGGGTCGCCGCCGGGCTCCGTGGCGCCGTTCGCACACATCTTCCCCGGCTCGCAGGGCTTGGACGGGGTGGTGCGGGCGAACGTCCAGGTGCCCGGGGCCTGCTTGGCCACCTTCAGGAGCGCGCCGGGGCCGTCGTCGTCGCCGACCACCCATGAGGTGCCCTCGGTACGGGGAGTGCCCGGAAGGCCCAGCGCCTTCGCCAGCCGGGCGACATCGGCCGACGGCACCGTGCCCTTCGCCCGGTGGACGGCCGCCTCGTCCGGCCCGTCGGGGAGTTCGCCCGCGGCCCGGTAGATCACGGGCGGGCCGCCCGGGTCCGGTTCACCGGGGGCGATACCGGCGGGCGGGGAGTCCGAGGCCGAGGAGGTGCCACCCGGGCCGTCCGCCGGGGCGTCCAGCGCCAGCAGGGGGGCCGACTTCTTCGCCGCTGTACCGCTGCCGGCCCGGTCGCCGTCGCTCGAAGCGGTCGAGGCCCAGTACGCCCCGCCGCCCCCGGCCAGCAGCACGGCCGCGGCGACCGAGGCCACCGCGAGCGGCGGACGCCGCCGCCGGGGGCCGGTCACGTCGTTGTCGGGTCGCTCGGTGCTCACCGGATCGCTCCTTCGACTGCGTTGCCGTCGCGGCGCCAACCGCGTGTCCCCGGACGGGGACACCGGTGGGACGGAGCCGAGGAGCGTACGGTTCCACCGGCCGGGGGAGCCGTGGGGCGCGTGCACCCGCGATGTGCGCCGGAAGCGGCGCGGAAAGGCCGAAAAGCGACGCCGCCGGCCGGTCCCTCTCCGGTCCTTGCCGGTCGTCAGTCCCCGTACTCGGACATCGCGTCGATCAGCCGCGCCGACGAGGGCGGCACCGTCACCCCGCTGATCAGGGACGGCTTCACCGGGACCGGGGCGCTCTTCACCGGCGCCGTCCAGTGCGGCGCCATCCGCGCGCAGTCACCGCGCAGTGCGGCCAGGCTCAATTCCGACTCGGGCAATGCGGTGTGCTTCGACATATCCGCACCGTAACCACGGTCGAGCTCAGGTAGAAAGCCCTACTATCGGGTAGTTTTCCCTTTTCCTGGGGGTCGGGTCACCCGGTAGCGTGAACTGTCACGTCGTCCCGGAGGGCGCACTCACGGCCCTTCGCCTTCCGCAGGAGCAGTCTCCCCGTGCGTATTGCAGTCACCGGCTCGATCGCCACTGACCACCTCATGACCTTCCCCGGCCGCTTCGCCGACCAGCTGGTCGCGGATCAGCTGCACACGGTCTCCCTCTCCTTCCTGGTCGACAACCTCGACGTCCGCCGCGGCGGTGTCGCCGCCAACATCTGCTTCGGCATGGGCCTGCTCGGCACGAAGCCGATCCTGGTCGGCGCCGCCGGGGCCGACTTCGACGAGTACCGCGCCTGGCTCGACCGGCACGGTGTCGAGACCGGTTCGGTCCGTATCTCCGAGGTCCTGCACACCGCCCGCTTCGTCTGCACCACCGACGCCGACCACAACCAGATCGGCTCCTTCTACACCGGCGCGATGAGCGAGGCCCGCCTCATCGAGCTGAAGAACGTCGCCGACCGCGTCGGCGGCCTCGACCTCGTCTCCATCGGCGCCGACGACCCCGAGGCGATGCTCCGCCACACCGAGGAGTGCCGCTCCCGGAACATCCCGTTCGCCGCCGACTTCTCGCAGCAGATCGCGCGGATGGACGGCGAGGAGATCCGCATCCTCCTCGACGGCGCCACCTACCTCTTCTCCAACGAGTACGAGAAGGGGCTCATCGAGTCCAAGACCGGCTGGAGCGACGAGGAGATCCTCTCCAAGGTCGGCCACCGCGTCACCACCCTCGGCGCCCGCGGTGTCCGGATCGAGCGGGCCGGCGGGCCGGTCATCGAGGTCGGCTGCCCCGAGGAGGACACCAAGGCCGACCCCACCGGAGTCGGCGACGCCTTCCGCGCGGGCTTCCTCTCCGGCCTCGCCTGGGGCGTCGGTCTGGAGCGCGCCGCCCAGGTCGGCTGCATGCTCGCCACCCTGGTCATCGAGACGGTCGGCACCCAGGAGTACACCCTGCGCCGCACCCACTTCATGGACCGCTTCACCAAGGCGTACGGCCACGAGGCCGCCGCCGAGGTCCAGCAGCACCTGGCCTGATCAGGAGAGCCGGCGGACCACATAGGCCGAACCCCGGTCCGCCGGCTCCTCGCCCACGTACTCCTGGCCCCGCATCTCGCACCAGGCCGGGATGTCCAGGCGCGCCGCCTCGTCGTCGGCGAGCACCGTCACCGTGGCGCCCACCGCTACCTCTCCGATCACCTTTGCGAGTTCGATCACCGGGATCGGGCAGCGGCGGCCCAGCGCGTCGACCACCAGGGAGGCGGCGGGCGCGGGGAGGGGGGCGCGGTCACCGGGGCCCCGAGCCGCTTCCGTACCGCCGCGACCACCTCGGGCAGCACCTCCAGGAAGCGGTCCACGTCCGCCCCGGCCGTGCCCGGGGGCAGCGACACCCGGACGTTCCCCTCCGAGAGCACCCCCATCGCCTTGAGCACATGGCTCGGCGTCAGCGTGCTGCTCGTGCAGGACGAACCGGATGAAACGGAGAATTCCCTCCGGTCCAGCTCGTGCAGCAGGGTCTCCCCGTCGACATAGAGACAGGAGAAGGTGACCAGATGCGGCAGCCGCCGCACCGGATCGCCCACCACCTCCACATCGGGCACCCGCTCGGCCACCACGCTCCGGATCCGGTCCACCAGGGCCCGCAGCCGTACCGCCTCCGCCGCCGCCCCGTCCCGCACCGCGCGCAGCGAGGCCGCCGCCGCCACGATCGCCGGCAGGTTCTCGAACCCCGGCGCCCGCCCCGACTCCCGCTCCCCGGCCGGGCCTTGGGGCGAGAAGCGGGTCCCCTTGCGGACCGCGAGCAGCCCGACCCCGGCCGGTCCGCCCCACTTGTGCGCGCTCGCCGTCAGCAACGACCAGCCCGCCGGGACCGGCCCCCAGCCGAGCGACTGGGCCGCGTCCACCAGCAGCGGCACCCCGGCCTCGGCGCAGCGCGCGGCGACCTCGGCCACCGGCTGCTCGGTGCCCACCTCGTGGTTGGCCGACTGGAGGCAGGCCAGCGCGGTGTCCGCCCGCAGCGCCGCCGCGTACGCCGCCGGATCCACCGCCCCGAACCGGCCGACCGGCACCTCGGTGCACGAACCGCCCGCCGCCTCGTGGGCCGCCGCCGCATGGAGCACCGACGAGTGTTCGACCGCCGAGTGGGCCAGATGGCGGCCGACACGCCGACGCCCCGAAAGAGCCCCGGCAATTCCCGCGTGCACCGCCGTCGTCCCGGACGAGGTGAAGACCAGCTCGTCGGGGCGGCACCCGACGGCCTCCGCGGCCGCCTCCCGGGCCGCGTCCAGGAGCAGCCGGGCCCGCCGCCCCTCCCGGTAGAGACGGGCGGGATCGGCCCAGCCCTCGTCGAGCGCGGCAAGCAGCGCCTGGCGTGCGACGGGGTGCAGGGGGCGGCGGAGGCGGCATCGAAGTAGGGCACCCCGCCACGCTAGCCCGCACCCGGCCCCACCTCGCCGGGGGCCGTTCCTCACGGACGGGCGAGTGGGCGTCAGATGAGGTCCGGAGGGCCGCATTCCACCCCAAGGGGGTGTCGGGCGGCGCGTTGGGCACCCTCCCCGCGCGACCCCAAATAGCGTCCAGTAGGGTTTGGTCCGCATAAACATCCAAACCCCTGCCCGCGTCAGGGCCGGCGACCGACCAGACACATACGGGCGCGCCGACCGTGCGGGCGAGACTCTCGGGAAGGCGCTACGTGAGTCCCAACGGCTCCGACCGCTCGTCGCGGCGCCCGATGCGGCGGAAGCTGCCGCAGGTGCTGACTGCGGGCCTGGTCCTGGCGACGGCCTCCGGTTGTTCATACAACTGGGAGGATTTTCCCCGCCTCGGTATGCCCACCCCGGTAACGGAAGAGGCCCCTCGGATCCTCTCCCTCTGGCAAGGCTCGTGGGCGGCAGCGCTCGTCACGGGTGTCCTTGTCTGGGGGCTGATCCTCTGGAGCGTCTTCTTCCACCGGCGTACCCGGACCAAGGTGGAGGTACCCCAGCAGACCAGGTACAACCTGCCCATCGAGGCGTTGTACACAGTGGTTCCCCTCATCATCGTCTCGGTGCTCTTCTACTTCACCGCGCGTGATGAGTCGAAGCTCCTCGAGCTCTCCGACAAGCCGGCCCACACCATCAACGTGGTCGGCTTCCAGTGGAGCTGGGGCTTCAACTACATCGAGAAGGTGGATGGCCAGCCCGCGGCGGGCCCTGAGGTCCCCAAGGAGCTCAACGCCATCCCCGACAAGTTCCAGAAGGACTTCCCCGAGGGCGCCGGCGGCGTCTACGACGTGGGCATCCCCGGGACCCGCAACCCGCAGAACGGCAACCCGGGTCCGACCCTGTGGCTGCCGAAGGGGGAGAAGGTCCGCTTCGTCCTCACCTCGCGTGACGTCATCCACTCCTTCTGGGTGGTGCCGTTCCTCATGAAGCAGGACGTCATCCCGGGCCACACCAACGTGTTCGAGGTGACCCCCAACCGCGAGGGCACCTTCATGGGCAAGTGCGCCGAGCTCTGCGGCGTCGACCACTCCCGGATGCTCTTCAACGTGAAGGTCGTCTCCCCGGAGCGTTACCAGCAGCACCTCAAGGAGCTGGCTGAGAAGGGTCAGACGGGCTACGTGCCGGCAGGCATCGCGCAGACGGACCCGGCCAGGAATGCGGAGAAGAACCAACTGTGAGCATCCTCAACGAACCTCAGGGTGCCGCTCCGGCAGACGACTCGTACGAGGACGAGCTGCCCGTGCGGCGCAAGCAGCCGGGAAACATCGTCGTGAAGTGGCTGACCACCACCGACCACAAGACGATCGGTACGCTCTACCTGGTCACCTCGTTCGTGTTCTTCTGCATCGGCGGACTCATGGCGCTCTTCATGCGCGCCGAGCTGGCCCGTCCGGGCACGCAGATCATGTCGAACGAGCAGTTCAACCAGGCGTTCACGATGCACGGCACGATCATGCTGCTGATGTTCGCGACGCCGCTGTTCGCCGGATTCGCGAACTGGATCATGCCGCTGCAGATCGGCGCGCCCGACGTGGCGTTCCCGCGGCTCAACATGTTCGCGTACTGGCTGTACCTCTTCGGCTCGCTCATCGCGGTGGCCGGGTTCCTCACCCCGCAGGGTGCGGCCGACTTCGGCTGGTTCGCCTACTCCCCGCTCTCGGACGCTGTCCGGTCGCCGGGCGTCGGCGCCGACATGTGGATCATGGGTCTGGCCTTCTCCGGCTTCGGCACGATCCTCGGCTCGGTCAACTTCATCACCACGATCATCTGCATGCGTGCCCCCGGCATGACGATGTTCCGCATGCCGATCTTCACCTGGAACGTCCTGCTGACCGGTGTACTGGTCCTGCTGGCCTTCCCGGTTCTCGCCGCGGCGCTCTTCGCGCTGGAGGCGGACCGTAAATTCGGTGCGCATATCTTCGACTCCGCCAACGGCGGCGCATTGCTCTGGCAACACCTCTTCTGGTTCTTCGGACATCCAGAGGTGTACATCATCGCGTTGCCATTCTTCGGAATCATTTCCGAGGTCATCCCGGTCTTCAGCCGCAAGCCGATGTTCGGCTACATCGGTCTGATCTCCGCGACGATCGCCATCGCCGGCCTTTCCGTGACGGTGTGGGCACACCACATGTACGTCACCGGCGGTGTCCTGTTGCCGTTCTTCTCCTTCATGACGTTCCTCATCGCCGTACCGACAGGCGTGAAGTTCTTCAACTGGATCGGCACGATGTGGAAGGGGTCACTGTCCTTCGAGACACCGATGCTCTGGGCCGTCGGCTTCCTGATCACCTTCACCTTCGGTGGTCTGACCGGCGTCATCCTCGCCTCGCCCCCGATGGACTTCCACGTCTCCGACTCGTACTTCGTCGTCGCGCACTTCCACTACGTCATCTTCGGCACCGTGGTCTTCGCGATGTTCTCCGGATTCCACTTCTGGTGGCCGAAGTTCACCGGCAAGATGCTGGACGAGCGGCTTGGGAAGATCACGTTCTGGACGCTGTTCGTGGGCTTCCACGGCACGTTCCTGGTGCAGCACTGGCTCGGTGCCGAGGGCATGCCGCGTCGTTACGCGGACTACCTCGACGCAGACGGCTTCACCGCGCTGAACACGATCTCGACGATCTCCTCGTTCCTGCTCGGCCTGTCGATGCTCCCGTTCTTCTACAACGTCTGGAAGACCGCGAAGTACGGCAAGAAGATCGAGGTCGACGACCCGTGGGGTTACGGCCGTTCGCTGGAGTGGGCGACCTCCTGCCCGCCCCCGCGGCACAACTTCCTCACCCTGCCGCGGATCCGTTCCGAATCCCCGGCGTTCGACCTGCACCACCCGGAGATCACCGCGCTGGAGCAGCTCGGCCATGACTCCGAGTCGGACAAGGCCCTGGCCGGCGGCAAGGAGGCAGGCAAGTGAAGATCCAGGGACAGATGTTCATCTGGCTGAGCGTCTTCATCCTCGGCATGGCCGTCGTGTACGGCGTGTGGTCGAAGGAGCCGGTCGGCACCACGGCCCTCTTCCTGGCCTTCGGCCTGTCCATCATGATCGGCTTCTACCTGGCCTTCACGGCCAGCCGGGTCGACGCGATGGCCCAGGACAACAAGGAAGCCGATGTCGCCGACGAGGCGGGCGAGCTGGGGTTCTTCTCCCCGCACAGCTGGCAGCCGCTCTCCCTGGCGGTCGGCGGAGCCTTCGCCTTCATGGGCGTCGTCTTCGGCTGGTGGCTGCTCTACTTCTCCGCCCCCTGCTCCTGATCGGCCTCTTCGGCTGGGTCTTCGAGTACTACCGGGGCGAGAACCGCACCCAGTGACACCGCACCGCCGGTGACACCGCTACACCACGAAAGGCCCGCGCCGCCGCAAGCGACGCGGGCCTTTCGCCCGTTTGCAGTCACTGAACGCGCTGGAACGGGGGAACCTTCCTAGCGTGGAGCGCATGAACCACACGCCACGCATCCGCACCGTAGTGAGCTGCACCCTCCTGGTCGTGACCCTCGCCGCGGGTGCGACCGCATGTGGCTCGCCCGACGGCCATCCGCTCTCGACGAAGCCTTACGACGCGGGCGACCAGGTCTCGTTCAACGGCCCCTCCGACAAGGAGAAGGCCGACCCCGACAAGCCCCTGGAAGTCACCGTCAAGGGTGACGACGGGCGCATCACCGACGTGAGCGCCGTGGACACCGGCGGCCGCCACCTCGCGGGCGAGCTCTCCGCCGACGGCAGGCGCTGGCGCTCCACCGCCCCGCTCGCGGCAGGCACCGGATACACCGTCAGGGTCTCCACCGAGAACGGCGACGGCGCCCCAGGCCTCCGTACGCTCTCCTTCGACACCTCCTCGCCCAAGAAGCTGCTGAAGGTCGCCTTCGGCCCGGAGGCGGGCACCTACGGCGTCGGGCAGCCCATCACGGCGGAACTCAGCGCCCCGATCACCGACAAGGCGTCCAGGGCCACCGTCGAGCGCGCCCTGAAGGTCCGCTCCACGCCGGCCACCACCGGCTCCTGGTACTGGGTCGACGACAAGAAGCTGCACTACCGCCCGAAGGAGTACTGGCCGGCGAACGCCACCGTCGAGGTGCGCTCCAACCTGGCCGGCATCAAGGTCACCAACGCGCTCTACGGAGCCGAGGCCAAGCCCCTCAAGCTCACCACCGGCGACCGGATCGAGGCCGTCACCGACGCCTCGGACCACTCCATGACCGTGCTCCGCAACGGAGAAGTGATCAATACCATTCCGGTCACCACCGGCAAGCCCGGATTCTCCACCCGCAACGGGGTCAAGGTGGTGCTCGCCAAGGAGCAGTTCGTACGGATGCGCGGCGAGTCCATCGGCATCGCCGCCGGCTCCTCGGAGTCGTACGACCTGCCGGTCTACTGGGCCACCCGGGTGACCTGGAGCGGCGAGTACGTCCACGCCGCCCCCTGGTCCACCGGCTCCCAGGGCAACGCCAACGTCAGCCACGGCTGCACCGGCATGAGCACCAGCAACGCCGAATGGTTCTTCGACACCGTGCGCATGGGCGACATCGTCAAGGTCGTCGGCAGCGAGGGCGAGGACATGGACCCGTTCGGCAACGGGTTCGGCGACTGGAACCTCTCCTGGGAGAAGTGGCAGCAGGGCAGCGCGCTGCACGAAGGGGCGCCCGACAGCCCGCAGACGCTCCAGACCGCCCGGCTGCGGCCCCACGTCTGACCGTCCGGGTCCCGCGGGCCGCCGAGAAGCCCCCACGTCCGCCTGCGGGCCGTGGGGGCTTCTCCGTGCCTTCGGGCCGCTCTCAGGCCTCCACGGCGAGCCGCTGCCGCAGCAGCGCCGCCAGGGCGTCGGCGAACTCCACCGGGTCCACCGGCAGCGTCACGGCGGACTCCGCACGGCTCCAGGTGGCCAGCCACGCGTCCTGCGGGCGGCCGATCAGCAGGAGGACCGGCGGGCAGTGGAAGATCTCGTCCTTGATCTGGCGGCAGACGCCCATGCCGCCGACGGGGGCCGTCTCCCCGTCCAGCACACAGACGTCGACGCCGCCGCCGTCCAGCGCCTTCAGGACGGCCGGGAGCGTCGCGCACTCCAGGAACTCCACCGGTGGCACGTCCGCGGCAGGCCTGCGACCGGCTGCCAGCCTCACCTGCTCGCGGATGTTGGCGTCGTCGCTGTAGACCAGGACCGTGGCGGTCGCCTGCATTGTTCCTCCGTGACATCGACGTCGTCGGGGCTCTCGGGGCATGAACCGATGCGCGGATCGTACTCCGCCCGACCGGCCGTCAGCACCGGTAATGACGACGATGCGATGGGCCGTTCGGCGCAGGGTGGGACCCCTGCGGACGGTACGGACACACCGAACGGCACCCCCGGGGTGAGGGCGGGATAAGCGACCGACATAATGTCGGTCGTGGCGACAGCAACGACAGTAGAAACCGGGCACGCGCACCCGTCGGTCAATCGGCCGAACCTCACCAGCGTCGGAACCATCATCTGGTTGAGTTCCGAGCTGATGTTCTTCGCGGCCCTCTTCGCGATGTACTTCACCCTGCGATCGGTGATGGGACCCGATTACTGGAAGGAGATGTCCGATCATCTGAACTTCCCGTTCTCGGCGACGAACACCACGATCCTGGTGCTCTCCTCACTCACCTGCCAGCTCGGCGTCTTCGCCGCCGAGCGGGGCGATGTGAAGAAGCTCCGCACCTGGTTCATCATCACGTTCGTGATGGGTGCGATCTTCATCGGCGGCCAGGTCCTGGAGTACACCGAGCTGGTCAAGGACGCGGGGCTCTCCCTCTCGTCCGACCCCTACGGCTCGGTGTTCTACCTGACCACCGGCTTCCACGGTCTGCACGTGACAGGCGGTCTCATCGCCTTCCTGCTGGTCCTCGGCAGAACGTACGCGGCCAAGAGGTTCACCCACGATCAGGCCACCGCCGCCATCGTCGTGTCCTACTACTGGCACTTCGTCGATGTCGTATGGATCGGCCTGTTCGCAACGATCTACATGATCAAGTAACCCGGGCTCGCACCCGCCCACCATCGACGCAGAAGATCCTGACACCGGGGTAATCCGTGAAAAAGCTCTCCGCACGACGACGCCATCCGCTGGCGGCGGTCGTCGTACTACTCCTCGCGCTGGCGGCTACCGGGGGCTGTACGCCGCGTTTGCGCCTGCGGGCAAGGCGCAGGCCGATGAAACCGCCCAGTCCCTCGCCATCGAAGAGGGCAAGAAGCTCTACGCCGTAGGCTGCGCCAGCTGCCACGGAACCGGCGGTCAGGGCACCACCGACGGGCCGTCCCTCGTGGGCGTGGGCTCCGCCGCCGTCGACTTCCAGGTCGGTACGGGCCGCATGCCCGCGCAGCAGCCGGGCGCCCAGGTACCGAAGAAGAAGGTCATCTACAGCCAGGCTGAGATCGACCAGCTCGCGGCGTACATCGCGTCGCTCGGCGCCGGTCCGGTCACCCCGACCGACAAGCAGGTCGACCCGGCGGGCGCGGACGTCGCCAACGGCGGCGAGCTGTTCCGTACCAACTGCGCCCAGTGCCACAACTTCACCGGTAAGGGCGGGGCCCTGACCGAGGGCAAGTACGCACCGGACCTCGAAGGTGTGAGCCCGAAGCACATCTACGAGGCCATGCAGACCGGCCCGCAGAGCATGCCCTCCTTCCCCGACACGACGATGCCGGAGCAGGAGAAGAAGGACATCATCGCGTACATCGAGTCCGTGAACGGTGACGAGACGGAGAGCCCCGGCGGTCTGGCCCTCGGCGGTCTCGGTCCGGTCAGCGAAGGTCTGTTCGCCTGGATCTTCGGACTCGGCGCGCTCGTCGCAGTCGCCGTTTGGGTCGCGGCCCACACCGCTAAGGCCAAGAAGTCATGAGTAGCCAACAGATTCCAGAAGACAGCCTGCCCGCTGTGCAGGAGACCGCGCACGGCGCGGTCGAGGGTACGGACGACCCGTTCGCCGACCCGGGGCTGCCGGCCCACAAGCCGCGCATCCAGGACCTGGACGAACGCGCCGCGAACCGCTCCGAGCGGGCCGTCGCGCTCATGTTCACCCTCTCGATGCTGGCGACGGTGGGCTTCATCGCCTCCTACGTCATCTTCCCGGTGGACAAGATCGTCTACATCTGGCCGTTCGGCCATGTGAGCGCGCTCAACTTCTCCCTGGGTCTCACCCTGGGCGCGGCGCTCTTCTTCATCGGAGCGGGGGCCGTCCACTGGGCGCGCACCCTGATGTCCGACGTCGAGGTCGCCGCCGAGCGTCACCCGATCGAGGCGACGCCCGAGGTCAAGGCCCAGGTCATGGCCGACTTCGCGGCCGGCGCCGAGGAGTCCGCGATCGGCCGTCGCAAGCTGATCCGCACCACCATGTTCGGCGCGCTGGCCCTGGTGCCGCTCTCCGGCGTGGTCCTGCTGCGCGACCTCGGTCCGCTGCCGGAGAAGAAGCTCCGGACCACTCTGTGGGCCGAGGGCAAGCAGCTCATCAACATGAACACGATGAAGCCGCTGCGCCCCGAGCAGATCACCGTCGGGTCGCTGGCCTTCGCCATGCCCGAGGGGCTCGACCCGGAGTCGCACGACTTCCAGACGCAGATGGGCAAGGCCGCCCTGATGATCATCCGCATCGAGCCGGACGACATCAAGGACAAGCGCCAGCGTGACTGGGCCCACGAGGGCATCGTCGCGTTCTCCAAGATCTGCACCCACGTCGGCTGCCCGATCAGCCTGTACGAGCAGCAGACGCATCACGTGCTCTGCCCGTGCCACCAGTCCACCTTCGACCTCTCCGACGGCGCTCGCGTCATCTTCGGTCCGGCCGGCCACCCCCTTCCGCAGCTGCGGATCGGTGTCAACAGCGAGGGCAACCTCGAGGCGCTCGGCGACTTCGACGAGCCCGTCGGTGCTGCCTTCTGGGAGCGCGGATGAGTACTGCGACCAAGAACCCCTCCGCCGCCGAACCGGCGAGCGGGCGCAAGGCTCCGGCCGGCGAGCGGGTTGCCGACTGGGCGGACGGCCGGCTGGGCATCTACGGCCTGGCCAAGGCCAACATGCGCAAGATCTTCCCGGACCACTGGTCCTTCATGCTCGGTGAGGTCTGCCTCTACAGCTTCATCATCATCATCCTCACGGGTGTGTATCTGACGCTGTTCTTCCAGCCGAGCATGGGCGAGATCGTCTACCACGGTCCGTACGAGCCCATGCAGGGCATCCGGATGTCCGAGGCCTACGCCTCGACCCTGAAGATCAGCTTCGAGGTCCGCGGCGGTCTGCTGGTCCGGCAGATCCACCACTGGGCCGCGCTGATCTTCCTGGCCGGCATGTTCGTGCACATGTGCCGTGTCTTCTTCACGGGCGCCTTCCGCAAGCCGCGCGAGATCAACTGGCTCTTCGGCTTCCTGCTGTTCGTGCTCGGCATGTTCACCGGGTTCACCGGCTACTCCCTCCCGGACGACCTGCTCTCCGGTACGGGTGTCCGCTTCACCCAGGGCGCGATCCTGTCCGTGCCGATCGTCGGCACGTACATCTCGATGTTCCTGTTCGGCGGCGAGTTCCCCGGCCACGACTTCGTGGCCCGGTTCTACTCGATCCACATCCTGCTGCTGCCGGGCATCATGCTCGGCCTGCTGGTGGCCCACCTGATCCTGGTCTTCTACCACAAGCACACGCAGTTCGCGGGTCCCGGCCGGACCAACAAGAACGTCGTCGGCATGCCGCTGCTGCCCGTGTACATGGCGAAGGCCGGAGGGTTCTTCTTCCTCGTCTTCGGCGTCATCGCGGCCATCTCGGCCATCGCGACGATCAACCCGATCTGGGCGCTCGGTCCGTACCGCGTCGATCAGGTGTCCACCGGCGCCCAGCCCGACTGGTACATGGGCTTCGCCGAGGGGCTGGTCCGTGTGATGCCGGGCTGGGAGATCAACCTGTGGGGCCACACGCTCGCGCTGGGCGTGTTCATCCCGCTGGTCCTCTTCGGGCTGATCCTCACCCTGCCCGCGGTCTACCCGTTCATCGAGTCCTGGGTCACCGGGGACAAGCGCGAGCACCACATCCTGGACCGCCCGCGCAACGCCCCGACCCGTACGGGCCTCGGCGTCGCCTGGGTCACGGCCTACTTCATCGGCCTCGTCGGCGGTGGAAACGACCTGTGGGCCACGCACTTCCACCTGTCGCTGAACTCCATCTCCTGGTTCGTCCGGATCTTCTTCTTCGTCGGACCGGTCATCGCGTTCATCGTCACCAAGCGGATCTGCCTCGGCCTCCAGCGCCGCGACCGGGAGAAGGTGCTGCACGGACGCGAGTCCGGCATCATCAAGCGCCTGCCGCACGGTGAGTTCGTCGAGATCCACGAGCCGCTCAGCCAGGGGCAGCTGCACACGCTCACGGCGCACGAGCAGTACAAGCCGCTCGAACTCGGCCCCGCGGTCGACGAGAACGGCGTCAAGCGCAAGATCTCCCCGGCGGAGAAGCTGCGCGCCAAGCTCAGCAAGGGGTACTTCGGCGAGGGGAACCAGATCCCCAAGGCCACCCCCGAGGAGTACAAGGAGATCAGCGAGGGCCACGGCCACCACTGATCGCCTGACCTGATCGCCACCGCGAGAGCCCCGTCCATTCGATGGACGGGGCTCTTCGCGGTCCCCTGGGCTGGATAGGGTGGAGCCGACTCTTCTGACCGGCTGTGGATCCTGGAGCGGACCATGAACGTGGTGACCCCGAGCGGCGGCGACAGCGTGGCGGACCGTTCCTGGCCCGGCCTCCTGAACCCCCTGCTGCGCGGCGAGAACCTCAGCGCCGAGGAGACCGCCTGGGCCATGGACCGCATCATGAGCGGGGAGGCCACCGACGCGCAGATCGCCGGGTTCGCCGTGGCGCTGCGGGCCAAGGGCGAGACCGTCGACGAGGTCACCGGCCTGGTCCGCGCGATGTACGCGCACGCCAACACCATCGAGGTGCCCGGCCGTACCGTCGACATCGTCGGCACCGGCGGCGACCTCGCCAAGACCGTCAACATCTCCACCATGTCCGCGATCGTCATCGCCGGCACCGGCGCCAAGGTCGTCAAGCACGGCAACCGGGCCGCGTCCTCCGCGAGCGGCTCCTCCGACGTGCTGGAGAAGCTCGGCGTCAACCTGGAGCTGACCCCGCGGCGGGTGGTCGAGGTCGCCGAGCAGGCGGGCATCACCTTCTGCTTCGCCGTGAAGTTCCACCCCGCCCTGCGGTACGCCGCCAAGGCCCGCAAGGAGCTCGGCGCGCAGACCACGTTCAACATCCTGGGCCCCCTCACCAACCCGGCCCAGGTGCGCTCCCAGGCCGTCGGGGTCGCCGACGCCCGGATGGCGCCCATCGTCGCGGGCGTGCTGGCGGACCGGGGCAACTCCGCCCTCGTCTTCCGCGGCGACGACGGGCTCGACGAGCTGACCACCACCGCCACCTCCCGGGTCTGGGTGGTGCGCGACGGCGCGGTGCGCGAGGAGGCGTTCGACCCGCGCGACGTGGGGCTGCCGATCGTCCCGGTCGAGGCGCTGCGCGGCGCCGACGCCTCGTACAACGCCGATGTGGCCCGCCGCCTGCTGGACGGCGAGGGCGGCGCGGTCCGCGAGGCGGTGCTGCTGAACTCGGCGGCGGCCCTGGTCGCCCTGGACCCCGGCCCCGGCACGTTGACCGAGCAGCTCGCGGCGAAGATCGCGGTGGCGGCCGAGTCCATCGACTCCGGGGCGGCCAAGCGGGCCCTGGAGCGCTGGGTGGCGGCCAGCAACGCCTGAGCGGAGTCCCCGGCGCACAGGGTGTGACCCAGGGCGCAGTCCGGATGCCGGACTGCGCCCTTGCGCGTGTGCCTACGTATGGCAAGATGCTGCGCAGGTCATGAGTGACAGCGACTACGGCCCCGGCCCGCTGTCCGGCAACCCTCCGTCCGTGGCGGGGTGCCCCGGGTGAAGACCAGGCCGTAGGCAGCGAGGTCTGCGGCAAGCGCGGGCCCCTCGGTATCCAGCGGATGCCAGCCCCCGGGGTCCTGGTCCCTAGGGAGCCTTCTGTGAGCAAGCGAATGCGCTAGGGCTGACCGCCCTTCTTCCGCGCACCCTTTTTCCTTTCTTCTCCTTGCGCTGCCGCGCATCCGCCGGCGCGGGGATTTCGCCTGCCTGTTACGGGAGTTCGCCATGACTGTCTCCACCGCTGCCCTCGACCCGTCGGTTTGTGCCCCGCTGCCCGTTCTGGGCCAGGACGTCACCGTTCCGCTCGTCACCGGCGGTGAAGTCACCTACGCCGCCCTCGACTACGCCGCCAGCGCCCCGGCCCTCCAGCGGGTCTGGGACGACGTCGCCGCGTACGCCCCGTACTACGGCAGCGTCCACCGCGGGGCCGGCTACCTCTCGCAGCTCTCCACCGACCTCTTCGAGAACAGCCGCCGCACGGTCGCCGAGTTCCTCGGCTGCCGGCCGGAGGACCAGGTGGTCTTCACCCGCTCCACGACCGACTCCCTCAACCTGCTGGCCGCCGCCATCCCTGCCGACTGCCAGGTCTTCGTGTACGAGACCGAGCACCACGCGTCCCTGCTGCCCTGGCGCGACGCCCAGGTCACCTACCTCAACGCACCCCGCACCCCGGGCCAGGCCGTCGAGACGCTGGAGCGCGTGCTCGCCGACCGCGACCCCTACGGCCCGGCCCTCGTCTGCGTCACCGGCGCCTCCAATGTGACCGGTGAGCTGTGGCCCGTACGGGAACTGGCCGCCGCCGCCCACGCGCACGGCGCCCGCATCGTCCTGGACGCCGCCCAGCTCGCCCCGCACCACCCCGTCGACATCGCCGAACTGGACGTCGACTGGGTCGCGTTCTCCGGCCACAAGCTGTACGCGCCCTTCGGCTCCGGGGTCCTCGCCGGCCGCGCCGACTGGCTCCAGGCAGCCGAGCCGTACCTCGCCGGCGGTGGCGCGTCCCGCAAGGTCGCCCGGCGCGCCGATGGCGGCGTGGACGTCGACTGGCACACCACGGCCGCCCGCCACGAGGCCGGTTCGCCCAACATCATCGGCGTCTACTCCATCGCCTCCGCCTGCAAGGCCCTCATCGAGGCGGGCTTCGACCACCTGGTCGCCCGGGAGCAGGAGCTGGTCACGCGGGTCCGCGAAGGGCTCGCCGAGGTGCCCGAGGTGCAGGTGCTCTCGCTGTTCGGCGACGACGCGCCCCGGGTCGGTGTCATCTCCTTCGTGGTGCGCGGCTGGAACAGCTCCCACTTCGCCGCCGCCCTCTCCGCGGAGTACGGCATCGGCGTGCGCGACGGTCTCTTCTGCGCCCACCCGCTCGTGCGCACCCTCCTCGGCAGCGACCCGCAGGACCCGGGGAGTGCGGCGCGCCCGAGGCCGAGCCGGGCGAGCGCTCGCTCAACGCGATCCGCGTCAGCTTCGGGGCCGGTACGCCGGACGAGCACATCGACCGTTTCCTGGGTGCGGTGACCGAACTGGTCCGCGAGGGCGCCCAGTGGAAGTACCGCACCGAGGACGGCCGCTGCGTTCCGGACCGGGGCGAGGCCCCGCAGGTCTGAGGCCCGGAGAGCACTTCGGCCGGGGACGGGCGCGCTGCCCGTCCCCGGCCGGAAGACGTTACGGTCCTACGCGTCGAGGCCGATGGCGAACGCGGCTTCCAGGTCGTGCTGGGAGTACGTACGGAACGCCACATGGGTGTCGGTGCCCTCGACGCCCGGGATCTTGCTGATCCGGCCGGGGATGACATCGGCGAGGTCGTCGTGCCGGGCGACCCGGACCATGGCGATCAGGTCGTAGGTGCCGGTGACGGAGAAGACCTCGCTGACGCTGTCCAGCGCGGCGATGGCCTCGGCGATCTCCGGAATCCGGTCCACACTGGTCTTGATGAGCACGATCGCGGTGATCACGGCTGGCTGTCTCCCTCGGTGGCCGTGGCTGGAACCTTCACCTTAGGGCCTTCCGCTCGGATCCTGCCGGGCTCGCGGGCCCCGGCACGCACATCTGCGGCGTTGTCGTCAATCACCAACTTCCCCAAGCTCTCGGCTTCGCTCGAGCAGGGGAGGCCCCATCCGCGTTGCCTCAATCCTCCGCCTTGCAGCTGCACGCACCGGACCCCGCTCCCTCATCCGGCCTGATCCGAACGGAAGGCCCTGGCCCCACCCCGATACCGCACCCAGGCGTAGAGGAACCCGGCCGCGAACCCGGCCACATGCGCCAGATACGCCACCCCCGGCCCCGCGTCCGCGCCCTGCGCCGCCGCCCACTGGAGCCCGAACCAGAAGATCAGCACGATCCAGGCGGGAAACCGCAGCGGCAGGAAGAAGAGGAACGGGAACAGGCTGGTCACCCGGGCCTTGGGGAAGAGGTACAGGAACGCCCCGAGCACCGCGGAGATCGCCCCCGACGCCCCGACCAGCGTCTGCTCGGAGTCCGCGTGCGCCGCCGCGTAACAGACCAGCGCCACATAGCCGCAGCCCACGTAGAACAGCGCGAACTGGGTCCGCCCCATGCGCTCCTCGGCCATCGCTCCGAACACGTACAGGAACAGCAGGTTCCCCAGCAGGTGCAGCCAGCTGCCGTGCACGAACAGCGCCGTGAACGGAGTGATCAGGGCATGCGCGGAGCCCTCCCACAGCTCGGCGGGGATCACCCCCCACCGCTCGAAGTACGCGACCTGCGCGGCGAGCAGCGCCTCCTCGCTCCGGTGGGCGGCGCCGCCGAACCCGGAGAGCGGACTGATCAGGAAGACCACTCCGCAGACACCGATCAGCCCGTACGTGACCGGGGCGCCGCTCGACATCGCCGCGTCCCGGATCCTGCCGGCCGTGGTCCGCCATTCGGCCTGCCGCCACTCGATCATGTACAGAGCATGACGTACCGGCTGAGAACGGGACGGAGCGCCTCGCCGTGCCGATGCCTATACGCGAGGCCGTAGGGTTACGCCAGGACTTCCGCAGTTCGACGGCGCACCGCGAGATCCTTGACGTAGACAGGTGGAGTCGCGGCGGCGCGCCCGGCGCGGGCTCCTGGAAACGACGAAAGAGGACGCACACGATGACGACGGTTCCCCTGCCGACGGACTCGACCCGCTGGCGCTGCACCCTGTGCGGCAACCTCACGCGCTTCGACGTGACCCGCTCCTCCAAGGTCGTGGAGTACGTGCACCTCGACCTGGCCGGTGAGTCGAGTGTCGAGGAGCGGGAGGTCGTCAGTGAGACCATCGAGTCGGTCCGCTGTCGGTGGTGCAACGCGGTGGACCAGATCGAACTGGTGGACAGGCCGGGTGCCGCTTCCTGAGGGAGCGCACCCTTCGACATATCTATGGGGTGACGGACGGTGGATCAGCCGACCAGCGGCGCCGGACCGGCCGAGGAGGCCGACGGCGGTGCAGAGGCGCTCGGCCGTCCGCTGCCCGAGGGTGTGCGACGGCGGGTGATCGCGCTGGTCTCGGATGCCTTCGGCGCCCTGACCGTCGCCGAACTGCCCGCCCAGCTACGGCAGTACGCCCGGTTCACCCCGACCCGGCGGGCGAAGTTCGCGGGGAACGCGATGGCCGCAGCGCTGGAGAGCGACGCCGTCTTCCGGCAGCGGATCGGTGAGCGGCTCGGCCAGTCCCAGCCCGAGCTGACCGGTGCGCTGGAGGCGGGCGCGCCGCCCGCCGCCGCAGATCCTCTGGATGTGGCCGCGGCCGCCTATGTGCTGCGCCCGGCCGGCTGGGTCAAGCTGGTCGAATCGGCCGGCGAGGAGGTCCAGCGCGCCGACGCGGAACGGGCGGACGAGGAGACCCGGCGGGAACTGGACCAGCTGCGCGATGAGCTGGAGCGGGCCCGCGCCCACACCCGTACCGAGACCGAGCGGCTGCGCACCGAGCTGGAGACGGCCCGCAAGGAGGCCGAGGCGCTGCACCGCAAGCTGCGCAGCGCGCTCAGCGAGGTGAAGCGCGGCGAGGCCGCCCTGCGCCGCAGCGCCGCCGAGACCGACACCGTACGGGCCGAGTCGGCCGCCCAGCTCTCCGCCGTGGAGAGTGAGTCGCGCCGGCTCAAGGGGCGGCTGGGGGAGGCCGAGGCGGCCCTGGAGGCGAGCCGCCGCGCCGCCCGCGAGGGACGCTCGGTGGAGGACATGCGGCTGCGGCTGCTCCTGGACACCGTGCTGGACGCGGCCTCGGGGCTGCGCCGTGAGCTGGCGCTCCCTCCGGCGACCACGCATCCCGCCGACACCGTCGACGCGCTGGAGCCGGGCCGGATGTCGCCCAAGGACATTGCCGCGCGCGCTCTTTCGGAGACCGATCCGGCGCTGCTGGACCAGCTCCTCGCCCTGCCGCAGGCGCACCTCATCGTGGACGGCTACAACGTCACCAAGACCGGCTATCCCCAGATGCCGCTGGAGAAGCAGCGGTTGCGGCTGCTGGGCGGGCTCTCGGTGCTCGCGGCACAGACCGGTGCCGAGATGACCTGTGTCTTCGACGGGGCCGAACTGGCCGCCCCGGTGCTGCTCGCCCCGCCGCGCGGCGTACGGGTGCTGTTCAGCAAACCCGGCGTCACGGCGGACGAGGTGATCCGTCAACTGGCCCGCGCGGAACCCCCGGGCGGCCCGTGGTGGTCGTCTCCACCGACCGCGAGGTGGCGGACGGTGTGGCGAAGGCCGGGGCGCGGCCGGTCGCGTCCGTCTTGCTCCTCAAGCGCCTTTCGCGCGTCTAAAGGGGTTTGGGTGGCATGTGTGACATGCCGGATTTCTGGGAACGTACCGTCAAGTCGCCGCTACACGCGGTGGGGTGAGAGTAAAGAGTTGCCTGGTGTGACGAGAAAAATCCTGTGAGGATTTGAACTGATCACAAGATGGTCACTAGGGTCAGGCCTCGAACCTTCGCACGGTTGATCACCCATTGGGGGTGGCGGCGAAGGAACCGCCGAGTCCGTCATGCGTACGGAGCCGGGGATTCTTTCCCCCACTTGCCCGGTAGGCGGCTCTGAGGAAGAAGGAGCTCGTCCTTCGTGGCGTCCCACCGTCGTCCCAAGCAGCCGAGCCGCACCCGCGTGACCGTGCTCACCGCGACCGCCGCCGCGGCCGTGGCCCTGACCTCCCAGGCCGCCCACGCCGACCCCAAGCCGAGCAAGAGCGAGGTCAAGGCGAAGGTCGACAAGCTCTACCACGAGGCCGAGGCCGCCACCGAGAAGTACAACGGGGCCAAGGAGCAGCAGGACAACCTGAAGAAGGAAGTCGACGCGCTCCAGGACAAGGTCGCCCGCGGCCAGGCCGAGCTCAACACGCTCCGCACCGAGCTGGGTTCGATCGCCACAGCGCAGTACCGCTCCGGAGGCATCGACCCGTCGGTCGCCCTCTTCCTCGCCTCGGACCCGGACAGCTTCCTCGACCAGGCCTCCGCGCTCGACCAGCTGACGGTCAAGCAGACGGAAGCGCTGCAGAAGATCCAGTCCAAGCAGCGCACCCTCGCCCAGCAGCGCAAGGAGGCGCAGGACAAGCTCGGCGACCTCGCCGACGTCCGCAAGGCGCTCGGCGAGAACAAGAAGAAGTACCAGGGCAAGCTGGCCGACGCCCAGCAGCTCCTCAACACGCTGACGCAGGCCGAGCGGGCCAAGATGCAGCAGGACGAGCAGCGCGCCAGCCGTGCCGCCAGCGACCGGGTCGAACTCGGCAACGAGGCCCCCGCGTCCGGCCGTGGAGCCGCCGCCCTCAGCGCCGCCGCCACCCAGATCGGCAAGCCGTACGTCTCCGGTGGCTCCGGCCCCAACTCCTACGACTGCTCCGGGCTGACGCAGTGGGCCTTCGCCCAGGCCGGCGTCTCCATCACCCGGACCACGTACACCCAGCAGCACGACGGCCAGCGGATCGGCCGAAGCCAGCTCAAGCCGGGCGACCTGGTCTTCTTCAACGGCCTGTCGCACGTCGGCTTCTACGCCGGCAACAACCAGATCCTGCACGCCCCGAAGCCGGGCACCGTCGTCCGCTACGAGTCGATGGACTACATGGGCACCTTCCAGTTCGGCGTCCGCGTCTGACGCTGACGCTGACGCGACCGCGCCCGACAGCACGCCACGGCACGCCCGAACGAGGGAATCGCCGCGCACCACGCTGACGCCCCCGCCCCGCCGGAGACCAAGGTCACCGGCGGGGCGGCGGCATTCGGGCCCCTCTTCCGGCCGCGGCGCGGTCTTTGGCCGGTGCGTAGTCGTCCGATTACTGTCTGGCTGCTGCGCAGCTCCCGGACTCCGTCCGCCCGCCCGGGCGGCAGGGGCTGCGCACCACCGCGTCAGCGGAAGGGAGTGCGGCTACCAGTGGTGTCCCATCGCCGTTGCACACAGTCCGGCTTCACCAGAGGCGTCCGGGTGACGGTCGTCTCGGCGGCCGCCGCCACCGCGGCCGCCACGCTGACCGGGGCCCCGGCGAGCGCCGACCCGAAGGAGACCCGGGAGAGCGCCAAGGCCGCGGTCGACCGCCTCTACGAGGAGGCCGAGCAGGCCACCGAGCGGTTCAACGCGGCCGGGGAGCGGGTGAAGCGGCTGCGCGGCGAGGCGGACCGAGCCCAGGACGCCACGGCCCGGGGCCAGGAACGCGTCAACGAGATGCGCAACGCGCTCGGCGCGATGGCGGGCGCCCAGTACCGCACCGGCTCGATCGACCCGTCGGTCGCCCTGCTGCTCTCCGCCGACCCGGACACCTACCTGGAGCAGGCCGCCGCCCTCGACCGGGCCGGCGCCCGCCAGGCCAGGACCCTGGACAAGCTGCGGCACGCCCAGCGGGGACTCGCCCAGACCCGCGCCGAGACCACCCGCGCCCTGACCGACCTGGAGCGCAACCGGGCCGCCGTCTCCCGGCACAAGCGCGCCGTCGAGTCCAAGCTCCGCGAGGCCCGCCGGCTGCTGGACTCGCTGCCGCCCGAGGAACGCGCCTCCTTCGACCGGGCCTCCCGCTCCGGCCGCGACGGTGCGCCCGACCTCTCCGGCGTCGCCCCCGGCTCGGCCCGCGCGATGTCCGCCGTGGCCGCCGCCCACCAGGCGCTCGGGAGACCCTACGTCTGGGGTGCCAACGGGCCCTCCGGATTCGACTGTTCCGGCCTGATGCAGTGGGCCTACGCCCAGGCCGGGGTGGGCCTGCCCCGCACCTCCCAGGCCCAGCGCTACGCGGGCCGCATGGTGCCCCTCTCCCAGGCCCAGCCCGGCGACCTGGTCGCCTACCGGGCGGACGCCAGCCACATCGGCATGTACGTCGGCAACGGCCAGGTCATCCACGCCCCCTACCCGGGCGCCCCGGTCCGCTACGATCCGGTCGGCATGATGCCCGTCTCCTCGGTCACCCGGATCTGACCGTACGATCGGCAGGGTGGCCGGACGAGGACGAGACGCGCGTGGGGGAGGCCCCCGGGGACGGCGGCGTGCGGCGGGCCTGCTGCTCGCCGCGCTCCTGACCGCGTCCGCCTGCACGGCCTCCGGCGACCCGGACACCTTCCTCACCACCGGGGCCCTCGACGCCGCCCTGGAGCGCCGCGCGGCGGCCGTCCTCGCCCACGACCCGGCGGGCTACCTCGACGGCCTCGCCCCGGACGCCGCGAAGCTGCGGGCCGCCCAGCGCACCGAGCTGGACCGGCTCGCCGACGTACCGCTGAAGTCGTGGACGTACGACGTCAAGGACATCACCGAGCAGGACGGGCAGTGGGCCACCGCCGAGGTGGAGCTGCGCTACCGGATCGACGGCTACGACACCGCCCCGGTCGCCACCCGCCGCGTCCTGGAGCTGATGCGCGACGGCGACCGCTGGTACATCACCGAGGACCGGCCCGCCAAGGGCGCCTCCGGGCAGCTGTGGCAGCAGGGGGACGTGGAGGTCGTCCGGGGCGCCCACAGCATCGTCCTGGGCGTCGGACGGGGCGAGGAGGAGCTGCGGCAGATCGCCGACACCGTGGACCTCGCCGTGCCGGCCGTCTCGGACGCCTGGCCCCGCCCCTGGAACCAGCGAGTGGTCGTCCTGGTCCCGGACTCCGTCGAGTCGATGGCGGGGCTGCTCGGCTCGCCGGAGGCCAGCTACCGGGGCATCGCCGCCGTCACCACCGGCGAGGTCGGCGGCACCGGAGAGAGCCCCGCCATCGCGGACCGGGTCATCGTCAACCCGCAGGCGTACGCCACCCTCGGCAGCTTCGGGCAGCGGATCGTCCTGACCCATGAGACGACCCATGTCGCCACCCGGACCAGCACCTCCACCGCCACCCCCGTCTGGCTCTCCGAGGGCTTCGCCGACTGGACCGCCTACCGGGGCGAGGACCGCGCCGCCGACACCATCGCGCCCGAACTGGCCGAGGCCGTCCGCAGCGGCCGTACCCCCGCCGAACTCCCCGCCGACCCGGACTTCGGCTTCGACGGCGACCCGGCGAAGCTCGCGGGGGCGTACGAGGGCGGCTGGCTGGCCTGCGAGCTGATCGCGGAGCGCTGGGGCAAGGAGAAGCTGATCGCCTTCTACGAGGCCGTCGGCGCGCACGACGGACGGAAGGGGTCGGTGGAGAAGGCCCTGAAGGCGGTGCTCGACACCACCCCCGAGCAGTTCACCGCCGACTGGCGCGACTACCTCGCCACCCGGCTCGGCTGACCCTCCACCGCGCCCGGGGGCGCCTGCGCACCCTGCCTGCCCGGCACCGTCGACCGCCACAGCCGCCGCGCCGCGATCAGCGAGGCCGCCACCAGCAGCCCGTTCCGTACGACCAGGAGTGTCACGCCCCGCGCGTCGCTCGCCACCACATGGGCGAAGCCGATCGGGAACTCCAGCAGCGTCACCCCCGCCGCCACCAGCACCAGGACCGCGGGCAGGGCCATCGCCGTCCCCCGGAACACCAGGCACACCGCGGCCAGACCGACCAGCCACACCACGTACTGCGGGCTGATCACCCGGCTGGTCACTGTGAACAGCAGCACCGCCGTGAACGCCGCCTCGGCCGGGGTGCGCACCGTGAACGACCGGGCCCGCAGCCGCCACAGCAGCAGCCAGCCCAGCGCCAGGACCGCGAGCCCCAGCGCCAGCGTCGACACCAGCTCCACCAGCGGCCCGACGAACTCCATCGAGCCGTAGCGCAGTTCCACCCGCCCCTCCCAGCCGGACTGCCGCGCGAGGTGGAAGACCAGCGCCCCCAGCGACTCGATCTCGGTGCCCCGGTCCCGCTGGAAGGCCAGGAACGCGAACGCCCCGGGCATCCACAGTGCGAACGCCGCCGCGAGACCCGCCGCGCTCAGCGCCGCCGAGGTCCAGGCCGCCCGCGTCGGACGCCCCTTGCGCACCCCCACCAGCAGCAACGCGGGCCACCCCTTGAGCAGCGCCCCGAACGCGGCCAGCGCTCCCAGCGCCCGGGGTCTGCGCACGCCCGCCAGCAGCGCCGCCACCGCGACCGCCGTCACCATCAGGTCGTAGCGGGCGTAGACCGTCGGGCCCAGCAGCGGAACCCCCACGACCCACACCCACGCGCCCGCCGCCCGTATGCCCGGCCGCCGGCCCGCATACAGCAGCAGCCCCAGCACCAGCGCGTCGCAGACCAGCACCAGCACGAAGAACGCGGTCGCGTACTCCCAGAACGGCAGCAGGGCCGGGGAGAGGACCGCCAGAGCCGCCCCGGGCGGGTACTGCCAGGTGACGTCGTCCCGTGGGTACGTCCCGGTCAGCAGGACCTCGTACCAGCCCCGGTAGATCACCGACACGTCCACCGTGACGTCCGGGCCGGGCACCGTGATCACCTTGAACACGCAGGCCAGCAGCCAGAGCCGGGTCAGCACCCACACCGCGTACGGCCACGCTCCGGTACCGGTGGGTGCTCGTCCCGTCGTCATCGCCGCCGCCTCGTCGTCGCTCGTCCCCGGCCGGCCCCCGGCGGCTCATGATGCCTTCGGGAGAGGGCGTCGGCGGTGAAGCGCGGCCGTTCGGTACTGTCGGCGGCGATGGACAAGACCTTGATCGTGACCAACGACTTCCCGCCCCGCCCCGGCGGCATCCAGGCGTTCCTGCACAACATGGCGCTGCGCCTGGATCCCGAGCGGGTCGTCGTCTACGCCTCCACGTGGAAGCGCGGCGAGGAAGGCGCGGCGGCCACCGCCGCCTTCGACGCCGAGCAGCCGTACCCCGTGGTCCGCGACCGGACGACGATGCTGCTGCCGACCCCGCGCGTCACCCGCCGGGCCACCGAGCTGCTGCGCGAACACGGCTGCACCTCCGTCTGGTTCGGCGCCGCCGCCCCGCTCGGCCTGATGGCCCCGGCGCTGCGCCGCGCGGGCGCCCGCCGCCTGGTGGCCACCACGCACGGCCACGAGGCGGGCTGGGCGCAACTGCCCGCGTCCCGCCAACTGCTCCGCAGGATCGGGGAGGGCACGGACACGATCACCTATCTCGGTGAGTACACCCGCTCCCGGATCGCCGCCGCGCTCACCCCCGACGCGGCCGGCCGCATGGTCCAACTGCCGCCCGGCGTCGACGAGAAGACCTTCCACCCGGGCTCCGGCGGCGACCGGGTCCGGGCCCGCCTCGGGCTCTCAGACCGACCGGTGGTCGTCTGCGTCTCGCGCCTGGTGCCGCGCAAGGGGCAGGACACGCTGATCCTGGCCATGCCCGCGATCCTCGCGCGGATCCCGGACGCGGTGCTGCTGATCGTCGGCGGCGGACCGTACGCCAAGGACCTGAAGCGTCTCGCCGAGCAGACCGGGGTGCAGGACTCGGTGCGCTTCACCGGCCCGGTGCCCTGGGCGGAGCTGCCCGCGCACTACGGGGCCGGGGACGTCTTCGCGATGCCCTGCCGGACCCGGCGCGGCGGGCTCGACGTGGAGGGCCTCGGGATCGTCTACCTGGAGGCGTCCGCGACCGGGCTGCCCGTGGTGGCCGGTGACTCGGGCGGTGCCCCGGACGCGGTGCTGGACGGCGAGACCGGCTGGGTGGTGCGCGGCGGCAGCGCCGAGGAGTCGGCGGACCGCATCGTCACGCTGCTCGGCGATGCGGAGCTGCGGCAGCGGATGGGGGAGCGCGGCCGGGCCTGGGTCGAGGAGAAGTGGCGCTGGGACCTGCTGGCGGAGAAGCTCAAGACGTTGCTGTGACCGTACGGACGGCGCAGAGGACCGTACGCCGGAGGGGCCCGCGCTTGTCGACAAGCGCGGGCCCCTCCGGCGTAACCCTCGGGCACTCTCAGGCGCGGTAGATCGACTCCACCTCGTCCGCGAAGTCCTTCGCCACCACGTTCCGCTTCAGTTTCAGCGACGGGGTGATGTGACCCGCCTCCTCGGTGAACTGGGTCGGGAGGATACGGAACTTGCGCACCGACTCCGCCTTGGAGACCGCCGCGTTGCCGTCGTCCACCGCCCGCTGCACCTCGGCCAGCAGCTCCGCGTCATCCCGCAGCGACAGGGCCGTCGAGCCGGCCGGCTTGCCGTTCTCCTCGGCCCAGCGGCCCAGGAACTCCTCGTCCAGGGTCACCAGCGCGCCGACGAACGGGCGGCCGTCGCCGACCACCATGCACTCGGCGACCAGGGCGTGGGCGCGGATCCGGTCCTCGATGACGGCCGGGGCGACGTTCTTGCCGCCCGCCGTCACGATGATCTCCTTCTTCCGGCCGGTGATCGCGAGGTAGCCGTCCTCGTCGAGCGTGCCGATGTCCCCGGTGTGGAACCAGCCGTCGGCCAGCGCCTCGGCGGAGGCCGCCTCGTTGTTCCAGTAACCGGTGAACAGGTGCTCGCCGTGCAGCAGCACCTCGCCGTCGTCCGCGATCCGCACGACCGAGCCGGGCAGCGGCTGGCCGACCGTGCCGATCTTCGGCCGGTCCCACGGGTTGAACGCGGTGGCCGCGCACGACTCGGTCAGGCCGTAGCCCTCCAGGACCGTGAAGCCGATGCCCCGGTAGAAGTGGCCGAGCCGCTCGCCCAGCGGGGCGCCGCCGGAGATCGCGTACTCGCCCCGGCCGCCGAGCACCGCGCGGAGCTTGCCGAAGACCAGCTTGTCGAAGAGCTTGTGCTTGAGCTTCAGACCCAGCGCGGGGCCCTGCGGGGTGGACAGCGCCCGGCTGTAGGCGATCGCCGTGTCGGCGGCCCGGTCGAAGATCTTGCCCTTGCCGTCCGCCTGCGCCTTGGCGCGGGCCGCGTTGTAGACCTTCTCGAAGACCCGGGGCACGCCCAGGATCAGCGTCGGCCGGAACGAGGCCAGCTCGTCGGTGAGGTTCTTGATGTCCGGGACGCAGCCGAGCTTGATCGGGGCCATCACCGAGGCCACCTCGACCAGCCGCCCGAAGACGTGCGCGGCGGGCAGGAACAGCAGCACCGAGCACTCGCCCGTACGGAACAGCGGCTTCAGGCGCTCCACCACGTTGCCGCACTCCGCGAAGAAGCTGCGGTGGGTGAGCACACAGCCCTTCGGCCGGCCCGTGGTGCCCGAGGTGTAGACGATCGTCGCGGGGTCGTCCGCCTTGGCGCTGACCATCCGCAGGTCCATGGTCTCCTCCGAGACCTCGGCACCCGCCGTGCCGAGCGCCTCCACGGCGCCCGCGTCGATCTGCCAGACGTGCGCCAGCTCCGGCAGGAAGTCCCGTACGGAGTGCACGGCGGCGGCGTGCGCGTCGCTCTCCACGAGCACCGCCACCGCCCCGGAGTCACCGAGGATCCACTGCACCTGCTCGGCGGAGCTGGTCTCGTACACCGGCACGGTCACCGCGCCCGCGCTCCAGATCGCGAAGTCCAGCAGCACCCACTCGAAACGGGTGCGCGACATCAGGGCGACCCGGTCGCCGGGCTGCACACCCGAGGCGATCAGCCCTTTGGCGGCGGCTCTCACCTCGGCCAGGAACTGGGTGGCGCTGACGTCCGTCCAGACGCCGGCCACCTTGCGGCTCATCACCGCGACTTCGGGATGCTGAGCGGCATTGCGGCGGATGAGATCCGTCAGGTTGCCGTCCGTCGGGACCTCGTACAGGGCCGGAAGGCTGAACTCGCGCAAGACTGCTGCTCCTCATCGGGCTCCGGTGCCACGGCTCTGTGTGACGCACCGGCTGCGGTCCAAGATTGGCGGGTGCTCAGTGGGGTGAGCACGACTGGACTGCCCGGACGTTACCCACCGGTACTCGGTTCCGGATAGGGGGTTCCGGCCAGATGTCTTATGCATCACACATATAAATGGCCCTTTCGCGCACAGTAGTCCACCGGCGTCCCGACGTGGAAGTAACCGCAGGTCCGGACGGTCTACCAGGGACGGAAGCCGCACTCTAGGGTGATCGCATGCGAGGCAGCGAACCGGACAGCCGGGACCCGGCCACCAGGCCGACCCGGATCCATGTGGTCAGCGACGTGCACGGCAACACCGAGGCCCTGGCCCGCGCGGGGGACGGCGCCGACGCGCTGATCTGCCTCGGTGACCTGGTGCTCTTCCTCGACTACGCCGACCACTCGCGCGGCATCTTCCCCGATCTGTTCGGCAAGGAGAACGCCGACCGCATCGTCGCCCTGCGCACCGCCCGCCGCTACGACGAGGCCCGCGCCCTCGGCCGCGAGCTGTGGGCGGGCCGCGACCGCGACACCGAGATCCTCGGCGCGGTACGCAAGCAGTACGCCGAACTCTTCGCGGCCTTCCCCACTCCGACGTACGCCACCTACGGCAACGTCGACGTCCCCGGCCTCTGGCCCGAGTACGCCCGCCCCGGCACCACCGTGCTCGACGGGGAACGCGTCGAGATCGGCGGCCGGGTCTTCGGCTTCGTCGGCGGCGGCCTCAGGACCCCGATGAACACCCCGTACGAGATCAGCGACGAGGAGTACGCCGCCAAGGTCGAGGCGCTCGGCCCCGTCGACGTCCTCTGCTCGCACATCCCGCCCGAGGTCCCCGAGCTGACCTACGACACCGTCGCCCGGCGCTTCGAACGCGGCAGCACCGCCCTGCTGGAGGCGATCCGCACCACCCGCCCCCGATACGCGCTTTTCGGCCATGTTCACCAGCCGTTGGTCCGCCGGATGCGCATCGGTACCACCGAGTGCGTCAACGTCGGCCACTTCGCCTCGACCGGAACGCCCTGGGCGCTGACCTGGTGAGCGCGGGCGGCCGGGGCGTGGACCGGAGCGCCCCGGGCACGCGATAGCCTGCACAGCGGCAGGCTCCTGCCGACAGCGACCGGTTACACCGCACTGGAGGGCCACGGCGATGGCTGAACACACCAGCTCGAGCATCACGATCGAGGCGGCACCGGCCGACGTCATGGGCGTGATCGCCGACTTCGCCCGCTACCCGGAGTGGACCGGCGAGGTCAAGGAGGCCGAGGTCCTCTCCACCGACGACCAGGGCCGCGCCGAGCAGGTCCGCCTCGTCCTGGACGCCGGGGCGATCAAGGACGACCACGTCCTCGCCTACACCTGGACCGGCGAGAACGAAGTCAGCTGGAGCCTCGTCAAGTCCCAGATGCTGCGCTCCCTGGACGGCACCTACGCCCTCACCCCCTCGCCGGCGGCGAGCGCACCGAGGTCACCTACCGGCTCGCCGTCGACGTCAAGATCCCGCTGCTCGGCATGATCAAGCGCAAGGCCGAGAAGGTCATCATCGACCGCGCCCTCGCCGGCCTGAAGAAGCGCGTCGAGTCCGCCCCCAAGGCCTGAGCGACATGCGTACGGTCCTGGTCACCGGCCCCGGCGGCGCGGGCCGTACCACCGTCGCGGCGGCCACCGCACTGGCCGCCGCCGACGCCGGCGGCCGCACCCTGCTGGTCTCCGCCGAGGCCATACCCGGCTTCCCGGCCGCCACCGGACCCACCCCGGTCACCGACCGCCTCGACCACGTCCGCGTCGACTCCGGCGAGCACTTCCGCGCCGAACTCACCGAGCTGCAGAACCGTGCCTCCGGTGTCCTGGACCTGCTCGGCGCGGGCCGGCTCGACGGCGAGGAGCTCACCGAACTCCCCGGTTCCGCGCAGCTCGCCCTGCTGCACACGCTGCGCCGCGCCGCCGAGGGCGACCTGTCCGGCTACGACACCCTCGTCGTCGACCTCCCGCCGCTGACCGAGGCCCTGGCCCTGCTCGCCCTCCCGGAACAGCTGCGCCGCTACCTGCGCCGGCTGCTCCCCGCCGAACGCCAGGCCGCCCGCGCCCTGCGCCCCGTCCTCGCCCAGCTCGCCGGGGTCCCGATGCCCGCCCAGTGGCTGTACGAGGCCGCCGCCCGCAAGGACGAGGAGCTGGCCGCCGTCCAGGCCCTGATCGAGGACGGGGCCACCACGCTCCGGCTGGTCGCCGAACCGGGACCGGCCGCCGAGGACGCCCTGCGCACCGCCCGGACCGGCCTCGCCCTGCACGGACTGCGCGCCGATCTGCTGGTCGCCTCCCGCGTGCTGCCCCGGCACTCCTCGGACCCCTGGTTCGCCGCGCTCGCCGCCCAGCAGGAGAAGTGCCTGGACCACTGGCACCAGGACATGGCCCCCGCCCTTCCCGTGCACGAGGCCGCCCACCTGGGCCGGGACCCCGAGGGCGCGGACGACCTGGCCGCGCTGGCGATCCCCGCCCCCGATGGCCGGACGCCCGGCCGGGCCGCCGACCCCTGGTGGACCGAGGAGGAGCAGGACCCGGACGCCGGGGCCACGACCATCGCCTGGTGCCTGCCGCTGCCCGGGGCCGTCAAGGAGGATCTGCGCCTGGTCCGCCGGGGTGACGAACTGCTCCTGACCGTCGGCCCCTTCCACCGGATCGTGCGGATCGCCTCCGCGCTGCGCCGCTGCACCGTCTCCGGCGCGGCTCTGGCCGACGGGGTGCTGAGGGTGCGGTTCACGCCGGACCCGGCCCTGTGGCCGCGCACCTCCTGAACGCCCTGCGGCCATTCGGGTAACGTCGGTAGTACGTGAACCGCAGGCCGACCGTCGGCCGCCCGCGTCGCAGGAGTGCGCCATGAGTGAAGCCACCGATCGTCCCGTCGACGGCGACGCGTGGGCCGACGCCTGCGCCGAGGACCTCGCGGCCGAGAAGGCCCGCCGCCGCGCGCAGTACGGCCCGCCGCCCGGATCCGCCGCCGAGGAGCTGCGCAAGCTGGTCGACGCCGTCGCCGACAAGGTCTCCTCGCTCCAGACCCCGCTGTTCGGCGTCGCCGCCCCCGCGGTCCAGCAGGCCATCCGGCAGGCGAAGTCCGCCGTCGAACCGGTCATCGAGCGCAACCCCCAGGTCTTCGACCACCTCGCCGCCGCGGGCAACGAACTCCTGGCCGCGTACCGTTCCGCGGTGGAGGGCCAGGAGAGCCGCTGGACCCGCACCACCGAGGGCGCCTCGGGCACCGCGGGCCCCTCGAAGAAGGCCGCCGACGACCCGTCCGACCCCCGGGACGAGGGCCCTTCCGGCACCGAACGCATCGACCTGGACTGACCGGCTCCGGCCGGTACCGGGCGCGGCCTCGGGTACGGTTGCCCTTAGCGGGGCTCGACCGAAACTGAGGGATTCATGGGACTCACCATCGGCGTCGATATCGGCGGCACGAAGATCGCGGCTGGAGTGGTCGACGAAGAGGGCCGGATCCTCTCGACGTTCAAGGTGGCGACCCCGCCGACGGCCGAAGGCATCGTCGACGCGATCTGCGCGGCGGTCGCCGGGGCGAGCGAGGGGCACGACGTGGAGGCCGTCGGCATCGGCGCGGCCGGTTACGTCGACGACAAGCGCGCCACCGTCCTCTTCGCACCGAACATCAACTGGCGTCACGAGCCGCTCAAGGACAAGGTCGAGCAGCGTGTCGGCCTGCCCGTCGTCGTCGAGAACGACGCCAACGCCGCGGCCTGGGGCGAATACCGCTTCGGGGCCGGTCAGGGCCACGACGACGTCATCTGCATCACGCTCGGCACCGGCCTCGGCGGCGGCATCATCATCGGCAACAAGCTGCGCCGCGGACGCTTCGGGGTGGCCGCCGAGTTCGGCCACATCCGGGTCGTCCCGGACGGTCTGCTCTGCGGCTGCGGCAGCCAGGGCTGCTGGGAGCAGTACGCCTCCGGCCGCGCCCTCGTCCGGTACGCCAAGCAGCGCGCCAACGCCACCCCGGAGAACGCCACCGTCCTGCTCGGCCTCGGCGACGGCTCGGTGGACGGCATCGAGGGCAAGCACATCAGCGCGGCCGCCCGCCAGGGCGACCCGGTGGCCATCGACTCGTTCCGCGAGCTGGCCCGCTGGGCCGGCGCCGGACTGGCCGACCTCGCCTCGCTGTTCGACCCGTCCGCGTTCATCGTCGGCGGCGGCGTCTCGGACGAGGGCGAGCTCGTCCTCGACCCGATCCGCAAGTCGTTCCGGCGCTGGCTGATCGGCGGCGAATGGCGCCCGCACGCCCAGGTGCTCGCCGCCCAACTCGGCGGCAAGGCAGGGCTCGTGGGCGCGGCCGACCTGGCCCGCCAGGGCTGAGTCCCGTACCGCACGACGCATCGGACGCCCGCCGCCGCCCTCCGGGGCAGCGGCGGGCGTCCGCCGTATCGTGGCCCGCATGGTCCTGACGCCCCTGCCCGACTCCCGTACCGAGCCGGACGGTTCAGCCGTCATCAGAGTGCTGAGCTACAACGTCCGTTCCCTGCACGACGACACCGCGGCCCTGGCCCGCGTCATCCGCGCCTGCGCACCCGATCTGGTCCTCGTCCAGGAGGCCCCGCGCTTCTTCCGCTGGCGCAAGGCGGCGGCCCGGCTCGCGAAGAGCAGTGACCTGGTGGTGCTGAGCGGCGGGGCCACTGCCGCCGGCCCCCTGCTGCTGTGCTCGCTGCGGGCGAGGGTCGAGCGCACTGAGGACGTCCTGCTGCCCCTCACCCCCGGCCTGCACCGCCGGGGCTTCGCCACCGCCGTCGTGCGGATCGCCGGGGCCCGGCTCGGGGTGCTGAGCTGCCATCTGAGCCTCCAGCGCGACGAACGCCTCGCCCAGGCGGACCTGCTGCTGGAGCAGCTGGCCTCGATGGGCGTGGAGCACGCGGTGGCGGGCGGCGACCTCAACGACGTACCGACGGGGAAGGCGTTCCGGCATCTGACCGGGCCGCTCCAGGACTGCCGGGCCGTCGCCCCGTGGGGCGGCGAGCTGACGTTCCCGCCCGACGAGCCCCGTAAGCGCATCGACGCCGTCTTCGCGACCCCGGGCATCGAGGTGCTCGGCTGCGGGGTGCCGGCCGGGCTCCCCGGGGTCAGTGACACAGACCTGAGGGCGGCCACGGACCATCTGCCGGTCCTGGCCGCCCTCAGAGTGCCTGCCGCGAAGTGAGCCGGGGGTCCGGCTCTGATCCGCCGGAGCCCCTACACGACCGCTCCGCGCCCCGGGTCGCCGTAGGTGTCGTCATCGTCGTCGTGCGGCATCCGGGCCACCAGGGTGGCGAAGCCGCCGAGGAAACCGCCGACGCAGAGCGTGGTGAGCCACCACGTCATCTCCCACTGGAACAGCACCGCGATCAGCATCAGCACCGGACCGCCGATCACCGCGAGCCAGGCGAACTTCGCCGTGACGTCGGCCTCCGGCAGCGGCGGCGGCTCCGGGGGCACGAAGTGGCCCTCGTCCCCGTCGTCCGGCTCGTCGATGCCGTCGTCCTTGGACTCGGGCAGTTCGTAGTCACGGGGCCCCGCGACACCGGGCGCGAAGACCACCGAGCTGCCCAGCGCCTTCTTCTCCGGCGGCTTCGGGGGGCTCTTGTCAGCCCCCTTGTCCGCAGGGTCCCCGGCCGAGCCGTCGCCGGACCCCGTCACGTTGAGCTGGTCGTCCTCCAGCAGGGCCAGGTCCTCGATGGACTTGAACGGCTTGGCGCCCGGCGGGTCCGGCGGCTCCTCCCCGTACCCCGCGACGATCGCGGCCCACGCCGCGTCCTCGTCGATCGCCCGCTCCTGCTCCGCTCCCTCGGCCCCCGCCGGCTTCGTCCCCTCCGGGACGGCCGCGGGCTCCGTGGGGCGCGGTTCGCGCTCCTCGTCGCTTCCTGTGCGTTCCGCGTCGTGCTCAGCCACCGGACGTGCTCCCCTTCATCCCGACGTTCGGTGCGAGACGGCCGATGAACCGGTAGCTCTCATCGAAGATCCGCTCCGCATCATGGTCCAACGTCGCCACGTGGTAGCTCTGTTCCAGCAGGATCTCGGAAACGTCCGTGGAGGAGATCCGGCTGAGGATCCGCGCGCTGTCGGCGGGCGGCACGACATGGTCCTGCGGGCTGTGCAGCAGCACCACCGGCTGGGTCACCTGGGGCAGCTCCCCGTCGACCAGACGGAAGAACTTCCGCAGCGAGTGCGCGGCGTGCAGCGGCACCTTGGTGTAGCCCACCTCGTGCGAGCCCGGCAGCGCGATGTCGTCGGCCACGCCCTTCGTCGTCCGCACCAGATGGCGGGCGACCGGCAGCGCGTACGCCGAGAGGCCGTGCACCTTGTTGGCCGGATTGACCAGCACCAGACCGCTGATCGTGTCCCCGTGCTTGGCCGCGAGCCGCAGGGACAGCGCGCCGCCCATGGAGAGCCCGAAGACGAAGACCTGCTCACACCTCTCCGCGAGGACCCGCAGCTCCCGGTCCACCTCCGCGTACCAGTCCTGCCAGCCGGTGGCCGCCATGTCCTCCCAGCGGGTGCCGTGGCCCGGCAGCAGCGGCAGCGAGACCGTCAGTCCGCGCTCGGCGAGATGGTCGGCCCAGGGGCGCAGTGACTGCGGGGATCCGGTGAAGCCATGGCAGAGGAGGACGCCGACCTCTCCGCCCTCGTGGCGGAACGGCTCGGCTCCAGGGAGGACCGGCACCAGGGTCTCCTGTTCGTGGGACGGGGCGGGGGAGGGCGCACCTGGGGGAGTGCTTGACGGATGACTTCACCGTACGCGACCGGACCGACACCGACCAGGTCCTTCACGCCCCCGTGAAGCGCCCCCCCCAGGCCCCCGGCCTGGAAGGCGGGCCCCTGCCGGGCGGAGGCCGCGACGGCGGCACAGGCTAATCTCTAGCGACAGCACACGGGAGGAACCAGAGTTGATCTACGGCGCCATGAAGTTCTCCATCGGCGGGTCCCTGAAGGTCGCCTTCCGGCCCTGGGTGGAGGGCCTGGAGAACATCCCCGCCCGCGGTCCGGCGATCCTCGCCAGCAACCACCTCTCGTTCTCCGACTCGTTCTTCCTCCCGGCCGTGCTGGACCGCAAGGTCACGTTCATCGCCAAGGCCGAGTACTTCACCTCTCCCGGGGTGAAGGGCAAGCTCACCGCCGCCTTCTTCAAGGGCGTCGGCCAGCTCCCCGTCGACCGCTCCGGAGCCCGGGGCGCCGGTGAGGCGGCGATCAAGGCGGGCATACAGGTCGTCGAGAGCGGCGGCCTCTTCGGCATCTACCCCGAGGGCACGCGCTCGCCCGACGGCCGCCTCTACCGCGGCAAGCCCGGCGGCCTCGCCCGGGTGGCCCTGGCCACCGGCGCTCCCGTCATCCCGGTCGCCATGATCGACACCGAGAAGATCCAGCCGCCCGGCCAGGTGATGCCCAAGCTCATGCGCCCCGGCATCCGGATCGGCAAGCCGCTGGACTTCAGCCGCTACCAGGGCATGGACGGCGACCGCTTCATCCTGCGCTCGGTGACCGACGAGGTCATGTACGAGATCATGAAGCTCTCCGGCCAGGAGTACGTGGACATCTACGCCACCGCGGCCAAGCGCCGGCTCGCCGACGAGGCGAAGGCCAAGGCCGAGGAGGCCAAGCGGCAGCGGAAGCAGGCCGCCGCGGACAACGAGAACGGAACGGAACGGTCCGGCGCGTAACCGCGTCGTTGACCGTCCGGGGGTGGGGCCATGGCCAAGCGTGAGCGGGTCGTACGGATGTCGGTCGAGCTGCCGCTGTGGCGTGCGCTGACGGGCTACCGCGTCCTGACGATGATCTACGCGGTACTGCTGGCGATCTTCGGCAAGGACAACCTCGGCCGGGAGCGGTTCGAGCGGCCCTGGGTCGCCGTCGCCTATCTGGCGTTCCTCTGCGTGTGGACCCTCGCCACCCTGCCCAAGGTCCGCTCGGCGGCGAACTGCACCAAGCGCTTCCTCGGCGCCGACCTCGTCGTCGCCCTGACCGGCATCCTGCTCACCCCGCTCGCCGACGTCGACTCCCAGTCCTTCGACGGGCCGACGCTGCCGTCGATCTGGACGGCCGGCGCGGTCCTCGCCTTCGCCATCAAGGGCGGCTGGCGGTGGGCGGCCTTCGCCTCCACATTCGTCGCCGCCGCCAACATCATCCAGCGCGGCGAGCCCAGCCGGGACACCTACCACAACGTCCTGCTGGTCTGGGTCGCCTCCATCGCGATCGGGTACGTCGTCGAGGTCGCCCGCGCCAGTGAGCGCACCCTCGCCCGTGCCCTGGAGATCGAGGCCGCCACCCGCGAACGCGAACGGCTCGCCCGCGACATCCACGACAGCGTGCTCCAGGTCCTCGCCATGGTCCAGCGCCGCGGCACCGCCATCGGCGGCGAGGCGGCCGACCTCGGCCGGATGGCCGGTGAGCAGGAGGTCGCCCTGCGCACCCTAGTCTCCAGCGGTCTGGTGCCCCCCACCCGGGTCTCCGAGGACGCCGCCGACGGCGCCGTGGTCCGCACGGTCGAGGTCGACGAGGAAGAAGGTCCCGCCGACGGGACCCCCTGCGATCTGCGCGCCCTCCTCGCCCCGCACGCCGGATCCCGTACGAGCCTCGCCGAGCCGGGCGCCCCGGTCCTGCTCCCCGCCGCCTCCGCCCGGGAGCTGGCCGCCGCCGTCAGCGCCGCCCTGGACAACGTCCGGGTGCACGCGGGCCCGGACGCCCAGGCGTGGATCCTGGTCGAGGACGAGCCGGACGAGGTGATCGTCACCGTCCGGGACGACGGCCCCGGCATCCCCGAGGGGCGGCTCGCCCAGGCGGAGGGGGAGGGGCGGCTCGGCGTGGCGCTCTCCATCCGCGGCCGGCTGCGCGACCTGGGGGGCACGGCAGAGCTGATCTCGGTGCCCGGACAGGGCTGCGAGGTCGAGTTGAAGGTTCCCAGAGCACCGAAGGTTTCCCGGGGGAAGGCAGGAACGGCCCGATGAGCACGAACACACCACAGGACCAGCAGGGGGCGGCGGCGGACCGGCCCATCAGGGTCATGGTCGTCGACGACCACCCCATGTGGCGCGACGCGGTCGCCCGCGACCTGACCGAGTCCGGCTTCGACGTCGTCGCGACCGCCGGGGACGGCGCGCAGGCGGTGCGCCGGGCCAGAGCGGTGAGCCCGGACGTCCTCGTCCTCGACCTGAACCTCCCCGGCATGCCCGGCGTCCAGGTCTGCAAGGAACTCGTCGGCTCCCACCCCGGCCTGCGGGTCCTGGTCCTCTCCGCGAGCGGCGAGCACGCCGACGTCCTGGAGGCGGTGAAGTCCGGGGCCACCGGCTATCTGCTGAAGTCCGCCTCCACCCAGGAGCTGACCGACGCCGTCCGCTCCACCGCGGCCGGCGACCCGGTCTTCACCCCGGGCCTGGCGGGCCTGGTCCTCGGCGAGTACCGCCGGCTCGCCTCCGACCCCGCACCCGCGGCGCCGGACGAGCCCAAGGCCCCGCAGCTCACCGACCGGGAGACCGAGGTGCTGCGGCTGGTCGCCAAGGGACTCTCGTACAAGCAGATCGCCGAACGCCTGGTGATCTCCCACCGCACGGTCCAGAACCATGTGCAGAACACGCTCGGCAAGCTCCAGCTGCACAACCGGGTGGAGCTCGTGCGGTACGCCATCGAGCGCGGCCTCGACGACGTCTGATCCGGCGGGGGCGGGGCCGCGGCCGTATATTCGGGCTGACCGGCCCTGCCCTGTCCCGTCCCCGGACACAGCTCGGGAGAACCCGTGGAAATCCTGGCCTTCGGTGTGCAGTCCGACGAGAAGCCCCTGATCGAGAAGGCCTTCGAGGGGGTGCACGAGGTCCGCTGCCTGGACGTCTTCCTCAACCGGGACACCGCCCCCATCGCGGCCGGCCACGAGATCATCTCCACGAGTGTCAACGCCGACCTGAGCGCCCCGGTGCTCCAGACGCTCGCCGCGGGCGGCACGCAGATGATCGCCCAGCGCTCCACCGGCTTCAACAACATCGACCTGGAGGTCGCCGAGCGCCTCGCCCTGCGCGTCGCCCGCGTCTCGTACTACTCGCCGTACTCGGTCGCCGAGTTCGCCTGGACGCTCGCCATGGCGGTCAACCGGCGGATCATCCGGGCCGCGAGCCGCACCCGGGACTTCGACTTCCGCCTCGACGGGCTGCTCGGCCGGGACATGCGCGGCCGGACCGTCGGGGTGCTCGGCACCGGCAAGATCGGCGAGGCGTTCACCCGGATCGCCCACGGCTTCGGCATGAAACTGCTCGGCTGGGACGTGGTCGAGAACCCGGCCTGCGTCGAGCTGGGCATGGAGTACGTGGCGAAGGAGCGGCTGTTCGCCGAGGCCGACCTGATCAGCCTGCACGTGCCGCTGCTGCCCAGCACCCAGCACATCATCGACGAGGCCGCCCTCAAGGCGATGAAGGACGACGCGATCCTCGTCAACTCCAGCCGCGGCGGCCTCATCGACACCGCCGCCCTGGTCACCGAGCTCCGCGCGGGCCGCTTCCTCGGCGTCGGACTCGACGTGTACGAGGCGGAGGCCGGGCTGTTCTTCCTCGACAAGTCCCTGGAGGGCATCGACGACGACACCCTCGCCCGGCTGGTGACCTTCCCCAACGTCATCGTCACCTCCCACCAGGCGTACTACACCGAGGACGCGGTGGGCCAGATCATCGACGCGACCGTTCAGAACGTCACCGACTACCTGGCCCGCCGCACCGGCGAGAACGTCCTCGTGCCGAGGACGTGAGACCGGCCGCTCAGCCCGCCACGGGTAGCCCCGCCAGCAGCTCCGTGACGATCGCCGAGCCCCGCACGGTCAGCACCGACTCCGGGTGGAACTGCACCGAGGCGAAGCCCGGACCGCGCAGCGCGTGCAGTTCCCCGCTCGCCTCGTCACGGCTCACCTCGATCCCGTGCGCGGCCAGCTCGGCGGCGGCCGGGCCGTCGCACCGGGCGGTGAAGCTGTTGTAGAAGCCCACCGTCTCGGGCCGCCCGAACAGCTCGATCCTGGTCTGCGCCCCCTGGTACGGCACCGCCTTGCGGACGATCTCCAGACCCAGCTCCGCCGCGATCAGCTCGTGCCCGAGGCAGACCCCCAGCAGTCCGTGCCGGTGGTCCCGCACCAGCTCGGCGGCGATCTCCCGCAACAGCCGCATCTTGGGGTCGGTGAGGTCGCCCGGGTTCCCCGGGCCGGGGCCCAGCACCACGGGCCCCTCGTGCGCCCGGACCGCCTCCCGCAGCCCCGGCTCGTCGTAGCGGCGCACCGAGACGTCCAACCCGGACGCTCGCAGCAGATGGGCCAGCATCGCGGTGAACGTGTCCTCGCCGTCCACCACCAGGGCGTGCCCGGACAGGTCCCGGACGCGCTCCTGCATCCGCAGCCAGAACGGGGCGAGCCCCCCGCGCCGGTCGTCCAGCGCCGCCTGCACCCGAGGGTCGGAGGCGAGGCGCGGACGGTCCGCCTCCACCGCCGGGCGGCCCGGCCGCACCCCGAGGGCGGCCAGCACCCCGGCGGCCTTGGCGTGCGTCTCGGCGACCTCGCTCTCCGGATCCGAGTGGCGGACGAGCGTGGCCCCGACCGGCACCCTCAGCGAACCGTCGGGAGCGATGTCGGCGGTACGGATCAGGATCGGCGAGTCCAGCGTCTGCGCCCCGTTCGCGTCCCGGCCCAGCAGGGCCAGCGCCCCCGCGTAGTAGCCGCGGCCCCCGGACTCGTACCGCTCGATCACCCGGCACGCGTTCTGCACCGGGGAGCCGGTCACGGTCGCCGCGAACATCGTCTCGCGCAGCACGTCCCGCACGTCCAGCGAGGACTTCCCGCGCAGCTCGTACTCGGTGTGCGCGAGGTGGGCCATCTCCTTGAGCCGGGGGCCGACCACCACCCCGCCCATGTCGCCCACCGTGCACATCATCTTCAGCTCCTCGTCGACCACCATGGACAGCTCCTCGCTCTCCTTGCGGTCCCCGAGGAACGCCAGCAGGCTCTCCGCGGTGGGCCCCTCCGCCGGGTAGCGGTACGTCCCGCTGATCGGGTTCATCACGACCGTCCCGCCCGACATCCGCACATGCACCTCCGGGCTGGCGCCCACCAGCGTCCGCCCCGAGACGGAGGTCCCTCCGGGCCCGCTGCCACCCGTGTGCACCACGAACGTCCAGTACGCGCCCCGCTCGCCCGCCAGCAGCCGCCGGAACAGCGCCAGCGCGTCCGCCCGCCCGAACCCGGGGATCTCGCCCCGGAACGTCCGCCGGATCACGAAGTTCGCGCCCTCGCCCTGCCCGATCTCGTCCCGGATCACCCGCCGCACGATGTCCGCGTACTCCCCGTCCGGCACATCGAAGCCGCGGTCCGCCACGGTCACCTCGTGTGCGGGCAGCGCCGCCAGCACCTCCGTGAGCTCCAGCTCGTACGACTCCTCGGCGACCAGCACGCTCAGCGGGGTGCCGTCGTCGCGGACGTCGAAGCCCCGCTCGGCGATCTGCCGGAACGGGACCAGGGCCAGCGCGGGCGACGCGCCCACCGGCAGATCGGCCAGCCGGTCCGCCTCCCGTACCCCGCCGATCAGCAGTTCGACGTGATCGTGGTCACGGCCGGGCGTCCGGCGGCGCAGCAGCGCGAACGGCGGGGTGTCCCCGGTGAGCAGCCGGCGGATGAGGTCGGAGGCGGATCGGGACGGGGTCTGGGACATGGCGAGCAGGTTCCTTCCGGACGGTCCGTACGGGGATCCGCAGGGGATTCGCACGGGTTCACAGGGAGAGGAACGGCTTCTGAACACAGAAAAGGCCGCCCCTCGGGCGGCCTTCGCGAAGTGTCAGCGCGATGAATCAGCGGGCCGCCGGATGAGCGGTCCACCACCAGTTCTGGATCGAGATCTGGATCTTCTGCGTCGACATGCCCCGACCTTAGCGGACGATCCGGGCACCTGAGCGGGTGTCTCACCCATTGAGCGTTCGAATGGACGCCCTCCGGGACCCCGTAATGTTGTGCGCGTGACCGTGAACGCCAATACCTCCGTCGCCGGTGGCAACACCTGGCGAGACCTTCCCGCGGCGCAGCAGCCCGAGTACCCCGACTCCGAGGCGCTGCGCGATGTACTCGCGGACCTCGCGTCGTATCCGCCGCTCGTCTTCGCGGGCGAGTGCGACCAGCTGCGCGCCCGTCTGGGAGCCGTCGCCAAGGGCGAGGCGTTCCTGCTGCAGGGCGGCGACTGTGCCGAGGCCTTCGACGCCGTGTCCGCCGAGCACATCCGGGCCAAGCTGAAGACCCTGCTCCAGATGAGCGCCGTCCTGACCTACGCCGCCTCCGTGCCGGTCGTCAAGGTCGGCCGGATCGCGGGCCAGTACTCCAAGCCCCGCTCCAAGTCGACCGAGACCCGCGACGGCGTGACCCTGCCGACCTACCGCGGCGACTCGGTGAACGGCTTCGCCTTCACCGAGGAGGCCCGGGTCCCGGACCCGCAGCGGCTGAAGCAGATGTACCACGCGTCCTCCTCCACACTGAACCTGGTGCGCGCCTTCACCACCGGCGGTTACGCCGACCTGCGCCAGGTCCACGCCTGGAACCAGGACTTCGTGAAGTCGTCCCCCGCAGGCCAGCGCTACGAGGCCCTGGCCCGCGAGATCGACAACGCGCTCAACTTCATGAAGGCGTGCGGCACCGACCCGGCCGAGTTCAAGGCGGTCGAGTTCTACGCCTCGCACGAGGCGCTGCTGCTGGACTACGAGACGGCGCTGACCCGCACCGACTCGCGCACCGGCCAGCTGTACGACACCTCCGGCCACATGGTCTGGATCGGTGAGCGCACCCGCCAGATGGACGGCGCGCACATCGAGTTCGCCTCGAAGGTCCGCAACCCCATCGGCATCAAGCTCGGCCCGACGACCACCGTCGACGAGGCGCTCGGCTACGTCGACCGCCTCGACCCCGAGCGCGAGCCGGGCCGGCTGACCTTCATCGTCCGCATGGGCGCCGACAAGGTCCGCGACAAGCTCCCCGAGCTGGTCGAGAAGGTCACCGCCTCCGGCGCGACCGTCGCCTGGGTGACCGACCCGATGCACGGCAACACCTTCGAGGCCGCCTCCGGCCACAAGACGCGCCGCTTCGACGACGTCCTGGACGAGGTCAAGGGCTTCTTCGAGGTCCACAAGGGCCTCGGCACCCACCCGGGCGGCATCCACGTGGAGCTGACCGGCGACGACGTCACCGAGTGCGTGGGCGGCGGCCACGAGATCTTCGTGGACGATCTGCACCAGCGCTACGAGACGGCCTGCGACCCCCGGCTCAACCGCAGCCAGTCGCTCGACCTGGCGTTCCTCGTCGCCGAGATGTACCGCGACCAGTAGAAGTCCTCGCCTGACGCACCTGTGGGGCACGGATCCATGTGATCCGTGCCCCACAGTCGTACCCAGGACTTTTGCCCCACCCGGGGGACGGGTAAGGTTAGGTTAGCCTCACCGACGAAGACCGGGACGGCGCCAACGACCGACCCGCAGGGAGGTGAACCGCATGTACGTCTGCTCCTGCTTCGGCGTCACCGAGGCACAGGTCAAGAAGCATGCGGACGCCGGTGCCTGCACGCCCCGGCAGATCGCGTCGGCCTGCAAGGCCGGAACGGACTGCGGCGGCTGTGTGCGCCGCATCCAGGCTCTGCTGGGACGCGGCGACTGTGCGCGCCGCGAGCTGGCCGACCAGCGGCCGGAACCCGTGGTCGCCGCCGTCACGCGCCCGGTCCTTTCCGACGCCGCCTGACCGGCCTGCGGTCAGCTCTCCGGCTGCTCGATCAGCTGGGCGATGTAGAGCGCCTCACCGAGCTTCTCCACCAGCTCCAGCTGGGTGTCGAGATAGTCGATGTGGTGCTCCTCGTCCTCCAGGATCGACTCGAAGATGTTCGCGGAGGTGATGTCTCCCTTGCCGCGCATCACCTCGATACCGCGCTTGAGGCGGTCGATCGCCTCCACCTCGACCTGGCGGTCCGCCTGGAACATCTCGGTCACCGTCTGACCCACCCGGACATGGAACAGCCGCTGGTAGTTCGGCAGTCCGTCCAGGAACAGGATCCGGTCGGTGAGGATCTCGGCGTGCTTCATCTCGTCGAAGGACTCGGCCCGGGTGTACTTGGCGAGCTTGGTCCACCCGAAGTTCTCCTGCATCTTCGCGTGCAGGAAGTACTGGTTGATCGCAGTCAATTCGGCGGTCAGCTGCTCATTGAGAAACTCAAGGACCTCGGGGTCGCCCTGCATGGCAAAGGTTCCTTCCAACCGGTGATCGATCTGGCAAGTAGGCCAGATCCTCGCACCGCGCCCAGCGGCCGTCCAGTAAGTGCACGCTTAGTACGAGTTGCCCCCATGGCGGTCCTCCCTGGTCATGACCACCCCTGCCTGTCTGTCACCATGGAGACATGGGTCAGCCGGAAAACCGGGAGAATCGCGGAGCAGAGCAGTCGGAGCTTCCACCAGGACAGCGACTGCAGCGCGGATGGCCGGTCACCCACTACGGGCCCGTTCCCAAGTTCAAGCCCGACCGCTGGGAGTTCCGGGTCTTCGGAGCCACCGCCGACGGCGACAAGCGCTGCTGGAACCACCAGGACTTCTCGGCGCTGCCGTTCTCCTCGGTCGTCGCCGATCTGCACTGCGTGACGAAGTTCAGCATGATCGGCGCCGAATGGGGCGGGGTCCCCGCCCGCGCGATCCTCGAACTGGCACCGCCGGCCCCCGACGCCACCCATGTGATGGTCTGGGCCGAGTACGGCTTCTCCTCGAACCTGCGCCTGGCCGACTTCGCCTCCGAGCGCACCCTCTTCGCCACCCACAAGGACGGCGAACTCCTCACCGCCGAGCACGGCTTCCCGCTCCGTCTCGTCGTCCCGCACCTGTACGCCTGGAAGGGCCCGAAATGGGTCCGGGGCATCGAGTACATGACGGCGGACCGCCGCGGATTCTGGGAGGAGCGGGGCTACCACAACATCGGCGACCCCTGGTCCGAGCAGCGCTACTCCTACCAGGAGGGGCCGGGGGACGGCCCGGAGCTGTAGAGCCCTCCGGTCAAGATCCGCCGGACATGCCCTGGCTCCGGCGGCTCTCCCGCAGCTCCTTCAGCCGGGCCACGTCCGCCGCGTGCCCCTCCTTGCCGCCGGGCGTCTCGATGATCAGCGGTACGCCCTCGGTCGCCGGATGGGCGAACAGCTCGGCGAACGGCTCCGCCCCGATGTGCCCCGCGCCGATGTTCTCGTGCCGGTCCTTGTGGGCGCCCACGACGTCCTTGGAGTCGTTGGCGTGGATCAGCTTCAGCCGTCCCTCGCCGACCGTCTCCACCAGCAGGTCCAGCGTCTGCCGCATCCCCGTCGGACCGGTCAGGTCGTGCCCGGCGGCGTAGATGTGGCAGGTGTCCAGGCAGATGCCGAGCTTCGGGTGGGAGTCCAGCGCCTCGAAGTACGGGCCGAAGTCCCAGGTCCGGGAGCAGAGCGAGAAGCCCTGGCCGGCCGTCGACTCCAGCAGCAGATCCGGATCGTCGTCATGGGTCAGCTCGTCCAGCAACGGCCGCAGTTGCTCGCGCACCTGGGCCAGCGCCTCGGCGCGCGGCCGCCCGCCGGTCGCCGAACCGGTGTGCACCACCACGCCCAGCGCGCCGATCTCCCGGGCCCGCCGCAGCGAATGGCGCAGAGACTCCACGGACTTCTCCACCGTCGCCTCGGTGTGCGAGCCGAAGTTGATCAGATACGGGGCGTGGACGTACGCGGGGATCGAGGCCGCCGCGCACTCGGCGCGGAACAGCTCGTCCTGCGCCGGGCTCCCGGCGGGCGTCGCCCAGCCGCGCGGGTTCGCCACGAAGACCTGCACGGTCTCCGCCGCCAGCTCACGCGCGTACTCCAGGCCCACCTTGGCGAGGCCGCCCGCCACCGGGACGTGCCCGCCGACCGGGTTCCGCTGAGAGTTCATCCGGTTCTAGAGCCCCTTGGTCCTGATGGTGATCGTGGAGCCTTCGGGGGCCTGCTCTCCGCCGTCCACGGACTGCCTGGCGATGGTGTCGCTGAAGGAGAGGAACGGCCGGTCGACCTCGACCTCGAAGCCCGCCTCCTCCAGGGTGCTCCGCGCCTCGTCGACGTCCCGGCCGGTGACGTCGGGAACGTCCAGCATCCGGGGGCCCTTGGAGACGGTCAGCTGGACGGTGTCGCCCTCGGCGGCCTCGGCGCCCTCCTTGGGGGACTGCTCGGCGACGGCTCCCTCATCCTGCGGGGAGTGGACCCGGCCGGGCAGCACCTCGGCCTTCAGCCCCTCCGCCTCCAGCTCGGCGGTGGCTTCCTCGGCGGAGAGTCCGGTGACGTCCGGGACGTCGACCGGGGCGCCCTTGCTGACGACGAGGGCCACGGCCGTGTCCGGATTGCGGTCGGTGCCGGCCCGGGGATCCGTGCTGATCACCTCGCCCCGGGCCACGTCCTCGCTGAACTCCCGGGTCACCATCCCCGGGACCAGGCCCACCTTCTTCAGGGAGCGCCGGGCGTCCGCGAGGGAGCTGCCCGCCACATCGGGCACCCGCACGATCTCCGGGCCCCGCGAGACGACGAGCCGGACCGAGCCGTTGCCCCGGATCCGGTCGCCGGAGGCGGGCTCGCTGCTGACGACCTCGCCCCGCTCGACCGTGTCGCTGAAGACCCGGTCCACGCCCTTCAGCCCGAGCCCGGCGTCCGCGATCCGCGTTTCGGCGGTCTGCTGGGTCTGCCCGAGCACCGAGGGGACCTGGGTGAACTGGCCGGAGTTGATGTACCAGACGCCCGTGCCGATCCCCAGGGTCAGCAGGACGGCGGCGAGCGCGATGATCAGCCTGCGGTGCGGCCCGCCGAACGGACCGCGTCGGCCGCCCCGGCGCCGGTGCGGAGCGGCGGGTCCCGCGGGAGGCATCGCCAGGCGGCTGGTGCGGTGGACCCCGTCCCCGTCGCCGTCCTCCGCAAGGGCCCGGGGGATCACGCTCGTACGGTCGTCCGCGCCGTCATGGGAGTCCGACAGCGCCTGCGGCGGTACGGCGTCCAGCTCGGCGTCGGTCAGCCCGGCGCGGGCCTCACGGGTCTCGGCCAGCAGCAGCACCGCGTCGTGCGGGCGCACCTCGGGATTGCGGGCGGTCGCGCTCGCCACCAGGGAGTCCAGCGCGACCGGGAGCCCCGGCACGACGGCGGACGGGGCCGGGACGTCGGAGTTCAGGTGCTGGTAGATGACCTGGGCGGCGTTCTCGCCGGTGTGCGGCTTGGCGCCGGTGAGCATCTCGTACAGCACGACCCCGCAGGCGTACACATCGCTGCGGGTGTCGGCGGTGCCGTGCTCGATCTGCTCGGGGGCCAGATACGAGACCGTGCCCAGCAGCGAGCCGGTGGTGTCGGTGGCCGTGCCGACCGCCCTGACCAGGCCGAAGTCGGCGACCTTCACCCGGCCGTCGTCCCCTATCAGGACGTTCTCCGGCTTCATGTCGCGGTGCACGAACCCGGCCCGGTGCGCGGCGCCGAGCGCGGCGAGGACCGGCTCCAGGATGTCCAGCGCGGCCCGGGGCTGGAGGGCCCCGCGCTCGCGCAGCACGTCGCGCAGGGTGCAGCCCGCCACGTACTCCATCGCGAGATAGACGTACGCGCCCTGAGCGCCCTGGTCGAAGACCGCGACGACATTGGGGTGCGCCAGGCGGGCCACGGACTTGGCCTCCCGGATGAAGCGCTCGACGAACGCGACGTCGGTGGCGAGCGCCGGGTGCATCACCTTGAGGGCGAGCACCCGGTCCAGGCGGGTGTCCACGGCCCGGTAGACCGTGGCCATCCCGCCGACGGCGATGCGCGCCTCAATGCGATACCGGCCGTCGAGCAGCTGCCCGACGAGAGGGTCCTGGAGGGTCGTGTCCACATCGAGAGTCTACGAGCCGCCACGGACACCCCGGACGGGCCGGGGCACTCCCGGGGCCGTTCCCTTACCGACCTGTGACAAGGAGGTTTTCAGCCCCTCCGGCGATTGAGGAGCGGGGTTCGGGGCGGCGCTCCGACCGCGTACCGGCCCTCAGAACGCGGGCCGCTCCGGATCGAACGCCGCCCGCCCGGCCACCGGGGACGACGCCTCGGCGAAGTGGCGGCGCGGAATCCGGCCCGCCCGGTACGCGAGCCGACCGCCCTCCACCGCGTGACGCATCGCACCCGCCATCAGCTCCGGCTCCTGGGCCCGGGTCACCGCCGAGGCGAGCATCACCGCCGCGCACCCCAGCTCCATCGCCTGCGCCGCGTCCGATGCGGTCCCGGCCCCCGCGTCGAGGATCACCGGCACCCCGGCCCGCTCCACGATCAGCTCGAAGTTGTGCGGGTTGCGGATACCGAGCCCGGAGCCGATGGGGGAGCCCAGCGGCATGATCGCCGCGCACCCCACGTCCTCCAGCTTCCGGGCGAGCACCGGGTCGTCGTTGGTGTACGGCAGGACCACGAACCCGTCGTCGACCAGGATCTCCGCCGCGTCCAGCAGCTCGACCGGGTCGGGCAGCAGGGTCCGCTCGTCGGCCACCACCTCCAGCTTCACCCAGTCCGTGCCGAGCGCCTCCCGGGCCAGCCGGGCTGTCAGCACCGCCTCACCCGCGGTGAAGCAGCCCGCGGTGTTCGGCAGGACCTGGATGGAGAGCCGCTCCAGCACGGAGAGCACCGAACCCTGCACGGTCGGGTCCAGCCGGCGCATCGCGACCGTGGTCAGCTCGGTGCCCGAAGCGATCAGCGAGCGCTCCAGCACCTCCAGGCTCGGGGCCCCGCCGGTGCCCATGATCAGCCGGGACCCGAACGTGGCCGGTCCCAGCGTGAAGACGTCGTCCGACATGGTCAGCCTCCCTGTACGGCCGTCAGGACCTCGACGCGGTCGCCCTCGCCGAGCGTGGTGGCGGCCCACTGGCCGCGCGGGACGACGCTCTCGTTGACTGCTGCGGCGACCCCGGACCGGGCCCGGGTGAGGGTGCCGACCAGGGCGTCCAGGTCGGTCCCGGCGGGAACGGCACGGGCTTCCCCGTTCACCGAGACGGAAACGGTGGCGGTCGCGCTGGATTCCGGTGCGGCGGCTCGCGGAACGGAGGTGCCTTCCGGTGCGGCGGGCTGCTGGGTCATACGGGCTGCTCCTGGAGTACGGGGGCGGCGGGTTCAAAGCGGCCGGGGGCGAAGGGGCGGGCCTCCTCGGGCAGCTCGCCGGTGGTCAGGGCGTCGGCCATCGCGTCCCCGGTGACGGGCGTCAGCAGGACGCCGTTGCGGTGGTGGCCGGTGGCGAGGAGGAGGCCGGGCAGGGTGGTCGGGCCGAGCAGCGGGGCGTTGTCGGGCGACGCGGGACGCAGACCGGCCCGGGTCTCGGTCAGCGGCAGCTCGGTGATGCCCGGCACCAGCTCATGGGCGTCGCGCAGCAGCTCGTACACCCCGCCGGCGGTGACCGTGGTGTCCCAGCCCATCTCCTCGCTGGTGGCGCCGACGACCAGCTCGCCGTTCTCGCGCGGTACGAGGTAGAGGTGGCCGCCCCGCACCACGGCGCGCACGGTGCGGCTGAGGAAGGGGGCGTACGCCGGGGGCACGGTGAGCCGGAGGACCTGGCCCTTGACGGGGCGTACCGGTGGCACGAGCTCCGGCGGGAGCCCTGCCAGCCGGCCGCTGAGACTGCCCGCGGCGAGCACGACCTGATCGGCCGCGGACTCCGTACCGTCGCCGAGCGACGCCCCGGTGGCCCGGCCCCCTCGACCGTGAGCCGTTCGGCGGTCGTCCGGCGGAACGCGACCCCGGCCCGCTCGCACGCGGTCAGCAGCGCCGAGGCGAGACGGCGCGGATCCACCTGGTGGTCGCCGTCGACCCGCAGCCCGCCCCGGACGCCCGGGGCCAGCATCGGTTCGAGGCGGCGGCACTCCCGGCCGCTCAGCCAGACCGACTCCAGACCCGAACGCTCCTGGAGGGCGTGCAGTTCGCGCAGATGCGCCCGGTCGTCGGAGTCCAGCGCGACGGCGAGCGTGCCGCAGCTCCGGAAGCCGGTGTCCCGGCCGCTCGCTTCCTCCAGCTCCTCGACGAACGCCGGATAGCGGGCGGCGGAGGAGAGGTTGAGCCCGAGCAGCGTCTGCTCGCCGTAGTGCAGTTCGGTGACGGCGGCCAGCATGCCCGCCGCGACCTGTGCGGCTCCGCCGCCCGGCGCGGGATCGGCCACGGTGACCGTCAGCCCGCGCTGCGCGGCCCGCCACGCGGTGACCAGGCCGATGATGCCGCCCCCGATGACGAGGACGTCGGATCCTGAGGTTCCCGTTCCCCCCAAGGCTCCGGAGGTCTTCCCCGAGACGCGCATGAGTGTCCAGCCCCTCCCTTCGCCGGCATGACCCGGATCAGGTTCGTACGGTCGGAGGCCGTCCAGCCTCCCTCTCAGCCCGGTGCGTCCGGGCTCCCGCGTGTGTCTTACCGTGGCCAGCCTAGACCCACTCACTCGCGGCCTGTAAGGGAGCGCCCACCGTGGCCCGTTCGCTCGACGGACTCGTCCTCGCGCCTGTCGCCGACCAGGCCCCGGGCCAGGTCGGCACCCGCACCCGCTTCACGTACCACGAGCGGGACGGCCGGATCTGGGCCGAGTACACGGGCGGCGACGTGGTCCGCGGCCATCTCGTCGGTACCCGGGACGGGGACGCGCTGGACTTCCGCTACGTCCAGCTCAAGCAGGACGGAACGACCTCTTCCGGACACTGCCTCTCCACTGTCGTCGACCTCGCGGACGGCCGGGTGCGGTTGGAGGAGCGGTGGCAGTGGGAGTCCCAGGAGGGCAGCGGGACGAGCGTGGTGGAAGAAGTGGTCTCCTGAGGGCCGTCGTCCCGGCAGCCGTATTCCTGACGCTTCGTCAGATGATTAAGGTGGACAGGTGAGCGAGCAGCAGACGGAGAAGAGTCCGGCCCGGAGCGTCGTGGTCGTCGGCGCGGGCATGGCGGGCGTGCAGAGCGCCGTCGCCCTGCGCGAGGCGGGCTTCACCGGCCCCGTCACCCTGATCGGCGCCGAGCCCCACCAGCCCTACGACCGCCCGCCGCTGTCCAAGGCCGTGCTGCTGGGCAAGGCCGAGGACTCCGCCTTCGACGTCGACTTCGAGGCGCTGGACATCACCCTGCGCCTCGGTCTGGACGTCACCGCCCTGCGCGCCGCCGAGCAGGTGCTGGACACCGCCGGCGGGCCCGTCCGCTACGACGCCCTGATCCTCGCGACCGGCGCCGAACCCCTGACCCTGCCCGGCACCGAGGGCGTGCCCGGCGTCCATCTGCTGCGCACCCTCGACGACGCCGCCCGGCTGCGGCCCGTCCTGGACCGGCAGCACGACGTGGTCGTCGTCGGGGCGGGCTGGATCGGCGCGGAGTTCGCCACCGCGGCCCGCGCAGCGGGCTGCGCCGTCACCGTCGTCGAGGCCGCGGCCCGCCCGCTCGCGGGCGCCCTGCCCGCCGAGGTGGCCGCCCCGATGGCCGCCTGGTACGCCGGGAGCGGCGCCGAACTCCTCACCGGTGCCCGGGTCGAGCGCGTCGAGGAGGGGGCCGTGATCCTCGCGGACGGCCGTACCCTGCCCGCCGGAGCCGTGGTCGTCGGCGTCGGCGCGCGCCCCGCCACCGGCTGGCTGGCGGGCTCCGGGATCGCGCTCGGCCCGGACGGCTCGGTCACCGCCGACAGCGCCCTGCGCACCTCGCTGCCCGCTGTGTACGCGGTCGGCGACTGCGCCTCCTTCCCCTCCGCCCGCTACGGGACCCGGCTGCTGGTCCACCACTGGGACAACGCCCTCCAGGGCCCGCGCACCGCCGCAGCCGCGATCATGGCGGCGCACAGCGGCGCACCGCTCCCGGTCTACGACCCCGTCCCGTACTTCTGGTCCGAGCAGTTCGGCCGTTTCGTGCAGTACGCCGGCCACCACGCCGACGCCGACACCCTGCTGTGGCGCGGCGACGGGGCGGACGCCGCCTGGTCGGTGTGCTGGCTGCGCGACGGCGCGCTGGTCGCCGTGCTCGCCGTGGGCCGGCCGCGCGATCTCGCCCAGGGCCGCAGGCTCATCGAGTCGGGGGCGGCCCTGGACCCGGAGAAGGTCGCCGACCCCGCCGTTCCGCTGAAGTCCACCGCGCTCTGACCACCCCGGACCGCCGCCGACACCCCCGTACGGTCGGCCCGGCTACCGGCTGTCAGTCCCAGGTGGCACGCTTGTCCCTGTGACCGAGATTGACGCAAAGACCGATGCTCTCGTCCCTGCCTGGCTCCACCTCCCCGACATCGCCGAGATGCTCGACATCGAAGTGACGCGCGTGCGCCAGCTGGTCAAGGAGGGCCAGCTCATCGCCGTACGCCGTGGTGAGAACCGGACGCTCCAGGTGCCCGCCGCCTTCATCGACGGCGGCAAGGTGGTCAAGGGCCTCTCCGGCACCCTGACCCTCCTGAAGGACGACGGCTTCTCCGAGGAAGAGATGCTGGAGTGGCTCTTCACTCCCGACCCGACCCTGCCCGGCACCCCCGCGCAGGCGCTGAGCGAGAATCGCGGGACGGAGGTGAAGCGCCGCGCCCAGGCGCTCGCCGTCTGACCGATACGACAGGAAGCGGTGCACGGGCCGTCCGACACGGCCCGTGCACCCGCACGACCACGGGGGAGTTCACTCCGCCGTGACGACCACGGGGGTTTCCACCATGTCCACACCTCGCGAGCAGTTGTCCGACGCCCGGCTCTACCTGTGCACGGACGCCCGCAGGCGGCAGGGTGACCTCCCCGCCTTCCTCGACGCCGTGCTCAGCTCCGGCGTCGACATCGTCCAGCTCCGGGACAAGGGCATGGAGGCCGCCGAGGAGCTGGAACACCTCGCGGTGTTCGCCGACGCCTGCCGCCGGCACGGCAAGCTCCTGGCCGTCAACGACCGTGCCGACGTCGCCCACGCCATCGGCGCCGACGTCCTGCACCTCGGCCAGGGCGACCTGCCCGTTCCCGCCGCCCGCGCGATCATCGGCGCCGACCGGCTGATCGGCCGCTCCACGCACGCCGAGGCCGAGGTCGACGCCGCCGTCGCCCAGGACGGCGTGGACTACTTCTGCACCGGCCCCTGCTGGCCCACCCCCACCAAGCCCGGCCGCCACGCCCCCGGTCTCGGCCTCGTGCGCTACGCCGCCTCGCTCGGCGGCCGGCGCCCCTGGTTCGCGATCGGCGGGATCGACGCGGGCAATCTGGACCAGGTGCTGGACGCCGGGGCGCGCCGGGTCGTCGTCGTCCGGGCCATCACCGAGGCCGACGACCCGGCCGCCGCCACCGCCGAACTGGCCCGCCGCGTCCGGGCGCACACGCTCTGAACTCCGGGCGTACGGACGGCGGACATCCTGGGCCTGAGTGCGAGGAATGTCCGAGGAATGTCCGAGGGATGGACAACAGTCCGACAATTCGATGCAAAGTTTCCCGCTCTGGTTGGGTGAGTGTCCACCCCCTGGTTAACCTCCCCTTATGGCCCTCGGAACACCTTCGACCAGGACGGATCACGCGCGTACCGTGCGTGACCTCCTGGCGACCGGCAAAACGTCGTACTCCTTCGAGTTCTGGGCTCCCAAGACGGAAAAAGGTGAGCGCAACCTCTGGAACGCGCTGCGCCGGGTCGAGGCGGTCCGGCCGAGCTTCGTCTCCGTGACGTACGGCGCCGGAGGCTCCACCCGCGCCGGGACGGTCAAGGCCACCCAGGAGATCGCGGCGGACTCCACGCTCACCCCCGTCGCCCACCTCACCGCGGTCAACCACTCGATCGCCGAGCTGCGCAACATGGTCGGGCAGTACGCCGACGCGGGCATCAGGAACATCCTCGCCGTCCGCGGCGACCCGCCGGGCGACCCGATGGGCGAGTGGGTGGAGCACCCGCAGGGGGTGAAGTACGCCGCCGACCTCGTCCGCCTCATCAAGGAATCAGGCGACTTCTGCGTCGGCGTCGCGGCATTTCCTGAAATGCACCCCCGGTCCACCGACTGGGAGACGGACATCGGTCATTTCGTCGACAAGTGCCGGGCGGGCGCGGATTACGCGATCACCCAGATGTTCTTCCGCCCGGAGGACTATCTCCGGATGCGTGACCGCGTGGTCGCTGCGGGTTGCGAAACGCCGGTGATCCCCGAGGTGATGCCGCTCACCAGCGTGAAGCAACTCGAAAAGTTCTCCCAGCTCAGCAACGCGACCGTGCCCGAGTCGTTGAAAGAGCGCATCCTCGCAGCCAAGGACGACCCAGCCGCTGTACGCTCCATTGGCATCGAGTTCGCAACGGAGTTCTGCGCGAAGCTGCTGTCCGAGGGTGTGCCCGGGCTGCACTTCATCACGCTCAACAACTCGACGGCTACGCTCGAAATCTACGAGAAACTCGGACTGCACAAGCAGTCGTGACCGGTCGTACCCGCCCCCGAAGCGGTGACGGCCGAAGGAGGGGGCGGGCGTGGGCTGGACGGTCCTCTACATCGCATTCGGTCTGGTGGCACTGTGGCTGCTCGGCGAGGTGCTGCTGCAGTACAAGGCACGACTGCGCTGGCGGCTGCTCGCCTTCGGCGGCTTCCTCGGCGTGGTGGTCGGGGTGCTGCTGGCCTCCGTCCCGGTCATCATCGTCGGGACGCTCGCCTTCGCCACCGGCCAGACCTTCGTGACGCTGTCCTTCCGACGAGGCTTCTCCACCGGCTGGGCCATAGGCGGCAGCCCGGGGAGAGCCGCCGGCGCAAGAGCGGCGGCGAGGGCGCGGCGGTGAAGGAACCCACGCTCCAGGTCTCGGACCTGGAGGTCGCGGAGCCGGACGCCCCCGCCGGGTACGACCGGCCCCCGGCCGCTCCGCCCGCACCGTCCGTCTACGCGACGGAGCCGCTCCCCGACGACACGGGCCAGTACGGCGTGTACGGGGACACCGGCTACGACACGAACGGCCACGCCCACCAGGACCAGGGCCACGACGCCGACCCCTCGGCCCAGCCGCAGTACGCCGCGTACGACCCGTACACCGGCTACGGCCAGCATGCCCAGGACTCCTACGCCGGAACGTACGACTACGGCACCGGCGAGCAGAGCTACGCCGCCTACTCCGACCCGTACATCGGCACCACCAACCAGGCCCCCTCCTACGGCTACGACGCCTACGGCAACGGCGACGGCTACGACAGCCAGGGCGGGCAGCAGAGCTACGCCGACCCCTACGCCCAGAGCTACGGCGCCGACGCGTACGGCACGGGGGCGTACGCCACGGACACCCCGCCCGGCGGCGTCTGGGTCCCGCAGCAGCGCGACGCCGAGCAGTACCCCCCGATGCCTCCGGAGCAGCCCACCGGCCCCGCCCCGTACGGCAACGGCTACGACACCGGCCAGAACGAGCCGTACCGCTACTGAGCGCGCCCCTGCCGGGGCCCGCCCGCGCCCCGGCAGGGGCGCGCTCAGCGGGAGCCGCGGAAGTCGTCGCCCTCCACCACGAGCCCGGCCACCAGCGTCCCCGACATCCCGGCGTGCGCGAGACCGCCGCCCGGATGCGCCCAGCCGCCCGCGAGATACAGCCCCGGCAGCCGGGTGAGGTTGCCCGGGTGCAGATACGCGCCGTCCGCCCCGGCGAGCGCGGGCGGCGGCACCGCACCGCCCTCGGCCCCCGTCTCCGCCTCGGTCTCCGCCGGCGTACGGATCTCCGTGTGCAGGATCCGCTCCCGCAGCCCGGGAACGGCCGCGCCCGCCCGCTCGACCAGGACGTCCGCGAACCGCTGCCGCACCTCGGCGTCCCGCCAGTCGACCGGACCCTGCGGAACCACCGTCGCGGTGAGTGTCACCGCCTCGTGCTCCGCGTCCGGCCGGGTCGCCGGATCGTCGGGGCGCAGCACCGTCACCGTGGGGTGCCCGGCGACCCGGCCCGCGAACACCGCCTCCTGCTCCGCCGCCCCCTCCGCGCTGTGCACCACGGTCCGGTGCACCGCGTCCGCCTCCCGGGCCCCGCGCAGCGACAGCAGCACCGTGAACCGGCCCGCCCCGCCCGCGCCCGCCCGGACCGGCACATCGCCCGCGCCCCACACCCGCTGACCCGGCACCAGACCCGGACGCGGCCGGACCCCGAGCACCACCCGGTCGGCCTCGGCCACCTCGCCGCCCGCCAGCTCCACGCCCGCCGCCCGGCCGTCCTTCTCGACGACCCGGACCACCTCGGCCCCGAAGACGAACTCCACCCGGCGGGCCACGCACCGCTCGTACACCGCGCGGGCCAGCTCCCGCATCCCGCCCATCACGTACCAGCTGCCGAAGGTCTGTTCCATGTACGGCAACAGCGCGGCGCTCGCGGGGGCGGTGCGCGGGTCGAGGCCGTGGGCGAGCGCATACCCGTCGAGCAGGGCCGCGAGCCTCCCGTCCGCCAGCTCCCACGCGCCGGTCTCCGCGACCGTGGCCGCCTGCCGGGCCGGGCGCAGCCGCCGCCGCTGCCGCACCGCCGGATAGGGATCGCGCCCCAGCACCTGGTGATCCGGGCGCAGCGGCTCCTCCAGCAGCGGCCGCCGGGAGCGGCCCCAGGCGTCCCGGGCCCGGTCCATGAAGTCGCTCCAGCGCGCCCCGGAACCCGCGCCCAGCGCCCCGTCCAGGGCCGCGGCCACTCCGGCCCGGGAGGCGTTCGGCAGGGACACCGCCGTGCCGTCCGCGAAGAGATGGCGGCTCGCCGGATCGACCTGGGTCAGCGTCACGGACTGCTCCAGCGACTCCTTGCCGGTCTTCACGAAGAGGTCCCGCTGGACGGCGGGCAGGTGCAGCAGCCCGGGCCCGGTGTCGAAGACGAAGCCCTCGTGCTCATGGCGGCCGACCGAGCCGCCGTAGCTCGCGGACCGCTCGTAGACCGTCACCTTCTCGCCCGCGACGGCCAGCCGGGCGGCCGCCGTCATGGCGCCCGTCCCGGCGCCGATCACCGCAATTCGTGCCATGCCGTCGACTTTATCGACCGGCACCGACAGCTCAGCCGCCAGGCCAGTGCCCGCCCGTCCCGGCCAGGCGTTTCTCCTCGCGCCGCTGGGCACGGCGGCGCAGGAAGCGCCGGATCCGCGAGGCCAGGAAGAACACGGTGACGATGCCGAGCACCAGCAGGACGGCCGCGATCACGGCGGCCGCCACGGGATGGAATATCGCGAAGGTGATGACCCCCGCGACCCCGAGGTCCTCGGCGATGCTGATCCCGACGTTGCTGAAGGGTTCCGGGGAGGTGTTGACGGCCATCCGCGTGCCGGCCTTCACCAGATGGCTCATCAGCGCCGTGGACCCGCCGATCGCCCCGGCCGCCAGCTCCGGCAGCGAGCCGCTCTCCCCGGCCAGCAGCGCGGCCACCACTGCCCCGGCCACCGGCCGGATCACGGTGTGCGCGGTGTCCCAGACCGAGTCCACGTAGGGGATCTTGTCCGCGATCGCCTCGCAGAGGAACAGCACACCGGCCACGATCAGGACGTCGGTGCGCTGGAGCGCGGCGGGCACCTCGTCGGAGACGCCGGTCGCGCCGAACAGGCCGAGCAGCAGGACCACCGCGTACGCGTTGATCCCGCTCGCCCAGCCGCTGGTGAACACGAGAGGGATGACAGACACGCAGGCGATCGTAACGACCCCCGCCGGAGCCGGGTGAGGCCGCGGGCGCAGCTCTGAGTATCCGTACCTAGGCGCACAGATGAGTACCTGCGCGGATAGGCCCCGACCTGCGGGGACGGCAGAGTGATGACCACGGAAGGGGCGCTGCGCCAGGACCGCCGGCACGGGGCGGCGGAACGGTGCGGTTCCCCCGACGCAACGGGGGTGCGCGACGGAGCCCGGGGGCCACGGGGGACATACGGGGTCACGGGGAACGGGTTTCCGGATGCACGGAAGACGCCGGTCCGATGATGTTCGCGGGGGATGCGAACCTCATCGGCCGGCGTCTTCGGCTTTCCTGGCGTCCTGCCGGGGGAGCGGCCTCAGTGCCCGCTGACCCGCCCGTGCAGCAGCAGGGACAGCGCGGAGTGGACCTCGTCGATCGACCGCTCCGGCTGGAACGCCTGCCAGTCCAGCGCCGCCACCAGCACCATCCCGACCAGCGCGGCCGCCGTCAGCGGGATGTCGATCTCCTCGCTCAGCTCACCGCTGCGCACCGCGTCGCGCAGGACGCCCTCGACGACCGCCACGGCCTCCTGACGCACCACCAGCAGCGTGGACTGCCAGGCGCGGTTGGTGCGCCAGAGCTCGGCCACGTACAGCTGGGTGAAGGCCGGGTAGCGGTCGATGAAGGCGAGCCCGGCCCGGATCATCGCGTCCAGCGCCTCGACCCGGGTGCCGCCCCGCTCCTCGGACTCCTCGGCAGCGGCCCGCAGCGAGGCGGTGAGCAGCCCCACGCCGTGCCGGAGCAGCTCCTCGAACAGCTCGGTCTTGCTCTTGAAGTTGTAATAGACCGTGCCCTTGGCGACCCCGGCCCGCTCGGCGATCTCGTCGACCGTGGTCGCCGAGAAGCCCTTCTCGGCGATGAGCGTCACCGCCGCCTCGTAGAGCCTCTGCCGGGTGGCCTGGCGGCGCGTGGTGCCACTGCTTTCCATGGGGCCGATTCTTCCAGGCCCGGGCACACCCGGGGACGCGACCGCGGGCGCGTTCACAGGCTCAGCTCCGGGTGCAGCCGGCTCAGGCTCCACACCTGCTTGCGGCGGGCGGTGAACGCGGTCAGGGCGAGGGCGCCGACCGTGAAGGCCGCCAGCACCGCGCAGCCCAGCCAGACCGGGGTCAGCGGACCGCCCGTGATCAGCCTGCGCAGCCCCTCGACGACGTACGTCATGGGGAGGTACGGGTGGATCGCACCGAAGAATCCGGGGCTGGTCTGGACGGGGTACGTGCCCCCGGCCGAGGTCAGCTGGAGCATCAGCACGACCAGTACCAGGATCCGCCCGGCCGCCCCGAAGCAGGCGTTCAGCCACTGCACGATCGCGGCGAAGCAGCAGGTCACCAGGGCCAGGAAGCCGATCGTTCCGGCGGCGTGGGCCATCTGGAGGCCGAGGCCCCAGTGCAGGACGGCCATCAGGGCGCCCACCTGGGCCGTGCCGATGGCCGCGACGGGGAGCCAGCCGGCGAACGCGATCCGCCACGAGGAGGCCCCGGCGGCGAGCGCCCGCCGGTTCATCGGCTGGATCAGCATGTACGCCACCATCGCGCCGACCCACAGGGACAGCGGGATGAAGTACGGGGCGAAGCCGGTGCCGTAGTTGGGGGCCTCGTGCAGCGACTTGGAGGCCAGCTGGACGGGGTCGGCCATGACGTCGGTCCGCGCGTCGCGGTCCTTCTTGTCGTAGTCCGGGATCTTCTCCACGCCGTCGTTGAGGCCCTGCGCCAGTTCGGCCGAGCCGTCGCCGAGCCGGAACAGCCCGCCGTCCAGGTTCTCCGCACCGGTCTTCAGCTTGCCGACGCCGGTGTCGAGGTCGCTGGAGCCGGTCTGCGCGGTGCCGAGGCCCGTGTGCAGTGCCTGCGCGCCCTTGGCGACCTTCTTGGCCCCCGAGTTGAGCTCGTTGACCTTGGCCACGGCCGTCTCCAGGTCGTCGTCCAGCGTCGGGGCGCGCTGGGCGAGCGCCTCGGCCTGCTTCTGGAAGGTGACCAGCTGGTTGCTCAGCTTCTTCAGATCGCCGTTCTGGTTGGCGACCAGGGTGTTCACATCGGCGGCGATCTTCGCCGCGTCCTCGGCCGTGACCTTGGCGCGCTCCAGCGGCGGGCAGGCCGTGGCGTCGGGCTCCTCGGCCTCCTCGCACTGCGTGCGGTGGATCTCGGCCAGCTCGTCGGCGGCCTTCCGGGCGCCGGACGCCGCGGTGGGCGCGGTCTTCACCAGCACGTCGAGGTTGTGCCGTACGGCCCCCGAGGTGTCGGCGACCAGCCGGGCGGTGTCCCGGACGGACTTCCCGTTCTCCTTGAAGAACGGGCGTACGTCACCGGCGATCCCGTTGACCTTGTCGGCCAGGACCTGGGTGCCTCCGGCGACCTGCCGGGAGCCCGTCGCGAGGTCGCGGGAGCCCTGGTTCAGCTTCACGATCCCGTCGGAGAGCTTCTTGCTGCCCGCCTTGGAGTCCTTGAGGCCGTCCGCGAGGTCCTTGGAGCCCTGCTTGGCCTTCGAGATGCCGCCCTTGAGGTCGTCGGCGCCCTTGGCCGCCTCGGCGGTCTTGTCGTGCAGGTCGGAGAAGTTGATGAAGATGCGGTCCAGGAAGCCCCGGGAGGCGTTCGTGGAGGCGGCGTTGCGCACCTCGCCGAAGACCGTCTTCGAGATCTGCCCGACGATGTAGTTGTTGGCGTCGTTCGTCCGCACCTGGAGCGCGCCGGTCTCGGGGAGTCCCCGCCGCTGGACGCGATCTTCTCGCTGAACTCCGACGGCATGGTCAGCGAGAGGTAGTACGTGCCCTCCTCGACGCCCTTCTCGGCCTCGGCGGAGCTGACCTCGTGCCAGGCGAACACCTTGGAGTCGAGCAGCTTCTCGCTGATCTCGTCCCCGGCGGTGATCCGCTTGCCGTCGCTGGAGGCCCCCTTGTCGTTGTTGACGAGCGCCACGGGCAGCTTGTCGAGCTTGCCGTACGGGTCCCAGAACGAGCACAGGTACAGGGCGCCGTAGAGCAGCGGCAGGAGCAGCAGGGCGACGAGCGCGGCGGCCGGCAGCTTGCCCCGGCCGAACCGCTTCAGCTCAAGAGCGGCGAGCTTCGGCGAACGCATCGGCCGTCTCCTCTTCGGTGGTGGGTTCCCCGGCGGCGGGCTTCTCGGTGACCGGTTCTTCGTGGTCGGCGTCGTCTTCTTCGTGGTCGGCGTCGTCGGCCGGTGCGGTGGCCGGCTCTTCGGCGCCGGCTGCTTCGCCGGCCGGCGCGGTGCGCACGACCTGGACGTTCCCGGGGGCCTCGCTGCACACGGCGAGCACCGTCGTCCCGGCGTCGGCCACGGAGCGCAGCAGCGCCCAGGCCTGCTCGCGTTCGGCGTCCGAGAGCTTGAGGTCGGTGTCGTCGACGGCCAGCAGCCGCGGCCCGCCGATCAGCGCCAGCGCGACGGACAGCCGCAGCGCCTCAAGACGCTCCAGGTCGCGTACGGAAGTGCGCCCCGACTTCGGCAGGGTGGCGGGGTCGAGCCCAGCGGCCTCCAGGGCCTCGTCCACCCGGGCCTCGGCGGCGGCCCGGCGCTCGGCGCGCGGGCGCAGCAGGGCGCGCAGGGGCGAGCCGTAGCGGCCCTGGAGCAGGGCGCGTTCGCCCAGGTGCTCGGCGACGGTGAAGGCGGGGTCCAGCTCGCTGACGCCCGGGACCGGACCCAGGGCGGCGATCCTGCGGACGGCGGCGGCCTGCCGGGGCAGGCGCAGTCCGCCGGTCTCCGCGTGGCCCTCGGTGGTGCGCATCCGACCGGTCAGGGCGAGCAGCAGACAGGTGCGGCCCGATCCCGACGGTCCCTCGATGGCCACCAGTTCCCCCGGCTCGGCACTGAACGTCACGTTCTGGAAGACCCGGCCGCGCGGTCCTTCCAGTCCGAAGTCCTCGGCGCTGACAGCCGCGCCGTGCGGGCTCTCCACAGACCCTCCCCTTTTAAACTGACCAGTCAGTTCAAAAGGTAGCCCGAACGTGCGCCCGAAAGCAAAGTCGCTGCTCAAAGCGGGTAGACGGCCGATTGTCAGTGGTGGCCGCCACCATGGACACAGACGGCCACGGAGCCGTCACACGACGACAGGAGGTTCGTCATGGCCAGCTCGTCCGCAGCAGCCGCCCCGCGGCGCCGCGCAGTCAGCCCTGCCCCCTCACTGACCGGCGCCTCCAGCGATGTCCATCCCGTGCTGCGCCGGGCCTCGGCGCCGCCGGCCGCACTCGACCTGCTCGCCAAAGCCCGTTCCGGCCTCGACGAGGCCGCCGAGCTCCCCGAGCCCAACGAGCGGTACGCCACCGCCCACCTCGCCGCCCTGCGCACCGCGGCGGCCGTGCTGGCCGCCCGCGGCCGCCCCGAGACGAACAAGCGCCACCGCGACCGCATCCGCAGCGCCTGGGAAGTCCTCCCGGAGATAGCTCCCGAACTGACCGAGTGGAGCGACCTCTTCGCCTCCGGCGCCGAGCGCCGGGCCCGCGCCGAGGCGGGCATGCCGGGAGCGGCCAGCGGACGCGACGCCGACGACCTGCTGCGCGACGCGGCCATGTTCCTGCGCCTGGTGGAACGGCTGCTCGTGCTCCAGCCGGTCCTCCCGCAACCCCGGCAGGAGTCGCCGGGCGGCGGGTGACCAAGCGCCGGGCGTCGGACCGCCGTCGCCGCCCGCGGGGCGGCCGGGCGACGCCTGGCCCTTGACGGCGGGGCGAGGCAATAGGGTGGTGACCACTCACATCACCACCCGCACTGTTCACGCTCCGCCGTCCCCGGCGGCATCGTGCCGAGGAGACATCTGCCGTGTCGGACCAGCCGCGCCCCCGCGCCTCCCTCCGTACCGCCGTGGTCTGGGAGGTCCTCAAGGAGGCCCTGGACCGTCAGGTCAAGGCGACCGGCAGGGACGCCCTGGATGTCCTGGACACCGGCGGCGGCACCGGCAACTTCGCCGTGCCCGCGGCCAAGCTCGGCCACCGGGTCACCGTCGTCGACCCCAGCCCCAACGCCCTCTTCGCGCTGGAGCGCCGCGCCGCCGAGGCCGGGGTGGCCGACCGGGTCCGGGGAGTCCAGGGCGACATCCTCGGTCTGTTCGACGTCGTCGAGCGCGACGGTTTCGACGCGGTGCTCTGCCACGGCGTCCTGGAGTACGTCGACGAGCCCGCCGAGGGCGTACGCAACGCGGTCGAGGCGCTGCGGCCCTCCGGCGCGCTCAGCCTGCTCGCGGCCGGCCTCGGCGGAGCCGTTCTGGCCCGCGCGCTCGCCGGACACTTCACCGAGGCCCGGCAGGCGCTCACCGACCCGGCCGGCCGCTGGGGCGAGGGCGACCCGGTGCCCCGCAGGTTCACCGCGGAGCAGCTCTCCGACCTGGTCTCCGCCGCCGGGATGGAGATCACCGCGGTGCACGGCGTCCGGGTCTTCGCCGACCTCGTGCCGGGCGTCCTGGTGGACACCGAGCCCGGCGCCGTCGAGGCGCTCCTCAAGCTCGAAGCCGCCGCCGCCGAGCAGCCCGCGTTCCACTCGGTCGCCACCCAGTTGCACGTTCTGGGCGAGAAGCGCCACTGATCAGCAACGAAGCTGCGCACAGAGTGGGGCTCAGGACCCCCGTACCGGGCGTAGGCCCCGTATGATCGGGTGACACCATCCGGCATGGCGGATCGGTCGTCGGGGAATCTACGCCTCAGCAGCCGAGCCGACATAGCGGTCCGGACTGGCTGAACGCTAGAGGGCGGGTTTCACGGGGGCGAATCCCTGCCTATCCTGGAAGGGCCGCATACCGGTCGCCCCCGCGGCCGACGACGAGGAGGATCCCGTGCCGCTCTCGGAGCACGAGCAGCGCATGCTCGAGCAGATGGAGCGAGCGCTGTACGCCGAAGATCCCAAGTTCGCGACAGCGCTCGAGGAAGCGGGCTGCGTACGTACACCCGCAAAAGGGTCTACCAGGCGGTCGCAGGCTTCCTGGTGGGTATCGCGCTCCTCATGGCCGGAATGGTCGCCCAGCAGATCTGGATCAGCGTGGTGGGGTTCCTCGTCATGCTCGGCTGTGCCGTGCTCGCGGTCACCGGTTGGCGCAAAGCGCCCAAGCCCGGTGAACAGCAGCCGGCCGCCGCAGGTGGCGGGGACAGCGGCGCACGCCGCCGACCGAGACAACGCCGGTCGATGATGAACCGCATCGAGCAGAGGTGGCAGCGCCGCCGCGACGAACAGGGCCAGTAGTACGCATCGGCCCTGTTCTTCCCGCCCAGGGCCGGGCGATGGTACGACGCAGGACACCGATGGGTGAGGGGCGGCCGCATGTACGCGGCCGCCCCTCAGCCGTTGCCGGACGGTGTCGCCGGCGGTAGACCCATGCCCCGCGCGGTCAGGCCCGCGCCCCGCGCAGGAGACGCGGTCACGCTCCCGCCCCACGCAAGAGGCCCTGAGCCCCGCCGGAGCCGAGAGCCTCCGGTCCGGACCCCCGTTCGCGGGGTCCGGGCCGGAGAATCCGCCGGGCGGGGGCGCTGCCCGCCTCAGCCGTGCTGGCGCGTGAGGCGGCGCAGCCGGGCCGTCCAGCGACCGGCTCCCGCCCGGCCCGCCCACCGCTCCGCGAGCGCCGTCCGGCGGTCGGCGACGGCCCACACCACCCGGACGGACGAGCGGGGCAGAAGCGTTGCCCGCAGCCGGGCGCCACGGCCCGCCGATACCCGCAGACCCGCCCGCACCGCCGACGCGTCCTCGGCCAGGCCGGCCGCCGGGCGCGGCACGGGGGCGTACAGCACCTGCTCCACCGACCCCGCGATCCGGTGCACCGCCTCGGCCGCGGTGGTGTCGAGCCGGCCCAGCCGCACGATCCGGGCCGCCGCCTTCCGAGGGGTCAGCGAGTCGTCGGGGGCGATGCCGTGGTCCCAGGCCTCGTCGGTGATCTCCCGCCAGGCGGCCAGCGTCCGCGCCGCGGCGTCGGCGGGCGTCCGGCCCCCGGAGCCCAATCGGCGGTTTCTCGTCCGGGTCCGCCACAGCAGCGGTGACAGCGGCAGCACCAGGACCAGGACCGCCGCGAGAACCACCAGCAGCACTGTCCCGAGCGGGGTGCCCCGGTCGCTCGGCGCCGCCGCCCCCGCCTCCTGCGAGGGCCCGCACCCGCCTTCCTGGCGCAGCTGCGGCGGGCAGCTGTCGTCGGCGGAGGGGAGGGCGGACGGTGCGGTGGAGGTGTCCGCGGAGGGCTCGGCCGCATCGCTCGCGGTATCCGTGGGGACCTCGGGCCGGGTCCACGACGGGGTGCTGCCCCGGCTCGGGGTGGGCTCGAACCGGGTCCACCCGACGCCCTCGAAATACAGCTCCGGCCAGGCGTGCGCGTCGCGCAGCCCCACCGAGACCGCCCCGTTCGACTTCATGGTGCCCGGGGTGAAGCCCACCGCGACCCGGGCCGGGATGCCCAGCGTCCGGGCCATCGCGGCCATCGAGAACGAGAAGTGGACGCAGAAGCCCTCCTTGTCGCGGAGGAACCGGGCGATGGCGGACGACCCCGTGCCCGAGGTGACCGTCGTGTCGTAGGTGAAGCCGCCCTCGGAGGCGAACCAGTCCTGGAGCTTCACGGCCCGCTCGTAGGCGTTGGCCGAGCCCTCCGTCACCTGCGCGGCGGTCTCGGCGACCACCTCCGGAAGCGAGCCCGGGAGCCGGGTGTACTCGCGGCGCAGCTCCTCGGGCGGCGGACCCGCGGTCGCGAGCTGCTCCGCCGTGGGCTCGACGACCAGACTGCCGACCTCGTACTGCGCGCCGCGCGTGGTCTGCCCGTCGTCGCCGACCAGGGTGCGGCCCTCGGGTTCGTACCGCCAGCGGCCGCCGACCCGGACCTCGCTCGCCGGGTAGGGGAGCGGCAGATACGTCTGCTGGTAGGAGCGCGAGGCCGAGATGTTCGTCCGGACCTCCGTTACCGAGACGTCCCCGCCGAGGCCCGCGGGCTGCGGAAGGCGGTCGGGCACGTCGGTCAGCCGCCGGGTGGAGGAACGCCACTCGCTGCCGTTGAACTCGTCCAGGGCCAGGATCCGGAGATAGAGGTTCTGCGGGTTCTCGATGTTGCTGCGGTACGTCATCACCTCCCGGTTCTCCGGCTGGTTGAGGTTGTTCTGGAGCGAGACCAGCGGATTCACCGCGGAGATGGTGCCGCCGCCGCTGCCCTTGCCGTTCCCCGGGCCGTTGCCGCCGAGGAGGCCGCTGTCCAGCGCGGGCAGGGCGAGGGGCGCCACCAGGGCGATACCGAGCGCCAGCACGCCGATCCGCCGCCCGGTGCGCACGGGTGAGGAGCCGCCGCTCATCCCGGACAGTCCGTCGGCCAGACCGCCCTTGGTCCGCGAGGTCCCGCCGAAGACTCGGCCCCACTGGGAGAGCCGGTCCCGGCCCTCCGCCAGCAGGAGCAGCAGATAGCCGGAGGCGGCCAGCAGGAACCACACCCAGCCGGCCCCGCCGTCGGAGAGACCGGCCGCCACCGAATACAGGGCGAGGAGCGGCAGCCCCGCCGGGGCCGCGCTGCGGAAGGTCACGGCCATGGCGTCCACGACGAGACCGATCAGGATCACCCCGCCGACCACCATCAGCTTGATGCCGTCGGTCAGCGGGGCCGGGGTGGAGTACGTACCGACGTCCTCGCCGCCCGCCATCAGCAGCTCACCGAGCCGCAGCACGGCCTGCGGTCCCGGCAGCACCCCCAGCAGGGCGTGGTCCCGCGCGAACACCAGCGTCAGCAGCACCAGGGTGACCAGCGCCTGGGCGGCGACGGTCAGCGTCCGGGCCAGCGGCACCCGGCGCGCCAGGGCGCCCACCCCGCTCTGGACGCCGAGCAGCACCGCCGCCTGCACCAGCCAGCCGACCCCCTCCACCAGCGGGATCAGCGCCCCCGCCGCCAGCAGGGTCGCCGCATAGGCGCTCAGCGCCAGCCTGGCCCGTCCGCTCATGACCATCCCCCGGGAAACCGTTCGGGCCGCCGCTCGGGGCGGACGGTGTGTCCGTGCTCATCCCGCCGGCCAGCTGCCACAGCTCGGGCAGCTCGTCACCCGGCTCCACCGCCACCGCCGTCCAGCCGGACTCGCGCAGCCGTCGCAGCCGGTCGTCGGCCGCGCCCGTCGCGCTCTCGTCGCCGGCCCAGGCCGCGCTGTCCAGCACGAACGCGACCCCGCCGCCCGCGCGCTGCCGCATCCGGGCGGCGACCGCGGTCTGCTCCTCGTCCAGATCGCCGAAGAAGGCGATGAGCAGCCCCTCGTTGCCACCGCGCAGCACGTCATGGGCGCGGCTGAGACCCCCGCCCTCGGAGTGGCCCACCACGGCGAGTGTGTCGAGCATCAGTCCCGCCGAGTCCGCGGACTCCTGGGTCGAGCCCGCGTATCCGTCGGTCCCCTCGCCGGGCACCGCGTTCCCGTCGTCGGTGAGCAGCCGGACGGCGAAGCCGCGCTCCAGCATGTGCACGAGGGCGGAGGCCGCCCCCGAGACCGCCCATTCGAACGCCGAGTCGGGCCCGGCGCCCTGGTAGCCGATCTGACGGGTGTCCAGCAGGACCGTGCATCTGGCCCTCTGCGGCTGTTCCTCGCGGCGCACCATCAGCTCGCCGTGGCGCGCGGTGGAGCGCCAGTGGACCCGGCGCAGATCGTCGCCGTGCCGGTAGCCGCGCGGAATGATGTCGTCCTCCCCGGCGAGCGCGAGCGAACGCTGCCGCCCGTCGCCGTACCCGGAGGCCTCGCCCGCCAGCCGCAGCGCGGGCAGCGGCACCGTGCGCGGGATGACGACGAGGGTGTCGTACGCACTGAAGGAACGCGTCAGCTCGCACATGCCGAAGGGATCGCTGAGCCGCAGCTGCAACGGGCCCAGCGGATAGCGGCCGCGCAGGTCGGAGCGGACCCGGTAGGACACCTCGCGCCGGCCGCCCGACTCCACCCGGTCCAGGACGAAGCGGGGGCGCGGGCCCAGCACGTACGGCACGCGGTCCTGGAGCATCAGCAGACCGGTGGGCAGCCGGGAGACGTTCTCCATCCGCAGATGCACCCGGGCCTCCGCGCCCGCGGGCACCCGGGACGGCGAGAGCCGCCGGGTGCCCGTGACCCGGTAGCGGGTGCGGTAGAGCACGGTCACACAGACCAGCGGCAGCACGGCGAGCAGCAGCCCGACCCGCAGCAGGTCGCCCTGGCCCAGGACGTACGCGCAGACGGCGGCGGCAAGACCGGCGGCCAGGAACGAGCGTCCCCGGGTGGTCAGTCCGCCCAGGGCCGCCCGGAGACCGCCCTTCCGCCCGCCGTCCTCCACGGCGCCGGGCTCGCCGGCCGCCATCACAGCCGCCGTGCCCCGGGCTGCTGCTGGTGGTACAGCGGGCGGCCCGGCTCCTGCGCGGGCGGCGCGGTGCCGCCGGCCGAGGTCGGTACAGGCGTGCGCTGGATGATCTCCCCGACCACCTGCTCCGCCGTGCGGCGGTTCAGCTGGGCCTGGGCGGTGGGCAGCAGCCGGTGCGCGAGCACCGGGGTGGCCAGCGCCTGCACGTCGTCCGGCAGGGCGTAGTCGCGCCCGCTGAGCGCGGCGGACGCCTTCGCGGCGCGCAGCAGATGCAGCGTCGCACGCGGGGACGCGCCGAGCCGGAGGTCGGGGTGGGTGCGGGTGGCCGCGACGAGCTCCACGGCGTAACGCCGCACGGCGTCGGCGACATGCACCGAGCGGACGGCGTCGATCAGCTTCACGATGTCGTGCGCGTGGGCCACCGGCTGGAGGTCGTCCAGCGGGGAGACGCCCCCGTGCACATCGAGCATCTGGAGCTCGGCCTCCGGGCTCGGGTAGCCGATGGAGACCCGGGCCATGAAGCGGTCGCGCTGGGCCTCGGGCAGCGGGTAGGTGCCCTCCATCTCGACCGGGTTCTGCGTGGCGACCACCATGAACGGGTCGGGCAGCTCGTAGCTGTGCCCGTCGATGGTGACCTGACGCTCCTCCATCGACTCCAGCAGCGCCGACTGCGTCTTCGGCGAGGCGCGGTTGATCTCGTCGCCGATCACGATCTGGGCGAAGATCGCGCCCGGCTTGAACTCGAAGTCCCGCCGCTGCTGGTCGAAGACCGACACACCGGTGATGTCCGAGGGCAGCAGGTCGGGAGTGAACTGGATCCGCCGCACCGAACAGTCGATGGACCGCGCCAGCGCCTTGGCCAGCATGGTCTTGCCGACCCCGGGGACGTCCTCGATGAGGAGATGTCCCTCGGCGAGCAGCACGGTCAGCGATAGCCGTACGACCTCGGGCTTGCCCTCGATCACACCCTCCACCGACCTGCGCACCCGCTCTGCGGTGGTGGTCAGATCCGTGAGGCTCGCTCGATCGTCATAGGTCGTCACCCGGCCCTCCTCGGCCCTTTTGCGCAGGGGCCGTCGCGCGTACCCGCGCGGCCCACCCCGAAAAATCGGACACCCCTCCGGAAGGCCCGGGGGAGGTCACACCCGCATTCTTGTTGCCGTTACCGCTTCGTGTCACTCGCCTGTGGATAAGTGGGTGTGAAAAGGCAGTGTCTGTCACGATTCCGGCGCCGTGGGGCACGGCGATGCGTGCGTGAGGTGCAGCAGAGGACCGGGAGGCGGCGGGGATCCGTTCAGGAAACGGAGTCGATCTCCCGCAGCAGACCGGTGGTCACGTCGAAGACGAATCCGCGCACGTCGTCGGTGTGGAGCAGGAACGGCGAGGTCCGCACCCGCTGCATCGACTGGCGCACGTCCTGGTCGGCGTCCGTGTAGGCCTCCACGGCCCAGGCCGGACGCTGGCCCACCTCGCGCTCCAGGTCCTGCCGGAAGCCCTCGGTGAGGGACTCCAGGCCGCAGTTGGTGTGGTGGATCAGGACCACGCTGCGGGTGCCGAGCGCCCGCTGGCTGATGGTGAGCGAGCGGATCACGTCCTCGGTGACCACACCGCCCGCGTTGCGGATGGTGTGGCAGTCGCCGAGCTCCAGGCCGAGCGCGGCGTGCAGGTCGAGACGGGCGTCCATGCAGGCGACCACGGCGACCTGGAGGACGGGGCGGGCGTCCATGCCCGGGTCGCGGAAGTCCTTCGCGTACGCGGAGTTCAGCGCGACGAGGCGGTCGGTGACCTGGCCCCCTCGCGGACCGCAGCAGCGGTGGACGTGACGGACTCGGCGGGGGAGTGAGCAGAAGTCGACATGGCTACGACGTTAGCCTTCCCACCTGGCCCGGGCGGGCTGTGAGAGCGGACAAAGAACGTCAACACGGCTTGTTGTGAGCTAACCCACAGGCCCCTGTGGACGCACCCGTCCGGGTGAGTTCGCCGCATCCGGTCGGGTGGCGCGACGCGCTGCGCGGTTCGTTGATCGCGAATCGATCGAATGGCAGGGTGGACTAAAGTAACGCGAAGTCAACACCCGCATTCCCGCTCCACTGCCCCATCGCACCCCCCGCACCTCCTGCATATTCCGTATTTCCCCCGTGATGTGCGGCGTACGTGCGACCCGGCCCTCTCCCGCTCTCGGTCGGCCGACGCCCCTTCCCCGGCGCCGGCGGGCCTCCCCTTCAGAGCGGGCGGGGACCAGGACGTACGTGCCGGCCGCGGGACAGAGCCTGAGAGGGCGCATTGAGCCAGACCCGACACGTCCCGGTGATGCTCCAGAGGTGTCTGGACCTGCTGGCCCCGGCTCTCCAGGACCCGGCCCACCCGGAGCCCGTGGTCGTCGACTGCACCCTCGGCCTCGGCGGGCACAGCGAGGCCCTGCTCGCCGCGTTCCCCACCGCCCGGCTGGTGGCCCTGGACCGCGACAAGGAGGCGCTGCGCCTCTCCGGCGAACGGCTCGCCCCCTACGGCGACCGGGCCGCCCTCGTCCACGCGGTCTACGACGAACTCCCCGAGGTCCTCGCGCGGCTCGGGATCCCGAAGGTCCAGGGCGTCCTGTTCGACCTCGGCGTCTCCTCCATGCAGCTGGACGAGGCCGACCGCGGATTCGCCTACGCCCAGGACGCCCCGCTCGACATGCGCATGGACCAGTCCACCGGGATGGGCGCCGCCGAGGTGCTCAACACCTACCCGCCCGGCGAGCTCGTGCGGATCCTGCGCGCGTACGGCGAGGAGAAGCAGGCCAAGCGGATCGTCTCCGCGATCGTGCGCGAGCGCGAGAAGGAGCCCTTCAGCAACAGCGCCCGGCTCGTCGAGCTGATCCGCGACGCGCTGCCGCAGGCCGCCAAGCGCACCGGCGGCAACCCCGCCAAGCGGACCTTCCAGGCCCTGCGTATCGAGGTCAACGGCGAGCTGAGCGTCCTGGAACGGGCCATTCCGGCCGCCGTGGACAGCCTCGCCGTCGGCGGCCGCATCGCGGTGCTCTCGTACCACTCGCTGGAGGACCGGCTGGTCAAGCAGGTCTTCGCGGCCGGCGCCGCCAACACCGCGCCCCCGGACTGCCCGTCGTCCCCGAGCGCTACCAGCCCCGGCTGAAGCAGCTCACCCGCGGTGCCGAGCTGCCCACCGAGGAGGAGGTCGCCGAGAACCGGCGCGCCGCCCCCGCCCGGCTGCGCGGCGCCCAGCGCATCCGCGAGGAGGAGCGATGAGCACCGGGGCCCGCCGCCGTACCGGGGGAGTCGCGGGGTGAGCAAACCGGCCGCACCGCTGAAGGGGCGGGCCGCCCGGCTCGCCCGGCTGATGCCGTCCACCGGGCCCAGCACCGCGGCCCGCACCCCCTTCGTCCTGCTGGTCGTCCTGCTCCTGGGCGGTGGACTCATCACCCTCCTCCTGCTGAACTCCGCACTCAACGAGGGATCGTTCCGGCTCAGCGAGCTGAAGCGGGACACCACCGAGCTCACCGACGAGCAGCAGGCCCTCCAGCGCGACGTCGACAGCCGGTCCCAGCCCGACGCCCTGGAGAAGCGCGCCCGGGAGCTGGGCATGGTCCCCGGCGGCAGCCCCGCCTTCCTGAACCCCGACGGCACGGTCCGCGGCAAGCCGACGGAGGCGACCGCCCCGCCGCCCAGCCCCAGCCCCACCCCGAGCCCCAGCGCCTCACCCGATGCCGACGCCCCGGCGGCCGGGCCCTCGGCCTCCGGCGCGTCGGCCGGCCCCTCCGGCTCCCCGTCGCCCTCCGGATCCGTATCCGCGACCGCGCCCGATCCCGCAGCCGCCCCCGCGGCGGAGAACAGCCCGCCCCCGACGAGCCCCGGCAGGTGACGCAGTGCCGCCCAAGGAACCGCCGCGCCGTCGCGTACCCGGCCCGGCCCGGCCCCGTAACGCGGCGTCCGGATCGGGCCGCTCCGGTGCGCGCCCACCGGCCCGCCGCCCCCGCCCCGCCCCGGGGCGCACCACCCGGCGCGGCACCGCACCCCGCTCCCTGCGCCTCGGCAGCCCGCGCCCCCGGCTGCGGCTCGTCAGCCTCGGGCTGACGCTCGTCATGCTGGCGTTCGTGGCCCGGCTGCTCCAGGTCCAGGCCGTCGACGCCGGCGCGTACGCGGCCAAGGCCGAAAAGAACCGCTACCTGGAGTACACCGTCGCCGCCGAGCGCGGCGAGATCACCGACCGCAACGGCGTCGCGCTCGCCACCAGCGTGGACGCGCACAACATCACGGCCGACCCCAAGCTCTTCACGCCCGAGGAGAGCAAGGCCCCCGACGCCCCGCAGCAGGCCGCGGCGCTGCTCGCCCCGATCCTCGGCAAGGACGTCGACGAACTGGTCAAGAAGCTCTCGGCGCCCGGGAGCCGCTACACCGTCCTCGCCTACCGGCAGACCCCCCAGGTCTGGAAGCAGATCAAGGACCTGAAGGCCGTCTTCGCCGAGAAGGCGTCCGAGGACAAGCTCAAGGGCGGCCCCGGAGCCAACGTCCTGGCCGGCGTCCTCCAGGAGCCGACCACCAAGCGGGTCTACCCCAACGGGGATCTTGCCGCCGGGATACTGGGCTTCGTCAGCGCCGACGGCAAGGGCGGCGGCGGCCTGGAGTCCCAGCTGAACAAGGAGCTGGCGGGCGAGGACGGCAAGATCCGCTACGCCCAGGCGGGCGGCCGGCGGGTCCCCACCGCGGGCAGCAGCGAGATCCCGGCCGTGCCCGGCTCCGACATCGAGCTGACCATCGACCGCGACATCCAGTGGGCCGCGCAGAAGGCCATCAGCGACCAGGTTACGAAGTCCAAGGCCGACCGGGGCTACGTCATCGTGCAGAACACGAAGACCGGCGAGCTGCTGGCCATGGCCAACTCACCCGGCTACGACCCCAACGACCTCTCCGAGGCCACCTCGGCCCAGCTCGGCAACGCGGCCCTCCAGGACGTGTACGAGCCCGGCTCCACCAGCAAGGTCATGTCGATCGCGGCCGTGCTGGAGGAGGGGGCCGCCACGCCCGGCACCCATGTCACCGTCCCCAACCGACTGCACCGGGGCGACCGCCTCTTCAAGGACGACGTCGACCACCCCACCTGGTACCTCACGCTCAACGGGGTCCTCGCCAAGTCCAGCAACATCGGCACCATCCTGGCGACCGGTCAGCTCGGCAAGAGCCAGGCCGAGTCGAACAAGGTGCTCTACGACTACCTGCGCAAGTTCGGCCTCGGCGAGAAGACCGGGCTCGGCTACCCCGGCGAGTCGCCCGGCCTGCTGGCCCACCCGAAGGACTGGTCGACCTCGCAGCAGTACACGATCCCCTTCGGCCAGGGCCTCTCCATCAACGCCGTCCAGGCCGCCTCGGTCTACTCCACGGTCGCCAACGGAGGCGTACGGGTCGCCCCCACCCTCGTACGCGGAACGAAGGGATCCGACGGCCGCTTCACCCCGGCCGACGCTCCCGAGGAGAACCGGGTGGTCAGCGAGAAGACCGCCAGGACCCTGGCGACCATGCTGGAGTCCGTCGTCGACGACAGCGAGGGAACCGGAACCAAGGCCGCCATCCCCGGCTACCGGGTCGCGGGCAAGACCGGAACCGCCAACCGGGTCGACCCCGTCCGCGGCGTCTACAAGGGCTACACCGCTTCCTTCGCCGGCTTCGCCCCCGCCGACAACCCGCAGGTCACCGTCTACTGCGCGATCCAGAACCCCACCAAGGGCAGCTACTTCGGCGGCCAGATCTGCGGCCCGATCTACAAGCAGGTCATGGAGTTCGCGCTCAAGACGCTCCAGACCCCACCGTCCGGCAGCAAGCCCCCCGGCTGCCGGTGTCCTTCAAACCCGGCGAGTGAACACGGGGATGCGCGAGCATCTCCTCCAAGGGAACCCTCAGTGACAACGATCACCCCCGACCCCGGGAACCGGAACGAGAACCGCCGGAACCAGGGTCCCTCGCTTCGCGAGAGCCCGCACCGGCCCGGTACGCTCACCGCCGTGCCCCACGCTGATCAGTCCCAAACCTCTCAGAAGGACGCGCCTGTGACCTACCCGGGAGCGCCCCGACCGGACCGGCTCCGGCCCACCCCGCTCGCCGAGCTGGCCGACCGGCTCGGCGTCGAGACCGCCGGGAGCGGTGACGTCACCGGCATCACGCACGACTCGCGTGCCGTGCGGCCCGGCGACGTGTACGCGGCCCTGCCCGGCGCCCGTATGCACGGCGCCGACTTCGCGGCCCAGGCCGCGGGCCTCGGCGCCGTCGCCGTCCTCACCGACCCCACCGGCGCCGAACGCGCCGCCGCCACCGGCCTCCCGGTCCTGGTCACCGAGAACCCGCGGGCCGTGATGGGCGAGCTGGCCGCCGACATCTACGGGCGGCCCGGTATCGGCCTGCTCCAGATCGGCATCACCGGAACGTCCGGCAAGACCACCACCGCGTACCTCGTCGAGGGCGGACTGCGTGCCGCCGGACGCCCCACCGGGCTGATCGGCACGGTCGAGATGCGGATCGGCGACGAGCGCATCAAGTCCGAGCGCACCACCCCCGAAGCCACCGACCTCCAGGCCCTGTTCGCCGTCATGCGCGAACGCGGCGTCGAGGCCGTCGCGATGGAGGTCTCCAGTCACGCCCTGGTGCTCGGCCGGGTCGACGGCTGCGTCTTCGACGTCGCCGTCTTCAACAACCTCAGCCCGGAGCACATGGAGTTCCACTCCGGCATGGAGGACTACTTCCAGGCCAAGGCCCAGCTCTTCACCCCCGAGCGCAGTCACCGCGGCGTGGTCAACTTCGACGACGAGTACGGCCGCAGGCTCATCACCGAGTCCGGCGTGCCCGTCACCACCTTCTCCGCCGAAGGCCACCCGGACGCCGACTGGCACGCCGAGGACGTCGAGGTCGGACCGCAGGACAGCACCTTCACCGCGGTCGGCCCCAAGGGCGAGCGGATCGCCGCCCGCGCCCCGCTGCCCGGCCCGTTCAACGTCGCCAACACCCTCGCCGCCATCGTCACGCTGGCCGTCGCGGGCGTCGACCCGCAGATCGCCGCCGACGGCGTCGCCGCCGTCCCCGGGGTCCCGGGCCGGCTGGAGCGGGTGGACGCCGGACAGCCCTACCTCGCCGTCGTCGACTACGCGCACAAGACCGACGCCGTCGAGTCCGTCCTGCGCTCCCTGCGCAAGGTCACCGAGGGCAAGGTGCACATCGTCCTCGGCTGCGGCGGCGACCGCGACACCACCAAACGCGGCCCGATGGGCGCCGCCGCGGCCCGGCTCGCCGACACCGCCGTCCTGACCTCCGACAACCCCCGCTCCGAGGACCCCCTCGCGATCCTCGCCGCGATGCTCTCCGGTGCCGCCGAGGTCCCCGTCCACGAACGCGGCGACGTACTGGTCGACGCCGACCGGGCCGCCGCCATCGCGGCGGCCGTCGCCCGCGCCGAGCCGGGCGACACCGTCCTGGTGGCGGGCAAGGGCCACGAGCAGGGCCAGGACGTCCACGGAGTGGTCCGCGCCTTCGACGACCGCAAGGTCCTGCACGCAGCCATCGAGCGGTCCCTGGCGCACCCCGGCGCCGACCGTGCCCCTCACCACGAGAACAACAGTCAGGGATGACCAAGTGATCACCCTTTCCCTCGCCGAGATCGCCGAAATCGTCGGCGGGCAGCCGCACGACATACCGGACCCGGCAGTCACCGTGACCGGACCCGTCGTCATCGACTCCCGCGAGGTCGCGCCCGGCAGCCTGTTCGCCGCGTTCGCCGGCGAGCGGGTCGACGGCCACGACTACGCCCAGCGCGCCGTCGAGGCGGGCGCGGCAGCCGTGCTGGCGGCCCGCCCCGTCGGCGTTCCGGCGATCGTCGTGGACGATGTCGTCGGCGCGCTCGGAGCCCTCGCCCGGGCCGCCGTGGAACGCCTCGGCACCAGCGTCGTCGCCCTCACCGGCTCGGCGGGCAAGACGTCCACCAAGGACCTGATCGCGCAGCTCCTCCAGCGCCACGGCCCGACCGTCTGGACGCCCGGCTCCCTCAACAACGAGATCGGGCTGCCGCTCACCGCCCTGAGCGCCACCGCCGAGACCGAGCACCTGGTCCTGGAGATGGGCGCCCGCGGCATCGGCCACATCCGCTACCTCACCGAGCTGACCCCGCCCCGGATCGGCCTGGTCCTCAACGTCGGCTCCGCGCACCTCGGCGAGTTCGGCAGCCGGGAGGCCATCGCCCAGGCCAAGGGCGAGATGGTCGAGGGCCTGCCCGAGGACGGCTGCGCCGTGCTCAACGCCGACGACCCGCTCGTCCGCGCCATGGCCTCGCGCACCAAGGCCCGCGTCCTGCTCTTCGGAGAAGCCCCCGAAGCGGACGTACGGGGCGAGAAGGTCCGGATGACCCCCGACGGGCGGCCCGCGTTCGAGCTCCACACACCCACCGGGTGCAGCGACGTGACCATGCGCCTGTACGGTGAGCACCACGTGTCGAACGCGCTCGCCGCGGCCGCCGTCGCCCATGAGTTGGGCATGTCCGTGACCGAGATCGCCGATGCGCTCTCGGAGGCGGGCACCCTCTCCCGCTGGCGCATGGAGGTCACCGAGCGCGGGGACGGTGTGACGGTCGTCAACGACGCCTACAACGCGAACCCCGAATCCATGAGAGCCGCACTGCGTGCGCTGGCCGCCATGGGCCAGGCCCGAGGGGCCGACGGGGGACGCACCTGGGCGGTGCTCGGTCAGATGGCCGAGCTCGGTGACGCGTCGCTCGCCGAGCACGACGCGGTCGGACGGCTCGCCGTCCGGCTCAACGTCAGCAAGCTCGTCGCTGTCGGGGGGACAGAAGCCTCCTGGCTGCAACTGGGCGCATATAACGAGGGTTCGTGGGGTGAGGAGTCGGTGCACGTGTCCGACGCGCAGACGGCCGTCGACCTGTTGCGCAGTGAACTGCGCCCGGGAGACGTCGTGCTGGTGAAGGCGTCCCGGTCGGTCGGCCTGGAGAAGGTCGCCCAGGCACTGCTGGAGAACTCGACCGAGGGCGAGGTCGCCGGCCGATGAGGCAGATCCTCTTCGCGGGGGCCATCGGGCTCTTCCTGACCCTGGTCGGTACCCCGCTGCTGATCAAGCTGCTGGCCCGCAAGGGCTACGGGCAGTTCATCCGGGACGACGGCCCGCGCACCCACGGCAGCAAGAAGGGCACGCCCACGATGGGCGGCATCGCCTTCATCCTGGCGACGATCATCGCGTACCTTCTCGCGAAGATCATCACGGGTGAGGACATCCGGTACTCCGGTGTCCTCGTGCTCTTCCTCATGGCGGGCATGGGCCTCGTCGGCTTCCTCGACGACTACATCAAGATCGTCAAGCAGCGTTCGCTCGGTCTGCGGGCCAAGGCGAAGATGGCCGGACAGCTGATCGTCGGCATCGCGTTCGCGGTGCTCTCGCTCCAGTTCCCCAACTCGATGAACTACACCCCGGCCTCCACCCGGCTCTCGTTCGTCGAGGACTTCGGCTGGTCGATCGGCCCGGTGCTGTTCTGCGTCTGGGCGCTGTTCATGATCCTCGCCATGTCCAACGGCGTGAACCTCACCGACGGCCTCGACGGTCTGGCCACCGGCGCCTCGGTGATGGTCTTCGGCGCCTACACCTTCATCGGCCTCTGGCAGTTCCAGGAGTCCTGCGCCAACGCGGACAACCTGACCAACCCCAGCGCCTGTTTCGAGGTACGTGACCCGCTCGACCTCGCCGTCGTCGCGGCGGCCCTGATGGGCGCCTGCTTCGGCTTCCTGTGGTGGAACACCTCGCCCGCCAAGATCTTCATGGGCGACACCGGCTCGCTCGCCCTCGGCGGCGCGCTCGCGGGCCTCGCGATCCTGTCGCGCACCGAGTTCCTGCTCGCCATCCTCGGCGGCCTCTTCGTGATGATCACCATGTCCGTGGTCATCCAGGTCGGTTCGTTCAAGATGACCGGCAAGCGCGTGTTCCGCATGGCGCCGCTCCAGCACCACTTCGAACTCAAGGGGTGGTCCGAGGTCCTGGTCGTGGTCCGCTTCTGGATCATCCAGGGCATGTGCGTGATCGTCGGACTCGGCCTCTTCTACGCGGGATGGGCAGCCAAGAAGTGAGCACCGTGGACTGGCAGGGCAAGCACGTCACCGTCGCCGGGCTCGGCGTCAGCGGAATCCCCGCCGCCCGCGCCCTGCACGAGCGCGGGGCGCTCGTCACCGTCGTCAACGACGGCGACGACGAACGCGCCCGCGCGCAGGCGGCCGAACTGGAGGCACTCGGCATCACCGTGCGCCTCGGCGACGGCGCCACCCTGCCGCCGTCCACGGAACTCGTCGTCACCGCCCCCGGCTGGCAGCCGGACAAGCCGCTCTTCCTGGCTGCCGCCGAGGCGGGCGTCCCGGTCTGGGGCGATGTCGAACTGGCCTGGCGGCTGCGCGGCGACAACGGCAGGAAGGCCGCCCCTGGCTCGCGGTCACCGGTACCAACGGCAAGACCACGACCGTACGCATGCTGGCCTCCATCCTGGAGGCGGCGGGCCTGCGCACCGCGGCCGTCGGCAACATCGGCGTATCGCTGCTGGACGCCGTGCTCGGCGAGACGGAGTACGACGTCCTCGCCGTGGAACTCTCCAGCTACCAGCTGCACTGGGCGCCCTCGCTGCGCGCCCACTCCGCCGCCGTCCTCAATCTGGCCCCCGACCACCTCGACTGGCACGGCTCGATGGCGGCGTACGCCGCCGACAAGGGCCGCGTCTACGAGGGCAACACCGTGGCCTGCGTCTACAACGTGGCCGACCCGGCCACCGAGGACCTGGTCTGCGAGGCCGACGTCGAGGAGGGCTGCCGCGCCGTCGGCTTCACCCTCGGCGCCCCCGGCCCCTCGCAACTCGGCGTCGTCGACGGGATCCTCGTCGACCGGGCGTTCGTCGCCAACCGCCAGAAGCAGGCCCAGGAGCTGGCCGAGGTCTCCGACGTGAACCCGCCCGCCCCGCACAACATCGCCAACGCCCTCGCGGCCGCCGCCCTCGCCCGCGCCTTCGGCGTGGAGCCGGCCGCCGTACGGGACGGGCTGCGCGCCTTCCGCCCCGACGCCCACCGCATCGAACACGTCGCGGACATCGGCGAAGTCGCCTACGTGGACGACTCCAAGGCGACCAACACCCACGCCACCGAGGCCTCGCTGGCCGCCTACGACTCCATCGTCTGGATCGCGGGCGGCCTCGCCAAGGGCGCCACCTTCGACGAGCTGGTCACCGGCGCCGCGAAGCGGCTGCGCGGCGTCGTGCTGATGGGCGCCGATCGCGCCCTGATCCACGAAGCCCTGACGCGACACGCCCCGGAGGTCCCGGTGGTCGACCTCGAACGGACCGACACTGGGGCGATGTCCGAAGCGGTCGCGCGGGCCGCCGAGCTCGCCCGGCCGGGGGATACGGTACTGCTGGCCCCGGCCTGTGCCTCGATGGACATGTTCACCAACTACAACAAGCGGGGCGAGGCGTTCGCGGACGCGGTCCGCGCACGCGCCGACGAGAGCGCCTGACCGACCGGGCCTCCGCGCCCGGGGTCACGGGCCCCGGGCACGAGCAGTGGAGGGGACAGCGACAATGCCGGCCGACGAGAGATTCGCCGTACGGCGGGAGAGCGCACGGACCTCGGTACCCCGCCCCTTCGCCGCGGCGCCCGCCCCCGCCGGCGCACCCCTGCCCCCCGGGCTCGCCCTGCGCGGCCGGCTCGCCACCGGCGCCCGGCGCCCCGAGACACCCCGCGGCTCCGCACGCGGCGGGTCCGGCTCCCGTACCCCGCGCTCCGGGCGCGGCGGCGGACCCCGCCGGGCCTACGAGCGGGCGCGGCGGGCCTGGGACCGGCCCCTGACGGCCTACTACGTGATCCTCGGCTCCAGCCTCCTGATCACCGTGCTGGGCCTGGTGATGGTCTACTCCGCCTCGATGATCAAGGCGCTGGACATCAGCAAGCCCGCGACGTACTTCTTCGGCAAGCAGTTCCTCGCCGCCGTCATCGGGAGCGGGCTGATGCTGATCGCCGCCCGGATGCCGGTGAAGCTCCACCGGGGTCTTGCCTACCCGATACTGATGGTCACCGTCTTCCTGATGATCCTGGTCCAGGTACCGGGGATAGGGATGTCGATCAACGGCAACCAGAACTGGCTCTACCTCGGCGGCCCGTTCCAGCTCCAGCCCAGCGAGTTCGGCAAGCTGGCCCTCATCCTGTGGGGGGCGGACCTGCTCGCCCGCAAGCAGGACAAGCGGTTGCTGACGCAGTGGAAGCACATGCTCGTGCCGCTCGTCCCGGTCGCCTTCCTGCTGCTCGGACTGATCATGCTCGGCGGCGACATGGGAACAGCGATCATTCTCACGGCGATCCTGTTCGGTCTGCTCTGGCTGGCCGGTGCCCCCACCCGGCTCTTCGCCGGGGTCCTCGGCTTCGCCGTCGTCATCGGATTCGTCCTGATCAGGACCAGTCCCAACCGGATGTCCCGGCTCGCCTGCATGGGCGTGAGCGAACCCGATCCGGAGGGCGGCTGTTGGCAGGCCGCCCACGGAATCTACGCTCTGGCGTCCGGCGGATGGTTCGGTTCCGGGCTGGGTGCGAGTGTGGAAAAATGGGGCCAACTCCCGGAGCCGCACACCGACTTCATCTTCGCGATCACCGGTGAGGAACTGGGTCTGGCGGGGACGCTGTCCGTGCTCGCCCTCTTCGCGGCTCTAGGCTATGCGGGTATCCGCGTGGCCGGACGCACGGAGGACCCCTTCGTACGGTATGCCGCGGGAGGCGTGACCACGTGGATCACGGCCCAGGCCGTGATCAACATCGGTGCGGTGCTCGGCCTGTTGCCGATCGCCGGGGTTCCGCTCCCGCTGTTCTCCTACGGGGGATCGGCCCTGCTGCCGACGATGTTCGCGGTCGGGCTGATGATCGCCTTCGCACGGGAGGACCCCGCGGCGAAGGCGGCCCTGGCCATGCGGAAGCCCGGGGTGAGATGGAAGACGATGAGACGGCGCGTCAAGAAGCGTTCGTCCGGAGAGCGGTGAATTTCGGTGCATGTCGTACTCGCCGGCGGGGGGACCGCCGGACACATCGAGCCCGCGCTTGCCCTCGCAGACGCCCTGCGCAGGCAGGACCCGACCGTGGGAATCACGGCCCTCGGCACGGAACGCGGTCTGGAGACCAGACTCGTACCCGAGCGGGGGTACGAGCTGGCGCTCATCCCCGCCGTCCCGCTGCCGCGTAAGCCCACGCCCGAACTGATCACCGTCCCGGGCCGGCTGCGTGGCACGATCAAGGCCGCCGAGCAGATCCTGGAGCGCACCAAGGCGGACTGCGTGGTCGGCTTCGGCGGCTATGTCGCGCTGCCCGGCTACCTGGCCGCCAAGCGCGTCGGCGTACCGATCGTCGTCCACGAGGCCAACGCCCGCCCGGGCCTCGCCAACAAGATCGGCTCGCGGTACGCCCACGGGGTCGCCGTCTCCACCCCGGACAGCAAGCTGCGCGGCGCCCGCTACATCGGCATCCCGCTGCGCCGCACCATCGCCACCCTGGACCGGGCTCGGGTCCGCCCGGAGGCCCGCGCGGCCTTCGGCCTCGACCCCAACCTGCCCACGCTGCTGGTCTCCGGCGGCTCGCAGGGCGCGCGCCACCTCAACGAGGTGGTCCAGCGGGTCGCGCCGCTGCTCCAGCGCTCGGGGATCCAGATCCTCCATGTGGTGGGCCCGAAGAACGAATTGCCGCGCATCGACAACATGCCCGGGATGCCGCCCTACATCCCGGTACCGTACGTGGACCGGATGGATCTCGCGTACGCCGCGGCCGACATGATGCTCTGCCGCGCGGGCGCGATGACCGTCGCCGAACTCTCCGCCGTCGGGCTCCCCGCCGCCTACGTCCCGCTGCCCATCGGCAACGGCGAACAGCGGCTCAACGCCCAGCCGGTGGTCAACGCCGGCGGCGGCCTGCTGGTGGACGACGCGGCGCTCACCCCGGAGTGGGTGCAGTCCAACGTCCTGCCGGTACTGTCGGACCCCCACCGGCTGTACGAAATGTCCCGCGCCGCCGCCGAGTTCGGCCGGCGCGATGCCGACGACCTGCTCGTCGGCATGGTGTACGAAGCGATTGCCGCGCGCCGCTAGGCGTACGGCGCGATGCGGTGCGGACCCGGGGCGGGCGTCCCGGGTCCGGCGAAGGAGCGAGCGTGGCCGGACCGACGACCGCCCAGCGCGGCGCACCCGGGCGGGCGGACACCTCCGCCCGCCCGCCGCACATCGGCCCCGAGGGGCCCCGGGTCAGCCGCCGTGCCCTGCTGATCCTGATCGGCGCCGCGGCCGCCCTGCTCACCGCCTTCGCGATCTGGGCGCTCTACGGCTCCTCCTGGCTCCGCGTCGAGAAGGTCACCACGAGCGGCGTCGATGTCCTGACCCGCGAAGAGGTGGAAGCGGTTGCCGCGACGCCGGTCGGCTCCCCGCTGGTCTCCGTGGACACCGACGCGATGGAACGCCGGTTGCGCCAGAAGTTGCCTCGTATCGACGGAGTTGATGTCGTTCGGTCCTGGCCGAACGGAATCGGCCTTAAGGTGACGGAGCGAAAGCCGGTTCTTCTGGTCGAAAAGGGCGGGAAGTTCGTGGAGGTGGACGCCAAGGGCGTGCGCTTCGCCACCGTGGACCGGGCCCCGAAGGGTGTGCCCCTGCTGGAAATGAAGCCCGAACCGTCCGCGAGCCTCCGCCGCTTCGGCGGTGACCGTCTGCTGAGGGAAGCGGTCCGGGTCACCGGCGACCTGCCGGCCGCCGTCGCCAAGGACACCGAGGTCGTCCGGGTCGCCTCGTTCGACGCGATCTCCCTGCTGCTGACCCGGGACCGCGAGGTGATCTGGGGCAGCGGCGAGGACGGCACGGCGAAGGCGCTCGTCCTCTCCGCGCTCATGAAGGCGGACCCCAAAGCGGGACAGTTCGACGTAACCGCTCCCACCGCCCCGGCGGTATCGGGCAGTTGACGGGCATTTGTGCTGGCCAGACCCCTGGTTGGTCAGCGCTACGGGTGATCACATAGGGTGAAAAGAAAAACGGGAGGTTCGGCGTGTTCGTTGAACGTGCGCCACTTGTCGACTTAGTGTCCTGTTCGGAAGAGTCCAGGAAGCAGACACACTGGTAACCCTAAACTTGAACGTTAGGGTTTGGGTCGGCGTTCGGACCGTCCCCATCGACATCAGTCGTCGCCGCGGGGCCACCGCAGAGCGACGACACGTAACTCGAGGCGAGAGGCCTTCGACGTGGCAGCACCGCAGAACTACCTCGCAGTCATCAAGGTCATCGGTGTCGGCGGCGGTGGTGTCAATGCCATCAACCGAATGATCGAGGTCGGCCTCAAGGGCGTCGAGTTCATCGCGATCAACACGGACGCACAGGCCCTGTTGATGAGCGACGCCGACGTCAAGCTCGACGTCGGCCGCGAACTCACCCGGGGCCTCGGCGCCGGGGCGAACCCGGCCGTCGGTCGTAAGGCGGCAGAGGACCACCGTGAGGAGATCGAGGAGGTCCTCAAGGGGGCCGACATGGTCTTCGTCACCGCCGGCGAAGGCGGCGGCACCGGCACCGGCGGCGCACCCGTCGTCGCCAACATCGCGCGCTCGCTGGGCGCCCTGACGATCGGCGTGGTCACCCGCCCGTTCACCTTCGAGGGCCGGCGGCGCGCGAACCAGGCGGAGGACGGCATCGCCGAGCTCCGCGAAGAGGTCGACACCCTCATCGTCATCCCCAACGACCGCCTGCTGTCCATCTCGGACCGTCAGGTCAGCGTCCTCGACGCGTTCAAGTCGGCCGACCAGGTGCTGCTCTCGGGTGTCCAGGGCATCACCGACCTCATCACGACCCCGGGCCTGATCAACCTCGACTTCGCCGACGTCAAGTCGGTCATGTCCGAGGCCGGATCGGCGCTCATGGGCATCGGCTCGGCGCGCGGCGACGACCGCGCGGTGGCGGCCGCGGAGATGGCGATCTCCTCGCCCCTCCTGGAAGCCTCCATCGACGGCGCCCGCGGGGTCCTGCTCTCCATCTCCGGCGGCAGCGACCTCGGTCTCTTCGAGATCAACGAGGCCGCCCAGCTGGTGAGCGAGGCGGCCCACCCCGAGGCCAACATCATCTTCGGCGCCGTCATCGACGACGCCCTGGGCGACGAGGTCCGGGTCACCGTGATCGCCGCGGGCTTCGACGGCGGACAGCCGCCGGCCCGCCGGGAGAACGTCCTCGGTGCGAACAGCACCAAGCGCGAGGAGCCGGCCACCCCGGTCAGGTCCGCCCCCGAGCCCGCGCGCCCGTCCGGCGGACTCGGTTCCGTACCCCCGCGCGAGGAGAACCCGGCCCCGGCCGAGCCCGCTCCCGCGTCGGCTTCGAGCGAGAGCGCGCTGCCGCCCGTCTCTCCGCCGCACGTCCCGCCGGCCCGTCCCTACCAGGACGCCCAGGCCGAAGAGCTGGACGTACCGGACTTCTTGAAGTGATAGACCAGCACCGGACGGCAACCGTCACGGGCAGCGCTCACTTCGCCTTCACCGACCGGTGGGGCGGAGTGAGCGCCGCTCCGTACGGCGAACTCAACCTCGGCGGCGCGGTCGGAGACGACCCCGCCGCCGTCGGCGCGAACCGGGAGCGTGCCGCGCGCGACCTCGGTATCGACCCGGCGCTCGTCGTCTGGATGAACCAGGTGCACGGCCGGGACGTCGCCGTGGTGGACGGACCCTGGGGTGCGGACGCCGAAATTCCGGCCGTGGACGCGGTGGTGACCGCCCGGCGCGGGCTACCGCTCGCGGTCCTCACCGCAGACTGCACCCCCGTCCTGCTCGCCGACCCGGTCGCCGGAGTCGTCGGCGCGGCGCACGCGGGGCGGCCGGGACTGGTGGCCGGAGTCGTTCCGGCGGCGGTCGAGGCCATGGCCGCGCTCGGCGCACACCCCTCCCGGATCATCGCGCACACCGGACCGGCCGTCTGCGGACGGTGCTACGAAGTGCCGGACGCGATGCGGGCCGAGGTCGCCGAGGCCGTCCCCGGTACCTGGTCCGAGACCAGCTGGGGAACCCCGGCGGTGGACGTCACCGGCGGAGTACACGCCCAGCTCGCCGCTCTCGGCGTGACGGACCGGCACTCCTCGCCGCACTGCACCCGGGAATCGGGCGACCACTTCTCGTACCGCCGCGACCGCACCACCGGGCGGCTCGCCGGATATGTCTGGTTGGGCGGATAGGGCATGACGGACCGTAAGGCAGAACTCGCGGCGAATCTGGCACAGGTGGAGGAAAGGATCGTCTCCGCCTGTGCCGCCGCGGGGCGCAAGCGGGAGGAAGTGACCCTGATCGTGGTCACCAAGACCTACCCCGCGAGCGACGTGCGGATCCTCCATCAGCTCGGTGTGCGCCATGTCGCGGAGAATCGCGACCAGGACGCCGCCCCCAAGGCCGCCGCTTGTGCGGATCTTTCGCTGACCTGGCACTTTGTCGGACAATTGCAGACGAACAAGGTTCGCTCCGTGACCAGTTATGCCGATGTGGTGCAGTCGGTGGACCGCGCCAAGCTGGTCACCGCACTCTCCGCCGCCGCGGTGCGCGGGGAGCGTGAACTCGGCTGTCTGATCCAGGTCGCCCTGGACGCGGAGAGCGGAGAGCGCGGTGAGCGCGGCGGTGTCGCGCCGGACGGCGTCGAGGAGTTGGCGGCCGCGGTCGACGCGGCTCCCGGACTCCGGCTCGACGGGCTGATGACCGTGGCACCGCTGGCCGGGGAGTACGCCGGCCGGCAACGGGCCGCGTTCGACCGGCTGATGGAAATCTCATCCCGCCTGCGCGCCGCTCATCCGGCTGCGAACATGGTCTCCGCAGGTATGAGCGGGGATCTGGAGGACGCGGTGGCGGCCGGAGCGACACATGTACGCGTCGGTACGGCGGTACTCGGAGTCCGACCCCGGCTCGGGTAACGTCGCGAAGCAAGTCGGACCACAGCAGAAAATATGGTCATTCCCACTTCTAGCGGGCAGACCACCGTGGATCGCTGGCACTTGGTGACGAATGCCGATCCACCACAGAGCGGAGGACTCGGAGCATGGCCGGCGCGATGCGCAAGATGGCGGTCTACCTCGGCCTCGTGGAGGACGATGGGTACGACGGTCCGGGGTTCGACCCCGATGACGAATTCGAACCTGAGCCGGAGCCCGAGCGCGACCGGCGGCGGCACCAGCCCCCGCACCAGGTGGAGCGGGACCGGGAGCGCGACCGTGAGCGGGAGCGCGAAAGGGACGAACCGGTGCGAGTGGTGCAACCACCCGCCCAGCGCGAGCCGGTTCAGCTCCCCGCGGAAAGCGTGCGACCCGCCCGGATCGCACCCGTGGCATCCATCACACCTGAACGCCCGAACATGGAGAAGAACGCACCGGTGATCATGCCCAAGGTCGTGTCCGAGCGGGAGCCGTACCGCATCACCACGCTGCACCCCAGGACCTACAACGAGGCCCGTACCATCGGGGAACACTTCCGTGAGGGCACTCCGGTGATCATGAATCTCACGGAGATGGACGATACGGACGCGAAGCGACTTGTCGACTTTGCCGCGGGACTCGTCTTCGGTCTCCATGGCAGCATTGAACGCGTGACGCAGAAGGTGTTCCTGTTGTCGCCTGCTAACGTCGATGTCACGGCGGAGGACAAGGCCCGCATCGCAGAGGGCGGATTCTTCAACCAGAGCTGAGAACACGACACCGGGAACGACCCGGCCGCGAGGCCGGTGCCGGCCGCGAGGCCGGAGCTGACGAGAGCCAGGGGAGAGGGAAGCGCGAGACATGGGCGTCGCACTGGATGTGGTCTATATCGCGCTGATGTGTTTCCTCATCGTGCTGATCTTCCGGCTGGTCATGGACTATGTCTTCCAGTTCGCACGTTCATGGCAACCCGGCAAGGCGATGGTGGTCGTACTTGAGGCCACCTACACTGTCACCGATCCACCGCTCAAGCTTCTGCGGCGGTTCATCCCGCCGCTGCGTCTCGGGGGCGTGGCACTCGACCTGTCCTTCTTCGTTCTGATGATCATCGTCTACATCCTGATCAGCGTTGTGGTCAGGTTGTGAGCGATACGGTCTTGCCGACTGCCGACGACTACGTAGAGGTGAAGAAGAGATGCCGTTGACCCCCGAGGACGTGCGGAACAAGCAGTTCACGACCGTCCGCCTCCGAGAAGGCTATGACGAGGACGAGGTCGATGCCTTTCTCGACGAGGTCGAATCGGAGCTGACCCGTCTGCTCCGTGAGAACGAGGACCTGCGCGCCAAACTGGCCGCTGCTACGCGCGCCGCCGCGCAGAACCAGCAGCAGCAACAGCAGCAGCAACAGCAGCAGGGTATGCGTAAGCCCCCGGAGCAGCAGGACCGCCCCGGTGCGCCCGTTCCCGCCGCCATATCTGGACCGCCGCAGCAGCAGCAGCCCCCGCAGATGGGTCCGCCCCAGCTGCCCGGGGGCGCGCCGCAGCTGCCCGCAGGTCCCAGTGGCCACGGCCCCCAGGGTGGCCACGGTCCCGGCCCGCAGGGCCCGCACGGTCCCGGCCCCATGCAGGGCGGTCCCATGGGTGGCCCGATGGGCGGTCCCATGGGTCAGCACCCCCAGCAGCAGATGCAGCAGATGCAGCCGCCGCAGATGCAGCAGCAGGGCCAGGGCCCCGGTGGCGACAGCGCCGCCCGTGTCCTCTCGCTCGCGCAGCAGACCGCCGACCAGGCGATCGCGGAGGCCCGTTCCGAGGCCAACAAGATCGTCGGCGAGGCGCGCAGCCGCGCCGAGGGCCTGGAGCGTGACGCGCGTGCCAAGGCCGACGCCCTGGAGCGGGACGCGCAGGAGAAGCACCGCGTGGCGATGGGCTCGCTGGAGTCGGCCCGCGCGACGCTGGAGCGCAAGGTCGAGGACCTGCGTGGCTTCGAGCGCGAGTACCGCACGCGGCTGAAGTCCTACCTGGAGAGCCAGCTGCGCCAGCTGGAGACCCAGGCGGACGACTCGCTCGCCCCGCCGCGGACGCCGGCCGCCGCTTCGCTGCCGCCGTCCCCCTCGCTGGCTCCGGCCGGTGCGGGTGCGATGGGTCACTCCATGGGCGGCTCCACCCACGGTGGCCACGGCGGCCAGCAGATGGGTGGCGGCCAGTCGATGGGCAGCGGACCGTCCTACGGTGGCCAGCAGCAGATGTCGCCGGCGATGACGCAGCCGATGGCACCGGTGCGGCCGCAGGCGCCGCAGCCGATGCAGCAGGCTCCGTCGCCGATGCGTGGGTTCCTGATCGACGAGGACGACAACTGAGCGGTGCGCGCTCGCTGAGCGCGTAGCCGTCGGCAGGCTGAGGGCCGGGCCCCGGGTTTTCCCGGGGCCCGGCCCTTGCCGTGGGCGGGGCCCGATCCCCTGTGTCCTCAAGCGCCGGACGGGCTGTCTCGGGGCTCCGCCCCGGACCCCGCTCCTCAAACGCCGGAGGGGCTGAAAATGCCCGGCCTCGGCTTCTCAGGTGGGGAGGGGCTGGATATGCCCGGCTCCGGCTTCTCGGGTGGGGAGGGGGTGGATATGCCCGGCTCCGGCTTCTCGGGTGGGGAGGGCTGAAAATGCCCGGCCTCGGCTTCTCGGGTGGGGGAGGGTACATCCAGCCCGTCCGGCGATTGAGGACATCTTTGAGCCGTGCCGGCGATTGAGGCGCGGGGACGCGGAAGGGCCCGCCGGAATCCCCTCCGGCGGGCCCTTCCCCTTCGTGCGGGCTACCCCTACCGCTTGCGCAGGCGGAACGTCAGCGCCAGGCCCTCGTCCTCGAACGGGGTGCCGTACGTCTCGTCCGCCTCGCCCTCCGCGTAGTCCACGGCCAGGACCTCCTCGGAGATCAGGGGGCGTGCTCCGTGAGGGCCTCCGCCGTTGCCGGGGACGTCGTCGTCCAGCGGACGGCGATGCGGTCCGCCACGTCCAGGCCGCTGTTCTTGCGGGCCTCCTGGATCAGACGGATCGCGTCACGGGCCAGGCCCGCCCGGCGCAGCTCGGGAGTGATCTCCAGGTCCAGGGCCACCGTCGCGCCCGAGTCCGACGCGACCGACCAGCCCTCGCGGGGGGTCTCCGTGATGATCACCTCGTCGGGGGAGAGGGTGATCCGCTCGCCCTCCACCTCCACCGACGCCGTGCCCTCGCGCAGGGCCAGGGAGAGCGCGGCCGCGTCCGCGTTCGCCACGGCCTTGGCCACCGCCTGCACACCCTTGCCGAACCGCTTGCCCAGCGCCCGGAAGTTCGCCTTCGCCGTCGTGTCGACCAGCGAGCCGCCCACCTCCGAGAGCGAGGCCAGCGATGTGACGTTCAGCTCTTCAGTGATCTGGGCGCGCAACTCGGGGGAGAGGGCGTCGAAGCCCGTCGCCGCCACCAGCGCGCGCGACAGCGGCTGGCGCGTCTTCACGCCCGACTCGGCGCGCGTCGCGCGGCCCAGCTCCACCAGGCGGCGCACCAGCGCCATCTGGGAGGAGAGGGCCGGGTCGATCGCCGAAACCTCCGCCTTGGGCCACGACGCCAGGTGCACCGACTCCGGGGCGTCCGGCGTGACCGGCGTGACCAGGTCCTGCCACACCCGCTCCGTGATGAACGGGACCAGCGGGGCCATCAGCCGGGTCACCGTCTCGACGACCTCGTGCAGCGTGCGCAGCGCAGCCTTGTCGCCCTGCCAGAAGCGGCGGCGCGAGCGGCGTACGTACCAGTTGGAGAGGTCGTCCACGAACGCCGAGAGCAGCTTGCCGGCGCGCTGGGTGTCGTAGCTCTCCATCGCGACGGTCATCTGGTCGACCAGCGCGTTGAGTTCGCTCAGCAGCCAGCGGTCCAGGACCGTGCGGTCCGCCGGGGCCGGGTCGGCCGCCGACGGGGCCCAGGACGAGGTACGTGCGTACAGGGCCTGGAAAGCCACCGTGTTCCAGTACGTCAGGAGCGTCTTGCGGACGACCTCCTGGATCGTGCCGTGGCCCACCCGGCGTGCCGCCCAGGGGGAGCCGCCCGCCGCCATGAACCACCGCACCGCGTCCGCCCCGTGCTGGTCCATCAGCGGGATCGGCTGGAGGATGTTCCCCAGGTGCTTGGACATCTTGCGGCCGTCCTCGGCGAGGATGTGGCCCAGGCAGACCACGTTCTCGTAGGACGACTTGTCGAAGACCAGCGTGCCGACCGCCATCATCGTGTAGAACCAGCCGCGGGTCTGGTCGATGGCCTCCGAGATGAACTGCGCCGGGTAGCGGCTCTCGAAGATCTCCTTGTTCTTGTACGGGTAGCCCCACTGCGCGAACGGCATCGAACCCGAGTCGTACCAGGCGTCGATGACCTCCGGGACGCGGTACGCCTCCAGCTGGCAGTTCTCGTGCGTGCAGGTGAAGGTGATCTCGTCGATGAACGGGCGGTGGGGGTCCAGGGACGACTGGTCCCGGCCCGTCAGCTCCGTCAGTTCGGCTCGCGAGCCCACGCACGTCAGGTGGTCGTCCTCGCAGCGCCAGATCGGCAGCGGCGTGCCCCAGTAGCGGTTACGGGACAGCGCCCAGTCGACGTTGTTGTTCAGCCAGTCGCCGAAGCGGCCGTTCTTGACCGAGTCCGGGAACCAGTTGGTCTTCTCGTTCTCTTCAAGAAGACGGTCCTTGATGGCCGTCGTCCTGATGTACCACGACGGCTGCGCGTAGTAGAGCAGCGCCGTGTGGCAGCGCCAGCAGTGCGGGTAGCTGTGCTCGTACGGGACATGGCGGAAGAGCTTGCCGCGCGCGTCCAGGTCCGCGGTGAGCGCTTCGTCGGCCTTCTTGAAGAAGACGCCGCCGACGAGGGGAGGTCTTCCTCGAACGTGCCGTCCGGGCGGACCGGGTTGACCACCGGGAGGCCGTACGCGCGGCAGACCTGGAGGTCGTCGGCGCCGAACGCGGGGGACTGGTGGACCAGACCCGTACCGTCCTCGGTGGTGACGTACTCGGCGTTGACCACGTAGTGCGCCTCGGCAGGGCTGTGTCCATTGCTTCCCTCGCTGACGCTCGGGAAGTCGACCAGCGTGAACGGGCGCTCGTAGGTCCAGCGCTCCATCTCCGCGCCGGTGAACGACTGGCCCGTCACCTCCCAGCCCTCGCCCAGTGCCTTCTCCACCAGCGGCTCGGCGACGACGAGCTTCTCCTCGCCGTTCGTCGCGACGACGTAGCGGACCCCGGGGTGCGCGGCGACCGCCGTGTTGGAGACCAGCGTCCACGGCGTGGTCGTCCAGACCAGGAGTGCCGCCTCGCCGGCCAGCGGGCCGGAGGTCAGCGGGAAGCGGACGAAGACCGACGGGTCGACGACCGTCTCGTAGCCCTGGGCCAGCTCGTGGTCGGACAGGCCCGTGCCGCAGCGGGGGCACCAGGGGGCGACCCGGTGGTCCTGCACCAGCAGGTCCTTGTTGAAGATCTCCTTGAGCGACCACCACACGGAGTCCACGTACTCCGGGTCCATCGTGCGGTAGGCGTCGTCCAGGTCGACCCAGTAGCCCATGCGGGTCGTCAGCTCGGCGAACGCGTCGGTGTGCCGGGTCACCGAGTCACGGCACTTGGCGTTGAACTCGGCGATGCCGAACGCCTCGATGTCCTTCTTGCCGTTGAAGCCCAGCTCCTTCTCCACCGCGAGCTCGACGGGCAGGCCGTGACAGTCCCAGCCGGCCTTCCGGCCCACGTGGTAGCCCTGCATGGTGCGGAAGCGGGGGAAGACGTCCTTGAAGACGCGGGCCTCGATGTGGTGGGCGCCCGGCATGCCGTTGGCGGTGGGCGGGCCCTCGTAGAAGACCCACTCGGGGCGGCCCTCGGACTGGTCGAGGCTCTTGGCGAAGACCTTGTTCTCCCGCCAGAAGTCGAGCACGGCGTGCTCCAGCGCGGGCAGGTCGACCTGGGCGGGTACCTGGCGGTACTGCGGCGATGTCATGTGCGGCTTCCTCCGGCGGATGTCTTCCACTTCCGTCGGAGGGACGAGAGCGTCTCGGCTCCCGCGGTACCACCCTCCTTGGCCCCGGGCGCAGCCCGTGGCCCCCTCATTGGGGTCGCGATGCCGGGTCTAGTGGCCCGGTGTCCGTGGGGGTGACCCACGTGTCCAGGGCGTTCTTCCGGCGGCTCAGGGGTGATCTTCACATCGCGCTCGCCCCCGGGCTCCCACCGTCCCCGGGTCGCTGCTGGCTGCGTACGGCGCTACTCGTCCCGTCGATGCCTCTCGCTGGGGCCAGTGTACGGGCCCGTACGGGGGACGGCCGACCGGTTTACCGGGGGCGCGTGGGCGTGACCCGAGTGGCGGGACGGGGTACAAGCACTTGCCGGCTGGGCGCGGGGGCCGGATTACCGGGCGGGGAGCTGGGAACAACGGAGGCAGGCGCGCCACGACCGGACACGGGGGAGGCGAAAGGGCGGCGTGCCCCGTTGCCGCGGGGCTGGAGTCGATTTATCGTCCCAGCACGATTCGCGAGCAAGATCACAATATGTGAAGGGGCCGCGGCCATGGTGGCGAAGAAGGCAGCGAAGAAGACGGTGAAGAAGGCCGCCGCCAAGAAGACCGCGGCCGGGAAGGCTGCGGTCGGCGACAAGCCCGCCGCCAAGAAGAGCACCGCCAAGAAGACCGCGAAAAAGGCCGCACCGGCGGCCACGGAGGCGGCCCGGGCCGCCGAGCAGACGGGAGCCCCCACGGTGGTAGCCAAGAAGAGCGCGAGTCGTCCCGCAGCAGGCGCACAGGCCACGGCCCCCGTGCCGCCCGCCCGTGCCGCCGCCCCGGACGAGCTGGCCGTCCGGCCCGGGGAGGACCCCTGGACGCCCGAGGAGGTCACCGAGGCCCGCACCCTGCTGACCAGCGAGATCCTGCGGCTCCGCAGTGAGCTGGAGACGTCCGGCGCGGCGCTCGCCGGACTGATGCGGGACTCCGGCGACGGGGCGGGCGACGACGAGGCCGACACCGGCACCAAGAACATCACCCGCGAGCACGAGCTGGCCCTGGCCGCCAATGCCCAGGAGATGCTGGAGCAGACGGAGCGGGCGCTCGCCCGGCTGGAGGCGGGGACGTACGGGCTCTGCGAGATCTGCGGAAAGCCGATCGGCAAAGCGCGTATGCAGGCCTTTCCCCGGGCCACCCTGTGCGTCGAGGACAAGCAGAAGCAGGAGCGGCGCGGCTGATCCGCACAGGTGTGTCGTACCCTCATCCGAAGGCAGGCACCTAGGGTTGAGGGACTTACGTGGCAGAGGCGGAGCGCATCATCGGTACGCCGGACAATCCCGAGGCCGAAGGCACGGACGAGAGCGGCAGCACGGCCGCCGACGCCGCCGTCAACGCGGGCAAGGGCAAGCGGAAGGTCCTCGTTCTCCTGAGCGTGGCCGTCGTCGCCTACCTGCTCGACCTGGTCACGAAGATGATCGTGGTCGCCAAGCTGGAGCACCAGCCGCCGATCGACATCATCGGCGACTGGCTGCAGTTCCGGGCGATCCGGAACGCGGGCGCCGCGTTCGGGTTCGGCGAGGCGTTCACCGTGATCTTCACCATCATCGCCGCCGGCGTCATCGTGGTGATCGTCCGGCTGGCCCGCAAGCTCTACAGCCTGCCGTGGGCCATCGCCCTGGGTCTTCTCCTGGGCGGTGCGCTCGGCAACCTCACCGACCGGCTCTTCCGGGCACCTGGCGTGTTCGAGGGTGCCGTGGTCGACTTCATCGCCCCCAAGCACTTCGCCGTCTTCAACCTCGCCGACTCCGCCATCGTCTGCGGCGGCATCCTCATCGTGATCCTGTCCTTCAAGGGCCTGGACCCCGACGGGACCGTCCACAAGGACTGACCGGGCTGCGCGGGGAGCGTGTCGCGCAAGGCATACTCGACTGGTGAGTACGCACCCCGAGATCCGCACCCTGCCCGTACCGGACGGCCTGGAGGGCGAGCGCGTCGACGCCGCCATCTCCCGGATGTTCGGTTTCTCCCGCACCAAGGCCGCCGAGCTGGCCGCCGCCGGGAAGGTCCAGGTGGACGGTTCGGTGGCCGGGAAGTCCGAGCGGGTCCACGGCGGTGCCTGGCTGGAGGTCGAGATGCCGGGGGCGCCCGCTCCCGTCCAGATCGTCGCCGAGCCCGTCGAGGGCATGGAGATCGTCCACGACGACGACGACATCGTCGTCATCATGAAGCCGGTCGGCGTCGCCGCCCACCCCAGCCCCGGCTGGACCGGCACCACCGTCATCGGCGGCCTCGCCGCCGCCGGCTACCGGATCTCGACGTCCGGCGCCGCCGAGCGCCAGGGCATCGTGCACCGCCTCGACGTCGGCACCTCCGGCCTGATGGTCGTCGCCAAGTCCGAGCGCGCCTACACCCTGCTCAAGGCCCAGTTCCGCGACCGGGTCGTCGACAAGAAGTACCACGCCCTCGTCCAGGGCCACCCGGACCCGATGAGCGGCACCATCGACGCCCCCATCGGCCGCCACCCCAACCACGACTACAAGTGGGCGGTCACCGCCGAGGGCAAGCCGTCGGTGACCCACTACGACCTGATCGAGGCCTACCGCGCCGCCAGCCTCCTCGACATCAAGCTGGAGACCGGCCGCACCCACCAGATCCGGGTCCACATGTCCGCCCACCGCCACCCCTGCGTCGGCGACCTCACCTACGGCGCCGACCCGACGCTGGCCAAGCGCCTGGGGCTGACCCGGCAGTGGCTGCACGCCGTCCGCCTGGGCTTCGAGCACCCGGCCGACGGGAGCTGGGTGGAGTTCTCCAGCAGCTACCCGGCCGACCTCCAGCACGCCCTCGACACCATCTCCGCGGAGAGCCAGTGACCGCCGCCCCGACCGCGTACAGCACGCGCAGGGCCGTCGAGGAGAGTGACCGGGCAGCCTGCTTCCAGGTCCGCAAGGACGTCTTCGTCGGCGAGCAGAACGTGCCCGAGGAGCTGGAGTACGACGCCTACGACGCGACCGCCGTGCAGGTCCTGGCCGTCGCCGCGGACGGCACAGCGCTCGGCACCGGACGGCTGCTGCACGGCGCCGACGCGGCCGGGAAGACCGGCGGCGACCTCACCGTCGGCTCACTCGGCCGGCTCGCCGTGAGCCGCGAGGCCCGCGGCCTCGGCGTCGGCGCCGCCCTCGTGCGGGCCATCGAGGACGAGGCGCGGGCCCTCGGCCTGGCCGCCGTCGACCTGCACGCCCAGACCCACGCCCTCGGCTTCTACGAACGGCTCGGTTACGTCGCGTACGGCCCCGAGTTCCCCGACGCCGGCATGCCGCACCGGGCCATGCGGCGGCAGATCCGCCCGGCCTGAGCGCCGGAAACCAGGGGGATCGGCCGGGTCCCGGGGGTATCTGAGGAAACGCGCACCTCGCGTGGCAGGGTGGAAGCCCTGTTCGGCCCCTCGTGACCTGCCGGACCCGCACGCTCCGGAAGGCCCCCCGTGGAACAGATGACCCTGCTGCTCCTGCTGCTGCTCGGAGCCGTGGTCACGGTGCCGCTCGGCGACCGGCTGGGGCTGCCCGCGCCGGTGCTGATGACGCTCGCGGGCATCGCGATGGCGTTCACGCCGTTCGTCCCGAACGTCGACATCCCGCCGGAGATCATCCTTCCCGCGCTGCTCCCGCCGCTGCTCTACGCCACCGTCCAGCGCACCTCCTGGCGGCAGTTCGCCGCCAACAAGCGGCCGATCTTCCTGCTGGCCGTGGCCCTCGTCTTCGTCACCACGGCCGCCGTCGCCGCCGTCGCCAACTCGATCGTGCCGGGGCTGCCGATCGCCGCCGCCGTCGCGCTCGGCGCGCTCGTCGCCCCGCCCGACCCGGTCGCGGCGACGGCCGTCGCGGGCTCGGTGGGGCTGCCGCGCCGGCTGGTGTCGATCCTGGAGGGCGAGGGGCTCTTCAACGACGTGACCGCCATCGTGCTCTACCACGTGGCCATCGCCGCCGCCGTCAGCGGAACCTTCTCGCTCCCCGAGGCCTTCGGGCTGCTGATCCTCTCCGCCGTCGTCGCGGTCGCCGTCGGGCTCGCGATCGGCTGGCTCACCATCAAGCTGATGAACCTGCTCGGCGACGCCACGCTCCAGGTCGGCCTGACCCTGTTGGTGCCCTTCGTCGCCTACGTCCTCGCGGAGGAGCTGGAGGGCTCCGGCGTGCTGGCCGTCCTGACCGTCGCCCTCTTCCTCGCCGAGCACACCGCCGACGCCGACGACGTGCTGGGCCGGCTCACCGGGCGCACCTTCTGGGACATCGTCGACACCCTCGTCACCGGTGTCGCCTTCGGGCTGATCGGCCTGGAACTGCACACCGTGTTCGGCACCGCCGACGGGCACGCCCTGGAGATGGTCGGCTGGGGGCTCGCGATCGTCGCCGTCGTCGTCGGCGTACGGCTGCTGTGGCTGCTTCCCGCGACCTGGCTGGCCAAGCGCCTGCACACCCGCCGTGACGTCAGCGAGGAGATCCCCACCAGCTGGCGGGAGACCGTCGTGATGTGGTGGGCCGGGATGCGCGGGGTGGCCTCCGTCGCCCTGGCGCTGGCGATCCCGCTGGAGACCGACGACGGGCAGCCCTTCCCCGGCCGCGAGGAGATCATCTTCATCGCGTTCGCCGTGATCATGGCCACCCTGGTCTTCCAGGGACTCACCCTGCCCTGGCTGGTGCGGAAGCTGAAGGTCCGGGCGGACACCGCCGCCGAGGAGGCACTGGAGCGAGACCTCGCGATCCGGGCCGCCAAGGCCGCCAAGTACCGGCTCAAGGAGATCCAGGAGGTCGAGGAGCTCCCCGAGGAGGTCCTGGAGCGGCTCCAGCGCGCCGCGTACGACATCGGCGCCCGGATCAGCCCCGACATGATCGACGAGGAGCGGCGCGAGGCCTACGCCCAGCGGGCCAAACGCTTCAAGGCGGTCAGCCGGGTCCAGCGCGAGATGATGTCGGCCGCCCGCCACGAGGTGCTCTCCGCGCGCAGCGAACCCGGCTCCGACCCGGAGGTCGTGGACCGGGTGCTGCGGTATCTGGACTTCCGCTCCCTGCGGTGAGCCGGTCGGCCGGTGAGCCGCCCGCCCGGTCACCGCTCTCAGCCGCGGCCGGTGCGCGGCGCCTTGGAGTCGTCCCGGTCGGCGGGCGGCGCCGATCCGTTGCGGCCCGCCCGGCCCGCCTTCGCTCCCGTCAGCTCCGCCCACTGCTCGCCCGGCGGCAGCGCGGCGGGCGCGGTGGCGATCCGCGGCAGCGCGTACGGATGGTGGTCGCGCAGCCAGCCGATCAGCTGCTCGCGCACCGCGCAGCGCACCGTCCAGATGTCGTCCGCGTCCTTCGCCGTCACCACGGCCCGCACCTCGATCGCGGACGGCGTCGTGTCCGTGACCGCCAGCGACCAGTCCCGGCCGTCCCAGGCGGCGATGTCGCCGAGGATCTCCCGCAGCTTCTCCCGCATCGCGGCGACCGGGGCGGAGTGGTCGAGGTGGAAGAAGACCGTGCCGGTCATCTGCACCCCGCCGCGCGACCAGTTCTCGAACGGCTGGCTGGTGAAGTACGAGACCGGCATCGTGATCCGCCGCTCGTCCCAGGTCCGTACCGCCAGGAACGTCAGGGTGATCTCGTCGATCGTGCCCCACTCGCCGTCCACCACCACGGTGTCGCCGATCCGCACCATGTCGCCGAACGCGATCTGGAGTCCGGCGAAGAGATTGCCCAGGGTCGACTGGGCGGCGACGCCCGCGACGATGCCGAGCAGACCGGCCGAGGCCAGCATCGACGTGCCGACCCCCGCATCGGGGGGAACGTCAGCAGCATCGCGGCGATCGCGACCACCGTCACGATCGCTATGACGACCCGCTGGATCAGCGTCACCTGCGTCCGGACCCGGCGGACCCGGGCGGGATCGCGGGTGGCCGTGGCGTACCGGGCGTAGCTTGCCTCCACGACCGTCGCCGCTATCCGCACCACCAGCCAGGCCGAGGCGCCGATCAGCACCAGGGTCAGGACCTGTCCGATCCCGGCCCGGTGGTCCCGCACCCAGTCGATCCTCGTCGCGCGGTAGCTGCCGCGCAGCAGCGCCGTGATGACCACCACCTGCAAGGGCGGCCGGCAGCGCCGCAGCAGCCCCCACAACGGGGTCTCGTGGTGCCGGCTGTCCGCCCGCCGCAGCAGCAGGTCGACCAGCCAGCCGATCAGCAGGGTGATCACCACGGATCCGCCGATCACGATCAGCGGGCGCAGCACGCTCTCCATTCGCTCGTCCTTCCAGCTGTTGAGCGGCCCTCAGAGGGTGCGAACTGGCACCATGGGGCCCATGAACATCATGCTTTTCCACTCGACGTACGGGCTCACGCCCGCCGTGCACGCCGCGGCCGCGCGCCTCAAGGACGCCGGCCACGAGGTGCGCGTGCCCGATCTGTTCGAGGGGCACACCTTCGACACGGTGGAAGAAGGCATGGCCTACAAGGACGAGGTCGGCAAGGACGAACTGCTCAAGCGCGCGGTGCTGGCCGCCGCGCCCTACTCCGACCAGGGGCTCGTCTATGCCGGCTTCTCCCTCGGCGCGGCGACCGCGCAGACCCTGGCGCTCGGGGACGCGAAGGCCCGGGGCCTGCTGCTGTTCCACGGCACCTCGGACATCGCCGAGAACGCCACGGTGGACGAGCTTCCCGTCCAGCTGCACGTCGCGGACCCGGACCCCTTCGAGTCCCACGACTGGCTGAACAGCTGGTATCTCCAGATGCAGCGCACCGGCGCGGACGTGGAGATCTACCGCTACCCCGGGGCCGGGCACCTGTTCACCGACCCCGATCTGCACGACTACGACCAGGCGGCCGCCGAACAGACCTGGAAGGTCGCGCTCGGCTTCCTGGCCACGCTGTAGTCCGTCGTCCCGGCCACCCGGTGAAACGCGGGAACCCGGCGTTCCCGGGCGGTCGGGCCGCCCGGGAACGCCGGGTTCCACGGAGCTGAGAGGCGTTACGCCTTGAGCGCCTTGTCGATGGCCTTCGTGAACTCGTCGGCCGTCATCGGGGCGTTCTCGCTGCCCTCGGCCGTGATCTTCTTGTCGTCCATCTTCAGCGTCGGCGTGCCCTGCACTCCGCTGTCGTCGAAGGTCTTGGACATCTTGATCGCCCAGGCGTCGTACGTGCCGTCCTCGACGTTCTTCTGGAAGTCCTTGTTCCCCTTGAGCGCGTCCACGGAGTCGGCGACCTCGATGAGGTAGCTGTCCTTGGCGAACTTGTCGTCGCTCTCCTCGGGGTGGAACTTCGCCGAGTACAGCGCGGCCTTGTACTCCAGGAAGGCCTCGGGGCTCACGTCCAGCGCCGCACCGAGCGCGCTCAGGGCGTTCTTGGAGCCCTGGCCGTTGTCGGTGTTGTCGATGAAGGTCGCGCCGACGTACTGGACCTTGTACTTGCCGGCCTCGACGTCCTTCGAGACGGTCTCGCCGACACCCTGCTCGAACGTGGCGCAGACCGGGCAGCGCGAGTCCTCGTACAGCTCCAGGGTCTTCTTCGCGCTCGACTTGCCGACGACCACGGTCGTGCCGTCCTTGCCCGAGGTGTTCTTCGGCGCGGTGACGTTCTTCGCGTCGGCGGCCGCCTCCCAGGCGTCCGGCTTGTTCAGCTGCGTCACGCCGTAAGCGATGCCGCCGATCACGGCGAGGGCCGCGACGACCGAGCCCGCGACGACGAGCTGCTTGCGGGACTTGTCCTTCTTCGCCTGGCGCTCGCGCTCGGCCCGCAGCCGCTCGCGGGCCGCTGCCTTGTTCGCCTGGGTGTTGCGCTTGCTCATGTCTGTTCTCCGTGGGTACGTGTGTGGGGAGTGGGGTGGTGCCGTCGTCGCGTCGCCGTGCCCTCAGGCAGCGGCGTACATCGCGAGCGGCGGGCCCCTGCGTCCCACACAGCGCACGAGGAAACGGGCGGTCAGCGGCGGGTGCGGACGCCCGGCGGGCCGGGAGCGGCGGGCCGCGGCCCGGACTCCCGCGCGCACCACGGCTACCGCGGTCAGCAGCGGTCGGAACGCCAGCAGGGCCGCCGCGCGCAGCAGTCCCGCGAGGGCAGCCTCGCCGCGCCGCAGCCAGGCCGCGGCGAGCAGCCCGACCGCCACATGGGCGGCGAGCAGCAGCCACGGCACCGCGGGCCCGGGCTGGGCGAGGAGGGCCGCGGCGCGGTCGCCCGCACCGGCCACATCGGCCAGCGGGGTGCCCACCGCGCCGACGCCCGCGATCCGGGCTCCGCCCGTGCCGACTTCACCGCCGCCGCACAGGACGTCGAAGCCCACCGCACGCAGCGGACCCGCGACCGGACCGCCGGCCGCCCCGTAACAGAGGTTCTGGCCCGTGGTGAAGAGCGTGTCGGCGGCCAGCTCCAGCGGGACCAGCAGCCCCGCGATCGCCCCGAAGCCGCGCTCCCGGCCGGCGAGCGCATAGGCCACGGCGAAGACCGCGGCGGCCAGCAGACCGACCGCGGTCAGGGGCAGCGGCACCCCGGAGAGCAGCACATGGGACGCCGTGGACAGGGTGACGACGAGCGCGGTGAAGACCGCCGCGCGCGCGACCCTGAGCTGCGTCCCTGAGATGTCCATCGCCGGAAAGTGTGTCATGCGTGGAGGTAAGCGGACCTTAAAAGAGGCTGAGAGTCCCCGGGACGCCGAAGATTGCGGGGACGCCCCGGGGCTCTCCCTCCTTACAGGCCCGGGATCTTCCCGTTGCGGAAGAGGTCCACGAAGATCTGGTGGTCCGCACGGGCCCGCGCCCCGTAGCTGTGGGCGAAGTCGACCAGCAGAGACGCGAAGCCCTCCTCGTCGGCCGCGATGGCCGCGTCGATCGCCCGCTCCGTGGAGAACGGCACCAGCGAGTGGCCGCTCTCGTCGTCCGCCGCCGCGTGCATCGCGGCCGTCGCCCGGCCCAGGTCCGCGACGACCGTCGCGATCTCGTCCACCTCGTCGATGTCGGACCAGTCCAGGTCGACCGCGTACGGCGAGACCTCGGCGACCAGCTGGCCCGCCCCGTCCAGCTCGGTCCAGCCCAGCCACGGGTCCGCGTGCGCCTGGAGCGCCCGCTGCGAGATCACCGTGCGGTGCCCCTCGTGCTGGAAGTACTCCCGCACGGCGGCGTCCGTGATGTGCCGGGAGACCGCCGGAGTCTGCGCCTGCTTGAGGTAGATCACCACATCGTTCTCCAGGGCGTCGCTGTTGCCCTCCAGAAGGATGTTGTACGAGGGCAGCCCGGCCGATCCGATGCCGATGCCCCGGCGGCCCACCACGTCCTTGACCCGGTAGGAGTCGGGGCGGGCGAGGCTCGACTCCGGCAGCGTCTCCAGATAGCCGTCGAACGCGGCGAGCACCTTGTAGCGCGTCGCGGCGTCGAGGTCGATCGACCCGCCGCCGTCCGCGAACCGGCGCTCGAACTCCCGGATCACCGTCATCGAGTCCAGCAGCGAGAACCGGGTACGCGAGCGGGCGGCGCGCAGCGCGTCCAGCAGCGGGCCGTCCGCGGTGTCCAGCGTGAACGGCGGCACCTCGTCGTTCTTCGCGCCCGTCGCCAGCGCGCGGATCCGCTCGCGGTAGGACGCGGCGAAGATCCGGACCAGCTCGGAGATCTGCTCGTCGGCGAGCGCCTTCGTGTAACCGATCAGGGCCACGGAGGCGGCGAAACGCTTCAGGTCCCAGGTGAAGGGGCCCACGTACGCCTCGTCGAAGTCGTTGACGTTGAAGACGAGGCGGCCGTTGGCGTCCATGTAGGTGCCGAAGTTCTCCGCGTGCAGATCGCCGTGGATCCACACCCGGCCCGTGCGCTCGTCCAGGAACGGGCCGCCGTGCCGCTCCCGCTCCAGGTCGCTGTAGAACAGGCAGGCCGTGCCGCGGTAGAAGGCGAAGGCCGAGCCCGCCATCTTGCGGAACTTGACCCGGAAGGCGGCCGGGTCGGCGGCCAGCAGCTCCCCGAAAGCGGTGTCGAAAACGGCGAGAATCTGCTTCCCGCGCTGCGCTGCGCCGGTCTGCGTTTCCGACATTTCTTACTGCCTCCTGCGGTTGCTGGCGTATGGGGTCGAACCCTTGATCCACATGACCGAGTGCATGACAAAACGGACAGGTGTTCCGCCCTCTCCAACGCTCGGCGGAAGCCGGGAGTGCCCGTCGTTCGACTCCGTCACGTCGTAGACTTCCACGCTGTCCCCCCGTCCGTCATCGCCCGACTTCCCGGAGGCCCGACGCCGTGACCAAGCCGCCCTTCACGCACCTGCACGTTCATACCCAGTACTCGCTGCTGGACGGTGCGGCGCGGCTCAAGGACATGTTCGAGGCGGCCAACGAGATGGGCATGACGCACATCGCGATGACCGACCACGGCAACCTCCACGGGGCCTACGACTTCTTCCACTCGGCGAAGAAGGCGGACGTCACCCCGATCATCGGCATCGAGGCGTACGTCGCCCCCGAATCGCGCAAGCACAAGCGCAAGATCCAGTGGGGACAGCCGCACCAGAAGCGCGACGACGTGTCCGGATCCGGTGGTTACACCCACAAGACGATCTGGGCGTCCAACAAGACGGGGCTGCACAACCTCTTCCGGCTCTCCTCCGACGCGTACGCCGAGGGCTGGCTCCAGAAGTGGCCCCGGATGGACAAGGAGACCATCTCCCAGTGGTCCGAGGGGCTCATCGCCTCCACCGGCTGCCCCTCGGGCGAGGTGCAGACCCGGCTGCGGCTCGGCCAGTTCGACGAGGCGGTGCAGGCCGCCTCCGACTACAAGGACATCTTCGGCGAGGGCAAGTACTTCCTGGAGCTGATGGACCACGGCATCGAGATCGAGCGCCGCGTCCGCGACGGGCTGCTGGAGATCGGCAAGAAGCTCAACATCCCGCCGCTCGTCACCAACGACTCCCACTACACGTACGCGCACGAGGCCACCGCCCACGACGCCCTGCTCTGCATCCAGACCGGCAAGAACCTCTCGGACCCCGACCGCTTCCGCTTCGACGGCACCGGCTACTACCTGAAGACGACGGACGAGATGTACGCCGTCGACTCCTCCGACGCCTGGCAGGAGGGGTGCGCGAACACCCTGCTCGTCGCGGAGCAGATCGACACCACCGGCATGTTCGACAAGCGCGACCTGATGCCGAAGTTCGAGATTCCGGAAGAGGGCTACACCAACACGACCTGGTTCAAGGAGGAAGTGCGCCGCGGCATGAACCGGCGCTTTCCCGGCGGAGTGCCCGATGACCGCCAGAAGCAGGCGGAGTACGAGATGGACGTCATCATCCAGATGGGGTTCCCGGGATACTTCCTGGTCGTCGCCGACTTCATCATGTGGGCCAAGAACAACGGCATCGCGGTCGGCCCGGGACGTGGCTCCGCGGCCGGTTCGATCGTGGCCTACGCGATGGGCATCACCGACCTCGACCCGATCGAGCACGGGCTGATCTTCGAGCGGTTCCTCAACCCCGAGCGCGTCTCCATGCCCGATGTCGACATCGACTTCGACGAGCGTCGGCGCGTGGAGGTGATCCGGTACGTCACCGAGAAGTACGGCGCCGACAAGGTCGCCATGATCGGCACGTACGGCAAGATCAAGGCGAAGAACGCCATCAAGGACTCCGCCCGCGTGCTCGGCTACCCGTACGCGATGGGCGACCGGCTCACCAAGGCCATGCCCGCCGACGTCCTCGGCAAGGGCATCGACCTCAACGGCATCACCGACCCCAAGCACCCGCGCTACAGCGAGGCGGGCGAGATCCGGGGGATGTACGAGAGCGAGCCGGACGTCAAGAAGGTCATCGACACCGCGAAGGGCGTCGAGGGCCTGGTCCGGCAGATGGGCGTGCACGCCGCCGGCGTGATCATGTCCAGTGAACCGATCGTGGAGCACGCACCGCTGTGGACCCGGCACACCGACGGGGTCACCATCACGCAGTGGGACTATCCGCAGTGTGAGTCGCTCGGGCTCATCAAGATGGACTTCCTCGGCCTGCGCAACCTGACGATCATGGACGACGCCATCAAGATGGTGAAGTCCAACAAGGGCATCGACCTGGAGATGCTCGCCCTGCCGCTGGACGACCCGAAGACGTACGAACTGCTCTGCCGCGGTGACACGCTCGGCGTCTTCCAGTTCGACGGCGGGCCCATGCGTTCCCTGCTCCGCCAGATGCAGCCCGACAACTTCGAGGACATCTCCGCCGTCTCGGCCCTCTACCGGCCGGGACCGATGGGCATGAACTCGCACACGAACTACGCGGAGCGCAAGAACGGCCGCCAGGAGATCACCCCGATCCACCCGGAGCTGGAGGAGCCGCTCAAGGAGACGCTCGGCCTGACCCACGGCCTCATCGTCTACCAGGAGCAGGTCCAGAAGGCCGCACAGATCGTCGCCGGGTACTCCCTGGGCGAGGCAGACATCCTGCGCCGCGTGATGGGCAAGAAGAAGCCCGAGGAACTGGCGAAGAACTTCACCATCTTCCAGGAAGGCGCGCGGAAGAACGGCTTCTCCGACGCGGCGATCCAGGCGCTCTGGGACGTCCTGGTGCCGTTCGCCGGATACGCGTTCAACAAGGCGCACTCCTCGGCGTACGGCCTGGTCACCTACTGGACCGCCTACCTCAAGGCGAACTACCCCGCCGAGTACATGGCCGCCCTGCTGACCTCGGTCAAGGACGACAAGGACAAGTCCGCGGTCTACCTCAACGAGTGCCGCCGCATGCGCATCAAGGTGCTCCCGCCGAACGTCAACGAGTCGCTGTCCAACTTCGCCGCCCAGGGCGACGATGTGATCCTCTTCGGCCTGACCGCCGTCCGCAACGTCGGACAGAACGTCGTCGACTCGATCATCCGGTCCCGCAAGGCGAAGGGGAAGTACAGCTCCTTCCCCGACTTCCTGGACAAGGTCGAGGCGGTCGTCTGCAACAAGCGCACCGTCGAATCGCTCATCAAGGCCGGCGCCTTCGACGAGATGGGCCACACCCGCAAGGGCCTCGTCGCCCACCACGAGCCCATGATCGACAACGTGGTGCAGGTCAAGCGCAAGGAGGCCGAGGGCCAGTTCGACCTCTTCGGCGGCGGCGAGGAGGAGAGCGGCGAGCCGGGCTTCGGCCTGGACGTGGAGTTCTCCGACGTCGAGTGGGAGAAGGCCTACCTGCTCGCCCAGGAGCGGGAGATGCTCGGCCTGTACGTCTCCGACCACCCGCTCTTCGGCCTGGAGCACGTGCTGTCCGACAAGGCCGACGCCTCCATCTCCCAGCTCACCGGCGGGGACTACGGCGACGGCTCCGTCGTCACCGTCGGCGGCATCATCTCCGGCCTCCAGCGCAAGATGACCAAGCAGGGCAACGCCTGGGCCATCGCCACCGTGGAGGACCTGGCCGGCTCCATCGAGTGCATGTTCTTCCCCGCCACCTACCAGCTGGTCTCCACCCAGCTCGTCGAGGACACCGTCGTCTTCGTGAAGGGACGCCTCGACAAGCGCGAGGACGTGCCCCGGCTGGTGGCCATGGAGATGCAGGTCCCCGACATCTCCAACGCCGGGACCAACGCGCCCGTCGTCCTCACCATCCCCACCGTGAAGATCACCCCGCCCATGGTCACCCGGCTCGGCGAGGTGCTCAGCCACCACCGGGGCGACACCGAGGTGCGCATCAAGCTCCAGGGCCCCCGCAAGACCACCGTCCTGCGCCTGGACCGGCACCGGGTCAAGGCCGACTCGGCGCTCTTCGGCGACCTGAAGGTGCTGCTCGGCCCGGCCTGCCTGGCCGGCTGAGCCCCGGGCGGACCACCCGGACGACGACGAGAGGGGCGCCCCGCCGATGCGGGACGCCCCTCTCGCTGTCTTCCACGCCTGTCGCTGCTCACTACCGCAAGCGTCCGACGGGTCAGTTGTGGCCGAAGCGTCGCTGATGCTTGCGCGCCACGTCGGACGGGCTGCCCTGGGCCTGCGCCTGCGGCTGGTTCTGGGACTCGAACGCCGTCGACTTGGCCTGCTCCGCGCTACGCTCCGACGCGGACGCGCGGTCGTGCTGGCTGCCCTGCTTGCGGTTCTTGTTCTTGGCCATGGTGAATGCCTCCTGTGGGGAATCCTGGGGGGCCAGGACCGCTGTCAGACTCACATAGCGCCGCAAACGCCGCATGTTGGATCATTACCGTGCGTAGCGGTTTCCGCGGTGGCCCCCGATTCCACGCACCTTCTTCCTTCCTTTTCCGCTTCCTTTCCGGATCCGCCACGCCGATGATCCAGTTCCGGCCGTTAACCCCCGCGCGGTCGGGCAGACTCGAAGGAAACCCTGGGTAAGCGGACCCGGTCATCGAGGAACGGGCCGCTGAACCGTTCCCGAGTTCTGGAAGAGGGTGGAACCCGTGGACCGTTGCGTCGTCCTGGTGGACGCCGGCTACTTGCTGGGCGCAGCCGCGAGTCTGCTGGCCGGAGAGCCCGCCCGTTCCCGCATCACCGTCGACCACGCCGCCCTCATCCAGGGACTGCGCGAGCGGGCCGAGGCCGACACCCAGCAGCCCCTGCTGCGGATCTACTGGTTCGACGGCGCCCCCGACCGGGTGCCCCAGCCCGAGCACCGCCGGCTCCGCGTGATGCCCCGGGTGACCGTACGCCTCGGCGCCCTGACCCGCAGCGACGGACGCTGGGCCCAGAAGGGCGTCGACGCCGCCATGCACGCCGAGCTCACCGAACTGGCCAGGAACCGGGCCTGCTCCGACGTGGTCCTGGTGACCGGCGACGGCGATCTGCTGCCCGGCCTGATGTCCGCCAAGGAACACGGGGTCGCCGTCCACCTCTGGGCCGTACAGGCCGCCGACGGCGACTACAACCAGTCCGAGGACCTCGTCGCCGAGGCCGACGAGCGGCGCGTCCTCGACCGGGCCTGGATCACCAAGGCCGTACGCGCCAAGGATCTCGGCGGCGCCTGCGCCCCGCAGCCCGCCACCCGCCCCGAGATCGCCGCGATCCTCTCCGCACCGCTGCCCGAGGCCGCCCTCGCCGCCTCCGCCGAACGCGCCTCCGAGGCCGCCCAGGCCGCCGCCGCCCGCTCGGGCACACCGGATCCGGCCGAGACCGCACCCGCCGCCACCGGCACGCCCACGACCGGCCACAAGGGCGTGCCGACCCCCAAGGACCTGGCCGCGCTGCGCGCCCACGCCACCCACCCGGACCGCCAGCAGCCCGCCCAGCCCGCGGGCGCCACGCTGCGCTGGTCCTCCGACAAAGGGTGGGTGGAGCGCGGCGGCCCCCTCGGCGAACCCGTCGAGACCGCGTCCCTGCCGACCCTCGCCCAGGTCACCAGCGCCGAACAGCGCTGGGCCGACCGGGAGGAGGACATCACCACCGTCGGCGGCGACCCCTTCGAAGTGGGCCAGGTCTTCGCCCGCCGCTGGATGGAGCGCCTCCCGGAAAGCGTCCACCTGCAGAAACTCTCCACCATGTACCCGCGCATCCCGCACCGGATCGACGGCGAACTCCTGCGGTACGCGGCCCGCTTCGGGCTCCTCGCCCACAAGGACGACCAGATCGACGAGCACGACCGCTACGCGATCCGGGCCGGCTTCTGGCGGGAGATCGACGTACGGGCCGCCGCCGAGCACGTACCCGCGGGGGAGTAGGAGGTGGAGCCGCCGTCCTCCCGGGCGGCGACGCGGGGTGGCCCCGGGCGCGAACCGGGGCATGTGACCCCGTACCCTCATACCTCGTGAGTACGGGCACAGCGCAGGCGCAGCGGGACACCGGCACCGTGTGCGCGGTGCGCGATCTGGTCAAGACCTACCCCGCGACCCGGGGTCGCCGGGGCGCGCCCGCGACACCCGAGGTCCGCGCCACGGACGGCATCTGCCTGGACGTCGAGCGCGGCGAGATCTTCGGACTGCTCGGCCCCAACGGCGCCGGCAAGTCGACCTTGGTCCGCCAGCTCACCGGGCTGATGCGGCCCGACTCCGGCAGCGTCGAGGTGCTGGGCCACGACCTCGTACGCCACCCCGAGCGGGCCGCACGGCTGATCGGCTATCTGGGGCAGGAGTCCACCGCCCTCGACGAACTGACCGTCTCCCTCGCCGCCGAGACCACCGGCCGGCTGCGCGGCCTCTCCGTGCCGGACGCCCGCGCCGAGCGCGACGCCGTCCTGGAGGAGCTGGGCCTCACCGCGATCGCCGGGCGGCCGCTGAAGAAGCTCTCCGGCGGTCAGCGCCGGCTCGCCTGCTTCGCCGCCACCCTGGTCGGCGACCGGCCCGTCCTGGTCCTCGACGAACCGACCACCGGCATGGACCCGGTCGCCCGCCGCGCCGTCTGGGCCGCCGTCGACCGCCGCCGGGCGGAGCGGGGGGCCACGGTCCTGCTGGTCACCCACAACGTCATCGAGGCCGAGACCGTCCTCGACCGGGTCGCCGTCCTCGAACGCGGCCGGGTCATCGCCTGCGACACCCCCGCCGGGCTCAAGGAACGGGTCGCCGGGGAGGTCCGCGTCGAGCTGGTCTGGCGCGAACGCGCCCCGCTGGACGTCCCCGAGGTGGCGGCGCTGCGGGCGTCCGCCCAGGAGTCCGGACGACGCTGGGTGCTGCGGCTCGGCCCGGACGAGGCGCGGGCCGCGGTCGCCGCGGTGACGGGCGGCGCGGCCTTCGCCGCGCTCGACGATTTCACCCTGGCCACCCCCAGCCTGGAAGATGTCTACCTCGCGCTCGGGGGAGACGCCGGCGATGCGACCGAGGGGCTGGTGAAGGCGTGAGAGGCGTACGTGCCGTGGGAAACGTGAACGCGCCGGGCGCGGGGGACGTACTCGACGGGCGGGGCGAGTTCCCCGGACCGGACGTACGGAACGCACTGAACGCACTGAACGCACTGAACGTGCTGGACGTGTTTGACGTGTTTGACGTGGTGGATGTGTCTAAGGGGAGCGGCCTCAGGTGACGAGCATCATTCCGGCCAGGACCGCGGCGACGCGTACCCGGCCCGCGCCCGGCCCCTCGGCAGCCGGTCCCGCCTGTACCGTCACGGCGCCCCTCGCGCCGCGCGCCCGGCTGCTGCCCTCGCTGGCCGCCGTCTACCGCGCCCAGCTCTCCCGGGCGCGCGTCGCCCGGATTCCGCTGCTCTTCGTGGCGACCTTCCAGTCCGTCGGGATCATGATCCTGATGCGGGGCGTCGTGGACGGGGGCGCGGAGGCACGCGCCGTGGTCGCGGGGTCCAGCGTCCTGGTCGTCGCGTTCGTCGCGCTCAACCTGCTCGCCCAGTACTTCGGGCAGCTGCGGGCGAGCGGCGGACTCGACCACTACGCCACGCTGCCCGTGCCGCCCGCCGCGGTGGTGCTCGGGGCGGCGGCCGCGTACGCCTCGTTCACCGTGCCCGGCACGGTCTTCACCGCGATCACCGGAAGCGTGCTGTTCCAGCTGCCGATGACGCACCTGTGGGTCCTGGTCGCCGTCATCCCGCTGTCCGGCGCCGCCCTGGCCGGGCTCGGCGCGGCCCTCGGGCTGCTCGCCCCGCGCCCGGAGCTGGCGACCCTGCTGGGGCAGCTGGGGATGTCCGCCGCCCTGCTCCTCGGGGTGCTGCCGGCCGAGCGGCTGCCGCAGCCGGTGGGGTGGGCCCGCGATCTGCTGCCCTCGACGTACGGGGTCGAGGCGCTGGCCCGGTCCTTCGACGCCCGCCCGGACTGGGGGATCATCGCCTTCTTCCTCGCGATCTGCGCGGCGGTGGGGGTGCTCTCGCTGGCCGTGGCGACGTGGGCGTACCGGCGCGCCGCCGTACGGTAGCGCCCCCGGGGCCCGCGAGCACGGGTGCGGTATCCGGTGAGGCGCCTCACAGGGTGGCCTGGCACGATGGCACGGTGACCGCACCTCTGACGCCGCCTCACCAGCCCGGCCCCCACGATCCCTGGCAGGCCCCGCCCTCGGGCTCCCACCTTGCCCCCTCCCCGGGTGCGCCGGACGACCCGGACACGGCCACGGAGCTCCGTCAGGCCGCTGTCGTCGCCGCCCTCGTCGCGGTCTCGGGCATCGCCCTCGGGCTGCTGTGGCTGTGGCTCGCGCCGCGCGTTCCGCTGGTCTCCGACGACACGGCGGTCTTCCTCAAGAACAGCGAGGGCGAGGAGGCGATCGGGGCGGACGGCACCTTCGTCCTGCTGGCCATCGGCTTCGGCGTCCTCTCGGCGGCCCTCGTCTTCTGGCGGCTGCGGCGCGGGGGCGTCCTCGTGGTCGTCGGCCTGGCGCTGGGCGCGCTGCTGGCCTCGCTGATCGCGTGGCGGGTCGGTGTCTGGCTGGGTCCTTCGTCGGACGTGGTGGGGCGGGCCCGGGAGGCGGGGCAGGGCGTGACGTTCGACGCCCCGCTGGAGCTGCACACGGTGTGGGTGGCGGTGCTGGCGTGGCCGTTCGCGGCGATGGGGATCCATCTGCTGCTGACGGCGGCGTTCGGGCCGAGGGATGTGGAGCCGGACTGGTCGTACGACCAGGGGCCGGTGCAGGGGCCCCTGGCGGGGCCGGGGTCCGGTTCGGGGGCGTCGCCGTCGTCGCCTGCGGGTGGGGGTGGGGCGGCGTAGGGGCGCCTGCGGCGGGCCTGTTCCCCTACCCGCCCCTTCCCGAAACCGGGGCGCTGCTCCGGGGCCCCGGTGTCCTCAAGCGCCGGACGGGCTGGATTTCGGGGCTCCGCCCCGGACCCCGCTCCTCAAGCGCCGGAGGGGCTGAAATTTCCCCGGGCGCCGCTCCTCAGGTGCAGGCGAGGCTGGAAAACCCAGCCCGTCCGGCGCTTGAGGACATCTTTCAGCCCCGCGCGATCTCCGCGAACGTCGCCCCCGTCAGCTCCGCCAGGTCCGTCGAGGACAGCTCGACCTCCAGGCCCCGGCGCCCCGCCGAGACGCAGATCGTGGCGTGCGTCCGCGCCGACGCGTCCAGCACCGTGCGCAGGCGTTTGCGCTGGCCCAGCGGGGAGATGCCGCCCCGGACATAGCCCGTCGTGCGTTCCGCCGCCGCCGGGTCCGCCATCGTGGCGCGTTTGCCGCCCACCGCGGCTGCCAGGGCCTTGAGGTCCAGGGAGCCGGCCACCGGGACCACCGCGACCGTCAGGGCACCGTCCACGTCCGCGACCAGGGTCTTGAAGACCCGGTCGGGGGAGACGCCCAGGGCCTCGGCGGCCTCCTCGCCGTAGGACGGGGACGCCGGGTCGTGGTCGTAGGCGTGGACCGTGAACGCGGTGCCCGCCGAGGTCAGGGCGACCGTGGCGGGGGTGCCGCCGGGCTGGTTCTTCCGGGATTTCTTCGCCAACGGGGGCCGGTCCTCGTCAGTTGGGGTGGGTGGGGGCGCGCGTCAGGTCCGTCGCCGGAAGCGAGGGCAGGTGCCGGATGACCGCCGTCTCCTTGCGCAGCAGCGTCAGCTCCTCGCGCAGCCGGGTCGCGGTGTCCGGGGCCTGGAGCAGGCGCTGCTTGGTGGGGACGTCCAGGACCGTGGCCGCCGCGACCAGGTAGGAGATCACGGACGGGTCGTCGGGGAGGTCCGCGCCGGTCGCCAGCGAGCGTTCGCTCGCCCCGGCCAGGCGCTTCTGGTAGGAGCGGAAGGCCCGCAGAACGCCCTCCGCGAGGGCTCCGGCCTCGTCGGCCTCGTCCCCGGCGGGCGGCTCCTCGGCCAGGTCCTCGACCTCGGCGGTCAGATACGGGCCGTCCGCTTCGACGGACAGCAGCCTGACCCGGGTGGTGCCGGTGGCCAGGACCTCGAAGCTGCCGTCGGCGCGCTCGCGGATCGTCGCCGCGTCGGCGACACAGCCGACCCGGTGGAAGGTCTGGAGCGGATCGGGGCCGAAGCCGTCCGCCGGGGCGCGCTCGGCGGGCGGGGCCGCCGCGACCGTGTCCGGCATGCCGGTGGCCGTCGGGGCGATCTCGCGGCCGTCGCGGATCGCCACCACGACGAAGCGGCGAGGTTCGTCCTCGTCGCTCTTCAGCAGCTCCCGCATCATGGCGCGATATCGCTCTTCGAAGACGTTGAGCGGCAGCACCAGGCCGGGGAACAGCACCGCGTTGAGCGGGAAAAGGGGAAGGCGGGCGGTGGTCACAACGCTCAAGCGTAATGGCCTCGGGGGCGGCCTTGACCGGTCCGGTCGCGCAGCGGGGTCAGGGAGGCCGCCTGGAGGCGCGCGCCGTCCCGCGCGTCCAGGAAGCGGCCGAGCGCGTCCTCGGACACCGACGACCACGGGAACGACGTCGCGTGCGGCCCGATCAGGTTGAACTGGTGCAGCGCCTCCGCCCAGCGGCCCCGGGCGAGCAGGACGTACGCGAGGAGGTTGCGGACCTCGGCCGGCCAGGGATCGCCGGGCCGGTAGGCGGCCGAGAGCCTGATCGCCAGGTCGGCCGCCGCGTCGATCCGCTCCTCCAGTACGGAGGTGGTCCGGCCCGCCGCCTGGGTGTCCAGGAGCAGCGCGAAAGCCGCCCGGACCGGCAGGGCCTGCACCAGGGAGTCGGGCAGCGCGTCCGCCGCCGCCTGCTCGGCGAAGTCGAAGCACTCGCGGTGCGAGCCGTACCAGGCGGCCGAGAGATAGCGCAGCGCCGCCACATGGCAGCCGTAGTGGTGCGCGGAGCGCCGTACGGCCTGCTCCCACAGCGACTCGAAGGAGGTGTGCGTGGCGTGGGTACCGCGCGCGTGGTCCAGGGCCAGGCGCCACGGCACGGGGTCGCGCGGGTCCGCGTCGGCGGCCGCGGTGATCAGCGGGCCGACCTCGCGGAGCCGTTCCGCGCGGGCGGGCGACTCCCAGGCCCGGCGTACCGACAGCTCCGCCTTGACCAGCAGCGCGTCCGGGTCGCGGGGGGCGTCGGCCAGCCAGTCGACGAGCCAGCCGTCCCGGCTGTGGGCGAACGCGACGAGATGGCCGAGGTAGCGGTCGCGGTTCTCCCAGTCGGCGGAGTCCCGGGTGGTGGCGAGCAGCTTGGCGGCCGGTTCGTGGTCGCCCAGGGCAGCGGCGACCAGCGCGGGGGAGAGCCGCTCGTCGGGGGCGTCGAGCAGCACCGCGTCATCCGCGGACCGTCCGGCGGACAGCGGAGGGCTGTGCCGGATCATGCGCGCGGTACTGAGCAGAGCGCGAAGGAAAGCCATGGTGCAGACCATTGAAAAGCGCTGGTGAGGGCCGCGCCAGAGGCGTGCTGTGAAGCTTCTGTGCCGAGTGAACGGGTTGTATCGAGCCTGGTCAAGAAAGGGCAAAGGAAATGCCCGCCATTGGCTTGATTGCATTCACTCGGGGCCTGTTCCGTCCCGGTGGTCACCGGGCGCGAGGGCGGCCGGGGCCGGGGGGACGGCCGCCCCCGATCGTGCGGTTACGGCTCCCGGGGCAGTCCCCGTACGGATTCCGCCCCCTCTGCCCCGTCCGCCCGGGTCAGCCCCTGCGCAGTATCCGGGAGGCCCCCGCCGCCACCGTGGTGGCCAGAACCCATCCCACCAGCACCAGACCGGCCGCGGCCCACTGCCAGGCGTCCTCCATCCGCCAGTAGCCGTCCTGCCCGAGGTTGATCACCGGGACCAGCAGATCCAGCGCGTACAGGGCGGGGTTCCACTGCGGATGTTCCTCGCCCTTCATCGAGGGCGGGGCGTGCTGCGCGAACGCCACCGTCCCCGCCGCCCACAGCACCGCCATCCATACCGCCGCCCGGCCCGGCCGGTAGCCGTACGCCACCGTCCAGTCCTGGAGGTACCCCCAGGCCTTCGCCGCGGGCGGCAGCGTCTCGCGGCGGCGGCGCTGCTTGGCGAGCAGCACCTCGCGGGCGTCCGCGTCCTCCCCGCAGCTGCGCATCACCGTGGCGAGGCGCTCGTACGGCTCGGGGACGTACTCCGGGGTCGCGGCCTGCACCCACTCCAGCCGCCGGGAGAGCGGGAAATGGCCGTAGGGGACGAGGTTCTCGTAGACGAAACCGCCCATCGCCAGCCCCCCGGGGCCCGGCCAGCTCGTCGACAGGTCGATCAGGGTCACCACCTTCGCGCCGTTCAGCACGACCCGCCCCTCCTCCGGGCGCTCCGCGTTGAACCGCAGCTCCGGCGTGACGATCCGCCGCAGCGACAGCTCCTCCTGCCGGGTCATCGTGAACCGGGCCTTGTGCAGGTCCACCGCGTCCCCGAACCGCCCGTCGTCCAGCCGCACCCCGCCCCTGCTCTCGAAGATCTGCGAGCGGGTGCCGCGCGCCGGGGTCGGGGCGTAGACCACGCCGTACGGGGGAGTGGTGCCCTGGTTCCCCGTGTCGACGCTCACCCACGCCTCGGTCATGTAGAGCGTGCGCTCCACCGTCAGCTGCGGGGCGTTCAGCGCGCGCCGGTCCTCCGCCGCGCGCAGCCGGCTGCCGCGCAGGCTCAGCGATCCGCCCACCTTCGTCCCGCGCAGGCTCAGCTCTCCCAGCGTCTCGATCATCTCGGCCTGGAGGTCCTGCGCGACCGCCATGCCGTCCCCGACGATGGCCCGCCCGTGCCGGTCCGGCCCCACACTGAGCTGGTTGATCAGCAGATCCGTGCCGATCTGGGCGTCGGTCAGCCGGATGCCCCGGTCGATCCGGCAGCGCGGCAGATGCAGATCCCCCTCGGTCTGCAGGCGCGCGGCCTCCAGCCGGGGCAGCGCGCAGCCCACCAGCCGGAGCGTCGTGAAGTGGCACTCCGGGAGCACCACCTCCTGTTCGAAACGGCAGCCGGTCAGCTCCACGTACGGAGAGACCCGGCCGCCCGCCAGATCCAGCTTCCCGGTGATCCGCACCCCCCGGAGCTTCAGCGCCGCCACCCGGCCGGGCCGGGCGGGCGGGCCGTCCAGCAGCAGCCGCGCCACCGTGCGCGCGCCGACGCTCCGCTCGGGCCCCCAGGCCTGCGGGGCGAACGGGTCGTTCCGGGTCGTGTCGTAGCTGCGTAAGTCGTAGGTGGTCCCGTTGCGGAAGGACTGCCACATGCCCAGCTCCGCTGCGCTGAGGCCGTCCGGGATGTCGCCTTCGTGCGGCTCGGTCACGGCCGCTCCCTCCGTGCACACATGCTCTGGCGCTGCCGCCATGCCCTCGTGGGCACACATGCCGTAGAGCCGTTATGCCCCTGGGTGACGCCGTGAAAGCCAGCGGTCAGCAGTGACAGCCGGACATGGCCGAGACACGTAGGAGTCAGTGGTGCGGACGACCGGTATCAGCCAGTGATACACGCGACCGGGCGTCCCGGGCGGTCTGAGAGAATTGCCGTGTGATCTCTCGAATCGACCTGCGCGGCGACGCCCTCCCCGAGGGTGGAGCCCTGCGCGACCTGCTGCCCCGTGCCGAGTTCGACGTGGAAGCCGCCCTGGAGACGGTGCGGCCCATCTGCGAGGACGTACGCCATCGTGGCTCCGCGGCAGTGATCGACTGGGGAGAGAAGCTCGACGGTGTCCGGATCGAGGCGGTCCGGGTGCCCGCCGAGGCCCTGACCCGGGCGCTGGAAGAGCTGGACCCCGCCGTCCGCGCCGCGCTGGAGGAGTCGATCCGCCGCGCCCGCCTCGTCCACCGCGAGCAGCGCCGCACCACCCACACCACCCAGGTCGTCCCCGGCGGCACCGTCACCGAGAAGTGGGTCCCCGTCGAGCGCGTCGGGCTCTACGTCCCCGGCGGCCGCTCGGTCTACCCCTCCTCCGTCGTGATGAACGTCGTCCCGGCCCAGGAGGCGGGCGTCGAGGGCGTCGCCGTCGCCTCCCCGCCGCAGAAGGACTTCGGCGGCCTTCCGCACCCCACGATCCTCGCCGCCTGCGCCCTGCTCGGCTTGGACGAGGTGTACGCGGCCGGCGGCGCCCAGGCGGTCGCGATGTTCGCGTACGGCACCGAGGACTGCTCCCCGGTCAACCTGGTCACCGGCCCCGGCAACATCTACGTCGCCGCCGCCAAGCGCCTCCTCAAGGGCCGCATCGGCATCGACGCCGAGGCCGGGCCCACCGAGATCGCGATCCTGGCCGACGCCACCGCCGACCCGGTGCACGTCGCCGCCGACCTGATCAGCCAGGCCGAGCACGACCCGATGGCCGCCGCCGTCCTGGTCACCGACTCCGAGGAGCTGGCCGCCGCCACCGAGGCGGAGCTGGTCCCGCAGGTCGCCGCCACCAAGCACATCGCCGACCGCATCGAGCCCGCGCTCGCCGGCCGCCAGTCCGCGATCGTCCTGGTCTCCTCGATCGAGGACGGCCTCAGGGTCGTCGACGCGTACGGCGCCGAGCACCTGGAGATCCAGACCGCCGACGCCGCCGCCGTCGCCGACCGGGTCCGCAACGCCGGAGCGATCTTCGTCGGGCCCTGGGCGCCGGTCTCGCTGGGCGACTACTGCGCCGGTTCCAACCACGTCCTGCCCACCGGCGGCTGCGCCTGCCACTCCTCGGGCCTCTCCGTGCAGTCCTTCCTGCGCGGCATCCACATCGTCGACTACACCCGCGACGCGCTCGCCGAGGTCACCCACCATGTCGTGACCCTCGCCGAGGCGGAGGACCTCCCCGCCCACGGCGCCGCGTTGAAGGCAAGGTTCGGCTGGAAGGTCCCGCAGCAGTGACGAACGGCAGCACCACCCCCGTAACCCCTGGGACGAGCTCCCCATCCGCGACGAACTGCGCGGCCAGTCCCCGTACGGAGCCCCCAGCTCGACGTCCCCGTACGCCTCAACACCAACGAGAACCCCTACCCGCTCCCCGAGGCCCTGGTCGAGCGGATCGCCGAGCGGGTCCGCGAGGCCGCCCGCGGCCTCAACCGCTACCCCGACCGGGACGCCGTCGAGCTCCGCACCGAGCTGGCCCGCTATCTCACGCGGACCGCCGGGCACGAGGTGACCGCCGCCCACGTCTGGGCCGCCAACGGCTCCAACGAGGTCCTCCAGCAGCTCCTGCAGACCTTCGGCGGGCCCGGCCGCACCGCGATCGGCTTCGAACCCTCGTACTCCATGCACGCCCTGATCTCCCGGGGCACCGGCACCGGCTGGCTCTCCGGGCCGCGCAACGACGACTTCACCATCGACGTGGACGCCGCCCGCGCCGCCATCGCCGAGCACCGGCCCGAGGTCGTCTTCATCACCTCGCCCAACAACCCCACCGGCACCGCCGTCGAGGCCGACACCGTCCTCGCCCTGTACGACGCCGCCCAGGCCGCCGGGCCCTCGATCGTCGTCGTCGACGAGGCGTACGGCGAGTTCAGCCACCAGCCCTCGCTGCTCCCGCTGATCGAGGGCCGCCGCAACCTGATCGTCTCCCGGACCATGTCCAAGGCGTTCGGCGCGGCCGGGCTGCGCCTCGGCTACCTCGCCGCCGACCCGGCCGTCGTCGACGCCGTCCAGCTGGTCCGGCTGCCGTACCACCTCTCCTCCGTCACCCAGGCCACCGCGCTCGCCGCCCTGGAGCACACCGATACGCTGCTGGGGTACGTCGCGCAGCTCAAGGGCGAGCGCGACCGGCTGGTGGCCGAGCTGCGCGCCACCGGCTACGAGGTCACCGACTCGGACGCCAACTTCGTCCAGTTCGGCCGCTTCGACGACAGTCACGCCGTCTGGCAGCGGATCCTCGACAAGGGCGTCCTGGTCCGGGACAACGGCGTACCGGGCTGGCTGCGGGTCACCGCGGGCACCCCGGCAGAGAACGACGCGTTCCTCGATGCGGTACGCGAACTCAAGAAGGAGCACGACGCATGAGCCCCCGCGTAGGCCGCGTGGAACGCACCACCAAGGAAACGTCCGTGCTCGTCGAGATCAACCTCGACGGCACCGGAAAAGTCGATGTCGCCACCGGGGTCGGCTTCTACGACCACATGCTCGACCAGCTCGGCCGCCACGGCCTCTTCGACCTCACGGTCAAGACCGAGGGCGACCTGCACATCGACACCCACCACACCATCGAGGACACCGCGCTGGCGCTCGGCGCCGCCTTCAAGCAGGCCCTCGGCGACAAGGTCGGCATCTACCGCTTCGGCAACTGCACCGTCCCGCTGGACGAGTCGCTCGCCCAGGTCACCGTCGACCTCTCCGGCCGCCCCTACCTGGTGCACACCGAGCCGGAGAACATGGCCCCGATGATCGGGACCTACGACACGACGATGACCCGCCACATCTTCGAGTCCTTCGTCGCCCAGGCGCAGATCGCCCTGCACATCCACGTCCCGTACGGGCGCAACGCGCACCACATCGTCGAGTGCCAGTTCAAGGCGCTCGCCCGCGCCCTGCGCTACGCCTCCGAGCACGACCCGCGCGCCGCCGGCATCCTGCCCTCCACGAAGGGCGCCCTGTGACCGGCCTCAACACCATCCTGATCGTCGTCGGCCTCTTCCTGGCCGGCGGCGTCTACTCCTTCGCGAAGCAGGGGATGCCCAAGGGCGTCATCGTGCTGCTGTCGATCGGCTCCGTGATGTGCCTGGTGGCGGGCATCCTGCGGATCCAGGGCCTGTGGGACTGAGGAGCACCCTGTGACTGACACGAAAAAGGTCGTCGTCTTCGACTACGGCTTCGGCAACGTCCGGTCCGCCGAGCGCGCCCTCGCCCGGGTCGGCGCCGACGTCGAGATCACCCGCGACTTCGACCGCGCGATGAACGCCGACGGGCTGCTCGTCCCCGGCGTCGGCGCGTTCTCCGCCTGCATGGACGGGCTGAAGCGGGCCCGCGGCGACTGGATCGTCGGCCGCCGGCTGGCCGGCGGCCGCCCGGTCATGGGTATCTGCGTCGGGATGCAGATCCTCTTCGAGCGCGGCATCGAGCACGGTGTGGAGACCGAGGGCCTGGACGAGTGGCCCGGCACGGTCGGCCCCCTGAAGGCCGACGTCGTCCCGCACATGGGCTGGAACACCGTCGACGCCCCCGAGGACTCCCGGCTCTTCGCCGGCCTTGACCCCGAGGCCCGGTACTACTTCGTGCACTCCTACGCGGCGCACGACTGGACCCTCGAAGTCACCAACGCCAAGATCCGTGCGCCCAAGGTGACTTGGTCCACGCACGGCGAACGGTTCGTGGCCGCCGTGGAGAACGGCGCGCTGTGGGCCACCCAGTTCCACCCCGAGAAGTCCGGCGATGCCGGCGCCCAGCTGCTGACCAACTGGATCGAGACGCTGTAATGCCGAAGCTTGAACTGCTCCCCGCCGTCGACGTCCGCGACGGCCAGGCCGTCCGCCTCGTCCACGGCGAGTCCGGCTCCGAGACCTCCTACGGCTCCCCGCTGGAGGCCGCCCTCGCCTGGCAGTCCGCCGGCGCCGAGTGGCTGCACCTCGTCGACCTGGACGCCGCCTTCGGCACGGGCGACAACCGCGCCCTGATCGCCGAGGTCGCCGGGGCCATGGACATCAAGGTCGAGCTGTCCGGCGGCATCCGCGACGACGCCTCGCTGGAGGCCGCACTCGCCACCGGCTGCCGCCGCGTCAACCTCGGCACCGCCGCCCTGGAGACCCCCGAGTGGGTCGCCAAGGTCATCGCCGAGCACGGCGACAAGATCGCCGTCGGCCTCGACGTCCGCGGCACGACCCTGCGCGGCCGCGGCTGGACCCGCGACGGCGGCGACCTCTACGAGACCCTCGCCCGCCTCGACGCCGAGGGCTGCGCCCGCTACGTGGTCACCGACATCGCCAAGGACGGCACCCTGGAAGGCCCCAACCTGGGCCTCCTGCGCGACGTCTGCGCCGTCACCGACCGCCCGGTCGTCGCCTCCGGCGGCGTCTCGTCCCTGGACGACCTCCGCGCGATCTCCCTCCTCGTCCCTGAAGGCGTCGAGGGCGCGATCGTCGGCAAGGCGCTGTACGCCAAGGCGTTCACGCTGGAAGAGGCGCTCAAGGCGGTCGCGGCATGACGGACGCCGCCGCCCCGGCCAACGCCGTGCGCCGGATCTCCACCGGCGCCCCCTGGGAGGAGAAGTTCGGCTACTCGCGCGCCGTCGAACTCCCGGGCGGGCTCGTCCTGGTGGCCGGCTGCACCTCGGTGGTCAACGGCCAGATCGCCGCGGGCTCACCGTACGAGCAGGCGATCACCTCCTTCGACGTCGCGTTCGCGGCGCTGGAGCAGGTGGGCCTGGGACGCGAGGACGTCGTCCGCACCCGGATGTACCTCACGCACGCCCGGGACGTGGACGAGGTCGGCCGCGCCCACAAGGAGCTGTTCGACGCCGTACGCCCCGCCGCCTCGATGATCATCGTGTCCGGTTTCGTGGACCCGAGCCTGGTCGTCGAGGTCGAGGTCGAGGCCTACCGAGGAGGCGCGAAGTGACGCTCGCCGTACGGGTCATCCCCTGCCTCGACGTCGACAACGGCCGGGTCGTCAAGGGCATCAACTTCCAGAACCTGCGCGACGCGGGCGACCCCGTCGAGATGGCCAAGCTGTACGACGCCGAGGGTGCCGACGAGCTGACCTTCCTCGACATCACCGCCTCCAGCGGCGACCGCGAGACGACGTACGACGTGGTCCGCCGCACCGCCGAGCAGGTCTTCATCCCGCTCACCGTCGGCGGTGGCGTCCGCACCCCGGAAGACGTCGACAAGCTGCTGCGCGCCGGGGCGGACAAGGTCGGCGTCAACACCGCCGCCATCGCCCGCCCCGAGCTCATCCGCGAGATCGCCGAACGCTTCGGACGCCAGGTCCTGGTGCTCTCGGTCGACGCCCGCCGCACTCCGGAGGGCACGTTCGAGGTCACCACGCACGGCGGCCGCAAGGGCACCGGCATCGACGCCGTCGAGTGGGCCCACCGGGCCGCCGAGCTGGGCGCGGGCGAGATCCTGCTCAACTCGATGGACGCCGACGGCACCAAGGACGGCTACGACACCGAGATGATCGAGGCGGTCCGCAGGCACGTCACCGTGCCCGTCATCGCCTCCGGCGGCGCCGGCAGGCTCGCCGACTTCGCGCCGGCGATCGAGGCGGGCGCCGACGCGGTGCTCGCCGCGTCCGTCTTCCACTTCGGCGACCTGCGGATCTCCGAGGTCAAGGGCGCGCTGCGGGACGCGGGGCACCCGGTCCGCTGACCGTACGGCCCGGTGCTCCCGACGGCACCGGGCCGCACGCCCCCCGGGGGTTGCCGGACCGTGATGACGAGTTCCGCGCAGACCTCTAGGTACCGACTGGGCGGTATGCCATTCTGCGGGCGTCAGGATCGTCTCGCCGCGCTCCCGCCCGCCCGGGCGGGGCGCCGGGCCCGCCGCTCGCGCGGCCGGCCGATTCCCGGTGGAGGCCGCCATGCCCCAGGTCGTACGTTCGCGGAACGGGGCGCTGCGCGGCCCCTCCCCGGTACCGCCGTTGCCGCACCGCTTCCGGTCCCTGGCCGACCGCGAGGCGGTCGAGGTGCTGCACCGGGCCGCCCGGGTCCTCGTCGCGTCGCTGCCCGCCCTCACCGACCGGCTCGTCGAGGCCCTGTACGCCCAGGAGCCCGCCTACCGGGCGGCGATCGACTCCGACCGGGCCGAGGTCTGGCAGGAGGTCCACCACTCCCTGCGGCACAACGTCGGCTCCCTGATCCAGCCCCGAGAGTTCCGGGAGTCGGCCCACCGCACCTCCCGCTGGATCGGCGAGATCCGCGCCGAGCAGGGCGTCCCGCTCGACGCCGTCCTGCACGCCTTCCGGATGGGCGGCGCGATGGTCTGGCAGGACCTCGTGGACGAGACCGCCCGGCGCGACCCCGACGACATCCGGCTGCTCGTCCATGTCGCCGCCGATGTGTGGAACTTCGTCGACGAGCACTGCGGGGTCGTCGCGGACGCCTACCGGCAGGCCGAGCGGCGGCTGTCCTGGCGCCGCGAGAACCGCCAGCGGCTGATGGTCGCCGCCCTGCTCGACGGGACCGCCCGGATCGCGGACCTGGCCGAGGCGGCGGAGATGCTGGGCCTGCCGGAGCAGGGGCGGTACGCGGTGCTGGCGGTGGCGGCCGGCCCGCGCGGGCCGGGGGCCGGTGCCGCGGGCGGGGCGGGGCCCGCCGGAGCGAGCGACGCGGGAGGCGCCCGTTACGGGCCGGGGCCCGCGGCCCGTCCGCCGGTGGCGCTGCCCGCCGCCCATCCGGGAGCCACGGCGCTCTGGCACCCGGGCCCGGACGCCGAGTTCGCGATTCTGCCGCTGACGGGCCCGCCCGGCGAACTGAGCGAACTGGCCGCCGCACTGGACGTACCGGCCGGGACCCGGGCCGGGATCGGCTCCGCCGTCGAGGGCCTGGCCGCCCTCGGCGACGCCCGGCGGCTCGCGGAGACCGCGCTGCGCGCCTGTCCGGCCTCCGGCGGGACCGTCCTGCTCGACGAACACCTCCCGGACGCCCTGGTCGTGTCGTCCCCGGCGCTCGCCGGAGCCCTCGCCGACCGGGTGCTGGGCCCGCTGGACCGGCTGGACCCCGCCGATCGCGACGTCATCGTGGAGACCCTCACCGCCTGGCTGGACGCCGATGGCTCGGCGCAGCGGGCGGGCGCCCGGCTCTACTGCCACCGCAACACCGTCCTCAACCGCCTCCGCCGCTTCGAACAGCTCACCGGCCGCTGCCTCACCCGCCCCCGGGACGCGGTCGAGGTCTCGCTCGCGCTGGCCGCCCGACGGCTGCTCGGCGGCACCTGAAAAGTACGCAACAAATATTGCGCAATTCTTCTTGCGCAATATTTGTTGCGCATCTAGGGTCGTGTCATGCCCAGTGACGAACGACGCCGCATCTCCGACCTCGACACCCTCAAGGCGATCGGCCACCCCCTGCGCCTGAAGCTCTACCGCGCCCTGCACATCAAGCGCACCGCCACCGCATCCCAGCTCGCCGATCAGGTCGACGAGGCGGTCTCCCTCGTCAGCTACCACCTGCGCAAACTCGCCGACCACGGACTGATCGAACCGGCCGAGGGCCAGGGCACCGACGGCCGGGAACGCTGGTGGCAGCTGTCCTCCCGAGGGCTGACCTACAACGACGCGGACTTCGACGACGCACCGGACAGGGCCGCCGTCTACGCCGCCGCCAGCCGGATGTCCTTCGACCAGCACGTCGAGCTCTACCGCGCCCACCAGAGCGCACGGCACACCTGGGACGCGGAGTGGCGCAGCGCCTCCTGGAGCTCGGAGAACCTCCTCAGGCTCACCGCCGCTGAACTGGCAGCCCTCAGCCAGGAGATGGGCGCGCTGATCGACCGTTACGAGGAAGCGGGCCGCGCCCGCGACGACGCGGGCGACACGGAGGGCCGCGAGAGCGTCGCCCTGCACACCTACGGATTCCCCTTCCGCCCGTGAACCCGCCCGACTCTCCCGGAAAGGCCGCACCCGTGACCGTCATCGCCGTGGGAGCCCCGGAGCGCCCGGCGCACCGCGACCCGAACGTCCTGCGCTGGCTCGGTGCGTACACCGCGTCGATGATCGGCGACAGCGTCTACTTCATGGCCCTCGCCTGGGCCGCCGCCCGCACCGGCAGCGCCTCCGGCACCGGCCTCGTCCTCGCCGCAGGATCGATACCCCGGGCGCTCCTCATGCTCGGCGGGGGAGTGCTCGCCGACCGGCTCGGGCCCCGCCGCGTCGTCATCGGCAGCGACGCCGCCCGCGCCGTCCTGGTTCTCCTCCTCGCCGCGATCCTGGTTCTCACCGCGCCCACCGTGGGCGTCCTGGTGGTCGTCGCCCTGCTCTTCGGCGCGGTCGACGCCCTGTTCCTGCCCGCCGTCGGAGCACTGCCGCCCCGGATCAGCACCCCGGGCCAGCTCGCCCGGATCCAGGGCCTGCGCGCACTGGCCGCGCGCGGCTCCTCGATCATCGGCGCGCCGATGGGCGGGGTCGCCGTGGCCACCGGCGGTCCCTCGCTCGCCTTCGCCGCCGCCGGAGTGCTCTTCGCCCTGTCCCTGCCGCTGCTCCTGAGCCTGCGGATCAGACCCCTGCCCGAGCCGGAGGCCCCCGGTGACGCAGCGGCCGCCGAGAAGACCCCCAACGCCTGGCACGACCTGGTCGGCGGGATCCGGTACATCCGCCGCCACCGTCTGCTCGGCCCGCTCATGCTCGTCATCGCCCTCAGCGAGCTCGGCTTCGTCGGACCGCTCAACCTCGGCCTGATCCTGCTCTCCGAGCAGCGCGGCTGGGGCGCATCCGGCATGGGCTGGATCGTCGCCGGATTCGCCGGCGGGGCGGCCGGGTCGGCCCTGCTCCTCGCCGTCCGGGGCCGGGTGCCCCGCGCCGGACTCGTGATGTGTCTGACGGCGCTCGTCGGCGCCATCGGCCTCGCCGCCCTGGCCCAGGTCCCCACGGTGGCTCTCGCCGCCGCGGTCGCCGCGTTCGTCGGCCTGACGGCCGGTCTGGCCGGCGCCCTGTGCGGTGCCCTCGTCCAGACCGCCGCCGACCCGGCGTACCTGGGCCGGGTGACGTCCGTGTCGACACTCTTCACCTACGCGCTGATCCCGCTGAGCTATCCCGTCACCGGGGCGGCCATCGCCCTCTGGGGGACCGGACCGGTGTACGCGGTCAGCGCGGCCGTGTGCGCGTCCGGCGGCGCGATGGGCCTCGTCCTCACCGCACTCCGCCGCGCCGAACTGCCCCGCTGACCGGCGACCGCCCGACCGGGCCGCCACCCCCGACAGGGGCCGCCACCCCCGGCCGGACGCCCGCCGGACGCCCGCCCTCGTCACGCGCCCCGCGTCACATCCCCAGCTCGGCCTTCCGTACCCGCTCCACCGCTGCCTGGTCGCCCTCCACCTGCACGTCCGCCGCGCTCTGCCGCCCGTAAGCGAACAGCAGCAGCTCGGCCGGCTCGCCGGTCACCGTCACCACCGGGGTGCCCTTGTGGGCCACCGCTGTGCGGCCGTCCGGGCGGCGCAGCACCAGGCCGACGGGGGAGCGGCGGCCCGCCAGCCGGGCGGTCTTCTCCACGTTCGACCAGAGCACATCGGCGAAGACCGGGTTCAGCTCGCGGCGCGACCAGTCGGGCTGGGCCCGCCGCACATCCTCCGCGTGGACGAAGAACTCGACCGTGTTGGCCGCCTCGTCGATCTGCTTCAGGGCCATCGGGGAGAACCGCGGCGGGCCGGTACGGATCAGCTGGATCAGTTCCTCGTACGGCTTCGCCGCGAACTCCGCCTGCACCCGCTCCAGCCGGGCCTTCAGCGCACTCACCAGCAGCCCGCCCGCCGCGTCGGCGCGGCGTTCGCGGACCACCACATGGGCGGCCAGGTCGCGGGTCTTCCAGCCGTCGCACAGGGTCAGGGCCTCGGGACCGGCCGCTTCCAACAGATCGGCGAGCAGAAGACGTTCGCGCTTCGCATGGGTCGACATGCCCGCCAGCGTACGACCGTCACCCCGGGTCCGCCCAGTGGACGTCCGGCCGGGAAACGCCCGCCACCACGGCACAATGGCCCCATGACCAGCACGCCCGACCCCACCCCGCCCGCCGGCAACCTCGACCCCGCCATCGCCGCCCGCCTCAAGCGCGGCGCCGACGGCCTGGTCCCGGCCATCGCCCAGCAGTACGACACCGGTGAGGTGCTGATGCTCGGCTGGATGGACGACGAGGCGCTGCACCGCACCCTCACCACGGGCCGCTGCACCTACTGGTCGCGCAGCCGCCAGGAGTACTGGGTCAAGGGCGACACCTCGGGCCACATCCAGCGGGTGAAGTCCGTCGCCCTGGACTGCGACGCCGACACCGTCCTCGTCAAGGTCGACCAGACCGGCGCCGCCTGCCACACGGGCGACCGCACCTGCTTCGACGCCGACGTCCTCCTCCTCGACAGCTAAGGTCCGGCCATGGATCTCGACACCTTCCGCAAACTGGCCGTCGACCGGCGCGTCGTCCCCGTCAGCCGCCGCCTCCTCGCGGACGGCGACACCCCGGTCGGCCTGTACCGCAAGCTCGCCGCCGAGCGCCCCGGCACCTTCCTGCTGGAGTCCGCCGAGAACGGCCGTACCTGGTCGCGCTACTCCTTCATCGGCGTCCGCAGCGACGCCACCCTCACCACCCGCGACGGCGAGGCCCACTGGCTGGGCACCCCGCCCGTCGGCGTCCCCGTGGCCGGCGACCCGCTGGACGCGCTGCGGGCCACCGTCGAGACCCTGCACACCCCGCGCGACCTGGTCGTGGACGAGGGCCTCCCGCCGTTCACCGGCGGCATGGTCGGCTACCTCGGCTACGACATCGTGCGCCGCCTGGAGAAGATCGGCGAGCACGGCGGCGACGACCTGAAGCTGCCCGAGCTCACCATGCTCCTCACCTCGGACCTCGCCGTCCTCGACCACCAGAACGGCACCGTCCTGCTGATCGCCAACGCGATCAACCACAACGACCTCGCCACCGGCGTCGACGAGGCCCACGCGGACGCCGTCGCCCGCCTCGACGCGATGGAGCGCGACCTGCGCCGCCCGGTCGAGAACGCCCCCGCCGTCCTGCCCCCTTCCGAGCTGCCCCCGTACACCGCGCTGTGGGGCGGCGAGGCCTACCAGGACGCCGTGGACGACATCAAGGAGCGCATCCGGGCGGGCGAGGCCTTCCAGGTCGTCCCCTCCCAGCGCTTCGAGACGCCCTGCACCGCGAGCGCTCTGGACGTCTACCGGGTCCTGCGGGCCACCAACCCGTCCCCGTACATGTACCTCTTCCGCTTCGACGGGTTCGACGTCGTCGGCTCCAGCCCCGAGGCCCTCGTCAAGGTCGAGGACGGCCGGGCCATGGTCCACCCGATCGCCGGGACCCGGCACCGCGGCACCACACCGCAGGAGGACCAGGCGCTCGCCGAGGAACTGCTCGCCGACCCCAAGGAGCGCGCCGAGCACCTGATGCTCGTCGACCTCGGCCGCAACGACCTGGGCCGGGTCTGCGAACCGGGCAGCGTCGAGGTCGTCGACTTCATGTCCATCGAGCGCTACTCCCACGTGATGCACATCGTCTCCACCGTCACCGGCCGTGTCACCGAGGACCGCACCGCCTTCGACGTCCTCACCGCCTGCTTCCCCGCGGGCACCCTCTCCGGCGCGCCCAAGCCCCGCGCCATGCAGATCATCGAGGAGCTGGAGCCGAGCCGCCGCGGACTGTACGGGGGCTGCGTCGGCTACCTTGACTTCGCCGGGGACTCCGACACCGCCATCGCCATCCGGACCGCCCTCCTCCGCGACGGCACCGCGTACGTCCAGGCCGGGGCGGGCGTCGTCGCCGACTCCGACCCGGTCGCCGAGGACACCGAATGCCGCAACAAGGCGGCGGCCGTACTCCGCGCCGTCCATACGGCCAACCGGCTCCACGGCCGCTGAACAGCGGCCGGACCGCTGACGGCCGACCGGCTCCACGGGCGTCGGGGCGGTAGGGGATAGTGGAGGGCGTGAGTGCTGTTCCCGTACCCCAGCCCCGTGCCCGCACCGCCGACTCCGCGTCCGGCGCGCCCGACACCGCGGGGAGTCGCCGCTCCCTCGCGGCCGGTCTGCTCCTGGGCGCGGCGGGCGCGACCGTCGTCCTCCTCGCCTCCGGCCAGACCTGGGCCGAGGGCCAGGCGGCCACCGGCGGCGGCGCGCTGCCGCTGACCGCCGACGGCCGGGACGTCACGGGCGCCCCAGCCGCCCTCGCCATCGTCGGGCTCGCCGCCCTCGTCGCCGTCTTCGCCGTACGCGGCGCGGGCCGCCGGATCGTCGCCGCGCTGCTGGCCCTCAGCGGCCTCGGCGCCACCCTCAGCGCCTGGGCCGGCGCCTCCGACAGCACGGCACTCGACGAGGAGGCGGCCAGGACCACCGGTGACGCGGCGGCCACCATCCACGCCCTCAGCCACACCGCCTGGCCCTACATCACCGCCGCCGGCGGCCTGCTGATCCTGCTGGCCGGGCTCCTCGCCCTGCGCTACGGCAGCCGCTGGCCCGCCATGTCCGGAAAGTACGAGCGCGACGGCACCCCCCGCCCCGGCAAGGCGCCCCGCACCGCCCCCGACCCGGACCGGCCCGAGGACCTGTGGAAGGCCCTGGACCGCGGCGAGGACCCGACCCGCGAGGCGTGACCCCCACGCTCACCCCCGGCGGCCCCGTACGGGACAATGGAACCGAGCCGTCCCCCGGGCGGCGGCCCATCTACCGCGTCACCCACAGCGCAACACCAACGAGGAGCAACTCATGGCGGGCACGAGCCACGGACACACCCCGGCCGCCTGGACCGGTGCCATCATCACGTTGATCGGCTTCTGCGTCGCAGGCGTCTTCATGGTCGCGGCCAGCCCGCTCGGTTTCTGGGTCGGCGTCGCCGTGATCTTCGGCGGCGGACTCGTGGGCCTCGCCATGCGGGCCGCTGGCCTCGGTGCGCAGAAGGAGTCGGCCGAGATGGCCGAGGCCCGGGCGCGCGCCGGGCGGGCGCAGATCTCCCACTGATCCGGCCGCCGGAATCCCGGCGACCGACACGCAGACAGGCGCAGCCCCGCCGGGGCTGCGCCTTTTCGCGTCGTCGGGGGACAATCGGCGGGTGGACGCCTCGCCTACCCCCCAGCCCCCGGACTCCGACCCCCGGGCCGTCGGCCCCGGGAACATGCCCCTGACGGTCTGCCCGACCCCGGACATGGCTGTGCCCGCCACAACCGGCCCGGCACCCGAGGACGGTGCTCCCGCCGTTTCAGCCCGTCCCGCGGACATTCCAGCCCGTCCGGCGTTTGAGGACGGAACCCTCGGCGGAGAGAGCCCGCAGCCCCATGGCCCCTTGGGCGAAGGAACCTCGCAGGTGCACGGACCCCACGGCCCCGGTTCCGTCCTCAAACGCCGGACGGGCTGGGTGGGCGCCCTCGAACGTCGGAAAGACCGGGCGGGCCGGGTACGCAGGCTCGGCACGCCCGTAGGCATCCTCGCCGCCGTCACCGGCGCCTTCGCCTACGTCGGCACCGTCGACCCCAACGAACCCGGTCACTACCCCGTCTGCCCCCTGCTCCAGCTGACCGGCGTCCTCTGCCCCGGCTGCGGCGGACTCCGCAGCGCCCACGCCTTCATCACCGGCGACCTCGGCGCGGCCTTTTCCGCTAACGCGATCGCCACCGCCGGCTACTTCCTCTTCGCCGTCGTCTGGGTCCTCTGGCTGGGCCGGGCGTGGCGCGGAAAGCCCCTGCGGATGGCCCTGGCACCCGCCTGGTGGTGGGGCGTGGGCGCCGTCCTGCTGGTCTTCACCGTCGTCCGGAATCTGCCGTTCGGCTCGGCGCTGGCCCCCTGAAATGCCCAGGTAATGGGACGCGGCGTGGCCGGATGCGAGCCCTGGGCGCTCCTGCGGATACCATCGGTACGGCTGATCCTGTTCCCTATTCACCGTTCCGGAAGGGGGCCGCTCGCGTGAGTGTGCTCGACGAGATCATCGACGGCGTTCGCGCCGACCTCGCGGAGCGACAGGCGCGCGTCAGCCTCGACGAGCTGAAGGAGCGCGCCGCACGCGCCCCCAGGCCAAGGACGGAGTCGCCGCGCTGCGCGGCGAGGGCGTCACCGTCATCTGCGAGGTCAAGCGCTCGTCGCCCTCCAAGGGCGCCCTGGCCGCCATCGCCGACCCGGCCGCGCTCGCCGCGGACTACGAGGCCGGCGGCGCGTCCGTCATCTCGGTCCTCACCGAGGAGCGCCGCTTCGGCGGTTCGCTCGCCGACCTGGAGGCCGTCCGCGCCAAGGTCGACACGCCGATCCTGCGCAAGGACTTCATCGTCACCTCCTACCAGCTGTGGGAGGCCCGCGCCTACGGCGCCGACCTCGCGCTGCTGATCGTCGCCGCCCTCGACCAGGAGGCCCTGGTCTCCCTCATCGAGCGCGCCGAGTCGATCGGGCTCACCCCGCTCGTCGAGGCGCACGACGAGGAGGAGGCGGAGCGCGCCGTGGACGCCGGAGCCAAGATCATCGGTGTCAACGCGCGCAACCTGAAGGACCTCAAGGTCGACCGCTCCACCTTCGAGCGGGTCGCCCCCGAGATCCCCGACCACATCGTCAAGGTCGCCGAGTCCGGCGTCCGCGGCCCGCACGACCTGATCGCGTACGCCAACGCCGGCGCCGACGCCGTCCTGGTCGGCGAGTCCCTGGTCACCGGCCGCGACCCGCGCGCCGCCGTCGCCGACCTCGTCGCCGCGGGCGCCCACCCGGCGCTCCGCCACGGCCGCGGCTGACCCGGGGACGACAGCGACCATGACCGACCGTCCCGTGCCCCGCACCCGACCGGGCCTCGCCCCGGCCGGGGCTCCGGCGCGGGACCCGCACGCCCCGCTGGCGCGCGGCTGCCGCCCCCGCGGCTGCCGCGCCCCCGCCCGGCGCGTGCACGGACGGCGTGTGCGGTACGTCATCGGGGACGAGCCCGGCCAGGTCAACGGCATGCGATGGCGCCCGGGGTCCGCGCAGTAGGCGAGCCCCGGCCGACGTACCGCAGTACCCCAGCACCTTCGTACGTACGACCGCACCACCCCGACCGCATGCCGGTCCCGGTGGCGCTCGCCGCTCCGCGCATACGGTGAACCCACCCGTTGCCATGTCAAGGAGCACGTCGCATGACGTCCGAGTTCTTCATTCCGGACCCCGAGGGTCTGATCCCCAGCGCCGAAGGCTATTTCGGCGCGTACGGCGGCAAGTTCATCCCGGAGGCGCTCGTCGCCGCCGTGGACGAGGTCGCCGTCGAGTACGACAAGGCCAAGGCCGACCCGGCGTTCGCCGCCGAGCTCAACGAGCTGATGGTGAACTACACCGGCCGCCCCAGCGCGCTCACCGAGGTCCCCCGTTTCGCCGAGCACGCGGGCGGGGCCCGGATCTTCCTCAAGCGCGAGGACCTGAACCACACCGGCTCGCACAAGATCAACAACGTGCTGGGCCAGGCGCTCCTCACCAAGCGCATGGGCAAGACCCGTGTCATCGCCGAGACCGGGGCCGGCCAGCACGGCGTCGCCACCGCGACCGCCTGCGCCCTCTTCGGCCTCGACTGCACCATCTACATGGGCGAGATCGACACCCAGCGCCAGGCCCTGAACGTGGCCCGGATGCGGATGCTCGGCGCCGAGGTCGTCGCCGTGAAGTCCGGCTCGCGGACCCTGAAGGACGCCATCAACGAGGCGTTCCGCGACTGGGTCGCCAACGTGGACCGTACGCACTACCTCTTCGGTACGGTCGCGGGTCCGCACCCCTTCCCCGCGATGGTCCGCGACTTCCACCGGGTCATCGGCGTCGAGGCCCGCCGCCAGCTCCTGGAGCGCGCGGGCCGCCTCCCGGACGCTGCGGTCGCCTGTGTCGGCGGCGGCTCCAACGCCATCGGCCTCTTCCACGCCTTCATCCCCGACGGGGGCGTCCGCCTGGTCGGCTGCGAGCCCGCCGGGCACGGCGTGGAGACCGGCGAGCACGCGGCGACCCTGACCGCAGGGGAGCCGGGCATCCTGCACGGTTCCCGCTCCTACGTCCTCCAGGACGACGAGGGGCAGATCACCGAGCCGTACTCCATCTCGGCGGGGCTGGACTACCCGGGCATCGGCCCCGAGCACTCCTACCTCAAGGACGTCGGGCGCGGCGAGTACCGCGCGGTCACCGACGACGCGGCCATGCAGGCGCTGCGGCTGCTGTCCCGCACCGAGGGCATCATCCCGGCCATCGAGAGCGCCCACGCGCTCGCCGGGGCCCTGGACCTCGGCAAGGAGCTGGGCAAGGACGGGCTGATCCTCGTCAACCTGTCCGGCCGTGGCGACAAGGACATGGACACCGCCGCCCGCTACTTCGGGCTCTACGACACCGACGCCGTCGTCGAGGCGGACGCCGACAGCGACCGCGCCGAGATCGAGGGGGACGCCAAGTGAGCGGCAACATCGAGCTGTTGAACACCACCCTGGCCGCCGCGAAGGCCGCGGACCGGGCGGCGCTCATCGCCTACCTCCCGGCGGGCTTCCCCACCGTCGAGGGCGGCATCGAAGCGGTCAAGGCCGTCGTCGCGGGCGGCGCGGACGTCGTCGAGGTCGGGCTCCCGCACAGCGACCCGGTCCTCGACGGGCCGGTCATCCAGACCGCCGACGACATCGCCCTGCGCGGCGGCGTCCGGATCGCCGACGTGATGCGCACGGTCCGCGAGGCGTACGAGGCCACCGGCGTCCCGATCCTCGTCATGACGTACTGGAACCCCATCGACCGCTACGGCGTCGAGCGGTTCACCGCCGAGCTGGCCGAGGCGGGCGGCGCCGGGTGCATCCTGCCCGACCTGCCGGTCCAGGAGTCCGCGCTGTGGCGCGAGCACGCCGACAAGCACGGTCTCGCCACCGTGTTCGTCGTCGCCCCCAGCAGCCAGGACGCCCGCCTCGCCACCATCACGGCGGCGGGCAGCGGCTTCGTCTACGCCGCGTCCCTGATGGGCGTCACCGGCACCCGCGCCTCCGTCGGCGCCCAGGCCCAGGACCTGGTGGGACGCACCCGCGCCACCACCGACCTGCCGGTCTGCGTCGGCCTCGGCGTCTCCAACGCGGCGCAGGCCGCCGAGGTCGCCGGATTCGCCGACGGCGTGATCGTCGGTTCGGCCTTCGTCAAGGCCATGCTGGACGCCCCCGACGAGGCCGCCGGCCTCGCCGCGGTCCGCTCCCTGGCGGGCGAACTGGCCGAAGGTGTTCGAAAGCGCTGAGCCCGCGAACCACCCGAATGGGTGGATTGTGGACCGGGGAGGCGCGCAGGAGCCTCCCCGGTTCGTTCCCCGGGTGTGAGCGACAAGATTCCTGAGGGAAACAGAAGCGCGCGCGAGCGCCTGGCCCAGCAGCGCGAGCGGGAGAAGGGGCGCGACAAGCGCCGCCGGACGCTGATCGTCGCCTCGGCGGTGGTCGGGGTGCTCGGCCTGGCCGCCGTGGTCGGCCTGATCGCGGCCAACGCGGGCAAGGACGACGGCGGCGACTCCGCCTCCGGCCCGGCCGTCGCCCCCTCGGGCGCGATCGGCGAGGCCGCCCTGACCCTGCCGGTCGGCGCGGCCGACGCCCCGTCCACCCTCACCATCTGGGAGGACTTCCGCTGCCCGGTCTGTGCCCAGTTCGAGACGGCCTTCCGGGACACGATCACCGAGCTGGCCGACGACGGCCAGATCCGGGTGGAGTACCACCTGGCCACCATCATCGACGGCAATCTCGGCGGCTCCGGGTCGCTGCGCGCCGCCAACGCCGCCGCCTGCGCCCAGGACGTCGGCAAGTTCGCCCCGTATCACGACGTCCTCTTCAGCAAGCAGCCTCCCGAGCCGGACGACGCCTACGCCAAGAACAGCCGGCTGATCGAGCTGGCCGGCGAGGTCGAAGGGCTCGACACGCCGGGCTTCCGCAGTTGCGTGGAGGACGGCGAGCACGACAGCTGGGTGAAGAAGTCCGACACGGCGTTCCGGGAGGGCGGCTTCCAGGGCACGCCGACGGTGCTGCTCAACGGGGAGTCCGTCTTCCCGGGCAAGGGCGACGAGCAGATCTCCCCGGAGAACCTGAAGAAGTGGGTCGCCGAGGCCAACAAGGGCAAGAAGCCGGGCAGCGCCTCCCCGTCCGTGCCGGACGGCGGTGCCTCCACCCCGGCCGCCCCGTCGTCGGCCGCCGGTTCCTGACCAAGGCCCCCGGGAGTGTCCTGCCCGCCCATGACGCGGTCCCTGTTACCCAGACGTTGCCGGGTGGCTTGCCGTACCCACCGCCCGGCAAGGTAGCGTCGACCTCGCCATGAATCTTGCCTCCATTCCCAGTCCGTCGACCGGCGTGATCGAGCTCGGCCCGATCCCGCTCCGCGGCTACGCGTTCTGCATCATCATCGGTGTCTTCGTCGCCGTCTGGTTCGGCAACAAGCGCTGGATCGCCCGGGGCGGCAAATCCGGCACGGTGGCCGACATCGCCGTCTGGGCGGTGCCCTTCGGCCTCGTCGGCGGGCGGCTCTACCACGTGATCACCGACTACCAGCTGTACTTCAGCGAGGGTGAGAACTGGGTCGACGCCTTCAAGATCTGGGAGGGCGGCCTCGGCATCTGGGGCGCGATCGCGTTCGGCGCCGTCGGCGCGTGGATCGGCTGCCGCCGCCGGGGCATCCCGCTGCCCGCCTGGGCCGACGCGCTGGCCCCGGGCATCGCCTTCGCGCAGGCCATCGGCCGCTGGGGCAACTGGTTCAACCAGGAGCTGTACGGGAAGCCCACCGACCTCCCCTGGGCGGTGGAGATCAGCGAGGGCGCGAACCGGGTCGCCGGGACCTACCACCCGACCTTCCTGTACGAGTCGCTGTGGTGCGTCGGTGTGGCGCTGCTGGTGATCTGGGCGGACCGCCGCTTCACGCTCGGCCACGGACGGGCGTTCGCGCTGTACGTCGCGGCCTACTGCGCCGGCCGCGGCTGGATCGAGTACATGCGCGTCGACGAGGCCCACCACATCCTGGGCCTCCGCCTGAACGTGTGGACCGCGATCATCGTCTTCGTCCTCGCCGTCGTCTACATCGTGGTCTCCGCCAAGCTGCGTCCGGGCCGCGAGGAGATCGTCGAGCCCGACCGGGACACCACCCCCGGGAAGGACTCCGACGCGGACGGCTCCGCGAAGGCGGACGCCGCCGGGCAGGACGCCGAGGACGCCGACGCGAAGAAGGACCCGCTCAGCAAGGACGAGCCGGGCAAGGGCCGCACCGCCGAGAGCACCGAAGCGGCGGCCGAGAAGGGCTGACCCCCCCGCGCCCTCCCCGGGCGCACCCCGCACACCTCCCGCTCGCCGGGCGGGCCCGCAGTCTCAGGCCCGCCCGGCGAGCGCGATCGTACGGCGGGCGGACGCCACGACCGCCGCGTCCACGAACCGCCCGTCCGGCAGCGCCAGCGCCCCCGCCTCCACCGCCGAGGCCGCGACGATCTGCTCGGCCGCCTCGACCTCCTCCGCCGTCGGCCGGAACGCCCGCTCGATCACCTCCAGCTGGCGCGGATGGATCGCCGCCCGACCCAGCATCCCGAGTGCCCGCCCCCGCCCGCACGAGGCCCACAGCCCGTCCAGGTCCCGGACGTCCGGGAACACCGACTGCACCGGCGGAGGCAGCGCCGCCGCCCGGGCCGCCACCACGACCCGGCTGCGCGGCCAGTCGAGACCGGCGTCCTCCCGCACGCCCAGATCGGCCCGGAGGTCCGCCTCGCCCAGAGCGATCCCCCGGACCGCGTGATGCGCCGAGGCGATCGAGTACGCGTGCTCGATCGCGAGCGCCGACTCCAGCAGCGGATACAGCGGGACGCCCGGGGCCACGGCCGCCACATGGTGCACCGAGACCGCATGGGTGATCTTCGGCAGCCGGAACCCCGCCAGGCCCGGCAGCCCCGCCAGCGCCCGGATGTCGTCCTCGCCGTGCACCCGGACATGGACCGGTACGGCGTCGGGGGCGGCGGTCACCTGGTCGCCGAGAAGTTCGGCGGTGGCGGAGCGCGCGTACTCCTTGCGCTCCGGGGCGACGGCGTCCTCCAGGTCGACGATCACCACGTCCGCTCCGGAGCCCAGCGCCTTGGCCACCACCTCCGGCCGGTCCCCGGGGACGTACAGCCAGGTCAGCGCCGGCCGGCCGGGGGCGTCCGGCGGGTCCTCCGGCAGCGGCGGGAAGGGCGTGTCGCAGCCGGTCACAGCGCCCCCTGGTCCCGCAGTGCCGCGATCCGGGTCTCCGAGAGGCCGAGTCCGGCCAGGATCTCCTCGGTGTCCGCACCGTGCGGGCGGCCCGCCCACCGGATGGCCCCAGGGGTCTCCGAGAGCCGGAAGAGGACGTTCTGCATCCGCAGCGGCCCCAGCTCCGGGTCGTCGATTTCCGCGATCGTGCCCAGCGCCCGGTACTGCGGGTCCTCCATCACCTCCCGTACGTCATGGATCGGCGCGACGGCCGCCTCCGCCTTCTCGAAGCCGTTCAGCACCTCCTCGCGGCTGTGCCGGGAGATCCAGTGGCCGACCGCCCCGTCCAGCTCCTCGGTGTGCTCGGCCCGGGTGGTGCCCGCGCCGAACCAGGGCTCGTCGATCAGGTCCGGCCGGCCCACCAGGCGCATCACGCGCTCCGCGACGGACTGGGCGGAGGTGGAGACCGCGACCCAGTGGCCGTCGGCGGTGCGGTAGGTGTTGCGCGGGGCGTTGTTGCGGGAGCGGTTGCCGGTGCGCGGCTGGACGTAGCCGAGCTGGTCGTACCAGAGCGGCTGCGGGCCCAGCACGGTCAGAATCGGCTCGATGATCGCCAGGTCCACCACCTGCCCCTCGCCGGTCTTCTCGCGCCCGGCGAGCGCCGCCATCACCGCGTACGCCGTAGCCAGCGCCGCGATGGAGTCCGCAAGACCGAACGGCGGCAGCGTCGGCGGCCCGTCCGGCTCCCCGGTGATCGCCGCGAACCCGCTCATCGCCTCGGCCAGCGTTCCGAAACCGGGGCGGTGCGCGTACGGCCCCGACTGGCCGAAGCCGGTGACCCGGGCCAGCACGAGCCGCGGATTGACGGCGTGCAGTTCCTCGGGGCCGAGCCCCCAGCGCTCCAGCGTCCCGGGCCGGAAGTTCTCGACGATGACGTCGGTCTCTTCGGCCAACCGGAGCAGCACGTCCCGGCCGCCGGGCGCCGACAGATCCAGCGTCAGGGTGCGCTTGTTGCGGCCGAGCAGCTTCCACCACAGGCCGACCCCGTCCTTGGCCGGCCCGTGCCCGCGCGAGGGGTCCGGCTTACGGGGGTGCTCGACCTTGATCACATCGGCGCCGAAGTCCCCGAGCATGGTGGCGGCGAGGGGGCCGGCGAAGAGGGTGGCCAGGTCGATGACCTTCAGCCCGGTCAGGGGTCCCGCTGTCGTGCTCATACGGCCTCGGCCTCGATCTCGCTGCGGTAGGGCATGGATGTGGACGCGCCCGGTTTCTGGACGCAGAGCGCGGCGGCGGCGGACGCGAACCCCACGGCCTCGCCCACCGGTCTCCCCTCGCCGAGCGCCACGGCCAGCGTCCCGACGAAGGTGTCCCCGGCCCCGGTGGTGTCGACGGCGGTCACCGAAGGGGCCTCGAAGAGCACCGGCTCCCCGCCCCGGGCGGCGTACAGGCAGCCCTTCGCGCCGAGCGTGACGATGACCTCGGGCACCCGGCGCAGCAGGATCTGGGCGGCGGCGTGCGGTTCGTCCTGCCCGGACAGCTCGGCTGCCTCGTGCTCGTTGGGCACCAACAGGTCGATGTGGTCGAGGAGTTCGTCGGGCAGGGGCTGCACGGGAGCCGGGGTGAGGATGGTCCGTACGCCCTGCGCCCGGGCCGCGCGGGCGCCCTCGACGACGGCGGAGAGGGGAGTTCGAGCTGCATGAGGAGGATCTCGGACGCGGCGATCGCCGCGATCTCCCCGGGGCCGAGCGTGGTGACGACGCCGTTCGCCCCCGGGACCACCACGATCGCGTTGGAGCCGGTGTCGTCGACGACGATGTGCGCGGTGCCGCTGGGGCCCTCGGCCGTGTGCAGGAGGTCGGTGTCGACGCCCGCGTGTTCGAGGCCCTCGCGCAGCCGTGTCCCGTACACGTCGTCGCCGACCGCGCCGATCATCATCACCTCGCCGCCCGCGCGGGCGGCGGCGACGGCCTGGTTGGCGCCCTTGCCGCCGGGGATCGTCCGGAACTCCCGTCCGGTGACGGTCTCGCCGCGTCCGGGGGCGCGGGCCGTGTAGGCGACGAGGTCCATATTGGTGCTGCCGAGCACCGCGATGCGGGTCATGGGCGCAGAGCCTCCTGGTGGGTCAGTGCGGAGAGGGTGTCGAAGCCGGCCCGGTCGAAGCCGGGTACGGAGGTGGCGAGCCGGTTCTTCAACGGAGCCGTCCAGTGCTCTGGCAGGGCGTCCGGCCCGCCCGCCAGCAATCCGGCCAGGGAGCCCGCGGTGGCCCCGTTGGAGTCGGTGTCCCAGCCGCCGGAGACCGCGTTGCCGATCGACCGGGTGAAGTCGCCGTCGGCGTGGGTGAGGGCGGCGGCGAGCAGCGCGGCGTTGGGCAGGGCATGCACCCAGTGGTGGGTGGCGGCGTAGACGGCGTGCAGCCGGTCCACGACGGCGTCGAACTCCCCTTCCGTGCGCGCTGTTTCGATGCCGAGCCGGACCGCGCGGGCGTACCGGGAGTGCGGCGGCACCACCCGCAGGCCGGCGGCCAGGCAGCCGTGCACATCGCTCTCGCCCCCGGCCGCCACAGCGAGCGCGGCGGCGGTGAACATCGCGCCGTACACCCCGTTGCCGGTGTGGGTGAGGACGGCGTCCCGGTGCGCCTGGGCGGCGGCCCCGGCCGGGTCGCCGGGGTGGGTCCAGCCGTGCACGTCGGCCCGGATCTGCGCGCCGATCCACTCCCGGAACGGGTTGCGGCGGCGGGCGGTCCCGGGGGTTCGACGCCCGCCAGGAGGTTGCCGTACGCGATGCGCTCGGCGGTGAAGGTGCGCCCCGCCGGAAGCTCGTCCAGCCAGAGCCGGGCCAGGTCGGCGGTGGTGAATGAGCGCCCGTGCCGCTGGAGCAACAGCAGGGTGAGCAGCGGGTAGTTGAGGTCGTCGTCCTCCGGCATGCCGTCGATGTTCTCGGCCAGCGACGTCGGGGCCGAGCGGCGGTTCCAGGGGTGGGCGGCGAGCAGGTGGGCGGGCACGCCGCGCGCGGTGAACCAGGTGGTGAGGGGCCAGTTGCCGGTGGACCGGGCGAGCGCGCGGATGCCGGCCAGCGGCAGCTTCTCCACCGGCTTGCCGAGCAGGCAGCCCGCCGCCCGGCCGAGCCAGGCGGCGTGCAGCCGGGCGTGGGTGATGGTGGGCGTCCGGGCGGCGGGCTGTCCGTCCTGGCCGGCGACGGGCGTACGGTCCCCGACGGCGAGCGCGGCCCCGGGCGGCCCGGGCCAGTGCGGGCAGGCGGCCACGATCGCGTCCAGGTCGGTGGGCTCATCGGCGGCCAACGGTGAATCCAGCGTGGCGAGTTCATCCAGCAGCTCCCCGGCCAGCGCCCGCAGCCGGGGCGATGCGGGCGGCTCGGACGCGCCCGCGCGGTCCGGGGCGGGGGAGCCCCCGGCCGCGTACCACCGCTCCTCGATCGCCCGGGCGTCCCGGCCGTCCTGCGCGGCCTGCCGCAGCTCGTGCCCGACCAGATCCTCGGGCTGTACCCAGGTCAGGCGGACGCGCGGATCCTGGGGCGGGGCGGCGCTCACCGCTCACCGGCCAGCGCGGTGAACGCCTCCTCGTGGGCCGCGCGCCGCTCCAGGTCGCGGGCGAAGACCTCCCGGGCCACCTGTGCCAGTGCCCGGGCCGGCGTGTGCAGATCCAGGCGGCTCGCCTCCGCGACCGTCTCCGCCCAGTCGGCCGGGATCTCGCCGCCCAGCGCGCCCACGATCGCCCCGCTCATCGTGGCGATGGAGTCGCAGTCGCGGCCGTAGTTCACCGAACCCAGCACCGTACGCCGGTAGTCGCCGCCCCCGACCAGCAACATCCCCAGGGCGACGGGCAGTTCCTCGATGGCGTGCAGCCGGGAGGGGCGGCGGGCGCCGAGTGCGGGGGAGCGGTAGTCGGGGCCGACCGTGTCGAAGGGCTCCACGGCCGCCCGCAGCGGGGCGAGCGCGGACTCGAAGTCGTCGTGGGGCAAGGCGACTTCGCAGACCGCCTCGATCGCGGAGCGGGTGCCGTCCTTGGCGAGCGCGAGGGCGGCGTCGACCACCGTGGCAGGGGTCGCGTCCGGGTGGCAGGCGGCGGCGACGGCCCCCGCGAACACTCCGGCGGCCTCCCGCCCGTACGACGACTGGTGCGGTGCCGCGACCTCCAGCGCCTCGGCGTACGCGGCCTCCGGGTGCCCGGCGTTGACCAGGCCGACCGGGGCCATGTACATCGCCGCCCCGCAGTTGACGATGTTGCCCGCCCCGGCCTCGCGCGGGTCCATGTGCCCGTAGTGCAGCCGGGCCACGATCCACTTCTCCGCCAGGAAGATCCGCTGGAGCGGGAGCGCCTCCGCCTCCAGCTCCGGGATCCAGCGGGGGAGAGCAGATCCGGGACGAGATGGTCGGCGACGGCGTACGCGTCGAGGTGGTCGCGGACCTTCTCGTAGACCCGGATCAGGGCGTGGGTCATCAAGGTGTCGTCGGTGACGTGCCCGTCGCCCTTGTGGTACGGCGCGATGGGGCGGGCGGTGCGCCAGTCCTCGCCGTACCAGGGGCCGACGATCCCGGTCACCCGGCCGCCGTGGCGCTCGGCGATCTGCTCGGGGGTCCAGCCCTCGACCGGGCCGCCGAGCGCGTCCCCGACGGCCGCGCCGACGAGGGCCCGGGTGAAGCGGTCATCGAGTCCGGGGGTGGAGGGAGAGGTCTGCGGGGTCGAGGCGGCCGGAGCTGTGGCCGTTGTGGGCGTCATGTCGGAATTGTCCACCCGGGAGGGCCGGTTCCGTGGCTGCCAGCAGCCCGGCGAGTTCGATCAGGTCCGTGCCCGCGAGCCGGGGCAGCGCACAGCCCGCGAGCGTCCGGCAGGCCTCGCGCCAGCCCGCCGGTACGGCGGTGATCGAGCCGATCGCCCCGGTCAGCGCCCCGGCCAGGGCGGGCGCGGAGTCGGCGACCCGGGAGAGGCAGGCGGCGGCCGGGATCGCCTGGGCGATCTCGCCCCGGGCGGCGGTGGTGAGGGCGAGGGCGACGGGGACGGTCTCGGCGGCCGCGATCCCGTAGCTGTAGACGTGGTCGACGATCTGGTGTTCCAGGACCGGGACCAGGGCGAACGCCCCGGCCGGCTCGTCCGCGAACTCCCGGGCCAGGCGGACCGCGTGCACGGCGTTGCGGGCGATCTCGGTGCCGTCGGGGAGCCGGTCGAGGGCGGCGTTCACCACGGTGTCGACGTCCGCCCCGGCCAGCGCCACGGCGATCGCGGCGGCCACGGCCCGGGCGCCGTGCACCCCGTCGCCGTCCTGGGTGTACCGGGCGTCGAACTCCGCGAGGGCCGCCGCCTCCGCCGGATCGCCCGGGTGGACCACGGCGAGCACGGCCGCCCGGACGCAGGCGGCGTCGTCGAAGTAGTGCGGGTTGTCGTGCCCGGTGGCGGGTGGCCGCAGCCCGGCGGCCAGGTTGCCGAGCCCGGCCCGTACCGAGATCCGGGCCCGCAGCGGAAGGACGGCCGCCTCGACCTCGGGGGCCCGGGCGCTGGCGGCGGCGACAGTGGCGGCGAGCGCGTTCCAGGCGCGGTCGACGGCGTCCCGCATCCGGCGCCCGGGCGAGAGGCCGTCCGCCTCGTCGGCGGCCGCCGCCAGCACCGTACGGGCGGCGAAAGCGGCCCACTCGGCGTCGTCGGACGGCCCGAGCCGCAGCGGCTCGGGCGGCTGGTTGAGGGCGATCGGCACGGGGAGCGTGGTGGTGGCGTTCTGCTCGGCGAAGGTGTCCAGCTCCCGGGTGAGCCGCCGGGTCCACTCGGGCATCCGGGCCGCCCGGTGCCGGGCGGCGGGCCACCCGGCGGCGTCCCCTGACGCGAGGCCCAGGAGCAGGCCCTCGATACGGGCGCGCCGGGAGGGGGCGGGGGCGTGGGGCGTCTCCCTACTACCCGGCCGGGCGTGCTCGCGGGGCCCGGCGGTCACCGCCGGGCCTTGGCCGCGGGCGGACCCGGCGTTGTCCGGCGTGCGATCCGGTGGGCCGGTCTCCGCGGATCGGGTTCCGCCGGTGTCGGCGACCGCGACACCGGGGCCGCGGGACGTCCCTGCTCCGGCGGTCCCGCGCGGGGTGGCTGCCCCGACGCCGGGGGACGCCGACGCACCCGGTGCCCCGTATCCGGTCCCCGCCCCGCCCTCCGGGCCCGCCCCTTCCGGGCCTCCCGCCGTCGTCCCGCCCGCTCTCGTCATCGCCGCTCCTCCCGCCCCGGCTCGAAGGACGCCGCCACCGACGCCATGTCCCGTACGGCCGAGGGTTCGCGGCCGCCGCCCCGCTCCCGCGCGGCCCCCGTTTCCGGGTCGTCCGGCGTCAGGAGCTCCGCGATGTCCAGCACGTGGTAGCCGCGCATCGAGGGCAGGCAGCTGCCCCGGACCGGGCCGATCGCGCTCGCCCAGTCCGGCGGGATGGCGCTCTCCCCGTGCAGCGCCCCGGCCAGCGACCCCGCCACCGCCGCCGTCGTATCGGCGTCCCGGCCCATGTTGACCGCGGTCAGCACCGCCGTACGGAAGTCCCCGCGCGCCGCCGTGAACGCCCCGAACGCCAGGCCCACCGCCTCCGGCGCGAGGTCCGTCCACGGGTAGCCGGCGATCACCACCGCCGAGCGCACCGCCCGTTCCATCGTGAGGCGGTCGGGGTAGGGGCGCTGGGCCGCCGCCACCGCCCGGCGCAGCGAACGGGCCGTCCAGGAGTCCATCGGGACCACCGAGAGCGCGGCCGCGATCACCGAGGCGAGGCCCGAGCCGACCATGGCCGCCGCGACCCCGGCCGCCACCGCCTGGCCCCCGTAGATCCCCTCGCCCTCGTGGCTGACCCGGCCGTCCACCGCGACCAGCCGGGCCGCCTCGGCGGGGCGGCCCGCGGCGAACACCCCGAAGGGCGCCGCCCGCATCGCGAGCCCGTCGCTCCAGGCGTGCCGGTGCTGGGCCGAGATCGGTGCGGCCAGGCCCCGGCGCAGGTTCTCCAGCGTGCCGCGCTCACTGAACCCGGCCCCCGGAACGGGCCCTCGTCGAGATCGGCGATCCAGTGGTGCCAGGCCCGCTCCACATGGGTGACGTCGAGCGCGGAGCCGTACCGGGCCAGCAGCAGCCCGGAGAAGATCGCGTACTCCGTGTCGTCGGTGCCCGCCGGGTCGTCGCTCACGAACCCCTCGATCCGCCCCCAGCGGCGGCGGATCTCGGAGGGCCGCAGGTTCTCCGCCGGGGCGCCGAGCGCGTCCCCGACCGCCAGCCCCAGCAGCGCGCCCCTGGCCCGGTCGTGGCCGATGGCCGTGTTCATCGCGTCGCCCTTCCGTATCTCCGGCGGGTCCGAGCCCCGGTCGGACCGGGTCCGTTTCCGGGCCCTGTCCGCATCTGTCCCACGCGGGGCGCGAAGGGAGGCGGAAAACGCCGGGAAAGGGGCCAGGTGGATGACGGCCGAGGAAGCTGAGGCTGCCCTTTCTTCGCAGGTCAGAGGGGGTGTAGGGCAGCCTTGCCTTGCTGGCGGCGAACGCCCGGACGGCGTACCTTGGACTTTGTCGAAAGTTGTACTCAGTAGGGGAGAAGTGAGCCGTGGCCATCATCGAGACGGACGCCGTTCTGCACGAGGCGCACCGGGACAACCACACCCACCGGGATGTCAACGGTGGCTGGCTGCGTCCCGCCGTCTTCGGTGCGATGGACGGCCTGGTCTCCAACCTCGCCCTGATGACCGGCGTCGCCGGCGGCGCGGTCTCCCAGCAGACGATTGTCGTCACCGGGCTCGCGGGTCTGGCCGCCGGGGCGTTCTCCATGGCGGCCGGCGAATACACCTCCGTCGCCTCCCAGCGTGAACTGGTCGAGGCCGAGCTCGACGTCGAGCGCCGCGAACTCCGCAAGCACCCCAAGGACGAGATGGCCGAACTGGCCGCGCTCTACGAGTCCCGCGGTGTGGACGCCCCGCTGGCCCGCGAGGTCGCCCGCCAGCTGTCGCGCGACCCGGACCAGGCGCTGGAGATCCACGCCCGCGAGGAGCTGGGTATCGACCCCGGCGACCTGCCCTCGCCGCTGGTGGCCGCCGTCTCGTCGTTCGGCGCGTTCGCGCTGGGCGCCCTGCTGCCCGTCCTGCCCTACCTCCTCGGCGCGAGCGCCCTGTGGCCCGCCGTGCTGCTCGCGCTCGTCGGCCTCTTCGCCTGCGGCGCGGTCGTGGCCCGGGTGACGGCCCGCAGCTGGTGGTTCAGCGGACTGCGCCAGCTGGCCCTCGGTGGCGCGGCGGCCGCGATGACGTACGGACTGGGCACCCTGTTCGGCGTCGCCGTCGGGTGACTCCCGCGGGCGGCCCGGTGAACGGCGTAACCGGGCCGCCCGAACGGCGCAACCGCCCCGCAACGCGTGTGACGTACGTCTTGGCGCCGCCCACTGGGCGCGACCGGCACCGCAGCCGTAAAATGAGACGCTATGCAGGGCTACACATAAGTAGCCGTTACTCGGTGGTTTCGTTTCCCCTGCCGCCGGGCATGAGCCGTAGGCACCGCAGGCAACGACGCCTGCTCTCTGCGACTCCCCGGGCGCCGATCGTTCCGACAGCGACCCACCTCCCGGTCAGCCGGTCACCTCTGGGCACCCAGTCACTTCCGGTCACCACGGTGTCCGTATGTTGGAACAAGCCTTCCGCTTCTTGAGAAGCGCCCCATCATGTAACCTGCACGAAATTTCGCAGAGGGCCAACGTCGTCCCTCGGCACCGCAAATGCCACGACGACGACGGGAGAGCCGATGCGTATCGACGCCTGGTCGCCCATGGACGGTCGCCCCGCCCAGCAGGGGATGTACGACCCCCGTAACGAGCACGACGCCTGTGGCGTCGGGTTCGTGGCCACTCTGACCGGTGTGGCCAGCCATGAGCTGGTCGAGCAGGCGCTGACCGTACTGCGCAACCTCGAACACCGCGGCGCCACCGGCTCCGAGCCCGACTCCGGCGACGGCGCCGGCATCCTGTGCCAGGTCCCGGACGCCTTCCTGCGCGCCGAGACCCCCTTTGAGCTTCCCGAGGCCGGCTCGTACGCCGTGGGCATCGCCTTCCTCCCCGCCGACGACTCCACCGAGGCCGTCCGCACGATCGAGAAGATCGCGGCCCAGGAGGGCCTGAAGGTCCTCGGCTGGCGCGACGTCCCGGTCACCCCCGAACTTCTCGGCAACGGCGCCCGCGCCACCATGCCCACCTTCCGCCAGGTCTTCGTCGCCGACGGCGAGTCCACCGGCATCGTCCTGGACCGCAAGGCGTTCGTCCTGCGCAAGCGTGCCGAGCGCGAGGCCGGGGTGTACTTCCCCTCGCTCTCCGCCCGCACCCTCGTCTACAAGGGCATGCTCACCACCGGGCAGCTGGAGCCGTTCTTCCCGGACCTCTCCGACCGCCGCTTCGCCTCCACGGTCGCCCTGGTCCACTCCCGGTTCTCCACCAACACCTTCCCGAGCTGGCCGCTGGCCCACCCGTACCGCTTCGTCGCGCACAACGGCGAGATCAACACGGTCAAGGGCAACCGCAACTGGATGAAGGCCCGCGAGTCCCAGCTCGCCTCCAGCCTCTTCGGCCAGGCGCAGCTCGACCGGATCTTCCCCGTCTGCACCCCGGACGCCTCCGACTCGGCCTCCTTCGACGAGGTCCTGGAGCTGCTCCACCTCGGCGGCCGGTCGCTCCCGCACGCGGTGCTGATGATGGTCCCCGAGGCGTGGGAGAACCACGACTCCATGGACCCGGCCCGGCGCGCGTTCTACCAGTACCACTCCGCGATGATGGAGCCCTGGGACGGCCCGGCCTGCGTCACCTTCACCGATGGCGTCCAGGTCGGCGCGGTCCTCGACCGCAACGGTCTGCGCCCCGGCCGCTACTGGGTCACCGACGACGGCCTCGTCGTCCTCTCCTCCGAGGTCGGCGTCCTCGACATCGACCCGGCCAAGGTCGTCCGCAAGGGCCGCCTCCAGCCCGGCCGGATGTTCCTCGTCGACACCGCCGAGCACCGCATCATCGAGGACGACGAGATCAAGGCGTCCCTCGCCGCCGAGCAGCCCTACCAGGAGTGGCTGGAGACCGGCGAGATCGAGCTGAGCGACCTGCCCGAGCGTGAGCACATCGTGCACACCCACGCCTCGGTCACCCGCCGCCAGCAGACCTTCGGCTACACCGAGGAAGAGCTCCGCGTCATCCTCGCGCCGATGGCCCGCACCGCCGGCGAACCGCTCGGCTCCATGGGCACCGACTCGCCGATCGCCGCGCTCTCCGAGCGCCCCCGGCTGCTCTTCGACTACTTCACCCAGCTCTTCGCCCAGGTCACCAACCCGCCGCTGGACGCCATCCGCGAGGAGCTCGTCACCTCGCTGCGCTCCTCGCTCGGCCCCCAGGGCAACATCCTGGAGCCCACCGCCGCCGCGGCCCGCAGCGTCACGCTGCCCTTCCCGGTGATCGACAACGACGAGCTCGCCAAGCTGATACACATCAACGCCGACGGCGACATGCCGGGCATGCGGGCCGCCACCCTCTCCGGTCTCTACCGGGTCAGCGGCGGCGGCGACGCGCTCGCCGCCCGTCTGGAACAGATCTGCACCGAGGTCGACGCCGCCATAGAGGACGGCGCCCGCCTCATCGTCCTCTCCGACCGGCACTCCGACGCCGAGCACGCGCCGATCCCCTCGCTGCTGCTCACCTCCGCCGTCCACCACCACCTCATCCGCACCAAGCAGCGCACCCAGGTGGGCCTGCTGGTCGAGGCCGGGGACGTCCGCGAGGTCCACCACGTCGCGCTGCTCATCGGCTACGGCGCCGCCGCGGTCAACCCGTACCTCGCCATGGAGTCCGTCGAGGACCTGGTCCGCGCCGGGACGTTCATCGAGAACATCGAGGCCGAGCAGGCCATCCGGAACCTGATCTACGCGCTCGGCAAGGGCGTCCTGAAGGTCATGTCCAAGATGGGCATCTCCACCGTCGCCTCCTACCGCGGCGCCCAGGTCTTCGAGGCCGTCGGCCTCGACGAGGAGTTCGTCGCCACGTACTTCAACGGCACCGCCACCAAGATCGGCGGCGCCGGCCTGGACGTCATCGCCAAGGAGGTCGCCGCCCGGCACACCAAGGCGTACCCCGCCTCCGGCATCGCGGCCTCCCACCGCGCGCTGGAGATCGGCGGCGAGTACCAGTGGCGGCGCGAGGGCGAACCGCACCTGTTCGACCCGGAGACGGTCTTCCGCCTCCAGCACGCCACCCGCAACCGGCGCTACGACATCTTCAAGCAGTACACGGACCGGGTGAACGAGCAGTCCGAGCGCCTCATGACGCTCCGCGGCCTCTTCGGCTTCACCTCAGACCGGGCCCCGATCTCCATCGACGAGGTCGAGCCCGCCTCCGAGATCGTCAAGCGCTTCTCCACCGGCGCCATGTCGTACGGCTCCATCTCCCGCGAGGCCCACGAGACCCTCGCCATCGCGATGAACCAGCTCGGCGGCAAGTCCAACACCGGCGAGGGCGGCGAGGACCCGGACCGCCTGTACGACCCGGAGCGCCGCTCCTCCATCAAGCAGGTCGCCTCCGGCCGCTTCGGTGTGACCAGCGAATACCTGGTCAACGCGGACGACATCCAGATCAAGATGGCCCAGGGCGCCAAGCCCGGCGAGGGCGGCCAGCTGCCCGGCCACAAGGTCTACCCGTGGGTCGCCAAGACGCGTCACTCGACGCCCGGCGTCGGCCTCATCTCGCCGCCGCCGCACCACGACATCTACTCCATCGAAGACCTCGCGCAGCTGATCCACGACCTGAAGAACGCCAACCCGGTCGCGCGCATCCATGTGAAGCTCGTGTCCGAGGTCGGCGTCGGCACGGTCGCCGCCGGTGTCTCCAAGGCCCACGCGGACGTCGTCCTCATCTCCGGCCACGACGGCGGAACGGGTGCATCCCCGCTCACCTCGCTCAAGCACGCGGGCGGCCCCTGGGAGCTCGGCCTCGCCGAGACCCAGCAGACCCTGCTGCTCAACGGCCTGCGCGACCGCATCGTCGTGCAGACCGACGGCCAGCTCAAGACGGGCCGCGACGTCGTCATCGCCGCGCTGCTCGGCGCCGAGGAGTTCGGTTTCGCGACCGCGCCGCTCGTCGTCTCCGGCTGCGTCATGATGCGCGTCTGCCACCTGGACACCTGTCCGGTCGGTATCGCCACCCAGAACCCGGTGCTCCGCGACCGGTTCTCCGGCAAGGCCGAGTACGTCGTCAACTTCTTCGAGTTCATCGCCGAAGAGGTCCGCGAACTCCTCGCCGAGCTGGGCTTCCGCTCCATCGAGGAGGCCGTCGGCCACGCCGAACTCCTCGACACCGACCGGGCCGTCTCCCACTGGAAGGCGCAGGGCCTGGACCTCGCCCCGCTCTTCTACGTCCCCGAGCTCCCCGAGGGCGCGGTCCGCCACCGGATCATCGAGCAGGACCACGGTCTGACGAAGGCGCTCGACAACCAGCTCATCAAGCTGGCCGCCGACGCCCTGGGCGCGACAAGCCCCGAGGCCGCCCGCCCGGTCCGCGCCCAGGTCGCGATCCGCAACATCAACCGGACCGTCGGCACGATGCTCGGCCACGAGGTGACCAAGAAGTTCGGCGGCCCGGGCCTGCCCGAGGACACCATCGACATCACCTTCACCGGCTCGGCCGGCCAGTCCTTCGGCGCGTTCGTGCCGCGCGGCATCACCCTGCGCCTGGAGGGCGACGCCAACGACTACGTCGGCAAGGGCCTCTCCGGAGGCCGGGTCATCGTCCGCCCGGACCGCGGCGCCGACCACCTCGCCGAGTACTCCACCATCGCCGGCAACACCATCGGCTACGGCGCGACCGGCGGCGAGATCTTCCTCCGCGGCCGGACCGGCGAGCGCTTCTGCGTCCGCAACTCCGGCGCCCTCGTCGTCTCCGAAGGCGTCGGCGACCACGGCTGCGAGTACATGACCGGCGGCCACGCCGTCGTCCTCGGCGAGACCGGCCGCAACTTCGCCGCCGGTATGTCGGGCGGTGTCGCGTACGTCATCGACCTGAACCGCGACAACGTCAACGTCGGCAACCTCGGCGCGGTCGAGGAGCTGGACGACACCGACAAGCAGTGGCTGCACGACGTCGTGCGCCGCCACCAGGAGGAGACCGGCTCGACCGTGGCCGAGAAGCTCCTCGCCGAGTGGGACACCGCCGTGACCCGCTTCAGCAAGATCATCCCGTCCACGTACAAGGCAGTGCTCGCCGCCAAGGACGCCGCTGAGCTCGCCGGTCTCTCCGAGCAGGAGACCACCGAGAAGATGATGGAGGCGGCGACCCATGGCTGACCCCAAGGGCTTCCTGACCACCGGACGCGAGGTCGCCCAGACCCGCCCCGTGGCCGAGCGCGTCAAGGACTGGAACGAGGTCTACGTTCCGGGCTCGCTGCTCCCGATCATCAGCAAGCAGGCCGGCCGCTGCATGGACTGCGGCATCCCGTTCTGCCACAACGGCTGCCCGCTCGGAAACCTCATCCCCGAGTGGAACGACTACGCCTACCGCGAGGACTGGACGGCCGCGTCCGAGCGGCTGCATGCCACGAACAACTTCCCGGAGTTCACCGGGCGGCTGTGCCCGGCCCCCTGCGAGTCGGCGTGCGTGCTCGGCATCAACCAGCCCGCCGTGACCATCAAGAACGTCGAGGTCTCCATCATCGACAAGGCGTGGGACAGCGGCGACGTCACTCCGCAGCCGCCCGAGCGCCTCTCCGGCAAGACCGTCGCGGTCATCGGCTCCGGACCGGCGGGACTCGCCGCCGCCCAGCAGCTGACCCGAGCCGGCCACACCGTCGTCGTCTACGAGCGCGCGGACCGCATCGGGGGCCTGCTGCGCTACGGCATCCCCGAGTTCAAGATGGAGAAGTCGCACATCAACCGCCGCATCGAGCAGATGCGCCTGGAGGGCACCAAGTTCCGTACGGGGGTGGAGATCGGCCAGGACATCGACGCCGCCAAGCTCCGCCGCCGCTACGACGCGGTCGTCATCGCCGCCGGTGCCACCGTCTCCCGCGACCTGCCGGTCCCCGGCCGGGAGCTGAACGGCGTCCACTTCGCGATGGAGTACCTGCCGCTGGCCAACAAGGTGCAGGAGGGCGACCTCACCGTTCCCCCGATCACCGCCGAGGGCAAGCACGTCGTCGTCATCGGCGGCGGCGACACCGGCGCCGACTGCGTGGGCACCGCCCACCGCCAGGGCGCGGCCTCCGTCACCCAGCTGGAGATCATGCCGAAGCCGGGCGAGGACCGGAACGCGGGCCAGCCGTGGCCGACCTTCCCGATGCTCTACAAGGTCACCTCCGCGCACGAGGAGGGCGGCGAGCGGGTCTACTCCGTCTCCACCACCCACTTCGAGGGCGACGAGGACGGCAACGTCCAGGCCCTCCACCTGGTCGAGGTCGAGTTCAAGGACGGTAAGCTGGAGCAGAAGCCCGGCACGGAGCGGCGCATCCCCGCGCAGCTCGTCACCCTGGCCATGGGCTTCACCGGAACCGACCAGTCCAACGGTCTGGTCCAGCAGTTCGGCCTGGAGCTCGACCAGCGTGGCAACGTCGCCCGCGACGAGAGCTACGCGACCAACGTCGACGGCGTCTACGTCGCCGGTGACGCGGGACGCGGCCAGTCGCTGATCGTCTGGGCGATCGCCGAGGGCCGCTCCGCCGCCCGCGGAGTCGACCGCTTCCTGACCGGGACCAGCGCCCTGCCGGCCCCGATCCGCCCGACGGACCGGTCCCTGCTGGTCTGAGCACCACCCGGGTTCCCCCTGGGCCACGCGGCCCGGGGGCACCCCTTGATACGTCCCGTACAACGGCGTACGGAACTGAACGCGGCGCCCGCCTGTCCCCGACCGGACTCAGTGGGCGCCGTGGCGCGTCCTGGGTCAGCTCCTTCAGCCGTCCCGGACGCCTCAGCCGGTTCAGCCCGTCAGCGCCGAGGTCTTGACCACCACGGCCACCGCGAACAGCCCGAGCAGCACCGCTCCGCCCGCGAGCTGGAGGGCCCCGGTCCGTAGCTTCGCCGGTGCGTAGGCCAGCCCGTACGTCACCAGCGCCCCGGTCAGCAGCCCGCCCAGGTGCCCCTGCCACGAGGTGAACAGCGCCGAGAGCACCATCCAGATCAGGAACCCGGTCATGAACCGGTTGACGGCCGCCATGTCATGGCCGAGCCGCCGGTGGATGACCCAGTACGCGGCGGCCAGACCGAAGACCGCACCGGAGGCGCCGACGGTGGAGGTGTCCGGGGCCAGCAGATACACCAGCACCGAACCGCCCACCGCCGACAGCAGGTACAGCGCCAGATAGCGGGCCCGGCCGAGCTGCCCCTCCACCGCCCGGCCGATGTTCCACAGCGCGAACATGTTGAACAACAGGTGCATCACGCCGAACGACGCGTCCGGCGGCAGGTGCAGGAACGCCCCGGTCACCAGCCGGTACCACTCGCCGTCCGCGATGCCCGTCAGCTCGTACCCCGGGAAGGTGTCGCCCCGGTAGTAGTACTGCTCGCCGTCCGGCCCGGTGAGCGCCGCACCCAGCACCGCGAACCGGTCCACGATCTCCGGCCGGACCACCTCGCCGAGGTAGGCGAGCACGTTGAGCGCGATCAGGACGTACGTCACCACCGGCGCCGCCGCCCGGGACACCGCACCGCCGAAGACCGTACGGGGCTGCCGCACGGACCGCTGCCCCTCCTTCACGCACTCCACGCACTGGTGGCCGACGGAGGCCTCCCGCATGCAGTCCGGGCAGATGTAGCGGTCGCAACGGGTGCAGCGGACATACGCCTCGGTGGACGGATGGCGGTAACACGTGGTGGCGGCGGCCTCCATGGCCGGCTCCTTCACTGGGGGTGGGCAACGGGGCCGGTGGGGGCGGCGGCGATCAAGATAGCGAACCCCGGTGTTGGGACGTGTGCCCGGGGGCCCGGGGGGTGGCCTAGGCTCGAACTCCGCGGAACGCGGAACGCCGAGTGGGGGAGCCGTCATGCACGGTGTGGACACGGCCGTGGGCAGGAGCGGCCCGGCCATCAGCCTGACCAAGGTCCAGGAGACGGCTCCGGCCCTGGTCAGCCTGTACAAGAGCGCCGGGGTCTCGCTGGAGAAGCACGGCCTGCACGGTCACCGCGCGGCCGTCTACCTCGTCCTCGACTACTCCGGCTCGATGAAGCCCTATTACCAGGACGGCAGCGTCCAGGCTCTGGCCGACCGGGTCCTGGGCCTGTCCGCCAACCTCGACGACGACGGCACGGTCCCCGTCGTCTTCTTCTCCACCGACGTCGACGCGGTCACCGACATCGCCCTCGACAACCACCACGGCCGGATCGAGAAGATCGCGGCGGGCCTCGGGCACATGGGGAAGACGAGCTACCACCTGGCGATGGACGCCGTCATCGACCACTACCTCGACAGCGGCTCCACCGCGCCCGCCCTGGTCGTCTTCCAGACGGACGGCGGGCCGATCAACAAGCTCGCCGCCGAACGCTACCTCTGCAAGGCCGCGAGGCTGCCCCTGTTCTGGCAGTTCGTCGGTTTCGGCAACACCCGCAGCAGCCAGTTCGACTTCCTGCGCAAGCTCGACGAGCTGGCCGTCCCCGCCAAGCGGCCCGTCGACAACGCCGGGTACTTCCACGCGGGGCTCGACCCCCGGAAGGTCCCGGACTCCGAGCTGTACGACCGGCTCGTCGCCGAGTTCCCGCTCTGGCTGGCCGCCGCCCGCGAGCGGGGGATCGTCCGGTGACCGTACGGATCCTGCGCGCCGCCGGCCTGACCCCCGCCCCCTGGAAGAACGGCGGCGGGCTCACCCGGGAGATCGCCACCGGCCCCGAGGGCGCGGGGGCCGACGCCTTCGACTGGCGCGTCAGCCTCGCGGACGTCACCGCCGACGGGCCCTTCTCCGCCTTCCCCGGGGTGGACCGCGTCCTCACCGTGGTCGAGGGCGCGGGCATGGACCTCGTCGTCGGCGGTGAGCACCACATCGTGGACGAGCCCCTGTGGCCGCACGGCTTCCCCGGCGACCTGCCCACCGAGGGCTTCCTGCTGGGCGGCCCGGTCGTCAATCTCAACGTCATGTACCGCAGGGCCCGTACGCGGGCGGAGACCGCCGTGGTCTGCGGCACGGTCCGCCTGCTGCCGCCGGAGGGCGGCGCGGTGCTCGCCGTCTCCCTCGACGACGGCGCGGAGCTGGAGGGCGACGGGGGCGGCGTTGTCCGGCTGGACCGCTACGACGCGGTGCTGGCGGCCGGGGAGTCGCCCGGGGTGCTGCGGACGATGGGCCAGGCGGTGCTGATCACCTTCTCGGGCGGGTGAGCGTCCGCGAAGAGCCGGGGAAATCGGACAGAAGGTGTCGGGTATCCCGTGTTCCATGGTGCCCATGACGTCTTCTTCACCCCTCTCCTGGGGCGGCTTCGCCACCGCCGAACCCGACTTCGCCGACACCGTCCAGCGCCGCTTCCGCCTCTACAAGCACCATGTCCTCGCCACTCTGCGGAAGGACGGCTCGCCCCGGGTCACCGGCCTGGAGGCCGACTTCCGCTTGGGTGAGCTGCTGCTCGGCATGATGCCGGACTCGCTCAAGGCCCTGGACCTGCGCCGCGACCCGCGCTTCGCGCTCCACGCCAACCCGGGCCCGGACGCCGAGATGAACGACGGCGACGTCCGGGTCAGCGGCCGGGCCGTGGAGATCACCGACCCGGAGGTGATCGCCCGCTTCATCGAGGACGCCGACCCGCCCCAGCCCTTCCACCTCTTCCGGGCCGAGCTGACCGAGGTGGTCCGCATCGGTCTCGACGGCGACTTCCTGGTCATCCAGTCCTGGCGGCCGGGGCAGCCGCTGCGCACCGTGCGCCGGAAGTGACACCACGGCCCTGCGGCCGGGCGGGCCCGGCCGCAGGGCCGCTCACCCCGCCAGCACCCGGGCCCGGCACGCGGACGGCGTCCCCCAGGCGTCCCGCAGCGGCCGGGCCCGGCGCAGCCACCACGCCAGGTCCAGCTCCTCGGTGTAGCCGACCGCGCCGTGCAGGTGCAGGGCGGTGCGGGCCGCCGCGTACCCCGCCTCGCCCGCCGTCACCTTCGCCGCCGCGACCGCGGCCCCGGCCCCGGGCGACCCCTCGGCCGATCCCGTTCCCGCCCCGGGCCGGGAGAGCTCCGATGCCAGCTCCACCGCCGCCCCGTACAGCAGGGGGCGGGCGAACTCCAGGCCGAGCAGGGTGTCCGCCAGGCGGTGCTTGACCGCCTGGAAGGAGCCGACGGGCACGCCGAACTGGGTGCGCTGCTTCACGTACGCCACGGTCGCCCGCAGCAGTTCCTCCCCGCAGCCGAGCGCCAGGGCCGCCGTGGCGAAGGCGGCCGTGTCGCCCGCCGCCCGTGCCGCTGCCCGTATCGCCGGGCCGTTGGCGACCGGGGCGCCGCCCGGCTCGGGACGGAACAGCCGGCGCGCCGGGTCCGCCGACGGCGACAGGTGACCGGGACCCGGGGCGAGCCGCAGTTCGTCGCCGGTCACCGTGAACACCGCGTCCGCCGCGTCCGCGTCCGGGGCGTACGGCCCGTACCCCTCCAGGGCCAGCGACACCACAGCCGCCCCCGACGCGATCCCCGGCAGCCACACCTCGGCCACCGGCCCGCCCGCCCCGGCCAGCAGCGCCCCGGCGGCCAGGGTCTCCGCCACCGGACCGGGCACCGCGTGCCGCCCCAGCTCGACGCAGGCCACGGCCGCCTCCACGGGCAGCGGCCCGACACCCCCGTACGCCTCCGGGACCGCCAGCGCGAACACCCCCGCGTCCGCGAGCCGCCCCCACAGGGCCCGCCCCGGACCGTGGTCCCCGGCCGCCCACGCCCGCAGGACCGCCGGGGTGTCCGCCGCTTTCAGCAGCGTGTCCAGGGACCGCCCGAACTCCCGCTGCTCGTCGGTGAGCAGAAAACGCATCAGCGCCGCCCCTTCGGCAGGCCGAGCAGGCGCTCGGCGATGATGTCGCGCTGGATCTCGTTCGTCCCGGCGTAGATCGGCCCGGCGAGCGCGAAGACGTACCCCTGCGCCCACGCGGTGTCCGCCACCTCCGCGTCCGGGCCCAGCAGGTCGAGCGCCGTCTCGTGCAGCGCGATGTCGTAGCTCGACCAGAACACCTTGTTCAGGCTGGACTCCGGCCCGAGCACCGCGCCCGCCGCGAACCTCGACGCCGAGGCGGCCGTGAACAGCTGGTACGCCCGTGCCCCGATCACCGCGTCCGCCACCCGGTCCCGTAACGCCGTGTCCGCCGGGTCGCCCGTCTGCCGCCACAGCTCGCGCAGCCGGCCCGCGGCGGCCAGGAAACGGCCGGGCGAGCGGAGTGTGAGGCCCCGCTCGTCGCCGGTCGCCGACATCGCGATGCGCCAGCCCTGCCCCGGCTCCCCGATGACGTCCTCGTCCGGTACGAAGACCTCGTCGAGGAAGATCTCGGCGAAGGCCGGTTTCCCGTCCAGCCGCCCGATCGGACGGACCGTCACCCCGGGGTCCCGCAGTCCGAACATCAGATACGTCAGCCCCTGGTGCGGCTTCGCGGCCCCCGGGTCCGTACGGAAGATCCCGAACGCCCGGTCCGCGAACGCCGCCCGTGAGGACCACGTCTTCTGTCCCGACAGCAGCCAGCCGCCCTCCGTCCGCACCGCCCGCGACCGCAGCGCCGCCAGATCCGACCCGGCCTCCGGCTCCGACCAGGCCTGCGCCCAGATCACCTCGCCGCTCGCCATCGGCCCCAGCACCCGGGCCCGCTGCTCTGTCGCGCCGTGGGCGAGGAGGGTCGGGGCGAGGAGGCTGACCCCGTTCTGCGAGACCCGGCCCGGCGCGCCCGCCGCCCAGTACTCCTCCTCGAACGCCAGCCAGCCGAAGAGATCCGCGCCCCGGCCCCCGTACTCCTCGGGCCAGGAGACCGCCGACCAGCGCCCGGAGTGCAGCAGCGCCTCCCACTCGCGGTGTGCGGCGAACCCCTCCCCGGTCTCCAGGGAGGGCAGCGGCTGGGCCGGTACGTGCTCCCGCAGCCAGGCCCGGGCCTCGGTCCGCAGCGCCTCGGTCCGTGCTGTCTGCTCCAGATCCATCGGGTCCGCCTTCCGTGAGGCCGTTCCCTAACAAGTGTTTGGTAGGTTAACGTACGGCTCACGCACCGTCGAGGAGCCATGAGAAGTCAGGGGGACGGGCCGATGAGCGCACCGCCGTACCTGCCGGGACACGGACTGCTGACCGGCCGCACCGCCGTCGTCACCGCCGCCGCCGGAGCCGGGATCGGCGGCGCCACCGCCCGCCGCTTCCTGGAGGAGGGCGCCCGCGTCCTCGTCAGCGACGCCCACACCCGGCGGCTGGAGGAGAGCGCCCACGCCCTCACCGACGCCTTCGGCGCCGACCGCGTCACCGCCCTGACCTGCGACGTCACCGACGAGGACCAGGTGGCCGCCCTCTTCGCCCACGCCGAGCGCACCCACGGCGGCCTCGACATCGTCGTCAACAACGCCGGACTCGGCGGCACCGCCGAACTCACCGAGATGACCGACGACCAGTGGACGAAGATCCTCGACGTCACCCTCAACGGCACCTTCCGCTGCACCCGCGCAGCCCTCCGCTCCCTCAAGGCCGCCGGGCGGGGCGGAGTCGTCGTCAACAACGCCTCCGTCGTCGGCTGGCGCGCCCAGCGCGGCCAGGCCCACTACGCCGCCGCCAAGGCCGGCGTCATGGCCCTCACCCGCTGCGCCGCCGTCGAGGCCGCCGACTACGGCGTACGCGTCAACGCGGTCGCCCCCAGCCTCGCCATGCACCCCCACCTGGCCAAGGTCACCTCCGCCGAACTCCTCGCCGAACTCACCGCCAAGGAGGCCTTCGGCCGGTACGCCGAACCCTGGGAGGTCGCCAACGTCATCGTCTTCCTCGCCAGCCGCTACTCCTCGTACATGACCGGCGAGGTCGTCCCCGTCAGCAGCCAGCATGCGTGAACACACAGGCCGTGGACGGACAATGGCCGGGTGTCTACCAAGAAGAAGCCCCAGGTGACCCCCACGCCGGAGCGACGCCGGGAACTGCTCGCCACCGCCGCCGAGGTCTTCGCCGCCCAGGGATACAACGCCACCACCGTGCGCCGCATCGCTGATGAGGCCGGGATGCTCGCGGGCAGCCTCTACTACCACTTCGATTCCAAGGAATCGATGCTCGACGAGATCCTCTCCACCTTCCTCGACGAGCTCTGGCAGGGCTACGACGAGGTCCTGGCGGCCGGCCTCGGCCCCCGCGAGACCATCGAGGCCCTGGTCACCGAGTCCTTCCGGGAGATCGACCGGCACCGCCCCGCCGTCGCGATCTACCAGAAGGAGTCCAGGCACCTCGCCCCCCAGCCGCGCTTCGCCTATCTCGCCGACTCGCAGACCAGGTTCGAGAAGGCCTGGCTCGGCACCCTCGAACGCGGCGTCACCGAAGGCGCCTTCCGCGCCGACCTCGACGTCCGCCTCACCTACCGCTTCGTCCGCGACACCGTCTGGGTCGCCGCCTCCTGGTACCGGCCCGGCGGACACCACAGCCCCGAGGAGATCGCCCGCCAGTACCTCTCGATGGTCCTGGACGGCATCGCCCTGCGCACCTAGCCGTACGTCCCTCCTGCCTGCGTGAGGAGCAGCAGCCATGACCGAGGCCTACATCGTCGAAGCGGTACGCACCCCTGTCGGACGGCGCGGAGGAGGCCTCGGGGCCGTCCACCCCGCCGACCTCGGCGCCCATGTGCTGCGTGAGCTGATCGCCCGCTCGGGCGTCGACCCGGCGGCCGTCGAGGACGTCGTCTTCGGCTGCCTCGACACCGTCGGACCACAGGCCGGCGACATCGCCCGTACGTCATGGCTCGCCGCCGGACTGCCCGAGGAGGTCCCCGGCGTCACCATCGACCGGCAGTGCGGCTCCTCGCAGCAGGCACTCCACTTCGCCGCCCAGGGTGTCCTCTCCGGCACCCAGGACCTCGTCGTCGCGGGCGGCACCCAGAACATGACCCAGATCCCCATCGCCTTCGCCTCCCGCCAGGCCGCCGAACCCCTCGGCCTCACCCAGGGGCCGTACGCGGGCAGCGAGGGCTGGCGCGCCCGCTACGGCGACGCGCCCGTCAACCAGTTCCACGGCGCCCAGCTCATCGCCGAGAAATGGGGCATCAGCCGCCGCGAGATGGAGGAGTTCGCCCTCGCCTCCCACCGGCGGGCCGTCCGCGCCCTCGACGAGGGCCGGTTCGCCCGCGAGACCGTCGCGTACGGGGAGGTCGCCGCCGACGAGGGGCCGCGCCGCGACACCACCCTGGAGAAAATGGCCGGACTGCGCCCCGTCGTCGAGGGCGGCACCATCACCGCCGCCTGCTCCTCCCAGGTCTCCGACGGGGCCGCCGCCCTGCTCATCGCCTCGGAACGGGCCGTCGCCGAACACGGCCTCACCCCCCGGGCCCGCGTCCACCACCTGTCCGTACGGGGCGAGGACCCCATCCGGATGCTCTCGGCCCCGATCCCCGCCACCGCGTACGCCCTGAAGAAGACCGGCCTCACCCTCGACGCGATCGACCTCGTCGAGATCAACGAAGCGTTCGCCCCGGTCGTCCTCGCCTGGCTCAAGGAGACCGGCGCCGACCCCGAGCGGGTCAACGTCAACGGCGGGGCCATCGCCCTGGGCCACCCGCTCGGCGCCACCGGCGCCCGGCTCATGACGACGCTGCTCCACGAACTGGAACGCACCGGCGGCCGCTACGGGCTCCAGACCATGTGCGAGGGCGGCGGACAGGCCAACGTCACCATCGTCGAACGGCTCTGAGCGCCGCCCCGACCCGCGGCGGCGTGCCATGATCCACCGCCGCGGGGGAGGGCGTGCTAGGGTGGTGCGCGTTGCAGTTTTGGTACCCATGAACATTATGTGCGCCTGACGGGAATGCTTCGTCAGGCGCTTTATTGTTTTCCGGCTTTCTCCGGATGGGGCTCAATGCGGCGACTTGGAATTCGTAAAGTGCGAATTTCCGGCACTGCACCTGTTTTAGGAGAATGACATGGCCACCGGTACCGTGAAGTGGTTCAACTCGGAAAAGGGCTTCGGCTTCATCGAGCAGGACGGCGGCGGCGCCGACGTCTTCGCCCACTACTCCAACATCAACGCCTCCGGCTTCCGTGAGCTGCAGGAGGGCCAGAAGGTCTCCTTCGACGTCACGCAGGGCCAGAAGGGCCCGCAGGCCGAGAACATCGTCCCGGCCTAATCGTCGGACGCGTACCTCGCTGACCGGGGCCCGCACCGTGAAGGTGCGGGCCCCGGTTTGTGCTGTCCGAGCAAACCAACCGTTCTGTGCGCACATCCTGGGGGCGCACGGGGAACGGCCGGGCCGGCACATCGCAGTAACCCATTCGGCAGTTGCCCAGGAATCCCCCAGGAGGGCAATTCCGTATGACCAGCTCCGACCGCTCCGAGCGATCCGAACGCCAGGACCGCACCCCCGCTCCCGCCCGGCCCGTGGCCGGGGCCGCGGCCAGGGCGCCGGCTCCCAGGCCCCCGCGAACGGCCGGGGCGGCGCACCCCGCTCCCGGACCCAGGGCGGCTCCAAGCCCGCGGCCCGCCGCAAGCCCGCCGTCGCGCCGCCCGCCGAGTTCGCTCTGCCGGAGACCGTGACCCCCGCGCTGCCGTCCGTCGACGCCTTCGCCGACCTGGACATGCCCGCCGCGCTGCTGAAGACCCTCGCCGCGCAGGGCGTCACCGAGCCGTTCCCGATCCAGGGCGCGACCCTGCCGAACTCGCTGGCCGGCCGCGACATCCTCGGCCGGGGCCGCACCGGCTCCGGCAAGACCCTCGCCTTCGGCCTGGCCCTGCTGGCCCGCACCGCCGGCCGCCGCAGCGAGCCGCGCGCCCCGCTCGCCATGGTCCTCGTCCCCACCCGCGAGCTGGCCCAGCAGGTCACCGACGCGCTGACCCCGTACGCGACCGCCGTGAACCTGCGGCTCGCCACCGTCGTCGGCGGCATGTCGATCACCAGGCAGTCCGCCACCCTGCGGCGCGGCGCCGAAGTGCTCGTCGCCACCCCCGGCCGGCTCAAGGACCTCATCGAGCGTGGCGACTGCCGCCTGGACCAGGTCGCCATCACCGTCCTCGACGAGGCCGACCAGATGGCCGACATGGGCTTCATGCCGCAGGTCGTCGCCCTGCTCAAGCAGGTCGAGGCGGACGGCCAGCGCATGCTGTTCTCCGCGACCCTCGACAAGAACATCGACCGGCTCGTCAAGATGTTCCTCACCGATCCGGTGGTGCACTCCGTCGACCCGTCCGCCGGTGCGGTCACCACGATGGAGCACCACGTGCTCCACGTCCTGGACGAGACCGACAAGAAGGCCGTCGCCACGAAGATCGCCGCCCGGGACGGCCGGGTGATCATGTTCGTCGACACCAAGCGCGCCGCCGACCGCTTCGCCAAGCGGCTGCTCGCCAGCGGTGTCCGGGCGGCCGCGCTGCACGGCGGGCGCTCCCAGCCGCAGCGCAACCGGACGCTGGACCAGTTCAAGAACGGCCAGGTCACCGCGCTCGTCGCGACGAACGTCGCGGCCCGCGGCATCCATGTCGACGACCTCGACCTGGTCGTGAACGTGGACCCGCCCACGGACCACAAGGACTACCTCCACCGCGGTGGGCGCACGGCGCGCGCCGGGGAGTCCGGCAGCGTCGTCACGCTGGTGCTGCCCGACGAGAAGCGCGAGATGACCCGGCTGATGCAGGACGCGGGCATCGCGCCGCGCACCACGCGGGTCACGTCCAGCGACGAGGAGCTGAGCCGTATCACGGGCGCGCGTGAGCCGTCGGGCGTCGCGATCGTGATCGAGGTCCCGCAGCCGACCCCGCCGAAGCAGCGGACCCGGTCGGGCTCGGGCTCCGGCTCCGGCGGTGGAGCGGTGCGCTCCGGGAGCCGGGGGCGGGGGCGGCGGGGATCGGGCGCCGGCTCGGGTGCCGGTGCCGGTGCCGGTGCCGGCGCGCAGGGCGGTGCGGCTCGCTCGGGTGCGCCTGCCCGCTCCGGCGCCCCTGCGCGGCGCCGCCGGGCGGCGTAGGGCCGCATTCAGCCGCCCGCGCACTTTGAGTCGTCAGACGGTTGCGGACCGGGGGGCGTTTCAAGCCGTCCGGCGTTGAGGACGCGCAGGCATCCGGCCGCCTGACGGCTGCGGACCGGGACACTTCCGGCCGCGTGACGGCTGCGGACCGGGACACTTCCGGCCGCGTGACGGCTGCGGACCGGGACACTTCCGGCCGCGTGACGGCTGCGGACCGGGGGCACTTCAAGCCGTCCGGCGATTGAGGACCGGGGTCCGGGGCAGAGCCCCGAAAGCCCCGGGACGGGGCTTTGTCCTCAAGCGCCGGACGGGCTGGAATGTGGCCGCCCGGTCCTCGGCCTCGGCCCAAAGACGTCCTCAATCGCCGGACGGGCTTGATGTGTCCCGGTCCGAGGCCTCGGGCAAAGGCTTCCTCAATCGCCGGACGGACTTGATTCGGCGCCTGGCGGGCTCGACCACGTGCCCAGGGCCGCAAGGATCCCCTCCGCGTCCGCCATCATCCGCTCCACCAGCCCCGCCACACTCGGCACGTCCTCGATCAGGGCCGCCACCTGGCCCGAGGCCATGATCCCGAGGTCCGTCCGGCCCTCCACCATCGCCGCCCTCAGCAGCATCGGTGTGTTCGCCGCCAGCAGCACCTGGCTCCAGCTCAGCTCCTTGCCGTGCCGCATCGCCAGACCGTCCCGGACCATGCCCGGCCAGCTCAGGCCGGACAGTCTGCGGAAGCGGGACGCCCGGCGCACCGCCCCGTACAGGGCGCGCAGCCGGCCCGTCCCGTTCTCCAGTTCCGCCACCACCTCCGTACGGAGCATCCGGTGCGGGAGCCCGTCCACCGCACGCGTCAGCGTGATGTCCTTCGCGGTCGCCGCCAGGTAGCGGGCCTTCACCGCGTCCGGGACCGTCGAGTCCGACGTGAGGAGGAAACGGGTGCCCATCGCCACCCCCGCCGCCCCGTACGCCAGCGCCGCCACCAGCCCCCGGCCGTCGTGGAAGCCGCCCGCCGCGACCACCGGGATGTCCACCGCGTCCACCACCTGCGGCAGCAGGACCGTCGTCGCCACGTCCCCCGTGTGGCCGCCGCCCTCCCCGCCCTGCACGATCACCGCGTCCGCACCCCAGGCCGCGACCTTCTCCGCGTGCCGCCGGGCCCCCACCGACGGGACGACGAGAACGCCCGCGGCCTTCAGCTCCGCGATCAGCTCCCGCGACGGGGCGAGGGCGAACGACGCCACCCGGACGCCCTCCTCGACGATGATCCGCACCCGCTCCCGGGCGTCCCCCGCGTCCGCCCGCAGGTTCACCCCGAACGGCGCGTCGGTCCGGGACCTCACCTCCCGTACGGCGGAACGCAGTTGCTCCGGGGTCATGGTCGCGGAGGCCAGGATGCCGAGCGCCCCGGCCCGTGCGGTCGCGGTGACCAGGCGGGGGCCCGCCACCCAGCCCATCCCGGTCTGCACGATCGGGTGCCGGACGCCGACCAGGTCGGTCAGGGCGGTGCGCATCAGGCCCCGACCTCCCGGTCCCGGGTGCGCGCCGGGTCGATGACCTCGCGGATCAGGGCGAGTTCGGCGGGGGAGGGATCGCGGGTGTACGGGACGTCGGCGGGGACCGTGAGCGCGAAGCCCGTCGCCTCGCGGACCTGGTCGACCGTGACGCCGGGGTGGAGGGAGGCCAGCCGCATCGAACGGTCCGGCGTCGCGAAGTCGAAGACCCCGAGATCGCTCACGACCCGGGGGATGCGGTGGAAGCGGGTGGCCGACGGCCCCGCCGCCCGCGCGCTGTCGTGTCCGACCCCGCAGATCATGTCGACGCGTTCGACGAAGACCCGGGGGAGTGCCGGGGGATCCAGTAACTCACCGGGTTGTTCAGGGTGTTGACAGGGGCACCGCGCACCCCGAGGAGTTGGCGGGCCGGCTGCCCCCAGTCGCCGATGCAGGAGATGTTCTGGTTGCCGAAGCGGTCGATCTGGCTCGCGCCCATCATCACGTGCCGTCGTCCGCCCGTCACCAGCGCCAGATGCCTGCGGTACGGGAGCCAGCCCTCCGCTTCACCGTCCGGGCCGACGAGCGTCGCCTCGCCGTCCGTGAGCAGCAGATCGGGGGCGAAGGTCAGCCGCGCCAGCCGGGCCCCGGCCGACGGCACCGCGCCCATCGGACTGGCCAGGATCTCCCCGTCGCCCCGCCAGGCCTCCGCGCAGGAGATCACGCAGTACTCGGCGCGGGTGGCGCTCTCCGTGGTGGACGCGTTCATTTCTGCTCCTCGTGCCAGACGCGGACGGCTTCCCGGTAGCTCTTCTCGTCCCCGTCCGGCGGCAGGAAGCGCGCTGCGAAATCCGCCCAGGCCACGGGGTCCGCCGCCGCTGCCGCGTACGCCCTCTGGAACGGCTCGTCGCGCGGATGGTCGGGTACGCAGGACGTGAAGTGCGCACCCCCGGGCGTCTCCACGACCCCGGTGACGGAGTGCCGTTGCACGAGGAGGGTCGGCAGGACCCCGCCGCCCTCGGTCAACTCCCGGGTCTCCACCAGGCGTTCGCAGGAGACGTACGCCGCGTCCGCCGCTTCGCAGAACAGGTCGTCGAAGTAGGGGTCGGGGCCCAGGTACTGCCCGTTGCCCAGCCGGTCCGCCCGGTTGAGGTGGACCAGCGCCGCGTCCATGCGCAGGGCGGGCATCGCGACGAACTCCTCCCCGTCCTCGTACGGCGAAGTCACCGTGCGCAGCTCGGGGTTGACCCGCATGACGTCCGAGCCGAGCCCCGCCCGCACCGGCAGGAACGGCAGCCGGTTCGCCGCCGCGTGCAGCCCCCACATGAACATCGCCTCGTCGATCTCCGTCAGCGTGAACGCCCCGCGCTGCCGGGCCGCCCGGTAGTGCGGCTCCAGCGGGATCGAGTCGAGCGTCACGAACGGTGTGACCAGGCGACGGATCCGCCCCGCCGCGGCGAGCAGACCGATGTCCGGTCCGCCGTAGGAGATCACCGTGAGATCCGTGACCGATGACCGCAGCAGCGCCCTGACCAGGGCCATCGGCTTGCGGCGCGAACCCCAGCCGCCGATCCCGACCGTCATCCCGCTGCTCAGCCGGTTGACGGCCTCCTCGGGTGTCATCGTCTTGTCGCGCGCGTACGGGGCGGTGGTCACGGTTCAGTCCTCCTTGCCGAAGGTGTCGCGGACCCGGGCGGCGGTCCCGGCGAGGTTCGCCTCGAAGGTGAACCCCTGCTCGAAGCGGTAGCTGCGCTGTACGTCGACGGGGTCGATGCCGTTGAGCGCGGCCTTGGCCAGCCGCAGCAGATGGCCGTCCTTGGCGGCGATCTCCGCCGCCAACGCCAGTGCCGCGTCCTGGAGTCCGGCGGACGGCACCACCTGCCAGACCGAGCCGTGGGCGTGCAGTTCGGCGGCCGTGACGGTCCGCGAGGTGTAGTACAGCGTGCGCATCAGATGCTGCGGGACCAGCCGGGCGAGGTGCGTCGCGGCGCCCAGCGCGCCCCGGTCCAGCTCCGGCAGGCCGAAGACCGCGTCCTCGCTCGCCACGATCGCGTCGGCGTTCCCCACGAGCCCGATGCCGCCGCCCAGGCAGAACCCCCGTACCGCCGCGACGACCGGCACCTCGCACGCGTACACCGCCGCGAAAGCCTCCGCGCACCCCCGGTTGGCGCCGATCAGGGACGCGTGCCCCGGGTCGCGCCGCAACTCCTTGATGTCCACGCCCGCGTTGAAGCCGCGCCCCTCGGCGGCCAGGACGACGCAGCGCACCTCCGGGTCGCGGCCCGCCGCCCGTACGGCATCGGCCAGGTCGTACCAGCCCCGCACGGGCAGCGCGTTGACGGGCGGATGGTCGACGGTGACGACGCGGACGCCGTCGGTCCCGGAGGAGGAGGTGGAGACAGTCATCGGAGGATCAGCTACCTTTCCACCAAACATTTGTTAGGTGGACGGTAGCAGAGCGCCCCCGCCCGCCAACCAGGCCCACTTCCACGGGAGATGAGATGACCGCACCCACCGCACACCGCGCCGGACTCTGCGCGGACCGGGTCGTCGCCGTCACCGGCGCCGGGCGCGGGCTCGGCCGGGCCCACGCACTGGCCTTCGCCGCCGAGGGGGCCCGGGTCGTCGTCAACGACCTCGGCGTCGGTCCGGACGGGAGTGGGGGCGAGCGCTCCGGCGGACCTGCCCGCGCGGTCGTCGAGGAGATCGTGGCGGCGGGCGGCGAAGCCGTCGTCCACGGCGGCGACATCGCCACCGCCGAGGGCGCGGCCTCCCTGGTCGCCACCGCCCTGGACGCCTTCGGCCGCCTCGACACCCTGGTCAACAACGCGGGCTTCCTGCGCGACCGGATGCTGGTCAATCTGGACGAGGACGACTGGGACGCGGTCGTACGGGTCCACCTCAGGGGGCACTTCCTGCCCCTCAAGCACGCCGCCGCCCACTGGCGCGCCGAGTCGAAGGCGGGCCGCACACCGGTCGCCCGGGTGATCAATACCAGCTCCGGCGCCGGACTCCTCGGCAGCGTCGGCCAGGTCAACTACGCGGCGGCCAAAGCCGGAATCGTCGCCCTGACCCTGGTCGCGGCGGCCGAGCTGGGCCGCTACGGGGTCCACGTCAACGCCCTCGCCCCCGCCGCCCGGACCCGGATGACCGAGCGGACCTTCGCCGAGGCGATGGCGGCCCCGGGGGAGGGGAGTTCGACGCCATGGCCCCCGCCAACGTCTCGCCCCTCGTCGTCTGGCTCGGCTCCGCCGCGAGCGACGGGGTGACGGGCCGCGTCTTCGAGGCCGAGGCGGGCCGCATCACCGTCATGGAGGGGTGGCGCCCCGGCCCCACCGACGACCGGGGCGCGCGCAGATCCCCGGCCGAGGCGGGCGAGACGGTGCGCCGGCTGCTGGCGGACGCGGAGAAACCGGGGCAGGTGTACGGGGCGTCGTAGGCGGTTCCGCTTCCGCTTCCGAAGCCGCAGTCTCAGGGGCTTCGGTGGAAACTCGTTTGCGCGGATGTCCGGGCTCCCGGTATCCAGCACGGGAAACCCGAGGAGCGCACGATGACGCGGCACGGCCCCCTGAACGAGTTCTGCTGGATGGACCTCAAGACCCGCGACCCCTCCGGCACCGCCGCCTTCTTCTCCGCGGTGCTGGGCTGGGACTTCGCCGTGGACGAGACGGACTGGCGCCGGGCCGTCGTGTTCCGGGCAGGTGACCACCGGATCGGCGGGGTGAGCGACCTCGCGCAGCCCGTCTACCCGCCCGGCCTGCCCGCCCATGTCGCCTACTACCTGGCGGTCGACGACGTGGACCACCGTACGGCCGTGGCTGCTGAGAACGGCGCACAGGTCATCCTGCCGCCCTTCGACGCGGGGGACCAGGGCCGGATCGCCACCCTGATCGACCCCGTCGGCGCGGCCGTCTCCCTCTGGCGGCCACGGGGGTTCGCCGGATGGCCGGTGTCGCCTCCCGGCGAGGGCACGGCGATCCCTCACCACATGGTCCTGGTCTGCGCGGACCCCGAGCGGGCCGGGCACTTCTACACCGGGACGACCGGCGGCCCGCTCGCCCGGACCACGTTCCTGGCAGCCGCCCCGGGGGCCGCGCCGCACTGGGAGCTGGCCGTGGCCGTGAGCGATCCGGAGCGCGTCGCCGCCCGGGCCCGCGAGCTCGGCGGCGCGTCCGTCACCCTCCCCGGAGGCGCTTCACGGCTGTCGAGCCCGGAGGGTCTGACCCTCCGCCTGACCACCACGCCGCAGGCCGCTCGGGCGTTCCTGGAGACCGGCCGGCTCGTCCTGCGCCCCGCCACGGCCGCCGACGCCGCCGACCTGCTCGCCCTCGACAACGACCCGGCCGTCATGCGGTACATCAACGGCGGCCGCCCCACGAGCGCCGAGGACATCCGGGACCGGACCCTGCCGAGGCTCCTCCACGACCACGCGTGCACCGGAACCCGCGGCTACTGGATCGCGCGGGAGAGGGGCACGGGGGCGTTCCTCGGCTGGTTCGAACTCCGCCCGCTGGACGACCACGACCCCGCCGTGGTCGAGCTCGGCTACCGGCTGAACCGCGCCGCCTGGGGACGCGGTTACGCCACCGAAGGCGCCCGGGCCCTGGTCGGCAAGGGGTTCACGGAGCTCGGGGTCCAGCGGGTCACCGCCAACACCATGGCGGTCAACACGGGATCCCGGCGCGTGATGGAGAAGGCGGGGCTGACCTTTCTGCGGGCCTACACCGAGGACTGGCCGGAGGCGATCGAGGGCTCCGAACACGGCGAGGTGGAATACGAGCTGACGCGGGAGGCGTGGGCGCGCGGACGCTGAGGGAAGGCCGGGAACCGGCTCGGGCCCACCCGGGCCCGCCCGGCAGGCCCGGGCCCCCGGCTCAGGAGGCCCACCCCTCCAGCAGCGCCACGATCTCCGCGTGCCCCGTGTGCTGGTGCACCCCCGCCGACGGCACCCCGTCCCGGAGCAGCTCCACCGCCACGGTCTCCTCACCGTCCCGCCGCTCCCGGAGCACCACCGTGTCGAGCCCGGAGCCGTACGCCTCCTCCAACTGCCGCAGCAGCTCCCGCTCCGGATCCAGTGCGGCGACGCGCCGCGCCTCGGCCAGGGCGACCGCGACCGCGGCCCCCTGCCCCTCCGCCGCCGCGCCGTGCGCGAGCAGCGCCCGTACCGTGCGCACCGAGCCGCGCTGCGCCGCCAGCACCAGCATCGCCTCGCCCCGCGGGCCCGGCAGCAGCGGATCCGCGCCCCCGGCGAGGAGCGCCTCGACCGTCGGGGCGTGCCCCAGGCCGACCGCCCAGCGCAGCGCGGTGAAGCCGAACTCCTCGCGCAGATCCGGCCGGGCCCCGGCGGACAGCAGGGCCTCCACCACATCGGTGTGCCCGCCGCACGCCGCCCCGCACAGCGGCAGATCACCGGCTTCGGGCCCGCTCGCCCGGTCGGGGTCGGCCCCGGCCGCGAGCAGCAGCCGCACCATCTCGACGCGGTCCTGGACCGCCGCCGTGTAGAGCGCGGTCGTGCCCTCCTCGTCGCTCGCCTCGGCCCGCGCACCCGCGCGCAGCGCCCGTACGACCGTGTTCTCGTCCTCGTACAGCGCGTCGAACAGGCTTGGTTCGTCCCTGATCGGCTCGTTCGTCATCCTTCGACCCTACGGCCGGACACGGACAACGCCCGAGGTCAGGTGTCGCACTCCAGGCGCGTACGGCACAGCCCGCAGCGTGCGCTGACCCGGCCCCGGGCGGGGAGCCGGATGCGCTGGTGGCAGGTGGGGCAGGGGAAGGAGACGCGCAGCCCTTCGGCGCCGGTCTCGAAGGCGTACGGAACGCTCGGGTCCGGGGCGGTGCCGGGGTGGTCCTGGGCGTACCGCCGGTCCTTGGCGTAGCGGCGGCGGCCCGCCCAGCCCGCGGCGGTCAGCGGCGGTCGGCGCAGATCCTCCAGCGCCCGCTGACGCCCCTTGGTGTACGCGGTGTACGCCTGGGGGCTGGTGAACCACGGGGAGGGGTCCTCGTCGAAGGCGAACGCCCGCTTGGCCAGGACGTATCCGAACTCCTCCGGGGTCAGATAGCCGAGCTTCTGGCGGGACGTCGCGTCCTCCCGGAACGCGTCCAGCAGCAGCCAGCCCGTGCCGAGGTAGGCCGTCGTCGTGTCCGTCAGGATCTCGTTGGCGCGGGTGCCGGGGAACTCCAGGCCGAGCCGGTGCAGCAGCACATGGGTGATCTCGTGCGCGAGCGCCGCGCCGATGTCCCTGCGGTGGGTGCGGAAGCGGTCGTTCAGCTCGATGAAGTACTCGGGGCCCGCCGTCAGTTCCACGCTCGCGGCGTGCTCCATCGCGCGGAACCCGACGATCATCCGGGCGTCGGGGAGGCGCAGATGCTGGACCAGGGAACGCGCCACCCGCTGGGCTCCCAGATGCAGATCGTCCTCGTCCGCGAACGCGGCGTCGACGGGCGCGAGGCTGGTGGCATAGGCGCGGACGCCGTCCGCCGAGAGCCGCCGGTAGAGCGCCGTGACGGCGGAGCGGACCGTGTCCAGATGCGGGAAGCCGTGGGCGACGGGTGCGCCCGGAGGACTGTTCGTCACGCCGGAATCCCCCATCCGCGACGGTCGACGGATCTCCACTGTATGCCCGGCGGGGGAGAGGGGCCGGAAAGACCGCATGCCGGGCGGGGAGCGGGGCCGGAAAGCCGCCGGGTGATCTTGGCCGAAAACTGCACCTTGTGTCAGCGGTCACTCGATACCGATAATCGGAGTGTTCTTGTCGAGTACATGACGAATTCGGCTTCCGTGCCGGAGGTCGTCACCCGACAGGGGTACGCGCGCCGGACCGCGCGACCCGCAGTACGCCCGCACGTCCAGCTCTCCGTACAGGGACTCCTGCACGGCAACGCGGTACGGCAACCTCCCACAGCAACCCCCCACACGAAATCCCCCCACGAAAGCAGGCATCTGTGAAGCTTCTGAGTGCGCTGAAAAGGTGTTCCGTCGCCCTGGCCGCCGTCGCCCTCGCGACCGTCAGCCTCCAGCCGGCCTCCGCCGCCCCCCAGCCGATCGTCGGCGGGGAACGCGCCGAGCAGGGCGAGTTCCCGTTCATGGTCCGGCTCTCCATGGGCTGCGGCGGTTCGCTCTACACCCAGGACATCGTCCTCACCGCCGCCCACTGCGTGGACGGTTCGGGCGACAACACCTCGATCTCCGTGACCGGCGGCGTCGCCGACCTCGAGTCGCCCGACGCGATCACGGTCAACTCGACCAAGGTCCTCCAGGCCCCGGGCTACAACGGCACCGGCAAGGACTGGGCGCTCATCAAGCTCGACAAGCCGATCGACCAGCCCACCCTGAAGATCGCCACTGACGCCACCCACGACGAGGGCACCTTCACCGTCGCGGGCTGGGGCGCCGACAAGGAAGGCGGCAGCCAGCAGCGCCACCTCCTCAAGGCCGACGTCCCGTTCGTCTCCGACTCCGACTGCCAGGGCGCCTACAGCAACCTCGTCGCCGACGAGGAGCTGTGCGCCGGCCTCCTCGACACCGGCGGCGTCGACAGCTGCCAGGGCGACTCCGGCGGCCCGATGTTCCGCAGGGACGACTCCGACGAGTGGGTCCAGGTCGGCATCGTGAGCTGGGGCCAGGGCTGCGCCCGACCGAACTACCCGGGCGTCTACACCCAGGTCTCGCACTTCGCGGCCGACATCGCCTCCGCGGCCGACTCGCTCTGACCCGGTCGGAGCCTGCCGCTGATCACCGCTGATCCACCCCGGGGGCGCCCGCTCGAACGGGCGCCCCCGGACCCAGTTCCACCCACGGCCCGCCCGCGTCCTCCAGCTCCAGCACCCACACCTCGTTGGCGCCCTCCCGGAGCACCGGACCCGGCACGTACAGGATCCGCTGCGGGCCCGCCGACCAGTACCGGCCCAGGCAGAAGCCGTTCACCCAGACGAACCCGCGCGTCCAGCCCGGCAGTTCAAGCCCCGCGTGGCCGAGACCCGCCGCGCCCTCGACCGTGAACTCCCCCGGAACAGCCCCGTCCGGCCCGCGTCGCCCGCCCCCGCGGCGGCCTCCACCGGTTCGAACCGGAGCGCCGCCACCGCGCCCGGCGTCTCGAACGCGTCCAGCCGCAGCCCCCGGGCCCGTACCCCGTGCAGATACTGCCGCTCGTGCAGCACCCCGCCCGTGACCCCCTTCGGCTCACCGAGGCGCGGCCCGTAGTTGACCCGGCCCAGCGACTCCACCCACAGCTCGACCTCCGCGGGCCCCGCCACCGGCTCCGGCAGCGTGCCCGACTCCTCGGTCAGCACCCCGGCCCGCACCCCGTCCACGGACACCACCGCCCGGTCCCGCAGCCCCGAGGCACCCAGCGGATACGCCTGGCGCGGCCCCGGCACCGCCACCCGGTAGCGCACCAGACCCCGGTCCACGCCCAGCTCCTCGAAGGTCGGCGGCACCCCCGACTCCGTCTCCGGATCGCCCAGCGCCTCTGTTACGTCCCCGAGCCCCGCCCACCCGGTCAACTCCACCCGCACCGGCCCGGCGAGACCCCGCGGCTCCGGCGGCAGCGCGGGCAACGGCCCCTGCGCGTACCCCTCCAGCACCTTCCGGAACAGGTGGAACTTCTCCGTGGCCCGCCCGTACTCGTCGACCGGCGCGTCGTAGTCGTACGACGTCACCGTCGGCTGGAACTCCCCGTCCTGCACCGGGCCACCGCGATTCGCCCCGGCCCAGCCCGCGAAGTTCGTCCCGCCGTGCGCCATGTAGACGTTCACCGACGCCCCGCACTCCAGGATCTCCCGCAGCGCCCCCGCCGCCTCCTCCGCGTCCCGCAGCACCGGTTCGGCCCCCCAGTGGTCGAACCAGCCGCACCAGAACTCCATGCACATCAACGGGCCCTTCGGCTGATGCCGGCGCAACACCCCGAAACCCTCCCGCGCCCCCGAACCGAAGTTCGCCGTCGCGAGCAGCCCCGGCACCGAACCCCCGGTCAGCATGTGGTCCTCCGGGCCGTCCGACGTGAACAGCGGGACCGTCACCCCGCACCCCCGCAACAGCCCCGCCAGCCACTCCAGATACACCGCGTCGCTGCCGAAACTCCCGTACTCGTTCTCCGCCTGGACGAGGATCACCGGACCGCCCCGCGTCACCTGCCGTTGCACCACCTGCGGCAGCAGCTCCCGGAACCACCGCTCCACCACCGCCCGGTACTCCGCGTCCCGGGTCCGCACCCGCCGCCCGAACCGGCCCGTCACCCACACCGGCAGGCCGCCGTTCTCCCACTCGGCGCAGATGTACGGACCCGGCCGCACGATCGCCCACAGCCCCGCCCGCTCCACCGCGTCCAGGAACCGGCCGAGCGCCCCCACGTCCCGTACCTCGCCCTCCCGGGGCTCGTGCAGATTCCACGGTACGTACGTCTCGACGCAGTTCAGGCCCATCGCGGCAAGCATCGCGAGCCGGTGCTCCCACTGCTCCTCGTGCACCCGGAAGTAGTGCAGGGCGCCCGACAGCAGCCGTACGGGCTGCCCGTCGAACCGGAACCCGTCGTCCCCCACGGTGAAGTCGGTCATGGCGCAGTTACGCTCCTGTGCTCGGCCGCACCCGGCGGCCCCCGGGTCGATTGGTCCGACCACTGTCACCTCTGGCGCGCACCGGGTCCATGGACAAAGATCGCTGTTGATTGGACGCAGATCGCTGTCGACGGGACGCGGCGGACCGGCCGTGTCCGGCGGCGCAGCACCACCTGGGAGGGGAAGACCGTGACCTACCACACCTGGATGCGCTTCTTCACCCCGAGCCCGCTCCACCACCGCCTGGGCCTCGTCTGCCTCGGCGTCGGCCTCCAGCACGGGGCGCTGCCCACCGTCGGACCCCGCACCCTCGACCACCACGTCGCCGTGATCGTCAACTCCGGCACCGGCTGGTTCAAGGGCCCCGACGGCCGCCGCACCCCCGTCACCGGCCCCAGCCTCATCTGGCTGACCCCCGGCACCCCCACCACTACGGCGCCGACCCCGGCACCGGCTGGGACGAGAGCTTCGTCGACTTCACCGGCCCCGCCACCGCCACGTACACCGAACTCGGCTACATCGAACCCGAACGCCCCCTCGTCCCGCTCGCCGACACCGCCGCCCCGCGCGCCGCCGTCGGACGCATCGTGCGCGCCGCCCGCCGCGGCAACCCCCTCCTGGAGGTCGAGACCGGGGCCGCCGTCCACGAACTCCTCGTCTCCCTGCGCCGCGCCCGCGCCGACATCGGCCCCGACGGCGACCCGGTGCTCCAGGCGCTCGCCCGCGACGCCTACCAGCCGCTCACCGTCGCCCAGCACGCCTCCCGGCACGGCATGACCCCCGCCGAACTGCGCACGGCCGTACGGCGCGGCGCCGGATGCAGCCCCAAGGACTACCTGCTCGGCATCCGCCTCGGCCGGGCCAAGGAACTCCTCGCCGCCACCGACCTCCCGGTCGCCGCCGTGGCCCGCCGCGTCGGCTACGACGACCCCGCCTACTTCTCCCGGCTCTTCGCCCGCCGGGTCGGCACCGCCCCCGTCCGCTTCCGCGAACAGCAGGGCCGCACCGTGCCCGGCGGCTGGAGCGACCGGGTGCCCGACCCCGACGACCCGCCGACGATCGGGCCGTGAAGGCGGACGTCTAAGCTCGCTGACCATGAGTACGAGCGAGATCGACGCGACCGTCCGGGCCGAGCTGGACCGGCTGCGCGAGAGCATCGACAACATCGACGCCGCCGTCGTCCACATGCTGGCCGAACGCTTCAAGGCCACCCAGCAGGTCGGCCGCCTCAAGGCCGACCACAAGCTGCCGCCCGCCGACCCCGCCCGCGAGACCCGCCAGATCGCCCGGCTCAGGGAACTGGCCCAGAGCGCCAACCTGGACCCGGCGTTCGCCGAGAAGCTGCTGAACTTCATCATCGCCGAGGTGATCCGCCACCACGAGCGCATCGCCGAGGAAGCGGAGAACGGCCAGGTGGAGAGCGGCCGGGCAGAGAACGGCCAGGCGGAGAGTGGCCAGGCGCGGAACGCCTGAGCGGCTACCGGGGCGGCCGCCGCAGTTCCGTCCGCCCCGCGAGCCACGCGCCGAGCACCGCCCCCAGGGCCGGCCCGAGCACGTACACCCACAGCCGCCCGGTGTCCCCGGCCAGCAGCGCCGGGCCGAACTGCCGCGCGGGGTTCGCCGATCCGCCGCTCAGCGGACCGAGCACCCCGATGACCAGGGCCGTCGTCAGCCCCACCGCGTACGGCAGGACCCGGCGCCCGCCCGGGGACGCGAGCAGCGCGGCGAGCATCAGCGTCGACCCGGCCAGGACCCCCGCCTCGGCCGCCAGGACCGCCGCGTCGCCCCACGCCGGATCGGCCCGCACCGAGGCGTGGCGGACCGGCGGGCGCCCGGTGACCGGACCCCACACCAGCCCCGCGCACCACACCCCGAACACCGACCCGGCCATCTGGGCCACGGCGTACGGCACGACCTCGCGGCCGGGGAAGACCCCGAGCCGCCACAGGGCGAGGGTGACGGCCGGGTTCAGATGGCCGCCCGAGCACCGGCCGGGCGGGGACAGCATGAACAGGGCGAGCACGGTCCCGACGACACCGCCCAGCACCCACGGACGGGCGACGGCCGCCCCCGGGTCCGGCCCGACGAGCCACCGCACCGCCGTCACGATCAGGAACAGCAGCAGCGCGGTCAGCGCCGCCTCGCAGACGGCCCGCGGCAGCAGGGGAGCGGGGCCGGCATCAGGACCGTGGCCGGTATCGCGACCGGGACCGGCACCAGGGCCGGGGCCGGCACAGGGACCGGCACCAGGTCCGTGCGGCGACTCCGGTGACCGGGGACCGGCCGCGATGGGCCGGAACTCGGGCCCAGGTCTCGGAACGACAGGTTCGGGCGCAGGCGTGAGCGTCATGAGGGACGTCCTCGGTACTCGGTGTGCCGCGCCGAGGAGATGGTAAGCGGCAACAGCCCCCCGGGTATCCACCCGGCACGAACACGCCACCCGCCCGCCCGTCCGCCCAGGGAGAACCCCGCTGCGCCCGCCGTTCCCCGTACGGCAGCATGGGGCCATGTCCGTACTGACGCGCGACGAAGCGCAGACCCGAGCCCAGATCCTCGACGTGGAGCGGTACACGATCGCCCTCGACCTCACCACCGGCGAGGAGACCTTCGACTCCGCCACCGCCATCCGGTTCACCGCCCGCGCGGCCGGAGACACCTTCGTCGAGGTCAAGCCCGCCACCCTGCGCTCGATCAGTCTCGACGGACAGCCCCTGGACCCCGCCCTCCTCGACGGCAACCGCTACCCCCTCACCGGGCTCACCGCCGGCCCCCACGAACTGCGCGTCGACGCCGCGATGCACTACTCCCGCACCGGCGAGGGCATGCACCGCTTCACCGACCCCACCGACGGCGAGACCTACCTCTACACCCAGCTGTTCATGGAGGACGTCCAGCGCGTCTTCGCCGCCTTCGACCAACCCGACCTCAAGTCCGTCTTCGCCATCGACGTCACCGCCCCAGAACGCTGGACCGTCCTCGGCAACGGCATCGCCGAACGCACGGGGGAGGGCGCTGGACCATCGCCCCCACCCCCTCATCTCCACCTACCTCGTCGCGATCGCCGCCGGACCCTGGCACTCGATCACCACCGAGCACGCCGGACTGCCCTTCGGCATCCACTGCCGCCGCTCCCTCGCCCCTTACCTGGACGCCGACGCCGACGAGATCCTCGACATCACCCGCGCCTGCTACGACCGCTACCACGAGAAGTTCGACGAGCCCTACCCGTTCGACTCCTACGACCAGGCCTTCGTCCCCGAGTTCAACGCCGGCGCCATGGAGAACCCCGGACTCGTCACCTTCCGCGACGAGTTCGTCTACCGCTCCGCCGTCACCGACACCGAGCGCCAGACCCGCGCCATGGTCATCGCCCACGAGATGGCCCACATGTGGTTCGGCGACCTCGTCACCCTGACCTGGTGGGACGACATCTGGCTGAACGAGTCCTTCGCCGAGTACATGGGCTACCAGACCCTCACCGAAGCCACGCGGTTCACCGACACCTGGGTCGACTTCGGCGTCGCCCGCAAGGGCTGGGGCTACGACGCCGACCAGCGCCCCTCCACCCACCCCGTCGCCCCCGACCCCGACGCCGTCCCCGACACCGCCTCCGCCCTCCTCAACTTCGACGGCATCAGCTACGCCAAGGGCGCCTCCGCCCTCCGCCAACTCGTCGCCTGGCTCGGCGAGAAGGACTTCCTGGCCGGCATCAACGCCCACTTCGCCCGCCACAGGTTCGCCAACGCCACCCTCGCCGACTTCATCGACAACCTGGCCTCCGCCACCGACCGCGACGTCCACGCCTGGGCCGGACAGTGGCTGCGCACCACCGGCATCGACACCCTCACCGCCGAGGTCGGCACCCCCGCGCCCGCCGAACCGGCCGGAACCCCGGCGAACGGCAACGGCCAGTCCTGGGCCCTCACCGTCACCCGCGACGGCTCCCGCCCCCACCGCATCACCGTCGCCGCCTACGACCACGCCCTGAACACCCAGGCAGGCCCCGGCCACCTCGCCCTGCGCGACCGCTTCGAGACCGACGTACCCGGCGACGGAACCCCCGTCGTCCGCCCCGGCCGCCGCCCCGCCCTCGTCGTCCTCAACGACGGCGACCTCACCTACGCCAAGATCCGCCTGGACACCGCCTCCTGGGACACCGTCCTGGCCGGCCTCTCCGGCATCCCCGACGCCCTCACCCGGGCCGTCCTGTGGAACACCGCCCGCGACATGGTCCGCGACGCCGAACTCCCCCGGCCACCTACCTCACGGCCGCCCGCACCCACCTCCCGTACGAGACGGACCTCGCGCTCGTCCAGGGCGTCCTGTCCTTCGCCGCCGGCCAGGTCGTCGACCGCTACACCGTCCCCGAGGACCTGCCCGCCGCCCGCGCCACCCTCACCGACCTCTGCCGCGACCTCATCCGCCGCACCGAGGACGGCTCACAGCCGGGCCTCCGCCTCATCGCCGTACGCCACTTCATCGACGCCGCCACCCAGCCCGACACGCTCCGCAGCTGGCTCGACGAAGGCACCGTCCACGGCGGACCCGAGCTCGACCCCGAGCTGCGCTGGCGCATCCTCACCCGGCTCGCCGTCCTCGGCGCCACCGACGAGACCGCCATCGCCACCGAACTGGCGGCGGACCCCAGCGCCACCGGCCGCGAAGGCGCCGCCCGCTGCCGCGCCGCGCTCCCCACCCCCGAGGCCAAGGCCGCCGCCTGGGACGCCCTGTTCACCGACGACACCCTGTCCAACTACCTCTTCACCGCCACCGCCCAGGGCTTCTGGCAGCCCGGACAGGAAGAGCTGACCGGCGACTACGTGGCCCGCTTCTACCCGGACGCCATCGCACTCGCCGCCCGCCGGGGCCCCGCCATCGCCGAGGCCGCCGGACGGTACGCCTTCCCCGCGTACGCCATCGACTCCGCCAGCCTCGCCACCGGCACCCGGGCCCTGGAGGACCCCGAGCTCATCCCCGCCCTGCGCCGCAAGCTCGTCGACCAGCTCGACGACCTCCGCCGCGCCCTCGCCGTACGGACGTCGGCCACCGGCTGACCTCCAGGGGAGTCCTGACGGCCCGGGCGAACACCGTCCGGGCCGTCGCCGTCCGACCGCAGGTCGGCCGGCACCTCCGAGACCGCGCCCGGGTTCACCCCCGCGCCTTCGCACCCCGGGCGTGCACCCGAGGGCCACCGAAGGCCGCGCCGCAGCGGCAGCGTGACGCAGAGGCTCCTGCCGCCCTCGTCGGCATCGCCCCGCACCACCGCGCTGCCCGCGAACACCACCGCCGATCCGTTCCCGTACCGGCCTCTGCCGACGCTGCCCGCAGCGTGCGGCATGCGGCGGCGCTCTCGCCTCAGGTGCACAGCACGGAGTGAACCGCATAAATCTGCCCTTCACTCATTGGGCAGGCGGGCAACCCCGCACACCGGGCTGGGGGCCCCGCACACCTGCTCGGGGGTTGCCCCGCACACCGGCTCGGGGGTTGCCCCGCACACCGGTCCCGAAATCGCACACCGATACCACCCCCGCCCGCCCCGACCCGGCCCCTCCGGCCGCCAGTACCCCTTTCGAGTTCGAATCGTTGGGCTCTTCGGCCGCGCCACCCGAAACCAGGGACAAGCTGGCATGTCCACCCCCGCGCACCCGAAGGACCACCCCACCCATGCCCACCCCGCCCCTCGCCGGAGGCACCGCAGGCCCCGCCGCACTGCGCCCCCTCCTCGACACCGTCCTCGCCGCACTCCACGACGGCGCGGCCCTCCGCGGCGGACCCCTCCCCGCCGGCGGACCCGACACCGTCACCCCCCGCACCCGCACCGCCACCCACCCCCTCATCCCCGACCACGGCACCGGCCCCCACCACGCCCTGCGCGCCCTCGTCACCGCCCTCGCCCAAGGCGCCGCCGACCCCGCCCACCCCCACTGCGCCGCCCACCTGCACACCCCGCCCCTCGCCCTGGCAGCAGCCGCCGACCTCGCCGCCAGCGCCCTCAACCCCTCCATGGACTCCTGGGACCAGGCCCCCGCCGCCTCCGCCCTCGAAGCCGACGTCACCAGCGCACTCGCCACCGAGATCTACCCCCACGCCCCCTCACCCGACGCCGTCATCACCACCGGCGGCACCGAGGCCAACCAGCTCGCCCTGCTCCTCGCCCGCGAACGCCACGGCCCCGTCCAGACCGTCTGCGGCGCCAACGCCCACCACAGCATCGCCCGCGCCGCCTGGCTCCTCGGACTCCCCGAACCCGTCGTCGTACCCGCCCCCACCGGCACCCTCGACCTCACCGCCCTCGACGACGCCCTCACCCAACTCCACCGCCCCCTCCTCGTCGTCGCCACCGCCGGCACCACCGACACCGGCGAGATCGACCCCCTCGACGCCATCGCCGACCTCTGCACCACCCACGACGCCGACCTCCACATCGACGCCGCCTACGGAGGACCACTCCTCCTCAGCCCCACCCACCGCCCCCTCCTCCACGGCCTCGACCGCGCCCACAGCGTCACCCTCGACCTCCACAAACTCGGCTGGCAGCCCGCATCCGCCGGCCTCCTCGCCGTACCCGAACACCACCACCTCGCCCCCCTCCACCACCACGCCCCCTACCTCAACGCCGACGACGACACCGAAGCCGGCCTCCCCGACCTCCTCGGCCGCTCCCTGCGCACCACCCGCCGCCCCGACGCCCTCAAGATCGCCGTCACCCTCCAGGCGCTCGGCCGCACCGGACTCGCCGACCTCGTCGACCGCACCATCGCCACCGCACACCACCTCGCCGACCTCATCACCAAAACCCCCGCCCTCGACCTCTACGACCGCCCCACCATCAGCACCGTCCTCTTCCGCCCCACCGGTGCCGACGACCACACCGTCGCCACCGTCCGCCGCACCCTCCTCCAACGCGGCCACGCCGTCCTCGGCCGCGCCCACGCCGAAGGCCGCCTCTGGCTCAAGGCGACCCTCCTCAACCCCCACACCACCCCCCAGGACCTCCAAGCCCTCCTGAACCTGGTCACCGGCACCACCACCGACCTCCTCACCGGCCCACCGGCCCACCCCCTCACGGGCTCACCGGCCGACCTCCTCACGGGCTCACCGGCCGACCTCCTCACCGGCCCGCCCGCACCGGAAGCCCCGTCAGCCGCACCGGAGGTCACACCGCCCGCACCGGACGCCCCGTCAGCCGCACCGGGGGCCACACCGCCCGCACCGGAAGCCCCGTCAGCCGCACCGGAAGCCCCGTCAGCCGCACCGGAAGCCCCGTCAGCCGCACCGGGGGCCACACCGCCCGCACCGGACGCCGCCCCGTAGACCCCACCCGCACCGGAAGCCCCGGAAGCCGCACCGACTCCCACCCCCGCCCCACCCCACCCGCCCCTCACCCCACCCCTCACCCCACGGAAGGCGACACCCCGCGATGACCGACCGGCCCGCCCACGAACCCGACCAGCCACACGACCTCGTCGGCATCGGCATCGGCCCCTTCAACCTCTCCCTCGCGGCCCTCGCCCACGACATCCCCGCCACCCCAGGCGACCCCCGCCCCCTCGCCGCGACCTTCTACGAACAACGCCCCGCCTTCCACTGGCACCCCGGCCTCCTCCTCGACGGTGCCAGCCTCCAAGTCCCCTTCCTCGCCGACCTCGTCACCCTCGCCGACCCCACCAGCCCCTGGAGCTTCCTCAACTACCTCCGCACCCGCGACCGCCTCTTCCCCTTCTACTTCGCCGAGCGTTTCCACATCCAACGAGCCGAGTACGACGCCTACTGCCGCTGGGTCACCGAACAACTCCCCGGCCTCCACTTCGGCCACCAGGTCGACGCCGTCCGCTGGAACACCGACCGCGCCCTCTTCGAAGTCGACTTCACCCAACTCGACCGCGACGGCGAAGCCGAAGCACTCGGCCGCGCCTACACCCGCCACATCGCTCTCGGCATCGGCACCGAACCCTTCGTCCCCGAACCCCTCAAACCCCTCGCCGAAGCCGAAGCCGTCCCCGTACTCCACTCCGCCGACTATCTCCGCCACCGCGAACGGCTCCTCACCGCCGACCACATCACCGTCATCGGATCCGGCCAGTCCGGCGCCGAGATCTTCCTCGACCTCCTGCGGGCCCGCCCCGAAGGCGCCGAGAAGATCCACTGGCTCGCCCGCACCCAGGCCTTCGCCCCCATGGAATATTCGAAGCTCGGCCTGGAGCACTTCACCCCCGACTACAGCCGCTACTTCCACGCGCTCCCCGAATCCGCCCGCGACGAACTCGTCCCCCGACAGTGGCAGCTCCACAAAGGCATCGACGCCGACACCATCGCCGCCATCCACGACGAGCTCTACCGCCGCACCCTCCACGGCGGCTGGCCCGACGCCACCCTCACCCCCGGCGTCCACGTCCGCACCGCCGGACGCCTCGCCAACACCCGCGTCGAACTCCACCTCGAACACACCCAGCAAGGCACCCGCTCCCGCCTCACCACCGACGCCGTCATCCTCGCCACCGGCTACCGCGAACGTCCCCTCGACGCCCTCCTCGGCGGCCTCGGCCCCTACCTCCGCCGCGACGCCTCCCAACGCCCCCGCATCGACGACCAGTACCGCCTCGTCCTCGACCCCGCCGTCACCGGACACGTCTACGTACAGAACGCCGAACGCCACACCCACGGAGTCGGCGCCCCCGACCTCGGCCTCGCCGCCTGGCGCAGCGCCACCATCCTCAACAACCTCACCGGCGCCAACCCCTACCCCCTCCCCGAACGCACCGCCTTCACCACCTTCGGCCTCACCCCCCACCCCCCGGCCATCCCCGCCCAGAGCCCCGCACTCGTCCCCCTGAGCCAGACCCTCTAGGGGCCCGGGACAACGAACGGCCCGGGCCCCACACAGGGAGACCCGGGCCGAACGAACCGACCAGCGCTACGGGAAGACCGGCGACCCCTCACGCGTCAGCCGCCACCCCACCGAAGCGAACGCCGCCGGGTCCACCGAACCCTTCGCCCGCACCCACCCGATGATCGTGTTCCGGATCTCGTCCGAATTCGCCCACAGCTGCTGCGCACCCGGCACATGCGGGAAGTTCCCCCCACCGCTCGCCCGGTAGTTGTTCACCGCGAACACGAACCGCGCCGCCGGATCGATCGCCTTGCCCTCGAACGACAGACCCACGATCCGCGAACCCGCCGGCTGCGCGATGTCGATCTCGTACGTCACACCCGACACCGCGTCATAGTTGTAGTCCGGAATCCCGTCCGCGTTCGTCAGCTTCGCCGTGTCCACCGGACCGCCCGCAGCCGTCCGCACGTAATACCGCGCCGAATACTCCAGATAGTCCTTCAGCTGGGCACCCGTGATCAGCCGCGCCTCCAGCGTGTTCTCGAACGGATACAGCCCCGCCGCGTCCTTGATCGTCACCTCACCGGCCGGAATCCCCGCCGTACGCGAGAAGCACGACGCCTGCGACAGCACCGGCAGCGACGCGTACCCCCGCCCGCCAGCGCCGCCTTCACCGTCTCCGTCTGCACCTGGTTGATCAGATCGATGATCGGCTCGTCCTTCCACGGCGCGTCCGCCGTCGACATCGCCACCACCGACGTACCGATCACCTGGTTGACGTACTCCACCACCTTGCGGTGCTCGCGGCGCAGCAGCGACGTCACCTCCGGGTCCTCCGGCACCGTGTTGGAGTTCAGCACCCGGGACCCGGCCCTCTCCACCGACCAGCGGCCCTTCTCCCACACCAGATCGAAGTCGAACAGCGTCAGCCGCTGCCCCCACTTCGCCGGCTCCGACAGCACGACCCGCTTGCCGGTCTCCTTGTTCGTCACGAAGTGCTCGGCGATCTCCACATGCGCGTGACCCACCAGAATCGCGTCGATCCCCGGCACCTGCTCCGCCACCAGAGCCGCCGCGTTCTCCACATACGGCAACTGGTCACCCCACGACGACGTCCCCGAAGAACCCGAATGCGCGGAGACGATCACCACGTCCGCACCCATCGACCGCAGCTTCGGCACCCACTTCGCCGCCTGCTCCTCCAGACCCGGGAACACCATCTTCCCGCCCACATTCGCCTTGTCCCAGATCGCGATACCGGGATTCGTCAGCCCCAGCACCGCCACCCGCACATCACGCCCGCACGGCGTGTGCATCCGCTTGATCACATACGGGGCGAACGCCGGCCGCAACGTCTTCGCATCCAGCGCATTCGCCCCCAGCAGCGGGAAATCGCACTGCTCCTCGAATTTCCGCAGCACCGGAATGCCGTAATTGAACTCGTGGTTCCCGAGCGCCGCCGCGTCGTAACCGATCGCGTTCATCGCCCGCGCCATCGGATGCACCGGACCACGCCGCGCCGTGATCGGATCGACCTTCGCGTAGTAGTACGACAACTGCGTGCCCTGGATCGTGTCACCCGCGTCGATCAGCAGCGTGTTCCGGCGCCCCTTCTCCCGGCGCACCTGATCCACCAGCGTCGAGATCTTCGCCAGACCGACGTCGTTGTGCGCGGAGTCGTCGTACTCCTTGTCCGTGAAGTAGTCCCAGTTGAAGACGTTCCCGTGCAGGTCCGTCGTACCCATCACCGTGAACGAGTACCGCTTCGCAGGCCGTCCATGACCATGCCCGTGGCCCCGCCCCGAGGCCTGCGCCGCACCGGCCGAGCCCACGACCGCACCGCCCGCCATCGCCACACCCGCACCCGCGGCGGCCGAACGGCCCAGAAACGTCCTACGGTTCAACGGCATCTCTTCACTCCTCGTTCAGTACGGCAACGCGCGTAGATTCTGGCCCAGCACCCCACACCCGCAACACCCCGCGCGGGTTTCGATCTGATGACCACCCGACACACACCCCGCGGCACCACCCGCCGTGCCACAGTGAACACATGACCGAAACCGCCACCCCCGCACCCCACCCCTCCCACGGCACCCCCACCACCCCCCGCGTCACCGTCCGCGGCGAAGCCCACCTCGAAGTCGACCCCGAGATCGCCCGCATCGCCGTCACCCTCACCGCCCGCAACACCGACCGCCGCACCACCCTCGACGACCTCACCCGCCGCAACGCCACCACCCTCGACCTCATCAAGGGCTACGGCGACGCCGTCGAAAAACTCGAAACCGGCACCCTCACCATCCGCCCCGAACTCACCCGCCACGGCCGCGGCGAACGCATCCGCGCCTACCACGGCAGCATCCAACTCGCCGCCACCCTCAGCGACTTCACCGTCCTCGGCGAACTCGTCGCCCGCCTCGCCGACCAGGAACTCATCCGCGTCGACGGCCCCTGGTGGGCCCTGCGCCCCACCTCCCCCACCACGCCGCCGCCCGCCGCCAGGCCGTCCAGGAAGCGCTCCAGCGCGCCCGCGAATACGCCGAAGCCCTCGACACCCGCATCGGCGCCCTCCTCGAACTCAGCGACACCGGAAGCGTCGGCGGAGCCACCTTCGCCACCGCGACCTACGGCGGCGCCGGCGTCATGCGCTCCGCCCGCGCGGAAAGCGCCGCCGACGCCGCCCCCGTCGACCTCGAACCCGTACGCCAGAACGTCGACGCCCAGGTCGAAGCGGCCTTCACCCTCATCCCCCCGAACCTCGGATAAACGCTCATCAGAGCGGGCCGCCGCACAATTCAACACTTGTCAATAACCCTTCACTCAAAGGTTGTTGAGGTGTCATACGGAGCCAAATACCTACCCGTAGGTAAGGTTTAGGCTCGACCTATGCGCCGAGCGAAAATCGTTTGTACCCTGGGACCCGCCACCGACTCATACGACCAGATCAAGGCCCTGGTCGAAGCGGGAATGGACATCGCCCGCTTCAACCTCAGCCACGGCAGCTACGCCGAACACGAAGAGCGCTACCACCACGTGCGCAAGGCGTCCGAGGAAACCGGCCGCAGCGTCGGCATCCTCGCCGACCTTCAAGGCCCGAAGATCCGCCTCGGACGCTTCCGCGAAGGCCCCGTACTCCTTGAACGCGGCGACACCTTCACCATCACCGTCGAACCCCTCGAAGGCCAAGGCACCGGCGACATCTGCGGCACCACCTACGACGGACTCGCCGCCGACGTCACCACCGGCGAACGCATCCTCGTCGACGACGGCCGCGTCACCCTCGAAGTCACCGGCGTCGACGGCCCCCGCGTCCACACCACCGTCATCGAAGGCGGCATGGTCTCCGACAACAAGGGACTCAACCTCCCCGGCGTCGCCGTCTCCGTCCCCGCCCTCTCCGAGAAGGACATCGACGACCTCCGCTGGGCCCTGCGCACCGGCGCCGACATCATCGCCCTCTCCTTCGTCCGCACCGGACGCGACATCGACGACGTCCACCGCATCATGGACGAAGAAGACCGCCGCCTCCCCGTCATCGCCAAGGTGGAAAAACCCCAGGCCGTCGACAACATCGACGACATCGTCGCCGCCTTCGACGGCATCATGGTCGCCCGCGGCGACCTCGGCGTCGAAATGCCCCTGGAACAGGTCCCGATCGTCCAGAAGCGCGCCGTCAAACTCGCCAAGCGCAACGCCAAACCGGTCATCGTCGCCACCCAGATGCTCGACTCGATGATCGACAACTCCCGCCCCACCCGCGCCGAAGCCTCCGACGTCGCCAACGCGATCATCGACGGCACCGACGCGGTGATGCTCTCCGGCGAGACCAGCGTCGGCAAGTACCCCATCGAGACCGTGCGGACCATGTCCCGCATCGTCGAGGCCGCCGAGGAAGACCTCCTCGCCAAGGGCCTCCCGCCCCTCACCGAACGCAACAAGCCCCGCACCCAGGGCGGAGCCGTCGCGAGGGCCGCCGCCGAGATGGGCGACTTCCTCGGCGCGAAGTTCCTCGTCGCCTTCACCCAGAGCGGCGACACCGTCAAGCGCCTCTCCCGCTACCGCTCACCCATCCCGCTCCTCGCCTTCACCCCCGACGAAGCGACCCGCGCCCAGCTCAACCTCACCTGGGGCGTCGAGACCTTCCTCGGCCCGAAGGTCGACTCCACGGACGCGATGGTCGCCCAGGTCGACGAACAGCTCCTGCGCATCGGCCGCTGCGCGAAGGGCGACGTGGTCGTGATCACGGCCGGCTCCCCGCCCGGCGTCGCGGGCTCGACGAACCTGGTCCGCGTCCACCACATCGGCGAGGACGACAGCCCGAAGTAGGGCGGCTCAGTATTTCGGCCCGACGTGCGCATCCATGAGGGTTACGGATGCCCGTCGGGCTACGGAGATGTTGTAGGGCTTGCCCGCGCGCTGGCAGTGCGTCCAGGTGATGCCGAGCGCGTCGAGGGTATCGGTGTAGAGGCGGCGGATGTCGTCGGAGACGTTGGTGAACCAGTAGCGGGGATATTCGTAGCGCTTGCGTTCACCGCCGACCACGCGAGTCGTCCAGTTGGTGAGCCGACAGCCGTCGGAGTGGATGAGACCTCGGACGAGCTGCCAGGGATGGGCGTCGACGATCTTCTGCTGCCAGGACTCCAGGACGATCGCGCGCTCGTGCTTCCTGCCCGGACCGTGCTGCGGGAAGTAGCAGACGAGGTGCTTCGAGTACACCTTGATGTTGTGGCAGCCGGTCCTGCGGACCCGGCAGGTGGCGTTGTCCGGGAAGGTCCTGCGTAACGCTTCTTCCGCTTCGTTCTGGATGCCGGGCCAGGTGTCGTCCAGCGTGATCATGAGATTGGGTGCCCGGTGGGCAGAGTGCTGGCTGATGTGGCCGTCGCCCAGGTAGAGACCGAGCAGATACGCATAGGCGGGCTCGTCGAGTGCCGTGGCGTCGCATCGGTGGCAGGACGGTGCGTGTGGCTTCTGGCGCACTTCTGTGCTGTGTACGTTCACTCGTCCACTCTTGGTGGAGAACGACGCGTCTGAGCAGCAAAAAGCGGATGTTCACGCGAAAGTGAACATCCGCTCCGCAGGATGTGCCGGGTATGGGATTCGAACCCACATGTCCTTTCGGACAGAGGTGTTTGAGACCTCCGCGTCAACCAATTGCGCCAACCCGGCGTGGTGACCGATCAGCAGTGTACCTGGTGACAGAAGGCGGCAGCAGGTAGGTAGGCTGCTTCGCAGCAGCGCCTGCCCTGAAACAAGGAGCCCCGTGACCACCCCCGAGTCGCCCCAGCCCGTAGACGCCGTCGACGACGACAAGTCGCACGTCCCGCCGCTGACGACCCGCGTCGTCATCGCCGAGGACGAGGCCCTCATCCGCCTCGACCTCAAGGAGATGCTGGAGGAGGAGGGCTACTCCGTCGTCGGTGAGGCGGGCGACGGGCAGCAGGCCGTCGAGCTGGCCCGGGAGCACAAGCCGGACCTGGTCATCCTGGACGTGAAGATGCCGGTCCTCGACGGGATCTCCGCCGCCGAGAAGATCGCCGAGGAGTCCATCGCCCCGGTCCTCATGCTCACCGCCTTCTCGCAGCGCGACCTCGTCGAGCGGGCCCGGGACGCCGGGGCCATGGCGTACCTGGTGAAGCCGTTCAGCAAGAGCGACGTCGTGCCGGCCATCGAGATGGCCGTCTCCCGGTTCGCCGAGCTGAAGGCGCTCGAGAGCGAGATCGCCGACCTGTCCCAGCGGCTGGAGACCCGGAAGCTGGTGGACCGGGCCAAGAGCATCCTTCAGACGGATTACGGGCTCTCCGAGCCGGCCGCGTTCCGGTGGATCCAGAAGACGTCGATGGACCGGCGGATGTCGATGCAGCAGCTCGCGGAGGCGCTGATCGAGGACGCCGAGGAGAAGAAGAAGTCGGCCGAGTAGTCGCGTACACGACGTACGCGTACGCGTACGAACGCAACGAGAGAGGCCCGCACCCGGAACCAACCGGGTGCGGGCCTCTTCCGTACGGCGGCGGCCTCAGTCCTCGCCGAGGTACGCCTTGCGGACCGACTCGTCGTGGAGCAGGTCCGAGCCGGGGCCGGAGAGGACGATCTTGCCGACCTCCATGACGTGACCCTGGTCCGCGAGGGACAGGGCGGCCTGGGCGTTCTGCTCGACGAGCAGGATCGTGGTGCCCGCCGCCTTGAGCTCGACGATGGTCTCCATGATCTTCTGCATCATGATCGGGGAGAGTCCCATGGAGGGCTCGTCGAGCATGAGCAGCTTGGGCTGGGACATCAGGGCGCGTCCCATGGCGAGCATCTGCTGCTCACCGCCCGAGAGGGTTCCGGCGGCCTGCTTCCGGCGTTCCCCGAGGATGGGGAAGAGGTCGTAGGCGCGCTGGACGTCCTTCTCGATGCCTGCCTTGTCCGTGCGGAGGAACGCTCCGAGCTGGAGGTTCTCCGTGATGGTGAGGCGGGGGAAGATGTGCCGGCCTTCGGGGGAGTGGGCGAGTCCGAGCGCGACGATCTTGTGCGCGGGGACGCTGCCGAGGGGCTTCCCGTCGAAGGTGATGCGGCCGCCGGAGGGCTTGAGGAGCCCGGAGAGGGTCCGCAGGGTGGTGGTCTTGCCCGCGCCGTTGGTGCCGATGAGGGTGACGACCTGGCCGGCTTCGACGGAGAAGGAGATGCCCTTGACGGCTTCGATCTTGCCGTAGGCGACGCGGAGGTCTTCGACCTCTAGCAGGGCGGTCACTGGGTTTCCCCTTCCGTGCGGGTGGTGCGGGTGGTGCTCTGGGCCTCTGCGGCCTCGACCTCGGCGACTTCGTCGGCGCCGGGGTCGCCTTCGAAGGGGGTGCCGAGGTAGGCGGCGACGACGCGTTCGTCGGCCTGGACCTCGCCGGGCGTGCCCTCGACGAGCTTTTCGCCCTGGACGAGGCAGGCGACGCGGTCGCAGAGGTTGAAGATGAAGCGCATGTCGTGCTCGATGACGAGGACGGCGATGCCCATGTCCCGGATCGCGAAGATGAGTTCTTCGGTGACGCGGGTTTCCTGCGGGTTCATGCCTGCGGTGGGCTCGTCCAGGAGGAGGAGGCCGGGGTCGCTGGCGAGGGCGCGGGCGATTTCCAGCTTGCGCTGGTCTCCGTAGGGGAGGTTGCGCGCGAGGTGGTCGGCCTTGTCCTGGAGGCCGATGAACTCCAGGAGTTCCATGGCGCGTTCGTGGGATGCGGCTTCGGCCTTCTTGAAGCCGGGTCCGCGCAGGAGGGCGGACCAGAGGCCTTCCTTGGTGCGGGTGTGGCGTCCGACGAGGACGTTCTCCAGCACGGTCATGTTGGCGAAGAGCCGGATGTTCTGGAAGGTGCGGGCGATGCCTGCCTGGGTGACGAGGTGGGGCTTGGGCGGCAGGACGGTGCCCTTGTAGCGGACCTTGCCCTCGGTGGGGACGTAGAGGCCGGTGAGGCAGTTGAAGAAGGTGGTCTTGCCGGCGCCGTTGGGGCCGATGAGGCCGACGATCTCGCCTGCTTTGACGGTGAGGTCGACGTTGCGGACGGCGGTGAGTCCGCCGAAGCGCATGGTGACGCCGCTCGCGTCGAGCACCGTGGTGGCGGTCTCGGGTGTGGTGGTGGTCATGGAGTTCACGCCCCCGCCTTCGTGGTGCCGGAGGTGGTGCCTGCCAGGGTTTCGTCGGGTACGTCGAGCTGGCCGGTCTCGTGGTACTCCAGCTTGGCGCGCCGGTTGGCGATGAGGCCTTCGGGGCGGAAGCGCATGAGGAGGATGAGGGCGAGTCCGAAGCCGAGGAGCTGGTAGTCCGAGAGGAACTGGAGCTTGGCCGGGATCATGTAGAGGAGCGCCGCGCCGATGAGGGGTCCGCTGATGGTTCCCATGCCGCCGAGGATGACGGCGGCGAGGAGGAAGGCGGAGTTGGGCGGTACGGGTCCGGCGAAGACGTACATCTCGGGGACGACGGTGCTCTGGACGTGGGCCTGTACGGTGCCGGCGATGCCGGCGAGGGTGGCGCCGAGGGCGAAGGCGATGAGCTTGACGCGGAAGCCGTTGATGCCCATGGCGGTGGCGGCGGTCTCGTCCTCGCGGATGGCGACCCAGGCGCGTCCGATGCGGGAGCTGCCGGCTCGGCTGAAGACGAGGACCACGAGGATCATCGCGAGCAGCATGAGCAGGTAGTAGTTGGCGTAGGCGCCGAGTTCGAAGCCCAGGATGGTGTGGGATTCGCCGAAGTCGTACCCGAAGAAGTTGAGGTCGGGGATGTTCGGTACGCCGTTGGGGCCGTTGGTGACCTGGGGCCCGGAGACGCCGTCGAGGTTGCCGACGGCGATGCGGAAGATTTCGCCGAAGCCGAGGGTGACGATGGCGAGGTAGTCGCCGCGGAGGCGGAGGGTGGGTGCTCCGATGACGACGCCGAAGATCAGGGAGACGGCGGCGCCGAGGAGGACGGAGGCCCAGAAGGGGAACTGGACGCCGAAGGCGGATGCGCTGGTTCCGGAGACGAGGGCGGCGGTGTAGGCGCCGACGCCGAGGAAGGCGACGTATCCGAGGTCGAGGAGTCCGGCGAGGCCGACGACGATGTTCAGGCCCAGGGCGACGGTCGCGAAGATGAGGATGTTGACCGCGATGAGGGTGTACTGGTCGGTGCTCTGAGTGAACGGGAAGACGGCTGCGGCGACGAAGGCCGCGGCGACGGCGATGGAGCGGTACTTCGTGGTGATCGCGGAGAGGCGGGCCATGAGGCCGGCCTTGAAGAGTGCGGTCACGGCGAAGCCGGTGATGATCAGGTAGCCGACGAAGAGTTCGGGGTAGGCGGTGTCGATGCCGTAGGTGACGACGAAGAGACCGATGCCGAAGGCGGCGACGATGATCAGGATCTCGGCCCAGGAGGGGAGTTCCTTGGGGCGTCCGGGCGCGGGGGCGCGGAGGCTGTTGAGGAACTTTTCGAGGGGGAGGGGTTGGTGGTGTCGGTGATGTCCTGGTCGTGGGGGAGGCCGAGGGAGGCGACGACGGTGATGATGGCGCCGACGAGACCGATCCAGGCTCCGGGTTCCAGGTTGACGGCGCCGCCGAGTTCGACGGAGATGGCGCCGGCGGTGAAGCCCATGGTGCCGAGCAGGCCGAGTGCGGCGAGCCGGACGGGGCTGTTGGTGCCGCCGGGGGTGAGCCAGCGCAGGCCCTTGATGCCGTACCCGGAGAGGGTGAACAGCAGGGTGAGGGCGGCGCCGACGAGGGTGAGGACCTGGAGGCCGCCGGGGTAGCCGGTGACGGTGAGGTCGCCGGGGAACTTCGCGGTCCAGGTCCAGGCGAGGAAGGTGGAGCCGAGGGTGAGCGCGGCTCCGGCCGCGGTGGCGGCGCGGGCCGCGGTTGCGGGTATGGCGAGGACGGGCGTCGTCTCGTGGGTTTTGGTGGTCATGGGTATCACGCCCGATCCGTGACGCGCTCGCCGAGCAGGCCTTGTGGCCTGACGAGGAGGACGACGATGAGGAGGACGAAGGCCCAGACGTTGGCCCAGGCGCCGCCGCCGAGCTGTTCCATGCCGGGGATCTCTTCGATGTATGCGATCGAGAGGGCTTCGGCGAGGCCGAGGACGACGCCGCCGACCATGGCTCCGTAGATGTTGCCGATGCCGCCGAGGACGGCGGCGGTGAAGGCCTTGAGGCCGAGGATGAAGCCCATCTCGAAGTTGATCTGGCCCTTGTCGAGGCCGTAGGCGACCGAGGCGACGGCGGCGAAGGCGGCGCCGATGGCGAAGGCCATCACGATGATGCGGTCGGTGTTGATGCCCATCAGCTTGGCCGTGTCCGGGTCCTGGGCGGTGGCCTGCATGGCGCGGCCGCTGCGGCTCTTGGCGACGAAGAGGCCGAGGGCGAGCATGCAGAGCGGGGCCAGGACGAGGACGAAGGCGTCGGCGCGCTGGAGGTAGAGGTTGTCGAGCAGCTTGAAGGATTCGCCCTGGAACTCGGGGAAGCTGCGGGGCTTCTTCGCGTCGGGGTAGAAGCCCCAGACGAGCTGCTGGAGCACGATCGAGAGGCCGATCGCGGTGATGAGCGGGGCGAGGCGGGGGGCGCCCCGCAGGGGCCGGTAGGCGAACCGTTCCGCGGCGGTGGCCACGGCGACGGAGGCGATGGCACCACCGATGATCATGAGCGGGATGGCGACCAGGAGGGTGGTCCCGCTGGGGAGCATGATGTAGGTGGTGAGGGCGCCGAAGCCCCCGATCATGAAGATCTCGCCGTGGGCGAAGTTGATGAGCTGGACGATGCCGTACACCATGGTGTACCCGATGGCTATGAGGCCATAAAGGGCGCCGAGGGCAAGGCCGTTGGCCAGCTGTTGCGGCAGTTCGTGCACCGCAGGGCCTCCGATGAGCTTGTCGGATATGACTCCGCGCGAGGGCGCTGTTTGCGCCCTCGCGCGGTCTGGGTCAGGTGGGGCGGGGCTGTGCCGGTGGGATCAGTCCTCGAACGTGGCGCTCTTGACGTCCTTCCAGGCGCCCTTCTGGACCTCGTAGACGGTGAGCTGCTTGTTGGTGGTGTCGCCGTTCTCGTCGAAGGAGACCTTGCCGGTCACACCGTCGAAGGAGACCTTGGCCATGGCCTCGGTGACCTTGGCGCGGGCGTCCTCGGGGAGCTTGCCGTCGTTGTCGGCGACGACGGCCTTGACGGCCTGGATGATGGCCCATCCGGCGTCGTAGGAGTAGCCGCCGTAGGCCGCGTAGGGGTCCTTGTAGCCGGCGGCCTTGTAGTCCTCGATGAACTTCTTGGCGGTCGGGAGGGCCTCGACGGGGTAGCCGATGGAGGTGGCGTAGTCGCCGTCGTTGGCCTCGCCGGAGGCGCTGATGAAGGCGGGGTCGTAGATGCCGTCGCCGCCCATGGTGGGGATCTTGGCGCCGGTCTTCTTGATCTGGTCGGAGAGCAGGCCGCCCTCGGGGTACTGGCCGCCGTAGTAGACGGAGTCGGCGCCCGAGCTCTTGACCTTGTCGGCGGTGCTGGAGAAGTCGGTCTCCTTGACCGTGACGTGGTCGGTGCCGACGACCTTGCCGCCGAGGCGCTTGAATTCGGCGGAGAAGATCGCGGCGAGGCCGGCGCCGTAGGTCTGCTTGTCGTCGACGACGTAGACCTTCTTCTTCTTGGCGTCGTTGTAGAGGTACTGGGCGGCGAACTTGCCCTGGACGACGTCGGTGGCGCAGGTGCGGAAGTAGGTCTTGAAGGGGCGCTGGATGTCGCCCTTGGCCCAGTTGTCGCCCTGGCTGAGCGCCGGGTTGGTGTTGGCCGGGGAGACCTGGGCGAGGTCGGCCTTCTCGAAGACGCCCTGCATGGACTGGGCGACGCCGGAGTTCAGGGGGCCGACGGCGCCGAGGACGTCGTCGTTGCCGACGAGCTTGGTGGCGTTGGCCTGTCCGGAGGCGGGGACGGCCTGGTCGTCGAGGGCTTCGATCTTGAACTCGATGCCGGGGACCTCGTTGTTCTTGTTCGCGGTCTTGGCCGCGAGGTCCACGGAGTTCTTGATGCCCTGGCCGAGCGCCGAGAGGGAGCCGGTCAGGGGCGCGTCGACGCCGATGACGACGGTGGTCTTGCCACCGCTGTCGCCGCTGTCCTTGCTGCCTTCGTCGCGCGACCCGCAGGCGGTGAGCGTCAGTGCTCCGGTGGTGAGCACTGCGGTGAGTATGAGCAAAGAACGGTGTCGCACGAGAGGGTCCTTTCCCTGGCGCGGCGCTCCTCGGGCATGAGGTGCCGTGATCATCGCCGGGCCGTACTGGGGTGGTACAGGGCCGTGCAGCAGACGCGCCCGGCGGCGCGGTGACTGGCCGTGACTCTAAGCGCAGCCGGGGGCCATCGGGATGGGTCGGCTGCGGATGTGACTCTCTTGTTATGCCCTTGAGCAAGGCTTGAGGTTCCTGTGAGGGGATGTGCGGGTTTCGCCTGGACTGGGCATTGCTCACATGGTGAGAACGCGCAGCTCTGCTAAGGGGCTTGGGGTGATCTTGGTGCTGTCGCGCGGGCCGGGGCGCGAGGGGTGGGGGGAGGCGGGCCGGGGGTGCGGGGGTGGGGGTGCCGGGTTTTTCGTGTATTGCGCAAACGTTACGCAGTGTTACATGTGTGGGATATGTGTGCTGTGCCGCCGGGGTCGGTGTCGCCGTTGAAGCAGGTCATGGAACGGGGGCGGCCGTCAAGGGTGTTGACCGTGCGTTTCCATCAACTTCCGCTGACCGCGCCGGATATGGGGATGTGAGATCCGGAATGCGGTGTGCCGGTGGTGGGGAGTGGGCCGGAGTCGCGGCGTGGTCGCGGAGTGTGGTCGGCGGGTGGCCGCGCGGCACCGCGCTGTAGCCCGGCTGTATGGGTCGTTCTACGGGGGGTCCGTAGCGTGCGGATCTCCCGGCGTGGGCTTTCCGAGCGGAGTGCCGGGTGTCCTTGTTTCGCGGCCAAAGGGAGGAACGGCTCATGCTCTCTGCGATGAACCGGGTGGGCGACCGGGTGCTGGCGCGCCTGGTTCCGAAGGCGAATGCCTCGGCGGACGCCAGTTTTTGGCAGTACTGCTACTGCACGGCCGACTGGCGGAAGATCTACAAGCTCTGCCACGTCGTCGGTGGCCGGACGTCCTGCGGTGAATGTTCGAGCGTCCGTTACATCGGTTGCTGAGACTGCCGGTGAGGCCCGCCGTGCGTTCCGAGCGGCGCACGGCGGCGCCTGGTCCGGTGGTCCGGCCGAGTCCGGGAAAGCCCGGGGGGTGATCACATGACGTATGCCGTGCTGTTCTGCCGGATTCTGCTGGCGGGGGTGTTTCTCGCGGCGCTCGTCGGCAAGGTCCGCAGTGCGTCGGCCTATCGCGAATTCGCCGGCTCGGTGGTGCGGTTGGGGCTCTTCTCCCGGCGTGTGTCGCGGGTCTGCGCGGCCGTGGTGGTCGGTGTGGAGCTCCTGGTCCTGGTGCTGCTGGTTCCGCCGCGCACGGTTCCCGCCGGGTTCCTGGCCGCCGTTCTTCTGCTCGGCGCCTTCGCCGCTGGGATCGTGCTGGCGCTGCGGGTCGGCAACTCCGCTCCCTGCCGGTGTTTCGGGGCGTCGTCCGCTCCGCTGGGGCGGGTCCATGTGGTGCGCAACCTGATTCTCGCGGTGGCGGGCGCCGGGGGCTGGCCGCCGCGGTCACGGGGACCGGGGCCGCGTGGCCGCCGCATGCCGGTGGTGTGGCCGTCGCCGGGGTCGCGGCCCTGCTCGGGGTGTTCCTGGTGGTGCGCCTCGACGATCTGATGTCCCTTTTCTCGTCTCGACCTGTGATGCCGGCCGTGGGTGAGTGAGCCGGTGCGACTGAGGTGGTTCTCATGACGTTCGTTGTTGCGGCCCTGGTGCTGGTCGGTGCGCTGTGCGTGTTCGACCTGTTGCTGACGTTCGCGGTTCTGCGCAGGCTGCGTGAGCACACGGCCGAGCTGGAACGGCTCGCGGGGCGGCCGTCGTTCACGCCGTACGACCCCGGCGTCCTGGTGGGCCGTGCGCTGCCCGAAGCGGTGACCGCGCACTCGCCCGAGCTGGTCGCCTTCTTCGACGCGCAGTGCGACACCTGCCATGAGCACGCGCCGCGGTTCGCGGCCCTTGCGCGCGGCCGGGCAGCGCTGGCGGTGGTCTCGGGCGAGGGGCGCCGGGCGGCGGAGTTGGCGGCGCACGTGGCGGACGACGCGGTCGTGCTGCGGGACGAGGCGGCCGCGGACGTGGTGGGCGTCGTGGGGATCGAGGCGTTCCCGACGTTCCTGGCGGTCGGTCCGGACGGTGTCGTGGTGCGGGCGCACACGGATCCGGCGGTGCTGGGCGAGCCGGCGCGGGCGGTGTGAGCGTGGTCCGGCCGATCGGCGGGTCCGCTGGTGAGCGCAGAGGCCCGCGGTGGCTGCTGCGGTACCTGGCGGCGGCGTGGCTGCTGTGCTGGCGGGCCGGGCGGCTGCCGGCGGCGGTGTACCTCTTGATCATGGTGGTGTCCGGTCTTCTTCCGACGGCGACCGCGTGGTTCACCAAGTTCGTCGTCGACGACCTCGCCGCGGGCCGTACGGGCGAGGTGGTCCATTGGACGGTGGCGCTGGCGGTGGTGGGGCTCGCGGCGGGTGTGCTGCCGCATCTGTCGACGTATCTGCAGAACGAACTGGCCCGCAGGCTCGACCGCTCGATGCAGGACCGGCTCTACCGCTCGATCAACGGCTTCCGAGGTCTGTCGAGGTTCGAGAACCCGGAGTTCCGCAACGACCTGAGCATGGCGCTGCAGGCGTCGGGCGGGGCGATGGGGCCCGTCACCACGGGTCTGTTCGACACCGTGCGCAATGTGATCACGCTGGTGAGCCTGTTGGGGACGCTGGCCCTGCTGAGTCCGGTGATGGCCGCTCTGGTCTCGGCGGCCGCCGTGCCCGCGCTGATCGCGCGGCTGGTGCTGTCGAAGCAGCGGGTGAACATGCTGGCGGGGGTGTCGGTGTCGGCCCGGCGCCAGATCTTCTATTCGCTTCTGATCACCGACGTCCGGGGCGCCAAGGAGACGAGGCTGTTCGGGCTGGGGGACTTTCTCCGGGAGCGGATGCTCGGTGAGCTGGCGGTCCGGCAGTCCGGGGAGCGGGCCATGGACCGGCGTGAGGCGCGTACGCAGTCGCTGCTGGCGCTGCTGTCCACGGTGGTGGCGGCCGTGGGCCTGCTGTGGGCCGTGCACGCGGCCGCGCGCGGTTCGCTGAGCGTCGGTGATGTCACGGCGTTCGTCGCGGCGGTGGCGGGGACGCAGGCGGCACTGGCCGGTCTGGTCGACAATGTGGCGTTCGCGCACCAGGCGCTGCTGGTGTTCGGGTACCACGACAAGGTGACCTCTCTTCCCGACGATCTGCCCACCAGGCCCTCGGAGGCGGGGGGACTGCCCGAGCTGAGCGTCGGCATCGTGCTGCGGGACGTCTGGTTCCGCTACGACGAGGACCACCCGTGGATCCTGCGGGGGGTCGACCTGACGCTGGACAAGGGGAGTTCGGTCGCGCTGGTGGGGCTCAACGGGGCGGGCAAGAGCACGCTGATCAAGTTGCTGTGCCGGTTCTACGATCCGACCAGGGGGCAGATCCTCTGGGACGGGGTGGACATCCGCGACGTACCTCCCCAGGAGCTGCGGCATCGGATGAGTGTCCTCTTCCAGGACTACATGTGCTACGACCTGACCGTCGCCGAGAACATCGGAGTGGGTGACCTGGAGGCCCTGCCGGACCGGGGGCGGCTCCAGGAGGCCGCCCGCCGGGCGGGGTTGGACGGGATGGTCGCGGGGCTGCCCCGCGGCTACGACACGATGCTGAGCCGGATCTTCACCGATCAGGCGGAGGACGATGAGGGCGGGCAGGCGGGGGTGGCCCTGTCGGGCGGGCAGTGGCAGAGGCTCGCGCTGGCCCGCACGTTGCTGCGCGACCGGCGTGATCTGCTGATCCTGGACGAGCCGAGCGCGGGTCTGGACGCGGAGGCGGAGTACGAGATCCACCGGGGGCTGCGGGAACAGCGTGCCGGCCGCACCAGTCTGCTGGTCTCCCACCGGCTCGGCGCCGTCCGGGAGGCCGGGACGATCGTGGTGCTGGAGGGCGGGCGGATCGTGGAACGGGGCAGTCATGACGAGCTGATGGCGCGAGCGGGGACATACGCGAAGCTGTTCGTGATCCAGGCGGACGGCTACCGCGATACGGACGGGCAGCGCGACACGGGCGGCTACCGCGATACGGACGGGCAGCGCGATACGGACGGCTACCGGGATACGGACGGGCAGCGCGACAAGGACGGCAGTCGCGATACGGACGAGGTGCGGGCGGTGGTCCCCTGAGTGCCGCTGCGCCGGACCGGCCCGGCGCGGGGCGCCGGCGGGCTCATGAGGGCACGTCCTCACGAGCCGCCAGTTCCCGGGCGAAGAGCCGGGTGAGGACCGGCATGTCGAACTGCTCCCGGCCCACGGACCTCAGCAGGCCGACGCCGAGCAGTTCCTCCAGGAGGAGTTCGGTGTCCGGCAGGGTGGTGCCGATGGTCTTCGCGGCGAGCTGCCCGTCGAAGGGGCGGTCCAGCAGGCCGAGGCACCGGAAGGCGAACGCGGCGGAGTGCCGGTGGGCGGTACGCGGCAGGGCGGCGAGGCTGCGTGTGTATCCGGAGCGCATGGTGAGTCCGGCGACCTGGAGCTGGTCGAGGCGTTGCTCCGGGTCGCGGAGCCGGTCGGCGACATCCGCGAGCAGCCGGTCGGGGCGGTTCGTGCAGCGCGCGCCGACGATACTGAGGGCCAGCGGGTTGCCCTGGCACAGACGGGCGATCTCGGCGGCCGGGCCGGGCTCGGCGGTGACCCGGGCCCGGCCGATCAGCTCGGCGAGGAGGCCGACGGACTGGGCCGCGGTCAGGGCGTGCACGGGGATCCGGACGGCGTCCAGCATCGGCATGGCGCCGATTCCGGTGATGAGGACGGCGCAGTGCGGGCCGGCGGGCAGGAGGGAGTTCACGCCGCCATGGGTGGGCACGTTGTCGAGGACGATCAGGACGCGCCGGTCCGCGAGTACGGACTGGTAGGTGGCGGCCGCCTCGTCCGCGGAGTCGGGTATCTCGTGGCCCGGCACCCCCAAGGCCTTGAGGAAGCGCTTCAGTACGTCGGCCGGTGCCGGCGGCCGGGCGTCCGGGCCGCCGTCCCGCAGGTCGGCGTAGAGCCTGCCGTCGGGGTAGGCGCCGCTCACCGAGTGCGCGACACGCAGGGCCAGGGCGGACTTTCCGGTACCCGAGGGGCCGTGGAAGAGGACCACCGGAGCCCTGACGGTCTCCCCGGCCTGGGCGCGCAGGGCTCTGCCCGCCCGTTCCCGCTCCGCCCGGCGGCCGAGGAACACCGCTGATTCCCGTGGGAGTTGGCGTGGTGCGTCGGCGTCCCTCGCGGTCGGCCGGGCGGTCGGCCGGGCGGTCGTGCGGGCGGGGGACAGCGCGGGGGCGCGGTGCAGGACCGCCTGGTGGGTCTCGAGGAGCTCCGGGCCCGGGTCCATGCCGAGTTCGCGGCGCAGCACGCCCCGGGCGTCGGTGAACGCGGTCAGCGCGGCGGCGGAGTCGCCGCTGCGGTAGAGAGAGACCATCAGCTGGCTTCTCAGCCGCTCGCGCAGCGGATGTCTCCGGATGATCCGGCGCAGCGGTTCGATCAGCGACGCTCCCTCGCCGAGGGCGAGTTCGGCGGCGATGTGGTTCTCGAAGGCGTTGACCAGGTTCTCGCCGAGTTCCTCGGCGACGCCTCGCAGGACGGGGCCCTGGGGTACGTCCTCCAGGGGGTCCGCCTGCCAGAGAGTGAGCGCGCTGCGGTAGGCCCGGGAGGCCTCGGCCATGTCCTGGCGTGCCGCTGCGCGCCTGCCCTTCTCGGCGAGGGCTTCGAAGCGGGCGGAGTCGAGTTCGTGGTCCGCGACGCCGAGGGAGTATCCGCCTCGCCCCGTGGTGAGCCGTAGGTGCTCCGGGCGGTCCAGCGGCCGCAGCAGACGCCGCAGTTGCATGATGTACGTCCGCAGATTGGGCACCGCCGAGCGGGGAGGCGCGCTGCCCCAGACCTCTTCGGTCAGTGTGCGCACCGACACGACTCTTCCCCGGTGCGCGATGAGCATCGCGAGGACGGTTCGCTGCTTGTCGGCGGGGACGTGGATCGGCCGGCCGTCCCGCGTGATCCTCAGAGGCCCCAGGAGTCCGAAGCGGACCGCGGGGTTCCGCGGACATGGGCCCAGGTCGCCGCTCACAGCGCGGGACCGCCCAGTCTGCGGGTCGCCACGCCGAGCATCCGATCCGCGGAGAAGAGGCCCCGGTGCCGGGAGTCGATGCTGTCGGGGTTGTCGCCGAACACCACGAGGGAGCCTGCGGGGACCTTCGCCAGTCCGTCCGCGCCCGGAATGCCGGCCGGGACGGGGTCACCCGGGACGGCTGCGGCGCGTTTGATGTTCCAGGCGGATCCGTCGAGGGATTCGTAGCGGTCCCCCGTCTGCGGAGGAAGCAGGACGACAATGTCGCCCGAGCGGATCCGGTCTATTCCCCGGCGTTTCACCACGACCTGGTCACCGGGCGAGAGAGTGGGTTCCATGCTGGTTCCCTCGATCGTCACCACGGTGAACCTTCTGCGCAAATGCAGTGCGGCCAAAAGGCCTGCCGCGACTGCCGATGCGATTCCGCCTGTCACCCAAAAAGCCTGCATCTGCTCACCCCGTCAGCGTTTCGGACCGGATGATCTTGCCCGGGGCCGGGGGCCTTGTCAATGGAAATTCAGGAGGCGGTCAGGAAAGCGCTGTATCCGGAATCCCGTTCTCCGGGTCGGCTGTCCGGGCGGGGTGCGGGGGGCGTCGCCCGCGGTTATATCCAGAATGTACGGGGTTCGATATTGGGCGCTGCTAGCTTCTGCCTGATTCGTCGCATCTGCATTTCCGCTGAAAAGGAGACGCTGTGATCGGAATGATGAGTTCAGTCGGCGACAGGGTTCTGGGCAGGCTCGTGCCCCGGGCAGTGGCCAAGGCGGACACCACGTTCGAGAAGATCTGCTACTGCAAGAAGAGCCAGGGCTTCTACTACCGGCAGGTCTGTCATGTGGTCGGCGGTCACACCGCCTGCGGGACGTGCTACATCAGCTCCCCTGCCTGCCCTCCTGAACCGCCCCCGCGCTGCGAACGGCCTGCCGACCTCGGTCGGCAGGCCGTTTCGCGCGCTGCGGCGGCTCAGCCCGCTTCGGGCTGGGGGACGTCGCGGAGCAGGCAGGTGAGGCGTGCGGTGCAGACCCGCTTGTCCTGTTCGTCGGTGATGACGATCTCGTACGTGGCGGTGGAGCGGCCCCGGTGCACGGGGGTGGCGACGCCGGTGACGAGGCCGTTGCGGACGCCCCGGTGGTGGGTGCAGTTGAGGTCGACGCCGACGGCGATCTTGCCTGCGCCGCCGTGGAGCATGGAGCCGATGGAGCCGAGGGTCTCGGCGAGGACGGCGGATGCGCCGCCGTGCAGGAGGCCGTAGGGCTGGGTGTTGCCCTCGACGGGCATCGTGCCGACGACGCGGTCGGCGGCGGCCTCGACGATGGTCACGCCCATGCGCTCGCCGAGGTGGCCGGCGGAGAAGAGGGCGGGCAGGTCGATGCCGAGTGCCGCGTACTCGTCGATGACTTCCTGCGGGAAGAGGGGTGCGGTGTGCTCGCCCATGGATCCTGCTCCGTTCGTCTGCTGCGCTGGTCCGTTGCTGTCTGCACTGTTCTTATCAGACGGCTGAGCGCGCGCTTAGCCAGTGGCGGTTTTCAGTCGCTGCCGGGGGTGCGCCGGGGCTCCTCGAAGCGGATGACGACGGACTTGCTGGCCGGGGTGTTGCTGGTGTCGGCCGTGGAGTCGAGGGGGACCAGGACGTTGGTCTCCGGGTAGTAGGCGGCGGCGCAGCCCCGGGCGGTGGGGTAGTGGACGATGCGGAAGCCCTCCGCGCGGCGCTCCACGCCGTCCTTCCACTCACCGACGAGGTCGGTGTACGCGCCGTCGGCGAGGCCGAGGGCGGCGGCGTCCTCGGGGTTGACCATGACGATGCGGCGACCGCCCTTGATGCCCCGGTAGCGGTCGTTCAGGCCGTAGATGGTGGTGTTGTACTGGTCGTGGGAGCGCAGGGTCTGCAACAGGAGCCTGCCGTCGGGGAGTTCGGGGTACTCGACGGGGGCGGCGGTGAAGTTGGCGCGGCCCGTGGCGGTGGGGAAGCGGCGCTCGTCGCGGGGGGCGTGCGGGAGGGCGAAGCCGCCGGGGCGGGTGATGCGGGTGTTGAAGTCCTCGAAGCCGGCGACGACGCGGGAGATGCGGTCGCGGATGGTGCCGTAGTCCCGCTCGAACTCCTCCCAGGGCGTACGGGAGCCGGCGCCGAGGACCGCGCGGGCGAGGCGGGCGACGATGGCGGGCTCGGAGAGCAGGTGGGGGCTCGCGGGGGTGAGGTTGCCGCGGGAGGCGTGGACCATGCCCATGGAGTCCTCGACGGTGACGAACTGCTTGCCGCCCGCCTGGACGTCCTTGTCGGTGCGGCCCAGCGTCGGGAGGATCAGGGCGCGGGCCCCGGTGACGGCGTGGCTGCGGTTGAGCTTGGTCGAGACGTGGACGGTGAGGCGGGCCCGGCGCATCGCGGCCTCGGTGACGGCGGTGTCGGGGGTGGCCGCGACGAAGTTGCCGCCCATGGCGAAGAAGACCTTCGCCTCGCCGTCGCGGAGCGCCTGGATGGAGCGCACCACGTCCATGCCGTGGTGGCGGGGCGAGGTGATGCCGAACTCCTTGTCGAGGGCGTCGAGGAAGGCCGGTGCGGGCCGTTCGAAGATGCCCATCGTGCGGTCGCCCTGGACGTTGGAGTGGCCGCGCACCGGGCAGACCCCGGCGCCGGGGCGGCCGATGTTGCCGCGCAGCAGAAGGAAGTTGACCACTTCGCGGATCGTGGGCACGGAGTGTTTGTGCTGGGTGAGGCCCATGGCCCAGCAGACGATGGTGCGCTCCGATGCGAGGACCAGGGCGAGCGCCTGCTCGATCTCCGCGCGGGTGAGGCCGGTGGCCTTCAGCGTCTCGTCCCAGTCGGCCGCTTCGGCGGCCTGGGCGAACTGCTCGTAACCGTGGGTGTGTTCGGCGACGAAAGCGGTGTCGACGGCGCCCTCGGTGGCCAGGATCAGCTTGTTGAGGAGACGGAAGAGGGCCTGGTCGCCGCCGATGCGGATCTGCAGGAAGAGGTCGTTGAGCGGGGTCCCCTTGAGCATGCCGTGCGGGGTCTGGGGGTTCTTGAACCGCTCCATCCCGGCCTCGGGAAGCGGGTTCACCGAGATGATCTTCGCTCCGGACTGCTTGGCCTTCTCCAGGGCGGACAGCATCCGGGGGTGGTTCGTGCCGGGGTTCTGCCCGGCGACGATGATCAGGTCGGCCCGGTGGATGTCCTCCAGGGAGACGCTGCCCTTGCCGATGCCGATGGTCTCGTTGAGCGCCGAGCCGGACGACTCGTGGCACATGTTGGAGCAGTCCGGCAGGTTGTTGGTGCCGAACTCGCGGGCGAAGAGCTGGAGGAGGAACGCGGCCTCGTTGCTGGTGCGGCCCGAGGTGTAGAAGAGGGCCTCGTCGGGGGAGCCGAGCGCGGTCAGCTCCTCGGCGATGATCGCGAACGCCCGGTCCCAGGTGATCGCCTCGTACCGGTCGGCGCCCTCGGGGAGGTACACCGGCTGGGTGATCCTGCCCTGCTGGCCGAGCCAGTAGCCGCTGCGCTCCGCGAGGTCGGCGACCGGGTGCGCGGCGAAGAAGCCGGGAGTGACGCGGCGCAGGGTCGCCTCCTCGGCCACCGCCTTCGCGCCGTTCTCGCAGAATTCGGCGATGTGCCGCTTGTCGCCCTCGGGCCAGGCGCAGCCGGGGCAGTCGAAGCCGTCCTTCTGGTTGACCTTGAGGAGGGTGCGCGCGGTGCGGCGCACCCCCATCTGCTGCTGGGAGATGCGCAGGGAGTGGGCGACGGCGGGCAGCCCGGCGGCGGCGTGCGGGGCCGCTTCGACCTGCGGGGCGTCCTGGACCGGGTCACCGGTCGGCGGCTTGGTGGCCATGATGCTGCTCCCCTTCGAGCGCTCGTCCGCGTGGCGAGGTGGTGCATGTCCTCACCATCGATCCTGTCACGGCCGCGCAAGGCCGTGCCCGGTCCGGATTGTCAGTGGGCCGTGGCAGGATCGGGGGCGTGGCTGAGACGGCATCGAACAAGACGGCAGACAACCGACCGCGCCTGCTCCTCATGGACGGGCACTCCCTGGCGTACCGGGCGTTCTTCGCCCTGCCCGCGGAGAATTTCACGACGGCGGTGGGGCAGCCGACGAACGCCGTGTACGGCTTCATGTCGATGCTGGCGAACACCCTGCGTGATGAGTCGCCCACGCACTTCGCGGTCGCGTTCGACGTGTCCCGCAAGACCTGGCGGGCGCAGGAGTTCCCGGAGTACAAGGCGAACCGCTCCAAGACCCCCGACGAGTTCAAGGGGCAGGTCGAGCTGATCGGCGAGCTGCTGGACGCGATGCGCGCGGACCGGTTCGCGGTGGACGGGTTCGAGGCCGACGACGTCATCGCGACGCTGGCGACCCAGGCCGAGGCCGCCGGGTTCGAGGTGCTGATCGTCACCGGCGACCGGGACTCCTTCCAGCTGATCACGGACAACGTGACCGTGCTGTACCCCACCAAGGGGGTCTCCGAGCTGACCCGGTTCACCCCGGAGAAGGTCGTCGAGAAGTACGGGCTCACCCCGCAGCAGTATCCGGACTTCGCCGCCCTGCGCGGCGACCCGTCGGACAACCTCCCGGGGATCCCCGGCGTAGGTGAGAAGACGGCCGCGAAGTGGATCAACCAGTTCGGTTCGTTCGCCGAGCTCGTCGAGCGGGCCGAGGAGGTCAAGGGCAAGGCCGGGCAGAATTTCCGCGACCACCTGGACGCGGTGAAGATGAACCGCGTACTGACCGAGATGGTCCGCGACGTGGAGCTGCCCAAGACCCCGGCCGAGCTGGAGCGCGCTCCGTACGACCGCACGGCGGTCACCGGTGTCCTGGACATACTGGAGATCCGCAACCCGAGCCTGCGCGAGCGCCTCCTCGCCGTCGACCCGGGGGCGGCCGAGGCCGAGCCGCCCGCGCCCGCCGCCGGGATCGAGCTGGACGGGGCCGTGCTCGGCTCCGGCGAGGTCGCCCCCTGGCTGGAGGCGCACGCCGCGCAGCCGCTCGGCGTGATGACGGTCGACACCTGGTCGCTCGGCTCGGGCACGGTCACCGAGATCGCGCTCGCCGCCGCCGACGGGGCCGCCGCCTGGCTGGACCCGACGCAGCTGGAGGAGGCCGACGAGCAGGCGTTCGCCGCCTGGGTGTCGGACCCGGCACGCCCGAAGGTCCTGCACAACGCGAAGAACGTGATGCGGGTCTTCCCCGAGCACGGCTGGCAGCTCGAAGGCGTCACCATGGACACCGCGCTCGCCGCGTATCTGGTGAAGCCGGGCCGCCGGTCCTTCGCCCTGGACGCGCTGGCCGTGGAGTATCTGGGCCGCGAGCTGGCCCCGGCCGCCGCCTCCGACGGACAGCTGGCCTTCGGCGCCGACGACCGGGCCGAGCAGGACGCCCTGATGGCCCAGGCCCGCGCCGTCCTCGACCTGGGCGACGCGTTCACCACCCGCCTCAAGGAGGTGGGCGCCGCGGAACTGCTCCACGACATGGAGCTGCCGACCTCCATCCTCCTGGCCCGCCTGGAGCGCCACGGCATCGCCGCGGACCGGGCCCATCTCGAAGGCATGGAGCAGCAGTTCGCCGGGACCGTGCAGCAGGCGGTGAAGGAGGCGCACGCGGCGGTCGGCCGCGAGTTCAACCTCGGATCGCCCAAGCAGCTCCAGGAGATCCTCTTCAACGAGCTGGGCCTGCCGAAGACGAAGAAGACCAAGACGGGATACACGACGGACGCGGACGCGCTGGCCTGGCTGGCCGCGCAGACCGAGCACGAGCTGCCGGTCCTGATGCTCCGCCACCGCGAGCAGGCCAAGCTGCGGGTCACCGTCGAGGGCCTGATCAAGACGATCGCCGCCGACGGCCGGATCCACACCACGTTCAACCAGACGGTCGCCGCGACCGGCCGGCTCTCCTCCACCGACCCGAACCTGCAGAACATCCCCGTCCGCACCGACGAGGGCCGGGCGATCCGCCGGGGCTTCGTCGTCGGCGAGGGCTTCGAGACGCTGATGACGGCGGACTACAGCCAGATCGAGCTGCGGGTCATGGCGCACCTCTCCGAGGACGCCGGTCTCATCGAGGCCTTCACCTCCGGCGAGGACCTGCACACCACGGTCGCCTCGCAGGTCTTCGGCGTCGAGAAGGACGCCGTCGACGCGGAGATGCGCCGCAAGATCAAGGCCATGTCCTACGGCCTGGCCTACGGTCTCTCCGCGTTCGGCCTCTCCCAGCAGCTCGGCATCGACCCCGCCGAGGCCCGGGTGCTGATGGACACCTACTTCGAGCGGTTCGGCGGAGTACGGGACTATCTCCACCGGGTCGTCGAGGAGGCCAGGGCCACCGGCTACACCGAGACGATCCTGGGCCGCCGCCGCTATCTCCCCGACCTCAACAGCGACAACCGCCAGCGCCGCGAGGCCGCCGAGCGGATGGCGCTCAACGCCCCGATCCAGGGCACCGCGGCGGACATCGTGAAGGTCGCGATGCTGCGCGTGGACAAGGCGCTGACCGAGGCCGGGCTGACCTCGCGGATGCTGCTCCAGGTCCACGACGAAATCGTCCTGGAGATCGCGAAGGGCGAGCGGAAGCAGGTCGAGGAGATCCTGCGCCACGAGATGGCGAACGCCGTCGAGCTGCGCGCCCCGCTCGACGTCTCGGTCGGCGTCGGCAAGGACTGGGAGTCCGCCGCGCACTGAGTCACGGACGCGAGGGGCGGGCCCGGAACCATGGTTCCGGGCCCGCCCCTCTTCCCTGACGCCGCCTCCGGCCTTCTCCGGCGCCGCCTACGAACCCGCAGGTGCCTCCGTCCGGGGTTCCTCCGGTACGGAGACGGGGACCCGAGTCCGCCGGCGCAGCAGCATCCACCCCCGTGCAGCAGCAGTCCGGCCGCCAGCCCCGCGCCCGCGCCGAAGCACGCCGTCGGGATGATGTCGAGCGGGCTCTCCACCCGGCCGAAGTGGGCGTACCAGCGGGCGCACCGGTGGACGACACCGGCCAGCACGCACAGCGCCAGCAGACCGAGGGCACCCCGCCGCTCCCGGCGGCCGAGCACCGGCACCTCGGCGGGCGCGGGGACGGCCGGGGTCCGGCGCAGCCCGGTGGCGACGAACCAGCCGATGACCACGAGGGCCAGCGCCGAACTCCCGTACTGCACGAACTGGAACACCGGGAAGCCGCCGACGCTCCGGTTCAGGAACGGCAGCAGCTCCGTGCCCCACCGGCTGTGGTGGGTGAACGCGTCCCACACCACATGCGTGGCCGCGCCCAGCGCACCCGAGACGGCGAACCACAGCCAGGCGGACGGACCGAAGGAGGCTAGCGTCCACCGCTGCCCCCGGACGAACGCGTGGACCCGGCCCCGTACCCGTACCGGCAACAGCGCCACCAGTGGCTCCCGCAGCAGCGCCCACGCCGCTACCAGCACCGCGGCGATGGCCACGTTCACCGTGAGGACCCCGGCGAGGGTGTGCGTGAAGGAACCGAACTCCATCGCCCCGGGGACCACCGTGTCCGCGAAGTAGGTGATGTCGGGCGCGAACGAACCGGCGACGAGGGCCGAGGGGAACAGCGGCCACCGGGCGGTCCCGTTCCGGCGGATCGCCGGGAGCACGGCGGCGGCATGACTGAGCGTGAACGGCATGGCGGCAAGTATGCGGGACCGTCGGGGCAGCCTTTCGTGGCCCACCGGACAACGTGCGCCCGCGAACGTGAAAAAACAGTAAGAAGCGGTCAGCCCTCGGTGCCTGGGCGACACAAGGTGCCGTAGGGTCGCTGGAGTCGTTGCGCTGGGGAGCGCGAGCAGCCTTCGAGGGGGAGGGACCGGAACGTATGGCAGCGCACATTCGCCGACGTCTGCGCAAGGGAGCCACGACCACCGCCGTGGCGGCGGCCGCCGTGGCGGCGCTCGCGGCCTCGCAGGCGCCCGCGGCGACCCTGGCCGACGGATCCGCGGGCAGCGGCGACCCGAAGGCGGCGGGCGAGGACACCGCGAGCGGCGAGACCGACGGCGCCGCCACCGGCAACTCGCCCTACTACACGGACCTTCCGCCCCTGGTCACGCCCGACAAGCCCGGTTCGTCCAGCGATCTTCCGGCGGCGGGCAGTGCCGAGGCGGGCATTCCGGCGTCCGTCCTGGCGGCGTACAAGCAGGCCGAGCGGACCGTCGCGACCACCGACCCCTCCTGCCGGCTGCCCTGGCAACTCCTCGCGGCCATCGGCAAGGTCGAGTCCGGCCAGGCCCGCGGCGGCCGCGTCGACGCCAACGGCACCGCCAGCCCCCGTATCCTCGGCCCGGCCCTGAACGGCCAGGGCTTCGCGCTCATCAAGGACACCGACGGCGGGGCGTACGACGGCGACGCGGTCCACGACCGCGCGGTCGGCCCGATGCAGTTCATCCCCTCGACCTGGGCCTCCTGGGGTCAGGACGCCAACGGCGACGGCCGCAAGGACCCCAACAACATCTACGACGCGGCCCTCGCCGCCGGCCGCTACCTCTGCGCCAACGACCGCGATCTGGCCATCGCCGCCGACCTCGACCGGGCCGTGCTGAGCTACAACCGGTCGACGGAGTACCTGCGCACGGTCCGCTCCTGGTTCTCCTACTACCAGCGCGGCACGCACGAGATCCCCGACGGCACCGGCGCGCTCCCGAGCACTCCGAGCACCCCGAGCCCGCGTCCGGGCGCCGGTTCCGGTTCGAGCGCGACCCCGAGCCCGAGCCCTTCCCCGTCCAAGCCCGGCGGAAAGCCGAGCCCGGGCCCCTCGAAGCCCGGTGGCGGAGGCTCCACCAGCCCGACGCCGAAGCCGCCCACCCCCAAGCCGACGCCGCCGTCCGAGACCTTCGGCTCCCTGGAGAACGCGGGCACCGGCCCGCTGCGCGCCATCGCGGGCCAGGAGTTCGACGAGCGGGTCTCGGTGCTGGCGCGCAACGCGGTCGGCGCCCCGCTCGCCAAGGTGCCCGTCACCTTCACCGTCACCGGCGGCACCGGGACGCTCTTCGCGGGCGGCAAGAAGACCGTGACGGTACGGACCGGGGCCGACGGCACCGCCACCGCGCCCAAGCTCCAGGCCGGCGAGAAGGCCGGGGAGTTCACCGTGACCGCCGTCGCGGGCACCGGCCGCCCGCGCACCCTGACGTACGCGGCGACCGTCACCGCCCGCCAGGCCGACGCGATCGCCCGGACCGACGAGAAGGCGCTCGTCGCCGCCCCCGGCGAGAAGTTCGCGGACGCCGTCACGGTGAAGGCCACCTACAAGGACGCCGTCGCGGCCGGAGTGGCCGTCACCGCCACCATGGTCAAGGACCGCCTGGGCGTCATCGACAACGACAAGGGCCCGTACTTCAAGGACGCGGACGGCAAGCCGGTCCGGACCCTCAGCACGCTGACGACGGACGCCGACGGGCAGCTGTGGCTCCCGGAGATCTTCGCCGACGACAACGAGGGCACGTATCTGCTGCGCCTGACCACCGAGGGCGGCGCCTCGGTCGTCATCGAACTCACCGTCAAGGCACCGGAGGAGACGACTCCGGAGGAGCCGGCGCCGGACGCGACGGAGACCCCCGCGGCCACCAAGCCCTGACCCCGCCCCACCGCACGATCACCGCACAGCCTCTCGGCCACCCCGCCGAGGGGCTGTCCGCTCTGTTCTCATCTCGCGCCCCGGTTGCTACGGTGCCCCAGCCCTGACGGCCCATCAGGTCGCCGTCGTCGCCGGACCACCGCCCCGGGAGGCCGAGCATGCGTGCCCTCGTCGCCGCCGCCATCGGACTGGCCGCCGCCCTCGCGCTCGTGTTCACCGTCTCCGCCATCGGCTCCCCGGCCGGGGAGACCTCGCCCAAACCCCTGCTGACCACCGTCCCGGGACCGAAGAGATAGCCGCCGCAGAGGGAAGAGGTCACCACCATGCGCCGCCGAGCCGGTCTCGTACTCCTGGCCTTCGCCGTGTTCTTCGCCGCCCTGTCACCGCTGCTGCGCTGGTACGCCTTCCCGCGCCTGGCCAAGATCCCGGCCGGCCAGTACCAGGAAGTCGTCCTGGAGGCGAAGCCCGCCGTCCTTCTCGACTACTCCACCCTCAAGGCGAAGAAGGTCGACAAGGTCACCATCGTCCAGACCCTCAAGGGCAACGTGGAGGAGTCCGAGAAGATCGAACGCAGCGCCGGACGCGACGTCGTCGTCTGGGACGCGCTCTCCTACATCCAGGGCCCCGACGGCAAGACGGTCTCCGCCATCCCCGAGCGCTACATCTTCGACGCCCACACCCAGGCCCCCGTGAACGCCACCGGCGAGATGGTCGACGGCGACCCGGTCCGCCGCGAGGGCATCGAGTTCAAGTGGCCCTTCCTCACCGAGAAACGGGACTACGAGTACTTCGACGCCCAGACCCGCACCACCGCCCCCATCCACTACCGGGGCACGCGCACCTTCCGCGGCCTGGAGGTCTACTACTTCGAGCAGACCATCCCGTGGACCAAGGTCCCCCTGCCGAAGAAGATGCCCATCGAGGGCGTCACCGCCGAGCAGATCGCGCAGACCGGCATGACCCGCTGGTACACCACCAAGCGCATGTTCTGGGTCGACCCGGTCACCGGCGCCCCCGTCAACGGCGAGGAGATCCACCGCGAGGAGCTGCGCGACGCCAAGAAGATGGGCATGTCCGAGGACACCGTCACCGCGTTCTCCGGCCATGTGAAGATGCGCGAGGACTACATCGTCGACACCGTCGGCCTGGTGAAGTCCCAGCGTGTCCTGGTCCTCCTCCTCACCTCGTACCTGCCTTGGGGCTTCCTGGGCCTCGGCATCGGACTGGCCGCGCTCGCCCTGTGGCTGGAGGCCCGCTCCCGTCGGCCGGAGGGCGCTACGAACGCTTGAGCCGGGCCGTGGTGTACCGCGTCGCCGGTACGGTCGCGGGGTCCTCCGGCCACGGATGCTTCGGGTAGCGGCCGCGCAGCTCCGCCCGCACCGCCTGGTAGCCCTCCCGCCAGAACGACGCCAGGTCCGCGGTGACGGCCGCGGGGCGTCCGGCGGGGGAGAGGAGATGCACCAGGACCGGCACCCCGGCCACCCGGGGCGTCTCGGCCAGCCCGAACAACTCCTGGAGCTTCACCGCCAGTACGGGCTGGTCCCCGCCGTACTCCACCCGGATCCGGGACCCGCTCGGCACCTCGATCCGCTCCGGCGCCAGCTCGTCCAGCCGGGCCGCGTCGCCCGTCGCCCAGGGCAGCAGCCGGCGCAGCGCCTGGCCCGCGTCGATCCGGCCCAGATCGGAGCGCCGCCGGGCCCGCGACAGCTCGGGCTCCAGCCACGCGTCCGGATCCGCCAGCAGCGCCCCGTCCGACACGTCCGGCCACGGCGCCCCCAGCACCCGGTGCAGGAACGCCAGGCGCGACCACAGCTGCTCGGTGTCCCGGGTCCGGCGCAGCAGTCCGAGCCCCTCGCGCCGCAGCCCGTCCACCAGGGCCCCGCGCACCAGCTCCGGATCGGGCTGCTTCAGCGGCCGTACCGCCAGCTCCACCGCCCCCAGCCGGTCCACGGACCGGGCGGCCACCTCGCCGTCCACCCAGCGGACCTCCTCGCCCCGCACCCGCAGATGCCCGGCGGCCGCCAGCGCGGTGTCCTCGTCGAGCACCGCCGCCAGCCGCACCCGCGCGGACGCCGCGTGGGAGGGCCGGTCCGCGACCGCCACGGCCAGCCAGGGCGAGCGGCGCAGCGGCGACCCCTCCCGCAGCTCCGCGCCCGTGCCCGACACCATCAGGAACGCCCCGTCGCCCCGGGCTCGCGCCACCCGCTCGGGGAACGCCAGAGCGGCGACGAGCCCGACGACGGCGTCATCGGAGCGACCCTCGCCGGAGCCGGAGCCGGAGCCGGAGCCGGTCCCGGAGCCGGAGCCAGGGCCGGATCCGGAACCAGGCGTGCCTCCGGAGCCCGGCGTGGCCCCGATGCCCGGCGCGGGCCCAGGGCCCGGCGGTCTCCCGGAGCCCGAGCCGTTACGGATGCCGGCCCCGATGCCCGGCGCGGCCCCGGAGCTCGCCGTCTTCCCGGAACCGGAGCCCGCCCCGTCCACCTGGCCCGACAGCCGCCGCACCTCCTGCTTCCAGCGCGCCGCGTACCCGTCCTGCCCCCGGCGGGCGGTCCGCAGCGCCGCCGCGAGATCGTCCCCGTACTCCCTGGGCGGCTCCTCGCTCAGCAGCGCCACCACCTCGGCCGCCCGCCGCGCCCCGACCTCCGCCGCCCCGTCCAGCAGGGCCCGCGCCAGCCGGGGATGCAGCCCGAGCCGGGACATCCGTACGCCGCGCTCGGTGACCCGGCCGCCGTCGTCCACCGCGCCGATCGCGCCCAGCACCTCCCGGGCCGCGCCCATCGCCCCGGCCGGCGGCGGGTCCAGCAGGGCGAGCGAGGAGGCGTCCGGATCGCCCCAGCACGCCGCCTGGAGCGCGAACGCCGCGAGGTCGGCCACCTTGATCTCCGGGGCCGGGAATCGCGCGAGCCGCCCGTCCTCGGCCCGGTCCCAGCACCGGTACACCGCCCCCGGAGCCTCCCGCCCCGCCCGCCCGGCGCGCTGCCGCCCGGCCGCCTGCGAGGCCCGTACGGTCGTCAGGGCGCTGAGCCCCCGGGCATGGTCGGTACGCGGCTCCCGCGCGAGCCCCGAGTCCACGACGACCCGGACGCCCGGCACCGTCAGCGACGACTCCGCCACCGAGGTCGCCAGTACCACCCGGCGTACGCCGGGCGACCCGGCCAGCACCGCGTCCTGCACGGCGGCCGGAGCCCGCCCGTGCACCTGGAGCACCTCCGCCTCCACTCCGGAGAGCTGCCCGGCCACCCGGCCGATCTCCCCGACGCCGGGCAGGAAGCAGAGGACGTCGCCCTCCCGCTCCGCGAGCGCCCGCCGCACGGTCGCCGCCACATGCGTCAGCAGCGCCGGATCGACCCTCATCCCGTGCGGCGGCTTCACCGGCCGCGCGGGCGGCGCCCAGAGGACCTCCACCGGATACGAGACGCCCTCGGCCTCGATCACCGGGGCGTCGCCCAGCAGCCGCGCCCAGCCCTCCGCGTCCGTCGTCGCGGACGCCGCCACGAGCCGCAGGTCCGGCCGGATCGCCTCCCGTACGTCCAGGAGGAAGGCCGCGACCGTGTCCGCGTCCAGGTGCCGCTCATGGCATTCGTCGATGACCACCACGTCGACCCCGGCCAGCTCCTGGTCGCGCTGGAGCCGCTGGAGCAGCACCCCGGTGGTCACGACCTCCACCACGGTCTCCCGCCCCACCACACGCTCGCCGCGCACCGTGAACCCGACCCGTTCGCCCGGCCGCTCGCCCAGCAGCCAGGCCATCCGCCGCGCCGCCGCCCGCGCGGCGATCCGGCGCGGTTCGGCGACCAGCACCCGGCGCAGCGGCCCGTTGCCGGTCAGCCCGGCCAGCACCAGCGGGACGAGCGTCGTCTTGCCGGTGCCGGGCGGGGCGCACAGGACGGCGACGCCCCGGTCGTCGAGCGCGCGCTCCAGGGCGGGTACGGCGGTGCGGACGGGCAGGCGGTCCAGGGCTTCGGTACGGATCACGCCCCCAGTGTCGTACGGTCCGCACGCGGTCCGGACGGTCAGTCCCGCTCGCACACGAAGATCGCCGTGCCCGGGATCAGGTTGCCCCGGAGAGGGGACCAGCCCCCCACTCCTGGTTGTTCCAGGCGGGCCATTCCGGTTCGACCAGGTCGACCAGCCGGAAACCGCCCGCGACCACGTCCCGTACCCGGTCGCCGAGCGTGCGGTGGTGTTCCACATAGACGGCGTTGCCGGCCTCGTCCTGCTCGACGTAGGGGACGCGGTCGAAGTAGGAGGCCGCGACGGAGAGCCCCTCGGGCCCGGGCTCGTCCGGGAACGCCCAGCGGATCGGGTGCGTCACGGAGAACACCCAGCGCCCGCCGGGCCGCAGCACCCGGTGGACCTCGCGGAAGACCCGCACGGGATCAGCGACGAACGGCACCGCCCCGTACGCGGAACAGGCCAGGTCGAAGGAGGTGTCCCGGAAGGGCAGCCGGCCCGCGTCCGCCTCCACCAGGGGAAGGCCCTCGCCGATGCGCAGGGCGTGCTGGAGCTGGCGGTGGGAGAGGTCCAGCGCCACCGGGCGGGCGCCCTGGGCGGCCAGCCAGCGCGAGCACTGGGCGGCCCCGGCCCCGATCTCCAGGACGTCCAGCCCCTTGAGGGCGGCCGCGGGCCCCAGCAGACCCGCCTCGGCCTCGTCCAGTCCTTCCGGACCCCAGACGAAGCGGTCGTCCCCGAGGAAGCCGCCGTGGTCGCTCTGGTACTCGTCGGCGTTGCGGTCCCACCAGCCGCGGCTGGCCCGGCTGCTCTCGGCCTCGTCCGCCGCCCGGCGCGTGGCTTCCGGCTCGGCGGACGCTGCGGGTTCTGCGGGTTCCGAGGAGTAGGTCCCGTGGATCTCTTGGCTCATCGTGCCCGTCGTTGTAGTTTGCCTTCACCCGCCGCGTGCGGTCCGTACCAGGGGCGTACCCCCGGGGGTACGGAAGCGTGCCCGCGGCGCCGTGCCGTAGTGTTCTCGGGCCGATGTGGCCTCGGAGAACACGAGTTGTGCCGGGTTTGGGGCGATGCGCCCCGGGTGTGCGCCTTCGCGCATTGACCCTGTCCGGCTGCCCCCGTATGCTACAAGTTGCGCTGCGAGCCTGCGCGCCTCAGACCTAGCAGGCCGCGCTCGCGTCTGTTGCATGTCCCCTCGGTTGTCGAGGCGCCTCTCCGGAAACGGATTGGGCGCTCTCCAGGCTGTCCGGCTTCTGCAGATGTCGATACGGGCTTTCGGCGTAGCAGTACCTACGACTCTCTGTCCGTACCGGAGCCCTTTCCCACATGACGAGCAGCACCGAGACCACCGCCACCACTCCGCAGGTTGCGGTCAACGACATCGGCGACGCGGACGCGTTCCTCGCGGCGATCGACGAGACGATCAAGTACTTCAACGACGGCGATATCGTTGACGGTGTCATCGTCAAGGTTGACCGGGACGAGGTTCTCCTCGACATCGGTTACAAGACCGAAGGTGTCATCCCGAGCCGCGAGCTCTCGATCAAGCACGACGTCGACCCGAACGAGGTCGTCAAGGTCGGCGACGAGATCGAGGCCCTGGTTCTCCAGAAGGAGGACAAGGAAGGCCGCCTGATCCTCTCGAAGAAGCGCGCTCAGTACGAGCGTGCCTGGGGCACCATCGAGAAGATCAAGGAAGAGGACGGCATCGTCACCGGTACCGTCATCGAGGTCGTCAAGGGTGGTCTCATCCTCGACATCGGCCTCCGCGGCTTCCTCCCGGCGTCGCTCGTCGAGATGCGTCGTGTCCGCGACCTCCAGCCCTACGTGGGCAAGGAGCTCGAGGCGAAGATCATCGAGCTGGACAAGAACCGCAACAACGTGGTCCTGTCCCGCCGTGCCTGGCTCGAGCAGACCCAGTCCGAGGTTCGCCAGACGTTCCTCACCACCCTGCAGAAGGGTCAGGTCCGCTCCGGCGTCGTCTCCTCGATCGTCAACTTCGGTGCCTTCGTGGACCTGGGTGGCGTCGACGGTCTCGTGCACGTCTCCGAGCTGTCCTGGAAGCACATCGACCACCCCTCCGAGGTTGTCGAGGTCGGCCAGGAAGTCACCGTCGAGGTCCTCGACGTCGACATGGACCGCGAGCGCGTCTCCCTGTCGCTCAAGGCGACGCAGGAAGACCCGTGGCAGCAGTTCGCCCGTACGCACCAGATCGGTCAGGTCGTCCCGGGTAAGGTCACCAAGCTCGTTCCGTTCGGTGCGTTCGTCCGCGTCGACGAGGGCATCGAGGGTCTGGTCCACATCTCCGAGCTGGCCGAGCGTCACGTGGAGATCCCGGAGCAGGTCGTCCAGGTCAACGACGAGATCTTCGTCAAGGTCATCGACATCGACCTCGAGCGTCGTCGCATCAGCCTCTCGCTGAAGCAGGCCAACGAGTCCTTCGGTGGCGACCCGGCCTCGGTCGAGTTCGACCCGACGCTGTACGGCATGGCCGCGTCGTACGACGACCAGGGCAACTACATCTACCCCGAGGGCTTCGACCCCGAGACCAACGACTGGCTCGAGGGCTTCGAGGCGCAGCGCGAGGTCTGGGAGACCCAGTACGCCGAGGCGCAGCAGCGCTTCGAGCAGCACCAGGCCCAGGTCATCAAGTCCCGCGAGGCCGACGAGGCCGCTGCGGCCGAGGGCGCTGCCGCCCCGGCCGGCGCTGCTCCGGCCGCCTCCGGCGGCAGCGGTGGCGGCGGCGGTTCGTACTCCTCGGAGTCGGCGGACAACTCCGGCGCCCTGGCGTCGGACGAGGCCCTTGCCGCGCTGCGCGAGAAGCTCGCGGGCGGCCAGAGCTGACGCTCTGACCCCGGCGGCTCATCGGCTGCGGTAGCTGTAGAGCGGTAAGTGAGGCCCGTTCCCTTCGGGGGGCGGGCCTCATTCGCGTATCCGGACGCTCAGGGGGTGACGGCGATGTTGGTCAGCCCCTTGCCGCCGGTGACGGTGTTGCCGGCATACACGGTGGTGCGGCAACTGGAGCTGTGGTTGGTCACGTTGACGGCGAGCTGCTTGTCGCCGGTGGCCCCGGTAAGGTTCGAGGAGTTGTTCCGGAAGACGGTGCCGCAGCCCCAGCCGCTCTGCTGGGTGTGCGTCTCGTAGCCGTTGTTGGTGGTGCGCGACCCCCTGTTGCCCTCGACCAGGACGTCGTTGCCCTTCACGTCGACCCAGGAGTCGTCGTAGTTGGCGCCGGTCAGGCCCTGGCCGTCGAAGGTGTTGCCGATGATCCGCGCACCCGTCGTGCCTTCCTTGATGTCGACGGACTCGCCGCCGACGTCCGGCCCGATGGTGTTGTTCAGGATCTGCGCGTTGTCGCTCCGGTCGGACAGATCGCCCGCCGAACCGACGTACACGCCCTCGCCCATACCGCGCCCGTTCTGCCCGGTGTCGTAGATCCGGGAGTTCTTCAGGACGCCGTCCCTGCTGGACTTACGGAAGTGGACGCCCTCCATGTCGAGGTCGTGCACGGTCACCGAGTCGATCACGACACCGTTCGCCGTGTCGGCCATGATGCCCTTCTGCCCGCCCTTGACCGTGACCCCGTGGACCGTCCAGTACGAGGCGCCGTTGAGGTGCAGCCCGTAGCCGCCGCCCGCCGTGAGCACGGCCTTGCTGGAGCCGGTGAGGATGATCCGCGCGCCGGAGGTGCCGGGCCGGGTGGCCTTGAAGTTGCCGGTGTACGTACCGTCGGCGAGCCGGATGGTGTCGCCGGGGGAGACGGTGGTGAGCGCCGACTTGAGCTGGGCCGCGGTGCTCACGTCGATGACCGCGGCGTTCGCGGGCCCGGCGCCGGCCAGGGTGAGGCCGCCCGCGGCCAAGGCGGCGGCGAGCAGGACGGTGAGGGGGAGCGGGTGCGCATGGGGGTGCCTTCCCGTCGAAGGAGTCCAGATGTTCCCGTACATGAATGTGAGACGCGTCTCTGAACGCGTTGCCCAGTGACGGTAGGGATCCGGGCGGGGCGCGTCAAGGTCTGGACCAGGATCGGCAGGAGCGACGTCGAACGCGATGAAACGCCTTCGCCTCCACCGCAATTGACGCGCCGTGACCCGCCCTCCCCGGGGAAAGATCAGGACGCGGGGAATGCTCGTGCGGCCGGTCGTGTTCTTGTCTAGGAACACGAGGAGGAGCGGTAACCGTGCCTGATCCGCAGAGTTTGTACGAATGGGAGCCGAAGGGCCTGGCCGTCGTCGACATGGCGCTGGCCCAGGAGTCGGCCGGCCTGGTCATGCTCTACCACTTCGACGGCTACATCGACGCGGGTGAGACCGGCGAGCAGATCGTCGAGGGCCTGCTGGAGACGCTGCCCCACCAGGTCGTCGCGCGCTTCGACCACGACCGGCTCGTCGACTACCGCGCACGGCGCCCCCTGCTCACCTTCCGGCGTGACCGCTGGGCGTCCTTCGAGGCGCCCGCCCTGGAGGTCCGGGTCGTCCAGGACGCCACCGGAGCTCCCTTCCTGCTGCTGTCGGGCCCGGAGCCGGACGTGGAGTGGGAGCGGTTCGCCGCCGCCGTCGAGCAGATCGTCGAGCGCCTCGGCGTCCGGCTCGCGGTGAACTTCCACGGCATCCCCATGGGCGTCCCGCACACCCGCCCCGTCGGCATCACCCCGCACGGCAACCGCACCGACCTGACGCCCGGCCACCGCAGCCCCTTCGACGAGGCCCAGGTGCCCGGATCCGCCGAGGCCCTCGTGGAGTACCGGCTGATGGAGGCCGGCCACGACGTCCTCGGGGTCGCCACCCACGTACCGCACTACGTGGCCCGCTCCGCCTACCCGGACGCGGCGCTCACCGCGCTGGAGGCGATCACCGCCGCGACCGGTCTGGTACTGCCCGCCCTCGCGCACTCCCTGCGCACCGAGGCGCACCGCACCCAGACCGAGATCGACCGGCAGATCGGCCAGGGCGACGAGGAACTCGTCTCCCTCGTCGAAGGCCTTGAGCACCAGTACGACGCCGTCGCCGGCTCCGAGACGCGCGGCAACCTCGTCGCCGAGCCGGTCGACCTGCCGTCCGCCGACGAGATCGGCCGCGAGTTCGAGCGGTTCCTCGCCGAGCGGGAGGGCGAGAACTGACCGCCCGGGACCGGCCCGTAGGCTGCGGCCCATGCTGAAAGTGGGCCTGACCGGCGGCATCGGCGCCGGCAAGAGCGAAGTGTCGCGGCTGCTCGTCTCGTACGGCGCCGTCCTCATCGACTCCGACCTGATCGCCCGCGAGGTCGTCGAGCCCGGAACGCCCGGACTCGCGGCCGTCGTCGAGGAGTTCGGGCCGGACGTCCTGACCGCCGAAGGCACCCTGGACCGCCCCGCGCTCGGTGCGCTCGTCTTCGCCGACGACGGGCGGCTGGCCGCCCTCAACGCGATCGTCCACCCCCTGGTGGGCGCCCGCGCGGCCGAACGGGAACAGGCGGCCCCCGAGGACGCCGTCGTCGTCCACGACGTGCCCCTCCTCACCGAGAACGGGCTCGCCCCCTCTACGACCTGGTCGTGGTCGTCGACGCCTCCGCCGAGACCCAGCTCGACCGGCTGGTACGGCTGCGCGGAATGACGGAGTCCGACGCCCGTGCCAGGATGGCCGCCCAGGCCACCCGGGAGGAGCGCCGGGCCGTCGCCGACCTGATCGTGGACAACGACGGGCCGCGGGAGGCGCTGGACGCCCGGGTCCGCGAGATCTGGGACGAACTGGTCCGCAGGGCTGCCGCCGCCGGCTGAGCGTGGCTGAACGGAACGCTCCAGCCGGAGCAGCGCAGCAAGGGCGGATGTTGGACACGCGCGAGGAGACCGCGAGGAGAGGAAGGGACACGACCGTGCCCGAGAGGAACCCGGAGACCGACGTCATCGACTTCCGTGCGGCCGAGCACCTGCTCGAAGCCCGGGACCCCCGGGGCGCCGTCAAGCTCCTCGACTCGGTGATCGCCGCCCACCCGGAGAACACCGCCGCCCGGCTGCTCCGCGCCCGGGCCTTCTTCGCCGCCGCCCAACTGCGCCCCGCCGAGCTCGAATTCGAGCTGGTGCTGGAGCGCGAACCGGACAACGCGTTCGCGCACTTCGCCCTGGCCCGCACCTTCGAACGCTCCGGCAACCCGGAGCGGGCGACCCGGCACTTCCGCCTGGCGGCGGCGCTGGATCCGAAGCCGGAGTACCTGCGGGCGGCGAAGTTCGACGAGCGGGACTGACGGGGCGTCTCAGGGGCGCCCTGAGGGCGGATCGGTTCGTCCTGGATCAGGCCCTCCGCCGTCGGAGCCGGGTCCCGGCCCGTGCGGACGGCCGTCGCCGTGGTCCGGCTCGTACGGCGGGATGTCCCGGCCCGGCTGGTAGCGCGGGCCCTGGCGCATGCGGTACGCGATCACGCAGAGGTCCACCACGGCGAGCAGCAGCACCACCGCGCAGGCCGCCGCCCAGCCCGGCCGCCCGTTCATCGCGAAGGCCACCAGGCCGAAGAGGGCCCAGGCCATTCCCCACAGGCTCAGCCAGAGCCGCATCCGCAGCGGACTGCGGGCGGTCACGGGTTCACTGCCCGTACGCATGGCGATCACCTCACTGTCCAGGATGGACCCATCCGGCGGCGGACGGAAAGCGGCTGAAGGCGAGGCGGCGGAACGGAAAGCGGCGGCCGGAACAGTGGCGGGGCGGGGAACCGCGCCCGTGGGCGGCTCGTTCCCCCTCCATGGGCGAACCACTGGTACGTGAGGGGTACGCGGGGACGGGTCCCGGAGCCATCACTCCGGACGGCTGCGCGGTGGAGCTGTACCGCCGGCTGGCCGTCGGCGACGAGCCGGACGTGATCGCGGGCGTGGCCCCCGAGGGGGCGAGCATCCTCGAACTGGGCTGTGGGGCGGGCCGGGTGACCCATCCGCTGGTGCGGCGCGGGTTCCGGGTGACGGCGGTGGACGAGTCACCGGAGATGCTGGAGGAGATCGCCGGGGCGCGCACCGTGCGCAGCCCCATCGAGTCGCTGGACCTGGGCGGCGAGCGGTTCGACGTGGTGCTCCTCGGCTCGTTCCTGGTCCACGCGGGCGAGCATCGGGTGCGCGACGGGATGCTGCGGGTCTGCCGCGCTCATGTACGGGACGACGGGATCGTCCTCGTCCAGCGCGAGGGCGTGGCCCATCGCTCGGAGCTTCCGTGGGAGCGGACCGACCCGTCCGGGTGCCTGGTCCGGATCGTCTCGGCGGATCCGGTGGGCGACGGTGTGCGCTCGGTGCGCGCGGAGTATCACTTCGACGACGCGCGGTGGACGCAGACCTTCCTGTCCCGGGAGCTGTCCGAGGCGGACCTGGCCGGACATCTCGCGGCGGCCGGGCTCGCGGTGGAGCGCGCCCTCACCGACGACGGCACCTGGCTGCTGGCCCGCCCGGCGCTCTGATCTTTCTGGGCGTGACCCGCCGCACGGGGCGGTGCCCGGGGTCAGTGCACGAAGCTGTAGCTGCGCCACGGGCCGCTGCCCGGTGCCGTCACATCGCTGAAGCGGGTCGGCACATAGGTCGTCCCCCGGCCCGTGCAGTCACGGGTGCGGTAGAGGATCACGTCGACCAGCGTCCCGTTCTCCACCTCGTGGGCCCCCGCCGGTGCGATCCGGTGGCAGCCGCGTACCGACGGGCTGTTCACCTGGATCACCGCTTCGCGCTCCGTCGTGTAGGTCACCGGGCCCACCGCGGTGCGGCCCAGCCCGGAACAGCCCGTGGCGGCGAGAGCGAGGAGCGAGACTCCGGCGGCGACGGCGAGACGGCGTCGGCGGCGGGGAACGGTGGCGGTCAGGGACATGGGCGGGTCCTCGTCTGCTCGTCCGGTGCTCGTCCGGTGAAGTCGGTACGTCGGAAAAGACGTGCTGGCGCTGGCCACCCTGCCCGGCCCGGTCGCCCCCGGCATCCCGGGCGCGGCCGACCGGGCGAGCAGCGGAGCGACGGCGGTTCACCGGCCGCAGCCGTCCGGCCCTCACCGAGCGTGGCGGCCCGCTCGCGGAGCCGGGGGCGCCCGAAGCGTAGTCCTGACCGGTCGAGCCGCCTCTGAGCTGGGGCGATGCCGTGGGCACCCGGAGTGTCAGTCCTCCCGCCTAGACTCGCGGAGTCAGCACATTCCGTGCCGACGGAGACCGGGGAACCGGATATCGGAGCCCCGCAGACCGGTGATCGCGTGGGAGGGGAGTGGACATGACGGAACAGACCCGTGAGGGTGAGGCGCGGACCGCTGACGTCGCCCGCCTGCTGCGCCACCCCGCGGTCTTCCTGCCCGGACCGGTGCCCAGGGAAGGCCGCATCGCCTTCTGGGACCCCCGCGCCGACGGTGGATCCCACGCGGACGGTGGCTCCCGCGCCGACGGTGACCCGTGGCGGCCCGACCCCGCGCCGGAGCGGACCGGGACGCCCTTCGCGTACGCGGACGCCACCGCACGGCCCGACACCGTCCCGTACACCTCCGCCCGGCTCACGGTCGTCCGGCCGGACGACGCCGCGGGCCCCGGGGGCGTCCGCACCGCCGAGGTGTCCGCGGCCCTGCTGTCCGTGGCCGACGCGCTGCCCCTGCTCGTCCGGGCCCGGCAGCAGGCGTCCGCCCACCCCGCCACGCGCTGCTGGGGCGCCGCCGCCCTGCACGCCCTGCACCTCCTCGCCCGGGGCCGGATCCTCCCCGGGCTCACGGCGGACGGCCACGACGCCTGGCGGGCCGGTCCTTCGGACGCCGAGGACGTGGCGCATCTGCGGGCGGTCGCCGCCGCCCTGCCGCCCGAGGGGCACGCGGTGCCGGTCCCCGGCTCCGAGCCGCCCCGACTGCCCGACCCCGGGAAACTGACCGGTGCGTTCCTGGACGCCGTCGCCGACACGCTGCCGCGCACGCCCGCCGCCGCGTTCGCGATGGGCGCGCCGTTCGCCGCCCGCGAGCCCCAGCATCTGCCCCAGGCCGCCGCCTGGGCCGTCGAGGTGGCCTCGGGCCTCGACGCGGGCGTGCGGGTCTCGCTGCGCCTGGACCTCTCCGCGTACGAGCTGTTCGACACCGCCGACACCTACGCGCTCACCGCCGCCCGCGAGGAGGCGGAGGCCGCCGACGGTCCCGCGCCGTCGGAGAGTGCGGACGATCCGGCGGTCCGCCCCGCCGCCGCGGCGATCGTGCAGGTCCACAGCCTCGCCGACCCGACGTACGTGGTGGACGCGGCGGCCCTCTGGAACGGCGGGGCGGGCGAGCCGTTCGGGCCGCGCTCCCAGGTCGACGCGGTGCTGGCCCTGCGTCGCGCCGCCCGCGTCTGGGCCCCGCTGGAACGGCTCCTGGGGCAGCCCGTCCCCGATGTGCTCGCGATCACCGAGGACGAGCTGTACGAGCTGCTGAGCGACGCCGGAGCCCGGCTGGCCGCCGCCGGGGTCGAGGTGCGCTGGCCGCGCGAGCTGGCCCGTTCGCTGACCGCGGCCGCCGTCGTGCGGCCCGCGCCCGGATCGGCCACCGACGGCACGTCCTTCTTCGACGCCGAGCACCTCTTCGCCTTCGACTGGCAGCTGTCCCTGGGCGACGAGCGGCTCACCGAGGCCGAGATGGACCTCCTGGCCGAGGCGCACCGCCCGGTGGTGCGCCTGCGCGACCAGTGGGTGGTCGTCGACCCCGCCCTCGTACGCAAGGCGCGCAAGCGGGAGCTGGGGCTGCTGGATCCGGTGGACGCGCTGGCCGTGGCGCTCACCGGCAGCGCCGAGGTGGACGGCGAGCGGGTGGACGCCGTCCCGGCCGGGGCCCTCGCCGCGCTCCGCACCCGCCTCCTCACCGACGACACGACGATCGCACCGCCGCCCGGCCTCGACGCGACCCTGCGCGACTACCAGCTGCGCGGTCTGGCCTGGCTGGACCGGATGACCTCGCTCGGGCTCGGCGGCTGCCTCGCCGACGACATGGGCCTCGGCAAGACGATCACCCTCATCGCCCTCCATCTGCACCGGGCGCACCCCTCGCCCACCCTCGTGGTCTGCCCCGCCTCCCTCCTCGGCAACTGGCACCGCGAGATCAACCGCTTCGCCCCCGGCGTGCCCGTGCGCCGCTTCCACGGCACGGACCGGAGTCTGAGCGATCCGGACGGCGGGTTCGTCCTCACCACCTACGGCACGATGCGCTCCAGCGCGGCCCGGCTCGCCGAGCAGAGCTGGGGTCTGGTCGTCGCCGACGAGGCGCAGCACGTCAAGAATCCGCACTCCTCCACGGCCAAGGCGCTGCGCACCATCCCCGCCCCGGCCCGGGTCGCCCTCACCGGCACGCCCGTCGAGAACAACCTCTCCGAGCTCTGGGCGCTCCTCGACTGGACCACTCCCGGGCTGCTCGGCCCGCTCAAGGCGTTCCGGGCCCGGCACGCCCGGATCGTGGAGAACACGGACACGGCCGCCGGTCTCGGCAACGACGAGGCGGTCGAGCGGCTGTCCCGGCTGGTGCGTCCCTTCCTCCTGCGGCGCAAGAAGTCCGACCCCGGCATCGCCCCCGAACTGCCGCCCAAGACCGAGACCGACCACCCCGTCTCCCTCACCCGTGAACAGGCCACGCTCTACGAGGCGGCCGTCCGCGAGACGATGGCGCAGATCGAGGGGGCGGAGGGCATCGCCCGCCGGGGCCTGATCATGAAGCTGCTGACCTCGCTCAAGCAGATCTGCAACCACCCCGCGCAGTATCTGAAGGAAGAGCCCACCCGGCTCACGGGCCGCTCCGGCAAGCTCGCCCTCCTCGACGAACTGCTCGACACGATCCTCTCCGAGGACGGCTCGGTCCTGATCTTCACCCAGTACGTGTCGATGGCGCGGCTCCTCTCCGCGCACCTCGCCTCCCGCGCGATCCCCTCCCAGCTCCTGCACGGCGGTACGCCGGTGCCCGAGCGGGAGCGGATGGTGGACCGCTTCCAGTCCGCCGAGGTCCCCGTCTTCCTGCTCTCCCTCAAGGCGGCCGGTACGGGACTGAATCTCACCCGCGCCGCGCACGTCGTCCACTTCGACCGCTGGTGGAACCCGGCCGTGGAGGAGCAGGCCACCGACCGGGCGTACCGGATCGGCCAGACCCAGCCCGTCCAGGTCCACCGGATCGTCGCCGAGGGCACGGTGGAGGACCGGATCGCCGAACTGCTGGAGTCCAAGCGGGCCCTGGCGGACGCGGTGCTCGGCAGCGGGGAGAGCGCCCTGACCGAGCTGAGCGACCGGGACCTCGCCGACCTCGTGTCCCTGCGGAGGCCCGCATGAGCCCGCGCATGAGCCCCCGCCCGACCACCGGCCCGGCCGCCCGCAGATCCGCCCCGCGCGCCCGGATCGGCCCCGACGACCTGCGGCGCACCTTCGAGGCGGTGCCCGCCCGCACCTCCGCCGAGGGCGAGCCCTTCGCCGCCAGCTGGTGGGGCCGTGCCTGGGTGGACGCGCTGGAGTCCCTGTCGCTGGACGAGGCCCGCCTCGCCCGCGGCCGGGCGTACGCCGACGACGGCCAGGTCGCCGCGATCACCGTCACCCCCGGCCGCGTCGTCGCCTATGTGCACGGCAGCCGGGCCCGCCCCTACCGCGCCGAGCTGCGCCTGCGCACCTTCGCCGACCCGGGCTGGGAGGCCCTGCTCGACGCGGTCGCCGAGCGCCCCGGCCATCTGTCCGCGCTGCTGGCCAAGGAGATGCCGCACTCCCTGGCCCGGACGGCCGAGGAGGCCGGGGTCCGGCTGCTCCCCGCCGCCGACGACCTCGACCCCAGCTGCACCTGCCCCGACCACGGGCGGCCCTGCAAGCATGTCGCCGCCCTCTGCTTCCAGACGGCGCTGCTGCTCGACAGCGACCCGTTCGTCCTGCTGCTGATGCGCGGCCGGGGCGAACGCGAGCTGCTGGACGCGCTCGCCCGGCGCAACGCCGAACACTCCGCCCGGGAGCGCCCCGAGGCCCCGGCCATGCTCTCGGTCGCGGCGGGCGAGGCCTTCGCCGCCCGCTTCCTGCCGCCGCTCCCGGCCCCCCGCTCCGTCCCGCCGTTCCCCGGCCGGCCGCCGTCGTACCCGGATCTTCCCGGCGCCCGTGACCCGCTGGGCCTGGACGCCCTCGCCACCGACGCCGTCGCCCGCGCCCACGCCCTGCTGACCACCGGCCGCGATCCGCTGGCCGGGCTCTCCGCGTGGCAGGACGCCGTCCGTCTCGCCGCCGCGCGCCCGACCGCCGGGCTCACCGCCACCACCCGCGCGCTCTACCGCGAGCTGGCGTACGCCACCGGCCGCACCACCACCGACCTGGCCCGTGCCGTCGCCGCCTGGCGCCAGGGCGAGGCGGCGGGCCTGGCCGCCCTGGAAACGCCCTGGGACCCGCCGGCCGGTCCCTTCGACCGGGCCAGGCCCGCGCTCGCCGCGGCCGGCTTCCCGCGCTTCACCCCCTGGCGCAACCACCTCACCCACCCCGCCGGTTCGTTCCAGCTCCGCTTCGGCCAGGACATGCGCTGGTACGGCTACGAGTCCGACCCCGGCGTCGAGGACTGGTGGCCGCGCGCCGCCCCGGACCCCGACCCGGTATCCGCCCTCGAAGCCCTGCTCGCCGGTGACTCCGTCCCGGAAACGGCCGGGGACGACGACCCCCACTACGTACGGTAAAACCCTTGGCCGTCGGGGCGTTGACCTTGCTAGCGTCCTCGACGTGGCGAAACTCAATCAGATCATCGCAGTGGAGAAGGGCGTCAAGTCCAAGGCGCACCAGGACCTGACGGCGGCCCATCACGGCCTCCAGAAGGCCGCGTTGCTGGCCGGGATCTCCCGTACCTACCAGCCCAAGGACGAGGAGGGCGAACAGCTTCCGCCCGAGTCGACGCTGGTCCAGGTCAAGGCCGAGGACGTGCTGCGGGAGACCGCGACCACGCTGACCCGCCTCTTCGATGTGACCGCCACGAAGGACTGGGCGAACTGCTCGGCCCGCGCCGATGTGAAGGTCGAGGGACGGGTGCTGGTGAGCGAGGTGCCGGTGGCGTATCTGCTCTTCCTGGAGAAGCAGCTGACCGACCTCAACACCTTCGTGCGCAAGCTGCCCGTCCTGGACGCGGCCGAGGCCTGGGTGCAGGATCCGTCGACCGACTCCTGGAAGACCGAGCCGGTCCGCACGCTCCGCACCAGGAAGGTCCCCCGCAACCATGTGAAGGCGGAGGCCACCGAGAAGCACCCGGCGCAGGTCGAGGTGTACTACGAGGACATCCCGGTCGGGTACTGGACGACCGTCAAGTTCTCCGGGGCGCTGCCCGCTCGGCGCGTCAACGAACTGCTGGACCGGATCGAGAAGCTCCAGCAGGCCGTGAAGTTCGCCCGCGAGGAGGCCAACGGCGCGGAGGTCACCGACCAGCGGGTGGGTGATGCGGTATTCGGTTACCTCTTCGGGTGACCGACCATGGATTCCCCGGCCGCCGTCTCCGGCGGCCGGGGTGCGCGAGGAGCGCAAGCTGAAACTGAAGCTTGTCGTGAAGGCGCGGTTCCAGTGGAGGTTCGACTCCTCCCTCCGGCACGGGCCGGAGTAGCCCAAGCCGGCAGAGGCAGACCGCCGTCAATCTCAGACTCTTGCTCCAGACTCAGCATTCGCCGCCGATCGCCGGATCGAACGGGCCCGGGCCCGCGCGCGTCGAGATGCCGGTTCAAGTCCGGCCCGCAGAGCTCCGATCTGCGGTGGTCCAAAGGCAGGACGCGACGACATCATGACTGACCCGGACCCTTAAACGTGCCGGCGTGCCCCATGGGTGGCATTCACAGGGCCCGGAGGCCGGCTACGCCTCCGGGCCCGCTCCCGTTTCCGATACCGCCGCTGCTCCCAGTGACACGCCCCGGCCCGCGAAGAACCGCTCGAACTCCGTCAGCGGCAGCACGGCCGCCCGTGTCCCGGCATCCGTCCCCGACGGATTGTGGAAGTGGACGCCGGTTCCGTCGGCCGTGCGCGCGGTCACCAGCACCAGATGCCCGCCCCGCCCCGGAGCGGGCCGCTCCGGATGCCGGATCCCGTAGTGGACGGAGGCCAGCACGGTCCGGCCCGCGTCCAGCAGCCGGGGGAGCTCGGCCACGTCCAGGTGCCGGTGCACCGCTGCCTCGCGCCCGTACACCTCGCTCACGTACTCCGCGAACGGGGCGTACACCAGGCCCCGGATGGTGCCGTCCACGTCCTCCGTGTACGCCCCGTACTTCAGCGCCCCGTCCCGCAGGGCGAACAGCGAGGGGGCATCGGCGCCGAGCGCCATGCGCAGGCAGGTCATACCGCACAGATGACCTGCCCAGCGCGCGTACTCGGCGGGCGAACCGGCCCCCGAACCGGCCCAGCCGGGGTCCTCGGCAGGATCGAGCCCGCCCTCCACGATCGCCCCCACCAGCTCCGGCGTCGCGAACTGGGTATGGACGGGTACGGAGCAGAGGGCACAGGTCACTGGCGATATCCGTTCAGGAAGCGGCCGATGCGGCTGATCGCCGCGTCGAGATCGTCAGCGTACGGAAGGGTCAGGATGCGGAAGTGGTCCGGGCGCGGCCAGCTGAAGCCGGTGCCCTGCACCACCTGGATCTTCTCCCGCAGCAGCAGATCCAGCACGAACTTCTCGTCGTCCACGATCGGATGGACCTTCGGGTCGATCCGCGGGAAGGCGTACAGCGCGCCCTTCGGCTTCACGCACGAGACGCCGGGGATCTCGTTGAGCCGCTCCCAGGCCCGGTCGCGCTGCTCGTGCAGCCTGCCGCCCGGGGCGACCAGCTCCTTGATGGACTGCCGGCCCCCGAGAGCGGCCTGAATGGCGTACTGCGCGGGCGCGTTGGGGCACAGCCGCATGGAGGCCAGCATCGTCAGGCCCTCCAGGTAGTTGCGGGCGTGCTGGTGCGGGCCGGACACCACCATCCAGCCGGAGCGGAACCCGGCCACCCGGTACGTCTTCGACAGGCCGCTGAAGGTCAGGCAGACCAGGTCCGGGGCGAGGACGGCCGCGCTGTGGTGCTCGGCCCCGTCGTACAGGATCTGGTCGTAGATCTCGTCGGCGAACACCATCAGCCCGTGCCGCCGGGCCAGATCGAGGATGCCTTCCAGGATCTCGCGCGGATAGACCGCGCCGGTGGGGTTGTTCGGGTTGATGATCACGACGGCCTTGGTCCGGTCGGTGATCTTCGACGCCATGTCGGCGAGATCCGGGTTCCAGTCGGACTCCTCGTCGCAGACGTAGTGCACGGCCTTGCCGCCCGCGAGCGTGGTCACCGCCGTCCACAGAGGGAAGTCGGGGGCCGGGATCAGCACCTCGTCGCCGTCCTCCAGCAACGCCTGCACGGCCATCGAGATCAGCTCGGAGACCCCGTTGCCGAGGAACACGTCGTCCACGCCGACCTCGGTCAGCCCCATCGACTGGTAGCGCTGGGCCACCGCCCGCCGGGCCGAGAGGATGCCGCGCGAATCGGTGTAGCCGTGGGCCTGGGGCAGCATCCGGATCATGTCCTGGACGATCTCCTCGGGCGCCTCGAAGCCGAAGAGCGCGGGGTTGCCCGTGTTGAGCCGGAGCACGCTGTGGCCCGCCTCCTCCAGGGCGTTGGCGTGCTCGATGACCGGGCCCCGGATCTCGTAGCAGACCTCGTTGAGCTTGCTGGACTGCCGGAACTCCATGCGCTGCCTCCCGAGCCGAATTGCGATACTTGGTTTTACCAAGCTTGAGCTTGGAAAGTCCAACAACATGTCTAGACTGCGTCGCATGCCACGTCAGCAGCAGCCAGCAGCACGTCCAGCGGCACGTCCCGTCCGTCGCCGGAGCTACGACCAGTTCGACGCCACCGCCCGCGCCCTCGACGCCGTCGGCGACCGGTGGACCCTGCTGATCGTCCGTGAACTGCTGGGCGGGCCGCGCCGGTACACGGACCTGCACGCCGACCTGCCTGGTGTCAGCACGGATGTGCTGGCATCCCGCCTGAAGGACATGGAGCAGAGCGGGCTGGCCCTGCGCCGCAGGCTGCCGCCCCCGTCGGCCGCGTCGGTCTACGAGCTGACCGGGCGCGGCCACGGCCTGCTGCCGGTGCTCGCCGCCCTCGCCGCGTGGGGCGCGCCCGCCCTCGCCGAGCGCCGCCCGACCGACGCGGTGCGGGCCCACTGGTTCGCCCTGCCGCTGCTCGGCGCCCTCACCGGGCTCACCCGGGAGGGCGTCCTCGAAGTCCGCCTCGACGAGGGCGAGTTCCACCTCCACGTGGGTCTCCGTGCCGGCGGGGGAGCGGGGCTCGTGCTGCCGGGCGCCGAGGCCTACGGGGCGGTGTACGGCTACGGTCCCGCCGACCGCCCCGACGCCCGGATCGTCCTCGGCGCGGAGGTCTGCCTGGAGCTGGCGCAGGGCGAGGCGACCCTCGCGGAGGCGGTGAAGGACGGCCGCGTCGAGGTGCTGGGCGACGGCCCGCTGGCGGCGGAGCTGCGCGGGGAGTGAGCATCCGCAGGGAGAAACCCCTCACCCCTCGGCCATGATGGAGCCGTGCGACTCGAAGCGATCACCTGGGAACGGCTCGCCGGTGAACTGGCCCGGTACGGCGACGGGCTGTCCGCCCCCGACGGCGGCCCCTGGCTCGCCCTCGGCATCGACGGCGCGCCCGCCGCCCGCACCGGCGAGACCGCGGAACGCCTCGCCGAGGAACTGCGGCTGCGCGGCCGCTCGGTCCTGGTGGTCCCCACCGAGGGGTTCCTGCGCCCGGCGAGTCTGCGCTTCGAGTACGGGAAGCAGGACGCGGACGCGTACCTCGACGGCTGGTTCGACACCGGGGCGCTGTGGCGCGAGGTGTTCGGGCCGCTGGAGGCGGGCGGCTCCGGCCGGGTGCTGCCCGACCTCTGGGACCCCGTGACGGACCGGGCCACCCGCACCCCGTACCACCCGCTGCCCGAGGGCGGGGTGGTCGTCGTGCACGGCCCGTTCCTGCTGGGGCACTGGTTCCCGTTGGCGCTGACCGTCCATCTGCGGCTGTCGCCGGGGGCGTTGCGCCGGCGCACGGCGGAGCCGGAACGCTGGACCCTGCCCGCCTTCGCCCGGTACGAGGACGAGGTCGCGCCCATGGAGCGGGCGGACGTCGTGGTCCGGGCGGACGACCCGTCGCACCCCGCCTGGTCGGGGCTGCCGGGGAGCGGGTGAACCGCGCGCGGTGCGGCTCGCCGTACGCGTGGGCGGCCACCTGTGCTCAGCGAAGCGGTGGCCGGCCGCCAGGCACCTGTGCTCAGTGAACCGGTGGCCGGCCGCCCACCGTCGCCACGGCCGCCGCTCCCGCCCGGCAGCCCTCGGCCGCCGCGCCCCTCTCGTCCGCCCCGGCCAGCAGGGCCGCCAGGAACCCGCCGGTGAACGCGTCGCCCGCCCCCGTGGAGTCGACCGGCTCGCGCACCGCCGCGCCGGGGACGCGGCCGATGACCTCGCCCCCGGTGGCCACCACGGCCCCGCGCGCACCCAGGGTGACGGCGACGCGCGGAAACCACCGGCTCAACTCGGCCGCCGCGGCCTCGGGTTCGGGCAGTCCGGTGAGCAGCCGGGCCTCGTCCGCGTTCGGCAGCAGCAGCTCCGCCCCCTCCGCGAACTCCAGGAACCGCTTCGGTCCCAGCTCGCCGAGGAACCCGGCCGACGCCGGATCGACGCTCACCGGAACGCCCCGCTCCACGGCGGTCCGCAGGGCGAGCAGCGCCGCCGCCCGGCTCGACGGCGCGAAGAGGAGGTAGCCGGAGAGATGCAGCCGCCCGACCCCTTCCAGCATCGACGGCGCGAAGTCGTCGGAGGCGAGCCGCAGCACCTCACCGGCGTCGCTCAGGAACGTTCGCTCGGCCGCCGCGTCGACCAGGGCGATGACCGTCGCCGTCGGAACCTCCTCGTCCACCGCCAGGAACGCCCGCACCCCCGCCCGCTCCAACGCCTCCCGGTGCCAGTCGGCGGACCCCGCCCCGGCCCTGGCGAGCAGCCGCACGTCGGGACAGCCCGAACGCACCGCCCAACAGGCGACGTTGGCCCCCGCGCCGCCCGGCAGGGTCCGGATCCGGGCCGACGTGTCCGTACCGTGCGCGAGCGCCGACCCGTACCGCGCCACCACGTCCGTGACCACTTCCCCCACCACCAGGAGTCCGCCGCCCACCGCCGGACGGGTCACCGGTCGGCCGCCGCGACGGCGATCCGCGCCGCGAGCGTCACGTTCCCGCGTACGGCCGCGAGGTTCGCCTCCAGCGACGCGCCCCCGGTCCGACGCATCAACTGGTCCAGCAGGAACGGCGTGACGCCCTGCCCCGAGATGCCCCGCTCCCGGCACGCGTCCAGCGCCTCCGCCAGCACCCGGTCGTGCAGGGCCGGATCCAACTGATCCGCTTCCGCTACGGGGTTGGCGACGATCAGCGCGGACGCCGGCCCGCCCAGCACCTCCCTCGCCCGGATCACCTCCACCACCTCCTCGGGGCGGTGCACCGTCCAGTCGACGGGTTCGCCGGAGCTGCGCAGATAGAAGCCGGGGAAGCGCCCGGTGCCGTAGCCGACGACACAGACGCCGAGGGTCTCCAGCCGCTGGAGGGTCGCCGGGACGTCGAGGATCGACTTCACCCCCGCGCAGACGACGGTGATCCGGGTGCGGGCGAGCAGCCGCAGATCGGCCGACTCGTCCTGGTCGGCGGCCCACTCCCGGTGTACGCCGCCGAGCCCGCCGGTCGCGAAGACGCCGACGCCCGCCCGTGCCGCCAGGAACGCCGTCGCGGACACCGTCGTCGCCCCGCTCGCCCCGGCGGCGAGCGCGGGGGCCAGATCGCGGTGCCCCAGCTTGCGCACCGTCGGATCCTCGGCGACCCGCTCCAACTGGTCATCGCCGAGGCCCACATGGGCCCGGCCGTCGAGAACGGCGACGGTGGCCGGGACGGCGCCCGCGGACCGGACGAGCCCCTCCAGCTCCCGCGCCACGGAGAGGTTGCGGGGGCGCGGGAGACCGTGCGCGATGATCGTCGACTCCAGCGAAACGACGGGCAGACCGGTGCTCAGAGCCGTGCGCACCTCCGCCGAGAGGACCGGCTCGTAGCGTTCTGGTGAGTTCTGAGGCATGCCCCATCCCTGTCGCGGCCGGGAGGGGCGCAAACCACGGCCGGACGTTCTCCGGCGGGTCCTGGTCACCCGGTGGCCGGAAGCGGTCGCTAAGGTGACCGGCCATGACGACAAACGACCAGGTCCCCGCCTCCTTCGCCGTGCACATCCCGGACGCCGAGCTCGTACCGGAACCCCTTGATCCGGCACAGATCGTCTCGGGAGACCCCGTGGTGACGGGCAAGGTGCTGTGGGAGTCGCCCGACGGCAAGCAGCTCCGGGGCATCTGGCAGATCACGCCCGGCGTGGTCACCGACACCGAGGCGAACGAGCTGTTCGTGGTCGTCAGCGGCCGGGCGACGGTCGCGGTCGAGGGCGGGGCGACGCTGGAGATCGGCCCGGGGGACGCCTGCGTCCTGCGCGAGGGCGACCGGACGACGTGGACCGTTCACGAGACGCTTCGCAAGGCGTACCACATCAGCCTCTGAGGGCCCGCCGGGTAGGGAGGGCCTGCTCGCCCGGTCGGCCGCTCGGGCCGCTTGAGTCGTTCGGGCGGTCCGGCGGGCGGGTCAGCCTGCGGCCGCCCCCGGCCGCCGCAGGCTCCGGCGCAGAGCGAGCGCGGCGACCGGCAGCAGCAGCGCGGCGCCGATCGCGTTGAGGGGCCCGTACCCCCACTGGGCGACGATCACCCCGGCCGTCGCCCCGCCCACGCCCGCCGCCGCGCTCATGGTCAGGTCCGAAAGACCCTGCACCGCCGCCTGGGCGGACCGGGGCACCGCGTCGGTGAGCAGCGCCGAACCGGCGATCATCCCCGCCGACCAGCCGAGACCCAGCACGAAGAGGCCCGCCGCGGTCTGCCCGTGCCGGGGCCCGGCCGTGCCCGCGAGCAGCGCGGCGCAGCTCAGCAGTCCGACGGCCAGCCCGATCACGGTCAGCCGGCCGAACCGGTCGGCCAGCCACCCCATCACCGGCGAGAACGCGTACATGCCCGCGATGTGGCCGCTGATGACGAGTCCGATCAACTGGAGATCGGCGCCGTGCCGGCTCAGATCGACCGGGGTCATGACCATGATCGACACCATGGCGGTGTGCGACACGGTGACCGTCACCAGGGCGAGCCGCGCCATCGGGGACGCGCGTACGGCCTCGATCCCGGCGCGCAGGGAACGCTTCGCCGGCCCCGCCGGGCCCTCCGGGGCCAGGGCCCGGGCGGTGAGGAGCGGATCCGGGCGCAGCGCGAGCGCCACGACGAGACCGGCGAGCAGGAAGACGGCGGCCGAGCACAGGAACGGCCCGGCGGCCTCCGGCACCGGCGTACCGCGGAACAGCCGGCTCGCCGGGGCCGAGATGTTGGGACCCAGGACCGAGCCGATCGTGGTCGCCCAGACGACGGTGGAGATGGCCCGCCCCCGGCGCTCCGGCCCCACCAGGTCGGCCGCGGCGAACCGCGCCTGGAGACCGGCCAGCGACCCCGCGCCGAACCCGCCCATGCCGAGCAGCAACAGCGGGAAGCTCGGCAGCATCGTGGCCAGAACCACCAGGCCGCCGCCCAGCGCACCGATCAGATACGCGAGCATCAGCCCGGACCGTCGGCCCCGGGAGGTCATCAGGGCGGCCAGCGGCAGCGACAGCAGCGCCGTGCCGAGGACGGACGCGGTCGGCGCGAGGCCGGACACCGCCTCCGATCCGCTCACCTCGGCGGCGAGCATCGGGGCCAGGGCGATGCCGATGGCCACGCCGAGGCCGCCGAGTATCTGGCTGACGACGAGCACGGCCGACGTGCGCCGCTGCAGAGCGGGCAGGCCGACGGCCGGGACCGGGGGAGGGAGAGGGGTCGGGTCACCGGCGCAGTGTGCCACCGCTCGCCCGTCCCCGTGCACCCGAGCGGGTGAATCCGGCCCTCGCGAGGACCGCGCCCATGCGCGGTCGGATCTCTAGAACAGCGGCTGCGGCAGTACCCCCTCCAGTGCCAGCAGCTGCCGCTTGGTCTCCAGACCGCCGCCGAACCCGCCCAGGCCCCCGTCGCTCTCCACCACCCGGTGGCACGGCACCACCACCGGCAGCGGGTTGGCCCCCATGGCCGCGCCCACCGCCTGCGCCCCCTCCGGCCGGCCCACCCGCGCGGCGAGCTCGCCGTATCCGACGACCGTCCCGTAGGGCACGCCGGATGCCAGCTCGCGGAGCACCTCACGGTGGAAGCCGGAGGTCAGCGACCAGTCCAGAGCGAGATCGAAGTTCCGCGGCTCGCCCGCGAAGTACGCCGCGAGCTCGCGTATCGGCTCGGCGAGCCGGGCCGAGCCGGGCGCTGCCACCGGCTCCGCGCCGAACCGGGTCCGCAGCCGGTCGAGGGCCGCGTCCCGGACGGCGGGGCGGGCGTGGAAGGCGACGTTCACCAGGCCGGTCGCGGTCGCCGCGAGCAGCAGCGGGCCAATGCCGCTGTCCACGACGTCCCACTCGACGGCCGGCTCTCCACCGACCCCGTAGCTGTCCATGCCCACCACCGTACGGCCCGCCACTGACAGCGACGGGCCCATCGGTGAGAAGCCAGGAAGGCACCCGCGTCAGCTCGTCGCGTCGCGCACCACGTCGGGGAAGTTGGTGATGATGCCGTCGACCCCGTAGTCACGGGCCTTCACCGCGTCCGCCGCCTTGTTGACCGTCCACGTGTTCACCCGCAGACGCTTGCCGTGCGGGCCCTTGAGCCGCTGGACGGCCGCCACGTAGTCGGCGCCGATCGTCGCGTACGACGGGTTGATCTGATCGGTGAACGCCGCGTACGAGGGCAGGTCCGCCACCGCCGGGGTGCCCAGGAAGCCGGTCGTGATGTCGGGGCGCAAGGCGTGGACCGTCTTCACGCTGTCGGCGCCGAAGCTCTGGATGACCAGCCGGTCCCGTACGTGGGAGCGGTCCAGCCACCCCGACCGGCCCAGCGTCCGGATGATGTCCCCCTCGATGCCCGGGTAGGTCGCCGGGCTCTTGATCTCCAGGAGCAGCTTCTGCCGGTTGCGCTCCAGGCGCTGCAGGAACTGGGTCAGCGTCGGGATCCGGGCCCCGGTGAACTGCTCCCCGAACCAGCTGCCCGCGTCGAGTTTCGCCAGCTCCGCCGCGGTGAAGTCCTTGACCGCCCACGGCGCCCGGTCGGGGAAGACCTCCTCGACGTCCGTCGTGCGCTTCAGGTCGGTGTCGTGCAGCACGACGAGCACCCCGTCACGGCTGCGGTGGACGTCGTTCTCGACCCAGTCGATGCCGAGCGCGTCCGCGGCGTCGACGGCGGCGAGGGTGTTCTCCGGCGCGTAGCCCGACGCCCCCCGGTGGGCCACGACGACCGGGTTCGCCCGCTGCGCGGAGACCTGGTCCGGGGCCTCGGGCCGGTCGGCGGGCAGCAGCAGGGCTCCGGCGCCGAGCAGGGCGGCGGCCGTGGTGGAGGCGGTTGCGGTACGGACGAACACGGGGACTCCTCACGTCGGGAGTGTGCGGACACGCAGAGAGTGACAGCGGCCCGCCAACGCCCGGCGGGGTGGCGGTGGCCGCGGAATGAACGGAACCTTCGGTCCCGGGGACCACCGCCGGAGCACGGCGTGCGCCGTGCCGATAAAATGCGCCTTCTTTTGTCTGTCTGCCGGGACTCGCCCCTTGGGGACCCTCCTCGACCCCGGGCATTCTCGAAGGGCGTGCGCGCATGCAAGGAACAGTCGACGGATTCACCTACGGCCTGGTGACTCCGGTAGCGGCGTTCCTCATGGCCGCCCTGGGAGCCGCTCTCGGGCTCCGCTGCACCACCCGGTCCCTTCACGCCACACGCTCCTGTCGGGTCGGCTGGCTGGCGCTGGGCTCGCTGTCCATCGGCTCCGGAGTGTGGACCATGCACTTCGTCGCGATGACGGGCTTCACCGTCCAGGAGACGCCGATCTCCTACGACAAGCCCCTCACCTTCGCCGGCCTGGCCGTGGCCGTGGTGATGATCGGCATCGGCATCTTCATTGTCGGGTACCGGGGCGCGACCCGCATGGCGTTGATCACGGGCGGCACCATCACCGGTCTCGGCATCGCCTCGATGCACTATCTCGGCATGGCGGGCATGCGCATGGCCGCGCGGTTCGCGTACGACACCCCCTCGTCGTCCTCTCGGTGGTGATCGCCGGGTGCGCCGCCACGGGCGCGCTGTGGGCGGCCGTCACCCTGCGGGGCGCCCTCTCCGGGCTCGGCGCGAGCGTTCTGATGGCCGTCGCGGTGACCGGGATGCACTACACCGGCATGGCGGCGCTCGACGTGCACCTGCATCTGCCGCCCACCCTGCCGTCCGACCTGTCCGCCGTTCTGCCCGGTGACCGGCCCGCCGAGATGATCGGCCCGATGCTGGTGGGCCCCGGCTGCTTCCTGCTCCTCGCCGCCGTGGTGCTCCTGTTCGACCCGGGGGCCGTGACGGGGGAGCCCGGCCCGCGCACCCGCCCCGGATACGACCGGGACCACCTGGTCCCGCAGCCGCGTCGGCTCCCCCGGAACGATCCCCACACGCGCGGACGACGCCCGCTGAGCACCGACCGCGAGGGCGCGGGAAGGGCCCGCCACCGCTGATCCGAGGCCGTTGTCAGTGGCGGGTCGTACGGTGGTTGCATGCGGCCCGTTTCCCAGATCGAACGTTCCACGCGGCCTTTCGAGGTCGTCAGCCCCTACCAGCCCAGCGGTGACCAGCCGACGGCCATCGCCGAGCTGGAGCGGCGTATCCGCGCCGACGAGAAGGACGTCGTCCTGCTCGGCGCGACCGGCACCGGCAAGTCGGCGACCACCGCCTGGATGATCGAGAAGCTCCAGCGCCCCACGCTGGTGATGGCGCCGAACAAGACGCTCGCCGCCCAGCTGGCCAACGAGTTCCGCGAGCTCCTCCCGAACAACGCGGTGGAGTATTTCGTCTCGTACTACGACTACTACCAGCCCGAGGCGTACGTCCCGCAGTCGGACACCTACATCGAGAAGGACTCCTCCATCAACGAGGAGGTCGAGCGGCTGCGTCACTCGGCGACGAACTCGCTGCTCACCCGGCGCGACGTCGTCGTGGTCGCCTCCGTCTCCTGCATCTACGGCCTCGGTACGCCCCAGGAGTACGTGGACCGCATGGTCCAGCTCAAGGTCGGCGAGGAGATCGACCGCGACCAGCTGCTGCGCCGCTTCGTCGAGATGCAGTACACCCGCAACGACCTGGCGTTCACCCGCGGCACCTTCCGGGTCCGGGGCGACACCATCGAGATCTTCCCGGTCTACGAGGAGCTCGCCGTCCGGATCGAGATGTTCGGCGACGAGATCGAGAACCTGTCCACGCTCCACCCGCTCACCGGCGAGATCATCAGCGAGGACCCCACGGTCCACGTCTTCCCCGCCAGCCACTATGTCGCCGGGCCCGAGCGCATGGAGCGGGCCGTCACCGGCATCGAGCAGGAGCTGGAGCAGCGCCTGGCCGAGCTGGAGAAGCAGGGCAAGATGCTGGAGGCCCAGCGCCTGCGCATGCGCACCACGTACGACATCGAGATGCTCCGCCAGATCGGCACCTGCTCCGGCGTCGAGAACTACTCGATGCACTTCGACGACCGCGCGCCCGGCACCGCCCCCAACACCCTCCTCGACTACTTCCCGGACGACTTCCTGCTCGTCCTGGACGAGTCCCACGTCACCGTCCCGCAGATCGGCGCGATGTACGAGGGGGACGCCTCCCGCAAGCGGACCCTCGTCGACCACGGCTTCCGGCTGCCCTCGGCCATGGACAACCGGCCGCTGAAGTGGGAGGAGTTCCTGAAGCGGATCGACCAGACGGTGTACCTCTCCGCCACCCCGGGGAAGTACGAGCTCTCGCGCGGCGACGGGTTCGTCGAGCAGATCATCCGCCCCACCGGTCTCGTCGACCCCGAGGTCGTGGTCAAGCCCACCGAGGGCCAGATCGACGACCTGGTCCACGAGATCCGCGAGCGCACCGAGCGCGACGAGCGGGTCCTGGTCACCACGCTCACCAAGAAGATGGCCGAGGACCTCACCGACTACTTCCTGGAGCTCGGCATCCAGGTCCGCTATCTGCACAGCGACGTCGACACCCTGCGCCGTATCGAGCTGCTGCGCGAGCTGCGCTCCGGTGAGTACGACGTGCTCGTCGGCATCAACCTGCTGCGCGAGGGCCTCGACCTTCCCGAGGTGTCCCTCGTGGCCATTCTCGACGCCGACAAGCAGGGCTTCCTGCGCTCCGGCACCTCGCTCATCCAGACCATCGGCCGCGCCGCCCGTAACGTCTCCGGCCAGGTCCACATGTACGCCGACAAGGTCACCCCGGCCATGGAACAGGCGATCGACGAGACGAACCGGCGCCGCGAGAAGCAGATCGCCTACAACACCGAGCGGGGCATCGACCCGCAGCCGCTCCGCAAGAAGATCAACGACATCGTCGCGACCATCGCCCGCGAGGAGATCGACACCGAACAGCTTCTCGGCACCGGCTACCGGCAGGGGAAGGAGACCAAGGCCCCGGTCCCCGCGCTCGGCGGCAAGGCGGCCAAGGGCGGGGCGAAGGGGGCGGCGGCGAAGGGCAGGGCCGCCAAGCCCGGCGCGGTCGTCAGCGACCGGCCTGCGACCGAACTGGCCGGGATCATCGAGGAGATGACCGACCGGATGCGGGCCGCCGCCGCGGATCTGCAGTTCGAGGTGGCCGCCCGGCTGCGCGACGAGGTCGGCGAACTGAAGAAGGAACTGCGGCAGATGAAGGAAGCGGGCATGGCCTGATTCCGCCGTCGACCATCGGTGCCGGCCGGCGCTGCCGGGCCGCTCCCGGCACCGCCGGCCGACACCGCTTCCACCGCACCGGGCGGGCCGCGCCGGGTGTGTTGCAAGACCGACACAAAAACGGACCGAACCTGCTGCCACCCGGGGTGGAATGCGTAGGGTGCGGGGAAACCGCACACGGATGGCTGCGGGGCAATGCCGAGAGGGGACAGCGCGTGACGGTCAATATGACCAAGGGTCAGGCCATCAACCTGCAGAAGAGCGACGGGGGGACCCTGACCGCGGTACGGATGGGGCTCGGCTGGCAGGCGGCTCCGCGCCGTGGCCTGTTCGGTTCGCGCACCCGCGAGGTCGACCTGGACGCCTCGGCGGTGCTCTTCGCCGACAAGCAGCCCGTCGACGTCGTGTTCTTCCGCCACCTCGTCAGCGACGACGGCTCGGTCAAGCACACCGGTGACAACCTGGTCGGCGGCGCGGGCTCCGGCGGCGACGACGAGGCGATCCTCGTCGACCTCCAGCGCGTCCCGGTCCACATCGACCAGATCGTCTTCACGGTGAACTCCTTCACCGGGCAGACGTTCCAGGAGGTCCAGAACGCCTTCTGCCGCATCGTCGACGAGACCAACGGCCAGGAGCTCGCCCGGTACACGCTCGACGGCGGCGGCCAGTACACCGCCCAGATCATGGCGAAGGTGCACCGCGCGGGCAGCGGCTGGAAGATGACGGCTCTCGGGAACCCGGCCAACGGCCGCACCTTCCAGGACCTGATGCCGTCGATCCTCCCGCACCTGTAGGACCCGGACAGGTCCGGGTCCCGACCCGGCGTGGAAACATGCGGGGGCGGCTCCCGGCGGCCTGTGCCACCGGGAGCCGCCCCCCGCACAGCACGGCAGTACGCGGCAGGAACACGGCATCGCACGGCCCGGCGCCCACAGCGCGCGGGCCATCGTCGAGGGGGACAGGGCAATGACGGCCGAACTGGTCCGGGGGCAGAACCACACCTTGCCCCAGACCCGTCTGGAGATCCGGGTGTCGGCGGGCACGCCCGTCGTGGCCGGCGCCACCCTCGGCGACGAACGGGGCACGGTGCGCGGCATCGAGTGGATCGCCCACCCCGGCTCTCCCCAGCTCCCCGGGCTCGAAGTCTCCCAGCAGGCGGCGGCCGACCACCGGCTCGCCGTGGACCTGGAGGCCCTGCCCGCCGGCGCCCACCGGGTCACCGTGCTGCTCGCGCTGCCCGTCGGAGTCGGCGGCCCGGTGCGGTTCGGCGCCGTCCCCGCCCCCTTCGTCGCCGTCACCGGGCTCGACGGCACCGAGATCGCCACCTTCACGCTCACCGGCCTGGACGCCGAGTCCGCGGTCAGCGCCCTGGAGCTCTACCGCCGCCAGGACGCCTGGAAGGTCCGGGCCGTCGGACAGGGGTATGCGGGCGGGCTCGCCGAGATGCTCGCCGACCACGGCGTGCGGGACCCCGCCGCCCTGGCCGGAACGATCCAGGAAGCCGTCACCCGGGGCCTGGCACGCTCGGTGGCCCCGCCTCCGCCCCGCACCCCGGAAGCCGACCGCGTACGTCACACGACGGGCCCCGCCGACCACCGGCCGACCGCGCCGCCCCCGGCGCCCGAACCCCCGAGCCGCTGGCCGACCCGGCCGCCACCGGGCCGGCGCACCCCGCCCAGCCGCACGCAGCCTCCGGACCGGCCGCCGCGGGAGCTTCGGCCGCGGGACCCTCCACCGGCGGGCCCATCGACTACGCGCACCCGCGGCGGCAGCATGCCGCGCCTCCCTCGCCGCCGCCCCCCGCGCCCCCCGCCCAGCCCGGACAGCCCGCTCAGCCGGTCGCGGGCGACGCCACCGGCTGGTCGATGGACGAGCGCCTCTACAACCAGATCTGGGGCATGTTCGAGGACCTGGCCCGCGCCGTCGCCGCCTACCGCAGCGCCGTCGACTTCGCCGAGTCCCGGATGGACCAGGAGCTCGACCGGGCCCTGTCCGACCCGCGCAACCGGATCGGCGGCGCGGGCGACCGTGCCCGCGAGGCGGCCCGCGCCAAGCGCGACGAGCTGGCCTCCCGGGCCCGGGAGGCCCTCGACCGCGATCTGGCCCAGCTGGCCGCCGAGGTGGCCGTCGTCGAGCCCGCGCTCCCGGCGGCGTACGCGGGCTGGGGCAACCCCGTCTGGCACGCCCACCGGATCCCCATGGAGATACCGATGGCCCTGCGCATCGGTGATCTCCATCTGCCCGAGCGCACCGACCTGCGCATCCCGCTGCTCGTCCGGCTGCCGCTGGAGCGCGGAATGTGGGTGGACAGCGGACGGACGGCGTCCGAAGCGGCCGCCCTGACGGACACGGACCGGCTGCGACGGCTGGCGATGGAGACCGCGGTCGCGCACGCGGCGCGGCTGCTCGCGGTCTATCCGCCCGGGGAGTTCGCGGTGCACGTCATCGACCCGGCGGGTTCGGCGGCCGGTCCGCTCGCGCCGCTGGTCGAGGCGGGCGTCCTCGCCGGACCGCCCGCCGCCGGACCCGGGGAGTGGCCTCGGTCCTCGCCCACCTCACCCGGCGGGTGGACCTGGTGCAGATGGCGGTGCGGGCCGGGGCGGCCGACTCGCTCCCGCCCGACCTGGACACCGGCGAACAACTCCTGGTGGTCAACGACTTCCCGCACGGCTTCGACGACCGGGCCGTCACCCAGCTCCGCTACCTCGCCGACGAGGGCCCCGCGGTCGGGGTGCACCTCCTGATGGTCGCGGACCGGGAGGAGGCCAGTGCGTACGGGCCGATCCTCGATCCGCTGTGGCGTTCGCTGCTGCGGATCACCCCGGTCGCCGACAGCCACCTCGCCGACCCCTGGGTCGGGCACGCATGGACGTACGAGCCGCCCGCGATCCCGCCGGGCAGCCGCGTCCTGGAGCAGGTGCTCTCGGCGGTGGCCGAGGCCCGCAGAGCCGCCGGCCGCTGACGGATCAGACGGCTCCGAGCTGCGGTTTTGACGATTCCTTTACCCTTTTCTTTACCTACCCTTGGTGATGCCTGTACTGTTCGGGGCACGGAGGGGAGTACTCCTTACGCGACGTGCCCGTCAATACGGACCGCCATCGGTCCCGGGGCGTCGGTCCAGGCGCGCACCACGTGCAGGGATGGAAGAGACCTCCGGCAGCGACGACGCTGATTCAGTAGCCGTAGCGAACTGCCGGAGGCGCAGTGGACGTTTCATGGACCGTATGGGCCCTGACCATCGTTGGTCTGTCGGCCCTCATCGCCGTCGACTTCTTCATCGGGCGCAAGCCCCATGACGTGTCGACCAAGGAAGCCGGGATCTGGACGATCGTCTGGATCGCGCTGGCCGTCCTCTTCGGAGTCGGCCTCATGGTCGTCGGCGAGAGCCAGGCCTCCGGCGAGTTCTTCGCCGGATTCATCACCGAGAAGTCGCTGAGCGTCGACAATCTCTTCGTCTTCGTCCTGATCATGGCGAAGTTCTCGGTGCCCTCGCACCTCCAGCAGCGGGTGCTGCTCATCGGTGTGCTCATCGCCCTGGTGCTCCGCGCGATCTTCATCGCCGCCGGCGCCGCCGTGATCGCGAACTTCTCGTGGGTGTTCTACATCTTCGGCGCGTTCCTGATCTACACCGCCTGGAAGCTCATCCAGGAGGCCCGGGCCGGCGAGGACGAGGACGACTGGGAGGAGAACCGTCTCCTCAAGAAGATCGAGCAGCGCTTCGGCGTCGACGACAAGTACCACGGCACGAAGCTCTTCATCCAGAAGAACGGCAAGCGCATCATGACCCCGCTGATGGTGGTCATGCTCGCCATCGGTATGACCGACGTGCTGTTCGCGCTGGACTCGATCCCGGCGATCTTCGGCCTGACCCAGGACCCGTACATCGTCTTCACGGCCAACGCGTTCGCGCTGATGGGTCTGCGCCAGCTGTACTTCCTCATCGGCGGTCTGCTGAAGAAGCTGGTCCACCTCAGCTACGGCCTGTCGGTGATCCTCGGCTTCATCGGCGTCAAGCTGGTGCTGCACGCCCTGCACGAGAACGGCGTGCACACGCCCGAGATCACCATCCCGTTCTCGCTCTCCGTCATCGGCGGTGTCCTGGTGATCACCACGATCACCAGCCTCATCGCCAGCAAGAAGCAGGCGGCGGCCGAGGCGGAGGAGGCCGCGAAGGCGGAGGTGGCCGAGAAGGCCGAGACCGCCGGTCCGGCCGACGAGGAGAGCAAGACCCTCAGCTGACCCCGGAGCCGCCCCGAGCGGCACAGGGACACACCGGCAGCGGCCGGGGTGGAAACGGCGAAAGCCGTCCACCCCGGCCGCTTTCGCGTGCGCGCCCGAAGGACGCTCACGCGGAGGGTACGGGTGCGCCGCAGGTGCGGGCCGGCGCGTGCGGGCTACCAGCCGCGGGCGCGCCACTCGGGCAGCTGGGGGCGTTCGGCGCCCAGCGTCGTGTCGTGCCCGTGGCCCGGGTAGACCCACGTCTCGTCGGGCAGCCGGTCGAACAGCTTCGTCTCGACGTCGTTGAGCAGGCTCGCGAACGCCTCGGGGTCCTGGTGCGTGTTCCCGACCCCGCCGGGGAAGAGGCAGTCCCCGGTGAACAGGTGCGGGGCGCCGTGCGGGTCGTCGTAGACCAGGGCGATGGAGCCCGGGGTGTGGCCGACCAGATGGCGGGCGGTCAGCCCGACCCGGCCGACGGTGATCGTGTCGCCGTCCTCGACCAGGACGTCGGTCGGCACCGGGATGCCCTCGGCGTCGTAGCGGCCGGCGAACGTCCGGGCGCCCGTCGCCCCGACCACCTGGGCCAGTGCCTGCCAGTGGTCCCCGTGCTGGTGGGTGGTGACGACGGAGGCGATCGAGTCGTCACCGATCAGCGCGAGCAGGGTCTCCGGCTCGGCGGCCGCGTCGATCAGCAGCTGCTCGCCGGTGGCCCGGCAGCGCAGCAGATACGCGTTGTTGTTCATCGCGCCGACGGCGACCTTGGAGATCATCAGATCCGTCAGTTCGTGCACGCTCGCCGGTCCGCCGACCTTCACCGCTCCGCTGTACGTCATGCGGCTCAGCCTATAGCGGAGGCAGCGTGGGCAACGGGCCTCCGGCCACCGTCAGCGCGGAGCCGTCACGGCGTCCGCAGAGCCAGCCCAGCAGCTCCACGGCGGGCCCCTGCACCGTCACCAGGTCGCTCGGCGGGCCACCGCCCGTGCTCCAGGTGCGGCCGTCGAGGTCGGTCAGCCCGGTGGCGGGCACGCTCTCGTTGCCCAGGAAGCGATCGGCGAGGAAGGCGATCTCCCGCGCCACGAACTCGGCGGGCAGGTCCTCCAGCTCGTAGCCGATGCCGAGGTCGACGTGGTGCAGCTCCACCTCGACCCAGCGCCGGAAGGGAACCCGGGCCGCCGAGTCCGTCACCCCGTTGCGCAGGGCGACCGTACGGGACCAGTCGGCCGGTTCGGCGCTGACCGCCCGGAGGGCGTCCGCGGTCTCCCGCAGGTCGGCCAGCTGCTCGGCGACCGGGCGGGGGCGCCGTCGGCGATGTCGGCGTCGCGGGTTTCGCTGCTCGCGTACATCGGGAGGCCCCGGAGAACGTTTCCGATCGCGTCGGCGTTACGTGACAGGTGGGCCAGGACATGGCCCCGGCTCCATCCGGGCAACCGTGACGGCTCGGCGACAGCGGCGTTGTCCAGTTTGCCGACTGCGTCGAGCAGTCGTTCGGTCGCTTCGCGTACAGCTCCCAGGTCGTGCGCATGATCAATCATGCGGCCGAGCCTAGCCCTGCCACTCGTTCGGGTGAAGGAGGGTGAGGGCGGCCGTAAATCGAATGTGCGTGCTATACGCTCGGAGTCGAAAGCCTCTGACACCGCTGTGGCGCCCCCCATACCCTGGGAGAGGGGCTCAGTTCCCCCCGCTTCTCTCTAGAAAGGTGCGGACCGGCGTGGCCGACCGTCTCATCGTCCGTGGCGCGCGCGAGCACAACCTGAAGAACGTCTCGCTCGACCTGCCCCGCGACTCCCTCATCGTCTTCACCGGGCTCTCCGGGTCGGGCAAGTCGTCCCTCGCGTTCGACACGATCTTCGCCGAGGGCCAGCGCCGCTACGTGGAGTCCCTCTCCTCGTACGCCCGGCAGTTCCTCGGCCAGATGGACAAGCCGGACGTCGACTTCATCGAAGGTCTGTCCCCGGCCGTCTCCATCGACCAGAAGTCGACCTCGCGCAACCCGCGCTCGACGGTCGGCACCATCACCGAGGTCTACGACTACCTCCGGCTGCTCTTCGCCAGGATCGGCAAGCCGCACTGCCCCGAGTGCCACCGGCCCATCTCCCGCCAGTCGCCGCAGGCCATCGTCGACAAGGTCCTCGGTCTCCCCGAGGGCAGCCGTTTCCAGGTCCTCTCGCCGCTGGTGCGCGAGCGCAAGGGCGAGTTCGTCGACCTCTTCGCCGACCTCCAGACCAAGGGCTACAGCCGCGCCCGGGTCGACGGCGAGACCATCCAGCTCGCCGAGCCGCCCACGCTCAAGAAGCAGGAGAAGCACACCATCGAGGTGGTCGTCGACCGCCTCACCGTCAAGGACAGCGCCAAGCGCCGGCTCACCGACTCGGTCGAGACCGCGCTGGGCCTCTCCGGCGGCATGGTCGTTCTTGACTTCGTCGACCTCCCCGAGGACGACCCCGAGCGCGAGCGGATGTATTCCGAGCACCTCTACTGCCCGTACGACGACCTCTCCTTCGAGGAGCTGGAGCCGCGCTCCTTCTCCTTCAACTCGCCCTTCGGCGCCTGCCCCGACTGCACCGGCATCGGCACGCGCATGGAGGTCGACCCGGAGCTGATCGTCCCGGACGAGGAGAAGTCCCTCGACGAGGGAGCCATCCACCCCTGGTCCCACGGCCACACCAAGGAGTACTTCGGCCGTCTGATCGGCGCGCTGTCCGAAGCCCTCGGCTTCCGTACGGACATCCCCTGGGCCGGGCTGCCGCAGCGGGCGAAGAAGGCCCTGCTCTTCGGCCACAAGATCCAGACCGAGGTCCGCTACCGCAACCGTTACGGGCGCGAGCGCGCCTACACCACCCCCGCCTTCGAGGGCGCGGTGCAGTTCGTCAAGCGGCGCCACACCGAGGCCGAGAGCGATTCCAGCCGGGAGCGCTTCGAGGGCTACATGCGCGAGGTTCCCTGCCCCACCTGTGAGGGCACCCGGCTCAAGCCGATCGTGCTCGCGGTGACGGTGATGGAGAAGTCCATCGCCGAGGTCGCCGCGATGTCGATCAGCGAGTGCGCCGAGTTCCTCGGCCGCCTCAAGCTGAACGCCCGCGACAAGAAGATCGCCGAGCGGGTGCTCAAGGAGGTCAACGAGCGGCTGAAGTTCCTCGTCGACGTCGGCCTCGACTATCTGTCGCTGAACCGCGCGGCCGGCACCCTGTCCGGCGGCGAGGCCCAGCGCATCCGGCTCGCCACCCAGATCGGCTCCGGCCTGGTCGGCGTGCTGTACGTCCTGGACGAGCCGTCCATCGGCCTGCACCAGCGCGACAACCACCGGCTCATCGAAACCCTGGTCCGGCTGCGCGACATGGGCAACACGCTCATCGTCGTCGAGCACGACGAGGACACCATCAAGGTCGCCGACTGGGTCGTGGACATCGGCCCCGGCGCCGGTGAGCACGGCGGCAAGGTCGTCCACTCCGGCTCGCTCAAGGAGCTGCTGGGGAACAAGGCCTCGATCACCGGCCAGTATCTGTCCGGCAAGCGGTCCATCCGGACCCCGGACATCCGCCGCCCGGTCGACCCGGCCCGCAGCCTCACCGTGCACGGCGCCCGGGAGAACAACCTCCAGGACATCGACGTCTCCTTCCCGCTCGGCGTCCTCACCGCCGTCACCGGCGTCTCCGGGTCGGGGAAGTCGACTCTGGTCAACGACATCCTCTACACCCACCTGGCCCGCGAGCTGAACGGCGCCAAGTCGGTGCCCGGCCGCCACACCCGGGTCGACGGCGACGACCTCGTCGACAAGGTGGTCCACGTCGACCAGTCACCGATCGGCCGGACCCCCGGTCCAATCCGGCGACGTACACCGGAGTCTTCGACCACGTCCGCAAGCTGTTCGCCGAGACGATGGAGGCGAAGGTGCGCGGCTATCTGCCGGGCCGCTTCTCCTTCAACGTCAAGGGCGGCCGCTGCGAGAACTGCTCCGGCGACGGCACGATCAAGATCGAAATGAACTTCCTGCCCGACGTGTACGTCCCGTGCGAGGTCTGCCACGGTGCGCGCTACAACCGGGAGACCCTGGAGGTCCACTACAAGGGCAAGTCCATCGCCGAGGTGCTGGACATGCCGATCGAGGAGGGCCTGGAGTTCTTCGAGGCCGTCCCGGCGATCGCCCGCCATCTGCGTACGCTCAACGACGTGGGCCTCGGCTATGTCCGGCTCGGCCAGTCCGCGCCGACCCTCTCCGGCGGTGAGGCGCAGCGCGTCAAGCTGGCGAGCGAGCTCCAGAAGCGCTCGACCGGCCGCACGGTCTACGTCCTGGACGAGCCGACCACCGGTCTGCACTTCGAGGACATCAGCAAGCTGATCACGGTGCTCTCGGGCCTGGTGGACAAGGGCAACTCGGTGATCGTCATCGAGCACAACCTCGACGTCATCAAGACCGCCGACTGGGTGGTCGACATGGGCCCCGAGGGCGGCAACGGCGGCGGACTGGTCGTGGCCGAGGGAACACCGGAGCAGGTCGCCTCGGTGCCGGCCAGCCACACCGGGAAGTTCCTCCAGGGCATCCTGGACCCGGACCGGATCGCCGAGGCCGCGGTGCCCTCGGGCGGGACCCCCGCAAGACGGCCGCCCGCAAGACCGCCCCGGCGAAGAAGACGGCAGCCGCCAAGAAGGCCACGGCCACCAAGGCGAAGACCACGGCCACCGGCACGAAGACCGCTGCCGCCAAGAAGACGACCCGGGCCCGCAAGGCTTAGGGGGCGTCCGGCGGATCATGTTCGGGGGCCTGATCCGCCGGACATCCTCCAGCCCCGGTCTCACCGACGGCGGCGGCCCCCGCAGGGACGAGGGGGGCCGCCGCCATCGGCGTAGGCGGCCGTCCTCGGCGGGGACGGGACCGGTTCCGCCGGGACCGCCCAGGCGGCCGGCCGGGCGGGACCGGTCCCGCGGGCCTTGCCCAGGCGGCCGGCCCCGCCCGCGGCCGTCCCCGCCCGCGGCCGTCCCCTCTCGACCGGCCCGCCCGCAAGGCTCCCGATCCCCGCCGGTATCGTCGGTTCTGTCACCGGCACCCGCGGCCGCCGTCGTCGCTCCGCGCCCGTCCGGCGATCCCGACCGCGGTGCCCCACCGCGATCCGCCTCGAACGACACCCCGTGGAGTCCGCATGCCCGGCCTGCCCGCCGCCCGCCGTACCGTGCTGAAGGGCGCCGCGCTCGCCGGTGCCGCCGGGCTGGGAGCGGCCGCCTGCTCGACCGAGTCCAAGCTCGGGCACGCCAAGAACCCCACGCCGACCGCCCCCGTTCCCCTCGGCGCGGCCTCCGAGGTGCCGGTCGGCGGTGCCAAGCTCTACCGGGAAGCGCGCCTCGTCGTGAGCTGCCCGGCCAAGGGCGAGTACAAGGCGTTCAGCGCCCAGTGCACCCACGGCGGCTGCGTCCTGACCAAGATCGAGGGCACCGAGGGCCACTGCCCCTGCCACGGCAGCCGCTTCGACACGACCACCGGCGAGGTCATCGAGGGGCCGGCCACCGTGCCGCTGCCCGCCGTCCCCCTCACCACCGAGGGCGGCAACCTCGTCGCGGGCCCCGACGCCTGAACCACGGGCGCCGCCTCGTCGGCTCACCGGCCGGCCCCCTCACTCCCAGTCCCAGTCGATCCCGATCAGCCCCGGTCGTACGCCCTCCTCCACCAGGTGCACGGTCCGGTGCCGGCCGGTCAGGGTGAGATCCCCGCGGGCCCCGCGCGCCGCTCCCGCCGACGCCTGGGCGAACCGGCGGCACCGCACCGGGAGCGCGGCCTCGTCGAAGCCGACCTGGAGCACGTACTGGCCGCCCCCGAAGGTGAAGCCGCGCACGTACTCACCGCTCGCCCCGCCCGTACCGTCGTCGAAGCCGTAACCGAAGAGGTACGTCTCACCGGACCGCAGCCGGGTGTCGAACAGCAGCTCCGCCACCAGCACCCCCGCGTCCCCGTCCCAGCGGACCCGGCCCGTCCGGCAGTTCTCCAGCGCACGCACCGCGATCCGCGACGGGTCGCAGCCCGGGTCGCCCCGGTGCACCGCGAGATAGCGGTCCACGCCGTCCCGGTGCGCGCGCACCACATGCCGGGAGGTGCGGCCCGCCAGTTCCCGGCCCGCCCCGATCCGTACCCGCTCCTGGTGTCCCACCGTGTGCAGCCCGCCGTCCACGGGTGACTCCATCCCCGCGAGGAGCCGCTCCACCGAGCCCGACGCCTCCATCAGCGACCGGTACGAACGTCCCGCAGGGCGGTCCCCCTCGCCCGGGGCGTCGCCGTCGCGCAGCAGCCGCAGCAGCGAGCCGTCCGGCAGCGCGAGCACCTCCTCCAGCGCCCGCACGGCCCGCAGCGACTCGGCCCGCCGGGGGCGGCGCACCCCCTGCTGCCAGTAACTGAGGCTGGTCACCCCGAGCTTGACGCCCCGGTGCGCCAGATGGTGCCGCACCCGCTGGAGCGGCAGCCCGCGCACCGACAGGGCCGTGCGCAACGCCAGATGGAACGGTCCGGTCCGCAGCACCTGCGCCAGTTCGGTCTCGGTCTCGGTCTGCCGCATGGGCGGGCCTCCGGTGAACGTTCACGTGGGGAGTGGCGACACCGACCCCCGGGGGATGCGGGAGAGCAGGTGACCGGGGCGGTGCCGTTCACACCGACGCCGTGCCGTTCACACCGTGATGTCACCTCGCATTGAAGCGTGTTGACCTGCTCCGGACAACGCCGGATGCTCTTCGTCAGCGTCCGGACGCGCTCCTCCGATCCCCACCCCCGTTTCGGGAGGAACGCCATGCGCAACCGAAAAGTCAGCCCCAGACGGTCCCTGAGGTCCCAAAGGCGCGGAAGGCTCTCGTTCACCGCCCTTCTGGCCGCCGCCCTCCTCGCCGTCCCCGCGGCCACCGCCACCGCCGTCCAGTCCCCCGCCACGACCGGCTCCACCGTCGCCGCCGCCCAGCGGCTCGACATCACCATGCAGGCGCAGCAGCAGAGCAACTGGTGCTGGGCGGCCGGCGGCAACACCATCGCGGCCTGGTTCGGCCGGAACTACTCCCAGAACCAGTTCTGCAACGCCGCCTTCAACCGCAACCAGAACACCCAGTGCCCCAACTCGCAGGCCACCCTCGGCAATGTCCAGACCGGCCTGTCCTGGGCCGGGGTCAGGCCCGGCAGTTACGTCACCGGCTGGCTGCGCTACCCGACCGTGCAGGCCGAGATATCCGCCCAGCGCCCCATCGAGACCCGGATCCAGTGGTCGTCCGGCGGCGGCCACATGCATGTCATCTACGGGTACGACGACGCCAACAGCTGGGTCTACTGGGGCGATCCCTGGCCCTCCAGCGACCGCTACAACTGGGCCTCGCACGCCTGGTACGTGAACAACAACGAGTTCTCCTGGACCCACTCGCTCTACCGGATCGGGGCGTGAGGACATGAACTCCACCACCCGGCGCACAGCCACCGCACGGAACGCGACCGCCACCCGCCGCATCGCCGTCGCCACCGCCCTCACCGGCGCCGCCCTGTTCACCGCCGCCGCCCCCGCCCTCGCCGACGACGGCCGCGCGGCCCCGCCCCGGCTGACCGCGTCGACCCTCGAAGCCGCCCACGAGGCCGCGACCGCGCCGGCGACCCTGGACACCCTGTCCCGGTTCTTCGCCCGGGAGGGCGCGGTGAGCGGGAAGGCGAGCGCACCGAGGATCGAGGGCGAGGCCGTGCCCGTGCGGACGCTCTCGGCCGCCTTCGTCGCCGGGAAGCCCGGGGCCGCGCCGAGCACCCTGGACTACCTCGCCAGCACCGCCGTCTCCTCCGACGGCCAGAAGGCCTCCCTGTGGACCCTCCCCGGTGCGAGCGCCGACGGTGACTGGCAGGTGGTGAACATCGCCACCGGCGACGACGAGGCCCGTTACGTCGCCCAGGGGGCCCGCGCGCTCCCCGGCGGCACCGTCTTCCGCGAACCGCAGATCGACGCCTGGTACGTCCACGACGGCTCCCGGGTGCTCCCGCTCGACCAGGAAGCGAAGGCCGCCGTCGGAGCGAAGGGCACCACGCTCGACGCCTACCGGACCCGGGTGACGGAGGCCTACGGCGACAAGCTGCCCGGCTCCGGATACGCCCGCTCCGGCAAGGCGGGCGGTTACGGCCCCGACGCGGCCGGCGGACCGGCCACCGGACCCGCGCCCGCCCCCGGCCCAGTCTCGGGCCCAGCGGCCGACCAGTCCGCCCCGGACCGCGGCACAAGCCCCGCACTGGCCGGCGCCGCCCAGGGCCCCGACACGGCCCTGACCGCGGTCTCCACCACCGCCGGGGCCGGGGCGCTGCTCGCGCTGGTCCTGTGCGGTGCCGCCGCCCTGCGCCGCCGGAGCCGTACCGGACGATCCCCGGCCACCGACGCCTGAGCGGCGGCTTCCGCGGCCCACGGGCCCGCGCTCCGGGGTGCGGAACACCCCACGGCACCCCGGAGCGCGGCACCGCCCCCGGCGAGACGTGAGGACGACGCGCTGTCACTGCCCGCAAGTAGGGTGTGAGACATGGCAGACCCCTCCAGCTACCGCCCCAAGCCGGGACAGATCCCCGACTCCCCGGGGGTCTACAAGTTCCGCGACGAGCACCGCCGGGTGATCTACGTCGGGAAGGCCAAGAACCTGCGCCAGCGCGTGGCCAACTACTTCCAGGACCTGGCCCATCTCCACCCGCGTACGCGCACGATGGTCACCACCGCCGCATCCGTCGAGTGGACGGTCGTCTCCACCGAGGTCGAGGCGCTCCAGCTGGAGTATTCCTGGATCAAGGAGTTCGACCCCCGGTTCAACGTCAAGTACCGGGACGACAAGAGCTATCCCTACCTGGCCGTCACGCTCAACGAGGAGTTCCCCCGCGTCCAGGTGATGCGCGGCGCCAAGAAGAAGGGCGTGCGCTACTTCGGTCCGTACGGCCACGCCTGGGCGATCCGCGAGACGGTCGACCTGATGCTCCGCGTCTTCCCCGTCCGCACCTGCTCCGCCGGGGTCTTCAAGAACGCCGCGCGCACCGGCCGCCCCTGTCTGCTGGGCTACATCGGCAAGTGCTCCGCCCCCTGCGTCGGACGGGTCACCCCCGAGGAACACCGGGATCTGGCCGAGGACTTCTGCGACTTCATGGCCGGGCGCACCGGCACCTACATCCGCCGCCTGGAGAAGGACATGATGCAGGCGGCCGAGGAGATGGAGTACGAGCGGGCCGCCCGCCTCCGCGACGACGCCGAGGCCCTCAAGCGGGCCATGGAGAAGAGCGCCGTCGTCCTGGCCGACGCCACCGACGCCGACCTGATCGCCGTCGCCGAGGACGAGCTGGAGGCCGCCCTCCAGATCTTCCACGTACGCGGCGGCCGGGTGCGCGGCCAGCGCGGCTGGGTCACCGACAAGGTCGAGGCGGTCGACACCTCCGGCCTCGTCGAGCACGCCCTCCAGCAGCTGTACGGGGAGGAGCGGGGCGACGCCGTCCCCAAGGAGGTCCTGGTCCCCGCCCTGCCCGAGGACACCGAGGCGGTCTCCCAGTGGCTCGCCGAGCGCCGTGGCTCCCAGGTCAGCCTGCGCATCCCGCAGCGCGGCGACAAGAAGGACCTCATGGCCACGGTCCAGCGCAACGCCCAGCAGGCCCTCGGGCTGCACAAGACCAAGCGCGCCTCCGACCTGACCACGCGCTCCCGCGCCCTGGAGGAGATCGCCGAGGCGCTGGGTCTGGACACCGCCCCGCTGCGCATCGAGTGCTACGACATCTCCCACCTCCAGGGCGACGACGTGGTGGCGTCCATGGTGGTCTTCGAGGACGGCCTCGCCCGCAAGAGCGAGTACCGCCGCTTCCAGATCAAGGGCTTCGAGGGCCAGGACGACGTCCGTTCGATGCACGAGGTGATCGGCCGCCGCTTCAAGCGCTACCTCCAGGAGAAGGAGCGCACGGGGGAGTGGGAGGAGCAGCCCGGGGACACCCCGGCCGACGGCCCCGCCGCCACCGGCCCCGCTCCCGGCCCCGCCCCCACCGGCCCCGTCGCCGCCCCGGCCACCGGCCCCGCCGAGGACGCCGAGCCCCGGGAGGACGACGGCCGGCCCAAGCGGTTCGCCTATCCGCCGCAGCTCGTCGTCGTCGACGGCGGGCAGCCCCAGGTGGCCGCCGCCCAGCGCGCCCTGGACGAGCTGGGCATCGACGACATCGCCGTCTGCGGCCTCGCCAAGCGCCTCGAAGAGGTCTGGCTCCCCGACGACGACGACCCCGTGGTCCTGCCCCGCTCCAGCGAGGGCCTCTACCTCCTCCAGCGCGTCCGGGACGAGGCGCACCGCTTCGCCATCACCTACCAGCGGGCCAAACGCGCCAAGCGCATCCGCACCAGCCCCCTCGACGACGTGTCCGGCCTCGGCGAGACCCGGAAGCAGGCACTGATCAAGCATTTCGGCTCGGTGAAGAAGCTCCGGCAGGCGACAATCGACGAGATCTGCGAGGTCCCCGGGATAGGGCGCAGGACGGCGGAATCGGTGGCCGCCGCCCTCGCCTCGACCGCTCCCGCGGCACCTGCCGTGAACACGGCCACAGGAGAGATCATTGAAGAGGACGACGGGGGCAGCTCATGACCGAGAACAGCCACGAGACCGCACAGCACACAGCAGACCGAGCACACCGAGCAGACGGAGCAGCAGACGTGAGTACGAACACCCCGAACGAGACGGGTGACGCGGCCATCCCCGAGCTGGTGATCATCTCCGGGATGTCGGGCGCCGGCCGCAGCACCGCCGCCAAGTGTCTGGAGGACCTCGGCTGGTTCGTCGTCGACAACCTGCCGCCCGCGCTGATCCCCACCATGGTCGAGCTCGGCGCCCGATCCCAGGGCAACGTGGCCCGGATCGCCGTCGTCGTCGACGTACGCGGCCGGCGCTTCTTCGACAACCTCCGCGAATCCCTCGCGGACCTGGAGGCCAAGCACGTCACCCGGCGGATCGTCTTCCTGGAGTCCTCCGACGACGCCCTCGTGCGCCGCTTCGAGTCCGTCCGCCGCCCGCACCCCCTCCAGGGCGACGGGCGCATCGTCGACGGCATCGCGGCCGAGCGCGACCTGCTGCGCGAGCTGCGCGGCGACGCCGACCTGGTCATCGACACCTCCAGCCTCAACGTGCACGAGCTGCGGGCCAAGATGGACGCCCAGTTCGCGGGCGAGTCCGAGCCGGAGCTGCGGGCCACGGTGATGTCCTTCGGCTACAAGTACGGCCTGCCCGTCGACGCCGACCTGGTCGTCGACTGCCGCTTCCTGCCCAACCCGCACTGGGTCCCCGAGCTGCGCCCCTTCACCGGCGTCAACGAGGAGGTGTCCGACTACGTCTTCGACCAGCCGGGCGCCAAGGAGTTCCTCAACCAGTACACCGAGCTGCTCCAGCTGATCGCCGCGGGCTACCGCCGCGAGGGCAAGCGGTACGTGACCATCGCCGTGGGCTGCACCGGGGGCAAGCACCGCTCCGTCGCCATGTCCGAGAAGCTCTCCGCCCGCCTCGCCGCCGAAGGCATCGAGACCGTCCTCGTGCACCGCGACATGGGGCGAGAGTGACCGGACGCAATCTGCGGATGCGGCGCCTGAGCCGCGCCACATCGGCGCTCTCGGGCCGCAAGCGCGGTGCTCAGCCCAAGGTCGTCGCGCTCGGCGGCGGCATGGGTCTCTCGGCGTCCCTGACGGCGCTGCGCCGGATCACCGGCGATCTCACGGCCGTGGTCACCGTCGCCGACGACGGCGGCTCCAGCGGCCGGCTGCGCGAGGAGCTGGGCGTGCTGCCGCCCGGCGACCTCCGCAAGGCGCTCGCCGCGCTGTGCGGCGACGACGACTGGGGCCGCACCTGGTCCCAGGTGGTCCAGCACCGGTTCGAGTCCAAGGGCGACCTCCACGGGCACGCGGTCGGCAATCTGCTGATCGTCGCCCTCTGGGAGCAGCTCGGCGACCACGTCCAGGCGCTCGACCTGGTCGGCAAGCTGCTCGGCGCGCACGGCCGGGTGCTGCCGATGTCGGCCGTCCCGCTGGAGCTCCAGGCACTCGTCAAGGGCCACGACCCCGACCTGCCCGACGCGATCGTCACCGTGCGCGGCCAGGCCACGGTGGCGCTCACGCCCGGCGAGGTGCAGTCCGTGCACGTGGTCCCGCCCGACCCGCCGGCCGTCCCGGAGGCCGTCGCGGCGGTCTTGGACGCCGACTGGGTGGTCCTCGGCCCCGGTTCCTGGTTCTCCTCGGTGATCCCGCACCTGCTCGTTCCGGAACTGCTCGACGCCCTGGTCACCACGAAGGCCCGCAAGGTCCTCTCGTTGAACCTCGCGCCGCAGCCCGGCGAAACAGAAGGCTTCTCACCGCAGCGTCATTTGGAGGTTTTGGGGCGACACGCCCCTAAACTCGCCTTGGACGTGGTGCTGGCCGACGAGGCCGCCGTGCCCGACCGTGAGTCCCTCGCCGACGCCGCCCAGCGGCTCGGAGCCGCGGTCGAGCTGGCGCCGGTGGCATCGCCCGACGGCGTTCCGGTCCATGACCAGGAGCTGCTGGCCGCCGCGTACGACCGTATTTTTCGGATGCATGGAAGGATCGGCCCATGGCGATGACGCCAGCGGTGAAGAACGAAATCTCTCATCTTCCCGTCACCCGGACCTGCTGCAGGAAAGCAGAGGTCTCGGCGATTCTTCGGTTCGCGGGCGGTCTGCACCTGGTGAGCGGCCGGATTGTGATCGAGGCGGAGCTGGACACCGGCAACGCCGCCCGCCGCCTCAAGCGCGACATCCTGGAGATCTTCGGGCACAGCTCGGAGCTGATCGTGATGGCCCCCGGCGGACTGCGGCGCGGCTCGCGCTACGTCGTACGCGTGGTGGCGGGCGGCGACCAGCTGGCCCGCCAGACCGGTCTGGTCGACGGCCGCGGCCGGCCGATCCGCGGGCTGCCCCCGCAGGTGGTCTCGGGGGCCACCTGCGACGCCGAGGCGGCCTGGCGCGGCGCCTTCCTCGCCCACGGCTCGCTCACCGAGCCCGGCCGCTCCTCCTCCCTGGAGGTCACCTGCCCGGGCCCCGAGGCGGCCCTCGCCCTGGTCGGCGCGGCCCGCCGGCTCTCCATCGCCGCCAAGGCCCGCGAGGTGCGCGGCGTGGACCGCGTGGTCGTCCGCGACGGCGACGCGATCGGCGCCCTGCTGACCCGGCTCGGCGCCCACGACGCGGTGCTCGCCTGGGAGGAGCGGCGGATGCGGCGCGAGGTCCGCGCCACGGCCAACCGGCTCGCCAACTTCGACGACGCGAACCTGCGCCGCTCGGCCCGCGCCGCGGTCGCCGCCGGGGCCCGGGTGGGGCGCGCGCTGGAGATCCTCGGCGAGGAGGTCCCCGAGCACCTCGCCGCCGCGGGACGGCTGCGCATGGAGCACAAGCAGGCCTCCCTGGAGGAGCTGGGCGCGCTCGCCGACCCGCCGCTGACCAAGGACGCGGTGGCCGGCCGGATCCGCCGGCTGCTCGCGATGGCCGACAAGCGGGCCCAGGACCTGGGCATCCCGGGGACCGAGGCGACCCTCAGCGAGGAGCTCGCCGACGGCCTGGTCGGCTGACCCGGCCGCGGACGGGGGACGTTGGTCCCGAACCCACCGGGACCTCGGTCCCGAACCCACCGGGGCCCACGTCCCGGCAGGCGAAACGGAGGTCCGTACTCCTACTGGCGAGTACGGGCCTCCGGCCGTTCCCGGTGGCGCACAGTGCCCCTCTCGATGTCACTCCCCGGCCCGTGGAGAGGTAGGGTCGGAAGCGGTCGGGGACATCCCTATACAACTCGCCGGCGTCGAAAACCGGCGTACCTAACGAGGAGATCGGTTCGTGACGATCCGCGTAGGCATCAACGGCTTCGGCCGCATCGGTCGCAACTACTTCCGCGCGCTGCTCGAGCAGGGCGCGGACATCGAGATCGTGGCTGTCAACGACCTGGGTGACACTGCGACCACGGCACACCTGCTGAAGTACGACACCATCCTGGGCCGCCTCAAGGCAGAGGTCAGCCACACCGCCGACACCATCACCGTCGATGGTCACACGATCAAGGTGCTCTCCGAGCGCAACCCGGCCGACATCCCCTGGGGCGAGCTGGGCGTCGACATCGTCATCGAGTCGACCGGCATCTTCACCAAGAAGGCCGACGCCGAGAAGCACATCGCGGGCGGCGCCAAGAAGGTCCTCATCTCGGCTCCGGCCAAGGACGAGGACATCACCATCGTGATGGGCGTCAACCAGGACCAGTACGACGCGGCCCAGCACAACGTCATCTCCAACGCCTCGTGCACCACCAACTGTGTGGCGCCGATGGCCAAGGTCCTCGACGAGAACTTCGGCATCGTCAAGGGCCTGATGACGACGGTCCACGCGTACACGAACGACCAGCGCATCCTGGACTTCCCGCACTCGGACCTGCGCCGCGCCCGCGCCGCCGCCGAGAACATCATCCCGACCACGACCGGTGCCGCGAAGGCCACCGCCCTGGTCCTCCCGCAGCTCAAGGGCAAGCTCGACGGCATCGCGATGCGCGTCCCGGTCCCGACCGGCTCCGCCACCGACCTGGTCGTCACCCTCCAGCGCGAGGTCACCAAGGACGAGGTCAACGCCGCGTTCAAGAAGGCCTCCGACGACGGCGCCCTCAAGGGCTTCCTGACGTACACCGAGGACCCGATCGTCTCCTCGGACATCGTCGGCGACCCGTCGTCCTGCACCTTCGACTCCTCCCTGACCATGGTCCAGGAGGGGAACTCGGTGAAGATCCTCGGCTGGTACGACAACGAGTGGGGCTACTCCAACCGCCTCGTCGACCTCACGGTCTTCGTCGGCGAGCAGCTCTGATCCTCGGGTCGGCAGGCACATCGATGTGAGCTGAGGGGCTCGACCGGCGCAACGACGCGCAGGTCGAGCCCCTTAGCATGTTCATCCGTCCTTGCAAGGAGTAACGGAAGCCAGATGAAGACGATCGACGAACTTCTCGCCGAAGGGGTCGCGGGCAAGCGGGTATTCGTCCGCGCCGACCTCAATGTGCCGCTGGACGGCACCACGATCACCGACGACGGCCGGATCCGCGCCGTCCTCCCGACGGTCGCCAAGCTCGCCGAGGCCGGCGCGCGCGTCGTCGTCGCCTCGCACCTCGGCCGCCCCAAGGGCGCCCCGGACCCGGCCTTCTCGCTGGCGCCCGCCGCCGCCCGCCTGGGTGAACTTCTCGGCGCCGACGTCGCCTTCGCCACCGACACGGTCGGCGAGTCCGCCCGCGCCGCGGTCGCCGGCCTCGCCGACGGCCAGGTCGCCGTCATCGAGAACCTGCGCTTCAACCCCGGCGAGACCTCCAAGGACGACGCCGAGCGCGGCGCCTTCGCCGATCAGCTGGCCGAGCTCGCCGACGTCTACGTGGGCGACGGCTTCGGTGCCGTCCACCGCAAGCACGCCTCGGTCTTCGACCTCCCGGCCCGGCTGCCGCACTACGCCGGCTACCTCATCGCCACCGAGGTCGGCGTCCTGAAGAAGCTCACCACCGATGTGAAGCGCCCGTACGCGGTCGTCCTCGGCGGTGCCAAGGTCTCCGACAAGCTCGGCGTGATCGACCACCTGCTGGAGCGGGCCGACCGCATCCTCATCGGCGGCGGCATGGCGTACACCTTCCTCAAGGCCCAGGGCCACGAGGTCGGCAGCTCGCTGCTCCAGGAGGACCAGATCCCCGCCGTGCAGGAGTACCTGCGACGGGCCGAGGAGAAGGGTGTGGAGTTCGTCCTCCCCGTCGACGTCGTCGTCGCCCCCGCTTTCCCCGACCTGAAGACCAAGGCCCCGGCCCACCCCGCCACCGTCGCCGCCGACGCCATGCCGGAAGGCCAGATGGGGCTGGACAACGGACCCGAGACCAACAAGCTCTACGCATCGAAGCTCGCCGACGCGGCCACCGTCTTCTGGAACGGCCCGATGGGCGTCTTCGAGCACCCCGACTTCGCCGACGGCACCCGCGCGGTCGCCCAGGCGCTCGTCGACTCCCCGGCCTTCAGCGTCGTCGGCGGTGGCGACTCCGCCGCGGCCGTCCGCATCCTGGGCTTCGACGAGAATGCTTTCGGACATATTTCGACCGGTGGCGGCGCGAGCCTCGAATACCTCGAGGGCAAGACGCTTCCCGGGCTCGCCGCACTGGAGGACTGACCTTTCATGACCACCCGCACCCCGCTGATGGCGGGCAACTGGAAGATGAACCTCAACCACCTCGAGGCCATCGCCCACGTCCAGAAGCTCTCCTTCGCGCTGACCGACAAGGACTACGAGGACGTCGAGGTCGCCGTCCTGGCGCCCTTCACCGACCTCCGCTCCGTGCAGACCCTCGTCGACGGCGACAAGCTGAAGATCAAGTACGGCGCCCAGGACATCTCGGCGCACGACTCCGGCGCGTACACCGGTGAGATCTCCGGCCCCATGCTCGCCAAGCTGCGCTGCACCTACGTGGCCGTCGGCCACAGCGAGCGCCGCCAGTACCACGGCGAGAGCGACGAGATCTGCAACGCCAAGGTGAAGGCGGCCTTCAAGAACGGGCTGACCCCGATCCTCTGCGTCGGCGAGGGCCTGGACATCCGCAAGGCCGGTGACCAGGTCTCCTACACCCTCGCGCAGCTCGACGGCGCCCTGAAGGACATCCCGGCCGAGCAGGCCGAGACCATCGTCATCGCCTACGAGCCGGTCTGGGCCATCGGGACCGGCGAGGTCGCCACCCCCGAGGACGCCCAGGAGGTCTGCGGCGCGATCCGCGGCCGTCTGGCCGAGCTGTACTCGCAGGAGCTGGCCGACGCCGTCCGCATCCAGTACGGCGGCTCCGTCAAGTCCGGCAACGTCGCCGCGATCATGGCGCAGCCCGACGTGGACGGCGCCCTCATCGGCGGCGCCGCACTGGACGCCGACGAGTTCGTCAAGATCGTCCGCTTCCGCGACCAGTGAGTATGCGGTAGCGCCGATCCGTCGTACCCTTGCGGGGGCCGAGGGGGTGGTCACCCTCCGGCCCCCGCTGTACGTACAGGCAGTATTCGAGAAATCCGGAAAGTAGGGACCAGCCGTGATTCTGGCGTTCCAGATCGCCCTGATCGTCTTCAGCCTGCTGCTGATGCTGCTGGTGCTCATGCACAAGGGCAAGGGCGGCGGCCTCTCCGACATGTTCGGTGGCGGAATGCAGTCCTCCGTCGGTGGCTCCTCGGTCGCCGAGCGTAACCTCGACCGGATCACCGTGGTGGTCGGTCTGGTCTGGTTCGCGTGCATCGTCGTCCTCGGTCTGCTCATCAAGCTCGACTGAACGACCCGTTCCGCGATTCCGGTAACGGTGTAACTCCTTCCACTGGACGCACGTTGGGCCTTACGTAGACTGAGGCATCCTTCGAGCACCATCACGCAGGGAGTTACGACCGTGGCAAGTGGCAACGCGATCCGGGGAAGCCGGGTCGGAGCGGGGCCGATGGGGGAGGCCGAGCGCGGCGAGTCCGCGCCGCGCGCCCGCATCTCCTTCTGGTGCTCGAACGGGCACGAGACGCAGCCGAGCTTCGCCCATGACGCGCAGGTGCCGGACACCTGGGACTGCCCGCGCTGCGGCTTCCCGGCCGGCCAGGACAAGGACAGCCCGCCCGACCCGCCCCGCACGGAGCCGTACAAGACGCATCTGGCGTACGTGCGCGAGCGGCGCAGCGACGAGGACGGCGAGGCGATCCTCGCCGAGGCACTGGCCAAACTCCGCGGCGAGATCTGACATCTCTCCCCGTACAGCTCCACGGAAACCCCAGTCGTTCACCGGCCGGACACCCCACAGGTGTCCGGCCGTACCGCGTTCCCGCGCCACCGCCCTCCTCCACGCCGTCGGCCTCCTCGATCAATTAGGTTGGAGGGGCAGCGGGGATGCTGATGACGAGTGAGAAGTGGGCTGATATCCCGGATGAACGCAGCAAGCCGAACCAAGCTCAACCAGACGCCCGAGTGGACGGCTCTCGCCAAGCACCGTGAGGAGCTCGGCGCACCCCAGCTGCGCGAGCTGTTCGCGCGGCAGCCGGACCGGGGCACCGCCTACACCCTGCGGGTCGGCGACCTCCACCTCGACTACTCCAAGCACCTGGTCACCGACGAGACGCTGCGCCTGCTGCGCGAGCTGGCCGCCGCCACCGGGGTCGCGGAGCTGCGGGACGCGATGTTCCGCGGCGAGAAGATCAACACCACCGAGGACCGTGCGGTCCTGCACACCGCGCTCCGCGCCCCGCGCGACGCGGTCGTCGAGGTCGACGGAGAGAACGTCGTCCCGGCGGTGCACGCCGTCCTGGACAAGATGGCCTCCTTCGCCGACCAGGTCCGCTCCGGCCAGTGGACCGGCCACACCGGCAAGCCCGTCAAGAACATCGTCAACATCGGCATCGGCGGCTCCGACCTCGGCCCCGCCATGGCCTACGAGGTGCTGCGCTCGTTCACGGACCGCGACCTCACCCTCCGCTTCGTCTCCAACGTCGACGGCGCCGACCTCCACGAGGCCGTCCGCGACCTCGACCCGGCCGAGACGCTGTTCGTCATCGCCTCCAAGACGTTCACGACGATCGAGACCATCACCAACGCCACCTCCGCCCGGGACTGGCTGCTCACCGAGCTGAGGGCCGGTCAGGACGCCGTCGCGAAGCACTTCGTGGCGCTGTCGACCAACGCCGAGAAGGTCGAAGAGTTCGGCATCGACACGGCCAACATGTTCGAGTTCTGGGACTGGGTCGGCGGCCGCTACAGCTACGACTCCGCGATCGGCCTCTCGCTGATGGTCGCCATCGGCCCGGACCGCTTCCGCGAGATGCTGGAGGGCTTCCACCTCGTCGACGAGCACTTCCGCACCGCTCCCGCCGAGGAGAACGCCCCGCTCCTGCTGGGCCTCCTCGGCGTCTGGTACGGCAACTTCTTCGACGCCCAGTCGCACGCGGTGCTGCCCTACAGCCACTACCTGTCCAAGTTCACCGCGTATCTCCAGCAGCTCGACATGGAGTCCAACGGCAAGTCCGTCGACCGCGAGGGCGACCGCGTCGACTGGCAGACCGGCCCGGTCGTCTGGGGCACGCCCGGCACCAACGGGCAGCACGCCTACTACCAGTTGATCCACCAGGGCACCAAGATCGTCCCGGCGGACTTCATCGGCTTCGCCGCCCCGGTCCACGACCTGCTGCCCGGCCTGATCGCCCAGCACGACCTGCTGATGGCCAACTTCTTCGCCCAGACCCAGGCCCTCGCCTTCGGCAAGACGCCCGAGGAGGTCCGGGCGGAGGGCGTGCCCGAGGAGCTGGTCCCGCACAAGACGTTCCGGGGCAACCACCCCACGACGACGATCCTGGCCGACAAGCTGACCCCCTCGGTCCTCGGCCAGCTCATCGCGCTGTACGAGCACAAGGTCTTCGTCCAGGGAGCCATCTGGAACATCGACTCCTTCGACCAGTGGGGCGTCGAGCTCGGCAAGGTCCTCGCCAAGAAGATCGAACCGCTGCTGACCGGTGACGGGGCAGCGGACGCCGGGCAGCTCGACAGCTCGACCGCCGCTCTCGTCGACGCCTACCGCACCCTGCGCGGGCGCTGAGCCGATGCCACAGGGGGAGGGGGAGACGGTCCGGCTGCGGCCGCCGCGCAACACGCTGAACGAGCGCGCCGTCGGCTGGTGGCGGGCGCAGTGGCTGCTGATGACCGCCGTGCCCGTCGTGCCGCTCGCGGTGCTGGGCGCGCTGATCGAGCCGGCCCGTTTCTGGCTGCTGCTGCCCGCCGCGGTCCTGGCCGCGGCGGGCACGGCGACCGCCGTCCTCCTCCCTCTGTGGTGGTTCCGTACGCACCGCTGGGAGGTCACCGAGGACGCGGTGTACGTCCTCACCGGCTTCTTCCGGCAGGAGTGGCGGATCGCCCCGATGTCCCGGATCCAGACCGTGGACACCGTACGGGGCCCGCTGGAACAGCTCTTCCGGCTCGCCACCGTCACGGTCACCACCGCATCCGCCAAGGGCGCGGTACGGATCGAGGGCCTGGACCACGAGGTCGCCGCCGACCTGGCCGAACGGCTCACCCGCATCACCCGCGACACCCCCGGCGACGCCACATGAGCACCCTCGCCCCGCCCGCCGACTGGCGCCGCCTCGACCCCCGTACGGTCCTGGTCACCGCACTCGTCGTGGCGGGGGTCGTCGCGGGCGCCGCCGTCCCCCTCACGCTCGGGCTCACCCGCTGGTTCAGCCTCCCCGTCGCCGTGCTCCAGGTGCTCGCCGGAGCCGTCCTGGTCATCGGGGTCGCGGCGGGCGCCGACCGGGTCCGCTGGCACCGCACCCGCTACCGCATCGGGCAGGAGCACGTCGACCTCCACACCGGCCTCCTCCTCGTCAAACACCGCTCCCTGGCCCGCGACCGCATCCGCACGGTCGACCTCACCGCCAACCCGATGCTCCGCCTCCTCGGCCTGGTCACCGTCCGGATCGGCACCGGCGAACAGGGCTCCGAGTCCACCCTCGAACTGGACCCGGTCACCCGCGACGAGGGCGAACGGCTGCGCCGCCTCCTCCTGGACCGCGCCGCCACCGCACCCGCCGACGGCGTCCACCCCGAGGGCGAACTGGCCGTCCTGGACCCCCGCTGGATCCGTTACGCCCCGGTCTCCTTCGTCGCCCCCATGCTCGGCGGAGCCGCCGCCGGGGCCGTGATGCAGGTCAGCGAATGGGTCGGGGCGCAGGGCGAGGTCATCGAGTGGGTCGGCGACCGGTTCCGGGACACCCCGCTGCTCTGGACGATCATCGCCCTGGTCCTGGCCGCCCTGGTCGCGGGTGTCCTCGGGGCGCTCGGCCTCTGGATCGAGATGTGGTGGAACTACCGCCTGGAGCGCGAACCGGGCGGCACGCTGCGGGTCCGGCGCGGCCTGTTCACCTCCCGGTCCATCTCCGTCGAGGAGGCCCGGCTGCGCGGCGTCGACCTGGTCGAGCCGCTGGGCGTCCGGCTGCTCGGCGCGGCCCGGCTCGACGCCATCACCACCGGCCTGGCCAAGGACCACGAGGCCAGGAGCGCCGACCACAACACCCTGCTCCCGGTCGCGCCCCGGACCCGGGCCGACACCGTCGCCGCCGACGTCCTGCGCGAGACGGACACCCCGACCGGCGCGGCGCTCACCCCGCACCCGCGCGCCGCCCGGGGCCGCCGGCTGCGCTGGTCGCTCGCGGCGGCCCTCGGCCCGGTCCTGATCCTGATCCTCCTCGGGGCGCTGCTCACCCCCGTGCTGCTGTGGATCGCGCTCGGCTGCGCGGTGGTGGCCGTCCCCCTGGCGGTGGTGCTCGCCCTGGACGCGTACCGGGGCCTCGGGCACGCGCTCTCCGGCCGCTATCTGGTCACCCGCTCCGGCACGGTCCGCCGCTCCACGGCCGCCCTCGAACGGGCCGGCGTGATCGGCTGGACGGTCAGGCAGTCGGTGTTCCAGCGCCGGGCCGGGCTGCTGAGCGTCACGGCGACCACGGCCGCCGGAGGGGGCGCGTACACGGCGTACGACACCGACGCGTCCGAGGGCCTGACCTTCGCCGCCGAGGCCGTACCGGGCCTGCTGGAGCCCTTCCTGGAGCGCGCCGGGGGCGCGGGGCCCGCCGCCCCGTGACGGACGGCACAGGCCGTCTCCTGTGCGGCCCGGCCCGGGTCGGCGACGATATCGATCATGACTTCCCTCAGCCGTCGTACGGCTCTCACCGCCCTCGCCACCGCCGCCGTCAGCGGTCCGCTGCTGGGCTCGCTCACCGCGACCGACGCCCACGCCACGGACGACCTGGACATCTACACCTCCAACACCGACCTCTACAGGAAGCTCGCGGGCAAGGAGGGCGTCGAGTTCGCCCGCCGCTACCGCAGACACGAGTACACCGACCACTCGGTCGCGCAGAGATACCCGTACAACCGGACCACCGTCATGGCCCTGCACGGCGGCGGCATAGAGACCGGCACGTCCGAGCTCTGCCTCGCCATCGCCGGCTACCACCCGGCCACGCTCGCCCCGCTGACGGACGGCCACGGGGTGTTCGACTACTGGATGTTCGAGGGGCTGCGCACCTCGGGCAACCGCGATCTGCACGTCACCGCGAAGAACTGCGACGACCACGTCGCCGTCTCCATGGCGGCGAGCAGCCTCAACGTCCTGAGCCTGCACGGCTGTACGTCGGCGCAGGCGGGCACCGTCCCGCAGGCCGTGGTGGTCGGCGGGCTCAACACCCGCTTCAAGACCCTGCTCAAGGCGGAGTTCGACGCGGTGGGCATCGCCTGGCGGGACGGGAACGAGACGCCCGACCTGGCCGGCGTCAACCCCGCCAACCCCGTCAACCGCACCATGCTCTCCCAGGGCGGGCAGCTGGAGCTCACCACGGAGTTGCGCGCCGCCATGTTCACCGTCAACACCCGCGCGGGCCGGGCCGGCAGCACGACGCCGGTCTTCGACCGCTTCGTCGGCGCCTGCCGGGCCGCGATCGCCGAGCTGGAGCAGGGCGCGGACCAGGTCGTCCTCTGACCCCGGGCCGCTGCTTCCGGGCCCCCGTCAGCCCCCGTGCGTCGTGTCGATGACGCAGAAGCGGTTGCCCTCGGGGTCGGCCAGCACCACGAAGTCCGGGTCCGGCGGGTAGAGCTCCCAGGCGACCCGCTCGGCGCCCAGGCCCATCAGCCGCTCCACCTCGGCCTCCTGCTCGTTGGAGTAGAGGTCCAGGTGGACCCGGGGGACCTCCTGCACGGGGGAGGTGGAGCGCCCCAACGCCACCCCGACGCCGGGCCCTTCCACCGGGACCAGCACCACCCAGTCATCCGTCCCCGGCTCGCGCTCGGTATAGGTGAGCGCGGCCTTCCAGAAGGCGGCGGCCCTGCTCACGTCGGTCGCGCCCATCACCACGGTTCCGATATGCACCATGGGGGCGAGCCTTTCACGCCGAAGGCCCGGACCGCTCGGGACAAGCGGACCGGGCCTTCAGGGAGGGAACGCTCAGGCGGAGGCCGGAGGGTAGAGCGCGCGCGGCAGTTGCGAGGCCGCCGCCGCGTCCAGCAGCCACAGCGTGCGGCTGCGGCCGTACGCGCCCGCCGCCGGGGCCTGGATCTCCCCGGCCCCGGACAGCGCGATGGCCGCCGCTTCCGCCTTGTCCTCGCCCGCCGCGAGCAGCCACACCTCGCGCGCCGCGCGGATCGCGGGCAGCGTGAGCGAGATGCGGACGGGCGGCGGCTTGGGCGCACCGTGCACACCGACGACGGTGCGCTCGGTCTCCCGTACCGCGGGCAGCTCCGGGAAGAGCGAGGCCACATGCGTGTCCGGGCCGACGCCCAGCATCAGCACGTCGAACGTGGGCACCGGGCCGTGGTCCTCGGGACCCGCGGCGGCGGCCAGTTCGTCGGCGTAACCCGCTGCCGCCGCGTCCGCGTCCTTGCCGTACGGGCCGTCGGACGCGGGCATCGCGTGCACCCGGGCCGGGTCCAGCGGCACCTCGTCGAGCAGCGCCTCGCGGGCCTGGGTGACATTGCGCTCCGGGTCGCCCTCGGGCAGGAACCGTTCGTCGCCCCACCACAGGTCCAGGCGCGACCAGTCGACCGCGTCCCGGGCGGGCGCGGCGGCGAGCGCGGCCAGCAGGCCGTTGCCGTTGCGCCCGCCGGTCAGCACCACCGAGGCGTGGCCCCGGGAGGCCTGGGCGTCCACGATCTTCGTGATCAGCCGGGCCGCCGCGGCCTGGGCCATCAGCTCCTTGTCGCGGTGGACGACCAGTTGGGGAGGCGTCACTTCGACGCCGCCTTCTTGGCCGGGGCCTTCTTCGCGGCGGGAGCCTTGGCCTCGGCGGCCTTGTCCGCCTTCTCCGCCGCGCTCTCGGCCGGCTTGGCCGTGACCTCGCCGCCCGCGTGCAGCTTGTCGACGCCGAACTTCACCGCCGAGGCGTAGGTGTTGTCCGGGTCGAGCCGGCGCAGCTCCTCCGCAAGCAGCTCGGAGGTGTCCCGGCGCTTGAGCGCCACCGCGCGGTCGGGCTGGTTCTGCATGGAGAGCGTGGCCAGCGAACCGTCGGCCCGGTCCAGGACGATGACGCCGTTCTTCGTCTCCAGCCGGACCGCGGTGAGACCGGGGCCCTGGGAGAGCGTGCGCTCCACCGGGACGCCGAGCCGGTCCGCGAGCCACATGGCCAGCAGCTCGCAGCTCGGGTTGTCGCTCTCGCCCTCGACGGTCGCGCCGATGACCTCGGCCGGCTGCTGGTCCAGCGCGGCGGCCAGCATCGAGCGCCACGGGGTGATCCGGGTCCAGGCCAGATCGGTGTCGCCGGGGCTGTACGTCGCGGCCCGCACCGCCAGCTCGTCGAGCGGCAGCTCCGCCGAGTAGGTGTCGGTGATCCGGCGCTGGGCCAGCGCACCGAGCGGGTCGTTCGCCGGGTCGGCGGGGGCGTCCTCGGGCCACCACACCACGACCGGGGCGTCCGGCAGCAGCAGCGGCAGGACCACCGACTGGGCGTGGTTGGCCAGTTCGCCGTGCAGGCGCAGGACGACGGTCTCGCCGGTGCCCGCGTCGGAACCGACCCGGACCTCGGCGTCGAGCCGGGCGTCGCGCCGGGCCCGCGGCGACCGGCTGACCCGCTTGATCACCGCGATGATCCGCGAGGGGTGCTCGCGCGAGGCGTCACCGGCCGACTTGAGCGCGTCGTACGCGTTCTCCTCGTCGGTGACGATGACCAGCGTGAGCACCATGCCGATGGCGGGGGTGCCGATCGCCCGGCGGGCCGAGACCAGCGCCTGGTTGATCTTGCTGGACGTGGTTTCCGTGAGATCGATCTTCATGGCCGCCTCCAGCTCCGTCCGTCACGTGCGAGCATCTCGTCGGCCTCGGCCGGACCCCAGGTGCCGGCCGCGTACTTCGCGGGCTTGCCGTGCTTGTCCCAGTACTCCTCGATCGGGTCGAGGATGGTCCAGGAGAGTTCGACCTCCTGGTGGCGCGGGAAGAGGTTGGCGTCGCCCAGCAGGACGTCCAGGAGGAGCCGCTCGTACGCCTCCGGACTGGACTCCGTGAACGACTCGCCGTACGCGAAGTCCATCGTGACGTCCCGGACCTCCATCGAGGTGCCGGGCACCTTGGAGCCGAAGCGCACGGTGACGCCTTCGTCGGGCTGGACCCGGATGACCAGGGCGTTCCCGCCCAGCTCCTCGGTCGCGCTCGACTCGAAGGGCAGATAGGGGGCGCGCTTGAAGACGACCGCGATCTCCGTGACCCGGCGGCCGAGCCGCTTTCCGGTGCGGAGGTAGAACGGCACGCCCGCCCAGCGGCGGTTGTTGATCGTCAGCTTGATGGCCGCGTAGGTGTCGGTCGTCGACTTGGGGTCGATGCCGTCCTCCTCGCAGTAGCCGAGGACCTCCTGGCCGCCCTGCCAGGCGTGCTCGTACTGGGCGCGCACGGTGTGCAGACCGAGGTCCTCGGGCAGCTCGACGGCGGTGAGCACCTTGAGCTTCTCGGCGACCAGGGCCTTCGGGTGGAAGGAGCCGGGCTCCTCCATCGCGGTCAGCGCCAGCAGCTGGAGCAGGTGGTTCTGGATGACGTCACGGGCGGCGCCGATGCCGTCGTAGTAGCCGGCCCGGCCGCCGATGCCGATGTCCTCGGCCATCGTGATCTGCACGTGGTCGACGTAGGACCGGTTCCAGATCGGCTCCCACATCGTGTTGGCGAACCGCAGCGCCAGGATGTTCTGGACCGTCTCCTTCCCCAGGTAGTGGTCGATCCGGAAGACCTCGTTGGGCGGGAAGACGTCGTGCACGAGCTGGTTGAGCTCCTGCGCGCTGGCCAGGTCGTGACCGAACGGCTTCTCGATGACGGCACGCCGCCAGGAGCCCTCCTTCTGGTCGGCCAGGCCGTGCTTCTTGAGCTGCTGGACGACCTTGGGGAAGAACTTCGGCGGCACGGAGAGGTAGAAGGCGAAGTTGCCGCCCGTCCCCTGTGCCTTGTCGAGCTCCTCGATGGTCGCCTTCAGCGTCTCGAACGCCTCGTCGTCGTCGAAGTTGCCCTGGACGAAGCGCATCCCCTGGATGAGCTGCTGCCAGACCTCCTCGCGGAACGGCGTACGGGCGTGCTCCTTGACGGCGTCATGGACGACCTGGGCGAAGTCCTCGTCCTCCCAGTCGCGGCGCGCGAAGCCGATGAGCGAGAAGCCCGGCGGCAGCAGGCCGCGATTGGCCAGGTCGTAGACGGCAGGCATCAGCTTTTTACGGGACAAATCGCCCGTGACGCCAAAGATGACCAGGCCCGACGGCCCCGCGATACGCGGGAGCCGTCGGTCCTGTGCGTCACGGAGCGGGTTGGCTCCGGGAACAGCAGACAAAGTGGTCAGCCCTCCGAGGGGGCGAGGCGCGAAAGCTCCGCCTCGGTCGACTTGAGCAGGTCGTTCCAGGACGCCTCGAACTTCTCGACGCCCTCGTCCTCCAGCACCTGTACGACATCGTCGTAGGAGATGCCGAGCTTCTTGACGGCGTCGAGATCGGCGCGCGCCTGGTCGTAGCCACCGGTGACGGTGTCGCCGGTGATCTCGCCGTGGTCGGCCACGGCGTCCAGGGTCGCCTCCGGCATGGTGTTCACCGTGTTCGGCGCCACCAGCTCGTCGACGTACAGCGTGTCCTTCAGCGACGGGTCCTTGACACCGGTCGAGGCCCACAGCGGACGCTGCTTGTTGGCCTGCGCCTTGTCCAGGGCCGCCCAGCGGTCGGAGGAGAAGACCTCCTCGTACGCCTCGTAGGCCAGGCGGGCGTTGGCCAGGGCCGACTTGCCCTTGGCGGCCTTCGCCTCGTCGGAGCCGATCGCGTCGAGACGCTTGTCGATCTCGGTGTCCACGCGGGACACGAAGAACGAGGCCACCGAGTGGATCTTGGAGAGGTCCAGGCCCGCGGCCTTCGCCTTCTCCAGGCCCGCCAGGTAGGCGTCCATGACCGCGCGGTAGCGCTCCAGCGAGAAGATCAGCGTCACGTTGACGCTGATGCCCCGGCCGATGACCTCGGTGATCGCCGGGAGGCCCGCCTTGGTGGCCGGGATCTTGATGAGCGTGTTCGGCCGGTCGACCAGCCAGGCCAGCTGCTTGGCCTCGGCGACGGTGGCCGTGGTGTTGTGGGCCAGACGGGGGTCCACCTCGATGGAGACCCGGCCGTCCTGGCCGTCCGTGGCGTCGAAGACCGGGCGCAGGATGTCGGCGGCGTCGCGGACGTCCGCCGTCGTGATCATGCGCAGAGCTTCCTCGACGGTGACCTTGCGGGCGGCGAGGTCGGTGAGCTGCTGCTCGTAACCGTCGCCCGAGGAGATCGCCTTCTGGAAGATCGACGGGTTGGTGGTGACGCCGACGACATGGCTCTGGTCGATCAGCTCGGCCAGGTTGCCGGACGTGATCCGCTTGCGCGACAGGTCGTCGAGCCAGATCGCCACGCCCTCGTCGGAGAGGCGCTTGAGTGCGTCTGTCATGAGTTGCATCTCCTACTAGTCGTATCTACCGGCGTCAGCGTGCTGCGGCTTCGAGCCCAGCCACATGTTCCAGGGAGTCCCGTGCGGCGGCGGCCACGTGCTCGGGCGTGAAGCCGAACTCGCGGAACAGCACCTTCGCGTCGGCGGAGGCCCCGAAGTGCTCCAGCGAGACGATCCGGCCGGCGTCGCCCACGTACCGGTACCAGGTCAGGCCGATGCCCGCCTCGACGGCGACGCGCGCCTTCACCGACGGCGGCAGCACGCTGTCCTTGTACGCCTGGTCCTGCTCCTCGAACCACTCGACCGACGGCATCGAGACCACCCGGGTCGGCACACCGGCAGCCTGGAGCTGCTCGCGCGCCTCGACGGCGACGTGCACCTCGGAACCGGTCGCGATGAGCAGCACCTGCGGCTCGCCGCCTTCGGCCTCGAAGAGGACGTAACCGCCCTTGGCCGCGTCCTCGTTCGCCTCGTACGTCGGCACACCCTGGCGGGTCAGCGCCAGACCGTGCGGGGTGCCCTTGCCGAACACCTTGGTGTAGCGGCGCAGGATCTCGCGCCAGGCGATGGCGGTCTCGTTGGCGTCGGCCGGGCGCACGACGTTCAGGCCCGGGATGGCGCGCAGCGAGGCCAGGTGCTCGACCGGCTGGTGGGTCGGGCCGTCCTCGCCGAGGCCGATCGAGTCGTGCGTCCACACGTACGTCACCGGCAGGTGCATCAGCGCGGAGAGCCGCACCGCGTTGCGCATGTAGTCGGAGAACACCAGGAAGGTGCCGCCGTAGATGCGGGTGTTGCCGTGCAGCGCGATGCCGTTCATCGCGGCGGCCATCGCGTGCTCGCGGATGCCGAAGTGGATCGTGCGGCCGTACGGGTCGGCCTCCGGCAGCGGGTTGCCCACGGGGAGGAACGACGACGTCTTGTCGATCGTCGTGTTGTTCGAGCCCGCGAGGTCGGCGGAGCCGCCCCACAGCTCGGGCACGATCTCACCGAGCGCCTGAAGGACCTTGCCGGAGGCGGCACGGGTGGCCAGACCCTTGCCGGGCTCGAAGACGGGGAGCTTCTCCTCCCAGCCCTCGGGCAGCTCGCCCGCGGCGATCCGGTCGAAGGAGGCGGCGCGCTCCGGGTTGGCCGTGCGCCACGCGGCGAACGACTTGTCCCACTCGGCACGGGCCTCACGGCCGCGGTCCAGGGCCTCGCGCGTGTGGCCGATGACCTCGTCGGAGACCTCGAAGGTCTGCTCCGGGTCGAAGCCGAGGACCCGCTTGGTCGCCGCGACCTCGTCGTCGCCGAGCGCCGAGCCGTGCGCGGCCTCGGTGTTCTGCGCGTTCGGGGCGGGCCAGGCGATGATCGAGCGGGCCGCGATGAACGAGGGGCGCTCGGTCTCGGCCTTCGCCGCCTGCAGCGCCGCGTACAGACCCGCCGGGTCCAGGTCGCCGCTCGGCAGCTGGTCGACACGCTGGACGTGCCAGCCGTACGCCTCGTACCGCTTGATGGTGTCCTCGGAGACCGCGGTCTCCGTGTCGCCCTCGATGGAGATGTGGTTGTCGTCCCAGAGCAGGACCAGGTTGCCCAGCTTCTGGTGCCCGGCCAGCGAGGACGCCTCGGCCGAGATGCCCTCCTGGAGACAGCCGTCACCGGCGACGACCCACACCATGTGGTCGAACGGGGAGGTGCCGGGGGCCGCCTCGGGGTCGAACAGGCCGCGCTCGTAGCGGGCGGCCATCGCCATGCCCACCGCGTTGGCGACACCCTGGCCCAGCGGCCCGGTCGTCGTCTCGACACCGGTGGTGTGGCCGTACTCCGGGTGGCCCGGGGTCTTGGAGCCCCAGGTGCGGAAGGCCTTCAGGTCGTCCAGCTCCAGCCCGTAGCCGGCCAGGTAGAGCTGGATGTAGAGCGTCAGGCTGGAGTGGCCGGCGGAGAGGACGAACCGGTCACGACCGGTCCACTCGGCGTCCGCGGGGTCGTGCCGCATCACCTTCTGGAACAGGGTGTACGCGGCAGGAGCCAGGCTCATCGCCGTGCCCGGGTGGCCGTTCCCGACTTTCTGTACGGCGTCCGCAGCGAGGACGCGGGCGGTGTCCACGGCCCGCTGGTCCACATCGGTCCACTGGAGGTCTGTGGTGGTCGGCTTGGTGCTCACCCTGAGTCAGGGCTCCTCTCCACTGTTGGTAACCGGTGACCGTTACCGCACCGGGCGCTGTCGAGCCTACCCCCGTTGCCGGGCGCACTTTCCGTGCACTTTCCAGGGTGTGGGCGACCCGTGGAGTTCGCCTCCCGGCGGAATGCACATCCGGCGAACAGTCACCCTCAACACGACCCCACCCCCGCGAAGGGCGGTGTATCCCCAACGTCTAGAGTGGTCGAGTTCGCGCAAGTCTTCACAAGGGCCTCGATGCCCGGAGCTTGCTGGGATTTCTCTGTCAGGGGTGTGCGTGACGGCCGTCGAGTCCCGACCCGCAGGGGTCGCCTTGACTCCCAGCCCAGGGGGCCATCGCCCGTTCGGGGCCCGCGTCAAGGCATTCGTGGCGCTTACCAAGCCACGGATCATCGAGCTGCTGCTCATCACCACCGTTCCGGTGATGTTCCTCGCTGCCCAGGGTGTACCCGATCTGTGGCTCGTCCTCACGACCACCATCGGGGGATACCTCTCCGCGGGCGGCGCCAACGCGCTCAACATGTACATCGACCGGGACATCGACGCGCTGATGGACCGTACGTCCCAGCGCCCGCTGGTCACGGGCATGGTCAGCCCCCGCGAATGCCTGGCCTTCGGCATCGGCCTCGCGGTGTTCTCCACGCTCTGGTTCGGGCTGCTGGTCAACTGGCTCTCGGCCGCCCTCGCGCTCGGCGCGCTGCTCTTCTACGTCGTCGTCTACACGATGCTGCTGAAGCGCCGTACCTCCCAGAACATCGTCTGGGGCGGCATCGCGGGCTGCATGCCGGTGCTCATCGGCTGGTCGGCCGTGACGAACACGGTCTCCTGGGCCGCCGTCATCCTCTTCGCCGTCATCTTCTTCTGGACGCCGCCGCATTACTGGCCGCTCTCGATGAAGGTCAAGGACGACTACGCCCGGGTCGGCGTCCCGATGCTCCCGGTCGTCGCCACCAACCGGGTGGTCGCCAGGCAGATCGTCCTCTACAGCTGGGTGATGGTCGCGGTCTCGCTGCTGCTCACCCCGCTGGGCTACACCGGCTGGTTCTACACCGCGGTGGCGCTGCTCTCCGGCGGCGCCTGGCTCTGGGAGGCCCACGGCCTGCAGAACCGCGCCAAGGCCGGGGTGACCGGGGCCAAGCTCAAGGAGATGCGGCTGTTCCACTGGTCCATCACCTACGTCTCGCTCCTCTTCCTCGCCGTCGCGGTGGACCCCTTCCTCCGCTGACACCCCCGCTTCCGGCCGACGGGCGGGTCGCGTGGCACAAGCCACGCGACCCGCCCGTCGCCCGTTCATCTACCCGTCGGTAGCATCCTGTTCATGGCAGAGACGGCAGCAGACGCAGCGGACAACGGGCAGACCTCACGGGCGGACGCCAGGAAGGCGGCGCGCGACGGGCGCAGGGCGGCGAAGCTCGCCCGCGAGATCGGGGCCTTCGCCAAGGAGCACGGCGGCGCGGAGGGACAGCTCGCCTACATCGGCCAGGCGGGCGCCCGTATCGTCCTGGTCGGCCAGGACGGCGCCTGGGGCGACCTGGTGGCCCCGACCTACGCGGTGGCCGAGAGCGCGGCCGAGAAGTCCGGCATCACGATGCACGACGAGTTCGACGGCGAGTTCGCGCTCAAGGTCCGCACCGGCCCCTACGAGTGGTCCCGGATGGCCGGGATCCAGGTCGGCGGCCCGTCCAACGACCGCTGAGGCTTCCGCCCCGGACGGTGTCCCGTCCGGGGGCTCACCCGTTAGGCCGTGCGTAGACACGCCGTCCCAGGGAGCCCCGGATGACCGACCCCGTGCCCGTGGCCGATCTGGTCGACCAGAACTGCCACGGAGTGCTCCGCACCGAGCTGGGCCTCGGCACCTTCGAGGCCCGGCTCGGCGCCGCCCGCGCCCCGGCCGCCCCCGGCACCACCTTCTTCGACACCCAGACCGGCTTCGCCGTACGCCGCTGGTGCCCGCCGCTGCTCGGCCTCGAAGCGCACTGCCCGCCCGCCTCCTATCTGGCCAGGCGGCGCGAACTGGGCGTCGCCGAGACCTCCCGCCGCCTGCTGCGCGCCGCCGGGGTCTCCGCCCACCTCGTCGACACCGGCCTCCCCGGCGACCTCACGGGACCGGCCGAGATGGCCTCGGCGGCCGGGTCCGACGCCCGGGAGATCGTCCGGCTGGAGGTCCTCGCCGAGCACGTCGCCGACACCTCGGGCACCGTCGACGCCTTCCTCGTCAACCTCGGCGAGGCCGTGCACACCGCCGCCTCGTCGGCCGCCGCGTTCACCTCCGTCGGCGCCGCCCCCTACCTCGCCCCCGAGCCGCCGGGACCGGTCCGGGTGCGGGCGGCGGCCGGACGCTGGCTGGCCCGGCGGGAGGCGGTGCGCCGGGCCGCCCGCCGGGGGACGGCGGACCGGGAGGGCGGCGGCGCTCCCGTCGAACCGGAGCTGCTGGATCATCTGCGCTGGTCCGCGGTGGCCTGCGGGCTGCCGCTGCAACTGCGCCTGGGCACCGCGGACCCGGCCCGCCTCGCCGACTTCGCCGCCGCCACCGAGGGGCACGGCTGCGACCTCGTCCTCCTGCACGGCTACCCGTACCACCGGCAGACCGCCGCGCTGGCGGGCCGGCATCCCCACGTCTACGCGGACCTCGGTGCCGTACCGGCGCGGACGGGGGCGCGGGCGGCGGCCGTGCTCGCGGAGATCATGGAGCTGGCGCCGTTCGGCAAGCTGCTGTTCTCCAGCGGGGCACAGGCCCTGCCGGAACTGCACCTGGTGGGCGCTCGTCAGTTCCGCGAGGCGCTGGGACGGGTGCTGGGCGCCTGGGTGGAGGACGGCGCGTGGACCCGGCAGGACGCGGCCCGGGTCGCCACGATGATCGGGTCGGGCAACGCGCGCCGGGTGTACGGGCTGCGAGAACGCTGAGGGGCCGGGCACGCACGAGGGGCGGCAGGCCCCCCGGCCCGCCGCCCCTCACCCGCCGTACGTGTGTCTGTTTCAGACGGCCGTCGACGGTGCCGTCTCCGGCAGCTCGGCGGCGGGGCCGGGCAGGGGGGCGGGCGTGTCGTCGCCGCGCTCGCGCATGCTCAGGTGGAGCCGGACCACGGCGATCAACAGGATGGCCGAGCCGAACATGTGGATGCCGACCAGGATCTCGGGGACGTCGCTGAAGTACTGCACGTATCCGATCGCGCCCTGGGCGAGCAGGACGAGCAGCAGGTCACGGGCGCGGGCCCGGGTGTCGGCGGGCGCGTCGACCACCCGCAGGGCCAGCCACATCGCGATGGCCAGGGCGCAGACCGCCCAGGCGGCGAGGGCGTGGACATGGGCGGCGGCCGACCAGTCCCACGGCATGCGCGGTACGTCGCTGCTGTCGCCGGCGTGCTTGCCGGAACCGGTCACCGAGGTGCCCAGCACGATCAGGACGACCGTGGTCGCGAGGATCGCCCAGGACAGCCGGCGCACCGGCAGCGGGGTCCGGGGGCGCGGCGGGCCGTCGCCCTCGTCGATCCGCACCCAGGTGATCACGGCGATCGCCAGGAGCACGTTGGCCAGCAGGAAGTGCCCGGCCACCGTCCACGGGTTGAGTCCCGCCCAGACCGTGATCCCGCCGAGGATGGCGTTGGCCAGCACGATCCAGAACTGAACCCAGGCCAGCCGGGTCAGCTTGCGGCGGCGCGGCTTCATCGAACTGATGGCGATGATCGCCCAGCCGACCGCGGCCGACAGCACATAGGCCAGCATCCGGTTGCCGAACTCGATCGCGCCGTGCAGCCCCTGCTCGGGCGTCGCGAACAAGCTGTCGTCGGTGCACTTGGGCCAGGTGTCGCAGCCGAGCCCCGAACCGGTGAGCCGGACGGCCCCGCCGGTGATGATGATGAAGACGCTCATCAGGATGGCGGAGAGCGCGGCGCGCTTCACCACCTTGGTGGACGGCGTCCAGCGCTTGGCGATGAGGGAGATGGGGGTTTCCACGCGGACCATCGTAGGACGGGGCTTGTGCGCGATTTCACGAGGGGGTGGGTACGTGGCTGCTTGCCCGGAAAACCGCCCCTCGCGCGTCCTACTCCCAGCGGAAGAACTTCGCCGCCGCGCCGAGTCCCAGCACCGCCCACACCGCGAGGATCCCGGCCTGGGCCCACGGCATCGACGCGCCGTGCTGAAGGACGTCCCGCAGCCCCTCCGAGAGCGCCGAGACAGGCAGCAGCCCCAGCACCGACTGCACCGCGTCCGGGAACTTGTCGAGCGGCACGATGACCCCGCCGCCGACCAGCAGCAGCAGGAAGACCAGATTGGCGGCGGCGAGCGTCGCCTCCGCCTTCAGCGTCCCGGCCATCAGCAGCCCGAGCCCGGAGAACGCGGCGGTCCCGAGGACGAGGAGCAGCAGCACCGAGAGCGGACCGCCCTCGGGCGACCAGCCGAGCGCGAAGGCGATCGCCGTCAGCAGCACGATCTGGAGCACCTCGGTGACCAGCACCGACAGGGTCTTCGCGGTCATCAGCGCCCAGCGGGGGAGCGGGGAGGCGCCCAGCCGCTTGAGGACCCCGTAACGGCGTTCGAAGCCGGTGGCGATGGCCTGGCCGGTGAAGGCGGTGGACATCACGGCGAGCGCCAGGATGCCCGGGGCGAGGAAGTCGACCGGCTCGCCCGCGCCGGTGTCCACGATGTCGACCGCGCTGAACAGCACGAGCAGCAGCGTCGGGATGATCACCGTCAGCAGCAGCTGCTCGCCGTTGCGCAGCAGCATCCGGGTCTCCAGCGTGGTCTGCGCGGCGATCATCCGGGGGAGCGGGGCGGCGCCGGGGCGCGGGGTGTACGTACCGGCGCTCATGCGCGCAGCTCCTTGCCGGTCAGTTCGAGGAAGACGTCCTCCAGGGTGTGCCGCTCGACCGCGATGCCGTCGGGCATCACGCCGTGCTGGGCGCACCAGGAGGTCACGGTGGCCAGCAGCTGCGGGTCGACGCTCCCGGTGATCCGGTACGTCCCCGGCAGCGGCTCGGCGGCCCCGCAGCCGTCGGGCAGCGCCTTGAGGAGGGAGCCGAGGTCGAGCCCCGGGCGGCCGGTGAAGCGCAGGGTGTTCTCCGCGCCGCCCCGGCAGAGCTGCTCCGGGCTGCCCTGGGCGATGACCCGGCCCGCGTCGATGATCGCGACGTCGTCGGCGAGCGCTTCGGCCTCGTCCATGAAGTGGGTGGTCAGCACCACGGACACGCCGTCGGCGCGCAGCTCGCGGACCAGGTCCCAGGTGGACCGGCGGGCCTGCGGGTCGAGGCCGGCGGTCGGCTCGTCCAGGAAGACCAGCTCGGGCCGGCCGACGACCGCCAGGGCCAGCGAGAGCCGCTGCTGCTGGCCGCCGGAGAGCCGCCGGTAGGTGGTGCGGCCGCAGTCGCCGAGGCCGAGGCGTTCGATCAGGGCGTCCACGTCGAGCGGGTGGGCGTGCAGCCTGGCCATGTGCCGGAGCATCTCGTCGGCGCGCGCGCCGGAGTACACCCCGCCGGACTGGAGCATCACCCCGACCCGCGGACGCAGCCGCTCCGCGTCGGCGACCGGGTCGAGGCCGAGGACCCGTACGGTGCCGGCGTCGGGGCGGCGGTAGCCCTCGCAGGTCTCGATGGTGGTGGTCTTCCCGGCGCCGTTCGGGCCGAGGACGGCGGTCACCGCGCCCGCCGCGACGACCAGATCGAGGCCGTTCACCGCGGTCTTCGCGCCGTACCGCTTCACCAGTCCGGTGACCTGTACGACGGGCTCGTTCTCCATGGCGCACCAGTTTAGGCAGCGCCCCGGAGAGGCCCTCCCGCGGGGCCAGATTAGGTAACCCTAAGTGACGAACCACACCGTAGATCGTTTCGGACCGTGGTTGTCAGGGCCGAATGAATTACGCAACAATGGTGTTGTGAAATACGACGGACGGGCTCCTCAGGAGGAACTCGCGACCGGTGAGCGCTCGACGCGCAACCGGGTCGCGCGCTCCATCCTGGACCACGGTCCCTCCACCGTCGCGGACCTCGCCAAGCGACTCGGCCTCACCCAGGCCGCCGTCCGCCGCCACCTGGACGCCCTCGTCTCCGACGATGTCGTCGAAGCCCGTGAACAGCGGGTGTACGGGGCGCGGACCCGAGGCAGGCCCGCCAAGGTGTTCGCCCTGACCGACTGCGGCAGGGACGCCTTCGACCAGTCCTACGACAAGCTGGCGGCCGACGCCCTGCGCTTCATCGCCGAATCCGGCGGGGACGAGGCGGTCATCGCCTTCGCCCGCGCCCGGATGGCCGCGACGGGCGAGGCGTACCGCGCGGCGGTCGAGGCCGCCGACCCCGAGGGGCGCACCGAGGCCCTGGCCAGGGCCCTGTCCGCCGACGGGTACGCTGCTACGGCGCGAAGCGCGCCGGGCCCGCAGCAGGGCGAACAGCTGTGTCAGCACCACTGCCCGGTGGCGCATGTCGCCGAGCAGTTCCCACAGCTGTGCGAGGCGGAGACGGAATTCTTCTCCAGCCTCCTCGGGACCCATGTGCAGCGGCTGGCCACCCTCGCCCACGGCGACGGCGTGTGCACGACGTATGTGCCGCGAAGTGGCCACGCAGCACCCCCACAGACCACCCATTCAGCATCTGCAAGCACGGCCGGGAGGAACCCCGCATGACGCTCCCCACGGAGACTGCCCACCCTGAGCTCGAGGGTCTGGGTACGTACGAATTCGGCTGGGCCGACTCCGACGCGGCAGGCGCGGCGGCGAAGCGCGGTCTCTCCGAGGCTGTCGTCCGCGACATCTCGGAGAAGAAGAACGAGCCCGAGTGGATGCTGAAGCTGCGGCTCAAGGGCCTCCGGCTCTTCGACAAGAAGCCCATGCCCAGCTGGGGCTCGGACCTGTCGGGCATCGACTTCGACAACATCAAGTACTTCGTGCGCTCCACGGAGAAGCAGGCCGCCTCCTGGGAGGACCTGCCCGAGGACATCAAGAACACGTACGACAAGCTCGGCATCCCCGAGGCGGAGAAGCAGCGCCTCGTCGCCGGTGTCGCCGCGCAGTACGAGTCCGAGGTCGTCTACCACCAGATCCGCGAGGACCTGGAGGAGCAGGGCGTCATCTTCCTGGACACCGACACCGCGCTGAAGGAGCACCCGGAGCTCTTCAAGGAGTACTTCGGCACCGTCATCCCGGTCGGCGACAACAAGTTCGCCTCGCTGAACACGGCCGTGTGGTCCGGCGGCTCGTTCATCTACGTGCCCAAGGGCGTCCACGTGGACATCCCGCTCCAGGCCTACTTCCGTATCAACACGGAGAACATGGGCCAGTTCGAGCGGACGCTGATCATCGTCGACGAGGACGCCTACGTCCACTACGTCGAGGGCTGCACCGCCCCGATCTACTCCTCGGACTCGCTGCACAGCGCCGTCGTCGAGATCATCGTGAAGAAGGGCGGCCGCTGCCGCTACACGACCATCCAGAACTGGTCGAACAACGTCTACAACCTGGTCACCAAGCGGGCCGTGGCCTACGAGGGCGCGACCATGGAGTGGGTCGACGGCAACATCGGCTCCAAGGTCACCATGAAGTACCCGGCCGTCTACCTGATGGGCGAGCACGCCAAGGGCGAGACCCTGTCCATCGCCTTCGCGGGCGAGGGCCAGCACCAGGACGCCGGCGCCAAGATGGTCCACATGGCCCCGAACACCTCCTCGAACATCGTCTCCAAGTCGGTGGCGCGAGGCGGTGGCCGTACGTCCTACCGCGGACTGATCGAGATCGGCGAAGGCGCGCCGGGCGCGAAGTCCAACGTCCTCTGCGACGCTCTGCTCGTCGACACGATCTCCCGCTCGGACACCTACCCCTACGTCGACGTCCGCGAGGACGACGTGTCGATGGGCCACGAGGCGACCGTCTCCAAGGTCTCCGAGGACCAGCTCTTCTACCTCATGAGCCGCGGACTCACCGAGTTCGAGGCCATGGCGATGATCGTGCGCGGCTTCGTCGAGCCGATCGCCAAGGAGCTGCCCATGGAGTACGCCCTGGAGCTCAACCGGCTGATCGAGCTGCAGATGGAGGGTTCGGTCGGCTAGGTCCGCACCCGAGGACCACCGGGACGGCCGTTCGTGGCCGTCCCCGCCCCACCGAACCACCCCCTTCTTGACTGAGAAAGCGAGCACTACGACAGCCATGGCTGAGGCTCAGAACACTCCGGTGGGCTCCACCACCGCCGGCTCCATCGCGGTCGCCGCCGAGTCGACCGTCGCCACCCGCATGAGCGCACCCCCGTCCTTCGACGTCGCGGACTTCCCCGTCCCGCACGGCCGCGAGGAGGAGTGGCGCTTCACGCCGCTGGAGCGCCTGCGCGGACTGCACGACGGCACCGCCGTCGCCACCGGCAGTGGCGTGAAGGTCGCCATCGAGGCCCCCGAGGGTGTCACCGTCGAGACCGTCGGCCGGGACGACTCCCGGCTCGGCAAGGCCGGCACCCCGGTGGACCGGGTCGCCGCCCAGGCGTACAGCTCCTTCGAGCACGCCTCGGTCGTCACGGTCGCCAAGGAAGCCGTGCTCACCGAGCCGATCCGGATCGCCGTGCACGGCGAGGGCGGCACCGCCTTCGGCCACCAGCTCATCGAGCTGGGCGCCTTCGCCGAGGCCGTCGTCGTCATCGACCACACCGGTGACGCGGTGCTCGCCGCCAACGTCGACTACGTCCTGGGCGACGGCGCCAAGCTGACCGTCGTCTCCGTCCAGGACTGGGACGACACGGCCGTCCACGTCGGCCAGCACAACGCGCTGGTCGGCCGGGACGCCTCCTTCAAGTCGATCGTCGTCACCTTCGGCGGCGACGTCGTGCGCCTGCACCCCCGGGTCGCCTACGCGGCCACCGGCGGCGAGGCGGAGCTCTTCGGTCTGTACTTCACCGACAAGGGCCAGCACCAGGAGCACCGCCTCCTGGTCGACCACAACACCCCGCACTGCAAGTCCAACGCGGTGTACAAGGGCGCCCTCCAGGGCGACGGCGCGCACGCCGTCTGGATCGGTGACGTCCTCATCCAGGCCGCGGCCGAGGGCACCGACACCTACGAGATGAACCGGAACCTCGTCCTCACCGACGGCGCCCGGGTCGACTCCGTGCCCAACCTGGAGATCGAGACCGGCGAGATCGTCGGCGCCGGCCACGCCTCGGCGACCGGCCGCTTCGACGACGAGCAGCTCTTCTACCTCCAGTCCCGCGGTATCCCGGCCGAGGAGGCCCGCCGCCTGGTCGTGCGCGGCTTCTTCGCCGAGCTGGTCCAGCAGATCGGCCTGCCGGACGTCGAGGAGCGGCTCATCGAGAAGATCGAGGCCGAGCTGAAGGCGTCCGTCTGATGTCCTTCGTCAAAGCCTGTGCGCTGAGTGAGCTGGAGGACGACACCCCCAAGCGGGTGGAGCTCGACGGCACACCCGTCTCCGTCGTCCGCACCGAGGGCGAGGTGTTCGCGATCAACGACATCTGCTCGCACGCGAACGTCTCCCTCTCGGAGGGCGAGGTGGAGGACTGTGCGATCGAGTGCTGGCTGCACGGATCCGCGTTCGACCTCCGCACCGGCAAGCCGTCCGGCCTTCCCGCGACGCGCCCCGTCCCCGTATACCCCGTAAAGATCGAAGGGGACGATGTGCTCGTCTCCGTCACCCAGGAGTCCTGAGTCACCCATGGCAACGCTTGAAATCCGCGACCTGCACGTCACCGTCGAGGCCGACAACGCCACGAAGGAGATCCTCAAGGGCGTCGACCTGACCGTGAAGCAGGGCGAGACCCACGCCATCATGGGCCCCAACGGGTCCGGCAAGTCCACCCTCGCGTACTCGCTCGCGGGTCACCCCAAGTACACGATCACCGGGGGCACGGTCACCCTCGACGGCGAGGACGTCCTGGAGATGTCCGTCGACGAGCGGGCCCGCGCCGGCCTGTTCCTCGCCATGCAGTACCCGGTGGAGATCCCCGGTGTCTCGGTCTCCAACTTCCTGCGCACCTCCGCCACCGCCATCCGCGGCGAGGCCCCCAAGCTGCGGACGTGGGTCAAGGAGGTCAAGGAGACGATGGCCGAGCTCCAGATGGACCCGGCCTTCGCCGAGCGCAACGTCAACGAGGGCTTCTCCGGCGGTGAGAAGAAGCGCCACGAGATCCTTCAGCTGGAGCTCCTCAAGCCGAAGATCGCCGTCCTGGACGAGACCGACTCCGGCCTGGACGTCGACGCGCTCAAGACCGTCTCCGAGGGCGTCAACCGGGTCCGCGCGACCGGCGAGGTCGGCACCCTGCTGATCACCCACTACACCCGCATCCTCAAGTACATCCAGCCCGACTTCGTGCACGTCTTCGCCAACGGCCGGATCGCGGCCTCCGGCGGCGCCGAGCTGGCCGACCAGCTGGAGAACGAGGGCTACGAGGCCTACACGAAGGGTGGCGCTTCCGCGTGACTGACGCCCGACAGGGGCTCTCCGGCCTCCTCGACACCGAGGCGATCCGCAAGGACTTCCCGCTCCTGGACCGCACGGTCCACGACGGCAAGAAGGTCGTGTACCTGGACTCCGCGGCGACCTCGCAGAAGCCGCGCCAGGTCCTCGACGCGCTGAACGCGTACTACGAGCGCCACAACGCGAACGTGCACCGCGGCGTCTACACGATCGCCGAGGAGGCCACCGCGCTGTACGAGGGCGCCCGCGACAAGGTCGCCGCCTTCATCAACGCACCCAGCCGTGACGAGGTGATCTTCACGAAGAACGCCTCCGAGTCGCTGAACCTCGTGGCGAACATGCTCGGCTGGGCGGACGAGCCCTATCGGGTGGACCGCGACACGGAGATCGTCACCACGGAGATGGAGCACCACTCCAACATCGTGCCGTGGCAGCTGCTCGCGCAGCGCACCGGCGCGAAGCTGAAGTGGTTCGGCATCACCGACGACGGCCGGCTCGACCTGTCGAACATCGACGAGATCATCACCGAGAAGACGAAGATCGTCTCCTTCACGCTGGTCTCCAACATCCTGGGCACGGTCAACCCGGTCGAGCAGATCATCCGCCGCGCCCAGCAGGTCGGCGCGCTGGTCTGCATCGACGCCTCGCAGGCGGCCCCGCACATGGTGCTCGACGTGCAGGCGCTCCAGGCGGACTTCGTGGCCTTCACCGGCCACAAGATGGTCGGCCCGACCGGCATCGGCGTGCTGTGGGGACGGCAGGAGCTCCTGGAGGACCTGCCTCCGTTCCTCGGCGGCGGCGAGATGATCGAGACCGTGTCGATGCACTCGTCGACGTACGCCCCCGCTCCCCACAAGTTCGAGGCCGGTACGCCCCCGATCGCCCAGGCCGTCGGCCTCGGCGCGGCCGTGGACTACCTCACCTCGATCGGCATGGAGCGGATCCACAGCCACGAGAAGGCGATCACCGAGTACGCGCTGAAGCGCCTGCTGGAGGTCCCCGACCTGCGGATCATCGGTCCGACGACGGCCGAGGACCGCGGCGCGGCGATCTCCTTCACGCTCGGCGACATCCACCCGCACGATGTGGGCCAGGTCCTCGACGAGCAGGGCGTCGCCGTCCGGGTCGGCCACCACTGTGCCCGCCCGGTCTGCCTGCGGTACGGAATTCCCGCGACGACGCGAGCGTCGTTCTATCTGTACTCCACGCCCGCCGAGGTCGACGCCCTGGTGGACGGCCTGGAGCACGTCCGGAACTTCTTCGGCTGAGGGCTGACTGGTGAAGCTTGATTCCATGTACCAGGAAGTGATCCTGGACCACTACAAGCACCCCCACGGGCGTGGCCTGCGGGACGGCGACGCCGAGGTGCACCACGTCAATCCGACGTGCGGCGACGAGATCACGCTCCGCGTGAAGTACGACGGCGAGACCATCGCCGACGTGAGCTACGAGGGCCAGGGCTGCTCCATCAGCCAGGCCTCCGCCTCCGTGCTGAACGAGCTGCTCGTCGGCAAGGAGCTGTCCCAGGCGCAGAGGATCCAGGACGCCTTCCTGGAGCTGATGCAGTCCAAGGGCCAGCTGGAGCCGGACGACGCGATGGAGGAGGTGCTGGAGGACGCCGTCGCGTTCGCCGGTGTCTCCAAGTACCCCGCCCGGGTCAAGTGCGCGCTGCTGAGCTGGATGGCGTGGAAGGACGCGACGGCCAAGGCGCTGTCCGAAGGGAAGACCGCATGAGCGACAACGAGACCGCGACCATGAAGCCGGCCTCCGAGGAGGAGGTCCGCGAGGCGCTGTACGACGTCGTCGACCCCGAGCTGGGCATCGACGTCGTCAACCTGGGCCTGATCTACGGCATCCACGTCGACGACGCCAACATCGCCACCCTCGACATGACCCTGACGTCCGCGGCCTGCCCGCTGACCGACGTCATCGAGGACCAGGCGAAGTCCGCCACGGACGGCATCGTCAACGAGCTCCGGATCAACTGGGTCTGGATGCCGCCGTGGGGCCCGGACAAGATCACCGACGACGGACGCGAGCAGCTCCGCGCGCTGGGGTTCAACGTCTGAGACGCTCACGCACGAGCGATGAACGGCCATGCCCGCCAGTCACCCTGGCGGGCATGGCCGTTTCCCACCCGGCGCCGCGTCAGACGTGGGCCGGCGGCGGTGGCCCGTACTGCTCGGGCAGCGTCGATCCCGCCGCCTCGGCCAGGACCGGGCCCAGGTTCTCCGTACGCATCCGGAGGTCGACGTAGAGCAGGCCGGTCACCAGCGGCGGGAAGATCGCCGTGAACAGCTGGGCGATCAGCTGGCTGATGAACGACAGCAGGATCAGGCCCCCGAAGAGGGCGATGAGCTCCCCGCCGCTCGGGTCGGCCCCCATGTCCTCGGGGTCGAACAGGCCGGGGAGCATGCCGGCCATCTGGAACGGCATCTGGATCATGTAGCCGATCATGGACGCGAGCACGTAGGCGAGCAGCCCGACGCCGAAGACCCGCCACCACGTGCCGCGCACCAGCTGGGCCGAGCGGCGCAGGGCCGCGACCGGGCTCTGTCCCTCGAAGACCACCACCGTCGGGGCCAGGGAGAACCGCACCCAGAGCCAGACCGCGAACGGGCCGATGAGCAGCGCGCCGATGAGTCCGACGGCGACCAGCGGCATGACGCCGTCCTCGTCACCCAGCGAGATCAGGTAGATCATCAGCCCGGCGAAGCCCGCGAAGAAGAGCGCCATCGGGACGAGCATGATCAGCCCGGTCAGGAACACCGTGCCGATGACCGACCAGACCCGCGCCCACGCCCGCTTCCAGACCTCTCCGAAGCGGATCGGCCGGCCCAGGACGGCCTCCTGGAGGACGACCGGGACCGCCGCCTGCACCACGGCCGACGCCAGCAGGTAGCTGATCAGGCCGAGGACCATCAGCACACCGAACGCGACGCCCAGCGGGACCAGTTGCGCCGCGTCCGGAGACCCCGGAGAGCTGGACGTCAGCTCGTCCCACTGGCTCGCGACGGCGGAGGCGGCCACCACCAGCGCGACGACCATCACGAGCGTCGCCGCGCCGAACAGCGTCAGCGCCATACCGATCAGCGGCTTCCAGTACCGCCCGAGCGTCGTGAAGGCGCCGCTGAGCATGTCCGAGATCCTCAGCGGCGCCAGGGGTATCACCCCCGGCCTGGGCGGCGCCGCCCATCCGCCGTGCCAGCCGCCGCCCGGCCCCTGCGCGCCCCCGTGGAAGGGCCCCCCACCGTGAGGCGCGCCCCCGTACGGGCCACCGCCCCACCCTGCATCCTGCGCCACTGCGTCTCCGTCGCGTCGTCGGCCCGGTCGACCGGGCCGTTCATTCAGTCGGCACACCGTAGCGCCCCCGGCGCGGGCCGATCATATGTACGGTCGTACGCAACGTTGGGTACAGTCGTACACATGGGATACGCATACGGACTGCTCGCCGGTGCCATCGCGGCGGAGGTGGCCGGGACGACGGCCATGAAGTACAGCGAGGGCTTCACCCGGCTCTGGCCCTCGATCGGCACCGTGGTGGGCTACCTGATCGCCTTCACGCTGCTCGCCCAGACCCTCAAGACCCTCTCCGTGGGCACCGCGTACGCCATCTGGGCCGGCGTCGGCACCGCGGCCGTCGCCCTCATCGGGATCCTCTTCCTCGGCGAGTCCAGCAGCCTGGTCAAGATCGCGGGCATCGCCCTGATCGTCGCCGGGGTCGTCGTCCTGAACCTCGGAGGGGCCCACTGATGGCCCGCCGGTACGACCCCGAGCGGCGGACGCGGATCATCGACGCGGCGCTGACCGTGATCGCGGCCGACGGCATAGCCGGGCTCAGCCATCGCACCGTGGCCGCCGAGGCCGACGTGCCGCTCGGCTCGACCACGTACCACTTCGCCTCGCTCGACGAACTCCTCGTCGCCGCGCTGCGCCGCTGCAACGAGAACTTCGTCCAGGCGCTGCGCGCCAGCGGCCTCTTCGCCGAGGAGGGGGACAACGGGCGGGGTGCGGCGGAGGCGGACCTCGCGGGGGAGCTGACCCGGCTGCTCGACCGGTGGTTCGCGGGTGAACGCGGAGCGATCGAGCTGGAGTACGAGCTGTACCTCGCGGCCCTGCGCCGCCCCGCGCTGCGCCCGGTCGCCGCCGAGTGGACCGAGGAGGCCGTCGCGCTCCTGTCCCGGCGCACCGATCCGGAGACCGCGCGGGCCCTCGTCGCGCTGATGGACGGCGTCTGCCTCCAGGTCCTGCTGACCGGGGGCACGTTCGACGCGCCGTACACCCGGGTGATGCTGAAGCGGATCGTCGCGGGCGGGCACGCCTGACCGCGTCGCGGGCCCCCGTCGGCCCGCCTTGTCAGCCCGCGGACATCCCGTGCACCGTCGCGCCCGCCGCCGTGAACCCGGCCAACTGGTCGCGGTACGTGCACGATTCGAGGGTGCAGCCGCTCGCCCCCGGGATGCCCGCCCAGCCCGGCGGACAGGCCCCGCGGGTGGCGTGGGCGGCGGCTGGTTCGGCTGCCTCGAACGGCCCGCCGCCCCCGCCCTGCGCCGCCGCACCCGTTGCTCCGGCCGGTCCGCGCCCTTCTCGCGGCGGTCGCCGGGGGAGCGGTGCCGGCGGCGCGGCGGCTGCCCGGGCCGGGGGAGCGGGCGCGGGCGGCGGACAGGGGCCGCACGCTGAGACCGGTTCGCCCGAGCGGGCCCCGGCCGGTTAGGTTGCTGTTCATGACCGACACGACTTCCCAGGGTTCTGCCCGCACCACCGGCGCCGTCGCCGCCGGCCTCGCCACCGTCGCCGGTGACGGCACCGTCCTCGACACCTGGTTCCCCGCCCCCGAGCTGACCTCCGACCCCGGCCCGGCCGGTACGCAGCGGCTCACCCCGGACGAGGCCGTCAACCGGCTCGGTGAGGGCGCCGCCAAGGCGATCGGCGTGGACGCCCGGCGCGGCGTCGAGATCGTCGCCGTGTCCACGGTCATCTCCTCGCTCGACGACAAGCCGCTCGACGCGCACGACGCCTACCTGCGTCTGCACCTGCTCTCGCACCGGCTCGTCCAGCCGCACGGCCAGAACCTCGACGGCCTCTTCGGGCTGCTCGCCAACGTCGCCTGGACCTCGCTCGGCCCGGTCGCCGTCGACGACCTGGAGCGCGTGCGGCTCAACGCCCGCGCCGAGGGCCTGCACCTCCAGGTCACCTCGGTCGACAAGTTCCCGCGCATGACGGACTACGTCGCCCCCCAGGGCGTCCGTATCGCGGATGCCGACCGCGTCCGGCTCGGCGCGCACCTCGCCGCCGGGACCACCGTCATGCACGAGGGCTTCGTCAACTTCAACGCGGGCACCCTCGGCACCTCCATGGTCGAGGGCCGGATCTCCGCGGGCGTCGTCATCGGCGACGGCTCCGACATCGGCGGCGGCGCGTCCACCATGGGCACCCTGTCCGGCGGGGGCAAGGAGCGCATCATCATCGGTGAGCGCTGCCTGGTCGGCGCGGAGGCGGGCGTCGGCATCGCGCTGGGCGACGAGTGCGTCGTCGAGGCCGGTCTGTACGTCACCGCCGGTACGCGCGTCACGCTGCCGGACGGCCAGGTCGTCAAGGCCCGCGAGCTGTCCGGCGCCTCGAACATCCTCTTCCGCCGCAACTCGGTCACCGGCACCGTCGAGGCCCGGCCGAACAACGCGGTCTGGGGCGGCCTGAACGAGGTCCTGCACGCCCACAACTGAGCTGTTCGCCCAAGGGTGTCCGGCCTTGATCCGCCGGAGGCCCTAGGCCGCGAGGAGTTCCTCGTACGCCTTCCGCAGCCCGTCGGCCGCCTCGCGCCCGGCGGGCTGCAGCGGTTCCCGGACCGGGCCCGCGTCCAGCAGGGCCTTGGCCGTGACGGTTCCGGGCAGGCCGCTCGCCATCATCAGCTCGACGAGCCGGGCCGTGAGCCCGTTGAGCCGGGCCGCCTCGTCGGTGCGGCCCGCGTCGAACGCGTCCAGCGGGGCCCGCACCTGGCGCGGGGCCACGTTCGCGACCGTACTGACGTAGCCCGCGCCGCCCACCGCGTACAGCGGAAGGTTCAGCTCCTCGCAGCCCGAGTAGGAGGCGAGCGAGGTGCGGGCCAGCACCTTCGTCGCGCCGAGCAGGTCGTAGGAGCAGTCCTTCACCGCCACCACCCGGGGGTGCTCCGCCAGCCGCAGCAGGGTCTCCGGCTCGATCCGGACGCCGGTGCGCCCGGGGATGTCGTACAGCATCAGCGGCAGACCGGTGGACTCGGCCACCCGCAGGAAGTACGCCTCGACGGCGGCCTGCGGCGGGCGGCTGTAGTACGGGCTCACCACCAGCAGCCCGTCCGCGCCCGCCTCCTCGGCCTGCCTGGCCAGGCGCAGGGTGGCCGCGGTGTCCGGGCCCCCGACGCCGGAGAGCAGCGGCACCCCGTCGCCGACCTCGGCACGGACGGCCCGCAGCAGGGCGGACTTCTCGGCGTCCGTCGTCGTGGGGGACTCGCCGGTGGTGCCGCTGAGGACGATCCCGTCGCAGCCCTCGGCCACCAGGCGCGCGGCGTGCGCGCGGGCGGCGTCCGGGTCCAGGGACCCGGCGGCGGTGAAGGGCGTGATCATGGCGCAGAGCGTGCGGCCGAAGGGGCGCGGTGCGGTGGCGGTCATGGGGGAAGTCTCAACGCCCGGAACCGTAAAGGTCCACTTAGATCTCCTTGTGGTGAACGGCAAGAGCTGCTGAAGAGTGCGGTGACCGCTGCTGTTCCTCTGACAAGATCGAACGGGCGGGCGACCGGCCGCGACGAGGGGTGGGCGACATGAACGAGCGCGTACGGATACGGAGACGGGTCCGGGTGGCCCTGCTGACCGCCACGCTGACGGCACTGACCGGCTGCTCCGGCTTCCTCGTCCCGGCCGGCGAGGGAGAGCGGCCGGTCCCCACCCCGTCCGCCTCCGCGCCCCGCGCCGAGACGCCGCCCCCGGCCCCCGCACCCGGCGCGGACGCCCCCGCCCAGGGCGCACCGGCGCAGACCGGCCCGACCGCCGCGCCGCCCGGGACGTGCCCCTCCTCCGGGGTCGTCGTCGACATGGGCCCGGTGGAGACCGGAATGATGCACCGGGCCGTCGTGCTCACCCTCACCAACTGCGGCCGCAAGCCCTACGCCGTCGACGGCTACCCCTGGGTCCAGGCCCTCGGCGAGGACGGCAACCCGCTCCCCGTCAGGGTCAACGAGGACGGCTCGTACTTCGGCAACGACCCCGGCCCGAAGAAACTCCTGCTCGACCCCGGCCTCACCGTGAAGTCGATCCTCGCCTGGGTCTCCACACCCGAGGGCGGCGACCTCATCGAGGGCGACGCCCTGGCCATCTCCGCGGCCCCCGGCCTCCCGGTGCGGGTCTTCCCGCTGGAAGGGCATGACATCCGGCTGATGGACGAACTGAACACGACGGCCTGGCGGACGGAGCTCAGCGGCTGACACCGGGCCCGGTGGTGATGTGCAGGTCGCTCAAGTGGCCACGGAGAGGGTCATGCCCGCACCCTTCCCCGGCACCGGAGGACCGCACCCGCACCCGCTCACGCCATGGGCGAACGGAGTCCGGCCGCATCCGGCGGAACGGCCTTGACCTCAACCGAGCTTGAGGTGTGAACGTGGTGGTCATGCGCACCGAGCGGTGCGCGGGAGAGGGGAACACCGTCATGACCACGCACTTCACCGACCGCCCCGACCCGGCCCGCACCGATGCCGGGATCGCCAAGGCCGGCACCTGGAACGTCGGGACCCCGCAGCGGCAGCGGGAGGCCGTCGACGCGATCCGGAAGGTGTGGGGGAGCCGGGAATGGCCGCATTCCGGGCTGCTCTCCTACAGTGTCCACGCCGGGGAGGACGGGGCGACCCTGCTGCACTACTCCCAGTGGACCGGCGAACAGGCCTATCAGGACTTCGTACGGGAGGGGCGTGACACCCGCGACGCCGAGATCGACGCGGCCGTCCCCGGCATCGAACGCCTCGGGCAGCACACCTACGAGCTGTACCGCTCCGGGCCGCGGGCCGAGGGCGACACCCGGCAGACCGGCTGCGTCGTCATCGTCGACGTCGAGTTCGAGGGGCCCGACGCGGCCCGCCAACGCGACTGGGTGGACAGCGTGTTCGAGGCGCTCGGACAGGAGGAGGGCCTGCCCGAGGGCGGCATCGCCGCACACTTCCATGTCGGCACCGACGGCACCCGGGTCCTCAACTACGCCGAGTGGGAGAGCGCCGAGCACCACATCGCGGCTCTCGCCGCACCCGGTGAGGGCGTCGGGTCCCCGTCCCCGCTCTGGGAACGCGTCCAGAAGTACCCGGGCATGACCGGCGGCGGCGTGCACCGCTACACGCCCGCGCTCAGCATGGAACCCGGCGAGGGCGTCTGAGGGGAGGGCAGGCTGCCGAAGCCGTGGGCGGCATGCGGTGAAATGCGTCTAGGCTTGGGCGGCTGAACCGCGTACGTACTCCGTACGCTCCCGAGCACGCACCGAGGAGAACCCCCGATGTCCGCAGAGCGCCCCTCCCTGCCGCCGGTGCGGCTCAACTCCGAGGCCGAACTGGCTCGGGACGCGCTCGCCGCACCGCTGTTCGTCCGGGCCGTCAGGCTCGCCCGGTGGGCCGGCCCCGGCACCCGGGTCGGCGCGGGCGGCGAACTCGTCGAGGCGCAACTGCCCGCGGCCGCCGAGCACCTCGGGCTCGCGGCCGACGACGACGGTGCCGCATACGCCAGCGAGGCCTGGCGGCTCGCCGTGGACACCGGCCTCCTCGACGTCACCGACCCCGAGGAGGAGGACGCCGAGGGCACCGCCTCCGCGGGCGAGAATCTGGGCCTGCTCACCGGAGGCTCCCCCAGGACGTCCTGTCCATCTGGCTCGACGGCCTGGACGCCGTGCACGCCGACGCCACCGCGCCCGTCCTGGACGACTTCGCGGACCTCGTCGGCGAGGACGGTTCGATCGACTTCGACGCCCTGGACTGGGACCCGGAGGCCGAGGCGGAGTTCCTCGACGGTGTCCTCGGCAACCTCTACCTGCTCACCCTCGCGGACAACGGCGCGGGCGAAGGGCCGGTCCCGCTGCCGGCCCTCGCCGCGTCGATGATCGTCCCCGACGACATGGGCGAGCCCACCGACGACATCCTGGAGCAGGTGTCGGAGGCGATGATGCGCCTCGACGACCAGTTCCGGCTCCTCGAACCCATCGGGATCGTCGAGTACCGGCCGGTCGACGAGGCGCTGATGGTCGAGGAGGGCGAGGCGCCGGTCGACACCGTCGGGGGCGACGAGGACGACGTCACCCGGTACGGCATGGTCAAGCTCACCCCCTCGGCCTGTACGGCATCCGGGCCCGGATGCTGGAGGCCGGGGTGGACGCCCCCGCCGTCGGCGATCTCGCGGACAAGGGCGCCGACGCCCTCCTCGACGGCATCGCCCACTACCCCGAGTCCGCCGCCCGTGCCGAGGTCAAGCTCTGGCTCGCCGGGTACGCCGACGGCGCGGTGTCGGCGGCGGCCGAGCTGCTGGCCGCCGCGCGCGGCGCGGACGAGGGCGGGCCGCTGCGCCGCCTCCACTGCCAGCAGGCCCTCGCCCTGGCCGGCCCCGAGGCGGAGCCCGCCGTACGCGCGGTGCTCGGCGACCAGGAGCTGGGCGGCCTCGCCCGTGTCTGGCTCGCGGAGCACGGCGCCGCCGACGTGCCCGCCCCGCCGGAGGACATGATCTTCTGGCTGGCCATCGACACCATCGCCGCCCACCTGGACGCGGACGGCGAGCTGGACGAGCTCCAGGGCCTGATCGAGGGCCTCTCCGCCCAGCACAGCGGCTTCTTCGACGAGGTCTGGCGCGTCGACCACCCGGCCACCGCCGATGTGCTGGAGGCCATGGGCCGCCTGCACAGCGACAAGAAGGCCGCGAAGGACGCCCGCAAGGCGGCGTTCAAGGCCCGGTCACGCGCGGGGCGCTGAGCGAGAAACGCCACACGTTCGGGGTGCTTTTCCGGTGCCCCGTTCCGCGTGATTCCGCTGCTGGAGGGCGGGGAAAGCGCTGACCCGCCCCGGTCGGCGCGGGTCACGAATGCGGTACGTCTGGGGGTCGAGCGGCAGACGGGCATGGCGTCGGGCCTTTACAGGGCGCATACTCGACTTGATGAAACAGTCAGCCGGTTCCCGGCGTCACCTGCCGTCCAGTCCCTTCAACCGCCCGGCCCAGGAGGCCCCACCGGTCGAATGCTTCGATGTGGGCGACAGGGTGTCGCACGACCAGTTCGGACTCGGCAGGATTCTCGCTGTCGAGGGCGACAACGACGCGGTCCTCATCGACTTCTCGGGGCGACAGGGGAGGATCCTGAGCCCCTACTCCAAGCTCACCAAGCTCTGAGCGCCCGTCTTCTCCGGATCCGGGGCACCTGAACCACTGCGGTTCAGGTGCCCCGGATGCGTCTAGAGCGCCTGGGCGGCGGGCTTCACCATGCCGCGCACGGTGCGCGACTTCACGAACTCGCCCATCGCGGTCATCTCCCACTCGCCGCTGAACTGCTTGATGAGCTTGGCCATCATCACCCCGGTCTGCGGCTCGGCGCCGGTGAGGTCGAAGCGGACCAGCTCCTCGCCGGAGGCGTCGTCGATCAGCCGGCAGTAGGCCTTGGCGACCTCGTTGAACTTCTGGCCGGTGAACGAGTTGACCGTGAAGACCAGGCCCGTCGCGTCGGCGGGGATCCGGCCCAGGTCCACGACGATCGTCTCGTCGTCGCCGCCGCCCTCACCGGTGAGGTTGTCGCCGGAGTGCTTGATCGCCCCGTTCAGGATGGTCAGCTTGCCGAAGTAGCAGCTGTCCAGGTGGTTGCGGTTGGGGCCGTAGGCGATCACCGACGCGTCCAGGTCGATGTCCTTGCCGCGGAACGCGGGCTCCCAGCCCAGGCCCATCCGGACCCGCGAGAGCAGCGGTGCGCCGCCCTTGACCAGGGACACGGTCTGGTTCTTCTGGAGGTTGACCCGGCCCTTGTCCAGGTTGATCTTGCCGGAGCCCGGGGCGGGCGCCGCCGGGGGAGCGGGCGGGGCGGGCGGCGTGATCCTCGGGTCGACCGGGGCGGCGACCGGGGCCGGGGGCTGCGGGGCGACCGGGGCGGGGGCCGCCGGAACCGGAGGGGCGACCGGGGCCGCGGGCTCCTCGACCGAGACGCCGAAGTCCGTGGCGATCCCGGCCAGCCCGTTCGCGTAACCCTGGCCGACCGCGCGGGCCTTCCAGGCGCCGTTGCGCAGGTAGATCTCGATGACCACGAGCGCCGTCTCGGCGCCCAGCCGCGGCGGGGTGAAGGTGGCGATCGCGCCGCCGTCGTCCGCGTTGCGCACGGTGGCGGTGGGCTCGATGCCCTGGAAGGTCTGGCCCGCGGCGTCCGGGCTCGCGGTGACGACGATCTTCTCGATGCCCGGCGGGACGGCGGTGGTGTCCACCACGATCGCGTCCGGCGCCGAGCCCCCGCCGGCGCGGTAGGTCACGCCGGGGCCCGAGGGCTGGTTGTAGAAGATGAAGTCGTCGTCGGAGCGCACCTTGCCGTCGGCGGTGAGCAGCAGGCCCGAGACGTCGAGCCGCACCGGTGCGGCGACGTCCACCGCCACGCGGGCGGCGGAGAGGGGAATGTTCGAGCCGGGGGTCATTGCGGTCATGCACGGGGTAACGAACGACCCGGCTTTGCCGTTCCCTTACCTTCGCCCCCGTCAGCCAGATGCTTTTCGGCCGTCGGGCAGCGGTTCACCGGTCGCCCGGAAGCGGCTCAGCGGCGGTTGCGCGGATGGTTGCGGGCCGTGCGCTCGTTGCCGTGCTTGTACGCGCCCGTCCAGCGCGCCATCACCAGTTGGGCGTCGCCCGAGACCACCTCGGCCAGGAACTTCTCCGCCCTGCCGCCGCGCAACGTGCCCGCGGGCCTGCCGTGGTGGGTGATGGTGACGCTCTGGTCGCCCTGCTGTTCGTACTGGAATCCGGAAGGTCTCGGCATGGCCGCATCCTGCCCGCCCGGACGCCCCCGCGTCGCCCGGATTTCCGTCGCCCCGGCCTTGCGCCCGCCGTTCCCGCCGCCGCTCCCGGGCGGCTCAGTGCGGCCAGATCGGCGGGTCCGTCACGAAATGGCCGCCCACGCAGGCGTGCGCCGGGTTGTCCGGGTCCAGCTCGCCCTGGTCGGCGACGAGCTTCGCCGCGTACGGCTCGGAGTCGTCCAGCGGCCGGTAGCCCAGCGCCCGTGCCGGGTCCAGGTCCCACCACAGGCGCGTGTTGGCGGAGGAACCGTAGACGACGGTGTGGCCGACGCCCTCGGCGCAGAGGGCCGCGTGGAACAGGCGGGCCCCGTCGGCCGGGCTCATCCAGACCGACAGCATCCGCACCGACGTGGGCTCCGGGAAGCAGGACCCGATGCGCACCGAGACCGTCTCCACCCCGTGCTGGTCCCAGTACAGCTGGGCCAGGTCCTCGCCGAAGCACTTCGAGAGCCCGTAGAAGGTGTCCGGGCGGCGCGGTGTGTCCAGCGCGATCAGCGGATCGCCGGCGGCCGGGCGCGGGGTGTGCCCGATGACGTGGTTGGAGGAGGCGGACACGATGCGCCGGACGCCCTCCTCACGGGCCGCCTCGTAGAGGTGGTGCGTGCCCTGGATGTTGGCCCGGAGGATCTTGTCGAACGTGGACTCCAGCGAGATGCCCGCCAGATGGATCACCGCGTCCACGCCGCGCACCGCCTCGCGCAGCGCCTCCCGGTCGTTCAGGTCGGCGGTGATCGCCTCGGGCTCGCCCTCCACCGGTACCAGGTCGAACAGCCGCAGGTCGTATCCGTACGCGGGCAGCAGCCCCCGCATCAGCGTGCCGAGGCCACCTGCGGCGCCGGTGAGCAGGACGGTTCGGCGGGGAGCGGTCATACGGGGTCTCCTCGGGGCGTACGCGGGTGCCGTGCGACATGCTGTCCGACATTCACATGCGTGGACAAAATAGGGATGGGTGATCGGCGGCGTCAAGAGGCTGCGTCCGCCTTGACCTGTCGCCGAAGGCTGGCTTAGCGTTGCGGTGTTCAGAGATATGGACACCGATCAGAGTTGTGCACACCTGCATCTGCTCAGGGAGCGCCCGTGACCTCAGCCCCCTCGCCGCCCGGCTCCGTGAAGTCGCCGGGCCGCTCTTCTTCCCCGTGACCGCTTTCGGGCCGGACGGCACCGTCGATCCCGACGTCCTCCGCGCCCATGTGCGGGCCGGGATCGACGCCGGAGCCGCCGCGGTCTTCGCCTGCTGCGGCACGGGCGAGTTCCATGCGCTGACCCTTGAGGAGTTCCGCCTCGCGGTCGCCGCCGCCGTCGAGGAGACGGCGGGGCGGATCCCGGTCGTCGCCGGGGCCGGTTACGGCACGGCTCTCGCCGTCCAGTACGCGCGGGCCGCCGAGGAGGCCGGAGCCGACGGGCTCCTCGCCATGCCGCCCTACCTCGTCGTCGCCGACCAGGAAGGGCTGCTGAACCACTACGCGGCCCTCGCGGCGGCCACCGGCCTGGAGACGATCGTCTACCAGCGGGACAACGCCGTCTTCACCCCGGAAACCGTCGTCGCCCTCGCCCGCACGCCCGGCATCATCGGGCTCAAGGACGGCTACGGCGACCTCGACCTCATGCAGCGCATCGTCAGCGCGGTCCGCACGCACCGGCCCGACGGCGACTTCCTCTACTTCAACGGACTGCCCACCGCCGAGCTCACCGGCCTCGCCTACCGGGGCATCGGCGTCACCCTCTACTCCTCCGCCGTCTTCGCGTTCGCACCGGACATCGCACTCGCCTTCCACCGGGCCCTGGACTCCGGCGACGACGCCCTGGCCAACGGGCTGCTCGACCACTTCTACCGGCCGCTCGTCGAACTGCGCGCCCAGGGCCGCGGCTACGCCGTCTCCCTGGTCAAGGCCGGTGTCCGGCTCCAGGGGCTGGACGTCGGCGAGGTCCGCACCCCGCTCACCGAACCGTCCGCCGCGCACGTCAAGGACCTCATCGAGATCGTCGCGAGCGGCCGCGCCCTGCTGGAGGAGCATGCCGCACAGGGGCACGGCGTCGGGGGACACGGCACCGCGGGAGGCCGGGCGTGAAGGCGGGTGCCTTCCTCTACCCCTGGGACGTCGTCGGGGACCCCGACGCCGCCGCCCGGATCGCGGACCTCGGCGTCCGGCAGGTCACCCTGGCCTCCGCCTACCACTCCACCCGGGCCCTGACCCCCCGCCACCCCGCCCACCGCATCGTGACCGCCGGGCACGCCGCCGTCCTCTACCCGCCGGATCCGGACCGCTGGGCGGGCCGGGCCCTCGCCCCGTACCGGCAGAGCTGGACGCCCGGCGACGATCCGTACGGGGAGGCGGCCGAGGCGCTGGCCGCCGCGGGCCTGGAGGTGCACAGCTGGGTGGTCCTCGCGCACAGCTCCCGGCTCGGCGCGGAACACCCGGACACCTCGGTGGTCAACGCCTACGGCGACCGCTACCCCTGGGCCCCCTGCATCGCCCGCCCCGACGTCCGCGCCTACCTCGTGGACCTCGCGGCGGAGGCCGCTGCCCGGCCCGGCGCGCACGGCACCGAACTGGAGTCCTGCGGCTGGTACGGCTTCGCCCACCTCCACGCCCACGACAAGGTCGCCGGCGTCGGCCTCGGCGACGCGGCGCAGTACCTGATGTCGCTGTGCTTCTGCGCGGTGTGCCGTAAGGGGTACGGGGACGTGGGCGCCGACCCGGAGGCGCTGTCCGCCGCCGTACGCCGGGCCCTGGAGCCGGCCTGGTCCGGCGGCGGCTCCCGGAGTCCGGCCGCGACGGCATCGCGAAGCTGCTCGGGCCGGCGTACGCGGACGCCACCCTGCGCTGGCGCGGCCGGGCGGCCCGTACGGTGCAGGAGGCGGCCGTCGCAGCCGTACGGGCGGCGGCCCCGCCCGGCTTCCAGGTGCTGCTGCACGCGGACCCCGTCCCGTACCGCACGGGGGCCAACGTCGGCGTCGAACCGGACCACATCCTCGCCGTGGCCGACGGGGTGGTGCTGCCCTGCACCGGGTCCGATGCCGTACGGGACGCCGTCCTCGGGCCGTTCGCCGGGCGCGGCGGCGTGCGCGCCGCCAACTTCGGGGTCGTCACCGGGATGGGCGGCAGCCCCCGCACCCTGGAGCGCGACGCGGCCCACGCCGCCGCACTCGGCGCGGACCAACTGCGCCTGTACCACGCCGGACTGGCCTCCGGCCCGGACCTGGAGGCGGTGGCGGGGGCGCTCGCGCGGCTGGGGTGACCGGCCCCGCCCCGTCGGGGCGGCGGGCCCGGCTCCCGCCCTCTCACGGCTGGGGTGCCGAGCCCCCGCACTGCACGCGCGCGCCCCCTCGGCGTCGCGCCCCCGCCCCCAGGGCCACCGCCGCCAGCGCCCCCGCCACCCCGGCCGCCGCCGTCAGCACCCGCACGTCCACCACCGCGACGAGCCCCGCCCCCAGGGCCAGGGCCACCGCGTTGGGCGCCGTCATCAGGGAGCCCGCCGTCGCCGCCGTACGCCCCAGCACCGCGTCCGGCGTCTCCCGCTGCACCGCCGTCATCGCCGCGACCAGCACGCACGGCAGGCCGAGCCCGATCGCGGCGCTCGCCCCCAGCGCCACCGCGTCCGGCGACACCGTCCGCGCCCCGACCCCCAGCGCGAACACCGCGATCCCGCCCGCCGCGAACAGCCGCTCGGGCAGCCGGCGCAGCAGCGGCCCCGCCAACAGCCCCACCGCCACCGAACCCGCGCCCTGCACCGCGTACAGCACGCCCGCGTACGCCGGGTCCCGGCCGAGCACCTCGTCGACGTACGCGAAGGTCGCGGCCCCGTTCACCCCCGCCAGGAACATCGTCGCCGCCCCCGCCGCCACCAGCGGGCGCAGCACGGCCGAGACGCGGATCCGCCGGAGCCCGGCGGCGAGTTCATCGCGCCAGGTGCCCGCCGGGGTCGGCGGCGCCGGGGGTCCCGGGGCCGACTCCGAGCCAGGGCCCGCGTCATGGGCCGGAGTCCGGGGCGTCCCTCCTGCCGGCAGCCTCGCGAAGACCAGGGCGGCCAGCGCGCAGGTCGCCGCCGCCGACAGCGCCACGGCGGGGCCGCCGAACCGGACGTACAGCCCCGCGCCCGCCAGCGGTGCGACCAGCTTCATGCCCTCGTTGGCCGTCATCCGCAGCCCGTTGACATCCGCCAGGAGCGAGGCGGGCACGGTCCCCGCGACGAGCGCCGACTCCGCCGCGTCGAGCACGACCCCGCTCGCCCCATGGAGCACCAGCACCGCGAACAGCAGCCAGACGGTGCGGCCCGAGTCCACCAGCACGAGCGGGACCAGCAGGCAGGCCGTCACCAGATTGCCCCGCACCAGCAGCACCTTCCGGTCCCTGCGGTCCGCGAGCGCGCCGAGCGCCGGCCCGGCCAGCACCGGGGCCCACATCGCGAACACCGTCAGCGCCGCCAGACTGTTCGACCCGGTCAGCGACTTGACCCAGATCCCCGCCGTGAGCCACAGCGCCGACGTACCGAAACCGGAGACGACCACCCCCGCCAGGCAGCGCCCCGCCGTCCGGTCCCGCAGGACCCTCACCACCGCCGAACCGCCGACCATGCCGCCGCTCCCTCCGCTCCACGCTCCGCATCCGCGCTGACCGCGGCCCATGGTGGGGAGTAAGGCCGTCCGGCTGCATCGGGCGGATTCCCTAGGCGCCCTCCGTGCGGTGCGCCTCCGCGCGCTCCACGAAGATCCGGTGCAGATCGCGCGCGGCCCGGGTGACCGAGCCCGAGCGGCTGCGCTGCACCACCAGGAGCACCGTGGTCGTGTCGCCCTTCAGCGGGCGGCAGGTGATCGCGCCGGTGCGCTCCAGCGGATCCCCGATGACGCTGTAGTCCGGGAGCACAGTGGCGCCAAGCCCCTCCGCCACCATCAGCTTGCCCATCTCCGCGCCGTCGGCGGAGTACGAGAACGAGGACACCCGGCCCTTCAGCAGCCGGTGGGTGAAGCGGTGCATGAGATAGCCGGAACGCATCACGATCAGCGGCTCGCTCAGCAGGTCGTCCACCCCGACCGACTCCAGGGACGCCAGCGGGCTGTCCGGCCGCAGGCAGACGACCGGGCGGCCCCGGATCAGCTCCGTGGTGTGGAGGTCGGGCGCCAGATCGTCGCCCTCCAGGTAGTTCACCAGGCCGAGGTCGACGCCGCCTTCCAGCAGGGAGCGGTGGATCACCGACTGCTGGGCCGCGATCACCTCCACCTCGGTGGCCGAGTGCAGCGCGTGGAACTCCCGGATCGCCGGGACGAGCAGGGGGACCGTCGCCGCGAAGACCGTGCCGAGCCGGACCGTACGGCTCGTGCGGTGCTGCTCGTCGGCTGCCCGGCGCAGCCGGTCGACCGCGTCCAGCACCCCGATGATGTGCGGCAGCAGCTCGCGCCCGGCGTCGCTGATCGTCGCCCCCGACCGTTTGCGGTCCAGCACGGTCACCCCGAGCTCACGCTCCAGGTTCCGTACGGTCTCGCTCAACGCGGGCTGGGACAGGTGCAGTTCCTCCGCCGCCCGGCGCAGGGACCCCAGCCGGGTGACAGCCTCGATGTACTCCAGCTGTTCGATCCGCATCGCTTTTCCTCACCTCCGGAGGCAGTGGAAGGGGAACCCTATCGCTCCTTCGTCGATGCCTTCTCGACCTGAAGCGTTCCCGCGCCCTACTCTGGAACCCGAAGGCGCCCCCTGAGCCACCGGGTGCCCACCGCGGAACGCGAAAGGAGAGGGATGTGCGCCGCTTGACCCGTCGCCGCCACATCGACCTCGGCCGCGTTTCCAGCGCCTTCTGTTGTTCCCGCTGACGCGAGGTCCTAGGGGGCCGGCCCTCCTTCGCGCTCCCGCGCCCCACACGTACGCCCCTGTCCGGCCGTGTGAGTCCGTGCACGCCCTCGCGGCTCCCTTGCCACGCCCATCGCCCCTGATCGGGTTTCTCGATCACCGGGGCCGGTTCGCCGTGCCCGCCACCGCGCCCGGCCCGGCTTCCTGTTCCTGTTCCTGTTCCGGGAGAACCCCCATGTCCCGCCCGCCCTCCGCCGACCCGGTGCGCTTTTCGTGCTGGATCCCCGACGTCAGCGTTCGACTCGCCGACCACCTGAGCGACGGACGCTTCGCCGTCAACGTGGTCAGCGGCTGGTTCGGGGACGAGTTCACCGCCTGGTGCTCCTAGGGCCTGCCGTCACCTTCCCGTCTGCCGGGCCCGGGCGGCATCCCGACGCCCCGGGCCCGGCCACACCCGCGTAGGAAAGAGGTCCTCATGGCCACCGTCCTGTCCGTCTCCGGCAGCCCCTCCGCCACCTCCCGCACCGCCCGCCTGCTCCGCCACCTGGATGCCGACCTGGCCGCCCAGGGCCACGAGGTGATACCGCTCGACGTCCGCACCCTGCCCGCCGACGCCCTGCTCGGCGCGGACTTCGCGCACCCCGCGATCGTTCACGCCACCGAGCTGTTCGCCCGCGCCGACGGCATCGTCATCGGCACCCCCGTCTACAAGGCCGCCTACTCCGGGCTGCTGAAGACGCTGCTGGACCTGCTGCCCCAGTACGCCCTGACCGGCAAGACCGTCCTCCCGCTGGCGACCGGCGGCACCACCGCCCACGTCCTCGCCCTCGACTACGCGCTGCGCCCGGTGCTCTCCTCGATGGGCGCCGCCCACATCGTTCCGGGCTGGTTCGTCCTCGACCGGCACATCACGGCCGGCGACGACGGGGGAGTGGTCCTGGATCCGGCCTCCGCCGCCCCGCTCGACCAGGTGGTCGCCCAGTTCGCCGCGGCCCTGGACCGGACCGCCCCGGTCCCGTCGACCCGCTGATATCGCGGTCGCGGCGGCGAAGGCGTACGCGGGGAGCGCGGCGCTGGAGATCGCCGACGCGCTGTTCGAGGTGTCCGGGACGCGCGCCGCCCTCGACGCTCTCAACCTGCACCGCCACCTGGCGTGACGCCCGCACCCACACACTGCACGACCCGGCGCGCTGGAAGGTCCAGCACCTCGGCCGGTACGTCCTCAACGGCACCCGCCCGCCCCGCCACGGTCTGCTCTGACCCGCCACCCCTTCGGAGAAGCGATGTCCCTGACCTTCCACTGGTTCCTGCCCACCAACGGCGACAGCCGTCATGTCGTCGGCGGCGGCCACGGCACCCCGGTCACGGCGGCCGGCGGCGACCGCCCGCCGACGGTCCGCTACCTCGCCCAGATCGCCCGCGCCGCCGAGGACCTGGGATTCACCGGGGCGCTCACCCCGACCGGGGCCTGGTGCGAGGACGCCTGGCTGACCACCGCGATGGTCAGCCAGCACACGGAGCGGCTGAAGTTCCTCGTCGCCTTCCGCCCCGGCTTCGTCTCGCCCACCCTCGCCGCCCAGATGGCCTCCACCTTTCAGCGGCAGAGCGGCGGACGGCTGCTGCTGAACGTCGTCACCGGCGGCGAGAGCCATGAGCAGCGCGCGTACGGGGACTTCCTCGACAAGGACGCCCGCTATGCCCGCACCGGCGAATTCCTGGAGATCGTCCGGCAGTTGTGGGACGGCAAGACCGTCGACCTCCAGGGCGAGCACCTGCATGTCGAGCAGGCCCGGCTCACCCGGCTCCCCGATCCCGTGCCGGACGTCTACTTCGGCGGCTCCTCCCCGGCCGCCGCCCGGGTCGCGGCCCGCCACGCGGACGTCTACCTCACCTGGGGCGAGCCGCCCGCCCAGGTCGCGGAGAAGATCGCCCGCATCCAGTCCCTCGCCGCCGTGCGGGGTCGTACCGTACGGTTCGGCATCCGGCTCCATGTGATCACCCGCGACACCTCCGAGGCGGCCTGGGCGGAGGCGGACCGGCTGCTCGCGGGCTTCGACCCGGCCACCGTGCGGGCGGTCCAGGAGGGCCTGGCCCGCAGCGAGTCCGAGGGGCAGCGGCGGATGCTGGAGCTGCACGGGGGCGGCCGGGACGGTCTGGAGATCCACCCGAACCTGTGGGCGGGCATCGGCCTGGTCCGGGGCGGCGCGGGCACGGCCCTGGTCGGCAGCCATGCGGAGGTGGCGGACCGCGTCCGGGAGTACCACGCCCTCGGTATCGACGAGTTCGTGCTCTCCGGCTACCCGCACCTGGAGGAGGCGTACTGGTTCGGCGAGGGCGTGCTGCCGAGGCTGGCCGAGGCGGGGCTGTGGGCGCACCCGGTCGGCCCGGTGCGCGTGGTCGGCGGCACGGACATCCCGTTCGCGGCGGGAGCCACGGGAGCCACGGGGGCGGCGGGGGCCACCGGAGCCACGGGGGCCACGGGAGCCTCCAGAGCCACGGGAGCCACGGGAGCCACGGGAGCGGCGGGGCGCTGAGCGTGCGGAGCTGCCGGAGCCCCCGCCTCAGCTCGCCGGCCGCCGGATCTCCTCAGCCGGCTCCGCCGACGAGGTGGTCAGCGCCGTGTGGTCCGCCTGCGGCAGCGCCACCTGCCGGCCGTGCGGCGACCGGCGGGCCCGGCCGGCCTCGCCCCGGCTCTGGGCGGGGGCGTCTGCGTCGCGTCCCGTTCCGTGTTCCGCCGGGGCCATCCCCGTACCTCCCACACCCCCGCATGTCGGCACGTCGGCACGTTGGCGCCCCGGGACCGTCCGGGGCGCCAAGTGAGGTAAGGGTAACCTAAGTCGGAGGTTCCGGGGGCTCGTTCACCTCTCCAGCGCCGCCTTCATCATCTTCTGGGCGATCGGCGCGGCCAGCCCGTTGCCGCTGACCTCGGAGCGCGCCGAGCCGGAGTCCTCGACGATCACCGCGACCGCGACCTCCTTGCCGCTGCTGTCGTCCTTCGCGTACGAGGTGAACCAGGCGTACGGGGTGTTGCTGTTGTCCACGCCGTTCTGCGCCGTGCCCGTCTTCCCGCCGACCTCGGCCCCGGCGATCCTGGCGTTGGTTCCGGTGCCCTCATCGACCACGGTCACCATCGCGCTGCGGAGCTGCTCGGCGGTCTTCTCCTCCACCACGCGCTTCGTGTCGCCGTCCTCGGTCTCCTCCAGCACCGAGCCGTCCCCGTCGGTCACCGACGAGACCATGTGCGGAGCCGCCAGCTCACCGCCGTTGGCCAGCGCCGAGGTGACCATCGCCATCTGGAGCGGGGTCGCCGTGACCTCGAACTGGCCGATCCCCGTCAGCGCCGTCTGCGCCTCGTCCATGTCCGTCGGATACACGCTCTTCGCCGCCCGGACCGGGACGTCCAGCTTCTCGGTGTCGAACCCGAACGCGTCCGCCATCTCCTTGACCTTGTCCTGGCCGAGATCGGCCGCCGCCTTCGCGAAGACGTTGTTGCAGGAGTACTGGAGCGCGGTGCGCAGGGTCGCGTTCTCGCAGGGGGCGGACGCGTTCTCGTTGCGCAGGACCGTGCTGGTGCCGGGCAGGGTGTACGGGTCGGGGCTGTCGGTGCGCTCGTCGACCGAGCCGTACAGCCCGTTCTCCAGCGCCGCCGCCGCCACCACCAGCTTGAACGTGGAACCGGGCGCCAGCGGCTGCCGCAGCGCCCGGTTGACCAGCGGCTTGTCCGGATCGTCCAGCAGCTTCTGCCAGGCGTCCCCGTCCGTCGTCCCGCTGATCTTCGACGGGTCGTACGAGGGGGTGGAGACCATGCCGAGGATCCGGCCGGTCTTCGGGTCGATCGCCACCGCCGCGCCCTTGTCGTCGCCGAGCGCCTCGTACGCCGCCTTCTGGACGCCCGGGTCGATCGTGGTGAGGACGTTGCCCGGCTTGGCCTGGCCGCCGGTGATCAGGTCCTTGGGGTTCTTCAGCCGGTCGTCCGTGCCGTCCAGGACGTCGCTGTGGATGCCTTCGAGCTGGGTCGCCCCGTACGCCTGCGAGCTGTAGCCGGTGACGGCCGCGTACAGCTCGCCCTGCGTGTAGGTCCTCTTGTACCGGAGGTCGCCACCACTGGTCCCCTTCGATCCGGTGACCGGCGAACCGGCCACGATGATGTCCCCGAGCGGCTGCGCGTACTGCGCGATGGTGTTCCGCCGGTTGTGCTCGTCGTCTGCGAGCGCCTTGGCCTCGTAGCCCTGCACCCAGGTCGCCCGCACCAGCAGAGCGAGCACCATGAGCAGGCAGAAGACCGAAGCGCGCCTGATGGTCTTGTTCATCCCGCTGGAGGACGAGCGGGCCCGCTCCGGCCGTTCCCGATCGTGCCGTTTCTCACCGTTTTCTCACCCGGCGCGCGAGCCGTCCTCCCAGCCGGCGCGGGACCGCGCGGCTCAGCCCGGGGTGAGGAAACCGGACTCGTACGCCGCGATGACCGCCTGGGCGCGGTCCCGGGCGCCGGTCTTCGCCAGGACCGCCGCCACATGCGTCTTCGCCGTCGCCGGGCCCACCGACAGCCGGCCCGCGATCTCCGCGTCGGTCAGCCCCGCCGCCATCGGCCGCAGCACGTCCGCCGACGATCCGCCTCCGCCGCACGGGGGAGGATCGTCAGCGGGGCGGCTCTCCGCGGCGAGGTCTACGCGCGGAGCGTCACCAGCACCTCGTCGATCTCCTCGCCCCGGGCCTGGGCGAACCCCCGGTCCGTGCCGGTCACCACGAAGCCGCACTTCTCCAGCACCCGGCGCGAGCCGAGGTTGTCGGCCGCCGCCCGCGCGTGCAGCGGACGCGTGGGCGTCTCTTTGAGGAACGCCCGCAGCGCGGCCGTGGCCAGTCCGCGGCCCCAGTGCGCGCGGTCGATCCAGTACGTCACCTGGCGGTCGCCGACCTCCCCGTACGCCCCGACATGGCCCACCACGACGCCGTCGGCCACCGCCGTGCGCATCACCACCCCGCCGGACCCGGACCGGATCCGCGCCCAGTGGGCGTCGAACGCTGCGCGGTCGGCGGGGTCCTTCGCGGTGAACGCGGCGACCCGGGTCGCGTCCGGATCGCTCATCCAGGCGAAGAACAGCGGCAGGTCGGCGTCCTCCACCGCCCGCAGTGCTATCCGGGCCATCAGAGCCGCCGCGTCGCGAGGAGAGCCGGTCCCGGGCGTCGAACAGGGCGTCCTTCACCATCTGTTCGTGGCCGGGGGTGAGCCGGGCGACCGGCACCGAGCAGCTGATCGCGTCCCGGGCGGGTGTCCGGTAGGGGATCGCGACCCCGAAGCAGCGCAGGCCGAGGGTGTTCTCCTCGCGGTCCACCGCATAGCCCTGCTCGCGGACCAGCCGCAGCTCATCGATGAGCTTCTCGCGGTCCGTGATGGTGTGCTCGGTCAGCGCGGGCAGCGTCTCGGGCAGCATCTTGCGGACCTGCTCGTCGCTGTGGGTGGCCAGCAGCGCCTTGCCCAGCGAGGTGGAGTGCGCCGGCAGCCGGCGGCCGACCCGGGTGAAGGGGCGCAGATAGTGCTGGGACTGCCGGGTCGCGAGGTAGACCACGTTCGTCCCGTCGAGGCGGGCCAGGTGGATGGTCTCCGTGGTGTCGTCCGACAACCGGTCCAGCGTCGGCCGCGCGGCGGCCACGACCTCGTCGCCGTCGATGTACGAGGTGCCGACCAGCAGGGCGCGGACCCCGATCCCGTACCGGGTGCCCGTCGCGTCCGTCTCGACCCAGCCCAGCTCCACCAGGGTGCGCAGCAGCATGTAGAGGCTGGACTTGGGGTAGCCGACCGCCTCCTGGACGGCGGCCAGCGCGTGCATACCGGGCCGCCCCGCGAAGTATTCGAGGAGTTCCACGGTCCTGACCGCGGACTTGACCTGTGCCCCACCGGACTCGGCGACCGACATCGCCCACGCCCCCTTCTTCTTCCAGCTCATCGACTTCTCGTCCGTATCGCCGTCCGCGTCGGGGCCGCGTCGCCGTCCGAAAAGCCGCCACACGATTGCCAACACGGAACGCCCGGAAATAGAGTCCCAGGACATTCACGATCAGGAACTCTGTTCAGAATACCGAACACTTGCTGATGTGCGGCCGAAGTCGGCCCGGACGCCGGCGGGGCGTCGGTCGCGCGGCGACCGGGGACCTGCCGGGGACCGGCCGCGCGACGGAAGGGAATCACGGTGAGCGCAGTACCAGTCTGGAGTGTCGACCCCCGAACGGGGAACCCGCGCGAGCAGGTTGCCGTGGAGGCCACCGCCGAGGAGGTCGACCGCGCGGTCCGGTCGGCCCACGCCGTGCGGGACGCCCTCGCCGACCGGGTGGCGCGCGCCGCGTTCCTGCGGGCGGCGGCGAAGCTGCTGGAGGAGTCCGGCGAGCACATCATCGAGGCCGCCGACGCGGAGACCGCCCTCGGGCCGGCCCGGCTCACCGGCGAACTCGCCCGTACCGCAGCCCAGTTCAGGGCCTTCGCGGAGGTCGTCGACGAAGGCGCCTACCTCGACATCCACATCGACCACCCGGACGCCGCCCGGACCCCGCCCTGGCCCGACCTGCGCCGCTACAAGATCCCGCTCGGGGTCGTCGTCGTCTACGCGGCCAGCAACTTCCCGCTCGCCTTCTCCGTCCCCGGCGGCGACACCGCCAGCGCGCTCGCGGCCGGCTGCCCGGTCGTCGTCAAGGCGCACCCCGACCACCCGGCCACCTCCGAACTCTGCGCCTCGGTCCTGCGCCGCGCCGCCGCCCGCACCGGGCTGCCCGAGAACGTGCTGACCGTCGTGCACGGCTTCGACGCGGGCGTCGAGCTGATCCGCCACCCGCTGGTGAGCGCCGCGGGCTTCACCGGCTCGGTACGCGGCGGACGCGCCCTGTTCGACGCGGCGGCCGCCCGCCCCGCCCCCATCCCCTTCCACGGTGAACTCGGCTCCCTCAACCCGGTCGTCGTCACCGCGGCCGCCGCGGCCGAGCGCGCCGGGGAGATCGGTACGGGCCTCGGCGGCTCGATGACGCTCGGTGCCGGCCAGTTCTGCACCAAGCCCGGCTTCGTGCTCGTCCCCGAGGGCGCGGCGGGCGACCAGCTCCTGAAGACCCTCACCGAGACGGTCAGCTCGACCGGCTCCGGCGTCCTGCTGGACCACCGGATGCGGGACGCCTTCGTCACGGGCGTACGGGAGCGGGCCGCGCTGCCCGGTGTCGACGCCCCGGTCACCCCCGGCGCGGCCGGCGCGCACTCCGTCTCCGCCGGATTCCTCACCGTGCCCGCCGCCCGGCTCACCGCCGACGGCCCGCACGACGCGCTGCTGGAGGAGTGCTTCGGCCCGGTCACCGTGGTCGCCCGGTACACCTCCGTCGACGAGATCGCCGCCGTCCTCGCCCGGCTGCCGGGGAACCTCACCGCCACCCTCCAGACCGCCGGCGACGAGACCGGGGACCCCGACGCGGGCCCGCTGCTCGCCGCCCTCACCCCGCTCGCCGGGCGCATCCTCGTCAACGGCTGGCCGACCGGCGTCGCCGTCGCCCCGGCCCAGCACCACGGCGGCCCCTACCCGGCGACCACGTCCACCTCCACCTCGGTCGGCGCGACGGCGATCGAACGCTGGCTGCGCCCGGTCACGTACCAGTCCACCCCCGAGACGCTCCTTCCGGCCGAGCTGCGCGAGGACAACCCGCTCGGCCTGCCGCGCCGGGTGGACGGACGACGCGCATGAGCCCGCACCTGGACCGCCTCCCCTTCGCCCTGGACCCGGCCGGCCCCGACGGGCGCTGGACCCACGCGGACGGCGTCCTGACCGGCCGGGCCGGCCCCGGCCAAGACCTCTTCGTCCCGCCTTCCGGCGACTCCCTCGACCCGGCCTCCGACGCCCCGCGCCTGCTCGGCGCGGTGGGTGACGGGGACTTCCGACTGGTGGCGCGGGTCCGCCCGGGGCTGGTGGCGGCCGGTGACGCGGGGGCGCTGTTCCTCCAGGTCGCGGAGCGGGAGTGGGCCAAGCTCTGCCTGGAGCGCTCCGCCGACCTCCCGACCGTCTGCACCGTCGTCACCCGGGGCCACTCCGACGACGCCAACGCCTTCGTGGTGGAGGAGGGCGTCTGCTGGCTCCGCCTGAGCCGCACCGGCAGCGCCTACGCCTTCCACGCCTCCGCCGACGGCGACAGCTGGACCTTCGTCCGCGTCTTCACCCTCGGTACGCCCGAGGAGCGGGCGGCCGCCCGCGTCGGCTTCCTCGTCCAGTCGCCCACCGGGGACGGCTGCGGCGCGGTCTTCGACCGGATCGCGTTCCTGCCCGGGGGAGTGGCGAACCTGCGCGACGGGCGGTGAGGCGGCCCGGGGGAGAAGGGCCGGTTGCGCGCGGAGAGCGTCAGGACGCCGTCGCGGCCCGGTCGGACTCGCTGCGCAGCACGCAGAACTCATTGCCCTCGGGATCGGCGAGCACCGCCCAGCCGGAGCCGTCCGGGTTGCGGAGATCGGCGACGAGGGTGGCGCCGAGGGCCAGCAGCCGCTCCACCTCCTCCTCGCGCGAGGTCTGCGGGCGCAGACACAGATGGAGCCGGTTCTTGTCCACCTTGGCCTCGGGGACCTGGTGGAAATAGAGCATCGGGCCCTCCGCCATCATCACCTGCGTCTCCGGCATGCCCGGTTCGTCCTCCGGATGCAGCGGACGGCCGGTCACCTCGCTCCAGAACCGCGCCAGCTCGTACGCGTCCACACAGTCGATCGCCACGTTCTGCACCACTGAGACCATGCGCGCGAGCTTCCCCGATTTCCGCTCCGGACGCCAGCCGGTCGCGGTGCGGGAATCACCAGGTCAGGTTTGGTGTTCGTACGGAGACGTGACGTACGGAGGGCCCCTCCGCACGCCCCCTCGTGAGCCTGGGAGAGAAGAAGAGTCATGCGCGTCGAGATCTGGAGCGACATCGCCTGCCCGTGGTGCTACATCGGCAAGGCCCGCTTCGAGAAGGGCCTCGCGGAGTTCGCCCACCGGGACGAGGTCGAGGTGGTGCACCGGTCCTTCGAGCTCGACCCCTCCCGGGCCAAGGGCGACACCGCGCTCGTGATCGACATGCTGGCCGAGAAGTACGGCCGCAGCCGCGAGGAGGCCGCGGCGATGGAGGCGAACGTCGCCGCCAACGCGCAGTCCGAGGGGCTCGGCTACCGCACCGAGGGCCGTGACCACGGCAACACCTTCGACATCCACCGGCTGCTGCACCTGGCCAAGGCCCGGGGCCGCCAGGACGAGCTGCTGACCCTCGCCTACCGGGCGAACTTCGCCGAGGAGCGCTCCGTCTTCGACGCCGAGGTAATGGTCGCCCTCGCCGAGGAGGCCGGGCTGGACGCCGACGAGGCCCGCGCGGTGCTGGCCGATCCCGAGGCGTACGCGGACGACGTCCGCACCGACGAGCGCGAGGCGGCCGAACTCGGCGCCAACGCCGTGCCGTTCTTCGTCCTCGACCGGCGGTACGGCATCTCCGGCGGCCAGCCCTCCGAGGTCTTCGTCCAGGCGCTGGAGCAGGCCTGGAAGGACCGCCCCGCCACTGCCCTCACCACCGTCGGCGGGGACGCGGCGGCCTGCGACACCGACGGGTCCTGCGAGGTTCCGCGGAGCTGAGCCGCAGCGCCGAGCTTCTGCCGGTTCCAGCGGTTCCGCCGGTCGCGATCCATCAGCGTTGCCGCGATCCATAAGCGTTGCTTTGGAGTTCCCCTTAACTCTCCGTAATTGACTCCTGGTTGAGGGGGCTCCAGGGTGGACTCATGACGATCCTCGCGCCCATCCAAGCCGCAGCCGTCGAATTCGCGCCCGAGGTCACCTACCTCAACACCTCCAGCTGGGGCCTGCTGCCCCGCCGGACGATCGCCGCCGTCAAGGCCCTGGCCGACGAGAACGCCGCGGGCCGCCGGGTGGGGGCCGGCAGCTTCGAGGCCGTGGAGGCCGCCCGCGCCGGCTTCGCCCGGCTCGTCGGGGTCCACCCGGACCGGGTCGCCACCGGCAGCTCCGTCACCGTCCATGTCGGCCTGATCGCCGCATCGCTGCCGCCCGGCGCCGAAGTCCTCTGCCCCGAGGGCGAGTTCTCCTCCGTGGTCAGCCCGTTCGCGCTCCGCGGTGATCTGCGCATGCGGTACGCGCCGCTCGCGGACCTCGCCGGAGCCGTCCGCGAGTCGACCGCGCTGGTCGCCTTCTCCGCCGTGCAGTCGGCCGACGGCCGGGTCGCCGACCTCGCCGCCGTCCGTGCCGCCGCCGCGGCGCACGGGGCCCGCACCCTGCTGGACGCCACCCAGGCGGCGGGCTGGTTCCCGGTGGACGCCGGGGCGTACGACTACATTGTCACCGGCGGCTTCAAGTTCCTGCTCTGCCCGCGCGGTACGTCGTTCCTCACCGTCACCGAGGAGGCGCAGGAGACCCTGCCCGCCCTCTTCGCGGGCTGGGTCTCGGCGGGCGCCCCCTGGACGAGCAACTACGGTCCGCTGGAGCGTCTCGCCCCCACCGCCCGGGGCTTCGACGAGCCGCCCGCCTTCCTCGCGTACCACGGGGCCGAGCACTCCCTCGCCCTGCTCGCGGAGGTCGGCGCCGACGCCCTGTACGCGCACGCCACCGGCCTCGCCGCCCGGCTGAGGAAGGGGCTCGCGAACCTCGGGCACCAGGCCGTCCCCGGGGAGTCGGCGATCGTCGCCGTACCGGGGCTCGACGGTCGGCAGCCCGGTCTGGTGGAGGCCGGGATCGCCGTCTCCGCCCCGGCCGGGAATCTGCGGATCTCCTGCCATCTCTACAACACCGAGGCCGATGCGGACCGGCTGCTGGAGTTCCTGGCCTGAGCCGTACGGCCCGCATCGGGCTGTACGCGACGGATCGGGCGGTACGGGTACGGCTCAGCCGGACGAGGCCAGGCGCCGGTCGGGGCAGTCCTCGGTCTCCCGGCAGAGGTTCTCCTCGACCTTCGCCAGCAGCCGGACCAGCTCCCTGCGCTCGGCCGGGTCCAGGCCCGCGAGCGTGTGCTCCTCCAGGCTGCCCCAGGCGGCCTCCACCGCGGTGTGCAGCGCGCAGCTCTCGTCCGTCGCCTCGACCAGCACGGCCCGCCGGTCGGCCGGGTCGGGGCGGCGGCGCACATGCCCGGTCTGCTCCAGCCGCTGGAGCATCTTCGTGACCGTGGACGGGTCCAGCTCCAGGGCCCGGATCAGCTCCGTCTGCCGGATCGCCCCCCGGTCCCACAGGTGCATCATCAGCAACTCCTGCCCCGGGTAGAGATCCACCCCCTTGAGCGCCTTGCCCGCCGCGATCCGATGCAGCCGCGCCACCCGGGAGACGGCGTGGCTGACGGGCCCGCCGAGCGCCGCCGTGGGCAGCGCGTTCGTACAGGCGTCTTCCGCGGGGGTGGCGCGGGTCATGGCGGGCTCCTGGGGTCCTCGGGGCGGTGAGCGGCGGCTTCGGTCGTGGTCTCGGTGGCGGCTTCCGATGATGCCCGACGGTTTTGGACAACTTTACCTTGGTCGGCCAATGAATGGGTTACAGTTGCCCCGGCGGCAATCATTGGCCGACCACATACTTTCAGTTGGCCGACCACATAATTATCTCCGGGAGCCCTCATGACCACCGTTTTCGACCCGATCGACCTGTCCGGTACCCCCTGGCCAACCGCATCGCGCTGGCCCCGATGACCCGCAGCCGGGCCGGCGAGGGCGGCACCGCCACCGAGCTGACCGCCACGTACTACGCCCAGCGCGCCTCGGCGGGACTCGTGATCACCGAGGGCATCCAGCCGTCCGTCGTGGGCCAGGGCTACCCCTCCACGCCCGGCCTGCACAGCGCCGAGCAGGTCGCCTCCTGGCGGACGGTCACCGACGCGGTGCACGCGCGGGGCGGCAGGATCTTCGCCCAGATCATGCACGCGGGCCGCATCGGCCACCCGGTCCTGCTGCCGGACGGTCTCACCCCCGTCAGCGCCTCCCCGGTCACGGCCGAGGGGCAGGTCTACACCCACGTCGGACCGAAGGACTTCGTCGAGCCGCACGAGCTGACCGACGCCGAGGTCCGCGCGACCGTCGCCGACTTCGTCACCGCCTCCCGCAACGCGGTGGAGGCCGGGTTCGACGGGGTCGAGCTGCACGGCGCCAACGGCTACCTCATCCACCAGTTCCTCGCCCCCAACACCAACCTGCGCACCGACGCCTGGGGCGGCTCCGACGAGGCCCGCACCCGCTTCGCCGTCGAGGTCGTCCAGGCCGTCGCCGCCGAGATCGGCCCCGAGCGCACCGCCCTGCGCATCTCGCCCGGCAACCCGTACAACGACATCGACGAGCCCGCGCCGGAGGCCACGTACACCGCGCTGGTCCGCGCGATCGAGCCGCTCGGCCTCGCCTATCTGCACATCCTGGAGGCCACCCCGATCCGCGAGCTGACCCTCGCCCTGCGCAAGACCTTCTCCGGGACCCTCGTCATCAACGTGCACACCGAGGGCCCCACCGGCCCCGGCGACCACACGGTGATCGACGACGGCATCGCCGACCTGATCTCCTACGGGGCGCTCTTCCTCGCCAACCCGGACCTGCCCGCCCGGCTGAAGGCGGGCGGGCCGTTCAACACCCCCGACCCGTCGACCTTCTTCGGCGGCGACGCCAAGGGCTACACCGACTACCCGGCGCTCGACGCCGTCTGATCCTCCAGGGGCCGCCCGTCCCACCGCCACGCGGTGCGGCGCGGGTGGCCCGGCAGTTCGCCGCGGCCGGTGGCCCACAGCAGGACGGCCCACCGGTCGCCGCCCGTCGGCGCGTCCGGGAAGAGCCGGGCCAGCGCCCGGTCGCAGAGCGCGGCGGGCGGCGCCCACTCCAGGCCAAGCCCCTCCGCCAGGTCATGGGTGTGCACCAGGGTCTCCACCACACCCATCGCGGCGAAGCCCTCCGGGTCGGAGATCCCGTACCCGTGGTACGAGCGCACTGCGGGCGGCGTGGTCCGCACCATCGAGGCCAGCAGCGCCCCGCTCGCCTCCAGCGTGGCCAGCAGTCCGGCGGGCCCGGCCTCCCGGTCGGCGAAGACCGCGTTGCGCGGACCGCCTTCCCGGTCCTGCGCCCACCGGAAGGGCACCTCGCGGTCCAGCGGAGGCGTCCGGGGCCCCAACTGGACGGCGTACGCGAACAGATCGTCGCTGAGGTGCTCCACCGTCTCCCAGCAGGTCCACGTCAGGCTCCCGGCGGGTTCCTCCCAGCGGTCCGCCGGGGCCTTCGCCAGCGTGTCCACCGCGAGCCGCACGGCGGTCGTCACCTCGTCGGCGGTCACCGGCAGCCGGGTCCCGGTCAGCGCCGCCCGCTCGGCCGCTCCGCACTCCACGCAGAACTCGTTGCCCTCGGGGTCGGCGAGCGTCGCCCAGCCGCGCCCGTTCGGCCTGCGGTGGTCGCCGACGAGGGTCGCGCCGAGCGCGAGCAGCCGCTCGACCTCCTCGTCGCGGGAGCGGTCCTGCGGCTGGATGTCGAGATGGACGCGGTTCTTGGACTGTTTCTTCTCGGCCACCTGCACGAAGAGGACCGCAGCGCCGGGGGTCTCCAGCAGCGCCTCCGGGTCCCCGGGCAGGTCCTCGTCGGAGAGCGGGGCACCGAGCACCTGGGCCCAGAAGCTGCCCAGCGCGTAGGCGTCGGCGCAGTCGATCGTGATGTGGCGTACGTGGGAAGTCATGGCGGACACCCTTCCCGCCGACTCGGGCCCCGGTCCAGCGAGTTACGCGACGACCGGGCCGGCCGGGCCGCCCGCGCCCCGGTCCCGCACGGCACGCGCGAAGGGCCGGGACGGCGTACCGTCCCGGCCCTTTCCGCCTGTGCGTCGCGCTACTTCACCGGGGTGAAGTCCCGCGCCCCGATGAACTCGGGGCGGCGGACCGGAGCCGAGAAGGGCTCCTGCGCCGCGTTCTCCACGCTGTTGAAGACGATGAAGACGTTGCTGCGCGCGTACGGGGTGATGTTGTCGCCCGAACCGTGCATGGCGTTGCAGTCGAACCAGGTCGCCGAACCGGCCTTGCCCGTGAAGAGCTTGATGCCGTGGCGGTCGGCCATCTTCGTCAGCGCCTCGTCGGACGGGGTGCCGGCGTCCTGCATCTGGAGCGACTTCTTGTAGTTGTCCTTCGGCGTCTCGCCCGCACAGCCGAGGAACGACTTGTGCGAACCGGGCATGATCATCAGCCCGCCGTTGGTGTCGAAGTTCTCCGTCAGCGCGATCGACACGGAGACCGTCCGCATGTTCGGCAGACCGTCCTCCGCGTGCCACGTCTCGAAGTCCGAGTGCCAGTAGAAGCCCGTGGCACCGAAGCCCGGCTTCACATTGATCCGGGACTGGTGGACGTACACGTCCGAGCCGAGGATCTGGCGGGCCCGGCCCACCACCCGCTCGTCGCGGACCAGCCCGGCGAAGACCTCACTGATCTTGTGGACCTCGAAGACGGACCGTACGTTCTGCGTCTGCTTCTCCACGATGGAGCGCTCGTCGGCGCGGATCAGCGGGTCGGAGACCAGCCGGTCCAGCTCCGCCCGGTAGGCGGCGACCTCGTCCGGCGTGATCAGCTGCTCGATGCTGAGGAAGCCGTCGTGCTCGTAGCTCTGCAGGTCCTTGGCGGCGATCGGACCCGGTGCGCCCGGCGCGGACCAGATGACCGGGTCCTGGCGGGGAGTGGTCATCTCGGCGGCGCCGCGCGAGGGGTACAGATCGGCGCGTACTTCGGTGGTCATGGTTCAGCCCTCCTCGGTCAGCAGTGGGTAGACACCGTTCTCGTCATGGTCCTCCCGTCCGGTGACGGGGGATTGAAGACGCACACGCAGCGGAAGTCGGTCTTGGGCCGCATGGTGTGCCGCTCATGCCCGTCCAGCAGGTACATCGTGCCGGGCGTGATCCAGTGCTTCTCGCCGGTCTCGTCGTTGGTGAGTTCGGCCTCGCCCTCGGTGCACAGCACCGCCTCGATGTGGTTCGCGTACCACATGGAGGTCTCCGTGCCCGCGTACAGCACGGTCTCGTGGAGCGAGAAGCCCACCTTCTCCTTGGCGAGCACGATGCGCTTGCTCTCCCAGGTGCCGGACGCGGCCTTCACATGCCGGTCGGTGTTCTCGATGTCACTGAACGATCGGACGATCACGGTGAGCGGTTGCCTTTCTCTTCTCTGCACGGGGCCCGGGCAGCGAAGCCCGGGCCCCTCTTCCTCTTCCGCCTGCCCCGGCAGCGCCGGGTCAGGCCGTCTCGCGGACGCAGCGGGCCAGCGTGCGCAGGCCCTCGTCCAGCTCCTCGGGGGTGATGGTCAGCGGAGGCAGCAGCTTGACGACCTCGCTCTGCGGGCCGGACGTCTCCAGGAGGAGCCCCAGCTCGAAGGCGCGGGCGCAGACCGCGGAGGCGCGGGCCGGGTCCTCGAACTCCATGCCCCACACCAGACCCCGGCCGCGGAAGCTCGCGGTCGACTCCTCGGCGCAGATGGCCAGCAGGGTCTGCTCGATCTGCTCGCCGCGGGCCAGGGTCTGCTTCTCCATCTGGCCGTCCGCCCAGTACGCCTGCAGCGCGGCGGCGGCGGTGACGAAGGCCGGGTTGTTGCCGCGGAAGGTGCCGTTGTGCTCGCCCGGCTCCCAGATGTCCAGCTCCGGCTTGAACAGGCAGAGCGACATCGGCAGCCCGTAGCCGCTGATGGACTTCGACAGCGTGACGATGTCCGGGGTGATCCCGGCCTCCTCGAAGGAGAAGAAGCCGCCGGTACGGCCGCAGCCCATCTGGATGTCGTCGACGATCAGCAGCATGTCCTGGCGCTCGCACAGCTCCTGCAGCGCCCGCAGCCACTCGGCGCGCGCGACGTTGATGCCGCCCTCGCCCTGGACCGTCTCGACGATCACCGCGGCGGGCTTGTTCAGCCCGGAGCCCTGGTCCTCCAGCAGCCGCTCGAACCACAGGAAGTCCGGGACCTGGCCGTCGAAGTAGTTGTCGAACGGCATCGGCGTGCCGTGCACCAGCGGGATCCCGGCCCCGGCGCGCTTGAAGGCGTTGCCGGTGACGGCCAGCGAGCCCAGCGACATGCCGTGGAAGGCGTTGGTGAACGAGACGACGGACTCGCGGCCCTTGACCTTACGGGCCAGCTTCAGCGCCGACTCGACGGCGTTGGTGCCCGTCGGGCCGGGGAACATCACCTTGTACGGCAGGTCGCGCGGGCGCAGGATCACGTTCTGGAACGTCTCCAGGAACGCCCGCTTGGCGGTGGTCGCCATGTCCAGGCCGTGGGTGATGCCGTCGCGCTCGATGTAGTCGATCAGCGCTCGTTTCAGCACCGGGTTGTTGTGGCCGTAGTTGAGCGAGCCGGCCCCGGCGAAGAAGTCCAGGTAGGAGTGGCCGTCCTCGTCGGTCAGGCGGGCGCCCTGCGCGCGGTCGAAGACGGCGGGCCAGCCGCGGCAGTAGCTGCGGACCTCGGACTCCAGGGTCTCGAAGACGCTCAGTGCGGGCGGGGTGATGGTCACAGCGGGTCTCCTGCGTGAGGGGGTGTGACGGGCGGTGGTCTGGTGCTCCCCGCCGCACGGATGCGGCCGGGACCGCGCCGGGTGGTCGGCCGGCGCGAAAAGTCGTGGGGGCGGGCGCACGGGTCGGGTGCGCCGGTCCGGTGTCGGGCGGCGGGCGTACGGGTCGGGTACGCGGGAGGCGCGCGCCCTGGCGGGCTCAGGTGGTGAACGGACCGATCCGGTAGAGCACCTCGGGCAGGTGGGTCCCTTCCGGGAACAGGTCGCCGTCGAAGAGGACCTCGTGCTCCAGCGCCACGTCGTGCCGCTGGGCGTACGACGTGAACAGCCGGTCGGACGCGGTGTTGTCCGGGGTGATCGTCGTCTCCACGGACGACAGGCCCCGGTCGGCGGCGACCCGGGCGGTCAGCGCGTCCAGCAGGGTCGCGGCCAGTCCCTTGCCACGGTGGGCCGAGTCGACGGCCACCTGCCAGACCACGAGGGTCTGGGGGCGGTCGGGCCGGATGTAACCCGTCACGAAGGCGATGGGCTCGCCGTCCTCGCCACGGGCGACCACGGAGGTCGCGGCGAAGTCACGGCACCACAGCAGGTAGCTGTACGAGGAGTTCAGGTCCAGGACCTGGGAGTCGCGGGCAATGCGCCAGATCGCGGCTCCGTCCTCCACTCGCGGCGCATCGATACTGAGGAATTCGCTTCGGGCACGGGCAAAATCTGCTGGTGCGGCGGTCATGAAATTGAATTTACCCAGCAAAGATGGAAATTGCATCGACGCAAGGGGTTGGGTGAAGGGCGTCCATGTGTTATCAGGCGTGCGCGAGCAGCCTCACGATTCAGGGGGAACTTCCGCCCATTTGTCCAGAATTTAACGGGCATAACGCCGTCGGTGTGGAGTCGGTCACAGGGTCGTAACTCTCCTGGAACGTGTCCGAATCATGAAGTTCGATCTGCGTGAAAACTGCCGCGTTTAGCTGACGGGAAAGCGGGCAGAAGAATGCGGGGAGCTGCTTTCGAAAAAGCAGCTCCCCGCATGGTGGGTAATTTATCGGCTCGGCCAGGTTTCCGAAACAGCCCGGCGGGCAGCCTCGATATCGACCGGCCGGCCCGCATCGGTCAGCGCCGCCCCCAGAGCCGCGAGCGAGGACAGCACCGCGCCCCGCGTCGCATCCGCCCCGTAATGGTTGACCCGGATCATCTCCTTGGACAGCGCCCCGCCGCCCGCGACCAGCGGCAGCGCGGGGTCGGCCGCCAGTGCCGCCGCGACCAGCGCGGCCGCGTCCGTCCCCGCCGGCGCTCGCAGCGTCGTCGCCACCGGGGCCGCGTCCCGGCTCGCGTGGACGTACGGCTCAAGACCGCCGCCCAGCGCCACCGCTCCGGCCCGGGTCGCCGCGGCGGCCGAGGCGTGGCGGGCCATCACCGTCTCCAGCCCCTCGTCCTCGATCCGGGCCACGCACGCCTCCAGGCCCAGCATCTCCAGCTGCGCCGGGGCGTGCGGCAGAGCCGTGCGGCCGCCGTCGATCCAGCGCTCCTTCCAGTCCAGCAGCGAGAGGTAGGAGCGGCGCGGGGCGGCCGGGTTGGCGGCGATCCGCTCCCAGGCCCGCGCGCTCACCGACACCGCGGAGACCCCGGCGGGCCCGCCCATGGCCTTCTGCGCGCCGATCACACACAGGTCGACACCCCAGGCGTCCGGGAGCAGCGGCTCGGCGCCCACCGAGGCGACCGCGTCCAGCATGAACAGCGCGCCGTGCGCCCGGACCACCTCGCCGATCTCCGCGACCGGGTTGGTGTTGCCGGTGGCCGCCTCCGCGTGCACCAGCGAGACGAAGTCGATCTCCGGGTGCTCGGCGAGCGCCTCGGCGACCTGGTCGGCGGTCACCGCCGTGTGGAAGGGCACCGCGAGGTCGACGACCTGCGCACCGCAGTCCCGCAGCCAGTTGCCGAAGGTCTGCCCGTACGGACCCGTGACCACGTTCAGCGCGGTCGAGCCGGGCCGCGCGCCGCTGCGGATGCAGCCCTCCAGCGGCAGCAGCGCCTCGCCCTGGGTGATGACGACGTCCTGCTCCGTGGCGAGGAGCCGGGCCACGCGCCGCTCGATCGCCGCGAAGTGGTCGGCGGTCAGCGGGGGAAGGTCGAGGAAGGGGTGCGTCACGGTGGGGCTCTCTTCGGGTTCGTCCGTCGGTCGAAAGGCACTGGCAGCCTACCGACGGCCCACCGGCGGCCTCGTACAGTGCCGCGTATGAGTGATCAGGTGAGTGATCGGGCGATGGGTCTGGCGGGTGGTCGGCGTGCGTGACCGGGAGGAGCGGCCGGTGCTGCGGGTGAAGGGCCGGGTGCTCGTCGGCCCGGACGAGGTGCGGGACGAACTGTGGGCCGTGGACGGACGGATCACCTACGAGCGCCCGCCCGGCGCCGACGAGGCGGTGACGGTCAGGGGCTGGGCACTGCCCGGCCTCGTCGACGCCCACTGCCATGTCGGTCTCGACCGGCACGGCCCGGTCGACGCGGCGACCGCCGAGAAGCAGGCGCTGACCGAACGGGAGGCCGGCGCCCTGCTGATCCGGGACGCCGGATCGCCCTCCGACACCCGCTGGATCGACGACCGCGAGGACCTGCCGAAGATCATCAGGGCCGGCCGCCACATCGCCAGGACCCGGCGCTACATCCGTAACTACGCGCACGAGATCGAGCCGGGCGACCTCGTCGCGTACGTCGCCCAGGAGGCCCGGCGCGGCGACGGCTGGGTCAAGCTGGTGGGGGACTGGATCGACCGCGAGGCAGGGGACCTCACCGCCTGCTGGCCGCGCGGCGAGGTCGAGGCGGCCATCGCCGAGGCGCACCGGCTGGGCGCCCGGGTCACCGCGCACTGCTTCGCCGAGGAGTCGCTGCGCGATCTGGTGGAGGCGGGCATCGACTGCATCGAGCACGCCACCGGCCTCACCGAGGACACCATCCCGCTCTTCGCCGAACGCGGCGTCGCGATCGTCCCGACGCTGGTCAACATCGCCACCTTCCCCGACCTCGCGGCGGGCGGCGAGGCCAGGTTCCCCCGCTGGTCGGCCCATATGCGGCAGCTGTACGACCGCCGCTACGACACCGTGCGCTCCGCCTACGACGCCGGGATCCCGGTCTACGTCGGCACCGACGCCGGCGGCTCCCTGGCTCACGGCCTGGTCGCGGGCGAGGTCGCCGAGCTGGTCAAGGCGGGCATCCCGCCCCTGGAGGCCCTGTCCGCGACCGCGTGGGGCGCCAGGCGCTGGCTGGGGCGGCCCGGCCTGGAGGAGGGGGCCCCGGCGGACCTGGTCGTGTACGACGCTGACCCGCGCGCGGACGTCCGGGTGCTGGCGGCGCCCCGGCACGTCGTGCTGAACGGGCGGGTCGTCGGCTGACCCGGCGGTGTGTTGACGGGCAGTGACGGATGCGGTGGTCGGCTCGTTGATACAGCCCGGCCCGATCACGTACCTCGGCCTCTGCCCCGTGAAACGGGTGACGGGGAGGGGCGGGAGGGAACGCACGTGCCGAAAGATTCGAATATGCGCGCGGGAACCCCCTTTGGGGTGAACTCACGTCAGGTATCCGCCAGTTCACCCTCAGTGCGTAAAGATTCACGGAGTCGAGGCCACCGGCGCGGGCGATGTCCCCCATTGGACTGTGCCGGTGGCTCCATGTCTCTTGTGGGGGTTCCACCATCTTGAACAGCAACACCTTCCGTCTCGCCGCCGTGGCGGTCGCCGCCGCCCCCGTCGCTCTGCTTGCCGCCGTCCCCGCGCACGCAGCCCCGGCGACGCCCACCACCGGCGGCGAGGGCAGGGCGAGCGCGGTCGTGCTCCGTACCGGGCTCGACGTCTCGCTCCTCAACAAGTCCATCCAGGTGCCCCTCAAGGTCACGCTCAACGAGGTGCAGGCCCCGGCCAGCGCCGAGAAGACCGCGCTGACGGTCAACCTGGACGGGGTGGAGGGCCGCCCGGTCAACGTCCTGCGTGCCGACGTGGCCACGTCCAACGCCACCGTCGACGAGCACAAGGCCGAGGGCTACACCAACCTGGCGAAGGCCCGGATCCATGTCCCCGGGCTCGCGGCGCTCCCGCTCGTCGAGGTCGAGAAGGTCACCTCCAAGGCGCTCTGCGAGACGGGCAAGCAGCCCGTCGCCGAGTCGAACGTGCTCGGCCATGTCGCGGTGCTCGGCAAGAAGGTGACGCTCAGCGCGGGCGGCCCGACCCAGGTGTCGGTGCCGGGCGTCGGCGAGGTCTCCCTCGACCTGTCCCAGACGGTCACCACCGAGCGCACGGCCGCCGCGACGGCGCTCCGGCTCAAGGTGGCGGTCAACCCGCTGAAGCTCAACGTCGCCGAGGTCAACGGCGAGGTCACCCTCGCCGAGGCGACCTGCGAGACCCCGAAGGCGCCGACGACCCCCGAGGAGCCGAAGACGCCCGAGGAGCCCAAGACCCCCGAGGAGCCGAGCTCGACCGACGGCGGCTCCACGGGCGACGACGTGAAGACGCAGACCGGATCCGACACCGGCCCCGCCCCCGCCGAGGCCAGCCTCGCCGAGACCGGCGGCAGCTCCACCACCCCGTACATCGCGGGCGGCGCGGCCCTCCTCCTCGCCGTCGGCGCGGGCGCCACGGTCCTGGCGCGCAGGCGCAGCAGCGGCCAGAGCTGATCCGTACAACGGGGGACGACGGGGGGACGGGGGCGGCATGACGGGGGATGGGGGCGGCGTTCGCACGACGAGCGCCGCCCCCACGTGCTGGGCCGCTCAGCGCCCCGATCTCGCGGGCAGCGCCTGCACGGCCTGGTCCAGGGCCTGGAGGAAACGATTGGTCGTGGCCCGGTCGCGGACCGCGAGCCGCAGCCACCGCGGCCCGAGCCCCGGGAACGTATCGCCGCGCCGGGCCGCGAAGCCCAGCAGCCGCAGCCGCTCCCGGACCTCCGCCGCCCGCTCCAGGCGCACCAGCACGAACGGCCCCCGGGCCGCCTCCACCACCTCCACCTCGCTGAACTCCGCGAGACCGGCGAGCAGATGCGCCCGGTCCACCGTGATCCGGTCCGCCGCCTCCGCCGCCTCCACCAGCGCCCGCGGCTCCATGCACGCCTCCGCCGCCGCCAGCGCCGGGGTGGACACCGGCCACAGCGGCTGCGCCTCGGCGAGCCGCGCCACCGTCTCCGGCTCGGCCAGCACGTAACCGATCCGCAGCCCGGCGAGCCCCCACGTCTTGGTGAGGCTGCGCAGCACCACGAGCCCCGGAACATCCGTCCGGTCGCACAGCGCCTCGCGCTCGCCCGGCACGACGTCCATGAACGCCTCGTCGACCACGAGCGTCCGACCCGGCCGCGCCAGCTTCTCCAGCAGGGCCGCCGGATGCAGCACGGACGTCGGGTTCGTCGGATTGCCGACCACCACGAGGTCCGCCTCCTCGGGCACCGCGGCCGGATCGAGCCGGAAGCCGTCCTCGGCCCGCAGCAGGACCCGCCCCACCTCGTGCCCGGCCGCCCGCAGCGCCGCCTCCGGCTCCGTGAACTGCGGGTGCACCACGACCGGGCGGCGGGCCGGAAGAGCCCGGGCGAGCAGGACGAACGCCTCGGCCGCGCCCGCCGTCAGCAGCACCCGCTCCACCGGCAGCCCGTGCCGGCCGGCGACCGCGGCCCGGGCGGACGACCCGTCGGGATAGGCGGCCAGCGAGGTGAGCGACGCGGCTATCCGCTCGCGCAGCCACGGGGGAGGGGTGTGGGTACGGACGTTCACGGCGAGATCGGTCAGATTCTCGCCGCGCACCTCCGCGTCGCCGTGGTGCCGCAGGTCGGGCCCGGCGCTCTCGATGTCCCGCATGGGGGGATGCGTGGGGGGGTTCATGGCAGCCATGGTGAACGGGCGGGAGCCTGCCGTCACCGGTGAGGTGGAAGTTTTCCTGCCGGAAACACCGAAAGTCCCGTCGGCGGCCGGAAGGCGGCGGGCCACCGCGCAGGTCGCCACCCCTTCTCCGCCGCCTTCCCGCCCGGGGCGGGGGTCTTCGGCACCACCAGTTCGTCCGCCTCGATCAGCGCGGCGGCCTCGGCGACCGACGGCGTCCCCACCGCCGCGCCCACCGTCCCCGAGGGGTGCGGCACCCGGACCGCGGCCAGCGCCCCGGCCGGATGGGTCCGCACCGGCACCCCGAGCCGGGCCGCCGCCCCCACGATCCCCGGCTCGTCCCCCTTGGCCTCGACCGTGGCCACCTCCGCCACGTCCGCCGGGTCCAGCCCCGCCCCGCTCAACACCGCCTCGATCAGGGCGAACACCGCATCGCCCGAGGCGCCCCGGCGCGCGCCGACCCCCACCACCAGACTGCGGGCGCCGGGCTCCGCTCCGGGGCCGACGGATGCTCCGGTCATCGGCGGAGTCCTGCCTTTCAGGTCATACGTCTCGGTGGTACGGAGAAGGGGGCGGGGCCGGTCCGTATACGAAGGAGAGGCCCGGGCGAGGGGAGGGCGGCGGGCACACCGCCGGTAAGGACACCCTGAGATGCGCGGAGGGGGCCCGATCGGCTAGCAAGGCCCCATGGCGGTGTTCGTCGCGCTCGGCGCGTTCCTGATGACCCTGGCCGGCGGCTGGGTCGCCCAACGCGTCACCGACCGCCGCCATCTGGTGCTCGGCCTCGCGGGCGGGCTGATGCTCGGCGTCGTCGGCCTCGACCTCCTGCCGGAGGCGATCGAGGCGGCGGGCGAGCCGGTGTTCGGGGTGCCGATGGCGCTGCTGCTCTTCGTGGGCGGCTTCCTGGTGGCCCATCTGGTCGAGCGGCTGCTCTCCGCACGCCAGGTGGCACACGGGGCGGGCGGTGGGCACCCCGGCGACCGCGTACCGCAGGTGGGGCTGACGGCGGCCGCCGCGATGGTCGGCCACAGCCTGATGGACGGCATCGCGCTCGGCGCCGCCTTCCAGGTCAGCGGCTCCATGGGCGTGGCCGTCGCGCTGGCGGTGATCAGTCATGACTTCGCCGACGGATTCAACACGTACACCCTCACCAGTCTGTACGGGAACGCCCGCCGCAAAGCGCTCCTGATGCTGTTCGCGGCCGCCGTGGCACCGGTCGTGGGCGCGGCGACGACGCTGCTGTTCACCCTTCCGGAGGAACTGCTCGGCGGCTATCTCGGCTTCTTCGGTGGAGCCCTGCTCTACCTGGCCGCTGCGGAGATCCTTCCCGAGGCGCACCACACCCATCCCGCCCGCTCCACCCTTCTCTGCACCATCGGGGGCGTGGGCTTCATCTGGCTGGTCGTCGGCATCGCAGAGTGAGCCACGCGTACGCCCCGCACGTCCCGGTGCGCCGGACGCGCCGCCGCCCACCTGGCAGGAAGTGTCCGCCGAAACGCGGTCCGCGACGCCGGGCGGAGGTGATCCGCTCACCGCGCCGGAAACGCCCGGCAGTGCTCCACGAACCGCCGGGCCACCTCGGGCGACGCGGCCCAGTGGGTGTGCAGATAGCTCGCGTGGACGCCCCGCCGGACATACCCCTCGACCCGCCGCTCCGGCTGGTGCATGCCCCAGGCCGGGGTGGTCCCCGCCGCCGGCTCCAGCACCGTGCGGTGGAACTCATGGCCGCGCATCCGGGTTCCGGCCGCAGCCAGCGGGCTGTCCGAGACCGCCACCGCCTGCCGGTACCCGAGCGTGAGGCGCTCCGACATCCGGGCCTCGGCGTCCAGCACCCCGCACATCGGCTTCCCGTCCAGCTCGCGGGCCAGATACAGCAGCCCCGCGCACTCGGCGGCCACCGGCGCACCGCTCAGGGCCAGTTCCGTGACCGCCCGCCGCAACGGCTCGTTGGCCGACAGTTCGGGGGCGTACATCTCCGGGAACCCGCCGCCGATGACGAGCCCCGCCGTCCCCGTCGGCAGCTTCTCGTCCCGCAGCGGGTCGAAGGTCACGACCTCCGCACCGGCCGCCGCCAGCAGCTCGGCGTGCTCCGCGTACGCGAAGGTGAACGCCGCCCCGCCCGCCACCGCGACGACGGGCTTCTCGGCGCCGGGCCCGGGGGCGTACGCCGGTGCCCACGGCTCGTCCGCCAGCGCGGGCGCCGCCCGCGCCAGCGCCATCAGCGCGTCCAGATCGCACCCGGCACGCACCCGCTCGCCCATGGCCCGTACGGCGTCCACCGCGTCGCTCTGCCGCTCGGCCACCGGGACCAGACCCAGATGCCGCGAGGGCGTCGCGACCTGTGGCGCCCGCCGGATCACCCCGAGCACCGGCAGCCCCGACTCGTCCAGCGCGTCCCGCAGCAGCGCCTCGTGCCGGTCGGAGGCCACCTTGTTCAGGATCACCCCGCCGATCCGTACCTCCGGGTCCCACGAGGCGAAACCGTGCACCAGCGCCGCCACCGACCGGGACTGCGACGAGGCGTCCACCACCAGCACCACGGGCGCCTTGAGCAGCTTCGCCACCTGCGCTGTCGACGCCAGCTCGCCCTGCCCCGAGGCGCCGTCGTACAGCCCCATCACGCCCTCGACCACGGCGAGGTCGCACCCCGCCGCCCCGTGCGCGAAGAGGGGGGCGACGAGATCCGTCCCGCACATGTACGCGTCGAGGTTCCGGCCGGGGCGGCCCGTCGCCAGGGAGTGGTAGCCCGGATCGATGTAGTCCGGGCCGACCTTGTGCGGCGAGACGGCGAGCCCGCGCGCGGCGAAGGCGGCCATCAGACCGGTGGCGACGGTGGTCTTGCCGCTGTTGGAGGCCGGAGCGGCGATGACCAGACGGGGGACACTCACCACTCGATGCCCCTCTGGCCCTTCTGCCCGGCGTCCATCGGGTGCTTGACCTTCGACATGTCGGTCACCAGGTCGGCGGCCTCGATCAGGGCGTCCGGGGCGTTGCGGCCGGTGATCACCACGTGCTGGGTGCCGGGCCGGTTCCGCATGACCTCGACGACCTCGTCGGTGTCGATCCAGCCCCAGTGCAGCGGATAGGCGAACTCGTCCAGCACGTACAGCTTGTACGTCTCCGCCGCCAGGTCCCGCTTGACCTGCTCCCAGCCCTCTCGGGCCTTCTCCTCGTTGTCGAGCTGGCCGTCGCGCTGGACCCAGGACCAGCCCTCGCCCATCTTGTGCCAGTCGACGCTGCCGCCCTCGCCGCTCGCGCCCAGCACCTTCAGCGCGTTCTCCTCGCCGACCTTCCACTTCGCCGACTTCACGAACTGGAACACCCCGATCGGCCACCCCTGGTTCCAGGCCCGCAGCGCGAGCCCGAAGGCGGCGGTCGACTTGCCCTTGCCTATCCCCGTGTGGACGAACAGGAGCGGGCGGTTGCGCCGCTGACGGGTGGTGAGCCCGTCGTCCGGCACGGTGGTCGGCTGTCCCTGCGGCATTAAGCGGCCCTCCCGGCTGCGGTGACGTCCTTGACGAGCCCGGCGATCGAGTCGGCCCGCAGCTCGTCGAGCGTGACGGCGGATCCTCCCAGCTCGCGGGCCAACTCCCCGGCGAGACCGAGGCGTACGTACCCCGACTCGCAGTCCACGACGACGGACGCGGTCCCCTCCGAGCGGTGCAGCCGTCCGGCCCGCCCCGCGAGCGCCACCGGCTCCGGCCCGCCGGTGGCCCGCCCGTCCGTGACGACGACGAGCAGGGGCCGCCGCGACGGATCGCGCAGCCGCTCCACCCGCAGCACGTCATGAGCCTTGAGCAGCCCGGCGGCCAGCGGAGTGCGCCCGCCGGTCGGCAGCGACTCCAGCCGGGCGGCGGCCGCGTCCACGGACGAGGTCGGCGGCAGCGCCACCTCGGCCTCCTTGCCGCGGAAGGTCACCAGACCGACCTTGTCCCGCCGCTGGTAGGCGTCCAGCAGCAGCGACAGCACGGCCCCCTTGACCGCGCTCATCCGCTGCCGGGCCGCCATCGACCCGGAGGCGTCCACGACGAACAGCACGAGGTTGCCCTCACGCCCCTCGCGGGTCGCCTGCCGCAGATCGTCCCGGCGCACCACGAGCCCGCGCCCCGCACGCCCGCGCGCACGCTGGTGCGGGGCGGCGGCCTGCACGGTGGCGGCCAGGTGCAGCTTGGTCAGCGCCCCCTCGGGCCGCCGCGCCCCGGTGGTACGGCCGTGCTCGGTACGGGCCCGGGAGCGCCGCCCCGCGGCACCGTCGCCGAGGCCCGGCACGCTGAGCATCTTCGTCCGGAACGGCTCGGCGGCGGCCACGGGCTGCTGCTCGCCCCCGGCGGGCCGTCCGGGTGCGTCGGGCGTGCCCTCGGGGGCCCGGGACGGCGAGTCGTCCTCCGAGCCCTGGGGCGGCGTACGGTCCTCCCCGTCGGCCTGCGGCGGCACACCCCCGCCCCCACCGCCGTCGCCCCCGCCATCGGGCCCGGGGCCGGGATCGTCGTCATCGTCGCCGGTGTCCTGTCCCTGGTCCCCGGCGGCCTCCTCCAGGGTCTGGTCCAGCTTGTCCTCGTCGAGGCCCGGCGCGTCGAACGGGTTGCGCCGCCGCCGGTGGGGGAGGGCCAGCAGGGCGGCCTGCCGTACGTCGTCGGCGGTGACCTCCTCGCGGCCCGCCCAGGCGGCGAGCGCGGTGGCGGTCCGGGCCATGACGATGTCGGCCCGCATCCCGTCGACCTCGAACGCGGCGCAGGTGGCCGCGATCTGCCGCAGCACGCCGTCGCTCAGCACCACCTCGGGCAGCAGGACGCGCGCGGCGGCGATCCGCTCGCGCAGGGCGCCCTCCTCCTCGGCCCAGCGCGCGGCGAAGCCCTCCGGATCGTCGTCGTACGCGAGCCGGCGGCGCACGACCTCGACCCGCTCGTCGGTGTCCCGGGACGCGGCGACCTCCACGGTCAGCCCGAACCGGTCCAGCAACTGCGGACGCAGCTCGCCCTCTTCCGGGTTCATCGTCCCGACCAGCAGGAACCGCGCCGCATGCCGTACGGAGACGCCCTCGCGCTCGACGTACGAAGCACCCATGGCCGCCGCGTCCAGCAGCAGGTCCACCAGGTGGTCGTGGAGGAGGTTGACCTCGTCGACGTACAGGATCCCGCGATGCGCGTCGGCCAGCAGCCCCGGCTCGAACGCCTTCACGCCCTCCGCGAGCGCCCGCTCGATGTCCAGCGCCCCCACGAGCCGGTCCTCGGACGCCCCGACGGGCAGCTCCACGGTCCGCGCCGGACGCGGTACACCGGCCGCCTCCGCGTGCGGCCCATCGGGACACGCCGGATCGGGCGCGGCCGGATCACAGGAGAACCGGCACCCGGGCACGACGGAGACCTCGGGCATCAGCGCGGCCAGCGCCCGCACGGCGGTGGACTTGGCGGTCCCCTTCTCACCCCGCACGAGCACCCCGCCGACGGCCGGACTGACGGCGTTCAGCAAGAGCCCGAGCCGCAGGTCGTCCTGCCCGACGATCGCGGTGAAGGGATACGGCGTACTCACAAGGCCTCCTCGTCGACATGAACATCAGCACCATCGGGCCCCTGGGGTCTCGAGGCTTTCCCTCGCGTCTCCGGGCGACCCACTTCAAGCCCCTCGCTCCTCGAAGCCGCGGACCCGGCAATTTCAAGCCCCTGGCCCCTTGACCCAGCGGACCCGGCAATTTCAAGCCCCTCCGGCGATTGAGGAGCGGGGTCCGGGGCAGCGCCCCGGCTCTCCGGCCCACCCGCCCCCAACGGCGGCGCCCCCGGCGGCACGAACGGCAACCCGCGCGGCGCCCCACCCTCGATCAACCCCCACAACGCATCCGTGTCCGCGTGCTCCTCCACCAGGTCCCCGAGCCGATCCAGCTGCTCCTCCCGCAGCACCCCGAAACTCGTGTCCGGCGCGGGCACGAACCGCCGCCCGGCGGCCCGCGCCACCTCCACCAGGAACCGCCGCCGGAACCCATCGCTCTCCAGGGACCCGTGCCAGTGCGTCCCCCACACCGCCCCCACCCGGCACCCGTCCAGGAACGGCTCCCCGCCCCGTACGTCGGCCACCCCGTGGTGGATCTCGTACCCCTCCACCGGCTCACCCAGCGCCGAACCGACCGGCCGCGCCAGCGTCTTGTCCCGGTCGAAGCGAATCCGTACGGGAAGGACGCCCAGCCCGTCCACGACCCCGGCCCGGGACTCCACCTCGTCCTCGATGCGCTCACCGAGCACCTGGAACCCGCCGCAGATCCCCAGCACCGGCCGGCCCTCCGCCGCCCGCCGCACCAGCGCCTCCGCGAGACCGCGTTCACGCAGCCAGGCCAGCGCCTTCACCGTGCCGCGCGTCCCCGGAACGATCACCAGGTCCGCGTCGGCCAGCTCCTCCGCCCGGTCCACGAACCGCACGACGACGCCCGGTTCGGCGGCCAGCGCGTCCACGTCCGTGAAGTTGGACATCAGCGGCACCGCGCAGACCGCGACCCGCAGCACGTCCTCCCCGTGGGGCGGCGCCACGACCGACTCCCGCACCGCACCGCGCAGGGAGACCCGCAGGCCGTCCTCCTCGTCGATGCCGAGCCCGTGGGCGTACGGCAGCACCCCGTACGTCCGCCGCCCGGTCAGCCCGTACAGCATGTCGAGCCCCGGCTCCAGCAGCGAGACGTCGCCCCGGAACTTGTTCACCAGATAGCCCGCGACCAGCGACTGGTCCTCCGCGCTCAGCAGCGCCGTCGTCCCGAAGAACGAGGCGAACACCCCGCCCCGGTCGATGTCCCCGACGACCAGCACGGGGAAACGGGCGGCCCGCGCGATCCCCATGTTCACGATGTCGGTGCGCCGGAGGTTGATCTCTGCGGGGGAGCCCGCCCCCTCGCAGATCACCGCGTCGTACGTCGACCGCAGCTCCTCCAGGCAGTCGGTCACCGTGCCGAGCAGCGCCTCCTGACGGCCCCCGTGGTACCCCCGGGCGCTCATCTCGCCGACCGGCTTTCCCATCAGGACGACCTGGCTGGACCGGTCGCTGCCTGGCTTCAGCAGCACCGGGTTCATCAGGGCCGTCGGCTCCACCCGGGCGGCCTGTGCCTGCATCGCCTGGGCGCGCCCGATCTCCGCGCCCTCGCGGGTCACGAAGGAGTTGAGGGACATGTTCTGCGCCTTGAACGGCGCGACCTTCACGCCCCGGCGCACCAGCCAGCGGCAGATGCCCGCCGTGACGACGCTCTTGCCCGCGTCCGAGGTCGTCCCCGCGACCAGCAGCCCGCCGCCCCTCATGCCCGCCCCCGCTCCCGTACCGCACGCGACCGTGCCGTACCACTCGCGCCTGTCATGCCCGTCCCTGCTTCCGCCCCGCGACCGACCGCCCCGCGATCAGGTGCCCCGCCGCCAGCCGCCCCGCCACACACACCCCCAGGGCCAGCGCGCTCACCCGGCGCGACAGCCGCACCGCGCGCTCGATGTCCGCGCCGCGGACGTCCCGCCCGGCCGCCCCGTTCAGCACGGGCCGGTGCTCGACGCGCCCCGCGTACGCGAGCGTGCCGCCCAGCCGTACGCCGAGCGCCCCAGCGAACGCGGCCTCCACGGGCCCTGCGTTCGGGCTCGGGTGGCGGTGCGCGTCCGCCTTCCAGGCGCGTACGGCCTCCGCCGGCCGTCCGCCGCCGGCCACGGCCAGCGCGGCCGTCAGCCGGGCGCCCGGCCACCCGGCCACGTCGTCCAGGCGGGCGGAGGCCCAGCCGTAGCGGCGGTGACGGGGCGACTTGTGGCCGACCATCGCGTCCAGCGTGTTCACCGCCCGGAACCCGACCAGACCAGGCACTCCGCCGATCGCCCCCCACACCAGCGCGCCGACGACGGCGTCCGAGGTGTTCTCGGCGACCGACTCCACGACCGCGCGGGCGATTCCCGGCCCGTCCAGCGCGTGCGGATCGCGCCCGCACAGATGCGGCAGCCGCTCCCGGGCCACCTCCAGATCCCCGGCGGCCAGCGCGCCCCCGATGGCGCGGGCCTCCCGGCCCAGCGACGTACCGCCGACGACCGACCAGGCGGTGGCGGCGGTCAGGGCGACGGCGAGCGCGGGGCGTCCCCGTACGGCGCGGGCGGTCAGCGCGGCGGCCCCCACGGCGCCTCCGGCGCACACCAGGGTGTGCAGCGCGCCCCGGCCACGGTCGTCACGCCACAACAGGGACTCGACCCGCGCCGCGGCGCGGCCGAATCCGGCGACGGGGTGGCCCCGGCGGGGATCGCCGAACAGTGCGTCGGCGACCATCCCCGCCGTGGCGCCGTACGCGAAGATGCGATCGGCACGCACGGCTCAGCCCGTCGCGGAAAGAGGCGTTCCGGCACGGAGGGGCACAGGAAGCGGCGCAGGGAAGGGCGCACGGCGGCCGGGCATGGCGTAGGTCCTCACTCAGGGTCCGCGCCCTGGTTCGACGTGACCGACGACGAGAGTCTCCTGGCTCCCGGATCCGCAGTTCCCCCGGCCTTCCAGCCCGCGTACCGCGAGCCGTGACGTCCGGTGTGGGGGAGTGCTCCCCGGTGACAGTGGCGGGACCGCGCCGGATTCACACCGGCTTCCTCTGCTGTCGCCGTAAATGGCTCCGGCAGTCCACCACGCCCCGAGAACAGCCGTCAACTCGCTGTTGACCTGCGAGGCTCCACTGTGGGCGGACGCACATCGGGCCGGACACACGAGGGTGTGTCCGGCCCGAACGGAGTGCGAGGAACGCGGGGACGCGGCGTCAGGCGACGATCAGATAGATCCCGTACGAGACCGCCGCGACGCACAGAGCGAAGCAGGTGTACGCGCCGGTGCGCGCCAGCGCGACCGACCCGCCGGAGGCGCTGCCTCCGGCCGTGGCGGACTGCTTGGAGAGGGCGACGATGCCCAGGGTGAAGAGGCCGACCAGCGCGACGGTGACCACGAGGCTGACACCGAAGACGGAGGCGAGAGCTGCCCAGTCGATTTTCATGCGGATCTTTCCTTACACCTTGGCCGGCGGCCGGGCCGGGTCGTCGGGCGCCGAGGCCGGGGCCGGGATGCTGGAGATGAGCTCGGGCTCGGAGGCCGGGACTCCGACGGGCGGCGGCTGGACCGCGGCGATGGCCGTGGTGACGACGCCCTGGGGCTCGTCGCCGTTCGTGTCGTTGACGTTGGTGTGGTCGACCGGCTGGCGGCGCGAGGCCAGCCAGATGGCGAACGAGCCGCCCACCAGGATGATCGCCGTGACGGCGATGCCCCAGGGGCCCTGCTTGGTCAGGAACTCGGCGCCCGCGCCGACCAGACCCGCGGCCGGCAGGGTCAGACCCCAGGCGACGAACATCCGGGTGGCGGTGGACCAGCGGACCACGCCCCCTTGCGGCCGAGGCCCGAGCCCATCACGGCGCCGGAGCAGGACTGCGTGGTGGAGAGCGAGAAGCCGAGGTGCGAGGAGGCCAGGATGACGGTCGCCGCGCTGGTCTGGGCGGCGAAGCCCTGCGGCGGCTGGAGGTCGGTCAGGCCCTTGCCCATGGTGCGGATGATGCGCCAGCCGCCGAGGTAGGTCCCGAGCGCGATGGCGACACCGGCGGAGACGATGACCCACATGGGCGGGTTGGAGCCGGGGGCCAGGACACCGCTGGTGACCAGGGCCAGGGTGATGATGCCCATCGTCTTCTGGGCGTCGTTGGTGCCGTGGGCGAGCGAGACGAGACCGGCGGAGGCGATCTGCCCGGCCCGGTAGCCCTTGGCGGTCGACTTCAGCTGGTTCGGGTCGGTGACGTTCCGGTTGATCCGGTACGTCAGCCGGGTGGCCAGCATCGCGGCGATACCGGCGACGAGCGGGGCGGCGATCGCGGGGAGCAGCACCTTGGTGACGACGGTGCCGCCGTTGATCGAGGACCAGCCGGCCGACATGACCGCGGCGCCGATCAGACCGCCGAACAGGGCGTGGGAGGAGCTGGAAGGCAGCCCCAGCAGCCAGGTCAGGAGATTCCACAGGATGGCGCCGACGAGCGCCGCGAAGATGACTTCTGTTCTGATGCCGTCTTCGTTGACGATCCCGCCGGAGATCGTCTTGGCGACCTCCACCGACAGGAACGCGCCGATCAGGTTGAGAACGGCGGACATGGCCACCGCTGTCTTGGGCTTCATCGCGCCGGTCGAGATGGTGGTCGCCATCGCGTTGGCGGTGTCGTGGAAACCGTTCGTGAAATCGAACACGAGAGCTGTTACGACCACAATCGCAAGCAGCAGCGTGATGTGTTCCATTTACCCAGGCAATCGTTCGACGTCAGTGGCTCGTGGACCGTAGGCAACCTGGGTGAACGGAAGATGAACTGGGCAGGGCGCTACGGTGACCCCAAGCGGAGTGGGGTGCCTCCGCTTGTGTGCGGGTGGGGTTGTGCGAGGCCGGTGGGGCGCGGCGTGGACTGCCCTTTGCGGCCCGTTGGCGAACATTTTGAACGGCAGTTCGGCACCCGGAAGAGATCCCCGTCACGCCCTGGGTGACGTTCCGGTTGCGCGTCTGCCCACCTACGCTCGCCCCATGAGCGAGCAGCAGCCGGAATCCGTCCGTCGGGCCTGGCGGGACGTCGTCGACACGGCCCGCCGGAGCGCGGCGGACGGCCTCGTCGTCGGCACCTCCGGCAATGTGTCCGCCCGCGTCGGCGACCTCGTCCTGGTGACGCCCAGCGGAGTGCCCTACGACCGGCTCGGACCCGGCGACACGGTCGGGGTCGACCTGGAGGGAAACCAGGTCATCGGGGATCTCGGGCCGACCAGCGAACTCCCCCTCCACCTCGCGGTCTACCGCTCCACCGACGCCGCCGCCGTGGTCCACACCCACGCCGTGCACGCCACCGCCGTCTCCACCCTCGTCCCCGAGGTCCCGCTCGTCCACTACGCGGCGGCCATCCTCGGCGGCCCCGTCCGTACCGCCGCCTACGCCCGCTACGGCACCCCGGAGCTGGCCGACGCCATGCTCGAAGCCCTCCGGGACCGCACCGGCTGCCTGCTCGCCAACCACGGCACCGTCACCTACGGCGACACCCTCGACCAGGCCTACGACCGCACCGCCCAACTGGAGTGGCTGTGCCGCCTCTGGCTCACCGCGAGCTCGCTGCCCGGCCGCACCCCGGCCCTGCTCACCACGGCCCAGCTGGCCGAGGTGACCGAAGCGCTCAAGGGGTACGGCCAGCGCGGCTGACCGGGCGCCGCCCGGGGCCGGGACCGGGGCGGGCCCGGCGGGGCCTCGGTCCCGCCCCGTACGGCCCCCGTCCGCTGGCAGCCCGCCTCCCGCCGCACGACACTGAAGCGGTGCGCCCGGTAACCGCGACGGCAGCGGCCGTCACCTCGATCCTCGGCGTCGGTGCGGCAGCGGTCGCGGCCGGCCGGTACGCCGGCGACGCCGCCCTCAAGGCGACGCCCGGACGTCCTCTCCCCGCCGACCGCAGACTCACCGTGCACGCCACCGCGGCCGGGCAGGTCACCCTGACCCGGTCCTTCTCGGCGCTCCGGCCCGGCACCTGGGGCCTCGCCGGATCCGGGGTCCACGCGGTGGTCGGGCCCGTCGTCGACGGAGCCTCCGAAGGCGCCGACACGGTCGTCCGGAGGCTGGAGAGCGTCGGCCGGGGAATCCTCGAACCGGGCCTGAAGGTCCGGCTCACCCCCGCCCTGTACGGCGGCGACCCCGGCAGCGACCTCGGCCTCGCCCACCAGGAGGTCGAGATCCCCGGCGAGCTCGGGCCCCTCCCCGCCTGGTACGTCCCCGGCGCGCGCGACACCTGGATCATCACCGTGCACGGCCTCGGCGCCACCCGGGCCCACCCCATGAACCTGATGCCGTTCCTGCACCAGCAGCGCTTCCCCGTGCTCGACCTCGCCTACCGCGGCGACCCCGGAGCCCCCCGCCCCGCCGACGGCCTCGGCCACTTCGGCGCCTCCGAGTGGCGCGACCTCGACGCCGCCCTCCGCCACGCCCTGCGGTACGGGGCCCGGAACGTGATCGTCCACGGCTGGTCCACCGGCGCCACCATGGCCCTGTACGCCGCCGTCGAGTCCCCGCTCCGCGACCGGATCAGCGGCATCGTCCTCGACTCCCCGGTGCTGGACTGGCAGGTCACCCTGCGCGCCCTGGCCGCCGCCCGCGGCGTCCCGGCCGCCCTGCTGCCCCTCGCCGTCCGGGCCGCCCAGGGCCGCACCGGCATGGGCGCCACCCCGGTGCTGGAGACCTCCGTACCGGCCTCCCTGCGCACCCCGACCCTGATCCTGCACGGCCCCGACGACACGCTCGCCCCGTGGGGCCCCTCCCGCGAACTCGCCGCCCGCCGCGCGGATCTGGTCAGCCTGCACGCCGTACCGCAGGCTCCGCATGCGTCGATGTGGAATGCCGGCCCGGCCCGCTACGAAGAGACCCTGCGACGCTTCCTCACGCCCCTGATGTGAGCCGATGGGGTGAACTCTCCCCCTTGCCGCCCCGCCCGGGGAACCTTTCACGTACCAGTGAAACGGCTTCCGTTTGGGCTTTCGGGCCGTCAGGGGCAAGACTGCTCCCGTGACGTCCCGTACTCCGCGCGACTCCAGGCTGCGACTTGTCCGCCCGCGACCCCTTGCCACCGCCCGCAAGGCCGTGACCACCCGGCGCACCCGGCCGGCTCCCCGGCCCCCCGAGGGCACCCCGCCCCGCGCGGAACTGGCCCGCCAGGCCAGGGCGGTGCTCGCCGACGCCGTGCGCATCGCCCACTGGGCGGCCGGTACCCCGGGGCCGGGCACCGCCGCCCCGCTCGCGGCCCACGCCCTCGAACGGGCGGCCACCGCCCTGGAGCTCTCCCCGGCGCAGGTCCGCGCGGGCTGGGACCGGGCCCGGCTGGCCGGACTCGTGGAGTTGCACGGCGACACCGCCCGCCCCGGCTGGCGGCTGCGCGCCTGGGACCGGGACGACTCCGCCGTGCTGCGCGGCTGGGTCGCGCTCTTCGACGCCTGGTCGCTCGTCCACGCCGCACCCGAGGGCATCGAGGCGGGCGCGGTCGCCGAAGCCGTCGAGGCCGTGCCCCAGGTGCTCTCGCTCCTCCAGCTCTCCGCGGGACCCGTCACCGTCCCCGCCCTGCTTGACCTCCTCGGCCAGCGCGTCGCCGAACTCCACGAGGAGCGCTGCGAAGTGCCCCTGGGCCCCGGCAGAACCGCGCCCGCCGCCCCGGCCGGGACCGCCGCCGACCGGGCCGCCACCGCCGGACCCGCCCGGAGCGCCGACCTCAACGCCCTGCTGCTCGACTGGGCCCTGGAGGGACTGGCCGCCGTCGGGGCGCTGACCCTCGGCACCGGGCACGCCACCCTCACCCCGCTCGGCAACTGGGCGGTCTGGGTCAAGCTGGAACAGATCTGCGTCGCCGCCCAGAGCCCAGCCGGAAACATCGAACAGTCCGCCGCCGACATGCTCCTCGGCTGCGCCCGCCTCACCCCGGGACCGGCCCGCGACGAGTACCGCGCCTGGCTCGCCGCCCGCACCGTCCGCAGCGCCGTCGCCGAACTGCTCGCCGTCGCCCGGGGCGAGGACGCGCTGCTGCGCGGACTGGCCTTCGAGGCGCTGCGCGTCGTCGGCGGCCCCGCCGAACCCGAGGTCCGCGCCGTGCTCGCCGAACCCTCGCTGCGCCCCTACGCGCTGCTCTGGCTCGCCGAGTACGAGGGCAACGACCCCGACGACGCGCAGGACGTCCTCAGCCGCGAGGAGGCCACCTGGCTCTGGGTCGACACGGCCGCCGCCGTCGCCGACCACGGCGAGACCGGCCTGCTGGTGCGCCACCTCGACTCCGCCGTCCAGGGCACCGTCCCGGCCCTCCTCGACGAGGTCAGGGCCGTCGGCCACCCCCGCACCGTCCAGGTCCTGGTCGCCCTGGCAGCGGCCCACCCGGACCCGGCCCTGGCCAAAGCGGTCCGCCGGGCCGCCTTCCAGGTGCACACCGGAGGAGCCTGATCCGTACGCCCCGGATCCTTACGCCCCGGGCCCTCGCTCAGGCGGCGGACCCCGGGGCGTACGTCCCGAAGCTCCACACATTGCCCTCGGCGTCCCGCGCCATGTAGTCCCGGGAGCCGTAGTCCTGGTCGGTCGGGTCCATCAGGATCTCCACGCCGAACTCCCTGGCCCGGGCGCAGTGCTCGTCCACCTCGTCGACCACCACGTACACCCCCGCCGGGCCCGCGCCCGCCATCGCCCGCGCGAACAGGCCCTCGCGCCCCTTGGAGCCGAGCATCACCCTGCCGTTGCCCAAGGACAGCTCGGCATGCAGCACACTGCCGTTCTCACCCTCGTAGACCGCCTCCTCGGTGAACCCGAGGCCCTGCGTCAGTGTCCTGATCGCCGCCCTCGCGTCGTCGTAGAGGATCGTCGGGTAGATCGTCGGAACCCCGCTCGCCCTGTCCGCCATGACACTCACCTCTCCTGCCGTCCGCACCGTCCGATGTGATCCGCGTCTCAGTCTTCCACCAGGCACGGACAACGGCAGGCCGTCCCGGACCGGCTGTGCCGGACCGGCCTTCCCGATTCACGCGAACGTGTCGCACCGCTCCATGTCGCCCGTGCTGAACCCGGTGGAGAACCACTGCTGCCGCTGCGCGGCCGAACCGTGCGTCCACGACTCCGGGGTGACCCGGCCCTGGTACCGCTCCTGGATCCGGTCGTCGCCGACCGCGGCCGCCGCGTCCAGGCCGTCCCTGATGTCCGCCCGGGTCAGCTCGGTGATCAGCGGCCGGCCCGTCGACTCGTCCGGCGTCGTCGTGGCGTGGTGCGCCCAGACCCCGGCGTAGCAGTCGGCCTGCAGCTCCACCCGCACCGCGTTGCTGTTCTCGCCCTGCCGCCCGTCCTGCGACCGGCCCAGCGTGCCCATCAGGTTCTGCACATGGTGGCCGTACTCGTGCGCCACCACGTACGCCTGCGCGAACGGGCCGCCGCTGGAGCCGAACTTCGTCCGCAGGTCCTCGAAGAACCCGAGGTCCAGATAGACCTTCCGGTCGCCGGGGCAGTAGAACGGCCCGACCGCCGAGGTGGCGGCCCCGCAGGCGGTGCCCACCTGCCGGCTGAACAGGACCGTCCGGGCCCCCGCGTACGTGGCGTCCCGCCGCTGGAACTCCAGCCGCCAGAAGTCCTGCACGCTGTTGACCACCGCCACCGTCCGGCAGTCCTCCCGGCTGTTCGCGTCCTGACCCTTCAGGCAGCTCTCCTGCACCTGCCCGGCCGACGAGGAGGTCGCGGCCGGGTCCGCGCCGTCGGAGGAGAGCCCGAGCTGATCGGGGCCCACACCGAAGAGCAGCCCCAGGATCAGGGCGATCACCCCGGCGATGCCCCCGCCCACGGTGGCCCGCCCGCCCGGGATCCTGCTGCCGCGGACGTCCTGGACCTCGGAGGTGTCCAGATCGGCGTCGTCGTCGAACTGCACGCTCGCACCACCCTCGGGATCGGGCGGGCGACGGCGTGCCGCCCTGGGCCGAGTATCGGACGGTTCGTCCCCCCGGGCACGCGGAAAAGCAGTTGCGCACCGCCAGTAGAATGGCCGTATGGCCTACCTCCTTGTGCATTAGCGGCGTCGAGAGACCTCCGCCCTCGTCCCTCCGCCGTCCTGACTGCCCTGGAGTTCTTCCCGTGATCACCGCTTCCGGCATCGAGCTGCGCGCCGGCGCCCGCATCCTCATCGAGTCCGCTTCCTTCCGTATCGCCAAGGGCGACCGCATCGGCCTCGTCGGCCGCAACGGAGCGGGCAAGACCACCCTCACCAAGTGCCTCGCCGGCGAAGGAGCCCCCGCGGCCGGCACCATCACCAAGTCCGGCGAGGTGGGCTACCTCCCGCAGGACCCGCGCACCGGCGACCTCGACGTCCTCGCCCGCGACCGCATCCTCTCCGCCCGCGGGCTCGACGAGATCCTGCGCAAGATGCACGAGAACGAGGACCGGATGGCGAACGGCAAGGGCGCCACCCGCGAGAAGGCGATGAAGAAGTACGAGCGCCTGGAGACGGAGTTCCTCACCAAGGGCGGGTACGCCGCCGAGGCCGAGGCCGCCACCATCGCCGCCGCGCTCAACCTGCCCGACCGGGTGCTCGGCCAGCCCCTGCACACCCTCTCCGGCGGTCAGCGCCGCCGCGTCGAGCTGGCCCGGATCCTCTTCTCGGACGCCGACACCCTGCTCCTGGACGAGCCGACCAACCACCTCGACGCCGACTCCATCGTCTGGCTGCGCGACTACCTCAAGACCTACCGCGGCGGCTTCGTCGTGATCTCCCACGACGTCGAACTGGTCGAGACGGTCGTCAACAAGGTGTTCTACCTCGACGCCAACCGCTCCCAGATCGACATCTACAACATGGGCTGGAAGCTCTACCAGCAGCAGCGCGAGGCCGACGAGAAGCGCCGCAAGCGTGAGCGCCAGAACGCCGAGAAGAAGGCCGCCGCGCTCAACTCGCAGGCCGACAAGATGCGCGCCAAGGCCACCAAGACCGTCGCCGCCCAGAACATGGCCAAGCGGGCCGACCGCCTGCTGGCGGGCCTGGAGGCCGTCCGGGTCTCCGACAAGGTCGCCAAGCTCCGCTTCCCCGAGCCCGCCCCCTGCGGCAAGACCCCGCTGATGGCGGAGGGCCTGTCCAAGTCGTACGGCTCGCTGGAGATCTTCACCGACGTCGACCTCGCCATCGACAAGGGCTCCCGCGTCGTCATCCTCGGCCTCAACGGCGCCGGCAAGACCACGCTGCTGCGCCTGCTCGGCGGCGCCGAGAAGCCCGACACCGGCGAGGTCATCCAGGGCCACGGCCTCAAGCTCGGCTACTACGCCCAGGAGCACGAGACCCTCGACCCGGAGCGCACGGTCCTGGAGAACATGCGCTCCGCCGCCCCCGACCTCGACCTCGTCGAGGTCCGCAAGACGCTCGGCTCCTTCCTCTTCTCCGGCGACGACGTCGACAAGCCCGCGGGCGTCCTCTCCGGCGGCGAGAAGACCCGGCTCGCGCTCGCGACCCTGGTGGTCTCCTCCGCCAACGTGCTCCTGCTCGACGAGCCGACGAACAACCTCGACCCCGCCAGCCGCGAGGAGATCCTCGGCGCGCTGCGCACCTACAAGGGCGCCGTCGTCCTCGTCACCCACGACGAGGGTGCCGTCGAGGCGCTCCAGCCGGAGCGGATCATCCTGCTCCCGGACGGTGTCGAGGACCTCTGGGGAGCGGACTACCGCGACCTCGTCGCCCTCGCCTGATCCACCCGGGCCCCTGCCCGATCCGCCGGTGATGGATCATTCGGCCTACGCGTGATCCGTCATCTGCGTGAGAGCGTCTCGTACTCCGGTGGTGCGCCCGGCGCTCACCCGGCGCGCGCCCCTTTTCCGGATACTCCTCCCCGTACGGTCCTGACCTGCCGGTTCTCCGGTCGGTGAGGGCCGTGCGCCCTCGTGCGCCCGCGGGAATCGGGGATTCCGCTCGTGTCGGCGCGCTCTTCGTCGGGGAAACCGCTCGCACGGACCTTGCCGAATGGGTGGCCAGGAAGCGCGGGAGGGGTGATCATGAGAAGTCCAGAGCGCACTTCCCATGAGGAGGCACGGGTGGCCGAGACTCTGAAGAAGGGCAGCCGGGTTACCGGCGCCGCGCGTGACAAGCTCGCGGCAGACCTGAAGAAGAAGTACGACTCCGGTGCGAGCATCAGGGCGCTGGCCGAGGAAACCGGCCGCTCCTACGGGTTCGTCCACCGGATGCTCAGCGAGTCCGGAGTGACGCTGCGAGGACGCGGCGGCGCGACACGGGGCAAGAAGGCCGCTTCGGCCTGAGGCCTCAGAATTTCGGCGTCGTCGGCGTCATTCGGGACCGACGGATTCGGGGTGGCCACCCGGCTGACCGCAAGGTCGCCCGGGTGGTTACTGTTCAGTCACTTAATACCGAGTGCTGACTGCACCCCATCCGGAGGCGCCCCATGACCTCGCTCGACACTGTGCTCGACAAGGACGGCGTACGGCTCACCGTCGACGATGCCGTCGCCACGGTGACGCTCACCAACCCGGCCAAGCGCAACGCTCAGTCTCCCGCTCTGTGGCGGGCGTTGACCGAGGCCGGACGGGCGCTGCCCGGCACGGTGCGGGTCGTCGTGCTCCGCGGCGAGGGCAAGTCCTTCTCCGCGGGCCTCGACCGGCAGGCCTTCACTCCCGAAGGCTTCGACGGCGAGCCGTCGTTCCTCGACATGGCGCGCGGCCCGGAGGCCGAACTCGACGCGACCATCGCCGAGTACCAGGAGGCGTTCACCTGGTGGCGCCGCAACGACCTCGTGTCGATCGCGACGGTCCAGGGCCACGCCATCGGCGCCGGCTTCCAGCTCGCCCTCGCCTGCGATCTGCGCATCGTCGCCGAGGACGTGCAGTTCGCCATGCGCGAGACCAGCCTCGGTCTCGTTCCCGACCTCACGGGCACCCACCCCCTGGTGAACCTCGTGGGGTACGCCCGCGCGCTCGAAATCTGCGCCACGGGCCGCTTCGTCCACGCGGAGGAGGCCGAGCGCACCGGCCTCGCCAACCTCGTGGTCCCCGCCGACCAGCTCGACGCGGCGGCCCGCGACCTCGCCGGCGCCCTGCTGGCGGCACCCCGCGACGCCGTCGTCGAGACGAAGGCCCTCCTCGCCGGCGCTCTCTCCCGCGACTACGAGCAGCAGCGCATCGCCGAGCGGGCCGCCCAGGGCCGCCGCCTCCGCGACCTGGCGGGCCTCACCGACTGAGACCCCGACGGGGCCGCGCGCGGCCCCGTCACGCGTCGTCCCGGCCGCAATCCCTCTCCGCCGGCCTCAGCCGGCGACGTCGGACGGTGCCCCGCCGGGCTCGCCCGCCGGAGCACGCCCCGGCCCCACCACGTCTGTGACCAGCACCGACACCGGCAGCCGTTCCTCCGTGGCCGCTGCCACCGCCGTACGCACCGACCGGGCGACATCCAGCGCCCGGCGGTCCCCGGCCGTCGCCACCTCGACCCGTACGTGGTCCCGCGCGGTATGCACCGGGCTGCCCAGGACCCGGGTCAGCGAGACGACGCCCGGTGCCCCGGCGGCCGCTTTCGCCATCGGACCCTCCGGCTCCGCGCCCCGGGCCGTCGGCGCGGCCGGAGTCTCGGTCACCTGATCGGGCGCACCGTCCTCCAGCAATGCCGTCACCGTCAGGTCCACCTCGGCGATCTCCAGGCCCAGCCGGGCCGCGGCAGCCGTCAGGAGCGCCGCGCGCAGGGCCGCCGCGGTGTCCGGCAGCGGGCGGTCCGGGGCCGCCGCGAACTCCGCGTCGATCCGCAGCGGCCCCGGCGGCAGCGCGCTCGGCGGAGCCGGGGGCCATGCCGGGCCTCCCGGGGCCGCAGAGACCCCCGCACCTGCGGGGCCGCCCCCGGCCCGCGCGCCGCCCGCCACCGGGTCGCCCTCCACCAAGGCCTCTCCGGGGGCCGCTTCGTCCGCCAGGCCGATCCGCAGCTCCCCGAGCACCGCCCCGGGGCGGGCCGCCGCGCGCAGCACCGACGCGGCAGCCGTCTCCGCGATCCACACGCCGTCCGCCGGACCGCCCAGCGGCAGCAGCCGGCCCAGACCCAGCCGTTCCCGTACCCCAGCGGTCCATCCGTCGGCCCTCCGCGGGCCCCGCGCCGTAGTCATCGCCCCAGCCTGCCGCATCCGCGGCGCGGGATGGGGAAAGCGCACTTAACGTGGGCAAGGAAGTCCAACCCTGTCCCGAAGGGAAGAGCGGCGATGACTGAGAGCTCACAGCGCAACAACCCCACCGGCGGTTCGGGCGACAAGTCCCTCGGCAAGCGCGGCGGCGGTGACCCCGGGACCCGCGGCCGTACCACCATCGCCGACGGCGTCGTCGAGAAGATCGCCGGGATGGCGGCACGCGATGTCGTCGGCGTCCATGCCATGGGCAGCGGCCTGTCGCGCACGTTCGGCGCGGTCCGCGACCGGGTCCCCGGCGGCGGCAAATCCGTCACCCGCGGTGTGAAGGCGGAGGTCGGCGAGTCCCAGGCGGCCCTCGACCTGGAGATCGTCGTCGACTACGGCGTGTCCATCGCCGACGTGGCCCGCGACGTCCGCGAGAACGTCGTCTCCGCGGTCGAGCGCATGACGGGTCTCGAAGTCGTCGAGGTCAACATCGCGGTCAGCGACGTCAAGCTGCCCGACGAGGACGATGACGAGGACGAGACCGAGCAGCGGGTCCAGTAGCCCTTCCGCACCTCCGTCGCACGGCAGTTGAGGAGAGAGACACGATGAGCATGGCTGTCGCCGGTCTGTTGGCCGGCATGGCGCTCGGGTTCGCCGGATATTTCGGCGGCTTCGGAGCCTTCGTCCTGGTGGCCGCGCTGGGCGCGATCGGCTTCATCGCCGGCCGCTTCCTGGACGGTGACCTGGAGCCCGGCGACTTCTTCCGGAGTCGCGAGCGCGGCGACCGGCGACGGTGACGGCGGTGACCGGCCGGGTCGCCGCCGCCGAACGGGGTGAGACCCGGATCGCCGACCGTGTCGTCGCCAAGATCGCCGCCCAGGCGGCGAAGGAAGCGGTGGAGGAACCGCCCGCGGACGGGGCGTCGCCGCGTGCCACGGTCACCGTGCACCGTGACGCCGCCCGGGTCCGGGTCAGCCTGGAGCTCGGCTACCCCAGCGACATCGGCCGCCAGTGCGGTGCCGTACGCCGCCGGGTCGCCCAGCGGGTCAAGGCGCTGGCCGGCATGGAGGTGCCCGAAGTGGCCGTCCAGGTCGAACGGCTGCACCCCGCCGGAGCGAACGCCGCACACGGGAGGATCCGATGACCGACCCCGGCGAACCGACCGGCTCCACCCGGCGGATGCCCACCGTGGAGCAGAGCGACGACGCGCACACCCCCGCCCCGGACGCGCCGGCCGAAGCCCGCGAACCGGTCCCCACCCTGGAGCGGGGCGACAGCCGGGCCGGCCGCTTCTGGTCCGCCCGCCGGGTCCCGGCCGCCCTGCTGGCCCTCGTGCTCCTCGGTGCGGCAGGACTGCTCCTCTACGACATCGCCGCCGTACGGGCCGATCACCCTGCCATGCAGTGGCGGCGCTCCCTCGCCGACGGCCTGGCCGAACAGCGCCTGGACGACACCCCCGTGCTCGTCGGAGCCGGGGTGGCCGCGGCGATCGGCCTCTGGCTGATCCTGCTGGCCCTCACCCCCGGACTGCGTGACCTGCTGCCGATGCGCCGCGACCGCGCCGACATCCGGGCCGGCCTGGACCGCACCGCCGCGGCCCTCGTGCTGCGGGACCGGGCCGTCGAGGTGTCCGGCGTGCAGTCCGTGCGGGTCAGGATGGGGCGGCGGAAGGCGAAGGTGCGGGCGCTCTCGCACTTCCGGGAACTCGACGACGTACGGACCGATCTGGACGCCGTGCTGGCGGAGGCCGTCCGGGAACTGGGCCTGGCCAGGCCGCCGGCCCTCTCCGTCCAGGTGCACCGACCGGCGAAGAAGGGATGAGCCGCATGCGCTCCACCGTCAACCGGGTCCTGCTGGCCCTGGCCGGGCTGGTGCTGGTCGTCGTCGGCGGAGCCGTGCTCGCCACCGGCCTCGGCGCGTCCGTACCGTCCTGGTGGCCCTGGGACGGCAAGAACGACGTCCTGCTCAGCGTGGCCGACCGGCACCGCTGGCGCGACGAGGGCTGGTGGTGGCCGGTCGTGATCGCCGTCCTGGCCGTCCTCGTGGTCCTCGCCCTGTGCTGGTTCTTCGCCCAGTTCCGCCGCGGCCGGCTCACCGAGGTCCTGGTGGACAGCGGCGACGGCGAAGGGGCCCAGCTGCGGGGCCGGGCCCTGGAAGGCGTGCTCGCCGCGGAGGCGGGCGAACTGGACGGAGTGGCCCGCGCCCAGGCGATGCTGACCGGCCGCCGCACCGCGCCCCGCTCCCGGCTCCGGCTGCTGATGGAACCGCACGCCGCGCCGCTCGGGACGCTGCAGGCGGTCGCCGACGGGGCGCTGGCGCACGCACGCGATGCGGCGGGTCTGGACGAGCTCCCCGCCGAGGTGCGCCTCAAGGCCGTCAAGCACCGCGCGGAACGGGTGTCCTGACGGCCCATGGGCGTAACCGCGGCAGGCGGGTCTCAGAAGCCGTGCCGGTACCCGCCGTCGACCGGGACCATGATCCCCGTGAGGTAGGAGGCGGCGGGGGAGAGCAGGAAGGCCGCGGTCTTCCCGAACTCCTCCGGCGTCCCGTAGCGCCGCAGCGGGATCCGTGCCTCGTTGGCGGTGCGGGCGGCCTCCGCGTCGCCGGACAGCGCGTCCAGCTCGCGGACCCGGTCGGTGTCGATCCGGGCGGGCAGCACGCCCAACACCCGGATGCCGCGCGGGCCCAGCTCGTCGGCGAGCGACTTGGCGAAACCGGCGAGTCCGGGACGCAGCCCGTTGGAGATGGTCAGCCCCGCGATCGGCTCATGGACCGACCCGGAGAGCACGAAGCCGATCACGCCGCCCTCGCCGAGCGCGGCCGCCGCCGTCCGGGCCAGCCGTACCGCCCCCAGGAACACCGTCTCGAACGCCGTCTGCCACTGGTCGTCCGTGTTGTCCGCGAGGAAGCCGGGAGCGGGTCCGCCGACGCTGACGAGGATGCCGTCGAGCCGCCCGAAACGTTCCCGCGCCGTGTCCACCAGGCGCTGGGCGGCGCTCGGGTCGGCGTTGTCGGCGGCGAGCCCGAGTACGTCCCCGCCCAGTTCGGCGGCGGCCTCCTCGACGGACTTCTCGTCCCGGCCGGTGATGATCACCTTCGCGCCGTCGGCGGCCAGCGCCCGGGCCGTGGCGTTGCCGAGGCCCCGGGTCGCTCCGGTGACGATGTAGACGCGGTCCTTCAATCCAAGATCCATGGCCCTATCCTGCCGGGTCGTCCCCGGCGAGGTCGACAGCGGAGTTCACCAGTCCGATATGGCTGAAGGCCTGCGGGAAGTTGCCGAGCTGCCGCCCCGCCGCCACGTCGTACTCCTCCGCCAGCAGCCCCAGGTCGTTGCGCAGTTCCAGCAGACGCTCGAACAGCTCCCGCGCCTCGTCCGGCCTGCCGATCCGCTGCAACGCGTCGACCAGCCAGAACGAGCAGGCGAGAAACGCCCCCTCGTCGCCCGGCAGCCCGTCCACGGAGCCGCCCTCGGTGCTGTAGCGGCGGACCAGCCCGTCGCTGCCCAGCTCGGCGCGGACCGCGTCGACCGTGCCGATCACCCGGGGGTCGTCCGGCGGCAGGAACCCGGTCCGCACGATGAGCAGCGTCGAGGCGTCCAGCTCCCGTGACCCGTAGGACTGGGTGAAGGTGTTCCGCTCGGGGTCGTACCCCTTCTCACAGACCTCGGCGTGCACGGCGTCCCGCATCGCCCGCCACCGGTCGGCGTCGCCCGGCAGCTCCGGGTTCTCCTCCAGCGAGCGCACCGCCCGGTCGGCGGCGACCCAGGCCATCACCTTGGAGTGCACGAAGTGCCGCCGCGCGCCGCGGATCTCCCACAGCCCCTCGTCCGGCTCGCGCCAGGTCGACTCCAGGAAGCCGAGCAGACTGAGCTGGAGGTTCCAGGCGTGCGGCTTGTCGTCGAGCCCGGCGACGCGGGCGAGGCGGAGCGCGTCGATGACCTCGCCGTACACATCCAGCTGACGCTGACGCACGGCCGCGTTCCCGGTCCGCACCGGACGGGAGTGCTCGTACCCGGCGAGCCAGGGCAGCTCCATCTCCGGGAGCCGGCGCTCGCCCGCCAGCCCGTACATGATCTGGAGGTCGGCCGGGTCCCCGGCGACGGCCCGCAGCAGCCAGTCCCGCCAAGCTTCCGCCTCCGCCAGATAGCCGGCCGAGACCATCGCCCCGAGGCTCAGCGTGGCGTCCCGCAGCCAGCAGAAGCGGTAGTCCCAGTTCCGTACGCCACCGATCTCCTCCGGCAACGAGGTGGTCGGGGCCGCCACGATGCCGCCGGTCGGGGCGTACGTCAGCGCCTTGAGCGTGATCAGCGAACGCAGCACCGCATCGCGGTAGGGCCCCTCGTACGTGCACCGCTCGGTCCACTTCGCCCAGTCGTGCAGCGTGTGCTTCAGGGCCTTGTGCGGGTCGATCAGCTTCGGGCGCGGCGAGTGCGAGGGGTGCCAGGTCAGCACGAACGCCACGCTCTCGCCCTCGGCGACGGTGAACGAGGAGCAGGTGCTGAACTGCTGGCCCCAGGTCTTGACCGGCGGCTCGCTGCGCAGCCACACGGAGTCGGGCCCGGCGACGGCGACCCGGTGGCCGTGGGACTTGCGCACCCAGGGCACCACGGACCCGAAGTCGAAGCGCAGGCGCAGCACCGAACTCATGTCGACGGTGCCGCTGACGCCCTCGACGATCCGCATCAGGTCCGGCGCCTTGTCGCGCTGCGGCATGAAGTCGACGACCTTCACCGTGCCGGTCCGCGTCTCCCAGTACGTCTCCAGGACCAGGGAGTCCTTCACATAGGCGCGCCGGGTACAGGTGTCCGAGGGGCCCGCTCCCTTGGGCGCGACGCGCCAGTGGCCGTTCTCCTCGGTGCCGAGCAGGGCGGCGAAGCAGGCGCCGGAATCGAAGCGGGGCAGGCAGAGCCAGTCGACAGAACCGTTCCTGCCGACGAGCGCGGCGGTCTGGAGATCGCCGATCAGGGCGTAGTCCTCGATGCGTGGGGTCACGCCAGGCGTTTTCCCGAACCGGGCGGTTGTCAACCAGCCGTCATGGCCCGATGGGTGGGGAAGGCGGCTCAGGCGCTCGCCGGTTCGGGCTGCTCGGGGGCGTCGGCGGTGGCCTTCTCGGCCGCGGCCTCCTCGCGGTCGCGCTTCTCCCGGCGTACGAGAATGATCCAGCCGACCGGGACGGCGGCGACGAACAGCCACCACTGGACGGCGTAGGCCATGTGCGGGCCGATCGAGCCGTCGTCGGGGCGGGCGATCTGCTCGGGCAGATCACCCGACGGCACCGGCTCGGTCTGCTCGATGTATCCGCCGAGGACCTTCCGGGACAGCAACTGGGACTGCTGCTCGCTGTTGATCAGCATCACCTGCCGGTCCGGCAGCCCCGCCAGGTCCTTGATGCCGCTGCTGCCCGTCGTCTCGTCCGCCTTCAGACGGCCGGTGACGGTCACTTCGCCCCGGGGCGCGGCCGGCACGTCGGGGAACGCGGTCTGGTTCGGCGCGGCCGGGACCCAGCCCCGGTTGACCAGCACCGTGCCGCCGTCCTTGAGGTCCAGCGGGGTCAGGACGTGGACGCCGATGCGGTCGTCGTCCGAGGTCCGGCGGCGGACGACCACCTCGTGCCCGGTGTCGAACGTGCCCGTCGCGGTGACCGTCCGCCAGTAGTCCGAGCGGGGGACGGTGTGCCCGGCGGAGGTGAGGTCGGTGACCGGGACCGGCTGCGCTTCGAGGTTCCGCGAGATCAGCGCGTTCTGCTCGACCCGGTGCTCGTGCTTGTGGAACTGCCAGAAACCCAGCTCGATCATCGTCGGGATCAGCGCGAGGCCGAGCAGGGTGAGGATCACCCACTGCCGGGTCAACAGGAAGCGGTACACCCCATGACCGTACAACCGGGGTCATGGGGTGCGGCACTCAGGGGTGCTGCCGGGCAAGCCCGACAATGAGGCGTTCCATCACACTTTGTCCACGATGCCCGCCTTCCCCTCGGCGCGGGCGCAGTGGGCGCCGCAGTACCAGTGCCCGTCGGCCTCGACGCCCTGCCCGATCACCTGGACCCGGCAGTGCTCGCAGATCGGCGCCATGCGGTGGATGGCGCAGGAGAAGCAGTCGAAGACGTGCACCGCGCCCTGCGCGTGCACCTCGAAGGACATGCCGTAGTCGTTTCCGCAAACCTCACAACGTGCCATGCGCCACAGGGTGGGACGCCGGGCCGTCCCGGGCGAGCGGCTGCCGGGCGAGTCGTGCCCGGTTCACTCCGATGACGGGGTCGCCTCCGGTGGCGGCGGGGACGCCTGCTGCGGCAGGACCGCCCCGCCGGCGGGGGCCACATCGCGCAGCAGATGGGTGAAGGCGCTCTCCTCCAGGATCGGCGTGCCGAAGGACTTGGCCTTCTGCGTCTTGGAGGTGGCCGCGTCCGGATCGTTGGTCACCAGCAGACTGGTCAGCCGCGACACGCTGGTCGCCACATGGAGCCCGGCCTCGATCGCCCGGTCCTCCAGCAGCTCCCGGTCGATCGAGGTGTCCCCGGAGAAGGCCACCCGCATCCCCTGCTGGAGCGGCTTCTCCTTCTCGTACCGCCCCGGATTGGGATACGGGCAGGCCGGCCGCTTGCGCGAGGGCCGCCAGCTGTTCGGCTGCCGCGAGGTCTGATACCCGACGCGCGGGGTGACGGGGGAGTCGGACCACTCGGTCAGCGGCCGGCACTCCAGCAACGGCAGCCGCACCCCGCCCCGGGCCGCCGCGTGCAGACTCGGCCGGAACGCCTCGGCCAGCACCCGGGCGTCGTCCAGGGCGTGGTGGGCCTGCTGCTGGACGACCCCGAAGTGCGCGGCGAGGGAGGCCAGCTTGTGGTTGGGCAGCGGCAGCCGCAGCTCCTTGGCAAGCGCGATCGTGCACAGCCGCTGCTCGACCGGGGCGACCACCGCGGCCCGGGCGTACTCCCGGGCGATCATCGACCAGTCGAACGCCGCGTTGTGCGCCACGAGCACCCGGTCCGCGAGCCGCGCGGACAACTCCTCGGCCACCTCGGGAAAGAGCGGAGCACCTTCGAGCACGTCGCTCGTCAGCCCATGGATCCAGACGGGCCCGGGGTCGCGCTCCGGGTTGACCAGCGTGTACCAGTGGTCCTCGACGTTGCCCAGGGCGTCCAGCCGGTAGACGGCGGCGGAGATTATCCGGTCGTCGCGGGCGAGGCCGGTGGTCTCCACGTCGACGACCGCGTACCCCTGGGGGTAGGCGGTCGGCCACGGTGCGGCTGTCTGGTGGTCGTCGAGCATGGTCACAGAGAATACGGGCCGCGACTGACAGTGCCCTATTCGGCCGGGTGGGGCGGGACCGGAGAGGCGGGGCGGAATCGCAACTCCGTTCCCCGCCCGCCGCCTTCGGGTCAGCCGAGCGCGGCCACCAGGTCGCCCGCGGCCACCCGGTCGAGACCGCAGCCGTCCACCGGACCGGGCAGCAACCGGTAGACCGTGCCGCTCACCTTCTCCGGGGCCGCGTCCCCGTTCACCACCGCGAGCAGCACCCGCTTCCCGGCCGCCGCCCGCTCCACCGCGGCGATCCTGTCCCCGTCGTCGGACTCCGTGCCGTGCGGCTCCTCCGCGTCCGGGGTGCGGAGCGTGCGTATCCGGTCGGCGAAGGCGGCCGTGTCCTCCCCGGCCGCCCGCCGGTAGCGCACCAGTCCGTGCCTGCGGGAGACCGCCACCTCACCGGTCCGGGCCGCCGCGTGCCACACCGCCAGGTCCCACAGCGTCGTACGGCCCGCGGAGAAGTACTGGTACAGGTCCCGGCCCGCCCGGCCCAGCTCGTCGATGTGCCAGCTCACGCTGTGGTAGCCCTCCGACGGCGGCAGATGCAGATCGGTCCAGAGGAAGGTGCGCCGCTCCACGTCCACCACCATCGGCACATGGACCCGGGAGTGGCCGATCAGGTCGTAGCGCTGGCGGACGGTCCGCGGGTCGAAGTGCGCGACGCGCCCGTCCACCGACGGCAGCGCCATGAACCCGGCGAACGCGTCGGGCAGCAGCTCGAAGGGCACGTTGTTGTAGCTGAACACCACCGGCATCGCGAACCGCACCCCGGCCCGGGTGAGCCCGTCCAGGTCCAGGTCTGCGTACTCGCTGGCACCCCTCGGCGCGGGCGCGGAGGTCAGGTCGCCGGAGTGCACGGCCACCCGGTTCCGGTACACCAGGTTCGTGTAGTCGCAGAGCCCGAGGTACGTCCAGTCGGCGTCGAAGAAGGCCGCCGACAGGTCGAGGTCGACGGTCTCGGCGGGCGGCTGCATCCAGTGCAGGAACATCCGCAGCACCTCGCCCTCGGGCAACGGCTGCGTACTGCCGCGGGGAACCGCGACCAGCGCCTTGGCCGCCGCGCTCTCGGCGGAGGGCACGGCGAGTGCGGCCAGCCCCTCGTCGAGCACCGCCAGATCGAAGCGGGACGCGGTGGAGAGGCGCCGCAGCACCTCGCGCTCCAGCAGCGCGCAGACCCGCTCCACGGTCGGGGCGGGCAGCGGGGGACGGGTGTCGTCGAGGGTGTAGGAGTGCGTCACCCGGCCCCGGGGGAAGAAGACCCGCCGCCCGCCGGGAACGTCACGGATCCTCAGCCGGCCCAGCGCGGCCAGCAGCGGACCCGGCCCCGCACCGGCGAGCCCGTGCTCCAGCACGCCGGCCAGCGCGTCCGGCAGCGTCCCGTCCCCCTCCAGCCGCAGCACCTGGTCGAGCCGGCGCAGCAGGGTGCCCGGGCGCTGGGCGAGGAGGGCGATCACGGTGGCGCTCTCGCGCGCCGCGAACGCCTGCTCGACCCGCCCGGTCCAGGTGTTGGCCTTGAACAGCGCCCCGTCCGCCCGTACGGCGAGCGGGTTCTCGGCCGCCGTACGCACCAGGGTCGCCGCGAGCGGCTTTGACACCGTGGACACATGCGTCGCCCGCAGCACGGCGAAGGCCAGGGCGGCCCGGGGGTGGCGGGCGTGCTGCTCGTTCGGGTGCAGCGTCTCGGCGGCCCGCTTCCACCGCTCGGGGTGCCGCAGGACGTCCTCGACCAGGGCGGAGGGGTCCAGTCCGTCGAGTACGGCGAGGAGTTCGCGCCGCAGCCCGCGCGGCAGGGACCGGTGCCGGGGCGTGTCCAGCAGGTCCGCTCCGCCGCCCGACCACACGGCGAGCAGCCGCAGCACATCGGTGGCGGTGGTCAGCCGGGCGGGCAGGACCGCCCGCACGGCGTCCCGGGTCCGCCGGTCCCGCAGCAGCGTGCCCAGAACCAGCGCCTTCGTCTCCCGTACGGGAATCTCCACCGGAAGCCATCCGAGCTCCGCCGGAGTGTGGGCCAGCAGCACCACGACGTCGTCCCGGTCCTGCGGAGGCAACGGGGTGCGCCGGGCGAGCAGCCGCCCCAGCGCCGTCACCGCGTCCGCCGCCGCGTCGGTGCCGAGGGTCAACGGCTGCACCGGCCCGGCCGCCGTCTCCACCTGCCGGTGCGGCGGCGCGGGCCTCAGGAACGGGTCGTCGCCTGCGGTGCGGCGGTGGCAGATCGGACAGCCGGAGTAGTCGGCGCCGTCCCAGCACGCCCGGCACACGAGGTGGGCGCAGGGGGCGACCGGGTGCACGCTGCCGACGGTGGAACAGAGCACGCACGGCTGGTCCGGCCACTGGAGCAGCAGGGTGAACACCCGGTCCACGTACAGCTGGAGCGTGTCGTCCGGCACGGAGGCCGGGAAGCTGCGGAAGAGCGGCATGTGCGTACGGTCCGCGCCGAGTTCGGCGTCGATGTGCCCCACCACCCGCTTCCCCGCGTCGGCCAGTCCGGCGGGCCCGAGCCACGCGAGGGCCGCGTACAGAGCCGGTGTGAGGGCGAACCCGCGATCCAGGAGCTCGGCCTCCAGGGCCACCAGCCCGGTCGTGGTCGGCGGATCACCGGGCCGGCGCCCGGCCTCCCCGACGTACACCGTCCGAAGACGGCGGAGCAGGACGGACGACAGCGACGGCGACACGGACAAACAGGCCCCAGGGGAGGAGAGGGAGGAGGTGTGGGGCGGGGGCGGAGAGTGGGTGCGCTGCGGGATTCGAAGAGGTGGAGAAGGAAGCACACCGCGGAGCCGCCCCCGCGCAAGAGGGAGCTTAGGGAGGTGTGTTGGGGCGCGCCACGTATTTTCCGGGGCTCTTGGCAGAAGGTGCCAAAGTCTGCTGACAGCAGGTCTCGCATACTTGTGGGTAACAACCTCTAGCCCTCACCGGTCGACGGCCCTACGGTGCTCGCATGGAGCCGAACCTGCCCGATGTCGTGCTGTGGTCAATACCGGCCTTCGTGCTGCTCGCCGTGATCGAGATGGTCAGCTACCGCCTCCATCCGGACGAGGACGCGGCCGGATACGAGACCAAGGACGCCGCAACCAGCGTCACCATGGGGCTCGGGAGCCTGGGCTTCGACCTGCTGTGGAAGATCCCCATCCTGGCGATCTACATGGGGGTCTACGAGCTGACGCCGCTGCGGGTGCCCGTGGTGTGGTGGACCGTCCTGCTGATGCTCCTCGCCCAGGACTTCTTCTACTACTGGTCCCACCGCGGCCACCATGTGATCCGGATCCTGTGGGCCTGCCATGTGGTCCACCACTCCAGCCAGAAGTTCAACCTCACCACCGCGCTGCGCCAGCCCTGGACCTCCGCGACCGTCTGGCCCTTCTACCTGCCGCTGATCGCCTGCGGCGTGCACCCGGCGGCGCTCGCGTTCTGCCAGTCGGCCAACCTCGTCTACCAGTTCTGGGTGCACACCGAGCGGGTCGGCAAGCTCCCGCGCCCCTTCGAGTACGTCCTCAACACCCCCTCCCACCACCGCGTCCACCACGCCTCGCAGGGCGGCTACCTGGACCGCAACTACGGCGGCATCCTGATCATCTGGGACCGGATGTTCGGGTCCTTCGCCGCGGAGGCCGAGCGGCCCGTCTACGGGCTCACCAAGAACATCTCCACCTACAACCCGTTGCGCGTCGCCACCCACGAGTACGCCGCCATCGCCCGGGACGTCCGGGCCGCCGACACCTGGAGCGAGCGGGCCGGCCGCGTCTTCCGCGGGCCGGGCTGGCAGCCGGCGGCGAAGGCGGGGGCGGTCACGGACACCACGGCGGTCACGGACAGCACGGCGGTCACGGCCACCACGCCCGCCACGGCCCTCACGCCCGCCGCGTCCTCGCCGGACACGCTGTCCCCGCAGGCCCCCGCCCCGGAACGCGCCCTGTGACCGCCACCGCCGCCCGCCCCGGCTCCACGGGGGCCGGCGGGCGGGCCGAGCGCTTCGCCCGCCCCGTGCTCCTCGCCTTCCTCCTCGTCGCCGCGGCCGACCTCGCCGCGCTCCTCGCCGGGACCGAGACCGTCCACCTGGTCGCCAAGCCGCTGCTGATGCCGCTGCTCGCCGGGTACGCGGCACTGTGCGGCGCACCCCGACTGCTCGTCGCTGCCCTGCTGTTCGGGTGGGGCGGCGATGTCTTCCTGCTCGCCGACAACGACCTGGCCTTCCTCGTCGGCATGGGGTCGTTCGCCGTCGGCCATGTCTGCTACCTGACGCTGTTCGCGCGGGGAGCGGGGCGAGGAAGGGCCCCCGCGGCGCCGGTCACCGGGGCCGGGTACGCCCTCGTCCTCGTGGTCTTCCTCGTGCTGATCTGGCCGGACCTCCCGGCGGACCTGCGGATCCCGCTCACCGGCTACAGCCTGCTGCTGACCGCCATGGCCTGGCGGGCGGGCGTGTTCGGGCCGTACGCGGCGGCCGGCGGCGCGCTCTTCCTGCTCTCGGACGCGCTCATCGCCACCGGTATCGCCGAGTGGCCGCAGGCGCCCGCCCCCGACTTCTGGGTGATGCTCACGTACATCGCCGCACAGGCTTTGCTGACCCTCGGGGTGCTGACGAAGCACCAGACGAAGCACCAGCCGGGGGCGTGAGCCCGGGGAAGGCCCGAGGGCCCGGGGAGAACCATCTCCCCGGGCCCTCGGCCGTGCCGCGATGTGCCGTTACCAGCGCACCGCGTCCAGCGCGTCCACCACTCCGGCCCCGTAGAAGCCGTTGTAGCTCTTGCCGCCCTCGCAGACCGCGTCGATGACGCCGTCACCGTTGATGTCGTACGGCTCGCCGCACGCCTTCGCGTCCGCCTCCACCGTCAGCAGCGCCTTGACCGCGGCCGGCGAAGCGTAGGGGTGCTTCGACTTGATCAGCGCCACGACGCCCGCGACGTGCGGGGACGCCATCGACGTACCGGCCTTGTAGCCGAACTTGCCGCCCGGCAGCGTGGAGAGGATCAGGCCGTTGACGGCGGGCGGCTCGGGGGTCTGGTAGACCGTCGAGTCACCGCCCGGGGCCGCCACGTCGATGATGCCCTTGCCGTAGTTCGAGTACGAGGACTTCAGGCCCTTCGCACCCGTCGCGGAGACCGTCACGACGCCCGGCAGCATGGTCGGGATGTCCGGGCAGGCGCTCGGGTCGATCGTCCGCGTGACCGGCTCGGTGTCGTTCGGGCTGGTCGTGTCCTCGATCGCGTCGAGCGCCAGGTCGTGGCGGGAGTTGCCCGCCGCCGCGACGTTGACCGTGCCCTTGCGCTCCGCGTACTTCACGGCGCGGGTGAGCGCGTCGACCAGGGCACCCTGGTCGGCGTCGTTCTTGCAGTTGAACAGCCACGGGTCGGTGTAGTAGCTGTTGTTGGTCACCTCGACACCGTGCTCGGCGGCCCAGAGGAACCCGCAGACGACGGCCTCGGTGTAGAAGAACCCGTCCGGGTTCGACACCTTGATGCCGGACACCTTCACGCCCGGGGCGACACCGGTGACGCCCGCGCCGTTCTTCGCGGCGGCGATGGTGCCCGCCACATGCGTGCCGTGGTCGCTCTCGCCCGCCGCCGGACGCCAGGAGCCGGCGGTGGTGTCCGCAGCGCCCGACACGCAGTTCGCCGAGGCGCGCTCGTCGAAGTTCGGGGCCAGGTCCGGGTGGGTGTCGTCGACGCCCGTGTCGATGACGGCGACCGTCACCTTCTTCGAGCCCAGCGACTTCTGGTGCGCCTTGTCCGCCTTGATCGCGGGCAGCGACCACTGGAGCGGCTCCAGCGGGTCCTCGCCGGCCTTCGCGTCCGCGGCGGCGGCCGCCGCCTGCTCGGCCGTGAGCGGCTCCGCTATCGAGCCGATGTCCTTCGTGGCCTGCGGCACGATCGGATTCGTGCGGGTGGCACCCGCCGACTCCACGCCCCGTGCGCGGCGGATCGTTTCGCCGAAGGCCGGGTTCTGCGAGTGGACGACGATGACGCCGATCTGCTCATAGGCGATGACGACGGTGCCGCCGGCCTTGGCGATCGCCTTCTTGACGTCCTTCACCGTGCCGTGGCCGCCCCGGACGTTGACCACGTAGGACAGCTTCGGCCCGTCGGTCCGCACGCTCGCGGCGGCCTGCTCGCCGGTGGGCGCCGCCGTGGCCGTCGCCGTCGGCAGGAAGCCGATCGAGGCGGTCAGCGCGAGTCCGACGGGCACCGCGAGTGCGCGGGTCCGTCTCGATGCCAGATGAGCCATGGGTTCTCCACATCATCCGTGCCGAACGACCGGACACCTGGCGTGTTCGGTCGCGTACATGACGAGTGAAGCTATCGCTGATCATCCCGGCACATCAACGTTTACGGGCAAGTGAGTTCGAAGAGTGACCGATGCGGCCGAATGTGAACGGGTGATGCCCCGCCAACCGGCCGAACGGGAATCCCTCCGCGCAGGCGAACGAGAAGGCGAAAGACGCGGTGAACCGCTTCGTCGCGCCCTCCGTGCCGTTGTCCAGGAGGTACATCACCGCCCCCCGCCGGTAACGAGGCCTCCCTTTGACACCCAACGTCCCCCAGATCACCGCACCCGCGTCGCGAGGAGATTCCGTGGCTACCGATGCACCGCCCCCCGAGGGCACATCGCCCACCGGGCCCGTCCAGCCCACCACCGAGGCGTTCGTCGCGGAGCAGTCGAGCCCGGAGTTCGCCGATCTGCGCCGCTCCTACCGTTCCTTCGCCTTCCCCCTGACCATCGCCTTTGTGACCTGGTACCTGCTCTACGTCCTGCTCTGCAACTACGCGGGCGGATTCATGGCCACCAAGGTCGTCGGCAACATCAACATGGCGCTCGTCCTCGGACTCGCCCAGTTCGCCACCACCTTCCTCATCGCCTGGCTCTACTCCCGGCACGCCGCCGGAAAGCTCGACCCCAAGGCCGAGGCCATCAAGTCCCGTATGGAGGCCGACGTATGAGCGCCGCCCACGCCCTCTATCCCACCGTCCAGCTGGCCGCCACCGAGGGGGCGAGCGAGCACCGGCCGCTGATCATCACGCTGTTCGCCGCGTTCGTCGTCGCCACCCTCTTCATCACCGTGTGGGCGGGCCGCCAGACCAAGAGCGCCTCCGACTTCTACGCGGGCGGCCGCCAGTTCACCGGATTCCAGAACGGACTCGCGGTCTCCGGCGACTACATGTCCGCCGCGTCCTTCCTCGGCATCGCCGGAGCCATCGCCCTCTTCGGGTACGACGGCTTCCTGTACTCCATCGGCTTCCTCGTCGCCTGGCTCGTCGCCCTGCTCCTGGTCGCCGAACCGCTGCGCAACTCCGGCCGCTACACGATGGGCGACGTCCTCGCCTACCGGATGCGCCAGCGCCCCGTCCGTACCGCCGCCGGCGCGTCCACGATCGTCGTCTCGATCTTCTACCTGCTGGCCCAGATGGCCGGAGCGGGCGTCCTCGTCTCGCTGCTCCTCGGGATCACCAGCGACTTCGGGAAGATCGTCATCGTCGCCCTGGTCGGCATCCTCATGATCCTCTACGTCACCATCGGCGGCATGAAGGGCACCACCTGGGTGCAGATGGTCAAGGCCGTCCTGCTCATCGCGGGCACCCTGCTCATCACCTTCCTGATCCTGCTGAAGTTCAACTTCAACATCTCCGACCTGCTCGGCACCGCCGCCAGCAACAGCGGCAAGGGCGCGGCCTTCCTGGAGCCCGGCCTGAAGTACGGCGCCACCGGCGTCTCGAAGCTGGACTTCATCTCGCTCGGCATCGCCCTGGTCCTCGGCACCGCCGGCCTGCCGCACATCCTGATCCGCTTCTACACCGTGCCCACCGCGAAGGCCGCCCGTAAGTCCGTGAACTGGGCGATCGGCATCATCGGCGCCTTCTACCTGATGACGATCGTGCTCGGCTTCGGCGCCGCCGCGATCCTCAAGCAGGACGACATCATCGCCTCCAACAAGGCCGGCAACACCGCGGCGCCACTCGCCGCGCTGGAGATCGGCGGCGGCTCCGGGTCCACCGGCGGGGCCATCCTCCTCGCGGTCATCTCCGCGGTCGCCTTCGCCACCATCCTGGCCGTCGTCGCCGGACTGACCCTCGCCTCCTCCTCGTCCTTCGCGCACGACATCTACGCCAACGTCATCCGCAAGGGGCAGGCCACCGAGAAGGAGGAGGTCCGCGCGGCGCGCTGGGCCACCGTCGCGATCGGCATCGTCTCCATCGCGCTCGGCGCACTCGCCCGCGACCTGAACGTCGCCGGACTCGTCGCCCTGGCCTTCGCGGTCGCGGCCTCCGCCAACCTGCCGACGATCCTCTACAGCCTCTTCTGGAAGCGCTTCACCACGCAGGGGGCCCTCTGGTCCATCTACGGAGGTCTCGCCTCCTCCGTCCTGCTGGTGCTGTTCTCGCCGGTCGTCTCCTCCAAGCCGACCTCGATGTTCCCGGACGTCGACTTCGCCTGGTTCCCGCTGGAGAACCCCGGCCTGATCTCGATCCCGCTCGGCTTCCTGCTCGGCTGGATCGGCTCGCTCATCTCCAAGGAGAAGGCCGACTCCGACAAGTACGCCGAGCTGGAGGTCAAGTCCCTCACCGGCGTCGGAGCCCACTGAGCACACCGGGCCGGGCGGGTCCGTTCGGCTCATCGCCCACCACCTGCGGCCGGGCCGCGTCGTAGAGTCCTACGACGCGGCCCGGCCGCACCTCGTGGCAAACGGGCCACGCCGTTGTCCCCTGTCTCACGTAGGCTCGGAAGTAACCAGAAGCGAAGAAGACCGATCGCACCACCGGGGGAGGGACCCACCGTGCTCATCGACACCTACGACCGGGTCGCCACCGACCTGCGCGTGTCACTCACCGACAAGTGCAATCTCCGCTGCACCTACTGCATGCCGGAAGAGGGTCTCCAGTGGCTCGGCAAGAGCGAGCTGCTCTCCGACGACGAGATCGTGCGCCTCATCCGGATCGCCGTCACCCGGCTCGGCATCACCGAGGTCCGCTTCACCGGCGGGGAGCCGCTGCTGCGCCCCGGCCTCGTCTCCATCGTCGAGCAGTGCGCCGCGCTCACCCCCCGTCCCCGGATGTCCCTCACGACCAACGGCATCGGACTCAAGCGGACCGCCACCGCCCTCAAGGCCGCGGGCCTCGACCGGGTCAACGTCTCGCTCGACACCCTACGGCCCGACGTCTTCAAGACCCTCACCCGCCGTGACCGCCACAGGGACGTGCTGGACGGCCTGGAGGCCGCCCACGAGGCCGGGCTCACCCCGGTGAAGGTCAACTCCGTCCTGATGCCGGGACTCAACGACGACGAGGCCCCCGAGCTGCTCGCCTGGGCCGTGGCCCACGACTACGAGCTCCGCTTCATCGAGCAGATGCCGCTCGACGCCCAGCACGGCTGGAAACGCGACGGCATGATCACCGCCGGGGACATCCTCGCCTCGCTGCGCACCCGCTTCACCCTCACCCCCGAGAGCGACGCGTCCCGCGGCTCCGCCCCCGCCGAGCGCTGGACCGTCGACGGCGGCCCGCACCGCGTAGGCGTGATCGCCTCCGTCACCCGCCCGTTCTGCCGCGCCTGCGACCGCACGCGGCTCACCGCCGACGGCCAGGTCCGCACCTGCCTCTTCGCCCGCGAGGAGACGGATCTGCGCGGGGCGCTGCGGGGGGACGCGCCGGACGAGGAGATCGCCCAGCTCTGGCGGACGGCGATGTGGAGCAAGAAGGCGGGCTCCGGACTGGACGACCCGTCCTTCCTGCAGCCCGACCGCCCGATGTCGGCGATCGGCGGCTGACGCCCGGACGCCCGGGAGCCGCTGCTCAGGCGTCCCGCGAGCCCTCGGGTCCGGGGTCCCAGTCCTTCAGCGCCACGACATCCTTGAGGAAGCCCCGTACCCCGAGGAACGAGGACAGATGCTCCCGGTGCTCGTCGCAGGCCAGCCAGGTCTTGCGCCGCTCGGGCGTGTGCAGCTTCGGGTTGTTCCAGGCGAGCACCCACACGGCGGCGGCCCGGCAGCCCTTGGCGGAACAGAGCGGGGCACCGGAGGGACTCTCGGCGGACGTCTCGGGAAAGATCACGGGTCCCAGCCTAGAACAGGTGCTCGCGAGCCAAATCAGCTGGATCGCAGGCCTTCTGAGGCATCCCTGCGGGCGCATCCCCTGCCGGAGAAAAGGCGACGCCGGGCAGCCACGGGGGAGCTGCCCGGCGTCGGTCCATCGCTCCGACGGGGGATGCGGAGCGCTTTCGAAGTATGTCACGGGGACCGGGGTGCGGTGCACCGGAACGTCATGATTGATCTGAGCTTTTCCTGAGCTTCGCGCAACGCGTGGGATCAGCCGTGCTCATGCGGCGGCCTAACCCGGCCCGACGCGCCCCGCGCGTCCCCGGCTCCGCCGAACCGGCCTCCAGGGCGGGGCGCATCGGCATCGGCACGAACGTCGTCGGCAGCGAAGTCACGTTCTCCCGGCCCGCGTTGGCGATGACCACCGCCACGTACGGCAGCAGGACACCGAGCACGAGCGCCACGATCGCCACATGCCGCTCCACGTTCCACAGCACCGCGGCGAGCACCACCGACACCGTGCGCACCGACATCGAGATCACATAGCGCCGCTGCCGGCCGCGGACGTCCTCCGTCAGCCCCTGACGGGCGCCCGTGATCCGGATGACCTCCGAATCCGCGTTCTTCCGCAGCATGCTCCACCACCAGATGTCGTTGCCGGACGCTCACGGACCGGGCCGCATCCACGGTACGCCCGGCATCCGCCGGGCGGGCGACCGGGGCCCGCCCTACGGGTGAGACCCGGTATCCCCCGGACGGCCCAACCGGGCATGCGGGCGTCCGGACGGCGGGCCGAGACTGGGCGGACGCGCACTCCGCGCCGTACGAGGAGGCGAAATGAGCTGGTTGTGGGCAATCATCGTGGGATTGGTGCTCGGTGTCATCGCCAGAGCGATCCTGCCGGGCAAGCAGGACATCCCGCTCTGGCTGACGGCCGTGTTCGGCATCCTCGGCAGCATCCTCGGCAACGCCGTGGCGGGCTGGATCGGTGTGGAGGACACCAAGGGGATCGACTGGATCCGCCATGTGCTCCAGCTGGCGGGCGCCGTGGCGGTCGTCGCCGTCGGCGACATGGCCTGGCAGAAGATCCGGGGCGGTCGCCGTCAGAGAACCTGACGGGTCACCGCTCCATCGAACGCCGCGGCCGGACACGCGAGGAGAAGCGTGTCCGGCCGCGGCGTCGTGCTGAGCGGGTCAGCCCGCCGTGCTGACCTCCACGGCCGCCAGGTTCTTCTTGCCGCGGCGCAGCACCAGCCACCGCCCGTGCAGCAGCTCCCCGGCGTCCGGCGCGACCTCGCCGTCGACGACCTTCACGTTGTTCACGTAGGCGCCGCCCTCCTTGACCGTACGGCGGGCCCCCGACTTGCTCGGCGCGAGACCGACCTCCACCAGCAGGTCCACCAGCGGACCCAGCTCGGCGACGGTGGCGTGCGGCACCTCGGACAGGGCGGCGCTCAGCGTCGCCTCGTCCAGCTCGGCCAGGTCGCCCTGGCCGAACAGCGCCTTCGACGCCGCGATCACGGCCGCGCACTGCTCGCCGCCGTGCACCAGCGTCGTCAGCTCCTCGGCCAGCGCCCGCTGCGCGGAACGGGCCTGCGGCCGCTCCTCGGTCAGCTTCTCCAGCTCCTCGAGCTCCGCACGGCTCTTGAAGCTGAGGATGCGCAGGTAGCGGGAGACGTCCCGGTCGTCCACGTTCAGCCAGAACTGGTAGAACGCGTACGGCGTCGTCATCTCCGGGTCGAGCCAGACGGCACCGCTCTCGGACTTGCCGAACTTCGTCCCGTCCGCCTTCGTCATCAGCGGCGTCGCCAGCGCGTGCACGGCCGCCCCCGGCTCCAGCCGGTGGATCAGGTCGATGCCCGCGGTGAGGTTGCCCCACTGGTCGCTGCCGCCCTGCTGAAGGGTGCAGCCGTGCCGGCGGTACAGCTCCAGGAAGTCCATACCCTGGAGCAGCTGGTAGCTGAACTCGGTGTAGCTGATGCCCTCCTGCGACTCCAGCCGCCGGGCGACGGAGTCCTTGGTGAGCATCTTGTTGACCCGGAAGTGCTTGCCGATGTCCCGCAGGAACTCGATCGCGGACATGCCCGCGGTCCAGTCCAGGTTGTTGACCATCGTCGCCGCGTTCGGGCCCTCGAAGGTGAGGAAGGGCTCGATCTGCCCCCGCAGCCGCTGCACCCAGGCGGCGATGGTCTCGGGGTCGTTCAGCGTGCGCTCGGCGGTGGGCCGCGGGTCACCGATCTGCCCCGTGGCCCCGCCCACCAGCGCCAGCGGCTTCAGACCCGCCTGCTGGAGCCGCCGCATGGTGAGCACCTGCACCAGGTGCCCCACGTGCAGGCTGGCCGCGGTCGGGTCGAAGCCGCAATAGAAGGTGACGGGACCGTCCGCGAGAGCCTTGCGCAATGCGTCCTCGTCAGTGGACTGGGCGAACAGCCCGCGCCACTTCAGCTCGTCGACGATGTCCGTCACGGTTCCGGTGCTCCTTGTGCCTGGTAGAGATGTACGGGTCAGTCTAGGCGGGTCACACCCCCGGGCTGACCGAGCTCATGTTGAAGTCCGGGATGCGCAGCGCGGGCATCGCCGCCCGGGTGAACCAGTCGCCCCACTCGCGCGGCAGCGTCTTCTCCGTACGCCCGGCCTCCGAGGCCCGCGACAGCAGGTCCACCGGCGACTCGTTGAACCGGAAGTTGTTCACCTCGCCGACCACCTCGCCGTCCTCGACCAGATAGACGCCGTCCCGGGTCAGCCCGGTCAGCAGCAGCGTCGCCGGGTCCACCTCGCGGATGTACCAGAGGCAGGTCAGCAGCAGCGCCCGCCCGGCCGTCGCGGCGACCATCTCCTCCAGCGACTTCTCGCCGCCGCCCTCCAGGAGCAGGTTGTCGATGCCCGGGGCGACCGGGAGGCCGGTCAGGCCCGCCGAGTGCCGGGTCGTCGTCAGCCGCTCCAGCTTCCCGTCCCTGACCCAGTCCGTCGGGGCCAGCGGCAGCCCGTTGTCGAAGACGGAACCGCTGTCGCCGGAGGAATGGGCGATCACGAACGGCGCAGACTCCAGACCCGGGGCATGCGGGTCGCTCCGCAGGGTCAGGGGGAGCGGAGCGAGCCGCTCGCCCAGCCGGGTCCCGCCGCCCGGCGTCGAGAACACCGTCCGGCCCTCCACCGCGTCCCGCGCGGTCGACGACCACAGCTGGTAGATCAGCAGGTCCGCCACCGCGGTCGGCGGCAGCAGCGTCTCGTACCGGCCGGCGGGCAGCTCGATGCGCCGCTCCGCCCAGCGCAGCCGCTGCGCCAGCTCCGCGTCCATCGCCGCCGGGTCGACGTCCTTGAAGTCCCGCGTCGCCCGGCCCGCCCACGCCGAACGCGTCCGGTCCGGCGACTTCGCGTTCAGCTCCAGCGTCCCGTTCGGCTGGTCGTGGCGCAGCCGCAGCCCCGTCGACGTCCCCACGTAGCTGGAGGTCAGCTCGTGGTTGGCGAAGCCGTACAGCTCACGGCCACCGGAACGGGCGCGCGCGAAGGCGTCGCCGAGCGCCGGGGCGAAGTCGGCGAAGACCTCCGAGCCGGTCTCGGCGGGCGCGTCCGTGAAGTCGGGCGATGCGGGCACCCCGCTGACCAGGGGCTGCGCGTCCTCCGCCGGACCCGCGCCCCGGGCGGCGGCCTCGGCGGCGCGGACCAGCGGCTCCAGGTCGTCGGTGGTCACGGCGGACCGCGAGACCACGCCGGACGCGGTTCCCTCGGCCCCGTCCACGGTCGCGATGACGGTCAGGGTCCGCCCCCGGGTGACCCCGTTCGTGGTGAGCGCGTTGCCCGCCCAGCGCAGATTGGCGGAGGACTGCTCGTCGGCGATGACCACCAGACCGTCCGTGGTGGACAGCTCCAGGGCCCGCTCGACGATCTCGTGCGGCTTGCTGACGCGGCTCATCGCCCGGCCTCCTGCGTCGTGTTGAGACTGTGCTTACCCGGGGGACGACCCCCGGACCCCCAGCCGGTTCCGTGGTCGCGGCTCATCGCCCGGCCTCCTGCGTCGTGTTGAGGATGTTGACGCCCCGGAAGAGGGCGGAGGGGCAGCCGTGCGAGACCGCCGCGACCTGGCCCGGCTGGGCCTTGCCGCAGTTGAACGCGCCGCCGAGCACATACGTCTGGGGGCCGCCGACCTTCTCCATCGAGCCCCAGAAGTCCGTCGTCGTCGCCTGGTACGCCACATCGCGCAGCTGTCCGGCGAGCCTGCCGTTCTCGATGCGGAAGAAACGCTGCCCGGTGAACTGGAAGTTGTAGCGCTGCATGTCGATGGACCACGACCGGTCGCCGACCACGTAGATCCCGCGCTCGACCCCGCCGATCAGGTCCTCCGTGGAGAGCCCGCCCGGATCCGGCTGCAACGACACGTTCGCCATGCGCTGGACGGGAACATGGCCCGGAGAGTCCGCGAACGCGCAGCCGTTGGAACGGCCCAGGCCCGTCAGCTTCGCGATCCGGCGGTCCAGCTGGTAGCCGACGAGCGTGCCGTCCTTCACCAGGTCCCACGACTGCGCCTCGACGCCCTCGTCGTCGTACCCGATGGTCGCGAGCCCGTGCTCGGCCGTGCGGTCGCCGGTCACGTTCATCACGGGCGAGCCGTACGCCAGCTTGCCGAGCTGGTCGAAGGTGGCGAACGAGGTCCCCGCGTACGCCGCCTCGTACCCCAGCGCCCGGTCCAGCTCGGTGGCGTGGCCGATCGACTCGTGGATCGTCAGCCACAGGTTCGACGGGTCGACGACCAGGTCGTACGCCCCCGCCTCGACGCTCGGCGCCCGCATCTTCTCCGCCAGCAGCCCGGGGATCTGCTCCAGCTCGGCGTCCCAGTCCCAGCCGGTGCCGGTCAGATACTCCCAGCCCCGGCCCACCGGCGGCGCGATGGTGCGCATCGAGTCGAACTCGCCGGTCGTGCCGTCCACCGCGACGGCGGTGAACTGCGGGTGGATCCGCACCCGTTGCTGCGTGGTGACGGTGCCCGCCGTGTCCGCGTAGAACTTGTTCTCGTGCACGGTCATCAGGGACGCGTCCACATGCGCGACGCCCTCCGCGCCCAGCAGCCGCCCGCTCCACTCGGCGAGCAGTGCCGCCTTCTCCTCGTCCGGTACGGAGAAGGGGTCGACGTCGTACGCCGAGACCCAGGTCCGCTCACCGTGCGACGGCTCGTCCGCCAGCTCCACCAGCTCGTCGGAGCCGGCCGCCGCGATCACCTTCGCCGACAGCTTGGCCATCGCGACGGCCTGCGAGGCCACCTTCGCGGCCGCGTCCATCGTCAGATCCACCCCGGACGCGAACCCCCAGGCCCCGCCGTGCACCACGCGCACCGCGTATCCGAGGTCCGTGCTGTCCGACGCCCCGGCGGGCCGCGCGTCCCGCAGCCGCCAGGTGGCGCTGCGGACCCGCTCCAGCCGGAAGTCGGCGTGGCTCGCGCCGAGGGCCCGCGCTCGGGCGAGCGCCGCGTCGGCCAGCGCGCGCGACGGCAGTGCCAGGAATGACTGATCTACCTCGTGGGGCACAGGGAGTTCCCTTCTCGATACACCACGGCAGTGAACCACGCCGGAGGGTGACCGCACCGGGGGATATCGCGGACGCGTGGACCGACCACGCATCGGCCGGGACTGTAGGAACCCCACAGCACCCCGGACAAGCCACTGTCAGGGCCCGATTCCCCGATCGAAGCACGGTACCGATAGGTTTTCGACGTACCCGACCGCCCGGGTCCACGCACCAGACCGCCAAGGAAAGGGTGATCCGTTGAGCCGCTCGGTTCTCGTCACCGGAGGAAACCGGGGCATCGGCCTCGCCATCGCCCGCGCCTTCGCCGACAACGGCGACCAGGTCGCGATCACCTACCGCTCCGGCGAGCCCCCTCAGGCCCTCACCGAAGCCGGTGTCCTCGCGGTCCGCTGCGACATCACCGACGCCGAGCAGGTGGAGCAGGCCTACAAGGAGATCGAGGAGAAGCACGGTCCCGTGGAGGTGCTCGTCGCCAACGCGGGGATCACCAAGGACCAGTTGCTGATGCGGATGTCGGAGGAGGACTTCACCTCCGTCCTCGACACCAACCTCACCGGTACCTTCCGGGTCGTCAAGCGCGCCAACCGCGGCATGCTGCGCGCCAAGAAGGGCCGGGTCGTCCTGATCTCCTCCGTCGTCGGCCTCCTCGGCTCGGCCGGTCAGGCCAACTACGCCGCCTCCAAGGCCGGGCTGGTCGGCTTCGCCCGGTCGCTGGCCCGTGAACTCGGTTCGCGGAACATCACCTTCAACGTCGTCGCCCCCGGTTTTGTCGACACCGACATGACCCAGGTGCTCACCGAGGAGCAGCGCCAGGGCATCGTGGCCCAGGTGCCGCTCGGCCGCTACGCGCGGCCCGAGGAGATCGCCGCCGCCGTGCGCTTCCTCGCCTCCGACGACGCGTCGTACATCACTGGAGCCGTCATTCCCGTTGACGGCGGATTGGGCATGGGTCACTGATCACCATGAGCGGAATTCTCGACGGCAAGCGCATCCTCATCACCGGGGTGCTGATGGAGTCGTCCATCGCGTTCCACGCCGCGAAGGTGGCCCAGGAGCAGGGTGCCGAGGTCATCCTGACGGCCTTCCCGCGCCCCACCCTGACCGAGCGCATCGCCAAGAAGCTGCCGAAGCCGGCCAAGGTCATCGAGCTGGACGTGACCAACCAGGAGCACCTGGACCGGCTGGCGGGCCTGGTCCGCGAGGAGCTCGGCTCACTCGACGGCGTCGTCCACTCCATCGGCTTCGCGCCGCAGGACGCGCTCGGCGGGAACTTCCTCAACACCCCGTTCGAGTCCGTCGCCACCGCGATGCACGTCTCGGCGTTCTCGCTGAAGTCGCTGGCCATGGCCTGCAAGCCGCTGATGAGCGAGGGCGGCTCGATCGTCGGCCTCACCTTCGACGCCCAGTACGCCTGGCCGCAGTACGACTGGATGGGCCCGGCCAAGGCCGCACTGGAGGCCACCTCCCGCTACCTCGCCCGTGACCTGGGCAAGGACGGGCTGCGCTGCAACCTGATCTCCGCCGGGCCGCTGCGCTCCATGGCCGCCAAGTCCATCCCGGGCTTCGAGGAGCTCGCCGACGTCTGGAACACCCGCGCCCCGCTGGCCTGGGACATGAACGACCCGGAGCCGGCCGGCCGCAGCATCGTCGCCCTGCTCTCCGACTTCTTCCCGCGCACCACGGGCGAGATCATCCACGTCGACAGCGGCGTGCACATGATGGGCGCCTGACCGGGCACCGCCTGAGCCGAACGGCCCCCGGCCGCGTCACCCCGTCCCCGGGGTGGTGCGACCGGGGGCCGTCGCCGTGCGTGGTCGCTCCGGTCGAAAAACCGGCCGATCCACCGCAGAATGAGGAGGAACCGGACTTCTGGTCAGGCTGCGGGAGGGAGATCGCTGTGCGCCCCACGCGCCGACGAACCCGTCTCCTCCTGGCCGCCTCGGCAGCCGCCGCGGCCCTGGCCATACCCCTGGGGGTGCACGCCGCCAGGGGAGCCGACTCCCGTACGGAAATGGCGCCGCCGAAGCCCGAACCGGCCGGCTCGGAGTGCCGTACGACCGTCGAGGGCTCCCGGGTCGTCGCGTACTGCCACAACCCGTACCCCTCCGTCGACCTGGTCCGGCTGCACACCGAGTGCGACCGGTGGTGGGACGTCGACGCGGACGGCGAGGTGGTCGCGGTCGAGCCCGGCCGGACCGTACGGCTGGAGGACCGCTGCTGGAAAGAGGTCGCGACCGCCTGGGTCAGCCACCGCCCCGCCCCGGTGTGAGTCCCCGGAGGCGACGCCCCGCCCCGCTGCGAGCCGGGTGTCCTCCCGGTGCTACACCCGGTCCGTCAGACAGTTCAGCGCGTGGCTCGCCGCCTCGGCCGCCGCCGTCTCCGCGTCCCCGGCCCGGATCGCCTCGACCAGCCGTCCGTGGTCCATGTGGTTCTCCGGCCGCAGCTCGGGACCCACATCACCGCGCAGATAGTCGCGCAGTAGATCCCCGAGGTCGGCGTAGAGCCCGGTCAGGACGTCGTTGTGCGAGGCCGCGACCACCGCCAGGTGCAGCGTCGCGTCCGCCGCCACGAACGCCTCCGCGTCGCCCGAGGCCCAGGCCTCCTCCCGGCGCGCCATCAACGCGTCCAGCTGCCGCAGATCCCGCTCGGTGCGCCGGACCGCCGCCAGCCGGGCCGCCGACGACTCCAGCGTCGAGCGCAGCTCCGCGACATGCCGGGGGTCCGCCGCCGCGAACCTGCGGTGCATCACCCCGGCCAGCTCGCTCGTGGCGATCACATACGTGCCGGAGCCCTGCCGGATGTCCAGCAGCCCGTTGTGCGCGAGCGCCCGCACGGCCTCGCGGACGGTGTTACGGGCCACGCCCAGCTGCTCGACCAGCTCGGGCTCGGTCGGAATGCGCGAGCCGACCGGCCACTCGCCCGAGGTGATCTGGTTCCGCAGCTGGGCGATCACCTGGTCGGAGAGTGCCGAACGCCGAGGGGACGTCAGCGCCATGGTGCTCCTTGCTCGTGAGCTCGAGGTCCGGGCCGGATTCTCTCCCGCATTCTCTCAACGCGTGCGGGGGATGCCGGGCCATGACCGGATTGGACAATCAATCATCCCATGATTCTATGATGGTTCCATGCCGGACGACGAGACGCAGACCCCGACCCTGAACCGCGAGGCCATCGCGCGCACACCCCACGACACCCGGGCCCAGCCGCTCACCGGTGCCGCCGAAGGGCCCTCGCCGTGGCTGCTGCGCCTCATCGCCGTCGGACTTGTCCTGGCCGCGCTCAACCTCCGCCCCGCCATCACCAGCCTCGGCGCCCTCCTCGAAGAGGTCCGCGACGGGCTGCACATGAGCGGCAGCGTGGCCGGCGTCCTCACCTCCGTGCCGCCGCTCTGCTTCGCCGTCTTCGGCGTCATGGCACCGCGCCTCGCCCGCCGCTTCGGCGCGGGCGCCGTCGTCTGCGCGGGCATGGCCGCCATCGCGGTGGGCCTGGTCATCCGCCCGTACATCGGCTCCACCGCCGGATTCCTGGCCGCCAGCGCCCTGGCCCTGATGGGCATCGCCGTCAGCAACATCCTGATGCCGGTGATCGTCAAGCGCTGGTTCCCCGACCGCGTCGGCACCATGACCGGCCTCTACTCCATGGCCCTGGCCCTCGGCACCGCCTTGGCCGCCGCCCTCACCGTCCCCGTCACCGGGGCGCTGGGCGGCAACTGGCAGACGGGCCTGGTCGTCTGGGCCGTGCTCGCCGCCGTCGCCGTACTGCCCTGGATCGTCCTCGTACGCGACCGCACCCCGGCCCCCGGCCGGCCGGAGCCGGCCGCCGCGAACGCCTCCGAGGCGCCGGCCCTGAAGATCACCCGCAGCCGGACCGCCTGGGCCCTCGCCTGCTTCTTCGGACTCCAGGCGACCGCCGCGTACATCACCATGGGCTGGATGCCGCAGATCTTCCGCGACGCCGGGGTCTCCGCCGGCACGGCCGGACTCCTGCTCGCGGTCACCATGGCGATGGGCGTGCCGCTGGCCTTCGTCATCCCCCGGGTCGCCTCCCGGCTCAAGAACCAGGGCCCCATCGTCGTCGTCCTCGGCCTCTGCGGCCTGATCGGCTACAGCGGCCTCTACCTCGCGCCCGCCGCCGGAGCCTGGGCCTGGGCCCTGCTCCTCGGGGTCGCCAACTGCGCCTTCCCGCTCGCCCTCACCATGATCGGCATGCGGGCACGGTCCGGCGCGGGCGTGGTCCGGCTCTCCGCCTTCGCCCAGTCCACCGGCTACCTGCTCTCGATCCCCGGCCCGCTGCTCGTGGGCGTCCTCTACCAGCACAGTGGTGGCTGGGGGCTGCCGATCGCCCTGATGGCGGGCCTCATGATTCCCCAGATGGCGGCCGGGATCCTCGCCGGCCGGGACCGGACGATCGAGGACGAGGCTTGAGATGCGACACTGACCCCATGCCAGTGCTCGATCCGAATCCCCAGAACGGCCAGAAGAAGCTTCTCCTCGTGTTCGGGGCGATGCTCCTCATCACCGTCGTCATCGGTGTGATCGCCACGATCGCCTCGCCCTGACGCCCCCCGAACCCGGCGAGGGTGGGGCTGGCCCCACCCTCCCCTAGGGGGCCAGGGTCAGGGTCGAGTGGGTGGGTCACCGGATGGGACCGGCCGTCCCCGTTCCGTAAGTTCTTCGGTGACGACCCGATGACTTGACGGAGGCGGACATGCCGGCACCGACACACACCAGGTCCCACCGACCGGCCGCCGACGGTGTCGAGATCCGGCTGCCCTGGTGGGCCGTCGCCCTGCCCGCCGTCGCGTTCGCAGCGCTGCTGCTGATGATCCTCAGCCCCGGACAGGCCCAGGCCGCCACCGCTGACCCCGCGCTCGGACAGCTGATCGAGCGCAGCTTCCAGCTGCTGTTCCGCTGAGCCGAAGCCGCCCCGGACCAGCGCGTGAACTGTCCGGACGAGCCCGTCAACACCCTGCGCCGGAGGGCGCGTTTCATGCGAAGCTGAGATGTATGAGCGTCGAGACACCTCGCAGGATCGTCCTTCTCCGGCATGCCAAGGCGGAATGGTCACAGGATTCCGATCATGAGCGTCCGCTGGCCGAGCGTGGCCGAAAGGACGCGCCCGTGGCCGGCCGCAGGCTCGCCGATTCCGGCATCGACTTCGATCTGGCCCTCTGCTCCAGTGCAGCCAGGACACGGGAGACCTGGAAGCTGGCGGTCCATGAATTCTCCCAGCGCCCCCGGACCGTCTACGAGGAGAGGCTGTACGAGGCCTCCCTCGGCGAACTGATCGCCCTGTTCAACGAGACCCCCGACGAGGTGCGCAACCTCCTGGTCATCGGTCACAACCCCGGGATGCACGGGGCCGCCGACGCCCTTTCCGGCTCTGCCGAGGGCGACACCCTGGCCCGGATGACCCGGGACGGTTTTCCCACCGCCGCCTACGCCGTGGTGGAGTTCCCCGGCTCCTGGAAGAGCGTGGAGCACGGAGCGGGCAGGCTCACGGAGTACTGGACCCCGAACGACTGAGCGCACGCGCAGGGCCCCGGCACCACATCGGTGCCGTGGCCCTCTCACCTGTCCGGGCTCAGTCGACGAGGCCGTCCGCCGCCTCGACCTCTTCCCGGGTGATGCCGAGCAGATAGAGCACCGTGTCCAGGAACGGCACGTTCACCGCGGTGTGCGCCGCCTCGCGGACCAGCGGCTTGGCGTTGAACGCGACACCGAGCCCGGCGGTGTTCAGCATGTCGAGATCGTTCGCCCCGTCCCCGATCGCCACCGTCTGGGCCAGCGGTACGCCCGCCTGCTCGGCGAAGCTGCGCAGCAACCGGGCCTTGCCCGCCCGGTCCACCACCTCGCCGACGACCCGGCCGGTGAGCTTGCCGTCCACCACCTCCAGGGTGTTGGCCGAGGCGAAATCGAGGCCGAGCCGCTCCTGGAGATCGTCCGTGACCTGGGTGAAGCCGCCGGAGACGACGCCGACCTGGTAGCCGAGCCGCTTCAGCGTACGGATCAGGGTGCGGGCGCCAGGGGTCAGCCGTACCTCGGTGCGGACCTTGTCCACCACCGAGGCGTCCAGACCGGCCAGCAGCGCGACCCGGGCGTGCAGCGACTGCTCGAAGTCCAGCTCGCCGCGCATCGCCTGCTCGGTCACCTCGGCGACCTTGTCCTCGCAGCCCGCGTGCGCCGCGAAGAGCTCGATCACCTCGTCCTGGATCAGCGTGGAGTCGACGTCCATGACCACCAGCCGCTGGGCCCGCCGGCTCAGCCCGGCCGAGACCACCGCCACGTCCACGCCGATCTCGGCGGCCTCGGTCGCCAGCGCGGTCCGCAGCTCGGCCGTCCCGGTGCCCGATACCGCGAACTCGACGGCGGTGACCGGGTACTTCGCCAGCCGGAAGATACGGTCGATGTTCCCGCCGGTCGAGGTGATGGTGGCCGCTATGGCGGCGGTCGACTCGGCGGTGAGCGGGTGCCCCAGCACCGTCACATGGGAACGGCCGTCACCGCGGGGCCGGTTGTCGCCGATGCCGGAGATGATCTCGGCCTGCAGCTTCAGGGAGTCGGCCCAGCTGTGCACGGTCGCCCGCAGATCGCCCTCGGTGGTCCCGCCGGCCGTGGGCGCGGTGACCAGGGCGCACAGCACGATGCGGCCACGCGTGACGACCTGCTCGATGTCCACGACGTCGACCGCGTACGCGGCGAGGGTGTCGAAGAGCCCGGCCGTGATGCCGGGGCGGTCCTTGCCGAAGATCTTGACCAGCAGCGTGGGTGCGTCACTGCCCGGAGGGGTCCCGTCGCCGGTCCCGTCGGCCAAGCCGGGCCCGAGGGGCTCAGGAGACTCAGAGGGCTCAGAGGAGGAGGGGGCTGAGGTGGCTGAGATGCGCTCATGGTGTTCCCACCGTATCGGTCCCGCCACCTCCTCCGGCCGCCCGTCCCGAGTGCCGGACGGAATCGCACCGCTGCCGCCGACGCCGCGCCCGGATCTGGCCGGTACGAGTCTTGCGCCCGGCCGCGCCGCCAGTCTCGTCCAGGGCGATATCGCGTCGCTGGACATCTTCCGGGCGGTAATCAGCCGTTCGTACGGGATTGACCGTATCCACTTCCGTTTCGCCCCCGGTATCGGGGTGTTCGCGCAGGTCTCCTCGCGCTCTTCACCCGCCCGACTTTCGGATCGGGGACTGATCCTGGAATAGTTCCCCACGATGTTCAGCATCCCTAGACTCCCTGCGACGGGGGTATCACGGGGGACAACTAGTGGGGCGCGGAGTGCCGGAACTCGTACTGGAATTGAATGGCAGCACCTGGGCGCTCGATCCGTCCAGGTCGTACACCCTGGGACGTGATCCGCAGGGGGACCTGACGATCGACGACGCAAGAGTGTCGTGGCGGCACGCCACGATCAGCTGGAACGGCCGCAGTTGGTCCATCGAGGACCACGGCAGCACCAACGGCACCTATGTGCAGGGCCGGCGGATCCAGCAGGTGGAGCTCGGCGCCGGCTCGGTGCTGCACCTGGGCAACGCCACCGACGGACCCCGGGTGAGCCTCAGCGCCGCCGCGGGAGCCGGTGTCGCCGGCGGCCAGGCGGCCGGCGCGCAGCAGGCCCCGGCGCACCAGCCCCACCAGCAGCCCCAGGGCGGTGCCGCGGGCTGGCACGGACAGCAGGCACCTGCCCAGCACCAGGCCCCGGCGCACCACCAGGCCCCGGCCCAGCAGCAGGCATGGCAGCAGCCGCAGGCGCCCCAGCAGCAGGTCCCGAACCAGCAGCCCGCGCACCGGAACGTGCCGCACCAGCAGAACCCCGGGCAGCAGGGCGGACCGGGACAGGGCGGTGCCGCGGGGGCGCCGCCGGTCTACGGCGACCGCAGCCCCACCACGTTCCACCAGCTGGCCCTCGGCCGGGTCATGCGCATCGGCCGTGCGCTGGAGAACGAGCTGGTCGTCTCCGACCTCCAGGTCTCCCGCCACCACGCCGAGTTCCACGCGACGCCCGACGGCCGCTTCGAGATCCGCGACCTCGGCTCGCACAACGGCACGTACGTCAACGGCCAGCCGCTCCACAAGTCCGGCTCGGCCCTCATCGGCCCGAACGACATCGTCGGCGTCGGTCACTCGACGTTCCGGCTGGTCGGCGACCGGCTGGAAGAGTTCGTCGACACCGGTGAGGTCTCCTTCTCCGCCCGCCACCTCACGGTGACGGTCGACGGCGGCAAGCAGATCCTCAAGGACGTCTCCTTCGGTGTCCCCGAGAAGTCGCTGATCGCGGTCATCGGCCCGTCCGGTTCCGGAAAGTCCACCCTGCTCAAGGCGCTCACCGGCTACCGGCCCGCCAACCAGGGGGACGTCCTCTACGACAACCGGAACCTGTACAAGCAGTTCGCCGAGCTGCGGCAACGCATCGGTCTGGTCCCGCAGGACGACATCCTGCACAAGGAACTGACCGTCACCAAGGCCCTCAAGTACGCGGCCAAGCTCCGCTTCCCCGCGGACACCACCGAGGCCGAGCGCCAGTCCCGGATCACCGAGGTCCTCGCCGAGCTCAAGCTCGACATCCACAAGGACAAGAAGATCACCTCGCTCTCCGGCGGCCAGCGCAAGCGCGTCTCGGTCGCCCTGGAGCTGCTCACGAAGCCGTCGCTGATCTTCCTGGACGAGCCGACCTCCGGCCTCGACCCGGGCATGGACCGCGATGTCATGCAGCTGCTGCGCGGCCTCGCCGACGACGGCCGCACGGTGCTCGTGGTCACGCACTCGGTCGCCGAGCTGGCGATCTGCGACAAGCTCCTCGTGATGGCGCCCGGCGGTTCCGTCGCCTACTTCGGTCCGCCGGAGGAAGCGCTGAACTTCTTCGGCTACACCAGCTGGGCCGACGTCTTCTCCGCCTTCGAGAACTACCGCGACTACGACTGGGCGGGCCGCTGGCGCGGTTCGCAGCACTACCAGATGTACGCCGCCGACATCGACGCCGTCGCGGCCCAGCCGGTCAGCATGCCGCCCCCGCAGCAGATGCGCCCGCCGAAGCCGCAGGGCTGGACGGCCCAGCTGTGGACGCTGATCCGGAGATACTCCTCCGTCATCGCGTCCGACAAGGGCTTCATGGGCCTGATGCTGATCCTGCCCGCGGTGCTGGGCGTGGTCAGCGTGGTCATCCCGGCGGAGTTCGGCCTGGGCGATCCCACCCCGCCGTCCCGGTTCAACGGCAAGGCCGGGACGATCATGCTGATCCTCGCGGTCGGCATGTGCTTCTCCGGCGCCGCCAACTCCGTACGAGAGCTGATCAAGGAACGGGTCATCTACGAGCGCGAGCGGGCCACCGGCCTCTCCCGCTCCGCGTACCTGATGTCCAAGGTGATCGTCCTCGGCGTGATCACCGCCTTCCAGGGCGTGATCATCTGCGGCATCGGCTTCGCCACCCGCCAGCTGCCGGAAGAGGGCCTGATCATGCCCCCGGCCGTCGAGATCTGCCTCTCGATCATCGCGCTGGGCTTCACGTCGATGATGGTGGGCCTGGTCATCTCCTCGCTGGTGAAGACCGCGGAGAAGACCATGCCGCTGCTGGTGATGTTCGCGATCGTCCAGGTCGTCTTCACCGGCGTGCTCTTCCAGGTGTACGGGTCGCCCGGCCTGGAGCAGTTCGCCTGGCTGATGCCGTCCCGCTGGGCGATGGCCGCGGCCGGCACCACACTGGACCTGGGGCGTCTGACGCCCCCGTGGGACCCGAAGAACCCGACCGATGTCGACCCGCTGTGGGAGCACACCGCGAGCCAGTGGGGCATCAACATCACTATCCTGCTCGCGCTCGGCGTGATCTGCTGCTTCGTGGTCGCGCGCCTGCTGCGCCGCCACGAGCCCGAGGTCATGCGCAAGTAGGCACCGGACACGACGCCGATGGCCGGCACCCCCGCGGGGTGCCGGCCTTCGGCGTGTGTACTGCTGGGCTCGGCGGATCAGTACGCGCTGTTCACGTTGTCCATGGAGCCGTAACGGTCGGCCGCGTAGTTGCAGGCGGCGACGATGTTGGCGACCGGGTCGTACAGGTCCTTCTTGGTGCCCGCCACGTGGTAGCGGTCGAAGGTCGGCTGGATCACCTGGAGCAGACCCTTGGACGGGATGCCGTTCTGGGCGTTGATGTCCCAGTTGTTGATGGCCCAGCGGTTACCGCTGGACTCACGGATGATGTTGCGGTGGATCCCCTCGTAGGAGCCGGGGATGCCTTCCTTCTTCATGATCGACATGGCCTCGCGGATCCAGCCGTCCAGGTTGTTGGCGTAGACCGGCTTGCGCGGGGTGGAGCGGTTGGCCTTCTCGGACGCGCGCTTCTTCGCGTCCGCCTTGGCCTTGGCGGCCTTCTCGGCCTTGTCCTTCGCGTCGGCGGCGGCCTTGGCCTTCGCCTCGGACGCGGCCTTCGCCTTGGCGGCCTTGGCCTTGGTCGCGGCGGCGGCCTTCGCCTTGGCGGCGTCGGCGGCCTTCACGAGCTTCTCGGCGGTGGAGTGCTGCTCGATCATGCTGTTCTGCACGGTCTTGGCCTGTGCGGTACCCGTGGCGTTGGTGAAGGCCACGGGCGCAGCGGCGGCTGCCGCCTGCGGGGCAATCTCGGCATCGGCGTTCGACGGGACGAGCGAGAAGGTCAGGGCGGCGACGCCCAGGGCCGACACACCGGCCACGGAGATCTTCTGGACCTTGTTCAGACGACGGAGACGACTGGGAATGCGATTCGCAGACATGTAGGGCTACCTCTTCGAATGCTCAGGTGTCCTCACGGAGGACGAGACCGGAGGCGGTGATGCGCACCTCCGTCGGGGACGAGAGCAATTCTTAGCGGCAGCAAAATCCTGTGGCAAAGGTGTGACGTACGAAGCCAGGTAGTGGAGAAGGGTCCCGTTAGTCCGAAATGACCCTCGTGTATGCCTGCTCAAAACGCCCTTATGCGCCCACTAGGTACGTTCGTAAGTGACGTACACCCTATGCCTGGGCTCACATCGGCGGCGTAACAGTCTCACCACTCGTTGCTGAAGCAATTCGGAGCGTTACGTTCCTCATCCGGCAGGATGAGGTGGACGTCCCCGAACTCATGCCAGAGGTACCGCTCCTGGAGCGCCGCCTCGTACCCATGGCGCAGCGCCTCGCGCCCCGCCACCGCCTCCAGCATCAGCAGATGCGAGGCCTGCGGCTCATGCAGCCCGGTCAGCAGCCCGTCCACCACCCGGACCCCGCGCCGCGGCGTCACCACGAGGTCCGTCCACCCCTCGGCGGGCCGCACCACCCCGTCCGCGCCCACCGCCGACTCCAGCGCCCGCACGGCCGTCGTCCCCACCGCGACCACCCGCCCGCTCCCCGCCGCCCGGACGGCGTTCACCAGCCAGGCCGTCGCCGCCGGTACCGCGAACCGCTCCGGGTACGGCGGCTCGTGCGCCTCCGCCGAGGCCACCCCCGTATGCAGGGACAGCGGGGCGAACAGCACCCCCCGGCGCACCAGCTCCGCCACCAGCGGCACCGTGAAGGGGCGCGCGGCACTCGGCATCTCCGCCGAACCGCTCCCGTCCGGGGAGTCCACCGCGAACACCGTGCGGTACGCCGACAGCGGCTGATCCCGGTCCGTGTACCCGTACCGAATGGGCCGCCCGTACCTGCGCAACAGCTCGGGCACCCGCTCCGGCGCCTGTGCCCACCACAGCCGGGACCCGGCCGCGGGCCCCAGCGGCTCCTCCAGCACGAGGGCCCGCCCGCCCGGCAGCCGCACCACGGCCCCCGCCGGACCACCCGGCCGCGGCCCGGTGACACCCGCACCCCTGGGCGCCCGCAGCTCCACCGCCCACCGCCCGTCCGCACCCCGCGTCGAGAAGTGCACGACGACCCGCTCGCCGCCGACCCGCCCGTTCACCGCCGCGGGCAACGTCATGGACGTGTTCACCACCAGCACGTCCCCGGCCCGCAACTGCTCCGGCAGCTCCCGGAACGCATGGTGCGCGACCGCCCGCCCCCGGGACACGAGCAGCCGCACGTCGTCACGCCCCGCCCCGCGCTGCTCGGCCGGCACCCGGGCCGACAACTCCTCCGGCACCCGCAGGGCCTCCAAGGCGGTGGGCTCCCCGGCCCCGGCCCAGCGCGCGTCCGGGGCCGGGGAAGCCGCGGCGGTCGTCGGCCCCGCGCCGTCCCTTCCCGGCACGACAAGTGCCGCATCGCCGCTCCCGCACCGCCCCCGCGCGGTCATCGCGCACCTCCGCCCCGGCCCGCCGGCCCCTCCAGCAGAGCCGGAGCCGCGTAGCGTCCGCCGGCCGGGCGCTCCCGCACCAGCCGCAGGAACGCGGGCGCCACGCTCTCCGGCGACGGCCGCGCGTCCGTGTCCTCCGGGACCGCCGCGGCGTACAGGTCCGTCGCCATGTCGCCCGGGTCGACCGCCCACACCCGCAGCCCCGGCTCCTCCTCGCCCAGCACCGCCGCCAGCTGGTCCAGCGCCGCCTTCGACGCCCCGTAACCACCCCACGTCGGGTACGGCTCCGCCGCCGCGTCCGAGCTGATCACCACCACCGCCCCCGCCTTCGAGGCCCGCAGCGACGGCAACGCCTCCTGCACGAGACCGAGCGCCGCCACCACGTTCGTCTCCAGCGCCCGCCTGAGCCCCTCCAGCGGCAGTGCGTCCAGCCGGACCAGCGGCTCCGCGCCCAGCACGCTCGCGTTGCTCACCAGAAGGTCGAGCCCGCCCAGCGAACCGGCCGCGGCCACCAGATCCGCCCGGTGCGCCGCGTCCGTGACGTCCCCGGGGACCGCCACCACCCGCGTCCCGTACCGCCCGCGCAGCTCCCGTGCCGTCTCCTCCAGCACCCCGGTGGTCCGGGCGTCCAGCACCAGGTCCCAGCCCTCCCCGGCCAGGGCTCCCGCCAAAGCCCGTCCCAGCCCCTTCGAACCACCCGTGATCATCGCGACCGGCATGGTGACCGTCCCCTTCGTACCCTCGGCGTCCGCCGGGAGACCCCGGCGATGTCACCGTAGGAAGGCCCGGCCGCACCGCGCCTCGCCCGGGAGGCGCACCCGTACCCGGCACTTCGGCGTAGGTCCCGGGCAGTCCTACGACCTCCGGCCGAGGAGCCGGCCCGCCGAACACCGACCCGGGCCCGATACGACGGCCCGGCCCCCGCCGGTACGGTGATCCCATGAGTCATCGCCCACCGTCGGGCCTCGCCGCGGTGAGTGCCGCGCTGCTCGCCATGAGCCGGCACCTCGAAGTGGGCGACGTCCTGAAGACGATCGTCGCCTCCGCCCGCGAGCTGCTCGACGCCCAGTACGCGGCCCTCGGCGTCCCGGACGACCACGGCGGCTTCGCCCAGTTCGTGGTCGACGGCGTCAGCGACGAACAGTGGAAGGCCATCGGCCCGCTGCCCCGCCAGCACGGCATCCTCGCCGCGATGCTCCACCAGGCGAAGCCCGAACGGCTCGCCGACGTCCGCGAGGACCCCCGCTTCGAGGGCTGGCCCGACGCCCACCCCGACATGTCCGACTTCCTCGGCCTGCCCATCACGGACGGCGACGAGATCATCGGCGCGCTCTTCCTCGCCAACAAGATGTGCCCCAAGCCCGAGGGCGGCTGCGGCTTCACCGCCGAGGACGAGGAACTGCTCTCGATCCTCGCCCAGCACGCCGCGATCGCCCTCACCAACGCCCGCCTCTACGAACGCAGCCGCGAGCTGACCATCGCCGAGGAGCGCTCCCGCCTCGCCCACGAGCTGCACGACGCGGTCAGCCAGAAGCTGTTCTCGCTCCGTCTCACCGCCCAGGCAGCCGCCGCACTCGTCGACCGCGACCCCGGCCGCGCCAAGGGGAGCTCCAGCAGGTCGCCGTCCTCGCCGCGGAAGCCGTCGACGAACTGCGGGCGGCGGTGGTGGAGCTGCGTCCGGCGGCCCTCGACGAGGACGGCCTGATCGCCACCCTCCGCACCCAGATCCAGGTCCTGGACCGGGCGCACGCCGCCGAGGTCGCCTTCGAGAGCTGCGGAGTGCGCGCACTGCCCGCCGCTCAGGAGGAAGCGCTGCTCCGGGTCGCCCAGGAAGCCCTCCACAACGCCCTGCGCCACTCCGGGGCGGAGCGCGTGAGCGTCACCCTGGCCCGGCGCGGCACCGCCACCGTCCTGCGCGTCACCGACGACGGGGGCGGGTTCGACCCCACCGCCGTCCGGCGGGCGGGCCGTCACCTCGGCCTCGTCTCCATGCGTCACCGCGCGAGCAGCGTCGGCGGCCGACTCACCGTTGCATCGGAGCCCGGCAAGGGCGCCACGATCGAGATGGAGGTCCCCGGTGGCTGACAAGATCATCAGGGTGCTGCTGGTCGACGACCATCAGGTGGTGCGCCGCGGACTGCGCACCTTCCTGGAGATCCAGGAGGACATAGAGGTCGTCGGCGAGGCGTCCGACGGCGCGGAGGGCGTGGCCCGGACCGAGGAGCTGCGCCCCGACGTCGTGCTGATGGACATCAAGATGCCCGGCACCGACGGCATCGAGGCGCTGCGCCGCCTGCGCGAGCTCGACAACCCGGCCAAGGTCCTCATCGTCACCAGCTTCACCGAACAGCGCACCGTGGTCCCCGCCCTGCGCGCCGGAGCCTCCGGTTACGTCTACAAGGACGTCGACCCGGACGCCCTGGCCGGCGCCATCCGCTCCGTCCACGCCGGACACGTCCTGCTCCAGCCCGAGGTCGCCGGGGCCCTTCTCGCCCAGGAGGACGCGGGCACCGGCACGGGGCGGGGGAGCACGCTCACCGAGCGGGAACGCGAGGTCCTCGGCCTCATCGCGGACGGCCGTTCGAACCGGGAGATCGCCCGGGCCCTCGTCCTCTCCGAGAAGACGGTCAAGACCCACGTCTCGAACATCCTGATGAAACTCGACCTTGCCGACCGCACCCAGGCGGCACTGTGGGCGGTACGCCACGGAGCGGTGGGCTGACGCCGTCGGCGTCGGCGGTTCCCGTCCGGACTGAGATTCATACTGTCGGGTGTATGTCACCCGAACGGCGCATCCTTCCGGGCGGCACGGCGTTCTCCAGTACGTGCTGCGGCGGCCTGCCGCAGCCTTTCTAGGAGGATCCTGAAGTGAAGAACCTGAAGAAGGCCGCCGCCGTCACGATGATCGCGGGCGGGCTCATCGCCGCCGGCGCCGGTGCCGCCTCCGCCACCGGCCACAGCGGTGCCGACGCCCACGGCGCGGCCATCGGCTCCCCGGGCGTCGCCAGCGGCAATCTGGTGCAGGTCCCGGTCGCCGTCCCGGTGAACGTGGTCGGCAACACGGTCAACGTGGTGGGCCTGCTCAACCCGGCCTTCGGCAACCTGGGCCTGAACCACTGACCCACGCTCCTGCCCTCGGAAGCCCCGCCACTCCGGCCGGTCCCGCCACCCCAGCCCGTCCGGGCACCTCACCCAGCCCGTCCGGCGCTTGAGGACGGAACCGCAGGGGCGGGGCTCCCGTACTCAATGGGCTCCCCGCCCGGGTCACCCTCAGCCCGTCCGGGTGCCCACTCCAGCCCGTCCGGCGTTTGAGGACGGAACCGCAGGGGCGGGGCTCCCGTACTCAATGGGCTCCCCGCCCGGGTCACCCTCAGCCCGTCCGGGTGCCCACTCCAGCCCGTCCGGCGTTTGAGGACGGAACCGCAGGGGCGGGGCTCACGCACCAGAACAAGGCCCCCCGCCCGGGGCACCGCACCGCACCGCCCCGCCCCCAGCCCGTCCGGCGCTTGAGGACAAAAGGCCCGCGGCCCTAGCGCCGCACCTCCCCACCCTCCACATACGCGTTGTACGCGGCGACAACCGCCCGCCGAGCCACCCGCTCCACCGGCCGCAACGCCTCCCCCCGCGCCGCGATCTCCGACGAGCTCACCGCACCGCCGTGCCCGTTCTCGTACGCCACCGAGACCAGCAGCCCCACCCGCTGCGCCATCTCCAGCACCCGCACCGCCCGCGGCGGATACCCGGGCGCCAGCACCTCGCGCCCCCGCTCCACCCGCGCCCGGTACGCGTCCACCGCCGCCTCCGCCACCGGCCCGGAACCGGCCACGTCCAGCCGCGACAGCACCGCCGTCGCATCCCGCAACGCCTCCGCCAGCTCCCGCTCCGCCTCGCCCAGCGACGGCACATCCGCGGGCGGCGCCTCCCGTACCGGCAGCACCCGCCACACCACCTCGACGTGCAGGTCCCCCTCCGGCCCGGCCTCGCTCACCTCCGGCACCAGCCCGTACGGCACCCCGTACGCCACGACCGCCTCCTCCGCCTCCAGCGCCCGCGCGTTGAAGTCCGGCGGACCGCTCAGCCCCAGCGGATGCCCCGGCACCGGCAGCGCGACCCGGAAACCGGTCGCCCCCAGACCCCTCAGCCGGCCGAGCGCCAGCGTGAGCCCGACCGGCCCCGCCTCACCCGGCAGCCCCTCGACGCGGTGCACCGCGTCCTCTCCGACAATCGCGAGGACCGCCTCGTCCGGCGAGACGAGTCCCGCCAGAAGCGCGTTTCCCCAAGCGGCCAACAACCCTGAACGTGGTTCGACAAGCATGCCGACAGCCTAAGGAACACCCGGGCCGAGCCCGGGGTCCGGACCTCACGCCCGAACCACTCGCGAGGTGGCGTAGGTTTTCCCTGGGAGCCGTGCCCACCGGCACGCGACGATCGACGAGACTGCTTGGGGAGACAACGCGCCATGAGCGATGTACTGGAGCTGGTGGACGTATCCGTGGTCCGCGACGGACGCGCTCTGGTGGAAGACGTCTCCTGGTCGGTCAAGGAGGGGGAGCGCTGGGTCATCCTGGGCCCCAACGGCGCCGGCAAGACGACCCTCCTCAACCTCGCGTCCAGCTACCTCTTCCCGAGCAAGGGAACGGCCACCGTCCTCGGCGAGAAGCTCGGCGGCGTCGGCACCGACGTCTTCGAGCTCCGCCCCCGCATCGGCATGGCGGGCGTCGCGATGGCCGACAAGCTGCCCAAGCGCCAGACCGTCCTGCAGACGGTCCTCACCGCCGCCTACGGCATGACCGCCACCTGGCACGAGAACTACGAAGCCGTCGACGAGGAGCGCGCCCGCGCCTTCCTCGACCGCCTCGGCATGACCGAGTACCTGGACCGCAAGTTCGGCACGCTCTCCGAAGGAGAGCGCAAGCGGACGCTCATCGCCCGCGCCATGATGACCGACCCCGAACTGCTGCTCCTCGACGAGCCCGCCGCCGGGCTCGACCTCGGCGGGCGCGAGGACCTCGTCCGCCGTCTCGGCCGCCTCGCCCGCGACCCCTTCGCTCCCTCCATGATCATGGTCACCCACCATGTCGAGGAGATCGCCCCCGGGTTCACCCACGTCCTGATGATCCGCCAGGGCAAGATCCTCGCGGCCGGCCCCATGGAGACCGAGCTCAGCTCCCGCAACCTCTCCCTCTGCTTCGGCCTGCCCCTCATCGTCGAGCGCACCGGCGACCGCTACACCGCCCACGGCCTCCCGCTCTCCTGACCGTCAGGGCCCGATCGGCAGGCATTTCACCGGAGTTGACCCCCGTGCGCCCTGTCGGTGACGCACCGACAGTCCTACGATGACCATGTGGACATCGACGCATGGGTGTGGTGGCTGATCGGCGCGGTGGGACTGGGCATCCCCCTCGTCCTGACCGCGATGCCCGAATTCGGCATGTTCGCCGTCGGGGCGGTGGCCGCATCGGCCGTCGCGGCCCTCGGCGGCGGAATCGTCGCCCAGGTGCTGGTCTTCGTCCTGGTCTCGGTCGCGCTGATCGCCGTCGTGCGCCCGATCGCCGCCAGGCACCGGGCCGGACAGACCGGGCAGGCCAGCGGCATCGACGCCCTGAAGGGCCGTCAAGCGGCCGTGCTGGAACGGGTATCGGCCGACGGCGGCCGCATCAAGCTCGCCGGCGAGGTCTGGTCCGCCCGTTCCTACGACGCCGACCAGGTCTTCGAGCCCGGCACCCAGGTCGATGTCATCGACATCGACGGAGCGACGGCCGTCGTCATGTGACCGAAGCGTGCACGGCGCGGGCCCCCGTCTGCCAGACTCGAAGTCGATCATGTCGATCATCAGGGGACTCCGGCCCGGCCCGTAACTCGCCGACCACCGGCCGCCCACGACGGCCGACCCCGATCACCGCGATCCACCGGCCAACCGAAGGGCACGAGAGACACGATGCAACCGATCATCATCGTTCTGATCATTCTGGTGGTGCTCGTCTTCATCGCCCTGATCAAGACGATTCAGGTCATCCCGCAGGCCAGCGCCGCCATCGTCGAGCGATTCGGCCGCTACACCCGCACCCTGAACGCGGGCCTGAACATCGTCGTCCCGTTCATCGACTCGATCCGCAACCGGATCGACCTCCGCGAACAGGTCGTGCCCTTCCCGCCGCAGCCGGTGATCACCCAGGACAACCTGGTCGTCAACATCGACACCGTCATCTACTACCAGGTGACCGACGCCCGCGCCGCGACCTACGAAGTGGCCAGCTACATCCAGGCGATCGAGCAGCTCACCGTCACCACCCTCCGCAACATCATCGGCGGCATGGACCTGGAGCGGACCCTCACCTCCCGCGAGGAGATCAACGCGGCCCTGCGCGGCGTCCTCGACGAGGCCACCGGCAAGTGGGGCATCCGCGTCAACCGCGTCGAACTCAAGGCGATCGAGCCGCCGACCTCCATCCAGGACTCGATGGAGAAGCAGATGCGAGCCGACCGCGACAAGCGCGCCGCGATCCTCACCGCCGAGGGCATCCGGCAGTCCCAGATCCTCACCGCCGAGGGTGAGAAGCAGTCCGCGATCCTGCGCGCCGAGGGTGAGGCCAAGGCCGCCGCCCTGCGCGCCGAAGGTGAGGCCCAGGCCGTCCGCACGGTCTTCGAGGCCATCCACGCCGGAGACCCGGACCAGAAGCTCCTCTCGTACCAGTACCTCCAGATGCTCCCGAAGATCGCCGAGGGGGACGCCAACAAGCTCTGGATCGTGCCCAGCGAGATCGGCGACGCCCTCAAGGGCCTCAGCGGAGCCTTCGGCAACCTCGGCGGCGGCGTGCCCGGCTTCAACACCGGCGGCGACGGCGGAAGCGGCGGCAACGGAGGCGGAGCCAAGGGCGGCATCCCGGCCCCCGCGGTGGAACGACGCGAGGAACCCCCGGTCTCCTGACCCGGAAACCCCTTCGTGCATGATCGGTGAGGCCCCTCGACCTTCATGGCGGGGAGGCGTCACTGACCACCGAAGGAGATGGTCTTGTCCATCTGGGAAATACTCGCCGTCTTCGCGGCCGGAGTCGGCGCGGGCACCATCAACACGATCGTCGGCTCGGGCACCCTGATCACCTTCCCCGTCCTCCTCGCCACCGGCCTCCCCCGGTCACGGCGACGGTCTCCAACGCGCTGGGCCTCATCCCCGGCTCCATCAGCGGAGCCATCGGCTACCGCAAGGAACTGGCCGGCCAGCGCCGCCGGATCATCAAACTGGGCATCGGAGCCGCCATCGGCGGCCTCACCGGAGCCACGCTCCTGCTCGCCCTGCCCTCCACGGCCTTCGAGACGATCGTCCCGGTCCTGGTCGCCATGGCGCTCGTCCTCGTCATCCTGCAACCACGCATCAGCAAAGCCGTGCAGCGCCGCCGCGAGAACACCGGCACCGTGGCCCGCACCGACGGCGGCCCGCTCCTGTTCACCGGCCTGATGCTCGCCAGCGTCTACGGCGGCTACTTCACCGCCGCCCAGGGGATCATCTACCTCTCCCTCATGGGCATGCTGCTCGACGACACCCTGCAGCGCCTCAACGCCGTCAAGAACGTCCTGGCCGCCATCGTCAACAGCATCGCCGCGCTGTTCTTCCTCTTCGTCGCCCACTTCGACTGGACGGCCGTCGTCCTCATCGCGGTCGGCTCGGCCATCGGCGGCCAGATAGGCGCCAAGGTCGGCCGCCGTCTGAGCCCCACCGTCCTGCGCGCGCTCATCGTGGCCGTCGGCACGGTGGCCATCGTCCAGCTGCTGCTCCGCTGACACACGTGGGCCCGCCCCCTTAAGGGACGGGCCCATGCCTGCATCACCAGGCGTACGCCGACTACGCCGCCGCGGCCGTCCGGTCCAGCCACTCCGGCAGCTCCGCCCGGTCACCGGCCCCCATCGCCAGCAGCATCGCCTCGGCGGGGAGGGGACGAACGGCTGCTTCAGCAGCGGCATCCCCGCCTGCTCGGGCGTCCGGGCCGCCTTGCGGTGGTTGTCCTCGGCGCAGGAGGCCACCGTGTTCAGCCAGGTGTCCTGCCCGCCCTGGGCACGCGGCACCACATGGTCGACGGTGGACGCCCGCCGCCCGCAGTACGCGCACCGGTGCTGGTCCCGTATGAGCACACCCCTTCTGGACCACGGAGCCTGTCTTCGGAACGGCACCCGTACGTACCGGCAGAGCCTGATCACCCGGGGCGCCGGAATGTCCACGGCGGCACCACGCATACGGAGCTCGGGATGCGACTGCTCGACGACGGCCTTGTCCGTCAGGATCAGGACCACCGCACGGTTGAGCGTCACTGTCGACAGCGGCTCGAAGCTCGCGTTGAGAACCAACGTGTCACGCATCCTGCCCACCTCCCGTGTGCCGCCCGCCCCCTGGCAGGCCCGGATCAACTCTGGCTGGGCAGGCCGCGATGGACAACGCAATAAAAAATGCCCTGCTCTGATCTCTCCAAGACCAGAGCAGGGCAAACAGCAGACGAACTAATCGCCGGCGGGAGCCCGGTACTCACCGATCAGCCGCGCACGCCCGAGCGTGTGGAACCGGAGGTTGAACCCGACCACCGCGGGCGAGGAATCACTGTCGATCCCGAGCGTCTCGGTGTCCACCGCGTACACGGTGAACACATACCGGTGATTCTCGCCGGCCGGCGGCGCCGCGCCGCCGAACTCCTTCGACCCGTAGTCGTTACGCGCCTGAACGGCACCCTCCGGCAGCCCCTTGAACTCCCCGCTGCCCGCACCGGCCGGCAACTCGGTCACCGAGGCCGGGAGGTCGAAGAGCACCCAGTGCCAGAACCCGCTGCCCGTCGGCGCGTCCGGGTCGAAGCACGTCACGGCGAAGCTCTTGGTCCCCTCGGGGAAACCCTCCCACCGCAGCTGCGGCGAAGTGTTCCCGGCCGCAAGCACCTGAGCGTCGCCCAGCACCGCCCCCGGTGCGAGGTCGTCGCTCACCACGGTGAACGCCGGCACCTCCGGATGGAAGTCATGCGGCAGCGGGGCCCTGTTCGGCTCGGTCACGTCTCGCACCTCTCCTGATCGGTTCGTCTGCCTTCTTCCCCGACTGTAGGGGGCCTACCGCCCTCGTCCCGGAGGGCGCAGCGCCGCCTAGAGCCAGTTGCGCTGACCGCCGACCTGGGCGAGCCACTGGTTGAGGTACGCCGCCCAGTCGGTCTGCTGGTAGTCGTGCAGCCCCACCTTGAACGCGCGGTAGGAGTCGCTGCCCTCGCTGAACAGCCCCGGCTTCTTGTCCATCTCCAGGACGACGTCCATCTCACGGTCGTCGGCGACGAAGGTCAGCTCCACCTGGTTCAGCCCGCGGTACTGCGCCGGCGGAACGAACTCGATCTCCTGGTAGAACGGCAGCCGCTGACGCGTCCCGCGGATGTGCCCGCGCTCCATGTCCGCGCTGCGGAAGCCGAAGCCCAGCTGCCGGAAGGCGTTGAGGATGGCCTCCTGCGCCGGCAGCGGGTGCACGTTGATCGGGTCAAGGTCACCGGAGTCCAGCGCCCGGGCGATCTCCAGCTCGGTGGTCACCCCGATGTTCATCCCGCGCAGCTGCTGACCGCCGAACATCGTGATCGGCGTCTCCCACGGGATCTCCAGACCGAACGGCACGACGTGCACCGCGCCCGCCTGCACCTCGAGGGCGCCGCCGAGGTTCAGCTTGGTGAACTCGATGTCCTGCTTGGCCTCCTGGTCCCCGCTCTCCACCTCGACCCGCGCCTGGAGCCCGACGTTGAGTCCCTCGATCTGCTGGGCGACCGAACCGCCCTGGATCCGCACCTCACCCTGGACGACCCCACCGGGGACGACATTCACCTCGGTGAGCTCGGTCTCCACCGAGGCACCGCCGGCACCCATGCTCGCGAGCAGCCGCTTGAAGCCCATAGTCACTCCTTCTTGGTCCTGACCCCTACATACGCGCCACGACGGTAGCCGGTTCCCGCCGGAACGATCCCAGTACCCTCGGACCCCATGACCAAAAGCCCGGACCGCACTCCACTGACGCGAGACTTCTTCGCCCGCGACGTCCTGGAGGTCGCCCCGGACCTGCTCGGCCGCACCCTCGTGCGCCGGGAGCCGACGGGCACGATCGAACTGCGCCTGACCGAGGTGGAGGCGTACGCGGGCGAGACCGACCCGGGTTCGCACGCCTTCCGCGGCCGCACGGCGCGTAACAGCGTGATGTTCGGCCCGCCCGGTCACACGTACGTCTACTTCACGTACGGGATGTGGCACTGCCTCAACCTGGTCTGCGGCCCGGACGGACATGCCAGTGGAGTTCTGCTCCGGGCCGGCGAGATCAACGTCGGCGCCCACCTGGCCCGCGACCGACGCATCTCGGCCCGCAACGACAAGGAACTGGCCAAAGGTCCGGCCCGCCTCGCCACCGCCCTCGACGTCGACCGCGACCTGAACGGCAGCGATCTCTTCGGCGGCCCCACCCCGCCGCTGTCCATCCTGCACGGCACCCCTCCGCCCCGTGACCTCGTACGGAGCGGCCCCCGCACCGGAGTGGGCGGCGACGGAGCCCACCAGCCGTGGCGCTTCTGGATCGAGGGAGACCCCACGGTGAGTCCGTACCGCGCGCACGCACCGCGTCGTCGGCCGAGCAGCAAAGCGACTTGACGCGGTCTCGGCGGACGCCTAATGTAGTCCGAGCCGCTTGACACGGGTACAGCTCTCGGCACAGTCCATCGGACCGGACCGAGCCACTCGAAGCGGCCACACCACTACCTACGACTCACCCTGGCGGGTGCGAATTCGGCATGCCCGTAATTCGGCCTATCAGCTCGATTATGAGCTGCCCAGAGAATCGGTTAACGTAGTGGACACGCCGAAAGGCAAGGCCTCCACAGGCCACCGGAAATCGAATTCGGACCGGAAACGGAACGAAAAAGAGTCTGGTAAAGTTGGAACCGCCGGAAAGGGAAAACGCGAAAGCGGAGAACCTGGAAAGCGAAACTGCACGGCCCGCTTCGACCGGGAATCGGACACGAAAGAGTCTGATAGAGTCGGAAACGCAAGACAGCAAGACAAAGAAGTAAAACGAAGGGAAGCGCCCGGAGCGCCCCGGTGATACGGGACCGAAGGAAGCGTCCGTTCCTTGAGAACTCAACAGCGTGCCAAAAGTCAACGCCAGATATGTTGATACCCCGTCTCCGGCCGTTTTGGTCGGGACGCGGTTCCTTTTGAAATACACAGCGAGGACGCTGTGAACAACGGGTCTTATTCCGACCGGTTGTTCCGCTCTCGTGTGTGTGCACCCGATTACGGGTAAACATTCACGGAGAGTTTGATCCTGGCTCAGGACGAACGCTGGCGGCGTGCTTAACACATGCAAGTCGAACGATGAAGCCCTTCGGGGTGGATTAGTGGCGAACGGGTGAGTAACACGTGGGCAATCTGCCCTTCACTCTGGGACAAGCCCTGGAAACGGGGTCTAATACCGGATAACACTCTGTCCCGCATGGGACGGGGTTGAAAGCTCCGGCGGTGAAGGATGAGCCCGCGGCCTATCAGCTTGTTGGTGGGGTAATGGCCTACCAAGGCGACGACGGGTAGCCGGCCTGAGAGGGCGACCGGCCACACTGGGACTGAGACACGGCCCAGACTCCTACGGGAGGCAGCAGTGGGGAATATTGCACAATGGGCGAAAGCCTGATGCAGCGACGCCGCGTGAGGGATGACGGCCTTCGGGTTGTAAACCTCTTTCAGCAGGGAAGAAGCGAAAGTGACGGTACCTGCAGAAGAAGCGCCGGCTAACTACGTGCCAGCAGCCGCGGTAATACGTAGGGCGCAAGCGTTGTCCGGAATTATTGGGCGTAAAGAGCTCGTAGGCGGCTTGTCACGTCGGATGTGAAAGCCCGGGGCTTAACCCCGGGTCTGCATTCGATACGGGCTAGCTAGAGTGTGGTAGGGGAGATCGGAATTCCTGGTGTAGCGGTGAAATGCGCAGATATCAGGAGGAACACCGGTGGCGAAGGCGGATCTCTGGGCCATTACTGACGCTGAGGAGCGAAAGCGTGGGGAGCGAACAGGATTAGATACCCTGGTAGTCCACGCCGTAAACGTTGGGAACTAGGTGTTGGCGACATTCCACGTCGTCGGTGCCGCAGCTAACGCATTAAGTTCCCCGCCTGGGGAGTACGGCCGCAAGGCTAAAACTCAAAGGAATTGACGGGGGCCCGCACAAGCAGCGGAGCATGTGGCTTAATTCGACGCAACGCGAAGAACCTTACCAAGGCTTGACATATACCGGAAAGCATCAGAGATGGTGCCCCCCTTGTGGTCGGTATACAGGTGGTGCATGGCTGTCGTCAGCTCGTGTCGTGAGATGTTGGGTTAAGTCCCGCAACGAGCGCAACCCTTGTTCTGTGTTGCCAGCATGCCCTTCGGGGTGATGGGGACTCACAGGAGACTGCCGGGGTCAACTCGGAGGAAGGTGGGGACGACGTCAAGTCATCATGCCCCTTATGTCTTGGGCTGCACACGTGCTACAATGGCCGGTACAATGAGCTGCGATGCCGCGAGGCGGAGCGAATCTCAAAAAGCCGGTCTCAGTTCGGATTGGGGTCTGCAACTCGACCCCATGAAGTCGGAGTTGCTAGTAATCGCAGATCAGCATTGCTGCGGTGAATACGTTCCCGGGCCTTGTACACACCGCCCGTCACGTCACGAAAGTCGGTAACACCCGAAGCCGGTGGCCCAACCCCTTGTGGGAGGGAGCTGTCGAAGGTGGGACTGGCGATTGGGACGAAGTCGTAACAAGGTAGCCGTACCGGAAGGTGCGGCTGGATCACCTCCTTTCTAAGGAGCATCTAGATTCCGTAAGGAATCCAGAGCCACTACGTCGGCAAATGTTCGACGGTGGTCAGCTCATGGGTGGAACGTTGACTATTCAGTACCTGGTGGTTCAGCCGGGATGTGAGTACTGCTCCTCGGAGCGTGGAAAACGGACCGAATGAATTCCGGGTACTGGGCGCGCTGTTGGGTGTCTGAAGGTACGGCCGAACATGGCTGCCTTCGACGCCGGCCCCAGTGAACTCGTCCCAGGACGAGGTGATGGGTGGCTGGTCGTTGCTTGAGAACTGCACAGTGGACGCGAGCATCTGTGGCCAAGTTTTTAAGGGCGCACGGTGGATGCCTTGGCACCAGGAACCGATGAAGGACGTGGGAGGCCACGATAGTCCCCGGGGAGCTGTCAACCAAGCTTTGATCCGGGGGTTTCCGAATGGGGAAACCCGGCAGTCGTCATGGGCTGTCACCCGCTGCTGAACACATAGGCAGTGTGGAGGGAACGAGGGGAAGTGAAACATCTCAGTACCCTCAGGAAGAGAAAACAACCGTGATTCCGGGAGTAGTGGCGAGCGAAACTGGATGAGGCCAAACCGTATGCGTGTGATACCCGGCAGGGGTTGCGCATGCGGGGTTGTGGGATCTCTCTTTTACAGTCTGCCGGCTGTGAGACGAGTCAGAAACCGTTGATGTAGGCGAAGGACATGCGAAAGGTCCGGCGTAGAGGGTAAGACCCCCGTAGCTGAAACATCAGCGGCTTGTTTGAGAGACACCCAAGTAGCACGGGGCCCGAGAAATCCCGTGTGAATCTGGCGGGACCACCCGCTAAGCCTAAATATTCCCTGGTGACCGATAGCGGATAGTACCGTGAGGGAATGGTGAAAAGTACCGCGGGAGCGGAGTGAAATAGTACCTGAAACCGTGTGCCTACAAGCCGTGGGAGCGTCGCTGGCAGCACTTGTGCTGTCAGTCGTGACTGCGTGCCTTTTGAAGAATGAGCCTGCGAGTTAGCGGTGTGTAGCGAGGTTAACCCGTGTGGGGAAGCCGTAGCGAAAGCGAGTCCGAACAGGGCGTTTGAGTTGCACGCTCTAGACCCGAAGCGGAGTGATCTAGCCATGGGCAGGTTGAAGCGGAGGTAAGACTTCGTGGAGGACCGAACCCACCAGGGTTGAAAACCTGGGGGATGACCTGTGGTTAGGGGTGAAAGGCCAATCAAACTCCGTGATAGCTGGTTCTCCCCGAAATGCATTTAGGTGCAGCGTCGTGTGTTTCTTGCCGGAGGTAGAGCACTGGATAGGCGATGGGCCCTACCGGGTTACTGACCTTAGCCAAACTCCGAATGCCGGTAAGTGAGAGCGCGGCAGTGAGACTGTGGGGGATAAGCTCCATGGTCGAGAGGGAAACAGCCCAGAGCATCGACTAAGGCCCCTAAGCGTACGCTAAGTGGGAAAGGATGTGGAGTCGCAGAGACAACCAGGAGGTTGGCTTAGAAGCAGCCACCCTTGAAAGAGTGCGTAATAGCTCACTGGTCAAGTGATTCCGCGCCGACAATGTAGCGGGGCTCAAGCGTACCGCCGAAGTCGTGTCAATCACAGCATGAGGGCCAACGCCCGCTGTGGTTGGGTAGGGGAGCGTCGTGTGCCGGGTGAAGCAGCCGCGGAAGCGAGTTGTGGACGGTTCACGAGTGAGAATGCAGGCATGAGTAGCGATACACACGTGAGAAACGTGTGCGCCGATTGACTAAGGGTTCCTGGGTCAAGCTGATCTGCCCAGGGTAAGTCGGGACCTAAGGCGAGGCCGACAGGCGTAGTCGATGGACAACCGGTTGATATTCCGGTACCCGCTTTGAAACGCCCAGTACTGAATCAGGCGATGCTAAGTCCGTGAAGCCGGCCCGATCTCTTCGGAGTTGAGGGTAGTGGTGGAGCCGATGAACCAGACTTGTAGTAGGTAAGCGATGGGGTGACGCAGGAAGGTAGTCCAGCCCGGGCGGTGGTTGTCCCGGGGTAAGGGTGTAGGACGCACGGTAGGCAAATCCGTCGTGCATATAGTCTGAGACCTGATGCCGAGCCGATTGTGGTGAAGTGGATGATCCTATGCTGTCGAGAAAAGCCTCTAGCGAGTTTCATGGCGGCCCGTACCCTAAACCGACTCAGGTGGTCAGGTAGAGAATACCGAGGCGTTCGGGTGAACTATGGTTAAGGAACTCGGCAAAATGCCCCCGTAACTTCGGGAGAAGGGGGGCCATTCCTGGTGATAGCACTTGCTGCTTGAGCTGGGGGTGGCCGCAGAGACCAGCGAGAAGCGACTGTTTACTAAAAACACAGGTCCGTGCGAAGCCGTAAGGCGATGTATACGGACTGACGCCTGCCCGGTGCTGGAACGTTAAGGGGACCGGTTAGCTGCTCTTCGGGGTGGCGAAGCTGAGAACTTAAGCGCCAGTAAACGGCGGTGGTAACTATAACCATCCTAAGGTAGCGAAATTCCTTGTCGGGTAAGTTCCGACCTGCACGAATGGCGTAACGACTTCTCGACTGTCTCAACCATAGGCCCGGTGAAATTGCACTACGAGTAAAGATGCTCGTTTCGCGCAGCAGGACGGAAAGACCCCGGGACCTTTACTATAGTTTGATATTGGTGTTCGGTTCGGCTTGTGTAGGATAGGTGGGAGACTGTGAAGCGGCCACGCCAGTGGTTGTGGAGTCGTCGTTGAAATACCACTCTGGTCGTGCTGGATGTCTAACCTGGGTCCGTGATCCGGATCAGGGACAGTGTCTGATGGGTAGTTTAACTGGGGCGGTTGCCTCCTAAAGAGTAACGGAGGCGCCCAAAGGTTCCCTCAGCCTGGTTGGTAATCAGGTGTTGAGTGTAAGTGCACAAGGGAGCTTGACTGTGAGACCGACGGGTCGAGCAGGGACGAAAGTCGGGACTAGTGATCCGGCAGTGGCTTGTGGAAGCGCTGTCGCTCAACGGATAAAAGGTACCCCGGGGATAACAGGCTGATCTTCCCCAAGAGTCCATATCGACGGGATGGTTTGGCACCTCGATGTCGGCTCGTCGCATCCTGGGGCTGGAGTCGGTCCCAAGGGTTGGGCTGTTCGCCCATTAAAGCGGTACGCGAGCTGGGTTTAGAACGTCGTGAGACAGTTCGGTCCCTATCCGCTGTGCGCGTAGGAATATTGAGAAGGGCTGTCCCTAGTACGAGAGGACCGGGACGGACGAACCTCTGGTGTGCCAGTTGTCCTGCCAAGGGCATGGCTGGTTGGCTACGTTCGGAAAGGATAACCGCTGAAAGCATCTAAGCGGGAAGCCTGCTTCGAGATGAGTATTCCCACCAACTTGATTGGTTAAGGCTCCCAGTAGACGACTGGGTTGATAGGCCAGATGTGGAAGCCCTGTAAGGGGTGGAGCTGACTGGTACTAATAGGCCGAGGGCTTGTCCTCAGTTGCTCGCGTCCACTGTGTTGTTCCCGGGTTGCGAACAGTTATCGCACCGGTTGAACAGTTTCACTACTTAATTGAAGAGTGTGCTTGTTCGCTAGAACCCGATAGGGTTTCGGTGGTCATTGCGTTAGGGAAACGCCCGGTTACATTCCGAACCCGGAAGCTAAGCCTTTCAGCGCCGATGGTACTGCAGGGGGGACCCTGTGGGAGAGTAGGACGCCGCCGAACAATCTTTCAAGGACCCCTGGTCCCAGCGTTCACGCTGGGACCAGGGGTCCTTTGTTTTTCCGAAGCGCGTCGGCCGGTCGGCTGCGCGAGAATGTCTGTGGTACCCGAAGACAGGAGTCACACCCATGTCCACCAACTCTCCCGACGACCGTCCGGAGCGCGAGCCGCGTCGCCGGGACGGCGGTGACAGGGGCGGTTACCGCGGTGGTCGTGACGACCGGTCCGGTTCCGGCGCACCTCGGCGCGACAACGACCGTGGCGGCTTCCGCCGCGACGACCGGGATCGCGACCGCGGCCCGCGTCGTGACGACAGCCGGCCGAGCGGTGGCGGGTTCCGTCGTGATGACAACCGTGGCGGTGGCTCCGGTGGTGGGTTCCGTCGGGACGACAACCGAGGTGGCGGTTCCGGCGGTGGCTTCCGCCGTGACGAGAACCGGCCCTCCGGTGGTGGGTTCCGTCGTGACGACCGGGACCGGGACCGGGATCGTGGTCCCCGTCGTGATGACGACCGTGGTGGGTACCGCGGTGGCCGTCCCAGTGGTGGCTTCGACCGACGCGATGACCGGGGCGGCCGTCCCAGCGGTGGCTTCGATCGCCGTGACGACCGTCCGCGCGGGCCCCGTCGTGACGACGACCGGCCTTCCGGTGGTGGGTTCCGTCGTGACGACAACCGTGGTGGTGGTTCCGGTGGTGGGTTCCGTCGGGACGACAACCGTGGTGGTGGCTCCGGTGGTGGGTTCCGTCGGGACGACAACCGTGGCGGTGGCTTCGATCGCCGTGACGACCGTCCGCGCGGGCCCCGTCGCGACGACGACCGACCCTCCGGTGGTGGGTTCCGTCGGGACGACAACCGTGGCGGTGGCTTCGATCGCCGTGACGACCGTCCGCGTGGCCCCCGTCGCGACGACGACCGACCCTCCGGTGGCGGGTTCCGTCGCGACGACCGGGACCGGGATCGTGGTCCCCGTCGTGATGACGACCGTGGTGGGTACCGCGGTGGCCGTCCCAGTGGTGGCTTCGACCGGCGCGATGACCGGGGTGGCCGTCCCAGCGGTGGCTTCGACCGGCGTGACGACCGCCCGCGCGGCCCCCGTCGCGACGACGACCGGCCCTCCGGTGGTGGCTTCCGTCGCGACGACCGGGACCGGGGCGGTTCCGGTGGCGGCTTCCGCCGTGACGACAGCCGCGGTGGCGGTTTCCGTCGGGACGACAACCGGGGCGGTGGGTTCCGGCGCGACGACCGGGGCGGGTACCGCGGTGGCCAGCGTGACGACCGGGACCGTGGCGGATTCCGGGGGCGCGATGAGCGGGACCGCGACCGCGAGCCGATCAAGCGGCTGCCGATCCCGGACGACGTCACGGGCGACGAGATCGACAAGGACGTACGCCAGGAGCTCATGAGCCTGCCGAAGACCCTTGCCGAGGATGTCGCGCGCAACCTCGTCATGGTGGCCCGGCTGATCGACGAGGACCCCGAGGAGGCGTACGCCTATTCCCGGATCGCCCTCCGGCTCGCGTCCCGCGTGGCGGCCGTCCGTGAGGCGGCCGGGTTCGCGGCGTACGCGACGCAGAAGTACGCCGAGGCGCTCGCCGAGTTCCGGGCGGCCCGGCGGATGACCGGGTCCGTGGAGCTGTGGCCCGTCATGGCGGACTGCGAGCGCGGGCTCGGGCGGCCCGAGCGGGCGATGGCCATGGCCGGCGAGCCCGAGGTGCAGAAGCTGGACAAGGCCGGGCAGGTCGAGATGCGACTCGTGGCCGCCGGTGCCCGGCGCGACATGGGCCAGATCGACGCCGCCATCGTGACGCTCCAGAGCCCCGAGCTGGCGTCCAGCTCCGTGCAGCCGTGGACCCCGCGTCTCCGGTACGCGTACGCCGACGCCCTGCTGGAGGCCGGGCGCGAGGACGAGGCCCGCGAGTGGTTCGGGAAGGCGCTGGAGGCCGACAAGGACGGTGCCACGGACGCGTCGGACCGGCTCGCCGAGCTGGACGGCGTGGAGTTCGTCGACGTCCTCGGCGACGACGAGACGGAGACGGCCGGCGAGGCCGCGCCGCGTGACGAGGACGGCCCCGCGGACGGTTCCGCCAAGGCCTGATCGCTGACATGGGAAGAAGGGGCGGCACTCCGACCGGAGTGCCGCCCCTTCTTCGTCGGCTTCGTGAGCTTCGCCAGCGGGTGGTCAGTCGAGGGCGAGGCTCCGCATGACCAGGCCCGTGGCCGGCTTCGGGCCGAACGACGTCGACTTGCGGGGCATCGTCACGCCCTGCCGGGCCAGGTCCCGGACGACCTCTTCGCGTACGGGATGCATCAGGACCGCCGTGGCGTCGAGGCGTTCCGCCTGTTCGACGGCTGCCGCCGTGTCGTGGATGTAGCCGATGTGCTCGGGTGCGTCGGGGATCCGCCACACCTCGTCGAGCAGCGCGGAGTGCAGGACCGTCGCGTCCAGGGTGCGCCAGGCGTCCGGGCGGTCCGCCGGGACGGTACGGGCCAGCAGGGCCGGGTCCGGGCGGTCCACCAGGTGGAAGCCTCCGTCGCCGGCGAGGAGGAACGCGTTGCCGGCGGCCGCCGCCTCGGCCAGGGCGTCCAGAGCCCGGGGAGTGGCCCGTCGACCCGCTGGACGCGGAAGTGGCCGGTGAGCGCCTTCAGGGCCCGGGAGACCGGGAGGCCGCGCAGGAGCCGGTGGATGGCGCGGACCTGGAGCGGGTGGCGGACCGTGTCGACGAGGAGGACCAGGCCGTAGTCCCAGGGGCCCGGGGCGCTCTGTTCCCGCTGGAGCCGCAGGTAGGTGGCCCAGCGGTGGTGGCCGTCCGCGATGAGCGCCTGGTGCCGGGCCAGGTCCGTCTCGATCTCGCGCCGGTCCGAGGGGTCCGTCACCGCCCACAGCCGGTGCCGGAAGCCGTCCTCCGTCGTCGTGGCGAGCAGCGGCTCCCGCAGAACCGTGCGGTCGATCACCGCGCCCGCCCCCGTCGGCGTACCCCCGTCGCCGCGATACGTCAGCAGCAGCGGCTCCAGGTGGGCCCCCGTCGTACGCATCAGCTCCGCGCGGTCCGCGACGACGTCGTCCATGACGTCCTCGTGGGGCAGCACGATGCCCTCGGCGGCGGGGGAGAGAGCCAGGGCGCCGACCAGGCCGCGCTGGAGAATCTCGTCGTTGCGCTGCTCGTAGACGTACAGCACCGGGTCCGGGTCCGGGGCGATGACCCCCTCGGCCAGCCAGCGGTCCAGCGTGTCGGCCGCCTGCCGGTGCCGGTCCCGGGCCGTGTCGGCCTGGGGGAGGATGAGGCGCACGATGTTGTGCGGATCCGCGGACTCCAGGTGGTGCAGCCCGTCCGGCCGGACGACCACGTCGTACGGGGGCGAGGTCACGGCGGCAAGGCTGCCGACCCGCTCGGGGACGTAACGCAGCCCGCGGAACGGGATCAGCCGCAGCCCCTGGTCGACGGGACCTGAAGTGTTCATCAGGGCATCGTATGTGTGTCTGGGGCATACGCGATGATCGGGGCAGACGCAGAGCGAAGAGGAGCGAACCATATGAGCCACCAGCAGGACGGCGTTCGGCCGTCGGGGAGCGCCGCGGCGCTGAGCGAGGCGTACGACACCGCTCTCCTCGACCTCGACGGGGTGGTGTACGCGGGCGGTGAGGCCATCGTCCACGCCGTGGACTCGCTGGCCGCCGCGCGGGCCGGGGGCATGCACCTCGCGTACGTCACCAACAACGCCCTGCGGACGCCGGACGCGGTGGCGGAGCATCTGACGGAGCTGGGTGTGCCCGCCGAACCCTCCGACGTGATCACCTCCGCCCAGGCCGTCGCCCGGCTGGTGGCCGACCAACTGCCGCCCGGGTCACGGGTGCTGGCGATCGGCGGCGAAGGGCTGCGGGTCGCGTTGCGGGAGCGGGGTCTGGAGCCGGTGGAGTCGGCGGACGACGACCCGGCCGCCGTGGTCCAGGGCTACGGCGGGCCGGACATGCCGTGGGGGCGGTTCGCCGAGGCGAGCTACGCGATCCGGCGCGGGCTGCCGTGGTTCGCGTCCAACACCGACCTGACCATCCCGAGCGCCCGGGGCATCGCCCCCGGGAACGGGGCCGCGGTCGAGGTCGTCCGGATCGCCACCGGGGCCGAGCCGCAGGTGGCGGGGAAGCCGCTGCCGCCGATGCACCGCGAGACCGTGCTGCGGACCGGGGCGAAGCGGCCGATCGTGGTCGGGGACCGGCTGGACACGGACATCGAGGGGGCGTTCAACGGGGGCGTGGACTCGCTGCTCGTGCTGACCGGGGTGACCGACGCGGCCCAGCTCCTCGCCGCCCCGCCGGAGCACCGGCCGACCTATGTGGACCGGGACCTGCGGGGGCTGCTGACCGGGCAGCCCGAGGTGACCCCGGCCGGGGACGCGTACCGCTGCGTGGGCTGGACGGCCGCGGTGCGCGGGGACGCGCTGGCCCTGGACGGGGAAGGCGACGCGCTCGACGGGCTGCGGGCGCTCTGCGCGGCGGCCTGGGCCTTCGCCGGTGCGGGTGTGTGCGGGCTGGAGGCGGGGAAGGCCCTCGCCGGGCTCCGGCTCTGAACCGGGCTCTCTCCAGGCCGCTCCCGGCACCGCCCGACGTCCCCTGCCCGTACGGGTGTTGGGCGTATGGGGCGGGCGCCGGGACCCGTGGCGCACAACGGAAGATAGGTTAACCTAACCTGGTGCTGCCCGGTGGTCCGCCCGTGCCCCGCGCCGTACCGCTTCACCTCACCGACTCCGGGAGTACGACCATGCAGCGCCTCACCGCAGAATCGGTGACCCTCGGCTACGACCAGCGGGTCATCACCGAGAACCTCTCGGTCGAGATCCCCGACAACTCCTTCACCGTGATCGTCGGGCCCAACGCCTGCGGCAAGTCGACCCTGCTGCGGGCCCTCGCCCGGATGCTGAAGCCGAGCCAGGGGCAGGTGCTGCTGGACGGGCAGACCATCCACCAGCTGCCCGCGAAGAAGGTCGCCCGGACGCTGGGGCTGCTGCCGCAGTCCTCCATAGCCCCCGACGGGATCACCGTCGCCGACCTGGTCGCCCGCGGCCGCTACCCCCACCAGGGGCTGCTGCGGCAGTGGTCGCCGGAGGACGAGCGGGTGGTGAACGAGTCCATGGAGTCCACCGGCGTCGCGGAGCTGGCCGAGCGCTATGTCGACGAGCTGTCCGGCGGTCAGCGCCAGCGGGTCTGGATCGCCATGGCGCTGGCCCAGCAGACGCCGCTGCTGCTGCTCGACGAGCCGACGACGTATCTCGACATCCAGCACCAGATCGACGTACTGGACCTCTGTGCCGAACTGCACGAGACCCAGGGGCGCACCCTGGTCGCCGTGCTCCACGATCTGAACCACGCCGCGCGGTACGCCACGCATCTCATCGCGATGCGGGACGGGGCGATCGTCGCCGAGGGGGCGCCCTCGGACATCGTCGACGCGGAGCTGGTGGAGCGGGTGTTCGGGATGCGGTGCCAGGTTATCGACGATCCGGAGACGGGGACGCCGCTCGTCGTGCCGGCGGCACGCAAGGCCCGGAAGGTTGCCGCCTGAGGGCTCGGTGAGCGTAGTGCCGGGGTGCGTCCGGTGGGCGCTTTGTCCTTAATCGCCGGACGGGCTTGATTCCTACAGCAGCGATCTCAGCTTCAGCAGGTCCCTGAAGCCCGCCTCCAGGCGTACGCGGCCCGATGCCCACGCCTTCGCGAAGTTCAGCTCGCCGTCCACCAGGGCCACCAGATCGTCGCTGGTCATCGCGAGCCTGATCTCGGCCTTCTCCCTGGGCGGTCCCTCGACCGTGTCCGCCACCCGGATCCGGCCATCGGCCAGCCGGCCGGTGAACGTGATGTCGAGATCCTTGATGTGACAGCTCAGCGAGCGGTCGAGGGCAGCCGCGCTGCGCACGTCGCCCTCGGCGGCTGCGAGGTTGTCGGAGAGTTTGTCGAGTGCGCTGCGGCACTCCGCCATGGTCGCCATCGTGCTCGACGGTACACCGGTCGGTCGCGGTAGCGTTTCGGCATGAGCGACTGGACGCCGGAGGCGGGGAACCCGCCCGTGAGCACGCCCGATGAGCCGGTGGGCGGGGAGCCGGCCGCCGCGGCGCCCTCCTTCGAGCCCGCCGGGCCCGCGCCCCTCGGGGTCGTGCGCACCCCCACCGGCCATGCCGCGGTCGACGCCCGGCTGGAGCGGCTCGCCGACGCCGACCACCTCCCGGCGGACGGGCACATCGAGGTGTACGAGGATGTACACCGTGGGCTGCGGGCCGAGCTGACCTCGCTGGACGCCCGTCCGGCCGCCGTACCCGGGCCACCCGGGACCGCTGCCGCGCCCGGAGCCCCATCCGCGTACGACAACACGCACGACCACAGGAGCTGAACCGAACGTGGCAGGAGTGGCACGTCGCCGCCTCGACGCCGAGCTGGTACGCCGCAAGCTCGCCCGCTCGCGCGAGCACGCGAGCCAGCTGATCGCCGCGGGGCGCGTCACCGTCGGCCGGACCACCGCGACCAAACCCGCCACCCAGGTCGAGACGGCCGCCGCGATCGTCGTCACCCAGGACGACGACGACCCGGACTACGTCTCGCGCGGCGGGCACAAGCTGGCCGGGGCGCTCACCGCCTTCGTGCCGCTCGGGCTGACCGTGCAAGGGCGCCGGGCGCTGGACGCCGGGGCCTCCACCGGCGGATTCACCGATGTGCTGCTGCGGGCCGGGGCCCGGCAGGTCGTCGCCGTGGACGTCGGCTACGGGCAGCTCGCCTGGTCGCTGCAGTCCGATGAACGGGTCGTCGTCAAGGACCGTACCAACGTGCGGGAGTTGACCTTGGAGGACATCGACGGGGAGGCGGTCGACCTGGTGGTGGGGGATCTGTCCTTCATTCCGCTGGGCCTCGTGCTGCCCGCCCTCGCCCGCTGCGCCGCGCCCGACGCGGACCTGGTCCTCATGGTCAAGCCGCAGTTCGAGGTCGGCAAGGAACGGCTCGGCAGCGGCGGAGTGGTGCGGAGCCCGGAGCTGCGCGCCGAAGCCGTACGGGAAGTGGCGCGGCGGGCCTGGGAGCTCGGGCTCGGCGTCCGCGCGGTGACGGCCAGTCCGCTGCCCGGTCCTTCGGGCAACGTCGAGTACTTTCTGTGGCTGCGGGCCGGCGCACCCGAGCTGGATCCCGCGGATGTCGACCGTGCAGTGGCGGAGGGGCCCCGTTGACGACGAATGTGACGACCGAGACGGCACGAACTGTCTTCCTGCTGGCGCACACCGGCCGCCCGGCCGCGATCCGCAGCGCGGAGCTCGTCGTGCAGGGGCTGCTGCGCAACGGGCTCGGCGTACGGGTCTCGGCGGCCGAGGCGGCGGATCTGCCGCTGCCGGACGCCGTGGAGACGGTCACCGACACCAGCCCCTCCGCCGTGGACGGCTGCGAGCTGCTGATCGTCCTCGGCGGTGACGGCACCCTGCTGCGCGGCGCCGAGTTCTCCCGCGCCTCCGGAGTACCGATGCTCGGCGTCAACCTCGGACGTGTCGGCTTCCTCGCCGAGGCCGAGCGCGACGACCTCGACAAGGTGGTCTCTCGGGTCGTGACCCGCGACTACGAGGTCGAGGAGCGGATGACGATCGACGTTCTCGTGCACAGCAACGGCGATGTCGTGCACAGCGACTGGGCGCTCAACGAGGCGGCCGTGCAGAAGGTGTCGCCCGAGCGGATGCTCGAAGTCGTCCTGGAGATCGACGGCCGTCCCGTCACCGGGTTCGGCTGCGACGGGATCGTCTGCGCGACCCCGACCGGTTCGACGGCGTACGCCTTCTCGGCCGGCGGGCCCGTCGTCTGGCCGGAGGTCGAGGCGCTGCTGATGGTCCCGATCAGTGCCCACGCGCTCTTCGCCAAGCCGCTGGTGACCTCGCCCACGTCCGTGCTCGCGGTCGAGGTCCAGCCGCACACCCCGCACGGGGTGCTGTGGTGCGACGGCCGGCGGACCGTGGAGCTGCCGGCCGGCGCCCGGGTCGAGGTGCGGCGCGGTGCGGTGCCCGTACGGCTGGCACGGCTGCACCAGGCCTCGTTCACCGACCGTCTGGTGGCGAAGTTCGCGCTGCCCGTCTCGGGGTGGCGGGGCGCGCCCCACTGACGGTCACCGGCAGCGCTCGTGGCCCCCGTCCTACCCGGGAGAGTGAATCCGGGAGCGGGGGCCGTCGCGCGTCCGGCCCGGGACCTCGTAAGGTCATGTCCGTGTTGGAGGAGATGCGGATACGGTCGCTCGGAGTCATCGACGACGCGGTGGTGGAGCTGTCACCCGGTTTCACCGCGGTCACGGGTGAGACCGGCGCGGGCAAGACCATGGTCGTCACGAGCCTCGGGCTGCTGCTCGGCGGGCGCGCGGACCCCGCTCTCGTACGGGTCGGGGCCAAGGCCGCGGTCGTCGAGGGCCGGATCACCGTGTCCGAGGGCGACGCGGCGGCGCTGCGGGCCGAGGAGGCCGGGGCGGAACTCGACGACGGTGCGCTGCTCATCAGCCGTACCGTTTCGGCCGAAGGGCGCTCACGGGCCCACCTCGGCGGCAGATCCGTGCCGGTGGGGGTCCTGACCGAGCTGGCGGACGAACTCGTCGCCGTGCACGGCCAGACCGACCAGCAGGGCCTGCTCAAGCCCGCCCGGCAGCGGGGCGCCCTGGACCGGTACGCCGGGGACGGTGTCGGGGTCCCGCACGCCAAGTACGCGGAGGCCTACCGGCGGCTGCGCGTGGTCGCCACGGAGCTCGAAGAGCTGACCACCCGGGCCCGGGAGCGGGCCCAGGAGGCGGATCTGCTGCGTTTCGGGCTGAACGAGGTCGCCGCCGTCGAGCCGTTGCCGGGGGAGGACGTCGAGCTGGCCGCCGAGGCGGAACGGCTCGGGCACGCCGAGGCCCTCGCCTCCGCCGCCTCCCTCGCGCACACCGCGCTGGCGGGGAACCCGGAGGACCCGGAGAGCGTCGACGCCACCACCGTGGTCGCCGCCGCCGGGCAGGCCCTGGACGGGGTCCGGGCCCACGACCCGGCGCTGGCCGCGCTGGCGGACCGGGTGGGCGAGATCTCGATCCTGCTCGCCGACGTCTCCGGCGAGCTGGCCGGGTACGCCGATCAGCTCGACGCCGATCCGGTGCGGCTGGCCGTCGTGGAGGAGCGCCGGGCCGCGCTGACCGCCCTGACCCGTAAGTACGGCGAGGACATCGCGGCCGTGCTGGCCTGGGCCCAGGAGGGTGCGGGCCGGCTCACCGAGCTGGAGGGCGACGACGAGCGGATCGGCGAACTGACCGCCGAGCGCGATGCGCTGCGGGCCGAACTCTCCGTGCTCGGGCAGGCCTTGACCGACGCGCGTACGGAGGCCGCCGCCCGGTTCGCCGAGGCGGTGACCGAGGAGCTGGCCTCGCTGGCCATGCCGCACGCCCGGGTCTCCTTCGCCATCCGGCAGACCGACGCGGCGGACGAGGCGTCCGGCATCGACATCGGCGGGCGGAGCGTCCTCTACGGCCCTTCGGGCGCCGACGAGGTGGAACTGCTCCTCGCCCCGCACCCGGGCGCCCAGCCGCGGCCGATCGCCAAGGGCGCGTCGGGCGGTGAGCTGTCCCGGGTGATGCTCGCGGTCGAGGTCGTCTTCGCCGGCTCCGACCCCGTACCGACGTATCTCTTCGACGAGGTCGACGCGGGCGTCGGCGGCAAGGCGGCCGTCGAGGTCGGCCGCCGGCTCGCCAAGCTCGCCAGGTCCGCACAGGTGGTCGTCGTGACCCACCTGCCACAGGTCGCGGCCTTCGCCGACCGGCAGTTGCTGGTCGAGAAGACCGTGGACGGCTCGGTGACCCGAAGCGGCGTCACCGTCCTGGAGGGCGAGGACCGGGTCCGGGAGCTGTCCCGGATGCTGGCGGGCCAGGAGGACTCCGAGACGGCCCGCGCCCACGCCGAGGAGCTGCTGGCCACGGCGCGCGCCGACGGGTGAGATCCGGGGCGCGCCGTGCCGTCCGGCGCGGCGCGCCCCGGTGCGGTCGTGCGGGCGCGGGCGGGGATTCCTCCGCCCGCGACCGCCTCCCGCCCCGGATGACGGCAACTCCGCGTACCGTCGTCCACCCGTGATTTCACCCGTGAGGGTGATGCGGTGTGGTCGGTTGTCGCCGTGGACGCGGCAGCAACGTTCCGCCGGTGCCGGAACGTGCGTACGGGCTGGCATCCTTGGCGCTGTCCTTGTTCCGCCGACTCCGGAGCCCCGGGGAGCCAATCAACGTGTCACAGCTGCGTACGGTCCAAGTCCTGGGCGGCGGCAGTGCGGGCAGCAGCGCGCACGTCGGTTCGCTGGCCGCCGGGCTGGTGGCGCGCGGGGTGCAGGTGACCGTCTGCGCGCCGGCCGCCGTGGACCGCGCCTACGACTTCACGGCGACCGGAGCCCGCTTCCTGCCGGTGCCCCGGCGCAGCGACCCGGCCGCCGTCGCCGCGTTGCGGGCCGCCTGCACCGGGGCGGACGTCGTGCACGCCCACGGGCTCCACGCGGCCGCCCGCACCGCCCTCGCGCTGAGCGGACGGACCGTGCCGCTCGTGACGACCTGGCACACCCGGCGGTACGCGGAAGGCGCCCGCCGCCAGATCCTGCACCTGCTGGAACGGCGCGCCGCACGGGCGGCGGCCGTGGTCCTCGCCCCCTCCTCCGACCTGGTGGACCTGGCCCGGGAGCGGGGCGCCCGCGATGCCCGGCTCGCCCCCACCGCCGTCCCGCCCGCGCACCCGGACGGAGCCGTCGACGCGGGCAAGGTGCGGGCCGAACTGGGAGCGGTGGAACGTCCGTTGCTGATGGCCGTCGGCAGTCTCGTACCGCATCACGGTTTCGGCACCCTGCTGGACGCGGCCCGCGCCTGGCGGCGGCTGGACCCCGTGCCGCTGCTCGTCATCGCGGGGGAGGGGCGCGACCGCGAGGCCCTGCAACGACGGATCAGGGACGAGGAGTTGCCCGTCTCCCTCATCGGGTCGCGCGAGGGGGTGGGGGAGTTGGTCGCCGCCGCCGATCTCGCCCTGCTGCCGAGCCGATGGGAGGGCCGCTCCTTGCTGGCCCAGGAGGCTCTGCGGTCCGGAGTGCCGCTGGTGGCCACCGCGGTCGGTGGTGTGCCCGAACTGGTCGGTGAAGCGGCTGAGTTGGTGCCGTACGGCAACGCCGAGGCCCTCGCCCGTACGGTCGTGCGGCTGCTCGGGGACCCGGCGGCGCGTACCCGGCTCGCCGAGGCCGGCCGGGTGCAGGCGGCGGGCTGGCCCACCGAGGACGACACGATCGCCCATGTGCTCAGCGTCTACGACGAGTTGATGCAGCCGCTGGCGACGGGACGCGGCCGCTGACCGGACCGGCGAGGCGGCCGGCCCGGTGCTCCTCCGCGGCGCGGGCGGGCACGCCGGTGCCGTCAGGTCGTGTGGCGGCGGGCCCGCAGCGCCAGGCTCAGTGCCAGTACGGTCTGCGGGTCGTCCAGGTCCGTGCCCAGCAGCTCGCCGATCCGGGCCAGCCGGTTGTAGAGGGTCTGGCGGTTGAGGTGCAGCTCGCGGGCGGTCTCCGCCTTGCGGCCGGCGTGCGCCAGATACGCCTGGAGCGTCGGCAGCAACGGCGGGCGCGAGGTGCGGTCGTGCTCGCGCAGCGGACCGATCGCCCGGTTCACGAACGCCGCCAGGTCCGGATGGTCCCGCAGCCGCCACAGCAGCAGGTCGATGTCGAGCCGCCGGGCGTCGTACCAGGGCCGGTCGTCCAGGCCCTGCGCGGCCGTCGCCGTCTCCGACGCGTGCCGCAGCCCGGCGCCCGCCGCCGCCCAGCCGCCCGCGACGCCGACCACGACCACCGGGTGCTGGGCTCCGGCCCGGTCGAGACCGGCCCGCTCCACGCCCGCCCGCAGCGCCGCCGCCACCCGGTCCGCGACCGCCGTGCGCTCGCCCTCCGACCGCAGCCCCAGCAGCAGCGGAACCCGCCCCTCCACGGGCCGTACGCCGAGCAGCACCGGCACCCCGACCGAGGCCAGCTCCTCCAGGACTGCACGGGCCAGCAGCGCCCAGTTGCCCGACGGGGACAGCTCGGGGGCCAGCCGCATCACGACCGGGAGCAGCGGTGTCCCGCCGGGCCGGAAGCCGAGCACCCGCGCCTGGGCGGGGGCGTCCTCCGGGGCGATCCGGCCCTCCGCCAGGTCGGTCAGGAAGTCGCCCCGGCCCCGGGCGGCCAGCTCCTCCTCCTGCCGGGCCTGCATCAGCACGACCGCCAGGAGGCCTGCCGCACGTTCCGCCGCCATCCGGTGCACGGTCGCCAGCGGTCCGGCCACCGCGAGCAGCACCAGTCGCGCCCGTACCGAACCGGTCTCGGGACCGCCGCCGGGCACGTCCACCAGCAGCGCACCGGCCGGCGGGGACTCCCGGGCCGCCCGGTCGCCGCGCATGCCCTCCCAGACCTGGAGCGGGTCCGCGCCGACCGGGCCGGTCCCGGTGGACGCCGCGTACAGGAGCTGACCGTCGGGGGTCTCCAGGAAGACCGGGTTGGCGGTGAAGTCGGCGAGGATCCCGAGGACCTGCGGCACCCCGCCCCCGTCGAGCAGGGCCCGGGTGGCGCGCCGGTGCACCTCCTCCGCCTGCTGGAGCAGCGCGTAGTGCCCGTTGACGATCTCGGTGTGCACCTCCTCGGTCACCGCGACGAACGGCACCTCGCGGTGCAGCTGGACCAGCGGAAGACCGGCCGCGCGGGCGGCGTCCACGATGGAGGCGGGCAGCCGGCCGAAGCGCGGGCCCAGCTCCACCACCAGGGCCGCGATGCCCCGGTCGGCGAGGCGGCGGACGAAGGCGCGCTGTTCGGCGGGGCGGGCGCCCAGGCCGAGACCGGTCGTCAGGAGCAGCTCGCCGCCCTTGAGGAGCGAGGCGATGTTCGGGACCTCGCCCGCGTGCACCCAGCGCACCGTGCGGTTCAGCCGGTCGGCGCCGGCCACCACCTCCGGGAGCCCGGCGCGCAGCCCCGGCAGCTCCAGCGCCCGCTGCACGGTGATCCCGCTGTGGCTCTCCACGTACCCGGCCCGCTTTCCCCTGGTGCCCTGCCCGCTTCCCGGGCGGTCGTCCTGATCCGGACTGTCCTGTTCAGGACGCTACCGCCCGGGAGGCCGGGTGCGCATGGCAGGGGAGGCGTGAGGACCGCGGTCAGGCCGCCGTGGACGCTCCGGACGCGATCCCGAACGCCGGGTCCGGCACCTCCTCGGGGGAGATCAGCGTGGAGGAGCGGCCGTCGACGCCCACGGGCACGTCCCCGTCGATGGTGACGCGGCGGAGCTTGCGCTCGTGGGCGTCGGAGTCGTCGACGCCGTAGTGCTGGGTGGCGCGGTTGTCCCAGATCGCCACGTCGCCGACCTGCCACTGCCAGCGCACGGTGTTCTCCGGGCGTTCGACGTGGGACTGGAACAGGTCCAGGAGCGTACGGGAGTCCTTGCCGGTCACCCCGGCGATCCGCTGCACGAAGTTGCCCAGCAGCAGGACGCGTTCGCCGGTCTCCGGGTGGACCCGCACCACCGGGTGCTCGGTCAGGAACTTCGTCGAGGTGAACACCTCCTTGTACTGCTTCAGGGCCTCGGGCAGGGCCTGCGGGCGCAGCGCGGCGTAGTCGTAGTCGTTGGAGTGCACCGCGCGCAGGGAGTCGGCCAGTGCGCGCAGCGGCTCGGGGAGACCGTCGTAGGCCGTGGCGGTGTTGGCCCACAGGGTGTTGCCGCCGTAGGGCGGGACGATCACGGCGCGGAGGATGGAGAACGCCGGGTAGGCGGGGACGAAGGTGACGTCGGTGTGCCACTGGTTGGCCCGGCCGCCGTGGTCGGAGTCGATGCCGAGGGAGTAACGGCCGTCGGCGGACGGGACGGTGGGATGCGCGACCGGGGTGCCGAGCAGCCGGCCGAACGCCTCGTGGCTGTCCTCGTCCAGGTGGTCCTGGCCACGGAAGAACACGACCTTGTTGGCGAGCAGGGCGGCCCGGATCTCCGCGACGGTCGCGGCGTCGAGGTCGCCGCCGAGCCGCACTCCGGAGATGACGGCGCCGAGCCGGCCGCCGAGTTTCTGCACGGCGACGGACGAAGGGGCGACGGAGGAAGGGGCGGTGGTGGCGGTGGTTGCCGAGGACATGGCGGATTCCTTTCTGGAGCCAAGACCATCCGTGGATTAATCTTGGAGCGGAATTAATTCAGGCGGGAGAGAACAGAGGGAGAGGCGGGGGAGACGGGGGAGAGGAAGAGAGCGGCCCGGCGGGACGGACGAGCGAGGGGCGGCGTGGTGCGACCCGCCGCGAACGTGCGGCAGGTCAGCCGGCGGTACAGCGGCGCGGACACGCCACCGCTGCTGCGGTGCGGCCGACGGGCGTGGGCCGCGCGTCGGGAACGGCCGTCGCGAACATGACCCGGAGAATTCCAGCGCCCCGCCGCGGGCGTCAAGCACGGACCCGTGCCCCGGGCCCCGTCCGGCGGTGGTTGAATCGGCGCTTGCGCGAGGCCCGGGACCTGTCCGGCCATGCACCGCTGGAACGCCTCTGACCAGCGGCTATCTTCCCGGTTCCGGACCGGATTCCGGGGAGGCCGGCCGCTTCGCCCGGTCGCCGGGTGCGGCCCCCGCGCGATTTCACGCCGCCGTAACGTTGCGAGCGCCCCCGTGGCGCAGGACCGAAGGAAGGCCCTCATGACCGCCGCCCCCCAGCTCGTCCGTACCGCCGGCGACGGGCGCCGCGAGGCCAACGCCGCGACCGTCCTGCGCACGGTCCTCGACCACGGGCCTGTCGCCCGCAGGTCGATCGCCACGCTCTCCGGCCTCAGCCCGGCCGCCGTCTCGCGCCAGTGCACCGACCTCGTCCGCCTCGGCCTGGTCCGCGAACTGCCCGAACTGGTCGAGAGCAGCGGCGTCGGCAGACCGCAGATCCCGGTCGACCTGAACACCGGGGAGAGCGAGGGGCCGGTGGCGGGAGGCGTCCACATCGGAGTGCCCGGATCGACGTTCGGCCTGCTGGACCTGCGCGGCCGGCTGCTCGCCCGGCGCACCTTCCCGCACGAGGGCATCGACCCCGGCGAACTGCCGGGCCGCGTCCTCGCCGGGCTGCGGACCTTCCTCGACGACACGGTCCGGGCCCGCCGGCTGCTGGGCGTCGGCGCGGCGCTCGGCGGCTGGGTCGATCCCGTGCTCGGCGCGGCGGTACGGCACGACACACTGGGCTGGCACCAGCGGCCGCTCGCCGCCGAACTCTCCCGCGGCCTGGGCGGAATCGACGTCCGCATCGACAACCACGCCCGCGCCATCGCCCAGTCCGAGATCCTCTTCGGTCACCCCGCCGCACGCCGCAGCCTGGTCCACCTCTTCATCGGCAACGTCGTCGACGCGGCCCTGGGCATCGCCGGGGTGGTCCACCAGGGGCCCGACTCCGGAGCCGGGGACGTCGCCCATCTGCCGGTGCCGGACTCCACGGTCGCCTGCCCCTGCGGGCGCACCGGCTGCCTGGAGGCGACGGCCTCCAACGTGGCGGTCGGCCGGACCGCCGTGCGGCGCGGGATCGTGCCCGAGGCCGATGTGTTCCTCGTGGTGGACGCGGCGGCGGCCGGGGACCGGCGGGCCGACCGGCTGCTGCGCGAGCGGGCCCGGGCGGTGGGCCGGGCCACCGCCCTGCTGCTCGACGTCATCAACCCCGACCTGGTCGTGGTCACCGAGCACTCCAGCCTGCTCAACCCCGAGTACCTGGACGAGATCAGGGGCGCCGCGGTCGACCTGTCCCATGTCTGCCGGGACCCCGAGCGGATCGTGAGTCCGCATGCCGGGATGACCGTCCTGCCCGTCGCCGGGGGCACGATTGCGCTGAACCCGCTGTTCAGGAGCCCGTTGACGGCCTTCGAGCGGTAGGCGCGCGTAACGGATCAGGAAGGGACTTCGTACCAGGATCCGGACAGACCGGGTTGACCTCTCGCCGAAGCCGCTGTCATATTGCTCCCGTGAACCCGGACATGCGCCTCATCTCCCGCAGGCACGTCGACCTCTGTCGACAGGCCAGCGCGGTCTGTGCCGTCCACATCTGACACCGGATCTCCCGCACCACCCGCGCCTCCGGGGCCCCGAGCACCCGTGACCTCGCGCCCTGGCGTCCGCTGAGATCCGCGAGCTTCCCGTACGTCCGTCGATGATCCGCCGGTGACTCGCCAGTCATCCGCCGGTGATTCGCCGGTGACCCGTCGGCCGTCCGATTCCAGGCTGTCCCCGTGCCGCCCCCGTGCTGCTCCGCGCCACCTCCGTACCCCTGCGCCTCGCCGGGCATCAATTGCTCCCGCAGCGGAATTAATTACTCACAGGCAGGCTTCCCATGACCGAGCTGTACCCCACCCCGCCCCCGCTCCCGCCTCTGCCGGCCGGTCCCTCCCGGCGCACCGCCCTGCGCGCCGCGGGCGGCGGCTCCCTGCTGCTCGGACTGGGCCTGGCGGGCTGCCGTTCGGCGGTCTCCGAGGCCTCCTCCGATCCGAAGGAGGCGGTCGGCGCCGCTCCGAAGCGCGGCGGTGTCCTCAGTGTCGCCATCAACGCCGACTTCACCCCCGCCCTGCTCTTCGCCCAGAGCGGCCAGTCCCTCCAGCAGCGGCTGATCTACAACACCCTCACCCGCTACGACGACGACCTCACCCCGAAGCCGGAGCTCGCCACCTCCTGGACGTACGCGAAGGACGGGCGCGGAATCACGCTGAACCTCCGCGACGACGTGACCTTCCACGACGGCCGGGCCTTCACCGCCGACGACGTGATCTTCGCCGTGAAGAACCTCCAGAACCCGGTACGGGCCGCCCAGTTGCGCAGCACGGCCGCCGCGATCACCGGGTTCGAGAAGCGCGGCGACCACGAGCTGGTGCTCAAGCTCGCCCACCCGGTGAACAACCTCTTCGACCTCTTCGAATTCATGATCATCACGGATGAGAGGACCGTCGAGGACGCCGTCGCCGGAAAGCAGCTCATCGGCACCGGACCGTTCCGGCTGAAGAAGTGGAGTCCCGGCTCCGGTCTGACCCTGACCCGCAACGACCACTACTGGCAGCCGGACCGCCCCTACCTCGACGGCGTCGAACTGCGCGTCATACCCCAGGCCGACGCGCTGATCTCGTCCCTGCGCTCCGGCCAGTCCCAGCTCTCCTTTCACGTACCCGGCAAGAGCCTCGGCACCGTGAAGGGCGATCCCCGGCTGAAGATCACCGACTACGACACCGGAGCGGGCGCCGTCTATCTCGGCGTCAACACCACTGTCGCCCCGCTGAACGACCGGACCGTCCGCCAGGCCCTCGCCTGGGCCGTCGACCGCGAGCGGCTCCTCGCCCAGACCCTCGGCGGTTACGGAATCGCCTCGGCCGCCCCGTGGCCCAAGTCCTCGCCCGCCTTCGACGAGGCGCACCGCACCCACTACACCCACAACCCCGGCAAGGCCCGCGAACTGCTGAGGTCGGCCGGGCACCGCAAGCTCGAACTCCCGCTGCTCCACATCGCGTTGCCCGGCGACACCGCCATCGCCGAGTCCATCCAGTACGACCTCGAGCAGATCGGCGTCCACGTCACCCTGGAGCCGACCGACGGGGCCACCGCGCAGAAGAAGCTGATCGCGCAGCAGATGCCCGCGCTCTGGTCCATGGGCCACGGCTTCGCCCAGGTCCAGCCGTCCACGCTCGCGGTGAGCGCGTACCCGTTCAACGAGGCCAAGAACACCTCCAAGTACCGCTCCGCGGCGTACACGAAGGTCGTCCGGGAGGCCTGGACGAAGCCGGAGTCGGGCGTCGCCGGGGCCAACGCCCTGCACAAGAAGATCTCCGGCATCCTGCTGGAGGAGGCGTTCATCATCGACCTCGTCGTCCGCGGCCAGGTCCAGGTCAACGCCGACCGGCTGCACGGCGTCACCCAGAACAAGTTCTCCTATCTCAACCTCGACGACGCCTACCTGGTGTGACATGCGCAGCTACCTGCTGAGGCGGCTGCCGTCCGCCCTCCTCGTCCTGTTCGCCGCCTCCTTCCTCATCTTCACGATCCTGCGGCTCGTCCCCGGCGACCCCGCGACCTCTCTCGCCGGGCCCGACGCCTCCCCGGCCACCGTCGCCGCGATCCGCGACCGGCTCGGCCTCGACGCACCTCTCCTCTCCCAGTACGCCCACTGGATCGGCTCCCTGCTGACCGGCGACCTCGGACCCTCGTACGCGATCGGCGGCGAGGTCTCCGACCTGATCGGCGACGGGCTCGGCGCGACCACCGAACTGACCCTGGCCGCGCTGCTGTTCGTCGTCGTGCTCGGTACGGCCTTCGGCATCCTCGGGGCCACTTCGGGCAGCCGCTGGATCCGCAGCGCTATCCGGGTCACCACGACCGCCGCGCTCGCCGTGCCGCCGTTCGTCAGCGGGGTGCTGCTCGTCGTGCTGTTCGCCGTGGTCCTCGGCGTCCTGCCGCCGGGCGGACGGGTGGCCTTCCTCGACGCCCCCGACCTCGCCGCGCAGTACCTGCTGCTGCCCGCGTTCTGCCTCGCCCTGCCCAGCGCCGCCGTCCTCGGCCGCTACCTCAAGGACGGGATCGAACGAGCGCTCGCCGAGGACTACGTCCGCACCGCCACGGCCGCCGGTGTCGCCCCGCGCCGGCTGCTGTGGCGGCACGCGCTGCCGGGCGCCCTCCCGCCCGTCGTCACGCTGCTCGGCATGCAGACCGGGCACCTGCTCGGCGGGGCCGTCCTGGTCGAGGCGATCTTCGCCTGGCCGGGCCTCGGCCAGCTCGCCGAACAGGGCCTGCAACGCCGCGACTACCCCGTCGTCCAGGACCTGCTGCTCCTCCTGGTCGCCGTCTTCGTCGTCGTCCAACTGCTCACCGACCTCGTCTACGCCTGGCTCGACCCCCGGATCAGGTGGGAGTGACCGCCATGACCTCGACCCCCGACCTCGCCCCGGTCTCCCCGGGCCCCCTCCCGGCCCCCCTGCGGAAACCCGGCGGGCCCAGGACCGCCCGCCGCCCCCGCCACCCCTACCGTGCCGCGCTCTCCACCGCCCGCGCCCGCACCGGCCTCGTCCTCGTCGGCGTGGTGGTCCTCGCGGGGCTGCTCGCCCCGGTACTCGCCGGGCACGGGCCCACCGACCAGAGCGGCCAGAGCCTCGCCGCCCTGGGCACGCCCGGCCACCCGCTCGGCACCGACGACCTCGGCCGCGACCTGCTCAGCCGGGTGCTGTACGGCATCCGCGCCGACCTCGGGATCATCGCGGTCGCCGTTCCCCTCGGCGCGGTGCTCGGCTGCCTGTCCGCCCTGGCCGCGGCGGCCCACCCGGTCGCCGACACCCTCGTCCAGCGGGTCTTCGACCTCATCCTGGCCTTCCCGGGCCTCATCCTCGCGCTCGCCGTCACCGCGATCCTCGGCCCCGGCCGGCTGCCCGTCGTCCTGGTCATCGCGCTCGCCGAGATCCCGGCGTTCGGTCGGCTGCTGCGTGGCGGGATCCTCGTGCAGCGGGAGCGGGAGTACGTCACCGCCGCCCGGGTCGGCGGTAGTTCGGGCCGTCGGGTGCTCGTCCGGCACATCCTGCCCAACGCCGCCGACCCGCTGATCGTCCAGATCGCCGTGTCGCTGACCGTCGCCGTCTTCATCGAGGGCGCGATGAGCTTCCTCGGCGTCGGCGTCCGGCCGCCGGAGCCGACGCTCGGCTCCGTCCTGAGCCAGTCGATGCCCTACCTCGACCAGGCCCCGCACTTCGCCGCCGGGCCGCTGATCACCGTGACCGCGCTCGTCCTCGGACTCTCGCTCATCGCCGAGGCGCTCAACCGGGAGGTACGCCGATGACCGCACCGGACTCCGCCTCCTCGCGGCCGCCCCACGAACTGCTCGAAGTCCGCGACCTCGGCGTCGACTTCACCGGCCCGGACGGCTCGCCTCTGCACGCCGTGCGCGGCCTCTCCCTCACCCTGCGCCGGGGCGAGACGCTCGCCGTCGTCGGCGAGTCGGGCTCCGGCAAGTCCACCACGGCGCTCGCCCTGACCCGGATGCTCCCGGGCACCGGCCGCATCGCCACCGGCTCCGTCCTCCTGGACGGCCAGGACCTCGCCGCGGCCACCGACGAGGAGCTGAGGGCGGTACGCGGCGCGCGCATCGGCATGATCTTCCAGGACCCGATGACGGCCCTGAACCCGGTCCTCACCGTCGGCCGCCACCTGGACGAGGTGCTGCGAGCCCACGGCGGACGGGCCCGCGCCGCCCGCCGGGCCCGCACCGTCGACCTCCTCGACCGGGTCGGCATCCCCGAGCCCCACCGGCGTATCGACGACCACCCGCACCAGTTCTCCGGCGGCCAGCGCCAGCGCATCCTCATCGCGATGGCCCTCGCCGGCGAACCCGACATCCTGCTCGCCGACGAACCGACCACCGCACTCGACGCCACCGTCCAGGAGCAGATCCTCACCCTCCTCGCCGACCTCAACCGCGAGACGGGCACCGCCCTCGTCCTCATCACCCACAACATGGGCGTCGTCGCCCGCTCCTGCGCGCGCGTGCTCGTCATGTACGGCGGCACCGTCGTGGAGGACGGACCCACCGCCGAGGTGCTGACCCGCCCCCGCCACCCGTACACCGCCGGCCTCCTCGCCGCCGTCCCCCGGCTCTCCGCCCCCTCCGGCACCCGGCTCACCGGCATCCCCGGCTCCCCGCCCGACCTCGCGCTCCTCGGCGACGGCTGCGCGTTCGCCGCGCGCTGCACGCTCGTCGAGGACCGCTGCCGAACCGGGACGCCCCCGCTCGTCGAGCTGACGGACGGGGTACGGGCCGCCTGCCTGCCCGCCGCCGGGCGCACCGAACCGCTGCCCGCGCCCACGCCGCCCGCCCGGATCGACCGGCCCGCGCCCGGGGCCGTGGTGCTGGAGGCGGAGGGGCTGGTCAAGACGTACCGGCGGCGCGGGGTCCGGGGGGCCGGGTTCACCGCGCTGGACCGGGTGTCGCTGACCCTGGCCGAGGGGGAGACCCTGGGCATCGTGGGGGAGTCCGGCTCGGGCAAGTCGACCCTGGCCCGGGTCCTGGCCCACGCCCACCCCTCGGACGGCGGCACGCTGCGGCTGCGCGGCGAGGACGTCACCCGGCCCTCGCGGCGGGCGCTGCACGCGGTGCGCCGACAGGTCCAGATGGTGTTCCAGGACCCCTACGCCTCCCTCAACCCCCGCATGACCGTCGGCCAGATCGTCGCCGAGCCGCTCCTCGCCTTCGGTCTCGGCGACCGGGACGGGCGGGCGGCCCGGGTCGCCGAACTGCTCACCCTCGCCGGTCTCGACCCGGCCGTCGCGGACCGGCACCCGCGTTCGTTCTCCGGCGGCCAGCGCCAGCGCATCGGGATCGCCCGCGCGCTCGCCCCCGACCCGTCCGTCCTCATCTGCGACGAACCCGTCTCCGCGCTCGACGTCTCCGTCCAGGCCCAGATCGTCGGCCTGCTCACCGACCTCCAGCGGGACCTGGGCCTCGCCCTGGTCTTCATCGCCCACGATCTCGCCGTCGTACGCCAGGTCAGCCACCGCATCGCGGTCATGCACCAGGGCCGGATCGTGGAGAGCGGCAGCGCCGACGAGATCTGCGAGCACCCCCAGGACCCGTACACCCGGGCCCTGTTGGCGGCGGCGCCCGAGCCCGTACCCGTACCGTCCGCGCTCCGGAAAGCCGAGGTGGCGGCATGAGCGCGTGCTGCGCGCCCGGACGCGCCTGTACGGCAACGTCGACGGCTCTCCTGCCGCTCCAGGCCGTACGCCGCGCTGCCGCCGGCGCCTTCGGGGGACGGATGGTCGAACTCCCCGGCGGAGCCTTCCGGATGGGCGACGCCTTCGGCGAGGGCTACCACGCCGACCGGGAAGGACCCGTACGGGACGTCACCGTCGCGCCCTTCGCCATCGACACCACCGCCGTCACCAACGCCGACTGGGCTGCCTTCGCGGCAGCCACCGGCTACCGCACCGACGCCGAACGCCACGGCAGCAGTTACGTCTTCCACCTGCTGGTCCACCCGCAGGCCGGGCGCCACGTCCTCGGGCGGGTACCCGGCGCACCCTGGTGGCTCGGTGTCGCGGGCGCGGCCTGGGACGCGCCGGAGGGGCCCGGCTCCGACCTCGCGGACCGGGCCGACCACCCCGTCGTCCACGTCTCGTACGACGACGCCCTCGCCTACTGCGCCTGGACCGGGACCCGGCTGCCCACCGAGGCGGAATGGGAGTACGCGGCGCGCGGCGGCCCGGACGGGGCGCGCTATCCGTGGGGCGACGACTTCACGCCCGGCGGCCGCGAGATGTGCAACACCTGGCTCGGCCGTTTCCCGCACCGCTCGGACCGGCCCGGCGGCCGCACCGGCACCGTGCCCGTCACCGCGTACGAACCCAACGGCTACGGGCTCCACAACACCTCCGGCAACGTCTGGGAGTGGTGCGCCGATGCCTTCGGGCCCGGCGAACGCGTCATCCGGGGCGGCTCCTACCTCTGCCACGCCTCCTACTGCAACCGCTACCGGGTCGCCGCCCGCTCCCACAACACGCCCGACTCCTCGACCGGCCACGGCGGCTTCCGCCGCGCCCGTGACCTGGATCCCCTCGCCGCTGCGGAAGGACGGAACACCCCGTGAAAGCCGTCATGGTGATGTTCGACAGCCTCAACCGGCATCTGCTGCCGCCGTACGGGGCCGACGGGACCCACGCCCCCAACTCCCGCCGCCTGGCGGAGCGTACGGTCACCCACGACACCTGCTACGCGGGGTCCATGCCCTGCATGCCGGCCCGCCGCGAACTGCACACCGGCCGCCACGACTTCCTGCACCGGGGCAGGGGACCCCTGGAGCCGTTCGACGACTCGATGCCCGAGATCCTCAAGCGGCACGGCGTCCACACCCACCTCGTCAGCGACCACCAGCCCCTGCCCGACGACCGCCACCCCAGCCGCGACGGAGAGCCCCGCCGATGACCACCGACCCCACCCGCCGCGACCCCTACGCCGGCTTCCCCGGCCGGATCGGCCGCACCTTCGCCGAGTCCGAGCCCTCCTGGCCGCCGCGTGCCACGCCGGGGGAGAAGGCCCCCAACATCGTCGTCGTCCTCGTCGACGACATGGGCTACAGCGACATCGGCCCCTTCGGCTCCGAGATCGCCACCCCCACCCTCGACGCGCTCGCCGAGGACGGCGTACGGCTCAGCAACTACCACACCATGCCGCTCTGCTCCCCGGCCCGCGCCGCCCTCCTCACCGGCCTCAACCCGCACCGCGTCGGCTACTCCATGGTCGCCAACTCCGACCCGGGCTTCCCCGGTTACGGCATGGAGATCGCCGACGACATCCCCACCCTCGCCGAACTGCTCCACGACAACGGCTACGCCACCTACGCCGTCGGCAAATGGCACCTCGTCCGCGACTCGGCCTCCAACGCGGCCGACGACCGGGACAACTGGCCCCTGAACAAGGGCTTCGACCAGTACTACGGCGTCCTGGAAGGCCTCACCAGCCTCTTCCACCCACACCAACTGGTCCGCGACAACAGCCCGCTGGACATCGACGACTTCGCCGACGACTACTACTACACCGACGACATCACCGACCAGGCGATCTCCATGGTGAAGTCGCTCCGCGCCCACGACCCCGACAAGCCGTTCTTCCTCTACCTCGCCCACAACGCCGTCCACGGCCCGCTCCAGGCCAAGCCCGAGGACATCGCCCGCCACCGGGGCCGCTACGACGAGGGCTGGGACGTCCTGCGGGAACGCCGCTTCGCCGCCCAGCTCGCCGCCGGACTCCTCCCGCCCGGCACCGAACTGCCCGACCGCAACAGCGAGGCCGGACTCGACGTCCCCGCCTGGGACACCCTCACCCCGGAGCAACAGAAGCTCTACGCCCGCTACATGGAGGTGTACGCGGCGCTCGTCGACAACATCGACCAGAACCTCGCCCGGCTCACCGGCACCCTCGAGGCGCTCGGCGAACTCGACAACACCATCATCCTCTTCACCTCCGACAACGGCGGCACCGGCGAAGGCGGCACCGAAGGCACCCGCTCCTACTTCAGCCGCTTCGTCCACCACCCCGCCCTGCCCGGCGACTGGACCCCCGACGTCGACCGCGACCCCGAACTCATCGGCGGCCCGCGCAGCCTCGTCCACTACCCGCGCGGCTGGGGCATGGCCTCCAACACCCCCTTCCGGCTGTACAAGGGGCACACGTACGCCGGCGGGGTCCGCGTCCCGTTCGTCCTGTCCTGGCCCCGGGGGGCCCGCGAGGGCCTGCTCACCCCGGGGGTCCGCGCCCAGTACCAGTACGTCACCGACATCACGCCCACCCTGCTGCGGCTCTCCGGACTCGACCGCCCGGCCCAGCGGCGCGGCGTCACCCTCCAGGAACCGGACGGCGTCAGCTTCACCCCCGTACTCGCCGACCCCGGTCACGCCTCCACCCACCCCGAGCAGTACTGCGAGATGACCGGCAACCGCAGCCACTACCAGGGCGGCCACAAGCTCGTCACCCTCCACCGCCCCGGCGCGCCCTACGACGACGCCGAGTGGGCGCTGTACGACATCCGCACCGACCCCACCGAGATCCACGACCTCGCCGCCGAACGCCCCGACCTGGTCGAGGAGTTGTCCGAGGCCTGGGAGGCGGCCGCCTGGCGCAACGGGGTCTTCCCGCTCCCCGACGGCAGCGGCGCCCTCGGTCGCCGCAACCCCGCCGAACAACGCCTCGCCCGCCCGCTGACCCTGCTGCCCGGCACCCCCGAACTGGAGCGCTACCGCTCCTCCCGGCTCATCGCCCTGCGGTCCTTCGAGATCACCGTGGTCATCGACGAAACGGGGGAGGGGTGCTCGTCTCCCACGGCGACCAGGGCGGCGGCTACAGCCTGTACGTCGAGGACGGGCGGCTGAACCTCGCCTACAACGAGTACGGCGTCCTGCACGAGACCGACGCCGGAGCACTCACGCCGGGCGCCCATGTCGTCGTCCTCGCCGCCACGGCGGAGAAGGGGCTGCGCTGGTCGTTCACCGTCACTGTCGACGGTGAGGTACGGGCCACTCCGCCGGGCGTCCACCAGCTCATCGGCATGGCTCCCTTCCAGGGCATCAGCATCGGGATCGACCGCAAGTCCCCGGTCTCCTGGCCCCTGTTCGAGCGCCACCGGACCTTCCGCTACGGGGGCGTGCTGCGGTCCGTCACCTACACCCCCGGCGAGCCGGGCCCGGACGCACCGGAGACGGTGGCCGCCGCGCTCAAGGAGGCGGCAGCGGCCTTCGAGTGAGCGGACCGTCCCGGCCCCGGACGCCCCGGGGCCGGGACGGGGCTCACCGCTCGGCCAGCAGTCCCACCAGCGCGCCCCGGCTCCGCCGCAACGCCTCGATCTGCTCGTCCAGGTCCGCCAGCTCCCCGTCCAGGATCGCCCGCAGCTCCGCACACCAGTCGAAGCCCCCTGCTCGCCCCGGGCACACGGCAGCACCTGACGGATCACCTCGGTGGACAGCCCGGCCCGCAGCAGCGCCCGGATCTTCCGTACGGAGGCGACCGCGTCCTCGTCGTACGCGCGATAGCCGTTCGTCCCCCGCCGCGCCTCCAGCAGCCCCTGCGCCTCGTAGTACCGCAACGACCGCGCGCTGACGCCCGTCCGCCGCGACAACTCCCCGATCAGCATGCCTGTCCGCCCTCGACGCTTGACCTTGACACCGGTGTCAAGCCCTAACGTCCGGGCCATGAAAGAAGATTCCCCGCACATCGCCCACCTCGACGGCCGGCCGGCGACCACCGGCGACCTGGCACCGCTCGCCTTCTCGGGCCATGCCCACTTCACCGCCGCACAGATCCGCGACGGGCGGATCCGGGGCCTGGACCTCCATCTGGAGCGGCTGCGGTCCGCGTCGGTGGAGCTGTTCGGCCGGGCCCTCCCCGATGACGTGGTCCGCGCCCACCTCCGTAAAGCACTCCACGACGGACCGGCCGACATGTCCCTGACGGCCACGGTCTCCTCCACGGCCGGCGAGTTCTCCGCGGCCGAGGGGGAGCTGACCCTCCTGGTGCGGACCGGACCGCCGTCGTCCGGCCCCGCCGGACCCCTCGCCCTGGCAGCGGTGGAACACGAACGGTTCCTGCCGCACGTCAAACACGTCGGCGAGGTCGCCAAGACGCACCTGCTCCGGCAGGCCGTCGCCGACGGGTTCGACGACGCCGCCTTTCTGGACCGGGCGGGCCGCTTCAGCGAGGCGACCATCTGGAACCTGGTCTTCTGGGACGGCGAGTCGGTGGTGTGGCCCGAGGCCCGGATCCTGACCGGTACGACGCTGGGCATCGTGCGGCGGCAACTGGACGCGCTCGGCATCGGCCAGCGGGTCGCCCCGGTCACCCCGGCCGACCTGCCCGCCCTGGCCGGCGCGGCCGTCATGAACTCCTGGACCCCGGGGATCCCCGTCCACCGCATCGGCTCCACCGAGCTGCCCGCCGCGCCGCAGTTCCTTCAGACGCTCCACCGGGCCTACACAGCCGAACCGCCCGCCGCGCCCTGAGGAGCGCGACGGGCGGTTCGGTGGCGCTCTCCGCCTCAGCCCACGTAGGCGCCGCTGGCCGTCAGCCGCAGGGCCGTGTCGATCAGCGGGACGTGGCTGAACGCCTGCGGGAAGTTCCCCACCTGGCGCTGGAGGTTCGAGTCCCACTCCTCGGCCAGCAGGCCCAGGTCGTTGCGGAGCGACAGCAGCTTCTCGAACAGCTGGCGCGCCTCGTCGACCCGGCCGATCATCGCCAGGTCGTCCGCCATCCAGAACGAGCAGGCCAGGAACGCGCCCTCGTCGCCCTCCAGACCGTCGACGCCCGCGTCCTCGCCCTCGGTGGGGTAGCGCAGGATGAAGCCGTCCTCCGTGGACAGCTCCCGCTGGATCGCCTCGATCGTGCCGATGACCCGCTTGTCGTCCGGCGGCAGGAAGCCCATCTGCGGGATGAGCAGCAGGGAGGCGTCCAGCTCCTTCGACCCGTAGGACTGGGTGAAGGTGTTGCGCTCCTTGTCGTAGCCGCGCTCGCAGACGTCCCGGTGGATGTCGTCGCGGAGCTCGTACCACCGCTCCAGCGGGCCCTCGACGTCACCGGACTCGACCAGCTTGATCGTCCGGTCGACCGCGACCCACGCCATCACCTTCGAGTGCACGAAGTGGCGGCGCGGTCCGCGCACCTCCCAGATGCCCTCGTCGGGCTCCTCCCAGTGCTTCTCCAGATACTCGATCAGCTTCAGCTGGAGGCCCATGGCGTAGTCGTTGCGGGTCAGACCCGTCATGTGCGCCAGGTGCAGCGCCTCGGTGACCTCGCCGTACACGTCCAGCTGGAGCTGGTTGGCCGCGCCGTTGCCGACGCGGACCGGGGTGGAGTTCTCGTAACCGGGCAGCCAGTCCAGCTCCGCCTCGCCGAGCTCGCGCTCACCGGCGATGCCGTACATGATCTGGAGGTTCTCCGGGTCGCCCGCCACCGCCCGCAGCAGCCACTCACGCCAGGCGCGGGCCTCTTCCCGGTAGCCGGTGCGCAGCAGTGAGGAGAGGGTGATCGCGGCGTCCCGCAGCCAGGTGTAGCGGTAGTCCCAGTTCCGTACGCCCCCGATCTCCTCGGGCAGCGATGTCGTCGGCGCGGCGACGATGCCGCCGGTCGGGGCGTACGTGAGGGCCTTGAGCGTGATCAGGGAGCGGACGACCGCCTCCCGGTAGGGCCCGTGGTACGTGCACTGCTCGACCCATTCGCGCCAGAAGTTCTCCGTCGCCTCCAGCGAGTTCTCCGGCTCGGGGAGGGCGGGCGGCTCGTGGTGCGAGGGCTGCCAGCTGATCGTGAACGCCACCCGGTCGCCGGGGCCCACCGTGAAGTCGGAGTACGTGGTCAGATTCTGGCCATATGTTTCCGCTTCGGTGTCCAGCCATACCGAGTCGGGCCCGGCGACCGCGACCGTGCGGTTGTCGACCTTGTGCACCCACGGCGTCACGCGGCCGTAGCTGAACCGCATCCGCAGCTCTGAGCGCATCGGCACCCGGCCGCTGACGCCCTCCACGATCCGGATGAGCTGGGGCGCGCCGTCACGCGGGGGCATGAAATCGGTCACCCGTACGGTGCCGCGCGGTGTGTCCCACTCCGATTCCAGGATGAGGGAGTCACCGCGGTAGCGCCGCCGGTCGGCGGAGGCTGGTTCCGTTCCCTCCGCTCTCGCGGGGCCCAGGCGCCAGAAGCCGTGCTCCTCGGTGCCCAGCAGCCCCGCGAAGACGGCGTGCGAGTCGAAGCGGGGGAGGCACAGCCAGTCCGCTGTGCCGTCCCGGCAGACCAGGGCGGCGGTCTGCATGTCTCCGATGAGTGCGTAATCCTCGATGCGCCCGGCCACGTGCGTCTCCAGTCGAACGGCCATGTCGCCCCGTCAAAGGGCGCTTACTGCGGGTCAAGGGGGTCGTAGGGTCTTTCACCCGGGAAGATCCGACGAGTTCCTGTACCGGTGGGCGGCCTGGGTGGTGCCGCCGCCCCGGCCGTCTCGGCAGCGAGTGTTTGAGCAGGATACGACGCACGACGAAGATCCGCGCGACGGTGTCCGCAAGATCTCTGAGCTGATCGGGTGGGACGTGAAATGACTGGGGTGAAGCTGTGACGCCCTTGTGCAGGGTGTGGCCGGAAGCAGCCTCCCGCCGTCGCTGTTACCCTGGTAGCCCGTGGACGGTGGTCGTCTCTGACAGCGGACGAGGCCCCCGAACCGCAGCGACGGCACCCCCGGAATCCCCGGTTCGGCTGCCGTTCGCACCTCAGAATCGCGACCACGGGAGCCCCCTTTGGCTATGCAGCCCACATCCACGACGACCAAGCACATCTTCGTCACCGGGGGTGTCGCCTCCTCCCTCGGCAAGGGTCTGACTGCCTCCAGCCTGGGTGCCCTGCTCAAGGCACGGGGCCTGCGGGTCACCATGCAGAAGCTCGACCCCTACCTCAACGTCGACCCCGGCACGATGAACCCGTTCCAGCACGGTGAGGTGTTCGTCACCAACGACGGCGCCGAGACCGACCTGGACATCGGCCACTACGAGCGCTTCCTCGACGTCGACCTCGACGGCTCCGCCAACGTGACGACCGGCCAGGTCTACTCCCAGGTCATCGCCAAGGAGCGGCGCGGCGAGTACCTGGGCGACACCGTCCAGGTCATCCCGCACATCACCAACGAGATCAAGCACCGCATCCGCCGCATGGCCACCGACGACGTGGACGTCGTCATCACCGAGGTCGGCGGCACGGTCGGCGACATCGAGTCGCTGCCGTTCCTGGAGACCGTCCGCCAGGTCCGCCACGAGGTCGGCCGGGACAACGTCTTCGTCGTGCACATCTCGCTGCTGCCCTACATCGGCCCCTCCGGCGAGCTGAAGACCAAGCCGACCCAGCACTCGGTCGCCGCCCTGCGCAACATCGGCATCCAGCCGGACGCCATCGTGCTGCGCGCCGACCGCGAGGTCCCCACCGCCATCAAGCGCAAGATCTCGCTGATGTGCGACGTCGACGAGGCCGCCGTGGTCGCCGCCATCGACGCCAAGTCGATCTACGACATCCCCAAGGTGCTGCACACCGAGGGCCTGGACGCCTACGTCGTGCGCAAGCTCGACCTGCCGTTCCGCGACGTCGACTGGACCACCTGGGACGACCTGCTGGACCGGGTCCACAACCCCGACCACGAGGTCACCGTCGCCCTGGTCGGCAAGTACATCGACCTGCCCGACGCCTACCTCTCGGTCACCGAGGCGATCCGCGCCGGCGGCTTCGCCAACAAGGCCCGGGTCAAGGTCAAGTGGGTCACCTCCGACGACTGCCGCACCGCGGCCGGAGCGGCCGAGCACCTCGGTGACGTGGACGCGATCTGCATCCCGGGCGGCTTCGGCGAGCGCGGCGTCGACGGCAAGGTCGGCGCCATCCGCCACGCCCGTGAGAACAAGGTCCCGCTGCTCGGCCTCTGCCTCGGCCTCCAGTGCATCGTGATCGAGGCGGCGCGCAACCTCGCCGAGATCCCCGACGCCAACTCCACCGAGTTCGACGCCGCCACCTCCCACCCCGTCATCTCGACGATGGAGGAGCAGCTCGCCTACGTCGAGGGCGCCGGTGACCTCGGCGGCACCATGCGGCTCGGCCTCTACCCGGCCAAGCTCGCCGAGGGCTCCGTCGTGCGGGAGGCCTACGCGGGCGAGCCGTACGTCGAGGAGCGCCACCGCCACCGCTACGAGGTCAACAACGGCTACCGCGCCGAGCTGGAGAAGAAGGCCGGTCTGGTCTTCTCCGGCACCTCCCCGGACAACAAGCTCGTCGAGTACGTCGAGTACCCGCGCGAGGTCCACCCCTACCTGGTCGCCACCCAGGCGCACCCCGAGCTGCGCTCGCGCCCGACCCGCCCGCACCCGCTCTTCGCGGGTCTGGTGAAGGCCGCCGTCGCACGCCAGGTCGCCGCCGCGGAGGGCGCGGACGCGTAACACCGAGGCATTACGGTTGACCGGGGTACGGATCCGCAACGGATCGGTACCCCGGTTTCCTTTTGGTTCGTGGGAGGACGTAGGTACATGGGTATCCAGGACACGCCCGAGGAGTGGCAGGTCACCGCGACGGTGACCCCCTTCACCGGCAACAAGACCAGCGTCCGCACCGACCAGGTGGTGATGCCCGACGGTTCCGTCCACGGCCGTGACTACCAGGTCCACCCGGGCTCCGTCGCCGTCCTCGCGATCGACGACGAGGACCGGGTCCTCGTGCTGCGCCAGTACCGCCACCCGGTACGCCACCGGCTCTGGGAGATCCCGGCCGGACTGCTCGACATCCCCGGCGAGAACCCCCTGCACGCCGCCCAGCGCGAGCTGTACGAGGAGGCGCACGTCAAGGCCGAGGACTGGCGGGTGCTGACCGACGTCTACACCACGCCCGGCGGCTGCGACGAGGCCGTGCGGATCTTCCTGGCCCGGGACCTCTCCGAGGCGGAGGGCGAGCGCTACGCGGTCGCGGAGGAGGAGGCCGACATGGAGCAGGCCCGGGTGCCGCTGGACGAGCTGGTCCGCTCGGTCATCGCGGGGGACCTGCACAACAACTGCCTGGTCGTCGGGGTGCTCGCGCTCACCGCCGTCCGCGCGGGCGACGGCGTCGAATCGCTGCGCCCCGCCGAAGCGCCGTGGCCGGCCCGGCCCTTCGAGGCCTGACAGTCCGTCCGGTATCCCCGGCCCCTGATCGGTCACCCACCCCTGATCGGTCACCCGCCCCTGATCGGTCACCCGCCCCCGATCGGTCATACGAGATGCTGATCCGATCGGGGGATATCGGGGGCGCTCCCGCCTTGCTCCGCAGTGATCGTCCCCGCCGCTGAACTACGCTCGAACCGCGCCCGACCGGAGTTCCGGCGGGCATCGCGTGCAGCGAAGTGGAGCGTGGCTCGTGACCGATCAGGCGGTGGACACCAGCGGCCCGGCGAAGGCCCCGGGGGCCGAGGAGCCGTCCGGCGCCGCCCCACCCCGATTCTTCGGCCGCGAACGGGAGTTGAAGGATCTGCGCGCGGACATCGAGCGCGCGGGACTGGACACCCTGGCCGGCCGCAAGGCTCCCCGCGCCCGGGTCCTGCTCATCGCGGGCCGCCCTGGCTCCGGCCGCAGCGCACTCGCCGAGGAGCTGGCCGGGGCGCTCACCGGAACCGACGTCGCCGGGGCCGCCCGGGCCGTCGCGGGCGCCCTGCCCTGGACCGTCGCGGGCACGGGCACCGGCGACTACCCCGACGGGGTGCTACGGGTCGGCCTCACCGACCCCGACGGCGAGCGGGTCACCACCGAACGCACCGCCGGCGAGATCCTCGGCCTCCTCGGGATCGCGGTCCCGCCCGGCGCCGACCAGGACGAGCTGTCCGAGCTGGTCCGCGAGGCCCTGGCCGGGCGCCGCCTCGTCCTGGTCCTCGACGACGCGGCCGACGCCGAACAGGTCGACCCGCTGCTCCCGGAGAACCCCGACTGCCTGGTCCTCGCCACCGCGACCGGGCCGCTGACCGGCATCCCCGACGTACGGCCCTGCACCCTCGGCGGACTGGAGAAGGGCGCGGCGGTGCGGCTGCTCGCCCGCGCCATCGGCCAGGTCCGCATCACCGTCGACCCCCGCACCGCGGAGCGGCTGGCCGAGGAGTGCGGGGGACAGCCCGCGGCGCTCGCCCTGGTGGGCGGCCTGCTCGCCGCGAACCCCATGGCCTCGGTCGCCGATCTCGCGGGGCAGCTGCACGAGCTGCCCGACCCCGACGAGCAGCAGCCCGTCGGCGCCCGCCCGCTGGCCCGCGCCTTCCGCCTCGTCCACGACTCGTTGCCGCAGACCGCCGCCCGGATACTGCGTCTGCTGGCCCTCGCCCCCGCCGGACTCGCCGACGCCCACACCGCCTCCGCGCTGGCCGGCTGCTCGGTCTCCGCCGCCCGCGCCACCCTCGACGACTTCGTGAAGCTCGGGCTGCTGCGGACGGACGGCGCGGCCCACCCCCAGTACGCGGTGCCCGGCTGCCTCGCCCCGATGCTGCGGGCGCTCCTGGAGGACCGGGACCGCCCGGCCGAGATCCAGCTCGCCCGCGCCCGGATGCTGGAGCGGACCGTGCGCCGGCTCCAGGCCTGCCATGCGATCGCCGAGCCGGAGGGGTCCGCCGCCCGCGGCAAGGTCGCCGGACTGCCCCGCTCGCTGCGCTTCCCGAACGCCGAGGAGGCGGGCGCCTGGCTGCGGGTCCGCCAGCCCGCCCTGCTCGCCTCCGCCCGGCTCGCCGTGGCCGACGGCGAGCTGGACACCCTGGCGCGCCGGCTGGTCGCTGCCCTGGTGCGGGCGCTGGCCGCGCACCGGGGCACCGAGGAGGCCGCCCCCGAGCTGTACGGGCTGCACGGTCTCGTCCTGGACGTGGCGCTCCGCCGCGAGCTGCCCCGCGAACAGGCCGCCGCCCTGCTGAACCTCGCCGACCTGGACGCCCGCACCGGCCGCACCCGGGAGGCGCTGACCCGCTACCGGGCCGCGCTGGACGCCGGAAAGGCCGCGAAGGACCTGTACGCCACCGGCCGCGCCATGGAATCCGTAGGCGGCGCGTACGAGGAGCTGGGGGACTACCACCGGGCCGCCGACTGGTACGGCCGGGCGCTCTCCCAGCGCCTCACCCAGGGGGAGCGCTCCGACGAGGCCCGGCTCTACGGGCGGCTCGGGGCGGTCCACACGTACGCCGGGCGGTACGGCGAGGCCCTGCGGAACTGGCGCGCCGCCGCCTCCGGCCACCGCAGGCTCGGCGACCCGGCGGCCCAGGCGCGCTCGCTCAGCGAGGCGGCCCGGGTCCAGGAGTACGCGGGCCGGCCGCACGACTCGCTCCAGACCTGCCGGGAGGCCGTCGAGCTGGCCCGGAGCGCCGGTGACGTGCGGCTTCAGGCCGCGCTCCAGCTGCGACTGGCGGACACGCTGGACCGGCTCGGGGATCCCGCGGCGGCCCGGTTGCACCGGGGCGCAGCCGACAGATTGCTGGGCGAGGAGGCCTCAGCCTACGAAATCCGTAGTGCTTCGACAGAAAATTAAAGCTTTGTAAGGCTAGACAGCGCGAAGTCCTTCATTAGACTGGCTCTGCCGCGTTCCTCCGTGGCGTCTCCATTTATGCTGTAAATGTCCGGGTATGCACCGTTGTGCCCGGATAACCCTCCGAGCCAAGGACCGTGATCGACGTGAAGGTCGGCATCCCCCGCGAAGTCAAGAACAACGAGTTCCGGGTGGCGATCACCCCCGCCGGAGTGCATGAGCTCGTCCGCCACGGCCACCAGGTCGTCATCGAGCACGACGCCGGCGTCGGCTCGTCCATCCCGGACGCGGAGTACGTCGCCGCCGGTGCGCAGATCCTGGCCACCGCCGACGAGGTCTGGGCCGCCGCCGACCTGCTGCTCAAGGTCAAGGAGCCGGTCGCCGAGGAGTACCACCGCCTCCGCAAGGACCAGACGCTCTTCACCTACCTGCACCTCGCCGCCTCCCGCGAGTGCACCGACGCGCTGCTGGCCTCCGGCACCACCGCCATCGCCTACGAGACGGTCGAGACCGCGGGCCGCGCCCTCCCGCTGCTCGCCCCGATGTCCGAGGTCGCGGGCCGCCTCGCCCCGCAGGTCGGCGCGTACCACCTGATGCGCTCGGTCGGCGGCCGCGGCGTGCTTCCCGGCGGTGTCCCCGGCACCCACGCCGGCGAGGCCGTCGTCATCGGCGGCGGTGTCTCCGGCTGGAACGCCACCCAGATCGCCGTGGGCCTCGGCTTCCACGTCACGCTGCTCGACCGCGACATCAACAAGCTCCGCGAGGCCGACAAGATCTTCGGCACCAAGGTGAAGACCGTCGTCTCCAACGCCTTCGAGCTGGAGAAGGCCGTCGTCGAGGCCGACCTCGTCATCGGCGCCGTGCTGATCCCCGGGGCCAAGGCCCCGAAGCTGGTCACCAACGAGCTCGTCGCCAAGATGAAGCCCGGAAGTGTACTTGTCGACATCGCAATCGATCAGGGCGGCTGCTTCGAGGACTCGCGTCCGACGACCCACGCGGAGCCGACCTTCCTGGTCCACGACTCGGTCTTCTACTGCGTCGCCAACATGCCCGGCGCGGTCCCGAACACCTCCACCTACGCGCTCACCAACGCGACGCTTCCCTACATCGTGGAGCTCGCCAACCGCGGCTGGGCGGACGCCCTGCGCCGCGACGCCGCGCTGGCCAAGGGCCTCAACACCCATGAGGGACAGGTGGTTTACCGCGAGGTGGCCGAGGCGCACGGTCTCCCGCACGTCGAGCTGAGCACGCTCCTCGGCTGACGGGTCAACCGACTTCGTCAACATCGGGACTTCGGCCGGACCTTGCCGCGCAAGGTCCGGCCGGACGCGTATCGGGCCCTGTGGGGCCCTTGCGCAACTCGCGCCGAACGTAACCCTTTACCCGTTTCGTGCAGCGGTGAAATGTGCGGCTTGGTCGCTGTGCACCCTTGACAGCGAGGCGTTCGATTGCCGACACATCGGGCCGGGTCCGGCGGATTGTGTTGCTGCGGACCGGTGACACGCCATAGAGTCGCCAATCGTCGGCATGGTGCCACGCTGACCTATCGATAAGTTTCCTGGTCACGTCCAAGGAGGTAAGACGACTTGTGAATGAGTCGACAATTACTCCTGGGGGTGGTCAACCAGGGATGCCTGTACGGGGTCTGAGCCCGATCGGGCTCGAAGCTGTCGGCTCTGTCGCGGTCCGCACCTTCGCCACCCAACAGCACATGACGACAGCCCCCCAGATGATGGACGGCCCACACGTGAACGCCACGGCCGGCAACGAGAGCAGCCGGGACACCGACCGCTTCGCCGACTTCGCCGAGGTGCCCGAGGGGCACTTCTACGACCCCGACGCCGAGTACGAACCCGATCCGGAGTACGCGGCCACCCTCGCGCCCGACGCCGCGCGTCAGCGCCGCGAGCGCATCGGCCCGACCGGACGGCCCCTGCCGTACTTCCCGATCCCGGGTCCCCTGACCGACCACGGCCCCGCGAAGATCATCGCGATGTGCAACCAGAAGGGCGGCGTCGGCAAGACCACGTCGACCATCAACCTGGGCGCCGCCCTCGCGGAGTACGGACGCCGGGTCCTGCTCGTCGACTTCGACCCGCAGGGCGCCCTCTCCGTCGGCCTCGGGGTCAACCCGATGGAGCTGGACCTCACGGTCTACAACCTGCTCATGGAGCGGGGCATGGCGGCCGACGACGTCCTGCTCAAGACCGCGGTCCCCAACATGGACCTGCTGCCCAGCAACATCGACCTCTCCGCGGCCGAGGTGCAGCTCGTCAGCGAGGTGGCCCGCGAGTCCACGCTCCAGCGCGCCCTGAAGCCGCTGATGGCCGACTACGACTACATCGTGATCGACTGCCAGCCCTCGCTCGGCCTGCTCACCGTGAACGCCCTGACGGCCGCTCACAAGGTCATAGTGCCGCTGGAGTGCGAGTTCTTCGCGCTGCGCGGGGTGGCGCTGCTCACCGAGACCATCGAGAAGGTCCAGGAGCGGCTCAACCCGGAGCTGGAGCTCGACGGCATCCTCGCCACCATGTACGACTCCCGTACGGTGCACAGCCGCGAGGTCCTGGCACGCGTCGTCGAGGCCTTCGACGAGCACGTCTACCACACGGTCATCGGGCGCACGGTCCGCTTCCCGGAGACCACGGTCGCCGGTGAGCCCATCACCACCTACGCCTCCAACTCGGTCGGCGCCGCCGCCTATCGCCAGCTCGCCAGGGAGGTGCTCGCCCGGTGTCACGCCGAGTGAGTCTGCCGGGGGCCGACGAACTGTTCCGTACCACCGGAGGCGGGATGGGCCTCCAGCCGTCCTCCCCGCGGAGCGGCGGCGCAAGGCGAACGGCGAGCCACGGGTGCCCGCGCCCGCGGGGGAGAGCGATCCCTCCGGCCAGGCCCCGCCGTCCGCCGACCGTGAGGAGCACTCCGCGGCCGACGCCGACGGCGGCGACGCGCGCGGCCGAGGCGGCGAGGGCGAGCGAGCCCCCTCCGCCAAGGCCGCCGGTGAGCGCCCCGCCGCCTCCGCCCCGGCCGAGCGGCAAGCGGCGGTCCAGCCCCAGCGCCGGCGCGGCGGCGCACGCGGCGCGAACCGCCGCCCCAGCGGCCGGGAACGCCACGACGAGAAGATCACGGTCTACGTCTCCGCCGAGGAGCTGATGGACCTCGAACACGCCCGGCTCGTCCTGCGCGGCGAACACGGCCTCGCCGTCGACCGGGGCCGGATCGTCCGCGAGGCGGTGGCGGTGGTTCTCGCCGACCTGGAGTCCCGGGGCGACGCGAGCATCCTCGTACGGCGGCTGCGCGGCCGCTGAGCGGCACGGCGCGGGTAGCCTGCCCTAGGGCCTGTCGACCTGGCCCCCCGACCGCCGGGACCCGCCGCCGCTCCACCCCTGGACTCCCATGCCCCCGCCCGACGACCCCGCAGCCCCGCGCCGCCGCGCCCTGGGCCGGGGGCCGGGCGTGGCGGCGTTCCCGGAGCCTGAGCCGGAGCCCGTAACCGCGCCGGAAGCTGTACGAGAACCGGATCCCGAGCCCGTAACCGCGCCGGAAGCCGTGCCGGAGACCGCAGAAGCTCCGGAGCCGGGACCCGAAGCGCCCGAGCCCGAAGCGTCCGAGCCCGAAGCGTCCGAGCCGGAGACGGCTCCGGAGGCGGACGACCGACGCTTCACCGTCCGCCTCGTGAACTTCGAGGGGCCCTTCGATCTCCTCCTCCAGCTGATCTCCAAGCACAAGCTGGACGTGACCGAGGTCGCCCTCTCCAAGGTCACCGACGAGTTCATGGCGTACATCCGCGCCATGGGCCCCGACTGGGACCTCGACCAGACCACCGAGTTCCTCGTCGTCGCCGCCACCCTGCTCGACCTGAAGGCCGCCCGGCTGCTGCCCGCCGCCGAGGTCGAGGACGAGGCGGACCTCGCGCTCCTGGAGGCGCGGGACCTGCTCTTCGCGCGGCTGCTCCAGTACCGGGCGTACAAGCGGATCGCCGAGATCTTCCAGGGCCGCCTGGAGTCGGAGGCCCGCCGCCACCCGCGTACGGTCGGCCTGGAGGACCAGCACGCCGAGCTGCTGCCCGAGGTGGTCATCAGCATCGGGCCCGAGGGCTTCGCGAAGCTCGCCGTGAAGGCGATGCAGCCGAAGCCGAAGCCCCAGGTCTACGTGGACCACATCCACGCCCCCCTGGTCAGCGTCCGGGAGCAGGCGGGTCTGGTGGTGGAGCGGCTGCGCGCGGCCGGGGAGGCCGTCAGCTTCCGGACGCTGACCGAGGACGCCCCGGACACCCTGACCGTGGTGGCCCGCTTCCTGGCCCTGCTGGAGCTGTACCGCGAGAAGGCCGTCACCCTCGACCAGGACGAGGCGCTGGGCGACCTGCTGGTGGCCTGGTGCGGCGGCGAGGGCGCGGAGCCGGTGGTGACGGACGAGTTCGACCAAGAGCTGAACGGCACGGACGAGGAGGGCGTACGGGAATGAGCGAGCAGCCGGATCAGGAGCGGGACGAGGGCGCGGTCGCCTCGCTCGACCTCAAGCCCGCCCTGGAGGCGGTCCTCATGGTCGTCGACGAGCCCGCGACCGCCGACCACCTCGCCAAGGTGCTCCAGCGGCCCCGCAGGGCCGTGGCGGACGCGCTGCGGGAGCTGGCCGACGAGTACACCGTGCAGCGCCGGGGCTTCGACCTGCGGCTCGTGGCGGGCGGCTGGCGGTTCTACACCCGGCCCGAGTACGCGGCGGCCGTGGAGGGCTTCGTCCTGGACGGCCAGCACGCCCGGCTCACCCAGGCCGCGCTGGAGACCCTGGCGGTCGTCGCGTACCGGCAGCCGGTGAGCCGCTCGCGGGTCTCGGCGGTCCGCGGAGTCAACTGCGACGGGGTCATGCGGACCCTCCTCCAGAGGGGCCTGGTGGCCGAGGCGGGCGCGGAACCCGAAACAGGTGCGATCCTGTACAGGACGACGAACTACTTTCTGGAGCGCATGGGCCTGCGCGGCCTGGACGAGCTCCCGGAGCTCGCGCCCTTCCTCCCGGAGGCGGACGCGATCGAGGCTGAGACGCTAGAGGGTGTGCCGTCGTTCGATCCGGACGCACCGGACACCCCGGATACTCACGCAGACGACAAGACGGAATTTTGATGCGAAGCAGTGGCAGGAACAGCGGAAGCGGCAGCGGCGGCCAGGGCGGTCGCCCCGGCGGTCAGGGCGGCGGCGGTCGCGGCCAGGGCGGCCGCAGCGGCGGGGGATCCTTCCGCCAGGGCCAGGGCGGCGGCCAGGGCGGACGCTCCGGCGGCCAGGGTGGCGGCGGTCGCGGCAGCGGCGGTCAGGGCGGGCGTTCCGGCGGTCAGGGCGGCCGTCAGGGCTTCCAGGGCGGCCGTGACGAGCAGGACCAGCGTCCCCGCCGTCCGCGCCCGGAGGAGCGCCGCTACGACGTCGGCAACGACGCCCCCGGCACCCGGGGCGGCCAGGACGGCCCCCGCAAGGGACGTGGCACGGCGGCCCGCGGCGGCGCCAAGGGCGGCCCGAAGTCCGCACAGGGCGGCAGCGGCGGCGGCTTCCGGCGCGGCGGCTCCCCCTCGCGCCCCCGTGAGCTGGACGCCAAGATCGAGCAGCGCAACCGCGACCGGTACGCGAACAAGCCCGACATCAAGCTGCCCAAGACCCACCCGGGCGCCGAGCAGGAGGGCGAGCGGCTGCAGAAGGTCCTCGCCCGCGCCGGCATGGGCTCGCGCCGCGCGTGCGAGGAGCTGATCGAGCAGGCGCGCGTCGAGGTCAACGGCGAGATCGTCGTCGAGCAGGGCATGCGCGTCGACGTGCACAAGGACGAGATCAAGGTCGACGGTCTCACCGTCGCCGCCCAGTCGTATCTCTTCTTCGCGCTGAACAAGCCCGCGGGCGTCGTCTCCTCGATGGAGGACCCGGACGGCCGCCAGTGCCTCGGCGACTACGTGACCAACCGCGAGACGCGGCTGTTCCACGTCGGCCGGCTCGACACCGAGACGGAGGGCATCATCATGCTCACCAACCACGGTGAGCTGGCCCACCGCCTCACGCACCCGAAGTACGGCGTGAAGAAGACCTACCTGGCCGCCATCCAGGGCCCCCTGCCGCGCGATCTCGGCAAGCGGCTCAAGGACGGCATCCAGCTGGAGGACGGCTACGCCCGCGCCGACCACTTCCGCGTCGTCGAGAACACCGGCAAGAACTACCTGGTCGAGGTGACCCTCCACGAGGGCCGCAAGCACATCGTGCGCCGGATGCTTGCCGAGGCCGGCTTCCCGGTCGAGCGGCTCGTGCGGACGTCCTTCGGGCCGATCCCGCTGGGCGACCAGAAGTCCGGCTGGCTGCGCCGCCTCACCAACACCGAGGTCGGCATGCTGATGCGCGAGGTCGGTCTCTAGAGCTCCCCACCAAGGCCCGCGGCCGGTAGCTGTTCGGAAAGTTCGAACAGAACCGGCCGCGGGCCTTTCGCTGTCCCCGCCCCACCCTTTATAGTCAGAGTGACCATAAAGAAGGAGGCGGGCCCGTGAGCCTCGCGGAGATACTCGATCCCCTGAAGCAGCCCCTGGTGACGGTCCTGGACACCCCGGTCAGCTGGACCGAGGTGCTGGGCTTCGGCAGCGGGGCCCTCTGCGTCTGGCTGGTGGCCCGCCAGCACATCGCCAACTGGCCGATCGGCATCGCCAACAACCTCTTCTTCATCCTGCTGTTCACCCAGGCCGGTCTGTACGCCGACGCCGGTCTCCAGATCGTCTTCATCACCCTCGCCGCGTACGGCTGGTGGACCTGGACCCACGGGGGTGGACCAGGGACCTCGGTCCTGCCGGTGCGCGGGACGACCCGCACCGAATGGGCCTGGCTGCTCGCGGCGGGGGTGGTGGGGACCGCGGCGATCACGCTGCTGCTGTCCCGGGCCACCGACTCCACCGTCCCGTTCTGGGACGCCCTGACGACCTCGCTCTCGCTGATGGCGACGTACGGGCAGTGCCGGAAGCGGCTGGAGTCCTGGTGGCTGTGGATCGCCGCCGACGTGGTCTACATCCCGCTCTACGCCCACAAGGGGCTGTATCTGACCTCGCTGCTGTACGCCGGGTTCCTCGCGCTCTGCCTGGTCGGCCTGCGCAACTGGCACCGCGACCTGACCGCCCGCACGTCGCGTCCGGTGGAGGTGGCGGCAGCGTGAAGCGCTACGGACACGGCCTGGTCCTCGGCAAGTTCTACCCGCCGCACGCCGGCCACCATCACCTCGTCCGGACCGCCCAGGACCGCTGCGAACGGCTGACCGTGCTCGTCTGCGCGGCCTCCGTGGAGTCCGTCCCGCTCGCGGACCGGGTCGCCTGGATGCGCGAGATCCACCCGGACGTCACGGTGGTCGGCGCGGTCGACGACACGCACATGGACGTCAACGATCCAGCGGTCTGGGACGCGCACATGGCCGTCTTCAGGGCGGCCGTCCCCGGGCGCCTGGACGCGGTCTTCACTTCGGAGGCGTACGGGGAGGAGCTGGGCCGCCGCTTCGGCGCGGACTCCGTGCTCGTCGACCCCGACCGCACCCTCTTCCCGGTCTCCGGCACCGCCGTGCGCGAGGACCCCGTCGGCTGCTGGGACTTCCTCCAGCCGCCCGTACGGGCCGCCCTCGCCCGCCGCGTCGTCGTCCTCGGCGCGGAGTCCACCGGCACCACCACCCTCGCCCGGGCGCTCGCCGCCCACTACCGGGCCCGCGGCGGGGTGTGGGCACGTACGGGGTACGTCGCCGAGTACGGGCGCGAGTACAGCGAGGACAAGCTCGCCGCCCTGCGCGGACGGTGGCCCGGGGCCGCCTGGGAGGACGTCACCTTCACCACCGACGACTTCCCGCTCATCGCGCGGACCCAGAACGACCGCGAGGAGGCCGCCGCCCGCGCCGGGTCCCCGGTGCTCTTCTGCGACACCGACTCCTTCGCCACCACCGTCTGGCACGAGCGGTACGTCGGTGGCCGCAACCCCCTCGTCGAGCAGATCGCCGACCGGGCCCACCACCACCTCTGGCTGCTCACCGACCACGAGGGCGTCGCCTTCGAGGACGACGGCCTGCGCGACGGCGAGGAGCTGCGCCCCTGGATGACCGACCGTTTCCGCGCCGAACTCACCCGTACCGGACGCCGGTTCATCGAGATGACCGGACCGCCCGAGGCGCGGCTCGCCGCAGCCGTCGCCGCCGTCGACGAACTCCTGTCCACCGGCTGGGACTTCGCCGCACCCCTCCCGGAGAAACGATGACCACCCCCGCCCCCGAGGGCTACGACCCGCACGCCTACGCCCCGTTCGCGGTCACCGTCGACCTCGCCGTCTTCACCGTCCGCGAGGCCCGGCTGCACGTCCTGCTCGTCGAACGCGGCCAGGAGCCCTTCCGGGGCCGGTGGGCGCTGCCCGGCGGCTTCCTGCTGCCCCGCGAGTCCGCCGGGGACGCCGCCCGCCGTGAACTGGCCGAGGAGACCGGCCTCGGCCCGGACACCGTCGGTGCCCTCCACCTCGAACAGCTGCGCACCTACACCGACCCGGACCGCGACCCGAGGATGCGGGTCGTCTCCGTCGCCTACGCCGCCCTCCTGCCCGACCTCCCCGAACCGCGCGGCGGCGGCGACGCGGCGAGCGCCCGGTGGTGGGACGCGGACGCGGCCGGACCCCTCGCCTTCGACCACGACACGATCCTTACCGACGCCCGCGACCGGATCGGCGCCAAGCTCGAGTACAGCTGCCTGGCCACCGCGTTCTGCCCCGCCGAGTTCACCCTCGGCGAGCTCCAGCAGGTCTACGAGACCGTCTGGGGCGTCGAGCTGGACCGCCCCAACTTCCGGCGCAAGGTGCTGAGCGCGCCCGGCTTCGTCCAGCCGGTCGGCGGCCCGCCGCGCCGCACCGGCGGCCGGGGCAAACCCGCCGCCCTCTACCGGGCGGGCGACGCCACCGCCCTGCACCCGCCGCTGCTGCGCCCGCCGCGCACCGACGCCGCCCCCTCCGCCACGGAAGGACACGACCGATGACTCTCGCCATCCCGCCCCTCACCAAGCAGGCCGCGACGGGCGTCCTGACCGGGCTCGCCCTCGGTGACGCGCTCGGCTTCCCCACCGAGTTCAACGACGTGCCCTCCATCCTCGCCACGTTCGGCCCCTGGCGCCGGATGCCCCTCCTGGACCCCGCCGTCGTCTCCGACGACACCCAGATGACGATCGCGCTGGGCCGGGGCATCCGTACCGCCATGGACAGCGGGCTGCTCACTCCCGAACGGATGGTGGGCCCGGTCAGCGCGGAGTTCATCGCCTGGTACCACGCGCCGGACAACAACCGCGCCCCCGGTAACACCTGCCTCACCGCCTGCCGGCTGCTCGAACACACCCGTGTCTGGCAGGAGGCCAGCCAGACGCACTCCAAGGGCTGCGGCGCCAACATGCGGGTCGCCCCCGTCGGCCTGGTCCCCGGCCTCAGCGAGGAGCAGCGGGCCGGCGCCGCCCAGCTCCAGGCCGCCCTCACCCACGGCCACCCCACCGCCCTGGCCGCCTCCGACCTGCTGGCCCGCGCGGTGCTCCTGCTCGCCCAGGGCGCCGAACCCCTCGGGCTGATCGGCCAGTTGCGCAGCTACGCCCTGGAGAACCGGGGCCGCTACCACACCCGCTGGCTCGGCAACCTCTGGCACCACGCGGGCGACGCCACCCCGCAGGCGTACATCCAGCGCGGCTGGGACGAGTGCCTGGCGGCCCTGGAGACCGTCCGGGACGCCCTGCGCGACCCGTCGCCGGAGACCGACCCGTGCGAGCGGACCGGCGACGGCTGGATCGCCGAGGAGGCCCTCGCCACCGCCCTGCACTGCTTCCTGCTCTTCCCCGAGGAGCCCGTCACCGCCCTGCGCCGGGCCGCCTGCACCCGGGGCGACTCCGACTCCATCGCCTGCCTGACCGGGGCGCTGGCCGGGGCCCACCTGGGCGCGGCGGCCTGGCCCAAGGAGTGGTCCGAGCGCATCGAGTACCGCAGCGACCTGCTGTCCCTGGCGGCACTCTGGGACGCCTGAGCGGCGGGGGAGGGGGTACGAGAGGGCACAACCCGTTCCCGTACGAAGGCCTGGTGGTACCCGTGTCCTCCTCACTCGTCGAGACCGTCGACATCAAGGCCCCGGTGGCCGTCACCTGGTCCCTTTGGAGCGATGTCACCCAGTGGCCGCGGTTCCTCAGCCACGTCCAGCGCGTCGATCCGATCGACGAGCGGCGCTTCGCCTGGCAGCTCTCGCTGCCCGGCGCGGACAAGAACTTCGTCGCCGAACTCACCGAGGTGGTCCCCGAGGACCGCATCGCCTGGAAGACGGTCGAAGGGGTCCACCACGCGGGAGTGGTCACCTTCCACCGGCTCGACGACACGTCGAGCCGTGTCGCCCTGCAGATCGAGTACGACCCCCAGGGCTTCATCGAGCGCCTCGGGGCGCTGACCAACCTCGACTCCACGCTGGCCAACTACGACCTGGGCGAGTTCCAGAAGCTGGCCGAGCTCACGGCCGAGGCGGGCGGTCCCCGGACGCTCTGAGCCCATCAGGGGCCTCGGCGCGCGCCGAGGCCCGCCGGGTCCGGACGAGGAAGTCCTCCACGGCCGCCCGGTCCGGCTCCGCCGGCAGCGGGGACCGGGCCGCCGCCTCGTCGTTCTCCTCCCCGAGCCGGTCCATCCGGCGCTCCACCTCAGCCCAGGACACCTCGCCCCGCTTCACCGCCAGCAGCTCCTCCCGCGCGTCGCCGACATCGATGCGCAGCTCGCCCGTACGCAGCAGATCCCGGCTGCTCGCCAGCAGCCGCAGCAGATGCATCGCGTGCTTCCAGCGCGGCGCGCCGTGCACCCGTACGTCGGCCTCCAGCTTTCTCCGCTGGCCCAGCGCGTACCGGACGAACGTGCCGTGCGCGAGCCGCGACAGGAACGCCCCGCGCAGCGCCAGCAGCTCCCGCCCGGTGCCGTCCACGGACTCCACCAGCGGGGAGTGCAGGCACTCCAGCACGTTCGGGTTGGACCGGAGCGCCAGCTCGCAGAAGCGCTCCAGCTCCCAGGAGAACTGCTCCGGCGCGGGCCCGTCGACATGCGTCGGCGGCTTCTCGAACCGCCAGAACAGCTCCGTGGGCGCGAGGAACACACCCCGCCGGTCCGTGTCGCTGTCCTCCGTGGCCAGTCCGAACGCGCGCGAACCCATCACGCAGGCGTAGACCGTGTGGTCGCGTACCAGTGCCTCGTCGGTGGCGGAGATCATGGCCGCGAGCGTACGGGGGAGCGGGCCGCGGCGCGCCTGGGATTCCGGGTCCCCCTCAGCCCAGCCGGATCGCCCCGCCCGAGACGCTGATCTCCTCGGCGGGCAGCGGCCGGGTCGCCGGACCGGCCTCGACCGCCGCGTCCGTGATGCTGAACCTGCTCCCGTGGCAGGGGCAGTTGATGGTGCCGTCGCTCACCGTCGAGACAAGACAGCTCGCATGGGTGCAGACGGCGGAGAACGCCTTGAAGTCGCCCTCCGTCGGCTGCGTCACCACGATCTTCTGCTCCTTGAAGATCGTGCCGCCGCCGACCGGGATGTCCCCGGTCCTGGCCAGCTCCGCCCCGCCCGTGGCGTCCCCCGGCGCGCTCGGCGCCGGGCTCGCGTCGTCGCCGCCGTCCCCGTCGGAGGATCCGCAGCCGGTGGCCAGGGCGGCGGCGCCCGCCGCACCCGCGGCCAGCAACGTCCTTCGCCGTGCGTTCATGAGGGCTCTCCTTCGGTGACGGTGGGTGGGGGCCATCGTGGCGGCGGCGGGCCCCCGGGCGAAGCAACCGGGCGGGCCGTGCCCCCGACCGGGTGGCGGACGGTGCTCCGACGGCCGCGGCCCGCCCGTCTCACGGAAGGAACACCGTGATCACGTCCGGCGCGGCCGATCTAGGCTGAGGAGAACAGCGGGCCGCGCCGGAAGGCGCCGGGCCCGGGCACCGAAGAGCGGCGAAGAACGAGGAGTGCGACGTGGCGGTACGAGCGGTCCGGGGCGCCGTCCAGCTGGAGCGGGACGATGCCGGACACATGGACGAGCGGGTCGGCGAGCTGCTGACCGCCGTCCTGGAACGCAACGAACTCGTCGCCGACGACCTGATCAGCATCTGGTTCACCGCCACCCCGGACCTGCGCAGCGACTTCCCGGCCGCCGCCGCGCGCGGCCTCGGGATCGTCGACGTACCCCTGATCTGCGCCCAGGAGCTGGACATCGACGGGGCGATGCCCCGGGTCGTCCGTATCCTCGTGCATGTCGAGACCTACCTCTCGCGCGCCGAGATCAGCCACGTCTACCTCGGCGCCACCGCCGCCCTGCGCAAGGACATCGCCCAGTGAGAACCGCCCTCGTCATCGGAACCGGGCTCGTCGGCACCTCCGCCGCCCTCGCGCTGGCCGGCCGCGGCATCCAGGTGCACCTCGTCGACCACGACCCCGAGTCGGCCCGCACCGCCGCCGCCCTCGGCGCCGGGACCGAGGCCCCGCCCGCCGGCCCGGTCGACCTCGCCGTCGTCGCCGTGCCGCCCGCGCACACCGCCGCCGTCCTCGCCACCGCCATGCGCGACGGGGTGGCCCGCGGCTACCTGGACGTCGCCAGCGTCAAGGGCGGCCCGCGCCGCGAGCTGGAGACGCTCGGCCTCGACCTCACTCCGTACATCGGTACGCATCCGATGGCGGGCAAGGAGCGGTCCGGTCCGCTGGCCGCCACCGCCGACCTCTTCGAGGGGCGCCCCTGGGTCCTCACCCCGACCCGGGACACCGACACCGAGGTGCTCAACCTCGCCCTGGAGCTGGTCGCCCTGTGCCGGGCCGTCCCCGTCGTCATGGACGCCGACGCCCACGACCGGGCCGTCGCCCTGGTCTCGCACACCCCGCAGCTGATCTCGTCGATGGTCGCCGCCCGGCTGGAGGAGGCCGACGAGACCGCCGTACGCCTGTGCGGCCAGGGCATCCGCGATGTCACCCGGATCGCCGCCTCCGACCCCCGGATGTGGGTGGAGATCCTCTCCGCCAACCCCGGCCCGGTCGCCGACGTGCTCGCCGGGGTCGCCGCAGACCTGGCGGAGACCGTGACCGCGCTGCGCGGGCTCGACTCGGCCGACGCGGAGAAGCGGAGCGCGGGCACCCACGCCATCGAGGACGTCCTGCGGCGCGGCAACGCCGGCCGCGTCCGGGTCCCCGGCAAGCACGGCGCCGCCCCCACCGCGTACGAGACCGTCGCCGTCCTCATCGGCGACAAGCCGGGCGAGCTGGCCGCGATCTTCGCCGACGCCGGGCGGGCCGGGGTCAACATCGAGGACGTCCGCATCGAGCACGCCACCGGCCAGCAGGCGGGCCTCGTCCAGATCATGGTCGAGCCCAGCGCCGCCCCGGTCCTCGGCGCGGCCCTCCAGGAACGGGGCTGGTCGATCCGCGGCTGAGCCCGCTGCCCCGGCGCACCCGTGCGGGGTGGCGGGCGCCTCCCCCGTACGGGGTACAAGGGCACCTCCCGCACTCGGTAACCTGGTACGAGGCCGTTCCCTGGCCCGTCCGTCCCCACCCCGTGTACCAGGAAGGTGTCCACCACCGTGGAAACCGCACGCTCCTCCGTGATCGTCGCCATCGACGGGCCCTCGGGCACCGGCAAGTCGAGCACCTCCAAGGCCGTCGCCGCCGCGCTCGGCCTGAGCTACCTGGACACGGGCGCGCAGTACCGGGCCATCACCTGGTGGATGCTGGCCAACGGCGTCGACGTGAGCAACCCGGAGGAGATCGCCACCGCCGCCGCCAAGCCCGTGATCGTCTCCGGCACCGACCCGGCCGCCCCGACGATCACCGTCGACGGCGAGGACGCCTCGGGACCGATCCGCACCCAGGAGGTCACCTCCCAGGTCAGCGCCGTCAGCGCGGTCCCCGAGGTGCGCACGCTCATCACCGCGCTCCAGCGCTCCATCGCCGCGGCCGCCACCGGCGGCATCGTCGTCGAGGGCCGGGACATCGGCACCACCGTGCTGCCCGACGCCGACCTCAAGATCTTCCTCACCGCCTCCCCGGAGGCCCGCGCCGCCCGCCGCAGCGGCGAGGTCAAGGGCTCCGACCTGACCGCCACGCGGGAGGCACTGATCAAGCGGGACGCCGCCGACTCCGGCCGCAAGACCTCCCCGCTCGCCAAGGCGGACGACGCCGTCGAGGTGGACACCACCGAGCTGACCCTCCAGCAGGTCATCGAGTGCGTCGTCACCCTCGTCGAGGGGAAGCGGGTCGCCGCGTGAGCGATGCCACCGGCGCGCCCACGCTGCGCGGAGCGGCCGTCGGGCGCACCATCGGCATCGGCCTGATGTACGGGCTGTGGAAGCCCCGGGTCCTCGGCGCCTGGCGGGTGCCCGCCGCCGGACCCGTCATCCTCGCGGTGAACCACTCCCACAACATCGACGGCCCGATGCTGATGGGCACCGCACCCCGGCCGGTGCACTTCCTGATCAAGAAGGAGGCGTTCGTCGGCCCCCTCGACCCGTTCCTGCACGGCATCGGGCAGATCGAGGTGGACCGCCGAGTCGTCGACCGCACCGCGATCGGCCACGCCCTCGGCGTGCTGGCCGACGGCGGCGCGCTGGGGATCTTCCCGGAGGGCACCCGGGGTGAAGGAGACTTCGCCTCGCTGCGCGCCGGGCTCGCCTACTTCGCGGTACGGGGCGGGGCCCCGATCGTCCCCGTGGCCGTCCTGGGAAGCACCGAGCGCCGCGGGCGGTTGATACGGGGGCTGCCCCCGCTGCGCAGCCGGGTCGACGTCGTCTTCGGTGACGCGTTCGACGCGAGCGCGGGCGACGGGCGGCGTACGCGCAAGGCGCTGGACGAGGCGACCCTGCGGATCCAGGCGAAGCTGACCGCCCACCTGGAAAGCGCCAAGCGCCTCACCGGGCGATAGGCGAGACTTGACCTGACTTGAGTAGTGGACCGCGCTGATCGTGGTCCATCGATGATGATGCAAAGAGGAACGGACTTCATGAACGACCAGATTCACTCCGACGGCTCGGGCCACGAGCACGGAGAACTTGGCGATGCCGAGTACGCGGAGTTCATGGAGCTCGCCGCGCAGGAGGGCTTCGACCCCGAGGAGGTCGAGGGCGCCCTCGGCGAGGCCGGTCACGGCCCGCTCCCCGTGCTCGCCGTCGTCGGCCGCCCCAATGTCGGCAAGTCGACCCTGGTGAACCGGATCATCGGCCGCCGCGAGGCCGTCGTGCAGGACAAGCCGGGCGTCACCCGCGACCGCGTCAGCTACGAGGCCGAGTGGGCCGGCCGCCGCTTCAAGGTCGTCGACACCGGCGGCTGGGAGCAGGACGTGCTGGGCCTCGACGCCTCCGTCGCCGCCCAGGCCGAGTACGCCATCGAGACGGCCGACGCGGTTGTGTTCGTCGTCGACTCCACCGTCGGCGCCACCGACACCGACGAGGCCGTCGTCAAGCTGCTGCGCCGGGCCGGCAAGCCCGTCGTCCTCTGCGCCAACAAGGTCGACGGCCAGAGCGGCGAGGCCGACGCCACCGCCCTGTGGTCCCTCGGCCTCGGCGAGCCCTACCCGGTCTCCTCGCTGCACGGCCGCGGCACCGGCGACATGCTCGACGCGGTCCTGGAGGCCCTGCCGGACGCCCCGGCCCAGAAGTTCGGCACCGCGCTCGGCGGGCCCCGCCGGATCGCCCTGATCGGCCGCCCGAACGTCGGCAAGTCCTCCCTGCTGAACAAGGTCGCGGGCGAGGACCGGGTCGTCGTCAACGAGCTGGCGGGCACCACCCGCGACCCGGTCGACGAGCTGATCAACCTCGGCGGCATCACCTGGAAGTTCATCGACACGGCCGGTATCCGCCGCCGCGTCCACCTCCAGGAAGGCGCGGACTACTACGCCTCGCTGCGTACGGCCGCCGCCGTCGAGAAGGCCGAGGTCGCCGTCGTCCTGATCGACTCCAGCGAGTCGATCAGCGTCCAGGACCAGCGCATCATCACCATGGCCGTGGAGGCCGGGCGCGCCATCGTCGTCGCCTTCAACAAGTGGGACACCCTCGACGAGGAGCGCCGCTACTACCTGGAGCGCGAGATCGAGACGGAGCTCGCGCAGATCGCCTGGGCCCCGCGCGTCAACGTCTCCGCCGTCACCGGCCGCCACATGGAGAAGCTGGTCCCGGCCATCGAGACCGCCCTGGAGGGCTGGGAGACCCGCGTCCCCACCGGCCGGCTCAACGCCTTCCTCGGTGAGATCGTCGCCTCCAACCCGCACCCGATCCGCGGCGGCAAGCAGCCGCGCATCCTCTTCGGCACCCAGGCGGGCACCAAGCCCCCGCGCTTCGTGCTGTTCGCCTCCGGCTTCCTGGAGCACGGCTACCGCCGCTTCGTCGAGCGCCGGCTGCGTGAGGAGTTCGGCTTCGAGGGAACCCCGATCCACATCTCCGTCCGGGTCCGCGAGAAGCGCGGCCGCAACAAGTAGTACCCGGTGTACGACGAGGCCCTGGGCCGCTCTCGCGAGAGCGGCCCAGGGCCTCGTCGTACACCGGTGCCCGTCCGGGGTTCAGGAGTCCCGTGACCCCGGCGGCAGCGCCGCGGGACGGGGCCTTCCCGCATGCCGCCCGACCCGCTGCCAGGAGCCGAGACCGCCGGTCGTGTGCTGGCTCTGCCCGCCGCTCCCGCTCTGGCCGTGGTGTCCGCCGTGGCCGCCGTGCGAGGCGGAGTGACCGCTCAACGGGGCCCTGGAGGCGAAGAGACCGGCGCCGAAGGCCGAGAAGGAGAGATTCTCCTCGCCGCTCCGGTCGCCCGGCAACGCCCGGAACGAACGCCGGTACTCGGAGTACAGCGCGTCGTAGATCGGGGTGGGGGACAGGCCCCCCGACGGATCCTGCGAAGGTCGCATGGCAGGGATCTGACTCTGATGCTGGCGGGGGAGTCGTATGAGTGCACGTAGGTGCCAACGACCTCACGGCCTGTCGGATGCGGCCCCGCCGGAGAAATCGCTGTTCGGCGGGGGTGGCCCGGCCGGCCGGACATGATCAGGTCCCGGCCAGCGGCATCGAGGCGGCGACCAGCAGCCCGTTGACGGCGGCCTTCTCCAGGGCGTCCCGGAGCAGGTCCTCGCGCGGCTGCTGGCCGATGGTGCCGGCCGGGGCGGCGAAGACGAGGACCGTCTGCGACTTGTTGACCGCCGCCCGCCAGCCTTCGGTCACCTGGAGCGGCTGGTGGGCCTGCCACCAGGCGACCGGGTTGCCGCCGCCGGCGCTCGGCTGCAGCACGGCGTGCAGCTGACCCACCGCCAGCAGCACGGACCAGCCGGCGAGGACCTCCGGCAGCCGGTGCATGTCGGGGGCCGGGCGGAATCCCTGCTCCAGCAGCAGCTGGAGGAACTCGTCGCCCCCGCTGCCGTCGGTGCCGGGCCGGGCGACCGGGCCGGTCGGTTCGACGACCAGGGCCGGGCGCAGATCGTCCTCGATGAGGACGAGTCCGCTGGTGATGCCGAGGACGGCCTGTTCGGGCATGAGCCCCTCCGTGTCCTTCTGCTCGCTTCCGGTGATACTGCGCACCGCGCCCTGGAGCTGGTCCTCCGCGACCCTCACGACCTGCGAGGGGATGCACGTCGCGTGGGCGAACGCGAGGACGGCGGTCTCATCGCCGATGAACAGCACCGTGCTGGTGCGTTCCTGGTCGGAGTCGCCGGGGGTCCGGCAGGAGGTGCAGTCGTAACTGCCCGGGGCGTTGTCGCCGACGAGCAGCCGGTCGGCTTCGTCGTCGCCGATCTCGGCGCGTACGTCCTGGCTGACGTCGAGCATGCGCGGCACGGGGGCTCCTCGAACTCGGTGCGTGGGCCGGGTGGTTCCCGGCTCATGAAGAGACAACGCGGGATCCGTGGCCGGGGTCACGCACCGGGGCGGACGGAAGTGCGGCGAGGTCGACACATCGGTACATCGACTGTTCGGCGTACGGCCCCCGCGTGTCCGGTGAACGGCCCCGGCGCGTTCGGCGTACACCTTCCGCGTCCCGCCCGGAATTTTTTGCCGGGACGCGGGCAACCTCCCGGCATTTTCCTTCGTCAGGCTGGGAGGAAAGCATTGGCGAACGGGTGGCGTGCAGACGCCGGTTTACCGCACCGGTGGGCCCGCAGCCGCGGTCCCGTCACTTCCGGGCCCGCAGGAAAACGGATGAACGTCTTCCGGAACCCGCAGGTCAGCGGGGTCCGATGGCGGAACCGGGGACCTCGTGTGCCCCGTCGCGGATGCTCCGGGATTTCCCGGCGTATTTCGGGCAGAAATCCGCCGGGAAGTGAGAGTCTTGACCAGGTCGGGTCGACAGGGGAAACAGCGACGCCATGCACATTTCTTTTCTTCTGCACAATGCCTACGGAATCGGAGGAACGATCCGGACGACGTTCACGCTCGCCCGTACGCTCGCCGAGCGGCACGACGTCGAGATCGTGTCCGTCTTCCGGCACCGTGACGCCCCCGTCCTCGGCGCACCCGAGGGCGTAACGCTGCGCCACCTGGTCGACCTGCGGAAGAAGAGCGCGACCTACGACGGCGAGAGGGCCGAACACGCCCGGCCGGCCACCGTGTTCCCGCGCGGCGACAGCAGGCACAAGCAGTACAGCCGGCTCACCGACGCCCGGATCGCCGCCCATCTCCAGGGCATCGAGGCGGACGTCGTCGTCGGCACCCGCCCGGGACTCAACGTGCACCTCAGCCGGCAGACCCGCCGCGGCCCGGTGCGCGTCGGGCAGGAGCACCTGACGCTCGACAGCCACGGCTACCGGCTGCGCCGCGAGATCGCCCACCGCTACACGCTGCTCGACGCGCTCACCACCGTCACCCGCGCCGACGCGGACGACTACCGCAGCCGGCTGAAGCTCCCCGGCGTGCGTATCGAGGCCATCCCCAACGCCGTCCCCGAACCCTCCTGCCCGCCCGCGGGCGGCGACCTGAAATGGGTCGTCGCGGCGGGCCGGCTGCACCGGGTCAAGCGCTACGACCACCTGGTGCGGGCCTTCGCGCAGGTGTCGGCGGCCCGCCCCGACTGGCGGCTGCGCATCTACGGCGGCGGCGACGCGACCGGGAACGAAGAAGCGGCGCTGCGCACCCTCGTCGACGAACTGGGCCTGCACAACCACGTGTTCCTGATGGGCTCGGCCAACCCGATGGAGGCCGAGTGGCCCAAGGGGTCGGTGGCCGCCGTCACATCGGAGCGCGAGTCCTTCGGCATGACGATCGTCGAGGCGATGCGCGGCGGACTGCCGGTCGTCGCCACCGACTGCCCGCACGGACCGGCCGAGATCATCGAGGACGGCGTCGACGGCCGCTTGGTGCCGGTCGGCGACCCGGACGCGATCGCCGCGGCCCTGCTCCAGCTGATCGAGGACGACGGACTGCGCCATCGGATGGGCGGGGCCGCGCTGAAGGCCTCGGCCCGCTTCGACCCCGCACGGATCGCCGAGCAGCACGAGCGCCTGTTCACCGAACTCGTCACGCGCGGCTCCCAGGGGCACGGGCACGGCGCCCTGCGCACCGCGCTGCACCGCACCCGGGGCAGCGTCCTCGACGGGGCCTACGCCCTGCGCTACAAGGCCGCCGACGTGCTGCGCAAGGGAAGGACCTCATGAACTCCACCGCCGTACGGGCCGACTGCGCCGCCGACCGGGCCGGCACGCTCATCTTCGACCTGACCGCCCCGGCCCCCGCCCCCGACTCCGTACTGCTCCTGCGGCGCCGCGGCGCGGCGGGCAGGAAGCCCGGCGGCACGGTGCGCATACCGCTCAGCAGGCCGGCGCCCGGGCGGCTGCGGGCGGTGCTCCCGGCCGCCGCCGAACTGGCCGAGGGGCGCTGGGACGCGTATGTCGAGGAGCCCGGGGACGAGCCCGCCGAGGCCGTCGTCGAACCGGGGCTGCGCGACCTGCGGGCCCTCGTCGACCGCTGCCCGGACACCGGAGCCGCGAGCGTCAGCGCCCGGGTCCCGTACCCGACCCTCGACGGCCGGCTCGCCGTGCGCTCCTGGGTCCGCGCCCCGCACGCCGAGGCGGGCCACGTCCTCGCGGGCCCGGCCGGGATGACGGTCCAGGGCGTGCTGTACGGGGTCGAGATGGGCGAAGGGGCCGCGGTGGAGGCCCGGCTGCCGGGGGAGCCGCACCGGGTGCACGGCGTCCCGCTCACCGCCCCGGATCCGGACGGACCCGCCGGGTCCTTCGCTTTCACCCTGCCCTACGCCCCGCCGGCCGCCGGACCGGTGCCCGAGGCGCAGCTCTGGCAGCTGTGGCTGGTCCCGGCGGCGGGCGCGGACGGGGTCAGGGTCTCCCGGATCCTCGACGACGTCTGGTCCCGGAACAGGTCCTTCGTCTACCCGGGCCACCCGGCGGCCCCCGGGGTGCTCGCCACCCCCTGCTACACCGCCGACAACGACCTCTGCCTGCGCCTGGAGCCCGCGTCCGCGGACCGCTGAGGAAGGGAGCTTGCGGACGGGTGCTGTCCGCAAGCCCGGGAAGACGCGCCTCGATTTCGAGGTGATCGAACCGCCCGGGCCGACCGAGGTCCTGAGGGAAGCGAGGGAGCGGCTCACACGGGCGCCCGACGGTCCGTGAGTCAGCGGAGTGACAAGGAAATGAAGGTTTACGGGGGAGGGAAATTCCGGTGACCCGGCCATTCTGAAGATCTGCCGCTCGGATCGTAAAAGAAGCAGGTCACCCCATGATTTCGCGATGCTTCCCGCCGGTCCGTTCGGGTGAATGAAAGCGTGTATAAGCGTGTGGGGATCTTGTGACACAAGCGTGACCGCCCCGGCATGGGGAGATGCGGCGGAACGCCCTGACGGCCCCGCCTTCCGTCACGGTCCGGGGCCGCCTACGGTGAGGACATGGCATCTCTACCGACCCCTCCAGCACAGCCGGACGACGATACCGACGCGTATGTCGGCCTCGCCTCCGAGGCCGCCGAGCGGCAGGCCAGAAGCCGCGGCTGGGACACGGTCCGGGCTGTTCCCCCGGGCACGTTCCTGACCATGGAGTTCCGCCACGGCCGCATCAACTTCCAGGTCGAGGACGGCACCGTGACACGCTGCTGGGTGGGCTGATCCGCTCGCCCCGCAACGTCGAAGGCCCCGACCGCGGTCGGGGCCTTCGACGTCTCCACGGGCTCGTGTCAGCCGCCGGTCATCGGGCGGGCCGGGCTGCCCGCGCGCGGGCCCCGCTCGGTGTGCGGCGGCGGGCGGCGGACGCCCGCCGGGGCCACCGGCATGGAGCCCGGGCGCGCGGGGTGCCCGCCGTGGGCCCGCGCCCTGGTGGGCGCCGCCGGATGCCCGGCGGGAAGCACCGGGTCGGCCGGGGCCGTCACGGCCTCGGCGGTCAGGCCGTCGGTGGCCATCGACTGCGGCAGCAGCACCGGCTGCGGCCCGGCGTCGGCCACGGGCGCCGGACGGGACCCGCCGCGACGCTCCCGCCACCGCTCGCGCATCGCGAAGATCCAGGCCTCGGTCCGGGCGATCAGCGGCTCGAACCAGGGGAGCGCCAGCAGGATGAGCAGACCGGCCGCCCATCCCAGCAGGACATCGCTGAGCCAGTGCGTACCGATGTAGACGGTGGTGAGGCCGACACCCAGCGAGACCGTCGCGGAGACCGCCGACAGATAGCGCCTGGCCCGTGGCGTGGTGGCCAGGTAGGCGAGGATTCCCCAGGTCACGACGGCGTTCGCGGTGTGCCCGGAGGGAAATATATCGCCGCCGGCGAACATCTCGGCCGAGCCGATCTGCGTCGCGTAGTGCGGGCCGAGCCGCCCGAGCCCCAGCTTGACCGCGCCCACCGACAGATTGAGCAGCAGCAGGGAAGTGCCGAGGACCAGCAGCGGCCGGAGCGTGTGCTGACGCCAGGAGCGCCAGCCCAGCCAGCAGGCGATCATCACCGCCGTGGGGCCGCGCTGGCCGAGCACGACGTAGTAGTCCAGGAAGGGGTGCAGCTCGGGCCACTGCTGGTAGGGCCGGAACAGCATGACCTTCCAGTCCAGGGCCACCAGCCAGGACGTGATCAGCACCGCCCAGACGATGGCGAGATAGAACGCCAACGTCCCGCCGAAGAGGGCGATGCGGTGACGGCTCATCCGCGGTGCCTCTATCTTCGGCGGTTCCGGCTCCCGGTCCAGCCGGGCAAAGATGTCGGTACGCACCCAATCGACGTTACAGCGAGTGAGTGTGCGAGCAGGCCAATCCGGCCGCTTTGTGATGACGATGTGATGTGGACTTTGTCTCGGGACGGCGTCTTTTCCGGGCGTCGGGAAGAATCCTCGTGATCTCGGCCCCAAAAGCGCACGGGTTCCGTTCGTAAACGTGTTTGATCTCTCGGAAAATGCCGCGCACCGGAATCAGCGGTATTCGATCCCGCCATTCGGGGGAGCCGCGCGCCGTCCCCGCCGTCTGCGCGCCGGCCCTGCCGCGGCCCCGCCGCGACGGGCCTGCCGGCCCCTCCGGAGGGGCCCCGCGACCGGGCCCGGCATGGCGTACGCCACACTGTGCGGCGGACCGGGGTATGACGTGGACCACGTGTGACCACCCCGAACTCGCGTACGCTGGCGAATCACTCGCCCGTCGATGCCGGGCCCGAGGGACGCGCACCCCCACACGTCACCGTCGGTCCGCCGAGCGCGAGGGACTCATCGGGAGGTACGTAGATGTCCGGGACGACCACGGCCGGAGTCCGGCTGCGCAGAGCCGCCGACGACGCCAACCGCTGGGTCGTCCTCGTCGTCCTCTGTCTCAGTCTTCTGGTCGTCGCCCTCGACGCGACCGTGCTCCATGTCGCGGTGCCGTCCCTCACCGAGGACCTGCGCCCGAGCGGTACGGCCCTCCTGTGGATCGTCGACGCCTACCCTCTCGTCTGCGCCTCGCTGCTCATCCTCTTCGGCACGCTGGGTGACCGGATCGGCAGACGGCGTGTGCTCCTGATCGGTTACGCGCTGTTCGGCCTGGCCTCCGTGCTCGCCGCGACGGCCGACACCTCCGGTGTCCTGATAGCCGCCCGCGCCCTCCTCGGCGTCGGCGGCGCGATGATCATGCCCGCCACGCTGTCGATCCTGCGCCAGGTCTTCCCCGACCGCCGGGAGCGGGCGCTCGCCATCGGCGTGTGGACCGCGGTCGCCGCGGTCGGCGCCGCCACCGGCCCGGTCGTCGGCGGCTTCCTGGTCGAGCACTTCTGGTGGGGCTCGGTCTTCCTGATCAACATCCCGCTGATGGCCGTGATCCTGCCGCTCGGCCGCTGGCTGCTGCCCGAGTCGCGCGGCGGCGACGACGGCCCGTGGGACGTGCTGGGCGCGCTCATGGCCGCGGCCGGCGTGCTCGGCGTCGTCCTCGGCGTCAAGCGCCTGGGCGGCGGCGCGGGGCTCCTGGATCCGGTCGCGCTCGGCCCGCTGGCCTTCGGTCTCGCGCTCCTGATCCTCTTCGTCCGCCGGCAGAAGCGCCGCAGGCATCCGCTGATCGACGTCGCGATGTTCGCCCGCCCCGCCTTCTCCACCGCCGTCGGCTGCATCGTGCTCGCCATGCTGGCGCTGGTCGGCCTCCAGCTGATCGCCGTCCAGTACCTCCAGCTCGTGCTGGGGCTCACCCCGCTGGAGACGGGGCTGCGCCTGTTGCCGCTGACCTTCGCGGCGATGGCCGCGGGCGCCACCGGCTCGTACACCCTGCGCCGCTTCGGCCCCCGGCGCATGGTCGGCTGGGGCTTCGTCCTCACCGCGTCCTCCGTCCTGGTGCTCACCGCGATGGGCCAGCACGACCGGCCCGCCCTGCTGACCACCGCGTTCGTCCTGCTCGGCTTCGGACTGCAGACCACGCTGTTCGGGGCGTACGAGTCGATGCTCAGCGACGCCCCGCCGGAGCGGGCGGGCGGCGCGGCGGCGATCGGCGAGACCTCCTACCAGCTGGGCGCGGGCCTCGGCATCGCCCTGCTCGGCAGTGTCATGAACGCCGCCTACGCCCCGGGCCTCGCCTCCCTGGGCGACCAGGGCGTCCCCGCCCGCGCCGGGGCGGAGGCCTCCCACTCACTGGGCGAGGCCTACCAGGTCGCCGCGCAGCTCGGCGGCCCGATGGGCGACCTGCTGCGCTCCACGGCCCGGCACGCCTTCATCGACGGACTCCACATCACGCTCTTCGTCAGCGCCGGGCTCCTCCTGCTCGGGGCGCTGGCCGCCCTGCGGCTGCCGAAGGTCATGGAGTGCCCGCCGAAGGAACCCTGCCGCCGGAGCGAAGCCGAGCCGGCCGAACCGGACGGAGTCGCCGGGACCGCCGAGGCCGTTCGTCCGGCCGCGCGGAACCGCCGGGTCCCGCGCCCGATGGTGCCCGCGCGGCGCGAACCGGCCGAGGCGGCCGGCTCTGGACGAGCGGCACGCTGACCCGTAACGTCAGCACGACGCCCTGACTACCACTGCTAGTTTTCGGAGGGCGGGCGTCTCCCGGTCCCTCCGAGCACCGTGCGAGCCGCCGGAGGCACCCTCATGTCCAGCACCGAGTCCGCGAAGCCGTCGAAGCTCCCGCCGTTCGACGCCGCCGATCCCCTCGGCATCGACGACCTGCTCGGCCCGGACGACCTCGCGATCCGCGACACCGTCCGCACCTGGGCCACCGACCGCGTCCTGCCGCACATCGCCGAGTGGTACGAGAAGGGCGAGCTGCCCGGCGTCCGGGAGCTGGCCCGCGAGCTCGGTGCCCTGGGGGCGCTCGGCATGTCGCTGGACGGCTACGGATGCGCCGGGGCGAGCGCCGTCCAGTACGGGCTGGCCTGCCTGGAGCTGGAGGCCGCCGACTCCGGGATCCGCTCGCTCGTCTCCGTACAGGGGTCGCTCGCCATGTACGCGATCCACCGCTTCGGCTCCGAGGAGCAGAAGCAGCGGTGGCTGCCCGGCATGGCCTCCGGCGAGATCATCGGCTGTTTCGGCCTGACCGAGCCCGACCACGGCTCGGACCCGGCGGGGATGCGGACGTACGCGAAGCGCGACGGGGAGGACTGGATTCTCACCGGCCGCAAGATGTGGATCACCAACGGCTCGGTCGCCGGGGTCGCCGTCGTCTGGGCGCAGACCGACGAGGGCGAGGACGGCCGGGGCATCCGGGGCTTCGTCGTGCCGACCGACGCCCCCGGCTTCTCGGCCCCGGAGATCCACCACAAGTGGTCGCTGCGCGCCTCGGTCACCAGCGAGCTGGTCATGGACGAGGTGCGGCTGCCGGCCGACGCGGTGCTGCCGGACGCGAAGGGGCTGCGCGGCCCGCTCAGCTGTCTGAGCCACGCGCGCTACGGCATCGTCTGGGGGTCCATGGGCGCGGCGCGGGCCAGCTTCGAGTCGGCCCTCGACTACGCGAGGAGCCGGGAGCAGTTCGGCCGCCCGATCGGCGGTTTCCAGCTCACCCAGGCCAAGCTGGCGGACATGGCCCTGGAACTGCACAAGGGCATCCTGCTCGCCCACCACCTGGGCCGCCGGATGGACGCGGGCGGGCTCCGGCCGGAGCAGGTCAGTTTCGGCAAGCTCAACAACGTGCGGGAGGCGATCGAGATCTGCCGGACCGCGCGCACGATCCTCGGGGCCAACGGAATCTCGCTGGAGTACCCGGTGATGCGGCACGCGACGAACCTGGAGTCGGTGCTCACCTACGAGGGAACCGTGGAGATGCACCAGCTGGTACTGGGCAAGGCGCTCACCGGTCTCGACGCCTTCCGGTGACGTTGGTGCGCCGTGACGCACACGCCGGCCGGATGCGTTGACCGGAACTTTTCCGGCGAGCGCCCTGCTCAGCTCTGGTTGAAGAAGCCGTCGGTCTTCCGGCCGGCGGCTTCGCCCGCCACCACCTGGGTGTCGGCGGGGGAGAGCAGGAAGACCCGGGTGGCCACCCGGTCGATCGAGCCGCGCAGACCGAAGATCAGCCCGGCGGCGAAGTCCACCACGCGCTTGGCGTCGGCGGGGTCCATGGCCGTGAGGTTGACGATCACCGGGACGCCGTCCCGGAACAGCTCGCCGATGGCCCGGGCGTCCCGGAAGCTGTCCGGGGTCACCGTCGCGATCCGGCGGTCCCGCTCCTCGGCGGCCTCGGCGGCCACCTGCACCCGCGGGTCGGTGACCCAGGCCGCCTGGTGGCCCGTGCCGGTCTCCGTGCCCTCGTTGTACTCGTCGTCGTAGTACCGCTCGTTGTCCTCCACGAGGCCCAGCCAGGCACTCGCCTTGCGCACCGATCCCATGGACGCCTCCTCTCACCGCGGTTCTGTGGTGTTCCGCATCTCTTTCGTATCCCTATGGTCGTCCATGATGCGGATAGCGCGCCAAGTAGATAGTCGGCTCGCAGGCGATTCGTGACGCTACTGGTGCAGAGGATGTGGCGATTCGTCAGGGTTGCTCCCGGATAAGGGGGTTGCGAAAAGAAAATATGATGCGTCGAGCCGTACGGGTGACGCTGCCGACGGACGGGTGAACGGATGGCTGGATACGATGCACGACGCCCCGGTGCGCGAGCGTCGCACACCGGCTGAACGGCTCTCGGGGGATCGTCGTGTTCGGAATCGTCAGGCCCTGCACCCACCGCCTCTCCGAAGGTCTCAGAGTCGAGTGGATGGCCCATCTCTGCGGTCTCTGCCTGGCTCTGAGGGCGGATCACGGACAGTTCGCCCGTATCGTGACGAACTACGACGGCCTCATCGTCTCGGTCCTGACGGAGGCTCAGACGGGCCTCACTCCCGGCGGGCGGCGCACCGCGGGTCCCTGCCCGCTGCGCGCCATGCGCACCGCACCGGTCGCCCGGGGCGAAGGGGCCCGGCTCGCCGCCGCCGTCTCGCTCGTCCTGGCCTCGGCCAAGGTCCGCGACCACGTCGCCGACCGCGACGGGCTGTTGGCCCGCCGCCCGGTCGCCGCCGCCGCACGCCGGGTGGCCGCCGGGTGGGACAAGGCGGGCGCCCGGACCGGGGCGGCCCTCGGCTTCGACACCGCCCTCCTCGTCGACGCGGTCGACCGGCAGACCGGCATCGAGACGCTCGCCGGACTCGGCACCCCGCTGATGACGGTCACCGAACCCACCGAGACCGCCACCGCCGCCGCCTTCGCCCACACCGCCCACCTCGCCGGGAAACCGCAGAACGCCGCGCCCCTCGCCGAGGCCGGCCGGCTCTTCGGACGGCTCGCCCATCTGCTGGACGCGGTCGAGGACCGGGAGGCGGACGCCGCGTCGGGCGCCTGGAACCCGCTGACCGCCACCGGTACCCCGCTCGCCGAGGCGCGCCGGCTCTGCGACGACGCGCTGCACGGCGTACGGCTGGCGCTGCGCGAGGTGGAGTTCGCCGACGGCAGGCTCGTCCACGTCCTGCTCGCCCACGAGCTGCGGCGCTCGGTCGACCGGGCGTTCGGCACCTCCTCCTGCTCGCACCAGGAGGGTCAGGGGAGCCAGGAGAGCCAGGGGCTGCTGACCCCGGACGGCTCCTTCGGGCCCCCGCCGGGTAACCCGTACGGCCCGACGCCCGGCCATCCGTACGGTCCGCCGCCCGGCGGTCCGGGCACGCCGCCTCCGCCGCGCCCGCCCCGCGACCGGCGCGGGCTGATCGCCGGCTGCCTGGTCTGGGTCGGGCTCGCCTGCACCTGCCAGATGTGCTGCGGGAGCTTCGAGGACCCCTGGAGCAGGGAGCAGCGACAGTCGCCGTGCCAGAACTGCGGCGACTGCTGCGAGGCGTGCGACTGCTGCGGTCAGTGCGGCGAGGGCTGCTGCTGTTGCGGCGATTCCTGCGGCTGCGACTGCTGAGGCCCGCCGCCTCCCCGCCTCGCTGACGCCGGGTCACTTCAGCTCGGGCGGGGAGATCTCGGACGTCTCGATCGCGGACTCGGTGGTGCCCCACTTCTTCAGGATGCGGTCGTAGGTCCCGTCCTCCTTGAGCCGGTTGACGGCGGCCTGGAAGGCGGGGGTCAGCGGGCTGCCCTTCTTGAAGGCGAAGCCCACGTCGAGCCGCTTGAACTCGTTGAGGAAGCGCAGCCCCTCCTGCTGGGTCACCGCGTAGCGCAGCCCGTTGATGGTCGACATCACCACGTCGGAGCGGTTCTGCTGGAGCGAGATCCAGACCGCCGCCTGGTCGGCGTAGGTCTTGACCTCGTACGGCTTCTTCCCCGCCTCCGCGCACCGGGGCAGATTCTCCTGGAGCGTCACCTCGAAGGTGGTGCCCGCCCCGGTCGCCACGTCCAGGCCGCACAGCTGGATGAGGTCGTCGACCTTCTTCAGCTCGCTGTCCTCGCGGACCGCGAAGCCTTGGCCGTCGTTGATGTAGGTCACGAAGTCGATGGTCCTGCGGCGTTCGTCGGTGACGCCGAAGTTCCCGGTGCCCAGGTCGTACTTCCCGCTGCCCAGCGCCGGAAGGATCGCCTCGAAGGACGCCACCTCGCGCTTCAGCTCCAGCCCCAGTACCCGGGCCACCGCGTCCGCGAAGTCGATGTCGGCGCCGGCCGCCGTGGAGCCGTCCTTCTCGTAGAAGGCGCCGGGCGGCGCGCCGACGGACGAGGCGATCCGCAGCGTGCCCGCCTCCCGCACCCCGGCGGGCAGCAGCTTCGCGGCGGCCTCGTCCTTGCGGACCTTCGAGACGACATCGGTCGTCGGGGTCTTCCCCTTGGCGGCCCGGTCGGATCCGCCGCCCGCCGCGTCCGTGGGCTCCGCGCAGCCGGCGAGCGTCAGGGCGGTCACGGTGAGCAGGGCGAACAGGCCGGTATGCCGGGATCGGGACATGGGAGTGCTTCTCCGGGTTCGTCGGGGGATGCCGGCCCGACCCCGGGCCGCGGCGGCACGGAGCCGGGGCGGCACGGGGGGACGGCGAAAGACTTCAGCGGTGCGCAAGAGCGTGTCGCGAGGCGAGGGGAGGGCCGAGCGGTGTGGCTGAGGTGAAGGTGAAGTCACGCGGGGAAGGGGCTCGAACGCCGGAAAGACCGGCGTGAGCAGGGAAAACCGGACAGCAGAGGGTCAGCTCAACAGGAAGAGGACCACACGCGACCGAAGTCGATGTGGGAGCGGGTGACCAGCCACTGCTGCGGATGCATGGGCCAAGTGGAACAGGCATCCGAGTGCGCGTCAACCGAGGTGAGATCTACGGCTCACAGTGTGGACAGGCTTGACAACTCCCCGCACACGCCGCTTATCTCGGAGCAGGACCGGCGCTGAGGGGCCCGGTCCACGTGTGGTTTTCCGGTGTGAAGGCACGCCCCGTGTTCGATCTGAGCATCCACGGAGCTCCCGCATGCCCCCGCAGACCGTCTCGCTGCCCTCCTCCTCACCTCCCCCCGCCGCACCGTCGCTCGCCAAGGGCGCCGCCGACGCGGTGCCGCATATCGTTCCCGTACGCCGAACAGGCCGCTGGGCCGCGGCTGTTGCCGTACTCGTGCTGCTCGCGCTCGCGCTGAACTCCGTCATCCGCAACGACGCCTTCCAGTGGGACGTCGTGCTCGCCTACTTCGCCACCGTGCCCGTTCTGCGCGGGCTCTGGCTCACCCTCTGGCTCACCGCGGTGGTCATGGTGCTCGGATTCGCGCTGGGCGCGCTGCTCGCCGTCCTCCGGCTCTCCGGCAACCCCGTTCTCCAGGCGGTCAGTTGGGGGTACGTCTGGCTCTTCCGGTCCACCCCGATCCTGGTCCAGTTGCTGTTCTGGTTCAACATCGGCGCCCTGTACCCGCAGATCCTCGGCGTCTCCACGGTGAGCCTCCTGGGCCCCGTCACCATCGCCGTCATCGGACTCACCCTGCACGAGGCGGCGTACGCCGCCGAGGTGGTGCGCGGCGGCATCCTCTCCGTCGAACGCGGACAGGTCGAGGCAGCCCAGTCCCTCGGCCTCGGCCCCTGGCGGCGGTTCCGGCGCATCGTGCTGCCGCAGGCGATGCGCTCCATCGTGCCGCCGGCCGGGAACATGCTGATCGGCACCCTCAAAGGCACCTCTATCGTCAGCATCATCGCCGTGCAGGACCTGCTCTACTCCGTCCAGCTCGTCTACCACCGCACCTACCAGGTCATCCCGCTGCTCCTCGTCGCCACCATCTGGTACGCGGCCGTCACCACGCTGCTGAGCATCGGCCAGCGCTACGTCGAGCGGTACTACGCCCGTGGCACGGCGGGTGCGCGATGACCCCCGCACCCAGCATCGTGGTGATCGGCGGCGGCCCCCGGGGCACCGGCGTGATCGAGCGCATCGCCGCCAACGCCGCCGAGCTGTACGGGGACCGCCCCCTGGACCTCCACCTGGTCGATCCCCACCCGCCGGGCGGCGGCCGGATCTGGCGGCCCGACCAGTCGCCGCTGCTGTGGATGAACTCCATGGCCGAGGACGTCACCATGTTCACCGACGAGACGGTGGAGCTGGCCGGACCCGTCGTGGCGGGACCGGCCCTGGACGCCTGGGCCGAGGACGTCCGCGCGGGGCGCGTCACCGCGGACGCGGATTCCGCCGTGCTGGCCGAGATCCACGGCCTCGCCGGAGCGGACTTCCCCACCCGGCGTCTCCAGAGCGCCTACCTGCGCTGGACCTACGAGCGCGCCGTCGCCGCCCTGCCGCCCGGCATCACCGTGCACGAGCACCGCACCACCGCCCTCGCCGTCACCGGACCGCGCGGCGGCCGGCAGCGCGTCCGGCTCCAGGACCGCCCCGAACCCCTGCTCGCCGACCTCGTCGTCCTCACCGTCGGCCACCTCGACGCCGAACAGGACCCCGAGCAGAAAGGACTGGCCGACTTCGCCCGGCGGCACACGCTGGTCCACCTGCCGCCCGACTTCACCGCCGACAGCGACCTCGACGCCCTGCGCCCCGGGGAGCCCGTCATCGTCCGGGGCTTCGGCCTCGCCTTCGTCGACCTGATGGTCCTGCTCACCGAAGGACGCGGCGGACGGTACGAGAGGGGGAGTACCTGCCCTCCGGCCGCGAACCCGTGCTGTACGTCGGATCGCGGCGCGGTGTCCCGTACCACGCGAAGATCGGCTACCCCTGGACCGGCGAACGCCCGCCTCTTCCCGAGCACTTGGGACCCGCGTGGACCGAGGAGCTGCTCAGCGGGACCGGGCCGCTCGACTTCCGGCGCGACATCTGGCCGACGGTCGCGAAGGAACTGGGCCACGCCCACTACCACCGGCTGTTCACCGCCCACCCCGAACGCACCGCCCTGGCCCACGAGGTCTTCGCCGAGAAGTACGCCGCCGCCGACCCGGGCAGCCCCGAACTGGCCGGGCTGATCGCCGAGGCCGTGCCCGACCCCGCCGACCGGCTCGACCTGGACGCGCTGGACCGGCCCCTGGACGGCGTCCGCCACGACTCGCCCGAGGCCCTCCAGGCAGCCCTGCGCGCCCACATCACCGCCGACCTGGCCCGCCGTCACGACCCGGAACACAGCGAGGACCTCGCGGTCTTCCTCGGGCTGCTCTCCGCCTACGCCCAGCTCGTCCGGCTCGGCGACATCGGCTCCTGGTGGCACGGCTTCTTCAGCTATCTGGCCTCCGGCCCGCCGGGCCCCCGCCTCCAGCAGCTCCTGGCCCTCTCCCGGGCCGGGGTGGTCCGCTTCCTCGGCGCCGGCCTCACCGTGGAGACCGACGAGGAGCAGGGCCTCTTCCGGGCCCGCAGCGCCACCGTCCCCGGTGCCCGCACCGAGGCCCGCGCGCTGGTCGAGGCCCGGCTCCCCGACCCCTCGCTCCGGCACACCGCGAGCCCCCTGCTCCGTGCCCTGCGCGACGGCGGTGCCGCCATCACCGACGAAGGGCTGCTCGCCGTGGACCCGGCCGACAGCCGGGTCCTGGACGACGAGGGCCGCCCGCACCCGCGCCGCCTCGCGCTGGGCCCGTTCACCACCGCCCGCTCCAGCGGGGCCTTCACCCGGCCCCGTACCGGCGGACCCGCGTTCCGGCAGAACGACGCCGCCGCCCGCGCCGCGCTCGCCTTCCTGCGTGACCTCTCCTGTCGCGGCCGGCTCGCCTCCTGAGCCGGCCCGGCCCGCTTCCGTACCGCCGGCCCCCCTTCCGTGCCACCGCTTCAGCGCCCAAGGACCCCTCATGTCACTGACCAGCGACCCACCCATCGATCCGCCCGTCGAGCCGCCCGCGGATCCGCCCGCCGCGAAGGAGGCCACCAGCGGTGCGGGCCCCGACGAGCTGACCGTCGTGCCCGCTCGCCACCCCTGGCGGTGGGTCGCCATCGCCGCGACGGCCGTCCTGCTCGCCCAGTTCCTCAACGGGCTGATCACCAACCCCGGCTGGGAATGGGACGTCTTCGCGCAGTTCTTCACCGCGCCGACCATCCTCAAGGCGGTCTGGGTCACCCTCCAACTGACCTTCTACGGAACGGCGATCGGCTTCGCCCTCGGGATCGTCCTGGCCTTCATGCGGCTGTCGGCGAGCGGGTTCCTGAGGACCGTCGCGTACGGCTACATCTGGGCGTTCCGCTCCATCCCGCTTATCGTGCAGCTGCTGTTCTGGTTCAACCTCGCCTATCTCTACAAGGAGTTGACCTTCGGCATCCCGTTCGGCCCGGGGTTCTTCGCCTTCGACACGATGAACCTGGTCGGGGCGATGAGCGCCGCCGTCCTCGGCCTCGCGCTGCACCAGGCGGCCTACGCGGCGGAGATCGTACGAGGCGGCGTTCTGGCCGTCGGCGGCGGCCAGCTGGAGGCGGCGGCCGCGCTCGGCATCCCCAAGTTCCGGCAGCTGCGGCGGATCGTCCTCCCGCAGGCCATGCGCTCGATCCTGCCCAACGCCGCCAACGAGATCATCTCGCTGTTCAAGGGCACTTCGATCGTCTCCGTCATGGCGATCGGCGAACTCTTCTACCAGGTGCAGGTGGTCTACGGCCGCAACGGCCGGGTGGTACCGCTGCTGATGGTCGCCACCGTCTGGTACATCCTCCTCACCACCGCGCTCTCCGTCCTCCAGTACTACGTCGAACGCCACTACGCCAAGGGGGCCGTGCGATGAGCGCACCCAGCGATGCCATGGTCGAGATCCGCTCCGTGCACAAGAAGTTCGGCTCCCTGGAGGTGCTGCGCGGGATCGACCTCTCGGTCGGCCCCGGCGAGGTCACCGTCGTCCTCGGCCCCTCCGGCTCCGGCAAGTCCACCCTGCTGCGCACCATCAACCACCTGGAGAAGGTCGACCAGGGCTGGATCAGCGTGGACGGCACCCTGGTCGGCTACCGCAGGGACGGCAACAAGCTCTACGAACTGCGCGAACGCGAGGTGCTGCGCCAGCGCACCAAGATCGGCTTCGTCTTCCAGAACTTCCATCTCTTCCCGCACCTCACCGTGCTGGAGAACGTCATCGAGGCCCCGGTCTCGGCGCTGGGCCGCCCCCGCAAGGCGGCCGTGGCGGCGGCGGAGAAGCTGCTCGAACGGGTCGGCCTCTCCGACAAGGCGACGGCCTACCCCGCTCAGCTCTCCGGCGGCCAGCAGCAGCGCGTCGCCATCGCCCGGGCCCTGGCCCTGGAACCCCGGCTGCTGCTCTTCGACGAGCCGACCTCCGCGCTCGACCCCGAACTCGTCGGCGAGGTCCTCGACGTCATGAAGGACCTGGCCCGCGGCGGCACCACGATGATCGTCGTCACCCACGAGATCGGCTTCGCCCGCGAGGTCGCCGACACCGTCGTGTTCATGGACGAGGGCCGCATCGTCGAACAGGGCCCGCCCGCCGACGTACTCGACCACCCCACCCAGGAGCGCACCCGCGCCTTCCTCTCCAAGGTCCTCTGAAACCCGCCTCTCTTCCACGCAAGGAGCACGTACGTGTCCGTCCGCCGCAGCATCACCCTCGCCCTCGTCACCCTCACCGCCACCGGTCTGCTCACCGCCTGCGGCAGCTCCGACCCCGCCACCGACCTGGCGGCCCCGAAGGGCCACCAGGACACCGGGGTCAATATCGGGCCCGACCAGGACCGGATCAGAGGCGAGAAGGTGCAGGCCGCCGCCGATCTCGTCCCCGAGGCGATCCGCAAGCGCGGCACGCTGCGGATCGGAGCCAGCGCCGACGGCTCGCCGCCGCTCGGCTTCTACGCCACCGACGACAAGACCCGGATCGGTTCCGAGATCGACATCGCCACCCTCGTCGCCGACACCCTCGGTCTGAAGCCGCAGTTCGAGGAGGTCTCCTGGGAGAACCTCTTCGTCGGCCTGGACAGCTCCAAGTTCGACGCCGTCCTGTCCAACGTCACGGTGACCGAGGAGCGCAAGGAGAAGTACGACTTCGCCACCTACCGGCTCGACAACATCGCCTTCGAGGCCAAGAAGGGCTCCGGCTGGACGGTGAAGGAGCCCGCCGACGTCGCCGGCAAGACGATCTCGGTCTCCTCCGGCACCAACCAGGAGAAGATCCTCGTCGAGTGGAGCGAGGAGAACGTCAAGGCCGGGCGCAAGCCGGTGGACATCAAGTACTTCCAGAAGGACACCGACTACTACCTGGCCCTCCAGTCCGGCCGTATCGACGCCCACCTCGGCCCGAGCCCCACGGCCGCCTACCACGTCGCCACGGCCGGCCAGTCCGAGATCATCGGCCAGCTCTCCGGCGCCGGCGGCGACCTCCAGGGCAAGATCGCCGCCACCACCAAGAAGGACAGCGGTCTGGTGAAGGCGTACGCCGCCGCGATCGACCACATCGTGCGGGACGGCTCCTACGGCAAGGTGCTGAAGCGCTGGGGGCTCAGCGGCGAAGCCGTCGAGAAGTCGGAGATCAACCCGCCCGGCCTGCCCAAGACCACGAGCTGACCCCCGGGCCGTGCGGGCGTTCGTCGTGGCCGGGCTCCGTCCGGCCCGGCCACGACCGTCCCGCGAGGCCCCCGACCGACCGCAGACCCGAGAGGTCCCCGATATGTCCGCCCGTACATCCCTCCATCTGGCCGCCGAGATCGGCGGCCCGCCGCACTACGACGCCGGGCACTACCTCCGGCTTGCGGGGCTCGCCGAGAACGGCGCGCTCGACTACGTCACCCTCGGCGACTCCTTCGCCCGCCCCGGGCTCGACGCGCTCGCCGTCCTCGCCCGCGTCGCCCCCGCCACCGACCGCATCGGCCTCGTCCCGACCGTCACCACCACCCACACCGAGCCCTTCCACGTCTCCTCGGCCGTCGCCACCCTGGACTGGGTGAGCCGGGGCCGCGCGGGCTGGCAGGCCGACGTCTCCACCACCGAGGCGGAGGCCCGGCTCTTCGGCCGACGTCCCGCCGCGCCGCCCGCCGCGCTCTGGCGGGAGGCCGGGGAGGTCGCCGACGTCTCCGGGCGGCTCTGGGACAGCTGGGAGGACGACGCCGAGATCCGGGACGCCGCAACCGGCCGCTTCATCGACCGGGACAAGCTGCACTACGTCGACTTCGAAGGCTCCACCTTCACGGTGAAGGGCCCCGCGATCGTCCCGCGTCCGCCGCAGGGCCGCCCGGTCACCGTCATCGACGCGACCACCGCCCCGGCCCGCGAGGCGGCCGCCCGGCACGCCGATGTCGTCCACATCCGGGCCACCACCCCCGAGCAGGCGGCCGCCGTCCGCGACGAGGTACTCCGCAGGGCCGCCGCCCATGGGCGCGACCCCGGGTCGCTGCGCGTCCTGGTCGCGCTCACCGTCGACCTCGGGGACGCGGAGACCACGCCGGAACCCGGTCTGGAGAGCGGACCGCAGCTCGCCGGACGCGGCACCTACTTCCGGGGCGGCCCGGTCGACCTCGCCGACCTCATCGCCCAGTGGCACCGGGCGGGCGCGGCCGACGGCTTCCACCTCACGCCCATCACTCCCGAACGCGACCTCGAAAGGATCGTCAACGGCACCGTGGCCCTCCTCCAGCACCGCAGCCTCTTCCGTACCTTCCACCCCGGCGGCACCCTGCGCGAACACCTGGGCCTCGTACGCCCCGCGAGCCGCTACGCCGCCGCCCGGACCGCCGCGAAGGAGGCCTGACCGTGCCCCGTCCGATGCATCTCGCCGCCCACTTCCCGGGCGTCAACAACACCACGGTGTGGGCCGATCCCCGCTCCCGCAGCCAGATCGACTTCTCCTCCTTCGAGCAGCTGGCGAGGACGGCGGAGCGCGGGAAGTTCGACTTCTTCTTCCTCGCCGAGGGGCTGCGGCTGCGCGAGCACAACGGCCGCATCCACGATCTCGACGTGGTGGGCCGGCCCGAGTCGCTGACCGTGCTGAACGCGCTGGCCGCCGTCACCGAACGGCTCGGCCTCGCCGCCACCGTGAACGCCACCTTCAACGAGCCCTACGAACTGGCCCGCCGGATCGCCACCCTGGACCACCTCAGCGGGGGCCGCGCCGCCTGGAACGTGGTGACCTCGTCCGACGCCTTCACCGGGGAGAACTTCCGCCGGGGCGGCTATCTGGACCGGGCCGACCGGTACACCAGGGCCGCCGAGTTCGTCGCCGCCGCCCGGGAACTGTGGGACTCCTGGACGCCCGACGGCGTCTCACGGCCGTTCGCCCACGAGGGGCCGCAGTTCACGGTCTCCGGGGAGTTCACCGTCCCGCGCTCGCCGCAGGGACACCCCGTCGTCATCCAGGCCGGGGACTCCTCCGAGGGCCGGGAGTTCGCCGCGTCCGCCGCCGACATCATCTTCACCCGGCACGGCACGCTGGAGGCGGGCCGGGATTTCTACGCCGACGTCAAGGGCCGCCTCGCGGCGTACGGCAGGGAGGCCGGCAGCCTCAAGATCATGCCCGGGGTCACCGTGGTCGTCGGCGACAACGATGCCGAGGCCCAGGAGAAGGCCGCCGAGATCCGCCGTCAGCAGGTCTCCCCGCAGAACGCGCTCCTCGCCGCCGAGCAGATCTGGGGCACCGACCTCTCCGCGTACGACCCCGACGGGCCCCTCCCCGACATCGACCCGGTCCCCGACTCCGGGATCACCCGGGGCCGGGTCCTGCACGGCGACCCCACCGCGGTCGTCGCCCGCTGGCGCGCGCTCGCCGAGGCCAAGGGGCTCTCCCTGCGCGGGACCGTCATCGAGACGACCGTCCGGCAGTCGTTCATCGGCTCGCCCCGCACCGTCGCGGCGGAGCTGACGGCCTTCGTCGACCAACGGGCCGCCGACGGGTTCATCCTCGTCCCCCATCTCACCCCCGGCGGCCTGGACGACGTCGTCGACCGGGTCGTCCCGCTCCTCCAGGAGAGCGGCGCGTTCCGCTCCGAATACACCGGCTCCACCCTGCGGTCGCACCTCGGCCTCCCGGAGCCGGTATGGAAAGGTTGACCCCATGAGCACGGACGCACAGCAGCAGGAGCAGGACGGCGGCGGGCCGGACGCCGCGCGGGACTGGCAGCGGTGGCACGAGGGGCGCGTCGTCGCCGTCGCCGCCCCGTACGGCCCGCTCTCCCTGACCGGAACCCACTGGCTGTCCGATCACCCGGAAGGGCGAATTCCGGCCGTCCCCGGTCTCTGGCGCGAGGACGGCGACGAGGTGGTCCTCACGGCCACCGCCGAGGACGGCATCGTCGTCGACGGCAAGCCCCTGACCGGCGAGGTCCGGCTCGCCGCGGACCGTGGACCCATCGACGACTCCCGGGTCGCGCAGGGGCAGCGGCGACTGGTGCTCCTGCGTCGCGAAGGGCTGTGGGCGGTACGGGACTTCGACCCGGGATCACCGGCCCGGCACGCCTTCTCGACCATCGAGGCCACCCCCTACGACCCGCGCTGGACGCTGCCCGGGACCTTCCGCCCGTACGCCGACCGGACCGTACGGGTGGCCAACGCGGACGGGGTCGAGCGCGGCCTCGGACTCGGCGGGGAGCTCGCCTTCACGGTGGAAGGACAGGAGCACACGCTCCAGGTCGCGGTCGAGCCCGACGGGTCGCTGTGGGCCGTCTTCGCCGACGTGACCAGCGGGAACGGCAGCTACCGCTTCCGTTTCCTGCGACCCGGCGCGCCCGGCGCCGACGGCAGCGTGAGCGTCGACTTCAACCGCGCGCTGCTGCCGCCGTGCGCGTTCGCCGATCACTTCATCTGCCCCTTCCCGCCCCCGGGCAACACGCTCACCGCGGCGGTCGCGGCGGGGGAGCGGAACCGGATCGACGCCTGACCGGTGCGAGACTCTCCGGCCCCGGCAGCCCCACGGCTCCCGGGGCCGGATGCGTGTGGGACCCGCGTGGCCGAAAGGCATTCTTGCGCCTCCCGTCCGGCCCCCTCGATACTCCGGTCAGCGATTGTCAGGGGCACGGCAACTCCGGAATCCGGACAGGCCCCCGACTGCGCCTCACGGGCCCGCCACCCCACAGGAGGGCCCCCGATTCCCCTCGGAGGAACCCGACGTGAGGATCAAGCGCACCAACAACCGCTCCAACGCGGCGAGACGCGTCCGTACCACGGCCGTCCTCGCGGGGCTCGCCGCCGTCGCGGCGATGGCCATCCCCACCGCGAACGCCGAAACCCCCCGGACGTTCAGCGCCAACCAGCTGACCGCGGCGAGCGACGCCGTGCTCGGCGCCGATATCGCGGGCACCGCCTGGAACATCGACCCGCAGACCAAACGCCTCGTCGTGACCGTCGACAGCACGGTCTCGCAGGCGGAGATCAACACGATTCGGAAGTCGGCGGGCGCCAACGCCGACGCCCTGCGCATCGAACGCACCCCCGGCACGTTCACCAAGCTGATCTCCGGCGGCGACGCGATCTACTCCGCCACCGGCCGCTGCTCACTGGGCTTCAACGTCCGCAGCGGCAGCACCTATTACTTCCTGACCGCCGGCCACTGCACCAACGGCACGGGCACCTGGTACGCCAACTCCGCCCGTACCACCGTGCTCGGGACGGCGTCCGGGTCCAGCTTCCCGAACAACGACTACGGCATCGTGCGCTACACCAACACCACGATCCCGAAGGACGGCACGGTCGGCGGCCAGGACATCACCAGCGCCGCCAACGCCACCGTCGGCATGGCCGTCACCCGCCGCGGCTCCACCACCGGCACCCGCAGCGGTTCGGTCACCGGACTCAACGCCACCGTCAATTACGGGGGCGGCGACGTCGTCTACGGCATGATCCGCACCAACGTGTGCGCCGAGCCCGGCGACTCCGGCGGCCCGCTCTACTCCGGCACCCGGGCGATCGGTCTCACCTCCGGCGGCAGCGGCAACTGCTCCTCCGGCGGTACGACCTTCTTCCAGCCGGTCGTGGAAGCCCTGAACGCGTACGGCGTCAGCGTGTACTGACCGGCCCCGCCGATCAGGTACGGAGCTGTCCGTACATACGTGCCCCCGTCCGGAATTCCGGACGGGGGCTCCCGCTCGCCGGGGGGCTCTTGAGAGGATGTCGCCACGACGGATCGTCGTGACGGGGCGGCAGGGGGCGGGGGCGCTCCCGGGGTGCGCTCCGCTGGCATCAGGGGGTAGCAGGTCCGTGTATCGCATCGGAGTGACCGGTCACCGCTCCATCCCCGCCGAGGCGGAGGCCCATGTGCTCGCCGGAATGCGGGCCGCTCTCTGCGGCCCCGACCGCCCCGGCCAGGCCCTCTCCAGCCTGGCGGCCGGCGCCGACCAGCTCTTCGCCGACCTCGCCCTCACCTGCGGCGCCGAACTGACCGCCGTGATCCCCAGCGGCGACTACGAGGCCTGTTTCGACAACGACGCCGACCTCGCCCGCTACCGGACGCTCAGGGCGCGCGCGGCGCGGGAGGTCCGGCTCGACTTCCCGCACTCCACCGACGAGGCGTACTACGCGGCGGGAGCCTACATCGCCAACCACTGCGACCGGCTGCTCGCGGTCTGGGACGGGCTCCCCGCCCGGGGCCTCGGCGGTACGGGCGACATCGTGACGTACGCCCGCACGCTCGGCCGCCCCGTCACCGTGATCTGGCGCGACGGGGTGCTGCGCGGCTGACCCGAGCCGGAGCGGGGGAGAGGGTCACACGCGGTGTCTGACCAGCCAGTCGGTGTGCTCGGGCGACACGATCCGCTCGGTCTCGAACACCGCCGCCGGCCAGTGCCGTTCGGTGAGGGTGGTCTCCATGGCGGCCTGCATCGACTCCAGGTCCTCCTCCACCAGCGAGTGCGCCGAGATCAGGGGATGGTGCCGGCGCATCTCGTTCCAGGCGAGACAGGCCGCCGCCGCCGCGGACAGCGCCCCCGTCAGGCCGAACGACCGGCCCACCCCGAAGGCCTGGAGCACACTCAGCGCCAGCGCCGGGAGCGTCAGCGCGACGATGGCGCCCGACCACATGAGCGCCCCGCGCCGGGAGGCCTGCTGACGCCGGCGGTACCAACGGCGCTGTTCGATGAGCCGGTCCCGTACGTAGGTCTCCTTGCGGACCGTGTAGGCCTTGTTCCGCAAGGCGCGCATGGACTCCGTGATGAGCCCGCCGGAATCCGGCAGCTCCTCGCGCGGGTCGGCCCAGCCCACCTTCCGCAGCTCCTGCAGACCGTCCTCCAGACGATTGGCGAACAGCGCCTCCGGATGCTCGGACGCGCTGTCGAACGGAGCGCCGTGCACCGCGTACCGCCAGCAGTTCGATTTGATGAACTCCGCTGCGGAGCGATTGAGTTGCCAGTGCGACTTTGCTTTGCGCTGGGAGGCGAGGAAGGTCGTGAAGAGGACGCCCAGATAGGCCAGCACCGCCGCGCCGTACAGCGCCCGGGCCGCGGGCCCGTCGTCGGCGTGCCAGGGCAGCGCCGCGGGCACCGTGCCGGCCACGAGCAGCGCCAGCTGCACCCGGGTGGTGTTCACGGCCTCGCGCTGGCGGGCCACGGCGACCGCGTCCGTGTGATGGAACAGCTCGGGCAGGTCGTCGTTCCTGAAGACCATGGATCTCAGCGGCTCGGGCAGCGCCGTCACGGTCGCCTCCGTCTGCAGTTGTCGTATGACCCGGCCGGCCGTCCCGCCTGACCCGTCCGGGGCCATGAGAGTAGGGGGAGGGCGGGGCCCGGCAAGAGTGTCCCGGCTTCCCGGAAGGCTCGCACGGCATGGTTCGGCCACTTCTGCCCAGGTGTTCTTCCCCACGCGGCGGCACTGTGGCAGGGTTTCCCAACTGAACTGATCGACAAGCGAGTTGCGGCCGTCGTGGGCCGCGATCGCATCGGGGCGGGGAGGGGCCATCGACGGGGACGCGGGCGGAGGGGTGAACGACGGCATGCCGCTGCGGGACAGCCAGCGCAGAGTGCGCCGCAGTCCGTTGCTCTTCACCGCTCCCCTGGTCCTGCTCGCGGTCCTGATCCTGATCCTGCTGTGGGAGGCCGTCCGGGCCAATGTCTCGCCCGGTTCCCGGGACGACTGGCCCTGGCGTCTGCAACTGCTGGACATGGAGGCGCTCGGGAGCCTGCTGGCCGTGGCGGCCGGCGCCGTACTGGCCAGGGCGCAGTACGCCCGCACGGTCCGGCCCTACCTCGGCTGGCGTGGCTCCTGGCGCGCGGGGCTGCTCGTCGAGGGGGAACCCGCCTGGCGTGTCGGGATACTGAACGGCGGTCAGCACATCGCCGTGATCGAGAGCTGGGAGTGCCGCGTGGTGCCGAGCGGCGGGCCCGAGACGGGGACGGCGGCCTGGGTCGCCGTCCCGGACGTCGTGGCCGTCCTGACGGCGCACGGCCTCTCGGCCGGGCGGGACTACCAGCTCATCGCCTTCGGAACGGGCTTCCCGCTGGTCGGCACCGGGAACTACGACACGGTGCCGGTGGGGGTGTTCTCGCAGCGGTTCGTCGAGCGGATCGACGTGCTCCAGGTCCGGGTGCGGGTCACGGACGTCGTGGGCGACAGCCACGAACGGGTCCTGGACTGCATGCGCGGCTCCCGGGCGGCGCACAACGTGCCCGGCGCGGAACCGGTGAACGAGTGAACTGCAGTCCCCCTCGGGGCGCTCCCGCGCGCAGGGACCGGGCCGGGCCGCGCGCGCCGGGATGCGTCCGGCCGTCGTCCGTGCCGCCCGCTTCCGCAACGGCGGAAAGCCTCTCACCTGCAAAGGTTGGCCACAGTGCGGCGCGCCCCCGGGCCGCCGCATTCGCGCAGCGTCCTCCGCTCACCTGAGCAGCCGTACGGAAGGCGTGTTTCGCCGCGAGAATCCGGATGCGAAGGCTGGTCCGTCGGCATGTGCGCGGGGCTCGGCGGTAGTAAAGTGCGCGTGCCGGGCCGTGCGGTGACACGGAATCCCTGTTGCCTTTCATTGTCCGGAAACAGACCCCTACAGGATCCCCCTAGGACGGCCGTGAAGACCTACGGAACCACCCCCGACTTCGCCTCTGCGAAGACCCGCGCGACCCTTGCCGCGACCGATGTCCGCAGCGCCGAGGCCGCCAGGAAGCTCGACCGTGCCATCGGTGCGACCACGGCCCGGTCCACCCGGATCTCCACATTCAGTTCAGCTCTCTGAGCAGACGTCAGAAGTGGATAGAATGGCGGAATGACAGGACCCCTGGTCCCCTTCCGTGAATTCGTGCTCAAAGTGCACAGCAGGTGTGATCTTGCTTGCGATCACTGCTATGTCTACGAACATGCGGATCAGAGCTGGCTCACCCGCCCCAGGACCATCTCTGACGAGGCAATTTCCTGGACTGCCCGGCGCCTTGCCGAGCATGCGGCGACTCATGCGCTTTCCTCCGTCACAGTGATCCTGCACGGCGGGGAACCGCTCCTGGCAGGACCCGCGCGACTGCGACGGGTCTGCGAGGAGCTCGGCTCGGCCCTGAACGGCATCGCTGAGCTGGACCTCAGGATCCACACCAACGGAGTCCAGCTCAGCCCCCGTTACCTCGACCTCTTCGACGAGTTCCACGTCCGTGTCGGGATCTCGCTCGACGGCGACCGCGCGGCCAACGACCGCCACCGCCGGTTCGCCAACGGGCGCAGCAGCCACCCGATGGTGATGCGAGCGGTCGACCTGCTCCGCGAGGAGCGCTACCGCCACCTGGACCTCGGCCTGCTCTGCACGGTCGACATCCACAACGACCCGGTGGCCGTGCACGACGCCCTCGCCGAGCTGGAACCCCCGCTCGTCGACTTCCTGCTGCCGCACGCCACCTGGGACGACCCGCCGCCACGGCCGGACGGCTCGCGCACCGCGTACGCCGCATGGCTCCTCGCGGTCTTCGACCGCTGGACGGAGCAGGGCCGCCCCGTGCCCGTGCGGATGTTCGCCTCGGTGCTCTCCAGTCTGAGCGGCGGCCCCAGCCTCACCGAGTCCCTCGGTCTCGCCCCCACCGACCTCGTCGTCATCGAGACCGACGGGACGCTGGAACAGGTCGATTCGCTCAAGAGCGCCTACGAGGGAGCCGCCGCCACCGGGTTCGACGTCTTCCGCAACACCTTCGACGAGGTCGCCGCCCACCCCGGCGTCCGGGCCCGGCAACTCGGTCTGGCCGGGGTCAGCGAGACCTGCCGCCGCTGCCCGGTCGTGCGCTCGTGCGGCGGCGGGCTCTACACCCACCGTTACCGCTCCGGGCACGGCGCCGATGGCGGCTTCGACAACCCCTCGGTCTACTGCGCCGACCTGGCCGCCTTGATCCGCGGTATCGAGGACCGGACCGCCGCGGCGAGCGAGTCGCCCGCCGTCCGGGCGCCGGACGCCCTGGTCGCCGCCCAGCTGGACCTGACCCGCACGTTGCTCGCGGTGCTCCACGACACCCTCGACGGACGGGGCGGAGAGCTCTGGGACGAGGCCTGGCGGCTCGCGGCGAGCGTGGAGGCCGACGCTCCGGGCGCGGACGCGCTCGACACGGTGCTCGCCCACCCCTCCAGCCGCACCTGGCTGATCGGTGCCCTGGAGGACGTCCACGCCGGCCGCCCTCTGACGGAACCCGCCGCCGAGCGGCTCGGCGCCTGCGTGGCCGCCGCCGCCGTCCGGGCCGGACTCCACCTGCCGGTGCCGGTGGCGTACCGCGACGGCAGCCTGCATCTGCCCATGCTCGGCACCGTGGTCGTCGGCGGGCCGGGAGCGCGGGGCGTGTGTCTCGTCCGCGCCACGGGCGACGGATTCCTCGTCCGCCGGACGGACGCGGAGCCCGGCGCTCCCCTCCTTCCCGGCCCGGAGCTTCGTATCGCGCGCGAGGAACCGGAGGGCCCGCACTGGCTCCCCGTTCGCACCCTGCGGCACGCGCCCGCTCCGGTCCTCCTGCTGGACGACCTCGACCCCTTCCGTGACGCTTTCGGGACCCCTCCGGCCGACCGGCTCAGCGCGGAGCGGGCCGAGAACTGGGCACGGCGGATCGCCGGAGCCTGGGCGCTGCTGGCCGACGCCGTTCCCGAGCAGGCGGCCGAGGCGGCCCGTACGCTCACCACGGTGACTCCGCTGACCGCCGGTACGGCCGAGCCGGGGCGTCACGGCCACGGTGCGCTCGGCGTCGGGGAGGCGGCCGACGGCGAAGAGCTGGCGCTCGGTGTGCTGAGCGCATTCCGCCGGGCGAAATTGCGGGCACTCGGTGAAGTGACGGATCTTTACGCCCTGGACGGCACCTGGGACCATCGAACGCCCTGGGGGAGCGGATCCGTGACGTTCTCCCGACTGCTGGCGGAGACATTCGAACGGGCGGGGCTCGGGCTCTACGATCCACGCTTTCTCACGGGTGTTCCGGAAGCTCTCGACATGATCGAGAACGCGGCGGAGGTGACAGTCGACGGAAAACAGCTGATCGCGGCTGTCCGTAAGGAGATCAGCGGAACAGGGAGTGCCACCGGGAGGAATCGCGGTAGAACAGTCCCGCCGTCCGGTCACCCATCGAACGTCCTGTCGTCTGACCGGAAAGTGACGTTCGAATGACCGAACGGCAGGGGGGTGGAAAGCGGTCCGCTCCGGAATGATGAGTTCGCTTGCACTCCCTTCCTCCTTCCGGGATGCGAGTGCTCATACAGGACGGGGGTCGTGTGCACGCATCGACGCAACAGCGAGCGGTGGGCCATCGGCCGTATTTCTTTCTGAGTTACGCCCACACGCCGGGATACGGCGGCGGCACTGATCCCGATATGTGGGTCGAGCGGCTGTTCCAGGATCTTTGCGGTCATGTGATGGCCATGACCGACTTACCCGCCGGAGCCCCCGCGGGCTTCATGGACCGGGAGATACGCTCCGGCGAGGGCTGGTCGGAACGGCTCGGCGACGTCCTCGCCACCTGCCGGGTCTTCGTTCCGCTGTTCTCGCCGCGCTACTTCGCCAGCGAGATGTGCGGCAAGGAGTGGTACGCCTTCGAACAGCGGGCCATCCACCACCGGGCCCGCTCCAACCAGCCGGCCGAGGCCATCGTCCCCGCGCTCTGGGTGCCGGTCCCACCGAGCCAACTGCCCGGTTCCGCCGAGCGGTTGCAGTTCAACCACCGCGACTTCGGCGAACGGTACGTCAGCGACGGCCTCTACGGTCTGATCAAGCTCAGACTCTTCGCCGAGGAGTACGAACGGGCCGTCTACGAACTGGCCAAACGCATCGTCAGCGTCGCCGACTCGGTCCGTATCGACACCGGCCGGCCGGTCGACTACCGCCTCGCCCCCAGCGCCTTCGGCTCCCCCAGCAGCGGAGTCGGCGCCCCCCGGCCGATGCAGATCACCATCGCGGCGCCCACCCGCCACGATCTGCCCGAGGGGCGCAACAGCGACCACTACGGCGACCATCCGCAGGACTGGAACCCCTACTACCCGGCCTCGGCCCGGCCCCTGGCCTATGTCGCCGAGGAACTGGTCCGCTCGCTCAACTACCAGGCCGTCATCGCCTCGTTCGACGAGGACCGGCACGACGGCAAGGCCCCGCCCAGCACCCCCGAGATCCTGCTCGTCGACCGCTGGGCCCTGCGGGACGAGGACCACTGCCGCAGGCTCGCCGCCTTCGACGCGGAGAACCGGCCCTGGGTGACCATGGTCGTCCCGTGGAGCCGCGACGACCACCAGAGCAGAGCGGCGGAGACCGAGCTCACCGAGAAGCTCGAAGCGGTCATGCCGGTCAAGATGGGCCAGGGCCGGGCACTGTGCCGTGCCGCCGCCAAAGGAGTGCCGACCATGGAGGCGTTCGGTCAACTTCTGCCCCAGGTGGTCGAGGTGGCCGCCCAGCAGTATCTGAAGCACGCGAAGGCCTACCCGCCCGGATCCGGCGGCGGATCCGGAGAGCGGACCCGGCTCACCGGCCCCATGGGCAGCACGAGCTACATACCCGACCCGCACGACCCTGCGACGGAAGCGGAGGACCTATGAGTGCCGGTCGTGACGGGCGCATCGTCACCTTCTACTCGTACAAGGGCGGTACCGGGCGCACCATGGCGCTCGCCAACACCGCCTGGATCCTCGCGGCCAACGGCAAGCGGGTGCTGGCCGTCGACTGGGACCTGGAAGCCCCCGGACTCCACCGGTTCTTCCACCCCTTCCTCGACCCGGCCACCCTCGGCGCCACCACGGGTGTGATCGACCTGATCACCGAGTACGCCTGGGCCGCGACCAGCCCCGCCCAGCGCGCCGAGGACTGGCACCGCGACTACGCCCGCATCCAGCCGCACGCCGTGTCGCTGACCCCGGAGTCGCTCGGCTGGGAGTTCCCCCAGGGCGGCACGCTCGACTTCGTCTCCGCCGGACGGCAGAACCGCGAGTACAGCGCCACGGTCTCCACCTTCGACTGGGACAACTTCTACGACCGTTTCGGCGGCGGCCACTTCTTCGACGCCCTGCGCGACGACATGAAGGCCAACTACGACTACGTCCTCATCGACAGCCGGACCGGCCTCAGCGACATCGCCGACATCTGCACCGTCCACCTCCCGGACGTGCTCGTCGACTGCTTCACCCTCAGCGACCAGTCCATCGACGGCGCGGCCTCCGTCGCCCGCCAGATCGCCGAGCGCAACACCGGCCGCCCGATCGCCCTCTACCCCGTACCGATGCGGATCGACGAGGGCGAGAAGGAGAAGGCGGACGCCGGACGGGCGCTGGCCCGGCTCAAGTTCGACCGGCTGCCGCGCGACCTGTCCGGCGACGAACTCACCGCCTACTGGGGCGCGGTGGAGATCCCCTACCGGCCCTACTACGCCTACGAGGAGACGCTCGCCACCTTCGGCGACGAGGCCGGGCTCACCAACTCGCTGCTCTCCGCCTTCGAACGGCTCACCGCGGTCATCACCGACCGGGAGATCACCTCGATGCCCCCGGTCGGCGAAGAGGTCCGGCTGCGGATCCGCGACGCCTTCACCCGGCGCAGGCCCGCCCTGCCCGCCGATCTCCACCTCAGCTATGTGGCGGAGAACCGGATGTGGGCCGACTGGCTCGAATCGATCCTCACCCGGGCCGGTTTCCGCGTCGTTCCGCGCGACGTCTCCGCCGAACGCCCGCCCGAGGAGCCGGCCGACACCACCGCCGAGAACGCCGCCCGCACCGTGGTCCTGCTCTCCAGCGCGTATCTGAAGTCCCAGCGCGCCGTCGAGCTCTGGGAACGGACCGCTTCCGAGTCCGTGGGCAGCGGCCGCCGCCGGCTGGTCCCGCTCCGCGTCGGCGACGTACGCCTGACCTCCCCGTACATCGACCGCAACCCGGTGGACCTCTTCCGGCTGGACGAGGTGCACGCCACCACCGCCGTGATGCGGGCCCTGGACCGCCCGGTGCAGGTGACCGACGGGGTATCGCCCGGCCCCCGCTTCCCCGGCACCGTGCCGAGGATCTGGAACGCGCCGCCCCGCAACCCCGGCTTCACCGGCCGCTCGCTCGTCCTGGAGCGGATGCGCGACCAGCTCGGCGGCGGCCTGGCCGTCGTCCTGCCGCAGCCGCAGACCCTGTTCGGACTCGGCGGCGTCGGCAAGACCCAGGTGGCCCTGGAGTACGTGCACCGCTTCATGGCCGACTACGACCTGGTGTGGTGGATATCGTCCGAGCAGCCCGACGACGTCGTCGCCTCGCTCGCCGAACTCGCCGGCCGGCTCGGCGCCCAGGGCGGCGACGACATGGCGGCCGCCTCCCAGGAGGCCGTCGACCTGCTGCGGCGCGGGGTGCCCTCCGACCGCTGGCTGCTGGTCTTCGACAACGCGGACGACCCCGAGCAGCTGCGCCGCTACTTCCCGCAGGGAGGATCCGGCCACATCCTGGTGACCTCCCGCAACCAGAGCTGGTCCCAGCACGGTGACGCACTGCCCGTGGACGTCTTCCTGCGCGAGGAGTCGATCGAGCACCTCCAGCGCCGGGCCCCGGGGCTCAGCGACGAGGACGCCGCCCAGGTGGCGACCGCGGTGGGCGACCTGCCGCTCGCCGTGGAGCAGGCGGCCGCCTGGATCGCGGAGACCGCCACCCCCATCGACACCTATCTCGAACAGCTCGCCCAGCAGGCGCCCCAGGTCCTCGCGCTCAACCAGCCGGCCGGCTACCCGGAACCGGTCGCCGCGACCTGGAACATCTCCATCTCCCGGCTCAAGGAGCGTTCGCCCGCCGCCGTGCGGCTGCTGCAGCTCTGCGCCTTCTTCGCCCCCGAGCCGATCTCCGCGAACCTTCTGTACAGCAAGGAGATGATCGACGCGCTGAAGCCGTACGACTCCTCGCTCCAGGAGAAGCTGGTGCTCGGCCGGGTCATCAGGGAGATCGGCCGCTTCGCCCTCGCCAAGGTCGACCAGGTCTCCAACTCGATCCAGGTGCACCGTCTCGTCCAGGCTGTGATCAAGGCACAGCTCAGCGAGGAGGAGCAGCGTGAGGCCCGGCACGTCGTGCACCGCATCCTCGCCGGGGCCCGGCCCGACGACGACGAGCCGATAGACAACCCGGCCACCTGGCCGACCTTCGCCACGATCTGGCCGCACCTCGGCCCCTCCGACGCCCGCAACTGCACGGAGCCGGAGACCCGCAGGCTCCTGATCGACCGGGTCCGCTACCTCTGGAAGCGCGGTGACGTCAGGACCGCGGGCGCGCTGGGCGACGAACTGCGCGACATCTGGCGGGAGAAGCTGGGCACCAGCGATCTGCAGTACCTCTACCTCTGCTTCCACCTCTCCAACATCCTCCGCACCCGCGGTCGTTACGTGGAGGCGAAGGAACTGGACGAGATCACGCTGGAACGTCAGCGGGCGGTTCTGGGGCCCGAGCACCCCCACACGTACATGACCACCAGCAGTCTGGCCATCGACCTGGGGCTGCTGGGGGACTACGCGCGGGCGATCGAGATGGCGACCGAGGCCCACGAGGGGTTCGGGCAGATCTTCCACGACTCCCACCCCCGGACCCTGGCCGCGGCCAACAACCTGGCCCTGAACCTGCGCAGCGTCGGCCAGTACTCCCGCGCCCGGGAGATCGACCAGGACGTCTACGACCTCCGCTCCCAGGTCCTCGGAGCGGATCACCCCTACAGCCTCTCCTCCGCCATGAACCTCGCCCGTGACCTGCGGGAGGTCGGGCGGTACGAGGACTCGGCGGCACTGCTCAGCACGACGTACAACAGCTTCAAGGAGACGATGGGCCGGACCTTCCCCACCACGCTCAGCGCCGCGAAGAGCCTCGCGGTGTCGTTGCGCAGGGCGGGCCGGCTGGAGGACGCGCGCCGTCTCACGGTGGCGACCCGCGCCCGGTACCGGGCGAAGTACACCACCGCCAACCCCGATTCACTGGCCTGCGACCTCAACCTCGCCGCCGACCTGTTCGCGGCCGGGGAGAGTGCCGAGGCGAGGGACACGGCGCAGGAGGTCGTCGACCAGTACATGAAGGTGCCGGGGGAGAAGCACCCGTACACGCTGGCCGCCCAGAACAACCTCGGCGTCTATCTGACCGGAGCCGGAGAGCCGGATGCGGCGGAGCGGGTGCTGAAACTGGTCGTCGCGGCCATGCGCGAGGCCTTCGGCCGGGAGCACCCCAACACGTTGTTCTGTGTGATGAACCTGGCCAGCGCGACGGCGGACCGGGGTGAGCTGGACATCGTGCTGGAGACCGAGCAGCGGCTGTTCGGCCAGTTGCGCGAGGCGCTCGGAGCGCACCATCCGGAGACCCTGGCCATGACCTCGAACATGGCGGTCACGCTCGACGCCATGGGGCGGGAGGACGAGGCGGCGCAGTTGCGGGCGGACGTGGTCCCCGAGCTGTCGCGGCAGCTCGGCGACGACCACCCGCTGGTCCGCATCGCCCGGACCGATGAGCGGTTCCGGCGGGAACTGGAACCCATGTCGGTGTGACCGGCCGTGCCGGGAGGGGTCATCCTCCCGGCACAGCGGTCGGCAGCGTCCGGCACGGGTGCTGCCGCGCGTCCAGCAGCCAGTCCAGGACGCGCGGCAGCATGGGGAACGCGTCGAAGTGGGCCGCCGACGGTTCGAGTACGGCGGTGGCTCCCGGGATCTGTCCGGCCAGCCAGCGGGAGTGGCCGACCGGAGCGAAGACGTCCTGCACCCCGTGCCAGAGGAGCACCTCGCCGGTGATCCGGGAGGGATCGAACCCCCAGGGGCTGGAGAACGCGAGGGCGTCATCGATCCAGCCGTACGCCGAGTGGCGCAGCCCCTCGCTGTAGTTGCGCAGCAGCATGGACCGGATGCCCACGTCGTTGACCACCATGCGGTCGGAGTCGGTCAGCTCCTGGCGCAGGTCGTCCAGGAGCCGGACCGGGTTCCGCCGGATCTGGGCGGAGCGGACGATGAAGGACTCCGCCAGGCTGTCCGGGTCGTCCGCCGCGGTGGAATACGCGAGGACGTTGGACGCGGTCATCCCGTCGTACCAGTCGAGACCGGCCGCGTCCGGGGGCGCGAGACTGACGAGCGCCGCGGTCCGGGTGATCCGCTCCGGCATCAGGGCCGCGCAGGCCAGGGCGTGCGGGGCGCCTCCGGAGCGGCCCACTACGGCGAACCGCTCCAGGCCCAACGAGTCGGCGATGGCCCGGACGTCCTCGACGACGTCCTTGATCCGGCGCCCCTCGTGCCGGTCGCTGTCGCCGTATCCGGGGCGGTCGTAGGCGATCAGTTGCGTATGGCGCTGGTACAGCACCATGCCCCGGGGAGCGGGCCCCAGCCTGCTGCCCGGGGTGCCGTGCAGCAGGAAGACCGGTCTTCCCCTCGGGTCCCCCATCCGCTCCACCATCAGATGCCGGCCGTCCGCCGCGAGCACCCGACTGCGCACCCGTGCCTCCTCCGCTCAGCGATCGGCGGGCGCCTGCCGCCTTTTCGATGATGACCCATCAGAGGCGTTACGGGGACTGTTCGACGACAGGAACTGTGAAGGGACGAGCAGGCTCCGCGCGGACGATGCCCGTCGCCATCCGGACGGGTGGGCACGACATCCGGACCGGTAGGGGCGACATTCGGACAGGCCTAGTCCTCACCCAGGGGCGGCGGGCGGTTGCACCGGGTGTTTGCGAAGGGAACCGACATGGCGTGACCCGGGGTAAGTGAACGACCCGAGGGCGAAGCGTCGGTGTCGTGTGCACGTCCGGAAGTCGGCCTTGTGTGCGTTTCCCGCCCTCGGAATAGTGGGCGCCCCATCCTCCGTGTACGGGCACCCCACATGCTCCGTGCGCGGCCCCACAGGAGGTCGAAGTTGAAGCATCGACGCATATCCAGGAAGCGCGCGACGCTGGCCGGCTCGGCCGTCGTCGCCCTCGTCGCAGCGGGATTCACGTTCCAGTCTGCGAACGCCAGTGACGATGTGCCGCAGTTCGCGGCCAAGACCCTCAACGCGAACGCGGCCGGAAAGCTGGCCGACACCCTGGACCGTGATCTGGGTGCTGACGCGGCGGGCTCGTACTACGACACCACGGCGAAGGCCCTCGTCGTGAACGTCGTCGACGAGGCCGGCGCCGAGCAGGTCCGCCAGGCGGGGGCCAAGGCCAGAATCGTGCAGAACTCCCTCGCCGAGCTGAAGTCGGCCCGGCAGACCCTCACCGACAGGGCGACGATCCCGGGCACCTCCTGGGCGGTCGACCCGGTGACCAACAAGGTGAAGGTCACCGCTGACAGCACGGTCGACGGCGCGGCCTGGAAGAAGCTCTCGGCCGTGGTCGACGGCCTCGGTGGCAAGGCCGAACTCGCCAAGACCAAGGGTGAGTTCAAGCCGCTGATCGCGGGTGGTGACGCGATCTTCGGCTCCGGCTCCCGCTGCTCGCTCGGCTTCAACGTGGTCAAGGACGGCGAGCCGTACTTCCTGACCGCCGGCCACTGCACCGAGTCGGTCACCAGCTGGTCCGACTCCCAGGGCGGCGCGGAGATCGGGGCGAACGAGGGCTCCAGCTTCCCGGAGAACGACTACGGCCTGGTCAAGTACACCTCGGACACCGAGCACCCGAGCGAGGTGAACCTCTACGACGGCTCCACCCAGGCGATCACCCAGGCCGGTGACGCGACGGTCGGCCAGGCGGTCACCCGCAGCGGTTCCACCACCCAGGTGCACGACGGCGAGGTCACCGGGCTGGACGCCACGGTCAACTACGGCAACGGCGACATCGTCAACGGCCTCATCGAGACGACGGTCTGCGCCGAGCCCGGCGACAGCGGCGGTGCCCTCTTCGCGGGCGACACCGCGCTCGGTCTGACCTCGGGCGGCAGCGGCGACTGCTCCTCGGGCGGTACGACCTTCTTCCAGCCGGTCCCGGAGGCGCTGGCCGCCTACGGCGCCGAGATCGGCTGACGCACCACCGTACGACGGCAGCGAGGAAGGGCCCCCGGCTTCGGCCGGGGGCCCTTCCCGTAGGTCCTGACCGACGCGGCCGGACTCAGGCGGCCCGGGGCAGATCGCGGGCGCCCGCGTCCGCCGGGGAGACGCCGAAGACCCTCACGGCCTGGTAATAGGTCCAGGCCGTGCTGTTGCACGAGGTCTTCGTCGCGCCCGAGTAGCCGGCGCACACGCGCTTGAGGTCCTCGTAGAAGGCGGAGTCGATCCGCGCCTTGTTGGCGGAGAACGTGCCCGCGGCCTTGTGGTTCCGGTACCCGAAGTCGTGGCGGGCGCAGGAGTTCTGGAACGGGAAGCCGAAGGGGTTGTCGGGGGAGCTGCTGCAGTAGTCCGTCGACCAGTCGAAGCCGTACGCCGCCCAGGCGCCCTGGTTGTTGCGGGCCGCGTTCCAGGCGTTGTAGCTGGAGGCGCTCGTCTGGGTCCAGGAGCTGAGCACCTGGGGCTTGTCGGCGGGGGCCGCCGAGGCGGAGACGGCGGAGCCCAGGGTGAGGGGGAGCGACAGGGCGACGGCGGCGAGCGGAACCGTGAAGCGACGACGCATGGACGACCTCCGTGGGGGTGAGAGGAGTTGCTCCTGAGGTGCTCCTCGCCGGGTGGTGCGAGGGAGCAGAAGCAGCATGTCGTCATGAACGCGTCATGCCTAGGGGCCGCACCGAGTGGACATCGGGAATTGTCCGTCCGGCACCGGGAGTTGGGGCGCACGTCGGCCGGGATGGCTGTCGGGGTTCTGGTCGCCGCCGGCCTCGGTACGTGATCCCGCCCGGGGTCGCACCAGTTTTTACTGACGCGTAACTTCCCTCGCCTGCTTACTCGTGCGTAGCTTGGCATGAACACACAAAGCTTGTGGTCCGGGCCACAGGGCGCACCGCCATCGCACCTCCCTTGAGCCGCAAGGAGACCACACGATGCTGCCCTGGATCCGTGCTGCGCGCGTTCCCCGCACGCGCAGTCTGCTCGCCGCCCTGCTCCTCGCCCTCACCGCTCTCATCGCCCCCACGGCGACCGCGAGCGCGGCCCCCGCCGCCGAAGCGGCCACATCGCGGGGCTGGAACGACTACTCCTGCAAGCCTTCCGCCGCCCATCCCCGCCCGGTCGTCCTGGTCCACGGAACCTTCGGGAACTCGATCGACAACTGGCTGGTCCTGGCCCCCTACCTGGTCAACCGGGGTTACTGCGTCTTCTCCCTCGACTACGGCCAGCTCCCCGGCGTGCCGTTCTTCCACGGCCTCGGACCCATCGACAAGTCCGCCGAACAGCTCGACGTGTTCGTCGACAAGGTGCTCGACGCCACCGGAGCTCCGAAGGCCGACCTCGTCGGCCACTCCCAGGGCGGCATGATGCCCAACTACTACCTGAAGTTCCTCGGCGGCGCCGACAAGGTCAACGCCCTCGTCGGCCTCGCCCCCGACAACCACGGCACCACACTGCTCGGCCTCACCAAACTGCTGCCGTACTTCCCCGGCGTGGAGAAGTTCATCAGCGACAAGACCCCCGGACTCGCCGACCAGGTCGCCGGATCGCCCTTCATCACCAAGCTCACAGCGGGCGGCGACACCGTCCCCGGCGTCCGCTACACCGTCATCGCGACCAGGTACGACCAGGTCGTGACCCCGTACCGCACGCAGTACCTGGACGGCCCGAACGTACGCAACGTGCTGCTCCAGGATCTGTGCCCGGTCGACCTCTCCGAGCACGTCGCGATCGGGACCGTCGACCGCATCGCCTTCCACGAGGTGGCCAACGCCCTCGACCCGGCCCGCGCCACCCCGACCACCTGTGCCTCGGTCATCGGCTGACCCACCGCACGGCAACGGGCCGGGGCCTGCCGTCCGAGGATGCGGACGGCAGGCCCCGGCCCGTCTCATGTCCTGCCGCGCCCGACGTCCCGGAGGGACGCGGCAGGGGTAGGGAGAGGGGCGCCGCGGTCAGCGGCTGTGGCGCCCCGACGCGGCGGCGGCCCGGCGGCGCTGCGAGGCGAACAGCACGGCCGCACCGGCGGCGAGCACTCCGGCGCCCCCGATCGCCAGGTAGGTGCTGCTGCCGGAACCACCGGTCTCGGCCAGCACCTCGTCCTTGCTCGCGGTGTTGACCTCGGGGGCGTTGCCCTCGGACTTCGTCTCCGGGGCGGCCGGAGCGGCGGCGGTGACCTTCGCCCCGGTGCCCGCGTCGTCGTCGCCGTGGCCGTTGTGCTCGACGGAGGACTTCTCGGCGCCCTCGGTGATCGCCTCCTCGGACGGCGCGGAGGGAGCCGGCGCCGGAGCCTCGGCACCGGCGTCACCGCCGGACCCCAGCTCACCCTCTTCCTTCTCCACCGCGCCGCCGCCCGCCGCCCCGCCGCCGAACGTCACGTCGGAGCAGGCGTAGAACGCCTCGGGGGAGTCGGAGCGCTGCCAGATCGTGTAGACCAGCTGCCGCCCGGAGCGCTCGGGGATCGTCCCGTCGAAGACGTACGAACCGTTCTCCAGCACCGGGTCGGTGACCTCGGCGAAGGGCTTCGCCTCCAGGTCCGACCAGGCCAGCGGCTTGGTGGCGTCATAACCGGGCTTGGTCATGTACAGCTCGAACGAGCCCTTGTGCGGGGCTGTCGCCCGGAACCGGAAGGTGTGCTTGCCCGCCGACAACGCGGTGGCCGGCCAGTCGGCGCGCGGAAGGTCGAGGCCCTTGAACTTGTCGTTGGCCGCGCTGCAGAGCTTGCCGTCCGGGATCAGATCACGGTGCTTGCCCGCCGCGTTGGCGATGTTGACCCCGTTCCAGTCGTACAGCGCCTGCGTACCCCCGCCGCGACCGCCGCCTGGCACGCCGCCGACTTCGGACTCTCCGGCCCCTCCGCGAAGCACGCCGACACCCGGCTCACCGGGTCGGTCAGCGAACCGTGCGCGACGGCCGGCGTGGCGGTCAGCCCGGCCAGCGCGAGCGGTGCGAGTCCGAGGGCGAGAATTCCGGCGGCCTTGCGACGAGCGGTCATGGGTGGATCTCCTTCGATACGGCACTGCTGTCGGGGGGTGGCGATCAGCAAGCTAGCCGCTCGGAAGGGCGAAAACCCCTGCTGGGAGGGGGTGAGGGTGATCCTTATGGTCCCTTTAAGGGGCGGTTAGGCGTGGGCTCAGGAACCGGGCCGGGCCCCGCTCCGGGACGCCTCGGGCGGGTGCGCCGTCAGTGGCGCTCGGCCACGCCTCAGCCCTTCCACCGGTACCGCCGCTCCGGCCGCCCCGTCCCCCCGTAGCGCAGGGTCACCTCCGCGCGGCCCGTTCCGGCGAACCACTCCAGGCAGCGGCGCGCGCTCACCCGGGACAGGGATCCCGCCTCGGCGCACTCCGATGCCGACAGGCCCCCGGGGTGGTCGCGCAGGGTGCGTTCCACCAGGTCGGCCGTGGGGGCGGCCAGGCCCTTCGGGAGCTCGCGGGAGCCGGGTGGGCGGGTGCCGAAGATCTGGTCCACGTCCTCCTGACGGGCCTCTCCCAGCTCGTCCAGGCGGGTCCGCAGCGAGGCGACGTGGCGCAACTGCTCCTGGAGGGCCGAGCGGTTGAACGGCTTGATCAGGTAGTGGAGGGCGCCGGCCCGCAGCGCCGCCCGGATCACCCCCGCGTCCCGGGCCGCCGTGATGAACAGGGCGTCCGTGCTGGGGCGGGAGGCGTCCCGCTCCTCCGCCGTGCGCAGGGCGCGCAGCACGTCGATCCCGTCCATGTCCGGCAAATAGATGTCCAGCAGCACCAGATCGGGCTTCAGCCGCTCGGCGGCCCGCAGGGCATCAGCGCCGTTGTGCGCCACCCCTACCACCGTAAAACCGTCCATCGCGGACACATAGCGGCCGTGCAGCTTCGCGACCATGAAGTCGTCGTCCACCACCAGCACCGTCGTCACGCCGCCACGGTAGGCCGCGACCTCAATGACCACAACGTCCGTTGATACCGGAAGAGAGACAGCTTCTTAACGCGCAGGCAACATGTGGGCCACTTCACAGCGAAAGGCGGAACCTGTGCGACTGCGCACTCTCCTCGCCCTGTTCGGGGCCGCGTTGCTCGTGGTGGTGGGGCCACCCCTGCTCTCCACGGGCGACGGCTCCGACACCGGCACTCAGATTCCCGGGCTCCGCTTCATGGTCCCCAACACCCCCGGCGGCGGTTACGACATCACCGCCCGCACCCTGGCCAAGAACGCCGAGGACGCCGGACTCACCCACAACATCGAGGTCTTCAACCTGCCGGGCGCCGGCGGAACGGTCGGCCTGACCCGGCTCGTCGGCGAACACGGCAACGGCAAGCTCGCGCTCTCCATGGGCCTCGGCGTCGTCGGCGCCGTCCACACCAACAAGTCCCCGAGCACCCTCGCCGACACCACCCCGATCGCCCGGCTCACCGAGGAGCCGGACATCGTGGTGGTGGCCAAGAACTCGCCCTACCGCACCATCGCCGACCTCCTCGCCGCCTGGAAGAAGGACCCGGCCCGGGTCCCGGTCGGCGGCGGCTCCTCGCCCGGCGGCCCGGACCACCTCGCCCCGATGCTCATGGCGCGGGCCGCCGGAATCGCGCCCAAGACGGTCAACTACGTGCCGTTCGACGGCGGCGGCGAACTCCTCGCCTCCATCCTGGGCAACAAGGTCGGCTTCGGGGTCTCCGGCCTCGGCGAGTACCGCGACCAGATCGAGGCGGGCGAGCTGCGGCTGCTCGCCGTGACCGGCCCCCAGCGCGTGCCGGGCCTCGACGCCCCCACCCTGCGCGAAGCCGGACTCGACACCGAGTTCACCAACTGGCGCGGCATCGTCGCCCCGCCCGGCCTCTCCGACACCGAACGCGACAAGCTCACCGGTCTCGTCCGCGAGCTCCACGCCTCGAAGGAGTGGAAGGAGTCGATGAGGACGAACGGCTGGGACGACGCCTTCCTCGCCGGTGAACCCTTCGGCGACTTCCTCGACGAGCAGGACCGGCGCGTCGCCACCGTCCTCAAGGAGCTGGGACTGTGACCACCGAATCGACAGAACCCGCCGGGCCCGCCGGACCGGCCGAGGCGGCAGCGGCGAGCGGCGGCGGTGCCCGCGCCTGGCTGCGCGAACGCTCCGAACTCGGCGTCTGCCTCCTGCTGTTCGCGCTCGGCGTGCTCGTCCTCACCGACGCCCTCACCATGTATGTCGACATCGCCCAGCGCGGTCCCATCGGCCCCCGCACCGTCCCCTTCGTCGTCGGCGCCGGGCTCCTGCTGGTCGGCGCCCTGCTCGCCGTCGACGTCCTGCGCGGCGGACGCGGCGAGGCCGAGGGCGGCGAGGACGTCGATCTCGACGAACCCGCCGACTGGCGCACCGTCCTCCTGCTCACCGGGGTCTTCCTCGCCGCCGCCGTCCTGATCGGCCCGCTCGGCTTCCCGATCGCCGGTGCGCTGCTCTTCTGGGGGCCGCCTACGCGCTGGGCAGCCGCCACCACGACCGCGATCCGCTCATCGCGGGCGGGCTCTCCCTCTTCACCTACTTCGTCTTCGACAACCTGCTCGGTGTCCCCCTTCCGGGCGGCCCGCTGATGGGGGTGCTCTGACCGATGGATTCCCTCAACTCCCTCATCGACGGCTTCGGTACCGCGCTCACCCCGATGAACCTGCTGTGGGCCGCGATAGGCGTCCTGCTCGGCACCGCCATCGGTGTGCTCCCCGGCATCGGCCCGGCGATGGCTGTGGCGCTGCTGCTCCCGGTGACGTACGGACTCGACCCGACCGGCGCGTTCATCATGTTCGCGGGCATCTACTACGGGGCGATGTTCGGCGGCTCCACCACCTCGATCCTCCTCAACACCCCCGGTGAGAGCGCCGCGGTGGTCGCCGCCATCGAGGGCAACCCGATGGCGAAGGCCGGCCGGGGCGCCCAGGCGCTCGCCGCCGCCGCGATCGGTCACTTCGCGGGCGGCATGATCGGCACGATCCTGCTGGTCGTCCTCGCCCCGACCGTCGCGTCGCTCGCCATCGGCATCGGCGCCCCCGACTACTTCGCCATCATGGTGCTGGCCTTCATCGCCGTCACCTCCGTCCTCGGCGCCTCCCGCATCCGCGGTATCGCCTCCCTCCTCATCGGCCTCACCATCGGCCTGGTCGGCCTCGACCAGATGACCGGCCAGCAGCGCCTGACCTTCGGCTCGCTGCACCTGGCCGACGGGGTGGACGTGGTGATCGTCGCGGTCGGGCTCTTCGCGATCGGCGAGGCCCTGTGGGTCGCCGCCCACCTGCGCCGCTCCACCGGAAAGCCGATCCCCGTCGGCCGGCCCTGGCTCGGCCGGGCCGATCTGAAGCGCACCTGGAAACCCTGGCTGCGCGGCCCGGTCATCGGGTTCCCGTTCGGGGCGATCCCGGCGGGCGGCGCGGAGATCCCCACCTTCCTCAGTTACGTCACCGAGAAGCGGCTCTCCAAGCACCGCGACCAGTTCGGCAAGGGCGCCATCGAAGGCGTCGCCGGACCCGAGGCCGCCGCCTCCGCCTCCGCCGCCGGAACCCTCGTCTCGATGCTCACCCTCGGACTGCCCACCACCGCCGTCGCCGCCGTGATGCTGGCCGCCTTCCAGCAGTACGGGATCCAGCCCGGCCCGCTGCTGTTCGAGCGTGAACCGGAGCTGGTCTGGGGCCTCATCGCCTCGCTGTTCGTCGGCATGGTGCTGCTGCTCGCCCTCAACCTGCCGCTCGCGCCCGTCTGGGCGAAGCTCCTGCGGATCCCGCGCCCCTATCTGTACGCGGGCATCCTCTTCTTCGCCGCGGTCGGCGCGTACGCGGTCGGCGGCGAGTCCCTGGACCTGGTGATCCTCCTGGTCATCGGGCTGATCGGGTTCGGGATGCGGCGGTACGGGCTGCCGGTGCTGCCCGCCGTCATCGGGGTGATCCTCGGCCCGGCCGCCGAACAGCAGCTGCGCCGCGCCCTCCAGATCAGCGACGGCAGTGTGACCGGCCTGGTCAACACCCCGTTCTCCGTCACCGTCTATGTGATCGTCGCGCTGATCGTGGCCTGGCCGCTGATCGGCAGGCTGATCGCACGGCGGCGCGGTGGCAGGAATACGGCAGAGGAGTCCCGCACTGTCAGTGGCGGCTGAGAGCATCGGAGCCATGACCACGATCGACTGGGACGCGGCGGCCGGATCCTTCGACGAGGAGCCCGACCACGGGCTCCTCGACCCCGCGGTGCGCGACGCCTGGGCCGGGCGGCTGGAGAGCTGGCTGCCCGCCACCCGCGGCGATGTGCTGGACCTGGGGTGCGGCACCGGCAGCCTCTCGCTGCTCGCCGCGGGCCAGGGCCACCGGGTCACCGCCGTCGACCGCTCGCCCCGCATGGCCGATCTCGCCCGGGCCAAGCTCGCCGGGACCGGCGCGGAGGTCCTGGTCGGGGACGCCGCCCGGCCCCCGGTCGGGGAGCGGGCGTTCGACGTGGTCGTGGCCCGGCATGTCGTCTGGCTGCTGCCCGACCCGGCGGCAGCCCTGGAGCACTGGTTCGGCCTGCTGAAGCCGGGCGGGCGGCTCGTCCTGGTCGAAGGCGTGTGGAACGGCACCGGCCTGTCCGCCACCACGCTCACGGCCCTGCTCTCCGCCCACACCGAGCGTATCCACCACGAGGACCTGGCCCCCGACAGCCGGCTCTGGGGCAAGAAGGTCGACGACGAGCGCTATGCGCTCATCGCCCGCGCGGTGCCGGCGTACCGGCACACCGAGGTCGTCGACGTCCATCTGATCCTGCGGCGCGGTCCGGACGTGCTGCTGGCCCGCCGCTCCAACACCGGCTACGCGGACGGACTGCTCCACATGCCCTCCGGCCACGCGGAGGACGGCGAGGACGTCCGCGAGGCGATGATCCGGGAGGCCGCCGAGGAGATCGGCCTCGATCTGGACCCCGACGAGCTGCGGGTGGCCCTGGTGATGCAGCACCGGGGCCCCGGCGGCGGGGCGCGCATGGGCTGGTTCTTCGTCGCGGAGGACGACCCGGAGCGCCCGCCGCGCAACGCGGAGCCGGAGAAGTGCTCGGAGCTGGACTGGTTCCCGCTGGCCGCGCTGCCGGACGACATGGTGGCGTACTGCCGTGCGGGTCTGGACGGTTACCGGGCGGGCGAGCACTTCATGATCCACTGGCATCGGGACGGGGAGCCGGTCGCGTACGTCCCGGGCGGCGCCGGGCGGGCCGTCCCGCTGCCGGCCGCCGGGGAGACGACGGGCCGGGTGCACCACATCGAGCTGTGGGTGGCGGACCTGGCGGCGGCGGAGCGCAGCTGGGGCTGGCTGCTGGACCGCCTCGGCCATGTCCCGTACCAACACTGGGCCCATGGCCGCAGCTGGCGGCGCGGCGACGCGTATGTCGTGCTGGAGCAGTCCCCGGACCTGGTCTCGGGTGATCACGACCGCCGCCGCCCGGGGCTCAACCACCTGGCGTTCCACGTCGCGGACCGGGCCGCTCTGGACGCCCTGACGGCCGAGGCCCCGGCGTACGGCTGGCGCCTGCTGTTCCCCGACCGCCATCCGTACGCGGGCGGCGACGGGCACCACGCCGCCTACCTGGAGGACCCGGCGGGATATGAGGTGGAGCTGGTCGCCGCCTCCCGGCCACGCCCCTGAGCCGGGTGCCGTACAGGGAAAGCCCGCGCCGCCCCTGAGCGAGGTGCGTACGGGGAGCCACCGCGCCGGCCCGAGCCGGGAGCCGTACACCGGGCCCGGGGGCGGGCCGGTCGGATCAGGCCAGCAGAGGGGCGAGCCCTCCGGACCTCGCCAGGCGTTCCAGCTCGTCCAGGGCCGAGGCCGCCGCACCGGCCGCCGCCGGATCCCGCTCGGCCAGACCGCTCGCCTCGAACTCGTCCTCGTCCAGCCGCAGTACGCGCGAGCCGTCGGCCGAGACCCACAGATCCAGGTCCAGGTCCTCGACCGCCAGCACCCCGTCCGCGAGCACGGCGGGCCGGGTGATGTCGCAGTACCAGCCCTTGAGCCCGCCGTCGCCGGTGCGGACCTCCTTCACCGCGAACCACCGGTCCCGCCAGTAGTGCTCGGTGAACACGTCGCCCGGCTCGAACCGGACGAAGCCGAAGTCCCGCACCCCGGGCGCGGCCCACGGCGCCCGGACGGTGACGTGGACGCCGTCGTCCCGGACCAGCTCCGCCGGATAGCGGATCTTGGTGCGGCCCGCCTTGGTCAGGGCGACGACCAGCTCCTTTGGGCGGCCCGCGCGGGGTTCAGAGGGTGCGGACATGCCGGACCTCCGTCGCGCAGACCTGGTAGCCGAACCAGCGGTTGACGGCCAGCATCGGGCCGTTGCCGGTGTCGTTGGAGGTGTAGGCGTCCGTGTAGCCGGCCGCCCGCGCCCGGTGCAGCGAGTCGTTCTTCGCCAGCTTCGCCAGGCCCCGCCCCCGGAACTCCCGCAGGGTGCCGGTCATGGCGCTCAGATAGGTCCGTTCGCCGTCGGTGGTGGCCGCGCTGAACGCCGCCACCTTCCCCTCCACCAGCGCCACCGACGTGAGCCCCTGGTCGAAGGCCGGGTGCCGCCAGACGTTCGTCAGCCAGTCCTCGTAGTCGTCCAGCTCGGAGGTGATGTCGCCCGGTTCGTCCGCCGTCACCTCGGAGTCCGCCTCGAACAGCGCCCGGGGATCGTCGGCGAAGTCCGCCCCGGTCCGCAGCTCGACCCCCGGCGGCAGCTCCTGACGCGGCGGCAGGGTGCCGCTCGCCAGGTCCAGCCGCTGGAAGTGGGCCGAGCGCTTGGGTTCGTAGCCCCGCTTACGGGCGAACTCCAGGCTCTCCGGGTTGTCCAGTACCCACGCGTACAGCACCGTGGCCCCGACCCCGGCCAGGTGTTCCTCCGCCGTGCGCAGCAGCAGCGAGCCCGCGCCGCGGTTCGTGCGGCCGGGGAGCGTCTGCGGGGTGAAGTAGCCCTGCCCCGGCTCGGGGCTCTCGTGGGCGATGCCCGCCTGGGCCGTGGCGATGATCTCGCCGTCCTCCTCGGCGACCAGCAGCCGGTAGTGCTTGTCCGGATGGGCGTGCGTCAGGTCGTGGACGATCTGTTCGGGGGTGGCCACCATCCACGGGACCGAGGCCCGGCGGGCCCGGGTCCAGGCCTCCGCGTCGGACGGGCGGAAATCACGCACGATCACAGTCATGCGGTGGACCGTATGCGCAGCCGCGTCCCGAACGCCTCCCCTTTTTCCGCCGGTGGGGGACAATCGGCCCGTGACTGAGAAGATCGTCCTCGACCCGGACTCCGGCATCGCGCCCTACGAGCAACTGCGCAACCGGCTCTCCGAACTGGCCCGTTCCGGCGCGCTGCCCGTCGGCCACCGGCTCCCGACCGTACGCGGCTTCGCCGAGGAGCTGGGCCTCGCCGCCAACACCGTCGCCAAGGCCTACCGGGCCCTGGAGGCGGACGGTGTGATCGAGACCCGGGGGCGTAACGGAACGTTCGTCGCGGCCGCCGGGGACGCGGCCGAGCAGCGGGCCGCGACCGCCGCCCAGCTGTACGCGGAGACCGCCGAGCGGCTGGGCCTCACCCGGCAGCAGGCCCTGTCGCTGGTCAAGGACGCGGTGCGGGCCGCGTACGGGGACTGACCCCGCAGCCGCGATCGCGTACGGAGATCAGAGGTACAGCCCCGCGTCCGCCCCCGTGTCCTGCTTCGGCACCGACGCGGGGCCGATGCCCCGGCGGAGCGCGTACAGCTCGGCCAGGGAGTTGCCGTCCCGGCCCACCCCCTCGTCCGTGCCCAGCCAGGCCGCCGACTCCGGGCGGGTCAGCGGGCCGACCTCGATCCTGGCCAGGCAGCGGCCGGGCCGGACGACGGCCGGGTGCAGCCGCTCCAGGTCCTCGTTGGTGGTGACCCCCACCAGCACGTTGCGGCCCTGGCCCAGCAGACCGTCCGTCAGGTTCAGCAGCCGGGACAGGGCCTGGCCGGCCGTGTGCTTGGCCTCGCCGCGGATCAGCTCGTCGCAGTCCTCCAGGAGCAGCAGCCGCCACCGGCCCTTCGCCGTGCCGTCGTCCTCGCCGATCGCGATGTCCATCAGATAGCCGACGTCGCTGAAGAGGCGCTCGGGGTCCAGCACACAGTCGACCTGGCACCACTCGCGCCAGGAACGGGCCAGGGTGCGCAGCGCGGACGTCTTGCCGGTGCCGGGCGGGCCGTGCAGCAGGAGCAGCCGGCCCGCGATGTCGTCCGGCGTCACCTTCATCAGCCGGCCCAGGGCATCGGCCACCGGCGCGGTGTAGTTGGGGCGGACCTCGTCCCAGCTCCCGGCGGCGATCCGGCGGGTGGTGCGGTGCGGGCCGCGGGTCGGCGAGACATACCAGAAGCCCATGGTCACGTTGTCGGGCTGGGGTTCCGGCTCGTCCCGCGCCCCGTCCGTGGCCTGACCGAGGACGTTCTCCGCCAGCTCCGCGCTGGTCGCGGTCACGGTGACGTCCGCGCCCCGGTTCCACCGGGAGACCAGCAGGGTCCAGCCCTCGCCCTCCGCCAGGGTCGAGCTGCGGTTGTCGTCGCGGGTGGTCCGCAGCACCCGGGCGTCCGGCGGCAGCAGCGTCGCCCCCGCCTTGATCCGGTCGAGGGAGGAGTTGTGGGAGTAGGGCTGCTCGCCCGTCGTGAAGCGGCCGAGGAAGAGCGCGTCGACGACGTCGGACGGTGAGTCGCTGTCGTCGAGGGTGAGCCGGATCGGCAGAGCGGATGCGGGGGAGTCGGGCATGGCGCTCATGATCCGGCACGGGGGCACCCCGCGCACCCGGTTTCCCGGCGCGTGCCGGGCGCGCGAGCGGCGGTGACCGGGGAAGCGAACCCCGGCGGCCGACGGGGCGACAAGGGGCGTTCGGTGAGAACCCGTTGAACCGCCGGGGGCGGACGGAAGCACTCCCCTCTGTTTTTTGGCATGAACACTTCCGGTCGGGCGGAGGCGCTGCTACTACGGAGTAGGCAGATACCCCCTGCTCAAGGAGGTTCCATGAAAATGTCCAGACTCGTGGCGTTCTCGTCCTCTCTCCTGTTCGGCGCCGCCCTCGCCCTGACCGGTGCGGGGGTCGCGAACGCCGACTCGTCCGCCGCCGCCGTCGACTACGTCGCCCTCGGCGACTCGTACTCCTCCGGTGTCGGAGCCGGCAGTTACGACGGCTCCAGCTGCAAGCGCAGCAGCCGCGCCTACCCCGCCCTCTGGGCGGCCGCCAACTCCCCCTCGTCCTTCGACTTCGCCGCCTGCTCCGGCGCCAGGACCAACGACGTCACGGGCAGTCAGCTCGGCAGGCTGAACGCCTCGACCGACCTCGTCTCGATCTCCATCGGCGGCAACGACGCCGGGTTCGCCGACGTCATGACGACCTGTGTCCTCCAGTCCGAAGCCACCTGTCTCAACCGGATCGCCACCGCCCGCGCCTACGTCGACTCCACCCTCCCGGGCCGGCTCGACTCCGTGTACTCGGCCATCCGCTCCAAGGCCCCCTCCGCGCAGGTCGTCGTCCTCGGCTACCCCCGCTTCTACCAGCTCGGCGGCAACTGCATCGCCGGTCTGAGCGAGAAGGAGCGCTCCGCCATCAACGGGGCGTCCGACCACCTCAACACGGCCACCGCCAAGCGGGCGGCGGACCACGGCTTCACCTTCGGCGACGTCAGGACGACCTTCACCGGGCACGAGATCTGCTCCGGCAACTCCTGGCTGCACAGCGTGAACTGGCTCAACATCGGTGAGTCCTACCACCCCACCGCCGCCGGACAGTCGGGAGGCTATCTCCCGGTCTTCAAGTCGGCTCTCTGACAGGCGCGTTCCTCGGTCGGACACACTGCTCCGCCCGACCGCCCCGTGCGGGAGTCCTCACCGGTCGAGGCTCCCGCTCCGGGGCTGAACGACGGACGACCTCAGGGGCAAACCTGCAGAACTGTCCCAAGTCGCCCTGGAATCGCGCGGATTCGGTAACGGGCCGTCAACCTCCGTATATGTGTGCGCAATCGTGTGGCCGGGATACACGGGTGTCACCGCGGGACGATAGGGTTAACCTGCCCGGACCGGGTGCCCTCGTACGGGTGGGGAGTGACATGGAACAGATAACGGTGCGAAGCAGGGCACGTGTGCCTGCCATCACATGCGGGAGCGGTGCGACCAGTACGCGCCTCGACCGCCATCTCGCGGTGCTCGGCGGCCCTGTCGTCCCGCAGCGCGAAGCGGCGGAAGCGACGCTGCTCATGCGTGAGCTGACCTCGCGTGATGCCGCGCACACCCGCCGGAGCAGGAGCGCCCGTGTGTCGCTCTTCGCGCCGCTGCGGCGACTGCGGCGCTCGCTCTTCGGCAGCCGCCGCTGACCCACGGCCCGCCCCGGACCGGCCCACCGCTCGGGACGGACCAGGTCAGGCGATCACCCCGTCCCGGCGCAGCACCGATGTCTGCTCGTCCGTCATCCCCAGGGCTCGCAGCAGCGCATCGGTGTGCTCGCCCAGCGCCGGTACGGCACCCATGCGTGGATTCTCGCCGCCCGGCAGCGTGATCGGCGGCAGCAGCGCCCGCAACGGTCCCACCGGTGAGCCCACTTCCCGCCACCGGTCCCGTGCCGCGAGCTGCGGATGCGCCGCCACATCGGCCACCGTGTTCAGCCGGGCACAGGCGATGCCCGCCGCCTCCAGGCCGGCCAGCGCCTCCTCGCCCGTCAGGCCCGCCAGCGCCCGGGCCACCGCTTCGTCGGTCCGCTCCCGGTTCGCCGTCCGCGCCGCGTTCGTCGCGAAGTCCGGGTCCTCGGCCAGCTCGGGCCGCCCCAGCACCTGCTCCGCCAGCCGCCGCCACTCCCGGTCGTTCTGGACGGAGAGCAGCACCTGCTCGCCGTCGGCCGTGGCGAAGGCGTCGTACGGGGCGATCACCGAGTGCGCGAGACCGGTACGCGGCGGGGGCGTGGCCCCGTGCATCCCCTGGTGCAGCGGGTGGCCCATCCACTCGGCCAGCGCGTCCAGCATGGAGACCTCCACCGGGCCGCCCCGCCCGGTGGCCGACCGCCGCAGCAGCGCCGCGAGCACCCCGGAGAACGCGTACATCGCCGCCGCGATGTCCGCCGCCGGAATGCCCGCCTTCACCGGCTGCTCCGCCGTCCCCGTCACCGAGACGAGCCCGGCCTCGCACTGTACGAGCATGTCGTAGGCCCGCTTGTGGGCGTACGGCCCACCGGCCCCGTACCCGGAGATGTCGACGGCCACGAGCCGCGGGTGCGCGGCGCAGAGCGAGGCGGCGTCGAGCCCGAGCCGGGCCGCCGCCCCCTGCGCCAGATTCTGGACGAACACATCGGCCCCGGCGACGAGGTCACGGACCACCGCGAGGCCGCGCGGGTCCTTCAGATCGACGGCGAGGGACTCCTTGCCGCGGTTGCACCAGACGAAGTGCGAGGCGAGACCGCGCGCCGCCGTGTCGTAGCCGCGCGCGAAGTCGCCGCCGTCCGGGCGCTCCACCTTGATGACCCGGGCTCCTAGGTCGGCCAGCTGCCGGGTGGCGAAGGGGGCGGCGACGGCCTGTTCGACGGCCACCACCGTGATGCCGTCGAGGGGGAGGGGCAAGGTGTTCATCACCCGTGCATACCCGCTGACCGGCGCTTTCGCCACCCTCCGCCGCCGGGCCGCCGCTTGTGGCAGGGCAGCCTGCCTCTCTCCGGCCGGCACTGTGGAGCGCGAACCCCCTCCGGCCGCCGTCACGGCAGGGCGAACCGCCTCTCTCCGGCCCGCCGCTCACAGCAACGCGCACCGCCCTCCGGCCGCCGCTACAGCAGGGCGAACTGCCCCTCCGGGCCCTCCTCCTGGTGTCCCAGCACCGATGCGGGGCGCCGTGCCGACGCCGGGACGGGCAGCACCCCCGCCGCCCGCAGCTCTGCCGGACCGATCAGCGGACCCGCCTCCAGCGCGGCCCGCAGCTCCTTCCCGCTGCCCGCCGTGCCGTCCAGCAGAGCGAGTACGGTGATGAGTTCGAGCAGCTCCGAGGTCCACTCCCGGGGCCAGCCGCGCGCCCCGACGGCGTCCAGGCCGTCCGCATCAGCACCGTCCGGCCCCTGGCCCGCCGCTGCCGCCGCCCGGCGGCCGAACCAGAGCTCCAGCACCCGCACTCCGCCCACCGTGAACTCCCAGGCCTCGGCGGGCACCGGCGAGATCCGGCCGTCGCCCACGATCAGCGCCTCCTCCTCGGCGTCGTAGGACAGCTCCGCGGGGCGTGCGGGGAGCGCCGCCCGCACATAGGGCCTGCGCCCGCCCGGCAGCCGGGGCCGCTCCCCGCCCCGGGCCCCGCGCGACTGGAGCCGCAGCAGCTCCCGGCCGAGCGCCACCCCCCGCGACCACAACTCCCCGTCGGCCGGCAGCGGGACCAGGACGCCGGAGGCGGAGGGCCGGGCGGCGGCCAGGATCCAGGCCAGCACCGATTCCGGGGTGAACGCGTCCGGCCCCGCGCTACCGCCGAGCCGTCCGCGCAGCAGGTCCAGGAGCCCCGGCGCGAGGTTGGGCTCCGTGCCCCCGGGCCTGCGGTGGAGCGGCCTGATCCGGCCGGGCCGGCCGGCGGGGGAGTGCCCGTCGGGCAGCAGCGCGGTCACGGACAGGGCGGGCCCGGCGTCCTCGGGGGCGGAGCTGTGTTCGACCGCGAAGAGCTGCTGCCCGTCGGCGACCCGCCACAGCTCCGGACGGGCCGCGTCGATCAGCCGGTGGTCGGGGAGCAGCCACTGTTCGTCGTACGGGCCGTGCAGGATCCGTACGGGGTCGGGGCAGGGGCCCGGGTCCCGGGCGAAGCGGGCCGTGCCGGTGGACTGGCCGGGCAGGGCCGCGACCGAGGTGTGCGGCGTACGGGAGCGGGTGGGCGCGAACAGCCGCTCCTGCTCGGCGGCGTCGGCACCGGCCAGCCGCTCCCAGCGGGCCCGGAGCGCCGCGGGGTCGGGGCCGCTCACCCAGGCGCGGCCGGTTCTCAGCGGCCGCACCGACCACGGCATCAGCTCGTCCAGGGGAACGAACGCGTCGAGCGGCGAGGACTCCGTGTCCCCGCCGGATCCGGCCGCCGCCGTCCTGCGCGCTGCCACCGAGCCGTCCCTCCCCTGTCCGCCATGACCTGGCCGCGGTGACCTGTCGGCCGTGGCCCTTCGCATCGTAACGGCGGGCGGTGTCCCCCCGGGGCGGGCCAGTCATCGAGGGGCGGGGTCAGTGGGCCTCGACCGTCACGGAGAAGGAGAACCGGTCGCCCCGGTAGCGGATCCGGGCCACGTCCACCACGCGCCCCTCCTCGTCGTACGTCACGCCCGTGTAGTGCAGGATCGGGCTGAGCAGCGGGACCTGGAGCAGCTCCGCGGTGACGGGGTCGGCGAGCCGGGCCTCCACCGTGTCGGTGATCCGGGAGATCCTGACCCCGACGACATCGCGCAGGACCTTCGTCATCGGCCAGCGTTCGAGGTCGGCCACGTCGATCCGGGCGGCGATGTCCGGGCGCACCGCGTTCTCCGCCCAGTTGGTGGGCTCGTCGCTCTCGCCGTCGCGGCGCAGCCGCCGGTAACAGGTCACCTCGTCGCAGTCCGGGAAGAACTCCGCGAGATCGCCGGGGAGCGGGACCGGGCCGTGGCCGAGCACGGTCGTCGCCTCGCCGGACTGCTGGGCCACGATCGCGTCGACCGAACCCAGCAGCCGGACCGGGGAGACCCGCCGGGCGCGCGGCTCGATGAACGTGCCGCGCCGCCGGTGCCGGCTGATCAGCCCCTCCGTCTCCAGCTCCTTGAGCGCCTGGCGCATCGTGAGCACGCTGACCCCGTAGTGCGCGGCGAGCTGCTCCTCGGTGGGCAGCCGGGCGGAGGCGTCCTGCGGACGGCCCAGTATGGAGGCCCGCAGGGACTGGGAGACCTGGTACCAGAGCGGCAGCTTCCGGTTCAGCACGAGGGAGTCGGGGGCGAAGGCGGGCGGATGGCGCGGCTGGTCCACCCCGCTGTCCGTCCCGGCCTGCTCCTGGCTCTCGGTCTCGGTCATGTCGTCCCCGTCCCGTCCCATTTCCGCTCCTGCGGGCCTCCCGCGCCCGTCGGCTACGGACGGAAGTTGCGGCTCAGACCCTGCCACACGTCGTCGTAACCGCGCTGCAGATGACCGGCGGAGGCGGCCTGCTCCGTCGCCGTGACCGGCCAGCGGGTCTCGAACATGAAGGCCAGACCGTCGTCGATCTTCTGCGGCTTCAGCTCGGCCGCGCTCGCCCGGTCGAAGGTCTCCCGGTCCGGGCCGTGCGCCGACATCATGTTGTGCAGGGAACCGCCGCCGGGGACGAAGCCGTCGGCCTTCGCGTCGTACGCCCCGTCGATCAGGCCCATGTACTCGCTCATCACATTGCGGTGGAAGTACGGCGGGCGGAAGGTGTCCTCGCCGACCAGCCAGCGCGGGGCGAAGACGACGAAGTCCACTCCGGCCAGCCCCGGGGTGTCGGACGGCGAGGTCAGCACCGTGAAGATCGACGGGTCGGGGTGGTCGTAGCTGATCGTGCCGATCACGTTGAACCGGCGCAGGTCGTAGACGTACGGGGTGTGGTTGCCGTGCCAGGCGACCACGTCGAGCGGCGAGTGGTCGTACGTCGCCGACCAGAGGTTCCCGCAGAACTTGTTGACCACCTCCACCGGGCCCTCGTGGTCCTCGTACGCGGCGACGGGGGCGAGGAAGTCCCGGGCGTTCGCCAGGCCGTTGGCGCCGATCGGGCCGAGGTCGGGCAGGGCGAACGGGCGGCCGTAGTTCTCGCAGACGTAACCGCGCGCGGTCTCCTCCAGCAGCTCCACCCGGAAGCGGACCCCGCGCGGGATCAGCGCGACGTGACCCGGCTCGGCGTGCAGCAGGCCCAGCTCGGTGCGGAGCAGCAGCCCGCCGCGCTCGGGAACGATCAGCAGCTCGCCGTCGGAGTCGCTGAACACGCGGTCCGTCATCGAGGAGTTCGCGTGGTACAGGTGGATCGCCATCCCGGCGCGCTGCGCGGCGTCGCCGTTGCCGCCGAGCGTCCACAGACCGCTCAGGAAGTCCGTGCCGGGCGCGGGGTCGGGCAGCGGGTTCCAGCGGAGCCGGTTCGGGTCCGGCACGGTCTCGGTGAACGGGGCCGAGCGCAGGGCGCCGTTGTCGATGCGGGTGAACGCCGGGTGGGCGGCCGACGGGCGGATCCGGTAGAGCCAGGAACGGCGGTTGTCCGCGCGCGGCTCGGTGAACGCGGAGCCGCTCAGCTGCTCCGCGTACAGCCCGAGGGGGGCGCGCTGGGGGAGTTGCGGCCGTGCGGGAGCGCCCCCGGCACCGCCTCCGAGCTGTGCTCGTTGCCGAAGCCGGAGGAATAGGTCAGCCCCTCGGCCGTCTTCCTCGCCTGGTCGATCGCGCTCATCCCGCACTCCCGGTGCCCAAGAAAGCCCTCGGATCCGCCGGACGACGAATCCTATGCACCACCGTAGGAATAGGAGCGGGGCGCGTCAACGGCATACATCGCGCCATTCGGTGGGTGTGCCGGTGGAGTCGGCCCTCGCTGCCTGTGGGGTCCGCCCTTCCCGCCTCCGGTGCCCGCCCCGCTGCCTCTGGTGTCCGGCCCGTGCGCGGGGCACGGCATCATGGGCCCGTGCCTCCTCAGCCCCCTGTCAACCCGAACCTCCGCCGCGCCCCCGTGCAGCAGCGCAGCGCCGACCGGCTGGCCCGGATACTCGACTCCTGCGCCGGCCTCCTCGACGAGACCGGTTACGAGCAGCTGACCACCCGGGCCGTGGCCGAGCGCGCCGAGGTGCCGATCGGCTCCGTCTACCGGTTCTTCTCCAACAAACGCGCGCTCGTCGACGCCCTCGCACTGCGCAACCTGGACACCTACGCCGACCGGATCGCCGCCCGGCTCGCGGACCTTCCCGCCACCGACTGGCGCGCCGCCATCGACGCGGTGCTCGACGAGTACCTGGCGATGAAGCGGAGCGTTCCCGGCTTCGCGCTCGTCGACTTCGGGCCGCCGTTCCCGGTCGAGGGTGCGGCGGACGACGCCAACCGGCGGCTGGCGGACCGGCTCGCCGCCCTGCTCGCCGGGCACCTCGGCCGGCGGGCCGACGAGGGGCTGTCCCGGGCGATCCTGGTGAGCGTCGAGGCGGCCGACGCGCTGCTGCAACTCGCCTTCCGCATGGACCCCTCGGGCGACGCGGCCATCGTCGCCGAGACCCGGACGCTGGTCAGGTCCTACCTCGCGCAGACGCTGGACTGAGCGAAGGACCTTGGCCCGAGGGGGTGTCCTGCCCGCCTCCCTCCGTCACCGGGGTCCGTCCGTTCCCGCCGCGCGGTCCGTCCGTCGTCTTCTCCGTGCGACACCTCCCCACCGTGCGTACCGGTCGGTATGCTCGCCCGTGCCGGGGCTTCCGGGTGCTCCCACACCCCGCCCGGCCCATGTCCGCGTGCCGTCGCCGCAGCCGCCCCGGGGAGGGCCCATGTCCCACGACTCCCGCACCGCACCGCGCATCTGCCCCCTCTGCGAGGCCACCTGCGGCCTCACCCTCACCATCGAGGGCACCACCGTCACCGGTGCGCGCGGCGACCGCGACGACATCTTCAGCCGGGGCTTCATCTGCCCCAAGGGCGCCTCCTTCGGAGGGCTCGACGCCGACCCCGACCGGCTGCGCGTCCCCTTGGTGCGCGGCGACGACGGTGAGCTGCGCGAGGCGGCCTGGGACGAGGCGTTCGACCGGATCGCCGCGCGGATACCGGACCTGGTGAAAGCCCACAGCCCGCAGGCCGTCGGCGTGGTCCTCGGCAACCCCAACGTGCACACGATGGCGGGCTTCCTCTACCCGCCCCTGCTGCTCGGGGCCCTGCGCACCCGCAACGTGTTCACCGCGAGCACCCTGGACCAGATGCCCAAGCACGTCTCCAGCGGCCTGCTCTTCGGTGACGCGCACGCCATCCCCGTACCGGACCTCGACCGCACCGACCACCTCCTCCTGATCGGCGCCAACCCGCTGGAGTCCAACGGCAGCCTCTGCACCGCCCCCGACTTCCCCGGCCGGCTCAAGGCCCTGCGCCGGCGCGGCGGCACCCTGACCGTCATCGACCCGCGCCGCACCCGCACCGCCCGCCTCGCCGACCGGCACGTCGCGATCCGGCCCGGCGCGGACGCCCTGCTGCTCGCCGCGCTCGCGCACACCCTCATCGACGAGAAGCTCGCCGACCCCGGGCCGCTCGCCGAGCACCTGGAAGGCCTCGACGAACTCGCCGCCGCCCTGGCGGACTTCACCCCGGACGCGGTCGCGGCCGCCTGTGATGTGGACGCGGTCACCATCACCGCGATCGCCCGCGAGCTCGCCGCCGCCCCCACCGCCGCCGTCTACGGGCGCATCGGCAGCTGCACCGTCGAGCACGGCACCCTGGCCAGTTGGCTGGTGGACGTCCTCAACATCCTCACCGGCAACCTCGACCGGCCCGGCGGCGCGCTCTTCCCGCTCTCCGCCACCGCCCGCGCACCGCGCGCCGCCGAACCCGGGACCCGTAACCCCGCCCCCGGCAAGGGCTTCGCGCTGGGCCGCTGGTCGAGCCGGGTCTCCGGGCACCCCGAGGCCAAGGGCGAACTGCCCATCGCCGCTCTCGCCGAGGAGATCGACACCCCGGGCGAGGACCGTATCCGCGCCCTGGTGGTCATCGCGGCCAACCCCGTACTCTCCGCCCCCGACGGCGACCGGCTCGACGCGGCCCTGGCCGACGGGCTCGACTTCATGGTCAGCGTCGACCCGTACCTCAACGAGACCTCCCGCCGCGCCGACGTCGTCCTGCCCCCGCCGCCACCCTCCCAGAGCGCCCACTTCGACTTCGCGTTCAACAACTTCGCCGTCCACAACCAGGTCCGCTACACCCGCGCCGCCGTGCCCCTGGAGGGCGGGCGGATGGACGAGAGCGAAATCCACGCCCGGCTCATCCTCGCGGTGAGCGGCCAGCACGGCGCACCGCCCTCCGCCGTCGACGACCTGGCCGTCGACACCGCCCTCACCCGGGCCGGCGCCCCGAAGGAGCTGGCCGCCGGGCTCACCGGCGAGAGCGGCCCCGAACGGCGACTGGACCTGATGCTGCGCCTCGGCCCGTACGGGCTGACGCTGGAGCAACTCCTCGCCCATCCGCACGGCATCGACCTCGGCCCGCTGCGACCCCGCCTCCCGGAGGTCCTGCGCACCCGCTCCGGCCGCGTCGAACTGCTCCCGGCCCCGATCGCCGCCGACCTGCCGCGCCTGCGCCGGGCGCTGGGCGACCGGCCCGCCCCGCTCGTCCTCGTCGGCCGCCGCCATCTGCGCTCCAACAACAGCTGGATGCACAACGTCGGCTCGCTCACCGGCGGCTCCAACGTCTGCACCCTCCAGATCCATCCCGACGACGCGGCCCGCCTCGGTCTTGCCGACGGGGACACCGCCCGCATCGAGTCCTCGGGCGGCGGCATCGAAGCCCCCGCCGAGATCACCGACACCGTGCGCAGCGGGGTGGTGAGCCTCCCGCACGGCTGGGGCCACAGCCGCCCCGGCACCCGCATGTCGGTCGCCGCCGCCCACCCCGGGGCGAACGTGAACCAGCTGCTCGACGGCACGCTCCTGGACCCGCTGTCCGGCACGGCCGTGCTGAACGCCATCCCGGTCTCCGTCACCCCAGCTCACTAGCACCACCGCGTTGACCTGGGGTTTTGCTCGTATTGCTCACGCGTCAACGTCTTGTTAACTCTTCGAGGAGGCCCCTAACGTCATCCGGACCGACCGCCGAGACCGGTGGGAGTTCAAGGATGAACGTTAGGTATCCCCCATGCTGACAATCCTCGGCTTCGCCATGATCGCGACCTTCCTGGTCCTGATCATGACGAAGAAGATGTCGCCGATCGCGGCGCTGGTACTGATCCCCGCACTGTTCTGTGTCGCCGTCGGGCAGGGCGCCCGACTCGGCGACTACGTGATCGAAGGCGTCGGCAACCTCGCCCCCACCGCCGCCATGCTGATGTTCGCCATCGTCTACTTCGGTGTGATGATCGACGTCGGCCTGTTCGACCCGATCGTCCGGGGCATCCTGAAGTTCTGTCAGGCCGACCCGATGCGGATCGTGGTCGGTACGGCGGTGCTCGCCGCGATCGTCTCGCTGGACGGCGACGGGTCCACCACCTTCATGATCACCGTCTCGGCGATGTATCCCCTCTACAAACGCCTGAAGATGAGCCTGGTCGTGATGACCGGCGTCGCGGCCACCGCCAACGGCGTCATGAACACCCTCCCGTGGGGCGGCCCCACCGCCCGCGCCGCCACCGCCCTCAAGCTGGACGCCTCCGAGATCTTCGTCCCCATGATCCCGGCGCTGGCCATGGGCCTGCTCGCGGTGTTCGTGCTGGCGTACGTGCTCGGCATCCGGGAGCGCAAGCGCCTCGGCATGCTCACCCTCGACGAGGCGCTCGCCCGGGAGCCGGAGCCGGAGACCGTCTCGGCCGGTGCCGGTGCCGGTGCCGGCAAGGACCGCCTCCGCAAGGGCACCGCCGCCTCCGGGAGCGGTACGGGAACCGGGTCCGGGGCCTTCGCCGGTGGTACGGAGAACGCGGACGAGGACGACGACGCGTTCCAGGGCCTCGACCCGAACCGGCCCACGCTCCGCCCCAAGCTCTACTGGTTCAACGCCGGACTCACCGCCGCGCTGCTGACGGCGATGATCATGGAGCTGCTGCCGATCCCGGTGCTCTTCCTGCTCGGCGCGGCCCTCGCGCTCACCGTCAACTTCCCCCACATGCCCGACCAGCGGGCCCGGATCGCCGCACACGCCGACAACGTCCTCAACGTCTCCGGCATGGTCTTCGCCGCCGCCGTCTTCACCGGGGTCCTCACCGGCACCGGCATGGTCGAGCACATGGCCGACTGGGTCGTCGGCACGGTCCCCGAGGCGATGGGCCCGCACATGGCCATCGTCACCGGCCTGCTCAGCCTGCCGCTCACCTACTTCATGTCCAACGACGGCTTCTACTTCGGCGTCCTGCCCGTCCTCGCCGAGGCGGGCGCGGCCCACGGGGTCTCGCCGGTGGAGATCGCCCGCGCCTCCCTGGCCGGTCAGGCCCTGCACATGTCCTCGCCGCTGGTGCCCGCCGTGTACGTCCTGGTCGGCATGGCCAAGGTCGAATTCGGCGACCACACCCGCTTCACCGTCAAGTGGGCGGTGCTCACCTCGCTGGTGGTGCTCGCGGCGGGCATCCTCTTCGGCATCATGTGATGACCGGACGACCGCGATCCGGGCCCGGCAGGGGCTGGCTGCTGCGCCTCGTCATCGCCTTCGCCTTCGCGCAGGGGGCGGTGTCGATGGCGCGGCCCGCCGTCTCCTACCGGGCCCTCGCGCTGGGCGCGGACGAGACGGCCGTCGGCGTCATCGCCGGGGTGTACGCCCTGCTCCCGCTGTTCGTCGCCGTACCGCTCGGCCGCCGCACCGACCACGGCCGCTGCGCGCCCCTCCTGCCGCTCGGCGTCCTCCTGATCTCCGGCGGCTGCGCGCTCAGCGGCCTCGTCTCCTCGCTGCCCGCGATGGCCGCCTGGAGCGGGGTGATGGGCCTCGGCCACCTGTGCTTCGTGATCGGCGCGCAGTCGATCGTGGCCCGGCAGTCGGCACCCCACGAACAGGACCGCAACTTCGGGCACTTCACCATCGGGGCCTCGCTCGGCCAGCTCATCGGACCGATCGCGGCGGGCGCGCTCATCTCCGGACAGGGCGGAGCCCTCGGCCGTACGAGCGCGCTCGCCCTCCTCGTCTCGGCCGGGGTCTGCGCGGTCGCCCTCACCTCGCTGTGGCGCATCGAGCACCGCCGGACGGCCGACGCCCGGCCGCGGACCGACGGCAAGGTCCCCGTCCGGACGATCCTCGGCACGCGGGGCGTGCCCGCGGGCATCCTCATCAGCATGGCGGTGCTGTCCGCCACCGACATCCTCACCGCCTACCTGCCGGTCGTCGGCGAGCACCGCTCCATCGCTCCGGCCACCGTCGGCCTGCTGCTGAGCCTGCGGGCCGCGGCCACGATCGCCTGCCGGCTGGTGATGACGCCGCTGCTGCGGCTGCTGGGCCGCCGGGCCCTGCTGACCACCAGCTGCCTGCTCGCCGGACTCCTCTGCGCGGGCGTCGCCCTCCCGGTCTCCGTCCCCGTCCTCGCCGTGATGCTGGCCGTGCTCGGCTTCTGCCTCGGTGTCGGCCAGCCGCTGTCCATGACCACGGTCGTCCGCGCCGCCCCCGACGGGGCCCGCTCCACCGCCCTCGCCCTCCGGCTCACCGGCAACCGGCTCGGCCAGGTCGCCGCCCCCGCCGCCGCGGGATTGATCGCGGGCGCGGTGGGGGTGGCCGCCCCGTTCGTGCTGCTCGGCGTGGGGCTGATCGGCGCGGCGGGCCTCGGCCTGCGCGGCGAGGGCCCTACGGGGCCGGCGCCGGCGGGGTCGGAACCCGCCGACGAGGCGGTCAGCGACCGGTCGAACCGTCGATCAGCTCCCGGAGGATGTCCGCGTGACCGGCATGCCGACCGGTCTCCTCGATCAGGTGGGTGAGGGCCCACCGCACACGGGGGAGGGCTTGTCCGGCCGCGTGCGGGGCAGCGGTGCACCGAGGTCGGCGCACCCGTCGAGGACGGCGTTCGCCTCCGCGACCGCCTCCCGGTAGCGGGCCACGACCTCGGCCACCCCGTCCTCGGGGGCGGCGTGGAACGTCGCCTGCCAGTCCGTCACCCGCTGCCCGAGGAAGGTCGCCCGCTCGACGAAGGTCAGATGGTGGAGCAGGCCCAGCAGGTTCGTGCCCGAGGGCACCTGAGCGGTCCGGGCCGCCGGATCGGGTGCCCCCTCGACCTTCGCGGCGATCGACGTGCGCAGGTAGTCGAGGAACCCGCGCAACACCTCCGCCTCGCTGTCGCCGGTCCGGGGCGGCGGGGTGTCCCGGCGCCGGGTGCGGGAGCGGGGCGTGGCGGTCATGGTGCCTCCTCGGTCGGGACGGCGAGCGTCCGGGCTCGCCGGTCTTGTCCCAGTCTTGTCCGGTCGGCCGCCGCCGGGGCAAGGGAACATGCCGTTCCGGCACGTCGCCCCGGTGGCCGGATGGCCGTCCCGGGAAGCGGGTAGAGGTCGCGGGGGTGCACATGCCCCGCCCGGCCGGCGCCACGGGTGTCACCGGCGTGACGGGGGTCTCGGAAGGCTCCCTGGCGCCGAAAAACTAACGGCGCTAGTTTGGGCGGGTGCGACGGGTGCCCCGCGCCCGCCGCACGGCTTCGGCGCTCCGCACAGCCCGTCCGGGAGGAAACAGCCATGCAGGCCCATGACCAGATGTACATCGACGGCGCGTGGCGGCCCGCCGTCGGCCGGGACACGATCGCGGTGGTGAACCCGGCGGACGAGCAGGTCATCGCCCACGTACCGGCGGGGACGGCGGAGGACGTCGACGCCGCGGTGCGGGCCGCGCGCGCCGCGTTCCCCGCCTGGGCCGCGACCCCGCCCGCCGAGCGCGCCGCCCGGCTCACCGCGCTGGCCGACGCGCTGGCCGCCCGCAAGGACGTGCTGGCGGAGACGATCACCGCGGAGCTGGGCTCACCGCTGCCGCTGTCGCAGATGGTCCACGCGGGTGTGCCCGTGCTGGTGGCCGCCTCGTACGCCGAACTGGCCGCCCGCCACGCCTTCGAGGAGCGGATCGGCAACTCCACCGTGCTGCTGGAGCCGGTCGGCGTGGTCGGTGCGATCACCCCCTGGAACTACCCGCTCCACCAGATCGTCGCCAAGGTCGCCCCCGCCCTGGCCGCCGGCTGCACCGTCGTCCTCAAGCCGGCGGAGGACACCCCGCTCACCGCCCAGCTCTTCGCCGAGGCCACCGAGGCCGCCGGCCTGCCGCCGGGTGTCTTCAACCTCGTCACCGGCCTCGGACCGGTCGCGGGCCAGGCGCTCGCCGCCCACGAGGACGTCGACCTGGTCTCGTTCACCGGCTCCACCGCCGTCGGCAAGCAGATCGGCGCCGCCGCCGGGGCCGCGGTCAAGCGCGTCGCCCTGGAGCTCGGCGGCAAGTCCGCCAACGTGATCCTTCCCGGCGCGGACCTCGCCAAGGCGGTCAACGTCGGCATCGCCAACGTGATGACCAACTCCGGTCAGACGTGCAGCGCCTGGACCCGGATGCTGGTGGACGCCGAACGGTACGACGAGGCCGTGGAGCTGGCGGCGAACGCCGTCACCAAGTACGTGGCCGGGGAGCGGGTCGGTCCGCTCGTCAACGCCAAGCAGCAGGCCCGGGTGCGGGGCTACATCGAGAAGGGCGTCGAGGAAGGGGCCCGGCTGATCGCGGGCGGCCCGGACGCGCCCCTGGAGACCGGCTACTACGTCAGCCCGACCGTCTTCGCCGACGTCACCCCGGACATGACGATCGCCCAGGAGGAGATCTTCGGCCCGGTGGTCTCGATCCTGCGGTACGAGGACGTGGACGACGCCCTCCGGATCGCCAACGGCACCGTGTACGGGCTCGCCGGGGCGGTGTGGGCCGCCGACGAGGAGGAGGCGGTGGCCTTCGCCCGCCGGATGGACACCGGGCAGGTCGACATCAACGGCGGGCGGTTCAACCCCATGGCCCCGTTCGGCGGTTACAAGCAGTCAGGGGTCGGCCGCGAGCTGGGCCCGCACGGTCTGGCGGAGTACCTCCAGACCAAGTCGCTCCAGTTCTGACCCCCGTAGCCCTTCCTCGTCACTCGTAAGGAGCCTGTTCGTGGTCCGCGCCGCCGTACTGCCCGCCGTCGGAGCTCCGCTGGAGATCACCGACATCGTCCTGCCGGAGCCCGGCCCCGGCCAGGTGCGTATCGCGCTCGCCGCCGCCGGGGTCTGCCACTCCGACCTGTCCCTGTCCAACGGCACCATGCGTGTCCCGGTGCCGGCCGTTCTCGGCCACGAGGGAGCGGGCACCGTCCTGGCCGTCGGCGAGGGCGTCACGCATGTCGCGCCCGGCGACGGCGTCGTCCTCAACTGGGCCCCCTCCTGCGGGCTCTGCTTCCACTGCGGCATCGGCGAGGTGTGGCTCTGCGCCGACGCCCTCAAGGGGGTCTCCCGGCTCCACGCCCGTACGGCGGACGGCACCGGCCTCCACCCCGGCCTCAACGTCGCGGCCTTCGCCCAGGAGACCGTCGTCGCCGCCAACTGCGTCCTCCCCGCCCCCGACGGCATCCCGCTCACCGACGCCGCCCTCCTCGGCTGCGCGGTCCTGACGGGCTACGGGGCGGTCCACCACAGCGCCCGGGTCCGTGAGGGCGAGAGCGTCGTCGTCTTCGGGATCGGCGGCGTCGGCCTGGCCGTGCTCCAGGCCGCCCGGATCGCGGGCGCGTCCCAGGTCATCGCGGTCGACGTCTCCCCGGCCAAGGAACAGCTGGCCCGGCAGGCGGGCGCCACCGACTACGTCATCGCCTCCGGCACCACCCCCCGCGAGATCCGCAAGCTGACCGGCGGGCAGGGCGCGGACGTCGCGGTGGAGTGCGTCGGCCGGCCCGTCACCATCCGGGCCGCCTGGGAGTCCACCCGGCGCGGCGGCCGCACCACGGTCGTCGGGATCGGCGGCAAGGACCAGGAAGTGACCTTCAACGCCCTGGAGATCTTCCACTGGGGCCGGTCCCTGACCGGCTGCGTCTACGGCAACAGCGACCCGGCCCAGGACCTGCCCGTCCTCGCCGACCACATCCGCGCGGGCCGCTTCGACCTGTCCATGATGGTCACCGAGCACATCGGCCTGGACGGCATCCCCGCCGCCTTCGACAACATGATCGCGGGCAAGGGCGGCCGAGCGCTCGTCGTCTTCTAGTAGTCCGTGGTCCGGGAGGTCGAGGTGACCGGTCCCAGCAGCCGGGCGTCCATCTCGCCCTCCTCGAACAGCCGGGAGGCCGGGCCCACGATCAGCGGGTCCGGCTTCCCCACCACCTCCGGGTCCTTGCCCGGGTAGTCGAAGCGGTCCAGCACATGCCGCATCGCCTCCAGGCGGGCCCGCTTCTTGTCGTTGCTCTTCACCACCGTCCAGGGCGCGTCGGCCGTGTCGGTGTGGAAGAGCATCAGCTCCTTCGCCTCGGTGTACTCGTCCCACTTGTCGAGCGAGGCCAGGTCGACGGGGCTCAGCTTCCACCGCCGTACCGGGTCGATCTGCCGGATCATGAAGCGGTTGCGCTGCTCGTTGCGGGAGACGGAGAACCAGAACTTCACCAGGTGGATGCCGTCCCGGGCGAGCATCCGCTCGAACCCCGGAGCCTGGTGCATGAACTCCAGGTACTCGCGGGTCGTGCAGAACCCCATGACCCGTTCCACGCCCGCCCGGTTGTACCAGGAGCGGTCGAACAGGACGATCTCCCCGGCGCTCGGCAGATGCGCCGCGTACCGCTGGAAGTACCACTGGGTGCGCTCGCGCTCGGTCGGCTTCTCCAGCGCAACCACCCGTGCGCCACGCGGGTTGAGATGCTCGGTGAACCGCTTGATCGTGCCGCCCTTGCCCGCCGCGTCCCGGCCCTCGAAGAGGATCACCAGCCGCTCGTCGCGCTCCTTCACCCAGTGCTGGAGCTTCAGCAGCTCGATCTGGAGGGCTCGCTTGGCCTGGTCGTAGTCGCGGCGGCGCAGCTTGCGGTCGTACGGGTAGTCCTCGCGCCAGGCGTCACGGGCGTGGCCCTCCGGCGTCACGAGGACCGGATCGTCGTCCCCGCTGTCGACCACACCGAACCCGTCCAGATACGCCCCGCCGTGCCGTGCGGCCCGCCCGCTCGCCTCGGGAGTGTCCCGTTCCTCGGGGGCGGCGGACCTGTCCCGGCCCGCCCCGGCCCTGGCCCCGTTACGTCCGTTCCGCTTGGCGCTCCTCGTCATGACGGGATCCCTCCACCGGCCGGGCCGGATTTCCGCGTATGGGCCCAGTCTGCTGACGGCTCCGGGAGACCGCCACCCCGGCCAGGCACAGCACCCCGCCGACGATGCCGAGCGGGGTCGGCACCTCGTCCAGCAGCACCCACGCCATCCCCACGACCAGCGCCGGGACCGCGTACGTGGTCGCGCCCATCTTCCCCGCGGTGGTCCGGGCCAGCGCGTAGCCCCAGGTGGTGAAGGCCAGCGCGGTCGGGAAGACGCCCAGGTAGACCATGTTCAGGGTGGCGGACAGCGGGGCGTCGGCGGCCTCGGAGACCAGCACCCCGGTGAACGGAAGGCAGGCGACAGCCCCGATCAGGCAGCCGAAGGTGTTGATCTGGAGCGAGGAACCGTGCGCGAGGGCCGGCTTCTGGCTCACCACGCCCGCCGCGTACGCCACGGCGGCCAGCAGGCACAGCGCCACGCCCAGCACGGAGGAGCCGCCGTGCCCGGACATCGCGAGCCCCACCACGACCGCGCCCGCGAACGAGACGCCCATGCCCAGCAGCAGCCGGCGCGGCAGCCCCTCGCCGAGCATGCGGGCGCCGAGCAGGGCGATCAGGATCGGCCCGATGTTCACCAGCATCGCTGCCGTTCCGGCGTCGACCTCCTGTTCGCCCCAGTTCAGGGCGACCATGTACAGCCCGAACCACAGCACCCCGGAGGTGATGATCCCGGGCCAGGCGCCGCGCCTCGGGAGCCCCTCCCGGCGGACGATCAGGATCGTCCCGAGCACCAGCGTGCCCGCCAGCAGCCGGCCCAGGGCCAGCGCGCCGGGGGAGTAGGCCTCGCCCGCACTGCGGATGGAGACGAAGGCGGAGGCCCACAGCACGACGGTGGTGCAGGCGGCGGCGGGGGCCCGCCAGCGGTGGGCGGGTGGGGAGACCTGGAGCGGGGTCGGGGTCGTCGTCATGGCCACGACCGTAGAGCCGAAACGCTTCGCTCCCCACCGAATTGTCGTTCCCCGTCAATCGACGCCCGCCCGAGCCCGTCGGCCCCTCCAGCCTGTGCGGCCTACCTCCGTTCAGCGTTTGAGGACGGAGCCGGCCCTGCCGCATCCAGCGTTCAGCGTTTGAGGACGGAGCCCTGCCACATCCAGTCCGTCCGGCGTTCGAGGACGGAGTCCTGCCACATCCAGCCCGTCCGGCGTTCGAGGACGGAGCCCTGCCACATCCAGCCCGTCCGGCGTTTGAGGACGGAACCGGTGCTCGGGTTGGGCGGCTCCCCTGACCTCCCGGACACGGAGGGGGCGCCCCGAACCACCGCCATGGTTCCGTCCTCAATCGCCGGACGGGCTGGGAGGCCCGGGTACGTCCGCAGCCGCCGGACGGGCTGGAACGCCGCTGGTTCGTCCTCCATCGCAGGGCGGGCTGTCATGCGGGGCCGGCGCGGCGACGGTTCGGCACCGGCCGAACCGTCGCCGCGTCGCCGCCCACCGGCCGCGCGTACGGCTCGTACTGGATCGCCAGCCCTTCCAGCAGCGCCCGCAGCCCCGTCTCGAAGGCCCCTTCGTCGACCTGATGGCGGTGGTCGGCCAGCAGATGGGCCTGGCCGAGGTGCGGATAGTCGGCGGGGTCGTAGGCGGTCTCGTCGTCGACGAAGCCCCCGGCGAACGAGCCCAGTGCCGAGCCGGTGATGAAGTACCGCATCAGCGCCCCGATCCGGGTCGCCTGCGCGGGCGGCCATCCCGCCCCCACCATCGCCCCGAACACCGCGTCGGCCACCCGCAGCCCCGCAGGGCGGCGGCCGGGGCCCCGGGCGAGGACCGGGACGATGTGCGGATGCGCCGCGAGGGCGGCCCGGTAGGACAGCGCCCAGTCGTGCAGGGCCTCCCGCCAGTCGCGCGGGTCCGACTCCTCGAACATCGACAGGTCGACCTGTGCGGAGACCGCGTCGGCGACGGCGTCGAGGATCTCCTCCTTGTTGCGGAAGTGGTTGTAGAGCGAGGGCCCGCTCACCCCCAGGACGGCCGCCAGCCGACGGGTGGAGACGGCGTCGAGCCCTTCGGCGTCCACGAGAGCGCTCGCCGCCCCGACGATGCGGTCTCTGCTGAGGAGGGGCTTGCGCGGTCGGGCCATGCGGCTCATAGTAGGCCCTGCGCACCAGAAACTAGCAGTGCTAATTAAGCGATCGTCGGAAGCGGGGTGGCGCACGATGGACCTGGCGCTCAGCGTGGAGCAGGAAGCCGTCCGGAAACTGGCGGAGGAGTTCGTCGCCCGCGAGGTCACCCCGCATGTCGTCGCCTGGGACCGGGCCGAGAATGTCGACAGGTCGATCGTGAAGAAGCTCGGCGGTCTCGGCTTCCTCGGGCTGACCGTCCCCGAGGAGTACGGCGGCTCCGGCGGCGACCACCTCTCCTACTGTCTGGTCACCGAGGAGCTGGGACGCGGCGACTCCTCGGTGCGCGGCATCGTCTCCGTGTCGCTCGGCCTCGTCGCCAAGACGATCGCGTCCTGGGGGAGTGAGGAGCAGAAAAGGCAGTGGCTGCCCCTCCTCACCTCCGGCGAGGCGATCGGCTGCTTCGGCCTCACCGAGCCCGGCACCGGCTCGGACGCCGGGAACCTCGCCACCAGGGCCGTCCGCGACGGCGGTGACTACGTGGTCAACGGCACCAAGATGTTCATCACCAACGGCACCTGGGCCGATGTCGTCCTGCTCTTCGCGCGGACGAACGACAGCCCCGGCCACCGCGGCGTCTCCGCCTTCCTCGTCCCCGCCGACACCCCCGGCCTCACCCGCCGCACCATCCACGGCAAGCTGGGCCTGCGCGGCCAGGCCACCGCCGAACTGGTCCTGGAGGACGTCCGGATACCGGCGTCCTGCCTCCTCGGCCCCGAGGGCAGGGGCTTCTCCATCGCCATGTCCGCGCTCGCCAAGGGACGCATGTCGGTCGCGGCGGGCTGTGTCGGCATCGCCCAGGCCGCCCTGGACGCGGCCGTGCGCTACGCCGGTGAACGCGAGCAGTTCGGCAAGGCCATCGCCCGCCACCAGCTCGTCCAAGAACTGCTGAGCGACATCGCCGTGGACGTGGACGCCGCCCGGCTGCTGACCTGGCGGGTCGCCGACCTGATCGACCGGGGCCAGGACTTCGCCACCGCCGCGTCGAAGGCCAAGCTGTACGCCTCCGAGGCCGCCGTCCGCTGTGCCAACAACGCCCTCCAGGTCTTCGGCGGCTACGGCTACATCGACGAGTACCCGGTCGGCAAGCTGCTGCGGGACGCCCGGGTGATGACGCTCTACGAAGGCACCAGCCAGATCCAGAAGCTGATCATCGGCCGGGCGCTCACCGGCGTCTCCGCCTTCTGACCGGTGTCCGTGCCCGCTGGCCGGCGCCAGGGCTCGTACGGGTGTCTGAGTACCGGCCTGAGTACGGGCACGGATGTGGCGTGCGCCACGTCGGCGGATGCTGGGCCCATGAGTGACACGACATCGGTCAAGCAGCAGAGCACCGCGGCCTTCTACGTCCAGGCCGTGGCCTCCTTCATGGTGGCCATCGGCGCGGTCGCCTTCGGTATCTTCTTCCTCGACGCCGACGCCTGGGTGCGCGGATTCCTCGCCATCGGCGTGCTTTATCTGGTCACGTCCTGCTTCACGCTCGCCAAGGTGATCAGGGACCGCCAGGAGGCCGGGCAGATCCACAGCCGGGTCGACCAGGCCCGGCTGGAGAAGATCCTCGCCGAGCACGACCCGTTCCAGAAGCTCTGACCCCGTACCGTCGGCCGGACCACCCCTAAGCGCTTGCTCAGGTTCGGGGTATGGTGTTCGTCCTGTTGACGGAGAGGGGCCCTGGGCGATGAGTGCGGCGGAGGAGACGACCGGCGAGGACACGCCGTGGGGCGAGGTCACTCCGGAGGCGGCCAGGCGGCTCCTCGTCGCCGCCGTGGACGCCTTCGCCGAGCGCGGGTACCACGCGACCACCACCCGGGACATCGCCGGCCGGGCCGGCATGAGCCCGGCCGCGCTCTACATCCACTTCAAGACCAAGGAAGAGCTGCTCCACCGGATCAGCAAGATCGGCCACGAGCGGGCGCTGTACGTGCTCGACACCGAGGCGGACCGGGACGGCACGGCCGCCGAACGGCTCGCCGGGGCCGTCCGCTCCTTCGTCCGCTGGCACGCGGAGCGCCACACCACCGCCCGGGTCGTGCAGTACGAACTCGACGCGCTGGGCGAGGAGCACCGCACCGAGATCGTCGCGCTGCGGCGCAGGAGCGACGCGGTGGTGCGCCGGATCATCAACGAAGGGGTGCGCGACGGCGAGTTCGACGTCCCCGACGTCCCCGGCACCACGCTCGCGGTGCTCTCCCTCTGCATCGACGTGGCCCGCTGGTTCAACGCCCAGGGCAGCCGAACGCCCGACGAGGTCGGCGAGCTGTACGCGGACCTCGTCCTGCGGATGGTGGGGGCCCGGCAGATCCCGGCCTAGCCCCGGCGGTCGTGGAGCCGTGGTTCAGAAGTAGTAGCGGGACACCGACTCCGCGACACAGGCCGGCTTCTCGCTGTCCTCACGCTCGACGGTGACGACCGCCGTGACCTGCACGCCGCCGCCCACCTCCGCGACCTCCCGGAGCACCGCCGTGGCCCGCAGCCGCGAGCCGACCGGGACGGTCGAGGGGAAACGGACCTTGTTGGTCCCGTAGTTGATGCCCATCTTCATGCCCTCGACCCGCATCACCTGCGGTACCAGCGCGGGCAGCAGCGAGAGCGTCAGATAGCCGTGCGCGATGGTCGTGCCGAACGGCCCGTCCTTCGCCCGCTCCGGGTCCACATGGATCCACTGGTGGTCGCCGGTCGCCTCCGCGAACTGGTCGATCCTCTTCTGCTCGATCTCCAGCCAGTCGCTGTGTCCCAGCTGCTCGCCCACACCGTCCCGCAGCTCCTGTGCGGAGGTGAAGATCCTCGGCTCTGCCATGTTCCCGGTCCCTGCCTTCCGGCTCGACGCGCCATCCGGCGCGATGTCCAAGCGCTTGCTCAGCATCGTTGGGCGGCCCGTTCCTGTCAACGACATGGCAGTAGGTTTGAGGGGTGCCCCAGATCCCGCAGACACTCCACGAACTCTCGGTCGGCCAGCTCTCGGCGCGTAGCGGCGCGGCCGTCTCGGCCCTGCACTTCTACGAGTCCAAGGGCTTGATCACCAGCAGCCGCACCAGCGGCAACCAGCGCCGGTACTCCCGTGACGCGCTGCGCCGGGTCGCGTTCGTCCGGGCCGCCCAGCGCGTCGGCATTCCGCTCGCCACGATCCGGGACGCGCTCGCCGAGCTGCCCGAGGAGCGCACGCCGAACCGTGAGGACTGGGCCCGCCTCTCCGAGGCGTGGCGCAAGGAACTGGACGAGCGCATCACGCAGTTGCACCGGTTGCGCGACCATCTGACCGACTGCATCGGCTGCGGCTGTCTGTCGCTGGAGACCTGCGTGCTCTCCAACCCCGACGACATCAGCGGCGAGAAGATCACCGGTTCCCGGCTGATGCCGGAGCGCCGTCCGTCCGGCTGACGGCGCGGGGCCGGTGACCGGCCACACGCGTGTGCGCGGGCCGGCCGGCCCGAGGGGCTGAGGTGGCGGGGAGCCGTGTTCCGACCCCTGCGGGAGAACGGGCAAAAGCGGAACAGCCGGAGGGTGATACGGGCACGGGCGGGCGGGTGCCACGGTGATCGGACCGCGGGCGCCCGGGTCCTCGCGGGGGTGCCGGTCGGTCGCGGGCGGGGGAACGGAAGCCGCTCATCGTCAAACAAACAGCCGTCGATCGGGGAATTGCCGAGGCTCGTTAAGGGTGGCGAAATAGCAAGGGCGGCTTGGCCGATATCTGATCTATTTCATTCTGGCCGTTCTGCTCGTGCTTCTGGAATGGCCGGGAGTGGGGTCAGTACGCTGAGGGTGTCAGACCGGTTCGCCGGTGATCCCTTTTTGCCGACCGGTGGCGGCGCCCCGTTCTCGATGCTGCGACCCCTGGAGTCATTCCGTAATGTCAGCCCTCGATTTCCACCATCATGAACGGCAACTTCATGACCTTGCAAACGAATTCGAGAGCCTCCGCGTCCGGGTCCGCGATGTCTCCTACACGCCGGGGGCCGACGCCCTGCGCAGGATCGGCCCGCTCCTGCTGGCCGCACAGGACCTGACCGCCACCGCGCTAGTGCGGCTGAACGCCCTGTACGGCAGCAGATCCGCCGGCGTCGCCGGCCGGCGCGCCAGTCTGGACCGGCTGTCCTCGGTCCTGGTCGCCTCCTGCCTGGTCAACAACGCCTTGGCCCGTGCGTTGCAGGCCAACCCGGGTGAGGAGGAGCCCTCCACGGGGGAGTGGACGTACGGCGGCGCGACCGGCGACGCCCGGCACGCCGAGGCGATACTCCTCATCGTCGGTCATCTCGACGAAGCGGCGGCCCAGCTGGAACTGAGCGCGACCGCGTGCCGCCGGCTGGCGACCGACATCGTCGGGAATCTGACAGCCACGGAATCCCGTCGGGCGAACTGAGCGCTTCGCACACTCAGCACGCTCGACGGAGCCGACCGCGCGTGCAGACAGGGAGATCAGGTTTGCCGTCCTCAGCCGACACCATGTGCCTTGCGGAGACAGCACATTCCATGGGCCGTCACCCGGAACCAGCAGAGCCGAGAATCCCCGTTGTGGTGCACGCCCGGGATCCGATATCCAGGGAGGGTGCACTGAGTGCGCTGGAACGAGATTCCCGTATTGAAATACGCGAGCGAAAAACGCCGGGCGGCGTGCTCCTGATGGTCGATCATGTGCTCAGCCAGGGGACGCTGGCGCAGATGCGCAGGGCGGTCGGCGGTGACGGCTCAAAGGCCGTTCTGGTGCTGGACACCCTGCAGGACGACGAGTTCCACGAAATCGTCAGTTACGGGGTCAGCGCTGTCGTGTGGCGCCACGAGGCCACCAGGAACCGGCTGATCCAGGCTGTGCTGGCCGCCGCGCGGGGAGACGGAGACCTTCCGGCCGATCTGCTGGGCCGGTTGATCCGTCAGATGGGTACGGGCGGTCCCCACACCGCCACGGGCCCCGGCTTCCCCTCCTACGGACTCACTCCACGCGAGGTCGAGGTCATGCGACTGGTCGCCGAGGGGTTCGGTACCGCGAAGATCGCCGCCGAACTGTGCTACTCGGAACGCACGATCAAGGACGTCATGTACAAACTGACCACCCGCCTGAATCTGCGCAACCGGGCTCACGCCGTCGCCTACGCCCTGCGGGAGGGCTACATCTGACGTCGCCTACGCCCTGCGGGAGGGCTACATCTGACGTCGCCCACGCCCTGCGGGAGGGCTCCGTCCGACCGGTGCGCCGGCCGCGGGGCGGCGCGCACCGGGCGCAACCGCCGTCGGCCCCGGCCCGCCGTCGGCGGGCCGGGGCGACACGGGCGGGCCGGGCCCGCTCACCGCCGGTTCAGCGGGCCTGCCGTGGACTCATCCGGGCTTCCGGGCGATGACGACCCCGTTGGCGGCGGGGGCGTCGAACGGCCGTATCTCCACATCGGTGAAGCCGGTCTCCAGCAGCCACTCCCGGTATTCCGCGCCGGTGTAGTTACGGCCGAAGGTCTCCACGAGCATGGAAAGGCTCATCAGGGAGGCGTCGAGCGGACCGTCCTTGGTGTCGGAGACCAGCAGTTCGCTGATCAGGAGGCGGCCGCCGGGGGCCAGCGCGTCGTAGCAGCTCCGCAGAATGCCCTTGCACTGGTCGACGTCCCAGTCGTGCAGGATCATCGAAAGCAGCACGACGTCCTGGCCTGTGGGCAGCGGATCGGAGAAGAAGTCGCCGCCGGCGAAGGAGATGCGGTCGGCACAGCCCGCCTGTTCGGCCTTCTTCTGTGTCAGGTCGCAGACGAAGGGGAGGTCGAACACGGTGGTGCGAAGCGACGGGTAGGCCCGGCTCAGCTCGATCGCGTAGGCGCCGCCGCCCCCGCCGACGTCCAGCAGCGCGAGGTCGCCGGAGAGGTCGACCGTCCGGGCCAGCATCCGCGCCGTGGGCCGCGAGATCGCGCTCATGCCCTCCCAGAACGACTCCACGACCACAGGGTTCTCGTCGTCGAACAGCGAGTCGCGCCGCTCGCTGTCCCAGGCGGTCGGACGGTTCGTCCGCAGTGCCTCGTCCAGCCGCAGCCAGCCCGGGTAGTCGTGTCGGGAGACGATCTCCACCCAGCCGCCCACGTAGTCCTCGCCGCCGCGGAGCAGGTGGCGCGTGGTCATGGGGGTGTTGCGGTATCCCTCGCCTTCGCGTCGGAGCAGGCCGAGCGCCGCGCACGCGGTGACCAACTGCTCGACGGGGCGCTCCTCCAGCTCCAGGAGGTCGGCGAGGTCGGCCGGGGTCATCCCCGGGCGTTCGGCGAAGCGGCCGAACAGGTCGCGTTCGTGGGCGGTCACGAGTGTCTGGGACACCCACAGGCCGTAGACCATGTTCATGATCGGCATGACCGATACGGGTTGTTCTTCCGTGGACGTCATCGTCACCTCTCGGTTCGGCGCGGGAATCGGCTCCGCCTGCCGTGGGCGGAGCGGGGTGGGGTGGGGGCCGGAGACATCAGACGGTGCGCTGGGCCACGTCCTCGCTCCACATGCGTGCCCTCTCGTTGGCGGCGCCGCGCGTGGCCTCCGACGGCACGATCGGGGTGCCCGAGGTGCGCCCGAAGAGGATGTCCATCGGCTCCTCGATGTCACCGGCGTACCCCATGGCGAAGCAGCCCTGCTGGTAGCCGATCATCCTGAGGACGTCTTCGGGGAAGGTGCGGGCGATGTCCGGCGGCGCGACGAGGTACTGGTTCTCCTCCTGCCGGACCCAGCCGGAGCAGTAGCTCGTGATCAGGCCCTGGCGCACGTGATCCGAACGGTTGGTGCCGCCACCGTGCACCACCTTGCCGTTGAAGATGAAGACCGATCCCTTGCGCATCTCGACCGGGATGGTGTCCTCCTCGGTGATCTCCGCCGGGTCGGTCTCGTCGCTGCCGGGTGCCACCCGGGTGGCACCGTTCTCCTCGGTGAAGTCGGTGAGTGCCCAGAAGAACTGGCACATCACATGGTGATCGGGAGCGAACGGGAAGAAGTCCCAGACGAGTTCGTCCTTGTGGGGCTTCTGCGCGACGGAACCCGGGTGGGCGCTGATGAGCTGGGTCTGCGAGAGCTGAAACTCGGTCGACGACGCCAGGACCTCTCCCGCCACCCCCTTGATCAGGGGATGCACGATCAGCTCGCGAGCCGTGGCCGACCGGGCGACGAGGCTGCCGGTGCGCTTGGTCCGCTGGCCGGCGAACGCGTCCGGCCCGAAGGGCGTGGCGTCGATCCAGGGCGTCATCTCGTCCAGCAGGGCGTCCACCGTCTCATGCGCCAGCACATCTTCGACAACGGCGTATCCGTTCCCGCGCATGCTGTGCATGATTTCTTCGATACTCGCGTCCTTGCTGAAGCGGTCGTTCAGCTTGGGCTTCATTTCCTCTCCTTCTCGTCGAAACGATTTCCGGGTGTGGCGGAGTAAAGAATTACCCGACCCGCATTCCGTGACAACGACACACAAGTGGAGATCGGCGTGCCCGACGCACCCGAATCCGGCTGATCGAAGGCGCTTCTTTGCTGGTCAAGGCCGGTACATCCCGATCTCACGCAGGGCTGCCGAGCGACTTTCGGGCAGGTCGATCCGCCCTGGAGTCATCGTGCGGCATCCGTTCTTCCATTTCGCTCTGCCCGGAAGGTCATTCCTGGATGTCCCTGCGGTCGTATCGAATGCGAACGCCCCGGTGGTCGAATCACCGGGTGCCGCGGATTTCCCGGCACCCGGCGCGGCGCAGGGCGCGCCGGGCCCGATCGAATCGAGGAGACGCACCCCATGACCCTGATCGACACCACGACCGCCGGCATCACCTTCGACGGGGAGAGCCTCGGCATCGACGATGTCCGGTCCGTCGCGGAACAGCACACCCGCTGCACGGTGAGCCCCGAGGTCCTGGACAAGGCCGCGGCCAGCCGGAAACAGTTCGAGGACATCGTCCACCAGGGCGCCTCGGTCTACGGGGTGACCACCGGCTACGGCGAGATGATCTACATGCAGGTCGAGCCCTCCAAGGAGGTGGAGCTCCAGACGAACCTGATCCGCAGCCACAGCGCCGGCGTCGGACCGCTGTTCGCGGAGGACGAGGCCCGCGCCATACTCGCCGCCCGGCTCAACGCCCTGGCGCGCGGATACTCCGCCGTCCGGCCCGAGGTGCTGGAGCGCCTGGCGCTCTACCTGAACGAGGGCATCATCCCCGCCATCCCCGAGATCGGCTCGCTGGGCGCCAGCGGGGACCTCGCGACCCTCTCGCACATCGCCATCACGGTGATCGGCGAGGGATACGTACTCCGTGACGGCAAGCGGGTTCCGACCGGCGAGGTGCTGCGCGAGCGCGGCATCGAGCCCCTGGAGATGCGCTTCAAGGAAGGCCTCGCGCTGATCAACGGCACATCCGGGATGACCGGGCTGGGCTCGCTCGTCGTCGGCCGCGCCCTGGACCAGCTGCACCAGGCCGAGATCGTCTCCGCCCTCATGCTGGAGGCGCTGCGGTGCTCCACGAGCCCGTTCCTCGCCGAGGGGCACGAACTGGCCCGCCCGCACCGGGGCCAGATCGACTCGGCGGCCAACCTGCGGACGCTGCTCGCCGACAGCCGGCTGGCCGTCTCCCACGCGGAGATCCGCAGCGAGGTGGAGAGCAGGCGGGAGGGCGAAGAGGTGACCCGTACCGACGTCTACCTCCAAAAGGCCTACACGCTGCGGGCCATCCCCCAGGTGCTCGGCGCGGTGCGCGACACCCTGCGGCACGCCGCGAGCACGCTGGGCACGGAGCTGAACTCCGCGACCGACAACCCGCTGTTCTTCCCGGGCAAGGAGGTCTTCCACGGCGGCAACTACCACGGCCAGCCTGTCGCGTTCGCCATGGACTTCTCCACGATCGCCCTCACCCAGCTCGGCGTCCTCTCCGAGCGCCAGACCAACCGCCTGCTCAACCGGCACCTCAGCTACGGACTCCCGGAGTTCCTCGTCGCCGGGGAGGCCGGTCTCAACAGCGGCTTCGCGGGCGCCCAGTACCCGGCCACCGCACTGGTGGCCGAGAACCGGACCATCGGCCCGGCCAGCACCCAGAGCGTCCCGTCCAACGGCGACAACCAGGACATCGTCAGCATGGGCCTGATCTCCGCCCGGAACGCCCGGCGGGTGCTCTCCAACAACACCCGGATTCTCGCGGTGCAGTTCCTGGCAGCGGCCCAGGCCGTCGACCTGAACAACTGCTACGAGAGGCTCGGCACGGCCGGCCGGGCCGCCTACGACGCCGTGCGCGCGCTGGCGCCGACGCTCGACCGTGACCGGTACATGTCGGACGAGCTGGAGCTCGTGGCCGGCGCCGTCGAGCGCGGCGACTTCCTGCGCGCGGTCACCGCTGCCGGGATCACGCTGCGGTGACCCGGCTCCCTGAGGCAGTGCCCGGCACCGGCACTTCACAGCGGACCCCCGGACAGGAGGTGGCGGGATGAACACGGCGAGCGCGCTGGCGGTCCTGGAAGCTCCCTTCGACGCGGACGTCGACCCGGACGAACTGGTCCGGGCGGCCATGCGGTGGCACTTCACCCCGGAGACCGGCACACCGTTCTGGCTGGACCGGCTGAAGTCCCTCGACTTCGACCCGCTGACCGACGTACGCACGATGGCCGACCTGCACCTGTTCCCCCAGGTCGTCGACGACCTGAGGTACACCCCGGTGGAGGATCTCCTGCCCCGGGGCTACGGAGGAGCCGCGCAGGTGATCGGGGTGTTCGAGAGCGGCGGCACCACCGGCGTCCCCAAACGGGTGCTGTATCTCGCCGACTGGATGGACCGCGAAATGGCGAGCGCCATGCGCGCCATGGACGAGCGCGGCTACCCGCGGGGGTGAACTGGCTGTCGCTGGGTCCGAGCGGGCCGCACGACTACGCCGAACTCACCGGCCAGCACGCGCGCCGCCGGGCCGGGGTGCGCTTCGCGGTCGACTTCGACCCCCGCTGGGTGCGCCGATGCCTGCGGGAGGGCCGGGACGAGGACGCCGACCGGTATCTGGACCATGTCCTCGCCCAGGCGGCCGACGTGCTCCGCACCCAGCGGACGGGGGCGCTGCAGGCGCCCCCACCGCTGCTGGAGCGCCTCGCCCGCGACGAGCGGACGGCGGACCTCGTGCGGGAACAGGTCCAGGTCATCACCTGGTGCGGCACCAGCATGGACCGCGACACCCGGGACCTGCTGAGCGACGAAGTCTTCCCCGGAATCCCGCTGTTCGGGCTCTACGGCAGCACCATGGCGCTGGGTGCCGCGTTCGAGCGCACGACCACCGACGGCGGCGACTCCGTGTTCGACTCGCCCTCGGCGCATGTCACGTACACCGTGGCCGACCCCGGGACCGGCCGCCCCGTCGCCGTCGGCGAGACGGGCCAGGTCGTCATGCACCACCTCAGCAAGTCGGCTCTGCTGCCCAACAACCGCGAGCGGGACAGGGCGCGGCGGGTGAGCGCGCCACCGGACGCGGCGGGGCACTCGGTGGCGGACGTGCGCCCGCTCGAAGCCTTCACCGGTGTTCCCGTCATCACGGGCGCCTACTGATGGGGGCCGCACCGGACAGGGCGGACACGGCACCGCCGGGGGACGCGAGCGGGGACCTTCCCTTCGTCGACGCCCTCGTTCCGGCGGGCGCCTACCGTACCGGCAGGCGGGAGACGGTCCGGGGGGTGGCGGGGGAGCCACTCGCGGAACTCTCGCTCGTACCGGGTCTGTTCGCCGCGCGCACCCTGGACGCGATGCGCCGCCGTCCGGGCCCGTCGGCGAGCAGGTCCCCATCCCGGCTCGCCGCCCGGCTGAGGGCGGCGGGCACCGCTTTCATCTCGGACACGCTGGGCGGGCTGACCCCGCGGGCGTACGCCGCTGTCGTGGCCCGGTCGACCGGCGTGCCGGCACCGGTGGTCCGGGCCGCGGCACAGACCATCGCCGACGTGCTGGCCGACGCGGTGGACGCCGTGGCCGGGGCCCGCCCCCGGGCCGTGCCGCCGCCGGGCGGGCGGACCGTCCCCGACGGCACGGCCGTCGTCTGGCGCCGCCGCGGCAGGGTACTCGGCGTCAACGCCTCCGGTAACCACCCGGCCGTTCACTCGCTGTGGCTCCAGGCCCTGGCCCTGGGCTACCGCGTCGCGGTACGCCCCTCACGCCGTGACCCCTTCACCCCCCACCGGCTGGTGCTGGCGCTGCGATCCGCCGGATTCGCCGACGACGAGGTGGTCACCCTGCCGTGCGACCACGAAACCGCCGGGGAACTGGTCCGGGGCAGCGACCTCGCCATGGTCTTCGGCGGGGACGAGACCGTACGCCGCTACGCGGGCGGCGGCTCGGGCACGCCGGTGCTGACGCAGGGGCCGGGCCGGGTGAAGATTCTCGTCACGGGGCGCTGGGAGCCGTATCTCGCCACCATCGCCGAGTCGGTCGGCGGACTGGGCGGCGTCTCGTGCCTCAACACGACCGCCGTCCTGGTCGAGCACGATGCCAGGGGTTTCGCCGGGGCACTGGCGGAGCGGCTGGCGGCGTTGCGGCCGAGACCGCCGGAGCAGGAGGACGCCGAGCTGCCGTGTCTGCCCCTGGCGGAGGCGCACGCGGCCGAGGACTTCCTGCGCCGCGCCGCGGCGGGCTGCGAGCCCGTCAGCGGCGGCAGCCTGGTGCACGACCTCGGTGACGGGAGCGCCGCCCTGCGGCCGGCGGTGCATCTGCTGGACGACCCCCTGGCCGGACAGCTCGGCCTGGAGATGCCGTTCCCCTGCGTGTGGGTCGCGCCCTGGGCCGCCGAGCACGGGGTCGCGCCGCTGCGCGGGTCGCTGGTGGTCGGGGTCGCCGAGGGGAACGCCGGGCTCGTGGACGCGCTGCTCGACGAGCCGTCCGTCCGCAACGTCTACGGCCTGGACCGGCCCACCTGGTGGTTGCCGCCGGACCTGCCGCACGACGGCTACCTGGCCGAATTCCTGATGCGCAGCACCGCGCTGGCCGGAATCTGAGAGGAGGACACACTGTGCTCGCTGTGGTCATGCACGCCCCGGGTGACGTGCGCGTCGAGGAGGTGCCCGAACCCCGGATCGAGGAGTCCACGGACGCGCTGGTACGGGTGGTGGCGGCGGGTGTCTGCGGCTCGGACCTTTCCGTGCTGCGCGGTGTTTCGCCGCTGCCCCGGCCGGTCCGCAGCGGCCACGAGTTCGTCGGCGTCGTCGAGGACGCGGGCACCGCGGTGACGGCACTGCGCAGAGGAGACTTCGTCCTCGCCCCGTTCAGCACCTCGGACGGGGCGTGCCCGCACTGCCGTCGGGGCATGACGATGGCCTGCGAGAGAGGCAGCCTGTTCGGCGAGTTCGCTCCGGACGGATCGGTACTCGACGGCGGGCAGGCCGAGTTCGTGCGCGTGCCCCTGGCCGGCACGACGCTGGTGCCCCTTCCCGGGACACCGCCGGACGACCTGGTGCCCTCGCTGCTCACCCTGACCGACGTGATGGCCACCGGACACGAGGCGGCCGTCCACGCCGGGGTGGGGCCGGGGGCCGCGGTCGTGGTCGTCGGCGACGGGGCCGTCGGTCAGTGCGCGGTCCTCGCCTGCCGTCGGCTGGGGGCGGAACGGATCGTCGTCATGTCCCGCGACCCGCGGCGTCGGCGGCTCGCCCGTGAGCACGGGGCCACCGATCTGGTCGCCGCCCGCGGGCAGGAGGGCGCCGAGGAGGTGGTCGACCTGCTCGACGGCGGCAGCGGTCATGTCATCGAGGCGGTCGGGACGTCGGAGGCCGTGCGGCAGGCGATCGGCTGCGCACGGCCGGGCGGCCGGATCGGCTACGTCGGCCTGCCGTGGGGCGTCACGCTGCCGCTGTGGGAACTGTTCGGCAAGAACCTCACTCTCGGGGGTGGCGGAGCGAACATCCGCGCCACGATGCCGGGTCTGCTCGGCGACGTGCTGGAGGGCACGTTGCGTCCGGGGGCCGTGTTCGACATGGCCCACTCCCTGGCCGACGCGCCTGAGGCGTTCCACGCCATGGACGCCCGGCGCTGCGTCAAGGCCCTCCTGCGCCCCTGAGAGCTGTCGGGCTTCCGGTCTTCCCGCCCTCGGGGAAGGCCGGTGGTCCGCCGGGACTCCCCGCACGGGGCGCGGACGCGCCGAGTCCGGCCTCGCACGAGGCCTCAGGCCGCCGCGGCCGCGAGCCTCCGATGCCGTGGCAGCCGGGCCCTGGCCAGCGTGCGGTCGGTCAGGGCGGGCTGAGGCACCGCGATCCCGCAGCCCGTGCACACCGGGCCCGCCCACGGCTCCTCGCCCCGCTCCTGCCGCCACTCGATACCGGTGCCCGCACAGACCGGACAGGCCGAGCCGGGGCCGGAGCCCAGAGCCGCGATCAGCCGGCGCAGGACCTCCGCGAGCGGTTCCGTGGGATGGACGCCCGGGTCGGTGCAGCGGGCCACCCCGTGACCGCCCCAGGTGCGCCGGTGCCAGTCGTCGAACGCGCCGGGCCGCCGCAGCCCCGCGTGCTTCTCGCGCCGCCGCCGCTCCGCGAACCCCGCCTCGTACGCGAGCCAGACCGCCCGCGCCTCCTCCAGCTCGTCCAGTGCGCGCAGCAGGCGCACCGGATCGGGCTCCCGGTCCTCGGGGCCGATCCCGTGCCGGGCGCACAGATGGTCCCAGGTCGCCCGGTGACCGTACGGGGCGAACCTCTCCAAACACTTCCGCAGCGAATACCGCCGCAGGGCCAGATCACCCCGCGGATCTCGGACCTGTCTCGCCAGACTCCGGAAACCGGCCATGACACCGCCACCTCCGTCGCTCGTCCTTGGACGTCATGGAATGGACGTACGCCTGCCCGTTTCGGCTCCATCGAAAGATGAAATCCGTCCATTGGCCGAGAATCCCCATGTGGGGCGGGGTCCCGGGGCGGAAGCGGAGCGGCGCACGGGCGGGTGGTGCGCGGGCGTGCGCTGCCCCCGCGGGTGGCGAAATTCCCTGGCGCCGGTGCGGGCCGGTGAGGTTGGGTTCGCCCATGACAACAGCTCGACCGCGCCTGGAGAAGATCACCGCCGACAATGTGCTCGACGCCTGTCGGCTGGAAGTGGCGCCCGAGCAGCGCAGGTTCGTGGCCCCGGTCGCGCAGTCCCTGGCCGAGGCCTCTGTGCATCCGGACCTCGCCTGGCCCCGGCTGATCTGTGACGGTGAGCGCGCCGTCGGCTTCGTGATGGCGTACTTCGACCTGGCGTTCGACTTCGACGCCGGGGTGCCGGACGCCCCGAAGCGCTCCGGGCTCTGGCGGCTCGCCGTCGCCGCGGGGGAGCAGGGCCGGGGGTACGGGCGGTTCGCCGTCGGGGCGGTGGACGAGGAGATCCGCCGGCGCGGCGGGACGGTCTCGACCGTGACCTGGAAGCCCGGCGAGGGCGGGCCCGAGGAGTTCTACCTCCGGCTCGGCTACCGCAAGCGGGGCCTCACGGACGACGGCGAGTACCTCGGCGACAGGGAGCTGAACTAGGGCGTGCTCTGCGCATCGGGCCGGACCCCCGTGGCCCGGCCCGATGCGAACACCGCTCTCACCCCCGTACCGCAGATACCTCCGCCGCTTCGCCCGGAACACCGACAGGTCCCGCTGCCACGCCTGTACCACCGCGTCCGTGTCCGCGCCCGCGTCGATCATCGTGCGGACCCGGGTGTTCCCGGTGAGCTTGTCGATCCAGTTGTCCGGCCGCCAGGCGAAGCCGCTCCACGTCCGCTTCGCGGTCACCAGCAGGGCGATCCCGGTGCGGACCGGGTCGAAGACCTCCCGGTCCTGGACGTGGAGCTGGACCCCGCCCACCGTCTTGCCCTGGAACTTGGAGAACGTCGGCGCGAAGTACGCCTCCCGGAAGGCGACCCCCGGCAGCTCCAGCGCGTTCGCCGCGGCCGCCCAGCGGTGGTCGATGCCTTCCGCGCCGAGGAGTTCGAAGGGGCGCGTGGTGCCCCGGCCCTCGGAGAGGTTCGTCCCCTCGAAGAGGCAGGTCCCGGAGTAGACGAGAGCCGTCTCGGGCGTCGGCATGTTCGGGCTCGGCGGCACCCACGGCAGCCCGGTGTCGTCGAAGAAGTCCGAGCGCCGCCAGCCCGACATCGTGACCACCTCAAGGCGTGCCGGATTCTCGTGCAGGAACTCCGCGTTGAAGAACAGCGCCAGCTCCGCCACCGTCATCCCGTGCGCCTGGGCGATCTCCCGGCGGCCGACGAACGTGGCGAACGCCGGGTCCAGCACCGGGCCCAGCGCCGCCCGCCCGGTCACCGGGTTCGGCCGGTCCAGCACGACGAGCCGCTTGCCCGCGAGCGCCGCCGCCTCCATGCAGTCGTACAGCGTCCAGATGTACGTGTAGAAGCGCGCACCCGCGTCCTGGATGTCGAAGACGACGGTGTCCACGCCCGACGCGGTGAAGATGTCCGCGAGGTCCTGCCCGCTCTTGAGGTACGTGTCGTAGACCGGCAGCCCGGTCGCCGGGTCGTCGTAACGGCCCTCGGAGCCGCCCGCCTGCGCGGTGCCCCGGAACCCGTGCTCGGGGCCGAACACGGCGGTCAGGTTCACCCGCTCGTCGGGGTGCATCACATCGACGATGTGCCGGACGTCGGCGGTGATGCCGGTCGGGTTGGTGACCACCCCGACCTTCCGGCCCCGCAGCAGCCGGTAGCCGTCGGCCGCCAGCCGGTCGAAGCCGGTACGCACCCGGCCGCGCCCGTGCCCGGGGCCGCGTCCGGGGGCGGCGGAAGCGCCGGCGGTGCCGGCCGCCGTCGCCGCGAGCGCTCCCATCGCGCCTCCCGCGGCCAGCACACCACGTCGGGACAGGCTCATTCCGCTACCTCCATGATCGCGCCGACTGTCATGGTCACGCACGCTAGCGCGGCCCGGGGCCGCGCGGAACGACCTGGGCCGCGCCGATTCCCGAGCCGCCCGCCATGTCCCTCCCGGGCCCTTCCCGATGACATACCGACCGGTTAGTCTGCCGGTGCAGCCGGATCGGAGAGGCGGGATGACGATGGGTACGGTGCAGGGCGCCGGCGTGGTGGTCACGGGGGCCGGAGGCGGCATCGGCGCCGCTCTGGCCCGCAGGTTCGCCGCCGGAGGGGCGCGGGTGGTCGTCAACGACCTCGACCTCGCGCGGATCGAACCGCTCGCCGAGGAGATCGGCGGCATCGCCGTCGCCGGGGACGCCTCGGGGATCGTCGAGGCCGCCCGGGAGGCGCTGGACGGCACGGTCGACGTCTACTGCGCCAACGCCGGCCTGGCCTCGCCCGGTGACGCGTTCGCCGACGAGGACGTCTGGGCCGCCGCCTGGGACGTCAACGTGATGGCCCACGTCCGCGCGGCCAAGGCCCTTCTGCCCGACTGGCTGGAGCGCGGCAGCGGGCGGTTCGTCACCACCGCGTCCGCCGCCGGGCTGCTGACGATGATCGGCGCGGCCCCGTACAGCGTCACCAAGCACGGGGCGGTGGCGTTCGCCGAGTGGCTCTCGCTCACCTACCGCCACCGCGGGATCAAGGTCCACGCGATCTGTCCGCAGGGCGTGCGCACCGACATGCTCACCGCCGCGGGGTCGGCCGGCGAGCTGGTCCTCGCGCCCGGTGCCATCGAGCCGGACGCCGTCGCCGACGCCCTGTTCGAGGCGATGGACGCCGACCGCTTCCTCGTCCTGCCCCACCCCGAGGTGGCGGGGTACTACCAGGCCCGCGCCGCCGATCCCGACCGGTGGATGGGCAACATGAACAAGCTCCAGCAGAAGTGGGAGGCGAGCGAGGCATGAGCGACGTTCCCCCCGCCGGACCCGGCACGCGGCCGCCCGGCGCACCCGTCCCCACCGGCTCGATCTACGCCGCCCAGCCCTGGCTCGCCCTGCTCAGCGAGGCCCAGCGCGCCCCCGTCACCCCGCCGCCGACCGTGCTCCACGCCTGGCGGGCGGCCGTGGACCGGGCCCCGGACCACCCGGCCCTGGCCTACTTCGACGGACGGCTCAGCTACCGCGAGACCGACGAGCTGTCCGACTCGGTGGCCGGCCACCTCGCCGCCCGGGGGCTGCGCCGCGGCGACCGGGTCGCGATCATGCTCCAGAACAGCCCGCACTTCGTCCTCGCGCTGCTCGGCGCGTGGAAGGCGGGGGCCACCGTCGTCCCGCTCAACCCGATGTACAAGGCGGGCGAGGTCGGCCACGTCCTCGCCGATGCCGGGGTCACCGCGCTGGTCTGCTCGGACCGGGCGTGGGAGACGTATCTCCGGGACACCGCGGCGGCCGCCCCGGACCTCCGTATCGCGCTGACCGCCTGCGAGCTGGACCTCCAGAGCGTGAACGACCCGCGCGTCCTCGGCTTCGAGCGGCTTCCGGCCCCCGGGCCCGACGACCTCGCGGACGATCTGCTGGCCGCCGCCCGCGCCGGGAACTCGGCCCCGGCGGACCGCGGTCTCACCGCCGAGGACGTGGCGCTGATCAGCTACACCTCCGGCACCAGCGGCACCCCCAAGGGCGCGATGAACGCCCACGGCAACATCATGGTCAACGCCGAACGCCAGCGCACCGGCCATCCGATCGCCGAGGGCTCCGCCTACTTCGCGCTCGCCCCGCTCTTCCACATCACCGGCATGGTCTGCGAGCTCACCGCCTGCATCGCCAACGCGGGCACCCTCGTGCTGGCCTACCGCTTCGAGGCGGGCGTCGTCCTGGAGGCCTTCGCAGCCCACCGCCCCGCCTACACCGTCGGGCCCTCCACCGCCTTCATGGCGCTGGCCGCGCACCCGGACGTCACCCCGGACCACTTCGCCTCGTTCCGGGTGATCTCCTCCGGCGGCGCGCCCCTGCCGCCCGCGCTCGTGGAGAAGTTCCGCGCGGGCTTCGGCCCGTACCTCCGCAACGGTTACGGGCTCACCGAGTGCACCGCCCCCTGCGCCTCCGTCCCGCCCGAGCGGGAAGCCCCCGTCGACCCGGTCTCGGGCACGCTGTCCGTCGGCGTCCCCGGGCCCGACACCGTCGTCAGGATCCTCGACGAGGAGGGGCGGGAGGTGCCCTTCGGGGAGCAGGGCGAGATCGCGGTGCGCGGCCCCCAGGTCGTCTCCGGCTACTGGAACCTCCCCGAGGCCACCGCCGCCGCCTTCCCGGACGGCGAGCTGCGCACCGGTGACATCGGCTTCATGGACGCGGCCGGCTGGCTGTACGTCGTGGACCGCAAGAAGGACATGATCAACGCCTCCGGGTTCAAGGTGTGGCCCCGCGAGGTGGAGGATGTCCTCTACACCCACCCGGCGGTGCGGGAGGCGGCCGTCGTCGGCGTGCCCGACGCCTACCGGGGGAGACGGTCCGGGCGTACGTGAGCCTGCGCCCGGGGGTGTCGGTGGAGCCCGGCGAACTGGGCGCGTACTGCGAGGAACGGCTCGCGGCGTACAAGTATCCGCGCGAGGTGGAGATCCTGACCGAGCTGCCGAAGACGGCGAGTGGGAAGATCCTCAGGCGGGAACTGCGTTCCCCCCGTTAGAACAGCGTCGAAACCGCGCACGCGCAGTACGGAAGGAAGGTGGCGGCTCATGGCCAAGGCGACGGACCAGAACGGCACTCCCGTCCCCCAGAGGCTGCTGGCCGCCGCCACCCGGCTCTTCGCCGAACGCGGGTACGACCGCACCTCGGTCCAGGAGATCGTCGAGGCGGCGGGCGTCACCAAGGGGGCGCTCTACCACTACTTCGGCTCCAAGGAGGACCTGCTCCAGGAGGTCTACGCCCGGGTGCTGCGGCTCCAGCAGGAGCGCCTGGACGCCTTCGCGGACGCCGAGGCCCCCGTCGAGCAGCGGCTGCGCGACGCGGCGGCCGACGTGGTGGTCACGACCATCGACAACCTGGACGACGCCGCGATCTTCTTCCGCTCCATGCACCACCTGAGCCCCGAGAAGAACAAGCAGGTACGCGTCGAGCGCCGCCGCTACCACGAGCGGTTCCGGGCGCTGATCGAGGAGGGGCAGAACAGCGGCGTGTTCTCCTCCGCCACCCCCGCCGACCTCGTCGTCGACTACCACTTCGGTTCGGTCCACCACCTCTCCACCTGGTACCGCCCGGACGGCCCGCTCAGCCGCCAGGAGGTCGCCGACCACCTCGCGGACCTGCTGCTGCGGGCCCTGCGCCCGTAAGAGCTCCCGTCCCGGGGTGATCCACTGGCCCGCCCGGCCGGGCGGGGCGAGTCTGGATGTATGAGGTATGTCCGGCCCCCGCCGGGGGCGCCAGCGTTCACGGTCCACGGTCCGTTCGTTAATAGAACGGACCTGTCCGGTTTCCGCTCTTGACGGAGCACTGTCATTTCCTTGAGCATCGGTCACGCATTGCGCACCTCTGGGCCGCTTGTCCAGGCCCACGCTCCAGGACCCGGCCGGATCACCGCGCGGCCGGGGACCCCCGCACGTTCCGTCAGTCCCCAACGGAATCCGGAGCCCGTGTATGAGACCGAACCGTTCCACCCTGCGCAGATCCCCGGCGGCCGTCGCCGCCGTAGCCCTCGCGGCCCTTCTCGCGACCGCCGCGCCCGGCGCGCAGGCCGCCGGAGCGCCGACGCCGGAGGCAGCCGCCGCGGCCGCCCCCGACATCCCCGTGGCCAACGTCAAGGCCCACCTCTCGCAGTTCTCGACGATCGCCGCGAACAACGGCGGCAACCGCGCCCACGGCCGTCCCGGCTACAAGGCGTCCGTCGACTATGTGAAGGCCAAGCTCGACGCGGCCGGATACACCACCGCGCTCCAGCAGTTCACCTCCAACGGCGCCACCGGCTACAACCTGATAGCCGACTGGCCCGGCGGCGACCCGAACAAGGTCCTGATGGCCGGGGCCCACCTCGACTCGGTCTCCTCCGGCGCCGGGATCAACGACAACGGCTCCGGCTCGGCCGCCGTGCTGGAGACCGCGCTCGCCGTCTCCCGCGCCGGGTACCAGCCCGACAAGCATCTGCGGTTCGCCTGGTGGGGCGCGGAGGAGCTGGGCCTGATCGGCTCGAAGTACTACGTCAACAACCTGCCGTCCGCCGAGCGTTCCAAGCTCTCCGGCTATCTCAACTTCGACATGATCGGCTCGCCCAACCCGGGCTACTTCGTCTACGACGACGACCCGGTCATCGAGAAGACCTTCAAGGACTACTTCGCGGGCCTGAACGTCCCCACCGAGATCGAGACCGAGGGCGACGGCCGCTCCGACCACGCCCCGTTCAAGAACGTCGGTGTCCCCGTCGGCGGCCTCTTCACCGGCGCGGGCTACACCAAGTCCGCCGCCCAGGCGCAGAAGTGGGGCGGGACGGCGGGTCAGGCCTTCGACCGCTGCTACCACTCGTCGTGCGACAACCTGAGCAACATCAACGACACGGCCCTGGACCGCAACAGCGACGCCGCCGCCCACGCGATCTGGACCCTGTCCTCCGGCACCGGCGAACCGCCCACCGGCGAGGGCGTATTCAGCAACGCCACGGACGTCGCCATCCCGGACGCCGGAGCGGCGGTCACCTCGCCGGTCGCCGTCACCGGACGAACGGGCAACGCCCCGGCCGCACTTCAGGTCGGCGTCGACATCAAGCACACCTACCGCGGCGACCTCGTCGTGGACCTGCTCGCCCCGGACGGCAGCGCGTACCGGCTGAAGAACTCCAGCAGCGGCGACTCGGCCGACAACGTCATCACGACGTACACGGTCAACGCCTCCAGCGAGGTGGCCAACGGCTCCTGGAAGCTCCGGGTCCAGGACGTCGCCCGCCAGGACACCGGCTACATCGACAGCTGGAAGCTCACCTTCTGAGCCTCCTGTACGGGTAAAGCGCGGCCCCCTCCCGACGAGCACCTCGGGAGGGGGCCGCACCGCGTCCGTCACACGTACCGCTTGATCTCCCGCCGGGCCAGCGACCGCTGGTGCACCTCGTCGGGGCCGTCCGCCAGCCGCAGCGTCCGCGCCGAGGCCCACAGCTCCGCCAGCGGGAAGTCCTGGCTCACCCCGCCCGCGCCGTACAGCTGCACCGCGGAGTCCAGGATGTCCACCACCGCGCGCGGGGTGGCGATCTTGATGGCCTGGATCTCGGTGTGCGCGCCCTTGTTGCCCACGGTGTCCATCAGCCAGGCCGTCTTCAGCACCAGCAGCCGCAGCTGCTCCACCGTGACCCGGGCGTCCGCGATCCAGTTCTGCACGACGCCCTGCGCGGCCAGCGGCTTGCCGAACGCCGTACGGGCCACCGCCCGCCGGCACATCAGCTCGATGGCCCGCTCCGCCATCCCGATCAGCCGCATGCAGTGGTGGATCCGGCCCGGACCCAGCCGCGCCTGGGCGATCGCGAAACCGCCGCCCTCCTCGCCGATCAGATGCGCCGCGGGCACCCGGACATCGTGGAAGACCACCTCGGCGTGGCCGCCGTGCGCGTGGTCCTCGTACCCGTACACCTGCATCGCGCGCCGCACCTCGACGCCCGGCGTGTCGCGGGGGACCAGGATCATCGACTGCTGGCGGCGGATGTCCTCGCCGTCCGGGTCGGTCTTGCCCATCACGATGAAGACCGCGCAGTCCGGGTTCATCGCCCCGGAGATGTACCACTTCCGCCCGTTGACGACATAGTCATCGCCATCCCGCGCGATCCGCGTCTCGATGTTCGTCGCGTCCGACGACGCCACGTCCGGCTCCGTCATCGCGAACGCCGAGCGGATCTCCCCGGCGAGCAGCGGCTCCAGCCACTGCTTCTGCTGCGCCTCGGTGGCGAACTGGAACAGCACCTCCATGTTCCCGGTGTCCGGGGCGGCGCAGTTCGTCGCGGTCGGCGCGAGGTGCGGGGAGCGTCCGGTGATCTCCGCGAGCGGGGCGTACTGGAGGTTCGTCAGGCCCGCCCCGTACTCCGCGTCGGGCAGGAAGAGGTTCCACAGCCCCTGCCGCCTGGCCTCGGCCTTCAGTTCCCCGACCACCGCCGGGGTGTCCCACGGCGACGCGAGCCGCGCCCGCTGCTCCTCGGCGACCTGCTCGGCCGGATACACATGCTCGTCCATGAAGGCGAGCAGGCGGGAGCGCAGCTCCTCGGTACGGGCGTCGAATGCGAAGTCCATGGGGTTCAGCCTTCCTGGAGGGTGGTGAGGCCGTGCGCGATGAAGACGGGGACCAGCTCGCCGATCCGGTCGAAGCCCGCGCCGACGGTCTGGCCGAGGGTGTAGCGGTAGTGGATGCCCTCCAGGATCACGGCGAGCTTGAACCAGGCGAACGCGGTGTACCAGGAGATGGCGGAGGTGTCCCGGCCCGAACGGGCCGCGTAGCGCTCGATCAGCTCGGCGGGAGACGGGTGCCCGGCCGCCCCGCTGGTGGTGGAGACGGGCGACTCCGGCAGACCGAGGTCGGAGCTGTACATCACGAGCAGCCCGAGGTCGGTCAGCGGGTCGCCGAGGGTGGACATCTCCCAGTCGAGGACGGCCTTGATCCGGTCGTCGGAGCCGATCAGGACGTTGTCCAGGCGGTAGTCGCCGTGGACGACCGTGGGTGCGGGGGAGGAGGGCAGCGCACGGCCGAGCGCGGCGTGCAGCTCGTCGATGCCCGCCAGGTCACGGTTGCGGGAGGCGTCCAACTGCTTGCCCCAGCGCCGCAACTGCCGGTCCAGGAAGCCCTCGGGCCGCCCGAAGTCCCCGAGCCCGACCGCCTCCGGGTCCACGGCGTGCAGATCGACCAGGGTGTCGACGAGCCCGAGGACCGCCGCCCGGGTGCGCTCGGGGCCCAGCGGGGCGAGCTGCTCTGCGGTGCGGTACGGGGTGCCCTCGACGTACTCCATCACGTAGAACGGCGCGCCGATCACCGAGTCGTCCTCGCAGAGCAGCAGCGGCTCCGGAACGGGGACGGCGGTCGGGTGCAGACCGCTGATCACGCGGTGCTCGCGCGTCATGTCGTGCGCGGTGGCCAGTACATGGCCGAGCGGAGGCCTGCGCACCACCCACTGCCCGGTCCCGTCGCCGACGACGTACGTCAGGTTCGAGCGGCCGCCCTCGATGAGCCGCGCTTCGAGGGGTCCGCTCACCAGCCCCGGTCGCTCGCGGTCGAGATGGCCGCGCAGCAGCTCCGGGTCGAGACCTGGTGGGGGGACTGGGCTCATGGTGCGTACCTCCGGGCGACTGCGGACGGGTCGGAACCATGATGCCGACCAGTCGGTATGTCGTCCAGTGCCCTTAGGGATCTGCCGCTCCGGAAGTCGTCCGCACCCTGGTGATGAAACGTATCCTTGAATACAGTTCACGTATGAATACAGCTCTGGTGATCGAAGACGTCCGGCTCACCCCGATCCTCGTGTCCGATCCGCCCCTGCTGAACACGCAGGGCGTCCACCAGCCGTACACCCCGCGCCTGATCGTGGAGGTCGTCACCCGGGACGGAACCACCGGTGTGGGGGAGACGTACGGTGACGGCGCCTACCTGGAGTCCGCACGCTCCCTCGCCGAGGCGCTCCCGGGCCGGGCGGTCACCGGTCTGAACGGGCTGTTCGCCCTGGCCGACGAGGTGTGCGACGGATCGCACGGCGCGGCCGACGACCGGGTGGACGCCGGAGGGCTGCGCGGGGTCAGGAACGCCGGGAAGATCCGGCTCTCGGTCGTCTCCGCCTTCGAGGTCGCCTGCCTGGACGCCCTCGGCAAGGCGCAGGGCCTGCCGGTGCACGCGCTGCTGGGCGGCAAGGTCCGCGACAGCGTCGAGTACAGCGCGTACCTCTTCTACCGCTGGGCCGCCCACCCGGTCTCCGGCGAGCGGGACGACTGGGGCGCGGCGCTCGACCCGGCCGGCGTGGTCGCCCAGGCCCGGCGTTTCGCCGACACCTACGGCTTCGCCTCCTTCAAGCTCAAGGGCGGCGTCTTCGAGCCCGACCGGGAGATCGCCGCGATCCGCGCCCTGGCCGAGGCCTTCCCCGGCCGTCCGCTGCGCCTGGACCCGAACGGCGCCTGGTCCGTCCCCACCTCGCTGTACGTCGCCGAGCAGCTGAGGGACGTCCTCGAATATCTGGAGGACCCCACCAGTGGCACCGACAACATGGCCGCCGTCGCCGCGTCCACCGACGTCCCGCTCGCCACCAACATGTGCGTCACCACCCTGGCCGAGATCCCCGAGGCGTTCGCCCGCGACGCCGTCCGGATCGTCCTGAGCGACCACCACTACTGGGGCGGCCTGCACCGCACCCGGGAACTGGCGGCCGTCTGCCGCACGTTCGGCGTCGGACTCTCCATGCACTCCAACACCCACCTCGGCATCAGCCTCGCCGCGATGACCCACGTCGCCGCCACCGTGCCGGACCTCGCGTACGCCTGCGACAGCCACTACCCCTGGCAGACCGAGGACGTCATCACCGAGCGTCACACCTTCACCGGCGGCCGGCTGACGGTGTCCGACGCTCCCGGACTCGGCGTCGCACTGGACCGCGACCGCCTCGCCGCCCTGCACCGCCGCTGGCTGGAGGACGACGGGACCCACCGCGAGCGCGACGACGCGGCGGCGATGCGCGTCGCCGACCCGGACTGGACCACGCCGGCGGTCCCGCGCTGGTGAGGGCGGGGCCCGCGGCCGTACCGCCTGAGTTGCGGCGACCCTGACCTGCGCGGAAGGTCGAGGGATGAAGGCGATCAGCTACAGCGCGTACGGCTCCGCCGATGTCTTGGAGTACGGCGAGCGGCCCGACCCCAAGGTCGGCCCCGACAGCGTCCTGGTGAAGGTGCGGGCAGCGGCAGTGAACCCGGTCGACTGGAAGGCCCGCGAGGGCTATCTCCAAGGCGCCCTCGACGCCGTGTTCCCGGTGATCCCCGGCTGGGACGTCTCCGGGGTCGTCGTGCAACCGGGCGTCGCCGTCGACGAGTTCGCGGTGGGCGACGAGGTCATCGGTTACGTTCGGGAGGACTTCCTCGCACGCGGTACGTTCGCCGAGTACGTCGCCGCCCCCGTGCGCACCCTCGCCCGCAAGCCCCTGAGCCTGAGCTTCGAGGAGTCGGCGGGCCTGCCGCTGGCCGGGCTGACCGCGTACCAGGTGCTGCACCGCACCCTGAAGATCCGCGAGGGCGACACCGTCCTGGTCCACGCGGCGGCCGGCGGCGTCGGATCGCTCGCCGTCCAGATCGCCCGGCACACCGGCTGCCGGGTCGTCGGCACCGCGAGCCCCCGCAACCACGAGCACCTGCGGAGCCTGGGCGCGGAGCCCGTGGAGTACGGCGAGGGCCTCGTCGAACGACTGCGGGACCTGGTCCCCGAGGGCTTCGACGCCTCCTTCGACACGGTCGGCGGCGACGCCCTGAAAGCCTCCGCCGAGACCCTCGCCCCGGGTGGCCGGCTCGCCTCCATCGCGGACGACGAGGTCTTCTCCTACGGCGGCCGCTACGCCTTCGTGCGCCCCGACGCGGCGGACCTGGCCCAGGTCGCGGAGCTGGCCGAGCGGGGCATCGTCACCGTCCACGTGGACCGGGTGTTCCCGCTGCCGGAGGCCGCCGAGGCGTACCGGCTCAACCAGGAGGGACGGACCCGCGGCAAGATCGTGGTCGCGGTGGACTGGGACGCGTAGGCGCGCCGCAGTCGCGAGGCCGCCCGGTCTCGGAGGAGCAGCGCGACCGGAGTCATGCGCCCGGTCTCGGAACAGCATTGCGGCCGGAGTCACGCGTCCGGCCTCGGAACAGCATTGCGGCCGGAGTCACGCGTCCGGCCTCGGAGGAGCAGCGTGGCCGGAGTCACGCGTCCGGCCTCGGAACAGCATTGCGGCCGGAGTCACGCGCCCGGCCTCGGAACAGCATCGCGACCGGAGTCACGCGCACGGCCTCAGAACAGCATCGCCGCCGCGAACACCGCCAGCGCCACCGTGCACAGCGCCGCCGTCAGCGCCCCGCGCGGCGCGAACTGCTCGGGCCGCGCCACCCCCAGCACGGTCACCCGGCGGTGGGCGACCAGCAGGAACCCCAGCCAGGCCAGCGCGCTCAGCGCCACCGCCACCAGCGCCGCCGGGGTCGCCCCGCTGTGCAGCGCCTGCCGCCCCGCGAGCAGCGCGACGACCGTGGCGGTCAGCGTCGTCCGCCGCCAGGCCAGCCGCGTCCGCTCCGGCTGCAGCCCCGGATCCCGGTCCGCCGTCGCCGTCACACGCCCTCCCAGCCGAAGAGGACCACCACCACCATCGCCACGGCGACGACGGCGACCACCAGACCCAGCAGGGTCGGGAACCGGGACACCGGCAGGTCCTCGCCCCGCCGCATCGCCCGCTCGCACCGCACCCAGTGGTTGACCGCCCGCAGCGCGCAGAGCACCCCGGCGGCCAGCAGCCCCAGCGCGAGCCCGGCCCGGACGCCCCACACCAGCTCCGGCAGGAACTGGTCAACGGCGAAACCCCCGCCGATCAGGGCCAGAGCCGTCCGGATCCAGGCGAGGAACGTCCGCTCGTTGGCCAGCGAGAACCGGTAGTCGGGGGTGTCCCCCTCCTCCCGGATCCGCTGCGGCGCGAACCACAGCCGTACACTCCGCGCGATCTTGTTCACACGGGAAACCCTAGGCCGTGTGCGTGGTGCGGGCCCGGTCAGCCCGCCCGCAGCTCCCGCAGCCGCCGGTACGCCTCCAGCCCGTCCGGCACCCAGGGCCACTCGCCGAGCCGCCGCTCCAGCTCGGCGTCGTCCAGGAACGCGTGCCAGGCGACCTCCTCCACCTGCGGCGAGACCGGCAGCTCGCACCGCACCTGATAGACGGCCGACCACCAGGTGTGCTCCCCGTCGGCGTAGAGGAACCGGAACAGCGGTTCGGGCCGCGGAAGCCCCGAGACACCCAGCTCCTCCTCCGCCTCGCGCAGCGCCGCCTCCTCGTACGACTCGCCCGCACCGACGACCCCGCCGACGAACATGTCGTAGTGCGAGGGGAAGACCAGCTTCGTGGCCGTACGCCGGTGGACGAAGATCCGCCCCTGCGCGTCCCGCGCCTCGATGAACACGCAGCGGTGCCGCAGGCCCCGCGCGGTCGCCTCGCCCCGCGGGGCCTGCCCGATGACCTCGTCGTTCTCGTCGACGATGTCCAGAATCTCGTCAGAAGGCGTCATGCGTTTCATCCAACAGCAGCCGGACGGTTGACGTGGCAGCGGCCGGTATCCAAGATCTGACGCACGGGTAACTTGTCTCCCGGCCCGCCCTCCCCGACAGGATGGAACCCATGGCGTACGACGCTGATGTGATCGTGATCGGGGCGGGACTCGCCGGGCTCGTGGCCACCGCCGAACTGGTCGACGCCGGCCGTTCCGTGATCCTCCTCGACCAGGAGCCCGAGCAGTCCATCGGCGGCCAGGCCCACTGGTCCTTCGGCGGGCTCTTCCTCGTGGACTCGCCCGAACAGCGCCGGATGCGGATCAAGGACAGCCGGGAACTGGCCCTCCAGGACTGGTTCGGCACGGCGGGCTTCGACCGCGAGGAGGAGGACCGCTGGCCGCGCAAGTGGGCCGAGGCGTACGTCGACTTCGCCGCCGGTGAGAAGCGTTCCTGGCTGCACCAGCAGGGGCTGCGGATCTTCCCGGTCGTCGGCTGGGCCGAACGCGGCGGCTACGACGCGACCGGCCACGGCAACTCCGTCCCCCGCTTCCACATCACCTGGGGCACCGGACCCGGCGTCGTCGCCCCCTTCGAGCGCCGGGTCCGCGAGGGCGTCGCGAAGGGGCTCGTCCAGCTCCGGTTCCGCCACCGGGTCACCGGCCTGGCCCGCACGGCCGGGGCGCTCGACACGGTCACCGGCGAGATCCTGGAGCCCAGTGCGGCCGAGCGCGGCACCGCGAGCAGCCGGGAGGCCACCGACACCTTCGAGCTGAAGGCCCAGGCGGTGATCGTCACCTCGGGCGGCATCGGCGGCAACCACGACCTGGTCCGCGCCCAGTGGCCCGAGCGGCTCGGCACCCCGCCCGAGAAGATGCTCTCCGGCGTCCCCGCCCATGTCGACGGACTGATGCTCGGCATCGCCGAGAAGGCGGGCGCGCACCACATCAACAGCGACCGGATGTGGCACTACACCGAGGGCATCGAGAACTGGAACCCGATCTGGTCCAAGCACGGCATCCGGATCCTGCCCGGCCCCTCGTCCCTCTGGCTGGACGCGCGCGGCAAGCGGCTGCCGGTCCCGCTCTTCCCCGGTTTCGACACGCTCGGCACCCTCGAACACATCATGGGCTCGGGCCACGGCTACACCTGGTTCGTGCTCAACCAGCGGATCATCGGCAAGGAGTTCGCGCTCTCCGGCTCCGAGCAGAACCCGGACCTGACCGGCAAGTCCGTCCGCGACGTGATCGGCCGGGCCCGCGCGGACGTGCCCGCACCGGTGAAGGCGTTCATGGACCACGGCGCGGACTTCGTCGTGGAGAAGGACCTCGACGCCCTGGTCCGGGGCATGAACGCGGTGACGGGCGACGGCCTGATCGACGCGGCCGGGCTGCGCCGCGAGATCACCGCCCGGGACCGCGAGATCGCCAACCCGTTCACCAAGGACCTCCAGGTCACCGCGATCCACGGGGCGCGCGCCTACCTGGGCGACCGCCTCATCCGCACCGCGAAGCCGCACCGGATCCTGGACCCGGCGGCGGGCCCGCTGATCGCCGTCCGCCTCAACATCCTCACCCGCAAGTCCCTGGGCGGCCTGGAGACGGACCTCTCCTCCCGCGTCCTGACCGCCGAGGGCACCCCGCTCCCCGGCCTGTACGCGGCGGGCGAGGCGGCGGGCTTCGGCGGCGGCGGAGTCCACGGCTACCGCTCCCTGGAGGGCACGTTCCTGGGCGGCTGCATCTTCTCGGGCAGGGCGGCGGGCAGGGCAGCGGCGCAGGCACTTTAAGCCCCTCCGGCCATGGCGGACCGGCTCCGCAACTCAAGCCCCTTCGGCCATGCCGGACCGGGCCCGCAAATTCAAGCCCCTCCGGCGATTGAGGAGCGGGGTCCGGGGCAGAGCCCCGGCGTTCACCCGGCCGAAGGCCCGCCCTCACCCCGCGGCCGAACGCGCTTCCGCGGACGAACCGAAGGCCCGGTCACCCCCACCGCTCCACCACCCGAAACCGCTCCGCGACAATCATCGTCCCGTCGTCCACCCTGAACGCCGGATCCCCCAACGCCTCCCGCATCTCCTCGCTGTGCCAGAACCGCTCGTGCCCCGCCCGCCACTCCGCCACCGACGTGTACCCCTCGCCCTCGTCCAGCGCGTGCCGCAGATCGACGGCCCCCAGCGGCAGCACCCGTACCTCGGTCACCTCCACCACCGCCACCTCCCGCCCGTCCGAGTCGATCAGCGCGGAGCGTTCGCCCACCGGAGGCAACTCCTCCTGCTCCAGCTCGTACTCGCACAGCAAACCGGTGGTGGACACCTTCTCGCCGGACAGGACCGCGGCCACCAACCGGTCGCGCAACGGCCCGGGAAAGGCGAGAAGGAAGGGGGCGAGGGGTTCACGAGGCTCCATGCACGCAGTGTGTCAGGCGTCACCCCCGCCCCGCCCGCCCCACCCGCACGCTGCGCCGATACCGCCGACGGTCGATCAGAACCAGCCAACTGGGCGAGAAGTCGCAGCAGTTGCCCGAGAGTGCCCCTTGACGTGGGGCACGGCCTGCCGCTTTGCTGTGCGCGATCATCTGCTCGCACACCGCATCGAAAGAAGCCCGCGGCATGCCCCCGCCCCCGCCGCCCCTGGGTCGCTCCCGTCGTCGGGGCAGCCGTTCGGACCACGTCTTCGACCCGGCTCTCGACGACGACGAACTCATCGCCGCACGCGGACAGTTCGTCCAGGGCAGATGGTCCGACGCACGCACCCTGCTGGTGGCCACCGGGCGGGACTGGGACCGCCGCGGCCATCGCGTGCTCGCTCTCGCCGAGACCTCGTCCGCCGAGGACTGGGCCGGCGACTGGCTGCTCGTCGAACCCGAGAGCGCCGACGCGGCCGTCCTCCTCGCCTGCGCCCGGGTCATGCGCGCGCTGCGGCCCAAGGCCAGGGCGAGCGACGCCGCCCGTGCCCGGGAAGCCTGCCTGGCCGCCGCCCGCCTCACCCCCGAGGACCCCACCCCCTGGCTCGCGCTGCTCCTGCTGGACCGGGGCCGGGACGACGGCGCGGACGAGACCGGCAGGCTCTTCGAGGAGGTGCGCTCCCGCCACCCCGACCACCACCACGCCCACCATGTGATGGCCGCGCTGCTGGCCGAGAGCAACCCCGCCAGCGGCCACGACCCGCTCCACGAGGTGTACGACTTCGCCGCCTGGGCCGCCGAACTGGCCCCCGCCGACTCCCCGCTGGCCGTACTCCCGGTCGTCGCCCACGCCGAGCGCTACCGCGTCCTGGTCGCCGCCGGCATCGAGCCCGACGACCCGGCGCGCTCCGGGCACTGGTCCGGCCGCCGGGCCCGCCAGGTGATGAAGGCCGCCTTCGACTGGTGGCTGGAGTGGGAGCGCGACGACCACCCGCGCCACCGCCTCGATGTGAACTTCCTGGCCCACGCCAAGGTCTGCGAGGGCCGGCCCGCCGAGGCCGCCGCCCTCTTTCACCGCATCGGCTCCTACGCCACCCCCGCGCCCTGGTCGTACTCCGGCCACGAGCCCCACGCGGCGTTCACGGCCGCCCGCACCTACGCATTCGGCACCGCGTGAAGCACACAGCACAGCACACAGCACAGCACGCGGCACAGCACGAAGGGCACCACCCCACCACCAGGAACCACGAGAAGGGGACCCATCCCGCCATGTCGACCGGCAGTTCATTTTCCAGCGAGACCGGCACCACCAGGGGGACGGCTGATACCGGCGGGATCAACACCTACAAGGGCGAGGAACGCGCCCTGCGGGCGAACCGGCTCGGCACCCCCGGCCTCCTGCTGTCGGTGGTGGCGGCCAGCGCCCCGCTGATGGTGGTCGCCGGCGTGATGCCCACGGTCTTCGGCGTGATGGGCATCGTCGGCCAGCCGCTGCTCTACATCATCCTGGGCGTCGTCCTGATGCTGTTCAGCGTCGGTTACGCGGAGATGAGCCGGCACGTCCACAACGCCGGGGCGTTCTACGCGTACATCGCCCGGGGGCTCGGCCCGACCGCCGGCGCGGGAGCCTCGCTCGTGGCGCTGGTGGCGTACAGCGCGATGCAGGTCGGCATCTACGGGATCCTCGGCTTCGAGGTCTCCGGCATCTTCGCCACGTACCTCGACATCGAGCTGGCGTGGTGGATACCGGCCCTGGTCTCGGCGGCCGTCGTCGGCGTCCTCGGCTGGCTGAAGATCGACCTCAACGCCAAGGTCCTCGGCGTCCTCCTGGTCATCGAGTGCGCCCTCGTCGTGATCTTCGACATCGCCGCCGTGAGCAAGCCCGGCCCCGAGGGCCTGTCGCTGCACGCGTTCAACCCCGAGACCCTCACCGGTGCCGGGCTCGGCACGGCGCTCTGCTTCTGCATCGCCGCGTTCGTCGGCTTCGAGCAGGCCCCCGTGTACGCGGAGGAGACCAGCCGCCCGCAGATCGTGGTCTCCCGGGTGATGTTCCTCGCGGTCGGCTACGCCGCGCTGTTCCTGGCCATCAGCTCCTGGGCCCTGACCGTGGCCGCCGGACCCGGCTCCATCGCCGGCACCTCCCTCAAGGAGGGCCCCGGCATGCTGTTCGGCCTCACAGAGGAGCGGCTCGGCTCCACCTTCACCGACGTACTGCACATCCTCTTCGTCACCGGGATGTTCGCGGCGCTCCTCAGCTTCCACAACGTCGTGGCCCGCTACGCGTTCGCGATGGGCCGCGAGGGCCTGCTGCCCGCCGGCTTCGGCCGCACCAACCGGGCGAGCGGCGCTCCCGGCACCGGTTCGCTGCTCCAGTCCGCCGTCTCCGTCGTGATCATCGCGGCGTTCGCCTTCACCGACGACAACCCGGTCGGCGACCCCACCGCCCCCGTCCTGCGGCTGTTCACCTGGATGGGCAACGTCGGCGCGCTCGGCGTGATCCTGCTGATGGCCGCCGCCTCCTTCGCCGTCATCGCCTTCTTCGTCAAGCGAGGCGCCGGCCGTGCGCAGGCCCCGCGCCTGGTCGCCTCCGCCCTCGCCGGACTCGCGCTCCTGACGATCGCCGTCTTCACCGTCCGCGACTTCGACGTCCTCGTCGGCTCCGGCCCCGGCTCGGCCCTCAACTGGCTGCTCCCCGGCGTGATCATCCTCGCCCTCGTCGGCGGCCTGGTGTACGGGGCGGTGCTGCGCAGGGCCAAGCCCGAGGTGCACGCCCGGATCGGCCTCGGCAACGAGGCGTTCCAGCTGGAGAAGGCGGCCGAGAGCGAGGCGACCCGCCGCTGACACCCCCGTACGCGCGACGGGTACGCGAGACGCCCGCCCCGGTGACGTACCGGGGCGGGCGTCCGTCGTTCACTGCCGTACGGAACCGGCTACAGCAACAGCGACAGCAGCAGGATGAAGGCCATGGCCACCACGGAGATGATCGTCTCCATCACCGACCAGGTCTTGATCGTCTGGCCGACGTTCATGCCGAAGTACTCCTTCACCAACCAGAACCCGGCGTCGTTCACATGGCTGAAGAAGAGCGAACCGGCGCCGACGGCCAGCACCAGCAGCGCCGCGTGCGAGGTCGACATGTCGGCGGCCAGCGGGGCGACCAGACCGGCGGCCGAGATCGTCGCGACCGTGGCCGAGCCGGTGGCGAGGCGGATCGCGACGGCGATCAGCCAGCCCAGCAGCAGGGCGGGGATCGACCAGTTCTCGGAGAAGTCCAGGATCATCTGGCCCACCCCGGCGTCGATCAGCGTCTGCTTGAAGCCGCCGCCCGCGCCGACGATGAGCAGGATCCCGGCGATCGGGGCGAGGGACTTCTCCACGGTGCCGGCGATCCGGTCCTTGGTGAACCCGGCGGCCCGGCCGAGCGTGAACATCCCGACCAGGACGGCCGCGAGCAGGGCGATCAGCGGCGAACCGATGACCATGGTGACCTTCTGGAGGCCGTTCTCCGGGTTGTCGACCACGATCTCGACGAGCGCGTTCAGCAGCATCAGGACGACCGGCAGCAGGATCGTGGCCAGAGTGGCGCCGAAGCTCGGACGGCGTTCCAGGTCCTCGGAGGGGCGCTGCGGGATCATGTTCTCCGGCGGCTTGATGTCCACCCAGCGCGCGGCGTAACGGGAGAACACCGGGCCGGCGATGATCACCGTCGGGATGGCGACCAGCACACCGAGCGCCAGCGTCACACCGAGGTTGGCGTCCAGGGCGTCGATCGCGACCAGCGGGCCGGGGTGCGGCGGGATCAGCCCGTGCATCACCGACAGCCCGGCGAGCGCGGGGATGCCGATCCGCATCAGGGAGTAGTTGCCGCGCTTGGCGACGAGCAGCACGACCGGGATCATCAGCACGATCCCGACCTCGAAGAACAGCGGCAGCCCGATGATCGAGGCGATGAGGACCATCGCCCAGGGCATGGCCCGGCCACTGGCCTTCGCCAGGATGGTGTCGACGACCTGGTCGGCCCCGCCGGAGTCGGCGAGCAGCTTGCCGAGGATCGCGCCGAGGGCGATCAGGACGCCCACGCCCGAGACGGTGGAGCCGAGGCCCGCGGTGAAGCTGAGAATCGTGTCGCCCGGGGCGGCTCCGGCGAAGGAGCCGAGCGCCAGCGATCCGATGGTCAGCGCCAGGAACGCGTGCATCTTGAGCTTGGTGATGAGGAGAACGATGACGGCGATACCCGCCAGGACGGCGATGCCCAACTGAGCGTTGCCTGCCGAGGTGATCGGTTCGGCGGCGTCCGCTGCCAGCATCTCGACGCTGAGACTGGTCACGGTGATGGTCCTTAACTGTCGAGCCGGCGCAGCGCGGCGACGGCTCGCTGGGTGATTTCCTCGGGGGTGCCGGACACGTCGACGCTCACCCCGGCCTCGTCGGCCTGGAGCGGCTGCAGCGTCGCGAACTGCGAGTCGAGCAGAGCGGTGGGCATGAAGTGGCCCTGGCGGTCGGCCATCCGCTCCTCGATCAGCGCCCGGTCACCGGTCAGATGCAGGAAGAGGGCGTCCGGCGCCCCGTCCCGCAGCCGGTCCCGGTAGACCCGCTTGAGCGCGGAGCTGGACACGACCCCGCCGAGCCCCGCCCGCCCGTGCGCCCACGCGCCGATGGCGTCCAGCCAGGGCCGGCGGTCGTCGTCGTCCAGCGGGGTGCCGGCCGACATCTTGGCGATGTTCGCCGGGGGATGGAAGTCGTCGCCCTCGGCGTACGGAACGCCGAGGGCGGCGGCGAGCAGGGGACCGATCGTGGTCTTGCCGGTTCCTGCTACGCCCATCACCACGACGACGTGGGGGGTGCTCATACGGGGTGCGGTGCTCATGGGGGTGTCTCGCTGTCTTCTTCGACATCGGTCCGTCGCGCTACTGAAACCTATTAGGTACGACTTATTCAAGAGCCTGTGACGTAAACGTCGTACTTATTATTCCCGGGGGTCGCCCCGTAGGCTTGACCCATGACCACACAGAGCCAGGGGCTGCATACACATGTGCTGGACACCCTGGGTCTGGAGATCTCCTCCGGCCAGTGCCCGCCCGGCAGCGTGCTGCGCACCGACGAGCTCGCCCAGCGCTTCGACGTCTCCCGTACGGTGATCCGCGAGGTCATCCGGGTCCTGGAATCGATGCACCTGGTCGAATCCCGCCGCCGCGTCGGAGTGACGGTCCGCCCCACCGAGACCTGGAACGTGTACGACCCCCAGGTCATCCGCTGGCGCCTGGCCGGCGCCGACCGCCCCCGCCAGCTGCGCTCCCTCACGGTCCTGCGCTCCGCCATCGAGCCGGTCGCGGCGGGCCTCGCCGCACGCAACGCCACCGCCGAGCAGTGCGCCGAGCTCACCGAACGCGCCCTCGGCATGGTCGCCACCTCGCGCGGCCAGCAGCTGGAGGGCTACCTCGAACACGACATCGCCTTCCACCGCATCGTCCTCAACGCCTCCGGCAACGAGATGTTCGCCCGCCTCGGGGACGTCGTCGCCGAGGTCCTCGCGGGCCGCACCCACCACCAGGTGATGTTCGAGGACCCCGACCCGGCCGCCGTCACCCTGCACGTCCGCCTCGCCGAAGCGGTCCGTGAGGGCGATCCTGATGCCGCCGAGCGGATCACCAAGGAGATCGCGGTCGGCGCCCTGCACGAACTGGACGTCCTCGCTCCGTAGCAGCCCTCCCAAGGCGTACGGTGGTCCGCGATCGATCTTCGCGAAGCGCGGGAGCAGGGAGAGCACGGTTATGGCACAGCAGGTGCAAGCGGTCATCGCACCGGGCAGGAACGAGCCGGTCAGGGTCGAGACCATCGTCATCCCGGACCCCGGCCCCGGCGAGGCCGTCGTGAAGATCCAGGCGTGCGGCGTCTGCCACACCGACCTGCACTACAAGCAGGGCGGCATCAACGACGAGTTCCCCTTCCTCCTCGGCCACGAGGCGGCGGGCGTCGTGGAGTCGGTCGGCGAGGGCGTCACCGACGTCGCCCCGGGCGACTTCGTCATCCTCAACTGGCGTGCGGTGTGCGGGCAGTGCCGTGCCTGTCTGCGCGGCCGCCCCTGGTACTGCTTCGACACCCACAACGCGAAGCAGAAGATGACGCTGCTCGACGGCACGGAGCTGTCGCCCGCCCTCGGCATCGGCGCCTTCGCGGAGAAGACCCTGGTCGCCTCCGGCCAGTGCACCAAGGTCGACCCCGAAGTGGCCCCCGAGGTCGCCGGACTCCTCGGCTGCGGCGTCATGGCGGGCATCGGCGCCGCCATCAACACCGGCCAGGTCGGCCGCGGCGACTCCGTCGCCGTCATCGGCTGCGGCGGCGTCGGCGACGCGGCCGTCGCCGGATCCCGGCTGGCAGGCGCGGCGAAGATCATCGCGGTCGACATCGACGACCGCAAGCTGGAGACCGCGAAGAAGATGGGCGCCACCCACACCGTCAACTCCCGCACCACCGACCCCGTCGAGGCGATCCGCGCCCTCACCGACGGCAACGGCGCCGACGTCGTCATCGAGGCCGTCGGCCGCCCGGAAACCTACGAACAGGCCTTTTACGCCCGCGACCTCGCCGGAACGGTCGTCCTCGTCGGCGTCCCCACCCCCGACATGAAGCTCGAACTGCCGCTCCTGGACGTCTTCGGCCGCGGCGGCTCCCTCAAGTCCTCCTGGTACGGCGACTGCCTGCCCTCCCGCGACTTCCCGATGCTCGTCGACCTCCACCAGCAGGGCCGCCTCGACCTCGCCGCCTTCGTCACCGAGACCATCGGACTCGGCGACATCGAGCAGGCCTTCGCCCGCATGCACGACGGCGACGTCCTCCGCTCGGTGGTGGTCCTCTGATGACCGCCCGCGTCGACCACCTGGTCACCTCCGGCACCTTCGCCCTCGACGGCGGCGAATGGGACGTCGACAACAACGTCTGGATCGTCGGCGACGACACCGAGGCGATCGTCATCGACGCCGCCCACGACTCCGCCGCCATCGAAGCCGCGCTCGGCACCCGTACGCTGCGCGCCATCGTCTGCACCCACGCGCACAACGACCACATCGACGCCGCCCCGGCCCTCGCCGCGGCCACCGGCGCCCCGATCCTGCTCCACCCGGACGACCTGCCGCTCTGGCTCCACACCCACCCGGAGCACACCCCCGACGGCGCCCTCACCGACGGCCAGGAACTCACCGTGGCGGGCACCACGCTCACGGTCCTGCACACCCCGGGCCACGCCCCCGGCGCGGTCTGCCTGTACGCCCCCGAGCTGGGCACCGTCTTCACCGGCGACACCCTCTTCCAGGGCGGCCCCGGCGCCACCGGCCGGTCCTTCTCGTCGTTCCCCACGATCATCGACTCGATCCGGGACCGGCTGCTCACGCTCCCGGGCGACACCAAGGTCCGCACCGGCCACGGCGACCCCACCACCATCGGCGCGGAAGCCCCGCAGCTCGACGAGTGGATCAAGCGCGGCCACTGAGCGCGTACGTCACCCCTCCGGCCAGGCGGAGAGCCGCAGTCCGCTCGCGAAGCGACGCGGCTCCCCGCCGACCGGATCGGTGAACTCCAGCACCCGCGCGAGCAGCTGCAAGGGCCGCGAGAAATCGTCGGAGGCCCCCTCCTCGACCACCACCGGATACAGCGGATCGTGGACGATCGGCAGCCCCAGGGCGTTCATGTGGACCCGCAGCTGATGCGTCCGCCCGGTGGCGGGCAGCAGCCGGTACCGCCCGACCCCGCCCCGGTGCTCCACCAGCTCCACCCGGCTCTCACTGTTCGCCTCACCCGGCTCCTCCCGGGCGGCGAGCACCCCCGCTCCTTCACGATCCTGCTGCGCACGGTCCGGGGGAGCGTCACCGAGGCGTCGTACGGGGCCACCGCCTCGTACTCCTTCCGCACCCGCCGGTCCCGGAACAGCGTCTGATACGCACCCCGGTCCTCCGGCCGCACCACGAACAGCACCAGCCCCGCCGTCAGCCGGTCCAGCCGGTGCGCGGGCTGGAGGGCGGGCAGTTCCAGCTCCCGCCGCAGCCGGGCCACCGCGGTCTCGGTGATGTGCCGCCCCCGGGGCATCGTCGCCAGGAAGTGCGGCTTGTCCGCGACCACGATCCGCTCGTCCCGGTACACCACCCCGACCGGGAAGGGCACCGGCTCCTCGGGGGCGAAGTCCCGGTGGAACCAGAGATACCGCCCGGCGGCATACGGCTCCGAGCCCCGCACGGCGACCCCGTCGGCCCCCACGAACCGCCCGGCAGCCAGCATCCCGGCCACCCGGTCCGCCCCGATCGCCCCGCCGAACCGGCCGGCCAGATGCTCCCCGACGGTGGCCCAGAGCCCTTCGGGATCCTCCGGCAGCCGCACCCGTACGGCATCGATCCCGTCCCGCTGGGGAAGAGGGGAGGCGGGCGGCTTCCTGCGACCCCGCATCCTCGCCCCTCTCCGTGATCGCCCGGTGACGCAAAAGAGCCCCACCGAAGTGGGGCTCCTGCTGGTGTCCGAGGGGGGACTTGAACCCCCACGCCCGATAAAGGGCACTAGCACCTCAAGCTAGCGCGTCTGCCATTCCGCCACCCGGACAAGGTGTCTGTCTCGCGGGCCGTGCCCGTTCCGACGTGGAAAACCATAGCAAACATTCGAGGGTGCTCGATCACGCCCCGATGGCTGTGAACGGTGGGTGACGGGGGGTGTGCGGCCTTGGGTGTACGCCGTGGGCGCGGGAGGATGGGAAGGAGCACCAGCGACCGTGGAGGGAACCAGCGTGAGCGAGAGCAGCACGGGCAAGGCCGGCACCGGCAGGGCCGAGCAGGAGGTCGTCGACCTCTGTCGTGACCTGATCCGGATCGACACCAGCAACTACGGCGACCACTCGGGCCCCGGCGAGCGGCTCGCCGCCGAGTACGTCGCGGAGAAGCTCGCGGAGGTCGGCCTGGAGCCGCAGATCTTCGAGTCGCACCAGGGGCGGGCCTCCACCGTCGCCCGGATCGAGGGCGAGGACCCCTCCCGCCCGGCGCTCCTCATCCACGGGCACACCGATGTCGTCCCGGCCAACGCGGCGGACTGGACGCACGACCCGTTCTCCGGGGAGATCGCGGACGGCTGCGTCTGGGGCCGTGGCGCGGTCGACATGAAGGACATGGACGCGATGACCCTCGCGGTCGTCCGGGAGCGGATGCGCAGCGGCCGCAAGCCCCCGCGCGACATCGTGCTCGCCTTCCTCGCGGACGAGGAGGCGGGCGGCACGTACGGGGCCCGCTATCTCGTGGACAACCACCCGGGTCTCTTCGAGGGCGTCACCGAGGCGATCAGCGAGGTCGGCGGCTTCTCCTTCACCGTCAACGAGAACCTGCGGCTGTATCTGGTGGAGACCGCCCAGAAGGGCATGCACTGGATGAAGCTGACCGTGGACGGTACCGCCGGACACGGCTCGATGATCCACAAGGACAACGCCATCACCGAGCTGTCCGAGGCGGTCGGGCGGCTGGGCCGGCACAAGTTCCCGGTGCGGGTCACCAAGACGCTGCGGCACTTCCTGGACGAGCTCTCCGACGCGCTCGGCACCGAGCTGGACCCGGAGAACATGGACGAGACGCTCGCCAAGCTCGGCGGTATCGCCAAGCTCATCGGCGCCTCCCTCCAGAACACCGCCAACCCCACCCAGCTCGGCGCCGGATACAAGGTCAACGTCATCCCGGGCCAGGCGACCGCCCATGTCGACGGCCGGTACCTGCCGGGGTACGAGGAGGAGTTCCTCGCCGACCTGGACCGGATCCTCGGTCCTAACGTCCGGCGCGAGGACGTGCACGCGGACAAGGCCCTGGAGACCACGTTCGACGGGGCGCTGGTCGACGCCATGCAGACCGCGCTGGTCGCCGAGGACCCGATCGCCCGGGCCGTGCCGTACATGCTCTCGGCCGGCACCGACGCCAAGTCCTTCGACGACCTGGGCATCCGGGGCTTCGGCTTCGCCCCGCTGAAGCTGCCGCCGGAGCTGGACTTCGCCGGGATGTTCCACGGCGTCGACGAGCGGGTCCCGGTCGACGGGCTCCAGTTCGGCGTGCGGGTGCTCGACCGCTTCATCGACCACTCCTGACCGGTCCATGACCGATTCAACGCCGATTCGGCCACCTGTGCGGACATGTCCGAACGAGTGAAACGGGCCGTTCACACGTAGCCCCGCGAATTCCTCCTCGTTACAAGGTTTGCGGTCCGCGGCTGGGACCGCATTTTCCAACTAGGAGGAATCATGATCAAGAAGGTCGTCGCAGTTGCGGCTGCCACCGGTGGCCTCGTTCTCGCGGGTGCGGGCATGGCTTCCGCCGACGCGGGCGCCCAGGGTGCGGCCATCGGCAGCCCCGGCGTGCTCTCCGGCAACGTCGTCCAGGTTCCGGTCCACGTGCCGGTCAACGTGTGCGGCAACACGGTCTCCGTGATCGGTCTGCTGAACCCCGCCTTCGGCAACACCTGCGTCAACGCCTGATCGTTGAACGTCAACCCGTAAGGGTTTGAGCTCGACCGGTCCCGGAGTGCACTCCATGCACTCCGGGACCGTTCGGCATTCGGCTCCCGCACGGTCATGTCCGGGGGTTTTTCGGAAGCCAGAAGGCAGGAAACGAACCTATGCGACAGGTCACTCGTAAAGGCCTGATCACCATGGCGGCTGCGGGCGGAGTGCTCGCGCTGAGCGGTGGATACGCCCACGCCGACTCCGGAGCGGCGAGCACCGCCTCCGGCTCGCCAGGCGTGCTGTCCGGCAACTCGGTCCAGGTCCCGATCGACATCCCGGTCAACGTCTGTGGAAACTCCGTCAGCGTCGGCGGACTGCTCAACCCCGCCAGCGGAAACGACTGCGGAAACGGATCAGCAGGGTCCGACCGGTCCGCGCAGTCCGACCGATCCGCGTCCGACCGATCCGCGTCCGACCGATCCGCGTCCGACCGGTCCGGCGGCGCCCAGGACCGCTCGGTCCCCGGCGGCTCCGGGAACGGCGCCCAGGCCGGCGACACCACGGCCTCGGACCGCACCTCCGAGCCCGGCACGGGCCGTCACCGGGCTCCGGGCGGCGGCGCCGCGGCGGAAGGGGTCGCCCAGGGCTCGCCCGGCATTCTCTCCGGCAACGCGATTCAGGCGCCGATCGACATCCCCCTGAACCTCTGCGGGAACAGCGTCACCGTCGGCGGACTGCTGAACCCCGTCTTCGGCAACAGCTGCTCCAACGACTCCGAGGTTCCGCCCCCGCCGCCCGAGCAGCCGGAGAAGCCCCCGGTCACCCCGGAGAAGCCGGTCGACCCGCCGGTCAGCCAGCCGCCCGAGCCGAACGCCCCCGAGACCCGGAACGTTCCCCGCGAGCAGCTCGCACAGACCGGTGGTGACGGGCTCGACATGCTCATCCCGGCCGGCGCCGGACTGCTGTTCGCCGGCACCGGATCGGTGCTCTACCGCCGCTCGCGCAGCGCCGCCTGATCCGGGCGCGCCCAGCACGGCTCACCGCACGAAGGAGAGCGGGCCCCGCCACCGCGGGGCCCGCTCCCTGTCACCAGGTCGCCCGCAGCTGACGGATGATCCGTCGGCGCAGTCGCACTCTGCGGCTGCCGTCCCTGCGGAGCGTCAGGCGGTCCAGCTCCCAGTGTCCGTACTCGGCGTGGTCGGTCAGGAGTCGGGCCGCATCCTTGCGGGAGACCCCGCGCGGCACGTACACGTCGATGAATTCGTATTCCGGCATCGCATCTATTGTGCGGGCAGAGCCCCGCTACGGATAGCGTCTGCACTATGTCTGATGCTGCGCAGCCCACCGCTGCCGAGGTACGTGCCGCCGCCGAGGCGGTCAAAGCCGCGATCGACCGTCACCTCGACGCGGTCGAACGCCGTACCGGGGACGACGACCCCGCCGTCTACGACGCGTTCAACGCCCTGGCCGCTGCCGCCGAGGTCTACGACGAACTCCTCTACGACCGCTACGACGAAGTCACCCCCTTCGAGATCCCGGGCGCGGACGACTCCCTGCCTCCCTACGCCGGTCCCGCGGAGCCCAGCGCGCTCAGTGTCCTGATCCGCCGCGACTACGTGGTCGCCGAGCCCGAGCGTCTCCTCGCCCAGGCCCAGCGCCTCGCCGACGTCGACGCGGGTCCGGGCGGCGAGGACACGACCCCGGTGGTCGGCACCAGCGTCCACGCCGCGCTCGGCGTCCTCTTCGGCGAGTACGAACCGGACGAGATCGCCTCCCGGCACAAGGAGTTCGGCCTGGAGGAGGGCGACTCCACCCTCTGGGTCTCGGCCGGGGAAACGGCACCGGAACCGGGGGAGTGGCTCGGCGCCCCCTTCGAGGACGCCGACCCCGAACGGGTGGTCTGCCGCTTCGACGTCAGCGCGGTCTTCGACGAGGAGGACGAACCGGACGAGGACTTCGCCGGACCGGCGGCGGGCGGCGCCTGACCTGAGCCCGTTCCCGCACCGGACGTGACAGTGGGCCCCGGCGCGCATCGCGCCGGGGCCCACCGCTCTGTCCGTGCCGCCGTTCAGGAAGCGGCGTCGGGCGTCGGGAGCGCTTCGAGGAGCGGGCGCAGCCGGGTCGTCCGCTCCTGGGCCGGGACCTGCGCCACCGCGCGGGGGAGCGCCTGGTCCACCCCGTGCACCACGGACAGATGCCGCTCGCCCCGGCCGAACGCGGTGTACACCCACGGCCGGCTCAGGCCCTGCGCCGCGTCGCCGGGCAGCACGACCACCGCGGCGGGCCAGCGCATCCCGGCCGCCTGGTGGGCGCTGAGGGCCCAGCCGTGCCGCACCGACGACTCCACCCTCTCCTGCGGTACGACGACGGGGACGCCCCCGCAGTCCAGACGCAGCCCCTCGGCGTCGGCCGAGCGCACCACTCCGGGCACCGCGCGGCCGGGCGCGGGCACATGGACGACGCGGTCGCCCGGGTCGAAACCGCCGAACCGGCCGGGGCCCGGGTTGAGCCGCTGCTTCAGCGCCTCGTTGAGCACCCTGGTCCCGGCGGCCCCGCCGTGGCCCACCGTGATCACCTGGGTCTCCTCGGCGGGGATGGAGAACGCCCGGGGCACCGAGTCGGCGACCAGCTGCACGGTGCGGTGGACGGCCTCGCCCGCGTCCCGGACGGGGACGATCACCACTTCCTTGCCGGGGGCGTCGACCTGGTTCAGCTCGCCGATGCCGATGCCGGAGACCAGCTCGCCGATCGGTCCGGGGTCCGGGGTGCGGGAGACGACCTGCGGGCAGGTGCGGGCGGCCAGCACATCGGCGAACACCCGCCCGGCGCCGGCGGAGCCCAGCACACCCGGGTCACCGCTCAGCACCAGCCGGGCGCCGTCGGCCAGCGCCTCGACCAGCGCCGCCGCGCCCTCCACGTCCAGCTGCGGGGCGTCCAGCACGACCAGGAGGTCCAGGGCGAGAGCCCCGTCCTCGTCCCGGCCGGGGCCCTGGGCACCGGACAGCAGGCCGGCCGGCGTGACCGCCGTGTCCGGATCGCCGACGGCCGCCGCGAGCCGCCGCCGCCCGTCCTCGCTGTGGGCCGCGCCGAAGGCCCGGAGCCCCAGACCCCGTGCCGCGGCGATCAGTGCGGCGGGCTCGGCCCGCGCCGCCTCACCGCCGCTGTGCGCGACCAGCCCGGCGGCTGCCGTCGTACGGATCAGCTCGGCGGCCGACGGGCTCGGGGCGGCGGCAGCGGCCTCCGCCCAGTCGGCGGCCTTCTCGCAGGTGTTGACCAGCCGGGCCAGGCCGTCGGCGAGACTCTCCTCGGCCAGCGCATAGCGGTCGAGGCCCAGCAGGACCCGGACCGGCTCCCGGGGCGTATCGGCGTCCGGGGCGAGGCCGCCCTCGTCCGTCTCGACTTCGTCCGGCTCCTCGTCCCCGCCCTCCTGGAAGAGCAGGGCGACACCTTCCTCGACGGACTCGCGCACCGCCGCGTCCGGGTCGCTCACCGCACGCTCGGCGAGCGCCGCCCGGACGGCTTCGGCGTCCAGGGCCGTGTGGCCCTGGAGAGCGGCGCGCTCCAGCACCCAGCCGACCAGGGCCGCCGTCCGGCGGCCGTCGTCCGGGCCGCAGTCGGCGCCCAGCAGGGCCCGGGCGAAGCCGTCGGCCTGCTCCGGCCGCACACCGGGCACGGCCAGCAGCTGCCAGGGGTCGGTGCGCAGCAGCTCGGCCGCCTGTTCGCCCAGCGCGCCGGCGGCCGGGCGGGCCAGCGCCTCGGGGGCCCCGCCCTCCACGAGCACCGAGCGCACCGCGTCCAGGGCCTCCGGAGAGGCGCTCTGCGGGGCGGGGGTGGCCTGGGGCGCGGGGGTCCGGGGCGGCTGGGCGGCGGCCGGGGCGGTGCGCCGGGGGGCCTGTGCCGGGGCGGGCGATGCGAAGAACGCGGAGCCTGTCTTCTCGCCGCTCTCCACGGCGCGGACGGCCGCGAGCAGATCGGCGGCCGTGCCGCTCAGACCCGCACCGGCGGCGATGGGCGCGGCCTTCGCCGCCTTGCGCTGCTCGATGCGCTCCCGCAGCTCGCGCTGGGCGGCCAGCTCGGCCTGCGCCTCCGAGAGCGCGGGGGCGGGCGAGGCGTCGGCGGCCTCGCCCGCAGTGCTCGCGGCCTCAGCCTCGGCCCCGGCGTCGGGCTCGGCGGCCTCCGTGCTCGCGGGGGCGACCACCTCGGCGTCCGCGGCCCCGTCGCTCGCGGGGTCGGCGTCCGCCGCGGGCTCCTGGGCCCCGGCCTCGTCCGGCGGGGACACGGCGTCCTGCGGGGTGTCCGTGCCGCCGGTGCCGGGGGTATCCCCGGGAAGCGCAGTCACAGCGTGCTCCAGTCCTGGTCGGGGTAGCGGTGCACGGGCGCCGACACGTCGTCGAGCGCCTGGCAGATCTCGTAGGGAAGACTAAGCGCCTCCACCGACAAAGCCTCCGTGAGCTGCCCGGCGTTGCGCGCACCGAGGATCGGCGCGGCCACCCCCGGCCGGTCCCGGACCCAGGCGAGCGCCACCTGGAGCGGGCTCGTCGCCAGGCCGTCCGCCGCCGTCGCCACCGCGTCCACGACCCGGGCCGCCGCGTCGTCGAGATACGGCTCGACGAACGGGGCGAGCCGTTCGGACGCGCCCCGTGAGTCGGCCGGGGTGCCCTGGCGGTACTTGCCGGTGAGCACCCCGCGCCCCAGCGGCGAGGACGGCAGCAGCCCGATCCCGAGGTCCAGCGCGGCGGGCAGCACCTCGCGCTCGATGCCCCGCTGGAGCAGCGAGTACTCCATCTGCGTACTGGCCAGCCGGGTGCGCGACCCGGGCGCGGCGAGCTGCCAGGTGGCGGCCTTCGCGAGCTGCCAGCCGCAGAAGTCCGACACGCCCGCGTAGCGCACGCGGCCCGAGGAGACGGCCAGGTCCACCGCCTGGAGGGTCTCCTCCAGCGGGGTCGCCGGGTCGAAGGCGTGGACCTGCCACAGGTCCACGTAATCCGTGCCGAGCCGCTCCAGGGAGGCGTCCAGGGCGGCCAGGAGATGCCCGCGCGAGGCGTTGACGCGGCGGTAGGGATCGGGGACGTTTCCGGCCTTCGTGGCGATGACCAGGTCCTCACGGGGGATCAGGCTGCCGACGAGCCGCCCGAGCAGATACTCGGCCTCGCCGCCCCCGTACACATCGGCGGTGTCCACCAGGGTGCCGCCCGCGTCCCAGAAGGCCTTCAGCTGGTCGGCGGCGTCGTGCTCGTCCGTGTCGCGGCCCCAGGTGAGGGTGCCGAGCCCGATCCGGGACACGCGAAGGCCGGTACGGCCGAGATGCCTCTGCTCCATGGGCGCTGAGATTACTGGCCACGGCCCCACGCGGTGCAGGGGCTGTGGACAACCCGAGGTCCGCCGGGCCTGCCGGATCGCCGCCGCCCGCGCTAGAGTCCGGAGAAAGGGACGTTACTGATCAGTAAGGGGAGCGGCTATGCGGCTCGGCATCAATCTCGGTTACTGGGGCGCCGGCATGGACGGCGACAACCTCGCCGTCGCGCAGGAGGCCGACCGGCTCGGCTACGACGTCTGCTGGGCGGCCGAGGCGTACGGCTCCGACGCCCCGACCGTGCTGACCTGGGTCGCGGCCCAGACCGAGTCGATCGACGTCGGCTCCGCCATCATGCAGATCCCGGCCCGGCAGCCCACCATGACGGCGATGACCGCGGCCACCCTCGACTCGCTCTCCGGCGGCCGTTTCCGGCTCGGCCTCGGCGTCTCGGGCCCGCAGGTCTCCGAGGGCTGGTACGGCGTGAAGTTCGACAAGCCGCTGGCCCGCACCCGCGAGTACGTGGAGATCGTCCGCAAGGCGATGACCCGGGAGCGCGTGAGTTACGAGGGCGCGCACTGGACGCTGCCGCTGCCCGGCGGCCCGGGCAAGCCGATCAAGCTCACCGTGCACCCGCAGCGCGAGCACATCCCGCTCTACATCGCCGCCATCGGCCCCAAGAACCTGGAGCAGACCGGTCAGATCGCCGACGGCGCCCTGCTGATCTTCCCCTCCGCCGAGCACCTGGAGGAGACCGCGATCCAGCCGCTGCGCGCGGGCCGCGAGAAGGCCGGCAAGTCCATGGAGGGCTTCGACGTCAGCCCGACGCTGCCGCTCGCCGTCGGCGACGACGTGACCGGCCTCGCCGACATGTTCCGCCCGTACACCGCCCTGTACGTCGGCGGGATGGGCAGCCGGAAGCAGAACTTCTACAACCAGCTCGCCCAGCGCATGGGGTACGAGAAGGAGGCCGCCGAGATCCAGGACAAGTACCTGGACGGGGACAAGGCCGGGGCCGCCGCCGCCGTACCGCACCAGCTGATCGACCAGACCGCGCTGCTCGGCCCCGTCGAGCGGATCGCCGACCGCATGCAGGCCTACGCGGCCGCCGGGGTCACCACGCTCAACCTCGCCCCGGCCGGCTTCACCCTGGAGGAGCGGCTCACCGCCCTGCGCGCCGGCACGGACGCCCTGGAGCGCTCCGGCCTCGCGTAAGCCCGGGGCAGCACTACGGCCGTGGTGGGGGCTCGGGGGTCTTCCCCGCCACGGCCGTCAGCAGGAACAACGCGCGACGCGCCCAAGAGTTACGCCGTCCCGGGGGCGCCCCGGCCGTGGGCGCCACCGGCCGGCGTTGTGCGCGGTGCGTGACCGCTCCGGTTGCCGACCGCCCCGTAGCCCATTTGACTCGTTCTGCGGAACACCGCTCCGCGGACCTGGGCTCCGCGGAAAACGGGTACGGAGGTGGCCCTCATGCTCTCTGCGCAGACCCTGTTCCAGGAGATCCTGGACAACGACGAGTCCTACCGGCTCTTCTGTTCCATCGCCGCGAGCGGCGAGGCCCAGGGCGGCTGGGAGAACGCCCGCATCGCCGCCCTCGTCCCGGAGGGCCGCCGTGAGCTGGCCCCCAGGATCGTCCGGCACGGCGCCGACGAGGACAAGCACGGCCGGATCTTCAACGCCCTTCTGAAGAAGCGCGGACTGCCGCCCGTCGAGGTCCCGCCGGAGACGGACTACACGATGCTCCTGGAGCAGCAGGGCATCGGCCTCGCGCACTCCCGGCTGCGCGGCGAGGAGCGGCTCACCGAGCGCGACATCATCACCTATCTGGCCCACAGCCGGATCACCGAGCAGCGCGCGTCCGAGCAGATGCAGCTGCTGCGCCGCTACTTCGCCGACCACGCCGACATCGGCCGCGCGGTGAAGATGATCTCCAACGACGAGGACAACCACCTCGCCTACTGCCACGAGGAACTGCTCGCCCTCGCCCGCGAGGGGCACGGCCGGACCATCCAGCGGATCATGCGCGAGTGCGCCCTGGCCGAGATCCGCGTCTACCGCGACGTCAGCCTCGCCGTGATGGCCAACATGGGCCGCATCCTCGGCTGGTCCCGCCCCAAGGCCGCCGTCCTCGCCGCGGGCATCCACGCGGTGTACGCGTACGAGCGCCTCGTCGGCTGGCGGCGCATGGTGACCCTGGAGATGCCGGAGCGGCGCAACGCGCTCGGCAGCCCCGCGGTGCCCGAGCACGAGTACGCCTGAGGCCCTGGCTCCAGCGGCCCTCCCGGGGCCGCTAGAGCCAGCCGCGACGCTTGAACAGCCGGTGCAGCCCGTAGACCGCGGAGCCCATCAGCGCGACCACCGCCGGATACGTCCACGTCCAGTGCAGCTCCGGCATGTGGTCGAAGTTCATGCCGTAGACGCCCGCCACCATCGTCGGGACGGCGGCCATGGCCGCCCAGGCGGAGATCTTGCGCATGTCGTCGTTCTGCCGCACGCCCATCTGCGCCAGATGCGCCGACAGGATGTCCGAGAGCAACCGGTCCAACCCCTCCACCTGCTCGTTGGCGCGGATCAGATGGTCGGCCACGTCCCGGAAGAACGGCTGCGCGTGCTCGTGGACGAACGGCACGCCCGCCCCCGAGAGCCGGTCCATCGGGCCGGTCAGCGGCCCGGCCGCCCGGCGGAACTCCAGCACCTGCCGTTTGAAGGTGTAGATCCGGCCGGCGGTGTTCTTCGAGTCGCCGGAGCCGGTCGGCGCGAAGACCTGCGTCTCCAGCTCCTCCAGGTCGACCTGGAGCTCGCCCGCCACGTCCATGTAGTGGTCCACGACCGCGTCGCTGACCGCGTACAGCACCGCCGTCGGGCCGTGCTTCAGGACCTCGGGCTCGGACTCCAGCCGCCGGCGCACGGCCGCCAGCGGGGCGCCCTCGCCGTGCCGGACCGTCACCACGAACGAGTCCCCTATGAAGACCATCAGCTCGTCGGCGCTGACCGTGTCGCTCTCGGGCTCGTAGACGACCGGCTTGAGCACCACGAACAGGGAGTCGTCGTACACCTCCAGTTTGGGCCGCTGGTGCGCTCGCAGCGCGTCCTCCACGGCCAGCGGATGCAGCGCGAACTCGGCGCGCACGAGGCTGAACTCCACCTCTGTCGGCTCGTGCAGGCCGATCCACAGGAAGGCGTCCTGAGAGGCGCGCGCCTCGTCCAAGGCGTCGGAGAAGTCGTCGGGCCGTTCGGTGCGGCGCCCGTCCCGGTAGATGGCACAGTCCACGATCACGGCGGGCATTCTTCCCCGTGAACCCGTCCCCACGCACCTCGGACGTACGCTGGCGGGTATGCCCACGCTGATCCTCGTACGCCACGGACGGTCCACCGCCAACACCGCCGGGGTGCTCGCGGGCCGCACCCCCGGCGTCCTTCTCGACGAACGCGGCGCCGGACAGGCCGCGGCCCTCCCCGGCCGGCTCGCCGCCGTCGTCCCGGTCCTCGCCGTCAGCAGCCCCCTGGAACGCTGCCGGCAGACCCTCCAGCCGCTCCTCGACGCGCGCCCGGGCCTGCCCCTGCACACCGAGGACCGGATCAGCGAGTGCGACTACGGCCACTGGTCGGGCCGGAAGCTGGCCGAACTCGCCGACGAGCCGCTGATGTCGGTCGTCCAGCAGCACCCCTCCGCCGCGGCCTTCCCCGGCGGTGAGTCCATGCGCGCCATGCAGGCCCGCGCCGTCGACGCCGTGCGCGACTGGAACGAGCGCGTCGAGGCGGAGCACGGCGAGGACGCCACGTACGTCATGTGCTCGCACGGCGACATCATCAAGTCCCTCGTCGCCGACGCCCTGGGCATGCACCTGGACCTCTTCCAGCGCATCCACGTCGACCCCTGTTCGGTCACCGCGATCCGCTACACCCGGCTGCGGCCCTTCCTCCTGCGGCTCGGCGACACCGGCGACCTGGACTCCCTGGCGCCCCGCGAACACGCCGTCGGGGCGGACGCCGCCGCGTCCCCCACCGGTGACGGTTCGGCGGACGCGACGGTCGGGGGCGGCGCGGGCGCGCCGTGATCGCTCCGGGCAGTAGGGTGGACGCGCCGTAGCGCCGCCCAACCACCATCGAAGCTCAAGGGAGCAGGACGTGTCCCGTCAGGTGTTCCTCTACGACCCACCGGACCGGTTCGTGGCCGGTACGGTCGGGCTGCCTGGCCGCCGTACGTTTTTCCTGCAGGCGTCCTCCCAGGGCCGGGTCACCAGCGTCGCCCTGGAGAAGACCCAGGTCGCCGCGCTCGCCGAGCGGATCGACGAACTGCTCGACGAGGTCGTACGCCGCACCGGCGGCAACTCCCCGGTGCCCGCCGTGGCACCCACCGACGTCACCGACACCGCGCCGCTCGACGTGCCCGTCGAGGAGGAGTTCCGGGTCGGCACCATGGCCCTGGCCTGGGACGGCGAGGAACAGCGCATGATCGTCGAGGCGCAGGCCCTCGTCGAGCTCGACGCCGACTCCGAGGACGACCTCGCGGAGGCCGAGGAGAAGCTCCTCCAGGACGAGGAGAACGGCCCGCCGATGCTCCGCGTCCGGCTCAGCGGCGCCCAGGCCCGCGCCTTCGCCAAGCGGGCCCTGGACGTCGTCAACGCCGGCCGCCCGCCGTGCCCGCTGTGCAGCCTGCCGCTCGATCCGGAAGGACACGTATGCCCGCGCCAGAACGGATACCGTCGCGGAGCCTGACCGACCCCGAGCTGCTCACTCTGCTCACCGAGGGCACGCTCACCGTCCTCGGGCGGGTCGGCGGGGCGTCCAATGCGGTGCTGCACTGCACGGTGGCGTACGACGGCGAGGAGCACACCTGCGCGTACAAGCCGGTCGCGGGGGAGCAGCCGCTCTGGGACTTCCCCGACGGCACCCTCGCCCAGCGGGAGGTCGCCGCCTACGAGATCTCCCGGGTGACCGGCTGGGACCTCGTGCCGCCGACCGTGCTGCGGGACGGGCCGTACGGGCAGGGCATGGTCCAGCTCTGGATCGACAGACCCGAGGACGGTGCGGACGCCCCGGAGCTGCTGGCGCTCGTCGAGGGCGAGGAGCCGGGCGACGGCTGGAAGGCCGTGGGCTTCGCGGACGTGGGGAGGGGAGGACCGCGTTGCTGGTGCACGCGGACGACTCCCGGCTGCGGCGGCTCGCGGTGCTGGACGCGGTGATCAACAACGGCGACCGCAAGGGCGGCCATCTGCTGCCCGCGCCCGGCGGGCGGCTCTTCGGCATCGATCACGGCGTCACCTTCAACGCCGACGACAAGCTGCGGACCCTGCTCTGGGGCTGGGCGGGCGAACCGCTCACCGAGGAGGCCCTGGCGGTGCTGGGCCGGCTCGCCGCCGAGCTGGCGCCGGGGGCCGCCCTCGCCACCCGGATGGCCGAACTGATCACCCCGGCCGAGCTGGAGGCCCTGCGGGAGCGGGTCGACGGGCTGCTCAAGAGCGCCGTGCACCCGAAGCCGAGCGGCCAGTGGCCGCCGATCCCCTGGCCGCCGGTGTAGCACGCGCCGGACGGCCACCTGCCCGTTACCGCCTGTCGGGGGCTGCACGCAAGGGGGCCTCTTCGGACAGGTTTGCGGAGCCGGTTCGTATCCGGAAGCAACGTCCGGTTACGCTCATGACATGCATGCCTGGCCCGCTTCTGAGGTCCCCGCCCTGCCCGGCAAGGGCCGCGACCTTCGGATCCACGACACCGCGACCGGCGGACGGATCACCCTTGACCCCGGTCCCGTCGCCCGCATCTACGTCTGCGGCATCACGCCGTACGACGCGACCCACATGGGTCATGCGGCGACCTACAACGCGTTCGACCTCGTTCAGCGCGTGTGGCTCGACACCAAGCGGCAGGTTCACTACGTCCAGAACGTGACCGACGTGGACGATCCGCTGCTGGAGCGGGCCGTGCGCGACGGTCAGGACTGGACCGAGCTCGCGGAGCGCGAGACGGCACTCTTCCGCGAGGACATGACCGCCCTGCGGATGCTGCCCCCGCGGCACTACATCGGAGCGGTCGAGGCCATACCGGGCATCGTGCCCCTCGTCGAACGCCTCCGGGACGCGGGCGCCGCCTACGAACTGGACGGCGACATCTACTTCTCCGTCGACGCCGACCCGCACTTCGGCGAGGTCTCCGGCCTCGACGCCGGGGCGATGCGCCTGCTCTCCGCCGAGCGCGGCGGCGACCCCGAGCGCCCCGGAAAGAAGAACCCCCTCGACCCGATGCTCTGGATGGCCGCCCGCCCGGGCGAGCCGAGCTGGGACGGAGCCTCCCTGGGCGACGGCCGCCCGGGCTGGCACATCGAGTGCGTCGCCATCGCGCTGGACCACCTCGGCATGGGCTTCGACATCCAGGGCGGCGGCTCCGACCTCGCCTTCCCGCACCATGAGATGGGTGCCTCGCACGCCCAGGCCCTGACCGGCGAGCACCCCTTCGCCCAGGCCTACGTCCACGCGGGCATGGTCGGCCTGGACGGCGAGAAGATGTCCAAGTCGCGCGGCAACCTGGTCTTTGTCTCGGCGCTGCGGCGCGACGGCGTGGACCCGGCGGCCATCCGGCTCGCACTGCTCTCCCGCCACTACCGCTCCGACTGGGAGTGGACCGACCAGGTGCTGGCCGACGCCGTCGAGCGCCTCGCGCGCTGGCGGGCCGCCGTCTCGCGCCCCGACGGGCCGTCCGCCGACGCGCTGGTCGAGCAGGTCCGCGAAGCCCTCGCGGACGATCTGGACAGCCCCGCAGCGCTCGCCGCGGTGGACCGCTGGGCCGCGCTCCAGGGCGCGGAGGGCGGCACCGACGAGGGCGCGCCCGGCCTCGTCTCGCGTACGGTCGACGCCCTGCTGGGGGTCGCGCTGTAGGCGGATTTCCCGCCCGCCCGATGGCTCGAACCGGCCTCGGACTTCTCTACGAAGTTCGGGGCCGGTTCCTTTTTGTCCATGGTCATGTGCTCGAAGTTGCGCTAAAAGCCTTCTATGCAAACATCAACGCGCATGAGAGCGGCGGCAGTTGCCGCACTGCTCGGACTGCTCGCGGCCCTCTCGGGGCCCGGCGGGGCCCACGCCGACGAGGCCCCGCCGGAGAGCACGGAGACCACCACCGTCGGGGACGTGACCGGCTTCCGCGCGGACGGAGCGGTCTACCGGCTGACCGCCGGGCAGGCCGAGGCCCGGGTCAGCTTCGTCTCGAAGGAGACCTTCCGTATCGAGCTCGCCCCGGACGGGAAGTTCACCGACCCGACCGGCGACGACATCGTCCTGCCCCAGGGCGAGCCGCCCCGCACCCGCTGGAAGGAGCGCGGCGACCGCTACGAGCTGTCGACGGGCGAGGTCACCCTGCGGGCCTACAAGAAGCCGCTGCGCTTCGCCCTGCACCGGGCGGACGGGAGCCGCATCTGGTCCGAGACGAAGGGCCTGAGCTGGACCGGTGAGAAGACCGTCCAGACGCTGGCCCGGGGCGCGGAGGAACAGTTCTACGGGGCCGGGATGCAGAACGGCCGCGGCAACACCACCCACCGCGACAAGACCGTCGAGGTCGCCGTCGACTACAACTGGGACGACGGAGGCCACCCCAACTCCGTACCGTTCTACCTCTCGTCGGCCGGCTACGGCGTCTTCCGCAACACCTATGTCCCGGGCACCTACGCGTTCACCGACCCGGTGACGACCAGTGCGAAGGAACAGCGCTTCGACGCCTACTACTTCGCGGGCGAGGGGGCCGACGCCGCCAAGGACGTCATCGGCCAGTACACCGACCTCACCGGCAAACCCTTCCTGCCGCCCGTCTACGGCATGGAGATCGGCGACGCCGACTGCTACCTCCACAACGCCAACCGGGGCGAGCGCCGCACCCTGGACTCGCTGAAGGTCGCCGACGGCTACGTCGAGAACGACATGCCCAACGGCTGGATGCTCGTCAACGACGGCTACGGCTGCGGCTACGAGGACCTGGAGGAGACCGCCCAGGGCCTGAAGGACCGCAACATGGAGCTCGGCCTGTGGACCGAGGACGGCATCGAGAACCTCGAAGCCCAGGTCAAGGCCGGCCAGCGGGTCGCCAAGCTGGACGTCGCCTGGGTCGGCCCCGGCTACAAGTTCGCCCTCGACGCCTGCAAGGACGCCTACCAGGGCATCGAAGACCACAGCGACGCCCGCGGCTTCACCTGGGCCCCCGAGAGCTGGGCCGGCGCGCAGCGCTGCGGAGTCCAGTGGTCCGGCGACCAGTCCGGCACCTGGGAGTACATCCGCTGGCAGATCCCCACCTACGCGGGCGCCACCATGTCCGGACTCGCCTACACCACCGGTGACGTCGACGGGATCTTCGGCGGCAGCGCCAAGACGTACACCCGCGACCTCCAGTGGAAGATGTTCCTCGGCACCACGATGACCATGGACGGCTGGGCCCCCATGGACAAGCAGCCCTTCCGCCACGGCGAGCCCTACACCTCGATCAACCGCGACTACCTCAAGCTCAAGGAGTCGCTGCTGCCCTACCAGTACAGCTACGCCCACGAGGCCAACAGGACCGGTGTCGGCATGGTCCGCCCGCTGGTCCTCGAATACCCCGACGACCCGAAGGCGTCGACGGAGGCCGCGAAGTACGAGTTCCTCTCCGGCGAGCACTTCCTCGTGGCGCCCGTCTACCAGGACACCACCGAGCGCAAGGACATCTACCTCCCCAAGGGCACCTGGATCGACTACTGGAGCGGCCGCACCTACGAGGGCCCCACCACCATCGACTCCTACAGCGCCCCGCTCGACACCCTGCCGCTCTTCGTGAAGGCGGGCGCGGCCGTCCCGATGTGGCCGGGCATCCGCTCGTACCGCGACCGCACCGCCGACTCCCCGCTGGCCTGGGACGTCTACCCGCAGGGCGACACCTCCTTCACCCTGTACGAGGACGACGGCGTCACCCGCGAGCACCGCGACGGGAAGTACGCCACCCAGCGCGCCGACGTCCGCGCCCCGAAGCACGGCGCGGGCGACGTCTCCGTCACGATCAACGAGAGTCGGGGCAGCTTCACCGGCAAACAGACCGCCCGCCCCTACGAGTTCACCGTCCACACCGGCTCCGAGCCGCGCGCGGTGAAGCTGGACCGGACGCTGCCCGAGCTGACCTCGAAGGCCGCCTATGACAAGGCCCGCCAGGGCTGGTGGTACGACCGCGACGACCGGGGCGGCGTGGTGCACGTGAAGACCGCGCCGCTGAGCACGGCGAAGAAGTTCACGGTCAAGCTCCTGGGCACCAGCGCGGTCGGCGGCAAGAAGGCCTCGGCGGCCGCCGCCCTCACCGCCCCCTCGGGCCAGGAGGCCGGAGCGGGCACGCCCGGCACGGTCCAGGTCGACGTGACCGCGGGCCGGTCCGACCTCACCGACGCCACGGTCTCCCTCCAGGTCCCCGAGGGCTGGCGGACCGCCACCGTAAAGATCCCGGGCCGCATCCCGGCCGGTGCCACCCGCCGGGTCGAGGTGGCGCTCACCCCGGCGAAGGACGCCGAGGTGCGCGAGACCCGGCTCACCGCACTGGCCCGCTACCGGGCAGCCGGGGAGACCCGCACGAGTCAGCAGCGGCTCGCCGTGTCCGTGCTGCCGCCGGCCCCCGAGGGCGAGGCCTGGGCGAGCGATCTCGTCTGGCTCTCCGAGAGCAACGGCTACGGCCCGGCCGAACGCGACCGCTCCAACGGGGAGTCGGGTGCCGAGGACGGGAAGACGCTGACGCTCGCGGGGAAGACGTACGAGAAGGGGATCGGCACCCACGCCGACTCCGGCATCGCCGTCCATCTCGGCGGCCGGTGCACGGCGTTCACCGCCGACGTCGGGATCGACGACGAGATCAACGGCTACGGCGAGGTCGCGTTCTCCGTGGAGGGCGACGGCAAGGTGCTGTGGACCTCACCGAAGCTGACCGGCGCCTCGGCGACCGTGCCGGTGGCCGTGGAGCTCGACGGCGTACGCCAGGTGCGGCTGAAGGTCACCGACACCAACGGGTCCAAGACGGGGGACCACGGCGACTGGGCGGCGGCGAAGTTCCACTGCGCCTGAGTCCGTACCGGGGCGCGTGAACAGGGGCGCCGCACGGGATCATCTCCCGTGCGGCGCCCCGCCGTTCGTCACGGCCCTAGCCCTCGCCGTCCTCCTCGGGACGGCTGCCGGAGCCTTCCTCGCCGTCGGGCCCCGACGCGTCGTCCGACCCCTTCGGGCCCTTGTCGTCGGAGGCCTTTCCGCGTCCCGTCTCCGGGCGCGGCGGCTTCGGCGGGCGGGTGCGGCCGCCGGACGGATCGCGCAGATAGGAGACGTCCCCGGTCTCCGTGGCATGGCCGCCCGGCCCCTGCCCGGGGCCGCCGTCCCGCCGCCGCAGATACCGCTCGAACTCCCGGGCGATGGCCTCGCCGGACGCCTCGGGCAGCTCCGCGGTGTCCCGCGCCTCCTCCAGCGTCTGCACGTACTCCGCGACCTCGCTGTCCTCCGAGGCCAGCTGGTCCACCCCGAGCTGCCAGGCCCGCGCGTCCTCGGGAAGTTCGCCCAGCGGGATGCGCAGCCCGATCAGGTCCTCAAGACGGTTCAGCAGGGCCAGCGTCGCCTTCGGATTCGGCGGCTGCGACACATAGTGCGGGACCGCGGCCCACAGGCTGACCGCGGGCACCCCAGCGTGCGTGCACGCCTCCTGGAGGACCCCGACGATGCCCGTGGGGCCCTCGTACCGTGTCTCCTCCAGGTCCATCGTCCGCGCCAGGTCCGCGTCGGAGGTGACCCCGCTCACCGGCACCGGCCGGGTGTGCGGGGTGTCACCGAGCAACGCGCCCAGGATGACGACCATTTCGACGCCCAGCTCATGGGCGAAGCCGAGGATCTCGTTGCAGAACGACCGCCAGCGCATCGACGGTTCGATCCCGCGCACCAGGACCAGGTCGCGGGGCTTGTCGCCGCCCACCCGCACCACGGACAACCGCGTCGTCGGCCAGGTGATCTTCCGCGTGTTGCCGTCCAGCCACACCGTGGGCCGGTTGACCTGGAAGTCGTAGTAGTCCTCGGCGTCCAGCGCCGCGAACACCTCGCCCTTCCACTCCCGGTCCAGATGACCGACCGCTGTGGAGGCGGCGTCCCCGGCGTCGTTCCAGCCTTCGAACGCGGCCACCATGACCGGGTCGACCAGCTCGGGCACCGACTCGAGCTCGATCACCCGGGCCTCCTTCCGATGTCTCCATACGTACGGAGCAACCTTACGGCTTCCCGGGCCCCCGGCCGCAGCCCTCTCGCACGGCCGGGTGAACACTGTTCGATCAGTCCCGCAGCGAGGACGGCGCCTCCCGTCGCACGACCGGGGCGATCTCCTCCGCGAACCGCTGGAGCGTCTCCAACTGCTCGGGACGGCCCAGCCCGAAGCCGTCCACGGTGATCGACTGGAGATCGTGGCGGTAGACCTCGTGCCAGCCGAGGATCTTGTCGATGATCTGCTGCGGACTGCCGATCAGCTGCGGGCCGCCCTCGATCGCCTCCTCGATCGTGCGGAAGGGGGTGTTGTAGCCGGCCCTGCCCGCCAGATGCGGCTTGAACGTCTGCCGCACCCGTGCCTCGTACAGCTCCTTGTACCGCGTGACGGCCGTCTGCGAGCTGTCCGCGATGAGCAGCCCGCCCGATCCGGCCGCCACCTTCGCGTCCGCCGGATCGTGCCCGTACGCCTCGAACCGCTCCCGGTAGTGGGCGATGAGCCTCGCGTACGCCTCACGGGGCTGGACGGCGTTCGCCGTGAACAACGGGTCGCCGTGCTTCGCCGCCAGCTCGGGCGAGTTGAGGCTGGTGGCCGAGCCGTGCCAGATCCGGGGGAGACCGTCGTAGGGACGCGGCACGGTCGTCACGTTCTTCAGCGGCGGCCGGAACTCGCCCTCCCAGTCGACGCCTTCCTCGGTCCAGAGCCGGCGCAGCAGCTCGTACTTCTCCTTCTGGAGGTCCCACTGCCGCTCCTCCTCCAGGCCGAACAGGTCGAAGTGGCCCGCCTCCGCGCCCTTGCCGACGACCAGTTCGACACGGCCCCGGGAGATCTGGTCGAGCGTCGCGAAGTCCTCCGCCACCCGGACCGGATCGAGGATCGCGACGACGGTCACGCCGGTGAGCAGCCGGATCGTGCTCGTCCGGGCCGCGATGGCGCCCAGCACCACGTTCGGGCTGGAGGAGAGGAAGGCGCCCGCGTGCCGTTCGCCGACGGAGCAGGCGTCGAAGCCGAGCCTCTCCGCCACCGAGGCCGTATCGATCACTTCTTCGAACCGGTCGGCGGCGGAGGGCAGGTCACCGGTCAGCGGGTGCGGATCGTGACCGATCAGGGAGAGCACGGAGAATCGCATGAACTCCACTGTCCCCGGGGCACGTTGCACCCGTATGGCGGGAGTGTGGCACCCGGCCGGTGTGCCGCGGGTACGCGGACGGGGGCGGCTCCCGAGAGGAAGCCGCCCCCGTCCGCGTACCCGTGGGGGTGGGTCGGGTGGATCAGTCCCGGTCGGCCAGCAGCTTCTCGACGCCCTCGCGGACGTCGTCCGTCGCCAGGCCCCGGATGGTCAGCGTGGTCCGGCGGCGCAGCACGTCGTCCGCCGTCTCGGCCCACTCGTGGTCCCGGGCGTAGGCGACCTGGGCCCAGATCTCCGGGGCGTCCGGGTGCACGCGCTCGGCCAGCTCCGGGTTCTCGTTCGCCAGCCGGGCGATGTCGAAGGCGAGTGAGCCGTAGTGCGTGGCCAGGTGCCGGGCGGTGTCCGGGGCCATGCGCGGGCCGGGGGCGGGGCCGTCGATGAGCAGCCGGTGGGCGACCGCGTTCGGGTTGGCGATACCGGGGAGCGGCAGCTTCCGCGGCAGCGCGTTCATCGGCTCCATGTCCTCGGCCAGCGGGTGCCCGGGCAGGGCGGCCAGCTTGTTCATCACCGTACGGCCGATGTGGCGGAAGGTCGTCCACTTGCCGCCCGCGACCGACAGCATCCCGCCACGGCCCTCGGTGACGACGGTCTCGCGCTTGGCCTTGGAGGTGTCGCCGGGACCGCCGGGCAGCACCCGCAGACCGGCGAAGGAGTAGGTGATCAGATCGCGCGAGAGCTGCTGGTCCTTGATCGAGAACGCCGCCTCGTCGAGGATCTGCGCGGTGTCGGCCTCGGTCACCGAGACGTCCGCCGGATCGCCCTCGTACTCCTCGTCCGTCGTGCCGAGGAGCAGCATGTCCTCCCACGGCAGCGCGAACGTGATGCGGTACTTGTCGATCGGGGTGGCCAGCGCCGCCCGCCACGGCCGGGTCCGCTTGAGGACCAGGTGCGCGCCCTTGGAGAGGCGGATGGACGGGGCCGCGTTCGGGTCCTCCATCTTCCGCAGGTGGTCGACCCAGGGGCCGGTGGCGTTCAGCACGAGCCGGGCGTCGACACCGAACTCGGTGCCGTCGGTGCTGTCCTTCAGCTCGGCGCCGGTGACCCGGCCCCGGGTGAAGCGGAGCCCGGTGACAGCCGCGTGGTTGAGGACGACCGCGCCCGCGTCGACGGCCGCGCGGACCGTCATCAGCGCCATGCGGGCGTCGTTCATCTGGTCGTCGCGGTAGACCGCGACCGCCTTCAGGTCGTCCGTCCGCAGCTCGGGCACGTCGCGCTGGGCCTTGGCCGGGGAGATGACGTGGCCGACGCCGTCGCCGAACGCGGAGAGCGCGGAGTAGGCGAAGACGCCCGCGCCGAGCTTGGCCGCGCCGTGCGGGCCGCCCTTGTAGACGGGCAGGTAGAAGGTGAGCGGGTTGGCCAGGTGCGGGGCCACCTCGCGGGAGACCGCGCGCCGCTCGAAGTGGTTCTCCGCGACCAGCTTGACCGCACCGGTCTGGAGGTAGCGCAGACCGCCGTGGAGCAGCTTGGAGGAGGCGGAGGAGGTGGCGCCGGCGAAGTCGCCGGCGTCCACCAGAGCCACCCGCAGCCCGGACTGCGCGGCATGCCAGGCGGTGGAGATGCCCAGGATGCCGCCGCCGATGACCAGGAGGTCGTACGTGGCCCGGGACAGCTGGTCCCGGGTCTCGTCGCGGCTCGGCAGCGAGCCGGAGGCCGGGTGCGTTCCGAGGGCGGGAACGCTCTGCAGGGTGGTCATGGTGATGCTCCTCGTCAGCTTTCTTCGTCCTCGATCCAGCCCATGGTCCGTTCGACGGCCTTGAGCCAGCTCTTGTACTCGCGGGCACGGGTGTCCGCGTCCATGCGGGGTGTCCACTCGGCGGCCCGGCGCCAGTTGGCGCGCAGCGCGTCGGTGTCCGGCCAGAAGCCGACGGCGAGACCGGCGGCGTAGGCGGCGCCGAGGCAGGTGGTCTCGGCGACCATGGGGCGCACCACGGGCGCGTCCAGGAAGTCGGCGAGCGTCTGCATCAGCAGGTTGTTGGACGTCATGCCGCCGTCGACCTTGAGCGCGGTCAGCTCGACGCCGGAGTCCTTCGTCATGGCGTCGCTGATCTCGCGGGTCTGCCAGGCGGTGGCCTCCAGGACGGCACGGGCGATGTGCGCCTTGGTGACGTAACGGGTGAGACCGGCGATGACGCCACGGGCGTCGGGGCGCCAGTAGGGGGCGAAGAGACCGGAGAAGGCGGGCACGAAGTACGCGCCGCCGTTGTCCTCGACCGAGGAGGCCAGCGTCTCGATCTCGGCGGCCGACTTGATCAGGCCCATCTGGTCGCGCATCCACTGCACCAGCGAACCGGTGACCGCGATCGAGCCCTCCAGCGCGTACACCGGGGGCTTGTCGCCGATCTGGTAGCCGACGGTGGTGAGCAGCCCGTTGTACGAGTTCACCGGGGTGGAGCCGGTGTTCATCAGCATGAAGGTGCCGGTGCCGTACGTGGACTTGGCCTCGCCCTCGGCGAAACAGGTCTGGCCGAACAGCGCCGCCTGCTGGTCACCGAGCGCGGAGGCGACCGGGACGCCGTCGAGGATGCCGCCCTTGGCGTTGCCGTAGACCTCGGCCGAGGAGCGGATCTCGGGGAGCACCTCGGCCGGGATGCCGATGGAGGAGAGGATCTTCTCGTCCCAGGCCATCGTGTGCAGGTTCATCAGGAGGGTGCGGGAGGCGTTGGTGACGTCGGTGACGTGGACGCCGCCGTCGGTGCCGCCGGTGAGGTTCCAGATGACCCAGGAGTCCATGGTGCCGAAGAGGATGTCGCCGCGCTCGGCGCGCTCGCGCAGCCCCTCGACGTTGTCGAGCAGCCAGCGGACCTTGGGTCCGGCGAAGTACGAGGCGAGCGGCAGCCCGGTCTCGCGGCGGAACCGGTCCTGGCCCACGTTGCGGCCGAGCTCCTTGCAGAGCGCGTCGGTGCGGGTGTCCTGCCAGACCAGGGCGTTGTGCACCGGCTCACCGGTGTTCTTGTCCCAGAGCAGCGTGGTCTCGCGCTGGTTGGTGATGCCGATCGCCTTGACGTCGGCGGAGGTGATGCCGGCCTTGACGATGGCTCCGGCGACGACCTCCTGGACGTTCTCCCAGATCTCGGTCGCGTCGTGCTCGACCCAGCCCGGCTTCGGGAAGATCTGCTCGTGCTCCTTCTGGTCGACGGAGACGATCCGGCCGTCCTTGTCGAAGACGATGCAGCGGCTGGAGGTGGTGCCCTGGTCGATGGCCGCGATGAACGGCCCGGTGCCGTGGGTGCCGGTGGTGTGTGCGTCGGTCACGGTGTGCTCCCGGAAGTCTGTGAGGTGATGAGCGAGCGGCTAGGCGAAGGCGAGGTTGTAGAGCCCGCCGGCAAGGGCGCCGCCGACGAGCGGACCCACGATGGGTACCCACGCGTAGCCCCAGTCCGAACCACCCTTGTTCGGCAGCGGCAGCAGGGCGTGCACGATGCGCGGACCGAGGTCGCGGACCGGGTTGATGGCGTAGCCGGTGGGGCCGCCGAGCGAGAGGCCGATGCCGACCACGACCAGGGCGGTGATCAGCGCGCCGAGCACGCCGAGGCCGTTGCCCTTGTCGTTGAGGCCCTGGGTCAGGATCGCCAGGACCAGCACGACGGTGGCGATGATCTCGGTGATCACGTTCTGCACGCCGTTGCGGATCTCCGGACCGGTGGAGAAGATCCCGAGCACCGGGCCCGCCTTCGGGGCGGCGGTCTGGTCGACCATGCCCTCGTCGGTGGACCGGGTGCCGACGATCTCCGGGTCGGTCAGGTGGGCGTGGAACTGGCCGTAGTAGACCGCCCAGACCAGCAGGGCGCCGATCATCGCGCCGAGCAGCTGCGAGCCGAGGTAGAGGGGGACGTCGCCCCACTCCGTGCCGCCCTGGATGGCCAGGCCGACCGTGACCGCGGGGTTGAGGTGGGCGCCCGATACGCCGCCGGCGAGGTAGGCGCCGGTCAGCACGGCGAAGCCCCACCCGAAGGTGATGGCCAGCCAGCCCGCGTCGCGGGCCTTCGAGCGCTTCAGCGTGACGGCGGCACAGACACCGCCGCCGAGCAGGATGAGTACGGCGGTACCTATGGTCTCGCCGATGAAAATGTCGGAGCTGGACACCCGCGACTCCTTTGTCCTTCGTCCAGGGGAGAGCGGATCACCGGTCCCGCCGGTGTTCCGCGCCCCAGATGGGTATCCACGAAGCGTGGGCAGCCCATCTGTAAGGGCTTGACCGGCCCTTGGCACTGTCACACCCTAACGCGTATTGCCGTTAGGCGTTCGACAATGCCGACCGTTGAACGGCAGTGTTTCCCCGAAGTGAAGGAAGCGTCAAGGGTTCTGTGGCCCACGACTCGGTGCGCGACGGGATCGTTACCGGCCGGTGCCGGCCCCGTACGGCGCGGCTCTCAGAAGCGGCCGGCGCCCAGATCCCGGGAGACCGCGCGGGCGCAGTCCCGCACGGCCGCGATCAGCTCGGGGCGCAGCGTGCCGCCCGGGGCCACGCGCTCCACCGCGCCGGTCACGGCGACCGCGCCCACCGGCATCCTGCGCCGGTCGTGCACGGGGGCGGCCACGGCGGCGACGCCCTCCCAGGTCTCCTCGGCGTCGGCCGCCCAGCCCTGGGCCCGGATCAGGTCGAGCATCGACTCAAACGCGTCGGCCTCGGTGACGGTGCGCCCGGTGAAGGAGCGGCGCTCCGCCTCCATGACCTCACTGTGCGCCACCGGGTCGTACGCGGACAGCACCTTGCCCAGCGCCGTGGAGTGCAGCGGCTGCATCGCCCCCACCTCCAGCACCTGGCGGCTGTCGTCGGGCCGGAAGACGTGGTGGACGATCAGCACGCCGTGCTGGTGCAGCACCCCGAGGTGGACGCTCTCGCCACTGGAGCGGGCCAGGTCGTCCGTCCAGACCAGGGCGCGCGCCCGCAGCTCGTGGACGTCCAGATAGCTGTTGCCGAGCCGCAGCAGCTCCGCGCCCAGCTGATAGCGGCCCGACGCGGCGTCCTGCTCGACGAAGCCCTCCAGCTGAAGGGTGCGCAGAATGCCGTGCGCGGTGCCCTTGGCCAGCCCCAGCGAGGAGGCGATGTCGGAGAGCCCGAGCCGGCGCTCGCCCCCGCCAGCAGACGCAGCATCGCGGCCGCCCGCTCCAGCGACTGGATGTTCTTGGCCATCGCGCCGTACTCCTCCACCTCGGTTCGACAATGCTGAACACTATCGGTCGATGCCGACCTGCGCCGGACTCCGGGGGAAAGTCTCCGCCACCCGGCCGCACGTGTCGCACCCGGCACAGCATGCAGGCCGTACACGGTCCGTCCCCTGGACGCCCCGGCGGACCGGGGCGTCGTCGGGCTAGGCTGGCGAGGTGCGCCTTCCCCAAGAAGGACGCAAAGCCGACAGCCGTCGCATCCCTGGGAGATCATCCATGGCCTCGTTGCCGACATCCGCCGCCGACAGCCGGACCCGCGCAGAAGCACTCCGAGAGGCACTCGCCACCCGCGTGGTGGTGGCCGACGGGGCGATGGGCACCATGCTCCAGGCACAGGACCCCACGCTGGAGGACTTCGAGAACCTCGAAGGCTGCAACGAGATCCTCAACATCACCCGGCCCGACATTGTGCGCTCGGTCCACGAGGAGTACTTCGCGGTCGGCGTCGACTGCGTCGAGACCAACACCTTCGGCGCGAACCACTCCGCCGCCAACGAGTACGAGATCGCCGACCGGATCTTCGAGCTCTCCGAGTCCGGCGCCCGGATCGCCCGCGAGGTCGCCGACGAGTTCGGCGCGAAGGACGGCCGCCAGCGCTGGGTCCTCGGCTCGATCGGCCCCGGCACCAAGCTCCCCTCGCTCGGCCACACCACGTACGACATCCTGCGCGACGGCTACCAGCAGAACGCCGAGGGCCTCCTCGCGGGCGGCTCGGACGCGCTGATCGTCGAGACCACCCAGGACCTCCTGCAGACCAAGGCCAGCATCATCGGCGCCCGCCGCGCGATGGACGCCCTCGGCCTCCAGGTGCCGCTGATCTGCTCCCTCGCCTTCGAGACCACCGGCGTCATGCTCCTCGGCTCCGAGATCGGCGCGGCCCTGACCGCCCTGGAGCCCCTGGGCATCGACCTGATCGGGCTGAACTGCTCGACCGGCCCGGACGAGATGAGCGAGCACCTGCGCTATCTCGCCCGCCACTCCCGTACGCCCCTGATGTGCATGCCCAACGCCGGCCTGCCCGTCCTGACCAAGGACGGCGCGCACTTCCCGCTCGGCCCCGAGGGTCTCGCCGACTCCCAGGAGCACTTCGTCCGGGACTACGGCCTCTCCCTCATCGGCGGCTGCTGCGGTACGACCCCCGAGCACCTGCGGGCCGTCGTCGACCGCGCCCGCGAGCTCACGCCCACCGAGCGCGACCCGCGCCCCGAGCCCGGCGCCGCCTCCCTCTACCAGCACATCCCCTTCCGCCAGGACACCGCCTATCTGGCCATCGGAGAGCGCACCAACGCCAACGGCTCCAAGAAGTTCCGCGAGGCCATGCTGGAGGCCCGCTGGGACGACTGCGTGGAGATGGCCCGCGACCAGATCCGCGAGGGCGCGCACATGCTCGACCTCTGCGTCGACTACGTGGGCCGCGACGGCGTCGCCGACATGACCGAGCTGGCCGGCCGCTTCGCGACCGCCTCCACCCTGCCGATCGTGCTGGACTCCACCGAGCTGCCCGTCCTGCGCGCCGGACTGGAGAAGCTCGGCGGCCGGGCCGTGCTGAACTCGGTGAACTTCGAGGACGGCGACGGCCCCGAGTCCCGCTTCGCGCAGGTCAGCGCCCTGGCCGCCGAGCACGGCGCCGCCCTGATCGCCCTGACGATCGACGAGGAGGGCCAGGCCCGCACGATCGAGAACAAGGTCGCCATCGCGGAGCGGCTGATCGAGGACCTGACCACGAACTGGGGCATCCGCGAGTCGGACATCCTCATCGACACCCTGACCTTCACCATCTGCACCGGCCAGGAGGAGTCCCGCGGTGACGGCATCGCCACCATCGGGGCCATCCGCGAGCTGAAGAAGCGCCACCCCGACGTCCAGACCACGCTGGGCCTCTCCAACATCTCCTTCGGCCTCAACCCGGCCGCCCGCGTCGTGCTGAACTCCGTCTTCCTCGACGAGTGCGTCAAGGCGGGCCTGGACTCCGCGATCGTCCACGCCTCGAAGATCCTGCCGATCGCCCGGCTGGAGGAGGAGCAGGTCAAGGTCGCCCTCGACCTGATCTACGACCGCCGCGCCGAGGGCTACGACCCCCTCCAGAAGCTCATGGAGCTGTTCGAGGGCGTCAACATGAAGTCGATGAAGGCGGGCAAGGCCGAGGAGCTGATGGCCCTCCCGCTGGACGAACGGCTCCAGCGCCGCATCATCGACGGCGAGAAGAACGGCCTGGAAGCCGACCTCGACGAGGCCCTCCAGGACACCCCGGCGCTCGACATCGTCAACAACACGCTGCTGGAAGGCATGAAGGTCGTCGGCGAGCTGTTCGGCTCCGGCCAGATGCAGCTCCCGTTCGTCCTCCAGTCCGCCGAGGTCATGAAGAGCGCGGTGGCCCACCTGGAGCCGCACATGGAGAAGTCCGACGACGAGGGCAAGGGCACCATCGTGCTCGCCACCGTCCGCGGCGACGTCCACGACATCGGCAAGAACCTCGTCGACATCATCCTCTCCAACAACGGCTACAACGTCGTCAACCTCGGCATCAAGCAGCCCGTCTCCGCGATCCTGGAAGCCGCCGAGGAGCACCGCGCCGACGTCATCGGCATGTCCGGTCTCCTGGTGAAGTCGACCGTGATCATGAAGGAGAACCTTCAGGAGCTCAACCAGCGCAAGATGGCCGCCGACTTCCCGGTCATCCTCGGCGGCGCCGCGCTGACCAGGGCCTACGTCGAGCAGGACCTGCACGAGATCTACGAGGGCGAGGTCCGCTACGCCCGCGACGCCTTCGAGGGCCTGCGCCTCATGGACGCGCTCATCGGCGTCAAGCGCGGGGTGCCGGGTGCGGCCCTGCCCGAGCTGAAGCAGCGCCGCGTCCCCAAGAAGGAGACCGACACCGCGGTGCTGGAGGTCAAGGAGCCCGAGGGCTCGGTGCGCTCCGACGTCTCCACCACCAACCCGATCCCCGAGCCGCCCTTCCGCGGCACCCGCGTCATCAAGGGCATCCCGCTCAAGGAGTACGCCTCCTGGCTCGACGAGGGCGCCCTGTTCAAGGGGCAGTGGGGCCTCAAGCAGGCCAGGACCGGCGACGGGCCGACGTACGAGGAGCTGGTGGAGACCGAGGGACGCCCGCACCTGCGCGGCTGGCTCGACCACCTCCAGTCCAACAACCTCCTCGAAGCCGCCGTCGTCTACGGCTACTTCCCCTGCGTCTCCAAGGGCGAGGACCTGATCCTCCTCCACGAGGACGGCTCCGAGCGCACCCGCTTCACCTTCCCGCGCCAGCGCCGCGGCCGCCGCCTCTGCCTCGCGGACTTCTTCCGCCCGGAGGAGTCCGGCGAGACCGACGTCATCGGCCTCCAGATCGTCACCGTGGGCTCCCGGATCGGTGAGGCCACCGCCGAGCTGTTCGCCGCCAACTCCTACCGCGACTACCTGGAGCTGCACGGCCTCTCCGTCCAGCTCGCGGAAGCCCTCGCCGAGTACTGGCACGCCCGGGTCCGCAGCGAGCTGGGCTTCGGCGGGGAGGACCCGGAGGACGTCGAGGACATGTTCGCGCTGAAGTACCGCGGCGCGCGGTTCTCCCTCGGTTACGGGGCGTGCCCGGACCTGGAGGACCGGGCCAAGATCGCCGACCTGCTCCAGCCGGAGCGGATCGGAGTGCACCTCTCCGAGGAGTTCCAGCTCCACCCGGAGCAGTCCACCGACGCCATCGTCATCCACCACCCCGAGGCGAAGTACTTCAACGCCCGGTAGGACGGACTTCGCCCCGCGGTCACGCGCCTGCCGCGCACCGCGGGGCGACACGTCGTACACTGGTCGGTCCAGCGCAGGCCGGTCGCCCTCCCACTTCTGGGAATGGCGGCCGGCCTTCTCGTCCCTTACGGAAGGTGTGCCGGATGACCAGTACGGTCCCCGCGTCCTTGACCCGTACGGCCGAAGAGGCCGCCCTGCAGGCGGTCCTTCTCGACATGGACGGAACCCTGGTCGATACCGAGGGTTTCTGGTGGGACGTCGAGAAGGAGGTCTTCGCCGGCCTCGGACACCGCCTGGACGAGTCCTGGCGGGACGTGGTCGTCGGCGGCCCGATGTCCCGCAGCGCCGGCTATCTGATCGACGTCACCGGCGCCGACATCCGGCTGGACGAGCTGACCGTGCTCCTCAACGACGGATTCGAGAAGCGCATCAGCCGGGGCGTGCCGCTGATGCCGGGCGCCGAGCGGCTGCTCGCCGAGCTGGCCGTGTACGAGGTGCCCACCGCACTCGTCTCGGCCTCCCACCGCCGGATCATCGACCGGGTGCTGGAATCCGTGGGCCGTCACCACTTCGCGCTCACGGTCGCCGGGGACGAGGTCGCCCGGACCAAGCCGCATCCGGAGCCCTACCTCACCGCCGCCGCGGGCTTCGGGGCCGATCCCTGGCGCTGCGCGGTCATCGAGGACACCGCGACCGGTGTGGCCGCCGCCGAGGCCGCCGGCTGCCGGGTCGTCGCCGTGCCGTCCGTCGCCCCCATCGCCCCGGCCGCCGGACGCGTGGTCGTCGGCTCCCTCGAAGAGGTCGACCTCGCCTTCCTGCGCGGGCTGATCACCGGATCGAGCGGGACCGGCTGAGCGGCGAGAGCGCGAACTTGTGAACGAACGGTGGATTTCCCGCTCCCATCCGTGTGCTTTCCGGCAGTGTTCCGTGGATGTGGATCAGTTGCCGGGCGTTTCTGTGAAGAGGTCGGATGGGTGACCTTGCTCACTAGCGAGCCTCAGGTGCCCCACCGAAACGGGTGAGCTGTCCGTAATGATGATCGTATGTCCGCCTCGTTGGTGACCGGGGGAGCGCGGACCGTTCGTCGGGCGGTCGGAGGGCTCACCCACGGCTACTAACTTGGATTCCTCACCTGCCGGGATGAGGGAGAACGTCCAGATGAACCGCAAGACCCTGGTGCTGCCGGCCGTCGTCGGCCTGCTCGCCCCCGTGCTCGCCGCCTGCGGCAGCACGGACAGCGGCGCCGGTGGCAAGGGGGCCATCGTCGTCGGCACCACGGACCAGCTCGTGGCCTCCAAGGAGAACCCCGCGCCGCTCGACCCGGCCATCGGCTACGAAGCGGGCGTCTGGAACGTCCTGCGGCAGACCGTGCAGACCCTGACCACGGTGCCCAACGGCGGCGGCGAGCCCGTGCCCGAGGCCGCCCGCAGCTGCACCTTCACCGACACCGCGAACGAGAGCTACCGCTGCACCCTGCGGGCGGGCCTCACCTTCGCCGACGGGACGCCCGTCACCGCCGAGGACGTGAAGCACTCCATCCAGCGCGTCATCGACATCGACGCGGACAGCGGGCCGGTCGGCCTGCTCGCCAACATCGACATGATCGAGACCAAGGGTGAGGACCAGGTGATCTTCCACCTGAACACGCCCGACGCGACCTTCCCTTACAAGCTCGCCACCCCCGCCGCCGGCATCGTCCCGAAGGCGCAGTACCCGGCGAACGAGGCGCGCACCGGCTTCCAGGTCGACGGCTCCGGCCCGTACACCATGAAGCCGCAGGTCGAGGACGGCCGGGTCGTCAAGATCGCCTTCGAGAAGAACCCCTCGTACAAGGGCGAGCTGAAGGTGCTCAACGACAAGGTCGAGATGGACCTCTTCCCCGACTCCGAGGCCATGGGCAAGGCGCTCGACGAGGAGAAGATCCACCTGATGACCCGGGCGATGTCGCCCGAGCAGGCCCGCGACATGCTCGTGGAGCCGAAGGAGGGCATCGACCTCACCGAGCTGCCCGGACTGGCCATCAGCTACCTCGGGTTCAACACCAAGGACCCCGTGGTGGACAAGCCCGTCCGGCAGGCCATGGCGCAGATCATCGACCGGGGCCAGATCGCGGGCAAGGTGTACGGCACCACCGCCGAACCCCTCTACTCGCTGATCCCGTCCAGCATCGCCGGGCACACCAACGCCTTCTTCAACAAGTACGGCGAGCCCAGCACCGCCAAGGCCGCGGCGATCCTCCGCGACGCCGGGATCAAGACGCCGGTGAAGTTCACCCTGCACTACACCAACGACCACTACGGCCCGGCCACCGCCGCCGAGTTCAAGGCCATCCAGCAGCAGCTGAACAGCTCGGGCCTCTTCGACGTCTCCGTCCAGGGCAAGGAGTGGTCGACGTACCGCCCCGAGCAGAAGCGCGGCGACTACGCGGCCTACGGCATGGGCTGGTTCCCCGACTTCCCGGACCCGGACAACTACACCGCGCCGTTCCTCGACGCCAACAACTTCCTCAACTCGCCCTACCGGTCGCGCGAGGCGGAGAAGGTCCTCATCCCGCAGTCCCGCCGCGTGGCCGACCGCACCGCGGCCGCCGCCACCTACGAGAAGCTCCAGGACATCGTCGCCACCGACGTGCCGGTGCTCCCGATCTGGCAGGGCAAGCAGTACGTCGCCTCCCGCGACGGGATCGCCGGGGTGGAGCGCTCCGTCAGCGCCACCGCCGAGCTCCAGCTCTGGGAACTCAACCGGCCCAGCGCCTGAGCCCCCACCGCAGACGCCGTCCGGCCCGCACCCCTCCTGTCGCAAGGAGGGGGTGCGGGCCGGACCGCGTTCGTGAGGGCTTCGTGCGGGCGCGCCGTGCCGCTACTGCGCGCCGGGGCGCACCAGCCCGCTCTCGTACGCGTACACCGCGGCCTGCACCCGGTCGCGCAGGCCGAGCTTCGTCAGCACATGGCCCACATGCGTCTTGACCGTCGTCTCGCTGACGAACAGCTCCGCCGCGATCTCCGCGTTGGACAGCCCCCGCGCCACCAGCTTCAGCACCTCGACCTCACGGTCCGTCAGCGTGTGCAGGGCGTCCGGCACCGGCTCCTCGCCGGACGGCAGGTGGTCCGCGTACTTGTCCAGCAGCCGACGCGTGATGCTCGGCGCGAGCATCGCCTCGCCCGCCGCCACCACCCGGATCGCCTGCACCAGCTCGGCCGCCGGGGCGTCCTTCAGCAGGAAGCCGCTCGCCCCCGCACGCAGCGCCTCCACCACGTACTCGTCGAGATCGAAGGTCGTCAGAACCAGCACCTTCGCCGGGCCGTCCTTCCCGGGACCGGTGATCTGACGGGTCGCCTCCACCCCGTCCATCCGCGGCATCCGGATGTCCATCAGCACCACATCGGGTTGCAGCGCCCGCACCTGGTCGATGGCCTGCAGACCGTCACCGGCCTCGCCCACCACCGCCAGATCGCCTTCCGCCTCCAGGATCATCCGGAAACCGGTGCGCAGCAGAGGCTGGTCGTCGACCAGAAGGACGCGGATCGCCACAGGAACTCCTTAAGGGCCCTCAAGGGCCACGGCTCGGCCGGCCTCGGCCCGGACCGGGTCCATTCTGCCCTGGTCATCCTCTCCCGGGCCCGCCGGGCGGACCGACAGCGGATAGACCGGGGGAGTCCCGCCGAATTCCGGACACACCGCCTGGTGGTCGCACCAGCCGCACAGCTTCGTCGGCCTGGGCCGCCAGTCGCCGGTCTCCGTCGCCAGCCGGATCGCGTCCCACAGCGCCAGCAGCTTGCGCTCCACCCGCTCCAGGTCCGCCACCACCGGGTCGTACGTCATGACGTCCCCGCTGCCCAGATAGACCAGCTGGAGACGGCGCGGCACCACGCCCTTCAGCCGCCAGATCACCAGCGCGTAGAACGTCATCTGGAACAGCGGCCCGTCGGCATACTCCGGCCGCGGCGCCTTGCCCGTCTTGTAGTCGACGATCCGGACCTCACCGCTCGGGGCGATGTCCACCCGGTCGATCACCCCGCGCAGCCGCAGCCCCGACTCCAGCTCCGTCTCGACGAACATCTCGCGCTCGGCCGGCTCCAGACGCGTCGGGTCCTCCAGCGAGAACCACCGGTCCACCAGCCGCTCCGCCTCGCCCAGCCACCGCGTCAGCCGCTCACCCTCGGCGTCCCCGGCGAACAGACCGCTCAGCTCCGGCTTCGACTCCAGCAGCCGGTCCCACTGGCCGGGGATCAGCGCCCGCGCCCGAGGCGCCGTACGGTCGGCCGCCGGGGCGTCGAAGAGCCGCTCCAGCACCGCATGGACCAGCGTGCCGCGGGTAGCCGCCTCGCTGGGCTTCTCCGGCAGCTTGTCGATGACCCGGAAGCGGTAGAGCAGGGGGCACTGCATGAAATCGCTCGCCCGCGACGGCGACAGGGACGAAGGCGGCTGAGGCGGCCGCGGCACGGAGGTCATGTCTCAAGACCCTACGGCCCGCCACTGACACCGAGCGGCATACCATCGACGGCAGACCCTCGCACACTGCATGATCGTGGCCCAGACCACGCACCGAACCGAAGGGACCCCGTGGACGACAGCGGCGACAGCGGGCGGCCGCAGCCCGGCGCAGGGGGAACGGCCCCCGGCACCGACCCGGACAACGGCAAGCCGAAACGCCCCGCGGAGCCGGGCGGCGGCCTGCTCATGGGCCGCCCCTTCGGCGTGCCCGTCTACGTCGCCCCCAGCTGGTTCGTCGTCGCCGCCCTCATCACCTGGGTCTTCGGCGGCCAGCTCGACCGCGTGCTGCCCGAGCTGGGCGGCGCCCGCTACCTCGTCGCCCTGTTCTTCGCCATCGCCTTCTACGCCTCCGTGCTCGTCCACGAACTGGCCCACACGGTCGCCGCCCTGCGCTACAAACTCCCGGTCCGCCGCATCCAGCTCCAGTTCTTCGGCGGCGTCTCGGAGATCGAGAAGGAGACGGAGACCCCCGGCCGCGAGTTCGTCCTCGCCTTCGTCGGACCGCTCCTTTCCCTGGTCCTCGGCGGCGTCTTCTACGGCGCGATGCAGTTCGTCGAGCCCGGCACCGTCCCCGGCGTCCTGCTCGCGGGCCTGATGATCTCCAACCTCATCGTGGCCGCCTTCAACCTGCTGCCCGGGCTGCCGCTGGACGGCGGCAGGATGCTCCGCGCCGTCGTCTGGAAGATCACCGGAAAGCCCATGAGCGGCACCATCGCCGCCGCCTGGGTCGGCCGGGGCCTCGCCGTCACCGTCCTCGTCGGACTGCCGCTGCTCACCCACACCGGAGCCCTCGGCGGCACCGCCCAGGACATCGGCGGCGTCGAGACCGTCATGGACGCGCTGCTCGCCGCGATCCTCGCCGGCATCATCTGGACCGGCGCCGGGAACAGCCTGCGCATGGCCCGCCTCCGCGAGCACCTGCCCGACCTGAGGGCCCGCACCCTGACCCGCCGCGCCGTCCCCGTCGAGTCCGCCACCCCGCTCTCCGAAGCGCTGCGCCGGGCCAACGAGGCCGGCGCCCGCGCCCTGGTCGTCGTCGACGGACAGGGCAACCCCAAGGGCGTCGTCCGCGAGGCCGCCATCGTCGGCGTCCCCGAGCACCGCCGCCCCTGGGTCGCCGTCAGCGGCCTCGCCCAGGACCTCACCGACGGCATGAAGGTCCCCGCCGAACTGGCCGGCGAAGCCCTCCTGGACCGGCTCAAGGCCACCCCCGCCACCGAGTACCTGGTCGTCGAGGAGACCGGCGAGATCTACGGCGTCCTCTCCACCGCCGACGTCGAGCGCGCCTTCGTCAAAGCCATGGCCCGCCCCGGCGCCTGAGCCCTCTCCCGGCGGGGGAGCGGCGGCAGGAGGCCCCGGAATCACCGGTAGGCTGGTCACATGTCTGAACCGACCGGTGCCGCCCGCCGACGTGGGCCCTTCAAGGTCGGGGACCAGGTACAGCTCACCGACCCCAAGGGACGCCACTACACCTTCACGCTCGAAGCCGGGAAGAACTTCCACACCCACAAGGGTTCTTTCCAGCACGACGAGCTGATCGGTGCTCCCGAGGGCAGTGTTGTCCGCACCACGGGAAACGTCGCCTACCTCGCGCTGCGCCCCCTGCTCCCCGACTACGTCCTGTCCATGCCCCGCGGCGCCGCCGTGGTCTACCCCAAGGACGCGGGCCAGATCCTGGCCTTCGCGGACATCTTCCCCGGCGCCCGCGTCGTGGAGGCCGGGGTCGGATCCGGATCGCTCTCCACCTTCCTCCTCCGCGCCATCGGTGAGCAGGGCATGCTGCACTCCTACGAGCGCCGCGAGGACTTCGCCGAGATCGCCCAGCAGAACGTCGAGCGCTACTTCGGCTCGCCGCACCCCGCCTGGCAGCTGACCGTCGGAGACCTCCAGGACAACCTCTCCGACACCGACGTCGACCGCGTCGTGCTGGACATGCTCGCCCCCTGGGAGTGCCTGGAGGCCGTCTCCAAGGCCCTGGTGCCCGGCGGCATCCTCTGCGCCTACGTCGCCACCACCACCCAGCTCTCGCGCACCGTCGAGTCCATCCGCGAGATCGGCTGCTTCGCCGAACCGCAGCCCTGGGAGTCGATGATCCGCAACTGGCACGTGGAGGGCCTCGCCGTCCGCCCCGACCACCGGATGATCGGCCACACCGGCTTCCTGGTCACCGCCCGCCGCCTCGCGGACGGCGTCGAGCCCCCGCTGCGCCGCCGCCGCCCCTCCAAGGGCGCCTACGGCGAGGACTACGAGGGCCCGGGCAGCCAGAGCCGCGGAGGCTCCGCCGCCGACCGCGGCTGACCCGCGCAACGCACCGGCGCCGCCGCGCCGTTCCCCGACCGACCGGGGAACGGCGCGGCGGCGCCTTTTCGTTGACCCCGCCGTTCCGCCCGGGGTGTGAGGTGTGGCACGATGCCGGGCAACCCCTCGGGGTGTTCCCACCCCTTCACCGGGCTCCCAGGAACCATCAGGAGACATACCGCGTGCAGACCTCCGCGCTCCCGGACCTCGCCCACACCGCCGCCAAGCCGATGCACTGGCTCGCCACGGCCGCGGCGATGGCGGGCGTCGTCGCGCTGGCCGGGCTGCTCCAGCCCCGTACGGCCACGGCGACCGCCACGGCCTCCGAGCAGCGGACCACCACCCGGCAGAGCGCCCCCGCGCCCGCCCCGGACCCGGCAGGAGTCGACTTCCCGCTCCAGTGCGGCGGAGCCGGTACGACCGTCGCGAAAAAGGCACCCGGCGACCTCGACGGCGACGGGCGGCCGGAAACCGTCGCCGTGGTGCACTGCGCCGCCGGATCGGGGACCCCGCCCGGCGGCATCTACGTCCTGACACAGGCGAGCGGGGCCGCACCCCGGGTCGTGGCGACCCTGGTGGACCCCGCTGACAAGAAGACCGTCGGGGACTTCGCCGTTCGCGACGGCGTCGTCTCGGCGACCCTGCTCGGCTACTCCTCGCTGGAGGTGCCCCGCTGCTGCCCCGACCAGGAGGAACAGGCCTCCTGGCGGTGGAAGGGGCAGGCCTTCGTCCGCAGCTCCGGAGAGCTCGCCCGCAGCGTCTGAGCGCCGCCCGTAGGTCCTGGGGGCTCGCCCCGGGACGACTACTCGGCGTCCGGCCCGTACACCTCCACGTTGTCCTTGACGCGCCGCACGTGGATGCAGTCGCCGGGGCACTCCTTGGCCGAATCGACGACGTCCTGGAGCAGCGGCAGCGGCACCGGAGTGGTCGCCCCCGGGTCCTGCAGCAGCTCGTCGTCCGAGCTCTTCACATACGCCAGGCCGTCGATGTCCAGCTCGAAGACATCGGGGGCGTACTGCACACAGATGCCGTCCCCCGTACAGAGGTCCTGGTCGATCCAGACCTCCAGGTCCTGCGTGTCACTGTCGCCCGGCGAGTCCTGCTGCACGGTCATGTGTCCTGCCGTTCCTGCGTATCCGAACCAATTGGAGCCAGCCCTGACGGGTGTTGAACAGTTCGACGATACAACCGGCGGCTTTCCGGTGCCGAAGGGTGGGTATTCCCTTGACGTGAGGGAGAGCGCAAGGGTGAAGATCGGACACGCCCCGCAGTCTTTGTGATCTAGGGGTTTCAATCACCACCCACCCAGGTAGGGTCAGGAAGCGTCCAGCTCCCCATGGAGGAGGTGAGGACCGTGGCAGCCCACGACGACGACATCAACCGCGGCATCCGGCCCGCGCGCGGGTCCGAGGACCCAGCCGGCCAGGTTGCCTATCTCGAGCAGGAAATCGCCGTCCTGCGACGTAAGCTCGCCGACTCTCCGCGTCATACGAGGATTCTCGAAGAGCGGATCGTCGAGTTGCAGACGAATCTGGCAGGCGTGTCCGCTCAGAACGAGCGGCTCGCCAACACGCTCCGTGAGGCGCGTGACCAGATCGTGGCCCTCAAGGAAGAGGTCGACCGGCTCGCGCAGCCGCCGGCCGGCTTCGGCGTCTTCCTTCAGGCCAACGAGGACGGCACCTGCGACATCTTCACCGGGGGCCGCAAGCTCCGGGTGAACGTCAGCCCCAGCGTCGAGCTCGAGGACCTGCGGCGTGGCCAGGAGGTCATGCTCAACGAAGCGCTCAACGTGGTCGAGGCCATGGAGTTCGAGCGGGCCGGGGACATCGTCACCCTCAAGGAGATCCTCGAGGACGGCGAGCGCGCCCTGGTGGTCGGGCACACCGACGAGGAGAGGGTGGTGCGGCTCGCGGAGCCGCTGCTGGACATCACCATCCGCCCCGGCGACGCCCTGCTGCTCGACTCCAGGTCGGGCTACGTCTACGAGGTGGTCCCCAAGAGCGAGGTCGAGGAGCTCGTCCTCGAAGAGGTTCCGGACATCGACTACGACAAGATCGGCGGCCTGGGCGACCAGATCGAGCTGATCCGCGACGCGGTCGAGCTTCCGTATCTGCACCCCGACCTCTTCAAGGAGCACGAGCTGCGCCCGCCCAAGGGCATCCTGCTCTACGGCCCGCCCGGCTGCGGCAAGACGCTCATCGCCAAGGCCGTCGCCAATTCGCTCGCCAAGAAGGTCGCCGAGGTGACCGGGCAGCCCGCGGGGAAGAGCTACTTCCTCAATATCAAGGGCCCCGAGCTGCTCAACAAGTACGTCGGCGAGACCGAGCGGCACATCCGCCTGGTCTTCCAGCGGGCGAGGGAGAAGGCGAGTGAGGGCACCCCCGTCATCGTCTTCTTCGACGAGATGGAGTCCCTCTTCCGCACCCGCGGCAGCGGCGTCAGCTCGGACGTGGAGAACACCATCGTCCCGCAGCTGCTCGCCGAGATCGACGGGGTGGAGGGCCTGGAGAACGTCATCGTCATCGGCGCCTCCAACCGCGAGGACATGATCGACCCCGCCATCCTGCGGCCCGGCCGACTCGATGTGAAGATCAAGATCGAGCGCCCGGACGCCGAGGCGGCGAAGGACATCTTCGCGAAGTACCTGACCCCGTCGCTCCCGCTGCACGCGGACGACCTCTCCGAGCACACCGGCTCGCGCGAGGCCGCCGCCCACGCCATGATCCAGTCGGTCGTGGAGCGGATGTACACGGAGTCCGAGGAGAACCGCTTCCTCGAGGTCACCTACGCCAACGGCGACAAGGAAGTCCTGTACTTCAAGGACTTCAACTCCGGCGCGATGATTCAGAACATCGTCGACCGGGCAAAGAAAATGGCCATCAAGGCATTCCTGGAACAGGGCCAGAAGGGGCTGCGGGTCGCTCATCTCCTGCAGGCCTGCGTGGACGAGTTCAAGGAGAACGAGGACCTGCCGAACACCACCAACCCGGACGACTGGGCCAGGATTTCCGGTAAGAAGGGTGAGCGGATCGTCTTCATCCGCACACTCGTCACCGGAAAGCAGGGCGCGGACACCGGACGCTCCATCGACACGGTGGCCAATACCGGCCAGTACCTGTAATACCCGGACCGGCTGCGGAAGGCCCCAGGGGCCTCCGCAGCCGGTTTCATTCCCACGTTCCGGCCATGCCGGAGCAAACTCGTAATCAAGCTCCCCACCGGCGCAGAGGCGCTCTAGGCTCTGCGGTACCGCCGAGTCGCGCAGTGCGGTGACGGGCACCGCACAGACGCACCGGACACAGCAGCGGTACGTGAGCGTCGCTCCGGGAGGGGCCGACGCCGGGCAAGGAGGGCCGCATGACCGTACGGCGAGTAATGGGCATCGAGACGGAGTACGGGATCTCCGTCCCCGGTCACCCCAACGCCAATGCCATGCTCACCTCGTCCCAGATCGTCAACGCCTACGCGGCGGCGATGCACCGGGCGCGACGCGCCCGCTGGGACTTCGAGGAGGAGAACCCGCTGCGTGACGCGCGAGGCTTCGATCTCGCCCGTGAGACCGCCGACTCCAGCCAGCTCACCGACGAGGACATCGGCCTGGCCAATGTCATCCTCACCAACGGCGCCCGGCTCTACGTCGACCACGCGCACCCCGAATACAGCTCCCCGGAGATCACCAATCCACGCGACGCGGTGCTCTGGGACAAGGCCGGCGAACGGATCATGGCGGAGGCCGCCGAGCGGGCGGCCGCCATCCCCGGCTCCCAGCCGATCCACCTCTACAAGAACAACACCGACAACAAGGGCGCCTCCTACGGCACGCACGAGAACTACCTCATGCAGCGGGAGACGCCGTTCTCGGACATCGTGCGCCATCTGACGCCGTTCTTCGTCTCGCGCCAGGTCGTCACGGGCGCGGGCCGGGTCGGTATCGGGCAGGACGGCAACGAGCACGGCTTCCAGATCAGCCAGCGCGCCGACTACTTCGAGGTCGAGGTCGGGCTGGAGACGACGCTCAAGCGCCCCATCATCAACACCCGGGACGAACCCCACTCCGACGCCGAGAAGTACCGCCGGCTCCATGTGATCATCGGCGATGCCAACCTCTCGGAGATCTCCACCTATCTCAAGCTCGGCACCACGTCCCTGGTGCTGTCGATGATCGAGGACGCCTTCATCAACGTCGACCTGGCGGTCGACCAGCCCGTGCGCACCCTGCACCAGGTCTCCCACGACCCGGACCTGCGGCAGCTGATCACGCTCCGCAGCGGCCGGACACTCACCGCGGTCCAGCTCCAGATGGAGTACTTCGAGCTGGCCCGCAAATACGTCGACGAGCGGCACGGCGCCGACGCCGACGAGCAGACCAAGGACATCCTGACCCGCTGGGAGGACACCCTCAACCGGCTGGAGACCGATCCGATGAGCCTGTCGGGCGAGCTGGACTGGATCGCCAAGCGGGAGCTGATGGAGGGCTACCGCCGCCGCGACGCGCTGGACTGGGACGCCCCCCGGCTGCATCTGGTGGACCTCCAGTACGCGGACGTACGGCCCGACAAGGGCCTCTACAACCGTCTGGTGGCCCGCGGGAAGATGAAGCGCCTCCTGAACGAGGACCAGGTCACCAGGGCCCGTACGGCGCCTCCGGAGGACACCAGGGCCTACTTCCGCGGCCGCTGTCTGGAGCAGTACGCCGACGACGTGGCGGCGGCCTCCTGGGACTCGGTGATCTTCGACCTGCCGGACCGCGACTCGCTGCAGCGGGTGCCCACCCTGGAGCCGCTGCGCGGGACCAAGGAGCACGTGAAGGATCTGCTGGACCGCTGCCGTACGGCGGAGGAGCTGGTCCGGACCCTGTCGGGCGGCTGAAAGGCCTCCGGGCTGGGAATCAATCACCTGAGGCACGGGCTTGCATCAACTACCGGGCCAAATGTCGGACCCGGTGGGTAGGGTCTGATCAAGAGCTTCGATTGCTTCGAACCGAGCGGGGTGAGCTACATGGCGACCAAGGACACCGGCGGCGGACAGCAGAAGGCGACACGTTCCACCGAGGAGGCCGAGGAGCAGGCGCAGGACGCGCAGGCGTCCGAGGACCTTGCGGAGCGACAGGAGAAGCTGAGCGACGACGTCGACTCGGTGCTGGACGAGATCGACGACGTGCTCGAAGAGAACGCCGAGGACTTCGTGAGGTCCTTCGTCCAAAAGGGTGGCGAGTAGTTCACGAGTGTGAACGCTCGGTAGGAATCGGTAGGAAGCGGGGTGACGGCGCAGGCCGTCACCCCGCCCGCCGAACGGGGCCCGGCCGACGGGCCGCCGGATCGGCCTGGATATCCCCCGCCGAAGATGTGGATCACTCCCGCCGGACGGGTAGGGTCCGTGGCACAAGTTGCTTCAACTGCAATTCGGCCATCGGCAAGTTGGGGGATGATCCTGACTCTCTTGCGCAGGGCCATCGCATACCTGGAGGGAAACGCGTGGAAGCCAACACTCGTAGCACCGGGCGTCTACCAGCTGCCTTCCTGACGCCGGGTTCGTCCTCGTTCATGGACTTCCTGTCCGACCAGTCGCCCGAGATGCTCCCGGGCAACCGCAGCCTGCCGCCGCTCCAGGGGGCGATCGAGGCGCCCCACGGGACGACCATCGTCGCCGCGTCCTTCCCCGGCGGCGTGGTCCTGGCCGGCGACCGGCGCGCCACCATGGGCAACATGATCGCGCAGCGCGACATCGAGAAGGTCTTCCCGGCCGACGAGTACTCCGCGGTGGGCATCGCGGGCACCGCCGGACTGGCCGTGGAGATGGTCAAGCTGTTCCAGCTGGAGCTGGAGCACTTCGAGAAGGTCGAGGGCGCCCAGCTCTCCCTGGAGGGCAAGGCCAACCGGCTCTCCACCATGATCCGCTCCAACCTCGCCATGGCCATGCAGGGCCTCGCCGTGGTTCCCCTCTTCGCGGGCTACGACATCGACCGCGACAAGGGCCGCATCTTCTCCTACGACGTCACCGGCGGCCGCTCCGAGGAGAACGGCTACGCCGCCACCGGCTCCGGGTCGATCTTCGCCCGCGGCTCGATGAAGAAGCTCTACCGCGAGGACCTGACGCAGGAACAGGCCCTCACCCTGGTCGTGCAGGCGCTGTACGACGCGGCGGACGACGACTCGGCGACCGGTGGCCCGGACGTGGCCCGCCGTATCTATCCGATCGTCACCGTCATCACCGACGAAGGCTTCCGGAGGCTGACCGACCAGGAGTCCTCCGAGATCGCGCGCTCCATCCTGGAACGCCGCCTCGAGCAGCCCGACGGCCCGCGCGCCGCGCTGCTCTGATCCGGACTCCGAGCCTTTTTCCGATGCACTCGTCACTGACAGGAAAGGACGGATAGCCGGTGTCGACGCCGTTCTATGTCTCACCCCAGCAGGCCATGGCCGACCGGGCGGAATACGCCCGCAAGGGCATCGCCCGTGGCCGCAGCCTCGTTGTGCTGCAGTACGCCGACGGCATTGTGTTCGTCGGCGAGAACCCGTCCCGCGCGCTCCACAAGTTCAGCGAGATCTACGACCGGATCGGCTTCGCCGCCGCCGGCAAGTACAACGAGTACGAGAACCTCCGCATCGGCGGTGTGCGCTACGCCGATCTGCGCGGATACACCTACGACCGGGACGATGTGACGGCCCGTGGGCTGGCCAACGTCTACGCCCAGACGCTCGGAACCATCTTCTCCAGCGCGGCCGAGAAGCCGTACGAGGTGGAGCTGGTCGTCGCCGAGGTCGGGAGTGAACCCGAGGGCGACCAGATCTACCGGCTGCCGCACGACGGTTCGATCGTGGACGAGCACGGCTCGGTCGCGGTCGGAGGCAACTCCGAACAGATCAGCGGCTTCCTGGACCAGCGGCACCGCGACGGCATGACGCTGGCCGAGGCGCTCAAGCTGGCCGTCCAGGCGCTCTCGCGGGAGCCGGGCGGCGGCGAGCGGGAGATCCCCGCGGAGCGCCTGGAGGTCGCGGTCCTGGACCGCACCCGCCCCCAGCAGCGCAAGTTCAAGCGGATCGTCGGCCGTCAGCTGGCCCGGCTGCTGGAGACGGAAGCCGCCGCCAGCACGCCCACCGACGCCCCGTCCGACGCCGAGGACGGCGACTCCACCGGGACGGACACCGGCAGCGCTTCCGGCTCCACGGGGGAGACCGACAAGTAGCCGAGCGACGCTCGACCTGCCCCCGGGCCCCGGCCCGGGGCACCGTCATGCCCGGGCGGCGGGCGGGGGCGCCGTGGAGCCGCGTACGACGAGCTCGACCGGCAGACCGCCCTGCTCGGCGGGGCGGCCGCCCAGCACGGCGAGAAGCGCCTCCATGCCCCGCTCCCCGACCTGCTCTGCCGGCAGCCGCACGGTGGTCAGCTCCGGCTCCAGCGCGGTGGCCAGCGCCAGGTCGTCGAACCCGGTCACCGACAGCTCGTCCGGCACCCGCAGCCCGAGCCTGCGCGCCGCCTTGCAGGCCCCGGCGGCCAGGATGTCGTCGTCACAGACGATCGCGGTGGGCCGCTCCCCGGCGGCCGCCAGAGCCCGCTCGGCCGCCTCCCGCCCCGCCCCCACGTCCAGCGCAGCCCGTACCGTACGCACCGTCGCGTCACCCGCCGCGCCCAGCGCTTCGTGCAGCGCCTCCGCGCGCACCGCGAACGTCCAGGTGTCCACGGCGGACGCCAGATGCAGGAAGCGACGGTGTCCGAGCCCCAGCAGATGGTCCGTCACCTGCCGCATCCCGTCCGCGATGTCGAGGTTCACATGGGCGGCGGGCCCGGTGCCCGAGGGGTCGCTGTCCAGCATCACCAGCGGCAGATCCGCCCCGTGCAGCGCGTCCAGCGCGTCGGCGGCCATCGAGGACGCGATGACCCCGTCCAGCGCGGCCCGGGCCGAGGCGAAGGGGTCCCGGGCCGGACCCGTGCCGTCCGGCGAGGGGTAGAGCACCACGCCGAAGTCGTGCTCGGCGGCGAGGGCCGCGGCCCCCGCGTACACCCGGGCGAAGAACTCGTTGGTGAGCGCCGGGACCACCAGCAGCGCCGTCCTGGTACGGCCGAGCCGCAGGCTGCGGGCCGCCAGATTGGGCCGGTAGCCGAGCTCCGCCGCGGCCTCCCTCACCCGCTGCGCCGTGACCTCCGACACCCGGCCCGGCCACTTCCCGCCGAGCACCAGGGAGACCGTCGCCTGGGAGACGCCCGCCGCACGGGCCACGTCACGACTGGTGGGCCGGGCGGGGACGGGCTGCTGCGCGCTGGTCACTCGTGCCTCCGTGCGGGATCTCTCCGTGGCGCCGCGGGGTGGACCCGCGAACTGCGCACATGGTACGTATGACCTCGACGTTATACGTAACACTTCGGCGGGCGCACGGTCGGCCGGAGCGGAGAGGGGCGGGAATGGCCGCGGGATATCTGGACATCCTCCGGGCGCGGCATGCCGCCCGGCTGCTGACGGGCACCCTGGTGGGGCGGCTGCCCAACGGCACCGCCCATATCGCGATCGTGCTGTTCACACGGGCGGAGGGCGGCAGCTACACCCTGGCCGGCGCGCTCGCCGCCGCGTACGGCCTGGCCACCGCCGTCGGGCAGCCGCTGCTCGGCCGCGCCGTGGACCTGTACGGGCAGCCGCGTGTCCAGCTCCCGGCCGCCGTCCTCTCCGCGCTCGGGATGGCCCTGCTGGCCCTCACCGGCCTCGGCTCGCTCCCGCTGGCCTACCTCGCCGTGATCGTCGCCGGGGTCGCCACCCCGCCCCTGGAGGGCGGCCTGCGGGCCCTGTGGCCCAGCGTCCTCAAGGGCGAGGGGCAGGTGCACCGCGCCTACGCCATGGACGCCGTGGCACAGGAGATCATGTTCACCGTCGGGCCGCTCCTGGTGACGCTGCTCGTCTCGCTCTGGTCCCCGGCCGCCGCGCTGCTCGTCATCAACGCCATCGGCGTCCTCGGCGCCCTCTCGGTCGTCCTGTCCGAGCCCTCGCGCACCTGGCGCTCCGCCCCCCGCGAGGCGCACTGGCTCGGCGCCCTGCGCTCGCCCGGACTCCTCGCGCTCCTCGGCGCGTTCTTCTTCGTCGGCCTGGCCCTCGGCTCCATCACCGTGGCCGGGGTGGCGTACGCCGACGACCACGGGCGGGAGGCGGTCTACGGCTGGCTGATGGCCGCGCTCGGCCTCGGCGCGCTGATCGGCGGACTGGCCTACGGGGCGCGGCAGTGGGCCGGCGCCCCCGAGAAGCGGCTGCGGGTCATCGTCGGACTGCTGGCGCTGGGCTATCTGCCGCTGACGCTCACCCCCTCGGTGCCGCTCATGACCGCCTTCGCCGCCCTCGCCGGAGTCTTCCTCGCCCCGGCCATCGCCTGCTCCTTCATCGTGGTCGACCGGCACGCCCCGCGCGGCACGGTGACCGAGGCGTTCTCCTGGCTCGTCACCACGTTCGGCGTAGGCGCCGCGGCCGGCACGGCCGTCGCCGGACCGGCCGTCGAACTCGGCTCGACCGCCTGGAGCTTCGCCGTCGCGGGGGCCGGGGGAGTGGCCGCCCTGGTGGTCCTGCTGGCCACCGGAAGGGTCCTCGCGGCTCCCGTCCGTACCGCCGCCGTCGTGACGGGATCGGAAAATGATCGAAACGGTGCCGTCGAACCCGGTTTCAGCTCGGGCCACAAGGCGTAATGTTCAGTCATGGACCGCCGCATTTTCGGGCTGGAGAACGAGTACGGCGTCACGTGCACGTTCAGGGGACAGCGCCGACTGTCTCCTGACGAAGTGGCGCGCTACCTCTTCCGCCGTGTCGTGTCATGGGGCCGCAGCAGCAACGTCTTTCTGCGGAACGGCGCCCGCCTCTACCTCGACGTGGGATCGCATCCGGAATACGCAACCCCGGAATGCGACAACGTGACCGAACTGGTCACCCACGACAAGGCCGGCGAGCGCATTCTCGAAGGCCTGCTCGTCGACGCCGAACGCCGCCTGCACGAGGAGGGAATCGCGGGCGACGTCTATCTCTTCAAGAACAACACCGACTCGGCGGGAAACTCCTACGGCTGCCACGAGAACTACCTCGTCGCCCGGCACGGAGAATTCTCCCGGCTCGCGGACATCCTCATTCCGTTCCTCGTCACCAGGCAGCTGATCTGCGGCGCCGGCAAGGTGCTCCAGACCCCGCGCGGCGCGGTCTACTGCGTCAGCCAGCGTGCCGAGCACATCTGGGAGGGCGTCAGCTCCGCGACGACCCGCTCCCGGCCGATCATCAACACCCGCGACGAACCGCACGCCGACGCCGAGCGGTACCGCCGCCTCCACGTCATCGTCGGCGACTCGAACATGTCCGAGACGACCATGCTCCTCAAGGTCGGCGCCACCGACCTGGTGCTCCGCATGATCGAGGCGGGCACGGTGATGCGCGACCTGACCCTGGAGAACCCGATCCGGGCGATCCGCGAGGTCAGCCACGACCTCACCGGACAGCGCAAGGTGCGCCTGGCCAGCGGCCGGGAGGCCTCGGCCATCGAGGTCCAGCGGGAGTACTACGAGAAGGCCGTGGACTTCGTCGAGCGCCGGGGTATCCGCACCGGCACCGTCGACCAGGTCCTGGAGCTGTGGGGCCGCGCCCTGGACGCGATCGAGGCCCAGGACCTCGACCGGATCGACACCGAGATCGACTGGGTCATGAAGTACAAGCTCATCGAGCGGTACCGGGCCAAGCACAACATGACCATGTCGAACCCGCGGGTCGCCCAGATAGACCTCGCCTACCACGACATCCACCGCCGCCGCGGTCTCTTCTACCTCCTGGAGAAGAAGGGACAGACGGCCCGCATCTGCAACGACCTGAAGATCTTCGAGGGCAAGTCGGTGCCCCCGCAGACCACCCGGGCACGGCTGCGCGGCGACTTCATCCGCAGGGCCCAGGAGCAGCGGAGGGACTTCACCGTCGACTGGGTCCACCTCAAGCTCAACGACCAGGCGCAGCGCACGGTGCTGTGCAAGGACCCGTTCCGGTCCGTGGACGAACGGGTGGAGAAGCTCATCGCCGGCATGTGACCGGTCCGCCCGCGCGGAACCCACGGACCCACGGGACTCGCGGTACCCACGGGACTCGCGGAAAAGGGACACATTGTACGCCGGGGCCGGTCGCCCCGGCGTACAGCCGTGTCGGTACGCGTGATGCGGCTGGGGCGAAGTCGTAGAGTGGCGGGAGTGCCCGGAGCCCCCTACGCGAGTTGGACTGATGATCCCCACGAAAACTGCCCGGCGTGTCGCCGCCGTCCTGGCCGTGCCCGCTCTGCTGATCACCGCCGCCTGCGGTTCCGATTCCAAGGACGACGCCGCCCCGAAGAACTCGGATCCTGTCGCCAAGGTCTCCGGGAAGTTCGGCGCCGAGCCCAAGATCGAGATCGCCAAGGACGCCAAGGTCTCCGACGAGGTCGTCGCGAGCGACGTCTCGACCGGTGACGGCGCCGAGGTCAAGAAGGGCGACATCGTCCGTCTGGACTTCGCCGGAAACATCGAGGCCCTCGGCTCCACGTGGGCCCAGCGGCAGGGCGCCGACCCGAAGGCCCCCGCGCCCAGGTCGTGCAGGAGGTCGGCACGCAGGGCCAGATGCTCCCGACGAAGGTCGCGGACGCGCTGACCGGCCACAAGGTCGGCAGCCGGGTCCAGGTCGAAGGTACGGCCGAGGCGATCGTCGGCGAGCAGCTCAACCCGCAGTCCGGGATCAAGCCCACCGACCCGCTGGTCTGGGTCGTCGACATCGTCAACGCCAAGAAGGTCGACAAGAAGGGCGAGGTCAAGGGGGACCAGGCCGCCAGTGAGGCCGGGATGCCCGAGGTGAAGGCCGCGTCGCAGAAGGCCGCGACCATCACCATCCCCAAGGGCGAGAAGGCCCCGAAGGACCTCAAGGAGCAGGTGCTCATCAAGGGCGACGGCGCCGCCGTCAAGGCCGGTGAGGGCCTCGTCGTCCAGTACACCGGGGTGAAGTGGGAGGACGGCAAGAAGTTCGACTCCTCCTGGGACCACGGTGGCGCGAGCGCCTTCCCGATCGGCGTCGGCGGCGTCATCCAGGGCTGGGACAAGGGACTGGTCGGCAAGAACGTCGGCGACCGCGTCCTGCTGACGATCCCGCCGAACCAGGCCTACGGAGCCGACCCCTCCAACCAGCTCGCCAAGAACAACCTGGTCTTCGTCGTCGACATCCTCGGCACGGTCTGAGACACCTCTCGGTACGGTCCGGGCGACGGGGCGACCCGTGCAAGACTTGTGGGGTTTTCCCCAAGATTCTTTTAGGAGCAGTTCAGTGAGCATCGAGAAGCCCGAGGTCGACTTCCCGGGCGGCGAGCCGCCGGCCGATCTGGAGATCAAGGACATCTGGGAGGGCGACGGCCCGGTGGCCCAGGCGGGCCAGACCGTCTCCGTCCACTACGTGGGCGTGTCCTTCTCCACCGGCGAGGAGTTCGACGCCTCCTGGAACCGCGGCACCCCGCTGCAGTTCCAGCTCGGTGCCGGCCAGGTCATCTCCGGCTGGGACAAGGGCGTGCAGGGCATGAAGGTCGGCGGCCGTCGCCAGCTGACCATCCCCGCCCACCTCGCCTACGGTGACCGCGGCGCCGGCGGCAAGATCGCCCCCGGTGAGACGCTGATCTTCGTCTGCGACCTCGTCGCGGCCTGATCCGTTCCGCCGTAAGCCCGAGGGCCCCCGCCGCACGGCGGGGGCCCTCGGTGCTGTCCGGAAGCCCCCACCGCGCTCCGGACGACGGCCCGGCTTTGGATCCCCCCACCCCGGGGCGGTACGGTCGACCGTCGTAGAGCACCGGAGAAAGGGCGTCGATGGCGATTGCCAAGGCCGAGCGGTTGATGAACCTCGCGCTGTGCCTGCTGGGGACCCGGCGCCCCCTCAGCAAGCGCGAACTCCGCGGATCCATCGAGGCCTACCTCGAAGCGGGCTCCGACGACTCCTTCAACCGGATGTTCGAGCGCGACAAGGACGATCTGCGCGAGCTCGGACTCGTCATCGAGACCGTCGAGAACCTCGACGGCGACACCGGCTACCTCGCCCGCCGCGACAGCAACCGGCTGCCCCCCATCACCCTCGACGCCGAGGAGGCCGCCGCCCTCGGCCTCGCCGCCAAGGTCTGGCAGCAGGCCCGCCTCGCCGGGGCCGCCAGCGGCGCCCTGCAGAAGCTGCGCGCCGCAGGAATGCCCGAGGCCGAGGACGCCTACGAGGTCCACAGCGCCCTCGAACCCCGCATCCCCGTCCACGAGGCGGCCTTCGAGCCCCTGATGCTGGCCTGCCGCGACCGCCGCCCCGTCACCTTCGACTACCGCAAGGCCAACTCCGCCCGCGCCGAACAGCGCCAGGTCGAACCGTGGACCCTCGAATGCTGGCGCGGCCACTGGTATCTGGCCGGCTGGGACCGGGAGCGGGGCGCCGAACGCGTCTTCCGGCTCTCCCGCATCAGCGGCAAGGTCCGCTCCCGCGCCGGAGCTTTCAGCGCCGAGGTGCCCGACGTGGTCACCGTCCGCGAGACCGTCGAGAGCTGGGCCGGCGAGACCGCGACCCGCACCGCCCGGATCAGGCTCCGCGCCGGAGCCGGCTACCCGCTGCGCTCCCGCGCCACCGCCGTGCGGGACCGGGGCGACGGCTGGGACGAGCTGGAGATCCCGTACGGACACGGCCTCGACGCCTGGCTCGTCGAGTTCGGCCCGGACGTCGTCGTGGAGGAGCCCGCCGATCTGCGGGCCGATGTGGTGGACCGGCTCCGAGCCGTGGCGAAGGACTAGGGGAGCCGACACGATGGCCACGAACGCGATCGACCAGACCCGCCGGATGCTGTCCCTGGTGACGTATCTGCGCGAGCGCCCCGGCGCCCACGTCCAGGACGTGGCGCGGGCCTTCGGGATCACCGAGGACGAGCTGATCTCCGACCTCGACGTCCTGCCCATGTGCGGCACCAGCTTCCGCGGCGGCGACCTCCTCGACATCGACACCGACGGCGACCGCATCTGGTGGCACAACCCGGACGACGTCGCCGAGCCGCTCCGGCTCGCCGCCGACGAGGCCACCGCGCTGCTCGTCGCCGCCCGTGCCGTCGCCACCCTGCCCGGCCTGCGCGAGAGCGACCGGGACGCCCTCGTCCGCGCCACCGCCAAGCTGGAGACGGCCGCAGGCGAGTCCGGCGCGGCCAGCTCCCGGCTCTCGGTGACCTTCGAGGCGGAGGGCGGCGTCTTCGCCGACGTCGACCGGGCCATCTCCGAGCGCCGCCGGCTCTGGCTGCGCTACTACTCGCCCGCCCGCGACGAACTCACCGAGCGCGAGGTCGACCCGATCCGGCTCTTCGCCGTCGGCCACACCTACATGGAGGGCTGGTGCCGGCTCTCCGAGGCCCGCCGGACCTTCCGGCTCGACCGGGTCGCCGAGATCCGCCTCCTCGACGCCCCCGCCGCCCCGCCCGAGCTGGAACTGCGTGACCTGTCCGCCGGACTCGTCCAGCCCGCCGCCGAGGACCCGGAAGTCGTGATCGAGGTCGGCACCGGCGGCCGCTGGGTCGCCGAGTACTACCCGCACGACTGTGCCGAGGAACTGCCCGACGGCGGCCTGCGCATCACCCTGCGCACCCCCGACCCGGCCTCGCTGCGCCGGCTCGCCCTGCGGCTCGGCGGCGACGGCCGCATCGTCGCCCCGCCGGAACTCGCGGACAGCGCCCGCGAGGCCGCCCGCGAGGCGCTCGCCGCCTACGAGGACGCGGTCTGAGGGCCCGGGGGAGGGAGACGACGATGAACCGGACGCCCCTGTTCCCGGCCGCCGCCGGAGTCCGCCCACCGGAGGCTCCGCCCGGCAACGGGATACGCGCGCCGCACCGGACCGGCACCGGTCCCGTCCCCGTGCCGGTCCCCGCCGCCGTACGCTTCCGGGCCGCCTGCCCCGACTGCCGGGGGCGCTTCGAACTGGCCGCCGCCGCACTGCGCCTCGCGATCGGCGCCACCCGCCGCACCACCTTCTACACCTTCACCTGCCCCGAGTGCGGCGCCCTGGTCCGCAAGCCGGCCGGGGAGCGCATCATCGAACTGCTCACCGGCGGTGGCGTACGGACCCTGCGCCTGCACACCGCCCTGTAGCGCCGCGCAGCCGTACAGGAGAGAGGCCCCCGTATGTTCTGGCCCATGCTCGCCATCGCCCTCGGATTCCTGGGCATCGCCGTGCTCGGCGTGCTCGGCATCAAGGTCTTCATCGAGGCCCAGCGCCTCGGCCGGCAGGTGACCGACACCACCGAGCGCATCAACCGGGCCTCGGAGGACCTGGAGCGGGCCGCCACCCGGCTCGCGGCCACCGGTGACGGCCTGCGCTAGCCCGCCGGGGGCCTGATGCCCCACAGCACAGGGGGGTACGCTGCATGGGTCGGCCCAGGCAGGGAGGTGCGGGGCCGCAAGCCGGAGTACGCACGGGCATTGCCTCGCGTTTACCCCTGCGGGTTACGATCGCTGCCAAGCGCAACGATCGGACGTATGCCCGGTCGAACGGGTAGCGAGCCCTCCCCCAGCCGCCTCAGTGAGAAGGAAGTCGCACATGATCGGCAATCTGAAGCCCCTCGAGATCGTTCTGATCATCGCTGTCATCCTGCTGCTCTTCGGTGCCAAGAAGCTCCCCGACATGGCGCGCTCGCTCGGCAAGTCGGCCCGCATCCTCAAGAGCGAGGCCAAGGCCATGAAGAAGGACGACGCGGCGACCGCGACGCCCACCACGGAGACCGTCGACGACACGGTCCCGCCGCAGTCCACCACCGCGCGCACCATCCAGGCCGCGCCGGGAGACGTCACCAGCTCCCGCCCGGTCAACGAGGCCAAGCCCACCACCCAGAGCTGACCGCCGACGCGCTCCGCCGACAGCCGCCGCACGAGACGAGGGAAGTGGGTTGCTCAAGTCTGCCCGCAAGCAGGAGAAGGACGACGAGGGGCGGATGCCTCTCCTCGATCACCTGCGTGAGCTGCGTAACCGGCTGCTGAAGGCCGTGCTGGCGATCCTGATCGCCGTCATCGGGGCCGCCTTCTTCCACAAGGAGATCTTCGAGTTCCTGATGAAGCCGATCCTCGACTCGGTCGGCTGCAAGAACGGCGTTCAGACGATGGTCAACGGCCGCCCGTGCGCGGAGATGACCACCAACGGTCTGCTGTCACCCTTCACCATCGCGCTGAAGGTGTCCCTCATGGCGGGCGTTCTCCTCGCCACGCCCGTCTGGCTGTACCAGCTCTGGGCCTTCGTCGCTCCCGGCCTTCACCAGAAGGAGAAGCGGTACTCCCTGGGTTTCGTGGCCGCGGGCGTTCCGCTGTTCACCGCGGGCGCCTACCTCGCGTACACGATCCTGCCGCAGACGGCCGAGATCATGCTCGGCTTCACGCCGGACAACGTCACGAACCTCCTGCCGCTCGACGACTTCCTCGACCTGATCACCCGCATGGTGATCGTCTTCGGTCTCGCCTTCGAGCTGCCGCTGCTGCTCATCGCCCTCAATATGACCGGGGTTCTCACGGGCGTCCGCATGCTGCGCTGGTGGCGCGGCATGATCGTCGGCCTCACCGCCTTCGCGGCCATCGCGACCCCCGGAGGCGAGCCCATCTCGATGCTGCTCCTCGCCGGGCCGCTCGCGGTGCTCTACTTCCTCTCCGTCGGCTTCTCGCTGCTCAACGACAAGCGGCGGAACCGCAAGAACCCCGACGCCGAGCTCAGCGACGACGAGGCATCGAAGCTCGATCTGACGCCCGAGCCCGTCGGCCGTGTGGAGAACGTCTCCTCCTCCCGCCCCGCGCTGCCCGGCCAGAACACGGGTGAGGCGGACGGGCCCGGATCGCACCGGCTGAACGGTTACGACGACATCACCTGACCTTGTAGGGTCCGGCGGGTGACCAGCGAGATCACCCTCTTCGTCAATCCCACCGCGGGACGCGGCCGGGGCGCGCACGCCGCGCAGCCGGCCGCTTCCGCGTTGCGGGACGCCGGATTCTCCGTCCGTACGGTGCTGGGCGAGGACGCTGACGACGCCCTGCGCCGGGCCCGCGAGGCCGTCGCGGCGGGGACCGGTGCACTCATAGCCGTCGGCGGGGACGGGCTGATGTCCCTCGCCCTCCAGGCCGTCGCCGGGACCGCCACCCCGCTCGGGGTCGTCGCCGTCGGCACCGGCAACGACTTCGCCCGGGCGCTGGGGCTGCCGATCCGCGACCCGGCCGCCGCCGGACGGCTGGCGGCACGGGCCCTCAAGGACGGCGGCCACCGGGAGATCGACCTGGGCCGGGTCGGGGACCGCTGGTTCGGCACCGTCCTCGCCTCCGGCTTCGACTCCCGGGTCAACGACCGGGGCAACCGGATGCGCTTCGTGGGCGGCCGGTTCAAGTACGACCTCGCGATCCTCGCCGAACTGGCCGCCTTCAAGCCGATCCCGTACCGGATCCGGCTCGACGGGGGCGAGGCCCGCGAGATCGAGGCGACGCTCATCGCCGTCGGCAACGGGACCACGTACGGCGGGGGCATGCGGATCTGCGCCGACGCGGAGATGGACGACGGGCTCTTCGACGTGACCGTGGTGGGGGAGTGCACCCGCACCGAGCTGCTCAAGGTCTTCCCGAAGGTCTACAAGGGCACGCATCTGGACCACCCCGCCGTCACCGTGCACCGGGTCTCCTCGATCGAGCTGGTGGCGGCGGGTGTGACGGCGTACGCGGACGGCGAACCGATGGGCGCGCTGCCGCTCACCGCCACCTGCGTACCGGGGGCCGTGCGGGTGCTCACCGGGCCCTGACCGGCGCCGACCGGGTGGAAGCCCAAGGGGATTTAAAGATCGGGCTGACTGTCAGAGGTGGCGGGTAGGCTCGTAGCCAAGATGACAGAGGACCTCTCACCAGCTGAGCGATACCAGGCATCCCGCGCCCGTGCGGCCGAGATGGCGACGGCCCTCGGGCCCTTCCGGGAGATGTACGACTTCGGCCTGGACCCGTTCCAGATCGAGGCCTGCCAGGCCCTGGAGGCGGGCAAGGGGGTGCTGGTCGCGGCCCCCACCGGGTCGGGCAAGACGATCGTCGGCGAGTTCGCCGTGCACCTGGCCCTGGAGCAGGGCCGCAAATGCTTCTACACCACGCCGATCAAGGCGCTCTCGAACCAGAAGTACGCCGACCTGGTCAAGCGGTACGGCGCGGACAAGGTTGGTCTGCTGACCGGCGACAACAGCGTCAACTCCGAGGCGCCGGTGGTCGTGATGACCACCGAGGTCCTGCGGAACATGCTGTACGCGGGCTCCCAGTCGCTGTCCGGCCTCGGCTATGTGGTCATGGACGAGGTGCACTACCTCTCCGACCGCTTCCGGGGCGCGGTGTGGGAGGAAGTGATCATTCACCTTCCGGAGTCGGTGACGCTGGTCTCCCTGTCGGCGACCGTGTCCAACGCTGAGGAGTTCGGCGACTGGCTGGACACCGTGCGCGGCGACACCGAGGTCATCGTCTCCGAGCACCGCCCTGTCCCGCTGTGGCAGCACGTGATGGCCGGCCGCCGGATGTACGACCTCTTCGAGGAGGGGACCGACCACGGCGGGCGGGGCGCCGGACGCCGCGAGGTCAACCCGGACCTGGTCCGGCTCGCCCGTCAGGAGAGCCAGAACACCTACAACCCGCGCGACCGCCGCCGGGGCAAGATGGTGCGCGAGGCCGACCGCGAGCGCGAGCGGCGTCAGCGCGGCCGGATCTGGACGCCCGGCCGGCCCGAGGTCATCGACCGGCTGGACAACGAGGGGCTTCTCCCCGCGATCACGTTCATCTTCAGCCGGGCGGGCTGCGAGGCCGCCGTCCAGCAGTGTCTCTACGCCGGCCTGCGGCTCAACGACGAGGACAACCGCCGGCTGGTCCGCGAGATCGTCGAGGAGCGGACCGCGTCCATCCCCGGCGAGGACCTCCACGTCCTCGGCTACTACGAGTGGCTCGAAGGCCTGGAGCGGGGCATCGCCGCCCACCACGCGGGCATGCTGCCGACGTTCAAGGAGGTCGTCGAGGAGCTGTTCGTCCGGGGGCTGGTCAAGGCCGTCTTCGCCACCGAGACCCTGGCGCTCGGCATCAACATGCCCGCGCGCTCGGTGGTGCTGGAGAAGCTCGTCAAGTGGAACGGCGAGCAGCACGCCGACATCACCCCCGGCGAGTACACCCAGCTCACCGGCCGGGCCGGACGCCGCGGCATCGACGTCGAGGGCCACGCGGTGGTCCTGTGGCAGCGCGGCCTCGACCCGACGGCGCTGGCCGGCCTCGCGGGGACGCGTACGTATCCGCTGCGCTCCAGCTTCCGCCCCTCGTACAACATGGCGGTCAACCTGGTGCAGCAGTTCGGGCGGCACAGGTCGCGGGAGCTGCTGGAGACCTCGTTCGCCCAGTTCCAGGCCGACAAATCGGTGGTCGGTATCTCCCGGCAGGTGCAGCGCAACGAGGAGGGCCTGGAGGGCTACAAGGAGGGCATGACCTGCCATCTCGGGGACTTCGAGGAGTACGCGCGCCTGCGGCGCGACCTCAAGGACCGCGAGACGGAGCTGGCCAAGCAGGGCGCGGCGCAGCGGCGGGCGGCTGCCGCCTCGTCCCTGGAGAAGCTGAAGCCGGGCGATGTCATCCATGTTCCGACAGGAAAGTTCGCGGGGCTGGCCTTGGTGCTGGATCCGGGGCTGCCTGCCGGGCGGGCCAACGGGCATCGCGGCTTCGACCACCACGACGGGCCTCGGCCGCTGGTGCTGACGGCCGAGCGGCAGGTCAAGCGGCTGGCCTCGATGGACTTCCCGGTGCCGGTGGAGGCGCTGGAGCGGATGCGCGTCCCGAAGTCGTTCAACCCGCGCTCGCCGCAGTCCCGGCGCGATCTGGCCTCCGCGCTGCGGTCCAAGGCCGGGCACATCGTGCCCGACCGGCACCGCAAGGGGCGGGCGCCGGCCGCCGACGACCGCGAGATCGCCCGGCTGCGGACCGAACTGCGCGCCCACCCGTGCCACGGGTGCGACGAGCGGGAGGACCACGCGCGGTGGGCCGAGCGCTACCACCGGCTGCAGCGGGACACCCGGCAGCTGGAGAAGCGGATCGAGGGGCGGACGAACACGATCGCCCGGACCTTCGACCGGATCGTCGCGCTCCTCACCGAGCTGGACTACCTCCGGGGCAACGAGGTCACCGCGAACGGGCGGCGGCTGGCCCGGCTGTACGGGGAGCTGGACCTGCTCGCCAGTGAGTGTCTGCGGGAGGGCGTGTGGGAGGGGCTCAACCCTGCCGAGCTCGCCGCCTGCGTCTCGGCCCTGGTCTACGAGGCGCGGCAGGCCGACGACGCGGTCGCGCCGAAGCTGCCGGCCGGTCCTGCCAAGGTCGCCATGGGCGAGATGGTGCGGATCTGGGGGCGGCTGGATGCCCTGGAGGAGGACTTCAAGATCAACCAGACGGAAGGGGTCGGGCAGCGCGAGCCCGATCTCGGCTTCGCCTGGGCGGTCTACATGTGGGCCTCCGGCCGGACGCTGGACGAGGTGCTGCGCGAGGCGGAGATGCCGGCGGGGGACTTCGTTCGGTGGTGCAAGCAGGTGATCGACGTGCTGGGGCAGGTGGCCGCGGCTGCGCCTCGGGATGCGGGGGAGGGGCTTCCAGCGTGGCGAAGAGTGCGCGGAAGGCGGTGGATGCGGTGTTGCGGGGGGTTGTGGCGTACAGCTCGGTGGGGTGAGGGGGTGGCGGGGGAGCGGGGGCGCCTGCGGCGGGCTTGTTCCCCTACCCGCCCCTTCCCGAAACCGGGGCGCTGCCCCGGACCCCGCTCCTCAAGCGCCGGAGGGGCTGGGAGAGGTGCAGCGCTGCCCCGGACCCCGCTCCTCAAGCGCCGGAGGGGCTGAGAACCCCAGGCCGAGGTGAGGAGCGGGGTCGTAGGGGGCGCGTCGTGCTCGTCCGTCACGTGCTGCGGGTCCTGGCCGCTGCTCCCGCGCAGACGATGCCCACCAGCACCGTCAGTCCGCCGACGATGATGTTGTTGATCACGACTCCGGCGTCCGGGCTGCTGCCCACCCACCCAGGTCGACACGATGATCCACGCCCCGATGGCGCAGATCGCCCAGCTCAGGCCGTACATGCGCTCGGGCATCACGGTGAAGCCGAGAGCCAGAACCGCGATGGCGATACCCATCACCAGGTTGTGCGTGACCAGGGCCGGCTGGCTCGCCGTGAAGTGGAGCACCCACGGGGAGACGGCGCAGTAGAGGCCGACGAGGAAGACCGGCGCGTCCACCAGCGCCACATCGCGGCCGCCCATCACGCGGTCGTACCGTGCACGCATCTCGGAGGCGTCGGGGTGGCCCGACAAGTCACTCCTCGCGTGTGAGACGTTGCTCATGAGTTTTCGTCTCCTTCGGTCCTGCGGGCCCTGCCGCTGTGCGGATGGGTGCGGCAGGCACCCTTTCCTCCATAGTGCTCTTATCTGGCGCTTATGTGTATATTTCGGGCGATATTCCGGGAGGGGATTCTCAGGGGCTCCGGGGGCCCTCGGCGTCCAGCCGGCCGGCCAGGGCCAGGAGGTCCTCCGTGGTCAGGCGGCGGTCCCCGTAGCCGGGCAGCGGCACGTGCAGGGGGCCGGTCCAGCGGTCCGGGACCGCTCCGATGCCGTACACCGCTCCCGCCAGGCCGCCCGTCACGGCCGCCACCGTGTCCGTGTCCCCGCCCACGTCGACGGCGGAGGCCAGGGCCCGTTCGAAGGTGTCCGTCGTGCGGAGCGCCCAGAGCGCCGTGCCCAGACAGGGCCACACCGCACCGTTGAACTCGGTCGCCAGGCCCGGGTGCCAGCCGGGCGCCAGCACCGCCGCCCAGCGTGCCCGGTGATCGGCGTGCACCTCGGCCAGCGCCCCGGGGACGGCGGCGAGCGGATCGTCGCCCGCCAGGGCCGCCCGGACCAGCTCGTGGAAGACGGCGGTCCCTTCCCAGGCCGCCCGGTCACCGTGGGTCAGCGCCGCGATCCGGCGGGCCGCCTCCATGGTCGCCGGGCGTCCGGCATGCGCGAAGTACACCGCCGACGTGGTCGCCCGCATCAGTGAACCGTTGCCCGCGGCCCGCCCGTTGAGCCGGAAGTGCAACGCCGCGGCAAGGTCCCACGGCTCGCCGTTGGTCAGCACGTCCTCGGTCTGCAGGCCGATGTCCTTGGGCTCGCCCGCCGCCCACCGGCGGAACCGGTCGAAGACGTCCAGAAGGTCCAGGCATCCCCGCTCCAGCAGCGACTCCGCGACCAGCACCGCCATCTGTGTGTCGTCCGTCGCCTCGCCCGGATCCCAGCCGCCGCCTCCGCACAGGGTCCCGACGCCGTCCGGAAAGCGGGCGGTGAACACCCCGGCGGGGCCGAACTCGAACGGCGCGCCGAGCGCGTCCCCGGCGGCGGAGCCGACCACGGCTCCAGACACCCGATCGGCTCGGCCCACGGATTCACGGCGCGTCATCCGGTCAGGCTAGAACACCGCCCCCGCGCCGTGCGCACGACGAGGGGCGGGCCGCCGCGTGCACCGCGGCCGCCCGCCCCTCGTCGATGGGGGAATCGGTGGAGGACTACTTCGGGGGCATCAGGACCGTGTCGACGATGTAGACCGTCGCGTTGGCGGTCGGGACGTTGCCGCAGACGACCTTCGAGTTGTCGTTCACGGTGTACTCCGTGCCCGAGCCGGCCGTCGTCAGCTTGCTCTTCTCCAGGGTGTCGAAGGACCCCTTCTCCAGCTGCTGCGGCGTCAGCTTCTCGCCCACCACGTGGTAGGTGAGGACCTTGGTGAGTTCGGCCTTGTTCGCCAGCAGCGCGTCCAGGTCGGCCTTCGGGATCTTCGCGAAGGCGTCGTTCGTCGGGGCGAACACCGTGATGTTCTCGGCGTTGTTGAGCGTGTCGACCAGGCCGGCCTGCTTCACGGCGGCCACCAGGGTCGACAGCTCCTCGTTGTTCGAGGCCGCCGTCGCGACCGGGTCCTTCGCCATGCCGTCGAACGAGCCCGCGCCTTCCTTCGGCACCGACGAACAGGCCGGGCCGAACGGCTCGTTCATGGTCGCCGAGTCGTCGGCCGAGGGGCTCGCCGGCGCGGACGCGCTGGGCGTGGAGCCGGCCGCCGAATCCTTGGAGGAGTCGTCCGACGAGCAGGCGGTCAGCGCCAGCGGCAGCACGGCTGCTGCGGACACGGCGACGGCTGCGCGGCGGAAGAGGAGCGTGTTCATGGCGTTTCTCCTGGATCGGGAGGGTCGTGCACGAGAGCGGTCTGTCCTGACACAGGGGGTTCGGCGCCGGGGCGGCCGGCGGATTGGTCCCGGCCCCTTCATTCACCCGTTCGGAGCAGATTCGATGATCGACCAATCCGATCGGCCACCGGCCACGAATGCCACGTGAGGGGCGCTGCAGCAGCGCTCCGGCCAGGCGGAAGAACCGGAGGGAGCCGGAATGGCAGGGGAACGGCGGCGCACGGCCGTGGTGGGGTCCGGAGTGGCGGGACTGACCGCCGCCCACGTTCTCCGCGACGCTCATGAGGTGACGCTCTACGAGGCGGACGACCGCGTCGGCGGCCACGCCCACACCCATGATCTGGCGGCGTCCGACGGCCGGGTCCACCGTGTCGACTCCGGGTTCATCGTGCACAACCGGCGCACGTACCCGAACCTCCTGCGGCTCTTCGACGAACTGGGCGTCGCCACCCAGGAGTCCGAGATGTCGATGTCCGTACGGTGCGAGGGCTGCGGCCTGGAGTACGCGGGGGCCCGTGGCCCCGCCGGGCTCTTCGCGCAGCCGCGCTCCGCCGTGCGCGGCCCCTATCTGCGGATGCTCGCCGAGGTGCCGCGCTTCCACCGTGCCGCCCGGGCGCTGCTGGCGCTGCCGGAGAGCGGGGCGAGCGGGATGACGCTGGGGGAGTTCGCCCGGCGCGGGCGCTTCTCGCCGTACTTCCACGCCCACTTCCTGACGCCCATGGTCTCCGCCGTCTGGTCCTGCGACCCGGTCACCGCCCTGCGCTACCCGGCCCGCTACCTCTTCCGCTTCCTCGACCACCACGGCATGCTCACCATCGGGAACTCCCCGGTCTGGCGCACCGTCACGGGCGGGTCGCGCAGTTATGTCGACCGAGTCGTGAAGCAGCTCGCCGCCGTGCACACCGCGACCCCGGTCCGCGCCGTCACCCGGCACGCGGACGGCGTCGACATCACCACCGAGGACGGCACGACCACCCCGTACGACTCCGTCGTCATCGCCACCCACCCCGACCAGGCGCTGCGGATGCTCGCCGACCCGACCGACGCCGAACGCAGCACGCTCGGTGTCTTCCGGTACTCCCGCAACCCGACCCTGCTGCACACGGACACCACGCTGCTGCCGCGCGCCCGGGGGGCCAGGGCCTCCTGGAACTACCTGATGCCGTCGTGCGCCGCCGACGCCGACCGGGTGACCGTGAGCTACGACATGAACCGGCTCCAGCGGCTCGACGCCCCGGACACCTACGTCGTCACCCTGAACGGCGCCGACCGGGTCGACCCGGACACCGTCCGCGCCCGCATGGTCTACGAGCACCCCGTCTACACCCCGGAGTCCGTCGCCGCCCAGGCCCGGCTGCACACCCTGTCCGGCCCCGTCACCGCCTACGCGGGGGCGTACCACGGCTGGGGCTTCCACGAGGACGGCTGCCGTTCGGGGGTCGAGGCCGCCGCCGCCCTGGGGGTGAGGTGGTGAGCGCCCTCTACCCGTGCACGATCACGCACGTACGGAACCGGCCGACGAAGTACGCGTTCCGGCACCGGACCTACCTCTGGCTGATCGACCCCGACCGGCCGCCCCGACTGCCGCGCGCCCTGCGGCCGCTGGCCCGGTTCGACCCCCGCGACCACTTCGGCGGCACCGCCCCCACCATCCGGGCCGGTCTCGATCGATTCCTGCGGGCCCGGGGCGTGGAACTGGGCGACGGCACCGTCACCATGCTCACCCAGGCCCGGGTGTTCGGGTACGTCTTCAACCCGATCACCGTCTACTGGTGCCATCGCGCCGACGGCAGTCCCCTCTGCGTCGTCGCCGAGGTGCACAATACGTACGGCGCACGGCACGGCTATCTCCTGCGTCCCGACGGGAATGACCGCGCCGTGACCGGCAAGGAGTTCTACGTCTCGCCGTTCTTTCCCGTGGACGGCGGCTACCGGATGCGGCTGCCCGAGCCCGGGTCCCGCCTCGACCTGAGCGTCCACCTGGAGCGCGAGGGGGCTCGCCCGTTCACCGCGACCGTACGGGGCGCCCGCCGCCCGGCCACCTCCCGGGAGCTGGTGCGTCTCGCCCTGCGGCACCCCCTCTCCACCGTCCTCGTCTCCGCCGCGATCCGCCTGCACGGTATCCGGCTCTATCTGCGCGGGCTCCCCGTGCAACCCCGTCCCCCGCACCGCACACAGGAAGGCATGCAGTGACCGCTCCCACCTCGGCGCTGCCGGCAGAGCACACCCCCGGGACCGACCCGGAACGCTGGCCCGACATCGTCACCCTGCCCCGGGTCTCCCGCGCCCGGACCGCCGTCGCCGAACGCATCGTCCGCCGCGCGCTCGGCCGGCTCCCCCTGCGCGCCCGGCTCGCGGGCCAAGGCGACATCGGCCTCGGCGGGCCGCTCATGGACATCCGCGACCCCGACGCCTTCTTCCGGCGGATCGGGGCGAGCGGACTCATCGGCTTCGGCGAGTCCTACATGGCCGGCGAGTGGGAAGCGCCCGACCTCGTCGCCGTGCTGACCGTCCTCGCCGACAACGCCGCCGACCTCGTCCCCCGCTCCCTGCAACGCCTGCGCGGCATCTGGCATCTGCGCAGGCCCGCCGCGCAGATGAACACCCCCGAGGGCTCCCGGGACAACATCAGCCACCACTACGACCTGTCCAACGAGCTCTTCGCCCTCTTCCTCGACGAGACGCTCTCCTACTCCTCCGCCGTCTTCCGCGGCTTCCCCGCCGAACAGGACCTGCTGCCCGCAGCCCAGCACCGCAAGATCGACCGGCTGCTCGACGCCGCCGGGGTCACCGACGGCACCCGCCTGCTGGAGATCGGCACCGGCTGGGGCGAACTGGCCATCCGCGCGGCCGCCCGCGGCGCCCGGGTCACCACCGTCACCCTCTCCGCCGAACAGCGCGCGCTGGCCCGGGCCCGCATCCGCGAAGCCGGGTTCGAGGACCGCGTCGAGGTACGGCTGAGCGACTACCGCCATGTCACGGGCGACTACGACGCCATCGTCAGCGTCGAGATGATCGAGGCGGTCGGCGAGGAATTCTGGCCCGTCTACTTCCAGACCCTGGACCGGCTGCTCGCCCCCGGCGGCCGGGTCGCCCTCCAGGCCATCACCATGCCCGACGACCGGCTGCGCGTCAGTCGCTCCACGTACACCTGGATCAGCAAGTACATCTTCCCCGGCGGACTGCTGCCCTCCACCGAGGCCGTCGAGCGGATCACCACCGGGCACACCCGGCTGCGCACCACCCAGCGCATCCGGTTCGGCGCGCACTACGCCGAAACGCTCCGGCTGTGGCGCGAGCGGTTCACCGAGCGGACCGCCGAGGTCGACGCCCTCGGCTTCGACGCCGTCTTCCGCCGGATGTGGACCTTCTACCTCGCCTACTCCGAAGCGGGCTTCCGCTCCGGCTATCTCGATGTGCAGCAACTGCTGCTGACCCGTGAGGAGACCGCGTGACCACCTCCGCCACCAGGCCGCCCGCCCGGCGCACCCCGACCGGGGCCGCCCAGCGCGTCGAACCGCTGATCGAGCGGTTCCTCGGCGGCGGACTGCCGGTCCGGGTACGGATGTGGGACGGCAGCGAGACCGGTCCGCAGGACGCCCCCACCGTCCATGTGCGGACCCGCAGAGCGCTGCGCCGCCTGCTGTGGGAGCCCGGCGAACTCGGCCTCGCCGAGGCCTACATCACCGGTGACATCGACCTCGACGCCGACCTCGGGGACGGGCTGCGCGCGATGCGCCGCGCCGTACGCGAACGCGGCCTCACCGCGCCCGCGCCCGCCCTCGCCGACCGCGTCAAGGCGGCCGGCCTCGCCCTGCGCCTCGGTGCGGTCGGCCCCCGGCCGCCGGTGCCCGCCGCCCGCGCGGGACTGCGCGGGGAACTGCACAGCAAGGCCCGCGACCGGGCGGCGATCAGCCACCACTACGACCTGTCCAACGCCTTCTACGCCCTGCTCCTCGACGAGACGATGGCGTACTCCTGCGGCTACTGGACCAGCGACGCACCCGACTACGGCCCGGCCGACGCCCAGCGCGACAAGCTGGAGCTGATCTGCCGAAAACTCGGACTGCGGCCCGGCGCACGGCTGCTGGACATCGGCTGCGGCTGGGGTTCGCTCACCCTGTACGCGGCCGAGCACCACGGGGTCCACGTCACCGCCGTCACCCTCGCCGCCGAACAGGCCGCGTACGTACGGCAGCAGGTCGAAAGCCGTGGGCTCGGCGAGCTCGTCGAGGTGCTGAACATCGACTACCGGGACATCGCGGAGCGGCCCGGGACCCGGGGCGCGTACGACGCCGTCTCCACCATCGAGATGGGCGAGCACGTCGGGGACGCCGAGTATCCGGCGTTCACCCGGATCCTGCACGACGTGCTCCGGCCGCAGGGCCGGGCCATGGTCCAGCAGATGTCCCGGGGGACGACCGCCCCGGGCGGCGGCGCGTTCATCGAGTCCTATATCGCCCCCGACATGCACATGCGGCCGCTCGGCGACACCGTCGCCCTGCTGGAGGGCTCGGGGCTGGAGGTCCGCGACGTCGAGTCCCTGCGCGAGCACTACGTGTGGACGGTGGAGGCCTGGCGGCGCACCCTGGAGGAGCGCTGGGCCGAGTTCGTCGCCATGGTGGGGGAGGAGACCGCGCGGGTGTGGCGGCTCTACCTCGTCGGCGGCGCGCTCGCGTTCGAGGAGCGGCGGATGGGCGTCGACCAGATCCTGTCCGTACGGCCCGACCCGGTCGGCTCCGCCGCGATGCCCCCACCCGTCGCGACTGGTACGCGGCCGGGCCGGAGGAGCGGCGGTGAGCGGCTTCGCCTGGGCCGCGTTCGCGAGCGGGCTCGCGGGCGCGGCCGTCGCCGCCCTCGGCGTCATGCTCGTCACCTTCGCCGTCGCCCTGAAGAAGGGCGTGCACCGGATCGTCGATGTCGCCTGGGGCATCGGGTTCGCCGCCGTCGCGCTGGTCTCCTACGGCCTCTCGGCGGGCGAGGGCGACGATGTCCGCCGGCTGCTCGTCACCGCGCTGACCGTGATCTGGGGGCTGCGCCTCGCGATCCACATCGGGCGGCGCGGCCAGGGCCACGGGGAGGACCCGCGTTACGAGAAGATGCTGGCCAAGGCCCCCGGGAACCCCCAGCTGTACGCCCTGCGCAAGGTGTATCTCCTCCAGGGCGCGCTCGTCTGGCTCGTCTCGCTCCCGGTCCAGGCCGCGCAGTACCTCACCGCGCCGCTCGCCTGGTGGGCCTGGGCGGGGGTGCTGCTGTGGGCGGTGGGTCTGGCCTTCGAGGCCATCGGTGACGCTCAGCTCGCCCGGTTCAAGGCCGACCCCGCCAACAAGGGGAAGATCATGGACCGGGGTCTGTGGTCCTGGACGCGCCATCCGAACTACTTCGGCGACTTCTGCGTCTGGTGGGGCCTCTTCCTCTTCGTCTGCCAGGCGCCGGCCGCCGCTGCCGCGACCGTCGTCGCCCCGCTGGTGATGAGCTTCCTGCTGACGAAGGGCAGTGGCGCTGCCCTGCTGGAGCGTCATATGGCCGACCGGCCGGGGTTCGACGAGTACGTGGCGCGGACGAGCGGGTTCTTCCCGCGGCCGCCACGTCGCGCGTGAGAAAACGGAAGGGCCTGTTCCGCAGCCGCGCGGAACAGGCCCTTCCGGGTGGTCGTACGGGTCAGTCCAGACCACGCGCGCGCTCGAAGCGGGATCGCGCCTCGGCCAGGTCCACCACCGGACCGGGGTAGTCGATGCCCGCCCGCTCCGGTCCCGCCAGCTTCCAGGGTTCGTGGATCGCGGACTTCTTCACCTCCCCCAGCTCCGGCACCCACCGCCGTACGTAAGCGCCGTCCGGGTCGAAGCGCTTGCCGTGGACCACCGGGTTCAGGATCCGATTGGGGCGGGTGTCCGTGCCCGTGCCCGCCACCCACTGCCAGTTGAGCTGGTTGTTCGCCACGTCCCCGTCGACCAGCAGGTCCAGGAAGTGCCGGGCGCCCACCCGCCAGTCCACGTACAGCGTCTTCGTGAGGAAGCTCGCGGCCAGCATCCGGCCCCGGTTGTGCATCCAGCCCTCGTGCGCGAGCTGCCGCATCGCCGCGTCCACCAGCGGATAGCCAGTCCGCCCGGACTTCCAGGCGTCGATCTCGTCCGCGTCGGAGCGCCAGCGGTCGTGGCGCGGCCGGTAGTCGGACCAGGAGGCGTCGTGGCGGGCCGCGAGGACCTGGTGGTGGAAGTCGCGCCAGGCCAGCTGCCGCACGAACGCCTCACCGCCGGGGCCGCCCTTCTCCCGTGCCCGGTTGGCCAGTTCGGCGGCGGAGACCGTACCGAAGTGCAGATGCGGGGAGAGCCGGGACGTGGCGTCGCCGGCCAGGTCGTCGTGGCCGTCCTCGTAGTCGGCCATGGAGCCGTGGAGCCAGGACGTCACCAGCTCGCGGCCCGCCTTCTCGCCGCCGCGCGCGAGGCCGGGGGAGAGGTTCTTGATCGTGTCCCGGTCCAAGAGCGCGCCGCCGGACACGCCCTCGGGCACCCGCACCGTGCGGGGAGCGGCCAGTGTGCCCCGTACTCCCTCCGCCTCCCAACGGCGGAAGTACGGGGTGAACACCGCGAAGTGGTCCTTGCCGCCCGTCGGGACCACCCGGCCCGGAGGGAGCGCGGTGACCACCGCGTCATGGGCGCGCAGATCGCACCCGGTGCCCGCCAGGGCCTCCCGGACGCGTTCCTCGCGCTGTGCCGCGTACCCGCTGACCCCGGCGGCGATGTGCACGGATTCCGCCCCGGTCTCCTCGACGACCCGTTTCACCTCGCGGGCCATCTCGCCCCGGCGGACGATCAGTCTGCCGCCGCGGTCACGGAGTCCGGCGTCCAGGTCCGCCAGGCAGTCCGCGAGGAACGCCAGCCGGTTGGGCGCGTCGAACCCGGCCCGGTGCACGGCGTCGTCCCGCACGAACAGCGGGACGACCTCCTCCGCGTCCCGCAGCGCGGCACGCAGCACCGGATTGTCGTGCAGACGCAGGTCGGAGGTGAACAGCACCACCGCGACACTACTCATGGAACGGGCGCTCCCTTGCGGTACTCATCGGTGAGACGTCAGGCGGTCGGGAAGTCCATCAGCGCCACCGGATCCGAGGTGGGTTCGGCGGAGCCACCGTCGGGCTCGACCGTGATGCCCATCCCGGACGCCCGGTCCACCGGCCCGTCCAGCAGGACCGCGTCGTCGCCCGCCTTCGGGTCCATCAGTCCGGCCGAGCGCATGGTGCCCTCGTCGTTGTACCAGAGCTGGTAGACCTTGCCGCTCGGCGGCGGAGCCATGTTGGAGGCGAGGAACACCGCGCGGTTCTGGCTCTGCGAGACGACGACGGTGCCGCGGGCCCCGTCCGCCAGCTCGCTGGACGAGGTCTTGGCGTCGGAGGCCGAAAGCACCTGCGCCAGCTGCTCGTTCTGCCGCTGCGCCTGGTTCGCCTCCTGCTGCGCGTCCTGTGCCAGCTGGTTCTGCCAGACCGCGACCCCGCCGAAGGCGGCGGCCGCCGCGACGCAGGCGGCGAGCGCGTAGCCGTACCAGCGTCCGGTACGTCCCCGCCCGCCGGTCCGTTCCCGCCTGCCGTTGGCCGGGGCCTCCTGGCGTACGGTCGTGATCTCCCGCAGCACCCGCTCGCGCAGCTCGCGCGGCGAGGGCTCGGCGACGGCGAGACCGAGCCGGGCGGCGGTGGCCGACAGCTCCCTCACCTCCTGGGAGCAGGCCTCGCAGTCCTCCAGATGCCGCTCGAACGCCCGCTGTTCGGACTCCGGCAGCGCATGCAGGGCATAGGCCCCGGTCAGCGTGTGCAGGTCGGCCGTGCTCATGCGCTCACCCCCAGGCAGTCGCGCAGCCGGATGAGGCCGTCGCGGAGTCGTGTCTTGATGGTGCCGAGCGGCACCGAGAGGAGTTCGGAGACCTCGCGGTAGGTCAGGCCCCGGTAGTAGGCGAGGGTCACCGATTCCCGTTGCAGCTCGGACAGGGTGCGCATACAGCGCCGTACCTGTTCTCTCTCCAGCCGGGTCTCGACCTGTTCGGACACCTCGTCGAAGGCGGGCGTCCGCTCCAGCAGCGCCGCCTTGTGCTCCCGGGCGGCGGCCGCCTCGGCGGAACGGACCCGGTCGACGGCCCGGTGGTGGGCCAGGGTCAGCACCCAGTTCATCGCGCTGCCCCGGGAGGCCTGGAAGCGGGGCGCGGTGCGCCACACCTCCACCAGCACCTCCTGCGCCACCTCCTCCGACTGCGCCGGGTCGCGGAGGACGCTGCGCACCAGGCCGAGGACGGGCCCGCTCACCGCGTCGTACACCGAGGCGAACGCGTCCTGGTCCCCCCGCGCGACCCGCACCAGGAGCTCCTGGAGATCGGGACCGGGCGAGGGCACCCCACTGATGTGTACGGCTTCCTTCACGCGGGTTTCCTCCCGGAGCGATCATCGGTTCCGGAAGTGATTCGGAGCCGGTCGACATGCGGATTGGTCGGATCTCGGCGATCTTTCCAGACCTGCCCCGGGAGGACGCGCGTATCAGGCGGCGAGCGTTTCGCGCCGCCGCAGACGGACGGCGCGGACGGCGAGGAAGATCAGCAGCCCGAACGGCGACAGCAGGATCGTCAGCACCAGCAAGGGGCCCATCAGCAGCGGTGAGAGCCCCAGCTTCCGGCTCTGGAGGTACATCCACTGGCCGAGCAGGAGATCCCAGGCGATCACCTGCGCCCATACGGCCCCCGCTCCGCCGGCCAGCGCCGTCAGATCGCGGAAGGTGTCGATGTCCGGGCTGCTCACCGCCGTCCACAGCTCCGGGAAGACCGGGACGGCCAGGACGGTGTAGACGGCGAGCAACGGCAGCACGGTCAGCGGGGACGCGGCGACGCGCGCGGTTCCGGACCAGGTGGGGGCGAGGATCATCAGCAGCCAGAACGGGGCGGCCAGATAGAACGTGATCGCGAAGAGCGCGCCGGTCATGCCACGGGCTCCTGTTCGGCGACGGTACGGGACGGGCAGGCGGGGGCGGTCGGGCGCAGCGCCCACCAGGTGCCGTACGCCACCGCCGCGAGGATCGCTCCGGCGGCGGCGAGCGTGACCCCGTCCGGGTGGATCAGGGGCTGGCCGCGCAGCGCCTGCCAGGTGATGAGCGCGACGAGCGCCGCGTAACCGCCGACGGCGACCTGTACGAGACGTAGCCGCACCCCGGCGTCGCGCAGCCGGGTGAAGCGGGGCGCGAGGAGCACCAGCGCGATCAGGAGGAGCGGCAGCAGCTGGAGTGCGTGCATGCCCACGAAGTGCGGGGCCCGCAGATCGCCGCCGGTCGTCGACCAGCCGGTCAAGGGCATGGACGGGCCGCCGTCCGGTACGCCCACGGAGTGCGCGCCCATCGTGTCGGCGGCGTCGAGATCCCCGGCGCCCTGCGGGGTCGCGCTCGGCAGCGTCATCAGGAACCCGAGGGCCGCGCCGGCCAGGGCGATCAGCAGTCCGCCCCGGACGGCGAGGGCCGTCGCCCGGTCGGTGATACGGGTGCGCAGCAGCAGGACGGCGATCACCAGGGTGGCCGCCCACAGCACGACGATGGTCATTCCCATCGCGTTCCACAGGGCGGAGTCGAAGGCGGTCGCGGTGTTGAAGTGGCTGCGCTTCCCCCGGACCACCTGGACGGTGATGATCACCATCTCGACCAGCCCCGTCAGCACGACGACGTGTCCCGCCCACCGGCCCGTCCGCTGCCCGCGCGTGAGGAGCGTCAGCATCCAGGCCAGCGTCAGGCAGTACGCGACGAAGGACACGCTGAACTTGAACGGCTTCGCCCAGATCGGCGCCCCCACCAGAACCCTGTCGTCGACCGCGAGGCCGACGGCGGAGACGACGGCCAGAGCGGCCATCGCGGCGGAGAAGACGAGTAACGGGCGATGCCAGGAACGCCAAGACGACATGGAAGACCCCCTGTGGTGATGCGGCGAAGGTGCTCTTTATGGATAGCCGTGCTGTCCGCTATCCGATAGGGGGACTATCTATGATGGGGGCGGTTTCTGGCAAGGGCGGAAGGGCGAACACGCGGTGCGCATCGGTGAATTGAGTCGCAGGTCCGGGGTTCCGGTGCCGACGATCAAGTACTACCTACGTGAAGGGCTCCTGCCGGCAGGGGAGTTGACCAGCCCGAACCAGGCGCACTACGGCCCCGGGCACGAGCGCAGGCTGCGGCTGATCCGGGCGCTGCTGGATGTCGGCGGCCTCCCGCTGGCCGCCATCGGCGAGGTCCTGCGGGCCATGGACGATCCCGGGCAGCCGGTGCACAAGGTGCTCGGGGCGGCGGCGGACCGCGTCACGCCGACCGGCGGGGAGGCGGCGGGGCCCGACCTGGAGGACGCGCGCGAGGAGGTGGCCGAACTGGTGCGGCGGCGCGGCTGGCAGGCGGACGAACGGGGCGCCGCCGCCGAATCGCTGGCGGGGGTGCTGTGCGCGCTGCGCAGGGCCGGGCACGGCGGGTACGTCGATCTGCTGGACGTCTACGCGGACGCGGCCGAGCCGATCGCCCAGGCCGATCTCGACTACGTGCAGCGGAGGGTGGCCCGCGAGGACCTTGTCGAGAGCGTGGTGGTGGGGACCGTCCTGGGCGAGGCGATGTTCGGCGCGCTGCGGAGGCTGGCGCACATCGACGTGTCGTTCCGGCGCTTCGAGTCGCCGGAGGATCTGTCGGGGCCGGTGGAGCCGGGCGGGCCGGGGGGCTCGGGGGGCGGGGAGGCTGCCGGGGGAGCGCCCGGGGAGCGGGGTGCGGAAGGCTCCGGCGCCGCGGAGGGGGGCGGTGGCCCGGAGGGGTCCGGCAGCGCGGAGAGGGCGCCCGCCGGGGGCGCGGAGCCGGGTGCTGCGGGCGCCTGAACGCGGGGCCCGCGCGTCTCTGGGCCGCGCGATCCGTCTCGGCGGATCGCGCCCCGGTGGCTGGGGATGACGTGCCGGCAGCCGGCCGGGCGGGCGTCTGACGGCGGGCGTCTGACGCGGAGGCCGCCGACGGGCCGTCCCGCCCTCGACCGAACGGACCCCGCCCGCCGCGATGTGCGGCGGGCGGGGTCCGGGGCTCCGGTCGCCGGGCAGGCGTCTGAACTCGCCGTCAGGCTGCCCCGGGGTCGGGCTGCCTGGGCAGCCCGACGGCCTGGGCTCCGGAGGTCCGGCGCCCAGGGCAACCCGGAGGCCGGGAGGTCCGGCAGCCGCGGGTAGGCACCCGCTGGGGGCCCGGCGGCAGGGCGCGCCGGACGGCCCCGGCCAGGGATTTCGGAAGGTCAGGCGACCCCGACGCCTCAGCGGGTCGGGCGCCCGGGAGGCCCCCGACGTGTCGGGCGCCCCGGGCAACCCCGCAAGCTGCCGCTACGCGGCGCTCGTGCCGCTCTCCTGTTCGCGTTCCACCTGCTCGTTCCACTCGCGCTTCACCGCGCGCCACGCGTCGTCGTTCTGGCCGAGGCGCCAGTAGCCCGAGATCGACAGCTGCGGCAGAGGGATCTGCCGTTCCACGCGGAGATAGCGGCGGATCTCCTTCACGAAACCCGCCTCCCCGTGCACGAACGCCTGGACCTCGCCCTCGGGGAAGTCCAGCCCCTTCACGGCGGCGGTCAGCAGTTCGCCGACGGGCCGGTTCCCGCGGTGCAGCCAGGTCACGACCACCCCGTCGGGCGTCACAATCTTCTGCTCCTCCGAGGCGTCCGGCACCTCGACGAAGGCGTGCACCAGAGCGCCCACGGGCATCTGCTCCAGCGCCGCCGCGATCGCGGGGAGCGCGCTCTCGTCGCCGGCCAGCAGGTGCCAGTCCGCCGAGGCGTCGGGGCCGTAACCGCCGCCGGGGCCGAGGAAGGTCACCGGCTCACCCGCCTGCGCCCGCTGGGCCCACGGTCCCGCCAGGCCCTCGTCGCCGTGCACGACGAAGTCGACGGCCATCTCCCGGGCGGCCGGGTCCCACGAACGTACCGTGTACGTACGGGTGGTGGGCCACAGCTCGCGCGGGTAGGACTCCCGGATGGCCGCCATGTCGAACGGGTGCGCGTAGTCCGCGCCCTCGGGCGCGAAGCACAGCTTGATGTAGTGGTCGGTGAAGCCGGAGAGGGTGAAGTCCGCGAGCTCCTCGCCGCCGAGAACCACCCGCACCATGTGCGGGGTGATCTGCTCGGTGCGCACGACCCGCGCCCCCTGGGCCTTGGGTCCCTGCCGGGCCGGCCGCTCTGCCACGAGGTACTCCCTGGTTCGAAGACTTAGGTATGCCTAAGTTAACACCTCGGCCGAGGTTCCGGTCGATCCCTCAGGGCTGAAGGACGGTCAGCAGGCGCTGGATCGCCCCGCCCAGCCCCCACTGCGCCGCCAGCGCCTCCAGGGCGGCCGGGTCGCGCGGCTCGCGCGGCAGCGCCGGGTCGAAATCGGGCAGGGGCACGTCCCCGGCCACCCGGACCACCTTCGGCGCGACGGCGACATAGGCGCGCGACTCGTCCAGCCGCTTGCGCTGCGACGGGGTCAGCTTCGCCTTCGGGTCGTCCACCGCCGCCATGATCCCGTCGAGATCGCCGTACGCGTCCAGCAGCTTCGCCGCCGTCTTCTCGCCGATACCGGGGACGCCCGGGAGCCCGTCGCTCGGGTCGCCGCGCAGCAGTGCCAGATCCACGTACCCCGCGCCGTCCACGCCGTACTTCTCGCGCAGCCACGCCTCGTCGGTCAGCTGGAGCGTGCCGACGCCCTTGAGCGGGTACAGCACGCGCACCTGGCGGGCGTCGTCGACCAGCTGATACAGATCGCGGTCGCCCGTGACGATGTCGACCGGGCCCTTTGCCCGCGCCGTGAGCGTCCCGATGATGTCGTCCGCCTCGTAGGGCGTGACGCCGACCCGGGCGATCCCCAGCGCCGCGAGCACGTCCTCGATGATCGGGACCTGCGGGGAGAGCGTGTCGGGGATCTCCTCCTCGTCCGTCTGCCCGGCGGGCGTCTCCTCGGCGACCCGGTGCGCCTTGTAGGTCGGGATCAGGTCGACCCGCCACTGCGGACGCCAGTCGTTGTCCCAGCAGGCGACCAGCTCGTCCGGCCGGTGGTCGTGCACCAGGCGGCCGATGAAGTCGAGGAGGCCGCGCACGGCGTTCACGGGCGTCCCGTCCGGCGCGCGCACCGAATCGGGCACCCCGAAGTAGGCGCGGAAGTACAGGGAGGCGGTGTCGAGGAGCATCAGGCGTCGCGTCACAGACCCGATGATGCCCCACGGCGCCGACAGTCGCTCAAAGTAACCGCTTACCCGCGCTCCGTCGCAGGTCAGTGACCTGAGTCACGGTCGCGTTTGCGCTGTGTAAGTACGGGCAGGCGCGCCACCGGAGCGGACCACGTCGCATTTTCCACCAGTGCGTGTGCCACGCGGACAGAGCCCGCATCGCTCCACGGTCTGCCGGAGGGGGTGGCAGACCGTTTTTCGGTTCAACGCGTGAGGTGTATGTGTCCAGGCTGCAGGCCGAGCACTTGTACAAAGTGTTCGGCAGACGACCCGATGAAGCCGTGCGGAAGCTGGAGAGCGGTGCCGACCGCGACGAGCTGCGCGCCGAAGGAACGACCGCAGCGGTGATCGACGCCTCGTTCACCGTCGAACCGGGTCAGATCTTCGTCGTCATGGGGTTGTCCGGCTCGGGCAAGTCCACCCTGCTGCGGATGCTCAACGGTCTCCTCGACCCCACCGCCGGCCGGGTGCTCTTCGACGGCCAGGACCTGACCGCCCTCAGCCCCCGCGAGCTGCGGAACGTGCGCTCCACCAAGATCAGCATGGTGTTCCAGCACTTCGCGCTCTTCCCCCACCGGAGCGTCCTGGAGAACGCCGCCTACGGCCTGGAGGTCCAGGGCGTCCCGCGCGAGGAGCGTGAGGTGCGCGCCGCCGAGGCGCTGCGGCTCACCGGCCTCGAAGGCTGGGAGAAGTCCTGGCCCGACGAGCTCTCCGGCGGTATGCAGCAGCGCGTGGGCCTCGCCCGCGCCCTGGCCACCGACGCCGACCTGCTCCTCATGGACGAGTCCTTCAGCGCGCTCGACCCGCTGATCCGCCGTGACATGCAGGACCAGCTCCTGGAGCTCCAGAAGCGTCTGAAGAAGACCATCGTCTTCATCACCCACGACCTCAACGAGGCCATGCGCCTCGGCGACCGGATCGCCGTCATGCGCGACGGGAAGATCGTCCAGCTCGGCAGCGCCGAGGACATCCTCGTCACCCCGGCCAACGACTACGTCGCCTCCTTCACCCAGGACGTCGACCGCTCCCGGGTGCTCACCGCCGGCGCGATCATGGCCGAGCCGCACACCGTGATGGGCGGCAGGGCCGCGGACGGCACGGAGCTGCGCACCCCGCAGGACGTGCTCGCCGCCGCCCCCGCCACGGTCGCCGAGGACGCCCCGATCATCGACCTGTTCACGCCCTGCTCGCAGAGCCCGGACCCGGTCGCCGTCACCGACGCCAAGGGCAAGCTCGTCGGCGTCGTCCCCAGCTCCCGGCTGCTCGCCGTTCTCGGCGAGCCGATGACCCCGGCCGAAGCCCCCGCGACACCGCGCCCACGGCCGACGGGAAGCAGGTCGACGCCAAGAACGCCGACATGAAGAAGGTGGCCGGTGTTTAGGCTCCCCCTCGGCGAATGGGTCGACTCCGCCGTCGACTGGCTGCAGACCCATCTCGTCTGGCTCTTCGACGCCATCAGCTCGATCGTCAGCGGCATGTTCGACGGCATAGCCGCCGTCCTGTCCGCCCCCGCACCGCTGCTGTTCGCGGGCATCGTCGCCGTCATCGCCTGGTGGCTGCGCGGCCTGCCCGCCGCCCTGCTCACCTTCGTCGGATTCGCCCTCATCGACTCCGTCGAACTGTGGGACGAGGCGATGGACACCCTCACCCTGGTGCTCGTCGCGACCCTCGTCACCCTGGTCATCGCCGTACCGCTGGGCATCTGGGCCTCCCGGTCCAAGACGGTCAGCGCGGTGGTCCGCCCGGTCCTGGACTTCATGCAGACCATGCCCGCCATGGTCTACCTGATCCCCGGCGTCATCTTCTTCGGCGTCGGCGTGGTCCCCGGCATCATCGCCACGATCATCTTCGCGCTGCCCCCGGGCGTCCGGATGACCGAGCTCGGTATCCGGCAGGTCGACGGTGAGCTCGTCGAGGCGGCCGAGGCCTTCGGCACCACCTCGCGCAACACCCTGCTGCGCGTCCAGCTGCCCCTCGCCCTGCCCACGATCATGGCCGGAATCAACCAGGTCATCATGCTCGGCCTGTCCATGGTCGTCATCGCGGGCATGGTCGGCGGCGGCGGCCTCGGCGGCTCCGTCTACCGCGCCATCGGCAACGTCGACGTCGGCCTCGGCTTCGAGGCGGGCATCTCCATCGTCATCCTCGCCATGTACCTGGACCGGATGACCGGCGCGCTCGGCACCGTGGTCTCCCCGCTGGGCCGCCGCGCGGTCGTCAAGGCCCGTGCGATGGCCGAGGGCTGGAAGATCTGGACCTACCGCCCCCAGCCCGTGGTCGCGGTCGCCGCCATCGTCGCCCTCGCCCTCGTGGCGGGCGGCATGAGCGTCTTCGGCGGCTCCAAGGACGCCACCGCCGGCAAGAGCGCGCAGGTCGGCGACGGCAAGAAGATCTCCATCGGCTACATCCCGTGGGACGAGGGCATCGCCTCCACGTTCCTCTGGAAGGAGATGCTGGAGCAGCGCGGCTTCGAGGTCGACGTCAAGCAGTACGAGGCCGGCGCGCTGTACACCGGCATGGCCAACGGCCAGATCGACTTCCAGACCGACTCCTGGCTGCCGGTCACCCACGCCAGCTACTGGAAGAAGTACCAGGACCGCCTGGAGGACATGGGCTCCTGGTACGCCCCCACCTCGCTGGAGCTGGCCGTCCCGGCGTACATGAAGGACGTCCAGACGATGGAGGACCTGAAGGGCCGGGCCTCCGAGTTCAAGGGCCGCATCGTCGGCATCGAGCCGAGCGCCGGTGAGATGGGCCTGCTCAAGGACAAGCTCCTGCCGGGCTACGGCCTCGACAAGGAGTACAAGCTCATCGACGGCTCCACGCCGTCCATGCTGGCCGAGCTGAAGCGCGCGTACGCCAAGAAGGAACCGATCGTCGTTCCGCTCTGGTCGCCGCACTGGGCCTACAACGACTTCGACCTCACCAAGCTCAAGGACCCCAAGGGTCTGTGGGGCAAGGGCGACGGCATCCACACCCTGGCGCGCAAGGGCTTCACGCAGGACAACCCCGAGGTCGCCAAGTGGCTGAAGAGCTTCAAGATGACCGAGAAGCAGCTCACCAGCCTGGAGGCCGAGATCCAGAAGGCCGGCTCGGGCAAGGAGCAGGAAGCCGTCCGCACCTGGCTGAAGGACAACTCCGGCGTCGTCGACACGTGGGCCCCCGCCCCGAAGGCCGCCCAGGCCGTGAGCGGTGACGACGAGCGCAAGCGCCCGGTCGAGGTCGCGTGGTTCCCCTGGGAGGAGGACATCGCCGCCACGTACCTGTGGAAGGCGGTCCTGGAGGAGCGCGGCTACAAGATCAACCTCAAGCAGTTCGAGATCGGCCCGATGTACGCGGCGATGTCGCGCGGTCAGATCGACGTCCAGTTCGACGGCTGGCTGCCGTACACCCAGAAGAATTACTGGGACAAGTACAAGGACAAGCTGACGGACATCGGCTCCTGGTACGGGCCGACCTCCGTGGAGGTCGCCGTCCCCGACTACGTCAAGGACGTCACGTCACTGGAGGACCTGAAGGGCAATGGCTCCGACTTCAAGGGGCGGATCGTCGGCATCGAGCCCGGCACCGCCGTCATGGAGAACCTCAAGGAGAACGTCCTGCCGAAGTACGGCCTGGACGGCGAGTACGAGGTCGTCGACTCCTCCACGCCCGGCATGCTGGCCGAGCTGAAGCGCGCGTACGCCAAGAAGGAGCCCATCGCCGTTCTGCTGTGGACCCCGCACTGGTCGTACAACGAGTACAAGCTCACCAAGCTGAAGGACCCGCAGAAGGTGTTCGGTGAGGGCGACCGGCTGCACACCATCGCCTCCAAGGAGTTCCCGGAGCAGTACCCGCAGCTGACGAAGTGGTTCAAGGACTTCAAGCTCACCGAGAAGCAGCTCGGCGGCCTGGAGAACGAGATCCAGAAGCGCGGCGCGGGCCACGAGGAGGAAGCCGTGAAGGCCTGGATGGACGACAACCCGGGCATCGCGGACACCATGGCGCCCCAGTAGGCCCCACGGGCACGAAAGCACAGGCAGAAAGGGGTGGCCCCGCCTTCGGGCGGGGCCACCCCTTTCCGGCTTTCCGGAGGTCGTTTTCCGGACGTCGTGCGCAACCATGTGCGTAAGGTGCTGGCAACCGCGAGGATGGTCGGGTGCGGGAGGGAGCTCGGACATGGACGACAAGGACACACCGCGCGTGGGCGCCGCGGTCCGGCGTCGACGCCGAACCCTCGGCCTCACGCTGGCCGCGGTCGCCGAGCGCAGCGGGCTCTCCGTGCCCTTCCTCAGCCAGATCGAGAACGAACGGGCCCGCCCCAGCGCCCGCTCCCTCGACCGGGTCGCCGAAGCGCTGGAGACCACCACCAAGAAGCTCCACGCCGCCGCCGACTCCGCCCGCGCCGTGGACGTCGTCCGGGGAGAGGACGGCGAGGGCGTCCGCCGCCTGGTGCGCGGCCGCCACCAGCTCAGCGCCCTGGAGTTCTCCGGCGAACCGGACCTGGGACGCGAGTTCCAGCACCGCAACGACGAGCTGATGTACGTCGTCGCGGGCGCCGTCGACGTCGAGGCGGAGGGCCGGGTGCACCGGCTGGAGAGCGGCGACACCCTCTTCCTCTCCGGCGGGGTCCGCCACCGCTGGCGCGCCACCGTGCCCGACACCAGGCTCCTCGTCGTCTCGGTGGCCGAGCACATCGACGCCACCTTCGACTCGCGCCGCTGAGCCCCGGCCCCTCCCGAAAGGCGTTCCGTGCGCGTCGTCTCGCTGGTCCCCTCGCTCACCGAGGCCGTCGCCCACACCGCGTCCGGACTGCTTGTCGGTATCACCGACTGGTGCACCCACCCCGCGGACCTCGCCGCCGCCCGGATCGGCGGCACGAAGAACCCGGACGTGGCCGCGATCGCCGCCCTCGCCCCCGACCTCGTGATCGCCAACGAGGAGGAGAACCGGGCCCCCGACCTCGACGCGCTCCGGGCCGCCGGGCTCGACGTCCTGGCCACCGAGGTCCGCACCCTGGACCAGGCCCTCGCCGAACTCCACCGCGTCCTCGTCGACGGCTGCGGGCTCGCCCGGCCCCGCTGGCTGGACGAGGCGGAGGCCGCCTGGGCCGCCCTGCCCGCGCCCACCGCAAGCCCGCGCCCCGCCGTCGTACCGATCTGGCGCAGGCCCTGGATGGTGCTCGGCCACGACACCTTCGCCGGGGACCTCCTCGCCCGGCTCGGCGTCCGCAACGTGTACGCCGACCACCCCGAGCGCTACCCGCGCATCCCCGTCGACGAGCTGAACGCCTGCGGGGCCGAGCTGGTCGTCCTGCCCGACGAGCCCTACCGCTTCACCGCCGACGACGGGCCCGAGGCCTTCCCCGCCCTGCCCGCCGCACTCGTCGACGGGCGGCTGCTCACCTGGTACGGGCCGTCGCTGGCCGAGGCGGCACGGGTGCTGCCGTCAGCGCTCCGCTGAGCACCCCGCGCACCGTCCGCGTCCCGGCCGCCGCCCACGCCACGACCAGGAACACATACAGCGCCGCCGCGAGCCAGGTCAGCGCGTCCAGACCGGTGTGCCGCGCCAGACCCGCCGCCCCCGTCACGCACGTACCGACGGGGAAGGTGAACGCCCACCACGTCATCGCGAACCCCATCCCGTTCCGCGCGGCCCGCACCACCATCGCGGCCGCCAGGGCCAGCCACAGCAGCGCGAAGCCCATCACCGGCACCCCGTACAGCACGGCGAACGCGCCGAACGCCGAGGCGTAGGGGGCCCCGACCGCGCCCGGGGCGACATCGGCCAGCTGGTTGACGGCGGTCGTCGACTGGCCGAGCGGCCCCAGCACCAGGAACAGCGTCGGGGTCAGCACGAGCGGCAGCGGACCGTGGTGGACCAGCCGGGAGAAGACCAGCGGCAGCACGACCAGCGTCGCCAGCAACGACAGCCCGAACATCGCGTAGCACGCCAGCAGCAGCGCCTCTCGCCCCTGCCCGGCCCCCAGGTGCGGCACCAGCAGCGCTCCCTGCGAGGCCGACACCATCGGCGCGACCAGCGGCAGCAGCCAGACCGGCGACGCGGTCCCGGGCGCGGGACGGTGGCGTACGACCATCAGATACGGCACCACCACGGCGGCGGCCAGCCCCACCGCCGTACCCGCCGCGAACAGCACCACGTCGACCGCGAGCGCCGCCCGCGCACCCACCACGTCCACGCCCACCGTGAGGGTGGCCCCGCCGACGGCCATCAGCGCCATGGCCAGGCAGCCGTAGAACGGGGCGACCGCCGGGTCCAGGAGGTGGGCGCGGGCCTGGTCGCGGTGGTGGATCCAGTGCCCGGTCCGCGCGGCGACGACGGCCAGGAGCAGCACGGCCGACAGTGCCCACACCAGCGTGCAGGCCGTGCGCAGCCCCGGAACGTCCACCGGGAGCGCCGCGCCGGCCGACGCGACGATCGCGGTGCCCATCACGCTCGCGTACCAGTTCGGGCCGATGTGCCGCAGGGACGGCAGCCGCGTCGGAGCCGCCGTCCGGGGGAGCGCGGGGTCGGAGAGCCGCTGAAGCGATGCCTGGGTCTGCGGAAAGATGGCCATGCCACGATTCTTCGCGGGCGCTCCCCGGCCCACCAGAGACCACGTTCCTATGAGGTCATAAGCTGACTTTATGACCGGCGACGAACCCCAGACCCCCTCCGCCCCCCTCGCCCACCGGGTCCCCGACCTCGGGGCGCTGGAACTGCTGCTCGCCGTCGCCCGCCACGGCAGCCTCGGCCGGGCCGCCCGGGACGTCGGCATCACCCAGCCCGCCGCCTCCAGCCGCGTCCGGTCCATGGAGCGGCAGCTCGGCGTCACCCTGCTGGACCGTTCCCCGCGCGGCTCCCGGCTCACCGACGCGGGCGCGCTGGTCACCGACTGGGCGCGCCGGGTCGTCGAGGCGGCCGAGGCCTTCGACGCGGGCACGCAGGCGCTGCGCGACCGCCGCGACTCCCGGCTGCGGGTCGCCGCCAGCATGACGATCGCCGAATACCTGCTGCCGGGCTGGCTGATCGCGCTGCGCGCGGAGCGCCCCGACACCGCGGTCTCACTCCTCGTCGGGAATTCGGCGGCCGTCGCGCGCCGGCTGGTCACCGGCGAGGCCGACCTCGGCTTCGTCGAGGGCCTGTCGATACCGGAGGGCCTCGACGGCACCGTCATCGCCCACGACCGCCTCGTCGTCACGGTCGCCCCCACCCACCCCTGGGCCCGCCGCCGCACCCCGCTGCTGCCCGGCGAACTCGCCGCCACCCCGCTGATCCTGCGCGAACACGGCTCCGGCACCCGCCAGGTCCTGGACGCCGCGCTCGCCGTGCACGGCGGCCTCGCCCAGCCGCTGCTGGAACTCTCCTCCACTACGGCGGTCAAGGGAGCGGCGGAGAGCGGCGCGGGCCCCTGCGTCCTGAGCGAACTGGCCCTGGGCGAGGAGCTGTCCTCCCGCCGCCTCGTCAAGGTCCCGGTCGCGGGCGTACGGCTGCGCCGCCAGCTGCGCGCCGTCTGGCCCGGCGGCCACCGTCCCACCGGCCCGGCCCGCGATCTGCTGTCCCTGACCGGCCGCGACGGCTGAACCCGGGACTCCCGTGACCGTGTCGGAGCCGGGTTTTAGAGTGTCCGGATGAGCAACGCGACGCCGCCCGGCTGGTATCCGGACACGGGCGCACCCGGCCTGGAGCGCTGGTGGGACGGCACGGCCTGGACCGCGCACACCCGCCCGCCCGCCGCCGACGGGTCCGCGCCGCACCGGCCGCCCGCACCGGCGCAGTCCGGCCCGGCGGGGTTCGGCCCGGCGGAGGGCGGCCCGGGGCAGTTCGGTCCGGCCGCGTCCGGTCCGGCCGGTTTCGGCCCGGCGGAGGGCGCACCGGCGCAGCCCGGCGCGGGGGAGTTCGGTCCGGCCGGGTTCGGTCCGCCGTCGCTTCCGCTTCCGCACCAGCGCGGCCCGCACGACGGAGCCGGGGGCGGCAACCGGACGAAGATCCTGGCGGTCACGCTCTCCGGGGTGCTGGTCCTGGGCGCGGCGGTCACCGGCGCGATCCTGCTGGGCCGCGACGAGGGCGGTACGCCGGCGGCTCCACCGACGACCACCTCGACGTCGGCCCCCGTCACCGCCCCCTCGGCCACGGCCTCCGACGAGCCCGACCCGGACGAGAACCCGGGCACCCTCGTCGACCAGCTCAACGGGGTCACGGTGCCGGTGCCCCAGGGCTGGGAGAAGCCGAGGAGCAGCTCCTCCGACGTCCCCACCATCCGCACCGTCCAGTCCTACGACTGCCCCGGCGGCTCGTCGTTCTGCTACCACGGCACGGTCACCACCCACACCGCCCGGAGCGCCGAGACCGACCCCAAGGCCCTGGCCGAGGCCGATATCGTCACCGCCGCCGACCTGGCCTACGAGGAGGACAGCCTCGGCCGCCGCAACCACGGCGGCATCACCGCGCACAAGGTGCTCAAGGCCGAGCAGCTGTCCGTCGCCGGACGCGCCGGCTACCTGGTGCGCTGGCAGGTCACCACCGGCAAGGGGCCCGGCGGATACGTGCAGTCCGTCGCCTTCCCCTCGTCCGTGGGGAGCGGCACCCCGGTGATCGTCCGGCTCGCCTTCGACGCGGACGTCGCCGAGCTGCCGCTCTCGCTCATGGACACGATCACCCGGGGCATCCGCCCGCTCGGCGACAGCGCGACGAGCGGCGGCGTGGGCGCGTCGATCAGCCCCTGAGCCCGCTGAACCCGCGCGTGCCCCGGGTCAGAGGAAGGTCTGCCCCTCACCCCGGTACGTCGGAACGCTCGCCGTGACCCGGTCACCCTCGATCAGGTGCAGCGTGTCGAAGCGCTCGCACAACTCCCCGGCCTTGGCGTGCCGGAACCAGACCTTGTCACCGATCAGCAGATCGTCGGCGGGGGAGCCCAGCAGCGGCGTCTGCACCTCGCCCGCGCCCTCCTGCGGGTCGTAGCGCAGCCCCTCCGGCAGATACGGCACCGGCGAGCGGTCCGCGCCGGCCGCACCGGACGCCGGATAGCCGCCCCCGAGCACCGTCACCACGCCCACCCCGGGCCGGCGCACCACGGGCTGCGCGAACAGGGCCGCCGGGCGGGCGGTGAACGACGTGTAGTTGTCGAACAGCCGAGGCACGTACAGCCCCGAACCGGCGGCGATCTCCGTCACCGCGCTCTCCGCCGCCGTGTGCTGCACGCTGCCCGTGCCGCCGCCGTTGACGAACTCCAGCTCCGGCGTGACCGCCCGGACCGCCCGCACCACTTCGGCCCGGCGCACCGCGAGCTCCCTGCGGGCGGCGGCCTGCATCAGCCGGATCGCCCGGGACCGCAGCGGCCGCCCGGCGACCGCGTCCCCGACCCCGGCGACATGGCCCTCGTACGCCATCAGACCCACGAGCCGGAAGCCCGGCCTGCGCGCGACCGAGCGGGCCAGTTCGGCGAGCTGGGCGGGGGAGCGCAGCGGCGAACGCAGCGCCCCGATCCGCACCCGGCCGCCCAGCATCCGCAGCGAGGTGTCCAGCTCCAGGCAGACCCGGATCTCCTCGCGCCCACCGGCCCGGGAGGCGTCGATCAGCTCCAGCTGGGAGTGGTCGTCCACCATCACGGTCACGGCCGCGGCCAGCTTCGGATCGGCGGCCAGCTCGGCGAAGGCGCCCCGATCGGCCGACGGATAGGCGAGCAGGACATCCTCGAACCCGGCCCGGGCCAGCCACAGCGATTCCGCCAGCGTGTACGACATGATCCCGGCGAACCCGGGCCGCGCGAGCACCCGCTCCAGCAGAGCCCGGCACCGCACCGACTTGCTCGCCACCCGGACAGGCTTCCCCGCGGCCCGCCGCACCAGATCGTCGGCGTTGGCGTCGAACGCCTCCAGATCCACGATCGCGATCGGGGCGTCGAGATGGGCGGTGGCCCGGTTGTAGCGGGTCCGGTCAGCGGCGCGGGCAGTCATGGCCGCAGCTTGCCAGAGAGCCGCTACGGCTGGGTAGGGGGACGATCGGGACAGATCCTCCACCGGCGGGGAGTCCCGTTCCCCGCGGCCCGCCCGCAGCCCGTAGAGTGACCTGCACGCGAGCACCAACGGGCCTGTCAGCGGCGGTGATCCGTGGTCGGTACGAGGATGTGTCAGCAGGGGGCCGGATGAGTACCGAAGCGCAGCGCGCTCCCGTCCCGCCCCGCCCGACCACCCCGCCCGCGCAGCCCCCGACACCACCCCGGCCCGCCACGCCCCCGGCCCCGGAGGCTCCGGCCCCGGCCCCGGAGACTCCGACCGCACCGCCCGCCCCGTCGGCGACGGAGGACCGCTCCGGCCCCCCGGCAGCCTTCACCCAGCAGGGCGCAGCGCGCCGCCAGGCGGCTCCCGCACCGGCCCCGCCCGCCGCGCGCCCGGCGCAGCCCGGCCCGCCCGCAACGGGCTCGACGCACCCCGCCCGGCCCGCCGCGCGCCCGGCCCCCTCCGTGAGCCCCGCTTCCTCCGCGCGTGCCGCGAATCCCGCGCCCGTCACACATCCGGCCCCGCCCGCCGCGCGCCCGGCGCAGCCCGGCCCGCCCGCAACGGGCTCGACGCACCCCGCCCGGCCCGCCGCGCGCCCGGCCCCCTCCGCGAGCCCCGCACCCTCCGACCGTCAGGCCCCGCCCACCCAGAGGCCCGCGCCCCCGCAGGCCCCTGCGAGCCCGGCGCCCACACCGCCCGCCGCGCGCACCGCCCCGCCCTCGGGGCGCCCTGTGCAGGGTCCCTCGCCGTCCGCCGCCGCTTCGGCGCAGGCCCCCACTCCCGCCCCGCCCTCCGGGCTCCCCGCGCAGGGTGCGCCGCAGGGCGCCCGCCTCGCCCCGCCCGCCGCAAACCCCGCGCATCCGGGTCCGCCCGCCACCCCACCCCTCGTCACCCGGCGCAGGCCCGTCGGGGCCGTCGATCTGACGCCCGCGCCGGGGGCCGCTCCGCCGCCCCCCGGTGGCTACCGGACGCCCGTCCGTTACGGCTTCCCGGAGACCCCCGTCGAGACCACCACCCGGCTGCGCCCCGTCCGGCCCCGGCAGCGCTGGCGTACGGCGGCGGCCGCCGCCTGTGTCGTGCTCGGACTCGGGCTCATCGGCGGGGCCGCCACCGGCGCGTGGCTGACCGGCGACTCCTCGGCCGGGACCGCCGAGAGCCCGTACACCGCGGCCCGTGCCGCCTGGCACAGCGTTCCCGTCGACACGTTGTTCCCGCGCACCCTGAAGGGCCGGGGCGCGGGCCCCGGCGGCACCCACCGCACCTGGAACCGGGTCGCCGTCGCCGCCGACAGCACCTGCAAGGACGGCCTCGACCCGCTGCTCCTGACCACGCTCCGCTCCGTCGGCTGCGAGCGGATGGTGCGCGCGACCTACACCGACGCCACCCGCTCCGCCGTCACCACCGTCGGCCTCGTCTTCACCGAGGCCGACGCCTCCGGCATGCAGGCCCTGCGCACCCGGTTCAGCGAGCAGAAGCTCGGCGCCCGCCAGGACCTGATGCCCCGTACGTACGCCCCCGAGGGCACCCCCGCGGCCTCCTTCGGCAACGGGCAGCGCGCCAGCTGGGCGGTCAACCCGCTCACCGAGATCCCGGTAGTCGTCCTCGCCGTCTCCGGCTTCGCGGACGGCCGCGCCGTCGCCGAACCGCAGCCCGCCGCCGACGCCATGGCCTCCGGCGCCGAGACGGACATCGCCCAGGCCGGGCTCGGCCACGAGGCGAAGGGCGTCGCGGACCGCGTGGAGCGCGGACTGCGCACAGCCGTCGCCGAACTCACGGAGCAGCCCGGATGACCCGACGACCCCGCCGCGCCCTCGCCGCGGTCTGCGCCGCCGCCGTACTCGCCCTCACCGCCGCCGCGCCCGCCCACGCCGACGCCATCCGCGATCAGCAGTGGGCCCTGGACGCCCTGCACACGGACCGGGCCTGGCAGACCACCCGGGGCGACGGCGTCACCGTCGCCGTCCTGGACACCGGGGTCGACGACGCCCACCCCGACCTCACCGGCCAGGTGCTCCCCGGCAAGGACCTCGTCGGCTTCGGCGCCGCCCGCGGCGACTCCTCGTGGGCCCTGCACGGCACCGCCATGGCCGGCATCATCGCCGGACACGGCAACGGCCCCGGCCGCACCGACGGCATCCTCGGCATCGCCCCCGAAGCCCGGATCCTGCCGGTCCGGGTCATCCTCGAATCCAAGGACCCGGCCCGCGCCAAGGCCCGCAAGTCCCGGGGCGCCGCCCTCGCCGACGGCATCCGCTGGGCCGCCGACAACGGCGCCGACGTCATCAACCTCTCCCTGGGGGACGACAGCAAGTCCGCCCACCCCGACCCCGGCGAGGACGCGGCCATCCAGTACGCCCTGTCCAAGGGCGTCCCCGTGGTCGCGTCGGCGGGCAACGGCGGCGAGAAGGGGGACCGGATCTCCTACCCCGCCGCCTACCCGGGCGTGATCGCGGTCGCCGCCGTCGACGAGTACGGCACCCACGCCTCCTTCTCCACCCGCCGCTGGTACGCCACCGTCAGCGCCCCCGGCGTCGACATCGTGGTCGCCAACCCCGACGGGCACTACTACATCGAATGGGGCACCTCCGCCGCCGCCGCGTTCGTCTCCGGCGCGGTCGCCCTGGTCCGTGCCGCCCACCCCGGTCTCTCCCCGGCCCAGATCAAGAAGCTCCTCGCCGACACCGCCCGCGACGCCCCCGCCCAGGGCCGCGACGACGCCCGCGGCTACGGCATCGTCGACCCGGCGGAGGCCATCGAGGCGGGGGCCCGGCTGCGCCCCGCGGACCTGGACGCCAAGGCCGCCCCGGCCGGCCACCGGGGCCGGTACTTCGGCGCGGGCCCGACCCCGCCCCGTACCGCCGACGGGACGGCCAACTGGGCCGCCCCGCTCGCCGGCGGCCTCGGCGCGGCGCTGCTGGCGGCCGCCGTCGTCCTGTGGCGTGGCCGGAACGCCCCCGCCCGCCGCTGAGCACACTCACCCCTTCGGCGTACACCGAGCCCGGCCGTCGCGGAACACCGGCGCCGCGACACCTGCGGGCAGGCCCCCGGACACCAGGCACTACCCTCGTCCCGTGGAGCTCAAGAACATTCCGGACCCCGGTTTCTCCGACGACGACGGCTCGGCGTCCCCGGCCCTGACCACGGCACTCGACGCCTGGTCCCGGGACCGCAGCGCCGTCGGCCCGGTCCTCACGGCCCTGCGGGACGCCCGGCTCCTCGTGCCCGTCGTCGCCGTCCTCGGCGAGGTCGAGGAGGACGAGAGGGCCTGCGGCGCGAGAAGACCAGCGACATGGCGGTCCCCACCCTGAAGGCGGGCGACCGGCGTGCGCTCCCCGCCTTCACCTCCACCGCCTCGCTCGCGCTCTGGGACCCCGAGGCGCGCCCCGTCGCCGTACCGCTGCACCAGGCTCTCCAGGCCGCCGCCCACGAGAAGGCCGACACCGTCGTGCTGGACCTCGCCGGGCCCGTCGCCTTCGAGCTGAGCGGGCAGGCGCTCCTGGCGCTGGCCGAGAACCGCACCAGCACCGACCCGCTCCAGGACCCCGCCGTCATCGAGGCCGTACGGGACATCGTCGCCGCCGACCCCGCCGTCGTACGCGCCCACCTCGGCCCCGGCAGCGCGGACGGCACCCTCGCGCTCGTGCTCGCCCCGGACGCGGTGCCCGCCGATGCGGCCCGCCGCGTCGCGCAGGCCCTGTCCGCCAGCGAGGTGCTGCGGGCCCGGCTGGTCAGCGGCCTGGACCTGGCCCTCCTCCCCGCCGGGACGGCCATGCCGGGGAGCCCCTCTTCGCCCGCTGACCGCCCCTGATCGCCGGGCCGGCCCCGGCCCGGCGAGCGCGAACCGCCCGCCGCCGTGAGAATTGTCGGGAAAATCGGAGGAATCCGACTTATCGGACGACATCGCGAGGTGGTTCCATGCAGAAGCGGATCGTGGCGTCAGAGTTTCTCGGCACTTTGCTGCTGGTGTTCTTCGCCGTGGGGTCCGCGGTGGTCGCCGTCGAATACCTCGGCACGGTGGGCATCGCCCTCACCTTCGGCTTCACCCTCCTCGCGCTGGCCTACGCGCTCGGCCCGATCTCCGGCTGCCATGTCAACCCGGCGGTGACGCTGGGCATGTTCCTGGCCGGCCGGATCGACATCCGTACGGCCGTCGAGCGCTGGGTGGCCCAGTTCCTCGGCGCGATCGTCGGAGCCGCGCTGCTGTTCCTGCTGGCGAAGCAGATCCCCGGCCTGGAGACCAGCGGAGAGTTCGGCACGAACGGCTACGACGACCGGTCGGCCGTCGGCATCAACATCGGCGGCGCGTTCCTCGCCGAGGTCGTGCTGACGTTCCTGCTCGTCTACGTGGTCCTGGCGGTGACGCACAAGGTCGCGGTCACCGGCTTCGACGGACTGCCCATCGGCCTGGCGCTCGCGGCGATCCACCTGGTGGGCATCCCGCTGACCGGCACCTCGGTCAACCCGGCGCGCAGCTTCGGCCCGGCGCTCTTCGCGGGCGGCGCCGCTCTCTCCCAGCTCTGGCTGTTCATCGTCGCGCCGCTGGTCGGCGGAGCGATCGCGGCCTACGCCCACCGGCTCACCCACCCCTTCCCCAACGTCCTGCCCGAGGAGACCGAGGACGCCATCTGAGGATGCGCGAACGGTCCCGGCGCACACGCGCGGGAGCCCGCCGCCCCACGGGGACGGCGGGCTCCCTGGCGTACGGGGGAGGGGTGCGGCTAGCCGTAGACGGGACCGGTGTACTTCTCGCCGGGGCCGTGGCCGGGCTCGTCCGGCACCAGCGAGGCCTCGCGGAAGGCGAGCTGGAGCGACTTCAGGCCGTCGCGCAGCGGCGAGGCGTGGAAGGTGCTGATCTCCGTGGCGCTCGCGTCCAGCAGTCCGGCCAGCGCCTGGACCAGCTTGCGGGCCTCGTCCAGGTCCTTGTGCTGCTCGCCCTCCTCGGTGAGGCCGAGCTTCACGGCGGCCGCGCTCATCAGGTTGACGGCGACCGTCACGATCACCTCGACCGCGGGGACCTCCGCGATGTCGCGGGCCATGTCGTCGAAGCCGGGGTTCTCACTGCTGGGGGTCGCGTCGCTCATGCCCACACGATAAGGCCAGGCCACCGCCCTCCCGTCCGCGGGCGTCCCTCCGGCCTCCGTGGTGCGGGCCCCGGGGATCGTGCGGTAGTCTGGAGGAACGACCGGCCGGACATCTATGTGCCCGGCCCACAAGTGGAGGCTCCGATCTCCCACCTGGCTGTCCGTTCAGGACGGCGGGTCACCGGTCAGGCGGCGACCATCGTTCCGTACGGACGATGGGCCCGCCCGATAGCCCCGCGGTTCACCGCGGCGGTGTTCCGGTAGTTCCTGGAGCCTCGCCTTGTGTCCCGTCCGGGGCATTTTTGCGGTTCCGGCGCGGTTGGTCTTGACGTTATAAGACGTTACGCGGCTGTCCGCCAGGCGGTCGCGTGGTGCTACCGAGGAGGATCCATCAGCGCCGAGCCCCGCATCAACGACCGGATTCGCGTTCCCGAGGTCCGACTTGTCGGTCCCAGCGGCGAGCAGGTCGGGATTGTTCCGCTTGCCAAGGCCCTGGAACTCGCACAGGAGTACGACCTCGACCTGGTCGAGGTGGCGGCGACAGCCCGTCCGCCCGTGTGCAAGCTCATGGACTACGGGAAGTTCAAGTACGAGTCGGCCATGAAGGCCCGTGAGGCGCGCAAGAACCAGGCGCACACGGTCATCAAGGAGATGAAGCTCCGGCCGAAGATCGACCCGCACGACTATGACACCAAGAAGGGTCATGTCGTCCGGTTCCTCAAGCAGGGCGACAAGGTCAAGATCACGATCATGTTCCGTGGTCGTGAGCAGTCCCGTCCTGAGCTGGGCTTCCGACTGCTCCAGCGTCTCGCTTCGGACGTCGAGGACCTGGGCTTCATCGAGTCCAACCCGAAGCAGGACGGCCGGAACATGATCATGGTTCTGGGCCCGCACAAGAAGAAGACCGAAGCCATGGCCGAAGCCCGTGAGGCCCAGGCCGCCCGCAAGGCGGGGCGTCAGGGTTCCTCCGACGCCGCGTCCGAGGGCGAGACCGCCGAGGCCCAGGCCGACGCGGCCGAGGCTCCGGCCGAGACACCTTCCGAGGCGTGACCTTCGGGGGCCGCCATCCAGGCGCCCCCGGGTCATCCCGGAACCCCATAGAGATCTGACGCCCCTGCAGTCCGGTGCTCCGCACCGTGAGGGGCGCCACTGACGAGGAGAGAACGGCGCGATGCCGAAGAACAAGACGCACAGCGGTGCCAGCAAGCGCTTCAAGATCACCGGCTCCGGCAAGGTGCTCCGCGAGAGGGCCGGCAAGCGCCACCTGCTCGAGCACAAGTCGTCCAAGAAGACCCGCTCGCTGACCGGCACGGTCGTCGTGGCTCCGGCCGACGCCAAGAAGATCAAGAAGCTTCTCGGCAAGTGAGGCCCGGCCTCCGGCTCGCCCCGGAGGCACGACCTCGATCACACCGGGACCAATTCGTTTCCGGGCCGTGTGAAGACACCCACGGCCCCGCTACAAGGAGTTAACAAGTGGCACGCGTCAAGCGGGCAGTCAACGCCCACAAGAAGCGCCGGGCAATCCTCGAAGCCGCCAGCGGCTACCGCGGTCAGCGCTCGCGTCTGTACCGCAAGGCCAAGGAGCAGGTCACCCACTCCCTGGTCTACAACTACAACGACCGCAAGAAGCGCAAGGGCGACTTCCGTCAGCTGTGGATCCAGCGCATCAACGCCGCTGCCCGCCAGAACGGCATGACGTACAACCGCCTCATCCAGGGTCTGAAGGCCGCCAACATCGAGGTGGACCGCAAGATCCTGGCCGAGCTCGCGGTCAACGACGCCAACGCGTTCGCCGCCCTCGTCGAGGTCGCCCAGAAGGCCCTCCCGAGCGACGTCAACGCCCCGAAGGCCGCCTGATCCAGGCACCGCCTTCCCAGGCAGTACGTGAACCGGACCCGCAGGCGCACGCCGCCTGCGGGTCCGGTGCGTTGCCGCTGAACCCCACCGCCGTACGCAGAGAGGCTCGCCGCCGACCATGGGCACCCCCGAACTGATCTCCCCGCGCTCCCCGCGCGTCGCCGCCGCCCGCCGGCTGGCCCGCCGCAACTTCCGGGGCAAGGAGCGCAGGTTCATCGCCGAGGGTCCCCAGGCCGTACGCGAGGCCGCCGCCCACCGCGGCGGGGACGGCGAGCCGACCCTCGTCGAGCTGTTCGCCACCCCCGAGGCCGCCGACCGGTACGCCGACATCGTCGAGGCCGCCCACACGGCGGGCGCCCGGGTCCACCTGGCCGACGCGGGCGTCCTCGCCGACGTCTCCCAGACCGTCACCCCGCAGGGCCTCATCGGCGTCTGCCGCTTCCTGGACTCCCCGTTCCAGGAGATCCTGGACGCCCGGCCCACCCTGGTGGCCGTTCTGGCCAACGTCCGCGACCCCGGGAACGCCGGTACGGTACTGCGCTGCGCGGACGCGGCGGGCGCCGACGCGGTCATCCTCACCGACGCCTCCGTCGACCTCTACAACCCCAAGTCGGTACGCGCCTCGGTCGGTTCGCTCTTCCACCTCCCCGTCGCCGTCGGCGTCCCCGTCGACCAGGCCGTCCAGGGCCTGCGCGACGCCGGGGTGCGGATCCTCGCCGCCGACGGGGCCGGCGCCGACGACCTGGACGACGAGCTGGACGCGGGCACCATGGGCGGCCCCACCGCCTGGGTCTTCGGCAACGAGGCCTGGGGGCTCCCCGAGGAGACCCGCGCACTCGCCGACGCCGTCGTCCGCGTCCCCATCCACGGCAAGGCCGAGAGCCTCAACCTCGCCACCGCCGCCGCCGTCTGCCTCTACGCCTCCGCCCGCGCGCAGCGTCCGCGGCGCGCCCCCGACGCGTAACCCAGCGCCGTCCTCACGGCCCCCCGGCACACGATCCCGGCCAATCCGCGCCCCCTCCCACCGGCGCACTCCCCTCCGCGCCCCCACAGGGTGTCGCCCGTTCACCGACGACTAGTAGGGTGACGAACTCGGGGGCCCACTGCACCGGTTCGAGAGGTGGGGTACGGGAAGATGGCTGTCGGCATGAGCTCGCCGCGACCGGCGCGCACCACCGCCGTGCGCGCCGCGGCCGAGGCGCCGGCCGGTCCTGCGGCCGGCCCGGACTCCGTCGGCGCGGGCCTCGACCCGGACGATCTTCCCGACGGTCTCGTGGTCGCCGACGAGCGCGGACACGTCATCTGCTTCAACACCGCCGCCGCCCGGATCACCGCCACCCCCCGCGCCGAGGCGATCGGCCGGCCGCTGGAGGCCGTCCTTCCGCTGGAGGACCTCAAGGGGAAGCGCTGGTGGCCGCTGACCGACCCGTACGGCGGTCTCGCCACCCGCAACGGCCAGCCCGAGCGCAATCTGCTGCTGCCCGGCGGCCGCGAGGTGCTGGTCTCCGCCCGTTACGTACGCGAGCACCCGACCGGGCCGGTGCGCCGGGTCGTGGTCTGCCTGCGGGGGACCGAGGCCCGTCGGCGTACCGAACGCAGCCACGCCGAACTGATCGCGACCGTCGCCCACGAACTGCGCTCCCCGCTGACCTCCGTCAAGGGGTTCACCGCCACGCTGCTCGCCAAGTGGGAGCGGTTCACCGACGACCAGAAGCGGCTGATGCTGGAGACCGTCGACGCCGACGCCGGCCGGGTCACCCGGCTCATCGCCGAACTGCTCGACATCTCCCGCATCGACTCCGGACGCCTGGAGCTGCGCCGCCAGCCCGTCGACATCTCCGCCGCCGTGGCCCGGCACATCCAGGCGCTCATCACCGGCGGCCAGGCCGCCGAACGCTTCCTCGTCCGCACCCGGGGCCCGCTGCCCGATCTGTGGGCCGACCCGGACAAGGTCGACCAGGTCCTCGGCAACCTCCTGGAAAACGCGGTGCGCCACGGCGAGGGAACCGTCACGATTGAGATCGCCCCGGCACCCGCGCCGGGCGCCGACGACGAGACGGGAACGGCTGTCACCGTGAGCGACGAAGGCCCCGGTATCCCCGAGGAGTCGATGAGCCGCGTCTTCACCCGCTTCTGGCGGGGCAGCAAGCGCGGCGGCACGGGCCTGGGCCTCTACATCGTCAAGGGCATCGTCGAGGCCCACGGCGGCACCATCACCGTCGACCGGGGACCCGGCGGCGGAGCCGAGTTCCGATTTATTCTGCCCGTGAGCATGCCCGCCTACCTGGCGTGAGCGGCCCACGGGCGCCCCGACCGTCCTGCGGCCCGTAGACTCGACCTTTGGCACCTTTGCGTCCAGCGGTCTCCAGCCGGGTCGCGCCATCAGCCAATCGGAAGCACGGGAAGAGATGTCGGCACCGAACAAGTCGTACGACCCAGTCGAGGTCGAGGCACTGAAACCGGAAGAGATCGAGCGCCTGCGGGACGAGGCGTTCGCCGCCTTCGCCGCCGCCGGTGACCTCGACGCGCTCGCCCAGGCGAAGACCGCGCACACCGGAGGTACCTCGCCGCTGTCCCTCGCCAACCGCGAGATCGGCGCCCTGCCCCCGCAGGCCAAGGCCGAGGCGGGCAAGCGCGTGGGCCAGGCCCGCGGCGCCGTCTCCAAGGCCCTGGCCGCCCGCCAGGCCGAGCTGGAGGCCGAGCGCGACGCCCGGGTGCTCGTCGAGGAGGCCGTGGACGTCACGCTGCCCTACGACCGCACCCCCGCCGGCGCCCGCCACCCGCTGACGACGATCATGGAGCGCGTCGCGGACGTCTTCGTGGCCATGGGCTACGAGATCGCCGAGGGCCCCGAGGTCGAGGCGGAGTGGTTCAACTTCGACGCCCTGAACTTCGTGCCCGACCACCCGGCCCGCCAGATGCAGGACACCTTCTTCGTCCAGGGCACCACGCCCGACGGCAGGGCCACCGAGGGCGACGAGTCCGGCGTCGTGCTGCGTACGCACACCTCCCCGGTCCAGGCCCGCTCGCTCCTGGAGCGCAAGCCCCCCGTCTACGTGGTCTGCCCCGGCCGGGTCTACCGCACCGACGAGCTGGACGCCACGCACACCCCGGTCTTCCACCAGATCGAGCTGCTCGCCGTCGACGAGGGCCTCACCATGGCCGACCTCAAGGGCACCCTCGACCACATGGTCCAGGCGCTCTTCGGTCCGGACATGAAGACCCGGCTGCGGCCGAACTTCTTCCCGTTCACCGAGCCGTCCGCCGAGATGGACATGGTCTGCTACGTCTGCCGCGGCGAGTCCGTCGGCAACCCCGACCGCCCCTGCCGCACGTGCGGCAGCGAGGGCTGGATCGAGCTGGGCGGCTGCGGCATGGTCAACCCCAAGGTGCTCACCGCCTGCGGCGTCGACCCCCAGAAGTACAGCGGATTCGCCTTCGGGTTCGGCATCGAACGGATGCTGATGTTCCGCCACAACGTCGAAGACATGCGAGACATGGTCGAGGGTGACGTCCGGTTCACCCGGCCGTTCGGGATGGAGATCTGATGCGCGTCCCGCTTTCCTGGCTGCGGGAGTACGTCGACCTGCCGGAGACGGAGACCGGCCGTGACGTCCAGGCCAAACTCGTCTCCGTCGGCCTGGAGGTCGAGACCGTCGAGCAGATCGGCGCGGGCCTCAAGGGCCCCCTGGTCGTCGGACAGGTCCTGACCATCGAGGAGCTGGAGGGGTTCAAGAAGCCCATCCGCTTCTGCACCGTCGACGTCGGCACCGCCAACGGCACCGGCGAACCGCAGGAGATCGTCTGCGGCGCCCGTAACTTCTCGGTCGGCGACAAGGTCGTCGTGGTCCTCCCGGGCGCCGTCCTGCCCGGCGACTTCGCGATCGCCGCCCGCAAGACGTACGGCAAGACCTCGCACGGCATGATCTGCTCCACCGACGAGCTCGGCATGGGCGACGACGGCACGCACGGCATCATCGTGCTGCCGCCGGAGCACGAGGTCGGCACCGACGCCATCGAGCTGCTCCAGCTCGTCGACGAGGTCCTCGACATCGCCGTCACCCCCGACCGGGGCTACTGCCTCTCCATGCGCGGTGTCGCCCGCGAGACCGCCACCGCCTACGGGCTGCCGCTGCGCGACCCGGCGCTCCTGGACGTGCCCGCGCCGAACGCGTACGGCTACCCGGTGCAGATCTCCGACCCGATCGGCTGCGACCGCTTCACCGCCCGCACCGTCACCGGTCTCCAGCCCGAGGCCCGCTCCCCGATCTGGATGCAGCGCCGCCTCCAGAAGGCCGGGATGCGGCCGATCTCGCTGGCCGTCGACATCACCAACTACGTGATGCTGGAGCTCGGCCAGCCGCTGCACGCCTACGACCGCAACCGGGTCGACGGGCCGATCGGCGTGCGCCGCGCCACCCAGGGCGAGAAGCTCACCACCCTGGACGGCACCGTGCGCGTGCTGGACGCCGAGGACCTGGTCATCACCGACAACCGCGGCCCCATCGGGCTCGCGGGCGTCATGGGCGGCGCCAACACCGAGATCGCCGACGCGGACGGCGACCACGCCCTCACCACCGAGGTCGTCATCGAGGCCGCGCACTTCGACGCGATCTCGATCGCCCGCACCGCGCGCCGGCACAAGCTGTCCTCCGAGGCGTCCAAGCGCTTCGAGCGCGGCGTCGACCCGCAGGCAGCGGCAGCAGCGGCGCAGCGCACGGTGGACCTGCTGGTCCTCCTCGCGGGCGGCACCGCCGAGGCCGGGGTCACCGAGATCACCTCGCCGCACGCGCCGCGCACCATCGCCGTGCCGGCGAACCACCCGGACAAGGTGGCCGGTGTGGAGTACGGCCGCGAGACCGTCGTCCGCCGCCTCCAGGAGGTCGGCTGCGACGTCTACGGGCAGGACGAGCTGATCGTCACCGTCCCGTCCTGGCGGCCCGACCTGAACGAGCCGAACGACCTCGCCGAAGAGGTCATCCGTCTCGAGGGCTACGAGAACCTGCCCTCCACGCTGCCCACGCCCCCTCCGGGCGCGGTCTCACCGACCGGCAGCGGCTGCACCGCCGCATCGGCCGGGTGCTGGCCGGAGCCGGTTACGTCGAGGCGCTCAGCTACCCGTTCATCGGCGACGCGGTCCTCGACCAGCTCGGCCTGGAGGCGGACGACGCCCGCCGCCGTACGGTCAAGCTGGTCAACCCGCTCTCCGACGAGGAGCCGGCGCTGCGCACCACGCTGCTGCCGGGCCTCCTCGGCGCGCTGCGCCGCAACGACGGGCGCGGCAGCCACGACCTGGCGCTCTTCGAGACCGGTCTCGTCTTCCGGCCCACGGGCAAGGAGACGCAGGCCGTCCGGCTGCCCGTCGACCGCCGTCCCACCGACGAGGAGATCGCCGGTCTGGACGCGGCCCTGCCGCGTCAGCCGCGCCGCGCCGCCGTCGTCCTCGCGGGCGCCCGCGAGCAGGCCGGCTGGTGGGGCAAGGGCACCCCGGCGACCTGGGCGGACGCGATCGAGGCCGCCCGGTCCATCGCGGCCGAGGCGGGCGTCGAGGTCATCGTCCGCGCCGACCAGCACGCCCCGTGGCACCCGGGCCGCTGCGCCGCGCTGTACGTCAACGTGAACGGCGAGGAGACCCTCTTCGGACACGCGGGCGAACTGCACCCGCGGGTGATCAAGGCGCTCCACCTGCCCGAGCGGACCTGCGCCGCCGAGGTCGAGCTGGACGTCCTGGAACAGGCCGTCGACGGAGCGCTCCAGGCGCCCCGGATCTCCACCTTCCCGGTGGCGACCCAGGACGTGGCGCTCGTCGTCGCCGGGGACGTCCCGGCCGCCGACGTGGAGCGGGCGCTGCGCGAGGGTGCGGGTGAACTCCTCGAATCGCTGCGGCTGTTCGACGTCTTCACCGGCGAGCAGATCGGCGGGGGCAACAAGTCCCTGGCGTACGCGCTGCGCTTCCGCGCCGCCGACCGCACGCTGACCGTCGAGGAGGCGTCGGCCGCCCGCGACAGCGCGGTGGCCCTGGCCGCCGAGCGTACGGGCGCGGTGCTGCGCGGGGCGTAACACGCCCTGGGCGTTGAGAAGGGGCGTATCCGGCCACCGGATACGCCCCTTCTCCGTCCCGCCGATCGGCGGAGGGACCACACGCCGGATCCGGAGCGGGAACCGGGAGGAAACGCGGTTCCGGCCGCCGTTCCGCAGCCACCCTCCTTCGTCGTCGGTCAGCGGGCCGTGCGGTCCGGGCGCCGTCCGCACTGCCTCGGAGTGTCGGGCAGGTAGCAGTGCGGACGGCGCGGGTGCGGGTCGTAGGCCGTTACGAGGGGGAGCCGACGACCCGGCCGCCTCTTGCGAGGGAGTTCATTCAACCGAGCCCGGGACCCGCGCGGCAGAGCGCACAGCAGGAGGGTTCGGGCATTCCGTTCACACCCCGTGTGAATCGTGCTCCACTAGGCTCATTGCGACACGCACCTGGGGGGACGATGGAGCCCAATGTCCTGCTCGAATCGTTGATCGAGGAGTCCGGTGTCTCCCGGGCGGGCCTCGCCGGTCACGTCAACCGGGCGGGCCGGTCCCGCGGGCTGAGCCTGCGGTACGAACACACCGCCGTCTCCCGCTGGCTCAAGGGCCAGCGCCCGCGCGGCCAGGTGCCGGACCTCATCTGCGAGGTGCTGGGCGGACGGCTCGGCAGGCCCGTCGGGCTCGACGACATCGGGATGGGCGCGTCGGCCGCATCGGCGGCGGACGGCGGATCCGGGAGCGCCTCCCTCTCCGGCTTCGTCGAACGGGCCACCGCGCTGTGGCGCTCCGACGAACAGCAGCGCCCGCACCTGGCCACCGTCCCTGCCGTCACGGGGACCCCGGCGGTGATGCCGGTCTGGGAGTGGGAGAACCCCCCGGAGGACACCGACGTCTCCCGTCCCGGCCCCGGGCGGGTGAGCGCCTCCGACATAGCGATGCTCAAGGCGGCCCGCGACCACTACGAGCAGATGTACCGCAAGACGGGCGGCATCGCGACCAGGTCCCGGATCGTCCGCTTCCTCAACGCCGAGGCAGCCCCGCTGCTGCGCGGCGGCCACAGCGACGCGCTCGGCCGCAGCCTGCACCGGGCGACGGCGGGCCTGGTCGCGGTGGCGGGCATCTGCGCCTACGACTCCGACGCCCACGGCCTCGCCCAGCGCTACTTCCACCAGGCGCTGCGGCTCGCCAAGTCCAGCGGGGACCGGGGGCTCGGCGGCTATGTGATCGCCCTGCTGGTCACCCAGTCGCTGTTCCTCGGCGACTACCGCCGCTCCATCGCCTTCGCCGAGGCCGCGCTGCGGGCCGCCGGCGGCCACATCACCCCGGCCCTCGCCGCCGATCTGCACGCCATGCAGGCCAAGGCGTACGCCCAGCTCGGCGACGCGGCGAGCGCCCGCGCCTGCATCGGGCGGGCCGAGGCGCAGGCGGGCCGGATCCACACCGGCCGGGAGCCGGACGAGACCGGGTACGTCCAGCCGGGCCTGGTCGACGTCCAGGTGGCCGAGGCGCTGATCGGTCTCGGCGATCTGCCCGCCGCCCGGGAGCACGCGGCCTCCGCGGTGCGCGCCCCGGCGCACGACCGGGGGCGCGTGCACCGGCTCGCGATGCTCAGCCATATCGAGCTGCTCCAGGGCGAGGCCGACCGTGCGGCCACCACAGCTGCCGAAATGGCCGTACGAGCACGGGGGATGGAGTCCCAGCGGCTGCGCGACCGGCTGCGGCAGGTCCGCGGCGAGCTGGCCGCGAGCGGCTGCGCCGACGCCGTCGAAACCACCGATCTCATCGACGAGGCGCTCCGCGTGCCTCTGTGAGCTCCACCGACGCCCCGCCGTTCGTTCCCCCTGACAGCCGAGCCTGCTGGCATGTTGACCCCAACATGTCGAAAGGCGGCAGAACCGTGCAGTGGACGAACTTAAGCGAACAGAATGTGTATCAGAACCCATGGTTCCGGGTGAATCTGGCGGATGTCGAACTCCCCGACGGCAGCCACCTCGACCACTTCGTCATCCGGCTGCGCCCCGTCGCGGCGGCCACCGTCGTCAACGAGGCCAACGAGGTGCTGCTGCTCTGGCGGCACCGGTTCATCACCGACAGCTGGGGATGGGAGCTGGCCGCCGGTGTCGTCGAGGACGGCGAGGACATCGCGGCGGCGGCGGCCCGCGAGATGGAGGAGGAGACCGGCTGGCGCCCCGGCGAGCTGCGCCCCCTGCTCACCGTGGAACCGTCGAACGGCCTCACCGACGCCCGCCACCATCTCTACTGGTCCGACGAGGCGCACTGGACCGGCCACCCGCAGGACCCGTTCGAGTCGTCGCGCCGCGAGTGGATCCCGCTCAAGGTGGTCCCGGACATGATCGCCCGGGGCGAGGTCCCGGCCGCGAACATGGCGGCCGCCCTGCTGATGCTGCACCACCTGAGGCTGGGCTGACCCGGGCCCCGCGACGGAGTCCTGCATGCGCGAGAAGCCGGCCCCGGGCGACCGGGACCGGCTTCTCGACGTGCCGTGTGCGTCAGGCGTACATGCCGTGTGCGTCAGGCGTACGGGTAGAACCCCGACCCCGTCTTGCGCCCGAGGCGCCCCGCGTCGACCATGCGCTGGAGCAGCGGGGGAGCGGCGTACAGCGGCTCCTTGTACTCGGCGTACATCGAGTCCGCGACCGAGGCCACGGTGTCCAGGCCGATCAGATCGGCCAGCTTGAGCGGACCCATCGGGTGGGCGCAGCCCATCTCCATGCCGTTGTCGATGTCCTCACGGCTGGCGATGCCCGACTCGAACATCCGGATCGCGGAGAGCAGATACGGGATCAGCAGCGCGTTCACGACGAACCCGGACCGGTCCTGGGCGCGGATCGGGTGCTTGCCGAGCACGTCCTGCACGACGGCCTCGGCGCGCTGGATCGTCTCGTCCGAGGTGGTCAGCGCCGGGATCAGCTCGACGAGCTTCTGCACGGGTGCCGGGTTGAAGAAGTGGATGCCGATGACCCGGTCCGGGCGCGAGGTGGCGACGGCCAGCTTCACCAGCGGGATCGAGGAGGTGTTGGAGGCCAGGATCGCGTCCTGCCGGGTCACCACCTGGTCGAGCACCTGGAAGATCTCGGTCTTGACCTGCTCGTTCTCCACGACGGCCTCGATCACGAGATCGCGGTCGGCGAACTCCCCGAGGTCGGTCGTGAAGGTCAGCCGGCCGAGGGTCTCGTCCCGCTCCTCCGCCGTGATCTTGCCGCGTTCGGCGGCCTTCGAGAGGGAGTTGTGCAGACGGGTGCGGCCGATCTCCAGCGCTTCGCCGGTGGTCTCGGCGACCTTCACTTCGAGGCCGCTGCGCGCGCACACCTCCGCGATACCTGCGCCCATCTGGCCACAGCCCACCACTCCGACGCGTGCAATGTCGGCCATAAGGTCCGTCACCTCGTGCCTTTCGCTGTTCTCCGTATCGCAGGGTCCCGTGTGATTCCGGTGCCCGCCTCGACCCCACGACGTTACTCCGGATGCCGACGCGAACGTCCCGCGGGTCACGACGGCTACGGATGGGCATGATGCGGTTACGTGGAGCCATCGGAGTCGGGTGCGGGACACGGCGGAGAGAGGTGGGCCGGGATGCGGCGTACAGGTGTGGCGAGAAGGGCTTTCGTGCTGAGCGCGGCCGGACTGCTGGCGGCGATGACGACCGCCGGCGACGCGGTCGCCTCCCCGTCGGGGAGGCGGAAGGGCGGCGGGCTTCCGGAGGCGGCGGGGGAGGTGCGCGGCCTGTGGATCGCCACCGTCGCCAACATCGACTGGCCGTCCAAGCCGGGTCTCACCGCGGTGCGGCAGGAGGCGGAGTTGACCGCCTATCTGGACCGGGCGGTGGAGCTGCGGCTCAATACGGCGGTGTTCCAGGTCCGGCCGACCGCCGATGCCCTGTGGCCCTCGCCGTACGAGCCGTGGGCCGACTGTCTCACCGGCACCCAGGGCAAGGACCCGGGCTGGGACCCGCTCGGCACGGCGGTGCGCGCGGCGCACGACCGGAGCCTGGAGCTGCACGCCTGGTTCAACCCGTACCGGGTGGCGAACCATACGGACCCCTCCCGCCTGATCGCCTCCCACCCGGCCCGCAAGCACCCGGACTGGGTCGTGCCGTACGGCGGGAAGCTCTACTACAACCCGGGGCTGCCGGAGGTCCGCCGCTTCGTCCAGGACGCGATGCTCGACGCCGTACGCCGCTACGACATCGACGCGGTGCACTGGGACGACTACTTCTACCCGTATCCGGTGGCCGGGCAGACCTTCGACGACGACGCCGAGTTCGAGCGGTACGGCGGCGGCTTCGCCGACCGGGCGGCCTGGCGGCGCGACAACATCGACCGGCTCGTGCGGGAGACGGGGGAGCGGATCCGGGCGATCAAGCCGCACGTCCGCTTCGGCATCAGCCCCTTCGCGGTCTGGCGCAACCAGGAGACCGATCCGCTGGGGTCGGACACCCGGGCGGGCGTGCAGACGTACGACGACCTGCACGCCGACACCCGTAAGTGGGTCAAGGAGGGGTGGATCGACTACATCTGCCCGCAGATCTACTGGCACATCGGCCAGACCGCCGCCGACTACGCCAAGGTCCTCGCCTGGTGGAGCGCGACCGTCCGGGGCACGGGCGTCGAGCTGTACGTGGGCGAGGCGCTGTACAAGGCGGGCGACCCGGCCCAGGCCGACGCCTGGCAGGACCCGGCGGAGCTCTCCCGCCACCTCACCCTCGCCCGGGACCACGCGGAGGCGGGCGGCCATGTCTTCTTCTCCGGGAAGAGCGTGATGGCGGACCGGATCGGCGCGATGCGACGCGTGGTGGCCGACCACTACCAGGAGCGGGTCCGGCTCTACCCGGACCGGGGGCGCGCCCGTTCCCACCGTCGGGGCCGGTTCTCCGGCTGAGCCCGCGAGGGCGGTTCGCGGGCCGAGCCGCCGGGAACGGCTCCTGGGCCGAGCCGCCTACGCCGGGGCCGGGACCCTTCGGCGCGGTCCCGGCCCTCGGTGCTGCTACCGCGCCTGTTCGTCCTTCGGCGCCTCCATGTGCTGGACGACGCTGTCGGGACCCGGTGACATCAGGTGTTCATGGCCGTCGTCGAAGCGGAGCCGGTACGGGGGAGCGCCCCCGTCACCGAGCACCTCGATGATCTCGGCGACCCGGTCGTGCTGTCCCACGGTCCTGCCGTGCATCAGCAGCCGGTCGCCCGTGTGCGCCTCCATCGGGAGCGACCTCCTCACAGGGGAAGACGGTGTCCGTGTCGACAAGTCTATGACCGTACGGTCCTGGCTTCCCGTCCTGACCGCAGGGTCCTGGACGGCCGGCCCGTGCGACGGCCTGCCCGCTGGGTGGCGGCGATGCAGACGAGTACGGCCACCGCCGCGACCGGAGCCGCCGCCGACAGCTCCTCGCCCAGCAGGAGGAAGGACCACACGAGCGTCAGCAGCGGCTGGGCGAGCTGGAGCTGGCTGGCGCGGGCCACCCCGATCGCCGCCATCCCCCGGTACCAGACGTACAGCCCGAGGAAGGTCGATCCGGCGGCGACCCAGACCAGGCCGAGGACGCCGTGGGCGTTCAGGTGCACGGGTTCGAGCGGCAGGGCCACGAGGCTGCCCGCCACCGCGAGCGGCAGGCACAGGACCAGCGCCCAGCCGATCACCTGCCACCCCGGCATCACCCGGGCCAGCCGGCCGCCCTCGGTGTATCCGGCCGCGCAGACCAGCAGGGCGCCGAACAGATACAGATCGCCGGTCGTCAGGGCGCCGCCGCTCTGCTGAACGGTGAAGGCGATCACCACGGCCGCCCCGGCGAGGGCCGCGATCCAGAACGCGCGCGAGGGCCGCTCGCCGGTGCGCAGGGACCCCAGGACCGCCGTCGTGAGCGGCAGCAGACCCACGACCACGGCCGCGTGCGAGGTGGTGGAGGTCTGCAGGGCCAGCGTCGTCAGCAGCGGGAAGCCCACCACCACCCCGCCCCCGACCACCGCGAGTCCGGCCCAGTGGCGGCGCGCGGGCGGCGGGACGCGGGCGGCCAGCAGCACCCCGCCGGCGACCAGGGCGGCCAGCACGCTGCGCAGCGCCACCAGGGACCAGGGGCCGAAGCTCTCCAGGCCCCAGGCGGTGGCCGGAAAGGTGAGCGAGAACGCCACGACGCCGAGCCCGGCGAGCACGGTGCCGCTCCGGCCGGTCGAGGAGGCGGCCGGAGGAACGGCAGGAGAAGTGGCCGCAGAGCCGGCCGAAGGACCGGTCGAGGAAGTGGCCGCGGAAGTGGGGTCCGAGGTGACCGCCGGATCGGCGACCGCTATCGCTGAAGACGGGGTAGCGCTATCCTGTGCTCTCATGCAAGAGCGTAGCAGCGTCGCCGAACTGGTCACTTCTCTGCGGGCCGAGCTCAACCGCTACTCTCCCGGTGGAAAGCTCCCGTCCAGCCGCGCACTCGTCGAACGGTTCCGGGTCAGCCCCGTCACCGTCTCCCGCGCCATCGCCCAGCTCTCCGCCGAAGGGCTCGTCACCACCCGCCCGGGCACCGGCGCGTTCCGGGCGGAGCCCCGCGCCGCACTCCCCGCCCCGGGCGACACGTCCTGGCAGGAGGTGTCGCTGAGCGGCGGCGGCGGACCCGAGGTGGTGCCCCGTACCGTCGACGCCTCCGGGGTGCTGGTCACCCTCGCCGCTCCACCGCCCGGCGTCATCGAGTTCAACGGCGGCTACCTCCACGCCTCGCTCCAGCCCGAACGGGCGCTCTCCGCCGCCCTGGCCCGGGCGGGCCGCCGGCCGGGCGCCTGGAGCCGGCCGCCGACGGACGGGCTGCCCGAGCTGCGGTCCTGGTTCGCCCGCGAGATCGGCCCGGCCGTCAGCGCCGCCGACGTCCTGATCACCGCGGGGGGCCAGGGCGCCCTGGCCACCGCCCTGCGCGCCCTCGCCCCGCCCGGCGCCCCGGTCCTCGTGGAGTCGCCGACCTACCCCGGGATGCTCGCCGCCGCCCGCGCCACCGGACTGCGCCCCGTCCCCGTGCCGATGGACGCCGACGGGGTCCGCCCCGAGCTGCTCGCCGACGCGTTCCGGGCCACCGGCGCCCGGGTCTTCGTCACCCAGCCGCTCTTCCAGAACCCCACCGGGGCCACCCTCGCGCCCGCCCGCCGTCCCGAGGTCCTGGCCATCGCCCGGGCGGCCGGGGCGTTCGTGGTCGAGGACGACTTCGCCCGCCGGCTCGTCCACGACGACTCGGGGCCGCTCCCCGCACCGCTGGCCGCCGACGACCCCGACGGGACCGTCGTCCACGTCTGCTCGCTGACCAAGGTCACCTCGCCCAGCCTCCGGGTCGGCGCGCTGGCCGCCCGCGGCCCGGTGCTGGAGCGCCTGCGCGCCATTCAGGTCGTCGACAGCTTCTTCGTACCCCGGCCCCTTCAGGAAGCCGCCCTGGAGCTCGTCGGCTCCCCGTCCTGGGGACGCCATCTGGCCGCTGTCTCAGCCGAGCTGGGGCACCGCCGTACGACCATGGCCGCCGCCATCGCCGGCGAGCTGCCGGAGCTCACGCTGCCGCACCTCCCGGCGGGCGGCGGAAGCCTCTGGCTCCGGCTCCCGGGCGGCGGTGCGGGAGCGGGCGCCGACGAGCCGGCCGTCGTCTCGGCCGCGCTGCGCGCCTCGGTCGCCGTGGCCCCCGGGCGGCCCTACTTCTGCGCCGAACCCCCGGCCGGGCACGTCCGCCTGAGCTTCGCCGGGGTCTCCGGGGCGGCCGAGATCGCGGAGGGCGTCCGCCGTCTCCGTACCGCTTTCGACGGTCTCCCGGAGGAGTGAGGGCGGTACCGGCGCACAGGCCCTCTTGACCAAACAGGCGTTCGGCATCACGATCCCGCCATGACGCTTCGGGTCACCCTGGTCGCGGCGGCGCGTACCTCCTCCCGGCTCACCGAACGCTTCGACGACGACCGGCCGCTCGACCAGGCCGGCTGGCACGAGGTGCAGATCGTCGCCCACGCGCTCGTTCCGCTCGGCGCCGCCGAGCTGCGCTACTGCTCGCCCACCCCGCGCAGCCGCGCCACCGGGGACGCCCTCGGCTTCGCGCCGATGGCACAACCGGCCCTGCGCGACTGGGAGATGGGCCGCTGGCGGGGATGACCCTGGGCGAGGTCACCGCCCGGGAACCGGCCGCCGTCGACCTCTGGCTCGCCGACCCGCGCAGCGCCCCGCACGGCGGCGAGTCGATGCTCGGCTTCATCGGCCGCGTGGGCGGCTGGCTGGACACCCGCCCCGCCGACGACGGCCTCGTCGTCGCGGTCGCCGAACCCGCCGTGATCCGGGCGGCCCTGGTGTACGCCCTGAACGCCCCGCCCGCCACGTACTGGAACGTCGACGTCCGCCCGCTGTCGACGATCACCCTGACCGGCCTGCCGGGTCGCTGGAGCCTGAGCCTGGAGTCGGGCATCCGCTGATCGGAGCAGCGGCGGCCGGGACCTTCGCCGTGGCCGGGGCGTCGGCCTCTCTACGGTCCGACCAGTCGGTACGTTGTGCGGGCACCCGGTTCCGACGCCGGACCGCGCCCGCGACGAGGGAGGCTCCGTGCCGCAGATCCATGGCCACTGCGACGACCGGTTCGCCGGGGTCCGGGACGCCTTCGAGGAGAACTTCACCGAGCGCCGCGAACTGGGCGCGGCGGTGACCGTCCTGGTCGACGGCGCCACGGTGGTGGACCTCTGGGGCGGCTGGGCGGACGCGGCCCGCACCCGCCCCTGGGAACGCGACACCCTCGTCAACGTCTGGTCCACCGGCAAGGGCCCGACCGCGCTCTGTGCCCATGTCCTGGCCGACCGGGGACAGCTCGACCTCGAGGCCCCGGTCGCCGACTACTGGCCGGAGTTCGCCGCGAACGGCAAGGAATCCGTCCTCGTACGCCACCTCCTCTCGCACCGCTCCGGAGTGGCCGGGCCCGACACCCGGCTCACCCTCAAGGAGCTGTACGACTGGGAGACGGCCTGCGCCCGGCTCGCCGACACCGCCCCCTGGTGGGAGCCCGGAACCCGCTCCGGCTACCACGCGATCAGTTACGGATTCCTCATCGGCGAAGTCGTCCGCCGGATCACCGGCCTGCGGCCCGGGGCGTTCCTGCAACAGGAGATCACCGGACCGCTGGGCATCGACTTCACCTTCGGCCTCCCGGAGAGCGAGACCCCTCGCCTCGCCGAACTCGTCCAGGAACGCCCCGACCGGGCCGCCCAGGCGGCCCTCCTGGACCGGATGCCACCGGTCGCCGTCGCCTCCCTGCTCAACCCGCCCACCGGCCGGGCCGCCGCCAACACCCCCGCCTGGCGCGCGGCGGAGATCCCCGCCGCCAACGGCCACGGCACGGCCCGGGCGGTCGCCGCGCTCTACGGGATCCTGGCCGGACGCGGCAGCCTCGACGGCCGCCGGGTCCTCTCCGGGAAGGCGGCCGCCCGTGCCGGGGAAGGCCAGGGGGCCTGCCGCGACCTCGTCCTCGGGGAGGGCTTCCCGCACGATACGGAGATCGCCCTCGGCTTCTGGCTGAGCGGCGAGAACCGCTCCTACGGCCCCGACCCGCGGGCGCTGGGGCACGACGGCGCGGGCGGTTCCTGCGGCCTGGCCGACCCGAATGCCTCCATCGCCCTCGGCTACGTCATGAACCGGATGGGCTCCCGGCTCGCCGACGACCCGCGCAAGACGGCCCTGGTGAACGCCGTCTACGCGGCCCACGGGGCAGCCGTCGGAGGGTGAGCGGAAACCGGGCGTCCGACGTGCCGAACCAACCCGGGTTTCACCTGCGGTTGCCAGGAATGTGAGGATGTCACCATGACAACCAAGGTCTACTTCGACATCACCATCGACGACGCCCCGCGGGGCGGATCACGTTCAACCTGTTCGACGACGTCGTCCCCAAGACGACGGAGAACTTCCGCGCGCTCGCCACCGGCGAGAAGGGCTTCGGCTACGCCGGCTCGTCCTTCCACCGCGTCATCACGGACTTCATGCTCCAGGGCGGTGACTTCACCCGCGGCGACGGCACCGGCGGCAAGAGCATCTACGGCGAGAAGTTCGCCGACGAGAACTTCAAGCTCAAGCACGACCGCGTGGGCCTGCTCTCGATGGCCAACGCCGGTCCGAACACCAACGGTTCGCAGTTCTTCATCACCACGGTGCTCACCCCGTGGCTGGACGGCAAGCACGTCGTCTTCGGCGAGGTCGCCGACGAGGACAGCATGAAGCTCGTCCGCAAGATCGAGGCGCTCGGCTCCGGCAGCGGCCGCACCAGCGCCAAGGTCACCATCGCCGAGTCCGGCGTTCTCTGACCGCACCGGTACCCGACGGGCCCGTGGCAGGGCCGCGCCACCCGACGTACACGTCGGCGGCGCGGACCGGCCACGGGCCCGTGGCATGTCTCCCGCCGTTTCCGTGGTGCCCGCCCCCGCGATCGGGCAGAATTTGAGGTGTCCACGACGGGGGAACGGCGATGCGACGCACCGAAGCCGCACGGGAACTCGGCGGATTCGTCCGCGAACACCGCACCGACGGCAGCAGACGGCTACGCCTTGCCGGGGCCCTGCTGGTCACCGGTGTCGTCGGCCTCGCCTTCGGCGTGCCGGTGACCATCGCCTCCGTCGGGACGACGGACGGCGCGCCCGAACTGGCGGGCCTGCTCCTCGGGGTGGGGCTGGTCGGTCTGGGACTCGGGATCTGGCGCCTGACGCAGGCACTCCGCACCCGGGAACAGTGCTTCGACGTCCACGAGCGGGGGCTGACCCACCGGGTCGCGGGCACCGCCACGCTGATCCCCTGGGGCGACATCGAGCGGATCGGGTCCGCATCGGCCGAGGACGGACGCCCGCTGGCCGAGGCCCGGGGAATGGGCTTCGGCTTCGCCATCGAACTGCGCGACGCGCGGAGGATCCGGGTGGACACTTTCACCGAGGACGCGCGCGAACTGGCCGCCACTATTCACCGTGCGGTGAGCCTGGGCGAGTTTCCGCGGGGCCGGGGCCGCAGGCCCTGACGGGCGAGCCGGGTGCCGTGACGGGCGAGCCGGACGCCCTGACGGGCGAGCCGGACGCCCTGACGGGAGGCCCGGGGACCTACTGCTGATCGTCGGAGCGCGCGGCCCGCTCGGCGTTGCGCTCCTTGATGCGAGCGGCCTCCTTGCGCACCTCGGCCTGCGTGGCGCGCTCCTTCTGGAGCCACTCGGGCATCTCGTCCTTCAGCGCGTCGATCTGCTCGGTGGTGAGCGGCTCGGTGACCCCGCCGCGGGCCAGCCCCGCGATGGAGACGCCGAGCTTCGCGGCGACGACCGGGCGGGGGTGCGGGCCGGTGCGGCGCAGCTCCACCAGCCAGGCGGGCGGGTCGGTCTGGAGGGCGTTGAGCTCGGTGCGGGAGACGGCACCCTCCTGGAACTCGGCGGGCGTGGCCTGGAGGTACACACCCAGCTTCTTCGCCGCCGTGGCGGGCTTCATGGTCTGGGCGGTCTTGTGCGACGTCATGGGTCCAGGGTATCGACCATGGGACATACCTCCGACCACCGACCGGTAGCCTGGTTCCGTGACAGGCTCGGACATCCCCTCATCCTTCCGGCTCGCGTACGTCCCCGGCGTGACGCCCACCAAGTGGGTGAGGGTCTGGCACGAGCGGCTGCCCGGCACCCCCTGGAACTCGTCCAGGCCGCCGCCGCCGACGCCCCCGGACTGCTGACGGACGGCGGCGCCGACGCCGGTCTCGTACGGCTGCCGGTCGACCGGGACGTCCTGGCCGCGATCCCCCTCTACACCGAGACGACCGTCGTGGTGATCCCCAAGGACCACGTGGCGACCGCCGCCGAAGAGGTGTCGCTCGCCGAGCTGGCCGACGAGATCGTGCTGCACCCGCTGGACGACGTCCTCGACTGGGAGACCCTTCCCGGGCGCCCCGCCGTCGAGCGCCCGGCCACGACGGCGGACGCGATCGAACTGGTCGCGGCGGGCGTCGGCGTCCTCCTCGTCCCGCAGTCCCTGGCCCGGCTGCACCACCGCAAGGACCTCACCTACCGCCCGGTCCCGGAGACCCCCGAGTCCCGCGTCGCCCTGTCGTGGCCCCGGGCGGAGGAAGCCCCCGACCTGGTGGAGGAGTTCATCGGGATCGTCCGGGGCCGCACCGTCAACAGCACCCGGGGCCGCGCGGCCACTCCGCAGCGCCCCACGGCCAAGGCCAAGGAGAAGGCCAAGGGCAAGCGGGCCGGTACGGGCGGCGGGCAGGGCGGTACCCGGCACAAGCCCGCGGCGGGCAGGAAGCCCTCGCCGGGCGGCCGGGCCGGCGGCCAGAGCGGCAAGCGCGGCAAGCCGCGCGGCCGGTAGCGGGCACCGAGCCCGCCGGGACCGGCACACGCCCCGGCTCCCGGAATCGAGCGTCGGCCCCCGACAACGCGGCGTATCCCGGCACGCGCGGGCCCCCGGAAACGCAGCGCGTCCCGGCACGCGCCGGCTCCCGGAAACCACCCCGCGAAAGGCCCCGGAACGCCACCCCGCGGCGGTTCTCTCGTTGATGAGGCAACCGCCGTACTCAGGGGAGCGCCCGACCGATGCCGAACATCCGCAGGAAACAGTACCTGGGCCTCATCGGGATGCTGCTCATCGCCATGGCCTTCACCGGACTCCAGCTGACGGCGGTCACCGGCCGGGCCTCGCCCGACACGAAGAACTACCTCTCCTACGCCCTGAGCCTCAGCGGTGAGAGCCGCGGGGAGGCGGGCCGCCGGGCCATCGCCTACTCCTGCGCCAGCGGGCAGCACGCGTCCCTGAGCCCCGTCCCCTGGACCAACAGGAAGACCGTGGGGGAGTCGGAGGAGCAGTGCGTCCGCCGGCTGAACGACTCGGTCGCGTACTGGTCGCGCCACGGCAACACGGAGGGGATGACCGCCCCGTTCGCCAACCAGCGGTTCATGGCCATCTTTGAAGCCAGGCCCGGCTACCCGCTGTTCCTGGTCCCGTTCCTCGCCGCCTTCGGTATCACCTGGGGCCTCTGGCTGGCGGGGCTCGTCATCGCGCTCGTCGGCAGCGGCTGCGTTCTGCTCACCCTCCGCGCGGCGGGCGCCTCCCGGCGCGCCGGTCTGGCCGGGCAGGCCCTGTATCTCGCCCTGCCCACCGGCACCGTCGCCATGAACCCCCTGAGCGACGGCCTCTCCCTGGCGCTGGGCGCGGCGGTGGTCCTCGGCTGTGTCCTGCTGCTGCGGGACCGGCCGCGTACGGAGGGGGAATCCGGCACGGGCGGGTGGCCGGGGCCGGGGGCCTGGGTGGCCGCAGCGGGACCCCGGACGGGCGCGGCGCTCGTCACGGGCGGCCTCGTCCTGATGTTCTTCGTCCGCTACTCGCAGGCACTGCTGCTGGCAGCCGCTCTCGCGGGAGTCCTCCTCCTCCGGACCGGGTGGCTCCGACGGAAACGGCGGCGGTTCACGCCCGTACTCCGGGCAGCCGGACTCTGCGCCGGCCTGACGGTGTGCGTCCACGCCGGGGCCCATCTGCTGGGGTGGCCCATGGGCGAGGACAGCGCCCAGGACCTGCTGACCCACCACTACCAGCGCCCCGATCTGCCCAACCCCTGGCCCGAGTTCTTCGTACAGGAGGGGGTCTTCTGGTCGGCGTGGCTGCGCCGCCAGGCCGCCTCTCCCGTCCTCCCCGTCCTGCTAGCGCTCTCGGTCTGGGCGATGCTGAGGCGGCGCTCGGTGGTACTGCCCATCGCCCTGGCGGCCGGTGCGGCGGGCCTCCTCAACCAGGCCGGCCACCCCAATCTCGGCCAGCTCTACGGCTTCCGCCTCATCGTGTTCCTCTGGCTGCTGCCCGTCCTCTCAATTCCGCTGCTGCTGGACCGGTCGCCCCGGGAACCCTCACCCGCCCCCGCGCAGCCGGAGGAGGTAGGTGGCGGTCAGCGCGACGGCACGGTCGCCGTCGCCCACCAGGTCCGTGAGAGCGCGTGAGGCCGTGGGGCCCGGGATGCCGGCCAGCGCCTGGGTGAGCCGCCCGCGCGCGGGCGGCCCGGTGGTCCCGTCGCCGATGCGGCCGACGAGGAGGCACGCGATCCGGTCCGCGGCGGCGTCGTCGCCGGCCAGCACGCTCAGCGCGTCGGCCGCGTCCGTGTCGTTGCTCCCCGCGACGATCATGTCGACGAGCACCGGGGTCGCGGCGGCCTCCCCCTGGGCCCCGAGCGCCAGCGCCGCCCGGTCCCGGACCATGGCATCAGGGTGCGCCAGTGCCTCCCGCAGCAGCGCGACGGCCTCGTCGCCGGGCAGTTCGGCGAGGGAACGGACGGCACGTTCCCGCACCTCCGGCACCGGTGAGCCGAGCCCTGCGGCCAGGAGGGCCGCACTGTCGTCGGACCGGGCCAGGGCCCAGCGCAGGGCCCCGGCCACGACCGGGTCCCTCTCGTCGAGCGCCGCCTCGACCAGGGCCTCCACCGGCACCTCGTCGACCGGGGCCAGGGCCGCGCGCTGACGGGCTCCGGCGCTCGGGGACCCCAGGGCCCGCAGCACCCCAAGGACGTGGAGGACGTCCTCCCAGCCGGCCGGATCCGTGGCGTGGACCCGGTCCAGCCGGAGGAGCAACTCGGTCTCGGCGGCGATACGTTCGCGCGTCCGGCGGATGAGGTCGTCGACCAGGTCCGCGGGGGTGAAGCCGGGATCGTCGAGCGCGCGGCCGACCTCCCGGAGCGACAGCCCCACCGCCCGCAGGCTCTCGATGTGGAAGATGCGCCGGACGTCCTCCCCGGAATACTCCCGGTAGCCGGACCCGGTGCGGCCCGAGGGCCGCACCAGGCCGAGCGACTCGTAGTGCCGGAGCATGCGGGCGCTGACCCCGGACCGCCGGGCGACCTCACCGATCAGCACGCGCTACGACCCTCCCTCGTGGCTGTCCGCCCCGCCCAGGGCGACCACGCGTTTCGCCTCCTCCAGGGCGAAGGCGAACCCCGTGTCCGGGTCGTCCCGCAGTCGCTCGGTGGCGAGCGCGTGCGCGCGTACGTCCGGGTCGGGGGAGCGCCGCGCGCTGTCCAGGGCCGGCACCATCGTGCTCCCCAGACCGACCAGCGCCCGGCTGAGGCTCAACTGTGTCTCCTGCCCACCGCGCCCGAGCTGTGTCACCAGCACCGCGGCCAACGCGGCCTCCTCTCCTTCCGGTACGAGCACGACGGCCGCCCGCCAGGCGGTCCGGGCGACCTCGTCGTCGGCGTCCGTCAGGAGCGCCCGGGTGATCGCGGGCCAGGCCCGCGGGTCCCCGACCTTGGACAGGGTGTGCAGCGCCTGGCTCCGGGCCTGCGCACGCTCCGAGCGGACTTCCCGGAGCAGCAGGGGCAGCGTGTCGGCGGCCGGGTGGCGGGTGAGCGCCCACGTCAGCATGTCGCGGACGAGGAACTCCGGCTCCACAGCGCACCGCTCGACCAGCGGGCCGACGAAGCGCTGATCCGGCGTCGAGCCGATCGCCAGAGCGGCCCCCAGCCGCACCGACGACCGCTCGTCCCGCAGCGCCCGCAGAGCCCGTGCCTCATCCGTACCCTGTCCCGTGACCGTCATCGAGACCACCTCCTCGGCCAGCAGTGAAGAGCTTGTCACCGTGTCAAGGTCAAACCGGGGGCGGCCGGGTGCCGGCTCAGGGGCCGCGCCAGACGTTGGCGAAGGCGGTGTTCTCGATGGTCCGCCGCTGCCGTACGGCTTCCAGCTCCATCACCGCTTCATGGACGGTGGCGACCACGGTGGTCACCGTCTCGTCGCCGAGAGGAGGTTCGTCGTCGCCGGACCGCTCGCCGTCGAGGCCCACGGCCGACGCGAGGGAGGCCAGAACGGGATCCCCCTCGTCCCGGCGGGCCACGGCCCGGCGGCGGGCGGGCGTGTCCACCAGCTCCACCTCCTTGGGGCCGAACGGCAGCAGACCGCTCCGCTTCCGCGTGAGCTCTCCGTCCTCCTCCAGCGCGTCCTGGTAGGCGGCCGCGAGGTCCCGGCCCCGGCGCCACAGCCAGTCCTCGATCCGCTCGTGGGGCGGCTGCCGGGTGATCCCCGCGGCGGCCGCTGCGAGCAGCCGGTCGTCCGGCACCGACGACCCGCCCGGTACGACGAGGTCGCCGTCCACGGTGATGGTGCCCGCGTCGAGGAGGTCGAGCAGTTCGGCACCGGCGAGGGCGAGCGACAGATCCCCCTGCCCCACGGTGTGCTCCGGTGCGGGGTCCATCGCGATGATGAACAGGTCTTTCGCCGTGGTCATGAACGGCTCCCTCAAAGGCGTCGACCGATGCGTCGACTGGGAATGGGACCTCACCGCCCGAGCCCGCCCGGCGAGGCGACTGCCAGGACCAGTATCGCTCCGCACGATGTGCTCCGGGTGTCCCCACCCCCACCCCCGTCCCGACCGCCCGCCGGCTGACTACCCTCACGCAGGGGCGTCCGGCCCCGCGGTGCGTTACGGGGCGGGGGCGGCGAAGCATGGGTGCGGGGGATCTGGTGGCGGCGGTTCTGCGCGGGGACGCGGAGACGGTGACCGCACTGCTGGCGGCGGGAGCAGACCCGGACACCCGCACGGACGACGGCCTGCCGCTGCTGTGTCTGGCGGTCGCCGCGTACGACGCCGCCGTCGCGGGGGCTCTGGTCGAGGGCGGCGCAGACCCGGACCTCGGGCTCCCGGACGGAACCACCCCGCTGGTCCGGGCCGTGGACGGAGGCTCTCCCGCGATGGTGACGGCCGTCCTGGGACGGGAGCCCGGGCTGCGCCTGGCGGAGTCCCGAAGGGCGCACCTGCTCGCGATGGCCCGGGACCGGTACGAGCAGGGCGCGGAAGCCGTGCTCCGGACCAGGGCGGGCGGGACCGGCGCGGTGCGCGCGTGCCGGGTGAAGGACGACGAGTACGACCACGTGACGCAGCTGGCGCTCGGTGACGTCACGGTCCGCGCCGGACACGGGGCGATCCTGACGGACCTGGAGTGGGCCTTCCGCGTCCTGACGCCCGTGGAGGAGCTGGTGGCCAGGGCCGTGGCACCGCGCGACCGGGAGCATGTCGACCGCTCGTCCGCCCGATGGGTGCTCAGCGAACGCCGCAGCAGGGAGACCTGGTCGGCCGTCACGGCGTACCGCCGCAGCCCGGACCCGGAGCACCGTCACTTCGTGCTCGACGTGCTCTGGTGCTACCAGTTGACGGGGGCGAGCAGTCGGAACTCCTACGTGAAGGAGACGGCGGAACTGCTCGTGGCCTGGGCCGTGGAGGGGGAGGACGACCCGGACGTTCTCGCGGAGATGCTCCGCGTCCTGGGCGAGTTCGACCATGAGGAGGCGGAGGCCGTAGGGCGCAGGCACGCCGACCACCCGGACCCACGCGTCCGCGCCCAGCTCCCCGGCCTCCTCCTCGACTGGGACGACGCGCGCCCCACCCTCGGCGCTGCGGCCCGGGCGAGGCTGCTGGGGCTGGCCGGGGACGAGGACGGGAGTGTGCGAGCGGCGGCCGGCGCGGCGCTGGCGGCGGCTCACGACGGAAGCCCCGAGTTCACGGACGCCGTCGTCGCGCTGCTCCGGGACCCGGTGGCCGGTGTACGGGCCGCCACCGCGGAGGCCGCGGCCGACGGCAAGGACGGCATGGCGGCGATCGCCGACGCCCTGATTCCCCTGCTCGACGCGGACGACCTCGGAACCCGCCTCAACGCCGCCTACGGCCTCCTCCGCCGGAACGACCCGCGCACCGGCGAGGCGATCGCCCGCGTGGGCTCGCACACCCGCCCCGGCCACGAGCACGACCACCGGCTCTCCGCGCTCTGGAGCTGGGAGTGGAACAACCGGCACGCCGGCCGGCGGGACGACCGCGGGGCCTGAGGAAAACCGCTGGCCACCGCCCCGCGCCCGTCCCTAGTCTGAGCCGATGAGCCACGGGAAAACGTCGTATGTCTGCCTCTCCTGCCGGGTGTCGTACAAGCAGCCCCACGACAGGGCGAGGCAGCGGACCTGCCCGAACTGTGCGGAGCCGATGATCCACGCGGGCTCGGCCTTCGCGGCGCCGCGGCGCCGGGACATCGCGGCATGGCGGGCTCTCGGCGTGCTGCTGAACGCGGGCGTGGGCTTCCACAAGAGCTGCTGCGGCGGGCCCGGATACCGCCCCCGAGGGCTGCGTGAGGTGCGCGAGCGGCTGACGTACGCGCGACGCAGCGGCACGCCGGTGGCTCAGGCGCTCGTACGGTTCAACGTGCCGTAGCGCGTCCCCAGCCCGGCGTTGTGCGACGGAGCGTTTCAGCTCGACAGCGGATTGCCCCGGAGATTCCCTCCACCGCACGGCCAGGGGCCTTCGGCGAGGGGGCCCAGCGGTGTACGGAAGACCATGACCTCGTTGTCCAGGGAGAAGGCGACACGGCCTTCGTTCAGCAGCAACACGCGACCGATGACGGCTCGGCTGTCGTCCATGGCGAACCGTTCGTTCGCGGCGAGGTCCTTGTCCACGGTGAGCAGTTTGCCGTCGCGCCAGAACACCGTGGTTCCCTCGCAGTCCATCGCGGGGTCGGACGTGTGGTAGCCCGTCAGCGCCGGCCCGTCCACGAGGGTGTTGTCCGGTGTGAGCCGCCGGAAGCGTGATCTCGAAGGCAGGCTGTTCTCGAGCTCGGGTCCGCTGGGGGTGCCGTTCCGGTCGACGAGCATGGCCCCGTGGCTGGCCCAGCGCGCGGTTTCGGTGCCGTCCCGGCCGAAACGGCCGGTCGTGAACGCGCCGTAGCCCTGGGAGCCGATCAGGAACTGGCCAGGTCCCGCTATCGCCTTTCGTCCCGTAGGAGCGGGAGGGGTTGCCGAGACGGTCTCGCCGCTGTCCAGGTCGAAGAAGAACGTCCGCCCTATGCCGCCCCGGGTGTCGGTGAAGCTCGCTGCGATCCGGTCGGCCGAGACGAGGAGCGGCTCCCAGTGGTCCACGCCGGTCTGCTCCGGGACCCAGGGCCGCCGCGGCCGGAGCTCCCATCCGGTTCGGTCTCCCATCTCCAGCACGCCGGGGAACGACACCGCACCGAGCGCGATCGGTGTGGACCAGAGGCACGCGCCCTCCCTCGTGTACCGGGCCACACGGGGCTCCGGAGGAGACGCGGGCCGGCTTCGTTCCCGAAGGACGGGCCGGGAAGCGCCGACCCAGGAAACGACGAACCCGTCGTCGAGAAGGACGAACGCACCGATCTCCTCGTCGGGTCGGCACTCAGGGCGAGTGGTGGATCCGGTGGATCCGTCCGGCAGAACACCTTCCAGGACCCGGCCGTCGCCATCCGGGTAGGCGACCCACAGGGTGCCCTTCGTGGACAGACGGGATTGCGGCCTGCCTGTCCCGGGGTAGGTCCGCTGCCACGCCACCTTGCCCGAGAGGTCGACCCTCGTGATCACGGTCACCAGGGGATTCGCACCGTAGGTGGTTACGGTCAGCGGCTCGGAAGGGCCTGATGCGGCCACCGCTCGGACCTGGCCGGGCAGGGTGAAACGCGATGAGAGGGTCATGCGTCCGCATCTTGCCGCAGTCCTTGTGAGGGCGGCCCTCGCACGAGGACCTCCCGAGTCGCCGTAAGCTCTTTGCATAAAAGTGCGTCGATGCGTATAGTCATGCCATCGATCAGGAGGGTTACCGATGGCGGTACGAGCAGCAGTGGCAGGGGCGAGCGGATACGCCGGCGGTGAGCTACTCCGTCTTCTGCTCGCGCACCCGGAGGTCGAGATCGGCGCTCTCACCGGGCACTCCAACGCCGGGCAGACGCTCGGTTCGCTCCAGCCGCACCTGCGGCCCCTGGCCGACCGGGTGCTGGAGCCCACCACCGCAGACGTGCTCGCCGGGCACGACGTCGTCTTCCTCGCGCTCCCGCACGGGCAGTCCGCCGCCGTCGCCGAGCAGCTCGGGGACGAGGTCCTCGTCGTCGACATGGGGGCCGACTTCCGGCTCAAGGACGCGGGGGATTGGGAGACGTTCTACGGGTCCCCGCACGCCGGGACCTGGCCCTACGGGCTGCCCGAGCTGCCGGGCGGGCGGGCCGGGCTCGCCGGGTCGAAGCGGATCGCGGTGCCCGGGTGCTACCCGACCGCCGTGTCCCTGGCGCTCTTCCCGGCGTACGAGGCCGGTATCGCCGAGCCGGAGGCCGTCATCGTCGCCGCGTCCGGTACCTCCGGGGCGGGCAAGGCGGCCAAGCCGCATCTCCTCGGCTCCGAGGTCATGGGCAACATGACCCCGTACGGCGTCGGCGGCGGGCACCGCCACACGCCCGAGATGATCCAGAACCTCAGCGCCGCCGCCGGGCAGCCGGTCACCGTCTCCTTCACGCCCACCCTCGCCCCCATGCCCCGCGGCATCCTCGCCACGTGCAGCGCCAAGGCGAAGCCCGGCGTGAGCGGGGAGAGCCTGCGCGCGGTGTACGAGAAGGCGTTCGCGGACGAGCCGTTCGCCGAGCTCCTGCCCGAGGGGCAGTGGCCCGCCACCGCTGCCGTGTACGGCTCCAACGCCGTACAGATCCAGGTCGCGCACGACCCGGCCGCCGGACGGATCGTGGTCGTCTGCGCCATCGACAATCTCGCCAAGGGCACCGCGGGCGGCGCCCTCCAGAGCATGAACATCGCCCTCGGACTCCCCGAGGACACAGGTCTTTCGACGATCGGAGTGGCACCGTGAGCGTCACGGCAGCACAAGGGTTCTCGGCGGCGGGCATCGCCGCGGGAATCAAGGAGAGCGGCAACCCGGACCTGGCCCTCGTGGTCAACAACGGGCCGCGCCGAGCCGCCGCGGGCGTCTTCACCTCCAACCGCGTCAAGGCCGCCCCCGTCCTCTGGTCGGAGCAGGTGCTCAAGGGCGGCGAGGTCACCGCCGTCGTCCTCAACTCCGGTGGCGCCAACGCCTGTACGGGCCCCCAGGGGTTCCAGGACACCCACGCCACCGCCGAGAAGGTCGCCGAGGTGCTGGAGGGCCACAGCGCCGGAGAGGTCGCCGTCGCCTCCACCGGGCTCATCGGCATCCCGCTCCCCATGGACAAGCTGCTCCCCGGCATCGAGCAGGCCGCAGCCGCCCTCAGCGAGCACGGCGGTGAGAAGGCCGCCATCGCCATCAAGACCACCGACACCGTCCACAAGACCGCCGTAGCGGGCGGCGACGGCTGGACCGTCGGCGGCATGGCCAAGGGCGCGGGCATGCTCGCCCCCGGCCTCGCCACCATGCTCGTCGTGCTCACCACCGACGCGGACGTGGAAGCCCCCGCACTGGACGCCGCCCTCCGCGACGCCACCCGCACCACCTTCGACCGGGTCGACTCCGACGGCTGCATGTCCACCAACGACACCGTGCTGCTCCTCGCCTCCGGCGCCAGCGGCATCATCCCGGAGCAGGGCGTGTTCGCCGAGGCCGTACGGGCCGTCTGCGACGACCTCGCCCGGCAGCTCATCGGCGACGCCGAGGGCGCGTCCAAGGACATCCGGATCGAGGTGATCAACGCGGCCACCGAGGACGACGCCGTCGAGGTCGGCCGGTCCATCGCCCGCAACAACCTCCTCAAGTGCGCCATCCACGGCGAGGACCCCAACTGGGGCCGGGTCCTCTCCGCGATCGGCACCACGAAGGCCGCCTTCGAGCCGGACCAGCTCAACGTCGCCATCAACGACGTCTGGGTCTGCAAGAACGGCGGCGTCGGCGAGGACCGCGACCTGGTCGACATGCGCTACCGGGAGGTCAAGGTCACCGCCGACCTCGCCGCGGGCACCGCGTCCGCCGTCATCTGGGCCAACGACCTCACCGCGGACTACGTCCACGAGAACAGCGCGTACAGCTCATGACGACGGCGCGGAAGCACACCGCACTCCCGAAGGCGCAGACCCTCATCGAGGCGCTGCCCTGGCTGACCCGGCACCACGGCAGGACCGTCGTCATCAAGTTCGGCGGCAACGCCATGATCGACGAGGAGCTGAAGGCCGCCTTCGCCCAAGACGTCGTCTTCCTGCGGCACGCCGGCCTCAAGCCCGTCGTCGTGCACGGCGGCGGCCCCCAGATCAGCGCCCAGCTCGACAAGCAGGGCCTGGTCAGCGAGTTCAAGGCCGGGCTGCGCGTCACCACCCCCGAGGCGATGGACGTCGTCCGGATGGTGCTCGCCGGACAGGTCCAGCGCGAACTGGTCGGCCTCCTCAACCAGCACGGCCCGCTCGCCGTCGGCATGACCGGTGAGGACGCCCACACCATCACCGCCACCCAGCACCGGCCCACCATCGACGGCGAGTCCGTCGACATCGGCCGGGTCGGCGAGATCACCGCCATCGACACCGGGGCCGTCCAGGCGCTCCTGGACGACGGCCGCATCCCGGTCGTCTCCTCCATCGCCCGCTCCGCCGACGACCACCACGTCTACAACGTCAACGCCGACACCGCGGCCGCCGCGCTCGCCGCCGCGCTGAACGCCGAGACCCTGATGGTCCTCACCGACGTCGAGGGGCTGTACGAGGACTGGCCCCACAGCGACGACGTCATCAGCAGGCTCACCGCGAGCGAGCTGGAGAAGCTGCTGCCCGAGCTGTCCAGCGGCATGGTCCCCAAGATGCAGGGCTGTCTGCACGCCGTGCGCAACGGCGTCGAGACCGCCCGCGTCATCGACGGGCGCGTCCAGCACTCGATCCTGCTGGAGATCTTCACCGACGAGGGCATCGGCACCATGGTCGTGCCGGACGCCCCCATCGACGTACACGGAGTACCTGAACAGGGAGAATCATGACCGGCACCGAGGCTTCGGGACTGACCGCGCGGTGGCAGCGCGCGCTGATGGACAACTACGGCACTCCCCGCCTGCCGCTCGTCCGCGGCGAGGGCGCCCACGTCTGGGACGAGAACGGCACCCGCTACCTCGACTTCGTCGGCGGCATCGCGGTCAACGACCTCGGCCACGCCCACCCGGCCGTCGTCGAGGCCGTCTCCACCCAGATCGCCTCCCTCGGCCATGTGTCGAACCTGTTCATCGCCGAGCCGCCGGTCGCCCTCGCGGAGCGGCTGCTCCAGCTCTTCGGCCGTCAGGGCCGGGTCTTCTTCGCCAACTCCGGTGCGGAGGCCAACGAGGCCGCCTTCAAGATCGGCCGGCTCACCGGGCGCACCCACATGGTCGCGACCGACGGCGGCTTCCACGGCCGGACGATGGGCGCGCTCGCGCTGACCGGCCAGCCGGCGAAGCAGGAGCCGTTCCGCCCGCTCCCCGGTGATGTCACCCATGTCCCGTACGGGGACGTGGACGCCCTGCGCGCGGCCGTCACCACCGACACCGCGCTGGTCGTCATCGAACCCATCCAGGGCGAGAACGGTGTCGTCGTTCCGCCCAAGGGCTACCTGGAGGCCGCCCGGGAGATCACCCGGGCGACCGGGACGCTGCTCGTCCTCGACGAGGTGCAGACCGGCATCGGGCGCTGCGGCCAGTGGTTCGAGCACCAGGCGCACCAGAGCGTCGAGCCGGACATCGTCACGCTCGCCAAGGCGCTCGGCGGCGGTCTGCCGATCGGTGCGACGGTCGCCTTCGGCCCGGCGGCCGACCTGCTGAAGCCGGGTCACCACGGCACGACGTTCGGCGGCAACCCGGTCGCGTGCGCCGCCGGACTCGCCGTCATCGACACCCTCGCGGCCGACGGCACGCTCGACAACGTCAAGCGGCTCGGGGAGAGGATCCGCGACGGCGTGGAGGCGCTGGGACACCCGCTGGTATCCCATGTCCGCGGCAGCGGCCTGCTGCTGGGTATCGTGCTCACCGGACCCCTCGCACCGCAGGTGCAGCAGGCGGCCCAGGGAGCCGGCCTCCTGGTGAACGCGCCCGCCCCCGATGTCGTACGGCTCATGCCGCCGCTGATCATCGGTGACGCGGAGGTGGACGCGTTCCTGGAGATCCTGCCGGGCGCTCTCGACGCGGCACACGGGGACGGACGATCCGGAGCATGACCCTCCGGAGAATGAGGCGACGACGATGACCGAGGCGCAGGAATCCGAGCACGGCGGGCCGTCCGTGCCGCAGACCCGCACCGCCCGCCACCGCCGGATCGTGGACATCCTGAACCGGCAGCCGGTCCGCTCGCAGAGCCAGCTGGCCAAGCTCCTCGCCGACGACGGGCTGAGCGTCACCCAGGCGACGCTCTCCCGCGACCTCGACGAGCTGGGCGCCGTGAAGATCCGCAACACCGGCGGCGAGCTGATCTACGCAGTGCCCAGCGAGGGCGGATTCCGCACCCCGCAGGCCCCGCTGGGCGGCTCGGCCAAGGAGGAGCGGATGCGCAGGCTCTCGGCCGAGCTGCTCATCTCGGCCGAGGCGTCGGCCAACCTGGTGGTCCTCCGTACGCCGCCGGGCGCGGCCCAGTTCCTCGCCTCCGCCATCGACCAGGCCGAACTGCACGACATCCTCGGCACGATCGCGGGCGACGACACACTGATGCTCATCAGCCGCGACGCGCACGGCGGACAGGCGCTCGCCGACCATCTGCTGAGGCTCGCTCAGAACGACCGCTGAGCCGCACCGTTCAGTAGCGCGTGATCGCGGTCGGGCCCGACGAGGTCCCGACCGCGATGTGCGGCCGCCGCTCCGGCTCCGCCCAGGCCAGGATCTCCGCCAGGGCGTCGGCGGGTACGGACACACAACCCGCCGTCGCCCCACGCCCGTTCACATGCAGGAAGATCCCCGCGCCCCGGTTACGCACCGGCTGCTCGTAGTTGAAGCCGATCACCAGCGCCCGGGCGTACTGCGTACCGTAGGAGACCAGGTGCTCGGCCTCCGCGGCCCGGCAGTGGGAGGGCCGCGGTTCCACCCAGCGGTTGTACGCGACCGAGTCGTTGTCCTGGCACCACCAGGAGTCGTCGTTCACCTTCCGGTACGGATACGTCGTCCCCGCCGGGGCGTCCTCGATACCGAAGGCGTACGGCAGGTCGTACAGCCCGGTCGGCGTGGTGCTGGTGCCCTGCTCCCGGGTCGCCCCCTCGGCCAGCCCGTTCGCCCCGAACCGAGCGGGCGCGGACCCCGCCTCCGCCCACCGGCCCCCGCGCCGCTCCCACCAGGTCACCGTGCCGGTGGTGGAGCCCGCGTCCGGGGCCTCGGCGGTGATCAGCTGCGTGCCGCCGCCCGTGTCCGCCAGCCGGTCCGGCAGGGGGGTTACGTCGGAGGCGGGGGCGGCCCCGAGGGAGCCGGCCAGGGCGAGGAGAACGGCGGCGGTCACCAGTGGTCTGCGCATGCTCCGGACCGTACGGCGACCGGGGCCGACGAGCCTCCGTGTCTGCTCCGTACGGCCCAGCGGCGCACCCCCGGCGGGCCCGCCCCGCACAACCCGGCGGCGCACCCCGGGCGGGGCGTCACCGGTACCCGGGGGCCGGGCGCCTCTGCGGCCCCGCCGCGCGCAGCAGCCGGTCCGCCGCGACCCGCACCGCGCGCGGCCTCTCCGGCGCACTCCGCTCGCGCAGCAGGGACTCCGGAATCCCGGCGGCGTCCGGCAGCAGAGCCCGGGTCGCCGCTCGCACCACGGCCGGGCTCGGGTCGTCCAGCAACGGCGTCAGCCGCTCCCGTTCCACCACGTCCAGGGCGCGCAGCCCGCTGATCGCGTGCACCCGTACCGAGGGCAGCGGGTGCCCGAGGAGGGCCCACAGCGTCTCCGCGTCCGTCGCGCGGTCGCCGCATTCGCCGAGCCCGGCGGCGGCGGCCGGGCGCGCGGCCGGGTCCGCGCACAGGCCCCGGTAGACGGGCAACGGGTCGACGCCGCCCTGCCGCAGGACGTAGCGCGCGCAGGCCCGTACGACGCCCGAGCGGTCGGCGAGGAAGGGCTCCGCTTCACCGTGCCGCCCGGCCCGCCGCAAGGCGGTCACCCCGGCCGCGCGCACCCGGGGAGCGCGGGCCGCCAGCAGCCGGTCCAGCACGGCGCCCGCGTCCGGGTCCGGGGCCGCTCCCGGCCTCGCGGCGGCCTCCGCGCAGAGGTCCTGGAGCGTGACGTCACCGCAGGTCGCCGCCGTGGCGGCCAGCTCCATCGGCGTCAGCAGCCGGCGTTCCACCGCGATCCGGTACGCGAGCCGGTACGTCGCCCGGTCGGGACGGGCCGTCAGCGCCAGCACCCCGGCCGCCGGTCCCTCACGCAGCGCGTCCTCCAGCAAGGTCCGGGCGAAGTCGCCCCGTTCCCGCCGCGACACCCGCAGGATCAGCCCGGCCAGCGGGAACAGCGCGTCGCCGGGCAGTTCGGCGAGGGCCGCCCGGGCCTTCGCGCGGACCGGAGCGACCCAGTCCGTGCACCGCACCACCAGCAGCGGCCGCAGCTCGGGGGCGGTGCGGACCGCGTCCAGCGCCGCCTCCCTGACCCGCCCGTCCGGGTGGCACAGCGCGATGGCGGGCGCGTCCGGGACCGGCGGTGCGGCCGGGGGAGCAGACCTGGGACCCGTACGTCCGCGCAACCGGTCCAGCAGCGTCGGGGCCGGCCGTTCCGGCGTCTCGGACGGGCGGGTGAAGAGCCAGGGGCGGTCGTCCGGATTCCGCACACCGGCGTCGAAGGCGAGCCACGCGCCGGCCGATGAGATGTCGAACGCCTCCTCCGGCGTCGCGCCCTCGCGCACCCGCACCACGGCGCGCATGGTCTCCCCGTCCCAGCCGTCCACGGCCGCCCCCTTCGTCGGCTGCCGAGGATAGAGGCGTTCCAGCCGAGGAGCGTCGGCATTTTCCGTCGGTACGGCCGCACAGGCCGCTCTGACCTGCCGCTTTGACAAACAATACGGAGGACTGCATAGTTATACCCATCAGTGATTGCACCGTAAGGAGAAACCCGTGACCGAGCGCGTCGTACTCGCCTACTCGGGCGGCCTGGACACCTCCGTCGCCATCGGCTGGATCGCCGAGGAGACGGGCGCCGAGGTCATCGCCGTTGCCGTGGACGTCGGCCAGGGCGGCGAGGACCTGGACGTCATCCGCAAGCGCGCGCTCGCCTGCGGTGCCGTCGAAGCCGAGGTCGCGGACGCCAAGGATGAGTTCGCCGAGGAGTACTGCCTCCCGGCGATCAAGGCCAACGCCCTCTACATGGACCGCTACCCGCTGGTCTCGGCCCTCTCCCGGCCGACCATCGTCAAGCACCTCGTCGCCGCCGCCCACAAGCACAACGCCGGGATCGTCGCCCACGGCTGCACCGGCAAGGGCAACGACCAGGTCCGGTTCGAGGCCGGCATCTCCGCGCTCGGCCCCGACCTGAAGTGCATCGCCCCGGTCCGGGACTACGCGATGACCCGGGACAAGGCGATTGCCTTCTGCGAGGAGAAGAACCTCCCGATCGCGACCACCAAGAAGTCCCCGTACTCCATCGACCAGAACGTCTTCGGGCGGGCCGTCGAGACGGGCTTCCTGGAGGACATCTGGAACGCGCCGATCGAGGACATCTACGAGTACACCGAGAACCCGGCCCTCCAGCGCGAGGCCGACGAGGTCGTCATCTCCTTCAAGGAGGGCGTCCCGGTCGCCATCGACGGCCGTCCCGTCACCGTCCTCCAGGCGATCCAGCAGCTCAACGAACGGGCCGGCGCCCAGGGCATCGGCCGGATCGACATGGTCGAGGACCGGCTCGTGGGCATCAAGTCCCGCGAGGTGTACGAGGCGCCCGGCGCGATCGCGCTGATCACCGCCCACCAGGAGCTGGAGAACGTCACCGTCGAGCGCGAGCTGGCCCGCTACAAGCGGCAGGTCGAGCAGCGGTGGGGCGAGATGGTCTACGACGGCCTGTGGTTCTCCCCGCTGAAGCGGGCCCTGGACGGCTTCATCAACGAGGCCAACCAGCACGTCACCGGCGACATCCGGATGACCCTGCACGGCGGCCGCGCCGTCGTCACCGGCCGGAAGTCCGAGGAGTCGCTGTACGACTTCAACCTCGCCACCTACGACTCGGGCGACACCTTCGACCAGTCCAAGGCGCAGGGCTTCATCGAGATCTTCGGTCTCTCCTCGAAGATCGCCGCGAAGCGTGATCTTCAGGCATAGCCTGACGCGTACCTCGCCCGACCCCCTCTCGTTGTACAGCCGCCTCCCCGTCGTCCCGCGGCAGGGAGGCGGCCGCATATCCGCACCCCGGCCTACGCCTGGGCCTTTGCCTTTGCTTTTTTGAGGAGCACGCAGTGAGCAGCAACAACGGTGACGTCCGGCTCTGGGGCGCGCGGTTCGCCGACGGACCGGCCGAGGCGCTGGCCAAGCTGTCCGCCTCCGTCCACTTCGACTGGCGGCTCGCCCCGTACGACATCGCCGGCTCCCGTGCCCACGCCCGTGTCCTCAACAAGGCGGGCCTGCTCAGCGAGGACGAGCTGACCCGGATGCTCGCCGGGCTCGACCAGCTCGAAGCCGACGTCGCCGACGGCTCCTTCACCGGCACCATCGCCGACGAGGACGTCCACACCGCCCTGGAGCGCGGCCTGCTGGAGCGCCTCGGCCCCGACCTCGGCGGCAAGCTCCGGGCCGGGCGGTCCCGGAACGACCAGATCGCCACGCTCTTCCGGATGTACCTGCGTGATCACGCGCGCACCATCGGCGGCCTGGTCGCCGACCTCCAGGGCGCGCTGGTCGGCCTCGCCGAGGCCCACGCGGACGTCGCGATGCCGGGCCGGACCCACCTCCAGCACGCCCAGCCCGTCCTCTTCGCCCACCACGTGCTCGCCCATGTGCAGTCCCTGTCCCGGGACGCCGAGCGGCTGCGCCAGTGGGACGAGCGCACCGCCGTCTCCCCGTACGGCTCCGGGGCGCTCGCCGGATCCTCGCTCGGGCTCGACCCGCAGGCGGTCGCCGCCGACCTGGGTTTCGAGCACGGTTCGGTCGCCAACTCCATCGACGGCACCGCCTCGCGGGACTTCGTCGCCGAGTTCGCGTTCATCACCGCGATGATCGGCGTCAACCTCTCCCGGATCGCGGAGGAGGTCATCATCTGGAACACGAAGGAGTTCTCCTTCGTCACCCTCCACGACGCCTTCTCCACCGGCTCCTCGATCATGCCGCAGAAGAAGAACCCGGACATCGCGGAGCTGGCCCGGGGCAAGTCCGGCCGCCTGATCGGCAATCTGACCGGGCTTCTCGCCACGCTGAAGGCGCTCCCGCTGGCGTACAACCGGGACCTCCAGGAGGACAAGGAGCCCGTCTTCGACTCCTGCGACCAGCTGGAAGTGCTGCTCCCCGCCTTCACCGGCATGATGGCCACCCTCACCGTCAACCGCGAGCGCATGGAGGAGCTGGCCCCGGCGGGCTTCTCCCTCGCGACCGACATCGCGGAGTGGCTGGTCAAGCAGGGCGTCCCCTTCCGGGTGGCGCACGAGGTGGCCGGCGCCTGCGTCAAGGAGTGCGAGCAGCACGGCATCGAGCTGGACCAGCTCACCGACGAGCAGTTCGCGAAGATCTCCGAGCACCTCACCCCCGAGGTCCGCACGGTCCTCAACGTGCGGGGCGCCCTCGCCTCCCGCGACGGCCGGGGCGGGACGGCCCCCTCCGCCGTCGCCGTACAGCTCGCCGAGGTGAAGGACGACCTGGCGGCCCAGCACGCCTGGGCGACCGCCCGCCAGTGAGGGAGCAGCTGGTGGCGGTGTCGTAAGAGGTCCACGAAGGGTGTCGCGAGCTACGTTCACCGGGGTAGGAGTAACCGAAACCCGACCCCGAGGAGCCCGCGATGCCCTTCGCCGCCCTGGCCGCCGCGACGACCCCGACCGCCCACATCGGACTCGGCCTGGCCGCCGTCGGGAGGCCCGGCTACATCAACCTCCACCGGGACCGCGACCTGCCCGCCGACCGCGATCCCGAGGCCCTGCGCGCCCGCACCCATGAACTCCTGGACGCCGCCTACGCGCAGGGCGTCCGGTACGTCGACACCGCCCGCTCCTACGGCCGTGCCGAGGAGTTCCTGGCCGAATGGCTGAACGCCCGGCCCTCGTTCACCGACCTCGTCGTCGGCAGCAAGTGGGGCTACACCTACACCGCCGACTGGAGCGTCGAGGCCGAGGAGCACGAGGTCAAGGACCACAGCCTCGCCACGTTCGAGCGGCAGTACGCCGAGACCCGCGAGCTCCTCGGCGACCGGCTCAGCCTCTACCAGGTCCACTCGGTCACCCCGGACAGCCCGGCGCTCACCGACAAGGAACTGCTCGACCGGCTCGCCGCCCTGGCCGCCGACGGCGTCACCGTGGGCCTCTCCACCAGCGGGCCCGCCCAGGCCGACGCGATCCGGGCCGCCCTCGCCGTCACGGTCGACGGCGAACCCCTCTTCCGTACGGTCCAGGCCACCTACAACGCCCTGGAGACCTCGGCCGCGCCCGCGCTCGCCGAGGCCCACGACGCCGGGCTCACCGTGATCGTCAAGGAGGGCATGGCCAACGGGCGGCTCGCCGGGGACGAGGCCCCCGCCGTGTTCCAGGAGATCGCCGCCGACGCGGGGGTGGGCGGCGACGCGGTGGCTCTGGCGCTCGTCCTGCACCAGCCCTGGGCAGGCGTCGTCCTCTCCGGCGCCGCCACGGCCGCCCAGCTCTCCGGCAATCTGCACGCCGCCGTCGTCGACCTGGACGACGAGCAGCGGGCGAGCCTCGACGCCCTGGTCGAGGAGCCGGAGGCGTACTGGCGCCACCGCGCCGGGCTGCCCTGGCACTGACGCCGAACCGGCCGGGGCGGCCTGCCGTGCCGCCCCGGCCGGGCGGCCTCAGGAACCCGTGAGGATCACGAGTTCCCGGGTCGCCCGGGTCATCGCCACATACCGGTCCACCGCCCCCCGGACGCCTTCGCCGAACTTCTCCGGTTCGACGAGCACGACCAGGTCGAACTCCAGGCCCTTCGACAGCTCCGGGGTCAGCGACCGCACCCGGGCCGTCGGCCGGAAGCCCGGGGCGCCGATGACACAGGCGGTCCCGTCCTCGTGCGCGGCGAGCCGGTCGGCGAGGACGGTGTCCAGGTCCTCGGCGCGGCCATGGGCGACCGGGATGCCGCTGCTGCGGACGGAGACCGGCACATTGGCGTCCGGGAGCGCGACCCGGACCACCGGCGCCGCCTCCGCCATGATCTCCTCCGGCGTGCGGTAGTTGACGGTCAGCGAGGCCAGGCTGATCCGGTCGAGACCGACCCGCTCAAGCCGCTCCCGCCAGGTCTCGGGGAACCCGTTCCGGGCCTGCGCCCGGTCCCCGACGACGGTGAAGCTGCGGGACGGGCAGCGCCGGATGAGCATCTGCCACTGGGCGTCGGTCAGTTCCTGGGCCTCGTCCACGACGATGTGCGCGAACGGCCCGGCCAGCACATCCGGCTCCACCCCGCTCGGCCGGTCGGCGGTGGCCAGGGACTCCCGCAGGTCCTCCCCGCGCAGCATCACCAGCGCCCCCTCGCCGTCCGCATCGGCGTCGGCCAGCGTCTCGTCGGCGAGCAGACTCTCGACGACCCGGTCCATCTGCTCCCGCTCGGCGGCGGCCGCCGCCTCGTGGCGGCGCCGGCGCCGGGACGCCTCCGGATCGCCGAGCCGCTGCCGTGCCGCGTCCAGGATCGGCAGGTCGGACTCCGTCCAGGCCTGAGCGTCCGCCCGCCGCAGCCGCCGGACCTCCTCGGCGGTCAGCCAGGGGGCGCACCTGCGCAGATACGCGGGTACGGACCAGAGGTCGGCGACCAGGTCGGCCGCCTCGATCAGCGGCCAGGCGCGGTCGAAGAGGGCGAACAGCTCCCGGTTCCGCCGCAGCGAGGCGCGCAGGTGCTCCTCGGGCGCATCGCCGTCGTGCTTGTCCACCAGGATCGTGAGCAGCTCCTCCCAGACCTGGTCGCGCGCCTCGTTGTGCGGCGTGCCCGGATCCGGCGCCCCGAAGGCCGAGGCCCAGTCGGCGGCGCTCAGCCAGATGTCCGACCAGTGCGTCTCCACCCGGACGCCCTCGGAGGGCGGCTCCTCGTAGAACCGGACGGCCGGCTCGACCGCCGCCACCAGCTCCGCCGACGCCTTCAGCCGGGCCACCTCCGGATCGCTCTCGGGCCCCGCCGCCGCACCCTCGGCGACCGGGTCCCGCAGGGTGCACGTCCGTACCCCCTCCTCGCCGAGGCTCGGCAGGACATCGGCGACGTACCCGAGATAGGGCTCGTTGGGCCCGACGAACAGCACCCCGCCGCGACGGTGGCCCAGGCGCGGATCGGCGTACAGCAGATAGGCGGAGCGGTGCAGGGCGACGACGGTCTTCCCCGTGCCGGGCCCGCCGTCGACGACGAGAGTGCCCCGGGAACCCGCCCGGATGACGGCGTCCTGGTCGGCCTGGATGGTGCCCAGCACATCGCGCATCCGGGCCGACCGGGCGGAGCCCAGACTCGCGATGAACGCGGACCGGTCGTCCAGCGCGGCATGCCCGGCCAGCCCCTCCGGCGCGAACACCTCGTCCCAGTAGTCGCCGACCCGGCCGCCGGTCCACCGGTAGCGGCGGCGGCTCACCAGGCCCATCGGGTCGCCGTGGGTGGCCCCGAAGAACGGCTCGGCGGCGGGGGAGCGCCAGTCGACCAGCAGCCGGCGGCCCGTGCTGTCGGTGAGGCCGAGCCGTCCGACGTACAGCGGCCCTGAGCCGTCCGCGGGGACCATGCGCCCGAGGCACAGGTCGAGGCCGAACCGGCGCAGGGTGCGCAGCCGGGCGGTCAGCCGATGGATCTCCACGTCCCGGTCCATCGCGGCCCGGCTCGCCCCGCCGGGGGCGCGTCGCTCGGCCGCGAGCCGCTCGGTCAGCTCGGCGATCGACTGGTCCAGGCAGTGGGCGATGGCCGCGAAGTGCTGCTCGTCCTCGGCGATCAGCGCCGGGTCGGCCTTGGGGGAGAGCCGGTCGGGGAGATGGAACGCACTGGTGGTCAGGGATGTCACGTCGTCAGTTCCGATCTGCGGGTGGTTGCGGGGGCGGCGTCCCGGCTACGGCGGACGATTCTGCGGCATCTGGGGGGCCTTGCCGCAAGGCCCCCATGCGCTATAAGTTGAGAGTGGCCAGGAGAGGTTTTTCCTCGGGCCACTTTTTTGTTTCCCTGCCGGGTCCGTTCCCCGGCCCCCTCACTGCCCCGCTGTCCCGCTCTGAGTCCGCACGCTCTTCGATGAGACAATAATGTCTCACATGGGTTATGGTCGTCTCATGACACTCGACCGTGAGCAGGTGCTGCGCAGCGCCGCCGCCCTGCTGACCCGTAAATCGACCGCCACCATGGACGAGGTCGCCAAGGCGGCGGGTATCGGCCGGGCCACCCTCCACCGCCACTTCGCCGGGCGCGACGCCCTGGTGAAGGCGCTGGAGAACCTCGGCCTCCAGGAGTTCGAGGCGGCCCTGGACGCCGCCCGGCTCGACGAGGACACCTCCGAGGAGGGGCTGCGCCGCCTCATCGCGGCCGTCGAGCCCAGCGCCGGACTGATGTCCTTCCTCGTCAACGAGAACCAGCTCTTCGAGGGCGACGAGGTCAACGAGGGCTGGAACCGGGCCGACGCCCGGGTCTCCGCCTTCTTCCGCCGCGGCCAGGAACGCGGCGAGTTCCGAATCGACCTGACCCCCGCCTGGCTGACCGAGGCCCTCTACGGCCTCGTCGGCACCGGAGCCTGGTCCATCCAGGCGGGCCGGGTCGCCGCACAGGATTTCCAGTACATGATCGTCGAGCTGCTGCTCGGCGGAGCACGCCGGAGCGTGGAGCAATGATCAGCACCGAGAAGAACCCGGACACCATGGACGCGGTACGCCGTCCCGGGCGGTGGATCGCGCTCGCCGTCCTCGTCCTCGCCGTGCTGCTGGTGGCCGTGGACGCCACCGTCCTCGGTCTCGCCACCCCGTTCCTCAGCGAGGACCTGGAGCCCACCGGGACCCAGCTGCTCTGGATCGGCGACGTCTACTCCTTCGTCATCGCCGGCCTGCTCGTCTCGATGGGCAGCCTCGGCGACCGCATCGGCCGCAAGAAGCTGCTGCTGATCGGCGCCGTGGCGTTCGGCGCGGTCTCCGTGCTCAACGCGTACGCGACCACGCCCGAGATGATGATCGTGGCCCGGGCGCTCCTCGGTGTCGCGGGCGCCACCCTGATGCCCTCCACGCTCGCCCTGATCCGCAACCTCTTCCACGACCCGCGCGAGCGCAGCCTCGCCATCGGGATCTGGGGCGCCATGGCCTCGGCGGGTGCGGCGGTCGGCCCGGTCGTCGGCGGATTCCTGCTGGAACACTTCTGGTGGGGCTCGGTCTTCCTCATCAACCTGCCCGTGATGGCCGTCCTCGTGGTCGTCGGCGTCAAGCTGATCCCCGAGTCCAAGAACCCGGCCCCCGGCCCGTGGGACATGCTCAGCGTGGGGCTCTCCCTGGTCGGCATGATCGCTGTCGTCTACGCCATCAAGGAGACGGCCTCGCACGGGGTGAGCTGGGACTCGGCCGTGGCCGCCGTCGTCGGCGTCGCCGCGCTGACCTGGTTCGTCCGCAGGCAACTGCGGCTGCCCGCACCCCTGCTGGACATGCGGCTCTTCCACCACCGGGGCTTCTCCGGCGCGGTCCTCGCCGACCTGCTGACCATCCTCGGCCTGTCGGGTCTGGTCTTCTTCCTCTCCCAGTTCCTGCAACTGGTGCAGGGCCGCGGGCCGCTGGAGGCCGGGCTCGCCGAACTGCCCGCCGCGATCGGCGCGGTGACCGCCGGTCTGCTGGCCGGATTCGCGGCCCGCCGCTTCTCGGTGCGCTCCGTCGTCTCGGGCGGCCTGGCCGCGGTCGGTCTCGCCCTGGGCAGTGTGACCCTGCTCGACCAGCACACCGACTATCCGCTGCTCGGCGCCATGCTGCTGGTCGTCGGCGTCGGCGCGGGCTTCTCCTTCACCGTCACCGCCGACGTGATCCTCTCCAGCGTCCCGAAGGAGCAGGCGGGCTCCGCCTCCGCCGTCTCCGAGACCGCCTACGAACTGGGCGCGGCCCTCGGTATCGCCCTGCTCGGCTCCATCGTCACCGGTGTCTACCGGGGCTTCCCGACCCCGGCCGGCATCCCCGCGGACGTCGAGTCGGCCGCCCACGAGTCGCTGGGCGGGGCGGTCGAATCGGCCGCCGCGCTGCCCGCCGCCCAGGCGGGGCCGCTGGTCTCGGCGGCCCAGGAGGCGTTCGTCGACGGACTGCGGTCGGCCGCGGGCGTGGGCGCGGCGGTCCTGCTGGCGGCGGCCGTCGCCGCCTGGTTCCTGCTGCGGGGCCAGAAGCTGGAGGACGGCATCGAGCACCCGTAGGGCGCATGACGAAGGGCCCGCACCCCGGAGTGGGGTGCGGGCCCTTCCCGCTTCCGCACGGCCTACGGCATCAGGCCGCCTTCGCCTTCGTGGCGTACATGTCCACGTACTCCTGGCCGGACAGCCGCATCACCTCGGCCATCACCGAGTCCGTCACCGCCCGCAGCACATAGCGGTCGCGGTCCATGCCCTCGTACCGGGAGAACTCCATCGGCTCACCGAAGCGCACCGTGACCTTGCCCGGCCGGGGCAGACCCGCGCCGCCCGGCTGCAGCTTGTCCGTCCCGATCATCGCGAACGGGATCACCGGCGCGCCCGTCATCAGCGTCAGCCGGGCGATGCCCGTACGGCCCCGGTAGAGCCGGCCGTCGGGGGAGCGGGTGCCCTCGGGGTAGATCGCGAAGGCCTGCCCCTCCTCCAGCACCCGGCGGCCCGTCATCAGCGCCGCGACGCCGCCCCGGCCGCCGTCCCGGTCCACCGGGATCATGCCGCAGCCGGTGAAGAACCAGGCCATCAGGCGGCCCTTGAGCCCCTTGCCCGTGACGTACTCGTCCTTGCCGATGTAGAACACCGGCCGGTCGACACAGATCGGCATGACCATCGAGTCGATGAACGTCAGGTGGTTGCCCGCGAGGATCACCGGACCGGTCCCGGGAATGTTCTCGGCGCCCTCCACCTGGGGGCGGAACATCAGGCGCAGAATCGGTCCGAGCACTGCCTTGATGACCGTGAGACGGGACAACGGTTCCTCCGGTGTCGTGGCCGGGCCGGCCGCGCGGGAACGGGTCCCACGGGCGGTGGCCGGTGCCGACGGATGATGGTCGGTGCAGGTGAGGACGATACTCGCGGGTATGCGCTGATCGCACATCGGGTTCACGGAGCGGATACGCGGTGTTGACATCTGTTTCCGCCACGTTGGCCGGAGGTCCGTCCTCTCTTACGCCTCCCAGCCTACGATCGGGCCTCGCTCGACCGGTCCCGGACATCACCAAGCGAGGAGCATTCATGACGGAGCGTGCGCAGAAGACCCCCGGCCGGCGGACCCTTCTGGGCGCCGCGGTCCTCGGCACCGCTGCCCTCGGCCTGCCCGCCGCCGCCCAGGCCGCCGAGCGGGGCCGCGGCCACGGCACCGGCGGCCACGGGTCGCTGCGCGATCTGCCCGTACCGACGGTGATCGGCCACCGCGGGGCCAGTGGCTACCGCCCCGAGCACACCCTCGGCTCCTACCAGCTGGCCCTGGACATGGGCGCGCACATCGTCGAGCAGGACCTCGTGCCGACCAAGGACGGCCATCTCGTCTGCCGTCACGAGAACGACATCACCGGCACCACCGACGTCGCGGACCACCCCGAGTTCGCCGGCCGCAAGACCACCAAGAGCATCGACGGCATCTCCTACACCGGCTGGTTCACCGAGGACTTCACCCTCGCCGAGCTGAAGACCCTGCGGGCCAAGGAGCGGATCCCGGGCAACCGTCCCGACAACACCCTCTACAACGGCCGGTGGACGGTTCCCACCTTCGAGGAGGTCCTGCGGTGGGCCGACAAGGAGGGCCGCAAGCGCGGAAAGCCCGTCTGGCTGTACGTCGAGACCAAGCACCCCACCTACTTCCGCAAGCTCGGCCTCGGCCTGGAGGAGCCGCTCGCGCGGCTGCTGCGCCGGTACGGCCGGGACCGCCGGAACTCCGCGCTCATCCTCCAGTCCTTCGAGCCCGGCTCCGTCCAGCGCCTCGCCCGGCTCGTCGACACCCCGCGCATCGTCCTGCTGTCCGGCCCCAAGGAGCGCCCCTGGGACTTCGTCGAGTCGGGCGACCCGCGCACGGTCGCCGACCTGGTGAAGCCCGCCGGACTGCAGTGGATGGCCTCCTTCGCCCAGGGCATCGGCCCCACCCTCGACCTGGTCATCCCCAAGGACGCCTCGGGGCGGCTCACCACCCCGACCACCCTGGTGCGGGACGCGCACGCGAAGGGCCTGCTGCTCCACCCGTACACCCTGCGCAACGAGAACAGCTTCCTGCCCGCCGACTTCCGGCGCGGCACCGACCCCAACGCCTACGGGGACGTGTTCGGCGCCTGCGCGGCCTACTTCGCCACCGGCATCGACGGCATCTTCGCCGACCACCCGGACACGGCGCTGCTCGCCGCGGCGGACCACGCGGAACGCTGACGCCGCGGCGCGCCTCCGGTACGCGGGGGCGCGCCGTCAGCCGTACGCCCCCGCATGCCCCGGTCGGGTGGTGCGGCGCGGCCGGAGCAACCGGCCGCCCCCGCAGGCACGTCCGCCGGGGCATGACGCTTCTCGATCATGACCTCGACCCCGCCGCCCTCGTCGTCCGCGCCCTCCAACCCCTGGTGCGCGCGGAGGCGAGGGCCGAGGCCCCGGCTGCCGGAGTCGAACCCGCCGACCTCGAACAGGGCGTCTGGGTGCGGCTCCTGGAGCGCCCGGCCGCCGCCGGACCGCCCGCCGACGCCGCCCGCTGGGTCCGCGACACCGTACGGGCCGAGGCCCGCCGCGGCCGCCGCACGGTCCGCCGGGAACGCCCGTACGCCGGAACGGAACCCGTCGCCGGGCCGGCCGACTGCCCGGAACGCGCCGCGCTCGGGGCCGCCGAACGCCGGGCGCTGCGCTCCGCGATGGCCCGGCTGCCCGGCCGCTGCCCCCGGCTGCTGGAGGCGTTACTCGACCCCGGCGACCCGACCTACCGGGAAATCGCAGGGGAGTTGGGTATGTCACAGGGGAGTTTGGGTCCGATCCGTTCCCGTTGCCTTGGATGTCTGCGCAGAATGCTGGCTGCGGAGGTTGTCGCCCCATCCGTGCGGGGATAGGGAGCGGTAGGCAACCGGCGGACAGGTGAGCGGGAGGCGTGCACACATGGGCATGAGCGTGACCATCTCGGCGGCGACGGCACAGGACGTCGAGCAGATCTTCAGACTCCAGTACCTCTGCTTCCAGCGCGAGGCGGAGCTGTACGACAACTACCGGATCGACCCGCTCGTCCAGACCCTCGACGCACTGCGCGCCGAAGTCGCCGACGACCTGGTGTTCGTGGCCCGGCTCGGGGACGAAGTCGTCGGCTCGGTCCGAGGATTCACCGACCCCGACGGCACGGGCCTGATCGGGAAGCTCTGCGTCCACCCCCGGCTCCAGGGCCACGGCCTCGGCGCCCGGCTGCTGCTGGCCGCCGAGTCGGCGCTGACCGCCGAGCGGGCGGCGACCCGCTACCGGCTGCACAGCGGCCACCGCAGCGAGAGCAATCTGCGGCTCTACCGGAAGGCCGGATACGCCCGGGTGGGCGCCGTCACCGGAGCCGACGGCGTACAGCTGATCCTGCTGGAGAAGGACGCCGCCGACCGGGACTTCGTGGCCAGCGCCTGACCGGACGCCGCGCGAGGCCGGGCGGAACGGACCGGGCGGAGCCCCGGGCTCAGACCGCCACCGTCTTCGCGCGGCGCAGCCAGATCATCCCGGTGACCGGCAGGATCACCGGGATGAAGAGGTAGCCCATCCCGAAGTCCGACCACACCGTCGCGTCCGGGAACGCGGCCGGCTCGGCCAGCGTCCACGCGCCGACGACCAGGACGCCCAGCAGCTCCGCCGCGCAGCACACCAGCGCCGCCCTGCGGGCCTTCTCCCCGCCGCGCACCAGCGAGTACGTGATGAAGCCGTACACCACGGCCGCGACGGCCGAGAGCGCGTACGCCAGCGGCGCCCGGTCGAAGTCCATGATCATCTGGACGATCGAGCGGGAGGCCGCCGCGACCGTGAACACCCCGTAGAACCAGACCAGGACCCGGCCGGGACCGGTACCCAGCTCGAAGGACGGCTTCGGGGCCGTGGCCACCTCGGGGCGGTCGGTGTCGCTCACGTCAGTTTCCCCAGATGTCATAGAGCCGGACCTCCAGAACCGCCAGCACGACCGCGCCCGCCGCCACCGTGACCGAGCCCCAGCGGGTCCGCTCGGTCAGCGACAGGAAGCCCGCCGCGGGCACGGCGGCGAACGAACCGATCAGATAGGCGATGAACACCGCCATGCCCTGCTCCGGCCGCTCACCGCGCGCCAGCTGTACGACGCCCACCACCAACTGGGCCAGCGCCAGCACGGAGACGACCGCCATCCCGATGAAATGCCAGTCCTTCGTCGGCTGGTCCCGGTAGGCGGCGTGTCCGCACCAGGCGGCGAGGGCGAGCGCGGTCACGGCGACCGCGACCGTCAGGGCGTCAAGCATGAGTCGAGGGTATTACGGACGGAACGCCCGCCCGCGTGCGGCCCCGCCCGCTGCGGGAGCGGCCGGCGCCCCGGCCGCGCGAGGGTGGCCTTGAACACAACCGGCGGCCAAGGTTCCGCTCCCCGAGGGGTCGGACGCCACCGGGCGCACCCCCGCAGCATGCCCGTCAGCGCAGGTCACAGCCGTGTTCGCCGAGCCGGGCGGCTGAACCGGGAGGCAGGCGTCCAGCCATCCAGCACTGTCCGCTATGCGGACAGCCGGGATCGGGGCGACCTCACGTCTGTTTTACTTGGGCCCATGACCACGACGAGCAGCCGCACCCTTGCGACCGAGGCGATCAGCACGCCCGGTGCTCGTTGTATGTGTCGAATGCGCGCCTTCTGAGGGCCCCCGCCTGAGCCTCGCGCCCCGAAGCGAGACCCGAGCCTGTGCCGTTCGCAGTCCCTGGAACGAGCCCGCCCGCGCATGCGCTGACCCCCGGCCGATCGCCGCCCGAAGCCATGCCGAGACGTGACCCGGCCCACCAGCCCGAACAGTCTCCTCGACGAATGCCCCGTGCCCGGCGGACACCGCGCCGCGCACTCGACAGTGACGGAAACCCCCTGTGATCACCACGACGGGCCTCACGAAGGTCTACCAGTCGCGCGACCGTGAGGTCACCGCACTCGACGGCGTCGACCTGCACGTCCGCGAAGGCGAGGTGTACGGCGTCATCGGACAGAGCGGCGCCGGCAAGTCCTCCCTCATCCGCTGCGTCAACCTCCTGGAACGCCCCACCTCCGGCACCGTGACGGTGGCCGGCCAGGACCTCACCGCCCTCGCCGGCCGCGGCCGGCGGGCGAGCGCCGAGCTGCGCCGGGCGCGCACCCGCATCGGCATGGTCTTCCAGCACTTCAACCTGCTGGACTCCCGCACCGTCCTCGACAACATCGAACTGCCGCTGGAGATCCTCGGCGTCTCCGGCCAGGCGCGCACCCGCAAGGCCAAGGAACTGCTCGACCTGGTCGGCCTCGCCGACAAGGCGAAGTCCTACCCCGGACAGCTCTCCGGCGGCCAGAAGCAGCGCGTGGGCATAGCCCGCGCCCTCGCGGGCGACCCCCAGGTGCTGCTCTCCGACGAGGCGACCTCCGCGCTCGACCCCGAGACCACACGCTCCATCCTCCAGCTGCTGCGCGACCTCAACCAGCAGCTCGGCCTCACCGTCCTGCTCATCACCCACGAGATGGACGTCGTCAAGACCATCTGCGACTCCGCGGCGCTCATGCGGCGCGGCCGGATCGTCGAGTCCGGGACCGTCGGCGACCTCCTCGCCACCCCCGGCTCCGAACTGGCCCAGGAGCTGTTCCCGGTCGGCGGCACCGCCTCCGGCCCAGACCGCACGGTCGTCGACGTCACCTTCCAGGGGGAGTCGGCCTCCCAGCCGGTCATCTCGCAGCTCTCGCGGACGTACAACATCGACATCTCGATCCTCGGCGCCGCGATGGACACCGTCGGCGGCAGGCAGATCGGCCGGATGCGCATCGAGCTGCCCGGCCGGTTCGAGGAGAACGTCGTCCCCATCGGCTTCCTGCGCGAGCAGGGCCTCCAGGCCGAGGTCGTCGTCGGCGAGAGCGCCGCGACCGCCGCCGCCCCCGTCGTACCGGAGCAGACGCCCGCCGCGTTCACCAAGGAGGTCGTCAAGTGACCTGGTCCGAAATGCAGCCCCTGCTGACCCAGGGCACCTACGACACCCTCTACATGGTGCTGTGGTCCGCCCTGGTCACCGTCGTCGGCGGACTGCCGCTCGGCGTTCTGCTGGTCCTCACCGACAAGGGCGGACTGCTCCAGAACACCGTGGTGAACAAGGTCATCGGCGTGATCGTGAACATCGGCCGCTCGCTGCCCTTCATCATCCTCCTGATCGCCCTGATCCCCTTCACCACCTGGGTCGTCGGCACCTTCATCGGCCCCACCGCGATGATCGTGCCGCTCGCCGTCGGCGCCATCCCGTTCTTCGCCCGGCTCGTCGAGACGGCGATCCGCGAGGTCGACCACGGGCTCGTCGAGGCGGTCCAGTCGATGGGCGGCTCCATCCCCACGATCGTCCGCAAGGTGCTCCTCCCGCAGGCCCTGCCCTCGCTCGTCTCCGGCGTCACCACCACGCTCATCGTGCTCATCGGCTACTCCGCGATGGCCGGTGCGGTCGGTGGCGAAGGGCTCGGCTCCAAGGCCGTCACCTACGGATTCCAGCGCTTCGACAACCAGTTCATGCTGATCACCGTCGCGCTGCTGATCGTCGTTGTCACCGTGATCCAGCTGATCGGCGACCTCACCGTCCGGCTGCTGGCCCGCCGCGGCCGCACCGCCTCCTGAGGTCCGGCCAGGCCCCCAAGACTTTCCATCCCCACCGAGCCCGAACTCCTTGTCCGGGCGCACCACCACAAGAAAGAGGCACTTTTCGTGCGCAAGAACATCAAGATCACCGCAGCTGCCGCCGCCACCGCCGCCCTCGCCTTCGGCCTCAGCGCCTGCGGTACGTCGTCCGACCCTGCGTCCAAGAGCGAGACCGGCGCGAACGCCGACCCCTCCAAGGCCCTCGTCGTCGCCGCGTCCCCGACGCCGCACGCCGACATCCTGAACTTCGTCAAGAAGAACCTGGCGGACAAGGAAGGCCTCAAGCTGGAGGTCAAGGAGTTCACGGACTACGTCCTGCCGAACACCGCCACCCAGAACGGCCAGGTCGACGCCAACTTCTTCCAGCACAAGCCCTACCTGGACGACTTCAACGCCAAGCAGAAGACCACCATCGTCCCGGTCGTCAACGTCCACCTGGAGCCGCTCGGCCTCTACTCCAACAAGGTCAAGGACCTCAAGGACATCAAGGCCGGCCAGACCATAGCCGTCCCCAACGACACCACCAACGGCGGCCGCGCCCTCCAGCTGCTCGCCGAGAACGGCCTCATCACCCTCAAGGACGGCGTCGGCACCAGCGCCAAGCTGAGCGACATCACCGACAAGAAGGGCCTGGAGTTCAAGGAGCTGGAGGCCGCCACCGTGCCCCGCGCCCTGAACGACGTGGACGCCGCCGTCATCAACGGCAACTACGCCATCGAGGCCAAGCTCAAGCCCGGCAAGGACTCCCTCGCCCTGGAGAAGGCCGAGGGCAACCCGTACGCCAACTTCCTGGCCGTCAAGGAGGGCAACGAGAAGGACCCGCGCGTCGAGAAGCTCGCGAAGCTCCTCAACTCCGACGAGGTCAAGAAGTTCATCGAGGACACCTACCAGGGCTCGATCGTCCCGGCCTTCGGCGCCCCCGCCAAGTCCTGACGCCTGCCCGGCACTTGCCGACGGAGCCCCGCACTTCCCTCCCGGAGGCGCGGGGCTCCGTCGTGCCGACCCGCCCATGCGCAAGGCGGACCCGATGCTGCATGCTGTGCTTTTACCCGGTCCTCGGCATGGAGCTGCGCATGACTACCACCTTTCCGTCCATCTCCATCAGCACGGACAGGTTGGTGATGCGCCCTTTCGACATGGCCGACATCCCCGCGTACATCGAGATGATGAACGACGAGGCGGTCGTCGCGTGGATGGACGGACCGAACCCCTACGCCCAGGTCGACGCCGAACGCTGGGTCCGCAGGATCGCTCCTGCCGAACGGACCGGCGGCCAGGGCATCGCCCTCGCCGTCACCGAGTTCCTCACCCAGCGGCTCGTCGGCAGCGTCCGCCTCCTGAACACCGACTGGCGCACCCGCTCCACCGAGGTCCGCTACATCACCGCCCCCTGGGCCCGTGGCGAGGGGTACGCCACCGAATCCGTGCTCGCCATAGCCGAATGGCTCTTCCGCGACCAGGGCTTCGAACGCATCGAGCTGCGCACCCCCGCCGACAACACCGCATCCCAGCAGGTCGCCCAGAAGCTCGGCTGCATCAGCGAGGGCGTCCTGCGCAACGCCCGTATCGCCCGCACCCGGACCGAGAACGGCACCGACGGCGGCTGGACCGACATCCGCACCGACCTGATCGTCTGGGGACTCCTCCCCGAGGACCTCGAAGGGGTCGCCGAACAGCTCGCGGACGCCGGCGGCTACGGCACGTACAACGACTGGAAGTAGATCCCGAAGGCCTGTCGTGGGCCACCCGCGGACCCTTGGGCCGGACCAGGTACTCTCACCCCTGCCCGGCACCGCGAGACCAACGCCCCGCACGCACGGGTGAACGCCCCACCCCTCCGACACCCCAGGAGACAGACGACGATGGCCGACCGGGTCACGGTGATCGGCTGGGACGGCTCGCCACTGCCCGGAGCAGCCACGGCCGCGCTCTCGGCCGCCACGCTCGTCGCCGGCGCCGCGCACCATCTCGCCCTGCCGGAAGTGCCCCCGAACGCCGAACGCATCCGCCTCGGCAGTGTCGACCTCGCCGCCCGCAGGATCGCCGGACACCGCGGCAGCGCCGTGGTCCTCGCCGACGGAGACCCCGGCTTCTTCGGCGTCGTCCGCACCCTGCGCGCCCGCGAACACGGCCTGGAGGTCGAGGTCGTCCCCGCCGTCTCCTCCGTGGCCACCGCCTTCGCCCGGGCGGGCATGCCCTGGGACGACGCCCAGATCGTCGTCGCCCACCCCCGCACCCTGCGCCGCGCGGTCAACGTCTGCCGGGCCCACCACAAGGTCGCCGTCCTCACCTCACCGGGTGCGGGCCCCGCCGAACTGGCCCTTCTCCTCGACGGCGTCCACCGCACCTTCGTCATCTGCGAGGAGCTGGGCACCGACCGCGAACGCGTCACCGTCCTCACCTCCGACAAAGCCGCCGACCACACCTGGCGCGACCCCAACGTCGTGATCGTCATCGGCAGCGGACCCGAGACCACCGCGTCCGGCGCCTGGATCGCCGGCCGCCGGCCCGCCTACCCCCAGGGGATACGCGGCTGGGCCCTGCCCGCCCAGGCCTACCGGGCCGCCGGGGCCGAACGCATGCAGGAGTCCGGCGAGGGCGAGTTCCCCGGCCTGCGCGCCGCCCAGCTCGCCCGCCTCGGTCCCCGCACCGGCGACCTGCTCTGGGACATCGGCTCCGGCAGCGGCGCCCTCGCCGTCGAGGCGGCCCGCTTCGGCGCGGCGGTCATCGCCGTGGACGCCGACCCGGCCGCCTGCGCCCGCACCGAGGCCGCCGCCCGCGCCTTCGGCGTCCCCGTCCAGGTCGTCCGCGGCAGCGCCCCGCACATCCTCGAACGGCTGCCCGAACCCGACGTCGTACGGATCGGCGGCGGGGGAGTCCCGGTGGCCCGGGCCGTCATCGACCGGCGGCCGGAACGCATCGTCACGCACGCCTCCCACCGGGACGAGGCCGAGGCGCTCGGCGCGGCCCTCACCGGCAACGGCTACACCGTCGAGTGCTCGCTGCTCCAGTCCGTCGACCTGGACCCCGAGGTGTGGACCGAGCGGGAGAGGTCCGTCGTGTTCCTTCTCTCCGCAGGGCGTTCGGACCTCGCCCCCTGATCCGTTGCGCGCGGCACGCGAGGTAGGCTGGCCGATTGTTGTACCGCACCCGGGCGTTCGTCGCTTCGTTCGCCAATGTCCGGAAAAGTGGACTGTTTTGGTCCGCTCTGTGGTACGGCACAACCCGGGGGACGCGCAACGTGGCGCAGTCCACAGTGAGCCGTGGCAGAACTGCCTGTCGCGGCGGCGATCGGCCGCGAGAATAGGAAGCCCCGCGGGCGTTTCGTGCCGCGCGGCGAGCCCGCTCGTTCTTGATGACGAGCACCGGCGTGCCGTGGTTCGGCGTCCCGGGCGAAGGGCCGAAGGAGCACTGACGATGGGCGAGGGGTACGCATGACTGACACCGGCCAGATCCCGGGCGAGGGACTGCCGGAGAACGCAGGCATGGTGGAGCAGCCGGGCATCCCCGCCCCGGACGCGCACACCTTCCTCGACCCCTCCGAGCACACCCCCGAGGACGACGACCTTCTGCTGATGCCGACCTCCCAGGGCGCCTGGAGCGACCCGCAGGCCGCCCCCGCCCCCGTGCAGGGCCAGCCCCTCGCGCAGACCGCGACGGCGCAGCAGCCCGGGTCCGAACACGGCCCGGCGCAGCCCCAGCCGCAGGTTCCCGCGCAGCAGGTCCAGGCGGCTCCCGCCGTGGAGACGCACAGCACGCACGAGTCCGGTGGCCGCGACTCCGGCTCCGTGGACCTCAACGGCGTACGCATCCCGGCACCCGCCCCCGCACCCGTGGGCGCACACGCCGCCCCCGCCGCCCGCCGCCCCCTGCACCGGGGCCCGGCCGCCGCCGACCCTCCGTCGTACGGAAGCGGTACGCAGGGCGGCGTCGTACGCTCCCTGGCCGACCGGGGCCCCGCCGGGGCCACCCGGACCGCCGCCCCCGCCCGCCACGCGGGCCCGCCGACGACCGGCCCCGAGTACTTCGACATCCCGGCCGAGGCCCCCTCGACCCTGCCGGGCCCGCAGCTGGGCGAGATCCCGCCGCAGGCCGGCGCCCCGTGGGGAGCCCAGCCGGAGCAGCCCGTCGCGGAGCCGGTAGCAGAGCCGGTGGTTGCGGAGCAGCCGGTTCAGCAGCCGGAGCAGGTCGCGGTGGAGCCGGAGCGGGCGGTCACGGCCGAGCAGCCGGTGACGGAGCCCGCAGCGGCGGAGCAGGCCGAGGCAGTGGCCGAGGAGCCGGTTCAGGCCGAGGCTCTGGCTGAGCAGCCGGTTCAGGCCGAGCGGACGAAGGCACCGGCCGAGCCGGTCCGGATGGCCCCGCCGGTCCAGCCGACGGAGCAGGCGCCCGTGCCCGCCCCCGAGGAAGTCCTGCTGGCCCCGGTCGCCCCGGCGGCCCCGGCCGCCCCGGTCGAGCAGCCGGATCAGCTGGATCAGCCGGTCCAGCCGGCCGCCGGTGTGCAGCCCGAACCGGCCCCGCAGGCCGTCCCGGCAGAAACGGTCGTTCCCGAGCCGGTCGCGGTGACGCTGCCCCCCGCCGGACCGGTCCTGGCCCCGGAGCACGAGGCGGCCCGGCCGGAGACCCCGGCCGAACCGGCGGAAGCGCCCGCACAGGAGACACCGGGGCCGGTGGAGGCCCAGCAGGTCGTCGCCGTCACCCCGGAGCCCGAGGCAGAGGCCGTCCCGGTGGAAGCCGGAGTCCCGGAGCCTCAGGCTCCCGTGCGGGACCAGCCCGTCGTCGAGCCGGTGGCCCAGCCCGAGCCCGTGGCGCAGCCTGAGCAGGTGGCCCAGCCCGAGCAGGAGCAGCCCGTCGAGCCGGCCCCGGCCGCGGCAGTGGTCGAGAGCCCGGAGGCGGCCGTGGCTCCGGAGCCCGCCGTGGCACAGCCCGATCAGGTGGCCACGTCGCCGGCCCCCGTGCCCGTACAGCCTGAGCCCGTGCAGCCGGAGCCCGTCGCAGGAGAGCCCGCAGAGCGGCCCGCCGAGGCCCCCGAGCCCGTGGCCGAGGGAACGGCCGGAGGGAACGCGCCGGAGCAGGAAGCGGCCCCGGCTCCCGCCCCCGAGCACACGCCCGAGCCCGCAGTGACAGCGGCGGAGCCCGAGGCGGCCCGCACGGTCGCGCCCGACGCCGGGGACGGCACCGGCCCCGAGGTCATCGAGACGCCGGAACTCCTTCCGGAGCCGCAGGCGACGGAAGCGCAGCCGCACGCACAGACCGAGGCGGCGCAGCAGGGAGAGGCACCGCAGCCCGAGGATCTGCCGGAGCCGGTGCAGGCCGTCGAGACCGCCGAGCAGCCGGCCACCCCGCCCGCCCCCGGTTACGACGACGCCGAGCGCGAAGCGGTGCTGCGGGTCATGCGGGAACGCCGGGACATCCGCAACGGCTTCCGCAGCGACCCGATTCCGCACGAGGTCCTGCTCCGGGTGCTGGAGGCGGCGCACACCGCGCCGAGCGTCGGCCACTCCCAGCCGTGGGACTTCGTCGTCATCCGCTCGGCGGAGACCCGCCGCTCCATGCACGAACTGGCCCAGAGCCAGCGCGACGCCTACGCCAAGTCGCTGCCCAAGGGCCGGGCGAAGCAGTTCAAGGAACTGAAGATCGAGGCGATCCTCGACACCCCGGTCAACATCGTCGTGACCGCAGACCCGACGCGGGGCGGCCGCCACACCCTCGGCCGCCACACGCAGCCGCAGATGGCCCCCTACTCCTCGGCGTTGGCCGTCGAGAACCTGTGGCTCGCGGCCCGCGCCGAGGGCCTGGGCGTCGGCTGGGTCAGCTTCTTCGACGAGCGGGAGATGGTCCGCGCACTCGGCCTGCCCGAGCACCTGGAGGTCGTGGCCTACCTCTGCGTCGGTTACGTCGACGAGTTCCCCGAGGAGCCCGAGCTGATGCAGGCGGGCTGGTCGAAGCGCCGCCCGCTGTCCTGGGTCGTCCACGAGGAGACGTACGGCCGTCGCGCGCTGCCCGGCGCCGAGCCGCACGATCTGCTCCAGGAGACGATCTCCGCGATCCGCCCGCTGGACGCGAAGGCGCTCGGCGAGGCCTGGGAGCGCCAGAAGCGGATGACGAAGCCCGCCGGGGCGCTCGGCATGCTGGAGATCATCTCCGCGCAGCTGTCCGGGCTCTCCCGGATGTGCCCGCCGCCGATCCCGGAGCCCGCGGCCGTCGCGATCTTCGCCGGTGACCACGGGGTGCACGCCCAGGGGGTCACCGCCTGGCCGCAGGAGGTCACCGCCCAGATGGTGGCGAACTTCCTGGGCGGCGGAGCCGTCTGCAACGCCTTCGCGGCCCAGGTCGGTGCGGAGGTCTGCGTCGTGGACGTCGGCGTCGCCACGGACCTGCCCGCGACCCCCGGCCTGCTGCCCCGCAAGGTGCGCCCGGGCACGGCGGACTTCACGACGGGCCCCGCGCTCACCCGCGAAGAGGTCCTGGCCGCGATCGAGGTCGGCATCGAGACGGCCAGGGACCTGGTGGCGGCGGGCAACAAGGCCCTGCTCACCGGCGAGATGGGCATCGCGAACACCACGGCGTCGGCTGCGCTGATCTGCGTCTACACGGGGATCGACGCGGCCGAGGTGACCGGCCGGGGGACCGGCATCAACGACGAGATGCACGCCCGCAAGGTCGACGTCGTACGCCGCGCCCTGGACCTGCACCAGCCGGACCCGGCCGATCCGATCGGCGTGCTCGCGGCGGTGGGCGGCCTGGAACACGCCGCGATGGCGGGCTTCCTCCTCGGCGGAGCCTCCCTGCGTACGCCGGTGGTCCTGGACGGCGTGAGCGCCGGGGCGGCCGCCCTGGTCGCCCGCGCCATCGCCCCCGAGGCACTGGCGGCCTGCATCGCGGGCCACCGCAGCGCGGAGCCCGGCCACGTCGCCGCGCTCAACAAACTGGGCCTGCGCCCCTTGGTCGACCTCGACCTCCGCCTGGGCGAAGGCACCGGCGCGCTGCTGGCGCTGCCGATCGTGCAGAGCGCGGCACGGGCGATGCACGAGGTGGCGACGTTCGACTCGGCAGGCGTGACGGAGAAGTAGAACACCGAGCTCCGCCCCGGTCCTGCGGCATACCCGGCCGGCGTGTCCAGCCCCTCCGGCGTTTGAGGAGCGGGGCCCGGGGCGGAGCCCCGAAACCCGGCGAACCCCGCCCCACCCCAGCCCGTCCGGCGCTGGAGGACAAAAGGGGGCCCGGGGCGGAGCCCCGGTTTCGGGAAGGGGCGGGGCAGGGGAGAAGGGCCGCCGCAGGCGACCCCACCCCGCCCTGGCCCCGGCCCCCACCCCGTATCGTGTTCCCACCCGCACCCCCACTTCCCGCACGTCACAGCCGCTCCACCGCCGCAGCGGCACGCAACGCAGCACCCGCACGAGGAGCCGTACCGCCATGGCCGAGCACGCAGACCACGCCGACCGCTCAGGTCACGCCGACCGCGCGGGTCACACCGACCACACCGACCATCCCGCGTACCCCGTAGGTTTGCGCCTGCACGGCCGCCGCGTGGTCGTCATCGGCGGTGGACAGGTCGCCCAGCGCAGGCTGCCGCAGCTCATCGCCACCGGTGCGGTCATCACCCTGATCTCCCCCTCCGCCACGCCCTCCGTCGAGGCGATGGCGGACGCCGGCGAGATCCGCTGGGAGCGCCGCCGCTACCAGGACGGCGACCTCGCCGACACCTGGTACGCCCTCGTGGCCTCCTCCGACACCACGGCCAACGACGCCGCCTCCGCCGAGGCCGAGCGCACCCGCACCTGGTGCGTCCGGTCCGACGACGCCGAGGCCGCCACCGCCTGGACCCCGGCCACCGGTCGCATCGAGAACATCACCGTCGCCGTCCTCAACACCACCCCCCGGGGCCGGGACCCCCGGCACTCCGCCGCCCTCCGCGACGCCATCGTCGAAGGACTGCGCGACGGCAGCATCGCCGCCCCGCACCACCGCACCCGCGCCCCCGGCGTCGCGCTCGTCGGCGGCGGCCCCGGCGACCCGGACCTGATCACCGTCCGGGGCCGCCGCCTCCTCGCCGAGGCCGACGTGGTCATCGCCGACCGCCTCGGCCCCCGCGACCTGCTCGACGAACTGCCGCCGCACGTCGAGGTCATCGACGCCGCCAAGATCCCGTACGGCCGGTTCATGGCCCAGGAGGCGATCAACCAGGCGCTCATCGAGCACGCCAAGGCGGGCAAGTCCGTGGTCCGGCTCAAGGGCGGCGACCCGTTCGTCTTCGGCCGCGGCATGGAGGAGGCCCAGGCACTGGCCGCGGAGGGCATCCCCTGCACGGTCGTCCCCGGCATCTCCAGCACCATCTCCGTCCCCGGGGCGGCCGGAATCCCGGTCACCCACCGGGGCGTCGCCCACGAGTTCACCGTGGTCAGCGGGCATGTCGCCCCCGAGGACCCGCGTTCACTGGTCGACTGGGCGGCGATCGCCCGGCTGCGCGGCACCCTGGTCCTCCTCATGGCCGTCGACAAGATCGGCGCGATCGCCGCCGCCCTGATCGCCCACGGCAAGGACCCGGCCACCCCGGTCGCCCTTGTCCAGGAGGGCACCACCGCCGCTCAGCGCCGGGTCGACGCGACCCTCGCGGACGTCGGGGAGCGAGCAGTCACGGAGGACGTGCGCCCGCCCGCCGTGATCGTCATCGGCGACGTCGTCGCGGTCGGCCCGGACTCCGCGCCCGCCCCCGCCGAGGACGCGGCCGAGTAGGCAAGAGCCCTCCCCCGACCCGTAACCCGCGGTTACGCAACTCCCTCCCGGGCGTTGGCACCGCACACCGGACAAGGCAGTATCACCCTGTGGCAGAACTCATCACCGTCGACGACCCCGACGACCCGCGGCTGAGCGACTACATCGGCCTGACCGACGTCGAGCTGCGACGACGGCGCGAACCCGCCGAAGGGCTCTTCATCGCCGAGGGCGAGAAGGTGATCCGCCGCGCCCGGCAGACCGGGTACGAGATGCGGTCCATGCTGCTCTCGGCCAAGTGGGTCGATGTGATGCGCGATGTCATCGACGAGGTCCCGGCCCCGGTGTACGCGGTCGCCCCCGAGCTGGCCGAACGCGTCACCGGGTACCACGTCCACCGCGGCGCGCTCGCCTCCATGCAGCGCAAGCCGCTGCCGGCCGCCGACGAACTGCTCGCCACCGCGCGCCGGGTGGTGGTCATGGAGTCGGTGAACGACCACACCAACATCGGCGCCATCTTCCGCAGCGCGGCCGCGCTCGGCATGGACGCCGTCCTGCTCTCCCCGGACTGCGCCGACCCGCTCTACCGGCGCTCGGTCAAGGTCTCCATGGGCGCCGTCTTCTCCGTTCCCTACGCCCGGCTCGAAGCCTGGCCCAAGTCGCTGGAAACGGTACGGGAGGCCGGCTTCCGCCTCCTCGCCCTCACCCCGGACGCCAAGGCCACCAGCATCGACGAAGCGGCTCCGCACCGGTTGGAACGGGTGGCGCTGATGCTCGGAGCAGAGGGCGACGGGCTGTCCACACGCGCCCTGATGGCCGCGGACGAATGGGTCCGCATCCCGATGGCGCACGGAGTCGACTCACTGAACGTGGGCGCCGCCGCCGCGGTTGCCTTCTACGCGGTGGCCACGGGACGCCCGGAGAACTGAACGAGGACGGCCCCGGCCGGTCCGGGCGTCGGCGTCAGGACGCCGGGCCTGCCGGGACCGCAGACCCGGCACCGGAGGCGGAACCCTGACCGGCCCCGGAGCCGCCCGGCGCCGCATCGGCCCGCGCCTGCGCCTGCGGCACTCCGCCCGGCCGCTCGCTCCCGCCCAGCCCGCGCGCCGGCCCCTGGCAGCCCTGCGCCGCCGCGATGCCCAGCGCCACCAGCAACGTCACCACGACGAACACCACCAGCCGCTGACGCAGCAGCCGCGGATTGGCCGGACGCCGCCCCGCCGAGGTCGTGCGGCCCCCGGAACGCGTGCCCGGGCGCCCGTTCGTCCCGGCCGGAGCCCCCTGCCGCTTGCCGGTCCTGCCACCCGAACGCGTCGTGTTGCGCGACGCCTGCTGCGGGCGTGAGCCACCGGTGCGCGGCGGCCCCGAACGTACCGGCGCCCCACGCCTGCCCGGCTGGGGGCGGGAACCGGACGGCCCCTCCGAACGACGGGTGTCCTGATCGGCGTACGGATCGGCCATCCGCCCCGTCGGCCGGTCTGCGTCCTGGGCGGAACGCTGGACGGGCGGCCGGCTCTCGTGCAGCCCCTGCGCCTCGCGCGCCGCGATCTCCTTGAGCCGCATGGACAGTTGCAGCGTGCTCGGCCGCTCCTCCGGATCCTTCGCCAGACAGGCGCTGATCAGCGGGGCCAACGCGTCGTGCACTCCGCGCAGCTGCGCCTCCTCGTGCACCACGCGGTACAGCATCACCTCGGAACTGCCGTGCCCGAACGGGGAGTCGGCCATCGCCGCGTACGCCAGGGTCGCGCCGAGCGAGAACACGTCCGTCGCGGGCGTCACCGCCGCGCCGCGGACCTGCTCGGGCGCGAGGAACCCCGGCGACCCCACCGCCGTGCCGACATGGGTGAGGGTGCTCGCCCCGGTCGACCAGGCGATGCCGAAGTCGATGATGCGGGGGCCCTTGGGGGAGAGGAGGATGTTCGACGGCTTCAGGTCCCGGTGGACCACCCCCGCCTCGTGCACCGCCACCAGGCCCTCGGAGAGCGCCGCCCCGATCGAGGCGACCTCCGCGGCGGCCAGCGGCCCTTCCTCGGCGACCTTGTCGTGCAGCGAGGGGCCGGGCACGTACTGCGTGGCGAACCACGGGCGGTCCGCCTCCAGATCGGCGGCGACCAGCCGGGCCGTGCAGCCGCCGCGGATCCGCCGCGCGGCGGACACCTCGCGCGCGAACCGCGAACGGAACTCCTGATCCTCCGCCAGGTCGGGCCGGATCACCTTGAGGGCGACCCGCTGGCCGCGCCGGTCCGAGCCGAGGTAGACGACGCCCATGCCGCCCGCGCCGAGCCGCCGGTGCAGCCGGAACGAGCCGACGAGACGCGGGTCCTCGCGCCGGAGCCGCATCATCGCCATCGTCTGCCCATCCCCGCTGCCTGGTCCGCCTGACGAGGCACAGCTTACGTACCCCGCGCCCGGCGCGCTCAGAGGCCGCGCCCTCGCCCGGGTTTCGATTGTCCGTGCCGGGCGGGAGAAGTGAAGAGGGGTCAGTGCGCGGGGGATCCGGGCCCGTCGGCCGGCCGGTCGCCCCAAACGGCCACCGGTACAGGGGGATTGGATCACCGAGGCAACGCCGTGGCCCGGCCGCCACCCAGGGCGCGGCCACCGCCCCGGTACCCGGAGTGGAGGCGTCCCCGGCGGTCCCCGGCACGGAACGGCCGCCCACCGGGCGGCGGCGGACGTGAGTGAAGTCACCCGCCGGCGCCCTTCCGGGGCCCGGGCCGTACCGGACACGCACCCGACGGACCCCGATGTCCCCCTCCGGGATGACCCCACCCCTGGGCGGTCCGTCTCCACCCAGGGGAGTACGCCGATCGACGATCACTCATCCTCCGGGAGGCCCGCCATTCGGTACGCGGGCATGACGCCCTGTGCTCGCCGCTTACCTAATGTTGAGATCAAGCGGCGGGTGAAGCACTCGTCCCCCGAGGCCACGCCCGCCGCTTCCCGATCAGGTCAGGAGAGGAACCATGGCGGACACGGCAACGCGGACGGTGGTCCGCATGCGGGGACGCAAGGCGTACGCCTCGTTCGGCGCCCGTCCGTCCGGCACCCGTCACCCGTTGGTGGCGACGGCCATGGTCCTTCCCCTGGCGGCCCTGCTGGTGGTCGTCTTCGGCGGCTGGGAAGCGGTGGTCACACAGGCGTCGTCCGTGGCGGTGATGCTGGGGCGCTGAGCGGCGCCCGGGGTCCGGAAGAGCGGTCCGGACCCACACATCAGGCCAACAGCCCCGTGGGGACGGGGGTGCGGCGGACGGCAGCGTTTGTCCGGTCAGCTGGGGAGCTGACCGGGCATCGCGCTGTCCGGGCCCGGACGCTTCCCGGCCGTCCCGGCCGAGGTGCTTTCCGGCTGTCCGGGTCCGGACGCTCCCTGGCCGCCCAGGCCCAGGCGCTTTTCCGCTGTCCGGGTCCGGGTGGTTCCCGGTTGTCCGGGCTGAGGTGCTTTCCGGCTGTCCGGGCCCAGTTGGTTCCCGGTTGTCCGGGCTGAGGTGCTTCCCGGCCGAGGCGCTTTCCCACTCTCAGGGCCCGGACGCTCCCTGGCCGTCCAGGCCCAGGCGCTTCCCGGCTGTCCGGGCCCGGGTGCTTCCCGGCCGTCCCGGCCGAGGCGCTTTCCCACTCTCCGGGCGCGGACGCTCCCTGGCGTCCAGGCCCAGGCGCTTCCCGGCTGACCGGGCCCGGACCCTTCCCGCCGGGCCGACGGGCCGGACCCCGCGCACCGTCGTGGCGCGGACCCTCTCGCGCGTTACGCTCACGGCGGGCCCGGTGCCACGGCCGGGCCGACCGCCGCCGGGGGAGCCGTTGACCACCACCCAGACCTCAGTAGTCCATGACCTGGGCACGCTCGCGCACCGTCTCTCCCACCCCGCCCGGACGCCGTGCGTGTGCGAGCCGCCGCAGGTCCTCGCGGACCGGCCCGACGGCACGGTGGTGCGCAGCGGCGCGATCGTCGCCAAGGCCCACGCCGCGGACACCGACCGCGAGGCGCTGGCCGCCCGGATCGCCCTGGCCGCCGCCCCGCAGCTGGCCGGCATCCTGCTCCCGCCGCTCACCGCTCCGGAGCCCCCCGCACCTACCGCCCGCCCGGTGACCCTCTGGCCGCTCGGCGCGCCGGTGGACCCCGCCGACCCCGGCGCGGCCCCCTGGGCCGAGGCCGCCGACCTGCTCGCCCGCCTCCACCGGACGAAGCCCCCGTTCCCGCTGCCGCCGATGCGCGGCCCGGCCAAGGCGGCTCGGGCCGTCGCCCGGATGCGCGCGGCTCTCAACGGCGACGCGACCGCCGTTTCCCGTGAGACCGGCGACGCGGCAACCTTGCCCGGCGACCCGGCCGTCGAGCCCCGCGACCCGGCCGCCCTGTCCGTGCTGGCCGGCTGGCGGGCCCTGCCCGCCTGGGCGCGGGGCGAGACCCCGGCCCCCGTGCGCAGGGGCGTCTCCCTGTGCCACGGGGACCTGCACCTCGGCCAGCTCGTCCGCCACCCCGCCCCCGACGGGCCCTGGCTCCTCATCGACATGGACGACGCGGGGGTCGGCGATCCCGCCTGGGATCTCGGCCGGCCCGCCGCCTGGTACGCGGCCGGACTCCTGGCCCCCGAGGACTGGTCCGTCTTCCTGGACGCCTACCGCTTTGCCGGGGGACCGGCCGTTCCCGCCGACGGCGATCCCTGGCCCGCACTGGACGTCCCCGCCCGCGCGCTCACGGTGCAGACGGCGGCCGTCGCCCTCGCCAAGTGCGCCACGGAGCAACGGGATCCGGACGAGCACGAACAGCTGATGATCGAATCCTGTGCCCGAATCGCTACGTTGCCGCCCGAGTTGACCGCCGGTCCCACGTCGTAGGGTGAACGGACCGTGGCCGGGCAGACATTCCGGCGACGGCACAACGAGGGCGAGGAGCCGAGTCGATGATGCAGTGTCCGAAGTGTCACGCGCAGATGAACACGTACAACCGCAACGGTGTTCAGATCGAGCAGTGCAACGGTTGCCGGGGGATATTCCTCGACTACGGCGAGCTGGAGTCCCTGACCCGCCTGGAGTCCCAGTGGGCCCAGCAGGCTCCGCCCGCGCCCCCCGCCCCGCAGCAGGCCTACCCGGCCGCACCTCCCGCCGCCCACGCCCCGGCCTGGGGTGCGCCGCAGCACGGCGGGCACTACGGCCACCACCGCCAGAAGGGCTTCGGCCGGATGCTCTTCTCGTCCTGAGCCGCTCCGAGCCGTTCCGAGTCGTTTCCTGCGGGGCCCGGGGCCCGGGCCCCGCAGGGCGGGACGGACCACCGTACGACGGACGAAGCCCCGGTCGTGGAGACGACCGGGGCTTCTTACTGGTGCGCGATACTGGGATTGAACCAGTGACCTCTTCCGTGTCAGGGAAGCGCTCTCCCGCTGAGCTAATCGCGCAGGTCAACCTGCGTTTACTGCCCGTGTACTGCGTGCGCGATACTGGGATTGAACCAGTGACCTCTTCCGTGTCAGGGAAGCGCTCTCCCGCTGAGCTAATCGCGCGGGGATCCTCGCGGACCGGTGATCCTTGCGGACCGGTGATCCTTGCGGATCAGTGGACGATACTGGGATTGAACCAGTGACCTCTTCCGTGTCAGGGAAGCGCTCTCCCGCTGAGCTAATCGTCCTTGGAGGTGGAGACGGGATTTGAACCCGTGTAGACGGCTTTGCAGGCCGTTGCCTCGCCTCTCGGCCACTCCACCAGGGGCGGGAGCTCGGGAAAAATCCCCCACCTTCTGCGAGCGGACGACCAGGTTCGAACTGGCGACCTCAACCTTGGCAAGGTTGCGCTCTACCAACTGAGCTACGTCCGCTTGTCTTTCCCGTTCCGCTTGCGCGTCCCGGCGACGTGTTGAACTCTAGCGGATTCCTGGGCCAGTACAAAAACGCGTTTGCGCAGCGTGCTGCGGCGACCCCGGCCCGGTCCTCGCCCCGACGCAGGTCACCGCGCACCGTCCTAGACTCATTCGCGTGTCCGACCTCGCCCCCTTGGCCCGTTTCGACGGCCTCATAGCCTCCGGTCTGCAGGACGTGACCCACGATCCCGCGGCGCTCGACTCGTCCGGTTTCTGGGCGGTATCCGCCGATTTCGAGGGTCGTATCGTCTGCGCCCGTTTCTCCGACGTACGCAGGGAAGCGGTGCCCCCTCCCGTGCCCGGAGCCTGGCGCGGGCCCGCCGCCGGGGACTGGACCTCCTCGCTGGACCGTGACGCCTACACGGCGGGCGTCCGGCGGATCCGTGAACACATCGCGGCGGGCGACGTCTACCAGGCCAACCTCTGCCGGGTGCTGTCCGCACCGCTCCCCGGCGGTGGGGCCGGCGCCGACGTCGACGCCCTGACCTCCCTGCTCGCCCGCGGCAACCCCGCCCCGTACGCGGGAACGATCCGGCTGCCCGGCCACGGTGTGGAGATCGCCACCGCCTCCCCGGAGCTCTTCCTCAGGCGCGACGGGCGCACGGTGGAGTCCGGGCCGATCAAGGGCACCGGCCGGACCGAGGACGATCTGCTGGAGAAGGACCACGCCGAGAACGTGATGATCGTGGACCTGGTCCGCAACGACCTGGGCCGGGTCTGCGCCACCGGCAGCGTGAACGTGCCCGATCTCTGCGTGGTGGAGAAGCACCCGGGCCTCGTCCACCTCGTCTCCACGGTCCGGGCCTGGCTGGCCGACGGAGCGGGCTGGCCGGAGCTGTTCGCCGCGGCCTTCCCGCCCGGCTCGGTCACCGGCGCGCCGAAGTCCAGCGCGCTGCGGATCATCGCCGAGCTGGAACGGGGCCCGCGCGGGCCGTACTGCGGGGCGATCGGCTGGGTCGACGCCGACCGGGGCACGGCGTCGCTCGCCGTGGGCATACGGACGTTCTGGATCGACCGGACCGGTCCCGCGCCGCTCCTGCGGTTCGGGACCGGCGCGGGGATCACCTGGGGTTCGGACCCGGAGCGCGAATGGGACGAGACCGAACTCAAGGCCTCCCGACTGCTCGCTGTAGCGTCGGGGATGTTCGAGGAGACAGGAAGGGACGCATGATGAGGATCTGGGTCAACGGCGGACTGCGGGACGCCGACGACGCCCGGCTTTCGGTGCTCGACCACGGACTGACCGTGGGCGACGGCATCTTCGAGACGGTGCGTACGAGCGAGGGGCGCCCCTTCGCGCTGACCCGGCACCTTGACCGCCTCACCCGGTCCGCCCGGGGCCTCGGCCTGCCCGACCCGGACCACGACGAGGTCCGCCGCGCCGTCGCCGCGGTCATCGACGCCAACCCCGTCGCCCTGGGGCGGCTGCGGATCACGTACACCGGCGGGCTGTCCCCGCTCGGCTCGGACCGGGGCGACCACGGGACGAGCCTCGTCGTCGCCCTCGACGGGGTGAGCCGCCGCCCGGACAGCACCGCGGTGATCACCGTCCCCTGGACCCGCAACGAACGCGGCGCGCTCGCGGGCCTGAAGACCACCTCGTACGCGGAGAACGTCGTCGCCCTGGCCCGGGCGCGGGAGCGGGGCGCTTCCGAGGCGCTGTTCCCCAACACCGCCGACCGGCTCTGCGAAGGCACCGGCTCCAATGTGTTCGTCGTCCTGGGCGGCCGCGTCCACACCCCGCCGGTCGCCTCCGGCTGCCTCGCCGGGATCACCCGCGCGCTGACCGTGGAGTGGACCGGGGCCGAGGAGACCGATCTGCCGATGGAGGTCCTCGCCGAGGCCGACGAGGTGTTCCTGACCTCGACCCTCCGCGACGTCCAGGCGGTGCACCGGGTCGACGACCGGGAGCTGACGCCCGGGATCGGACCGGTGACGGCGAAGGCAATGCGGATCTTCGCCGAGCGGGCCGGCGACGACCTCGACCCGTAAAGCGCGTGACGGGGTGTCGTCCAGGGGATACAAACCTTTGATGACGACAACACTCCGGCCGTCCGGGCCGCTTCAGCAGGGCGCCGACGGCGCGCGGGCCCGCCACTACGACGTCTGCGACAACGGGCGGCCCGTCGGCTCCCTCGCGATCAGCACCGACGACGCGTTCGGCCCGACCGCCGGAGTGCTGCGCTCCCTCAGCGTGGAGGAGTCCCGGCGCAGGCGAGGCCGGGGCGTCATCGCGGCGCTCGCCGCCGAGGAGGTGCTGCGGGGGTGGGGCTGTACGCGAGTCCGGGTCGAGGTTCCCGCCGACAACGACCCGGCCCGGCGCCTCGCGGTCGCCCTCGGCTACACCGAGCGCAGCCGCAACATGGTCAAGGACCTCGGCCCGGACACCGTCCCGCTGCCCGCGGGCCTCACCTCGCGCGACATGAGTGAGGAGGAGTTCGCCGCCTGGCGGCAGGACGCGGTGCGGGCGTACGCACAGAACTGGATCGACCGCGGCGTCGAGCCCGAGCAGGCCCGGCTCAAGTCCGAGACCGACCACGCGGCCCACCTGCCGGACGGACTGGCGACCGAGGGAATGCGCTTCCGGGTGCTGCTCCAGGCCGGCGAGGTCGTCGGCCATGTGTGGGTCGCCCTGCGGGAGCAGGATCCGGGCGGCACCGCCGGATTCGTCTTCGACGTCGAAGTGCGCGAGGAACACCGGGGCCGGGGTCACGGCCGGGCCCTGATGCTGCTCGCCGAGGACGTCACCCGCGCCTGGCGGGCGGACCGCCTCGGCCTGCACGTCTTCGCCTCCAACACCCCGGCCCTGCGGCTGTACGAGTCGCTCGGCTACACGACGACGCGGTACAACCTGGCCAAGGCGCTGTAACGGCCCTCCGGATCCGCCGCCCGGTTCCCCCGGTCGCCCGGCTAACGGTCCCGTGCGGCCAGGGTCCGGTCGACGATCTCCTCGATCCGCTCGCGCAGCCCCTCCTGGCTCTTGCCGCCGTCCAGCCGCTCGTCGCCGACCACATAGGTGGGCGTGCCGGTGACGCCGATCGCCTTGCCCTCGGCGTGGTCGGCGTCGACGATCAGCAGATGCCGGCCGTCGATCAGTGCCGTGTCCAACTCCTCTGTGTCCAGGCCCAGTCCGCGGGCCACGTCGAGGAGCACCGGCTCGCCCGTGCGGCCGAGGTCGTCGGTCCGGGACAGCAGGGCCTCGATGTACGGCCAGCCCTGGCCCTGCTCGACGGCCTCCTCGGCGGCCTGGGCCGCGGCGAACGCGTGCTTGTGCTTCTCCAGCGGGAAGTGCCGCAGCCGGATCTCGATGCGGTCCCCGTACCGCGCGCGCAGAGCGCGTACGTCGTCGAGGGCACGGTGGCAGTCGGGGCATTCGAGATCGCACCAGAGGTCGAGGACGACCGGTGCCGCGGGGGTGGAATCGCTCATGCGCCCAGTCTTCCAGGCCGGGCGGGCGCGACCCAATCCGCACCGGACCCCACGCCCTGGGGAGGAGCCGGGCCCTGAAATGTCCCTGAGGTGGACCGCCGCCGTGGCCCCGACGGCGCTCGTCGGTGCAGGATGGAAGGGACGTACCCCCTGCGCCTGGAGGCCGTGATGCTTGCCGAGACCATCTGTTCCGCGGTGTCGGCGGCCGGCCTGGGCATCGCCGCGGTGACCGCGTACCGCAAGCGGTTCCTCACCGCGACGCGGATCGCCGCCTACTCCCTCGTCCCGGTCGGGCTCGTGCTGACCGGCGTCGTCGAGTGGGTCGCCGGGATCGCCTTCAAGCCGAGCGTCTGGCTCGGCTTCGGGGTGCTCGGCCTCTCCTGGCTGTTGTTCATGACCACCCGTGCCATCGAGCGCCGCAGCGGCACCACCCGCGCGGAACGCAAGGCCGCGCGGGCGGCCGGGCGCAACGAGGCGGTCGCCCCGGGCGCCTCAGCCCCCTCGCTCGGCGCCGGGGCCGGGCCCGCGGCGACGGCGGCGAAGCCGCAGTCGAAGCCGAAGAAGAAGCAGGAGGCCGCCGCGCCCGGCGACGACTTCAGCGACATCGAGGCGATCCTCAAGAAGCACGGCATCTGAGGCACCGGCCTCCGGCGGCCCCGGGCGTTCGGCGCGTCCGGGCCGAGGACCTTCCGAATGCCTGACGGCGACCCGTACGCCGGAGCGATTTCCGAGGGCCACGGGACGGTGAACTCCCGGGGGAATGAACCTGGTTGAGCGCGAACCCGGCCGCGCGTGCGTCATGATCACACCGAGATGGTGGATACCTCCCGGGGCGAAGCCCCCGCACCCCCCGCCGAAGAGCCCCGCGGCTGTCTCTTCGCGCTCTCCCAGCCGCCTCTGATGATCTTCCTGACGGTCATCGGGGTGCTGCTGCTGATGGCCGCTCTGCACGACCTCTTCATGCTGTGACGCGCCCAGCCGCCGCGCGGGGCGACGGTGTCAGCCCGCGGCTTCCTTGCGCCGGGCCCGGTACGCCGCGACGTGGAGCCGGTTCCCGCACGTACGGCTGGAGCAGTAGCGGCGGGAGCGGTTGCGCGACAGGTCGACGAACGCGTGCCCGCAGTCCGGGGCCTCGCAGCGTCGCAGCCGCTCCTGCTCGCCCGCCACGATGATGAAGGCCAGCGCCATGCCGCAGTCGGCCGCGAGGTGGTCGGCGATCGAGGCGTCCGGCGCGAAGTAGTGCACGTGCCAGTCGTAGCCGTCGTGGTCGGTGAGCTGCGGGGTGGTCCCGGCCGCCGCCACGAGCCGGTTGACCAGGTCGGCCGCGGTACGGGGGTCGGGCGCCGCGAAGACCTCGGCGAAACGGTCCCGTACGTCCCGCACGGCGGCCAGGTCCTTCTCGCCCAGCGTGCCGACCCCGCTGATGTGATGCCGCTCCGCGAAGGCGTACAGCGCGGGGATGTCGGCGAGCCCGTCCTCGGGTCCGTCCCCGGTGCCGTCCGGCGGCGGCTCGCTCTCCGGCGTGGTGTTCATCAGATCGACCACCGTGTCGAGGGCGATCCGGGTGTCGTGAGGGATCAGCACGCTTCGCTCCCTGGCCTCCGGCGGGCGGGCGCCTGCCGATGGCGGCTGACTCTACTGGCTCGGCCCGTCGGCCCCCGGGCCGGTGCGGGCCCTGCCGGGAGCGGAACGGACCCCTCCGGCGCCCGGGAGAGGGGACGGGAGAGGGAGCGGGTGGGGCCGGACGCACCGGCGCCGTCGCCGCGGTGGATTCCGCGGCGACGGCGCCGGTGTCTGCCCTATGCGGTTGTCGTCACGACGCCGTCGCCCCGAGTCGGACGGCGTCGAGCGGCTCTCTGCCTGGCTCAGCTCTCGGCCAGGATGTGGGAGAGCTCCGTGTCCAGATCGAAGTGACGATGCTCGGTGCCGGGTGGAACCGCGGCGTCGGTCCTCTTCAGGAACGACTCCAGGGCCCGCGCCGGAGCTTCGAGCAGGGCTTCTCCCTCTGGGGAGCTCAGGGCGATGCATACGACGCCTTGGCCGTGACTACGAGATGGCCAGACGCGGACGTCTCCGGTGCCGGTGGGCCGGTGCAGCCCCTCGGCAAGGAGGTCACGGGCGAATACCCATTCGACCGTCTCCTCCGCTCCGGTGTGGAAGGTGGCGTGCACGGCATAGGGATCGGCCGTGTCATACCGCAGGCCCGCGGGTACAGGCAGTGAGGACTCGCTCGACACAACGAGGCGCAGGTGCAGCTCGCAGCTGACCGTGGTGTTCATAAGCGCCAGGGCCTTTCGCTCAGTGTGCGCTCGGGGATTCGCACGTCGGCGAAATCGACATGCCACCTACGGTGGCGTTGTAAACCCCTCTGACCCATTTGTGATGCTTCGGGTCCCTCGCTCAGCGGTGTGTAACTTTGAGTTATGCGTCCATTCCAGTGACAAAAGTGTGACCGCGGCGGGTCGGGTAAGTTGGGTTCATGAACGCGGAGAGTGACGAGCGGAACAGGGTCGCCGAACAGGCGCCCCCGGCATCCGCCATGGGGGAATCGGACCGGGAGGAACGCGAGCTGGGTTCGCGGGCGCCGGGCTTCATCAAAGCGTCGAAAGCGCTGCACCTGAGCTGGCAGGTCGGCGTCTTCGTCGTCGGCCTCGGCGTCGTGGTCGCGGGCGTGCTCATGCTGGTGCTGCCCGGTCCCGGCTGGCTGGTGATCTTCGCCGGCATGGCGATCTGGGCGACCGAGTTCGTCTGGGCCCAGCTGGTGCTGCGCTGGACCAAGCGCAAGGTCACCGAGGCGGCGCAGCGGGCTCTCGATCCGAAGGTCCGGCGGCGCAACATCATCCTCACCACGGTGGGGCTCGTGATCGTCGCGGTGCTGGTCGGGATCTACGTCTGGAAGTTCGGCATCACCATGCCGTGGAAGATCAGCGAGTAGCCCGGGGACGGTCCGGGAGCACCGCTGACATGGGGTAATGTTTGCGGTGCGCCCGGGCGATTAGCTCAGTGGGAGAGCGCTTCGTTCACACCGAAGAGGTCACTGGTTCGAACCCAGTATCGCCCACCCGGACAGAGGGCCCGGGAGACGGAATCCGTCTCCCGGGCCCTCTGCGTTGCCCGCTCCTCCGCCGGCCGGGGCCGCTGCGGACAGCCGCCCCGGCCGGCACGGCTCACCGCATTCGCCCCAGCGCGTCCTTCAGCCGGCGGGCGTCGCGCAGCCGCTGCTCGTACGTCGCCCCCACCACCAGCAACAGCAGCCCGGCCAGGGCCGGCGGCAGCCAGCGGGGGAGCGCCCCGGCCACCTGCACCACGTACGGCGCCAGCTCGTGCAGCCCGTCGAGCGCCAGCGCCGCCCCGCCGAGCAGCAGCAGCGCCTGGAGGCGGTAGCGCGCACCCAGCAGCGTGACCACCAGCGCCGCCACGCCCAGCAGCAGCGGGCGCTGCCAGTCCGGATCGGTCCAGGCCACCGCCAGGCTCGGCAGCAGCGTCGCCGCGAGCCCCGGCCCGTACGCCGTCCACGACGACGCCTGCGGGTCCTTCCGCCGCCGCAGGAACCCGACCACCAGCGCGGGCACGGTCACCGGCAGCGTGTACGCCTCCGGGAACGACACCTCCGACGCCGCCAGCCGTACCCAGGTGGCCAGCACGAACAGCGCCGCCGCCAGATAACCCGCCACCGGCCGCCGCTCCGGCCGCACCGCCGCACCCGCAGCCAGCACCCCGCACAGCGCGAGGACCAGCGCCAGGAACGGCGCGTCCGGCACCGCCAGCCCCACCGCGACCAGCGCACCCAGCGCGCCCGTCAGCTCCACCGGCAACGCCACCGGGTTCCGCCGCAGCCGGGCCCCGAACAGCACCGTCAGCGCGGGCACCAGGAGCACCAGCGGCGCGGCCTCGTGCGGGGCGAGCCCCAGGGACCGGCCCGCGAACCCCGAGAGCACGGTGCCCCCGACCGTGGCGGCCACCGCGAACACCGCACGCTCCACCCCGGCCCCCGCCCGGACCGACGCCCCGGCGAACAGGGCCGTCAGCGCGCCGAACACCGCGTAGGAGGCCCCCTCGGACGCCAGCGCCAGCAGCCCGGCGCTCACCGCCGCGGCCAACGCCACCACCAGCGCGGTCACCGGTACCGCCGCCGACGCGTCCCGGCCGTTCCCCGTGCCGCGTACGGCCAGGGCCAGCAGACCGGCGACCAGAACCGTCTCCCCGGCCACCGCGACCGCGTAGGGCACATCCAGCACGGCCCCGGCCAGCAACAGCGCACCCCAGCCCAGCACCGCGGCCCCCGCACCGGCGGCCCCGCGCAGGACCGCCCCGGACGGCCGCCTGCGGGCAGCGGATGCCCCACCGGCGTCCCAGGGCGCCCACGCCCGGCCTCCGGCGTACCAGGGCGCTCCGGTTCCGGGCGCGGTCGCGCCCGGTGCGCCCGGGGCCGCTGCGCCCGACGCGCCCGGGGCCGGTGTGCCGCCTGCCCCCGCGGTCCCGGCGCCCGGCCCTCCAACGGTCCCCGGAACGGCCGCCCCGCCCGCCACAGGCGTCCCGGCGGCCGGCGCTCCCGCTGACCCAGCGCCGTACGCGGCCGCACCGGCCGACTCCGGCTTCCCGCCCGCCGCCGGCTCCTCCCGTGCGATCAGCGGCCCGGCGGTCCGGGCCAGGGAAGGCCACCACCGGTACGCCGCGCCCAGCAGCCCCGCCACCAGGGCCAGCACCACCGGGGTCGCGGCCAGCTCCGACCACGGCAGCGTCGAGCCGACCGCGGACCGGAAGCCCTCGGGCGACCCCGCCCACACGTCCGGCAGCAGCGTCACCGGGCCCAGCAGCACCGCCGCGAACCCCGGCACCGCTCCCACGAGGGCCCCGGCCACCACCGCGGCCGACGCCACCAGCACGCCGATCGCCGCGTTCCTCGGCAGCCGGGTTCGTACGACCGCCGTCAGCGCGAGGCCGGCCAGCAGGTACGCGAGCACCCGCCAGCCCTCCGGCACCGCTGCCGCGGGTACGCCGCCCACCGCGGCCACCACCGCGAGACCGGCCACCACACCGCCAGCCCGTGCGAACCCCCTCGGCGCGCGCCACGCCCCGGCCAGGGCCGCCCCGGCGGCCGTCAGCAGCAGCGCACCCGGCGCCAGAGCCCCGAGCGGCCCGGAGGCCGTCACGGACAGCGTCAGGCCGACCATCAGCGCCGAGAACGCCATCACCGACCCGCCGACGCACGCGGTGACCCGTGCTCCGGTGCCCTTGCCCCACAGGGCGATCGCCCCGTCCAGCACCGCCGTGGCCAGCAGCGCCCAACCGACGACCAGCGCCGGTGCGCCCGCGGCCCACGCCCCGAACAGCAGCGGCCACTGGGCGAGGACCACGGCGGCCGGCAGGGGAAGGCGCAGCTTGCCCAGCGCCAGCCCGTACGCCGTCCACAGCGACGCGAGCACGGCGGCCGCTCCGGCGGTGAAACCGAGCCCGTCCGTGTCCGGGGCCGCCACCGCGTGGACCGCGTAGGCATCCAGCAGCGTCAGCACCAGGGCCAGGGCGGCCAGCGCCTCGGCGGTCGCCGTCAGACCCCGCCGCAGCAGCACCGCCGGGGCGGCCAGGGCCCCCACGGTCACCACGGCCAGCACGGCCGACCTGCCGCCGATCCCCATCGAGCCCCAGCTCACGAGCGTGAACGCGATGGCCGCGATCGTCAGCAGCAGACCGCCCAGCGTCAGCAGGACGTTCTGCGCGCTGCGCGGCGCGGACGGCTGCTTCGGCGGAACGTGGCCCCACGGCTGCGCCGGAGCGCCCGGCCGGCCGGCGGCGGGCGCGCCCCAGGCCGACGGGTTCCAGCCGGGGGCGGACGTCGGCGCGGGCGGCCGCAGCGCGGCGAGCAGCCAGGCGCGCCGGGTCAGCAGCTGGGCCCGGCGGGTATCCAGCTCGGCCAGTTCACGGTCGAGGCGGGCCAGTTCCTCGGCGGGCGGGGGCACATGTTCCATGTACGGGAGTGTGACCTCGGCCGCCCGGCCCGTACATGCGCTCGGATACTCACGTCCGGGCCGGGACGCCCTGAGTAGGACGCGGCCGGAAGCGGTTTGAACGAAGCCCGCGAAGCCCTGTATGGTTCAACCCGTTCCCGGGCGATTAGCTCAGTGGGAGAGCGCTTCGTTCACACCGAAGAGGTCACTGGTTCGAACCCAGTATCGCCCACCGGGGAAAGCCGGTCCGCAGGCATCAAGCGGACCGGCTTTCGCATGTCGGGGCACCCGGCCCGTCACGCCGCGGCGGGCAGCTCCGGGCGCAGCGGCCACGACGGGTCCACCGCCTCCGGCGTCCCGCTCTTCGCGAACCAGGCCTCCAGGCCACGCGCCTGGGCCGCGTGCCAGGTCGCCTGAAGCGTGTGCAGTTCCGACGGCGACAGCCGCTCCAGCCGGGTCGAGAAGCGCCGGCACACCGCCCGCACCAGCTCCAGCGAAGCCGTCGCGTCGGCCGCCGCGTCATGGGCTCCGTCGAGCACCACCTCGTACCGGGCGCAGAGATCCGTGAGCGTCCGGCGGCCCTTGCGGTAGCGGTCCAGATGCTTGTCCAGCACCCGCGGGTCCACCACCCGCATCGGCACCCCGTCGAGATACCTCGTCAGGGACGACGCCCGGTGCCGCCGCAACTCCCGGTCCAGCAGGGTCAGATCGAAGGGGGCGTTCATCACGACCAGCGGCCGTCCCGTCGCACAGCTCTCCGCCAGCGCCCTGGCTATCTCGTCCATCACCGGGGCGGGCCAACGCCCGTTGCGCTGAAGGTGATCATCGGTCAGCCCGTGGATCTCGGTCGCCCCGGGCGGGACCGGAACCCCCGGATTGACCAGCCAGCGGGTGACGCGGACGCGACCGCCCGCGGTGTCCTGCGCGACGAGAGCGGCCGAAACGATCCGGTCCTGCTCGACGTCCACGCCTGTCGTCTCCGTGTCAAAAGCGGCCAGCGGCCCTTCGAACCAGTGCATCATCCCCGAACTCCTCGCACCCGCACGGCAGATGGAGTGATTCCTCTGCCCGATATCGGTGATACCCGGGCTGTTTGCCTGATACGCCGTTTGCGGGCGGTCTGATGCGGTGACAACACAGGTGTGACGCCGGGCAGTTGCCGCCGACGTCCGTCGTTCCGTCCAGCCCACGAAACCCGCCGGCAGACCACCTGCCATCGATCGGCACGCCCGGAAGGCACACGGAGCCATGGCGCTCGCGCAGCCCGACCCCGGGGGAACCGCCCGCGCCGAGCCCTTCGGGCCCCGGCCGCCGCAGCAGCCCGACGCGCCGCTGCGCGGCTCCCTCGCCACCACCGCCTGCATGGAGACCCTTCAGGTGGGCTATCTGCACGCCGTCGCCGCGGCGGCGGGATGCTCGCTGTCCCAGCCCTTCCCCGACAACGGCATCGACTGGCATGTCAGCCACGGCGCCCCCACCCACACCGTCGACGACGAAGTGACCGTCAAGGTGCAGCTCAAATGCACCTACCAGATACCGCCGCACCCTGCGGGCGGGGCGTTCTCCTTCACCCTCGACAACGCCCACCTCGTCAAACTCGCCCGCAGCCCGGTGACGGTGCACAAGATCCTGGTCGTGATGATCGTGCCCCGCAGCCAGGACGACTGGCTGCGCGCCGGGCCCGGCGGCCTCGACCTGCGCCACTGCTGCTACTGGACCAACCTGGCCGGCCACGCGGTGACGGGCCGGTACCGGACCACTGTGCGCATCCCGACCTCGCGGATCTTCGACGACCGCGCACTCTGCGACATCATGGCCCGGGTCGGGGCCGGAGGGAGACCCTGATGCACCGGTCGATGGACGAGCCCACGGGCGCGGCGGGACTGCCCGCCGCCCGCTCGCACCCCACCGCCCGCCCCTGGCCCCCGCCGCTCGCCGAGGAGGGCACCGAGCTGCCCGACCCCGCCGTTCTCGGGGCCCTCCTGCGCCGGCACGGCTGGCAGCGGCGCGGGGGAGCGCCCGGACGCTACGGCCGCTGGACCCCGCCCGGATCCGCCGCCGGGGGCACCAGCCTGCTGGTGCCCGAGAGCGCGGGCTTCCCCGACAGCGGGGAGCTGATCGAGGAGGCCCTCCTCGCCCTCGGCCGCAGCGCCGACCCCTCCGCCCGCGACGTCCTCGTCTCCCTCGCCGTGCCCAGCGACGAGATCCGCTGGTGGCGCGAGGTCCCCGAATCGGCGGCCGGAGCGGCCGGGGCCGCGGGCTGGACCGAGGCGGAGGAGCTGCGGTCGGCGGCCCGGCAGGTCCTCATGGCCGGGGCCCTCGCGGCCCGCGGCCGGGCCGGCTACCACGGCGCCCGGCACCGCAGGAAGGCCCGGGCCGCCCTCGACGACGCCCTGATCGGGCCCGGCGCCGACGGCCGCGGCCTCACCGCGTACGTCCCCGTCGCCTCCGGGCGCGCCGTCGCCGTCCAGCTCTGCCACGCCCTGCACGCCACCCGGGAGGCCGTGGACTACCAGCGGGCCACCGGCGGCATGGAGGCCTTCGACAGCGCGATCGCCGCGGGCGTCGGCCGGGAGCTGACCGAGGCGCTGATCGCCCTGGTGCGCGGCTCGGAAGGGGCCCGGATCGATCTGCGGTGGGCGCCCGCCGCGGGCACCCCGGACGGCTGCCCGGCCCGTCCCGCGCCCGTCGAGTTCTCCCCCGGCGACCTGCCCGCCCTGCGCGCCGCCGGGGCCCGCTACCTCCGCGACGAACCCGCCGTGCAGGTCCGGCTGACCGGCGCGGTGGTGAGGCTGCGCCGCTCCGGGCCGCGCGGCGCCGGGATCGTACGGCTGCGGGTGCTGGCCGGGGCCGAGGTCGCGCACGTCCGCGTGGAGCTGGACGAGGAGGCGTACCGCATCGCGGGCCACGCCCACCTCGTGGGGCTGCCGCTGCGGGTCGAGGGGCGGCTGGAGAACCGGGGCGGCTTCCGGCGGCTCACCGGGGCCTCGCAGGTCGCCCCCGTCCAGGTCGACGAGGCGGAGCGGGACCGGCTGATGAAGGCGCTCCAGGAGAACGTCGACTTCTTCGAGGAGGCGTGTGCGGGGGAGGAGGGGTAGGGGCCGCCCGAAGGCGTTCGCGTCGGGGGCGTACGGCTCGGTACGATTCGTATCTCCCTGGCCGAGCGAGCCGGGGTGCCCCCTCAGACAGGAGAGACCGGTGTCAGACGTCCGTGTGATCATCCAACGCGATTCCGAGCGGGAAGAGCACGTGGTGACGACGGGCACGACCGCCGGTGAGCTCTTCCCCGGTCAGCGCACCGTCGTCGCCGCGCGCATCGGCGGCGAGCTGAAGGACCTCTCGTACGTCCTCCAGGACGGCGAGAGCGTCGAGCCCGTGGAGATCTCCTCCGAGGACGGCCTCAACATCCTGCGCCACTCCACCGCGCACGTCATGGCCCAGGCCGTGCAGGAGCTGTTCCCCGAGGCCAAGCTCGGCATCGGCCCGCCGGTCAAGGACGGCTTCTACTACGACTTCGACGTCGAGAAGCCGTTCACGCCCGAGGACCTCAAGGCCATCGAGAAGAAGATGCAGGAGATCCAGAAGCGGGGCCAGAAGTTCTCCCGCCGCGTGGTCTCCGACGAGGACGCCCGCGAGGAGCTCGCCGGCGAGCCGTACAAGCTGGAGCTCATCGGCATCAAGGGCTCCGCCTCCTCGGACGACGGCGCGGACGTCGAGGTGGGCGGCGGCGAGCTGACCATCTACGACAACCTCGACGCCAAGACCGGCGAGCTGTGCTGGAAGGACCTCTGCCGGGGGCCCCACCTGCCGACCACCCGGTTCATCCCGGCGTTCAAGCTGATGCGCAACGCCGCGGCGTACTGGCGCGGCAGCGAGAAGAACCCGATGCTCCAGCGCATCTACGGCACCGCCTGGCCCACCAAGGACGAGCTGAAGGCGCACCTGGAGTTCCTGGAGGAGGCCGCCAAGCGCGACCACCGCAAGCTCGGCAACGAGCTGGACCTCTTCTCCTTCCCCGACCAGATCGGCCCCGGCCTCGCGGTCTTCCACCCCAAGGGCGGCGTCATCCGCCGGGCCATGGAGGACTACTCGCGCCGCCGGCACGAGGAGGAGGGCTACGAGTTCGTCTACAGCCCGCACGCCACCAAGGGCAAGCTCTTCGAGCAGTCCGGCCACCTGGACTGGTACGCCGACGGCATGTACCCGCCCATGCAGCTCGACGACGGGGTGGACTACTACCTCAAGCCGATGAACTGCCCGATGCACAACCTGATCTTCGACGCGCGCGGCCGCTCCTACCGTGAACTGCCGCTGCGCCTCTTCGAGTTCGGCACGGTGTACCGGTACGAGAAGTCGGGCGTCGTGCACGGCCTGACCCGCTCGCGCGGCTTCACCCAGGACGACGCGCACATCTACTGCACCAAGGAGCAGATGGCGGAGGAGCTCGACCGCACGCTCACCTTCGTGCTGAACCTGCTCCGCGACTACGGGCTCACCGACTTCTACCTGGAGCTGTCCACCAAGGACCCGGAGAAGTACGTCGGCTCGGACGAGACCTGGGAAGAGGCCACCGAGACGCTGCGCCAGGTCGCCGAGAAGCAGGGCCTGCCCCTGGTCCCGGACCCGGGCGGTGCCGCGTTCTACGGCCCGAAGATCTCCGTGCAGTGCAAGGACGCCATCGGCCGTACCTGGCAGATGTCGACCGTGCAGCTCGACTTCAACCTGCCGGAGCGGTTCGACCTGGAGTACACCGGCCCCGACGGGTCCAAGCAGCGCCCGGTCATGATCCACCGTGCTCTCTTCGGCTCCATCGAGCGCTTCTTCGCCGTGCTCCTGGAGCACTACGCGGGCGCGTTCCCGGTCTGGCTCGCCCCGGTCCAGGCCGTGGGCATCCCGATCGGCGACGCCCACATCCCCTACCTCCAGGAGTTCGCCGCCAAGGCGCGCAAGCAGGGGCTGCGGGTGGACGTGGACGCCTCCTCGGACCGGATGCAGAAGAAGATCCGCAACCAGCAGAAGAACAAGGTTCCGTTCATGATCATCGCGGGTGACGAGGACATGGCCAACGGTGCCGTGTCCTTCCGCTACCGCGACGGTTCGCAGGAGAACGGCATCCCGGTCGACGAGGCCATCGCCAAGATCGCGAAGGCCGTCGAGGACCGCGTACAGGTCTGATCCGTTCGCCGGAGACCCGATCCTTGACGCGGAAGCGGCCCCCGGAGCGCTAATCCCGCTCCGGGGGCTCCTTCTCGTCCTCCCGGGTGAACACCTGGATCAGCCACGACGAGAACGATCCCGTCACCGCGCCCAGCAGCGCCAGACCGCAGGCCATCAGCCCCGTCGCGACCACCCGCCCCCAGAACGTGACCGGGGTGGCGTCCCCGTAACCGACCGTCGTGAGCGTCGCGCACGCCCACCACACCGCGTCGCCGAACGTCCGGATGGTGGCGTCCGGGGCGCGGTTCTCCAGGTGGTAGACCGCGAGCGAGGCGGCGAAGCCGAGCAGGACGGCCGTCATCCCCGCGTACGCCATCACGCGCGCGTACAGGTCCAGCCGGGGCCGGTCGCGGCGGCGCTGGACCGCCGTGTACACCTTGACCATCCGCAGGGGCGCAGCAGCGGCAGCAGCAGGACCACGGTGTCGAGCCAGTGCGTCCGGAGGAAGCGCCTGCCCAGGCCGCTGAGGTGCAGCCGGGTCGCGTAGTCGACGAGGAAGAGCAGCCAGGTCGACCAGACGAGGATCAGCGCGATGTCGTTCCAGGGTTCCGCGTCGTGCGGGGTCAGCACCCGGACCGCGTACCCCGTCAGGAAGATCAGCCCCGCGAGGAAGAGCGGAACCTCCGTGCGCTGCTCCCAGCGGGTCAGCCGGGCGGGGGGATCGGGGGCGGTTCGGTCGCTCATCGCCTCAGCATCGTGGGCGGCCGAGCGGTGCGGCCCCGGCGACACGCTCGGCCGGGGTGACGCAATATGCTGATCGGCATGACGAGTGACCCGGAGCAGCAGATCGGCGTGGGGACGCCCGACGCATTCCAGCGCCTGTGGACGCCCCATCGGATGGCGTACATCCAGGGCGAGAACAAGCCGAGCGGCCCGGGTGCCGAGGACGGCTGTCCGTTCTGTTCGATCCCGGCGAAATCCGACGAGGACGGGCTCGTCGTGGCCCGCGGCGAGCACGTCTACGCGGTCCTGAACCTGTATCCGTACAACGGCGGCCATCTCATGGTCGTGCCGTTCCGGCATGTCGCCGACTACACCGAGCTGGACGGGCCGGAGACCGCGGAGCTGGCGGACTTCACCAAGCGGGCGATGGTCGCGCTGCGCGCTGCCTCCGGGGCGCACGGCTTCAACATCGGCATGAACCAGGGCTCCGTCGCCGGCGCCGGGATCGCCGCCCACCTGCACCAGCACCTGGTGCCGCGCTGGGGCGGGGACACCAACTTCATGCCGGTCATCGGCCACACCAAGGTGCTGCCCCAGCTGCTGGGCGACACCCGGGCGATGCTGGCCGACGCCTGGCCCGCCGCCGTCTAGGACGTCGAACGCAGAGGCCCCCGCCGCGGCGGGGGCCTCTGCCGTGCGCGCGTCTACGCGTCGTAGACGTCGGCCTTGCGCGGAGCCGGGTCCTGGACGAGGCCGCTCAGTATGCTCGAACGGTTGTCGAAGCGCTCCGTGTCGACGCCGTTCTCCGCGAGGACCCGCATCGCCGCCGAGTGGACCGCCCGCAGCACCGGGGTGGCGGCGCGCATCGCGTCGTCCGCCATGAAGCGGTGGTTCCACGGCTTGGCCGCCCACGCGTGCCGCAGTCCGAACGGCTCGGGCAGCACGATCTTCCCGCCCAGGTAGTCCAGCAGCGGCGGATACCAGGTCAGAGGGGCGCGCAGGGCCAGCCGGACGACCTCCTTGGCGTCCACCAGCGCCAGTTGGACGTCCCGGGTCTCCCAGAAGCGGACGGTCTTGTTCACCGTCTTCGTCTTCGCCGCGGGCTTGGTGAGGAAGAGTCCGTGCACCGGGCCGAGCGCATGGCCGGTGACCTCGATGCGCAGCGTCTCGTGGAGCACGGTGACGGTGATCATCATGGTGATCACCAGCTGGCCGTCCCAGAGGGTGAACTGGACGCCCAGGTAGTGCCGGTCGCCGCTGCCGAACTGCTGGTGGTTGCAGATCCGCTGTATCTCGTGGGGCTTCACCTGGAAGGTGGCGACGTCCTCGCCCTCGGGGCGGGTGACGGCGTCGGCGTTCTCCCCGATGGGCGAGACGATCCAGTGCTTCACGGACGGCTTGGGGAAGCCGCCGGTGTTCAGCGGCCCGCGCTCCAGCATCTTCAGCTGGTCGTGGATGATCCTGATCAGGTCCCAGCTGCGGAACTGGTGGATCTCCTTCGTCGGGTCCTTGGGGATCAGCTCCTCGGCCAGCTGCCAGCTGCCCCAGCGGGTGCCCATGCCGAGGACGCCCTTGGGGCCGGCGTAGAAGACGGCGTTCGACTGCTGCTCGGCCGACAGCTTCTCCAGACCCTGGCGCAGGGCCTCGCGCGCGGTCTCGTTGGGGTTCTTCGGTACCGCCTCCGGGATCTTCGCGATCACCCCGGTTCCGGAGAGAAGACCTTCCCAGCGGGCCCGCATGTCCTTGGCCGAGGTCTCCGCGATCCGTTTGGCGAGCACCCAGCCGATCACCGGCGCGATGACCGCGCCCCGGAAGTAGAGGGCCCAGAAGCCGTCCAGCGGCAGCTTCACCACCAGAATCAGCGCACCGATCCCGAAGGCGGCCAGCAGCACCGTGCCGACGGCCTTGAACGCCGTGTCCTTGGACTTGTTGAGCGCGTCCCGGATCCGGAAGGCGATCACCCAGGCCAGCATGCCGGGCAGAAACAGCACGCCGAACACCACGGTCACCAGGGTGAGACGGGTGTCGCGGGCCTTGCGCAGGTTGTTCGCCGACAGGCAGTGCTCCACCACGGTCTGCGGGTCGGTGCCGAAGGACTGGATGAGCGCCTTGCGGGCGCCGCCGAGCATGCGCTCCTGGACGGCACGGGCGAACGCCTCACCGAGATTCGGCTTGAAGTAGTCGGACTTGAAGAGTGTGGAGGCGCCCGGCTTCACTGCCGATTTGTGCCACTCGCTGTTGGCGTCGAGGATCGTCTCCACCGGACTGTCCCGATACGCCGCCGAGGCCAGGGCGTTGGTCGCCACGGTCTGACTGCCCGAGCCCTGGATCGGGATCTGGGCCCCGGGTGAGAAGTCGAATCCGTCGTTGGCCACCTTGTCGCCCCCACTCGCCGCACGTCTGCTCCTGCGGTGTGCCCAACTACCGTACGCGGCATACCTTCTGAGCTGCGACCACAGCGTATCGTCCGGATCACACCAGCACCGGTCACCGGCGTGAACGGGACGGCGTGTGCGACAGTGCGCCGGTCACGCGCCGGTGGACCCGTTCGCCGGCTCCGCGCGGACCCGGTCGGCGATCTGGGGCGGCATCGCCTCGTGCCGGGCGTACGCGCGGTCGAAGCGGCCGGTGCCGTGCGACAGGGAGCGCAGGTCCACCGCATACCGGCCGATCTCGATCTCCGGCACCTCCGCCCGGACGAGGGTGCGCCCGCCGGCGCCCTGCTCGGTGCCCACGACCCGGCCGCGCCGCCCCGACAGGTCGCTCATCACCGGGCCCACGTAGTCGTCGGGGACCAGCACGCTCACCTCGCACACCGGTTCCAGGAGCTGGACGCGGGATGCGGCAGCGGCCTCGCGCAGCGCGAGCGCCCCGGCGGTCTGGAACGCGGCGTCCGACGAGTCCACCGAGTGCGCCTTCCCGTCCAGCAGCGTGACCCGTACGTCGACCAGCGGGTGCCCGGCGGACAGCCCCTGGCGGCCTGGGCCCGGATGCCCTTCTCCACCGAGGGGACGAACTGGCGCGGCACCGCACCGCCGACGACCTGGTCGACGAACTCGATGCCGGACCCCGGCGGCAGCGGCTCCACCTCGATCTCACAGATCGCGAACTGGCCGTGCCCGCCGGACTGTTTGACGTGCCGTCCGCGCCCGGCGGCCGGGCCCGCGAACGTCTCGCGCAGCGGTACCCGGTGCGGTTCCGCGTCGACCTGGACGCCGTACCGGCTGCGCAGCCGTTCCAGAGCCACTTCCTGGTGGGCCTCGCCCAGGCACCACAGGACGACCTGGCCGGTGTCCGGGTTCTGTTCGAGGCGCAGCGTGGGGTCCTCCGCGACCAGCCGGGCCAGGCCCTGCGACAGCTTGTCCTCGTCCGCCTTGCCGTGGGCCCGTACGGCCAGCGGGAGCAGCGGGTCCGGCGTCGACCAGGGCTCGATCAGGACCGGGTCGCCGGCCGGGGAGAGCGTGTCGCCGGTCTCCGCCTCGCCGAGCCGGGCCACACACGCCAGATCGCCCGCGACGCACCGCTCCAGCGCGTTCTGCCGGCGGCCGAACGGAGAGGTGAGCGCCCCGACGCGGATCTCCGCCTCGTGGCAGGGGCGCGGGGCGTGCCCCGTGGCGTCCAGGCCGTGGCCGCACAGATGCACGGAGTCGTCGGGGCGCAGGGTGCCGGAGAAGACGCGGACCAGCGAGACGCGGCCCACGTACGGGTCGGAGGACGTCTTGACGACCTCGGCGACCAGCGGGCCGTCCGGGTCGCAGACCGGCGCGGGCCGGGGCCTGCCCGAGGGGGTGGTGACGACGGGCGGGGTGCGCTCCAGCGGGGTCGGGAAGCCGCGCGTGATCAGCTCCAGGAGTTCGACGGTGCCGATGCCCTGGCGGGCGCCCTCGGCCGCCGGGGCCGCCGTGAGGACGGGGTGGAAGGAGCCCCGGGCGACGGCCCGTTCCAGATCGGCGATCAGGGTCGCGACGTCGATGTCCTCGCCGCCGAGATAGCGGTCCATCAGGGACTCGTCCTCGCTCTCGGCGATGATCCCCTCGATCAGCCGGTTCCGGGCCGTCCGCAGCGGCTCCTCCTGCTCGGGCGCGGGCGGCAGCTCGGTGCGTTCGCCCGAGGAGTGGTCGAGGATCCGCCGGCTCAGCAGCCCGGTGAGCCCGGTCAGCGGGGCGTGCCCGTCGGCTCCCTCGGGACCCAGCACGGGCAGGTACAGCGGCAGTACGGCGTCGGGGTCGTCGCCCCCGAAGTTCTCGGCGCAGATCCGGGTCATGTCGTCGAAGGAGGTACGGGCGGTGTCCAGGTGCGTGACGACGATCGCGCGCGGCATGCCGACGAGCGCGCACTCCTCCCAGGCGGCCCGGGTGGTCGCCGCCACGGACTGGGCCTCCTGGGCCGCCGAGACGACGAAGAGGGCCGCGTCCGCCGCGCGCAGACCGGCCCGCAGCTCCCCGACGAAGTCCGCGTAGCCGGGGGTGTCCAGCAGATTGATCTTGCACCCGTCCCAGGCCACCGGGACCAGCGAGAGCTGTACGGAACGCCGTCGGCGCTGCTCGATCTCGTCGTAGTCGGAGACGGTCGCCCCGTCCTCGACCCGGCCTGCCCGGTTCACGGCCCCCGCCGTCTGGGCCAGGGCCTCGACCAGGGTGGTCTTGCCCGATCCGCTGGGGCCGACCAGCACCACGTTCCGTACGGCGGAGGGGCGGTCGGCCGCCGGTGCTCCTCCGGCGGCTCCGGGGTGTGCGTGTGCCTTGTCGCCCATGGTGCGTGCCTCCCGGTCGATGGCGCGGTGCGGGGGAGGGCGACCGCGCGCGGAGCAGCGGTGGTCACGGGGGTGGAGAGGCCGCCGCGGCGGTCTCGGCGACGCCCGCGGTCCTTCGAGCTTGGCACCGCGGCGGGGCCTCGTCCATATCTCGCGCACGGGCGGCCTCGTCCACGGACCGCGCCCCGCACACGGCGGGGCCCGGGCCGGGGGACACCCGGCGGCGGGTGCCCGTCCGGTGGAAGGGTCCGGCCGTGACTACGATGGGCCAGCCGGTGGCCGAAGGGGCCGCCCGGCGAACCGAACCCTCGGGAAGGCCATGCTGAACAAGTACGCGCGTGCATTCTTCACGCGTGTCCTCACACCGTTCGCCGCTCTGCTGCTCCGTCTCGGGGTCAGCCCCGACGCGGTCACTCTCATCGGTACGGCCGGAGTGATGGCAGGCGCGCTGGTCTTTTTCCCGATGGGGGAGTTCTTCTGGGGCACGATCGTCATCACGATCTTCGTCTTCTCCGACCTCGTCGACGGCAACATGGCGCGGCAGGCCGGGATCTCCAGCCGGTGGGGCGCGTTCCTCGACTCGACGCTGGACCGGGTCGCCGACGGGGCGATCTTCGCCGGCTTCGCCCTCTGGTACGCGGGCAGCGGTGACGACAACATCCTCTGCGCCGTCGCGATCTTCTGCCTGGCCAGCGGCCAGGTGGTCTCGTACACGAAGGCGCGCGGCGAGTCGATCGGGCTGCCGGTCGCGGTCAACGGCCTCGTGGAGCGCGCCGAGCGCCTGGTGATCTCGCTGGTCGCCGCCGGTCTCGCGGGCCTGCACACGTTCGGGGTCCCCGGCATCGACGTCCTGCTCCCGATCGCGCTGTGGATCGTCGCCGCCGGCAGCCTCGTGACGCTGATCCAGCGGGTGGTGACCGTACGCCGTGAGTCGGCGGAGGCGGACGCCGCCGAGGCGGCCGTCACGGGACCGGCCGCCACGGATTCCGCGGGCTCCGCCGGGCAGGGGAGCGAGGCCGACCGGTGAGCGCGCTGAAGGGCCGGCTCACCGACGGGCTGTACGGACTGGGCTGGAGCGCGGTCAAGACGCTGCCCGAGCCCGCCGCCGCCCGCCTCTTCCGCACCATCGCCGACCAGGTCTGGAAGCGGCGCGGCAAGAGCGTGCTGCGCCTGGAGTCCAATCTGGCGCGGGTCGTCCCCGACGCGGGACCGGCGCGGCTGGCCGAGCTGTCGCGGGCCGGGATGCGCTCCTACATGCGCTACTGGATGGAGTCGTTCCGGCTGCCGACCTGGAGCCCGGAGCGCATCAGGGCGAGCATCGACGTCAAGGACGCCCACCTGCTCACCGAGGGCCTGGACGCCGGGAAGGGCGTCATTCTCGCCCTGCCCCACCTGGGCAACTGGGACCACGCGGGCGCCTGGGTCACCACCCACCTCAAGGTCCCCTTCACCACCGTCGCCGAACGGCTGGAGCCCGCGACGCTCTACGACCGGTTCGTCGCCTACCGCGAGGGCCTCGGCATGGAGGTCCTGCCGCACAGCGGCGGGGCCGCCTTCGGGACCCTGGCCCGGCGGCTGCGCGCGGGCGGCCTGGTCTGCCTGGTCGCGGACCGGGACCTGTCCGCGTCCGGGGTCGAGGTGTCGTTCTTCGGCGCCACAGCCCGCATGCCCGCGGGCCCGGCGCTGCTCGCCCAGCAGACGGGCGCGCTGCTGCTGCCGGTCACCCTCTGGTACGACGGCACGCCGGTGATGGGCGCCCGCGTCCACCCGGCGGTCGAGGTGCCCGATGAGGGCACCCGTACCGAGAAGACCTCCGCGATGACGCAGGCCCTGGCCGACGCCTTCGCCGGCGGGATCGCCGAGCACCCGGAGGACTGGCACATGCTCCAGCGGCTCTGGCTGGACGACCTGGACCCCCGGGGGAACCCACGTGAAGATCGGCATCGTCTGCCCGTACTCCTGGGACGTACCGGGCGGCGTGCAGTTCCACATCCGGGACCTCGCCGAACACCTGATCCGGCTCGGCCACGAGGTCTCCGTGCTGGCCCCCGCCGACGACGAGACCCCGCTGCCTCCGTACGTCGTCTCGGCGGGCCGGGCCGTCCCGGTCCCGTACAACGGCTCGGTCGCCCGGCTGAACTTCGGCTTCCTGTCGGCGGCCCGGGTGCGGCGCTGGCTGCACGACGGCACGTTCGACGTGATCCACATCCACGAGCCGACCTCCCCGTCGCTGGGCCTGCTGGCCTGCTGGGCGGCGCAGGGCCCGATCGTGGCCACCTTCCACACCTCCAACCCGCGCTCCCGGGCGATGATCGCCGCGTACCCGATCCTCCAGCCCGCGCTGGAGAAGATCAGCGCCCGGATCGCGGTCAGCGAGTACGCCCGGCGAACCCTGGTCGAGCACCTCGGCGGCGACGCCGTCGTCATCCCGAACGGCGTCGACGTCGGCTTCTTCGCCGAGGCCGAGCCGAAGGCGGAATGGCAGGGCGGGACCCTCGGCTTCATCGGCCGCATCGACGAACCCCGCAAGGGCCTGCCCGTCCTGATGAAGGCGCTGCCCGCGATCCTCGCCGCCCACCCCGAGGCCCGGCTGCTGGTCGCCGGGCGCGGGGACGAGGAGGAGGCGGTGGCCACGCTGCCGAAGGAGCTGCGCGAGCGCGTCGAGTTCCTCGGCATGGTCAGCGACGAGGACAAGGCGCGGCTGCTGCGCAGCGTCGATGTGTACGTGGCCCCGAACACCGGTGGCGAGAGCTTCGGCATCATCCTGGTCGAGGCGCTGTCGGCCGGGGCGCCGGTTCTCGCCAGCGATCTGGACGCCTTCGCACAGGTGCTGGACCAGGGGGCGGCGGGCGACCTGTTCGCCAACGAGGACGCCGACGCGCTGGCCGAGGCCGCGATCCGGCTGCTGGGCGACCCGGAGCGCCGCAAGGGGCTGCGGGAGCGGGGCGAGGCCCACGTACGGCGCTTCGACTGGGCGACGGTGGGGGCCGACATCCTCGCGGTGTACGAGACGGTGACCGACGGGGCCGCCTCGGTCGCGGCGGACGAACGCTCCGGGCTGCGGGCCCGGTTCGGGCTCGCGCGGGACTGAGCCCCGCAGGCCCTGGGGGTCTCCTGTTGAAGCGGGGGCCGCCGGCGACGGTAGCGTGTGGGCCCGTGACCGTAACCCTCATCGTCTGGATCGTCCTCGCGCTCATCGCGATCGGCGTGTACCTCAGCTGGACCGCCGGCCGGCTCGACCGTCTGCACTCCCGGATCGACGCCGCCCGCGCCGCCCTCGACGCCCAACTGCTGCGCCGCGCCTCGGTCACCCAGGAGCTGGCCACCTCCGGCGTCTTGGACCCGGCCGCATCGATCGTCCTGTACGAGGCCGCGCACGCCGCCCGGCAGGCCGAGGAGGACCACCGTGAGGTCGCCGAGAGCGAACTGAGCACCGCCCTGCGCGCCGTCTTCGGCGAACCGGCCCAGGTCGACGCGGTGAAGGAGATCCCCGGCGGCGAGGACGCGGCCACCGAACTGGCCGCCGCCGTACGCCGCGTGCCCATGGCCCGCCGCTTCCACAACGACGCCGTGCGCGCCGCCCGCGCCCTGCGCCGGCACCGGACCGTCCGGCTCCTGCGGCTGGCCGGGCACGCCCCGTTCCCGCTCGCCTTCGAGATGGACGACGCCCCGCCGGTGGCCCTCGCGGACCGCCCTGGCACCTGAGCCGGGGAACGACCGAGGCTGAGATCCCAGGCCAAAACGATCCACGGCCTGTTCATTGGCCCTTGCTGTGGCCTGCTCCCACAGCGTTTGCTCGGCGATGCAGTATCCAGCGTCTTTCACCGAGTGAGGTCCCGTGTCCACGCTTCCCAGCACCCCGCAGTCCACCGAGTCCCCCGCCACCGGCACCGCCCGCGTCAAGCGCGGCATGGCCGAGCAGCTCAAGGGCGGCGTGATCATGGACGTCGTCGACGCCGAGCAGGCGAAGATCGCCGAGGACGCGGGCGCCGTGGCCGTCATGGCCCTGGAGCGGGTCCCCGCCGACATCCGCAAGGACGGCGGCGTGGCCCGGATGTCCGACCCCAACATGATCGAGGAGATCATCGGGGCCGTCTCCATCCCCGTCATGGCCAAGTCCCGCATCGGCCACTTCGTCGAGGCCCAGGTCCTCCAGTCCCTCGGCGTCGACTACATCGACGAGTCCGAGGTCCTCACCCCGGCCGACGAGGTCAACCACAGCGACAAGTTCGCCTTCACCACCCCCTTCGTCTGCGGTGCCACCAACCTGGGCGAGGCCCTGCGCCGCATCGCCGAGGGCGCGGCCATGATCCGCTCGAAGGGCGAGGCCGGCACCGGCAACGTCGTCGAGGCCGTCCGCCACCTGCGCCAGATCAAGAACGAGATCGCGCGCCTGCGCGGCTTCGACAACAACGAGCTGTACGCCGCCGCCAAGGACCTGCGCGCCCCCTACGAGCTGGTCAAGGAGGTCGCCGAGCTCGGCAAGCTGCCCGTCGTGCTGTTCTCCGCCGGTGGCGTCGCCACCCCGGCCGACGCCGCGCTGATGCGCCAGCTCGGTGCCGAGGGCGTCTTCGTCGGCTCCGGCATCTTCAAGTCCGGCGACCCGGCCAAGCGCGCCGCCGCCATCGTGAAGGCCACCACCTTCTACGACGACCCGAAGGTCATCGCGGACGCCTCCCGCAACCTGGGCGAGGCCATGGTCGGCATCAACTGCGACACCCTGCCCGAGTCCGAGCGCTACGCCAACCGCGGCTGGTAACCACTGATGAGTGACACCCCTGTGATCGGCGTCCTGGCGCTCCAGGGCGACGTACGGGAGCACCTGATCGCCCTGGCCTCGGCAGACGCCCAGGCCAGGCCGGTCCGGCGCCCCGAGGAACTGGCGGAGGTCGACGGCCTGGTCATCCCGGGCGGCGAGTCGACCACCATGTCCAAGCTGGCGGTCCTCTTCGGCATGATGGAGCCCCTGCGCGAACGGGTCCGGGCCGGGATGCCCGTCTACGGCACCTGCGCCGGCATGATCATGCTGGCCGAGAAGATCCTCGACCCGCGCTCGGGCCAGGAGACCGTCGGCGGCATCGACATGATCGTGCGGCGCAACGCCTTCGGCCGGCAGAACGAGTCGTTCGAGGCCGCGGTCGAGGTCGCCGGGATCGACGGCGGCCCCGTGGAGGGCGTGTTCATCCGCGCCCCCTGGGTGGAGTCCGTCGGTGCCGAGGCCGAGGTCGTCGCCGAGCACGGCGGCCACATCGTGGCCGTACGTCAGCGAAATGTCCTCGCCACGTCGTTCCATCCCGAACTGACCGGCGATCATCGCGTGCACGCTCTGTTCGTGGACATGGTGCGCGCGGTGAAGTGAGCGGACCCCGGTAGGATCTCTCGGGTTCGACTCGATTTTGGTGACGCGAAGGAGAAGGCAGATGTCCGGCCACTCTAAATGGGCTACGACGAAGCACAAGAAGGCCGTGATTGACGCCAAGCGCGGCAAGCTCTTCGCGAAGCTGATCAAGAACATCGAGGTCGCGGCCCGCTCCGGCGGCGTCGACCCCGATGGCAACCCGACGCTCGTCGACGCCATCCAGAAGGCGAAGAAGAGTTCCGTCCCGAACAAGAACATCGATTCCGCCGTCAAGCGCGGCGGCGGTCTCGAAGCGGGCGGTACCGACTACGAGACGATCATGTACGAGGGTTACGGCCCCAACGGTGTCGCGGTGCTCATCGAGTGCCTCACCGACAACCGCAACCGTGCCGCGTCCGACGTACGCGTCGCGATGACCCGGAACGGCGGCTCGATGGCCGACCCGGGCTCCGTCTCGTACCTGTTCAACCGCAAGGGCGTCGTGATCGTGCCCAAGGGCGAGCTGACCGAGGACGACGTGCTCGGCGCGGTCCTCGACGCGGGCGCCGAGGAGGTCAACGACCTCGGCGAGACCTTCGAGGTGGTCAGCGAGGCCACCGACATGGTCGCGGTGCGCACCGCCCTTCAGGAGGCGGGCATCGACTACGACTCCGCCGAGGCCAACTTCCTGCCGACCATGCAGGTCGAGCTGGACGAAGAGGGCGCCCGCAAGATCTTCAAGCTCATCGACGCGCTGGAGGACAGCGACGACGTGCAGAACGTCTTCGCCAACTTCGACGTGTCCGACGAGGTCATGGAGAAGGTCGACGCCTGAGGCGCGGCCGGCACACCACATGACGACGGGCCGACGGGGACACCCCGTCGGCCCGTCGTCATGTGGTTGCGAGGCTTTGTCGGTGCGAGCCGATAGCCTGCGGGAACAGATGAACGAGTGGGCTTCGCGAGCAGCGAGGACAGGGGGGCTCCATGCGGGTTCTGGGCGTTGACCCGGGGCTGACCCGGTGCGGTGTCGGCGTGGTCGAGGGGGTCGCGGGCCGCCCGCTGACCATGCTCGGCGTCGGTGTCGTGCGCACCCCGTCCGACGCGGAGCTGGGCGACCGGCTCGTCGCCGTGGAGCGGGGCATCGAAGCCTGGCTCGACGAGTACTCCCCGGGTTACGTGGCGGTGGAGCGGGTCTTCGCCCAGCACAACGTCCGTACGGTGATGGGCACCGCCCAGGCCAGCGCGATCGCCATGCTCTGCGCCGCCCGCCGGGGCATCCCGGTCGCCCTCCACACGCCCAGCGAGGTCAAGGCCGCCGTCACCGGATCGGGCCGCGCGGAGAAGGCCCAGGTCGGGGCCATGGTGACCCGGCTGCTCCGGCTGGACGCGCCGCCCAAGCCCGCCGACGCCGCCGACGCCCTGGCCCTCGCCATCTGCCACATCTGGCGGGCTCCCGCGCAGAACCGGCTCCAGCAGGCGGTGGCGGCCCACCGCACGTCCGGCGCGCCCGGGGCCCCCGGCGCACCCCGCGCGCCCGGCGTCTCGCGCACGCCGCGCACATCCCGTACGCCCGGATCGTCCGGCGACACCCCCGGCGTGACCGGTACCTCCGGCACCACGCCCGGCACCCCCGGCGCGCCCGGGACCCCCCAGACCTCCGGCGCGCCCGGGACCTCCGGCGCACCCCGTACCTCCGGCGCGTCCCGCGCCCCGCGCACGCTGAAAGGCCGCACCGCATGATCGCCTTCGTCTCCGGCCCGGTGGCCGCCCTCGCCCCGACCACGGCCGTCATCGAGGTCGGCGGCATCGGCATGGCCCTCCAGTGCACCCCGCACACCCTCGCCGACCTGCGCGTCGGCAAGGAGGCCCGGCTCGCCACCTCCCTCGTCGTCCGGGAGGACTCCCTCACGCTGTACGGCTTTGCGAACGACGACGAGCGGCAGGTGTTCGAGCTGCTCCAGACCGCCAGCGGCGTCGGACCCCGGCTCGCCCAGGCGATGCTCGCCACCCACAGCCCCGACGCCCTGCGCCTCGCGGTCTCCACCGGCGACGAGAAGGCGCTGACCGCCGTCTCCGGCATCGGGAAGAAGGGCGCCCAGAAGCTGCTGCTGGAGCTCAAGGACCGGCTCGGCGAACCGGTCGGCGCGCACATCGGCCAGCAGGGCGTCGGCACCCCCGTCACCTCGGGCTGGCGCGACCAGCTCCAGGCCGCCCTGATCGGCCTCGGCTACGCGAGCCGCGAGGCCGACGAGGCCGTCAACGCCGTCGCCCCGCAGGCCGAGGCCGCCGTCGCCGAGGGCACCGCACCCCCGTTCCGCAGCTGCTGCGGGCCGCCCTGCAGACTCTCAACCGCGCACGCTGACCGGCACCGAACACCGAAGAGGCCCTTGATGAACTGGGACGAGACCGGATCCGAGACCGACGAGCCGACCGGCCCGGTCTTCGACGACCGGCTGGTCGACGCCGACGCGGACGGCGAGGACACCGCGGTCGAGGCGGCGCTGCGCCCCAAGGACCTGGAGGAGTTCGTCGGCCAGGAGAAGGTCCGCGAACAGCTCGACCTGGTCCTCAAGGCGGCCCGTGCCCGCGGCGCCACCGCCGACCACGTGCTGCTCTCCGGCGCCCCCGGCCTCGGCAAGACCACCCTTTCGATGATCATCGCCGCCGAGATGAACGCCCCGATCCGCATCACCTCGGGCCCGGCCATCCAGCACGCCGGCGACCTCGCGGCGATCCTCTCCTCCCTCCAGGAGGGCGAGGTCCTCTTCCTCGACGAGATCCACCGCATGTCCCGGCCCGCCGAGGAAATGCTCTACATGGCGATGGAGGACTTCCGGGTCGACGTCATCGTCGGCAAGGGCCCCGGCGCCACCGCGATCCCGCTGGAGCTGCCCCCCTTCACCCTGGTCGGGGCGACTACCCGGGCCGGACTGCTGCCGCCCCCGCTGCGCGACCGCTTCGGCTTCACCGGGCACATGGAGTTCTACGCCCCCGCCGAGCTGGAACGCGTCGTCCACCGCTCCGCCCGCCTCCTGGACGTCTCCATCGACGTGGAGGGCGCCGCCGAGATCGCCGGACGTTCCCGGGGCACCCCCCGTATCGCCAACCGGCTGCTCCGCCGCGTCCGCGACTATGCCCAGGTCAAGGCGGAGGGAGCGATCGACCGGGAGATCGCCGCGGCGGCCCTCAAGGTGTACGAGGTCGACGCCCGCGGACTCGACCGGCTGGACCGCGCCGTCCTCGGCGCCCTGCTGAAGCTGTTCGGCGGCGGCCCCGTGGGCCTGTCCACCCTGGCGGTCGCCGTGGGGGAGGAGCGCGAGACCGTCGAGGAGGTCGCCGAGCCCTTCCTCGTACGGGAAGGACTGCTGGCCAGGACCCCGCGCGGCCGGGTCGCCACCCCCGCGGCCTGGGCACACCTGGGCCTGGTCCCGCCGCAGCACGGCGTAAAGGGACAACAGGGTCTGTTCGGGGCGTGATATGTCACAGGTTCGCGCGGACAGGAACCTGGGTGCCATGCTGGGCGTTGTTCCATCGATGCGGACTCATCTAGACTCCGCCGATGCCGCCCTAACCGGTCGGTGTACCCACCCCCGTATATAGAGGCCGCATTCCAGTCGCGGTCGTGCGAAGGAATTCCCGTCCCGTGGATCTCATCACTCTTCTCCCCTTCATCGTGCTCATCGGGGCCATGTTCCTGATGACCCGCTCCGCCAAGAAGAAGCAGGCGGCGGCCGCGCAGATGCGCAACGACATGCAGCCCGGTACCGGCGTCCGCACGATCGGGGGCATGTACGCGACCGTGAAGGAAGTCCACGACGACACCGTGCTCCTCGAGGTCGCCCCCGGCGTGCACGCCGTCTACGCGAAGAACGCCATCGGCGCCGTCCTGGACGACGCGGAGTACAACCGCATCGTGCACGGCGACGACCCGGAGCTGGACACGGACGGCACCGTCGTTCCCGACGACGCCTCCTCGCTGACCGGTGACGCCGACGCCGAGGTCGCCAAGATCGACCTGGGCAAGGACGGCGCGGCCGACGACGCCGAGAAGACCGAGGACGCCACGGCCAAGGACGTCAAGGCGACCGAGGACGTCAAGGACGCCAAGGGCGAGGGCAAGACCGACGGCGACGCCGACTCCAAGTAGTTCTCACGATCCCGGGGACGTCGCGCGCCCACCGGCGCGGGGCGTCCCCGGGACCGTGCGGTCGTCTGCGGGGGCAGGGTCCCCACTACACTTCGTGGCCGCTCGGGCGCGTACCCGGCGCGGGGCGGTTGGACAGGGAGAAACGAGAAGGTGGCAGCACCCAAGAAGGGCCGAGGGCCGGCCGTCGGTCAGGGCAGGCCGGGGCGTGCCCTGGCGCTGATCCTCATCGTCATGGTCGCGCTCGCCGGCGGGATGTTCCTGTCCGGGCACACCACACCCCGGCTGGGCATCGACCTGGCCGGCGGCACGTCGATCACGCTGGAAGCGCAGAACCAGCCCGGCAAGCCGAACGCGATCAACCAGACCAACATGGACACCGCGGTCGGCATCATCGAGCGGCGGGTCAACGGTCTGGGCGTCTCCGAGGCCGAGGTCCAGACCCAGGGCAACAAGAACATCATCGTCAACATCCCCAAGGGGACGAACTCCAAGCAGGCCCAGGAGCAGGTCGGTACCACCGCCCAGCTCTACTTCCGGCCTGTTCTGACGGTGCAGGCGAGCGGCCCCGAGGCGCCCAAGCCCTCCGACTCCGCCAGCCCCTCGGCCTCCGGCACCCCGAAGCCCGGCGAGTCCGCCCAGGGCGAGGACAAGGCGACGGACGAGGACAAGCCCCAGGGCGAGGAGGCCACCGGTTCGGAGGCCACCCCCTCGCCGAGCGCCACCACCCAGGGCCGCGCGGTCACCGGCGCCCTGACGAAGGACGACCCGACCCCCGGCGCCTCCGACAAGCCGAAGGCGTCGGATTCCCCGGAGGCGTCGCCCTCCGCGGACCCGGCCACGGCCAAGCTCCAGGAGGAGTTCACCAAGCTCGACTGCACCGACCCGAAGCAGCGGACCGACGCGGGCAAGAACGCCAAGCCCACCGACTCGATCGTCGCCTGCGGCTCGAACGTTCCGGGCAGCTACGAGAAGTACATCCTCGGCCCCGCCGAGGTCTCCGGCGCCGACGTCGACGACGCCAAGGGCGCCATCGACCAGCAGTCCGGTGAGTGGATCGTGTCGATGGAGTTCACCTCCGCCGGCGCCAAGAAGTTCCAGACGATCACCGGCCGGCTCGCGCAGCAGCAGCCGCCGATGAACCAGTTCGCGATCGTCCTCGACGGCGAGGTCGTCTCCGCCCCGTCGGTGCGCCAGGCGCTCAGCAAGAACGCCCAGATCTCCGGCAGCTTCGACCAGCAGTCGGCCGAGGACCTCGGCAACATCCTCTCCTACGGCGCCCTGCCGCTGACCTTCAAGGAGGTCAGCGTCACCACGGTGACCGCCGCGCTCGGCAGCGAGCAGCTCCAGGCGGGCCTGATCGCCGGCGCGATCGGTCTGGCGCTGGTCGTCATCTACCTGGTCGTCTACTACCGGGGTCTCGCGTTCATCGCGCTGCTGAGCCTTCTGGTCTCCGGCATCCTGACGTACACGATCATGTCCTTGCTGGGCCCGGCCATCGGCTTCGCGCTGAACCTGCCGGCGGTCTGCGGCGCCATCGTCGCCATCGGCATCACAGCGGACTCCTTCATCGTCTACTTCGAACGCGTCAGAGACGAGATCCGCGAAGGCCGCACGCTGCGACCGGCCATCGAGCGCGCCTGGCCGCGTGCCCGCCGCACCATCCTGGTCTCCGACTTCGTGTCGTTCCTGGCCGCAGCGGTGCTCTTCATCGTCACCGTCGGCAAGGTGCAGGGCTTCGCGTTCACGCTCGGCCTCACCACGCTGCTCGACGTCGTCGTGGTGTTCCTCTTCACCAAGCCCCTGATGACGCTCATGGGCCGGACGAAGTTCTTCTCCAAGGGCGGCCCGTGGTCCGGGCTGGACCCGAAGCGGCTCGGCGCCCAGCCGCCGCTGCGCCGCTCGCGCCGTGTCAACGCCCCCACCGAACCGAAGGAGGCGTGAGATGTCGCGACTCGGCAATCTCGGCGCCCGGCTCTACCGCGGTGAGGTCGGTTACGACTTCATCCGCAACCGCAAGATCTGGTACGGCGTCTCGATACTGATCACCATCACGGCCATCATCGGCGTGGCGGTCGGCGGCCTCCGCATGGGCATCGAGTTCAAGGGCGGCGCGGTCTTCACGACCGACACCAAGGCCCAGATCTCCACCGCCCAGGCCACGGACGTGGCGACCGAGGCCTCCGGCCACCTGGCGATCGTCCAGGAGCTCGGCAACGGCGGTCTGCGCATCCAGATCACCGAGGTCGACACCGCGAAGGCGAACGAGATCAAGGAGACCCTCTCCGACGAGCTCGGCATCCCCGCCAACGACATCAACGCGGACCTGGTCGGCCCCAGCTGGGGTGAGCAGATCGCCAACAAGGCGTGGACCGGTCTCGGGGTCTTCATGATCCTGGTGGTGATCTATCTGGCCATCGCCTTCGAGTGGCGGATGGCCGTCGCCGCCCTCGTCGCGCTGATCCACGACATCACCATCACGGTCGGCGTCTACGCCCTGGTCGGCTTCGAGGTCACCCCGGGCACGGTGATCGGTCTGCTGACCATCCTCGGTTACTCCCTGTACGACACGGTGGTCGTCTTCGACAGCCTCAAGGAGGGCCAGAAGGACATCACCAAGCAGACCCGCTACACGTACAGCGAGATCGCCAACCGGTCGATCAACAGCACCCTGGTCCGCTCCATCAACACCACCGTGGTGGCGCTGCTGCCGGTGGCCGGTCTGCTGTTCATCGGCGGCGGTGTGCTCGGCGCGGGCATGCTGAACGACATCTCGCTGTCGCTGTTCGTCGGTCTCGCCGCCGGTGCCTACTCCTCGATCTTCATCGCCACGCCGCTCGTCGCCGACCTCAAGGAACGCGACCCGCAGATGAAGGCGCTGAAGAAGCGGGTCCTGGCCAAGCGGGCCGCCGCGGCCGCCAAGGGCGAGTACCCCGACGACGGCCCCGAGGGCCCGCGCGACGAAGCGGAGACCGCGGGTACGGCGATCGGCCGCCCCCGGTCGCACCGCACCCCGGGGAAGCGCTGAGCGATGACGAGCACCACCGAATCCCTCAGGGAGCTGCTGCTCAGCCGGATCCGCGATGTCGCGGACTACCCGAAGCCGGGCGTGGTGTTCAAGGACATCACCCCGCTGCTCGCGGATCCGGTCGCCTTCACGGCGCTCACCGACGCCCTCGCGGAGCTGTGCGTACGGCACGGCGCCACGAAGATCGTCGGCCTGGAGGCGCGCGGCTTCATCCTGGCCGCGCCCGTCGCGGTCCGGGCGGGCATCGGCTTCGTCCCGGTCCGCAAGGCCGGAAAGCTCCCCGGAGCCACGCTGAGCCAGACCTACGAGCTGGAGTACGGCAGCGCGGAGATCGAGATCCACGCCGAGGACCTCGACGCCGACGACCGGGTCATGGTCATCGACGACGTCCTCGCCACCGGCGGCACCGCCGAGGCCTCGCTGGACCTCATCCGGCGGGCCGGCGCCCAGGTCGCGGGCGTCGCGGTCCTCATGGAGCTCGGCTTCCTCGCGGGCCGCGCCCGCCTGGAGCCGGGCCTCGCGGGCACCCCGCTGGAGGCCCTGATCACGGTCTGAGCAGCGGACCGCGGTCCGGCGGCGGACATCGAGCGCGGCGGAGCGGGCACCCGGGAACACCGGGTGCCCGCTCCGCGTTGTTCCCTCTCCCACCGTCCCCGGGCGAGGTCCCGCCGGGGGATCGATACCATGGGCTCTCCGGGTACCCCGGATCCGCACGAGGAGCGCTCTTGCCAGACGAGGCCCAGTCAGCCGCCGCCCCGCAGCCCGACAAGCCCGTGGCGGCCCCCGCCACGCCGGAGAAGGCTGCGCCGTCGAACGCGCCGGCGCCCGCCGAGCCGGCCGCCGATTCCGCGCGCCCCCGGTCGGCGAAGCCCGCCGCTCCTCCCGTGAAGCCCGCGGCCCCCGAGGCCCCGCCGAAACCGGCCGGGACGACGGCCCCCGCGCAGCCTCCGGCCAGGAAACCGGCCCCCGCCGCGCCCAAGCCCCCGCCCCCCGCGCCCCCCGCGAAGTCCGGGGCCGCCACCGGCTCGGCCTCCCGCTCCGGCGGCTCCTCCAACCGGGTGCGGGCCCGCCTCGCCCGGCTGGGCGTACAGCGCTCCAGCCCGTACAACCCGGTCCTGGAACCCCTGCTGCGTACGGTCCGGGGCAACGACCCCAAGATCGAGACGGCCACGCTCCGCCAGATCGAGAAGGCCTACCAGGTCGCCGAGCGCTGGCACCGGGGCCAGAAGCGCAAGAGCGGCGACCCCTACATCACTCACCCGTTGGCCGTCACCACGATCCTCGCCGAGCTGGGCATGGACCCGGCGACGCTGATGGCGGGACTGCTCCACGACACCGTCGAGGACACCGAGTACGGCCTGGACACCCTCAAGCGCGACTTCGGCGACCAGGTCGCCCTGCTCGTCGACGGCGTCACCAAGCTGGACAAGGTCAAGTTCGGCGAGGCCGCCCAGGCCGAGACCGTACGCAAGATGGTCGTCGCCATGGCCAAGGACCCCCGGGTCCTGGTCATCAAGCTCGCCGACCGGCTGCACAACATGCGCACCATGCGCTACCTCAAGCGGGAGAAGCAGGAGAAGAAGGCCCGCGAGACGCTGGAGATCTACGCCCCGCTGGCGCACCGGCTGGGCATGAACACCATCAAGTGGGAGCTGGAGGACCTCGCCTTCGCGATCCTCTACCCCAAGATGTACGACGAGATCGTCCGCCTGGTCGCCGAGCGGGCCCCCAAGCGCGACGAGTACCTCGCCATAGTGACCGACGAGGTCCAGGCCGACCTGCGCGCCGCCCGCATCAAGGCCACCGTCACCGGCCGCCCCAAGCACTACTACAGCGTCTACCAGAAGATGATCGTGCGAGGCCGCGACTTCGCCGAGATCTACGACCTGGTGGGCATCCGCGTCCTCGTCGACACCGTCCGCGACTGCTACGCGGCGCTCGGTACCGTCCACGCCCGGTGGAACCCGGTGCCCGGGCGGTTCAAGGACTACATCGCGATGCCCAAGTTCAACATGTACCAGTCACTGCACACCACGGTGATCGGTCCCAGCGGCAAGCCCGTCGAGCTCCAGATCCGTACGTTCGACATGCACCGCCGCGCCGAGTACGGCATCGCCGCCCACTGGAAGTACAAGCAGGAAGCCGTCGCGGGCGCCTCCAAGGTCCGTACCGACGTGCCCAAGAACACCGGGCGCGGCCAGGACACGGTGAACGACATGGCGTGGCTGCGCCAGCTCCTGGACTGGCAGAAGGAGACCGAGGACCCCGGCGAGTTCCTGGAGTCGCTGCGCTTCGACCTCTCGCGCAACGAGGTCTTCGTCTTCACGCCGAAGGGCGACGTCATAGCGCTGCCCGCCGGCGCGACCCCCGTCGACTTCGCGTACGCCGTCCACACCGAGGTCGGCCACCGGACCATAGGAGCACGCGTCAACGGGCGGCTCGTCCCGCTCGAATCGACGCTCGACAACGGCGACCTGGTCGAGGTCTTCACCTCCAAGGCGGCCGGCGCCGGGCCCTCCCGGGACTGGCTCGGCTTCGTCAAGTCGCCGCGTGCCCGCAACAAGATCCGCGCCTGGTTCTCCAAGGAGCGCCGCGACGAGGCCATCGAGCAGGGCAAGGACGCCATCGCGCGCGCCATGCGCAAGCAGAACCTGCCGATCCAGCGCATCCTGACCGGCGACTCCCTGGTCACCCTCGCCCACGAGATGCGCTACCCCGACATCTCCTCGCTGTACGCGGCGATCGGCGAGGGCCATGTCGCCGCGGCGGGTGTCGTCCAGAAGCTGGTGCAGGCCCTCGGTGGCCACGACGAGGCCAACGAGGACATCGCCGAGTCCACCCCGCCCTCGCACGGCGGCCGCGGCAAGCGCCGCGCCAACGCCGACCCCGGCGTCGTGGTCAAGGGCGTCGAGGACGTCTGGGTCAAGCTCGCCCGCTGCTGCACACCCGTCCCCGGCGACCCGATCATCGGCTTCGTCACCCGGGGCAGCGGCGTCTCCGTGCACCGTGCGGACTGCGTCAACGTGGAGTCGCTGTCGCAGCAGCCCGAGCGGATCCTCGACGTCGAGTGGGCGCCCACCCAGTCCTCCGTCTTCCTGGTCGCCATCCAGGTCGAGGCGCTGGACCGCTCCCGGCTGCTCTCCGACGTCACCCGGATCCTCTCCGACCAGCACGTCAACATCCTGTCGGCGGCCGTCCAGACGTCCCGCGACCGGGTGGCCACATCGCGCTTCACCTTCGAGATGGGCGACCCCAAGCACCTGGGCCACGTCCTGAAGGCCGTACGCGGTGTGGAGGGCGTCTACGACGTCTACCGGGTCACGTCGGCCCGCAGGCCGTAACAGCGACAACGGCAAGGCCCCGGCACGCATCGCGTACCGGGGCCTTGCCTGTCCGGGCTTCTCAGCCGCTGAACTCCTCCAGGCCCTTCAGCGCCTGGTCCAGCAGCGCCTGGCGGCCCTCCAGCTCCTTGGCCAGCTTGTCCGCGCGGGCGTTGTTGCCCTGGGCGCGCGCGGTGTCGATCTGGCCGCGCAGCTTGTCCACGGCGGCCTGGAGCTGACCGGTCAGACCCGCGGCGCGGGCCCGCGCCTCCGGGTTCGTCCGACGCCACTCCGACTCCTCGGACTCCAGGAGCGCGCGCTCCACCGCCTGCATCCGGCCCTCGACCTTCGGGCGGGCGTCACGCGGTACGTGGCCGATGGCCTCCCAGCGCTCGTTGATGGACCGGAACGCGGCGCGGGCCGCCTTCAGGTCCTTTACCGGCACCAGCTTCTCGGCCTCGGCCGCGAGCTCCTCCTTGAGCTTGAGGTTCTCGCCCTGCTCGGCGTCCCGCTCCGCGAAGACCTCGCCGCGGGCGGCGAAGAAGACGTCCTGGGCACCGCGGAAACGGTTCCACAGGTCGTCCTCGGCCTCGCGCTGGGCGCGGCCCGCCGCCTTCCACTCGGTCATCAGGTCGCGGTAGCGCGCCGCCGTACCGGCCCAGTCCGTGGAGCCGGACAGCGACTCGGCCTCGGTGACCAGCTTCTCCTTGGCCTTGCGGGCCTCCTCGCGCTGGGCGTCCAGGGCGGCGAAGTGGGCCTTGCGCCGCTTGGAGAACGCCGAGCGGGCGTGCGAGAAGCGGTGCCACAGCTCGTCGTCCGACTTGCGGTCGAGGCGGGGGAGACCCTTCCAGGTGTCCACCAGCGCCCGTAGCCGCTCGCCGGCCGACCGCCACTGCTCGCTCCGCGCCAGCTCCTCGGCCTCGGCGACCAGCGCCTCCTTGGCCTGCTTGGCCTCGTCGGTCTGCTTGGCCTTCTGCGCCTTGCGCTCCTCGCGCCGGGCCTCGACCGTCGCGACGAGCGCGTCCAGCCGCTTGCGCAGCGCGTCCAGGTCGCCCACCGCGTGGTGCTCGTCGACCTGCTGCCGCAGATGGTCGATGGCCGTCGTCGCGTCCTTGGCCGACAGATCGGTGGTCTTCACCCGCCGTTCGAGGAGGCCGATCTCGACCACAATGCCGTCGTACTTGCGCTCGAAATAGGCCAGAGCCTCCTCGGGGGAACCGGCCTGCCACGATCCGACGACCTGCTCGCCCTCGGCTGTACGCACGTACACGGTGCCCGTCTCGTCGACGCGGCCCCACGGGTCGCTGCTCACAGCGCCTCCTCCACCTGATACCTGCGAGGGGGTTCGCCCCCCGGGCATCGTCCACAGTTTCCTGGGGCGGGCCTCGCCCGCCCTGCACAACGCCAATCTAGGCGACCGGCCGCCCGGCTGTCCGCACTCAGCGCGGCTGAAATTCTCCGCCCGGGCAGGGAGAGGGGCCTCCGCCCCGGGCGGAGGCCCCTCTCCCTGCCGGTCGTCGTCCCTCGCGGGCTCAGCTCTTCTCGACGGTCGCCTTCTCCACCGTCACGGCCTTCTTCGGGGCGCCGTCGCCGGCACCGCCCTCGACCCCGGCCTCGCCGACCTTCTGGACGGCCTTCAGCGAGGCGTCGTCCATCGTGCCGAACGGGGTGTACGTGGGCGGGAGCTTCGTCTCCTTGTAGACCAGGAAGAACTGGCTGCCGCCGGAGTTCGGCTGGCCGGTATTGGCCATCGCCACCGTGCCCGGCGGGTAGACGACCGTGCCGTCGGCGCCCGCCTTGCCGAGCGCGTCCAGGTTCTCGTCCGGGATGTTGTAGCCCGGACCGCCCGTGCCGTCGCCCTTGGGGTCGCCGCACTGGAGCACGAAGATGCCCTGGGTGGTCAGCCGGTGGCACTTGGTGTCGTCGAAGTAGCCCTTGTCGGCGAGCGCCTTGAAGGAGTTCACGGTCTGCGGGGTCTTCGCCGCGTCCATCGAGAACCCGATGTCACCCTGGCTCGTCGTGAGCGACATCGTGTACTTCGCCTTCTTGTCGATCTTCATCGCGGGGAGCGGAGCCTTGCTCTCGCTCTCCGAAGGCTCCGGAGTGGGGGTCTGGCTCGCCGCCGCCTCGCTCTTCTTGTCCTTGTCGTCGTCCTTGCCCGCCACGACGAACGCGCTCACGCCCACGACGGCGACCACGGCCACCGAGGCCGCGACGATCGCGGTGATGCGCCTCGTCCTGCGGCGGGCTTCCTCCCGGCGCTTCTGCTGGCGCTCGAACTTCTCCCGGGCGAGCTGCCGCCGCCGCTGTTCGCTGCTGGACACCGGTTGGGCTCCTTGTTACGTCGTGGATCGTCGGATGGGGGCCTGAGCTGCCCGTACCGTATATGGGTTACCTGTGTCATGAGGAGCGCCGGTAGGCTCTGATCCGCCGCATCCTTGTACTGCGGCCGCATCCTCCGCCGAACATTAAGGACGATCGTGCTTATTGCCGGGTTCCCCGCCGGGGCCTGGGGGACCAATTGCTATCTGGTCGCCCCCGCCGCCGGTGAGGAGTGCGTGATCATCGACCCGGGCCACCAGGCCGCCCAGGGCGTCGAGGAAGCGCTGAAGAAGCATCGGCTCAAGCCCGTCGCCGTCGTTCTCACCCACGGCCACATCGACCACGTCGCCTCGGTCGTGCCCGTCTGCGGCGCCCATGACGTCCCCGCCTGGATCCACCCCGAGGACCGCTACATGATGAGCGACCCGGAGAAGGCGCTCGGCCGCTCCATCGGTATGCCGCTCATGGGCGAGCTGACCGTGGGGGAGCCGGACGACGTCAAGGAGCTGACCGACGGATCGAAGCTGACCCTGGCCGGTCTGGAGTTCGGCGTCTCGCACGCGCCCGGCCATACCAAGGGGTCGGTGACGTTCGGGATGCCCGAGGCAGCGGACATTCCGCCGGTCCTCTTCTCGGGCGACCTGCTCTTCGCCGGCTCCGTCGGACGCACCGACCTGCCCGGCGGCGACCACGCCGAGCTGCTGGAGTCGCTGGCCCGTGTGTGCCTGCCGCTCGACGACTCGACCGTGGTGCTGTCCGGCCACGGCCCCCAGACGACCATCGGCCGCGAGCGCGCCTCGAATCCGTACCTGAACGGGTTGGACGCGGCGCCGCGCCGAGGACTGTAGACGAGAGACGTAATCACGTGAGCACCTTCCAGGCCCCCAAGGGCACGTACGACCTGACCCCGCCCCGTTCCGCGACGTTCCTGGCGGTGCGCGAGGCCATCTCCGCGCCCCTGCGCGACTCCGGCTACGGCTACATCGAGACACCCGGCTTCGAGAACGTCGAGCTGTTCGCGCGCGGTGTCGGCGAGTCCACCGACATCGTCACCAAGGAGATGTACACCCTCACCACCAAGGGCGGCGACCAGCTGGCGCTGCGCCCCGAGGGCACCGCCTCCGTGCTGCGCGCGGCCCTGGAGGCCAACCTCCACAAGGCCGGGAACCTCCCCGTCAAGCTCTGGTACTCCGGCTCGTACTACCGCTACGAGCGCCCGCAGGCGGGCCGCTACCGCCACTTCTCGCAGGTCGGCGCCGAGGCCATCGGCACCGAGGACCCGGCCCTGGACGCCGAGCTGATCATCCTCGCCGACCAGGCGTACCGCTCGCTCGGCCTGCGCCAGTTCCGCATCCTGCTGAACTCGCTGGGCGACAAGGAGTGCCGCCCGGTCTACCGCGAGGCGCTCCAGACCTTCCTGCGCGACCTGGATCTCGACGAGGAGACCCGCCGCCGCATCGAGATCAACCCGCTGCGCGTCCTGGACGACAAGCGGGCCGACGTCCAGAAGCAGCTGACCGACGCCCCGAAGCTCCGCGACTACCTGTGCGACGCGTGCAAGGCGTACCACGAGGAGGTCCGCGCCCTGCTCACGGCGGCCGGGGTCGTCTTCGAGGACGACGAGAAGCTGGTGCGCGGCCTCGACTACTACACCCGCACGACCTTCGAGTTCGTCCACGACGGTCTCGGCTCGCAGTCCGCGGTGGGCGGCGGCGGCCGCTACGACGGCCTCTCCGAGATGATCGGCGGCCCCGAGCTGCCGTCCGTCGGCTGGGCGCTCGGCGTCGACCGCACGGTCCTCGCCCTGGAAGCCGAGGGCGTGGAGCTCGACCTCCCCGCCATCACCAGCGTCTACGCGGTCCCGCTCGGCGAGGAGGCCCGCCGGGTGCTGTTCGGCGTCGTCACCGAGCTGCGCCGCGCGGGCATCGCCGCCGACTTCGCCTTCGGCGGCCGCGGCCTGAAGGGCGCGATGAAGAGCGCCAACCGCTCGGGCGCCCGCTACACCCTGGTCGCCGGCGAGCGCGACCTCGCCGAGGGCGTCGTCCAGCTCAAGGACATGGAGTCCGGCGAGCAGACCGCGGTGCCGCTGGCCGAGGCCGCGGCGGAGCTGGCGAAGCGGCTCGGCTGAGCGAGGAAGCGAGCGCGGTAGCCGGGACCCCGGGTCCCGGCGACCGCGCTTTTCCGTCCGCCGTCAACCTGGCGGGCGTGGGTTCATCCTTGGCGGTGCACCCCGTTGGAGGCCGGTCCTGTGCTCCGCCGCGACGGGCCGGCACCGGGAAGCCGTCCATCCTCCGTCGTCGGGGCCTCGCGGCCGTTCGGGTCCGCCCGCCGGGGCCTTCGTCGACGTACGTCTTTATGTCCATCGAACGGTGGGCCGGTGTGGGGTTGCGGCACAATGACCTTGCCCGGCTGACCACTCGGTGACGGAACGGCGATATGACGACTGCAGCGGTAGACCACGAGCTCTCCTCCGATCAGGACGAGGGCGGCCGCAAGCGCGCCTTCGGGGCCGGACGCGGTCTCGCCCTGCTTCTGGTGATCACCGGCGCGGCCGGTCTGCTGGCCTCCTGGGTCATCACGATCGACAAGTTCAAGCTGCTGGAGGACCCCTCCTTCACACCCGGCTGCAGCCTCAACCCCGTTGTCGCGTGCGGCAACATCATGAAGAGCGAGCAGGCCTCCGCGTTCGGGTTCCCCAACCCGATGCTGGGTCTGGTCACGTACGGGATGGTCATCGCGATCGGGATGGGCCTGCTCGCCGGGGCCCGCTACCGGAGCTGGTTCTGGCTCGGACTGAACGCCGGGATGCTGTTCGGCGTCGGGTTCTGCACCTGGCTCCAGTACCAGTCGCTCTACAACATCAACTCGCTCTGCCTGTGGTGCTGCCTGGCCTGGGTCGCCACCATCGTCATGTTCTGCTACGTGACCACGCACAACGTCAAGCACCGCATCCTCCCGGCCCCGGCCTGGCTGCGGAACGGGCTCACCGAGTTCCCCTGGGTGCTTCCGGTGATGTGGATCGGGATCATCGGCATGCTGATCCTGACCCGCTGGTGGGACTTCTGGACCAGCTGACCGCCGGGCCACTCCCGTAGGCGGCCCTGTCAGTGGGGTCGCTTAGGCTTCATGACGTGGAGCCCGACCTCTTTACCGCAGCCGCCGAAGACCGCCAGGAGAAGGACCCGTCCAGCAGCCCCCTCGCTGTCCGGATGCGCCCCCGCACCCTCGACGAGGTCGTCGGCCAGCAGCATCTGCTGAAGCCGGGCTCGCCCCTGCGCCGTCTCGTCGGCGACGGGGGCGGTCCGGCGGGGGCGTCCTCCGTCATCCTGTGGGGCCCGCCCGGCACCGGTAAGACGACCCTGGCGTATGTGGTCAGCAAGGCCACCAACAAGCGATTCGTGGAGCTCTCCGCGATCACCGCGGGCGTCAAGGAGGTCCGGGCCGTCATCGAGAGCGCGCGCCGCGCCACCGGTGGCTTCGGCAAGGAGACCGTCCTCTTCCTGGACGAGATCCACCGCTTCTCCAAGGCCCAGCAGGACTCCCTGCTGCCCGCCGTGGAGAACCGCTGGGTGACGCTCATCGCCGCCACCACGGAGAATCCGTACTTCTCGATCATCTCCCCGCTGCTCTCGCGCTCCCTCCTGCTCACCCTGGAGCCGCTGACCGACGACGACCTGCGCTCCCTGCTGCGCCGGGCGCTGACCGAGGAGCGGGGGCTCGGTGGGGCGGTCACCCTGCCCGAGGACGCCGAGGCGCATCTGCTGCGGATCGCCGGCGGGGACGCGCGCCGGGCGCTCACGGCGCTGGAGGCCGCGGCCGGTGCGGCGATCGCCACGCAGGAGCCGGAGATCACGCTGGAGACGGTCGAGGCGACCGTCGACCGGGCCGCCGTGAAGTACGACCGCGACGGCGACCAGCACTACGACGTGGCCAGCGCGCTCATCAAGTCCATTCGCGGGTCCGACGTGGACGCCGCTCTGCATTATCTGGCCCGGATGATCGAGGCGGGGGAGGACCCCCGGTTCATCGCCCGGAGGCTGATGATCTCGGCCAGCGAGGACATCGGGCTCGCGGACCCCACCGCGTTGCCGACGGCGGTGGCGGCCGCCCAGGCCGTCGCCATGATCGGCTTCCCGGAGGCGGCGATCACCCTCAGCCACGCCACCGTCGCGCTGGCGCTCGCGCCCAAGTCCAACGCGGCGACGCTGGCGATCTCCGCCGCGCAGGACGACGTGCGCAGAGGACTCGCCGGACCCGTCCCGGCCCATCTGCGCGACGGCCACTACAAGGGCGCGGCCAAGCTCGGCCACGCCCAGGGCTATGTCTATCCGCACGACGTGCAGGGCGGCATCGCCGCCCAGCAGTACGCCCCGGACGCCGTCCGGGACCGGCAGTACTACACACCCACCCGCTACGGCGCCGAGGCGCGGTACGCGGACGTCGTCGAGCGCGTCCGCGAGCGCCTCGGCCGCGCCGGCGAGAGCGGTGAGCAGGCGTAGGGGTCCTCGGGCCGCCCGGTCAGGACGCGGCCGCCTCGAAGAGGCTGTGCATGGCGCGGCGCAGTTCGGTGACGTCCCGCACCGGCTCGGGGAATTCGAAGCGGGCGTCGAAGCACGCGTCCCTGCTCTCGATGAAGCGCACGCGCAGCCCGAAGCGGTCCAGTGCCACGGGCACCGCGCCCGGCTGGTTCGGCGCCAGGGCCCGGGCGGTCCGCTCGCCCAGCAGACCGCACAGCGTGCGCATCTGCTCGTCGTGGGCGGAGGCCAGGTGCTGGAGCAGCTCCGCCTCGTGGAGGACCAGCGGGTCGGGGGCCGCCTCGCGGAAGTCCTCCGGCTCGATGTCCTCGGCGCCCCAGAGGTCGTCCACGTACGCCTCGCCGAACTCCAGGCGCAGCATCATCCGGCCGGGCTCGGCGATGCCGGGGACGGAGGTGAGCCAGCCGGAGACCCAGGCCCGGCCGCGGATCCGGTGCGGTACGGAGACGGGAGCGACGTCCGTGATCTCCAGCACGGCGGTCAGCTCGTCGCCCTGCGCGTGCGTCGCGGCCCGAACGGCCGGGGAATCCGCGGGGAATTCGAGGAACACATCGCCCTCGGGTCCCACGCTCCGGCTGTCCGGGATCAGGGGTTCGGCGCGGGCCAGATCGAGGCCCGGTACGACGAGCAGCGCGGAGCAGGTACTCTGTACGAGAGTTCGTGTGCGCTCGGCTGCTGACGGCATCCGAGTGTTTTCTAGCCCGCTGGGACGCGGCTGACCACGATCCGATCGGCCTTCCGTCGTAGCAGCATCCTCCTCTGAGGTGCTGCCGCTGTCTGTGCTGTCCGTGACGTGAGTGGTGTTCCCAGGGCGAGACATGCGATCTCCTTGAGTAAGGTAAGCCTAACCTAACCTACAACGGAGGTCTGGAGAACGTGCCTAACCAGTCGCGTCCCAAGGTCAAGAAGTCGCGTGCCCTCGGCATCGCCCTGACGCCCAAGGCTGTCAAGTACTTCGAAGCTCGTCCGTACCCGCCGGGTGAGCACGGCCGTGGCCGCAAGCAGAACTCGGACTACAAGGTCCGTCTGCTGGAGAAGCAGCGCCTGCGTGCGCAGTACGACATCAGCGAGCGCCAGATGGCGCGCGCCTACGACCGCGCCAAGAAGGCCGAGGGCAAGACGGGCGAGGCGCTGGTCGTCGAGCTCGAGCGCCGTCTCGACGCCCTGGTCCTGCGTTCGGGCATCGCCCGCACCATCTACCAGGCCCGTCAGATGGTCGTCCACGGCCACATCGAGGTCAACGGTGGCAAGGTCGACAAGCCGTCCTTCCGCGTGCGCCCGGACGACATCGTCCAGGTCCGCGAGCGCAGCCGCTCCAAGGTCCCCTTCCAGGTGGCCCGCGAGGGTGGCTACGACACCGAGGGTGAGACCCCGCGCTACCTCCAGGTGAACCTGAAGGCCCTGGCCTTCCGCCTGGACCGGGACCCGAACCGCAAGGAGATCCCGGTGATCTGCGACGAGCAGCTCGTCGTCGAGTACTACGCCCGCTGATCCAGGCGTAGCCGCTCTCACCAGCGCTCCGGCCCGCCCCTCCCTGTCATCCGGGAGGCGGCGGGCCTTCGCTTTCCCCGGGCCCGCCCGGCGCGGGCACCCCGCCCGCACCCGGCGCGTCCACCACCGGCGCGCCCGGTCCGCCACCGGCCAGAGCCCGGTCGACCGCCGTGGCCGGATCCAGCCGCCGGCCCACCCGCAGCCCCTCCTCGTACGCCGCGTTCCCCAGCTCCCGGCGCACCCGCTCCTCGCACTCCACCCGCGGCCGCCCGTAGAACGCCGAGCCGAACAGCTGCAGACCCACCGACGGCCAGATGCCCTCCGCCGCGCCCTGGAGCACGGCGGCCTCCCCGGCGTCCCCCTCCACCGCCGTCACCAGCGCCAGCAGCTCCAGCGACAGCACCGTGCCCAGCAGGTCGTTGAACGTCCGGCCGATCGTCAGGCACTCGCCCAGCATCTGCCGCGCCCGCGCCGGCCGCCCCCGCCGCAGCGCCGCGTACGCCAGGACGTACAGCGCGTACGCCAGTGCCCACCGCTCCCCGTGGTCCTCGCAGATCTCCCGGACCTCGTCGCAGATCACCGCCGCCGCGTCCAGATCGCCGAGGAACGCCACCGCCATGGCCAGCTCCACCTGCGCCATCAGGACGTTGCTGTTCAGCTCGCCGACCTCGCGGTACCGGCCGAGCGCCTCGCGCAGCAGCTCCTCGGCGCGCGGCATGTCGTCCGTCACGATCGCCAGACACCCCGTGCGGTGCACCGCGTACGCCAGTGCCGTCGCGTCCTCGCTGCGCTCGGCCTCCTCCCGGCACTCCTGGAGCGCCGAGATCGCGCCCACCGCGTCGCCCTGGAGCACCGCCACATAGCCCAGCACCCACAGCACCTTCAGCCGGGCGGCATCGTGCGGGGTCGGTTCCTCCAGGACGTGGTCCAGCCAGTGCCGCCCCTCGGACAGCCGCCCGCAGCCGGCCCAGTAGAACCACAGGGTGCCCGCCAGGTGCTGCGCGAGGTGCACCTCGTCGGGGCTCTCCATCGAACATTCCATCGCCCGGCGAAGATTGGGCAGTTCGCTGTCGATCCGCGCCGCCACCTCCGCCTGGCGCGGACTGAACCAGTCCAGCTCGCACCAGGTCGCGAGCCCCAGGAACCAGTCCCGGTGCCGGCGCCGCAGCCGCTGGGCGTCCCCGGCCGCCGCAAGCCACTGCGCTCCGTACTCGCTGACCGTGTCGAGCAGCCGGTAGCGGGCCCCGGCCGGACTGTCCTCGCGCTCCACCACCGACTGAGCGATCAGCTCGTCCAGCACATCGAGCACCGAGTCGGCCGGCAGATCCGCCCCGCCGCAGATGTACTCGGCGGCCTCCAGGTCGAACTGCCCGGCGAACACCGAGAGCCGCGCCCACAGCAACCGCTGCTCGGGCGTGCACAGCTCATGGCTCCAGCCGATCGCCGTCCGCAGCGTCTGATGGCGCGGCGGCGCACCGCGACGGCCCCCGGTCAGCAGCCGGAACCGGTCGTCGAGGCGCAGCAGCACCTGCTCCACCGAAAGGGCGCGCAGCCGCCCGGCCGCCAGCTCCAGGGCCAGCGGAATCCCGTCGAGGCGGTGGCAGAGCTCCAGCACGGCCGCCCGCTCGGCCGCCGCGGGCGCCCAGCCCGGCCGCACCCCGCGCGCCCGTTCGGTGAAGAGCTCCACCGCGTCCCCGTCGGACATCGGGGCGAGCGGGTACGTCCGCTCCCCGTCCACCCGCAGCGGGCAGCGCCCGGCCGCGAGCACCTGGAGGCCCGGGGCCCGGCGCAGCAGATCGGTGACGAGGCCGGCGCAGGCGTCGACGAGGTGCTCGAAGCCGTCGATCACCAGCAGCGTCCGCCGCTCGCGAAGGTGTTCGACGAGGACGGCGCGCGGCGGCCGGCTGGTGTGATCGGCCAGCCCCAGGGCGTCGATCAGGGCGTGTTCCAGCAGGTCCGCATCGCGGACGGTGGACAGCTCGGCCAGCAGAACCCCGTCGCAGTACCGTTTCTCCCGGAGCGCGGCGACCCGGATGACGCACCGGGTCTTGCCCACGCCCGCCACTCCGGCGACAGTGACGAGCCGGGACTCCTCCAACAGCCCGTCCAGCTCGGCCAGTTCGCCCTCGCGGCCCACGAACCTGGTCAGTTCGGCCGGGAGGGTGCCGGGCACCGCCACGGGACGGGCGTCGGGATCATCGGGATTCGGGGAGGGGTCCTGCAGGCGTCGCATGAAACACGGAGCGTACTGGCTTGAAAGCTCTCCGTACAATCTCGTCGGACAACTCCCGTCCGGCCCGCGGGGAATGCGGTAGGGGAGGAGATGCGCGGCGCGATAGGCTCGTGGGACGACGATCGGGCGCGCGGGCGGCAGCCGGCGGCACCGACGGAGACAAGCCCCCGCAGGGGGCCGATCGACAAGCAGAGAGCGGTGCACTGTGTCCGGTGGAGAGGTGGCCGGGATCCTCGTGGCCGTCTTCTGGGCGATCCTGGTCTCGTTCCTCGCCGTGGTGCTGGTGAGGCTCGCCCAGACGCTCAGGGCGACCACCAAACTCGTCGCGGACGTGACCGAACAGGCCGTTCCGCTGCTGGCCGACGCCTCGGCGACGGTGCGCTCCGCGCAGACCCAGCTGGACAAGGTCGACGCCATCGCGAGTGACGTCCAGGAGGTCACCTCCAACGCCTCCGCGCTCTCCACCACCGTCGCCTCCACCTTCGGCGGCCCCCTCGTCAAGGTCGCCGCCTTCGGCTACGGCGTACGGCAGGCGCTCGGCCGCCGTACCGAGCCCGAACCGGAACCGGCGCGGGGCCGTGGCTCCGCCCGCCGTACGGTGATCGTCGGCCGGACCGTACCCTCGGCGCGCGAACGCAGGCGCGAACGCCGAAACGCCCGCGGACAGAAGGACTGATCGAGCGATGTTCCGCCGCACGTTCTGGTTCACCGCCGGCGCAGCCGCCGGTGTGTGGGCCACCACCAAGGTCAACCGCAAGCTCAAGCAGCTGACCCCCGAAAGCCTCGCGGCGCAGGCCGCGGACAAGGCGATCGAGACCGGTCACAAGCTCAAGGACTTCGCCCTCGACGTACGCGAGGGCATGGTCCGGCGCGAAGCCGAACTGGGCGGCGCCCTCGGCCTGGAGGCCCCGGCCGACCCGGACCTTCCCGTGCAGCGGCACTGGGCCGTCGAAGCGCCCGAACCCGCCGCGCACCCGAACACCTACCGCAAGCTTCCCTACAAGTCGAACAACCGGAATGAGGACCACTGATGGAGTCGGCTGAAATTCGCCGCCGCTGGCTGAGCTTCTTCGAGGAGCGCGGTCACACTGCCGTGCCTTCGGCGTCGCTCATCGCGGACGACCCGACTCTGCTGCTGGTCCCCGCGGGCATGGTGCCCTTCAAGCCGTACTTCCTCGGCGAGGTCAAGCCGCCCGCCCCGCGCGTCACCAGCGTGCAGAAGTGCGTGCGTACGCCGGACATCGAAGAGGTCGGCAAGACCACCCGTCACGGCACCTTCTTCCAGATGTGCGGCAACTTCTCCTTCGGGGACTACTTCAAGGAAGGGGCCATCCAGCTCGCCTGGGAGGCCCTGACCAACTCCGTGGAGGACGGCGGCTACGGCCTCGACCCCGAGAAGCTCTGGATCACCGTCTACCTCGACGACGACGAGGCCGAGGCCATCTGGCGCGACAAGATCGGCGTCCCCGCCGAGCGCATCCAGCGCCTGGGCAAGAAGGACAACTTCTGGTCCATGGGCGTCCCCGGACCCTGCGGCCCCTGCTCGGAGATCAACTACGACCGCGGCCCCGAGTTCGGCGTCGAGGGCGGCCCGGCCGTCAACGACGAGCGCTACGTGGAGATCTGGAACCTGGTCTTCATGCAGTACGAGCGCGGCGCGGGCGACGGCAAGGAGGACTTCCCGATCCTCGGGGACCTGCCGTCCAAGAACATCGACACCGGTCTCGGCCTCGAACGCCTGGCGATGATCCTCCAGGGCGTACAGAACATGTACGAGACCGACACCCTGCGCGTCGTCATGGACAAGGCCACCGAGCTGACCGGCGTCCGCTACGGCGCCGAGAAGTCCACGGACGTCTCGCTCCGTGTCGTCGCCGACCACATCCGTACGTCGGTGATGCTCATCGGCGACGGTGTCACCCCGGGCAACGAGGGCCGCGGCTACGTGCTGCGCCGCATCATGCGCCGCGCCATCCGCAACATGCGTCTGCTGGGCGCCACCGGCACGGTCGTCAAGGACCTCATCGACGTCGTGATCGACACGATGGGGCAGCAGTACCCGGAGCTGATCACCGACCGCAAGCGCATCGAGACGGTCGCGCTCGCCGAGGAAGCCGCCTTCCTCAAGGCCCTCAAGGGCGGCACCAACATCCTGGAGACCGCCGTCACCGAGACCAAGGCCGCCGGTGGCCGGGTCCTCGCCGGGGACAAGGCGTTCCTGCTCCACGACACCTGGGGCTTCCCGATCGACCTCACCCTGGAGATGGCCGCCGAGCAGGGGCTCTCCGTGGACGAGGACGGCTTCCGCCGCCTCATGCAGGAGCAGCGCGACAAGGCCAAGGCCGACGCCCGCGCCAAGAAGACCGGTCACGCCGACCTCTCCGCCTACCGCGAGGTCGCCGACACCGCCGGCGCCACCGAGTTCACCGGTTACGCCAGCCTGGCCGGCGAGTCCACCATCGTCGGCCTGCTGGTCGACGGCGTGCCCTCGCCCGCCGCCACCGAGGGCGACGAGGTCGAGGTCGTCCTGGACCGCACCCCCTTCTACGCCGAGGGCGGCGGCCAGCTCGCCGACACGGGCCGTATCCGGCTCGACACGGGCGCCGTGATCGAGGTCCGCGACGTCCAGAAGCCGGTCCCCGGCGTCCACGTCCACAAGGGCGTCGTCCAGGTCGGCGAGGTGACGGTCGGGGCCCCGGTCTTCGCCTCCATCGACGCCACCCGCCGCCGGGCCATCGCCCGCGCCCACAGCGCCACGCACCTCACGCACCAGGCGCTGCGCGACGCGCTCGGCCCGACGGCCGCCCAGGCCGGCTCCGAGAACTCCCCGGGCCGCTTCCGCTTCGACTTCGGTTCGCCCGCCGCCGTCCCCGGCACGGTCCTCACCGACGTGGAGCAGCGGATCAACGAGGTCCTTTCGCGTGAACTCGACGTCCAGGCCGAGGTCATGTCGATCGACGAGGCCAAGAAGCAGGGCGCCATCGCCGAGTTCGGCGAGAAGTACGGCGAGCGGGTCCGGGTCGTCACCATCGGCGACTTCTCCAAGGAGCTCTGCGGCGGCACCCACGTCGGCAACACCGCCCAGCTGGGCCTGGTGAAACTGCTCGGCGAGTCCTCCATCGGTTCCGGCGTGCGCCGCATCGAGGCCCTGGTCGGCGTGGACGCGTACAACTTCCTCGCCAAGGAGCACACGGTCGTCGCCCAGCTCCAGGAGCTGGTCAAGGGCCGCGCCGAGGAGCTCCCCGAGAAGATCGCGGGCATGCTCGGCAAGCTGAAGGACGCCGAGAAGGAGATCGAGAAGTTCCGCGCGGAGAAGGTTCTCGCGGCCGCCGCCGGGCTCGTCGAGTCCGCCAAGGACGTCCGCGGCGTCGCCCTCGTCACCGGCCAGGTCCCCGACGGCACCTCCGCCGACGACCTGCGCAAGCTGGTCCTGGACGTGCGGGGCCGCATCCAGGGGGCCGCGCGGCCGTCGTGGCCCTGTTCACCACGGCCAACGGCCGCCCGCTCACCGTCATCGCCACCAACGAGGCCGCCCGCGAGCGCGGTCTCAAGGCCGGTGACCTCGTGCGTACGGCCGCGAAGACCCTCGGCGGCGGTGGCGGCGGCAAGCCGGACGTCGCCCAGGGCGGCGGCACGAACCCGGCCGCGATCGGCGACGCCGTCGCCGCGGTGGAACGCCTCGTCACCGAGACGGCGTGACGAGCGGGATGACGGCGATGCGCCGCGGCCGACGGCTCGCCGTCGACGTCGGGGACGCCCGGATCGGGGTCGCCTCGTGCGACCCCGACGGGATCCTGGCCACGCCGGTGGAGACCGTGCCGGGACGTGATGTCCCGGCCGCCCACCGGCGGCTCCGCCAGATCGTGGAGGAGTACGAGCCGATCGAGGTCATCCTCGGTCTGCCGCGCTCGCTCGGCGGCGGCGAGGGTCCGGCGGCCGCCAAGGTCCGGGAGTTCGCGCAGACGTTCGCCCGGTCGATCGCGCCGGTCCCGGTGCGACTGGTGGACGAGAGGATGACCACAGTGACGGCGGCCCAGGGCATGCGCGCCTCGGGCGTGAAGTCCAAGAAGGGCCGGTCTGTCATCGACCAGGCTGCCGCTGTGGTGATCCTTCAGAACGCTCTGGAGTCCGAACGGGCGTCAGGCAATCCCCCGGGTGAGGGCGTCGAAGTGGTTGTCTGATCGCGATACGGTAACGTTCCGCGCGATGCGGCGGTGTTCGAATAAACCGCACAGCGAAGCGAAGAGACGGAACGTCGTCTCGCGGCTCTAGGGGATCGATGACTGAGTATGGCCGGGGCCCCGGCTCCGAACCGTGGCATCCCGAGGATCCCCTGTACGGGGACCAGGGATGGGGAGGCCGCCAGGCCGCCCACGGCCAGGGCCAGTACGGCGACCAGCAGCAGTCCTATCCGCAGGACCCGTACGCACAGCAGCACCAGAACCACCAGCAGTACCAGGGTCACCAGCAGCAGCAGTACGGCCAGCATCAGCAGTACGGCCAGCAGCAGAGCCACCAGCACCAGCAGCAGAACCACCAGCACCAGCAGCAGAACCACCAGCACCAGCAGCAGAACCACCAGCAGTACGGCACGCCCCAGGACCCGTACGCCCAGCAGCCCGGTGCCCAGCCGCAGTACAACGGCGGCTGGGACACCGGCCAGCAGGCCGCCATGCCGTACGGGGCCGAGCCCCAGGACCCGTACGCGCAGCACCCCGGCGGCTACGACACGGGCCAGGACTACTACGGCACGCCGGAGGCCTACCCTCCGCCGCAGCCCCCGGGCCGCCGCGAGGCCGCGCCCCAACAGCAGCCTCACCAGCAGGCGTCGACGGACTGGGATCCGGATCAGCCGCAGGAGGAGACGCACCCCTTCTTCACCGGTGCGGACGACCCGGCCGGCCGTGAGCCGCGCGACGACGACGATGACCCGGACGACGACGGATCACGCTCCTCGCGCCGCGACCGTGGTGGCAATGAGCGCCGGGGCGGCAAGGGCAAGAAGAAAAAGAGCCGCAGCGGCTGCGCCTGCCTGGTGGTCTCCGTCGTCCTGGTCGGCGGCCTCGGTGGGGTCGGCTACGTCGGTTACACCTTCTGGCAGAAGCAGTTCGGCGCCCCGGCCGACTACGCGGGGTCGGGCAGCAGCGAGCAGGTCGAGGTCGAGATTCCCGAGGGCGCGTTCGGGTACGACATCGCGAACATTCTGCGTAAGCAAGGGGTTATCAAGTCGTCCGACGCCTTTGTCGCGGCGCAGAACGACAACCCCAAGGGCAAGCTGATCCAGGCCGGCGTCTATCTCCTGAACAAGGAGATGTCGGCGGCCAGCGCGGTCACGCTGATGCTCGATCCGAAGAGCCAGAACGCGTTCGTGATTCCTGAGGGGACGCGTAACGCGAAGGTCTACGAGCTGATCGACACGCGGCTCAAGCTCAAGAAGGGCACCACGGCCGGCATCGCCAAGACGAAGGCGGAGTCGCTGGGGCTCCCCGACTGGGCCGATGACAACCCGGACGTGAAGGACCCGCTGGAAGGATTCCTCTATCCGGCCGCCTATCCGGTCGCCAAGGGGTCCAAGCCCGAGGACGCGCTGAAGCGGATGGTCTCGCGGGCGAACAAGGAGTACGGGAAGCTCGACCTGGAGGGCAGCGCGAGGAAGCTCGGGCTGAAGACTCCGTGGGAGCTCATCACCGTCGCGAGCCTCGTGCAGGTCGAGGGCAAGTACAAGCACGACTTCGACAAGGTCGCGCGGGTCGTCTACAACCGGCTCAAGCCGGGCAACATGGAGACCGTCGGGCGGCTGGAATTCGACTCCACGGTCAACTACATCAAGGGCCAGAGCACGCTGGACATCGGTGCCGTCGACGATCTGCGGAAGATCGACGACCCGTACAACACGTACAAGATCATCGGTCTGCCGTCCGGTCCGATCAGCAACCCGGGTGCGGACGCCCTGCACTCGGCCATGAATCCCACACCGGGCCCCTGGTACTACTTCGTCTCGATCAACGAGGACAAGACCGTCTTCGCCGAGACCAACGAAGAGCACGAGAAGAACCGGCAGGAGTACGAGGACGGGAAGGCCGGCCAGTGAGCGCACCCCGCCGGGCCGCCGTCCTCGGCTCGCCCATCGCCCACTCCCTCTCCCCGGTCCTGCACCGGGCCGCCTACGCCGAACTCGGCCTGGAGCACTGGTCCTACGACCGGTTCGAGGTCGACGAGGCGGCGCTGCCCGGGTTCGTCGAGGGCCTTGACGCCTCCTGGGCCGGGCTGTCCCTGACCATGCCGCTCAAGCGGGCGATCATCCCGCTGCTCGACGAGGTCAGCGCGACGGCCGCCTCCGTGGAGGCCGTCAACACGGTCGTGTTCACCGAGGACGGCCGCCGGGGCGGCGACAACACCGACATCCCCGGCATGGTCGCCGCCCTGCGGGAACGCGGCGTCGACAAGGTGGAATCCGCCGCGGTCCTCGGCGCCGGCGCCACCGCCTCCTCCGCGCTGGCCGCGCTCGCGGTGGTCTGCGCGGGGCAGCCGGTCACGGCGTACGTGCGCAGCCCCGAGCGGGCCGCCGAGATGCGCGGCTGGGGAGAGCGGCTGGGCGTCGACGTCCGGATCGCCGACTGGGCGGACGCGGCGGCGGCACTGACCGCGCCCCTGGTCATCGCCACCACCCCGGCAGGCGCGACGGACGCCTTCACCGGCTTTGTGCCCGAGGCTCCGGGCATCCTCTTCGACGTGCTGTACGAGCCCTGGCCCACCCGGCTCGCCGCGGCCTGGTCCGCGCACGGCGGGGCTGTCGTCGGCGGGCTCGACCTCCTCGTGCACCAGGCGCTGCTCCAGGTCGAGCAGATGACCGGCCGGATCCCGGCGCCGCTGGCCGCCATGCGGCAGGCCGGGGAAGCCGCGCTCGCCTCCCGCTGATCGCCCCGTCCACGCCCGTCGCCGGTCCGTCTGCTGGACCGGCGACCGGATCGTGCCTCCGTTCGTGGGAGGATCGGGGGTGGCGGGCCAGGGCCGCGCACCCGGTGGCGCCACTGGATTTCGGGCGCGAGCATGAGGAGCACCGTTGAGCAGGTTGCGCTGGCTGACCGCGGGGGAGTCGCACGGACCCGCACTGGTGGCGACGCTGGAGGGTCTTCCCGCCGGTGTCCCGATCACCACGGAGATGGTCGCGGAGGCGCTGGCCCGGCGACGGCTCGGCTACGGCCGCGGCGCGCGAATGAAGTTCGAGAAGGACGAGGTCACCTTCCTCGGCGGCGTACGCCACGGGCTCACCATGGGCTCCCCGGTCGCCGTCATGGTCGGCAACACCGAGTGGCCCAAGTGGGAGCAGGTCATGTCGGCCGACCCGGTCGACCCCGAGGAGCTCGCCCAGCTCGCCCGCAACGCCCCGCTGACCCGGCCCCGGCCCGGCCACGCCGACCTCGCGGGGATGCAGAAGTACGGCTTCGACGAGGCCCGGCCGGTCCTGGAGCGCGCCAGCGCCCGGGAGACCGCCGCCCGCGTCGCCCTCGGGACCGTCGCCCGCTCCTACCTCAAGGAGACCGCGGGCATCGAGATCGTCAGCCATGTCGTCGAGCTGGCCGCGGCCAAGGCGCCGTACGGCGTCGTCCCGGTCCCCGGCGACGTGGAGAAGCTGGACGCCGACCCGGTCCGCTGCCTGGACGCCGACGCGTCCAAGGCGATGGTGGCCGAGATCGACCAGGCCCACAAGGACGGCGACACCCTCGGCGGCGTCGTCGAGGTGCTCGCGTACGGCGTGCCCGTCGGGCTCGGCTCGCACGTGCACTGGGACCGGCGCCTGGACGCCCGGCTCGCCGCGGCCCTCATGGGCATCCAGGCGATCAAGGGCGTCGAGGTCGGCGACGGCTTCGAGCTGGCCCGGGTCCCCGGCTCGAAGGCGCACGACGAGATCGTCGCCACCGATGAGGGCATCCGGCGTACCTCCGGGCGGTCCGGCGGCACCGAGGGCGGGCTCACCACCGGCGAGCTGCTGCGCGTCCGTGCCGCGATGAAGCCCATCGCGACCGTGCCGCGCGCGCTGGCCACCGTGGACGTCACCACCGGCGAGGCCACCAAGGCCCACCACCAGCGCTCCGACGTCTGCGCCGTCCCGGCCGCGGGCATCGTCGCGGAGGCGATGGTCGCCCTGGTCCTGGCCGACGCGGTCGCGGAGAAGTTCGGCGGCGACAGCGTGGCCGAGACCCGTCGCAACGTCCAGTCGTACCTCGACCACCTCCAGATCCGATGAGCGGCCCCCTGGTCGTCCTCGTCGGCCCGATGGGCGTCGGCAAGTCCACCGTCGGCGAACTGCTCGCCGCCCGGCTCGGCACCACCTACCGGGACACCGACGCGGACGTCGTCGCCGAGGCCGGCAAGCCGATCGCGGAGATCTTCTACGACGAGGGCGAGGAGCACTTCCGCGCCCTGGAGCGCCGGGCCGTCGCCGCGGCCGTCGCCGGGCACCCGGGCGTCCTCTCCCTCGGAGGCGGAGCCGTCCTGGACGGGGCGACCAGGGAGCTGCTGGCCGGCCGGCCGGTCGTCTACCTCTCCATGGACGTGGACGAGGCCGTCCGCCGCGTCGGGCTCGGCGCCGCACGTCCGCTGCTCGCGGTCAACCCGCGCCGTCAGTGGCGCGAGCTGATGGACGCCCGCCGCCATCTGTACGAGGAGGTCGCCCGTACCGTCGTCGCGACCGACGAGAACACCCCCGAAGAGGTCGCCCAGGCGATCATCGACGCACTGGAACTGCCGGAGGGCGAAGCCGCCCCCGGCGTGGAGAACACCGGCATGACGCAGCAGGGCCCCACCCGCATCCAGGTCGCAGGCTCCGCGGGCTCCGACCCGTACGAGGTCCTCGTCGGCCACCAGCTCCTCGGCGAGCTGCCCCAGCTCATCGGCGACCGCGCGAAGCGGGTCGCCGTCCTGCACCCCGAGGCGCTCGCCGAGACCGGTGAGGCGGTCCGCGAGGACCTCGCCGACCAGGGCTACGAGGCCATCGCGATCCAGCTGCCCAACGCGGAGGAGGCCAAGACCGTCGAGGTCGCCGCCTACTGCTGGAAGGCGCTCGGCCAGACCGGCTTCACCCGCACCGACGTCATCGTCGGCATCGGCGGCGGCGCCACCACGGACGTCGCCGGATTCGTCGCCGCCAGCTGGCTGCGCGGAGTCCGCTGGATCGCCGTCCCGACCACCGTGCTCGGCATGGTCGACGCGGCCGTCGGCGGCAAGACCGGCATCAACACCGCCGAGGGCAAGAACCTCGTGGGCGCCTTCCACCCGCCCGCCGGGGTCCTCTGCGACCTCGCCGCCCTCGCATCGCTGCCGGTCCACGACTACGTCTCCGGCATGGCCGAGATCATCAAGGCCGGGTTCATCGCCGACCCCGTCATCCTCGACCTGGTCGAGGCCGACCCCGAGGGTGCCCGTACGCCCTCCGGGCCGCACACCGCCGAGCTGATCGAGCGCTCCATCCGGGTCAAGGCCGAGGTCGTCTCCAGCGACCTCAAGGAGGCCGGGCTCCGCGAGATCCTCAACTACGGCCACACGCTGGGTCACGCGATCGAGAAGAACGAGCGCTACAAGTGGCGTCACGGGGCGGCCGTCTCCATCGGCATGGTCTTCGCCGCCGAGCTGGGCCGGCTCGCCGGACGCCTCGACGACGCCACCGCCGACCGGCACCGCACGATCCTGGAGTCGGTGGGCCTGCCGCTCACCTACCGCGGCGACCAGTGGCCCAAGCTGCTGGAGAACATGAAGGTCGACAAGAAGTCGCGCGGGGACCTGCTGCGCTTCATCGTCCTCGACGGTATCGGCAAGCCCACCGTCCTGGAGGGCCCCGACCCGGCCGTCCTGCTCGCCGCCTACGGGGAGGTCTCCGCGTGACCCGCAGGGTCCTCGTCCTCAACGGCCCCAACCTCGGCCGGCTCGGCTCGCGCGAGCCCGACGTCTACGGGGCCACCTCCTACGCCGGGCTCGTCGAGACCTGCACCGCGCTCGGCAAGGAGCTCGGCTTCGACGTCGACGTACGCGAGACCAACGACGAGGGCGAGCTGATCCGCTGGCTCCACGAGGCCGCGGACGGCTCCATCCCGGTCGTTCTCAACCCGGGGGCCTTCACGCACTACTCGTACGGCATGCGGGACGCGGCCGCCCAGCGGACCGCCCCGCTGATCGAGGTGCACATCTCCAACCCGTACACCCGCGAGGAGTTCCGGCACACCTCCGTGGTCGCGGCGGTGGCCACGGGCACCGTGGCCGGGTTCGGCATCGGCTCCTACCGGCTCGCCCTGCGCGCCCTGGCCGACGAACTGACGGACTGACACCCCGCGGTTCCCGTCCGCCCGCCGCGCGGCCGACGGGCACTTCGTACCCTCCCGGGCCGTTCACCCCGAGACGGCCTGGGAAGGTACGGTAGCCCTCCCAGCAGCGCCAGTTGCAGTGACGAGACGGAGTGGCACCGGATGCAGCACGCAGTGGGGGCCCCGCTGCCGCCCCACGGACCCGGTAGCGGGCACGTCGGCCGGCCGTACCACGCCCAGCAGCCCGGCCACCCCGGCCCGCCCCCGATATCCCCGCCGCCCCCGGGCCCCGGGCAGGCACTGCCCTCGCCTCCGCCCCCCGGCCAGGCCCCGCCCCCGCCGGCCCCCGGCCAGGCTCCTGCCGTCCCCGGGCACGCTCAGCCCTCGCCCGCACCCGGCCAGGCCCCGGGCCCCGGCTGGAGCGGCACCGGCCCCACGCCCCCCGCCGGAGAGGCCGTCGGCCACACCGGACACGTCCAGCTGCCCCCGGGCGGCCCCGTGCCGCTGCCCGCACCCCCCGCCGAGCCCGGCACCGGCGGCGCGACGCTCGCCGTGCTGCTCATCGGTCCGGCCGGCGCGGGCAAGACCACCGTCGCCAAGCTCTGGGCGGCCCGCCGCCGGGTGCCGACCGCCCATGTCTCCCTCGACGACGTCCGCGAATGGGTCCGCTCCGGCTTCGCCGACCCGCAGGCCGGCTGGAACGACCACTCCGAGGCCCAGTACCGTCTGGCCCGCCGTACCTGCGGCTTCGCCGCCCGTAACTTCCTCGCCAACGGCATCTCCTGCATCCTCGACGACGCCGTCTTCCCCGACCGCCCGGTCGTCGGCCTCGGCGGCTGGAAGCGCCATGTGGGCCCCGGTCTGCTGCCCGTGGTCCTGCTGCCCGGCCTGGAGATCGTCCTGGAGCGCAACGCGGCGCGCAGCGGCAACCGCCGGCTCTCCGACGAGGAGGTCGCCCGCATCCACGGCCGGATGGCCGGCTGGTACGGCTCCGGCCTCCCGATCATCGACAACTCCACGTACGACGTCGAGACCACCGCCCGTGTCCTGGACGACGTGCTGGCCCGCTCCATCGCGAGCCCGCCCGCCTGGTAGCGGAGCCTCGCCCCCCGGTCGGATGCGCTGACCGGGCGGGCCACCGCGCCCGCTCGTACGCTCGAACCATGTCAGAGGTGCACGCCGTCCGACGCGGGCTGCTCCGCGACCGGTGCGCCGCCGCGGGCTCCGCGGCCGCCCTGGTCTCCCGCCCCGCCAACGTCCGCTATCTCGCGGGCGGAGCGCCCCCGGCGCCGTGCTGCTGCTCGGCCCCGGAGAGGACGTTCTGCTCTGCCCCCGCGCCCCGGCCGGCGAAGGCGCCCACGGGCGGCCCCACGAGGCGCTGCGGATCGACCTGCTGCCCGTCCCGGAGGCGGACCCGGTGGTCGCCGCCGCCGATCTCGCCGCCGCGTCGGGGGCGGAGTCGCTGGCCGTCGAGGAGCACGATCTGACCGTGGCCCGGCACCGGGCCATGGGGAAGTCCGCCCCGCGTCTGAGACTGGCCGATCTGGGCTTCACCGTGGAACAGCAGCGGATCGTCAAGGACGAGGAGGAGATCGGCTGCCTCCGGATCGCCGCCGAGATCACCGACCAGGCCCTCGGTGAACTCCTGGAATCGATCCTGGTCGGCCGCACCGAACGCCACCTCGCCCTGGAACTGGAGCGCCGCCTCGTCGACCACGGCGCGGACGGCCCCGCCTTCGTCACCTCCGTGGCCACCGGGCCCAACTCCGGCCAGGGACGCCACCGGCCCTCGGACCGCAGGGTGGAGGAGGGAGATTTCCTCTCCGTCCGCCTCGGCGCGAGCTACCACGGCTACCGCTGCGAGATCGGCCGCACGTTCGTCATCGGCACCGCCCCCGCCGAGTGGCAGATCGAGCTGTTCGACCTTGTTTTCGCCGCTCAGCGGGCAGGCAGGGAGGCCCTGGCGCCCGGTGCCGCCTACCGGGACGTGGACCGTGCGGCCCGGCATCCGCTGGAGTCCGCGGGACACGGAGAGGGCCTTCAGCCGGTGACGGGGCACGGTGTGGGGCTCGAAATCGAGGAGGACCCGCAACTGGCACCGACAGCCATGGGTAAACTGGACGCTTGTGTGCCGGTCACCGTCGGACCGGGGGTCCACCTCCCGGGCCGGGGCGGTGTCCGGATCGATGACACGCTCGTCGTGCGCCCCGAGGCGGACGGCGGACCCGAGCTACTCACCATGACGACCAAGGAGCTGCTCGCGCTCTAGCGCGGATCCTCGGTCGTTCCACCAGCTTCAGTCCAGGAGATTCCGCAACCGTGGCTTCCACGAACGACCTCAAGAACGGCATGGTGCTCAAGCTCGACGGAGGCCAGCTCTGGTCCGTCGTCGAGTTCCAGCACGTCAAGCCCGGCAAGGGCCCTGCCTTCGTGCGCACCAAGCTCAAGAACGTGCTCTCCGGGAAGGTCGTCGACAAGACGTTCAACGCCGGCGTGAAGGTCGAGACGGCCACCATTGACCGCCGCGACATGCAGTTCTCGTACATGGACGGCGAGTACTTCGTCTTCATGGACATGGACACGTACGACCAGCTCATGGTCGACCGCAAGGCCGTCGGCGACGCCGCCAACTTCCTGATCGAGGGCTTCACCGCCTCCGTCGCCCAGTACGAGGGCGAGGTGCTCTACGTCGAGCTGCCCGCCGCCGTCGAGCTGACGATCCAGCACACCGACCCGGGCGTCCAGGGCGACCGCTCCACCGGCGGCACCAAGCCCGCCACGCTGGAGACCGGTTACGAGATCGGCGTGCCGCTCTTCATCACCACCGGCGAGAAGATCAAGGTCGACACCCGCTCGGGCGACTACCTCGGCCGGGTGAACAGCTAACCGTGGCCGCCCGGAACAAGGCCCGCAAGCGCGCCTTCCAGATTCTCTTCGAGGCCGACCAGCGCGGTGAGTCCGTGCGACGGGTCCTCGCGGACTGGGTACGGCACTCGCGGACCGACGACCGTCAGCCGCCGGTCGGTGAGTTCACGATGGAGCTCGTCGAGGGGTACGCGCAGTACGCGGACCGGATCGACGATCTCATCGTCACCTACGCCGTGGACTGGGAGATCGACCGCATGCCGGTCGTCGACCGGAACATCCTGCGGCTCGGTGCGTACGAGCTGATCTGGATGGACGAGACCCCGGACGCCGTGGTGATCGACGAGGCCGTCCAGCTCGCCAAGGAGTTCTCCACCGATGACTCCCCGTCCTTCGTGAACGGCCTGCTGGCCCGTTTCAAGGACCTCAAGCCGAACCTCCGCCGGGAGCAGTAGCCCCGGCGGCCGTGATGCGGCCGCACACCACGAAGGGCCCACAGCCGACCGGCTGTGGGCCCTTCGGTGTCCCCGGGGCGGCCTCGGGCACACCAACGCCGGGTGGGCGGGACCCGAAGGTCCCGCCCACCCGGCGGCACGTTTCTGCTGCGGGGTCCGGCCCCGCTCGCTCAGCTCTCGTCGTGGGAGACCGCGCGGCGCGCGTCCGCGTCCAGCACGCCCCAGCTGATGAGCTGCTCCGTCAGCACGGACGGCGACTGGTCGTAGATCACGGCCAGGGTGCGCAGGTCGTCCTGGCGGATCGAGAGCACCTTGCCGTTGTAGTCACCGCGCTGGCTCTGGATGGTCGCCGCGTAGCGCTGCAGCGGACCGGCCTTCTCCGGCGGGACGTGGGCGAGGCGCTCCAGGTCCAGGACGAGCTTCGGCGGCGGCTCGGCGGCTCCGCCCGGCGTCGTGCCGGGCAGCAGCTCCTGCACCGGGACCCCGTAGAAGTCCGCCAGCTCGGCGAGGCGCTGCACGGTCACGGCACGGTCGCCGCGCTCGTACGAACCGACCACGACGGCCTTCCAGCGGCCCTGGGACTTCTCCTCCACGCCGTGGAGGGAAAGGCCCTGCTGGGTGCGGATGGCACGGAGTTTGGCCCCGAGCTGTTTTGCGTATTCGCTGGACATATGGCTCCCCGGACGCTGGAACAGTGTGCGGCTCCGCCGCGTGGCTGGTAACTCACTGTGAGGTTACGCAGCGTTACTTGGATGCGTCAAGCCGAATGGTCCGGACCGGCACCTCCCGGGGGTGGGGCCAGGGCCGGGCGCAAGCCCTGGTAGCGTGGATGACGCAAATTCGACGTCCTTTAACGATCCGTCCCGTGAGGCGGAGAAGGAGGTCCGTTTCTTATGGACGCACAGCACGACGACACCGGCAACGCGGCGCGCCCCGTTCTCGAGGCCCCCGACATCGCCCGTGTGCTGACCCGTATCGCCCACGAGATCGTCGAACGCGCCAAGGGCGCCGACGACGTGGTGCTGCTCGGCATCCCGACCCGGGGCGTGTTCCTCGCCCGCCGGCTCGCCGACAAACTCGAGGAGATCACCGGCCGGAAGACGCCGGTCGGATCACTCGACATCACCATGTACCGCGACGACCTGCGGCTGCGCCCGGCGCGCGCCCTGGCCCGCACCGACATCCCCGGCGAGGGGATCGAGGGCAGCCTGGTCGTCCTGGTCGACGACGTGCTCTTCTCCGGCCGCACGATCCGCGCCGCCCTCGACGCGCTCGGCGACATCGGCCGCCCCCGCGCGGTGCAGCTCGCGGTCCTCGTCGACCGCGGCCACCGGGAACTGCCGATCCGCGCGGACTACGTCGGCAAGAACCTCCCCACGTCGCTGCGGGAGACGGTCAAGGTCCAGCTCGCCGAGGAGGACGGCCGCGACGCCGTGCTGCTCGGGGTCAAGCAGACCGCCCCCGCGGACGCGCAGTAGCCCGAACCCTCCCGTACGCCCCTGTGGGGCCGTACGGCGCCCCTCTGCGCGCCCGCATGCCTGAAACCCCCTCCAGCCACCCGGAGAACCCCAGATGAAGCGTCACCTCATCTCGGCCGCCGACCTCACCCGCGACGACGCCGTCCTGATCCTCGACACCGCCGAGGAGATGGCCCGGGTCGCGGACCGGCCGATCAAGAAGCTCCCCACCCTGCGCGGCCGTACCGTCGTCAACCTCTTCTTCGAGGACTCGACCCGGACCCGCATCTCCTTCGAGGCGGCCGCCAAGCGGCTGTCCGCCGACGTCATCAACTTCTCCGCCAAGGGCTCCTCCGTCTCCAAGGGCGAGTCCCTGAAGGACACCGCGCTCACCCTGGAGGCGATGGGCGCCGACGCCGTCGTCATCCGGCACGGAGCCTCCGGCGCCCCCTACCGGCTCGCCACCTCCGGCTGGATCGACGGGGCCGTGGTCAACGCCGGGGACGGCACCCACGAACACCCCACCCAGGCCCTGCTGGACGCCTTCACGATGCGCCGCCGGCTCGTCGGCCCCGACGCCGGGCTCGGCCGCGACCTGGACGGCCGCCGCATCACGATCGTCGGCGACATCCTGCACAGCCGCGTCGCCCGCTCCAACGTCCACCTGCTCACCACGCTCGGCGCGCACGTCACCCTGGTGGCCCCGCCCACCCTCGTCCCCGTGGGCGTCGAGCAGTGGCCCTGCGACGTCAGCTACAGCCTCGACGACGTGCTGGCGAAGTCCGACGCGGTCATGATGCTGCGTGTGCAGCGCGAACGGATGAACGCCGCCTACTTCCCGACCGAGCGCGAATACTCCCGCCGCTACGGCCTGGACGGCGAGCGGATGGCGAAGATGCCCGAGCACGCCGTCGTCATGCACCCCGGCCCGATGGTCCGCGGCATGGAGATCACCGCCGAGGTCGCCGACTCCGACCGCTGCACGGTCGTCGAGCAGGTCGCCAACGGCGTCTCCATCCGCATGGCCGTGCTCTACCTGCTGCTCGGCGGCTCCGACACCGCGCTGTCCGCCGCCCCCGCCCGTACCGAGGAGAACAAGTAACCATGAGCAAGATCATTGTCCGCGGTGCGCGGATCCTCGGCGGGGAGCCGCAGGACGTCCTGATCGACGGCGAGACCATCGCCGCGGTCGGTACCGGCCTCGAAGCCGAGGGCGCCGCCGTCATCGAGGCCGAGGGGCAGATCCTGCTGCCCGGCCTGGTCGACCTGCACACCCATCTGCGCGAGCCGGGCCGCGAGGACTCCGAGACCGTCCTCACCGGCACCAAGGCCGCGGCGGTCGGCGGCTTCACCGCCGTGCACGCCATGGCCAACACCTTCCCCGTCGCCGACACCGCCGGCGTCGTCGAGCAGGTCTGGCGGCTCGGCAAGGAGTCCGGCTACTGCGACGTGCAGCCCGTCGGCGCCGTCACCGTCGGCCTGGAGGGCAAGAAGCTCGCCGAGCTCGGCGCCATGCACGACTCGGCCGCCGGGGTGAAGGTCTTCTCCGACGACGGCAAGTGCGTCGACGACGCCGTGATCATGCGCCGCGCCCTGGAGTACGTGAAGGCCTTCGACGGCGTCGTCGCCCAGCACGCCCAGGAGCCCCGCCTCACCGAGGGCGCCCAGATGAACGAGGGCATCGTCTCGGCCGAGCTGGGACTCGGCGGCTGGCCCGCCGTCGCCGAGGAGTCGATCATCGCCCGCGACGTCCTCCTCGCCGCCCACGTCGGCTCCCGCGTCCACATCTGCCACCTCTCCACCGCCGGCTCCGTGGAGATCGTCCGCTGGGCCAAGTCCAAGGGCTGGAACGTCACCGCCGAGGTCACCCCGCACCACCTCCTCCTCACCGACGAGCTGGTCCGCACCTACAACCCGGTCTACAAGGTGAACCCGCCCCTGCGCACCGAGGCCGACGTCCTGGCCCTGCGCGAGGCGCTGGCCGACGGAACGATCGACTGCGTCGCCACCGACCACGCCCCGCACCCGCACGAGGACAAGGACTGCGAGTGGGCCGCGGCCGCCATGGGCATGGTGGGCCTGGAGACCGCGCTCTCGGTCGTCCAGCAGACGATGGTGGACACCGGTCTGATCGACTGGGCGGGCGTCGCCGACCGCATGTCCTTCCGCCCCGCGGCCATCGGCCGGCTCGAAGGACACGGCCGTCCCGTCTCGGCGGGTGAGCCCGCCAACCTCACTCTGGTCGATCCGGCATACCGTGGAGCAGTGGACCCCGCGGGCTTCGCGTCCCGCAGCCGCAACACCCCCTACGAGGGCCGTGAGCTGCCGGGCCGTGTCACCCACACCTTCCTGCGGGGCCGTGCCACGGTCGTCGACGGGAAGCTCGCGTGACAACTCTGACCCCCCTGTACCACCTGGCCGCCGAGCAGAAGTCGGCGGAAGTGACGGACTGGGCCGCCCGCATCGCCTGGGTGATCGGCCTGTTCGTCTTCATCGCCCTCGTCTACTGGCTGATGCGCCAGGGCTGGAAGTGGCGCGCCAGCCTCCAGTCGGACCTGCCGGAGCTCCCGGCCACCCCCGAGGGCTTCGACGACGACGAGACGCTGCTGACGCTGGAGGGGCGCTACCACGCCTCCACCACCGCCGGGCAGTGGCTCGACCGGATCGTCGCGCACGGGCTGGGCACCCGCAGCCGTACCGAGCTGACGCTCACCGCCCGCGGCCTGGACGTCGTACGCCCCGGAGCGGCCGACTTCTTCATCCCGGCCGACGCCCTGCGCGAGGCCCGCCTCGACCAAGCGCTCGCCGGCAAGGTCCTCCCCGAGGGCGGCCTGCTGATCATCACGTGGGCGCACGGCGAGACGCTGATCGACTCCGGCTTCCGCTCCGACCGCGCCGCCGAGCACCAGGCCTGGGTCGACGCCGTCAACCGGCTTACCGGCACCCCGGCCGACACCGAACTCACCAGCACCACGACGGAAGGCACCGCACGATGACCCTCTCCACCCGGGGGGCACAGACCCCCGCCGTACTCGTCCTGGAGGACGGCCGCGCCTTCCGCGGCCGCGCCTACGGGGCCGTGGGGGAGACCTTCGGCGAAGCGGTGTTCTCCACCGGCATGACCGGCTACCAGGAAACGCTGACCGACCCCTCGTACCACCGCCAGGTCGTCGTCATGACGGCCCCGCACGTCGGCAACACCGGCGTCAACGACGAGGACCCCGAGTCCGGCCGTATTTGGGTCTCCGGCTACGTCGTCCGCGACCCCGCTCGCAAGCCCTCCAACTGGCGCTCGCAGCGCTCGCTGGACGAGGAGCTGGCCGCCCAGGGCGTCGTCGGCATCAGCGGTGTCGACACCCGCGCCCTCACCCGCCACCTGCGCGAGCGCGGCGCGATGCGCGTCGGCATCTTCTCCGGCGACGCGATCCCCGACGAGGGCACCCTGCTCGCCCGGGTCCGCCAGGCCCCCCAGATGACCGGCGCCGACCTCTCCGCCGAAGTGGCGACGGAGGAGGCGTACGTCGTCCCCGCTATCGGCACGAAGAAGTTCACCGTCGCCGCGGTCGACCTCGGCATCAAGGGCATGACCCCGCACCGGATGGCCGAACGCGGCATCGAGGTGCACGTCCTGCCCGCCACCGCCACCCTGGAAGAGGTGTACGCGGTCCAGCCCGACGGCGTCTTCTTCTCCAACGGCCCGGGCGACCCGTCCACCGCCGACCACCCCGTCGCCCTGATGCGCGGCGTGCTGGAGCGCTCCACCCCGCTCTTCGGCATCTGCTTCGGCAACCAGATCCTCGGCCGCGCGCTCGGCTTCGGCACCTACAAGCTGAAGTACGGCCACCGCGGCATCAACCAGCCGGTACAGGACCGCACCACCGGCAAGGTCGAGGTCACCGCGCACAACCACGGCTTCGCCGTCGACGCCCCGCTCGACCAGGTCTCCGACACCGAGTTCGGCCGCGCCGAGGTCTCCCACGTCTGCCTGAACGACCAGGTCGTCGAGGGGCTCCAGCTCCTGGACCGGCCCGCGTTCAGCGTCCAGTACCACCCCGAGGCGGCCGCCGGCCCGCACGACGCCGCGTACCTCTTCGACCGCTTCGTTTCCCTGATGGAGGGCCAGCGTGCCTAAGCGCTCCGATATCCAGTCCGTCCTGGTCATCGGCTCCGGTCCGATCGTCATCGGCCAGGCCGCCGAGTTCGACTACTCCGGCACCCAGGCCTGCCGCGTCCTCAAGGCCGAGGGCCTGCGCGTCATCCTGGTGAACTCCAACCCGGCGACGATCATGACCGACCCGGAGATCGCCGACGCCACCTACGTCGAGCCGATCACCCCCGAGTTCGTCGAGAAGATCATCGCCAAGGAGCGCCCCGACGCGCTCCTGCCCACCCTCGGCGGCCAGACCGCCCTGAACACCGCGATCTCCATGCACGAGAACGGTGTCCTGGAGAAGTACGGCGTCGAGCTCATCGGCGCCAACGTCGAGGCGATCAACAAGGGCGAGGACCGCGACCTCTTCAAGGGCGTCGTGGCAGCCGTCAAGGAGAAGATCGGCTACGGCGAGTCCGCCCGCTCGGTCATCTGCCACACCATGGACGACGTCATCGCCGGCGTCGACACCCTCGGCGGCTACCCCGTCGTCGTCCGTCCCTCCTTCACCATGGGCGGCGCCGGCTCCGGCTTCGCCCACGACGAGGAGGAGCTGCGCCGCATCGCCGGACAGGGCCTCACGCTCTCCCCGACCACCGAGGTGCTCCTGGAGGAGTCCATCCTCGGCTGGAAGGAGTACGAGCTGGAGCTGATGCGCGACAAGAACGACAACGTCGTGGTCGTCTGCTCCATCGAGAACTTCGACCCGATGGGCGTCCACACCGGCGACTCGATCACCGTCGCCCCGGCGATGACGCTCACCGACCGCGAGTACCAGCGGCTGCGCGACGTCGGGATCGCGATCATCCGCGAGGTCGGCGTCGACACCGGCGGCTGCAACATCCAGTTCGCCATCGACCCCACCGACGGCCGGGTCATCGTCATCGAGATGAACCCGCGCGTCTCCCGCTCCTCGGCGCTCGCCTCCAAGGCCACCGGCTTCCCGATCGCCAAGATCGCCGCCAAGCTGGCCGTCGGCTACACCCTGGACGAGATCCCCAACGACATCACCGAGAAGACCCCGGCCTCCTTCGAGCCGACCCTCGACTACGTCGTCGTCAAGGCCCCCCGCTTCGCCTTCGAGAAGTTCCCCTCCGCCGACGCCACCCTCACCACCACCATGAAGTCGGTGGGCGAGGCCATGGCCATCGGCCGGAACTTCACCGAGGCCCTGCAGAAGGCCCTGCGCTCGCTGGAGAAGAAGGGCTCGCAGTTCGCCTTCACCGGCCCGGTCGGCGACAAGGCCGAGCTGCTCGCGGAAGCGGTCCGCCCGACCGACGGCCGCATCAACACCGTCATGCAGGCCATCCGCGCCGGTGCCACCCAGGAGGAGGTCTTCGACGCCACGAAGATCGACCCCTGGTTCGTCGACCAGCTCTTCCTGATCAAGGAGATCGCCGACGAGCTGGCCTCCGCCGAACGCCTGGACGCCGACCTGATCGCCGAGGCCAAGCGGCACGGCTTCTCCGACGCCCAGATCGGCGAGATCCGCGGGCTGCGCGAGGACGTCGTCCGCGAGGTCCGGCACGCGCTCGGCATCCGCCCGGTCTACAAGACGGTCGACACCTGCGCCGCCGAGTTCGCCGCGAAGACGCCGTACTTCTACTCCTCCTACGACGAGGAGAGCGAGGTCGCGACCCGCACCAAGCCGGCCGTGATCATCCTCGGCTCGGGCCCCAACCGCATCGGCCAGGGCATCGAGTTCGACTACTCCTGTGTGCACGCCTCCTTCGCCCTGAGCGACGCGGGCTTCGAGACCGTCATGGTCAACTGCAACCCGGAGACCGTCTCCACCGACTACGACACCTCCGACCGGCTCTACTTCGAGCCGCTCACCCTGGAGGACGTCCTGGAGATCGTGCACGCCGAATCGCTGGCGGGCCCGATCGCCGGTGTCGTCGTGCAGCTCGGCGGCCAGACCCCGCTCGGCCTCGCGCAGGCGCTCAAGGACAACGGCGTGCCCGTCGTCGGCACCTCCCCGGAGGCGATCCACGCCGCCGAGGACCGCGGCGCCTTCGGCCGGGTCCTCGCCGAGGCCGGACTGCCCGCGCCCAAGCACGGCACCGCCACCACCTTCGCCGAGGCCAAGGCCATCGCCGACGAGATCGGCTACCCCGTCCTCGTACGGCCGTCCTACGTCCTCGGCGGGCGCGGCATGGAGATCGTGTACGACGAGACGCGCCTCGCCTCGTACATCTCCGAGTCCACCGAGATCAGCCCCACCCGGCCGGTCCTGGTCGACCGCTTCCTCGACGACGCCATCGAGATCGACGTGGACGCCCTCTACGACGGCCACGAGCTCTACCTCGGCGGCGTCATGGAGCACATCGAGGAGGCCGGCATCCACTCCGGCGACTCGGCCTGCGCCCTGCCCCCGATCACGCTCGGCGGCTTCGACATCAAGCGGCTGCGCGCCTCCACCGAGGGCATCGCCAAGGGCGTCGGCGTGCTCGGACTGATCAACATCCAGTTCGCGCTCTCCGGCGACATCCTGTACGTCCTGGAGGCCAACCCGCGCGCCTCCCGCACGGTCCCCTTCACCTCGAAGGCGACCGCCGTCCCGCTCGCCAAGGCCGCCGCCCGCATCTCGCTGGGCGCGACCATCGCCGAGCTGCGCGAGGAGGGCCTGCTGCCGAAGACCGGCGACGGCGGCACGCTGCCGCTGGACGCGCCGATCTCCGTCAAGGAGGCCGTGATGCCGTGGTCGCGCTTCCGCGACATCCACGGCCGGGGCGTCGACACGGTCCTCGGCCCGGAGATGCGCTCCACCGGTGAGGTCATGGGCATCGACTCGGTCTTCGGCACGGCGTACGCCAAGTCGCAGGCCGGCGCCTACGGCCCGCTGCCCACCAAGGGCCGCGCGTTCATCTCGGTCGCCAACCGGGACAAGCGCTCGATGATCTTCCCGGCCCGTGAGCTGGTCGCCCACGGCTTCGAGCTGATGGCCACCTCCGGCACCGCCGAGGTCCTCAAGCGCAACGGCATCAACGCCATCGTCGTGCGCAAGCAGTCCGAGGGCCCCGGCCCGAACGGCGAGAAGACGATCGTCCAGCTCATCCACGACGGCGAGGTCGACCTCATCGTCAACACGCCCTACGGCACCGGCGGCCGCCTCGACGGCTACGACATCCGCACCGCGGCCGTCTCCCGCTCCGTACCGTGCCTGACCACGGTCCAGGCGCTCGCCGCCGCCGTCCAGGGCATCGACGCCCTCAACCACGGCGACGTGGGCGTCCGTTCCCTCCAGGAACACGCGGAACACTTGACCGCGGCGCGCGACTAGCCGCCCGGAGAGGGGGACACCGGAAACGGTGTCCCCCTCTTTGCGAGCCCTGTCGAGTACACCGAGCACCAAGGACATCTCCTCATGTACAAGCTCTTCTTCCGGCTGGTCTTCAAGCGGATGGACCCCGAGCAGGCCCACTACGCCGCCTTCCGCTGGATCCGCCTCGCCGCCCGGATCCCCGTCCTGCGCACCTTCGTCGCCGCCGCCCTCGCCCCCCGCTACCAGGAGCTGCGCACCGAGGCCCTCGGCCTGCGGATGCACGGCCCCTTCGGCCTCGCCGCCGGCTTCGACAAGAACGCCGTCGCGATCGACGGCATGGCGATGCTCGGCTTCGACCACATCGAGATCGGCACCGTCACCGGCGAACCGCAGCCCGGCAACCCCAAGAAGCGCCTCTTCCGGCTCGTCGCCGACCGTGCGCTGATCAACCGCATGGGCTTCAACAACGAGGGCTCCGCCGCCGTCGCCGCCCGCCTCGCCGCGCGTAACCCCGTCTTCCGCACCACGGTCGGCGTCAACATCGGCAAGACCAAGGTCGTCCCCGAGGCCGAGGCCGCCGCGGACTACGTGAAGTCCACCGAGGCCCTCGCCGCCCACGCCGACTACCTGGTCGTCAACGTCTCCTCGCCCAACACCCCCGGCCTGCGCAATCTCCAGGCCACCGAATCGCTGCGCCCGCTGCTCACCGCCGTACGCGAGGCCGCCGACCGCACCGTCACCACCCGGCGCGTCCCGCTGCTCGTCAAGATCGCCCCGGACCTCGCGGACGAGGACGTCGACGCCGTCGCCGACCTCGCTGTGGAGCTGGGCCTGGACGGCATCATCGCCACCAACACCACCATCGCCCGCGAGGGCCTCGGCCTGAAGTCGGACCCGGAGCTGCTGGGCGAGACCGGCGGACTGTCCGGCGCCCCCCTCAAGGCACGCTCGCTGGAGGTCCTGAGCCGCCTGTACGCCCGGGTGGGGGACCGGATCACCCTGGTGGGCGTCGGAGGAATCGAGAACGCCGAGGACGCCTGGCAGCGCATCCTCGCCGGGGCCACCCTCGTCCAGGGCTACAGCGCCTTCATCTACGAAGGTCCCTGCTACGCCCGCGCGATCCACAAGGGCCTCGCCGCCCGGCTCGCCACCTCCCCGTACGCCACCCTCGCCGAGGCCGTCGGCGCCGAGACCCGGAAGAAGGCCGCCCTGTGACCCTCGAACCCTTCGGCGCCCGGCTGCGCCACGCCATGGACACCCGCGGGCCGCTCTGCGTCGGCATCGACCCGCACGCGTCCCTGCTCACCTCCTGGGGCCTGGACGACGACATCGCGGGCCTGGAGCGCTTCACCCGGACCGTCGTGGAGGCGCTGGCCGACCGGGTCGCCGTGCTCAAGCCGCAGTCCGCGTTCTTCGAGCGGTTCGGCTCGCGCGGCATCGCCGTCCTGGAGAAGGCCGTGGAGGAGGCCCGCGCCGCCGGGGCCCTGGTCCTGATGGACGCCAAGCGCGGCGACATCGGCTCCACCATGGGCGCCTACGCGGCGACCTACCTGGACAAGGACTCCCCGCTCTTCTCCGACGCCGTCACCGTCTCCCCGTACCTCGGCTTCGGCTCGCTGCGTCCGGCGCTGGACGCCGCCGCCGTCTCCGGCGCGGGCGTCTTCGTCCTCGCCCTCACCTCCAACCCGGAGGGCGCCGAGGTCCAGCGGGCGCTGGCCGCCGACGGCCGCTCGCTCGCCCAGCTGATGCTCGACCACATGGCCGCCGAGAACGCGGGGGCGGCTCCGCTCGGCTCGGTCGGCGCGGTGGTCGGCGCGACGCTCGGCGACGCAGGGGCGGACCTGGCGATCAACGGGCCGCTGCTCGCGCCCGGCATCGGCGCCCAGGGCGCGACCCCGGCGGATCTTCCGGCGGTGTTCGGCGCCGCGGTGGGCAACGTGGTGCCCAGCGTGAGCCGGGGCGTGCTGCGCCACGGCCCGGACGCGTCCGGGCTGCGCGAAGCGGCCGAACGGTTCGCGGACGAGGTCCGCGCCGCCGTATCCGGCAGCTGACCCTGACACGTTTCCAGCGTGTTGACGAATTACTGACGGGAAACCTGGTCGATATGTCGGGAAAATCCTGGTCGGCCACAGCTGACCAGGACTTTTCGTCTGTTCTCGCTGACTACGGCGGCCCTTGGCGCTAGTCTCCGTCGAAGAGCGGCCGAGCACCGTGTGTCCGGCTCTCACCTGGTGGGGTGGCGTCCAGCTTCCCCGCCGGTCCGTATCCGACAGATCGACATCCGAGGTGACGTAGGCGTGGCTCTTCCGCCCCTTACCCCTGAACAGCGCGCAGCCGCGCTCGAAAAGGCCGCCGCGGCTCGCCGGGAGCGGGCCGAGGTCAAGAATCGACTCAAGCACTCCGGCGCCTCCCTCCACGAGGTCATCAAGCAGGGCCAGGAGAACGACGTCATCGGGAAGATGAAGGTCTCCGCACTGCTGGAATCCCTGCCGGGCGTCGGCAAGGTCCGCGCCAAGCAGATCATGGAGCGTCTCGGCATCTCCGAGAGCCGCCGGGTCAGGGGTCTTGGCTCCAACCAGATCGCATCCCTGGAGCGTGAGTTCGGCGGCAGTCCCGCCTGACGTTCTCAGGCACTCCTGAGAACCTGGATAATCGCTCCATGGCTGCAACATCCCGGGGGACGTCCCCCGTACCCCCGGACGTACGTCCGCGGCTGACCGTGCTCTCCGGCCCCTCGGGGGTCGGCAAGAGCACGGTCGTCGCCCATATGCGCTCCGTGCACCCCGAGGTCTGGCTCTCCGTGTCGGCGACGACACGGAAGCCGCGCCCCGGGGAGCGCAACGGCGTCCACTACTTCTTCGTGGACGACGAGGAGTTCGACAAGCTCATCGCCAACGGCGAGCTGCTGGAGTGGGCCGAGTTCGCGGGCAACCGCTACGGGACGCCCCGCCGGGCCGTGCTGGACCGCCTGGAAGCGGGCGAGCCGGTCCTGCTGGAGATCGACCTCCAGGGCGCCCGGCTGGTCCGCCAGTCGATGGACGACGCGCGTCTGGTCTTCCTGGCCCCGCCGAGCTGGGAGGAGCTGGTGCGCCGGCTCACCGGCCGGGGCACCGAGGCCCCCGAGGTCATCGAGCGCCGGCTCGACGCCGCCAAGGTCGAGCTGGCCGCCGAGGCGGAGTTCGATACGACGCTCGTCAACACCTCCGTCGAGGATGTGGCACGCGAGCTGCTAGCCTTGATGCTTCAGGCTTAGATCCCGACGATCGTCACGATCGCCCGGATCTTTGATCTACACCCCCTTCGGAAGGCAGAGAGTGTCCTCTTCCATCACCACGCCCGAGGGCATCATCAACCCGCCGATTGATGAGCTCCTCGAGGCCACCGACTCGAAGTACAGCCTGGTGATCTACGCGGCCAAGCGCGCCCGTCAGATCAACGCGTACTACTCGCAGCTCGGTGAAGGCCTCCTCGAGTACGTCGGTCCGCTCGTCGACACCCACGTGCACGAGAAGCCGCTGTCGATCGCGCTCCGCGAGATCAACGCGGGCCTGCTGACCTCCGAGGCCATCGAGGGCCCCGCGCAGTAACGCAGCAGCACCGCAGCACCTTCACTCCAGGCCCGGCGGCCCGTCCGCCGGGCCTGAGGTGTGTCCGGGGCCGGATGAACGCGCCGCACGCGGTGAGGCAGCATGGGACGCACATGTTGCCGTTACGGTGCCGAGTGCGGGGAGACGCAGTGGACAAGCCGAAGGTGGTCCTGGGGGTCAGCGGGGGCATCGCCGCCTACAAGGCGTGCGAGCTGCTGCGCCGGCTGACCGAGTCCGGCCACGACGTACGGGTCGTCCCGACCGCCGCGTCGCTGCACTTCGTGGGCGCGGCCACCTGGTCGGCGCTCTCCGGTCACCCCGTGTCCGACGAGGTCTGGCAGGACGTCCACGAGGTCCCGCACGTGCGGATCGGGCAGGAGGCCGACCTCGTGGTGGTCGCCCCGGCCACGGCGGACATGCTGGCCAAGGCCGCCCACGGGCTCGCCGACGACCTGCTCACCAACACGCTCCTGACCGCCCGCTGTCCCGTGGTCTTCGCCCCCGCCATGCACACCGAGATGTGGGAGCACCCGGCCACCCGGGAGAACGTCGCCACCCTGCGCCGCCGGGGCGCCGTCGTCATCGAGCCCGCCGTCGGGCGGCTCACCGGCGTCGACACCGGCAAGGGCCGGCTGCCCGACCCCGGCGAGATCTTCGAGGTCTGCCGCCGGGTGCTGGCGCGCGGGGTTCCCGAGAGTGACCTCGCGGGCCGCCATGTGGTGATCAGCGCCGGCGGCACCCGCGAGCCGCTCGACCCGGTGCGCTTCCTCGGGAACCGCTCCTCCGGCAAGCAGGGGTACGCGCTGGCGCGCACCGCCGTGGCCCGGGGAGCCCGGGTCACCCTGATCGAGGCCAACACCGGGCTGCCCGACCCGGCCGGGGCCGACGTCCTGCGGGTCGGCACGGCCGTCCAGCTCCGCGAGGCCGTGGTGAAGGCCGCCGCCGACGCGGACGTGGTGGTGATGGCCGCCGCGGTGGCCGACTTCCGCCCCTCCGAGTACGCCACCGGCAAGATCAAGAAGAAGGACGGCGAGGAGGCGCCCGCGCTCACCCTGGTCCGCAACCCCGACATCCTCGCCGAGGTCGCGGGGGAGCGGGCCCGGCCGGACCAGATCGTCGTCGGATTCGCCGCCGAGACCGACGACGTGCTGGCCAACGGGCGTGCCAAGCTCCGCCGCAAGGGCTGCGACCTCCTCGTGGTCAACGAGGTGGGGGAGCGCAAGACCTTCGGCTCGGAGGAGAACGAGGCGGTCGTCCTCGCCGCCGACGGCCAGGAGACGCCGGTGCCGTACGGCCCCAAGGAAGGCCTCGCCGACACGGTCTGGGATCTGGTTTCCGCCAGGTTCCCGTCGAATTCCTGATCAGCCCTTCGGCCGAGCAAAATCGCCCCATAACGCCGAAAACGACGGCTGGGCGGGGTGAATTGTCCTACTGGTTCCCTGTGTGGCGCACCTCACGAACCTCCCAAAGGGCGAGACACCTGGCCCGGTCGCCGGAAGTGACCGATAAACTGGCCCTCGGTACGCGCCGAGCGCAGCTCTCGGACGTACCACCCATGATCAGCCAGCAGCCGCTGCAACCCCAGGGAGCGATGTGTCCCGCCGTCTTTTCACCTCGGAATCCGTCACCGAGGGTCACCCCGACAAGATCGCTGACCAGATCAGCGACACGATTCTCGACGCGCTCCTGCGTGAGGACCCCTCCTCGCGTGTCGCCGTCGAGACCTTGATCACCACCGGTCTGGTGCATGTCGCGGGCGAGGTCACCACCAAGGCCTACGCCGACATCCCCAACCTCGTGCGCAACAAGGTTCTGGAGATCGGCTACGACTCCTCCAAAAAGGGCTTCGACGGTGCTTCCTGTGGCGTCTCGGTGTCGATCGGCGCCCAGTCGCCGGACATCGCCCAGGGCGTCGACACCGCGTACGAGAAGCGGGTCGAGGGCGACGAGGACGAGCTCGACAAGCAGGGCGCGGGCGACCAGGGCCTGATGTTCGGCTACGCCTGCGACGAGACCCCGGAGCTCATGCCGCTCCCGATCCACATCGCGCACCGCCTCTCCCGGCGGCTGTCCGAGGTGCGCAAGAACGGGACCATCCCCTACCTGCGCCCCGACGGCAAGACCCAGGTCACCATCGAGTACGACGGTGACAAGGCGGTCCGTCTCGACACGGTGGTCGTCTCCTCGCAGCACGCCTCGGACATCGACCTGGACTCGCTGCTCGCCCCCGACATCCGCGAGTTCGTCGTCGAGCACGTGCTCGCGCAGCTCGTCGAGGACGGCATCAAGCTCGACACCGAGGGCTACCGCCTCCTGGTGAACCCGACCGGCCGCTTCGAGATCGGCGGCCCGATGGGCGACGCCGGCCTCACCGGCCGCAAGATCATCATCGACACCTACGGCGGCATGGCCCGCCACGGTGGCGGCGCCTTCTCGGGCAAGGACCCGTCCAAGGTCGACCGCTCCGCGGCGTACGCGATGCGCTGGGTCGCGAAGAACGTCGTGGCCGCCGGTCTCGCCGCCCGCTGCGAGGTCCAGGTCGCGTACGCGATCGGCAAGGCCGAGCCCGTCGGTCTCTTCGTCGAGACCTTCGGCACCGCCGCCATCGACACGGAGAAGATCGAGAACGCGATCGCCGAGGTCTTCGACCTCCGCCCGGCCGCGATCATCCGGGACCTCGACCTGCTCCGCCCGATCTACGCCCAGACCGCCGCGTACGGCCACTTCGGCCGGGAGCTCCCGGACTTCACCTGGGAGCGCACGGACCGCGTGGACGCGCTGCGCGCGGCAGCGGGTCTGTAAGGGCCTGACCAAGCATCGGAGCTGAGTGACGGCGGGGCCCGGACACCGAACGCGGTGGCCGGGCCCCGCTGCCGTGCCCCCACGCAGTTCCGTGCCCCCACGCAGGTCCGTTCCCTCCGGACTGTCCGTGCCCTCTGGTAGGAATGCAGCTGTGAGCAGCGAGAACGAGCAGTCCGCCGAACCGGGTTCCGGGCCGCCGGAGCAGCTTGCGCTGATCCGGGAGACCGTGCGCCGGGCCAAGGTGCCGCGCGCCAAGCCGCGGACCTGGCGCGGCGCGGCCCTCGCCGAGGAGCTGCCCGTCGCCCGTGTCCTGGTCAACAAGGGCGTCCTCCACCTCGACCAGTTCTTCGACTACGCGGTGCCCCAGGAGCTGGACGCCGACGCACAGCCGGGTGTCCGGGTGCGGGTCCGGTTCGGGGCCGGCGGGCGCAACGTCCAGGGCGGGCGGCGCGAGGGCGGCGGTCTGATCGACGGCTTCATCGTCGAGCGCCGCGCCGACTCCGACTACCGGGGCGCGCTGGCCGCCCTCGCCTCCGTGGTCTCCCCGGAGCCGGTCCTCGGGCCCGAGTTGCTCGCCCTCTGCCGCGCCGTCGCCGACCGGTACGCGGGCAGCCTCGCCGACGTCCTCCAGCTCGCCGTCCCGCCCCGCAACGGCCGCGCCGAGGCCAAGCCCTCCCCGGACCCGCTGCCGCCGCCTCCGCCCCCGGACCCGGGCACCTGGGAGCGGTACGGCCAGGGCCCCGCCTTCCTGCGCGCCCTGGCCGAGGGCGGTGCCCCGCGCGCCGTGTGGACCGCCCTGCCCGGACCGCACTGGCCCGCGGAGATCGCCGGGGCCGTCGCGGCGACGCTCTCCTCCGGGCGCGGCGCCCTCGTCGTCGTCCCGGACGGGCGGTCCGCCGCACGGGTCGACGCGGCCCTGACCGAGACGCTCGGGGCGGGGCGGCACGCCCTGCTGACCGCCGAATCCGGCCCCGAGAAGCGCTACCGGCAGTGGCTCGCGGTGCGCCGGGGCTCGGTGCGGGCGGTCGTGGGCACCCGGGCCGCCATGTTCGCGCCCGTCCGCGACCTCGGCCTCGTCGTCGTCTGGGACGACGGCGACTCCAGTCACAGCGACGACAACGCCCCCTTCCCGCATGTCCGCGAGGTCCTGGAGCTGCGGGCGGCCCAAGGGCGCTGCGGCTTCCTGCTCGGCGGGACCAGCTGCACGGTGGAGGCCGCCCAGCTCGTGGAGAGCGGCTGGGCGCTGCCCCTCCTCGCGGACCGCGAGCGGCTGCGCCGGGCCGCGCCCCTCATCCGGACGGTCGGGGACGGCGAGCTGGCCCGGGACGGGGCCGCCCGCTCCGCCCGGCTGCCCAGCCTCGCCTGGGGGGCCGTGCGCGACGGACTGCGCAGCGGGCCGGTGCTGATCCAGGTCCCCCGGCGGGGTTACGCCCCCCGCCTCGCCTGCGAACGCTGCCGCACCCCCGCCCGCTGCCGGCACTGCGCGGGCCCCCTGGAGGCGCCGGACCAGCAGGATCTGAACTGCGCCTGGTGCGGGCAGGCCGAGCGGGCCTGGAACTGCGCGGAGTGCGGCTCCACCCGGCTGCGTGCCCGGATCGTCGGCGCCCGCCGCACCGCGGAGGAGCTGGGCCGGGCCTTTCCCGCCGTGCCTGTCCGTACCTCGGGGCGCGACCACATCCTCGAAGCGGTGCCCGACGCCCCGGCCCTGGTCGTCTCCACGCCCGGCGCGGAGCCCGTCGCCGAGGGCGGGTATGCGGCGGCCCTGCTCCTGGACGGCTGGGCCATGCTCGGCCGGCCCGATCTGCGCGCCGGGGAGGAGGCACTGCGCCGGTGGCTGGCGGCGTCGGCTCTGGTGCGGGGGCAGGAGGAGGGCGGCACGGTGGTGGTCGTGGCCGAGCCGACGGAGCGAGCGGTGCAGGCGCTGGTCCGCTGGGATCCGGCGGGGTTCGCCCGGCGGGAGCTGGCGGAGCGGGCCGAGCTGGGCTTCCCGCCGGTCTCCCGGATGGCCTCGGTGACCGGGCCGCCCGAGGCTCTGGCGGCGTTCCTGCAGAACGCCGGGCTGCCGCCGGAGGCCGAGATCCTGGGACCGGTGCCGGCCCCCTCGGCCGCGCCCGGGAGGGCCCGCAGGCCGGGGGACGCGCCGCCGGGCGAGATCTGGGAGCGGGCCCTGATCCGGGTGGTCCCGGGGCGTGGGGCGGCGCTCGCCCGCGCCGTGAAGACGGCGCTCGCGGCCCGTACGGCCAAGGGCGCGGGCGAACCGATACGCATCAGGATCGACCCGCCCGACATCGGCTGAGCCGGTTCCGGCGTCCGGGGCCGGACCGCGCCTGAGCCGGCCCGCGGGCCTCGGGGTCCGGCCCCCGGACAGGGAACTGCCCCGCCGTGCGACCGGCACAGGGGGGCAGAAGGGCGGCGTGCGGTCAGCCGTTGCGCGGGCCCGGGAACGCGCCGGGGCGCAGCTCCTCGCGGGCCGGCTGCGGGGCCGTCGACGGCTGCGGCGGCATCGAGCGGGCCGCCGGGACCGAGGGCACCGGGGAGCCGGACCCCTTGGCGGAGGAGCCGGTCAGGCCGGTGCCGACGGAGACCGGGCGCGGCGTGGCGGTGTTCTCGCCACCCGCCTCGGCGGCGGGCTGCGGGGTGGTGCGGCGTGTTCCGTAACGGCGGTGGACGGCCTGCTTGGTGACCCCGAGGGCGGAGCCCACCGCGTCCCAGGAGAAGCCCAGCGAGCGGTCGAAGTCCACCGCGGCCGTCACCAGGGTCTCGACGCTGTCCCGCAGTTCCTGCGCGAGGCGGACGGTGGGGGCCGGGGCCCTGCCGTAGACGACGAAGCCCGCGGAAGGGCCGGAACGGCGCGGACGGTAGACGTTGCCCAGCTGGGCGGTGAGGGTGCGCAGCGCGTCCACCTGCCGCCTGACCCGCTCGATGTCCCGCACCAGAAGATGCAGACTGGCCCGCGCTTGGGCGTCGTGCGTTGCGTGGTCGGCCATGAAGAAGCCTCTCGAACCGGCGTTGAAAGGGATCGGGCCGCAATCGGGGCGGCCCGCTTCGGTCAATCTCCTTTGACCAACGCCCGAGCCGGGTATGTGGTCACGCTATCGGGGCGTATGTGCATATGCACAGGGCGTGCGCGGCGCGCGTACGCCCCCTGGTCGCCGCCCCGCGCAAGGGAGTCGCCGCCCCCGCGACGGGGGAGCGGCCGGGCCCGGTCCGACCGGAGACTCTAGACTGGTGTGCTGCTCGTCACCGTACGTCTTGGCCCGAGAGGCAGTCAGCCACCCATGAAGCTCGTCTTCGCCGGCACCCCCGAAGTCGCCGTCCCCGCCCTGGACGCCCTGATCGCCTCCGACCGCCACGAGGTGGCCGCCGTCGTGACCCGTCCCGACGCCCCCGCCGGGCGGGGCCGCCGACTCGTCGCGAGCCCCGTGGCCGAGCGGGCGGAGGAGGCCGGGATCGAGGTGCTCAAGCCGGGCAGGCCCCGGGACGAGGAGTTCCTCGCCCGGCTGCGCGAGATCGCCCCGGACTGCTGCCCGGTCGTCGCCTACGGTGCTCTGCTGCCCAAGGTCGCCCTCGACGTGCCCGCCCGGGGCTGGGTCAACCTGCACTTCTCGCTGCTGCCCGCCTGGCGGGGCGCGGCCCCCGTGCAGCACTCCCTGATGGCCGGGGACGAGGTGACCGGCGCGTCGACCTTCCTGATCGAGGAAGGGCTCGACTCCGGCCCGGTCTACGGCGTCCTCACGGAGGAGATCCGCCCCACCGACACCAGCGGCGACCTGCTCACCCGGCTCGCCTTCGCCGGCGCCGGGCTGCTCGCCGCCACCATGGACGGCATCGAGGACGGCACGCTGCACGCCGTGCCCCAGCCGCACGAGGGCGTGACGCCGGCCCCGAAGATCACTGTCGAGGACGCCCAGGTCCAGTGGTCCGCGCCCGCGCTGCGGGTCGACCGGGTGGTGCGCGGCTGCACCCCGGCCCCCGGTGCCTGGACCCTCTTCCGCGGTGAGCGGCTCAAGCTGATCCAGGCGACCCCCGTCCTGGACCGCACGGACCTGGCCCCCGGCGAGCTGTCGGCCGCCAAGAACAACGTGCACGTGGGCACCGGATCGCACGCCGTCGAGCTGCTCTGGGTCCAGCCCCAGGGCAAGAAGCCGATGCGGGCCGCCGACTGGGCCCGCGGCGTCCGGATCGCCCACGGCGAGCTGCTGGGCCTGTAGCACCCACCGGGGGCGAGGGCGGGGTGGCTCGGAGCCCGGTACCGGGCCCCCGAGCCGCTGTTCGGGAGGGCCGGGACGGCGTCGTACGCTGGGAGAGTTCGCCCCCTCGTCTTCAGCACCTTCAGCGGAGCACCTTTCACGTGAACGACCAGCCTCGTCGCCGTCCCGCCAAGCCCCACCGCCGGCCCAAGAAGGACCCGGTCCGCTTCCTCGCCTTCGAGGCGCTGCGGGCCGTCGACGAGCGGGACGCGTACGCCAACCTCGTGCTGCCCCCGCTGCTGAAGAAGGCCCGTGCCAAGGGCGACTTCGACGGCCGGGACGCGGCGCTGGCGACCGAGCTGGTCTACGGGACGCTGCGCCGCCAGGGCACGTACGACGCGATCGTGGCGGCCTGCATCGACCGGCCGCTGCGCGAGGTCGACCCGCCGGTCCTGGACGTCCTGAACATGGGCGTCCACCAGCTGCTCGGCACCCGTATCCCCACCCACGCGGCCGTCTCCGCCAGTGTCGAGCTGGCCCGGGTGGTGCTGGGGGAGGGACGTGCGAAGTTCGTCAACGCGGTGCTGCGCAAGGTCACCGCGCACGACCTCGACGGCTGGGTGGAGAAGGTCGCCCCGCCGTACGACGAGGACGCCGAGGACCATCTCGCCGTCGTCCACTCCCACCCCCGCTGGATCGTCTCCGCCCTCTGGGACGCGCTGGGCGGCGGCCGGGCGGGCATCGAAGACCTGCTGGAGGCCGACAACGAGCGGCCCGAGGTGACCCTGGTCGCCCGCCCCGGCCGCTCCACCACCGAGGAACTGGTCAAGGCCCTGGGCGAGGACAACTCCCTGCCCGGCCGTTGGTCGCCGTACGCCGTCCGGATGGCCGAGGGCGGCGAACCGGGCGCGCTGGAGGCCGTCCGGGAGAGCCGGGCGGGCGTTCAGGACGAGGGCAGCCAGCTCGTCGCCGCCGCCCTGGCCGCCGTCCCCGTCGAGGGCCGCGACTCCCGCTGGCTGGACGGCTGCGCGGGCCCCGGCGGCAAGGCGGCCCTGCTCGCGGCGCTGGCCGCCGAACGCGGCGCGACACTGCTCGCCGCCGAGAAGCAGCCCCACCGCGCCCGGCTGGTCGAGCGCGCGCTCGCCGGCAACCCCGGCCCCTACCAGGTGATCACGGCGGACGGCACCCGCCCGCCGTGGCTGCCCGGCACCTTCGACCGCATCCTGATGGACGTGCCCTGCTCCGGCCTCGGCGCACTGCGCCGCCGCCCGGAATCCCGCTGGCGGCGTCGCGCCGAGGACCTGGAGGCCTTCGCCCCGCTCCAGCGCGGCCTGCTGCGCGAGGCGTTGAAGGCCGTACGGGTCGGCGGCGTGGTCGGTTACGCCACCTGCTCGCCGCATCTCGCGGAGACCCGGGTGGTCGTCGAGGACGTGCTCAAGGGGCGCGGCGGGGAGCCGGTCGAGGCGGAGTGGATCGACGCCCGACCGCTGATGCCCGGGGTGCCCGCCCTCGGTGAGGGGCCCGACATCCAGCTCTGGCCGCATCTGCACGGCACGGACGCGATGTATCTGGCTCTGCTGCGCCGGACCGGCTGAATATCACCGCGTCAGGGTGCCCGCCCGTACGGCAAAAGAAAAGTAAAGCGCTGGCAAAATGCCCAGAATGTGCGGACTGTGAGGGCCGTGTGAGGCTTCGGAGGGCATCGAGGCGGGGAACCGGCCCCGGACGTGGCAGGCTTGGGTCATGGCGCAGATCAACCCCAGCATCCTGTCCGCCGATTTCGCGCGTCTCGCCGAGGAGGCGAAGGCCGTCGAAGGCGCGGACTGGCTCCATGTCGATGTCATGGACAACCACTTCGTGCCCAACCTGACCCTCGGCGTGCCGATCGTCGAGGCGCTGAGCAAGGCCACGGACACCCCGCTGGACTGCCACCTCATGATCGAGGACGCGGACCGCTGGGCCCCGAGTTACGTCGAGGCCGGCGCCGGGTCCGTCACCTTCCACGCCGAGGCCGCCGCCGCGCCGGTGCGCCTCGCGCGGGAGATCCGGGCGAAGGGGGCGCGTGCCTCGATGGCGCTCAAGCCCGCGACGCCCATCGAGCCGTACGAGGACCTGCTCCCCGAGCTGGACATGCTGCTGATCATGACGGTCGAGCCGGGCTTCGGCGGGCAGGCATTCCTGGACATCATGCTGCCGAAGATCCGCCGCACCCGGGAGCTGATCAGCAAGCACGGTCTCGAACTGTGGCTCCAGGTGGACGGCGGGGTCTCGGCCGCCACCATCGAGCGCTGCGCCGAGGCCGGAGCCGACGTCTTCGTGGCCGGATCCGCGGTCTACGGGGCGGCGGACCCGGCGGCGGCGGTGCGGGACCTGCGCGCCCTGGCGGACGTGGCGACGGCCGCGGCCCCCTGGGCGTGCGACCACTGAACCAAGGACAGATGAACGCGGTCCGACAGGGCCGATCAAGGATCGCCGGATCTGACAGGATGAACGGCGTATCGGGCGTGTGAACAGCAGTGAGGAGATCGCGGTGTCTGGCATCTCGGCGGGTCGGTCAGCCATGCGGATGGGACCCGCGGAGCTGGTACAGGCGGCGGCCATGGCCCGCCGGTTCTACCTGGAGGGCAAGTCCAAGATCCAGATCGCCGAGGAGTTCGGCGTGAGCCGCTTCAAGGTGGCCCGGGTCCTGGAGACCGCCCTCGAACGCGATCTCGTACGCATCGAGATCCGGGTCCCGGCCGAGCTGGACGCCGAACGCTCCGACGCCCTGCGCGCCCGCTACGGGCTGCGGCACGCGGTGGTCGTCGAATCCCCGGCCGAGGAACAGGACGACGCCCCCGACCCGGAGAACCTGGGCGAGGTCGCGGCCGACCTCCTGGGCGAGCTGGTGGCCGAGGGCGATGTGCTCGGCCTGGCCTGGGGCCGCTCCACCATCCACATGGCGGCCGCCCTCGACCGGCTGCCGCCCTGCACGGTCGTCCAGCTGACCGGGGTGTACGACGCGGGCACCGCCGAGCGCGGTTCGGTCGAGGCGGTCCGCCGGGCCGCCCAGGTCTCCGGCGGCGAGGCGCACCCCATCTACGCCCCGATGCTGCTGCCCGACCCCGCGACGGCCGCCGCGCTGCGCGAGCAGACGGGGATCGCCCGCGCCTTCGAGTACTTCGACAAGGTGACCGTCGCCGCCGTCTCCATCGGCTCCTGGGAGCCGGGCATCTCCACGGTCCACGACATGCTCTCGGACGAGGAGCGCGCCCACTACGCCTCGCTCGGCGTCGCCGCCGAGATGTCCGCGCACCTCTTCGACGCCGAGGGCCGCCGGGTCGGCCGCGACCTGGGGGAGCGCTGCATCACCGTGGAGGCGGACCGGCTGCGCCGGATCCCCGAGGTGGTCGCGATCGCGGGCGGCCAGCGCAAGGCGGCGGCGATCGGCGCGGTGCTCCGCTCCGGCCTGGTCACCAGCCTGGTCACGGACACCGCGGCGGCCGACTATCTGCTCACCGAGTCCGCCGCGGGTGTCCGCCCGGCGCTGGAGCGGGCCGACCCCGACGGGGAGTGACACCGAGGACGCGCCGAGGGCCGTGCACCTTGCGGGGTGCACGGCCCTCGGCATGTCGTCCCCCGGCCCCTCAGCCGGCCGGGGGAGCCTTGGCCGCGCACGGGGCGGGAGCGGCGGCCTCCGTGCGCGCCGGCGGGACGCCCAGCACCGTCTCCTCCAGGTACTCCTCGGGCTCCTCGTACTGCCCCACGTCCGCGGGGTTGTAGCGGGGTGTCCGGCGCGACCAGTCCAGGTTGCCGCGCATCCAGCTCCGCATCCCGTCGAGGTAGGGCACCAGCAGCCCGGACAGCTCCGGATACAGCTCCAGCAGCTCGTCCTCGGCGGTCAGGAACCGCTCGGTCTCCAGTGCCAGGCGCTCCGCGACGTGATCCAGTGCCTGCTGCTCCCCGAGGCCCCGGTGGTGGCGGACCAGGTGGACGAGGTTGTGGATCTCGCCGAGCACCTGCTCCTTCTCGAAGGAGTACACGTCGTTCGCCCAGCAGACGTGGTTGCACGCGGCTTCCAGGGCGGTGATGAAGCGGGGGTCGTTGTGGAGCGACTCCGGCGCCTCGATGCCCGCGACGATCTCTATGAGGTCCATGCAGACGTGGATGGCCCCGGTGTGCCGCCGCTTGGCGATGTACGTCTCCTCCGAGGGCACCACATCCTCGGCGCGGTTGCCCGCCTCCCAGGTCGTGGCGGTCGTGAGGTAGGTGACCAGATGCCAGGCGAACCGGGTCCGCCAGTGCGTGGCCGCGTTCGGCGTCGTACGTTTCCACAGATCGGCCAGGGCGGTCACGGCGGCCGGGACCTCTTCCCCCGGCAGCGGCTCGGGCGCGGAGCCGTCGACGACCGCACGCATCCGTTCGACCACGCTTCTCACCCGGTCGGGTGAACGGCCGAGGTGGCCGTCGTCGAGCTGGTCGTCGACCAGGAAGAGCCAGACGAACCAGTCGGCCACCAGATCGAGGTGTTCCTCGTCGGCCGTCGGGTAGACCATGCCGACGAACGCCCCGAAATCGGCTTGTTCGAATCGGTTCCTCGCGGACTCGCGATGGACCAGACCCGTCCGTCTGGTCCAGGCGTCCAGATGCCCCCGGGTGTGCCCCACGTGCGGATTGATCCGCTGCGGGAACGGGCAGTAGATGTCCGGCAGTTCGCTGTCCACAGGCGGATCGGGATCCTCTCCGGTCATACGGTGTGCCCAGGGTTGCCGACGAGCCGGATCGACGCTTCAGACACCCCCGAGACCTGCGGCTTTGAAGCTACCTGACCCCTTGTCACCCGGTCCAGGGATGGTGATCACGAATGATTCGAATCCCGTTCGGGTACAGTCCGTGGGTAAGGCAGGTTCACTTGCCCGGGACCCCCGGCAGCCTCTTCGGAGGATCAGACGAAAGCGGGGGTCTTCTGCTGTGTCTTCGGGGAAACGACCTGCACGGTTTCGTATGAAAAAATGAGTCTTATGCGTTTTCTTGAGCCGGGCACCGGTCGCTACACAGAGTCCCCCGCGGTCCCGTACGACCTCACGTACGACGACGTCTTCATGGTCCCGGGCCGCTCCGCGGTCGGCTCCCGCCAGGGTGTGGACCTCTCGTCGCCCGACGGAACCGGTACCACCATTCCGCTCGTGGTCGCCAACATGACCGCCATCGCGGGCCGCCGGATGGCCGAAACCGTCGCCCGCCGCGGCGGGCTCGTCGTCATCCCCCAGGACATCCCGATCGAGGTCGTCACCGACGTCATCTCCTGGGTCAAGACGCGCCACCTCGTCCTCGACACCCCGATCGAGCTGGCCCCCGGCCAGACCGTCGCCGACGCGCTCTCGCTGCTGCCCAAGCGGGCGCACGGCGCGGGTGTCGTCGTCGACGCCGACCGCCGTCCCGTCGGTGTCGTCACCGAGCACGACCTCAGCGGCGTCGACCGCTTCACCCAGCTCTCCGAGGTCATGACCAAGGACCTCGTGCTGCTGGACGCGGACATCGACCCGCGCGACGCCTTCAACAAGCTCGACGGCGCCAACCGCAAGCTCGCCCCCGCGGTCGACGCGGACGGCCGCCTCGTCGGCATCCTCACCCGCAAGGCCGCCCTGCGCGCCACGCTCTACAGCCCCGCCACCGACGCCGAGGGCAAGCTGCGCATCGCGGCCGCCGTCGGCATCAACGGCGACGTGGCCGGCAAGGCCAAGCAGCTCCTGGACGCGGGCGCCGACGTCCTCGTCGTGGACACCGCCCACGGCCACCAGGAGTCCATGATCAGCGCGGTGAGGGCCGTGCGGGCCCTCGACCCGCAGGTGCCGATCGTCGCGGGCAACATCGTCGCCGCCGAGGGTGTGCGCGACCTGATCGAGGCGGGCGCGGACATCATCAAGGTCGGCGTCGGCCCCGGCGCCATGTGCACCACCCGGATGATGACCGGCGTCGGCCGGCCGCAGTTCTCCGCCGTCCTGGAGTGCGCGGCCGAGGCGAAGAAGCACGGCAAGCACGTCTGGGCGGACGGCGGCGTCCGGCACCCGCGCGATGTCGCCATGGCGCTCGCCGCCGGCGCGTCCAACGTGATGATCGGCTCCTGGTTCGCGGGCACCTACGAGTCGCCCGGCGACCTCCAGCAGTCCGCCGACGGCCGCTTCTACAAGGAGTCCTTCGGGATGGCCTCGGCCCGCGCCGTGAAGAACCGCACCTCGGACGAGTCCGCCTACGACCGCGCCCGCAAGGCGCTCTTCGAGGAGGGCATCTCCACCTCGCGGATGTTCCTCGACCCGGCCCGCCCGGGCGTCGAGGACCTCATCGACTCGATCATCGCGGGCGTCCGCTCCTCCTGCACCTACGCCGGTGCCGGCTCGCTGGCGGAGTTCGCCGAGAAGGCCGTCGTCGGTGTCCAGAGCGCCGCCGGATACGCCGAGGGCAAGCCGCTGCACGCCAGCTGGAGTTGATCCCCGGATCACGCAACGACCCCGCCCCCTCCGGCAGTTCCACGCCGGAGGGGGCGGGGTCGTTTCCGGCCTGTCCCCGTGGCCGGGGGAGCGCTTCAACTCTGTTGAGATCTCAGTAATATGAACCGCAATCAGCTGCCTGCCTCTCTGCGGTAAGGGATCTCATGTCCTTCTTCACTGACCTGGCCCACCAGTACATCGACGGCGAGTGGAGGCCGGGGAAGGGGTCCTGGGACATCATCGACTTCAACCCGTTCGACGGGGAGAAGCTCGCCTCGATCCCGGTCGCCACCGCAGACGAGGTCGACCAGGCCTACCGGGCCGCCGAGCGCGCCCAGCAGGCATGGGCGGACACCAACCCGTACAGCAGGCGGGCCGTCCTGGAGAAGGCGCTGCGCATCGTCGAGGAGCGCGAGCCGGAGATCGGCGAGGCGATCGTCGCCGAGCTCGGCGGCACCCGGCTGAAGGCCGCCTTCGAACTGCACCTGGCCAAGGAGTTCCTCCGCGAGGCGATCCAGCTGGCGCTGCGCCCCGCCGGACAGATCCTCCCCTCGCCGACCGAGGGCAAGGAGAACCGCGTCTACCGCGTGCCCGTCGGCGTCGTCGGCGTGATCAGCCCGTTCAACTTCCCCTTCCTGCTCTCGCTGAAGTCCGTCGCGCCCGCGCTGGCCCTCGGCAACGCCGTCGTCCTCAAGCCGCACCAGAACACCCCGATCTGCGGCGGCACCCTGCTGGCCAAGGTCTTCGAGGACGCCGGGCTGCCCGCCGGGCTGCTGAACGTCGTGATCACCGACATCGCGGAGATCGGCGACACCCTGCTGGAGCACCCCGTGCCGCAGGTCATCTCCTTCACCGGCTCGGACAAGGTCGGCCGCCACGTCGCCACCGTCTGCGCCCAGAACCTCAAGCGCGCCGTCCTCGAACTCGGCGGCAACAGCGCCCTGATCGTGCTCGACGACGCGGATGTCGACTACGCCGTCGACGCCGCGGTCTTCAGCCGGTACGTCCACCAGGGCCAGGTCTGCATGGCCGCCAACCGCATCCTGGTCGACCGTGCCGTCGAGGCCGAGTTCACCGAGAAGTTCGTCGCCAAGGTCGCGTCCCTCACCGTCGGCGACCCCGCCGACCCGGCCACCCAGATCGGCCCGCTGATCAACTCCTCGCAGGCCGAGTCCGTCTCCAAGCTCGTCGACCAGACCGTGGCGGCCGGGGCGACGGCCCTGCTGCACGGCCGCGCCGACGGCAACCTCGTCAGCCCCTCCGTGCTGACCGGCCTCGCCGCCGACTCGCCCGTCCTGCACCAGGAGATCTTCGGGCCCGTCGCCCTGCTGATCCCCTTCGACGGCGAGGACGAGGCCGTCCGCATCGCCAACGACACCCCGTACGGCCTCAGCGGCGCCGTCCACACCGGCAACGTCGAGCGTGGCGTCCGGGTCGGGCATCGCATCCACACCGGCATGATCCACATCAACGACGGCACCGTCCACGACGAGCCGATCGTCCCCTTCGGCGGCGAGAAGAGCTCCGGTCTCGGCCGGCTGAACGGCGACTCGATGATCGAGGCGTTCACCACCCAGAAGTGGATCTCCATCCAGCACGGCCGCTCGCAGTTCCCCTTCTGACGGCCGGTTCCGCCGCTCCGGGCGGGCTCGGAGCGGCGACCCGTGGTCTACTGCGGGAGGCGGCACACACCGCCTCCCGCAAGCCGACCCACCGCAGAGAAGTGAACCGCCCGACGTGCGCCTGAACGACCTCGACGAACGCATCGTCCACGCCCTCGCCGAAGACGCCCGGCGCTCCTACGCCGACATCGGCGCCATCGTCGGCCTCTCCGCCCCCGCCGTGAAACGCCGCGTCGACCGGCTGCGCGCCGAGGGCGCGATCACCGGCTTCACCGTGCGGGTCGACCCCGCGGCGCTCGGCTGGGAGACCGAGGGGTTCATCGAGATCTACTGCAGCCGGAACACCTCCCCGGACGCGATCAAGCAGGGCCTCGCCCGCTACCCGGAGATCGCCTCCGCCTCCACGGTGACCGGCGAGGCGGACGCGGTGGTGCAGGTCTTCGCCGCCGACATGCGCCACTTCGAACAGGTCCTGGAGCGCATCGCGGGGGAGCCGTACGTGGAGCGGACCAAGTCCGTGCTGGTGCTCTCGCCGCTGCTGCGCCGGTACTCCGCGGAGGCCCCGCCGGCCTGAGACGGGTGGCACACATCACCCCGCTGACCTGCGGTGATGCCCGACGCAACGATTCGCTGCCCCAGGCCCTTCCCGCGCAACGAATCGACGGTCGACGCGCAACACTCGCGCCTTGTCCGGGCCGATCCGGGCCGCGTACCTTCGATACGTCTCCCCACCCCGCCCGCACCGCCCGAGGTCAGCCATGCCGTCGTTGCGCACCGCCCTGCTCCAGAGCTCCGGACGGCCCGGCGCCGTCGCCGAGAACCTGAAGGCGCTCGACGAGGCCGCCGCCCGGGCCGCCGACGCGGGAGCCCGGCTGCTGGTCGCCCCCGAGCTGTTCCTCACCGGATACGCCATCGGCGACGCCGTGCCCGAGCTGGCCGAGCCCGCCGAAGGACCCGGCTCCGCGGCGATCGCCGAGATCGCCGTACGCCACGGCCTCGCCGTCCTCTACGGCTACCCGGAGCGCGACGGGGAGCGGATCTTCAACGCCTCCCAGCTCATCGGCGCCGACGGCGTCCGGCTCGCGAACTACCGCAAGACCCACCTGTTCGGCTGCTTCGAGCAGGAGTGGTTCACCCCCGGCGAGCAGACCGTCGTCCAGGCCGACCTCGACGGCATCCGCATCGGCCTGCTGATCTGCTACGACGTCGAGTTCCCGGAGAACGTCCGGGCGCACGCCCTGGCCGGCACCGATCTGCTGCTGGTGCCCACCGCGCAGATGCACCCCTTCCAGTTCGTCGCCGAATCCGTCGTCCCGGTACGGGCCTTCGAGAGCCAGATGTACGTGGCGTATGTCAACCGCACCGGCCCGGAAGGGGAGTTCGAGTTCGTCGGGCTCAGCTGCCTGGCCGGCCCCGACGGGGTGGTGCGCACCCGCGCCGGACGCGGCGAGGAACTCGTGATCGGCGAGGTGGACCCGGAGTTCCTGGCCGCCTCGCGCGCCGCCAACCCGTATCTCGCAGACCGCCGCCCCGGCCTCTACGGCTCCCTCGCCTGAGCCCGCCCCCTCCCCGAACTTCCGTACCGCGCAAGGAGTCCGTACCCCATGACGTCCACGGTGCCCAACGCCGTCCAGCACACCGACGCGGCCGCCCCGCCGATCACCATGTTCGGGCCGGACTTCCCGTACGCCTACGACGACTTCCTCGCCCACCCGGCGGGACTCGGGCAGATACCGGCGACCGAGCACGGCCAGGAGGTCGCCGTCATCGGCGGCGGGCTCTCGGGCGTCATCGCCGCGTACGAGCTGATGAAGATGGGCCTCAAGCCCGTCGTCTACGAGGCCGACCGGATCGGCGGCCGGCTGCGCACCGTCGGCTTCGACGGCTGCGACGGCGACCTCACCGCCGAGATGGGCGCGATGCGCTTCCCGCCCTCCTCCACCGCGCTCCAGCACTACATCGACCTGGTCGGCCTGCGGACCCGGCCCTTCCCCAACCCGCTCTCCCCGGCCACGCCCTCGACCGTCGTGGACCTCAAGGGCGAGTCGCACTACGCCGAGACCATCGACGACCTGCCGCAGGTCTACCGCGATGTCGCCGAGGCCTGGAACGCCTGCCTGGAGGAGGGCGCCGACTTCTCCGACATGAACCGGGCGCTGCGCGAGCGCGACGTCCCGCGCATCCGGGAGATCTGGTCGCAGCTCGTCGAGCGGCTCGACAACCAGACCTTCTACGGCTTCCTCTGCGAGTCCGAGGCCTTCAAGTCCTTCCGGCACCGCGAGATCTTCGGGCAGGTCGGCTTCGGCACCGGCGGCTGGGACACCGACTTCCCCAACTCCATCCTGGAGATCCTGCGCGTCGTCTACACCGAGGCCGACGACCACCACCGCGGCATCGTCGGCGGCAGCCAGCAGCTCCCGCTGCGCCTGTGGGACCGCGAGCCTCAGAAGATCGTCCACTGGCCGCTCGGCACCTCGCTCTCCTCCCTGCACGGCGGCGAGCCGCGCGGCGCCGTGACCCGGCTGACCCGTACGGCGGGCAACCGCATCACGGTCACCGACGCCACCGGCGACATCCGCACCTTCCGGGCCGCGGTCTTCACCGGCCAGTCCTGGCTGCTGCTCTCCAAGATCGACTGCGATGACGCGCTCTTCCCGATCGACCACTGGACGGCGATGGAGCGCACCCACTACATGGAGTCGTCCAAGCTGTTCGTCCCGGTCGACCGCCCGTTCTGGCTGGACAAGGACGAGACCACCGGCCGCGACACCATGTCGATGACGCTCACCGACCGGATGACCCGGGGGACGTACCTCCTGGACGACGGGCCGGACAAGCCCGCCGTCATCTGCCTCTCCTACACGTGGTGCGACGACAGCCTGAAGTGGCTGCCGCTCTCCCCGAAGGAGCGCATGGAGGTCATGCTCAAGTCGCTCGGCGAGATCTACCCGAACGTCGACATCCGCAGCCACATCATCGGCAACCCGGTCACCGTCTCCTGGGAGAACGAGCCCTGGTTCATGGGCGCGTTCAAGGCCAACCTGCCCGGCCACTACCGCTACCAGCGGCGGCTGTTCACCCACTTCATGCAGGACCGTCTGCCGGAGGACAAGCGGGGCATCTTCCTCGCCGGGGACGACATCTCCTGGACGGCCGGCTGGGCCGAGGGCGCCGTGCAGACTGCGCTGAACGCCGTGTGGGGCGTCATGCACCAGTTCGGCGGGGCGACGGACGCGACCAACCCCGGCCCCGGGGACGTCTTCGACGAGATCGCGCCGGTGGAGCTTCCGGAGGACTGAGCCGGGGGTCGTACCGACGCGGGCGTCAGCGGCACGGGGTGAGCAGGAGCCGCCCCACCAAGCCCGCGCCCGCGTCGGTCCGCTGCCGGAACTCCTCGGCCAGCGAAGGGAATCCGCGCAGCCGCCAGAGCGTCCGGGCCGCCGACCAGGCCGCCTCGCGGGCCCGCTCCAGGCTCCAGGAACTCACCAGATGGGTCAGCGGATCCGCGATCTCCAACAGGTCGGGACCCGGCATCAGTTCGTCGTGGATCCGTTCCTCCAGCAAGCCGAGGAGTTCACCCACGCGCTCGAACTCCCCTTCCAGCTCCTGCGGTTCGCAGCCGAGCGTGCGACAGGTGTCCACCACCGCCAGGATCAGATCGTGGCCCACGTGCGCCTGGAGACCGCTGAGGGCGAACTGCAGTGGACGTACGCCGGGATGGCGGCGGCAGGGGAGCAGCGGGCGCCAGCACTCCGGCGCCCGCCCGCCCGCCGTGGCCGTCTCGGCGGCCGACAGATAGCGCTCGGCGCACCGAACGCCCAGCAGGGCGGCGGCTTCCCGATCGTCGAAACCGCCCCTTCCGAGGTCCGGGGCCACCCGCTCGACGACCTCCAGATAGGCGGCGTTGAAGACCGCCACCCCGTCCCCGGACGGCCAGCGGGAACGCAATTCCCGCATACGTTCGATCACCGGGGGGCCACCCGTCGGCGGGCCGCCCCCTGGGGCCGGTACCGCGGACTGCTCGATCTGCGTCATGCGCGGAGCGTCCCAGGCCTGGGCTCGCCATGGCACCGACCGGCCCGACTATTCATCGGAACGGACGAACAGCGGTGCCGGAAAAGGGGATCGAGGAGTGCCGGGCACCTGCGTACGACGCCGCACCGCTCACCCTGCGCGCCGCCACGCCCTGCTCGCCGTCGCCTCGGCGGTCGTGGCGATCGGCGCGACGGCCGGGCTGATCGACGCGGGCCACCAGGACGGGCGCGAGGCGGCCCGCCCCGAACCGACGCCCGTTCCCGTACGGCTCAGCCCTTCTCGGGCCCCTCGGGCCCCGGCTTCTCGTCGTACGCCGAGGTCCCCGAATCCAGCAGGGGTTCCTGCGTCTTGAGGTGAGCCGGGGCGAAGGCCCGCAGCACGTGGTAGCCGGTGATCACGACGAGCGTGCCGAGCGCGATGCCGCCCAGTTCGAAATTGTCGGTGATCTTCAGGCTGACCCCGCCGACGCCGATGATGATGCCCGCCGCCGCCGGGACGAGGTTGAGCGGATTACGCAGATCCACCCGGCCGTTGAGCCAGATCTGGGCGCCGAGCAGGCCGATCATCCCGTAAAGGATCACGGTGATCCCGCCGAGCACCCCGCCCGGGATCGCGGCGACGACCGCGCCGAACTTGGGGCACAGGCCGAAGAGCAGCGCGAAGCAGGCGGCGGCCCAGTAGGCGGCCGTGGAGTAGACGCGGGTCGCGGCCATCACGCCGATGTTCTCGGAGTACGTCGTGTTGGGCGGCCCGCCCACGGCGGTGGAGAGCATGGAGGCCGCGCCGTCCGCCGCGATGGCGGTGCCGAGCTTGTCGTCCAGCGGGTCGCCGGTCATCTCGCCGACGGCCTTGACGTGCCCGGCGTTCTCCGCGACCAGCGCGATCACCACGGGCAGCGCCACCAGGATCGCCGACCACTCGAAGGCGGGCGCGTGGAAGGACGGCAGCCCGATCCAGTCGGCCTGGCCGACCGCCGAGAGGTCCAGGCGCCAGTGGTCGACGGCCTCCGCCCCGCCCGCCGGGGAGTGGATCTTCCCGAAGACCAGGTCCAGCACCCAGGACAGCACGTACCCGAAGACCAGCCCCAGGAAGATCGCGATCCGGGAGAGGAAACCGCGCAGGCAGACCACGGCGAGGCCGGTGAACAGCATCACCGCCAGCGCCGTCCACTGGTCCTGCGGCCAGTACGTCGACGCGGTCACCGGCGCCAGGTTGAAGCCGATCAGCATCACGACCGCGCCCGTCACCACCGGCGGCATCGCCGCGTGGATGATCCGCGCGCCGAAGCGCTGCACGGCGAGACCCACCAGGAACAGGGCAGCGCCGACCACGAGCACCGCGCCCGTGACGGTCGCGCTGTCCCCGCCGCTCGCCCGGATCGTGGCCGCGACGCCGACGAAGGAGAGCGAGCAGCCCAGATAGCTGGGCACCCGGCCCTTGGTCGCCAGCAGGAAGATCGCGGTCGCGACGCCGGACATCATGATCGCGAGGTTCGGGTCCAGGCCCATCAGGACCGGGGCGACGAACGACGCTCCGAACATCGCGACGACGTGCTGGGCGCCGAGCCCGAACGTACGGGGCCAGGTGAGCCGTTCGTCGGGGCGGACCACCGCCCCGGGCGCGGGGTCTTCCCGTCGCCGTGCAAGGTCCAGCGCACGCCGAGGCTCATGGTTGCTCCCTGAAGGTCTGCTCGGTGTGCCGACCGGTCTGCGGCCCGGGTTTCGGTGTTCACCTGCGGAAAAGATCAGCGCCATGGTAGTGGTGCGCCCGGTGGCGGCCGCGCGGAGGTCACCCACCGCGCGCGCCGCCGCGCCAGGCTGGTGCGCGAGCGGTCACCCCATCGCGCGCCGCCGCGTCAGCTTCCGGTCGCGCTCTTCGTCGTCGTACCCTCGCCGACCGCCGAGCCGGCGACCTTCCGGTCGGCAGACCGGAGCACCCCCGCGCCCAGCACCAGACCGAAGGCCAGCACCGTCACCACGCCGAACGACACCACCAGCGAGGTCGCCTCGGCCAGCGAGCCGATCGCGGAGGGGGCGATCAGACCGGAGGTGTACGTGATCGTGGCGACGCCCGCGATGGCCTGGCTCGGGTTCGGCCCGCTGCGCCCCGCCGCGGCGAAGGCCAGCGGGACCACGACCGCCACGCCCAGGCCCAGCAGCCCGAAGCCGCACATCGCGGCCGCGGGGAGGGCGAGAACACGACCAGCAGCCCGCCCGCGGTGGCCATCACTCCACCGGTCCGCACCGTGCGGACCGCGCCGAACCGGTCGACGATCCGGTCCCCGGCGATCCTGGCCACCGCCATCATCAGGGCGAACGCCGTGGTGGACGCCGCTGCGAGACCGTCCGAACTGTCCAGGACGTCCCGCAGGTAGACCGCCGACCAGTCCAGGCTGGCCCCCTCGGCGAACACCGCGCAGAACCCGACCGCCCCGATGATCAGGGCCGACTTCGGCGGCAGCGTGAACCGCGGCGGCGGCTCCTCGTCCGGGCTGCTCTGGATGTCGAGGACGTCCCGGCAGGCGATCAGGCCCAGCGCCGTGAGCACCAGCGCCGCGACGAGATGGTGCGTGCGGGCGTCGGTCGCGGTGTGGGCCGCGACCGTCCCCGCCGCCGAACCGATCAGCGCGCCCACGCTCCACATGCCGTGCAGCCCCGACATGATCGACTTGTCGAGACGGTTCTCCACCTCGACGCCCAGCGCGTTCATGGCCACGTCGGACATCCCCGCCGTCGCCCCGTAGACGAACAGCGCGGCGCAGAGGGTGAGCAGGTTCGGCGCCAGCGCGGGCAGGATCAGCGCCAGCGTCCACAGCGTCAGCAGCCCCCGCAGCGCGGTCCGGGCGCCGAACCGGTGGCTGATCCGGCCCGCCAGCGGCATCGCGATCGACGCGCCGATCGCCGGGAAGGCCAGCGCCAGGCCGAGCTGACCCGCGCTCACCCCGGCGTGGTCCTGGATCCACGGCACCCGGGTCGCGAAGCTGCCGGTCACCGCCCCGTGCACGGTGAAGACGGCGGCGACGGCGATCCGCGCCCGCTTCACCTGCTGTGTGCTGTAGACCGTGACGGTCGAGTCGTTCGTCATGCCGTCGAGCCCCTCCCCTGGGAATCCTCGGATGCCGGCCGTTCCGGCGCATCGGGCGCTTCCGGCGCTTCCGCGCGACGATGCGTGGCGTAAACTATCAGGAACCCTGCCTGATAAATAGTCGTTTCTCATCGGCCCGGAAAAGCGGCGGGGCGGCCATCTGGAAGGATCCCGGTATGCCCGCATCTCCGAGCACGGCTCGGGCCATCAACGACCGGCTCGCCCTGCGGCTGCTCCAGCAGGACGGCCCGCTGACGGCCACCCAGCTCAAGACGCTGACCGGGCTCTCCCGGCCCACCGTCGCCGACCTCGTGGAACGGCTCCGCGGCGCCGGTCTGATCCAGGTCGTCGGCGAGTCCGGCGCCGTCCGCCGCGGCCCCAACGCCAAGCTGTACGGGATCGTCGCCGACCGGGCCCATCTGGCCGCGCTGGACGTGCGCCTCGGCAGCGTCAGCGTGGTCGTCACCGATCTGCTCGGGACGGTGCTCGCCGAGGACTCCCTGCCCATCGGCAGCGACACCGGCACCGGACCCGCTGTCGAGCGCTCCGCCGCCCTCCTGGAGCGCACCGCTCGCGCGGCCGGGCCCGTACCCCTGCACAGCGTCGGGATCGGGGCGCCGGGGCTGATCGACCCCGGAACCGGCGAACTGCGCGACAGCTCCGGCCTGCCCGCCTGGCACCGGGGCCTGGTCCGGGAGCTCCAGCGGCGGCTCCCGGCCACCGTCCTGGTGGAGAACGAGACGAACCTCGCGGCCGTCGCGGAGCACCGGGAGGGCGCGGCCCACGACCGGGAGACCTTCGTCCTGCTCTGGCTCGGCCAGGGGATCGGGGCCGCCGTCATGCTGGACGGCAAGCTGCGTCAGGGGGCGTCCGGCGGCGCGGGGGAGATCGGCTTCCTCCCGGTCCCCGGGGTGAGCGGGCTGCCGTCCGCGGTCAACTGCGAGGGCGGATTCCACTCCCTGGCCGGCTCCGGCGCGCTGTGCGAACTCGCCGCCGCGCACGGCCTCGTGGACCGATCGGCCGTGGCCGAGGGGCAGGAGGAGGCGGCCGCCGTGGACGCGGTGCGGGCCGCCCTGGACGCGGGGGAGGCGGGCGAGCCGTTCCTCAAGGAGGTCGCCGACCGCCTCGCCCTCGGGTCAGCCGCCGTCGTCTCGGTGCTCGACCCCGGCTGTGTGCTGCTCGCGGGGGCCGTCGGCCACGCGGGCGGGGCCGCGCTCGCCGCCCGGGTCGAGGAACGGCTGGCCGCGATGTCGCCGCTGCGCACCGAGGTCCGCGCCGGTTCGCTGGGCGACGGGGCCGTGCTGCGCGGTGCGCTGCTCACCGCGCGGGACGCGGCGCAGGACGCGCTGTTCGCCCCGGAGGGCTGACGCCCAGGAACTCCGCTCGGGCCGGGCGTACCGCGTCGGCTCACCCCGGACGGCGGTGACGGCGGTCGAGGAATTCCTCGAACGTCACGCTTCCCCCGGCGTGTTCGGGTGCCAGATGGTCGCCGCGCCGGTAGCCCGCGTACGCCTGGCCCGCCAGCCGGACCGGCACCACCCGCCGCCTGCGCCCGGTGGCCCTCAGGTAGGCCCCGGCGAGGTCGGTCAGCGTCCGGACTTCGGGGCCGCCGAGGTCGGGCACCCGGCCCGCCGGTCCGCCGAGCGCCAGGGCGGCGAGCCGGCCGGCGACCTCGCCGCTGTCGACGGGCTGGAGCGACACCCCGGCGGGCACCGGCAGGACGGGCAGCCTGGCCGCGCCGGACACGATGCGCAGGGCCAGGTCGTGGAACTGCGTGGTCCGCAGGATCGTCGCGCCGAGCCCGGAGTCCTCGATCATCCGCTCGACCCGGTGCTTGACCGTGTAGTAGCCCAGCGGCAGCCGGTCCACGCCCACGATCGAGATGTAGAGCAGGTGCGGCGTCCCGGCCCGCTTCGCCGCGTTGATGAGGAAGCCGGCCGCCCGGTCGTCGCCGCCGCGCGGGGTGGTGGCGCAGTGGACGATCACGTCCGCGCCCTCGACCGCCGCGTCCAGCCCCTTGCCGTCGCGCAGATCGACGGGGTACGAGGGGGAGCGGCGGCTGAGCCCCCGGACGTCGGCCCCTTCCGTGCGGAGCCGCTCCGCGACCTGCCGGCCGAGGGTTCCGGTGGCGCCGGTGACCAGAATCGTCGTCATGGGGCCAGCCTGCCAGAGCGCGGTCCGGCCCGGCGGCGACCGGGGGAGAGCCGCACGGCCCGGCGTGAGCGGGAAGAACCGCTCACGCCGGGCCGGCCTATACGGGAGGGGTCAGCAGGCGCCGAGGTCCTTCCAGACGCCCCACTGACCGGTGGTGCCGGGCTTCTCGCCCTTCGTCCACCAGGAGGCCTTCCACTGACGGCCGTCCTGGCTGACCGTGGAGCCGCCACCGTACTCGGTGGCCGCGTTCCACGCCGGGGCCGTGCAGCTGCCGCCCGGCTGCGTCGGGCTCGGGGTGGGCGTCGGGCCGGTCGGCGTCGGCGTCGGCGTCGGGGTCGGCGTCGGGTTGGTCCCGGTGCCGGGCTCGACCACCGTGGTGCCGCGGGCCAGGTCACCGGCGAGGGAGTAGGACTTCCCGCCGAAGGTCACGGTCCAGTTCGACGGGGTGGAGGTGGGCAGGTAGTAGACGAAGTCCAGCTCGACCGAGGCGCCGGGGGCCAGGCTCTGCCAGGCCGGGAGCTTCAGCGAGACGCGGTTGTAGTCGCCCTTCAGGCCGCCGATGTTGTTGGCCGCCGTGTGGTCGCTGCGGATGATCGTCGTGCCGAAGCCGGACTGGTCCTTGGCGTTGGCCGGGGCGGAGGTGGAGTAGTCGAACTGGAACTCCGTACCGCCGGGCAGCGTGGCCTGGGTCCGGTTGGTGATCTTCAGCTTGGGGCTGATCGGGTAGTTGGAGTCGCCCAGCGGGAACTGCCCGAAGGAGACGTCGATGTTGAGCGCCTCGGCCGGCAGGGTGGTCGTGGCGCGCTTCGCGCCGTACGGGGTGGCCGACTTGAACGCGTCGTACATCGCGGTCGTCAGCGTGGAGCCCGGCTCGTACTGGCCCTTCGCCGCGTTCCACCGGTAGTCGCCCGCCAGCTCCCAGATCATCGTGCCGCCGATGCCCTTGTCCACGACGTAGTCCGCCTTGGCCTTCACCGACTGCTCGTCCTCGGTGGAGAGGAACACCTTCTTCTCGGCGTTCCACAGCCACGGCGCGACCAGCGTGGAGTCGTACTTACGGGAGTACGTGCCGGTCAGCTTGGTGTTCGCGGGGAACCCGTAGTCGGTGACGTAGTCCCCGACGATGCCCTTCTCCAGGTTCTTCGCGTGCCACATCGGGTTGGAACCCGCGGGCGATTCCTTGCCGCCCGTGTCCTTGTCGTGCCACAGGTTGTCGATGCCGACCGCGCCGTCACCGCACTTGGTCAGCCCCGCGCCGGCCGGGCAGTCGGTCGTGGCCGCCTTGCCCCACAGGCCGTCGGTGCCGCCCTGCACGTTCTTGAAGCCGCGGGTGTAGTACGGCAGGCCGATGTTGATCCGGCCGGCCGGCATCGAACCGCGGAAGTAGTGGTAGGCCCAGTCGGTGTTGAGGTAGCCGAGGCCGCCGTACTGCGAGGTGGTGTAGACGCCCGCCTGCGCCAGCTCGTTGTCCTTGCCGTCGTCGAACAGCGAGGCGTTGGGCCCGACATACTCGTTCCAGGCGCCGTGCAGGTCGTAGGACATGATGTTGACGTAGTCCAGGTACTTCTGCATCTGGTACGTCTCCATGCCCCGCAGCAGATAGCCGGAGGAGGGGGCGGCGACGGTCAGCAGGTAGTGCTTGCCGTCGGCCTCGCCCGCGCGGTCGAGCTTCTCGCGCAGCGTCTTCATCAGGGCGTCGTACCCCTTGACCAGGCCCGCGCGGCGGCCGTTGGCCAGCGTGTGGTCCAGCGGGTTGCCCGCGTCCTTCATCGTGGTGGCGTACTCGTAGTCGATGTCGACGCCGTTGAAGCCGTACTTCTTGATGAAGGAGACGGCCGAGTCGGCGAAGGTGTTGATGCCCGCCTGGTTGACCGAGCCGTCGGCGTTGGTCGCCATCGAGTAGAAGCCGCCCGAGTCGACGCGCTTGCCGTCCGGGCCGAAGTAACCACCGGTCTCGGCCCAACCGCCCACGGAGACCAGGGTCTTCACGTTCGGGTGCTGCTTCTTGTACTTCGTCAGCAGGTTGAAGTGCCCCTTGTAGGGGAGCGTCGGGTCCATCTCCGCGCCTGCGACACCGGGCCAGGTCATGCCGGTGGAGGCGTTGTCGGCGCTGTCGGGGCCGACCGAGAGCTTGTTGGAGCCGTCGACGTGCGCGAAGGCGTAGTTGAGGTGCGTGACCTTGTCCCACGGGATGTCCGGGACGAGGTAGGCGTCCTTGCCGTCCTTGCCGGTACGCCAGTTGGTGAAGTAGCCGATGACACGCCGCTGGTGGTCGGCGCCCATCTTCTCCCGTCCGTCGGCGTCGTAGACGGAGCAGTACGGGACGTTGACGCCGGGGGTCTGGTAAAGCCCGTCGGGGCGACAGGAGTTCTGGTCGGCGGCGGCGGCCGAGGGGCCTGCGGCGAGCGAACTCAGCAGCAGCCCGGCGACGGCGGCGCCGGCGGCGAGGAGCGTGGCTCTCGCTCGGGTGGGGGACAGCATGTGGTCGTTCCTCCTGGGGAGGTCGGCAGAACACAACTGGCGAAAAGGGGGTGGGTCTGTCGGGGTCCCGGTGTGCGCCCACCGTGGGACCGAACCTCGGAGGTGACGCAGAGATTAAGAGGACTAGACCAGTGCGTCAATAGGTCTGGACCTTCAAGGCTCAACTTCGTGAATGACTACGTTGTCGCGTTCGTTCCGACGGGAATGCGCCACCTTTTCCGTGACGCGGCGTGACGCGATCCGCGGATCCTGTGACCCAGCCCACAGTGCTCACCCGCATGGCCGAGAGACGTCCGTGGCAGACTGGTTCCGTACCAGTAGCAGCGCACTCCGGGGTCGGTGCAATTCCGAACCGGCGGTTACAGTCCGCGACCCGTCCGCAGCCAGCGGCCGGTTGACCAGGTGAAATTCCTGGACCGACGGTTAAAGTCCGGATGGGAGGCAGTGCGCGGCGGGTTGTCATCGGTACGCCGCCGTCGGCGGACGCATGGCCGGGAATCTCCCGGGACGCCGTGCGTTCCTGACGTTTCCCGTCCTCGGGTCCGCGGTGTTCTCGCTGGTGATCCGCTTTCTCTGTCGTCATCGACAGGCCCCGGAGTCCGTGCCCGAAGAGGCAGGAGGACCCGGTGGACACCGCAGCCGACATCACCGCCATGCGCCGAGCGATCACGCTCGCGGCCCGCGGTCTCGGCTCCACCAGCCCCAATCCGGTCGTCGGATGTGTGATCACCGACGCCGCCGGAGCCGTGGCCGGTGAAGGCTTCCATCAGCGTGCCGGAGGGCCGCACGCCGAGGTCCACGCGCTGCGCGCGGCCGGCGACCGGGCCCGTGGCGGCACCGCCTACGTCACTCTCGAACCCTGCAACCACACCGGTCGCACCGGCCCCTGCGCCCAGGCCCTCCTGGCCGCCGGGATCAGCCGTGTCGTGTACGCGGTCGGCGACCCGAACCCGCAGGCCACCGGCGGTGCCGACACCCTGCGCGCGGCCGGTGTCCAGGTGGCGCAGGGACTCCTCGCCGACGAGGCCGAGGCGGGCAACGCCGCCTGGCTGACCTCGGTGCGCCTCGGGCGGCCGTACGTCCTGTGGAAGTACGCCGCGACCCTCGACGGCCGCATCGCCGCCGCCGACGCCACCAGCCGCTGGATCACCTCACCCGAGGCCCGCGCCGACGTCCACCGGCTGCGCGCCGAGGCCGACGCCGTGCTCGTCGGCTCCGGCACCGCCCGCACCGACGACCCCCAGCTGGGCGTACGCGGCATCGACGGCGCCACCCAGCCGCTGCGGGTCGTCGTCGACACGAACGCCACCGCCGTGAAGCCCGGCGCCCGGGTCCTGGACGCCACCGCGCCCACCCTGATCGCCGTCGCCGACGACGCCCCGGCCGGTCACCTCCCCGAGGCCGCCGTCCTGCGGCTGCCCCGCGCCGCCACCGGCCCCGGCCTCGACCTCGACGCCCTCCTCGAAGCCCTGCACACCCGGGGCGTCCGCTCCGTACTCCTCGAAGGCGGCCCCACCCTCGCGGGCGCCTTCGTCGCCGCCGGAAAGGTCGACAAGGTCGTCGGCTATCTCGCCCCGGTCCTGCTCGGCGCGGGCCCCGCCGCCCTCGCGGACGCCGGAATCTCCACCATCTCCCAGGCGTTGCGCCTCGATGTGACCGAGACCGTGCCGATCGGCCCCGATCTCCGCGTCACCGCCGTCCCCGCCCCTGCTCGGAAGGGAAACTGAGTGTTCACCGGAATTGTCGAAGAACTGGGTGAGGTCACCGCCGTCGAGCAGCTGGCCGACGCCTCCCGCTTCCGGCTGCGCGGCCCCCTCGTCACCGAGGGCGCGAAGCACGGCGACTCCATCGCGGTGAACGGCGTCTGCCTCACCGTCGTGGACACCGGCGACGGTGAGTTCACCGCCGACGTGATGGCCGAGACGCTGAAGCGCTCCAGCCTCGGCGCGCTCGCCCCCGGCTCCCCGGTCAACCTGGAGCGCCCGATGGCGCTCGGCGGCCGGCTCGGCGGACACCTCGTCCAGGGCCACGTGGACGGCACCGGCACCATCGTCGAGCGCACCCCCTCCGAGCACTGGGAGATCGTCAAGGTCTCCCTGCCGCCCGAGCTGACCCGGTACGTCGTGGAGAAGGGCTCCATCACCGTCGACGGTGTCAGCCTCACCGTCGTCGAGGCGGCGGCCGACTTCTTCACCATCAGCCTCATCCCCACCACCCTCGCCCTGACCACGCTCGGCCACAAGCAGCCCGGCGACCCGGTCAACCTGGAAGTGGACGTCATCGCCAAGTACGTCGAGCGGATGCTCGGCGACCGGGCCGGACAGGACCCGCGATGAACGCCGCGTCCTGGCTCAACTCCGAGGCCTTCACCGTGTTCGGCCAGCACATCAAATGGTCGGACATGATCGGCAACATCATCGGCCTGATCGCTCTGGCCCTCGGCTGGCGGCGCTCCATCTGGACCTGGCCCGCCCAGCTCCTCTCCGGTGTGATCCTGCTCGTCGCCTTCGCCTCCGCCCACCTCTCCGGCAGCGCGGGCAAGCAGCTGGTCGTCATCGTCGTCGCCCTGTGGGGCTGGTGGTCCTGGAACCGCGGCAGGCAGCAGGCCCAGGACGGCTCCATCGCCGTCCGCTTCGCCACCTGGCGCGAGCGCGGCGTACTGATCGGCGCCGCCGCCCTCGGCACCCTCGCCGTCGGCGGCCTCTTCACCGCCTTCCCCACCCTGTCCTGGGACCCGTGGCCGGACGCGTACATCTTCGTCGGCACCGTCGTCGCGATGTACGCCCAGGCCCGCGGCATGGTCGAGTTCTGGTTCGCCTGGCTGCTCGTCGACCTGGTCGGCGTCCCCCTCAACTTCGCCAACGGATTCGCCTTCTCCGGCTTCGTCTACGTCATCTACGGCGCCCTCGTCCTGTGGGGGATGCGCGACTGGTGGCTGCGTACGCGGACACCCGCTCTGGAAGGAGCCACGGCATGACTGCCCAGCCCACCTGGCTGCACCCCGACCACGACCCGCTCCCCGAGAACCTCTCCCTGGACCCGGTCGAGCAGGCCGTCCGCGACATCGCGGCGGGCCGCCCCGTCGTCGTCGTGGACGACGAGGACCGCGAGAACGAGGGCGACCTCGTCATCGCCGCCGAGAAGGCCACCCCCGAGATCGTCGCCTTCATGATGAGCGAGTGCCGCGGCCTGATCTGCGCGCCCATGGAGAGCGACGAGCTCGAACGCCTCGAACTGCCGCAGATGGTCGAGGACAACACGGAGTCGATGCAGACCGCCTTCACGGTCTCCGTCGACGCCTCCGCCGCCCACGGCGTCACCACCGGGATCTCCGCCGCCGACCGCGCCACCACCCTGCGGATGCTCGCGGGCGGTGTCGCCGGACCCGGAGACTTCGTCCGGCCCGGTCACATCTTCCCGCTGCGCGCCCGCTCCGGCGGCGTCCTCGTCCGCAACGGCCACACCGAGGCCGCCGTCGACCTCGCCCGGCTCGCCGGACTGCGCCCCGCCGGGGCCATCGTCGAGATCGCCGGCGAGGACGGCGTGATGCTCCGGCTGCCCGAGCTGATCCCGTTCGCCCGCAAGCACGGCCTGACGATCATCTCCATCGAGGACCTGATCGCCTACCGGCGCAGCAACGAGCCGACCGTCCGCCGCGAGGCACAGACCCGGCTGCCCACCGCGTTCGGCGACTTCACCGCGTACGGCTACCGCTCCATCGCCGACGGCGTCGAACACGTCGCCCTGGTCCACGGCGACATCGGCGACGGCGAGGACGTCCTCGTCCGGATCCACTCCGAGTGCCTGACCGGGGACATCTTCCAGTCCCAGCGCTGCGACTGCGGCCCCCAGCTGCACGCCTCCATGCGGCGCATCACCGAAGCGGGCCGGGGCGTCGTCGTCTACCTCCGCGGCCACGAGGGACGCGGCATCGGCCTGCTCTCCAAGCTCCGCGCGTACGAACTCCAGGAGCGCGGCGTCGACACCCTCGACGCCAACCTGGAGCTCGGCCTGCCCGCCGACGCCCGCGACTACGCGGCGGGCGCCCGGATCCTCAAGGACCTCGGCGTCACCAGCCTGCGGCTGATGACCAACAACCCCGAGAAGACCGCGGCCGTCGTCCGCCACGGACTCGCCGTCACCGGCCGCGAGCCCATGCCCGTCCAGGCGGGCGAGCACAATCTGCGCTACCTGCGCACCAAGCGCGACCGCATGGGCCACGATCTGCCGTGGCTCGACGGAACCCCGGCGTCGACCTGCGCCAACCAGTAACGAACACCTCTTAACCAGCAACAGGAGAAACATGAGCGGCAAGGGCGCACCCGAACTGTCCGTACGTAACTGCGGCGACCTGCGCGTGGCCGTGATCGCGGCCCAGTGGCACGAGAAGGTCATGGACGGACTCGTCGACGGCGCGCTGCGCGCCCTGCACGAGCTGGGCATCGACGAGCCGACCCTGCTCCGGGTCCCCGGCTCCTTCGAGCTGCCCGTCGTCGCCAAGGTGCTCGCCGGACGCGGCTACGACGCGATCGTCGCCCTCGGCGTGGTCATCCGCGGCGGCACCCCCACTTCGAGTACGTCTCCCAGGGCGTCACCCTCGGCCTCACCCAGGTCACCGTGGACACCGGTGTTCCCGTCGGCTTCGGCGTACTGACCTGCGACACCGAGGAGCAGGCGCTCGACCGGGCCGGGCTCGAAGGGTCCAACGAGGACAAGGGGCACGAAGCGGTCACCGCCGCCGTCGCCACCGCGGCCACGCTGCGGACCGTCAGCGAACCCTGGCGCTGAGTACGCCCCGGCGACCCCGTATTCTGAGGACCATCATGGCCAACAAAACCTTCGAAGAGCTCTTCGCCGAGCTCCAGCTCAAGGCCGCCGAGGGCGACCCCGCGACCTCCCGCACCGCCGAACTGGTCGACAAGGGCGTCCATGCCATCGGCAAGAAGGTCGTCGAGGAGGCCGCCGAGGTCTGGATGGCCGCCGAGTACGAGGGCAAGGAAGCCGCCGCCGAGGAGATCTCCCAGCTGCTCTACCACGTCCAGGTGATGATGGTCGCGCGCGGGATCTCGCTCGACGACGTCTACGCCCATCTCTGAGCACACCCCGCCCGTCCCACAACCCCTTCGCACAAAGGAAACCTGACCTCATGCTGCGCATCGCCGTCCCCAACAAGGGTGCAATCTCCGGGCCTGCGATGGCGATGCTCCATGAGGCGGGCTACCGGCAGCGCAAGGAGTCGAAGGAACTGGTCCTCGTCGACCCGACGAACGAGGTCGAGTTCTTCTACCTGCGGCCGCGCGACATCGCGATCTACGTCAGCTCCGGCAAGCTCGACATCGGGATCACCGGACGCGACCTGCTCCTGGACTCCGGTGCGGACGCCGAGGAGATCCTCCAGCTCGGCTTCGCCCGCTCCACCTTCCGCTACGCCACGAAGCCCGGCACGGCCACCGGCCCGGGGGACTTCTCCGGCATGACGATCGCCACGAGCTACGAGGGCATCGTGGCGAAGCACCTGGCCGACGAGGGCGTCGACGCCTCCGTCGTGCACCTCGACGGCGCCGTCGAGACCGCCATCGAGCTCGGCGTCGCCCAGATCATCGCCGACGTCGTCGAGACCGGCACCAGCATGCGCAACGCGGGCCTCGAAATCATCGGCGAGCCGATCATGAAGTCGGAGGCCGTGGTGATCCGCCGCACCGGCGCCCCCGCCGACGACCCCAAGGTGCAGCAGTTCCTCCGCCGTCTCCAGGGCGTCCTGGTCGCCCGGTCCTACGTGATGATGGACTACGACTGCCGCGTCGAGCACCTGGAGCGCGCCGTCGCCCTCACCCCGGGCCTGGAGTCGCCGACCATCTCCCCGCTGCACCACGAGGGGTGGGTCGCCGTCCGCTCCATGGTCGCCGCCAAGGAGGCCCAGCGGATCATGGACGACCTGTACGAGCTCGGCGCCCGCGCCATCCTCACCACGGCCATCCACGCCTGCCGCCTCTGACGGCACCGGCCGCCCGCACCCCCCGAGAGAAGACCCCGATGCCCGCGCCCAGGCCCGAACTCCCCACCCTGCCCGTCACCTTCCGGCCCACCCTCACCCGGGTGGTCCTGCTGAGCGTGGGCCTGGCGATGTTCCTCGTCATCACCGTCATCGCGCTGATGCTGGAGCGGCTCAACCCGGGGGAGCGCGCCAGCTTCGTCTTCGTCGCGGCGCTGTTCTTCGGTGTCCTGGCGCTGCTCAGCAGGCCCCGGGTCGCCGCCGACGACACCGGGGTCACCGTGGTCAACCTCACCCGGACCCGCAGGCTGGCCTGGGAGGAGATCCTCCGCGTCAACCTGCGCTCCGGCGACCCCTGGGTCTTCCTCGACCTCAGCGACGGCACCAGCCTGCCCGCCCTCGGCATCCAGCCCGGCCTGGCGAAACAGCAGGCCATCCGTGACGCCCGCGCCCTGCGCTCCCTCGCCGAGGCGCGCGGCGCCGGCGGCGACGACACTCCGGCCGGCGGCTGAGCCCCTGCCCGGCACCGGGCCTTCTTGTCTACTCTGGTGGGCGGCGGCGCCCGTGCGCCCCGCCCCGCCCGTACCACGGCCCCATCGGGCCCGCGGGGTTCTTCCTGCGACCCAAGGAGTGACTCCCTCCAGCAATGGACGGATCGTCCGGTAGTACCTGCGCCGCCCCTTCCCCGGAGGCGGCGGCCTCATGACCACCCCTCTGCTGCTCCTCGCGGCGGCCTTCCTCCTCATCCTCGCCAACGGCTTCTTCGTGGCAGCCGAATTCGGGCTCGTCACCGTGGACCGGCCCGACGCGGAACGAGCCGCCGCCGAGGGCGACCGACGGGCCCGCACCGTCGTCCGCGCCCTGCGCGAACTCTCCTTCCAGCTCTCCGGCACCCAGCTCGGCATCACCATCACCTCCCTGGTGGTGGGCATGCTCGCCGAACCGGCCCTCGCCCAACTGCTCGCGGGACCGCTCACGGCCACCGGACTGCCCGCGGGCGCCGTCTCCGGTGTCGCGGTCGTCGTCGGCATGCTGCTGGCCTCCGCCGTCCAGATGATCGTCGGCGAACTCGTGCCGAAGAACTGGGCGGTCTCCCGGCCGCTCCAGGTGGCCCGCTTCGTCGCCGGACCGCAGGCCCGCTTCGCGGCCCTCCTGCGGCCGGTCATCACCCTCCTCAACGCCCTGGCCAACCGGCTGGTGCGCCTCCTGGGCGTCGAGCCCACCGACGAACTGGCCTCCGCCCGCACCCCGGGCGAACTGGTCTCCCTCGCCCGGCACTCCGCCGAGGCCGGGGCCCTGGAACAGGACACCGCCGACCTCTTCGTCCGGACCCTCTCGCTGGCCGGACTCACCGCCCAGCACGTCATGACGCCCCGGGTGAAGGTCAGCGCCCTGCACTCCTCCGCCACCGCCGAGGACGTCCTCAACCTCACCCGCGCCACCGGTCTCTCCCGCTTCCCGGTCTACCGGGACCGCATCGACGAGGTCGTCGGCATGGTCCACCTCAAGGACGCCCTCGCCGTCCCCGCCCACGAGCGCCTGCGCACCCCGGCCGGCCGGATCGCCGTCGCCCCGCTCCTGGTGCCCGGCACCCTGCCGGTGGAACACCTGCTGCGGCGGCTGCGCCACGAACAGCCGATAGCCGTGGTCGTCGACGAGTACGGCGGCACCGCCGGCGTCGTCACGCTGGAGGACATCATCGAGGAGCTCGTCGGCGAGGTCCGCGACGAGCACGACGCCGAGGGAGCGGGCCGCCCCGAGCTGACCGCCGCCCCCGCCGAGGACGGCCGCCCCGCGTGGGACGCCGACGGCAGCTGCCGGGTCCACACCCTGCGCCGCGGCGGCCTGGACGTCCCCGACGGACCGTACGAGACCGTCGCCGGGCTCGTCGCGGAACTCCTGGGCCGTATCCCCGCCCCCGGCGACCGGGCCGAACTCCCCGGCTGGCGGATCACCGTCCGCCAGGTCGGCCGCAACCGCGCCGAACGCGTCCGGTTCACCCGGACGGACGACCCGCTGCCGGAACCGGCCGCACCGGGTCTGCTGGAGGCCGCACGATGAGCCTGCTCCAACTCCTCCTCGCCGCCCTCCTCGTGCTGGCGAACGGCTTCTTCGTCGGCGCGGAGTTCGCCCTCGTCTCGGTCCGCCGCAGTCAGATCGAACCGCTGGCCGCACAGGGGTCCGGCCGGGCCCGCACCGTCCTGCACGGCCTGGAGAACCTGCCGCAGATGATGGCCGCCGCCCAGTTCGGCATCACCGTCTGCTCCCTCACCCTCGGAGCCGTCGCCGAGCCGACCGTCGCCCACCTCCTGGAGCCGGTCTTCCACGCGGCGCACGTCCCCGACGGGCTCGTCCACCCCCTCGGCTTCGCCCTCGCGCTCCTGTCCGTGGTCGTTCTGCACCTGGTCATCGGCGAGATGGTGCCGAAGAACCTCGCGATGGCGGCACCCGAGCGGACCGCGCTGTGGCTGAGCCCCGGCCTGGTCGCCTTCGCCCGGCTCTGCCGCCCGGTCACCTCCGCGCTCGGCGCCTGCGCCGGCCTGGTGCTGCGGCTCTTCGGCGTCGAGCCGAAGGACGAGGTCGAGGCGGTCTTCACCAGTCAGCAGCTCAACCGGCTGGTCGAGGACTCCGGACAGGCCGGCCTCCTCGGGCCGGAGGCGGCGACGCGCCTGGAGGACGCCCTCGAACTGGGCAGCAGGACCGTCGCCGACGTCCTGCTGGAGCGGGCTTCCCTGGTCACCGTCGACCCGACCGTGACCCCGCGCCGGATCGAGGAGCTGACGGTACGCACCGGCTTCTCCCGCTTCCCGGTCTGCGCGGAGGGCGGCGGCCCCTTCATGGGCTACCTGCACGTCAAGGACGTCCTGGAGCTGGAGGACATGGACCGCGCGGTCCCGCAGCAGATCTGGCGTCCGATGGCGACCGTACGGGCCGAACTCCCGCTGGACGACGCCCTGACCGTGATGCGCCGCGCCGCCACGCATCTCGCCCAGGTCGCCGACGGATCGGGCCGGGCGCTCGGCCTGGTCGCCATGGAGGACGTCCTGGAGATGCTGGTGGGGGAGGTACGCGACCCGGCCCACCGGGTGGTGTCCGTGCCCCGCCGTACGGTGGACGTCCCCGGGACACAGGGGTGGCCGGCGTCCGGAGCCCTGGTGCACTGAGAGAGCCTTCGTGCACTGAGTCGGTGGTGAGGCCCGGGCCGGGAGCGAACTCTCACGGCCCGGACCTCACACCGCGCCCGGCTCCTGCTTGCCCCGGCCCACCGCACCGCGCCCCGACAGCACCTCGCCGTAAGCCTGCATCAGGTCCGCAAGACGCAGCGTCGACAGGTCCTCCCGGGTCAGCTCGCCCGGGTAGCCGGACAGCCGCAGATCACGGTAGGCGCAGCTCTTCTCGTACAGCGTCCGCAGGAACCGGCCGTTGCCCAGCTCGTCGATCCACCCCTGGTCCACCACATGGCCGCTGATGGAGCGCAGCTCGTCCACCGCCTCCTCGTCCCACACGTCGTCGTTCTCGGCGGCCAGGACACTGCCGATCGCGGTGAGTTCGAGCGGCCGGTAGCTGGGGAAGTCGACCCGGGTGGTGAACCGGGAGGAGAGCCCCGGGTTGGTGGCGAGCAGCCGGTCCATGCCCTCCGGATACCCCGCGAGGATGACGACGAGATGGTCCCGGTTGTCCTCGGCCCGCTTGAGGAGCACCTGCAACGCCTCGTCGCCGTACGCGTCGCCCTTGCTGTAACCGGAGTTGGCCAGGCTGTACGCCTCGTCGACGAACAGCACCCCGCCGAGCGCCGAGTCGATGAGCTCGTTCGCCTTCACCGCCGTCTGGCCCAGGAACTCCCCGACCAGATCCGAGCGCTGGGCCTCGACCAGATGATCGCCGCCGAGCAGCCCGAGGGCGTAGAAGACCCGGCCCAGGATGCGGGCCACCGTGGTCTTGCCGGTGCCGGAGGGCCCGGAGAAGACGAAGTGCCGCTTCGGAGGCTGCACGGGCAGCCCCTGCTCGGCGCGCAGCCGGGCCATGTTCAACTGCGCCGACAGCGCCTTGACCTGCCGCTTGACCGGCTCCAGGCCGACCATCCGCTCCAGCTGGGCCAGCGCCTCGGCCAGCAGGACCGGATCGCTCGGCCCGGCCGGGAAGGGCGGCGGCTTGCGGGTCCTGGTGCGCCGGGCCCCCTCGACGGGAACGGACGGACCGGGGACCGGATCGTCGCCGAGCAGCCCCGCCTCGCTCAACGGCCAGGACTCGCGCCCGTCCACCAGCTCCGTTCCGAGCAGCGCGTCGCCCTCCGGCTGCGCCTCCGCCCCCGCGCCCCCCGAACCGAAACCGGTCAGGGACACGGCGGCCAGGTCCGCCGACTCGTCGAACCCGTCGCCCTCCACGAGTGCGGCGAGCCGGGCCGAGGTGTCCATGAACGCCGGGTCCACCCGGTGCACCGCCCGGTACAGCGGCAGGGCGGCGGCGCTGCGGCCGGTGCCCTCATGGGCCCGCGCCAGCCAGTAGCGCAGTTCCTTGCGCTGCGGCTGCTCGCTGCGACAGCGCATCAGCGCGGCCGACAGCAGCGGCTCCGCCTGCCCGAACATCTCCAGCCGCACCCGGGCCATCCCGCCGAACAGACCCGCCTCGATGCCCAGCATCGGATCGTCGACGAGCTGCTCGGTGCAGCGCACCAACTGCTCCCAGTCCTTGACCAGATACGAGCGGCAGGCGTGCAGGAACCGCACCTGCGGGTCCGTGTCCACCGGCGGCAGCCCGGCCAACGCCCGGTCCAGCTCGGGCACATGGCGTCCATCCAGCCAGTGGGAGGCGTGCGCCAGCAGCAGGTCGCGCGGGCTCTCCAGCACCGGCTGCACCCACCAGCCCAGCCAGTACCAGGAGTTGAGCGTACGGCGGTGGCGGGCGCGCTGTTCGCCGAAGCGGTCGCGGTGCCGGTACATGCGTAACAGGGCCGTGGTGGTGTCGATGCGCAGCGCGTGGAGGCCGAGCCAGCCGTCCGCCATGCCGGGATCGAACCGCACCGCGGCTCTGAACTCCTCCTCGGCCTGCGGGTAGGCGCCCATCGTGTAGGCGTCCAGGCCACGCAGCCAGGCGAGGTCGGCGGGGGCTCCAGCGCCCTGTGTGCCGATGTCCATCAGGTCCCCCACAAACCGTGCCCCCAGGATGTCCCGCCCGCACAGCATGCCCACCTGAGCGTGCTGAATCACGGCGTGGAGGAAGGGAATTGACCACACCGAGGTGCATCGTACCCGCGCACAGGGGGAGTGGCGGCGCAACGGCCGACCCTCAGGGGTGGTCACCGAGGGTGAGTGAATCGCTCTGCGTAGTCGCCGGAGCGGTGTGGCGAGCACAGAGCGAAGCCCCCGATCACGGGGGAACAACCGGGGGCTTCGCGTCTGCGGGGGCTCCGAAAAGCCGCACAATGAGAACGTAAGACCAGTAAGGCCCACGGGTCAAGCGGAGTTGAGGCTCTTCTGAGCTGATTTCCGACTGCTCAGTATGGCGCGGTGCCGTGGCTACGGTATGTGACGTTCCGGTTCGCTCCCGCTGTCGCCCGGGGTCCCGGCAGCCACCCGGTACCCCTCGGGCAACTGGCGTACCAGCGCGTCGGCGTACGGCCGGGAGGGGTCCCCCGCGAAGTGCCGTTCCTCGGCGAGCGTCCAAGCGTCCCAGAACCCGGTGAGCCCGGCCCCGTCGCGGCGCCGGCCACGCTCCCAGGACGTCTCCCGGTCCAGCTCCATCCAGCACAGCGCCGCCAGCCACGGCCGGACCTCCCGGCGTCCCGCGCCGACCCCCTCCACCAGCATCACCGGGGCCGGCTCCAGGGTCCGGGCCGGTCCGAAGCTGCGCTCCGTCCAGTCGTACGGGGCATAGCGCGCGCGCTCGCCGCGCGAGAGCGGCCCGAGCACCTGCTCCCGCAGCCGTCCCGTCCAGCCGAACAGCTCCTCGTGCGTGGCGAGATCGTCCAGATGGAGGACCGGGGCACCGCCCAGTGCCGCCGCGAGGCGGGCGGCGAACGTGCTCTTGCCCGAACCGGCGTGCCCGTCGACCGCGACGAGCCGGACCGGCCCGCAGGAGGGGGCAGTGCGGTGAGGTCATCGGCGTGGCGGGCCAGGTCGTCCATGGCCCCAGGGTACGTTCCGGCACGCGGGCACCGGGGAACCGCCGCAGGTCATGCCAGTGGTCCAGACCCATATTGGTTCGCCGGCGACCGCCGAACCGCTGGCCCGATCCGCCCCGGAGCCGGGATAGTTGGCGAACCGCACGGCATCCGAACCGCACCGAACCGCACGGCATCCGCAGACCACCTTCCGCATCCGACCGGGGGTCACGACCATGACCAGTCCGACTTCGCGCAGAACCGTTCTGACCGCCGCGCTCGCCGCGGCGGCGGGCGCCGGCACGGTGGCCGCCTCCGCCGCGCCCGCGTCCGCCGCCCCGTCCTCGCCCGCAGGTCCCTCCGCACCCCCGGCGGCCCTCGTGGACAACCGCTTCTGGCACACGTACACCGACTGGCGCTGCGGCACCGGCGACGGCACCCGGGTCCTCCCCGGCGCCCGCCCCGGCCTGGTGATCGCCGCCCCGGCCGGCCGCGTCGACCACACCGACCCGCACACCGGGGAGACGGCCGCCTGGGACTACGCCACCTGGACCTCGCCCGTCCACCGCTCCGCCGTCCCGGCCACCGAGGTGATCGCCTCGTGGAACGCCCGTACACCGGCCGGCACCTGGATCCAGGCCGAGTTGAGCGGCCGGTACGGCGACGGCACGGACACCCCCTGGTTCGTGATGGGCCGCTGGGCGGCCGGCGACGGCGACATCCGGCGTACGTCCGTCGACGGTCAGGGCGACCCGCGCAGCACCGTGTGGACGGACACCCTCTCGGTGGACGACCCGGCGAGCGGCGTCCGCCTGGTCTCCTTCCGGCTGCGGCTGACGCTGTACCGCGCCCCCGGCAGCCGCCTCACCCCGACCGTCTGGCGGGTCGGCGCGATGGCCTCCGACGTGCCCGACCGCTTCACCGTGCCCGAGACGGCCCCCGGCCCGGCCCGCGAACTGCCCGTGCCCCGCTACTCGCAGAACATCCACATCGGGCAGTACCCCGAGTACGACAACGGCGGCGAGGCGTGGTGCAGCCCCACCTCCTCGCAGATGATCATCGAGTACTGGGGCCGCAGGCCCACCGCCGAGGACCTCGCCTGGGTCAAGCCCGGCCTCCCCGACCCCCAGGTCTGCCACGCCGCCCGCAACACCTACGACTACCAGTACGGGGGCTGCGGCAACTGGCCGTTCAACGCCGCGTACGCCGCCACGTACCGCGACATGAACGCCGTCGTCACCCGGCTCGGCTCGCTCACCGACGTGGAGCGGCTGGTCCGGGCCGGAATCCCCGTCATCACCTCCCAATCCTTCCTGAAGGAAGAGCTGACCGGCGCCGGATACGGCACGTCGGGCCATCTGATGACGGTCATCGGATTCACCCCTGAGGGTGACGTCATCGCGAACGACCCCGCGTCACCCGACAACGACGCGGTACGCCGGGTCTACCGCAGGCGCGAATTCGAGAACATCTGGCTCAGGACCAAGCGGTTTGACGCCGAGGGGAAGGTCAGGAGCGGGACGGGCGGGGTGTGTTACGTGTACTGGCCCGACCGGCCGACCCCCTCCCGGCTGCGGGTCCTGCGGTCGCTCGGGCTGGTGTGAGCCCGGCCTGCCCCGAGCAGGGAGGTGCCGGGGGCGGCCCGGCCGCCCCCGGCACCTGACCGAGGCGAAGGGAAGCCGCCGAGCCGCCTCGGTCCCCGTACGCGATCGCGTACGGGGACCGAGGCGCCCGTGCCGCGCCGCACCCCCGGTGAGCGTCCATCCGATCATGAACCGACCGGCGCCGCCGCGTGTCTCGGACCAGACCGGCTGGGAGGCCCCCGACCCGGTCCGCCGGGCGCGGCACGAGTGAGGGAACCGTTCGGCGCCCCTGCCCCAGCCGCTGGTCAGGCGGTACGTCGTCGGCGCACCGCCCCCACCAGCGCGTCGATCACCAGGAACCCGGCCAGGGTCACCCCCAGGACCGGCAGCGCCCAGCCGAGGGCGGCCACGGCCGGGATGCCCAGGACGAGGGCGGGCAGCGGGATCCGCCGCCACGCCCCGCGCTCGGGGGCCCTGCCGACCGGCGCGGGCCGGTCGCCCCGGGTGGGCCGCCGCTGCCACCACATGCGGTAGCCCCAGACGATCACCGCGGTCAGACCGAGCGCTATGAGCGCCAGCACGATCTGGTTGACGACCCCGAACAGCACTCCCATGTGGCCCTGCACGCCCAGCTTGCTGAGCTTGTTGAGGGCCGGGTGGTCGGCCCAGCGGGTGCGCGAGGTGATCTCGCCGTTCGAGGTGTCCACGGCCACCCGGTCGTAGTGCACCGGCCAGGTGTTGTCGGTCTGGGCCACGACCCACGCGCTCGTCGCGTCCGCCGGGGGTGTCACCTCCACGATCCCGCCGAGACCCGCGCCCCGGGCCGCCGCCAGGGCCGCCTCGAAGTCCGCCGGATCGGCGTCGGCACTCGCTCCGCCGGAACCGCCGTGCCCGGCGTGCTCCGTGTGGTCCTCGGCAGGGGCGTCCGTGCCCGGCAGCGCCGTGTCCAGGGCCGGGGCGTTGCCGTTCGCCGCGTCCAGCAGCCGCCCGAACCGCTCGCCGCCGTAGTTCGACCAGGTGAGGCCCGTGGCGCTCAGGAACAGCAGCCCCAGCGCCAGCCACACCCCGGTGGCCGCGTGCCAGCTGCGGGTGCGCCGCACCCCCTTGGCCGTACGGTCCGGAAGCAGGACGCCCCGGGCCGACCTGGCGCGCAGGCCCCGGGCGCGCCCGAGCCACAGCACCAGGCCGCCCGCGACGGCCACCCACAGCCAGCTCGCGGCGACCTCGGAGTACAGGCGGCCGGTCTCGCCGAGGTGCAGATTCCGGTGCAGGTCGTCGAGCCAGGTGGTGAGCGGTGTCGACCCGAACCAGGTCGTCAGCTCGCCCCGCACCTCGGCGGTGTACGGGTCGACGAACACCGTGCGCTGGTTCTCGCCCAGCTCCGGCACCGCGAGCACCACTCGGGTGGTGTCCTCGGGACCCGGCGGGGTGATCACCGAGGCCAGGGTGCCTTCTGGATACGCGGCCCGCGCGGCGGCGATCTGCTCGGCCAGCGGGCGCACCTCGTCGCCGACCCGGTCGACCCGGAGCTGGTCGCCGTAGACGAGCCGGTCGAGCTGGGGCGTCAGCGTGTAGGCCAGTCCGGTCAGCGCGGCCACCAGCAGGAAGGGGGCTACGAGCACCCCGGCGTAGAAGTGCAGCCGGACCAGGAGGTGCCGCACCTCCCCCAGGAGCGGGCCGGGCGCGGCCGCCCGGTGGAGGTTTTCGTGGGGCCGCCCGGTCTCCCGGCGGCCGGATCCTGGGCCTTCCCTTCCTGCTCTTTCTGCTCTTCCTCGTTCTGCGGTATTTCTTCGGTTCTGTGGGACATGGATGCTCCTCGGAGGGCGGACGGTGACGGACGCGCGCCCGACGGCTCCCGCACGCATGCCTCATGGACGCCGGAGCGGTTCCGGCGTCGGGGCAGGTGAGGGGAGAGGTCAGGCGGAAGCCGCCACGGGCGGCCCGCGCCGGGACCGAGACCGGGCGAGGAGCGCCCCGAACCTGATCCGCACCACCACCGGCGGCACCGGGCGCGACCGGGGCGGGCAGGGGAGCGAAGGGGCAGACCGGAGGACGACGCGCGGGGCGAGCAGCGCGCCGAGGCGTCGCAGCACCCGCTCCCCGTACAGCACGCAGAGGGCCGACCCCAGCGTGGCCGCGGCGTGGGCCAGGATCATCCCGGCGTCCATGGCATGCGCGGCCCCGGGGTCCCCGGACGCCCCGGCCATGTGGTGCTGGTGCCCGTGCCCGTGCCCGGCGGGCATCCCGGTGTGCGTGCCGCCACCGGGAGCCGGGAGGAAGTGGAACGCGTTGTGCAGAGCGAACTGGGTCGCCCCGAGCGCCAGGACCACGACGTCGAAGCGCCGCCTCCGGCCGCCGAGCAGCAGGGCGCCCTGCACGGTCAGAGCGAGGAACAGGAGCGCGAGCACCCCGGCGCCGGGCAGACGCCCGCCCGCCGCGACATGGCTCGCGGCACCGAGGGCCAGGCACGCCGAACCGCAGAGCAGGCCGCTGGCCGCTCGCCTCGGCAGGCCGCCCGGTGCACGCATGGACACAAGGTAGCCAGCCGCCTCCGGCGGTTCGGCGGTGGGTGCGGCGTGCGGCTCGGTGCCGCGGTCTCTTCCCATGGGGCAGTAGTCGGCCGGATGGCCGAAAAAGTTCCCACCGCTGTCCGAATCCGGAGAAGAGCCCGGCACCGACGCCGGTGCCCGACGCCTCAGCCCCCGTGTTCGCCCCCAGCGGCCACGGCGGCCCGCTCCAGCCGGTCCCGGTGGCCTGCCCAGTACGCCGCGTCGCCCGGCGGGATGCTGGTGTTGCCCTGGTTCATCCCGACGGCCCCGTCGATGAGTTCGCGCAGGATGTCCGCGTGTCCGGTGTCATCGCGGAGCGGCACGCTGTGGCATCGCCCACAGCGGACTCCGGCCCGGTGCCCCCGGCGCGGCCGCTTTCCCCTGCCGTGACGGGGGAGCGGTACGGCTCCCGTGGCCCGGGCCGCATCGGGCCGTGACCGGGATCTCGTTCTGCCCGGGCCCGGGCGCTGGCACGCTGGTCGGGTCACCAGGGGTCGGGGCCCCTGCCGCAGCCGTACGAAGAGCGAGACGCCCATGACCGCGACCAGCGCCGCAGGACATGTCCACCACGCCCGCCGGGCCCGCACCGGTGGCCCCGGAGACGGCTCGAAGCTGATGGAGCACATCGCCGGCTGGGCCTTCGTCGTCGTGTTCGCGATGCTCGTCACCCAGCTCGGTTTGTTCTAGGGCTTGCCCTGGCGGCCGGAAACGGCTGTGGGGGCGGCGAACCGCCACCCCCACAGCCGCGCGGCCGGCTAGTCGATCGCCTTGATCAGCTCGCCGTTCGTCGTGTCACCGCTCAGCTCCCAGAAGAACGTGCCGCCGAGGCCCTGCTCGTTCTTGTAGGTCATCTTGGTGCCGATGGTCTCCGGGGTGTCGTAGCTCCACCAGTTGTTCCCGCAGTGCGCGTACGCCGTGCCCGCGACCTTGCCCGTGGCCGGGCAGCTGTCCTTGAGGACCTTGTAGTCCTCGATGCCCGCCTCGTACGTGCCCGGCGCGGCGCCCGTCGCGCTGCCGCCCGGCTCGGACTGCGTGACGCCGGTCCAGCCGCGGCCGTAGAAGCCGATGCCCAGCAGCAGCTTCTCCGACGGGATGCCCAGCCCCTTCAGCTTGGAGATCGCGGCCTCGGAGTTGAAGCCCTCCGACGGGATGCCCGGGTAGGAGGTCAGCGGGGAGTGCGGGGCCGTCGGGCCCTGTGCCGAGAACGCGCCGAAGAAGTCGTACGTCATCGGCAGGTACCAGTCGAGGTGCTTCGCCGCCCCCGCGTAGTCCACCGCGTCGATCTTGCCGCCGTCGGAGCCGTCCGCGGTGATCGCCGAGGTGATCAGGTTGTCGTTCCCGAAGGCCTTGCGCAGCTCGCCCAGCAGGTTGCCGTACGCGTCGCGGCCGCTGGTGTCACAGGTGAGCCCGCAGGCGTTGGGGTACTCCCAGTCGATGTCGATGCCGTCGAAGACATCGGCCCAGCGGGGGTCCTCCACCAGGTCGTGGCAGGACTTCGCGAACGCGGCCGGGTTCTGCGCGGCCTCACCGAAGCCGCCGGACCAGCTCCAGCCGCCGAAGGACCACAGGACCTTGAGGTCGGGGTGGAGCTTCTTCAGCTTGCGCAACTGGTTGAAGTTGCCCCGCAGTTCCTGGTCCCAGGTGTCGGCGACCCCGTCGACCGACTCCTCGGCGGTGTAGGCCTTCTCGTAGTCGGCGTAGGAGTCGCCGATCTGGCACTTGCCGCCGGTCACGTTGCCGAAGGCGTAGTTGATGTGGGTCAGCTTGTCCGCGGAACCCGACGTCTCGATGTTCTTGACCTGGTAATTGCGGTCGTACGTGCCCCAGTTGGTGAAGTATCCGATCACCTTGTCGCCCGCGGCGGCCGTAGGGGCGGCCTCCTTCGCGGCGGCGGCGCCGGCCCGGGCGGTGGGGGTCGCGCCGGCCGGTGACGTGCCCGCGACGCCGAGCAGGGTGGCGCCGAGGGCCGCCGTACAGGCGGCCGCGGCGAGCGCCCGGAGCCGGGCGCGGGGACGGTGCAGCTTGAGCATCGTGGCTCCTCGTGGGGGAGGGCTGGTGCGTGGGGGTGCTGGCCGAACTCCGGGCAGGTGCGCCCGGCTTGACATGAACGCGGTTTGCGTTGGGGGGAACCGTAGGAGGACTAGACCAGTTGGGTCAATGGTTCGGACCAATTCACTGATCGTTTCTGCCCTCTTCGCGCCTCCGACCTGCCCTTTGCCCCGTGACGGAAGGCGTCCGATCGGGCATACTCGACCCGCCACAGCCGATGACCACGCCCCCCGTGACCCGGGAGGGCAGGATCGGCTGCGCAGTCTGTTTTTCCCGGGACCGTCTCCGGGGGATCACCCGGCGGCGCCTCTCCGACCCCGAGCGCGCGACCGCCGCAACGCCCGACAGGGAGGAGAGCGCCGTCATGTCCGACCGTGCCCCGCAGCCGGTGGAACGCCGTCTGCCCACCGAGGAGTCCCGGCAGCTCGTCGCGCTCGTCCGCGACATCGTGTCCAAGGAGATCGCTCCCCGGGCGGCCGAGGAGGAGGAAGCGGGCCTCTTCCCCCGCGAGGTCTTCACCCTCCTGTCCGAGTCCGGACTCCTCGGACTCCCGTACGGCTCCGGCCACGGCGGTGGCGACCAGCCCTACGAGGTCTACCTCCAGGTCCTGGAGGAACTGGCCGCCGCCCGGCTCACCGTGGGACTCGGCGTCAGCGTCCACTCCCTCGCCTGCCACGCACTCGCCGGATACGGCACCGACGAGCAGCGGGCCGCGCACCTCCCGGCGATGCTCTCCGGCGGCCTGCTGGGCGCCTACTGCCTCTCCGAGCCCGCCTCCGGCTCCGACGCCGCCTCGCTGCGCACCAAGGCTGTACGGGACGGGGACGACTGGGTCATCACCGGGACCAAGGCGTGGATCACCCACGGCGGGGTCGCGGACTTCTACACCGTGCTGGCCAGGACCGGCGTCGAGGGTGCCCGCGGCATCACGGCCTTCCTCGTCCCCGGCGACGCCGAGGGGCTGAACGCCGCCCTCCCCGAGAAGAAGATGGGGATGAAAGGCTCGCCCACCGCCCAGCTGCACTTCGACGGCGTACGGGTCGGTGACGACCGTCGCATCGGTGAGGAGGGCCAGGGCTTCGCCATCGCCCTGTCCGCGCTCGACTCCGGGCGGCTCGGCATCGCCGCGTGTGCCGTCGGGGTCGCCCAGGCCGCCCTGGACGAGGCCGTCCGCTACGCCACCGACCGGCGCCAGTTCGGCCGCCCCATCGCGGACTTCCAGGGGCTGCGGTTCATGCTCGCCGACATGGCCACCCAGATCGAGGCCGGCCGGGCGCTGTATCTGGAGGCGGCACGGCTGCGGGACGCGGGGGAGCCCTTCTCCCGGCAGGCCGCCATGGCGAAGCTGTTCTGCACGGACGCGGCCATGCGGGTGACCACGGACGCCGTCCAGGTGCTCGGCGGATACGGCTACACGCTCGACTTCCCGGTCGAGCGGCTGATGCGCGAGGCGAAGGTGCTCCAGATCGTGGAGGGCACCAACCAGATTCAGCGCATGGTCATCGCGCGCCACCTCGCGGGTCCCGAGACGCGCTGAACCGCAGCGGTCCCTCCGACCACGCGGGCAGGGCCGCGGCCTGGGTCCACTCCGGGTCGCGGCGCCCCGGCACGGTTCTGCCGGCGCTCTCCCACTGTCTGAGCAGCGCGCTGTAGATCGGTGGATCCGCTGGGGCGCCCATGGGCGGGTTGCCCGTGGAGCGGGGCAGCGGCCGAGCGGGTGTTCCCGGCTGCGGAACCGATTCTTCGGGGGCGGGTGCGGCGAGCCGACGGCGACCCGAACCGACTGGTGATGGCAGCGTGGTCATACGGGGCCAACGCCGCGGGGCGGGCCGGGGTCACTGTCCCGCCGATTCGAGCGCTCGTTCGCGGGGCCCGCGAACCGGGCCTGCGGGCGGGGAGCGGGAGAGCCGCGGGCACCACGGCGGCGGGCCGTCGTGGTGCTGGGCGGGGCGTACGGGTCCGGGTCAGGCGGCCTCGCGCCGCATGCGCGGCACGCGCAGCGGGCGGGAGCCGGGACCTCCGGCGTGCGAGAAGGGCTGCATCCGCCAGTCGAGGCCCTGGGGGAGCGTCAGCAGCAGCCCGGCCTCCTGCTCCTGGAGCTCCAGCGTCTCGTCCGCGGGCCGGGCCTCGCCCGCGGCGCGGCCGGTCCCGGCGCAGACGGTGAGCACGAAGGGGTTCCACGGCGTGGGGCACCGGGCGTGCTCCGGCAGGACGTCCTCGTCGGCCAGCAGCGCGATGGGCTGGGCGCAGTCCGGGCAGATCACCCGGACCATCTCGAACATGTCGTACGCGTCGAAACCGTCGTCGTCCGGATCGACAGGCTCCGGTTCGGTGCGTTCGGTGAGCTTCAGGCTCTGCATGGAAATTCCCCCTCGGGTGGGCCGACAAGGCGACACGGCCTCGGCCACAGCAAGCACTTCCCGCCGCGCGTGGCCGATAACCGCGAGGCGGCCCGCTACCGACCCGCGAACCTGTGGCGTTCGTCACATGCCGCCCGCAGGTGCCGTTCCGTGACCCGCGCGACTGTGCCGAGCGGTGCCCGGGGCCATAGGTTGATCCGCATGGAGGAGCTGGACCGTCAGATCGTTGAGTTGCTCGTCAAGGACGGGCGGATGAGCTACACCGACCTGGGCAAGGCCACGGGCCTTTCCACCTCGGCGGTTCATCAGCGTGTCCGCAGGCTGGAGCAGCGCGGGGTGATCCGCGGCTACGCCGCGGTCGTCGACCCCGAGGCCGTCGGGCTGCCCCTCACCGCGTTCATCTCGGTGAAACCGTTCGACCCGAGCGCCCCCGACGACATCGCCGAGCGGCTCGCCGGAGTGCCCGAACTGGAGGCCTGCCACAGCGTCGCCGGGGACGAGAACTACATCCTCAAGGTGCGGGTGGCGACCCCGCTGGAGCTGGAGCACCTGCTCACCCGGATCCGTACGCTCGCCGGCGTGTCCACCCGGACCACGGTCGTCCTGTCCACCCCGTACGAGGCCCGGCCGCCGCGGATCTGAAGCCGCGGCGCCCCCGGATCCGGGCCGGGCCCCCGTCCCTCCGGAGGGGGCCGCGGTCCGGGTGGCCCTCGCCAGGCGCGAGACTGGTCCCATGAGCCAGAGCACCGCCCCCCAGAGCACCCCCGACCACCGCACCGTCCTGTTGCGCGGCGGAGACGTCCACAGTCCCGCCGACCCGTTCGCCACCGCGATGGTCGTCGAACGCGGGCATGTCGCCTGGGTGGGGTCAGAAGGGGCCGCCGACGCCTTCGCGAGCGGCGTGGACGAGGTGGTCGACCTCGAAGGCGCCCTGGTCACCCCGGCGTTCACGGACGCCCATGTGCACACCACCGCCACCGGCCTGGCCCTGACCGGACTTGACCTCTCCGGCGCCCGCACCCTGTCCGAGGCGCTCGGCCTCGTCCGTGCGTTCGGCCACGGCCGCGCCCCCGGGGACGTCCTGCTCGGACACGGCTGGGACGCCGCCCGCTGGCCCGAGCGGCGGCACCCCTCGCGCGCCGAGCTCGACGAGGCGGCCGGCGGCCGGGCCCTCTACCTGCCGCGCATCGACGTGCACTCCGCGGTCGTCACGACGGCCCTGCTGGACCTGGTCCCCGGCGTCACCGCGATGAGCGGGTATCACCCGGACGGCCCGCTCACCGGCGACGCCCACCACGCGGTGCGGGCCGCCGCCCACAACGCCCTCCCGGCCGCCCAGCGGGCCGCCGCCCAGCGGGCCGCCCTCGACCACGCCGCCTCCCTCGGCATCGGCAGCGTCCACGAGTGCGGCGGGCCCGAGATCTCCGACGAGGAGGACTTCACCGCCCTCCTCGCCCTCGCCGCCGAGCGGCCCGGCCCGCGCGTCTTCGGCCTGTGGGCCGAGGAGATCGCGGACGAGAAGGACGCCCGTCGCATCCGCGAACTCGGCGCGATCGGCGCGGCCGGAGACCTGTTCGTCGACGGCTCCCTCGGCTCGCACACCGCCTGTCTCCACCAGCCCTACACGGACGCCCCGCACACCGGCACCGCCCACCTGGACGCAGCCCGGATCGCCGCCCACGTCACCGCCTGCACCGAAGCGGGCCTCCAGGCGGGCTTCCACGCCATCGGCGACGCAGCGGTCACCGCCGTGGTGGACGGGGTCAGGGCCGCCGCCGGGACGCTCGGCCTCGACCGGATCCGGGCCGCCCGGCACCGCGTCGAGCACGCCGAGATGCTCACCCCCGAGACGATCGCCTCCTTCGCGGAGCTGGGCCTCACCGCCTCCGTCCAGCCCGCCTTCGACGCCGCCTGGGGCGGCCCGGACGGCATGTACGCCGAACGCCTCGGCGCGGAGCGGGCCGCCTCCCTCAACCCGTATGCCGCGCTGCTGCGCGCCGGAGTGCCGCTCGCCTTCGGCTCCGACAGCCCCGTCACCCCGCTCGACCCCTGGGGCACCGTGCGGGCCGCCGCCCACCACCGCACCCCGGAGCACCGCGTCTCGGTCCGCGCCGGGTTCACCGCCCACACCCGGGGCGGCTGGCGCGCCATCGGCCGCGACGACGCGGGCCTCCTGGTGCCCGGCGCCCCCGCCGACTACGCCGTCTGGCGGACCGCCGAACTGCTGGTCCAGGCCCCCGACGACCGGGTCGCCCGCTGGTCCACCGACCCCCGGTCCGGCACACCCGGCCTGCCGGACCTGACCCCCGGCGCCGACCTCCCCGTCTGCCTGCGGACCGTGGTCCTCGGACAAACGGTCTACGTGCGACCGAACGAGTGACGTCGCGATATTGCGTACCGCCGATCGATGGCCCGATCACCGGTCCACGACCTGCGCCCCTTCGGCACTGACCAGGCCATTTCGGAAGAAGTCGCAGGTCGCACAGGTGTTGACAGAAAGCGCCCGCGGGCCGGTAGGTTCGGCCGGGTCCACCACAGGACGTCCGACCGGTTAAACCTCCACGCAGTCGTCGAACGCCGCTGGGTCATGAGGCGGTGTGCCGCACCGGCGCACCACCGCTGGCAGCCAGGTTCAGCGCCCGCGCCTCGGGGGCGAGGGAGGGATTCAGCCGGACGGAGGGTGGGACCCGGGTGGGGCCCGGACGTTCAGTAGACAACGGCTTTCGGTCGACCCGCAGCCAGCGGGTCCCAGGTCGGCCCGAAGGGCGCCGGGCCCCGATCCGCAGTTCCCCCGTGGGGGCGCGACCTTACGGCCGGTGCGCTGGATATGGTGTCCCCCTGTGTTCGGACTCTAAGGGGCAGTAGTGAACGACGGCGGTCAGAGGCAGTTCGGCCCGCTCGGCAAGGTTCTGGTGATCATTCCGACCTACAACGAGGTCGAGAACATCAAGCCGATCGTCGACCGGGTGCGCACCGCCGTCCCGGACGCCGACATCCTGGTGGCCGACGACAACAGCCCCGACGGCACCGGCAAGGCGGCCGACGAGATCGCGGCGGCCGACGACCAGGTCCACGTCCTGCACCGCAAGGGCAAGGAAGGCCTCGGCGCCGCCTACCTCGCGGGCTTCGCCTGGGGCTCCGAGCACGGCTACGGCGTCCTCGTCGAGATGGACGCCGACGGCTCCCACCAGCCCGAGGAACTGCCCCGGCTGCTGACCGCGCTCAAGGGCGCCGACCTGGTCCTGGGCTCCCGCTGGGTGCCGGGCGGCCGCGTCGTCAACTGGCCCAAGAGCCGTGAGGTCATCTCGCGCGGCGGCAGCCTCTACTCCCGGCTCGCCCTCGGCCTCTCCGTCCGGGACGTCACCGGCGGCTACCGCGCCTTCCGCACCGAGACGCTGAACGGCCTCGGGCTCGGCGAGGTCGCCTCGCAGGGCTACTGCTTCCAGGTGGACCTCGCCCGCCGCGCGGTCGAGGCGGGCTACCACGTCGTCGAGGTCCCCATCACCTTCGTCGACCGGGAGATCGGCGACTCGAAGATGAGCCGGGACATCCTCGTCGAGGCGCTCTGGCGGGTCACCGGATGGGGCATCACCTCCCGCGCGAACAAGGTCCTGGGCCGCAAGACCCTCTGACGCCTCCGAGGCCCGAGGGCGAGGGCAGCGCCGGGCACCGCGCCCGGGGCCCGCGCGCCCGGTCCGCTTCATGATCACCCCCTTACGCCGCTTGCACGCCGGTACGGGCACACTGGGGGCATGACGACCGGCACTCCGCCCCCGACCCGTCCCCGGCGCTCGCGCGCCCGTAGATTCCTGCCGCTGGCCCTGGCCGCCTGGCTGGTCCTGGAGATCTGGCTCCTGACCCTGGTCGCCTCGGCCGCGGGCGGCCTCACGGTCCTGCTGATCCTGGTGGCCGGAGCCGTGCTCGGCGCCGTGGTCATCAAGAGCGCCGGTCGGCGCGCCTTCAAGAACCTCACCGAGACCCTCCAGCAGATGCCGGGACAGCCCGGTGCTCCCGCCACCCCGCCGGCGGCCCCCGCGGGCGGCAAGGGCACCCGGGGCAACGGACTGCTGATGCTGGGCGGGCTGCTGCTCCTGATCCCCGGACTGATCTCGGACGCGGCCGGACTGCTCCTGCTGGTCCCGCCGGTGCGCGGCATGATCAGCCGTTACGCGGAGCGCTCGCTGGAAGCCCGGATGCGGGCCGCGACTCCCGGCAGCCTCGGGGGCGCGTTCCAGCAGGCCCGGATGCACCGTCCGGACGGAAAGATCGTCCAGGGCGAGGTCATCCGCGAGGACGGCCCCCGGGCGTCGGGCGGGCCCGACGACGACTCCCCGGGGCCTCGCCCGCCCCTCACGCCCTGAGGGCGCGCACGCACCAGAGCCGCGGGCCGTGACACACGTTCTGTGTCACGGCCCGCCGCTCTTGGTGCTGTGCTGCTGTGCGGTGCTGCGCGGTCAGGCAGACTTCCTGCTGTCCCGCGGGTGCACGGCGATGTTCATGGCTCCGGAACGGAGAACCGCCAGCCTCTCGGCCAGCACCTCTTCCAGCTCCTCGCGGGTGCGCCGCTCCATGAGCATGTCCCAGTGCGTGCGCGCCGGCTTGCCCTTCTTCTCTTCGGGGCCGTCCCCGTCCACCAGGAGTGCCTGGGCGCCGCACGCCTTGCACTCCCACTCCGGCGGAATCTCTGCCTCTACCGAGAACGGCATCTCAAAACGATGTCCGTTCTGGCATGCGTACTCCACCGCCTGGCGCGGGGCCAGATCGATGCCGCGGTCCGTCTCGTAGCTGGTAACCACAAGTCGCGTGCCGCGGAGAGCTCGCTCACTCATGAATCGTGCCTCCCGGGCTTGTCGCCCACAGGACAAAATGTCGCTGTCGTCGTCATCCGGTCAACGTCCGGTCGGCGGTAAAGATTCCCGTTGCGGGTCATACGTCGCCCGTCGTGCCGCTGCTTTATCTGGGTTGAGTACCCGCCCATGCCCGGTTTGTCACCTCTGGTGGATGTTGTCACTCAACGGTTGAGCCGTTTCCCCTGGCAGTAACGGTCCTCCGGGCAGGCCAAAGACGTATACTACCGGCCTTTGACTTCAACGTCTAAATCCGTTCCGGCACGGGGTTGCCCGCGGCCTCCACCGCACGTCTCACGGGGACCCGCGCGAGCAGCACCGCGCCGAGGGCGAAGAAGGCCACCAGCGAGATGATCGCGTCCCGGTAGCTGCCGGTCAGCTGGTACGCCAGGCCGAACACCAGGGGCCCCAGCCAGCTCAGTCCGCGGTCGCTCATCTCGTACGCGGAGAAGTACTCCGCCTCCTTGCCGCGCGGCACCAGATGCGAGAACAGCGACCGGGACAGGGCCTGGCTCCCGCCCAGCACCAGCCCGATCGCCGCCGCCAGGACGAAGAAGAACACCGGCGCGTCGGCGGGCAGCAGATAGGCGGAGAGCAGGATCAGGGTCCACACGATCAGCGATCCCAGAATCGTGCGCTTCGCGCCGTACGTCCGGGCGAGCCGCCCCATGCCGAGCGCACCCGCCACCGCCAGGATCTGCACCAGCAGCACCGCGACGATCAGCGTTGTCTGGTCCAGGCCCAGCTCCTCGGAGCCGTACAGCGAGGCCTGCGAGATCACCGTCTGGATCCCGTCGTTGTAGACGAGATAGGCCAGCAGGAACGAGAGCGTGAGCGGGTGGCGCCGCATGTCGCGCAGGGTGGCCCGCAGCTGCTTCCAGCCGGAGCCGACCGCGCCCTCGCCGTCCGGCCGCACCCGGCGGTCGCGCAGCCTGCGCAGCGGTACGAGGGTGAACGCGCCCCACCACACACCGGCCGAGGCCAGACAGATCCGCACCGCGTCGGACTCCGCGAGCCCGAAGGAGTCGTGGCCGGTGTACAGGATCAGGTTGAGGACCAGGACGAGGGCCCCCGAGGTGTAGCCGAAGGCCCAGCCGCGCGAGGAGACCGCGTCACGCTCCTCCGGCTCGGAGATCTGCGGCAGATAGGCGTTGTACAGAACCATCGACACGGAGATCGACGCGTTCGCCACGATCAGCAGGAAGGCGCCCAGCAGATAGCGGTGGCCGTCCAGGAAGAACATCCCGGCCGTCGCCGCCGCTCCGGTGTACGCGGCCGCCGCCAGCAGCGGCTTCTTGCGCCCCGTACGGTCCGCCGCCGCGCCCACGATCGGCATCAGGATCACGGCGACCACGATGGACGCCGAGACGGAGTACGCGAACAGCGAGCCCGCGCGCACGGGTATGCCCAGCGGGTGCACGAAACCGTCCGGGTCCGCCGCGGCCTTGGCGACCGACGTCAGATACGGACCGAGGAAGACGGTCAGCACGCTCGTGGAGTAGACGGAGCACGCGAAGTCGTAGAAGTACCAGCCCTGCTGCTCGCGCTTGCGGGCTGAGGCCGACGTGCCGTCCGGCGGCTGCCCCGGAGGATCGGCCTTCCCCGCTGTCCCCGTGTTCATCCCCACGTCCCCTCGCTCGTCCCCGGTGGACGTGGACGGACCGGGCGTCAGGACCAGGCCCCCCGCTCGCTCAGCACCGTACGCAGCGTCTCGATGTGATCGGTCATGATGCCATCCACGCCCAGGTCCAGGAGCGCCCCCATCCGCTCCGGTTCGTTCACCGTCCAGACGTGCACCTGGAGCCCCAGCGCGTGCGCGGCGCGGACGAAGCGGGCGTCCACCACCGGGACGGGGCCCTGCCGCTCGGGGACCTGCGCGCAGACCGCGCCCGCCCGCAGCGGCGCCGGGATCCCGTACGAACGCAGCCGCAGCGCGAGGACGCCCCCCACCCCGTACGACGTGGCCAGCCGGGGGCCCGCCAGGCGCTGTGCGCGGGCCACCCGCGCCTCCGAGAACGAACCGACACAGATCCGGTCCCAGGCGTCGGTCCGGCGGATCAGGCCGAGCAGCGGCTCCAGCGCCGATGCGGCCTTCAGGTCCACGTTCCAGCGGGCTCCGGGGAACTCCTCCAGCAGCTCCTCGAAGAGCGGAAGCGGTTCGCCGCCCCCGACCCGGGCCCGGCTCACCTCGCTCCAGGGCAGCTCGGCGATCCGGCCCCGGGCGTCGGTGACCCGGTCCAGCGTCGCGTCGTGGAAGGCGACCAGCCGGCCGTCCGCCGTGGTGTGGACATCGGTCTCGAAGTAGCGGTAGCCCGCGTCCCACGCCCGGCGGAAGGCGGTCACGGTGTTCTCCACGCCGTCCGCCGCCCCGCCCCGATGGGCGAAGGCGATCGGCGTCGGGTGGTCCAGATAGGGGTGGCTCGGCTTCACTGCGGCAGTATGGCCTGCCCGGACGTCGGAGCGGCAACGGGCCCGGAACCGGCGGCCGGCGCGGGGGTGGACGGCTCGCCCGCGGCGACGACGACACCCGGCCCGGAAGCCTCGGGGAGCGCGAACAGCCGCAGGAACAGCTGGGCCAGCGGGCCGATCGCCAGCGCGTACAGCACCGTGCCCGCCCCCAGCGAACCGCCCAGCAGGAAGCCGGTCACCACGACCGCCACCTCGATCGCCGTCCGGACCAGCCGGATCGAGCGGCCGGTGATCTGGTTCAGCCCGGTCATCAGACCGTCCCGGGGGCCGGGGCCGAACCGGGCCGCGATGTACAGGCCGGTCGCCACACCGTTGAGGACGATGCCGAGCACCATCACCGGGATACGGACGCCGAGCGCGTCCAGGTCGCCGACCACCGCGAGCGTCCCGTCCATCGCAAGACCGACCACGAAGACGTTCGAGACGGTGCCGAGCCCCGGCCGCTGGCGCAGCGGAATCCACAGCAGCAGCACCACCGCGCCCACGATGATCGACACCACGCCGATCGAGATCCCGGTCAGCTCGGCCAGGCCCTGGTGCAGCACACCCCACGGCTCCAGACCCAGTCCCGCACGCACCAGAAGTGCCGAGCTCGCCCCGTACAGCGCCAGACCGACGTACAGCTGGACCAGCCGCCGGGTCAGATGAGTGGTGCTCGGGTCGGTGGTCCTGGCCACGTTGCGCCCCCTGATGTAGTGGTGGTGGACTGCTTCATGTCACTCTGTGGCAGGGGATCGGCCGCCAACTATGGCCAATTCGAGGAAGGTGGACTGATTTCGATGGCGCAGTGGACGTCGACGGTGGGAGCGGCCCAGCTCGCCCGGCAGCTCCGGTCGCAACAGGCCCGGCCCACCGGACCGGGCGGCCGCAAGCCGCCCGCGTACCGCGCGCTCGCCGACGGCGTACGGCTGCTCGTCCTGGAAGGCCGCGTTCCGGTCGCCGCCCGGCTGCCCGCCGAACGCGAACTGGCCCTCGCCCTGTCGGTGAGCCGTACGACCGTCGCCGCCGCCTACGAGGCCCTGCGCGCCGAAGGCTTCCTGGAGTCGCGGCGCGGCGCGGGCAGCTGGACCGCCGTCCCGGCCGGCAACCCGCTGCCCGCCCGCGGCCTCGAACCACTGCCCCCGGAGTCGCTCGGCTCGATGATCGACCTGGGCTGCGCGGCGCTGCCCGCGCCCGAGCCCTGGCTGACCCGGGCGGTCCAGGGGGCGCTGGAGGAGCTGCCGCCGTATGCCCACACGCACGGTGACTACCCGGCCGGGCTGCCCGCGCTGCGCCAGATGATCGCCGACCGCTACACCGCCCTCGGCATCCCGACCATGCCCGAACAGATCATGGTCACCACCGGTGCGATGGGCGCCATCGACGCGATTTGTCACCTCTTCGCCGGCCGCGGTGAGCGGATCGCGGTCGAGTCCCCCAGTTACGCCAACATCCTCCAGCTGATGCGCGAGACGGGCGCCCGCCTCGTCCCGGTCGCGATGCAGGAGGGTCTCGGCGGCTGGGACATGAACCGCTGGCGCCAGGTGCTGCGGGACGCCGCGCCCCGGCTCGCCTATGTGGTCGCCGACTTCCACAACCCCACCGGCGCGCTCGCCGACGAGCAGCAGCGCCGCGACCTGGTGGAGGCGGCCCGGTCCGCCGGGACGGTCCTGGTCGTCGACGAGACCATGAACGAACTCCGCCTGGACGCCGGCATCGACATGCCGCGCCGGGTCTGCGCCTTCGACCCGGCCGGCAGCACGGTCCTGACCGTCGGATCGGCCAGCAAGGCCTTCTGGGCCGGTATGCGTATCGGCTGGGTCCGCGCGGCCCCGGACGTCATCCGCAGCCTGGTCGCCGCCCGCGCCTACGCCGACATGGGCACGCCCGTCCTGGAACAGCTCGCCATCAACTGGCTGATGAGCACGGGAGGCTGGGAACAGGCCGTCGAGGTCCGGCGGAGCCAGGCGCGGGAGAACCGGGACGCGCTGGTCGCGGCGGTGCGCCGGGAGCTGCCGGACTGGGAGTTCACCGTGCCGCGCGGCGGGCTGACGCTCTGGGTACGCACCGGCGGCATCTCCGGATCGCGGCTGGCCGTGGCGGGCGAGCGCGTCGGCGTCCGCGTGCCGTCGGGCCCCCGCTTCGGGGTCGACGGGGCGTTCGAGGGGTATGTACGGCTGCCGTTCACGGTGAGCGGGCCGGTCGCCGACGAGGCCGCCGTGCGCCTGGCCGCGGCGGTGGACCTGGTGCGCTCGGGGGCGGGCGCGGGGGCCGACACTCCGCGCTCCTTCGTGGCCTGAGGGCCGGCACGACAACGGCGGGCGGGGAGCAGGACATCAGTCCCGCTGCCCGCCCGCCGTGCTGTTCGCGTGCGCCCGCTCAGCTCTCGGCGCCGGCCGGCTGGGCCTTCGCCAGCGGCTCGGACGGTCGGGCCTCGGCGACCATCGCCTCCACCGGAACGGCCGCCGTTTCGGCGGCCACGGGCACCGGTGCCGTCGCCGGGCCCTCGTCGGCGGGCTCCGGTACGGGCGCCGCCTCCGTCGCCTCGCCCCGGCCGGGCAGCAGGTCGAGCACCGCCTGCCGGTGCGCGTCGCTGGTGGCGTCGTCGTACGGGTCCGGGGTGGCGGGCACCTGGAGCCGCAGGACCGGGCCCGCGCCGAGCCGGACGTAGCCGCGGCCCGCGGGGACCTCGGGCGGGGGAGTGGTGTGCGGTCCGGCGCCGAGGACGGCCTCGATCTGCTCGGGGGAGGCCGGCCCGAGGACGGCGCGGGCGCGGGTGTGGGTCCGCACGGTCTCCGAGAGGGTGTCCAGCGCGTCGGACTGTTCGGCCAGCACGACGGTGACCTGGGCCGCCCGGCCGTGCCGCAGCGGGATCCGGAGCAGCTCCTGCGGGTCGGGCCTGCCGTCGGCCGCCGCGAGATGGCCGAGGACGCCGGGGCGGTCCAGCAGGATCCACAGCGGGCGGCGGATGTCGTCCGGCGCCGGACGGCCGCTCTGGCGGGCCAGATTGGCGGTGATCAGGCGGCGCTCCGTCTCGTGCGCCGCCCACTCCAGGGTGGCCAGCGCCCCGCCGAGGCCGGACTCCACGGCGAGGACGCCGTTCCGGCCGGTGAGAGCGGCGTACTCACCGCTCCCGCCGCCGTCGACGATGATCACGTCACCGTTCTGGAGGGCCTGCAGCGCGATCGATCGGACCAGGGTCGTGGTGCCGCCGCCGGGCTGTCCGACGACCAGCAGATGCGGTTCGGTGGAGCGGCCGCCGGTCCGCCAGACGACCGGCGAGGCGTCCAACGTGGTGTCGCCGTCGCGCACGGGGACGGTGCGCGAGACGGAGTCCGGGTCGGTGAACCCGAGGACCGTCTCGCCGGGCGCGGCGACGAAGCGCTGGGCGGCGATGGTCGTGGGGAGGGCGTCCAGCACGGTCATGACGAGGCGGTTGGCCTCCTCGTCCCAGCCGAAGTGGTACTCGCGGCCCCGGCCGGACTTGGTGTGGAGCAACTGCTCGATCCGGGAACGGGCGGCTGCCTCGCCGTCCGTGAAGTACGCCGGGTAGGAGATCCGGAGGCTGGTGAGCCGCCCGTCCTGGTCGAAGGCGTACGTGTCGAAGGCCCTGGTCCAGTCGCCGCCGTGGGCGAAGAGCGGATCGGGGTCGTCGGCCGTGGAGAAGTACGGCACGAGCGCCTCGTACAGCGACCGCAGGCGCGCGGTCTCCGTCTCGTCGGGCCCGGTCCGCACGGGGGTCCGCTCCCGCCCCTTCCAGGCGGCAGCGCCCATCACCGTGATCAGGGCCAGGATCGGCCCGTACGGGACGAGCGCCACCACCAGCACGCAGGCCGCGCCCAGGAACAGCTTGGGACCACGCCGTTCCTTGGGGGTGGCGACCCACTTCTGCCGGCCGGACACGGCCAGCAGTCGCAGTCCGCGGACCACCGTGATCAGCGGATGGAGGACATCGGTGGCACTGTCGGCGGCCGTGCGCGCGATCTCTCTGCTGCGAGTGATCGAAGCGCTGCCGCTGCTCAGAATGCGGGGGAGTGGTCGCCGGGCCACGTCGGTCTCCTGAAGGGGTGGGAGCGGTTGCGGAGCGTCAGAACTTGATCCCGCCCAGCAGGCCGGCGAGGCTCGCCCCGCCCGCCGTGATGCTCGGTGCGATGGCGGTGCCGGCCAGGTAGAAGCCGAACAGGGCACAGACGATGGCGTGGGAGGCCTTGAGCCCGTCCTTCTTGAAGAACAGGAAGACGATGATGGCGAGCAGTACCACGCCCGAGATGGAAAGGATCATGAGCGGTTCTCTCCTGGTTGAAGGGGACAGTCACCATGAGTCCTTCCAGGATCACGGGAAGTATCTATACGACAAAAGGTGCAATCGAGTGAATATCTCGCGCTTTCACTTGACTGGCTCACAGAAGTCGGCCCCCGGGGAGCGGCATCACCCGGTCCGTGCCGGGCAGGGATCAGCCGCGGTGATCCCTTGCCGCATCCGGGCCGGGTCATGTCGGCCCGGGAGCAGTACCCTGTCGATTCACTCGTACGGCCCCCGCCGTACTCCCCACCAGGTCGACCACGGCGGTGAGCAGCCGTGACAGCAGTCGAGGAAGGCGGCCCGTCCCGATGAGCGAAACCCCCGATCCCGAGGTGGTCGAGCTGGCGACCAAGGTCTTCGACCTGGCCCGCGCCGGCGACACCGAGGCACTCACGGCGTACGTCGAGGCCGGAGTCCCCGCCAACCTCACCAACGACCGGGGCGACACGCTGCTGATGCTCGCCGCCTACCACGGACACGCCGCCACGGTCGCCGCCCTCGTCGCCCGCGCCGCCGACCCGGACCGGGCCAACGACCGGGGCCAGACCCCGCTGGCCGGAGCCGTCTTCAAGGGCGAGGACGCCGTCATCGACGCACTGCTCGCCGCAGGCGCCGACCCGGCCGCCGGAACACCCTCCGCGCTGGACACGGCCCGGATGTTCGGCAAGTCCGACCTGCTGGAACGCTTCGGTGCGCGGTGAGACGCCGGCGGAGGCGCCCAGGGGCGCCCCCGCCGCGGGCTTCGCTGACCGGTCCGTCGTAAATGTGGTCGCGGTGGCGAAATGGCTGGGTCATCATGACGTCGCGGGCCCGCTCAGGGCCACCGACGAGAGGCAGAGGAAGATGCTCTACACCAGGCGAAAGACGGCGGTCGGCCGATCATGTCACTGCGCGGCGTAGCGGTGTCCCCCGGACACCCCCACGTGCCGAGAGGCACGGGGCACTGCACAGTCCCGGTTGCGTCGACAGCTTGATGTGAGGCTTTCTCCCATGTTCGATCCGTTCATAGCGCCGAGCGGCACCCTGCTCGGTCTGCTGCAGAGGGGCCGCGGCGACGGCACGCTCCACGCGCTCGCCGCACCACGCCCCGAGGCCCTCGCGGCCCTCAACCACTGCGTCGTGAGCGACCCCCGCCACGACTGGCAGGTGGAGAACCGCTCCCTCTACTACGCGCGCCTCTACCTCGACCTCGACGGCGGTATCGAGGAGATCGAGCGGCACCTCGCCGATCCCGACGACCACCTCGATACCGACGACTCCCGCACCGGTCTGGCGCTCTCCGTCCTCGGCCACCTCGCCTCCTACGGACGCGACGACGCCCTGGCCCTCCTCCGCCGCTACGCGACGACCGGGGCCAACTGGACCTGGGCCCTGGACGAGCTGGCCCTGCGCGACGACGACGCCGGCCTGCGCTCCCTCGCGCTGCCCGTCCTCGCCCGCTTCCCGGCCACCGACGAGGGCGCGGCCGATCTCGCCGCCGCCGTACGCGACTCGTTCGAGCCGCGCCCCTGGCGCCTGTGGGCCGACGACCCGCGCGAAGCGGTCGGCGCCCGCGTCCGGGCCGCCGGGGAACAGGGCTCGTTCGACCGATGGCAGCGCCAGATGCGCCCCGGGGGTCCCCGCCCCGGCTGGAGCGTCCAGGCCGTCTTCGACTGGGCCCAGCAGGCCCTGGAACGCGGCAGCGAACTGCACGTCCCCGCGGCCCGCTGCCTCACCGCCGTCGCCGGACCCGACGACCTTCCCCAGATCGTCGAGGCCGCCCGCAGCGGCCCCGAAGGCGCCCGCTGCGCCGCCCTGCACTACCTCGCGGAGGCCGGCGAACCCGTCGTCCTCGACCTCATCGAGGCCGCCGCCGTCAGTCCCTCCCGCACCGTCGCCCACACGGCCATCGCCGCCTTCGAGCGCATGACCGGCGACGCCGCCGTCGAACGGGCCAGGCGCTGGGCCCACCGTCCCGACGCACTCGGCGCCTCCGCCGCCGGAGTGCTCGCCTGCCGAGGCACCGCCCAGGACGCTCCCCAAGTCCTCGGCGCACTCCGGGAGGCCGTACGCGGCGACGGACCCGACGCCCCCCGGCTGTGGACCCTCGTCGACGGAGCCGGCCGCCTCGGCATCGCCTGCGCGGCCCCCGTCCTGCGCCACGTCTACCGCGAGACGTCCTCCTCGCACCTGCGGGGCAGGGCCGCCCGCGCCCTGGCCGCCACCGACCCGTCCTTCGCGACCGGATTCGCGGTGGAGTGCCTCTGGGACTGCGAGGAGACCACCCGCGAGGTGGCCGCCCTGCACGCCGAGACCGGCGACATCCGCGTCGCCGAACGCCTGCGCCGCCTCGCCGCCGACCCGGCCGAGGAGGCCGAGGTCCAGACGGCGGTGCGCAGCCGGATCGGGCCGGACGCGTCGGCCGTCTGAGGCCGGGGCCCAAGGACGCGGGAGGAGGGTCGTTGTCAGACCCTCCTCCTAGGCTTTTCACCATGGACAGCAACGAGTGGTGGGGGCTCGTCGAACGGGCTCGTGACGCTGTGGGGGACCGGGCGGACGACCGGGACGCCCCCGACGATCCGCTGCCGGACGCGCTGACGGACGTTCTCGCCGCCCTGGAGCCGGACCGGATAGCGGCGTTCGCCGTCACGGCGGTCGGGGTGACCGATTCCGCCTGTCGGTGGCCCCTGTGGAACGCCGCCTACCTCATCGAGGGCGGCTGCGGGGACGACGGCTTCATGGACTTCCGCGACGGGCTGGTCCTGCTCGGGCGGGGGACCTTCAGCCGGGCGGTGGCCGATCCCGACTCCCTTGCCGACCTGCCGGTGGTGGTCCGGATGAGCCGGGGCGAGCGCGGATGGATCGGATACGAGTCGCTGAGCGCGCCGGTGGCCGAGGCATACCGGCGCGTCCGGGGCGAGACCGACTCGCTCGACGCGGCGGTGGAGGCGGCGCTCCGCGAGCGGATACGCCCGGCGGCACCGGAGGGCGAGAGCTGGGACGCCGAGGACGACGAGGCGAACCGCAGGCGGCTGCCCCGGCTGGCGGCGCTCTTCCCTCACTGAGCGCCCCCGAACGATTTCCCGCCCCTGCGAGGTCATGGGCGCGGGCACAGAATGGCGCCATGACCGGACGCTGGGAATTCTGGATCGACCGGGGCGGCACCTTCACCGACATCGTGGGCCGCCGCCCCGACGGCCGGCTCGTCACCCGCAAGCTCCTCTCCCACGACCCCGGCCGCTACGACGACGCGGCCGTCGCCGGAATCCGGCTGCTCCTCGGCCTGGACCCCGGCGAAACGGTGCCCGCCGACCGGGTCACCGCCGTCCGCATGGGCACCACCGTCGCCACGAACGCCCTGCTGGAGCGGCGGGGCGAACCGACCGTCCTGCTGATCACCGAGGGCTTCCGGGACGCGCTGCGGATCGCGTACCAGAACCGGCCGCGCCTCTTCGACCGGCACATCGTCCTGCCCGAAACCGTCCACGAGCGCGTGATCGAGGTCCCCGAACGCATCGACGCCCACGGCCGCACCGTACGGCCCCTGGAGCTCGGCCCCGTACGCGAACAGCTGCGCGCCGCCCACGCCGAGGGACTGCGCAGCGCCGCCGTCGTCCTCATGCACGGCTATCGCCACCCCGCCCACGAACGGGCCGTCGCCGAGGCGGCCCGGGAGGCCGGCTTCACCCAGGTCAGCAGCTCCCACGAGGTCAGCCCGCTGATCAGGCTCGTCCCCCGGGGCGACACCACGGTCGTCGACGCCTACCTCTCACCCGTCCTCGGCCGGTACGTCGACGAGGTCGCCGCCCGCCTCGACGGGATCCGGCTGATGTTCCTCCAGTCCAACGGGGGCCTGCGCGAAGCCGCCCGCTTCCGGGGCAAGGACGCCGTCCTCTCCGGACCGGCCGGAGGCGTCGTCGGCATGGTCCGCACCTCCCAGCAGGCCGGCCACGACCGGGTCATCGGCTTCGACATGGGCGGCACCTCCACCGATGTTTCGCACTACGCCGGGGAGTTCGAACGCGAACGGGGAACCCAGGTCGCCGGGGTCCGGATGCGTGCCCCGATGATGAGCATCCACACCGTCGCGGCCGGCGGCGGCTCCGTCCTGCACTTCAACGGCAGCCGCTACCGCGTCGGCCCCGACTCGGCCGGCGCCGACCCCGGCCCCGCCTGCTACCGCCGGGGCGGCCCCCTCACCGTCACCGACGCCAACGTGATGCTCGGCCGCGTCCAGCCCGCCCACTTCCCGATGGTGTTCGGCGCGGACGGCGACCTTCCGCTCGACGCCGACACCGTACGCCAGCGGTTCACCGAGCTCGCCGACGACGTGGGGCGCGCCACCGGACGGCGGCCGGACGAGGCCGAGGTGGCGGCGGGCTTCCTGGAGATCGCCGTGCTCAACATGGCCAACGCGGTCAAGAAGATCTCCGTGCAGCGCGGCCACGACGTCACCCGCTACGCCCTGACCGGCTTCGGCGGCGCCGGCGGCCAGCACGTCTGCGCGGTCGCCGACGCGCTGGGCATCGACACCGTCCTCGTACCCCCGCTCGCCGGGGTGCTCTCCGCGTACGGCATCGGTCTGGCCGACGCGACCGCGATGCGCGAACAGTCGGTGGAGGAACAGCTCGACGCGGCCTGCCGGGAGCGGGTGGAGCGGCTCTGCGCCGAACTGGCCGACCGTACCCGCGAAGCCCTGCGCGCCGATGGAGTGCCCGACTCCGCGATCAGCACCCGGGCCCGGATCCTGCTGCGGTACGCGGGGACGGACGCGGCGCTGCCGGTGGACCTGGACACGGAGGCCGCCATGGCCGAGGCGTTCGCGGCCGCCCACCGGGCCCGGTTCGGCTTCACGATGGACAAGCCCGTGGTCGTCGAGACGGTCTCGGTGGAGGCCACCGGGGCCACGGACGCCACGGGGACCGCCGACGCGACCGACGGCGGCGCGCCCGCCACCGCCACCGACCCCCACGACGGCCCACCGCCCCCGGCCGACACCGTGGACCTCTACGCGGAGGGGCGGTGGCGGCGCGCCCCGCTCCACCGGCGGGCGGACCTGCCCCTGGGCGCCACCGTCACCGGGCCCGCGATCGTCGCGGAGGACGACGCCACCACCGTCCTCGACCCCGGCTGGCAGGCCGAAGCGGCCCCCACCGGGCATCTCGTGCTCACCCGCAGCACCCCCCGCCCCGAACGCACCGCTGTCGGCACCCGGGTCGACCCGGTGCTGCTGGAGGTCTTCAACAGCCTCTTCATGTCCATCGCCGAGCAGATGGGCGTCCGCCTGGAGAACACCGCCCACTCCGTCAACATCAAGGAACGCCTCGACTTCTCCTGCGCCCTGTTCGACGCCGAGGGCAACCTGATCGCCAACGCCCCGCACATCCCGGTCCACCTCGGCTCCATGGGGGAGTCCATCAAGGAGGTGCTCCGGCGCAACGAGGGCACCCTGCGCCCCGGCGACGTGTACGCCGTCAACGACCCGTACCACGGCGGCACCCACCTGCCCGACGTCACCGTGGTCACGCCCGTCTTCGACGAGGGGAAGCTCCGGTTCCTGGTCGCCTCGCGCGGCCACCACGCCGAGATCGGCGGCATCACCCCCGGCTCCATGCCCGCCTTCAGCCGGACGATCCACGAGGAGGGCGTCCTCTTCGACAACTGGCTGCTCGTCCGCGACGGCAGGCTGCGCGAGGAGGAGACCCGGACACTGCTCGCCTCCGCCCCGTACCCCTCCCGCTCCCCGGACACCAACCTCGCCGACCTGCGCGCCCAGATCGCCGCCAACGAGAAGGGCATCGCCGAACTGCGGCGGATGACCGACCAGTTCGGGCCCGACGTCGTGGACGCCTACATGGGGCACGTCCAGGACAACGCCGAGGAGTCCGTACGCCGCATCGTCGCCGGACTGCACGACGGCCACTGCCGCTACGAGACCGACAGCGGTGCCGTGATCCAGGTCCGCCTCAGCGTGGACCGGGACGCCCGCAGCGCCCACCTCGACTTCACCGGAACCTCCCCCCAGCAGCCCGGCAACGCCAACGCCCCTCGCTCCGTCGTCATGGCCGCCGTCCTCTACGTCTTCCGCACCCTCGTCGGAGCGGACATCCCGCTCAACAGCGGCTGCCTGAAACCCCTGGACGTGACCATTCCGCCCGGGTCGATGCTCGACCCCAGCTATCCGGCGGCGACCGTCGCGGGCAACGTGGAGACCTCCCAGGCGGTCACCGGAGCCCTGTACGGGGCGATCGGCGGCCAGGCCGAGGGCTCGGGGACCATGAACAACCTCACCTTCGGCAACGACCACGTCCAGTACTACGAGACGATCGCCAGCGGCTCCGGCGCGGGGGACGGCTTCGACGGCGCCGACGCCGTACAGACCCATATGACCAACTCCCGGCTCACCGATCCCGAGATCCTGGAGTGGCGCCTTCCGGTCCGCCTGGAGTCCTTCGCCGTACGCGAGGACGGCGGGGGAGCGGGCCAATGGCACGGCGGCCACGGCGTCGAGCGCCGCATCCGCTTCCTGGAACCCGTCACGATCGCCCTGCTCTCCGGCCACCGACGCGTCCCGCCGTACGGAGCGGACGGCGGGGAGCCGGGAGCACTCGGGGAGCAGTACATCGAGCGGGCGGGCGGCGAAACGGTCCCGCTGGAGGGCTGCGACACCGCCGAACCGGAGGCCGGAGACGTGCTCGTGGTGCGGACACCGGGCGGCGGGGGCTACGGCCGCGCGGGGTCGTAGCCTCCCCGTACGGCACCGGTCGCATAAACGCCGTTTCGACCGTTGTCAGTGCGAGGACCTAATCTGTCCCACGTGACTTCGCCTGCCAACACGGACACCGCTGCGCCGCAGCTCAGCGCGGGGCCGAGGCCTGCCCCGGGGCCCGCCGCCGACGAGGGGCTCTCGCGGCGGCTGCGCGCGCTGGCGTGCACGGCGCCGCTGCACGACCTGGACGTCCGCAAGGCGAATCTGGCCGGCGAGTACACGGTGTACGCCATGGCGGAGGTCGCCCTGGCCGCGATCGACCACGTCACGCTCAACATGGACTTCGACACCGGGGCCGACCACGACCAGATAGTGGCCAGGCTGCTGCCCCGCGTCGCCGCCCAGGCCCCCGACCGCCCCGTCGCCGAGCACGAACGCGTCGCCCGCTGGGTCCTGGAGAACCTGATCAACGTCGGCAGCGTCGACCGGGGCTTCCGCGCGGTCTACGGCACCTTCAACACCGACGGGGTCTACGTCCGCCGGGACTACGACTTCAAGCTCATCGAAGAGGTCCCCGGCTACGGCGGCACGGTCTACCTCCGCGCCACCGACGAAGCGGTCAACGTTCTCGTCGGCGCGCTGGACACCGATGTCACCAGCGCCCAGATCGCCGCCGAGGTCAAGCTGGAGGTCCTCATCAGCCGGGGGCGCCTCGCCGACGCCCAGCTCGCCGCCGAACAGGCCCGCTACCGCACGGTGCAGTACGCCGAGACCCTGCGCCGCACCCTGGAGGCCACCCGGCGCAACGTCCGCGCCGTCGACTGGCTCCACACCGTCCCGGACATGATCGCCGAGGCCCTCGACCACGTGGCCGACCGCTACCGCCACGAGAACGCGATCCTCACCAACATCCGCAAGGCCCGCGACGAGGCCGAGGACCCCGAGCACAAGCGCCGGGCCGCCGAGCTCGTCGACATCGTCAAGGACTGCATCCGCCGCCACACCCAGCTCCAGTCCCGGCTGCTGGAGGCGGGTCCCCTCTTCCGCGCGGAGCAGGACCGGCAGGCCTTCGCGCCGCCGGCCCCCCACGCGGGCCTCGATCTGTACGGGCAGCTCCTCGCCCCGCTCCTCCCGCTCCCCGTCGAACAGTCCACCCGGGCCACCGACGCCTTCTTCGCCCACGGCACCGGACTGCGCACCCCCACCTCCGTACGGGTCGGAGACTTGGTCGACCTGCTGCTCACCCCGCCGCTGGAGCGCGAGCACCTGGGCGCGGAGATGCCCGAGCCCGATCTGATCGCCACGCCCGACGACAGCCGGTTCAGCGAGGAGCAGCTCGCCCGCGCCATGACCCTGCTCGACCTGGAGCACGACGCCCCGCGCCGGCTCTCCGGACTGCTCGCCGAGGCCCGCCGCACCGGCGACACCGACCTTCCGTACCTGGTCGCCCTGCTCGCCGTCCACGCCGCCAGCCCGCCCGTCGGCACCGCCTACCGCCAGGGCGAGCGACGCCTGCTCTTCGCCGTGGACGACGGCGCGGAGCTGGACGACCCGGAGTTCGGCGGCGCCGACCTCATCGTGGGCACCGCGTTGCTGGACGCCGTCGGGATGGCCGCCGACCGCCAGGAGGCCTCGTGACCGGCCCCGCCCGCCCCGCGCCCTCCGCCGCCTCTCCCGTCGCGGCCGGCCCCGCCCGCCCTCCGCACCCGCACCACATCCGTACCGAGGAGTCCCAGCCGTGAGCGACCACGACGCCGAGCACCCCGACGCGTGGACCGAGCCCTCCGCGCACACCGGCCCCTCCACGACGTACGCGGCTCCCTCCGCGACGTACGGCCCCGACTCCGCGCACAACTCTCCGCACACCAACTCGGCGCACACCGCCGAGCCGGGCGGACAGGCCTCCGTCACCCCGGCCGACGCCGCCGACGCCGCCCGCCTCGTCTCCTTCGGGCTCCAGCCCAAGCTGCTGCCCGCCCGCGACGCCGAGTACGCCGACCTCCTGCGGCGCTACCGGGAGGAGAGCGCCTTCGCCCGGCTCGCCGACGCCGTCGCCACCGGCCTCGGCCTCGTCGTCCTGGAGGTCTCCCCGCGCGCCGGGATGGCCGTCACGGCGGGCGAGGACTCCGTCTTCGCCGTCCGCATGGGCGACTACGCCCGCCGCGCCTCCTCCGACGCCGCCGACCGCTTCCTGCACGGCCTCGCCCACCTCGCCGTCGCCGCCCTCGCCTTCCCCCGCCCCGAGGACCTCGCCGACGACGCCTACATCGGCCGCATCACGGTCAACGGCGTCGACGCCTTCGTACGCCAGGCCTGCCGACGGCTGGAGGAGCGCGCCGAGGAGCAGGGCGACAACACCGACCCCGTCAGCGACGCCCCCGGGCTCGAAGCCGGCTGGCGGATCTACGCCCGCCGCAGCGCCACCGGCGCCACCAAGGACGCCCGCCGGCTCGCCGGATCCACCACCGGCATCATCGGCAAGGCCGTCGCGTTCCTCACCGACTCCGGCTTCCTCCAGCGCACCGGCGACGACGCGGGCGGCGCCTACCGCACCACCGCCCGCTACCAACTCCAGGTCCGTGACCTGGCGGGCAGCGCCGCCATGGCCGAACTGCTGGAGCTCGGCGTCGTCCCCGTCACCGACGGCTCCGCCACCCTGCTGCCGCCGCCCGACCCCGACAGCGTGGAGCTGGCCGCCGACGCGGGCCTGCCCTTCCACTCCTGACCCCGACCGACCCGCACCCCCCGCCGCTCCACCCCCGCTCACCGAACGACGAGAGTCCGCCGCCATGTACGAGTTGTCCCGGGTCCGCCTCTACTCCATCGGGCCTGCCGGTGCGCGCTACGCCGACACCGTCCTCGACCTGCGCGGCGTCGGCGCACCCGTCCCCAACCCCGCCCCCGCCCAGGCGGAGTTCTTCGAGGAGGAGCCGGTCGGCCCGCCCCGCCGCCCCGCGCCCGCGGGCGTCCTCTTCCTGGAGAACGGCGGCGGCAAGTCCGTCCTGCTCAAGCTGATCTTCTCGGTGATGCTCCCCGGCCACCGCAACACCCTCGGCGGGGCCAGCTCCGGCGTGCTGCGCAAGTTCCTCCTGGCCGACGACTGCGGGCACGTCGCCCTGGAGTGGCAGCACACCCTCACCGGGGAGTGCGTCGTCGTCGGCAAGGTCAGCGAATGGCGGGGCCGCCAGGTCTCCAACGACCCGCGCAAGTTCGCCGAGGCCTGGTATTCGTTCCGCCCCGGACCCGGCCTCAGCCTGGACAGCCTGCCCGTCGCCGAGGCCTCCGCCGTGGGCCGCCCCGCCGAAGGCGTCTCCGGCGCCCGTGGCAGGCGGCGCACCATGAAGGGCTTCCGCGACGCGCTGGTGGACGCGGGCAAGTTCTACGCGCACCTCGACGTGCACTGGGAAGAGATCCACGACCGCTGGAACGAACACCTCGGCGACCTCGGCCTCGACCCCGAACTCTTCCGCTACCAGCGCGAGATGAACGCCGACGAGGGCGAGGCGGCCGGCCTCTTCGCGGTGAAGAAGGACTCCGACTTCACCGACCTCCTGCTGCGCGCCGTCACCGACACCCGCGACACCGACGGCCTCGCCGACCTGGTCAGCGGCTTCGGCAACAAACTGGGCCGCCGCGCCGAGCTGACCGCCGAACGCGACTTCACCGCGGGCTCCGTCGACCTCCTCGGCCGGATCGTCGAGGCCACCGACACCCGCACCCGGGCCCGCGACATCCACGCCGGGGCCGAACGACGCACCCGCACCCTGGCCCGCCGCCTCTCCGGCCGCGCCGCCGAGGAGCGCGGCCGCACCGCCGAGCTGGCCGAACGCGTCACCGCCGCCGCCCACACCGTCACCGAAGCCGAGTCCACCCGGGGCCGCCGCGCCCTGATCGCCGCCGAACTGGCCTACCGGCACGCCTCGCTGGCCCTGACCGCGGCCGAGAGGAGCGCCGCCGCCGGACGCAAGGAGCTGGTCGAGGCCCGCACCCTGCACGCCGCCTGGCAGGCCGCCGAAGCCGTCCTGCGCCACCGCGCCGCCGCCGACCGCTCGGCCAGGGTCGCCGCCGCCATCCGAGAGGCCGAACGCGACGCCGCCCCCGCCCTCGCCGCCCGCTCCGCCGCCGCCACCGACCTCGTCCGCGCCCTGCACAAGGCCGCCGAGGAGGGCGAACGCCTCGCCAACGAGGAGGAGGAGCGCTCCGACACCCTCCAGGCCACCGGCGAACGCGCCCACCGCGACGCCACCGTCGCCGCCACCGAGGCCCAGCGCGCCCGCAGCGAGGCCGGACACCTCCGCCAGCGCCTCGCCGAGGTCGGCCAGGAGACCGCCGAAGCCGTCCGGGCCGGCTGGCTCGACGACACCGCGCCCGACGCCGACCCCGCCCGCGCGGCCCTCGCCGCCAGCGACGCCGAACAGTCCGCCGTCGCCGCCTGGGACACCGCCCGCGAAGCCGCCCGCTCCGCCGCCGACACCGCCCGCGAGGCGGCCGCCGCCGAGAGCCGCGCCGAACTGGCCGCCGCCCGCGCCGCCGACGGTGCCAAGGCCGCGGAGCGGGCTTACGAGGACGAGTACCTGGCCGCCGCGTCGATCGCCGCCGACCCCCGCCTCGCGGACCTGCTCGGCCTGCCCTCGGGCACCGGCGTCCCGCACCCCCGCCGGGAAACCGCCGACGAGACGTCAGGATCCGCCCAGGGAGCCACCGCACGCACCGGCCCGGGGAACAGCGACGACGGCACGGCCACCGCCGCCGAACCGGCCGCCGACCGCGCCGTGGCCCTCGCCGACCAGCCCACCACCCAGCAGCCCCTGACCGCCGAGGAGTTCGACCGCAGCGCCGACGAACTGCGCGACCTCCTCGACCAGTCCGTCGCCGCCGCCGAACGCCGGCTCTTCGACCTGCGCACCGCCGCCGCCGACGACGCCCGCATCCTCGGCGCGCTCGGCGAGGGCGGGCTGCTGCCGCCCGGCCCCGACGTGCTGGCGACCGTCGAATATCTCGGTGAGCACGGCATCCCCGCCCTGCCCGGCTGGCGCTACCTCGCGCAGGCCGTCGACCCGGCCGACCACGCCGCCGTCCTCGCCGCCCGCCCCGAACTCGTCGACGGCGTCGTCATCACCGACCCCGACGCCCACACCCGCGCCCGTGAAGTCCTCGCCGGCGCCGCCCTGCTGCCCCGTTCGGCCGTGGCCGTCGGCACCGCCGCCGCTCTCCTCGCCCCCGTCCCGGCCCCCGGCACCGGCTCCGAGTCCGCGAGTGACGGCGTCTTCCTCGTCCCGCCGAACCCGGCCATGCACGACGAACACGCCGCCGACGAGGAGCGCCACGCGCTGCGCAGCCGTGCCGCCGCCCGCGACGAGGACATCAGGACGCTGGCCGCCCGCCTCTCCGGCGACCGCGCCCTCGCGTCCCGCATCGGCTCGTGGCGCGCCGACTGCCCGCCCGGCATGCTCGCCGAGCTGGCCGAGGCCGCCGCCACCGCCCGTACGGCCGCCGAGAGCGCCGAAGCCGTTCTCGCCGAGGCCCGCACCGCCCGAGCCGAGGCCGACGAGGCCGCCGCCGACACCGCCCGCGTCCGCGACGAGCGTCAGGAGGCCGCCCAGCGGGCCCGCCGCGCCGCCGACGCCCTCGCGGGACTCGCCCACCGGCTCCGTGAGCGCTCCGGCTGGCAGGCCCGGCTGCGCGAACTGGTCGACGAGGCCGCCGAGTCCGAGGCCCGCGCCGCCGTCTGCCTCGACCTCGCCCGCGCCGCAGACGAGGACCGCCGCGCCGCCCAGCGGGCCGGGGACGACGCCCGCCGCACCGCCCGCGCCCTGCGGGCCGAACGCGCCGAGATCGCCGGTGTCCCCGAAGTCCTCCCCGAGGAGGACGAGTCGAAGACCCGCACCGCCCTGCCCACCCTGCGCGAGGCCTACCGGGCCGCGTCCCAGCTGTACGAGAAGGTCGGCGTCGGCGCCGACCTGCGCGCCGAACAGGCCCGCGCCGAGAGCGACGAGAGCGCCGCCCTGGCCGAGCTGGACCGCCTCACCAACAAGGTCCGCACCCGCGCCGCCCAGCTGCTGGAAGGGACCGACGGAGCCGACGGCCCGTCCCGCCAGGCCGCAGCCGCCCGCGCCGAAGCACACGTCCAGCTCCTGGAAACCCGCGCCTCCACCGCCAGCGAGCACCTGGGACGGCTGCGCGGCGAGGCCGAACGGCTCGCCCCCGACGACGAACGCCCCCACCACACCGAGCTGCCGGACGGCCTGGTCCCGGCCGACGCCGAAGGGGCCCAGGCCCTCCTGCGCACCGCCAACACCGACCTGGCCGACGCCACCGCCACCCTGGACACCGCCCGCGCCGCCCACAGCGAGCTGCTGCACGCCCACCGCACCGCCGAGGACTCCGCTGGCGGCTTCGACGAGACCGCGGCACTCCTGCGGGACCTCCTGCGCGATACCGGCGCGGAGGAGGGCACCGATGACCCCGACCCGTACCCCGGCAGTCTGGAGGAGGCCCGGCAGTCCGCCGCCGAGTCCCGCCGCTCCCTGCGCGGCTGCAACGCCGACCTCTCGGCCGCCGAGAGCGCCGTGAGGGAAGCGAGCGACATCCTCGTCCGGCACGCCAACTCCACCCGGTACGAACAGGTCCGCACCCCCGCCCGCCAGCAGATCCGCGAACTGCCCGCCTCCGCGCTGCCCGAGCACGCCCAGAAGTGGGCCGACGCCTTCGCCCCCCGGCTGCGGGTCCTCACCGACGAGCTGGTCCAGCTGGAGCGCAACCGCGACTCGATCGTCGACCGGCTGCGCGGACTCGTCGAGTCGGCGCTCACCACCCTGCGCTCCGCCCAGCGGCTCTCCCAGCTCCCCGAAGGACTGGGGGAGTGGTCGGGGCAGGAATTCCTCCGCATCCGCTTCGAGGAACCCGACCAGGCCACCCTCACCGAACGCCTCGGCGAGGTCATGGACGAGGCCACCAGCGCCGCCCTCAAGAAGAACTCCGATCTGCGCCGGGACGGCATGTCCCTGCTGCTGCGGGGCGTCGAGGCGGCCCTGCGGCCCAAGGGCATCGCGGTGGAGATCCTGAAGCCGGACGCCGTGCTGCGCGCCGAGCGCGTCCCGGTCGGGCAGATGGGCGACGTCTTCTCCGGCGGTCAGCTGCTCACCGCCGCCATCGCCCTCTACTGCACGATGGCGGCGCTGCGCAGCAACGACCGGGGCCGCGACCGGCACCGGCACGCGGGCACCCTGTTCCTGGACAACCCGATCGGCCGCGCCAACGCCACCTATCTGCTGGAGCTCCAGCGGGCCGTGTCGGACGCGCTCGGCGTCCAACTCCTCTACACGACCGGTCTGTTCGACACGACCGCGCTCGCCGAGTTCCCCCTCGTCATCCGGCTGCGCAACGACGCCGACCTGAGGGCCGGGCTGAAGTACATCAGCGTGGAGGAGCATCTGCGGCCCGGTCTGCCGCAGCAGGACCCGGAGGGCGAGACGGTCCACGGCGAGATCACGGCGACCCGGATGTTCAAGCGGAACGAGCAGGCCACCGCCGAGCCCCCGGCCACCCCGGGGCCCGAGGCGTAACCGCCGGGCCGGGAGCAGCCGACGGCGGCCCGCCGGGCACCTGGCCCGCCGCGCGCCCGGCCCGGCGGTCGTTCCGGCGCGGGCGGAGACGGTGCCCGTCAGGCGCGGGAGAGGTCCCCGGTGCTCCGACGGCCTCCTATGCCACCGCCCGTGCCGTCCCGCTCGGCCCGGCGGGACCGGCGCCGCTCACGGCGTATCCGACGGGCCGTGCTGCTCGGCACCGACACCACGCCGTTGCGCTGGTTCCACACCTGCCGGGTGACCCAGACGTCGAGCACCGCCCAGGTGGCGACCACCGTGCTGGCCACACTGCTGAGCACCATCGGGAAAGCCAGCCAGGAGCCGGTCAACGTGCTCAGAAAGGCGACCATCGCCTGGATGATCGTCACCGACATGATCAGAACGGCGCGCACGGCCGCGGTCCGCACCGCATCGGGCATCCGCCGCTTCGAGGCCGGCTCCTCCACCCACAACTGCCGCGGGACCCGTGCCCCCTCCGCGGCTTCCGTCCGCGCGGTTGCCGGTGCTCCGGCGCCCTCGCGTTCCTGCGTACTCAAGGTCTTCAACTCCCCGCCACTGTCCGACTTCAGGGTGGCTGCCCGGCTTGCGCCGGTTCTACGCGGGCGCAACACGTCCGTCCTGCCGCGCACGACCCCACCGTGCGCCTACCCCGTACATATGGACGAACCACCCGTCGCGAAGATTCCCCTGAAAAAGCACGCGCAGGGCACAGAAGGTCACGGAGCGAAGAATTCCAGCCAACTGATACGTGCCCGTGCCGAGGAGTCCGGCCGGTGCCCTCTGTCGCTTTCGCGAATTTCATCTCCGGGAAAACCGGGGCAACTCATGATCAAATCCAGGGTGGACGGCTGAAAATCATCCGGACGTGTCTTCGAGTTGTCTCTGTGTCAGTAGTAGGCTCGCGCCGTTTATTGACGGAGAAGACAACCCGCGCGGCCACCGCGCGGGGACGATCCCCGCAGCCGCCGTGCGGGGCCGATCTGGGGGAGGCCATGCGCTTTCGCGGGAAGTCCATCCGCAGGAAGATCGTGGCGTTGCTGCTGGTGCCGCTCGTCTCCCTCACGGGCCTCTGGGTGTTCGCCACCTACATCACCGGCCGCCAGGCCGACGAACTGATGAGCGCCGGATCCATCGTGGAGAAGGTGAGCGAACCGCTGGAGGACGCCGTCCGGGCCGTCCAGGACGAGCGACGGCAGACCCTGGTCTTCCTCGCCGACCCCCGCGCCTCCGACGCGCTCCCTGTCCTCATGGGCCAACGCGCCGCCACCGACCGCATCGTGAGCCAGGTCAGGGAGAACGCCCGGGAGCAGGACGTCCGGGACTCGCTGAGCGCCGCCGACAGCAGCCGCCTGGACGCGATCCTGAGCGCCGTCGACGGACTGGAGGCCCTCCGCGAGTCGGTCGAGAAGCGCACCATCAGCCGGGCCAAGGCGCTGGACTTCTACAACGGCCTCGTCGACCCCTCGTACCGCTTCCTCAACGGACTCCACACCCTCCAGAACGTCTCGATGGACAAGCAGATGCGGGCCCTGGTCGGCGTCTCCCGGGCCCGCGAGATGCTCTCGCGCGAAGACGCTCTCGTCGCCTCCGGCCTCATCGCGGGCCGCTTCACCACCGCCGAACTGCGCCAGATATCCGGCCTCGTGGCGCAGCGCGAGCTGCTCTACGAGGTCAGCCTGGAGAACCTCCCCGCCGCCGAACGCCGCCGCGTCGAGCAGTTCTGGGGCAGCCCCGGCACCGAACCGCTGCGCACCGCCGAGGACGCCCTGATCGAGGCCGGGCCGACGAAGCGACCCGGCGCCGTCGACGCCGACCGCTGGGAAGAGGCGGCCGTGCCCGTCCTCGACCGGCTGGCGGGCGACTCCACGGAGATGGGCAACCGTTTCCAGGACCGCGCCGAACCGGCCGCCTACCGGGTCCTCGCCCAGGCCGGGATCGCCGGGATCCTCGGATTCCTGGCCCTGATCGTCTCGATCTTCGTCTCCGTCCGCATCGGCCGTGAACTCGTCCGCGACCTCTCCCGGCTCCGCAAGGACGCCCACGAGGTCTCCGGCGTCCGGCTGCCGAGCGTGATGCGCCGACTGGCCGCGGGCGAACAGGTCGACGTCGAGACCGAGGCCCCGCACCTCAGTTACGAACCCGACGAGATCGGCCAGGTCGGCCAGGCGCTCAACACCCTCCAGCGGGCCGCCGTCGAGGCCGCGGTCAAGCAGGCGGACATGCGGCGCGGCGTCTCCGAGGTCTTCGTCAACCTCGCCCGCCGCAACCAGGTCCTCCTGCACCGTCAGCTCACCCTGCTGGACGCTATGGAGCGCCGCACCGAGAACAGCGACGAACTGGCCGACCTGTTCCGCCTCGACCACCTCACCACTCGTATGCGGCGGCACGCCGAAGGGCTCGTGATCCTCTCCGGCGCAGCCCCCTCGCGACAGTGGCGCAAGCCCATCCAGCTGATGGACGTGGTGCGGGCCGCCGTCGCCGAGGTCGAGGACTACGAACGCATCGAGGTCCGACGCCTGGCCCGGATCGGCGTCGGCGGGCCCGCCGTGGCCGACCTCACCCATCTGATCGCCGAACTCCTGGAGAACGCCACCGTCTTCTCACCCCCGCACACCGCGGTCCAGGTGCACGGCGAACGCGTCTCCAACGGCTTCACGCTCGAGATCCACGACCGCGGTCTCGGCATGGCCCCCGAGGTCCTCCTCGACGCCAACCTGCGACTCGCCGAGACGCCCGACTTCGAGCTCTCCGACACCGACCGGCTGGGCCTCTTCGTCGTCAGCCGGCTCGCCCAGCGCCAGAACGTCCGGGTCTCCCTCCAGAAATCGCCGTACGGAGGCACCACCGCGGTCGTGTTCATCCCGGCGGCCCTGCTCACCGACGCCCCCGACACCCACGGCACCGGGTTCCGCCTGGACCGCCGGGCCGAGCGCGCCATCGGCAGCGGCCGGAGCCCCGAGACGGCACCGGGCGCGCCGGGCGCGGCTCCGGGCGGGGAGCGCCGCGTCAACGGCAAGTCCGCGGTCCTGTCGCCGGTGCCCACCGGGCTCACCGGACCGGGCGTCCTGGACGGACCGGTCGAGCTGGAGGCCCCGGTCGGCCCGCTGGACTTCGCCCGCGACCCCCTGGACCGCTCACCGGATCCGGACCTGGACCCGGCCCTCGGACCCGTCCTGGACGGCGTGTCCGATCTGGAGGACACCGAGAGCGAGCGCGGCGGCATCTTCCGCGCCCGGGACGTGCGCCGCGACGGCGACCGCGAGCCCCGCGGCGACAAGCCCGGCGGCCGTCGGCGCCCGGACCCCGACCAGCACCAGCAGGCCCGCGACCACGGCGACGAGCCCACGGCGGAGGTCCGCCCGATGCGCCCCGCCGGGCCCGTACCGCTGCCCCGCCGCACCCCGCCGACGCTGGTCGCCGACCGGGGCCGCCGGGTCGACGCCCGGGACGACGACGCGACCACGCCTTCCGCGAAGCCCACCGGACCGGTCCCGCACACCGCGGACCGCGCCCCCGGGGAAGCCGACGGGCCCCGTACCACCGACGCCCCCTGGACCGTGCGAGCCGCCGCCCACCGCGGAGCGCCAGGCATCTCCCGTACGTCGGACGCCTCGCGTGCACCGGATGCCGCGGGTACCTCTGATGCCCCCCGTATACCGGATGCCCTCCGAACGCCGGACGCCTCCCGCACCACCGGACCGTCCCGCTCGACCGAGCCGTCGCGCGCACCCGAGCCGCCCCGCGCGCCGGGGTCCGGGCGCGAGGAGGCCCCGGCGCCGTCCGCCCCTCCGGCGCCCGAGACCATCGGCGGGCTGCCCCGGCGGGTCCGGCAGGCCAGCCTCGCCCGCCAGCTGCGTGAGGACTCCGCGGAGCGCACGGTGCAGCGTGCGCCCGTGGACACGTTCGACGACGCCGATCGCGACGCGGACGAGGTCCGCAACCGTATGGCCTCGCTCCAGCGGGGCTGGCAGCGCGGTCGCCGGGAGAACGCCGAGACCAACGAGACCACCGAGAACGCGGCGGACACCGGGACGACCGGGAACACCGCGTCCACCACGACCACCGAAACCGCCGAGGGCACCGCGCACAACGGCGACCCCGGTGGCACAGCACCAGGAACCACTCCGGGAGGGGACGGTCGATGACCGCACCGCACGCCGCAGCACACAACCCCGCCCGCCACGGCTCGGGCGAACTGAACTGGCTGCTCGACGAACTCGTCCAGCGCGTCGCCAGTATCCGCAAGGCGCTGGTGCTCTCCAGCGACGGACTCGCCACCGGCTCCTCGGCGGACCTGACCCGCGAGGACAGTGAGCATCTCGCCGCCGTCGCCTCCGGGTTCCACAGCCTCGCCAAGGGCGTCGGCCACCACTTCGACGCGGGCCGGGTGCGCCAGACCGTCGTCGAACTGGACGAGGCGTTCCTCTTCGTCACGGCGGCCGGCGACGGCAGCTGTCTCGCCGTGCTGGCCGACGCCGACTCCGACGTGGGCCAGGTCGCGTACGAGATGACGCTGATGGTCAAGCGCGTGGGGGCCCACCTGGCCAACGCCCCACGGACGACCGGTATGCCCGCCGGAGGGTGAGTGTGGCGGGCATGAGCGCTGACTCCCCCCGGGGCACCGGCCCCGGATCCCCGGACGGGACCGCCGACCCCCAGGCCTCCCGGTGGTACGACGCGGACGCGGGACCGGTGGTCCGCCCGTACGCGATGACCCGGGGGCGGACCAGCAGCGCCTCGCGTCACCGCCTCGACCTGATCGCGCTCGTCGTGCCGGAACCGGCCGCCGACGACCCCGGCCGGGACCAGACGCTCGCCCCCGAACACGTGGCGATCGTCGAACTCTGCAGCGACAGGCCCCAGTCGATCGCCGAGCTCGCCGCCGAACTCGACCTCCCCGTAGGGGTGGTACGGGTCCTGGTCGGCGATCTCGTCGAGGACGAGCTGGTGCACGTCACCCGTCCCGTTCCACCGGCCGAGCTGCCGGACGTGAACATTCTTCGCGAGGTAATCAATGGCCTTCGGGCGCTCTAGCCGCGTCAAGCAGCGGCCCGTCGAGCCCGTCACCCTGAAGATCCTGGTGGCGGGAGGGTTCGGCGTCGGCAAGACGACCGCGGTCGGCGCGGTCAGTGAGATCAGACCGCTGCGCACCGAGGAACGCCTCAGCGAGGCGGGCCGCCCGGTCGACGATCTGGCAGGGGTCGAGTCCAAGACGACCACCACGGTCGCGATGGACTTCGGCCGGATCACGCTGCGGGAGGACCTGGTCCTCTACCTGTTCGGCACCCCGGGCCAGGACCGCTTCTGGTTCCTCTGGGACGAGCTGGCCCAGGGCTCCCTGGGCGCGGTCGTCCTCGCCGACACCCGGCGTCTTGAGGACTGCTTCGCCGCCGTCGACTACTTCGAGCGCAGGCGGATCCCGTTCACGGTCGCGGTCAACACCTTCGAGGGCGCCGAGCGGTTCCCCACCGAGACCGTACGGGCCGCCCTCGACCTCGACCCCGAGGTCCCGCTGCTCGTCTGCGACGCCCGGGACCGGTCCTCCGTGCGTGACGTGCTGGTCGCGGTCGTGGAACACGCGCTGGAGCGCGCGGCGCGGGCCCGCGAACCCGTCGCCACCTGAGCCGGGGGAGCGAGCCTGTCCCGGTACGCGTACGGCCCGTACCCCCGCCGACAGGGGTACGAGCCGCACGTCGCCCGGCGCGCCGGGTCCCGAGTGTTCTGCCGCGGTGACGGCCAGTCAAGCCAAGCGCAGGGAAAACCTGTTGAGACGTCGCGGTGGATCAGCGGACCGCCACCACCGCCGAACCGTGTCCGAACAGTCCCTGGTTCGCCGTGATGCCGGCCCGCGCGCGCGGCACCTGCCGCTGCCCGGCCCGCCCCCGCAACTGCTGTGTCAGCTCGCACACTTGCGCGATGGCCTGGGCGGGTACCGCCTCGCCGAACGAGGCCAGGCCGCCGCTCGCGTTCACCGGAATCCGGCCACCCGGCCCGGTCGCCCCCGAGCGCAGGAGCTTTGCCCCCTCGCCCGGACCGCACAGCCCGATGTCCTCGTACCACTCCAACTCCAGTGCCGTGGACAGGTCGTAGACCTCGGCCAGCGAGAGATCCTCCGGCCCGATCCCCGCCTCCTCGTACGCGGTCCGCGCGATCGAGGCCCGGAAGCTCTCGGGCGACGGGTCCACGGCCACCGCCGAGTCCGTGCCGATGTCCGGCAGGTCCAGGACGGTCCTCGGGAAGGTCGGTGTGACGGTGGAGACGGCCCGGATCCGCACCGGGTCACGCACCCCGCGCCGCCGCGCGAACTCCATGCTGCACAGCACCAGCGCGGCGGCCCCGTCGGAGGTGGCGCAGATGTCCAGCAGTCGCAGCGGATCGGCGACCATCGGGGAGGCGGCGACCTCCTCGGCCGTCACCGAAGTGCGGTAGCGGGCGTACTCGTTGAGCGCCCCGGTCGCCGCGTTCTTGACCTTGACCAGCGCGAAGTCCTCCGGGGTGTCCCCGTACAGGGCCATGCGGCGGCGGGCGTAGAGCCCGAAGTACGCCGGGTTCGTCGCCCCGAGCACCCGGAAGCGCAGCCAGTCCGGATCGTCCGGCCGCTCCCCGCCCGCCGGGGCGAAGAACCCCTTGGGCGCCGCGTCGGCCCCCACCACCAGCACCACGTCCGCCAGACCCGCCAGGATCTGCGCCCGCGCCGTGTCGATGGCCTGCGCCCCGGAAGCGCACGCGGCGTACACGGACGCCACCCGCGCCCCCTGCCACCCGAGCGCCCGGGCGAACGTCGCCCCCGCCACGTACCCCGGATAGCCCCCGCGCACCGTCTGCGCGCCGACCACCGACCGGACCTCGGGCCAGCCGATGCCCGCGTCCGCGAGCGCGGCGTGCGCGGCGATCCGGCCGTACGTGGCGAAGCCGCGCCCCCACTTGCCCCACGGGTGCATCCCGGCCCCGAGGACCGCCACATCGCCGCTCATGGGGCGGCACCGTCCGTCGCGACCGGCCGCCAGTGCCAGGTCGTGTGCACGGCGCCGGTCGCCCGGTCCTCGTCCAGGACACCCGGCACCACCTCCACCGCCGAGCCCACGGGGAGATCGGCCACACCCACTCCGGGGGCTGCCTGCCCCAGCACCACCATGCGCTCGGCGGCCAGTTCGACGGCGACCAGGGTGTACGGAGTCCAGGGGGCGTCGGGGTCGCTGACATACGGGGGAGGCGGCCGGTAGCGCCCGTCGGTGCAGGACCACACCGTGCCCCGCTTCGACAGCGGCGTCTCCTCCAACTCACCCCCGGAACAGTGCGGATTGCGGCAGTGACCGTCCTCCCGGGGGAAGTGGACCGTCCGGCAGCCGGAGCAGCGGGTGCCCAGCAGCCGGAAGTCCTCCTCCGCTGCGTCCTCGGTGAACCAACCGGCCACCACGGGTGTACGCGTGCGCGACAAAGCCCCTCCCGGCTCTGGATCTGACGGAACGTCAGAAGTGTGCCACGGGTGTCCGTGACCGGCGAGGGGGCCGGCCGGGGAGGTCTCAGCCGGTCCTGTCCTCCGCGTGCTCGGCCAGCCACTTCGCCGCGGTCTCCGCCAGCTCCGCGTCCCGGCCCGCGAGCATCGTCCGGATCATCTGCGCGTCCCCGCGCAGCGACCACACCGGATGCCCGAACGTGGCCGGGTTGTTCTTCTCGATCAGGAAGTGCGCGGGCCACGCCGTGCCGTACCCGATCAGCGGCAGGGCCGCCAGATACCGTTTCCGGCCCCGTGCGAGCCCGTATGCGCTCAGCGCGAGCCCGGTCAGCGTGCCGGTCAGATGGATCCACCGGGTGGCGGCCCGGGAGTGCATCGCGACGTAGTACGGCCAGAATTCCTCGTACGTATCGAACGTCTGCTGTGACATACGGGCACCGTAGCCGCCCGATCGGCAACCGAACATGCCCCTTTCGCGTCCGAGATGGAGAACGGGCGGCCGGAGCCCACGGGGGTGGTCCCGGTCGCCCGTTCCGTTCAGTGCCCGCTGACCGACCCGCGATCCACCGGGAAGTCGTAATAGGTGTCCGGGAACGGCTCGGGCTTGTAGGTGAAGTGCCACCACTCCTCCGGCAGGTTCACGAACCCCACCTCGGTCAACGTGCGCTTCAGGAACTGCCGGTTGGCACGCTGAGCACCCTGGATCCGGGGATCGTCGGTGTGCGAGAGGGTGTCGAAGCAGTCGTAGCCCGTGCCCATGTCCACCGAGTTGTCGGGGAACCGCTGATCCTTGGGCGCGAAGCAGGGGGTCAGCCGCTCGCCCGGACGGTACGGCCTGGTCGGCAGGGCCGGCAGCCGGACCAGGGTCAGGTCCACCGTGCTGCCCCGGCTGTGCCCGGACTTCTCCGCGATGTAACCCTCCTCGAACAGCCGGGACTTGTCGACCAGCGGATAGAACTCCCCCTTCATCGCCTGGTCGTCGAGATCCTTCGCCCACCGCACGAAGTGGTCCACGGCCCGCTGCGGCCGGTAGCAGTCGTACACCTTCAGTGAATACCCCTGACGCAACAGCCGTTTCTGCGCCAGGTGCAGGGCGCGCGCGGCGGGCCGGGTCAGGATGCACACCGGCTGCCGGTACCCGTCCACCCGCTCACCCATGAAGGTGTGCGCCGTGGTGTAGCGCATCTCCTGGATGATCGTCGGATCCACCGAACGCAGCGCCACGAACTCCTCGGGCGCTCGCGGTCCGGGACGCGCCTGCGCCGTGGGGGAGAGGGCGGTGGCGGCGAGAAGGGCGGCGGCCGTCACGGCCAGGGCACGCGGAGCGGTACGCATTCCTGTCATGGGCACACCGTCTATCAGCTGGGCGGGCCGCGCGGAAGAACCCGTCGGATACAGTCCGCCCGTGTCCGAACCCGGCAACCGCCCTTCCCCGACCGCCCCGCAGCAGCCGCCCCGGTACGTACGGGACTCCCACTGCGGCACCTGCGGCGCCCCGTACACCGCCCTCCCGTCCGCCGACGCCTGGCCCCGCACCTGCGCGCACTGCGGCACCACCGCCTACCGCAACCCGCTCCCCGTCGCGGTGGCCCTGCTTCCGGTCGACGGCCCGACCGCCACCGGACTCGTCGTCATCACCCGCACCATCGAGCCGCAGAAGGGCGGCGCGGCCCTGCCCGGCGGATTCATCGACCACGCCGAGGACTGGCGTACGGCGGTGGCCCGCGAACTCCGGGAGGAGACCGGCATCGAGGCCGCCGCCCGGGACGTCCGGCTCGCCGACGTCCTCAGCGACACGGCCGGCCACCTCCTGGTCTTCGGGCTCCTCCCGCCCCGCCCCCTCGCGAGCCTGCCGCCGTCGGCCCCGACCGACGAGACATCGGGCTACGAGATCCTGTACGCCCCCCGCCCTCTGGCCTTCCCGCTGCACACGGAAGCCGCCGACGCCTGGTTCGCGGGCCGCTACGGCTGAGAGCACCGCGCCGCGAAAGGCTCCGGCACCCCACCGCGTTGCGAAAGGCTCCGGCGCCCCACCGCGTTGCGAAAGGCTCCGGCGCCCCACCGCGCCGCGAAAGGCTCCGGCGCCCCACCGCGTCGCGAAAGGCTCCCGCGCCCCACCGCGCCCGGGAACGACTCCGGCGCCCCGCCCGACGCGTACAGTCGCCCGTCCCCGGCCCCGGGAACCGCCTACGGGCCGTCCGCCACTCCCCGCACCCGGCAGTCGACCTCGCCCTCCCCGCCGTCCCGCTCCACCACCACGCGGCCGCCCTCCCACCGCGTCGCATACCGCTCGACCTCCGCCTGCGCCCACCCGTCACCCGCGTCCCGCACCACCAGGCCCCCGCCCGTACGCCCCGGCGCGGGCGCCCACACCTCCAGCTCCGGTTCGCCGTCCGCGCCCCGCACCGGAATCACCGCGCCCGCCCGCGCCAGCACCGGCACCCCCGACAGCGGCGCGTCGACCAGCACCTGGCCCGGCCCCTCGTACGCCCGCCCGGTCGCCGTGTCGTACCACCGCCCCCTCGGCAGCCGCACCGCCCGCCGCCGCACCCCCGGCTCCAGCACCGGAGCCACCAGCAGCGCATCACCCAGCAGGAACGCGTCCTCGCACTCCCGCAGCGCCCGGTCGCCCGGCGCCCCCCACCACACCGGCCGCACATAGGGCGCACCCGTCAGCCGCGCCACCTGCGACAGCGACACGAAGTACGGGTGCAGCCGCTCGCGCTCCACCAGCGCCGCCCGCGCGTGCTCCAGCACCTCGGGCCCGAACTCCCACGGCTCCCGCCGCCCCGCGTCGATCGCCGAGTGCGTCCGGAACAACGGCAGATACGCCCCCAGCTGGAACCACCGCAGATACAGCTCGGGCGACGGGAACCCGTCGAACCCGCCCACATCCGGACCCGAGTACGGCACCCCGCACAGCCCTAGCCCCAGCACCAGCGACAACGACGCCCGCAGCCCCTGCCACCCCGTCGACACATCGCCGGACCAGGTGCCCCCGTACCTCTGCATCCCCGCCCACCCCGACCGGGAGAAGAGAAACGGCCGCTCCTCGGGCCGCAGCCGGAGCAGCCCCTCGTACCCGGCCCGCGCCATCGCCAGCGCGTACACGTTGTGCGCCTCGCGATGATCGCCCCCGGCGCCCTCCAGGACATGCCGGGCCGAACGCGGCAGCGACGGATCCCCGAACGCCGCGAAGGACACCGGCTCGTTCATGTCGTGCCAGACCCCCGAGAAGCCCTGCGCAAGCCGCTCCCCGTACAGAGATCCCCACCAATCCCGCACAACCGGATCAGTGAAGTCCGGATAGACGCAGGCCCCCGGCCACACCTCCCCGACCACCACCCGCCCCCGCGCGTCCCGGACGTACGCACCGCGCTCACCGACCTCCCGGCCCGCGTCGAACACCGCGTCACCCGGCTCCGCCTTCACCGCCGGATCCACGATCGACACCAGCCGCACCCCGTCCCCGCGCAACTCCTTCGCCAGCGCGGGCAGATCGGGGAACCGCTCCCGGTCCACCGTGAACACCCGGTGCCCGTCGTAGTGATCGATGTCCAGATGGAGCACCGACAGCGGCAGCCCCCGCTCCCGGTACCCGTCCACGACCCGCCGCACCGCCTCCTGGCCGCCGAACCCCCACCGGGCGTGCTGCGGCCCCAGCGCCCAGGACGGCGGCAGCGCCGGAGCGCCCGTCAGCGCACTCCACCCCTGGAGCACCCGGGCCGGCGTCCCCACCACCACCCAGCAGCGCAACGGCCCGCCCTCCATCCGCACCTCGCAGGCGCCCGGCCGGTCATGCCCCGAACCGGCACCTTCCTCGCCCTCCCGCAGCACCACCCGCCCCGCCCAGCTGTTGTCGTGGAACGCCAGATGCGTCCCCGCGTCCGACACCACCACCTGCACCGGCATCGTCAGATACAGCGGATCGTCCCCAGGACCGAAACGCCCGCCCGGATCGGTGTTCCACAGCCGGTACACCCCGTCCCGCAACCGGGGCCCTCCCGCACGCCCCCCGAGCCCGAAGAACCGCGCGTCCGCCGGCACCTCCGAGCGCTGCACCCACCGCACCGGACCCCCGCCCACCGGCTCCCACCAGCGCGGCGGCAGCTCACGCCGCAACAGCACCCCGCCCGGCGTCCGCAGTTCCACCGCCCCGGTCCGCGACACCACCACCGTCAGCCGCTCCGCGACCACCTGCCAGCCGCCGTCCTTGCCCGGCTCCAGCACCGCCCGCTCGTCCGGCGCGGGAGCCTCGCCCGCCACCGCGTACGACGGCAGCGGCTCCGCCCCGTCCCACGCCCAGAACACCGCACCGCCCACCGACACACGGATGCGCAGCTCCGAACGGGCGAACCGCACCACACCCCCGCCGGGACCCGGCTCCGCCCCCGTCGCCACCCCGGGCACCCGGGCCCGCTCCGCCCCGCGCGCCGGCAGCGCCGCCGCATCCGCGGACCTGCGCCGCCATGCCGAACGCACCGTGCGCAGCCCCCGCACCGAACCGACCAACCTCACCCGACGCACCAGGTCACGACCGTCCATGGCGCACACCCTGCCACCCCGCCCGACCGGCAGAACCTTCCGTTCAACTCCCGTTCATCCATGTCGGCCGCCGCTCCCCGGCGCCTCCCGGGGCGGAGCCACCCTGGTGCCGAAGACGATCACATGGCATCGTCCGTGTCAGCCGCTCACGCGCACACCCCAGCCCGTGCGCGCCGACGCCCACCCCGCGTACCCGTACAGCCAGGGAGCAGCCCTCATGACCGCAGCCACGCCCGACGCCCCGCTCTGGCAGCCCGGCCCCGACCGCATCGAGGCCGCGGCCGTCACGCGCTTCCAGAACTGGGCCGCCACCCGGCACGGCGCCCCGGCCGACGGCGGGTACGCCGCCCTGCACCGCTGGTCCGTCGACGAGCTCGACACCTTCTGGCAGGCAGTCGCCGAGTGGTTCGACATCCGCTTCTCCACCCCGTACGAGAGCGTCCTCGGCGACCGCGCGATGCCCGGCGCCACCTGGTTCCCCGGCGCCACCCTCAACTACGCCGAACACGCCCTGCGCACCGCCGAGGACCCGGCCCGCGCCGACACCCCCGCCCTGCTGTACGTCGACGAGACCCACACCCAGGTCCCCATCAGCTGGGCCGAACTCCGCCGCCAGGTCGGCGCGCTCGCCGCCGAACTCCGTGCCCTCGGCGTCACCCCCGGCGACCGCGTCAGCGGCTACCTCCCCAACATCCCCCAGGCCGTCGTCGCCTTCCTCGCCACCGCGGCCGTCGGCGGCGTCTGGACCTCCTGCGCCCCCGACTTCGGCGCCCGCAGCGTCCTCGACCGCTTCCAGCAGATCGAACCCGTCGTCCTCTTCACCGTCGACGGCTACCGCTACGGCGGCAAGGAGCACGACCGCACGGAGACCGTCGCCGAGCTGCGCCGCGAACTGCCCACGCTGCGCGCCGTCGTCCACATCCCCCTGCTCGGAACCGACGCCCCCGAAGGCGCCCTCGCCTGGGCCGCCCTCACCTCCGCCGACACCGAACCGGTCTTCGAGCAGGTCCCCTTCGACCACCCGCTCTGGGTCCTCTACTCCTCCGGCACCACCGGCCTGCCCAAGGCCATCGTCCAGTCCCAGGGCGGCATCCTGCTCGAACACTTCAAGCAGCTCGGCCTGCACTGCGACCTCGGCCCCGAGGACCGCTTCTTCTGGTACACCTCCACCGGCTGGATGATGTGGAACTTCCTCGTCTCCGGCCTCCTCACCGGCACCACCGTCGTCCTGTACGACGGCAGCCCCGGCTATCCGGACGTCAGCGCCCAGTGGCGGGTCGCCGAACAGACCGGCGCCACCCTCTACGGCACCTCCGCCGCGTACGTCATGGCCTGCCGCAAGGCCGACATCCACCCCGGCCGCGACTTCGACCTCTCCCGCGTCCAGTGCGTCGCCACCACCGGCTCCCCGCTCCCGCCCGACGGCTTCCGCTGGCTCCACGACGAGTTCACCAACAGGGGCGCAGACCTCTGGATCGCCTCCGTCAGCGGCGGCACCGACGTCTGCTCCTGCTTCGCCGGAGCCGTCCCCACCCTCCCGGTCCACATCGGCGAACTCCAGGCCCCCTGCCTGGGCACCGACCTCCAGTCCTGGGACCCGGCGGGCAAGCCCTGATCAACGAGGTCGGCGAACTCGTCGTCACCAACCCGCTGCCGTCCATGCCGATCCGCTTCTGGAACGACCCCGACGGCAGCCGCTACCACGACAGCTACTTCGCCATGTACCCCGGCGTCTGGCGGCACGGCGACTGGATCACCATCACCGACCACGGCTCGGTGATCATCCACGGCCGCTCGGACTCCACCCTCAACCGCCAGGGCGTCCGCATGGGCTCCGCCGACATCTACGAAGCCGTCGAACGGCTCCCCGAGATCCGCGAGTCCCTCGTCATCGGCCTCGAAGAACCCGACGGCGGCTACTGGATGCCGCTCTTCGTCCACCTCACCGAAGGCGCCACCCTCGACGACGACCTGCGCGCCGCGATCAAGCGGACCATCCGCGACAACCTCTCCCCGCGCCACGTCCCGGACGAGGTCATCGAGGTCCCCGCCATCCCGCACACCCTCACCGGCAAGCGCATCGAGGTTCCCGTCAAGCGCCTGCTCCAGGGCACCGAGCTGGCCAAGGCGGTCAACCCGGGCTCCGTCGACAACCTCGACCTCCTCCACTTCTACGCCGACCTGGCCGCGAAGCGCCGCGCGTAACACCACTGTCAGTCCCCCTGATTACGCTGAGTGAGCAAGTATTCACCGCGCACAGGGGGACACATGGCGCAGACCGACAACACCAAGCAGAACGCCCAGCACAAGACGACGCTCAAGGCGGCACACCGCAAGAAGCACGGCACGAGGCGCGGCACCCCGCACCCCACCACCCTGCGACGCACGCTGCGCCGCGAAGCACCCAGCACCGTCGGCCTCCTCGTCGACGCCCAGGACTTCGCGGCCATGCGGCGCTACGGCACCTTCCCCTTCGACGACCACACCGTCTACCTCCAACAGGTCGAGGCCCTGCTCAAAGCGCTCACGGCCCAGGGCGTGCACACCACCGTCGCCCTCTTCGACCCGGAGGACTACGAGGAGTTCTGCGCCGAGTCGGGCCTCGACGCCGACACAGGGGCCAGCCGCAGCCGCTTCACCGCGGAGATCGCCGCCGCCGGAGCCACGGTCGCCTACACCGGCCAGGGCATCGACGACCTCATCCCCGTCCTCGTCTCCCGAGCGGTCCGCCAGGCCACCTGGGAGTACGCCACCCTCCTCCTCGCCGATCTCGGCACCTGCGCCGACTGCGGCCAGGACATCGGACGCGCGGCCTTCGACCGCGCCTCGCACCTCCTGATGCGGCTGCTGGAGACGGCGGGACCGGGCACCCACCACCTGGTGTGCAGCGTCCCGACGGACAACGACCAGCTCCTGGCCGTGCTCCACACCCACCGCGACAGCACAGGACCGGCCCGCCTCGACAGCGCGGAGGGCGCCGAGTTCGCCACCGTCCTCGCGGTGGCCGTCGCCCTGGAATCACGCGGGGGCGTGGTCCTGCGCACCAGCGCCCCCGACAGCCCGGACCGCGTCCACGGCTGGCGCCTGGCCCACGGCGGCCTCGCCCCGCTCACCGCCGGCGAGGTCTTCAACGCCTACTGCACGGACGCGGACACCGGAGAGCCCGTCTCCCCGGAATCCGGCGTCGAGTACTGCGCGGGATTCGACATCGGAGCCGAGCCCCCGCAAGCCCACCACTGACCACGGGGAGGGGCCTCCCGCCAACGGCGGGAGGCCCCTCCCCGGAACCCTTGCTGTGCTACTCGTCCGCTCGCCTACTCGCCCGAGAGCACGGCCTGCGCGGCGCTGCGCGCCTCGTCGGCCGAGTCGGCCGACCGAGCGGCGTTCGCCGCCCGCTCGCACTGCGCCAGCGTGTACTTGGCCAGCGTGGCCCGCACATAAGGAATGGACGCCGCACCCATGGAGAGCGAGGTGACACCCAGACCCGTCAGCACACACGCCAGCAGCGGATCGGCGGCGGCCTCCCCGCAGACACCGCAGCTCTTGCCCTCGGCACGAGCGGCCTCGGCGGACAGCGCCACGAGATCCAGCAGCGCCGGCTGCCACGGGTCCTGGAGCCGCGACACCGCGCCCACCTGACGGTCCGCCGCGAAGGTGTACTGCGCCAGGTCGTTGGTGCCCAGCGACAGGAACTCCACCTCCTGGAGGATCGACCGCGCCCGCAGGGCGGCCGACGGAATCTCCACCATCGCGCCGAACTTCGCCCGCAGCCCCGCCTCACGGCACGCGTCGGCGAACGCCTTGGCGTCGATGCGGTCGGCCACCATGGGGGCCATGACCTCCAGGTACACCGGCAGCCCCTCGGCGGCTTTCGCCAGCGCGGTCAGCTGGGTACGCAGCACCTCGGGGTGGTCCAGCAGGCTCCGCAGCCCACGGACGCCGAGCGCCGGGTTCGGCTCGTCGGCCGGGGTCAGGAAGTCCAGCGGCTTGTCGGCGCCGGCGTCCAGCACGCGCACGACGACACGACCCTCGGGGAACGCCTCCAGTACCGCGCGGTAGGCCGCGACCTGCTTCTCCTCGGAAGGCGCCTGCTTGCTGTCGTCCAGGAACAGGAACTCGGTACGGAACAGCCCGACCCCCTCGGCCCCCGCCTCGACCGCCGCGGGCACATCGCCGGGGCCGCCGACATTGGCGAGCAGCGGCACCTTGTGCCCGTCCGACGTGGCACCCGGTCCCGTCGAGGCGGACAGCGCGGCCTTACGCGCGGCAGCGGAGGCCTCCATCTCGGCGCGCTTCTCCGCACTCGGGTCGACGAAGATCTCACCCGTGCTGCCGTCCACCGCGACGACCGTGCCCTCGGCCAGCTCACCGGCGCCGGGCAGCGCCACCACGGCCGGAACGCCGAGCGCCCGCGCCAGGATCGCGCTGTGGCTGGTGGGCCCGCCCTCCTCGGTGACGAAACCGAGCACCAGCGTCGGGTCGAGGAGCGCGGTGTCGGCCGGCGCCAGGTCGCGCGCGATGAGGACGTACGGCTCGTCGCTGTCCGGCACGCCGGGCATCGGCACACCGAGCAGACGCGCCACGATCCGGTTCCGTACGTCGTCGAGGTCCGCGACCCGCCCCGCCAGGTACTCCCCGGCATTGGCGAGCAACGCCCGATACGCGGCGAACGCGTCGTACACGGCACGCTCGGCGGTGCTGCCCACGGCGATACGCCGATCGACATCGGACATCAGCTCGGGGTCCTGCGCCATCATGGCCTGCGCCTCGAGCACGTGCTGTGCCTCACCGCCGGCCAGATTGCCGCGCGCGACCAGATCGGCCGCCACGGCTTCCACCGCCTGCCGGGCGCGCCCCTGTTCGCGCTCGGCCTCCTCGGCGGGAATCGATTTGGCGGGCGGCTCCAGCACCGCCGTACCCATGTGCCGAACCTCGCCGATGGCCACACCGTGGCTCACGCCGACGCCTCGCAGCGTTGTCTCCATTTCACCCGTCTCCGGTTGTGCGGCGACCGAGTCACCGCGGTGGTTGTGCAACTGGCTGGTGACTGCGCCCGAGGCGCTACTGCCAGCCGAACAGCGTGTCGCCGATCTTCACGTCCCCGTCCTCACGGACCTCGGAGAGCGACTCGGCGGTGGCCTCCAGGGCCACGATCGGGCAGATGGGTGACTTGCCGGCGGCCTCGACGGCGACCGGGTCCCAGCGCACGATGCCCTGGCCCCGGGTCACGGTGTCCCCCTTGTTCACGAGAAGCTCGAAGCCCTCGCCGTTGAGCTGGACGGTGTCGATACCGAGGTGCGTCAGGACCCCGTGCCCGTCGGCGTCGACGACGACGAACGCGTGGGGGTGAAGGGAGACGACGATGCCGTCGACGGGGGACACGGCCTCGGAGGGCTCACGTACGGGGTCGATGGCGGTGCCGGGACCGACCATCGCGCCGGAGAAGACCGGGTCGGGAACCGCGGTGAGTCCGATGGCGCGTCCAGCAAGAGGGGACGTCACGTTGGTCATGGGGAGCCTCCCAGGGGGTGGAGATTCAGGTGTCGCCGCCGCGACTGATGGGGGACGGCGTACTGCTCAGCAGAGTAAGTCATATGAAGTCCCGGTTCCGCCCGAGACCTACCGCTTGGCGGACCTAGGGGTGCACCAGAAACGATTTGCCTCGGTCCCCGGCGACCTGTACTGTCGTACTCCTGCCTGACCCCAACGCGACTTTGAGTCGGGGGTCGGCGGCGACTTTCAAGCCCAGATCCTAACCATGACCCTTCCTTCGGCATGCCCGCAGGCTGTGGTCAAGGAGACGGAAAAGGCCTGATAGAGTCGGACTCGCCGAAAGGGAAAGCGCGAAAGCGAATTACCTGGAAGCTGAATGCGAAACCCGCTTCGACCGGGAATTGGACACGAAAGAGTCTGATAGAGTCGGAAACGCAGGACGGCAAGAAAAAGAAGTAAAACGAAGGGAAGCGCCCGGAGGGCCCCGGTGATACGGGACCGAAGGAAGCGTCCGTTCCTTGAGAACTCAACAGCGTGCCAAAAGTCAACGCCAGATATGTTGATACCCCGTCTCCGACCGTTTTGGTCGGGACGCGGTTCCTTTTGAAATACACAGCGAGGACGCTGTGAACAACGGGTCTTATTCCGACCGGTTGTTCCGCTCTCGTGTGTGTGCACCCGATTACGGGTAAACATTCACGGAGAGTTTGATCCTGGCTCAGGACGAACGCTGGCGGCGTGCTTAACACATGCAAGTCGAACGATGAAGCCCTTCGGGGTGGATTAGTGGCGAACGGGTGAGTAACACGTGGGCAATCTGCCCTTCACTCTGGGACAAGCCCTGGAAACGGGGTCTAATACCGGATAACACTCTGTCCCGCATGGGGCGGGGTTGAAAGCTCCGGCGGTGAAGGATGAGCCCGCGGCCTATCAGCTTGTTGGTGGGGTAATGGCCTACCAAGGCGACGACGGGTAGCCGGCCTGAGAGGGCGACCGGCCACACTGGGACTGAGACACGGCCCAGACTCCTACGGGAGGCAGCAGTGGGGAATATTGCACAATGGGCGAAAGCCTGATGCAGCGACGCCGCGTGAGGGATGACGGCCTTCGGGTTGTAAACCTCTTTCAGCAGGGAAGAAGCGAAAGTGACGGTACCTGCAGAAGAAGCGCCGGCTAACTACGTGCCAGCAGCCGCGGTAATACGTAGGGCGCAAGCGTTGTCCGGAATTATTGGGCGTAAAGAGCTCGTAGGCGGCTTGTCACGTCGGATGTGAAAGCCCGGGGCTTAACCCCGGGTCTGCATTCGATACGGGCTAGCTAGAGTGTGGTAGGGGAGATCGGAATTCCTGGTGTAGCGGTGAAATGCGCAGATATCAGGAGGAACACCGGTGGCGAAGGCGGATCTCTGGGCCATTACTGACGCTGAGGAGCGAAAGCGTGGGGAGCGAACAGGATTAGATACCCTGGTAGTCCACGCCGTAAACGTTGGGAACTAGGTGTTGGCGACATTCCACGTCGTCGGTGCCGCAGCTAACGCATTAAGTTCCCCGCCTGGGGAGTACGGCCGCAAGGCTAAAACTCAAAGGAATTGACGGGGGCCCGCACAAGCAGCGGAGCATGTGGCTTAATTCGACGCAACGCGAAGAACCTTACCAAGGCTTGACATATACCGGAAAGCATCAGAGATGGTGCCCCCCTTGTGGTCGGTATACAGGTGGTGCATGGCTGTCGTCAGCTCGTGTCGTGAGATGTTGGGTTAAGTCCCGCAACGAGCGCAACCCTTGTTCTGTGTTGCCAGCATGCCCTTCGGGGTGATGGGGACTCACAGGAGACTGCCGGGGTCAACTCGGAGGAAGGTGGGGACGACGTCAAGTCATCATGCCCCTTATGTCTTGGGCTGCACACGTGCTACAATGGCCGGTACAATGAGCTGCGATGCCGCGAGGCGGAGCGAATCTCAAAAAGCCGGTCTCAGTTCGGATTGGGGTCTGCAACTCGACCCCATGAAGTCGGAGTTGCTAGTAATCGCAGATCAGCATTGCTGCGGTGAATACGTTCCCGGGCCTTGTACACACCGCCCGTCACGTCACGAAAGTCGGTAACACCCGAAGCCGGTGGCCCAACCCCTTGTGGGAGGGAGCTGTCGAAGGTGGGACTGGCGATTGGGACGAAGTCGTAACAAGGTAGCCGTACCGGAAGGTGCGGCTGGATCACCTCCTTTCTAAGGAGCATCTAGATTCCGTAAGGAATCCAGAGCCACTACGTCGGCAAATGTTCGACGGTGGTCAGCTCATGGGTGGAACGTTGACTATTCGGCACGATGATCTGGTCACTACTAGTACTGCTTCGGCGTGGAACGTGGTGAACAGAGCATCGGGCCGGGCACGTTGTTGGGTATCTGAGGGTATGGCCGTATGGCTGCCTTCTGATCCGGCCCCAGTGAACTCGTCTTTCGGGACGGGGTGGTGGGTGGCTGGTCGTTGTTTGAGAACTGCACAGTGGACGCGAGCATCTGTGGCCAAGTTTTTAAGGGCGCACGGTGGATGCCTTGGCACCAGGAACCGATGAAGGACGTGGGAGGCCACGATAGTCCCCGGGGAGCTGTCAACCAAGCTTTGATCCGGGGGTTTCCGAATGGGGAAACCCGGCAGTCGTCATGGGCTGTCACCCGCTGCTGAACACATAGGCAGTGTGGAGGGAACGAGGGGAAGTGAAACATCTCAGTACCCTCAGGAAGAGAAAACAACCGTGATTCCGGGAGTAGTGGCGAGCGAAACTGGATGAGGCCAAACCGTATGCGTGTGATACCCGGCAGGGGTTGCGCATGCGGGGTTGTGGGATCTCTCTTTTACAGTCTGCCGGCTGTGAGACGAGTCAGAAACCGTTGATGTAGGCGAAGGACATGCGAAAGGTCCGGCGTAGAGGGTAAGACCCCCGTAGCTGAAACATCAGCGGCTTGTTTGAGAGACACCCAAGTAGCACGGGGCCCGAGAAATCCCGTGTGAATCTGGCGGGACCACCCGCTAAGCCTAAATATTCCCTGGTGACCGATAGCGGATAGTACCGTGAGGGAATGGTGAAAAGTACCGCGGGAGCGGAGTGAAATAGTACCTGAAACCGTGTGCCTACAAGCCGTGGGAGCGTCGCTGGCAGCACTTGTGCTGTCAGTCGTGACTGCGTGCCTTTTGAAGAATGAGCCTGCGAGTTAGCGGTGTGTAGCGAGGTTAACCCGTGTGGGGAAGCCGTAGCGAAAGCGAGTCCGAACAGGGCGTTTGAGTTGCACGCTCTAGACCCGAAGCGGAGTGATCTAGCCATGGGCAGGTTGAAGCGGAGGTAAGACTTCGTGGAGGACCGAACCCACCAGGGTTGAAAACCTGGGGGATGACCTGTGGTTAGGGGTGAAAGGCCAATCAAACTCCGTGATAGCTGGTTCTCCCCGAAATGCATTTAGGTGCAGCGTCGTGTGTTTCTTGCCGGAGGTAGAGCACTGGATAGGCGATGGGCCCTACCGGGTTACTGACCTTAGCCAAACTCCGAATGCCGGTAAGTGAGAGCGCGGCAGTGAGACTGTGGGGGATAAGCTCCATGGTCGAGAGGGAAACAGCCCAGAGCATCGACTAAGGCCCCTAAGCGTACGCTAAGTGGGAAAGGATGTGGAGTCGCAGAGACAACCAGGAGGTTGGCTTAGAAGCAGCCACCCTTGAAAGAGTGCGTAATAGCTCACTGGTCAAGTGATTCCGCGCCGACAATGTAGCGGGGCTCAAGCGTACCGCCGAAGTCGTGTCATTCACACATATAGGGCCAACGCCTGTGTGGATGGGTAGGGGAGCGTCGTGTGCCGGGTGAAGCAGCCGTGGAAGCGAGTTGTGGACGGTTCACGAGTGAGAATGCAGGCATGAGTAGCGATACACACGTGAGAAACGTGTGCGCCGATTGACTAAGGGTTCCTGGGTCAAGCTGATCTGCCCAGGGTAAGTCGGGACCTAAGGCGAGGCCGACAGGCGTAGTCGATGGACAACCGGTTGATATTCCGGTACCCGCTTTGAAACGCCCAGTACTGAATCAGGCGATGCTAAGTCCGTGAAGCCGGCCCGATCTCTTCGGAGTTGAGGGTAGTGGTGGAGCCGATGAACCAGACTTGTATTAGGTAAGCGATGGGGTGACGCAGGAAGGTAGTCCAGCCCGGGCGGTGGTTGTCCCGGGGTAAGGGTGTAGGACGTTGTGTAGGCAAATCCGCGCAACATTAAGTCTGAGACCTGATGCCGAGCCGATTGTGGTGAAGTGGATGATCCTATGCTGTCGAGAAAAGCCTCTAGCGAGTTTCATGGCGGCCCGTACCCTAAACCGACTCAGGTGGTCAGGTAGAGAATACCGAGGCGTTCGGGTGAACTATGGTTAAGGAACTCGGCAAAATGCCCCCGTAACTTCGGGAGAAGGGGGGCCATTCCTGGTGATAGCACTTGCTGCTTGAGCTGGGGGTGGCCGCAGAGACCAGCGAGAAGCGACTGTTTACTAAAAACACAGGTCCGTGCGAAGCCGTAAGGCGATGTATACGGACTGACGCCTGCCCGGTGCTGGAACGTTAAGGGGACCGGTTAGCTGCTCTTCGGGGTGGCGAAGCTGAGAACTTAAGCGCCAGTAAACGGCGGTGGTAACTATAACCATCCTAAGGTAGCGAAATTCCTTGTCGGGTAAGTTCCGACCTGCACGAATGGCGTAACGACTTCTCGACTGTCTCAACCATAGGCCCGGTGAAATTGCACTACGAGTAAAGATGCTCGTTTCGCGCAGCAGGACGGAAAGACCCCGGGACCTTTACTATAGTTTGATATTGGTGTTCGGTTCGGCTTGTGTAGGATAGGTGGGAGACTGTGAAGCGGCCACGCCAGTGGTTGTGGAGTCGTCGTTGAAATACCACTCTGGTCGTGCTGGATGTCTAACCTGGGTCCGTGATCCGGATCAGGGACAGTGTCTGATGGGTAGTTTAACTGGGGCGGTTGCCTCCTAAAGAGTAACGGAGGCGCCCAAAGGTTCCCTCAGCCTGGTTGGTAATCAGGTGTTGAGTGTAAGTGCACAAGGGAGCTTGACTGTGAGACCGACGGGTCGAGCAGGGACGAAAGTCGGGACTAGTGATCCGGCAGTGGCTTGTGGAAGCGCTGTCGCTCAACGGATAAAAGGTACCCCGGGGATAACAGGCTGATCTTCCCCAAGAGTCCATATCGACGGGATGGTTTGGCACCTCGATGTCGGCTCGTCGCATCCTGGGGCTGGAGTCGGTCCCAAGGGTTGGGCTGTTCGCCCATTAAAGCGGTACGCGAGCTGGGTTTAGAACGTCGTGAGACAGTTCGGTCCCTATCCGCTGTGCGCGTAGGAATATTGAGAAGGGCTGTCCCTAGTACGAGAGGACCGGGACGGACGAACCTCTGGTGTGCCAGTTGTCCTGCCAAGGGCATGGCTGGTTGGCTACGTTCGGAAAGGATAACCGCTGAAAGCATCTAAGCGGGAAGCCTGCTTCGAGATGAGTATTCCCACCAACTTGATTGGTTAAGGCTCCCAGTAGACGACTGGGTTGATAGGCCAGATGTGGAAGCCCTGTAAGGGGTGGAGCTGACTGGTACTAATAGGCCGAGGGCTTGTCCTCAGTTGCTCGCGTCCACTGTGTTAGTTCTGAAATAACGAACAGCCGTGATTTTGCCCGGTGTTCTAAATTTCATAGTGTTTCGGTGGTCATTGCGTTAGGGAAACGCCCGGTTACATTCCGAACCCGGAAGCTAAGCCTTTCAGCGCCGATGGTACTGCAGGGGGACCCTGTGGGAGAGTAGGACGCCGCCGAACAATCTTTGTGGGAAAGCCCCGCACCTTCTGGTGCGGGGCTTTCCTGCGTTCCGGACCTTTCCCCGAGGTCCATCCTCCACCCCCTGCACTCGATGGTGGATGCTGAGGGTAAGGTCAGGGGGCATCATTGGCACGTTCTTCACAGGAGGCTCCCGGGTGGAGGTCCAGGAGACCCGGGTCCAGACGGACCGGGTCCTCACCATCCCCAACATCCTCAGCATGGCTCGCCTTGTCGGGGTACCGCTCTTCCTGTGGCTGATTCTTCGCCCCGTCTTCGGAGGGCCCAACAGCGACAACTGGGCGCTGCTGGTGCTGATGCTCAGCGGTATCAGCGACTACCTCGACGGGAAGCTCGCCCGCAAGTGGAACCAGATCAGCAGCCTCGGCCGGCTCCTGGATCCGGCGGCCGACCGCCTCTACATCCTTTCCACCCTCGTCGGCCTCACCTGGCGGGAGATCCTGCCCCTCTGGGTCACCGCGCTGCTTCTCGCCCGGGAACTGATGCTTCTCGTGATGGTGGCCATCCTGCGCCGCCACGGCTATCCGCCCCCGCAGGTCAACTTCCTCGGGAAAGCTGCAACCTTCAACCTGATGTACGCGTTCCCCTTGTTGCTGCTCAGCGACGGGAGTGGTTGGCTGGCCACACTGGCCGCTGTTTTCGGATGGGCGTTCGCAGGTTGGGGTACAACCCTCTACTGGTGGGCAGGAATCTTGTACGTGGTTCAGGTCCGCCGACTGGTGAAGGCGGACGCAGTAGCCGATTGAGCTCGTTGATGCGGTGCCGCGCAATGTGGCCGGCCCGCGGCAGATGGTGCGAATGATGCCCCGACGGGCGAAGTCGGCTGACCGTCGTCTCTTGTAGGAGGACGTTTCCGACATGAAGGCCGTCGTGATGGCTGGCGGCGAAGGCACACGCCTTCGCCCCATGACCTCGAGCATGCCCAAGCCGCTCCTCCCCGTGGCCAACAGGCCGATCATGGAGCATGTCCTGCGGCTGCTCAAGCGGCATGGGCTCAGTGAAACCGTAGTGACCGTCCAGTTCCTCGCCTCCCTCGTCAAGAACTATTTCGGGGACGGCGAGGAGCTCGGGATGGAGCTCACCTATGCCAACGAGGAGAAGCCACTCGGCACCGCGGGCAGCGTGAAGAACGCCGAGGAGGCGTTGAAGGACGACACCTTCCTCGTCATTTCCGGTGACGCGCTCACCGACTTCGACCTCACCGATCTCATCGCCTTCCACAAGGAAAAGGGCGGGCTGGTCACGGTCTGTCTCACCCGGGTTCCCAATCCGCTGGAATTCGGCATCACCATCGTGGACGAGAACGGCCAGGTCGAACGGTTCCTGGAGAAGCCGACCTGGGGACAGGTCTTCTCGGACACCGTGAACACGGGCATCTACGTCATGGAGCCCGAAGTCTTCGACTACGTCCAGGCCGACACCTCGGTCGACTGGTCCGGTGATGTCTTCCCTCAGCTGATGAAGGAGGGCAAGCCCATCTACGGCTATATCGCCGAGGGCTACTGGGAAGACGTCGGTACCCACGAGAGCTATGTGAAAGCCCAGGCGGACGTCCTGGAGCGCAAGGTCGACGTGGAGATCGACGGCTTCGAGATCTCCCCGGGTGTGTGGGTCGCCGAGGGAGCGGAGGTCCACCCCGACGCCGTGCTGCGCGGGCCGCTGTACATCGGCGACTACGCCAAGGTCGAGGCCGACGTCGAGATCCGCGAGCACACGGTCGTCGGATCCAACGTCGTCGTCAAGACCGGGGCCTTCCTGCACAGGGCCGTGGTGCACGACAACGTCTACATCGGACAGCACAGCAACCTGCGGGGCTGCGTGGTCGGCAAGAACACCGACATCATGCGTGCGGCCCGTATCGAGGACGGCGCCGTCATCGGTGACGAATGCCTGGTCGGCGAGGAGTCGATCATCCAGGGCAACGTCCGGGTGTACCCGTTCAAGACCATCGAGGCAGGCGCGTTCGTCAACACCTCGGTCATCTGGGAGTCCCGAGGCCAGGCGCACCTCTTCGGCGCGCGCGGGGTCTCCGGAATCCTGAACGTCGAGATCACCCCCGAGCTGGCCGTACGGCTGGCCGGCGCCTACGCCACGACCCTGAAGAAGGGCTCGACGGTCACGACCGCCCGTGACCACTCCCGAGGCGCCCGCGCCCTCAAGCGGGCCGTCATCTCGGCCCTCCAGGCCAGCGCCATCGACGTACGCGACCTGGAGAACGTGCCGCTGCCCGTCGCCCGCCAGCAGACCGCCCGGGGCAGCGCCGGCGGCATCATGATCCGTACGTCGCCCGGCGTGCCCGACTCCGTGGACATCATGTTCATCGACGAGCGGGGCGCGGACCTCTCGCAGGCGCAGCAGCGCAAGCTCGACCGGGTCTACGCACGTCAGGAGTACCGCCGTGCCTTCCCCGGCGAGATCGGGGACCTGCACTTCCCGTCCAGCGTGTTCGACTCGTACACCGGGTCCCTCCTGCGGAACGTCGACGTCGAGGGCATCGCGGAGTCCGGGCTCAAGGTCGTCGTCGACGCGTCCAACGGCAGCGCCGGGCTTGTTCTGCCCAGCCTCCTCGGACGGCTCGGCGTGGACGCGCTGACGATCAACCCCGGGCTCGACGAGGCGCGGCCCACCGAGTCCGCCGACACCCGGCGGGCCGGTCTGGTGCGGCTCGGGGAGATCGTGTCCTCCGCGCGGGCGGCCTTCGGAGTGCGGTTCGACCCGGTGGGCGAGCGGCTCTCCCTCGTCGACGAACTCGGCCGGATCATCGAGGACGACCGGGCCCTGCTGGTCCTCCTCGATCTCGTCGCCGCCGAGCGGCGCAGCGGCCGTGTCGCCCTGCCCGTGACGACCACGCGCGTCGCCGAGCAGGTGGCGGCCTACCACGGCACCCAGGTGGAGTGGACGACCACCTCGCCCGACGACCTGACCCGGGTCGGCCGTGAAGAGGACACCATCTTCGGAGGAGACGGGCGCGGAGGGTTCATCGTTCCCGAATTCAGCAGCGTCTTCGACGGGACCGCCGCCTTCGTCCGGCTCATCGGGCTCGTCGCGCGCACCCAGCTCACCCTGAGCCAGATCGACGCGCGCATTCCCCGGGCCCACGTCCTGCGCCGCGACCTGGCGACGCCGTGGGCTGTCAAGGGGCTCGTCATGCGCCGGGTCGTCGAAGCCGCCGGAGACCGCAGCGTGGACACCACCGACGGGGTCAGGGTGGTCGAGGCGGACGGCCGGTGGATCATGGTCCTGCCCGACCGGGCGGAAGCCGTCACCCATCTGTGGGCGGAGGGCCCGGACGACGCCTCGGCCCAGGCGCTCCTCGACGAGTGGGCCGCGGTCGTGGACAGCGCGGGAGACTGATGTGACGACGGTGCGCCGCGACGCCCCCGGCAGGGCCCGCGGCGCACCGGTGGGGCCATTCGGCGGCAGCCGTGATGACGTGCGACGATGTGCGGCATGTCGCAGCAGTCCCCCGATCGGAGCACCGCCCCGCCGTCCGCACGCCCCGACGCCTCCATGTCGCTGCTGAACAACGTGATGGACCACAGCCTCGACGACGGGTATGCGGAGGCCTCGGCGCGACGCAAGGCCGACGGGAGCGCGGGGCTGCCCCGGACGCTCAAGTCGAAGCTCGGCCTCGCGGCCGGACTGGTGGTGGCCGCCCTCGTGGTCACCCTCGGCGCCGCCGAGGCGCGGATCTCGGCTCCGGTCGTGGCCAAGGAGCGCGAAGAGCTCATCGACCGCATCGACGCCGAGACGGAGGCCGCGGACACCCTTGAGTCGAATGTCGACAAGCTCCGCGCCGACGTGAGCGAACGCCAGCGCAAGGCGCTCGAACAGCACGGCGGGGACCAGGGGCAGCTGGTGGCCCTGCTGGCCGGGGCGACCCCGGTCGAGGGCCCCGGTGTGAAGCTGGTCGTCGACGACGCGAAGGACACCGACCAGGGAGGCGGCGGGCCCCGTGAGTCCTCGGGCTTCGCCGACACCGGACGGGTGCGCGACCGGGACATGCAGCGCGTCGTCAACGGTCTGTGGGAGTCCGGCGCCGAGGCCATCGCCATCAACGGGCAAAGGTTGACGGCGCTGTCGGCCATCCGGGCCGCCGGCGACGCCATACTGGTCGACAACAGACCGCTCGTACCGCCGTACACGGTACTCGCGGTGGGGGACGGGAAGAAGCTCGCGACCGCGTTCCAGGACAGCGCCGACGGCCAGTACCTGCAGGCGCTCAAGGAGAGCTTCGACATCCGCACCAGCATCTCCGACCAGGCGAAGGTGCAGCTTCCGGCCGCGCCGAGCCTGATCGTCCGTACAGCAGAGCCGAAGGCCGCCGGCAGTGGTGCGGCAGACACAGGGAAGGGCACATCGTGATCGCCGTACTGGGCCTCGTCGTGGGAGTCGTGGTCGGACTGTTGGTCCGGCCCGAGGTACCGGCGGTGGTCGAGCCCTACCTGCCGATCGCGGTGGTCGCCGCGCTCGACGCCGTGTTCGGCGGTCTGCGGGCCATGCTCGACGGCATCTTCGTCGACAAGGTCTTCGTGGTCTCCTTCCTCTCCAACGTCGTGGTGGCCGCGCTCATCGTCTTCCTCGGCGACAAGCTGGGCGTCGGCGCCCAGCTGTCCACGGGTGTGGTGGTCGTGCTCGGCATCCGGATCTTCTCCAACGCCGCCGCGATCCGCCGGCACGTCTTCCGGGCGTGAGGCCGATGAACAACGACGAGAACCCCCGCAGCGAACAGCCCGAGGGCGGCGCGTCCGCCGTCCCGGACGCCCCCGTGCCGCCGCCGGCCAAGGAGACGACCGGCCGGCAGCGGCTCAAGGCGGGCCTGTGGCCGCCGCGGCTGAGCCGGGCCCAACTGATCGTCGCCGTGCTGCTGTTCGGCCTCGGCCTGGGGCTCGCCATCCAGGTCCGGTCCACCAGCGACGACAGCGCGCTGCGCGGAGCCCGGCAGGAGGACCTGGTCCGCATCCTCGACGAGGTCGACGACCGGACCCAGCGCCTGGAGGACGAGAAGCAACGCCTGGACGACCAGCGCACCGAGCTGGAGAACAGCTCCGACCAGGCGGAGGAGGCCCGGAAGCAGACGCTGGAGAAGGAACGCCAGCTCGGCATCCTCGCGGGCACCGTCGCGGCACAGGGCCCCGGCATCACTCTGACGATCACCGACCCCGCCCGCGCGGTCGCGCCCGACATGCTGCTGGACGCCCTTCAGGAGCTGAGGGCGGCGGGGGCCGAGGCGATTCAGGTCAACGGGGTGCGGGTGGTGGCCAACACCTACTTCTCGGGGGACGCCGGGGACGTCCAGGTCGACGGGAAGAAGATCGAAGCACCGTACGAGTTCACGGTGATCGGCAAGCCGCAGGATCTGGAGCCCGCTCTCAACATCCCCGGCGGTGTGGTCCAGACCCTGGAGAAGGAGCAGGCCACCGTGCTCGTGGAGCGGTCCGACGACATCGTCGTCGACGCCTTGCGACCGGCGCAGCGGCCTGACTACGCTCGGTCGTCCTCCCCGTGATCGGGGCGAGCGCGGGGGCCGCTCGACCGGGTCGGACGGTTGCGGGGGGTCGCCGCACCGGATTGGTGGTGCGTGGTGGAAACTGTCGGGTGGATACGGACGTTGTGAAGATGTCCGGGTCGGCAGGTGTGTTCAATCAGAGTTCGTCCTGCCCCACGGGCGGGTCTATGTCGGTCAAGGGGAATCGCCCGTGAAGTTGTTTGCGAAGTTGTTCGGGAAGAGCGCACGCGAGGACAGCAACAAGGCTGCCCGCCACCGCGCTCCGCGCCACGCCCAGGGCGAGGAGCAGGAAGCGGAGCGTCCGCTCTTCCGCGACGAGGTGTCCGGAGCCCCGGGGGGTGACGGCGTGTCGGCTGTTGACCCTGCCGGTGCCGGACGCATAGGTTTCGGCGCACCATCAGCCTCGAGTACGGGTGGAGGGTTCACCCCGGAGGGCTCGTCGATGCCGGTCTGTACGAGGTGCGGTCACCGCAACGCGGAGGCCAGCAAGTTCTGCTCCAACTGCGGTGCGCCGCTGCGGGAGGCATTCCCGAGCGTCCCTCGGAGACGACGTCCACGATCTCCATCTCGGGTCTCGAGGCGTACGAGGCGGAGGCGACCGGCCAGACCGCCCTGCCCTCGCTCTCCCCGGAGGCCCAGGCCGCGGTCGACGCCCTGCCCGCGGGCTCGGCTCTGCTGGTCGTGCGGCGCGGTCCGAACTCCGGCAGCCGCTTCCTGCTCGACAGCGACCTGACCACGGCCGGCCGTCATCCGCAGAGCGACATCTTTCTCGATGACGTGACCGTGTCGCGGCGTCATGTGGAGTTCCGCAGGAGCCCGGAAGGTAGCTTCACCGTGGGCGACGTCGGCAGCCTCAACGGCACCTACGTCAACCGTGAGCGCATCGATTCGGTCCCGCTGTCCAACGGCGACGAAGTCCAGATCGGAAAGTACCGCCTGGTCTTCTACGCCAGCCCGCGGGGCGTGTGACCAGCCCCCGGACGCCGTCCGGGGGACCCCCAGGAAGGCCCATGCTGCGAACACCGACAGGCGGTGCCGGACACGGCACCGCCACCGCGGAAGCGCGACCGATGAGCATCGGCACGGTGCTCATCCAGCTGCGCGAGGAGTTTCCCGAAGTCACCATCTCCAAGATCCGGTTCCTGGAGGCGGAGGGGCTCATCGAGCCGCAGCGCACTCCTTCCGGATACCGGAAGTTCGCCCCGCGTGATGTGGAGCGCCTGGCGCAGGTGCTCCGGATGCAGCGGGATCACTACCTGCCGCTGAAGGTCATCCGGGAGCACCTGGACGCGCTGGCCCGGGGTGAGCAGCCCGTTCTGCCCTCGCCCGGTGCGCAGCGCGACCTCACCGACGGGGTGTGGGAGGCCGGTCCCGGTGGGGTCACCGCCGCCCGGATCGGGCGGCCGGAGCTGCTGGCGGCCGCCGAGGTCGACGAGGAGCGGCTGACCGAGTGGGAGTCCTACGGGCTCATCGTCCCGTCCCCGGACGGCGGCTACGACGCCGAGATGGTCACCGTCGCCAAGCTGGTGGCGGATCTGGGTCGTTTCGGTCTGGAACCACGTCATCTTCGGGCCATGCGGGCCTCGGCCGACCGGGAGGCGGGCCTGGTGGAGCAGGTGGTCGCACCCCTGCGCCGGCACCGTAATCCGCAGACCAGAGCCCATGCCGAGGCCACCGCGAACGAGCTCGCCGAGCTGTCCGTACGGCTGCACGCGGCGCTCGTGCAGAGCGCTCTGCGCACCCGTCTGCACTGACCTCGGCCGTGCCCGACTACCCAAACATGGCGAGCACGTCCTAGGGTTGCTGTGTGAACGAGCTCGACGTTGTCGGTGTCCGGGTGGAAATGCCCTCCAACCAACCGATCGTTCTCCTGCGTGAAGTGGGAGGCGACCGGTACCTCCCCATTTGGATCGGTCCGGGGAGGCGACCGCGATTGCCTTCGCCCAGCAGGGCATGGCTCCCGCGAGGCCGCTGACCCATGACCTGTTCAAGGATGTGCTCGAGGCCGTGGGCCAGGAGCTCACCGAGGTCCGCATCACGGACCTGCGCGAAGGGGTCTTCTACGCGGAGCTCGTCTTCGCCAGCGGAGTCGAGGTGAGCGCGCGGCCCTCCGACGCCATAGCGCTCGCCCTGCGGACCGGCACGCCGATCTACGGCAGTGACGGCGTGCTGGACGATGCGGGCATCGCGATCCCCGACGAGCAGGAGGACGAGGTGGAGAAGTTCCGCGAATTCCTCGACCAGATCTCTCCGGAGGACTTCGGTACGAACAGCCAGTGACCGTCCCGCACGGGGGTGCCGTCAGCGCATCCGACAAGCCTTTCCCGGAAACGAGACACGGGAAACCACCCTCAGCGTGATTATCACTCGGCGTGCCGAGTGTGGCGATCGTTGACGCACCCCTAGTGACTGCCTACCTTCGAGTGGGCAGGTCAAGGACGGAGGTCGGCGTGAGAAGCAGCGGCGACGGAGCGGCGGCGGGTGGGCCGTATCCGCAGCACGGCAGTGGAGCCGACCACGCCATCAGGCAGCCGGTTCAACCGGCGGCGGTGGCAGGGGGCGGCAAGGCAGCGGCGAGCGATGCCGAGGACATCGGCTATCGAGGACCGACGGCGTGCGCGGCGGCGGGGATCACCTACCGCCAACTGGACTACTGGGCCCGTACGGGCCTGGTCGAGCCCAGTGTGCGCCCGGCCTACGGATCGGGGACCCAGCGTCTCTACAGTTTCCGGGACGTGGTCCTCCTCAAGATCGTCAAGCGGTTCCTGGACACCGGGGTCGCGCTGCAGAACATCCGCACCACGGTCCAGCATCTGCGGGACCGCGGCTTTCAGGATCTCGAACGCATGACGCTGATGAGTGACGGCGCCTCGGTCTACGAGTGCTCCTCGCCCGACGAGGTCGTCAGTCTGCTCCAGGGAGGGCAGGGGGTCTTCGGGATCGCCGTCGGCGTCGTCTGGCGGGACGTGGACACGGCGCTCTCGCAGTTGCACGGCGAGCGGGTCGACACCGGCGAGACGCTCATCGGCCACAACCCCGCGGACGAGCTGGCCCGGCGGCGTAACCGCGCGGGCTGAGCACCCGGGGCGAGCAGTGCGACGCGCCAGGACCACGGACACGGGACGGTCCGGTGCCCCACGGGGTGCCGGACCGTCCCGTTGTCAGTGCCGTAGGGCAGCATCGACGGTGTGAGACCCGCGCCCACCATCCTTCACCTGGACATGGACGCCTTCTACGCGTCGGCGGAGCAGGCGGCCAAGCCGAGTCTGCGCGGCAAGGCGGTCGTGGTGGGCGGTCTCGGCCCGCGCGGAGTGGTCGCCACCGCCTCGTACGAGGCCCGGCGGCTGGGCGTGCACTCGGCGATGCCCACCGCGCAGGCCCGGCGGCTCGCGCCGAACGCGGCCTACCTGGTGCCCCGCTTCTCGCTGTACCGGACGGTGAGCGACCAGGTGATGGAGCTGCTGGGGCGGCTGTCTCCGCTGGTGGAGCCGCTCAGCCTGGACGAGGCCTTCGTGGACCTGGAGGCCGGCGGGACGGCGGACGACTCGGCCTCGGCCCGCGCCACGGGGAGGGGCTGCGGGTGGCGATCCGCGCCGTGACCGGCCTCAGCGGATCCGTCGGACTCGCGGGTTCCAAGATGCTCGCCAAGATCGCCTCCGAGCAGGCGAAGCCGGACGGACTGGTCCTCATCGAACCGGGCACCGAGCGCGAACTGCTCGACCCCATGTCCGTACGCATCCTGCCGGGGGTCGGCCCGGCCACCGGCGACCATCTCCGACGTGCCGGCATGACCACGGTCCACGACCTGGCCGAGGCGGGCGAGGCCGAGCTCGTCCGGCTGGTCGGGAAGGCCCACGGCCACGGGCTCTTCCGGATGGCGCTGGGCCTCGACGACCGGCCGGTGGTCGCCGAGCGGGACGCGAAGTCCGTATCGGTGGAAGACACCTTCGATGTGGACCTGCACGACCGGGTGCGGGTGCGCGCCGAGGTCGAGCGGCTGGCCGTGCGGTGCGTGGAGCGGCTGCGCGCAGCCGACCGGTCGGGCCGCACGGTGGTGCTGAAGGTGCGCCGCTACGACTTCTCCACGCTGACCCGCTCCGAGACGCTCAGAGGCCCCACGGACGACCCCACCGTGGTCCGCGAGGCGGCGGCGCGGCTGCTGGAGTCCGTCGACACCACGGGCGGCGTACGGCTCCTGGGGGTCGGCGTCACAGGGCTTGCCGACTACACCCAGGAGGACCTGTTCGCCCAGGCCGCCGACGCCCGGGAGCTCGCCCGGCGGGCCCCGGACCACCACGCGCCGACCGCGGAGGGCGGCGAGGAGGAAGCCGTCCCGGAGCCCGAGTCGGACAGCGCCGAGCAGCTCGCCGCGCGGCGCTGGCCCGCCGGACACGACGTGCACCACGAGGAGCACGGGCACGGCTGGGTGCAGGGCAGTGGCATCGGCCGGGTCACCGTCCGGTTCGAGGAGCCGTGGAGCGCGCCCGGCCGTGTCCTCACCTTCCGGATCGATGACCCACTGCTGCGGCCCGCCGATCCGCTGCCGCTCGTCCGCGAGAGCCCCGACTACTCCTCCTGGCCCGCCAGCCTGCCGAAGTCCCGGTCCTCGGGCGCCGCGGCCTCCGAGGGCGGTGAGTCCAGCCCGTAATGCCGGTAGAGCTGTAGCTCCTGCTCGGGCGACAGGTGCCGGCCGACGCCGAAGTCCGGCGCGCCCTTGATCAACGCCCGGTCGAAGGGAACGCGCAGCGCGTCCTCGACGAACTCGCTGGGCTCCAGCGGGACGAAGGCGTCCCTGCTGAACAGGCCGGTGCGCACGGCCGCCCACTCGGGCACACCCGTCGCGTCGTCGAGATAGACCTCGTCCACCGTTCCGATCTTGGTGCCCTTGCGATCGAAAGCCTTGCGGCCGATCAGGCGGCGCGGATCGATATCCGTCTGCACGGTGCCTCCCACTGGTCGCGGACTGCTCACGGCGGTCCTGTCGCTCCACCAGCACCAGACAAATGCAGATCCGTGGTGTCGGCCACTCGAGAGCTCCGGCGCGGAGGCCGCTGGTACGCTGGCAGTGGCTGCTGACCCCGTGCGGGAGAGTCCTCCGGTGGAGAATCCGGAGGCGCCGAAGGAGCAACTCCTCCCCGGAATCTCTCAGGCCCCCGTACCGCACGGACGAGGTCACTCTGGAAAGCAGGGCGGATCCGTGCGGGCGCAGGCCCGGGTGGACCCTGACCCTCACCGACGGTGAAAGCCGGCACGCCCCCGGGCTGGCCGGTGAAGCTCTCAGGTTGAGATGACAGAGGGGGAGGCCGTTCGGGCACCCGCGCCGTGGTGCCCCTCGCAGGTCGTGACAGACCAGGAGGCCTCCACCATGACCCCCCGTCGCACTCCGCTCTCCCAGCTGGAGCAGGGCATTCCGTTCGAGCAGCGCCACATAGGGCCCGATGCCGAGGCCCAGGCGAAGATGCTCGCCCAGGTCGGCTACGGCTCCCTGGACGAGCTGACCGCCGCCGCGGTGCCCGACGTGATCAAGAGTGCGGAGGCCCTGAACCTTCCCTCGGCGCGCACCGAGGCGGAGGTGCTGGCCGAGCTGCGGTCGCTGGCCGACCGCAACGAGGTGCTGGCCCCGATGATCGGCCTCGGTTACTACGGCACCTTCACGCCGCCCGTCATCCTGCGCAACGTCATGGAGAACCCCGCGTGGTACACGGCCTACACGCCGTACCAGCCGGAGATCTCCCAGGGCCGCCTCGAAGCCCTCCTGAACTTCCAGACGATGGTCGCCGAGCTGACCGGGCTGCCCACCTCCGGCGCCTCCCTGCTCGACGAGGGCACCGCCGCCGCCGAGGCCATGGCCCTCGCCCGACGCGTCGGCAAGGTGAAGAAGGGCGTCTTCCTGGTCGACGCCGACACCCTGCCCCAGACCGTCGCGGTCATCGAGACCCGCGCCGAGCCCACCGGCGTCGAGGTCGTCGTCGCCGACCTGAGCGACGGCATCCCCGCCGAGATCGCCGAGCGCGGCGTCTTCGGCGTCCTGCTCCAGTACCCGGGCGCCTCCGGTGCCGTGCGCGCCATCGAGCCCGTCATCGAGCAGGCCCACGAACTGGGCGCGATCGTCACCGTCGCCGCCGACCTCCTGGCCCTCACCCTGCTCACCTCGCCCGGCGCGCTCGGCGCCGACATCGCGGTCGGCACCACCCAGCGCTTCGGTGTCCCGATGGGCTTCGGCGGCCCGCACGCCGGCTTCATGGCGGTCCGCGAGAAGTTCGCCCGCTCCCTGCCCGGCCGCCTCGTCGGCGTCTCCGTCGACGCCGACGGCAACAAGGCCTACCGCCTGGCCCTCCAGACCCGCGAGCAGCACATCCGCCGCGAGAAGGCCACCAGCAACATCTGCACCGCGCAGGTCCTCCTCGCCGTCATGGCCGGGATGTACGCGGTCTACCACGGCCCCGAGGGGCTGCGGACGATCGCCCGCCGCACCCACCGCTACGCCGCGATCCTCGCCGACGGTCTCCGCAACGCCGGGGCCGACGTCGTGCACGGCGCCTTCTTCGACACCCTGACCGTCCGGGCCCCCGGCAAGGCCGCCGGCATCGTCGCCGACGCCCGCGAGCGCGGGGTCAACCTCCGCCTCGTCGACGCCGACCACGTCTCCGTCGCCTGCGACGAGACCACCACCCGCTCCCAGCTCTCCGCCGTCTGGGCGGCCTTCGGCGCCGATGGCGACATCGAGGTGCTGGACGGCACGGTCGCCGACGCGCTGCCCGAGGCGCTGCTGCGCTCCGACGACATCCTGGCCCACCCGGTCTTCCACCAGCACCGCTCCGAGACCGCGATGCTGCGCTACCTGCGCAAGCTCGCCGACCGCGACTACGCGCTGGACCGCGGCATGATCCCGCTCGGCTCCTGCACCATGAAGCTGAACGCGACCGCCGAGATGGAGTCGATCACCTGGCCGGAGTTCGGCGCGCTGCACCCCTTCGCCCCGGCCGAGCAGGCGCAGGGCTTCCTCACCCTCATCCGTGAGCTGGAGGAGCGCCTCGCCGAGGTCACCGGCTACGACGCGGTGTCCATCCAGCCCAACGCCGGCTCCCAGGGCGAGTTCGCGGGTCTGCTCGCCGTCCGGGCGTACCACCGGGCCAACGGCGACGACCAGCGCACCGTCTGCCTCATCCCGTCCTCCGCGCACGGCACCAACGCCGCCAGCGCCGTCATGGCGGGCATGAAGGTCGTCGTGGTGAAGACCGCCGACGACGGCGAGGTCGACGTCGTGGACCTGCGCGCCAAGATCGAGCTGCACCGCGACGAGCTGGCCGTGCTCATGATCACCTACCCGTCCACGCACGGGGTGTTCGAGGAGCACGTCGCCGACATCTGCGGCGAGGTGCACGACGCGGGCGGTCAGGTGTACGTCGACGGCGCCAACCTGAACGCGCTGGTCGGGCTGGCCAAGCCGGGCAAGTTCGGCGGCGACGTCTCGCACCTGAACCTGCACAAGACCTTCTGCATCCCGCACGGCGGCGGCGGCCCCGGCGTCGGCCCGGTCGGCGTCCGCGCCCACCTCGCCCCGTACCTCCCCAACCACCCGCTCCAGCCCGCCGCGGGCCCGGAGACCGGTGTGGGCCCGATCTCGGCCGCCCCGTGGGGCTCCGCGGGCATTCTGCCGATCTCGTGGGCGTACGTCCGTCTGATGGGCGGCGAGGGCCTCAAGCGGGCCACGCAGGTCGCCGTGCTGGCCGCGAACTACATCGCCAAGCGCCTGGAGCCGCACTTCCCGATCCTCTACAGCGGCCCGGCCGGACTGGTCGCGCACGAGTGCATCGTGGACCTGCGTCCGATCTCGAAGGCGACCGGCGTCTCCATCGACGACGTCGCCAAGCGCCTGATCGACTACGGCTTCCACTCGCCGACCATGTCGTTCCCGGTGGCCGGCACGCTGATGATCGAGCCGACGGAGAGCGAGGACCTCGCGGAGCTCGACCGGTTCTGCGACACCATGATCGCGATCCGCGCCGAGATCGAGAAGGTCTCCTCGGGGGAGTGGAGCGCGGACGACAACCCGCTGTCCAACGCCCCGCACACCGCCGCCGCGCTGGGCGGTGACTGGGAGCACGGCTACAGCCGCGAGGAGGCCGTCTTCCCGGCCGGGGTGTCCGCCGCCGACAAGTACTGGCCGCCGGTCCGCCGCATCGACGGGGCCTTCGGCGACCGGAACCTGGTCTGCTCCTGCCCGCCGCTGGACGAGTACGACCACTGAATCAGCCTGTCACAGGGCGCGCGCCGGGAGCGGCGCGCGCCGGACATGCGTCGGGGCCGGTGCGGAGATCTCTCCGGGCCGGCCCCTTTTTCCGTATGACTTCTTCCCACGGCCGCTCTCAGGCGGCCTTCACCACGCGGCCGGCTGCCAGCGGCCGGTGCGGGGCGATGATCTGCCCGTCGGGCAGCAGTTCGCCGGTGTCCTCGAAGAGCAGGACGCCGTTGCACAGGAGGCTCCACCCCTGTTCGGGGTGGTGGGCCGTCAGGCGGGCGGCCTCCCGGTCGGGCGAATCGGCGGTGGGGCAGGGTGGCTGGTGCTGGCACATGGATGGGTTCTTTCGCTGCGTCGAGTCGAGTGTCCTGCGGCTGGATGAGTCGTTCATGGCCGCCCCCGTATCAGTCGGTCCGGTCCCAGTGTTGCCCTACGGGGAAGAATCCGCAGGGATTTCGCTGCAGCACCCGTACTCCTCCCATGACGCGTCACCCGCGCGGACGGTTCACCGCAACTGCACTGTCCCTTTGGGTGGTTCGGGGTGGCCGGATGGGACTAGTCCGAACGGACGGCGCGGCGCCCCCGCGGCGCCCCCTCTCCGCGGCCCGGTGGTCCGGGGCGGATCGAGGTCGCCGCGGGGGCGCTGGGTCCGGGCTCTGCCGACGCCGTCAGGCCGAGCTGAGGAGCGGCCCCGGAGCCACCCGCAGTGAGATGACGGGCAGCAGATCGGCGACCCGGTGCGGGCGGTGGGCCGCGATGCCCGGCGGGGCCGGCGCCAGGGGCACCAGGACGTCCGTCGGCGCGAGCACCCCGCCGGAGGGATCGGCCTCGGTGTCGCCGTGCAGCCACAGGGTGAGCATGTACAGCTCCGGGATCGACAGCAGCCGCGCCTGGCAGCCGGTGACCGACGCCTCCGCCTGCCGGACGGCCAGCTCGGTCGAGGCGAGGTAGGGGCCCTCGAAGAAGTGCGAGAACGTCCAGCCGTCGGGGGTGAGCACCGTGTCCGCCGCGGCGACCGCGCGGCCCTCGCTCCGGATCAGGAAACGCCAGGCCGCCAGGCGGGTCAGCGGCGCCGTCCCGGTGGGAGCGATCCGGTCCAGCACATGCACGGGAAGCGGTAGTTCGGGGCTCAGCGGTCCCTGGACGGACCGGAGACCGGGGGTTCGGGCTTCGCGGACGGCGGTGGGAGAACCGAGGGCCGCGAGAACGCTGCGCAGGGCGGGCGCGGGAGCCGGGGGAACATGCAGCGGCATAGTGGGTCGCCTCTCACTTCGGAGACACGGTGGAGCGTGGGCGGGTGCAGACGGCACTGTCGGCGTGCGGGCCAGAGGAGGCCGGTGACGGGCGAGTCGTATCAACGCTCTGCCTCGTTGAGCGGAGTTTATATGACGCGTGTTCACACAGTGTTTCCGCTAGCAGTCGCGGATATGTCGCACAAGGCGTCATCCGGCCTTCGAATCGCGGTATTTCTGAGGATTTCATCTGCCGCGGCCGACGCCGACCAGCCACCCTTCCGATGACACGGACGGCCGAAACTCGTCGGTGTTTTCACCACGCATGAACCAGCCGAAAATGCCGCGTGCCGCATGCCGTGGGAATGTGCCCCCGGTCTCCTGCAACCAGACTATCGGGTATCGAAGGCCCGTGGGGGCGTTACGGATCACTCCCGCTGGGCACTATCGATCGTGATGCGAGCGGTCTGGGCCGCGGGCCGCCCACGGGAGGAGGGACCCCTCGATGGGGGAGAAGGTCGTGGCGGAAGCCCTTGACCTGTCCGATCGACAGGCGTACCGGACGAAGCTCAACCGGTGCCTGGAGGGGCTGGGGAGGCTGTTGGAGGAGCGGAGGTTCGACCGTCCGCGGAATCTGATGGGGCTGGAGATAGAGCTGAATCTCGCGGGCTCCGACGGGATGCCCCGCATGATGAATCAGCAAGTGCTCCAGCGCATCGCGAGCCGGGATTTCCAGACCGAACTGGGGATGTTCAATCTCGAAGTGAATATCGTCCCGCACCGCCTCGGCGGCCGGGTATTCGATCAGCTCTCGGAGGAGTTGCGGACCGGCCTCGCCTATGCCCACCGGAAGGCGGGGGAGGTGGACGCGGGGATCGTGATGATCGGAATCCTGCCCACCCTGGGGGAGCACGACGTGGTGTCCGCGAATCTCTCGGACGTGGACCGCTACACCCTGCTCAACGATCAAATGGCGGCCGCCCGGGGGAGGATTTCGCCCTGGATATCGAAGGCGTCGAGCGACTGGTCTGCTCCTCGCCCTCGATCGCCCCGGAATCGGCATGCACCTCGGTCCAGCTGCATCTCCAGGTGACGCCGGACCGGTTCGCCGACGTCTGGAACGCCGCGCAGGCGATCACCGGCGTTCAGATCGCCTTGGGTGCCAACGCCCCGTTCCTGTTCGGCAAGGAGCTGTGGCGCGAGTCCCGGCCGCCGCTGTTCCAGCAGGCCACCGACGTACGGCCGCCGGAGCTGGCGAACCAGGGGGTACGCCCCAGGACCTGGTTCGGGGAGCGCTGGATCGGCTCCGCGCACGAGCTGTTCGAGGAGAACCTGCGGTACTTCCCGCCGCTCCTGCCGATCTGCGACGACGAGGACCCCCTGGAGGTGCTGGACGAGGGCGGGGTGCCCGAGCTGGGCGAACTGGTGCTGCACAACGGCACCGTCTACCGCTGGAACCGCCCGGTGTACGGGATCGCCGACGGCGTTCCCCATCTGCGGGTGGAGAACCGCGTCCTGCCCGCGGGGCCGACGGTCACCGACGTGATCGCCAACGCCGCGTTCTACTACGGGCTCGTGCGGGCGCTCGCCGAGGAGTCCCGGCCGGTGTGGAGCCGGTTGCCGTTCGAGGCCGCCGAGGAGAATTTCACCGAGGCCTGCCGGCACGGCATCGAGGCCGAGATGCTCTGGCCCCGGTCGGGCCGCTCCGGCGGACTGGCCAGGATCCCGGCCGTACAGCTGGTGCTGGAGGAGCTGCTGCCGCTGGCCGCCGCCGGACTGGACGCCTGGCACATCGAGCCCGCCGACCGGGACCACTATCTCGGAGTGATCGAGGAGCGGTGCAGGCGGCGCGTCAACGGGGCCTCCTGGCAGGTCGCCACGTACGACCGGGCCCTGGAGGCCGGGCTCGGACGGGAGGCGGCCCTCGCGGCCATGACGCGGCGCTACGCCGAGCTGATGCACGCCGGAGAGCCGGTGCACACCTGGCCGGTGGGGTTCCCGGCGCCCTGAGGCACGCACGTACGTGAGGGAGTGACGGGACCGGCTCGCGGGCCCGTCACTCGGTGCCGTGCGGCGCGGCCGGTCCGGCCCGTCACTCCTGGGCGGCGCGGCCGTTCTGTCCCGCCGCCATGATGGCCTGGAGGATCACCGCCTGGATCTCCGCCGGATCGCTCACCTCGTAGCCGTCGCCCCCGGTGACCCGGGCGATCTCGGCGACCTCGTCGCGGTCCGCGTCCGGGCCCACCGCGATCGCGATGACCGGGACAGGGCGCTCCGGGTCGACGAGCTCCTTCAGCTCCATGACGAGGCCGCTCCGCGAGATGCCGTCCGTGTCCTGGTTGGAGCCGTCGGTGAGGATCACCAGGGCGTTGAACTTCCCCTTCACATACGTCGACCGGGCCTCCTGGTACGAGGCCAGCGTCGTGTCGTACAGCCCGGTCGCCCCGCCGGGGACCGGCTGGAGCGCCGCGAAGGCCGCCGTGAGCTTCTCCCGGTGGCTCCCGCCGCCCGCGGCCGGGTCGCCGAGCCGCTTCGTCTCCATGAGCCGCCGGTAGTCCTTCTCGCCGTCCAGCGTGGTGGCGAACTCCCACAGCCCGATCTCGTCGTCGGGCGTGAACTGGTCCAGCGCCCGGATCAGGGACTCCTTGGTGACGTCCATCCGGGACTGGTTCCGGCCCGGCACGAGCGTCGCCATCGAGCCGGAGGCGTCGACCACCGTGGTCAGCCGTGCGCTCTGCACGGTGATCGTCCACATCCCGAGGGTCTCCTGGAGCTCCTCGGCCGAGGGCGCCTGGAGGGCCGGTTCCGCGTACGGCTGGGGCTTCCTGCCGCCGGCCGCCGCGACGAGGAGTCCTTCGCGCTGCCGTCACCGGCCCGGAAGCCGTGCTCGGCGAACGTGGCCTGAGCCTCCCGGTCGCCCAGCAGATTCATGAAGCGCAGGGCCGCGCGGGACTCCGCGGTGCTCAGCCGCGCCTCGTTCACCAGCGTGTACGGGTAGTCCAGCAGCGGAGTGCCGTCTTCCGGGTAGAAGAGGTCCAGCTTGCCGGCGCCGGTCGCCTCCGCGTTGTGCGTGAAGGCCGCCTGCTCGGAGATCAGGACCGCCTGGTTGCGCTTCGGATTGCCCTCCTCGGCCCCGGACGTGCTCCGCGCCAGGGTCTCCAGCACCTGAGCGTCGCCGTCCGACATCCGCTCGGCGAGCACCTTCGCGGTCTGGGCGACCCGGGTGTCGCTGTCCCCGCCCTGCCGCGCGGACGAGGCGCCGATGCCGGTGAGGGCCAGCAGCCCGGTGGCGCTGCGGGCCGGGTCCGCGGCGCCGAGGCGTACCCGGTCCGAGCCGATCGCCCCGGCCACCAGCTCGGCCCAGGTGTACGTCTTGCGGGGCCAGCCCAGGGCCCGCGAGGCGGACGGGACCATGGCCAGGGCCACGGGGGAGGAGGCCACCGAGTCGGACGGGGAGACGGGGGTGCCGTCGCCGAGCCCCTTGGCCCGCTCCAGCCACAGGTCGGAGTCGGGCAGCCAGACCTGGAAATCGGGTTCCGTGTCCCCTGCCGCGAGGGCTTCGGCGACTTTGTGCGCATCGCGGGCCAGCACCTCCACCACGAGGCAGCGGCCGTCGGCCTTCACCTCGTCGGCGCGGGCCCGCTCGGCCAGGGAACGTACGGCGGGGGCGATGTCCGGGGACGCGACCACGGACAGGTGCACCGCGGAGTCCTCGCAGGACTCGGAGAACGACAACAGGCCGCCCTTGGCCGCGACAGCCGTTCCCGTCGCCACGGAGAGGACGAGCAGGGTGGCGACGGCGACCGTACGACGCCGGCGCCGGGTGCTGGGGTGGCCCCGGCGTCCCTCCGCCGCGTGGCTGTCGGGCAAGCTATGACGTCCCATGTCGGTGGTACCCCTCCTTGAGGATCAAACAAGGAAAAGGGGGACCCGCCCATCAGCGATGGTGGTCGTCCCCCGGCCTGTCGCGCATGATCTTCGTACCTGTATTCGAGACCCTAGCGGGACGGTCGGTGGGATGAGACGCGATTGCAGAACAAAAGGCAGGTGTGCAGGTGGAGGCGGGGCGCGTGGCTGATTCTTATCCCCAAGAGGCTGTGTCACGAAGGATCTTGCGGTCCGAGGTGGTGCTGGTCCTGGCGCTCTCCCTGGGCGCCAGCGCACTGTCGGCCCTCATCAGTTTTGTCGGATCCCTGACCAAACCGGGAGGATTGAAGGACCAGGCGGCGACACTCAACGGCTCGTACGCTCCGGGCCGTCCATGGCTGGATCTGGCCTGGCAAATGTTCGGGATCGCAACGGCTCTGGTGCCGGTCGCACTGGTCGCACATCTGCTGATCCGGGAGGGGGCTAGCCTGCGGGCCATCGGCTTCGACCGGACGAAGCCCTGGTTCGACCTCGGCCGCGGAACCCTGGTCGCGGCCGGCATCGGCAGCGCCGGCCTCGCCTTCTACCTCGTGGCCCGCGCCACCGGGTTCAACCTGACGGTCGTTCCCGAATCCCTGCCCGACGTCTGGTGGAAGTTCCCCGTACTGATCCTCTCGGCGATCCAGAACTCCGTGGTGGAGGAGGTCATCGTCGTCGGGTATCTGCTGCGCAGACTCGGGCAGTTGGGGTGGACGCCGATGGCCGCCCTGGTGACCAGCTCCGTCCTGCGCGGGTCGTACCACCTGTATCAGGGCATCGGCGGCTTCATCGGCAACGTGGTGATGGGCGTCGTCTTCGTGCTGCTCTACCGGCGCTGGGGCCGGGTGGGCCCGCTCGTCGTCGCGCACGCGCTCCTGGACATCGGGGCGTTCGTCGGGTACGCGCTGCTCGCGGGCCGGGTGGACTGGCTGCCGACGCCTTAGGAGCCTGCTCTCGACTTCAGAAGGCGCCGGGCTTCGAGGGGTTCCGGGTCTCAGAAGGTTCCGGGCTTCAGAAGGCGGTGAGCAGTTCGCCGTCGATCACCGTGACCGCGGTGCCGGTCAGCAGGGTGCGCTCACCGCGCAGCGCGGTGCGGACCAGCCCCGTGCGGGCCGACGCCTGGAGCCCGGTGAGGTCGTCGCGGCCGAGGCGCGCCGACCAGAAGGGGGCCAGCGCGGTGTGGGCGCTGCCGGTGACCGGGTCCTCGTCGATGCCGACGCCCGGGAAGAAGCCGCGCGACACGTAGTCGTAGCCCCGGGCGGGGTCCTCGGCCGCGGCGGTGGCGATGACGCCGCGCCGGGAGTGGGCCGCCAGGGCGGCGAAGTCCGGGGCGAGCGCCCGTACGGCCGCCTCGTCGCGGAGTTCGACGAGCAGGTCACCGATGTGCTCGCCGGTTCCGTGCACCGAGACGGGGTCGCCACCGAGGGCGTCGGCGAGCCCGTACGGCAATGGCTCCTCGGACAGCGGGGCGGTGGGGAAATCGAGGGTGAGGCTGCCGTCCGGGTGGGCGGTCGCGCTGAGCATCCCGCAGCGCGCGGTGAAGCGTACCGGGCCGGTGGCCAGGCCCGTGGTGTGCAGGACGTGGGCGGTGGCGAGCGTCGCGTGCCCGCACATCCCGACCTCGGTGACCGGGGTGAACCAGCGCAGCGCCCAGTCGGCCGTGCCGCCCGGCGGCAGCGGGTGGGCGAAGGCCGTCTCGGAGAGATTGACCTCGGCGGCGATCTCCTGAAGGCGTTCGGCGGCCGGGAACGCACCGCCCTCCAGCAGCAGCACACCGGCGGGGTTGCCGGAGAAAGGGCGGTCGGTGAACGCGTCGACGATACGAATCCTCATACGCCGACCGTAGAGCGCCGGAACGGGGAGCGGCCAAGGCCAATGCGCGGTCTCTGGCTCCTGGGATTCCGGCGGCTCCGGGACAGCCGGCGCCTCAGGGGCAGGAGGTGCCGCCGTTGCGGTGGGGGAGACCGGGCCGGGTGTCCAGCGACCAGGTGTGCGTACAGCCGGGGCACTGGAGGTGCAGGACCGGGCCGTTGTTGGCGATCAGATAGCGCCAGTGCTCGCCGCAGCCGCGGTGGTTCGCGCAGGTCGCGCAGTGCCGGGCGTCGTCGCAGGCGGGGCAGGCCGCCCAGGCGCGGCGGGCGGGGTCCGCCTGCGGATCAATGGGCAGCCGCACGGCCAGGACCCTCGTCCGGCAGGACACCGGCGGCCACCAGCCGGTCGTAGGTGCGCTGCTGCTCGGCGTCCAGGCCGGAGTAGAGCAGGGCGTAGGCCTCGTTCTCGCTGCGGAGGGCGGCCACCGGATCCCAGTCGGGCCCCAGCGCGGCGACGACCTCGGCCCGTCGCCGGGCCTCCTCGAAGGTCAGGTCGATGGTGAAGGGGGTGAGCTCGGCTGTCCGGTCCTGGTTCATGGCTGCGCTTCCGGTGTGGGGGTGAAACCTCACCATCTGTACCAGGGGCGCGCGGGGAGAGGGAAGGGTGACCTGAGTCGCCGGGCGGTGGCCGGACGCGCCCGTCCCGGGGCCGAGCCGGATGGATTGGCGGGACGGGACGGGGGGTTGTCCGTACGGAGGCGTCGGCGGCGGTCCGGTCCGCGCGCGGCCTTGTGGCCCACGTCATAGCGGGAGCCCTTCGGTGGGCCGGCCGCGGGCAAGCGAACGAAGGCGTTTCTCGTCCGCCGGCCCGGCCCGAGCCGGGCCGGCGGACGAGGCCGCGTCAGGCGACGGCGGTGCCCTCCAGCTCGACCATCAGCCCGGGGATCGCCAGCCGCGTCACCCCGAGCATCGTGCTGGCCGGGGCCACTCCGGCCGCGCCCAGCCGTCCCGCCAGCGTGCCGTAGTGCTGGAAGAGCAGATCGACGTCGGTCGTGAAGACGTTGAGCCGGACGAGGTTCGCGAGCGACATGCCGGCCTCGCTCAGGACGGCTTCCAGATTGTCGACGCTCAGCGCCAGCTGGGCCGCCATGTCACCGTCGTGCAGGGGCTTGCCGTCCCTGCCCGTCGCGGTCTGCCCCGCGATGTACAGCGTCCGGGACTGCCCGGAGACGAGTTCGCCCTGGTTGAAGCCCAGATCCACCGACCAGGTCACCGGGTTGACGGCCGTTCGTTCCACTGCCACTTCAGCTCCATTCGTTCGACCGAGAAGGTACGAGGGAGCCTGCCAAGCAATCACGACACCCTTGGTCAGGTATTTCGTCTAGGGTTCCCGCATGCGTGCCGACCGACTGGTCTCGCTCGTCCTGCTGTTGCGACAGCGCGGCCGGATGACCGCCGACACCCTGGCCCGCGAGCTGGAGGTGTCCACGCGCACGGTGCTGCGGGACATCGAGGCGCTGTCCTCGGCCGGCGTCCCGGTCTACGCCGAACGCGGCCGGCACGGCGGGTTCGCGCTGCTGCCCGGATTCCGGACCGAGCTCACCGGGCTGAACCACGACGAGGCCCTCGCCCTGCTGGCCGCCGGATCTGGGCGCGGGGAGCAGGTGTTCGGCCTGGGGGCGGCGCTCGCCTCGGCCATGCGGAAGGTGGTCGACGCGCTGCCCGAGAGCCATCAGGCTGTCGCGGGCGACGCGGCCCAGCGGTTCCTCGTCGACCCGGAGACCGATCTGCTCTCACGCCGCACGGTCACCGACGAGGTGCCCGACGCCACCATGCCGGCGGTCCGCCGCGCCGTGCTCGCCGGGCACAAGCTGCGTATCCACTACGCGGCCACGGGCCGGGCGCCGCAGTGGCGCACGGTGGACCCGATCGGCCTGGTGACCGTACGGGACCGGGGCTATCTGCTGGCCACACGGTCCGGCGAGGACCGCACCTACCGGCTGTCGCGCGTGCTGGCGGCCGAGGAACTGCCCGAAGCGGCGGAGCGGCCCGACCGCGTCGACCTGGACCGGATCTGGCGGGAACGTTCCGCGCGGTTCCTCTCCGACGACCACCTCACCGCGCTGGTACGGGTGAGCCCGATACGACGGGAGGAGCTGCTGGGCACCGTCCGCGCCGTCCGCGCGGAGGGCCTCGAAGCGGGCGGCTGGTCGCGCCTCGAAGTCACTTTCCAGGACGCGCGGCACGCCGAATGGGCGGTGTGGCAGCTCGGCGCGGACGCGGAAGTCCTGTCCCCGCAGTCCTTGCGCACCGCCCTGCGCGACCGCGCGGCCACGATCGTGGCCCGCTACGGCGGCGCGCCCTGAGACGGGCCTCCCCGGTCACCGTCCGGGGAGGCCCGTAGCGGGCAGGGCGGGCGGTGAGGGCGGCCCACGCTCCGACGGCCTTGTCATCCGATAGTTTCCGATATATCGTTGACGCATCGCGACAGATCAACGATGGAAGGAGCGTAGCGATGCGTTCACACGGACATGGATACGAGCACGGGCCGGGGCACTGCGGGCCCGGCCATCACGGTCGAGGTGAGGGTGACGGTCGACGGGCCGCCTTCGGGCCGTTCGGGCCCCCCTTCGGCGGCGGTCCCTTCGGGGGCGGGCGTGGCCGGGGCGGCGGCGGTCGGGGACGGGCGCGGCGCGGTGACGTGCGGGCGTCGATCCTGGCTCTGCTGAAGGACCGCCCGATGCACGGTTACGAGATGATCCAGGAGATCGGCGAGCGCAGCGGCGGGGCCTGGCGGCCCAGCCCCGGCTCCGTCTACCCGACGCTCCAGCTGCTGGAGGACGAGGGGCTGATCGTCAGTGCCAGCGAGGGTGGCAAGAAGCTGTTCACGCTCACCGAATCCGGGCGGAGCGAGGCCGAGACCGGCCCCGAGGCTCCCTGGGAGGAGGCGGGACGTGGTGTCGACTGGGAAGGCGTCAATGAGATCCGGCAGGCCGGATTCGGTCTGATGGAGGCGTTCGGGCAGGTCTGGAAGACCGGCTCCGCCGATCAGCGGCAGAAGGCGCTGACCGTCATCAATGACGCGCGCAAGAAGCTCTACCTGATCCTCGCCGACGAACACTGAGCCCCGCGCGGTCTGCGGTGCGGACCGGCAGGCGGTACGTGAAGGGCCCCGCGGGAACCGATTCCCCCGGGGCCCTTCGCATACCGTTCAGGCGTGGGTCACGCGGTCGCGAGGCCGCCGAGCTTGCGCAGCGACTCCTGGAGCGCCGCCGTCGCGGAGTCCGTGAGCTTGCCGCCCATCAGTGAGACCGCCGCGCCGGTGAACTCCCCGTCGATGCGTACCGTCGTGGCGTCGCCCTCCGGGGTCAGGGAGTACCGCATCGCCAGGTTGACCCCCATCGGGCCCTTGCCCCGGGTCGCCAGCAGGCGGCCCGGCTCCAGGGCGTCGACCGTCCAGGTCACCTCGGCCGGGAAGCCCATGAGCTTCATGTTCTCCTCGTAGGCGGCCCCGAGCTTCAGCTCGGCCGGCCCGCCCCCGGGGAAGCTGGTGTGGGTGGCGTTCCACTCCCCGTACGACCCGTAGTCCGTCAGGCGGTCCCAGACCTTCCCGGCGGGTGCCTCGATCCGTGCCTCGGCGCTGACTTCAGCCATGCGACCACCCCTGGTTCCTCCGGTATCGGTGGCGGGAAGGTAGCGGGGGCCCCGCCAACATTCAATACTGATGAACCGTCAGATCTGCTGGGGCTGCCGGTGCCGCCAGATCACCGCCGCGTCGAAGCGGTCCGACGCGCGGGGATGGGGTCCGTCGTCGTGGCAGTGGAAGGCCGTCCAGAAGAGATCGGCGGGCAGGGCGTCGTCGGGCGCGTACACGCGGTAGACGTACTGCAGCCCGTCCTGGGCGAGCAGGGCGACCATCCACCACACCCGTTCCTCCCCTCCCGTCCCCGCACGTGCGCTGTGGCGTCTGGGACGTGCGCGCGGGGGTTCGCGGTTGCCAGGGGGCGCGCGGTGCAAGGCGGCGCGCCCCGGATGTCTCCTGCTTGTGTCCCCTCGGGGCGATCTCATCCGCAAGGATGACGGATCGCACGGCCGTCCCCAACTTCGGTGGGATGCTGAATGGGCCGCTCCGGCGATGCCTTTCGGACCCGGGACTGATGGGGTAGAGGGGTGCAAAACCGGACGCCGCGGATCCCTGAGCAACCCGCACCGAACCACCCCGAACTCGATGCCCGCTTCACCGACGAACTGGCAGCGGTGCTGACCGGTGCGCGCAGGCGTGCGCTGCGGGACGGGGACCGCCAGATCGACACCGCCCACCTTCTGCACTCGCTGATCGAGACGGACCCCGAGGTCCGTGAGGCCTTCGACGGCGGGCCGCGGCTCGCCAGGGTGCTCGGCTATCTCGTTCAGCGCAGCATCGGTTACGGGCTCCGCTGGCAGGGCTCCGTCGAGGACTCCGGGGCCGTTCCCCTGGTGCGCGACCCGGCCGCCGACGGCTGGTCGCCCGCCGCGCTGGCCGCCCTGGACGACGCGCTGTACCGCGCGGCGTCGCGCGGCGAGGACCGGGCCGCCGGTCTCGACCTGCTCGCCGCGCTGGCCGCCGACGCCGAGTCGCGCGCGGTGGAGGTGCTCACCCGTGGGGGAGTGGACGCCCGGTGGCTGGCCGGCCGCGTGGCGGGGGTGCTCGCGGCCGAGGAGTCGCGGCGCGGCTGAGGTTTCGTGGTGCTCGCCCCCGAGGGCGTCGTCTCGACAGGTGTCACGAGGGTGACGGTGCTGTCGACTGCTGCCATGATGTGCCGATGCACGCGTCTTCGAGGTTTCAGGGCAGAAGCGCAGGGCTGGGACTCGCCCTGCTCTCCGCCTTTGCGTTCGGCGGTTCCGGAGTGGCGGCCAAGCCGCTGATCGAGGCGGGCCTCGACCCGCTGCACGTGGTCTGGCTCCGCGTCGCGGGCGCCGCCCTCATCATGCTGCCGGTCGCCTGGCGCCACCGGAACCTCGTACGCGAACGCCCCGCCCTGCTCGCCGGGTTCGGGCTCTTCGCCGTGGCCGGGGTCCAGGCGTTCTACTTCGCCTCGATCTCCCGTATCCCGGTCGGGGTGGCACTCCTGGTCGAATATCTCGCGCCCGCGCTGGTCCTCGGCTGGGTCCGCTTCGTGCAGCGCAGGCCCGTCACCCGGGCCGCCGCCGTCGGTGTGGTGCTGGCCGTCGGCGGACTCGCGTGTGTCGTCGAGGTCTGGGCCGGGCTCAGCTTCGATCTCCTCGGACTGCTGCTCGCCCTCGGCGCCGCCTGTTGCCAGGTGGGGTACTTCGTCCTGTCCGACCACGGCGGGCAGGACGGCCGGTCCGGTGACGGCGCCCAACCCCCGCACCCTGTCGGCGTCATCGCGTACGGACTGATCGTCGGCGCGGCCGTCCTCACGGTCGTCGCCCGTCCCTGGGGCATGGACTGGGCGCTGCTGGGCGGAAGCGCGGGCATGAACGGCGACGAGGTCCCCGCCTGGCTGCTGCTCGGCTGGATCGTGCTGCTCGCCACCGTCCTCGCGTACGCCACCGGGGTCGTCTCGGTCCGGATGCTCTCGCCGCAGGTGGCCGGGGTCGTCGCCTGCCTCGAAGCGGTCATCGCCACCGGGCTGGCCTGGGTGCTTCTCGGCGAGCACCTCTCCGCGCCGCAGCTCATCGGCGGATTCGTCGTGCTGACCGGTGCGTTCATCGCCCAGTCCGCCGCCCCGAAGCCTCCCTCGGGTCCGGTCGCCGCCGGGGCCGGCACCGGAGCGGTAGCCGGGCCGGTCGAGGACGAGTTGTCCCACGGTCGGGCCCCGCATTAGTGTGCCGACCATGCATCTGACTGTGCTGCCGCCGCCTGTCGCCTAGCGCGCGCGGCCACTCCTGACGAAGACCGGGCTCGGGCAGTCCCCGAGCGGTTCGTCGCTGCCCGCGTGCGGAGCCGAGCGACCCGTCGAAACCCTGTCTTCCGCTGGAGAAGTCACATGTCCTTCCCTGTCGCATCCGCGCTGCCCGTCGGGCGGAGCCTGCTGTACCTCGTCATCGCCGGAATCGCCTGGGGCACCGCCGGCGCGGCCGCCTCCCTGATCTTCCGGGTCAGCGATCTCGGCCCCCTCGCCCTGTCCTTCTGGCGCTGCGCGGGCGGTCTCGTCCTGCTCGCCGGGGCGCTCGCGCTGCGCCCTCGCCGCACGCCCCGGGAGCCCGAACCCCGGCGACGCCGACTGCTCCGCATCCTCGGCACCGGCATCGGGCTCACGGTGTTCCAGAGCGCGTACTTCGCCGCGGTCGAGGTCACGGGCCTCGCCGTCGGCACCGTCGTCACGCTCGGCGCCGGGCCCGTCCTCATCGCCGTCGGGGCGCGGGTGCTGCTGGGCGAACGCCTCGGCCTGGGCGGACTGGCCGCCGTCGCCGGGGCGCTGACCGGGCTCGCCGTGCTGGTCCTGGGCGGCGAGGGCGGCGACGTCGTACCGGCCGGGGTGCTGCTCGCGCTGCTGTCCGCCTCCGGTTACGCGGCGATCACCCTGCTCACCCGGTGGCTCGGGCGGGACGGCGGCGGCGGTGACGCGCTGACCACCAGCGCCTGGGCGTTCGGCATCGGAGCGGCGGGTCTGCTGCCCATGGCCCTGGCCGAGGGGCTGGTGCCGCACACCGCCGAGACCGGGCAGGTGCTGTGGCTGATCGGCTATGTGGCGGCGGTCCCCACCGCCCTCGCCTACGCGCTGTACTTCGCCGGGGCGGCGGTCGTCCGGGCGGCCACCGTCTCCGTGATCATGCTCCTGGAGCCGGTGAGCGCGGCCGTCATCGCGGTGACCGTCCTGCGGGAGCGGCTGACGGCGGCCACGGTCCTCGGCACGCTGCTCCTGCTGACCGCCGTGGCCGGACTGGCTCTCGCCGAGGCGCGCGGCGCGGCGGTCGCCCGGCGGAAGGAGCCCGTGGCGGTGTGACGGGCCCGGCCGGAGCCGGATGACGTCGGTGGAGGCCTCCGCGCCGGTGCGGTCGGCCTCCGTCGTCGTCAGAGCGCTGACAGGTAGTCCGGTACGCCGATGGCCGGGTCCAGGTCGTCCGCCGGGACCGGCGGGGCGTAGCCCCGGGTGAGCGGGACGATTCCGGTCCAGTGCGGGAGGGTGCCGTCCTCGGGCTCGTCGTTGGGGCCGCCGGTGCGGACCTTCGCGGACACCTCGTTCAGGTCCAGCCGGATCACCGCGGTCGCGGCCAGTTCCCTGCCGTTGGCGGGGCGGGAGTCCTGGGAGCGGCCGGGCACCACCTGGTCCACGATCGCGTCCAGGGCGAGCCGCAGTTCCTCGGGGTCGGTCACCGTCACGGCCGTGCCGTGCACCACCACCGAGCGGTAGTTCATCGAGTGGTGGAAGGCCGACCGGGCCAGCACGAGCGCGTCGACATGGGTGACCGTCAGGCAGACCGGCAGTCCAGGATCCGTGGTCTTCGCCGCCCGCAGCGGTCGTGATCCCGTCGAGCCGTGGACGTACAGCCGCTCACCTATCCGGCCGAAGAGGGTCGGCAGGACGACCGGGGCGCCGTCACGTACGAAGCCCAGATGGCAGAGGTAGGCCTCGTCGAGGATCGAGTGGACGAACTCCCGGTCGTAGGAGGCGCGGTCCCTGGACCGGGTGGGGACCGTGCGGTCGGTGGGAAGGTAGGGGGTGGCGCCGACCTGTCCCACGCTGTCGGGCGTTGCGGTGTGCCGCATGTGCTGGACTCCATTGCACTAGTGCATAATGTTCTTTGTGCTAGAAGAGTATCGGATCAGTGGGCGGCGCGCATCGGAGATCGCCGCCAGCATCGAGCGCGGGGTCGGCTCCGGAGACCTCCCGCCGGGTCATGTGCTGCCCCCCATGCGGGAGTTGGCCGCGCGTCTGGAGGTCAACCCGAATACCGTGGCGGCCGCCTACCGGACGCTGCGCGAGCGCGGGGTCATCGAGACGTCGGGCCGCCGAGGGAGCCGGGTGCGCGACGCCCCGGCCAGCACCTCGCGCGGCTCCCTGCGGATCGAGGCGCCGCCGGGCGTCCGGGACCTCGGCGAGGGCAACCCCGATCCGGAGCTGCTGCCCGGCCTCGGACCGGCGCTCGCCTCGGCCGCCGCCGCCGACGCGGAGAGCCACGGTCTGTACGGGCAGGCGCCCGTGGTCCCGGAGTTCGCCGCGTACGCCCGGGCCGCGCTGGACGCCGACGGGGTCCCCGGCGGGCCCCTCGCCGTGACGTCCGGTGCCCTGGACGCGATCGAGCGGGTTCTCGCGGCGCACCTCAGGCCGGGCGACACGGTGGCCGTGGAGGACCCGGGCTGGGGCAGCGTGCTCGACCTCGTTCCGGCGCTCGGGCTCCGTGCCGTACCGGTCGGGGTGGACGACTCCGGGCCGCTGGCCGCGGATGTGGAGCGGGTGCTGCGGTCCGGGGCGCGAGCCATCGTCGTCACGTGCCGCGCGCAGAACCCGACCGGCGCGTCGGTGGACGCCCGGCGCGCCGGGGAACTGCGTGAGGTCCTCGCCCGCCATCCGGACGTGCTGCTGATCGAGGACGACCACGGGCACGCCATCGTCGACCTGCCGCTGCACCCGCTGGCCGGGGCGACGGTCCACTGGGCGTTCATCCGCTCGGCGGCCAAGGCGTACGGTCCGGATCTGCGGGTCGCCACGCTCACGGGGGACGCCGTCACGGTCGACCGGGTGGAGGGGCGGCAACGGCTCGGGCCCGGCTGGGTCAGCCGGCTGCTCCAGCGCGCCGTGCTCCACCTGTGGACCTCGGGCGCCGTCGACTCCCGTACGGTCGCGCGGTCCTACGGTGACCGGCGGGACGCGCTCATCCGGGCGCTGGCGGAACGCGGTGTCAGCGCCCGGGGCCGCAGCGGGATGAACGTGTGGGTGCCCGTGAGCGACGAGACCGGGGCGGTCGCCCGGCTGCTCCACGCGGGCTGGGCGGCGGCCCCGGGGGCCCGCTTCCGGCTGGACACGCCACAGGCCGTGCGGCTCACCGTCTCTCCGCTGACCGCGGCCGACATCGGGCCCCTGGCGGACGTGGTGGCCGCCGCGGCGGGGCCCGCGCGGCCGGTCAGCTACGGCTGAGGCGGGCGTGGGCCGTTTCCGGCGGCCTCGACCGGAGGCGATCCCGGGGCCTGGGCGGCGGGCGGGCTGCCCTCCGGGGCCGGAGCGGGGGTCGGGACCGGGGAGGTGGCGGGGGTCCGGCGGGGGCGGTTCTGGGTGAGGGCCGCCCCGACGAGGACGACGAGCGCCCCGACCGGGGTGTTCCAGCTCAGCTGTTCGCCGAGCAGCGCGACGCCCGCCGCTGTCGCGATCACCGGGATGAAGTACGTGACCATCTGCGCCGTCGTCGGACCGACCTCCTGGACCAGGCCGTACTGGAGCAGCACCGCGAGGCCCGTGCCCAGTGCTCCCAGGGCGAGGACGGAGAGCGTGGGCAGCAGAGGGAAGGAGGTGGGTGCTGAGGTGAACAGTGGTGTCACCACGCCCAGTTGCACCGTGGCGAGGCAGAGCTGGCTGCCCGTCAGCGCCAGCGTCGACGAGCCGGTCCCGGCCAGGGTGCGGCGGACGTAGATCCAGCCGACCGGATAGCAGAACGAGGCGAGCAGGGCCATGGCCGTGCCCGGCAGATCCAGGCCGGAGAAGCCCTGCCAGGCGCCCACCACCGTGAGGACGCCGAGGAAGCCGACGCCCAGGCCGGCCACCCGGCGGCGGGTCGGGCGGTCCTCGGAGAGGGCGACCACCGACAGTGCCATGCCCCACAGGGGCGAGGTCGCGTTGCAGATCCCGGCCAGCGTCGAGGGGATCGTCAGCTCCGCGTAGGAGAAGAGCGAGAACGGCAGCGCGTTCAGGAGCAGCGCCGCGACCGTGAGGTGGCCCCAGGTCCGGGGCGAACGCGGCAGCCGCTCCCGGCGCATCGCCATGGCGGCGACCAGCACCGCCGTACCGGCCAGCAGGCGGCCGAAGGTGACCTGGAACGGGGCGTATCCCTCCGTCCCGACCTTGATCAGCAGAAAGCTGAACCCCCAGATGAGCGAGAGCCCCGCGAAGCGGATCCGCCAGTCGAGAGCCGGCCGCCGGGCGGCGGGGGCCGGTGCCGACGGCATGGGCGGAAGGGGAGGGGGAGAGGGAGGGGCTGACGCCGGGGCCGTGGCCCTCGGCTCGCAGGGAGCGCTCATGAGGTCCAGCCTGACGAAGACGACGTCTTAGGACAAGCGAATGTTTCTGCGGAGGATCGCGTAGCATCGCTTACATGTTGAACCTGGAGCGGCTGCGCACCCTGGACGCCCTCGCCCGGCACGGCTCGGTGAGCGGGGCGGCCGACGGGCTGCACGTCACGACGTCGGCGGTCTCGCAGCAGATGGCCAAGCTGGAGCGCGAGGTGGGGCAGCGGCTGCTCGCCAAGAACGGCCGCGGTGTCCGCCTCACCGACGCCGGCCGGCTGCTCGCGGACCACGCCGCGCGGATCCTGTCGCAGGTGGAGCTCGCCCAGTCCGACATCGAGGCCCAGCGCGGCGAGGTCGTCGGCGAGGTGCGGATCTGCGCCTTCCCGACCGCGGCCCGGGGGCTGTTCCCCGCGACGCTCACCTCTCTGCGCGCGGACCACCCCGATCTGACCGTCCGTACCCGGGAGCTGGAGCCCGAGCAGGGGCTGCGCGCGGTGTTCCGCGGAGACGTCGACCTGGCCGTCGTGCTCGACTGGAGCAACAAGCGACTGCCGGTGCCCGGTGGGCTGGCCAAGGCCGAACTCCTCGACGACGCACCGGACATCGCCATGCCGGCCGGGCATCCGCTGGCGGACCGCGACGAGGTGGACCTGGAGGACTTCGCGGACGATCCGTGGGTGTCCTGGCCCGAGGGCGAATTCTGTTACGACTGGCTGATGTTCACCCTCCGCTCCCGGGGCATCGAGCCGCGCATCGCCCACCTGGCCGGGGAGCACCACACGCAACTCGCTCTGATCGCGGCCGGTTTCGGCGTCTGTGTGGCCCCTCGGCTGGGGCGTGGCCCGGTTCCCGACGGGGTGCGGCTGGTCCCGGTGCGGCAGACCATGCGGCGGCACGTCCACGTGGTCTGGCGCACGGACGCGGACCGCCGCCCGTCGGTCCGGGCCGCGGTGGCGGCGCTGCGCGCGGCGGGTGCGGGCGTGGCGGCAGCAGGCGGATGAGTCTCCGGGAGGAAGCCCGAAGGGCAACGGCCCCAGGGCTCAGGCGAGGCCGGCGAGCTTGCGGAAGTCCCAGGAGGTGATCTTCTCCGGGGTCAGCCGCAGCCAGGCGTGCCGTCCGTCGTGCGGCATCTCGGCGATGCCGAAGTACTTCATGGGGAACAGCCGCTCCGGATCCACGAGTTCGGGGCAGGGCCGGCCCGTGCGGGGCGCCTCGCCGACGAACTCCGCCCGGCCGGTGAGCTCCACGCCGCGCAGTTCCTCGTACCCTTCGCCGTCGTCCACGACCACGGCGATCCTGGCGTCCTTGCGCAGCTGGGACCAGCGCAGACTGCGCGTGATGGAGTACAGCCAGAGCGAGCCGCCGTCCCAGACGAACCACAGCGCGCCGATGTGCGGAGCGCCGTCCGGGCCGAGGGTCGCCACCCGGCAGGTGCGCTGTTCGCCGAGATAGGCGTCCCGCTCCTCGGGGGTCATCATGATCCGGCGGCCTCGTCGCTGAGTGTCGGTCATGGCCGCCCTCTCCTCGAAGTCCATGGTGATGGTGCTGACTGGGTGTCAGAAATCATGGGCGCTCTTCCTTCATGGCGCAATGGCCGCTACTCTCGCGCGCCCGGTCCGTCCACCGGACCCGCCCAGGAGACAGAAGAGGAGTGCCCGTGCCGTCGAGGGAATCGCATGAGCGGCTCACCGCGCTGCTCGACCCCGCCACCACCGTTCTTCTGACCGTCGAGTGCCAGCAGGGCGTCGTGGGCCCGGACAGCGCGCTGCCCGAACTCGCCGCAGCCGCACGCTCGTCGGGCGCGCTGGCCAACATCGCCCGCCTCGTCGCCGCCGCCCACGAGAGCGGCGTCCAGGTCATGCACGCGGTCGCCGAGAGCCGGCCCGACGGGCGCGGCGGCAACCGCAACGCCCGGCTCTTCCGCGCCGCCGCCCGGCTGCCCGTCCAACAGCACTCCGGCAGCACCGCCGTCCGGGTCGCACCTCCCATCGAGGTCGCCGACGAGGACCTCGTCGTCCGCCGGCTGCACGGACTCTCGCCCCTGGCCGGCACCGACGTCGACCCGTTGCTGCGCAACCTCGGCTGCCGCACGCTCGTCGTCACCGGCGTCTCGGCCAACATCGCCATCCCCAACGCCGTCTTCGACGCGGTCAACCTCGGCTACACGGCCGTCGTCCCGGCCGACGCCATCGCGGGGGTGCCCGCCGAATACACCCCCGCCCTGGTCCGCAACACCCTGGCCCTGGTCGCCACCGTCACCACCACGGACGCGGTCCTCGGCGGCTGGAAGCGACCCCGCAGACAGGGGGCGGCGGCTAGGCCAGCCTGATCGAGTCGCCCTCGACGGTGATCTCACGGGCGGGCAGCGGCTGGGTGGCGGGCCCGCCGGTCGGGCTGCCCGTGGCCGCGTCGAAGGTGGAGTTGTGGCAGGGGCAGGTGATCGTCCCGGCCGAGACGTCCTTGACCGCGCAGCCCTGGTGGGTGCACGTGGACGAGAACGCTTTGAACTCGCCCGGTTTCGGCTGGGTCACCACGACTTTCTGTTGCGCGAAGACCTTTCCGCCCCCTTCCGGAATGTCGGCGGTGGCGGCGAGCACCGCACCGCCGCCCTGCTGTTCGCCCCCGCTGCCGGGCTGCTCGACCGTGTCGGAGCCTCCCTTGTCGTCCGAGCCGCCGCCGCACGCGGTGAGGGCGGCAGCCGCTCCGGCCGCTCCCACCGCGGCGACGACCGTGCGGCGTCCGAGGAGGCTCCGGTGCTCCTGCGTTGCGCTCATCGCGGCATTCCCTTCGTCGGGTCCCGGTGGTGTCCCGGACCTCGTCTTCTATGACTTCGATCAGGGTTACGTGGCACGGCGCGCCGGTGTTCAGGCGGGGACGCGAGGGAACCGGTCTGCGGGGACGCGCCGTTGTGCGAAGGCGGGGCCACCGCCCCGCCGGGTTCGATTCCTTTACCCAATCATTCCCTCGGCCATGTCCGCTTGATCGTTTAAGTGCGTTTCTCGCAGTGTTTGAGGTCGTGGACCAAACCTTAAAAGATCATTAGAGTCCGCTGGTCGGTCACGCTTTCTGCACGCGAACGGGCCTTCTTGTTGTCCACGTAGGCGTCGTAGCCCACGCCGAGCGCGTGGCTCGTGTTCCAGAAGGTGGAACTGCTCTCGTTGGACCACAGGGCGGTCCAGCCGGTCAGCTTCCCCGCCACGGTCGGCGTGCCTGATCAAAAAGGCGGCCAAGGAGATACTCGGCGCGGCCAGGAAGAAGGCCAAGCCGGACGCCCCCAAGGCCAAGGAAGACAACTGGGATGTCCCGAGCAAGGAGACTGCCGATGCGACCTGGGAGAGATTGGGTTTCGGCACCCGTAACGACTTCGGGAAAGTCGCGTGGGGCGGCAACTCCAAGGACGCCGCGCTCAAGCTGAGAACACCCGCGCAAGTGGGCAAGATGCGTGACCTGGGCCTGACGGTGGACGACTCCAGGACCTGGCGGAACTTCTACGCCGACGTCCATAAGAAGGCGTCGGCGCGGCATCCGAACAACCCCGAAAAAGTGAGCCCGAGTGCCCAGTACAGGGCCGATCTCTTCCAGTACTACATGGACAACCTCTGAGGATGGAAATGCGATTCCTTATCCGGGCCGACCGTGACATGACCGTGGTGTTCGAGCCCACAGCGGAGGAGGTCTCCCTGACGCCGGGTGAGACCCTCACCGTCGAATGGTTCGCCAAGAAGAGCGACGGGATGGTCTCGTTGGAGGAGGGAGACCTCGTCGTGTCGGCCCCCAGCGGCGGATACACGCGGGTCTGGGGATCCGATGGAGGGGAGATCTACGTCGGCCCCGACTCGGGCAGCGACGCACGGTGAAGCGGTAGCCGGTAGGTAGGCATCCGGTCCGCCGGTGGGTGGGCTCCGGCATACTCGGAGCCCACCCACCGGCGTATGCGGGGCCGGAAAAACGCACTCCTCGCCCGCGATCACCCTCGGTTACTATGCTCACTTCAGGCCCTCTGCGGATGGATAGGGCTGAGAGATGGGTGGCCGGGGAAAGTGCTGGAAGAAGTCGTAGCGACCCGCTATGTCACGCCCCTGCGTGAGGGCGGCTCGCTCCCGGGCATCGTCGAGGCCGACGATCTCGGTACGTACGTCATGAAGTTCACCGGGGCCGGACAGGGCCGCAAGACGCTCGTCGCCGAGATCATCTGCGGGGAGCTCGGCCGGCGGCTGGGGCTGCGGGTGCCCGAGCTGGTGACCATCGAGCTCGACCCCGTCATCGGACTCGCCGAGCCCGACGAGGAGGTGCAGGAGCTGCTCCGGGCGAGCGGTGGGCTGAACCTCGGGATGGACTACCTGCCGGGCTCGTTCGGGTTCGACCCGCTCGCCTACGAGGTCGGGGCGGCCGAGGCCGGGCGCATCGTCTGGTTCGACGCGCTGATCAACAACGTGGACCGTTCCTGGCGCAACCCCAACCTGCTCGTCTGGCACGGCGACCTCTGGCTCATCGACCACGGCGCGACCATGATCTGGCACCACAACTGGCCGGGCGCCCAGGCCTCCGCCGCCAAGCCGTACAACGCCTCCGACCACGTCCTGGCCCCCTTCGCGCCGGACATCGCGGCCGCTGCCGCCGAGCTCGCCCCGCTGGTCACCGAGGAACTGCTCACCGAGGTGGCCGCCGACGTACCGGACGTCTGGCTGGCCGACGAGCCCGGCTTCGACTCCGCCGACGAGGTGCGCCGGGCCTATGTCGCCCCGCTGCTCGCGCGGGCCGCGACCATCCATGAGCGGATCACGCTGGACGCGCCCACCGCGACCCGGCCCTCCCAGGCCCCGGGCTGGCTCACCGACCGGCTGCCACCGCGGCGGAAGCAGGCCGCGGGTGACGACCGCGCCGCGGCGGTCGCCCGTACCGGCGAGGAGGGCGGCCGATGACGCGGCGCGATGTCTTCGAGTACGCGCTCCTGCGGGTCGTGCCCCGGGTCGAACGGGGGAGTGCTTCAACGCCGGGGTGCTCGTCTACTGCCGGGCCCACTCGTTCGTGGCCGCCCGGACCTACCTCGACGAGGCGAAGCTGAAGGCGCTCGACCCGGATGCCGACGTCGTCGGGGTGCGGGCCGCCCTGCGCGCCGTCGAAGGGGTCTGCGGCGGCGGTGCGGAGGCCGGTCAGGCGGCGGGCGACGACGCCGGACGGCGGTTCCGCTGGCTGATCGCCCCGCGCTCCACGGTCGTCCAGCCCGGGGCGGTGCACAGCGGGCTGACCACCGACCCGGCCGGTGAGGTGGAACGGCTGCTCGACCTCCTCGTGCGCTGATCCGCGCCCCGGTGGGACCACGACGGCACAGCGGCGGACGCTCCCGCCCGGTGTGACGTACGGCCCGCCGGGGCGTGCGCCGTTGACACCGGGTGCCAGGGCTTCTAGCGTCTCGACTGCTGAAGGTACTAAGCGGTTGCTCAGCAATCGAGGGTGTTGCTGCCAGGGAGTGTCAGGGCTGGCGGGGAAGCGCCCCGATGTCCGCTGAGCCGCTATCCAAGGGCGAGGAGAACCAAGCATGTCCACCACCGAGCAGCGCGTCGCCATCGTGACGGGAGCGGCGCGGGGCATCGGCGCCGCCACCGCCGTACGCCTCGCGGCCGAGGGCCGCGCCGTCGCCGTACTCGATCTCGACGAGGCGGCCTGCAAGGACACGGTCGAGAAGATCACCGCCGCCGGGGGCACCGCGCTGGCCGTCGGCTGCGACGTGTCGGACGCCGGTCAGGTGGAAGCCGCCGTCGCGCGGGTCGCCGCCGAGCTGGGCGCGCCGACGATCCTCGTGAACAACGCGGGCGTGCTCCGCGACAACCTGCTGTTCAAGATGAGCGAGTCCGACTGGGACATCGTGATGAACGTGCACCTCAAGGGCGCGTTCCTGATGGCCAAAGCCGTCCAGGCGCACATGGTCGAGGCCAAGTTCGGCCGGATCGTCTCGCTCTCCTCCTCCTCGGCCCTCGGCAACCGGGGCCAGGCCAACTACTCCGCGGTCAAGGCGGGCCTCCAGGGCCTCACCAAGACGCTCGCCAAGGAACTCGGCAAGTTCGGCGTCACCGCCAACGCCGTCGCGCCCGGCTTCATCGTCACCGAGATGACCGCGCAGACCGCCGAGCGCGTCGGCATGGGCTTCGAGGAGTTCCAGGCGGCGGCCGCCACCCAGATCCCGGTCCAGCGCGTCGGCCGTCCCGAGGACGTCGCGAACGCCATCGCCTTCTTCGCGGGCGACGACGCGGGCTTCGTCTCCGGCCAGGTCATGTACGTGGCCGGCGGACCCCTCAACTGATCCGAAGGGCAGCGGACATCATGACGGTGCAGGACAGCGGAAAGGTCGCCCTCGTCACGGGCGCCAGCCGGGGCATCGGCTACGGGATCGCCGAGGCGCTCGTCGCCCGCGGCGACCGCGTCGCCATCACCGGACGGGGCGAGGACGCCCTGAAGGAGGCCGTGGAGCGGCTCGGCGCCGACCGGGTCATCGCCATCCCCGGCAAGGCGCACGACGAGGCGCACCAGGCCGCGGCGGTCGAGCGCACGATGGAGGCGTTCGGCCGGGTCGACTTCCTGGTCAACAACGCCGGGACCAACCCGGTCTTCGGCCCCATGGCCGAACTCGACCTCAACGTGGCCCGCAAGGTCTACGAGACCAATGTGATCTCGGCGCTCGGCTTCGCCCAGCAGACCTGGAAGGCCTGGCAGAAGGAGAACGGCGGGGCGATCGTCAACATCGCCTCCGTCGCCGGCGTCGCCCCCTCGCCGTTCATCGGCGCGTACGGGATGTCGAAGGCGGCCATGATCAACCTGACCGCCCAGCTGGCGCACGAGTTCGCCCCGGTCGTCCGGGTCAACGCGATCGCCCCGGCCGTGGTCAAGACGAAGTTCGCCGAGGCGCTCTACGAGGGCCGCGAAGCGGAGGCGGCCGCCGCCTACCCGCTGGGCCGGCTCGGTGTGCCCGAGGACATCGGAGGTGCGGCGGCCTTCCTGACCTCCGCGCAGTCCGACTGGATCACCGGTCAGACCCTCGTGGTCGACGGAGGAATTTTCCTCAACGCGGGCGTGGGCTGAGAGCGGCCTGAACCGGTTTGGCCCTGATTGAGTCAAGTGCCCCGCCGGGTCAGCGGATTGACCTGGCGGGGCGCTGCGGTATGGTCTGCCGACCCATGGCTGATCGAGGAGCGTGCACGTGTTCTACCGGGCCAGTCTGCAGGCTGCTGCAGCCCTAGCTTCCCTTTCTCTGCTGGCCGGCTGCGGTCTCCTCTCCGACAGCGGATCGGAAACGAACCAGAAGATAACCGTCGGGACGACCAGTTCCCCGTCCACGCTCGATCCGGCGGCGGCCTGGGACGGTTCCTGGGAATTGATGCGGAACGTTTACCAGACCCTGGTGAGCTTCCCCACCGGCAGTACGAGCCCGGAGCCGGACGCGGCGGAGGAGTGCAAGTTCACCGACGCCACGAGCATGGCGTACCGGTGCACCCTCAAGAAGAACCTCACGTTCTCCAACGGCGAGAAGCTCGACGCCGAGGCCGTGAAGTACTCCATCGACCGCATCGTGGACATCCACTTCAAGGGCGGCCCGGCCGGGATGCTCGGCTCGCTGGACCGGATCGAGACCAAGGGCGACGACACGGTCGTCTTCCACCTGAACAAGTCCGACGCCACGTTCCCGTTCATCCTGGCCACGCCCGCCATGTCGCTCGTCGCCCCCGGCGACTACCGCAAGGACAAGATCCGCGACGACGGCAAGGTCACCGGCTCCGGCCCGTACCTCCTGGAGTCCTACGAGGGCGGGAAGACCGCCGAGCTCAAGAAGAACCCGGACTACAAGGGCTTCGCCAACCGGAAGAACGACGCGGTCACCATCCGCTACTTCGAGAAGTCCGCGGACATGGTGAGCGCGCTCAAGGCCGACGAGATCGACGCCACCTACCGGGGTCTGACCGCCGAGGAGGTCGTCAGCCTGGAGGACAACAAGGACGACAACGCCGGCCTCCAGATCGTCGAGAGCACGGGCGCGGACATCCGCTTCCTGGTCTTCAACCCGAAGGACCCGGCCGCCGCGAAGCCCGCCGTCCGCAAGGCCATCGCCCATGTCGTCGACCGCGACGCGCTCGTCGAGAAGGTCTACCGGGGCACCGCCGAGCCCCTCTACTCCATGATCCCCAAGGGTATCGCCGGACACACCACGAGCTTCTTCGACACCTACGGCGACCCGGATGTGCAGAAGGCGAAGAGCATCCTCTCCGACGCCGGTATCACCGAGCCTGTGAAGATGACCTTCTGGTACACCACCGACCGCTACGGCTCCGCCACGGAGCCCGAGTTCGAGGAGCTCAAGCGGCAGCTGGAGGCGTCCGGACTGTTCAGGATCACGCTGCGGGGCGAGCCCTGGCGGACGTTCCAGGAGGGCTTCAACAAGGGCGAGTACCCGGTCTTCGGCCGCGGCTGGTTCCCCGACTTCCCGGACCCCGACAACTTCGTCGCCCCGTTCGTGGGCCAGGAGCCCGTCACCGGCAGCCCGTACATCAACAAGGAGATCACCCAGCAGCTCATCCCCGCCTCGCGGCAGGAGAGCGACCGGGGCGCGGTCAGCAAGCAGTTCGAGCGGGCCCAGGAGATCCTCGTCGACGACGTCCGCCTGCTGCCGCTGTGGCAGGGCAAGCTGTACGTCGCCGCCGGCGAGGACATCGGCGGCGGCGAGCGGGCACTGGACCCGCAGACCGTCATGCAGATGTGGGAGCTGTACCGCAAGGCCAGCTGGTAGCACCTGGCGGCAGGGACGACGGGCCTCCTCGGGGGCTCGTTGTCAGTGGTGACCGGTAGGTTCTGGGATCAAGAACCTGTTGCTCACCGGAGGTTGTGGACGTGACCGATATCGACCTGCTGCCCGAGTCCTGGCGCGGCGTCCTCGGCGAAGAACTGCAGAAGCCGTACGTCAAGGAGCTGGCGGACTTCGTCGAGGAGGAGCGGGCCAAGGGTCCCGTGTATCCGCCCCGCGAGCAGGTCTTCGCCGCCCTGGACGCCACGCCCTACGACCAGGTGAAGGTCCTCGTCCTCGGCCAGGACCCGTATCACGGCGAGGGCCAGGGGCACGGGCTCTGCTTCTCCGTGCGGCCCGGCGTCAAGACGCCGCCGTCGCTGCGCAACATCTACAAGGAGATGCAGCAGGAGCTGGACCTGCCCGTCCCGGACAACGGCTATCTGATGCCCTGGGCCGAACAGGGCGTCCTCCTGCTCAACGCCGTGCTGACCGTCCGGGGCGGCGAGGCCAACTCCCACAAGGGCAAGGGCTGGGAGAAGATCACCGACGCCGTGATCCGCGCCGTCGCCGAGCGGCCCGACCCGGCGGTCTTCGTGCTCTGGGGCAACTACGCGCAGAAGAAGCTGCCCCTGATCGACGAGGAACGCCACATCGTCGTGAAGGGCGCGCACCCCTCGCCGCTGTCCGCCAAGAAGTTCTTCGGCTCCCGCCCCTTCACGCAGATCAACGAGGCCGTGGCCGCCCAGGGGCACCAGCCGATCGACTGGCGGATCCCCGACCTCGGCTGACGGGGCCCGCCGCCCGTGTCTGACCGGTTATGCCGAAGCCCGGCGTTAGCGTCGGACGGACGGGTGACCGGCGGGACGGGCGACGAGGAGAGAGCAGTGGTGGAGCAGCAGGAGGCGTCCGAGGACGCCGTCATGACCAGGATCGGCCAGGCGATCATGCTGCTCCACGGAGGTGACCGGGAGGAGGCCCGCAACCGCTTCGGCGCGCTCTGGTCCGAGCTCGGAGCGGACGGCGACGCCCTCCACCGCTGCACCCTCGCGCACTACATGGCCGACACCCAGGACGACCCCGGCGACGAGCTGGCCTGGGACCTGCGCGCCCTGACGGCCGCCGAGGGGGCGGACGACGGGCGGTCGGCGGAGCACCCGGACCTTCCGGCCGTCCGGGCGTTCTACCCCTCGCTCCACCTCAACCTCGCGGCGGACTACCTCAAGCTCCAGCGCCCCGACTCAGCCCGTATCCACCTCCGGCGGGCCCGCGCCGCGGCCGAGTCCCTCGCGGACGACGGCTACGGCGGCGGGGTCCGCGCCGCCATCGACCGCCTGGAGCTCCGCCTGCGGGAGCAGTGACCCCGGCGACCCCGCAGGCCCCCCGGGGGGCAGGAGCGTCAGCGGCCGTACGTCTCCGAGCAGATGCGGGCCTGCGGGCTGCCCGCGGGCCAGCCGCCGTATCCCCGGCCGAGCGCACAGATGTCCGCGCCGCCGGGGACGCGCGGCAGGGCGGGCACGGTGACGGACGGGACCCTCGGGGGCCGGTCGGGCGCCCGCCGCACCGGCGGGTCCGCGCGCTCGGGCGGCCGGGCGGCCCCCACCGGTCCGGCGCGTCGTGCCTCGGCGGGGGAGCCGGCGGCCGGAGGCGCGGGGGAGGAGGGGCGAGCGGGCGGGCGGCTCGGATCCGGCACGACCTCCAGCCCCTCCCGGGCGGGAGGCTGCACGATCTGCGGAGCCACGTCCTGGGCGGGCTCGGCGGCTCCCGGACCGGGCGGCGGGGAGGGAAGGGGCCCGGGCGCCACCGAGACGCATCCGGAGACGGCGGTGACCGCTAACCCGACCAGCAGTTTCGCGGTGATTCTGGTTCTCTGCACCCGGCCAACTCTGCGGTGCGGCCCCGCCCCCGGGGGCCAGGTGGGCGGGGAATGGCCCGCACGAGTGACCCGGTCAGCACGGCGCCCCGCACCGCGCCGGCCGGAGGCCACCGGAGTCCGGCAGCGTCCGCCGACGGCTCGGGGAGATCAGACCCCGGTGGCGCCGTCCACGCGCTCGCGCACCAGGTCGGCGTGGCCGTTGTGCCGGGCGTACTCCTCGATCATGTGCGTGTATATCCAGCGCAGATTGAACGGCTTGCCCGCCGAACCGACGCCCTTGGAGAAGTCGTCCAGGCCGAACGCGGCCGCGCTCTCGCGCGCCGCCGCCGTCTCCGCCCGCCAGACGGCTTCCGTCTCGGCCCAGGTGGTGGTCTCCGACACCGTGAAGTCCGCGTCCGGGTCCTCCTCGGTGGAGTAGAGGTGCGGCAGTTCCTCGCCCGCCAGGATCTCCCGGAACCAGAAGCGCTCCACCTCGGCCAGATGCCGTACGAGGCCGAGCAAGGTGAACGCGGAGGGCGGCACCGATGCCTCCCGCAGCTGCGCGTCCGTGAGACCCGCGCACTTCACGACGAGCGTCTCGCGGTGGTAGTCCAGCCAGCCCTCCAGCATGGGGCGTTCGGCGGCGTCGATGGCGGGTTCAAGGCGTTCGGCGAAAGTCATGGGGGCCATCGTGACCCATGATCAGGGGTCTGGCCAGGGGTTTTGTGAACGGACCGGCAGCCGGGCGCCAAGCGGCGGCGACGTATGCTGCCGGGGCGCGAACAGCCGCGGACAGCGGCCCGGCACGGCGACAGGGAGACCCTCGTGAAGATCGGTTGCATCGGACTCGGCGATATCGCGCAGAAGGCGTACCTGCCGGTGCTCACCGCCGTACCGGGGGTCGAACCGCATCTGCAGACCCGTACCCCCGCCACGCTCCAGGCGGTCGGTGACGCCCACCGCGTTCCGGCCGAGGGCCGTCACGAGACCCTCGACTCCCTCCTCGACGCGGGGCTGGACGCGGCGTTCGTGCACGCCCCGACCGCCGTGCACCCGCAGATCGTGGAACGCCTCCTGGACGCCGGCGTCGCCACCTATGTCGACAAGCCGATCGCCTACGAGTACGCCGAGTCCGAACGGCTGGTGAACCTCGCCGAGGAACGCGGTGTCAGCCTCGCCGTGGGCTTCAACCGCCGTTTCGCCCCGGGCTACGCGCAGTGCGCGGAGCACCCGCGCGAGCTGATCCTCCTGCAGAAGAACCGCGTCGGGCTGCCCGAGGACCCCCGGACGATGATCCTCGACGACTTCATCCACGTCGTCGACACCCTGCGTTTCCTGGCCCCGGGCACCGTCGACCACACCACCGTGCGGGCCCGGATCGTGGACGGCCTGATGCACCACGTGGTGCTCCAGCTGTCCGGCGACGGATTCACCGCGATCGGCATGATGAACCGGCTGAACGGCTCGACCGAGGAGATCCTCGAAGTCTCCGGACAGGACACCAAGCGCCAGGTCCTCAACCTCGCGGACATCGTCGACCACCAGGGCCGGCCCTCGGTGCGGCGGCGCGGCGACTGGGTCCCCGTGGCCCGGCAGCGCGGCATCGAGGCCTGTGTGCACGCCTTCCTGGACGCCGTACGCCGGGGCGAGACGCTCAGCGCCCGGGACGCCCTGGCGACCCATGAGCTGTGTGAGCGGGTGGTCCGGGAGGCCCTGGAGCAGGCCGCCTGAGCGCCCGCAGCCCCTCAACGGCGCACAGCGCGGCGAGCGCCGCGAACGCCCCGTACACCGGCCAGTCGCCGAACCGGCCGTAGAGCGTCTCCCCGCGCGCGAGCGGCAGGTCGAAGACCTCCGCCGCGCTCGCGTTCGTCCCGAGCGGGCCGCCCACCCGCTCGCCCCGGGGCCCGTACGCCGCACTGATCCCGGTGAGCGTGGCGTGGACCATCGGGCGGCCGTTCTCGGCGGCCCGCAGCGCCCCCAGCGACGCGTGCTGGGCCGGGGCCCAGCTCTCCTGGAACGTCGAGGTGGCGGACTGGGCCACCAGCACCTGCGCACCGTCGCGCACCAGCCTGCGGCTCATGTCGGGGAACGCCGTCTCGAAGCAGACCAGCGGACCGATCCGCAGCCCCCGCGCCCCGTCCGGCAGGGCCATCACCACCTGCCGGTCGCCGCGCAGCCGGTCCTCGCCCGCCGCCTTGCCCACGGAGGTCGCCCACCCCAGCAGGGAGCGGGCCGGGACGTACTCGCCGAACGGGACAAGACGCATCTTGTCGTAGCGGTCCCCGGTCGGCCCGTCAGGACCGACGAGCACCGCCGACTTGAAGATCCCCGACCGCCCCGAACCGTCCGTCTGCCGGGCGTCCACGTTGACCAGCAGATCCGCGCCGACCAGCCGGGACAGCTCCGCCAGCCGCCGCGCGGTCTCCGGGTTCTCCCACGCCCCGGCCCCGATGCTGCTCTCGCCCCACACCACGAGGTCCACGCCCCGGCCCGCCAGCGGGCGGGTCAGCTCCTCGCCCCGGTCGAGACGGCGCGCGACGCTCCCGGGACCCTCCACCACCCCCGGCTGCACGACGGCGATCCTGACGGTGCCCGCGCTCTCCGGCCGGGGCGCCCAGGCCCACATCGCGGTCACGGACAGGGCGCACACCAGGAGCGCGACCCCGGCGGCCGTACGGGCGCGGGGGACGGCGATCAGCAGCGCCACGCCGGTGTTCACCGCCAGCACCAGCAGGCTCACCAGCCACACCCCGCCCACCGAGGCGACCCGCAGGGCGGGGGAGACCTCCCACTGACTCGCGCCCAGGAGTCCCCAGGGCCCGCCCAGCCCCTCCCAGGACCGGACCAGTTCGATCAGCAGCCACCCGGAGGGCACGACGACCACGGCGGCCACGGCACGCCGCGCGGAGGGCGAGCCGCCGAGCAGCCGGGACACCAGCAGGCCCCAGGGGGCCCAGAGCAGCCCGAGCAGGGCGGCCAGCAGCACGATGAAGACATGGAGGCTCGGCATCAGCCAGTGGTGCACGGCGATGACGAACCCGATGCCGCCGATCCAGCCGTCCAGCACCGCGCGGCGCGGCGTGCGTGCCGTGCGGATCAGCAACAGCCAGGGAACCAGCGCCACATAGGCGAACCACCAGAGCCCGGGCGCGGGAAAGGCGAGCGCGGGCAGCGCCCCGGCGAGCAGGAGCGCGGCGGCCCGGGTCCAGGGGGACGCGAGCCGGCCGGCACCGGTGGAGTCCCGGCCGCCTGGTGGGGATCCGCCGCCGGGCGTGCCTCCTGCGGACGGGTCGCCGCCGGACGTGCCATCGCCGGAGTCGCTGCCGCCGGACGTGCCGCTGGTCCCACTGCCGGGCGTGCCGGACCCGCCGCTTCCGGAGGGGCCGGCCGCGTTCCGGCCGACCGGGAGACGCCCGCCCCGGATTCGCATGCCGTGCCCTCCTCGGTCCTGCGCGGGCGGGCGATCGCCGGCCGCGTCGACCCCTGGATACCCAGTGTGGGGGAGGTGATCCCCGCGGGACACAGGACGCGGGCCGAGCGGGGCACGGCAGAAGGCTCTACGGGGCCCGGCGCCACTTCTCGTGGACGGTGACGTTACGGATCAGCCAGCCCGCCTCGGCGCGGTGCAGCGTGAAGGTGTAGCGGCCCCCGGTCACGAAGTCGGGCGTGGCGGCGTCGGACCGCCCGGCACCCGTCTCGCCCGGCGCGTCCGGACCGCTCGCCGTCTGCCGGGCCAGGCACATCGGATTGAGGTAGTCGGCCCGCACCTGGGCCCGGTCACCCGTGTAGCCGCCCAGGTCCTCCAGATCGATCCGGCGGTTGACGATCAGATGCTGGCGTACGGGGAAGAGACGCATCGTCTCCTCCAGCCACGTGGCGACCTCCTCGGCCGGCCCCTCCACGCCCCCCGCGCCCCGGTAGTCCACCCGGCCGTCCGGGGTGAACAGGGCACCGTAGTCCGACCAGGCCCCGTCGTCGACGGCCACCGCGTACCCGGTGATCAACGCATCGATGGCAAGCCGGTCCAGTACGGTCGCGAGCGCCACACGCTGTGTCATCGGTCAAGTCTCGGTCAAGCCGCCCGCCAGGCCAAGAGCCCTGCGCCGACAGGAGACGCAACAGCCCCAGAAACGGAACATCCTCAGCAGGGGACGACGGCGACCGGTCCCAGCGCGTGCGTGACCGCCGTCTGCGCCACCGGGGACAGCCCGAGCCCGAGCGACTCGCCGCCCTTGCGGCGGCCGATCACCGTCAGGGCCGCCGTCGCCGACGCGGTCACCAGGGTGCGCGAGGCGGAACCGTTGACCGGCTCCCGGACGATCTCCACCTGCGGGTACTTCTCGTGCCAGCCCGAGGTCAGCTCGGCCAGCGTCCGGGCGGCGGACCCCGCCGCCTCCTGCCGGTCCAGGACGGGGCCGCCCGCGAGCATCGAGGAGAACATCGTCCAGCCGTGGACGATCCGCAGCCGGGCACCCGGCCGGGAGGCCGCGGTGGCGAAGGCGAACTCCAGGACCGCCTCACTGCTCTCGTCGGCGGCCACCCCCGCCACGATGTCGGTGAAGGCGTCCGCGTCGGAGCCCCGGTCCTCGTCCCCCTCGGGGCGGTCGTCCTGCACCACGACGACGGGACAGCTCGCCATCGACGCGGTGGCGAGGCTGTTGGAACCGATCATCAGCGAGCGGAAACCGCCGAGTCCGCGCGATCCGACCACGATCATCGACGCGTCCCGGCCCAGCGAGACCAGCGCCGCCGACGGGAAGTCCAGCGGGGCCAGCGTGGAGGGCCGCAGCTCCGGGGCGATGAGCGCGCTCCGCCGTACGGACTCGGCCAGGAGCGCCTCGGCCTCGCGCCGCCCGGTCTCCTCGTCGACCTGCCGGGTGAGCGGGCGGACGTGGACGATCAGCAGCGGCAGCCCGCGCCGCACGGCCTCGCGGGTGGCCCAGTCCAGCGCCTGCCGGCTGTGCGTGGAGCCGTCGACTGCGGCGATCACGGGAAGATCGTTGGTGGTCATGACCCCGAGCGTACGTCGCCGGGCCGGCAGCGATCGTCCCTGGTGCCCGGGAGGCCCCGGTGGTCCGGCGGCGCGTCAGTCGTGGTTGTGGGTGGAGGAGGTGTCGGCCGGGGGCACGCTGCGCCCGCCGTCCCTGCCGCTGGCCACGACGGCGACCAGGGCCACCACGATCGCCGCCACCGCGAGCCGGCCGCCCAGCCGCAGCGCCCACCCCGTACGGGCCTTGGCACTCTCCCCGGGCCTGCCCGGCAGCTTCTCGGAGCGGCGGGCGGGCCGCAGCAGCCGCAGGAGCAGCAGGGCGGCGATCGGGAGCTGGAGCAGCCAGACACCGGTGCGGAACCAGCCGTCGTACCAGACGTTGGTCCCGTACAGCAGGGTGTGCCAGACGCTGAGGACGTAGACGACGATGACGCAGCGGTGCAGGACCCGCCAGGTCCTGGGGCCGATGCGGTGGCGTACGTAGAAGAGCAGGCCGAGCGGGATCGCGAGGTAGAGCGCCGCCTGGCCGACGGGGATGGCGATCCGGCCGGTCCCGGAGTCGTAGCCGCCGGGGACGAAGGCCTCCACGAAGGCGGTGGCGACGGCGGAGTTCCAGGCCGCCGTGTCGTGCCGGACCAGTTCGGCCGCGAAGAGCAGGGCGTGGGCGGCGATCAGGGCGATGGTGTTGAGGCTCGTGGTGCGGTGCAGGCGTTCCAGCCGGGGTCCCGACAACGGCAGGCGGCCCGGCCGCGGTCCGGAGAGCATCAGCCCGAGGATGACCGTGCCCCAGGCCCAGAGCAGGGCGGACCAGCCGAACGCCTGGCTGAGGAAGTACATCCAGAAGCCGCCCGCGTCGGCCATGAACGGCATCACGGTGACCGTGGAGGAGGTCTTGTTGCGGATGCGTATGTAGAGCAGGACGAAGACCGCCGCGGTGATGACGAGCGCCACCAGACCGTCGGGCCACGAGGCCCGCAGGTCGGAGCGGAGCGTCGGCCGTCTCGGCTCTCCGGGCCGCCGGGGGCCGGGGACCGGGGAAACGCCGGATGCCGGGCTTTCGGGCGTCTCGGTGGCCGCTGCCGGCTCGTGGGCGGGGGGTGGGTTCGTCATGCGGCCTCTTCGGGGCGGGGATGGGGGCGGACGCGGCGGCTCCGGGCCACGAGGCGTACGCAGACGCGTTGTTGGAGCAGTCGGGTGGCGGGAGGGGAAAGTTCCCCGGAGCGTTGTGTGACATGGATCACACGTGGTGCTGGTGGGGCAAACGAGGCGAACTCCCGTTGTTTCGGCATCTGGTGCTCTTCTCGCCGGGGTGGGTACGGCTGGCACCATGGCCTCCATGGGAGCCGGAACCGCACTCCGACTCGGGCGCACCGCGCTGTTCGCGGTCGTGTGCGTCGCCGTGTCCGGACTCGGCCACGCGCTGATGTCCGGCGCGCCCCTGTCCCTGCTCGTCCAGGCCGCGGCCCTGCTGCCGGTGTGCGGAGCGGGATGGTGGCTCGCCGCGCGGCAGCGGAGCGCTCCGGTGACCTTCGCCGCCCATGTGCTGGGGCAGTTGGGGCTGCACGCCTTCTTCTCCGCTGCCGGATCCTGGCTGCCGTCCGGCACCGGCGCTCACCACGCGGGCGGTGCACACCAGGCGTCGGGTGCGATGGACCACTCTGCGCACGAGGTCCCGATCGGCGGCTCGTCGGACCTGATGGGTCTTCTGGCCGCCTTTGACGGAACGGTGTTCACCCTCGGTATGGCCGCCGCCCACGCGCTGGCCGGGCTGGTCTGCGGCTGGTGGCTGTGGCGCGGCGAGGTCGCCCTCGCCCGGCTGGGCCGCTGCCTGGTGCTGTTCGTCCGCGCCCCGCTGCGGACGGCCTGGCGCCTGTGGTCCGCCGCGCCGCCCGCCCCGTCGCCGCCGGCCCGGCGGCGCATCCGACGCCGGGCCGGCCCGCGCCCTCAGGGGCTTCTCGCCCCGCACGCCCTCTCGCGGCGCGGGCCCCCGCTCTCCCTCCGCCTCCTCTGACCTCCATCCGCCCTCCGGCCGCTGTGCGCCGGAGGCGGTACGGGTGTGCGCCCTCGCACACACCCGTGACAGCCATGCCGGTTCCCGGGCCCGCCGCCGCCGGCGGCGCGTCCGGAACGGAACCGGTCACCGGAGCCGGGCGACCACTGCACCGGCTCCGCAAGGACGCGAAGGACTGCTGTGACACTTCCTGCTCCCGCACTACCGGCCGCCGCGCAATCCGCCGCCGTGCCCCTGACCGCCGTACGGCCGGCTCCCGCCGTACCACCCGCCGCCGCGCCGCCCGCCCGGCCCACCGTCTCCCGGCCGCCGGTCCTCCGGGTGTCCGCCCCCCGGCCGCCCCACCCCCGGGTCCCGGCCGCCCGGCAGAACGACGGGCAGATCACCGACTGGGCGCTGGCCGCGGGCGGCGGGGACCGGGAGGCCGCCGACCGGTTCGTCCGGGCGACCTACGAGGACGTCCGCCGGTTCGTCGCCTACCTCAGCTCCGACGCCCCGGGCGCCGACGACCTGGCCCAGGAGACCTACCTGCGGGCGATGAGCGGACTGGCCCGGTTCGCGGGGCGGTCCTGCGCCCGGACCTGGCTGATGTCGATCGCGCGGCGCGTCGTCATCGACCGGCACCGGGCAGCCGCCGTGCGCCCCCGGACCGCCGACACCGCGGACTGGCAGACCGCGGCGGAACGCGCCCAGCCCCGCCATCTGCCCGGGTTCGAGGAGTCCGCCGCGGTGCTGGACGCCCTGCGCCGACTCGACCCGGCCCGCCGCCAGGCCTTCGTCCTCACCCAACTGCTGGGCGCGTCCTACGAGGAGGCCGCCGCCGCCGCGGGCTGCCCGATCGGTACGGTCCGCTCCCGGGTGGCGCGAGCCCGCCGCGAACTCGCCGGACAGTGGCGCGCGGAACCGGCCGACCCCGCCGACCTCGTCCGAGCGGGCTAGCCCGGCTCAGGCACCCTCCGCCCGGGGCCCCGCACGGCCCCGGGCGGAACGGCGGCGGAGCAGCAAGGCCGACGGCAGCAGCAGGCACTGGAGGCAGACCACCGCCCAGAACGCCCGCGCCGAGCCAGCCGCCTCGGCCGCCCCGTACAGCTGACCGCCCACCACCCCACTGGCGAACGCACCGATGCCCGCCGCCAGCCGCTGCCGCCCGAACACGCTCGCCGGGGCGACGGTCGAACGGGCCAGCGCCTCCAGGTCGTTCTTGAGGAAGAGGACGATCTCCCCGAGGCACAGCAGTGCCCCGCCCACCGCGATCCCCGCGTGTCCGCCGGCCCCGATCGCCGCCATCCCCGCCGCCATCGCCCCGAACCCCCACCGCAGCGCGGCCGGGTAGCTCAGCGCGGCGACCCGTTCCGCCAGCAGTGGCTGGGCGACGACGAGGAGGGCCGCGTACCCGGTCAGGACGGCCCCGTAGAAGGCCGCCGACGTCCGGGGGACCGCGTACAGCGCCAGGTAGTGCTGGAAGAACATGAACGCGTACACACTGAGCACGGTCACCAGGAACGGCGAGAGTCCGGAGGCCCGTTCACCGGTGTCCCGTGCCTCTGCGGCAGTGGGTCCGCCACCGCCCGACGGCCGGTCCGCCACGCCCTGCGGCAGCAGCGCGTGCCCGGCCCCGATGAGCGCGAACAGCCCGGTGACGCAAGCGAACAGCACCCCGGGCGACCCCATGACCAGGGGCGCGGCGGCGGGCGGGCCCAGCGCCATCCCCGCGTTGAAGGCCGAACTGCTCGCCGACAGCAGCCGGGGGCGGCCCGCCTCGGACACCCCCTCCACCAAGTACGCCTTGTTCGCCGGGAGATACAGCGCCGCACCCGCCGACACCAGCAGCAGCGCCCCGACCGCGAGGACCGGACTGGTCAGCCCGGGCACGAACGCGGCGAACCCCGCGGTACGCAGCGTCAGCGCCAGCAGCATCGCGCGCCGCAGCCCGATCCGCGCCACCACCGGACCCGCGACGGCACCCCCGGCGAACTGGATCAGTGAGGCCACCGCCAGCACGAGACCGACCGTGCCGAGGCCGATGCCCAGCCGCTGGTGCAGCAGGACCGACATGTAGGGCAGCACGGCGAAGCTGCCCACCGTGATCAGGAACGAGCCCGCCAGCAGGAACCGTTGAGGCCCGGAGAACGGCTGCCGTACGCGGGATGCGGGGGGCGCCTCCGCGCGCAGCGGCCTCACCGCCCGGGGCTCACGGCACGTCCGCGATGACCGGGCGGACCCGGACGGCCGCGCTCCACGCCCGGTGCTGGGCCAGCTCCGCCGTCCGCCCCTCGGCCAGCACCATGCCCGTGCAGCCCCGCTGGTCGCCGACGTGGACCACGCTCTCGCCCGGCTCGCGCACCGGGAACCACTCCACCGCCCCGGGAAACGCGGCGAGTTCGTCGAGCCCGAGCCAGCCCTTCAGCACCCCGGGACCCTCCGGGTACACCAACACGAAGCCGTACGCGGGGCCTTCGGTGTCGAGCGGGGCGTCCAGCAGCGCCGGGCGGCGGCCCAGCGCCTCGTCCATCATCGCTGTGTAAACGTTGGTCCGCAGCGTGCGGCACAGCACCTCGCCGACCAGCGCCCCGCCGATCCTCCGGTTGATCTCGACCAGTTCCGGCCCGCCGGCCGTCAGGATGAACTCCACGTGGGCGAAGCCCCGTTCATGCCCGGCCGCCGCCAGGACCCGGCCCACCCACGCCTCGATCCCGGACCGTTCGTCCTCCGGCAGTGCCACCGGGAACGCCGCCGCCTCCTCCCGTACCACCGCCGCCCGGGACGTCTGGCGGCTCAGCACTCCCAGCAGCCGGGTGGTCCCGTCCCAGCTGAGGGTCTCCGCGCTGTACAGCGGACCGGCGAGGAACGCCTCGGCGAACAGCGCGCCCGTCAGGCGCTGTTCGGCCGCCTCCGCCAGGGCCCGGTGCAGGGCCTCCTCGTCGTGCACGATCCACACATGGCGGGACGAGGTGCCCGCCGAGTCCTTCAGGACCGCGGGCAGCCCCACGGCCCGCAGCACCTCCCCGGCGCCTTCGGGACCCGGCGGGACAGCCAGGGCCGTACTGCGGCTCAGCCCGTGCGCGTGGAGCGTCTCCCGGACCCGGCGCTTGTCCCGCAGCAGCGTCACGGACTCCGGATCCGGCCCCGGGAGCCCCCGTTCGCGGGCCAGTTCGGCGGCCGGCAGGCTCCAGGTGTCCGTCGTGTTGATCAGTCCGGCCAGGTCCGGAACGGCGTCCAGCGCCCGGCGGACGGCGTCCTGGTCCCACGTGTCCACATCGACGACATCCAGCGCCTCCGGCGGCAGCACCGCCAACTCGTGCCGGTAGACCGCACGGTCACCGGTCAGCAGGCACAGCCGGTGCCCCGTTTCCGCGGCGGCCCGCGCCATCCGTCCCAGGCCGAAGGACAGGGACTCCAGTGCGACGATCGTCATGGCAGCAGCTCCACGCTCGGTACGGAGGAAGGGGAGGGCGGCGCGGACGGGGAAGGGACATCGCCCTCGGAGGTCCAGGCGCCCTCGGCGGTCCTGGCGGCCTCCGGAGCGGCGCGCCCGGCCCACTCCATCACCGACCAGGGCGGCCGCAGTTCGTCCGGCGACGCGATGATCCGGGGTCGCAGCCCGGCCGGGTCCAGCGCCTCGGCATGCCGGGCGAACACCCGCTCCGCGTACCGGTGTCCGGTGTCGGCGCCCAGCACCAGATGCAGCCGCCCGGGATCACGGGCCGCCTCCCAGGAGGCCGTCAGATGGGCCGCTCCGGTGGAAAGCCCCGCGAACACCGCGTGCTCCCGCAGCAGTCCGACCGCCCCGGCCATCGCATGGCGGAAGTCCAGCCAGTGAACGGTGTCGTACAGCTCGTGGCGGACGTTCCCGAACGGGATCGAGCTGCCGATACCCGCGATGATCGCCTCCGGGTCCTCGAACCGCTCGCTCGCGAAGGTCACACTGCCGAACGGCTGGATGCCCACCAGCCGGACCGGCCGCCCCGACTCCCGCAGCGCACGCGCCAGTCCACCGGTCGACGCACCCGTGCCCACCGCGCCCACCACGGTCAGCGGACCCTCCGGCAGCGCCCCGGACAGCAGCTCCGCGAACTCCCGGTAGCCCTCGTGGTGGACTCCGTCGTGATACTGCCGCATCCAGTGGAAGTCGGGCCGCTCGGCCAGCAGCCGGCGCACATGACGTACGCGCAGTTCCTGGTCCAGGCGCAGGCTCTGCGAGGGCGGCATCGCGTCGACCGTCGCGCCGAGGATCTCCAACTGCGCCCGCATGGTGGCGTCCACGGTGGTGGAGGCGACGATGTGGCAGCGCAGCCCGTAGCGGTGGCAGGCCATGGCGAGGGCCAGTGCGTAGATGCCGCTGGAGCTGTCGACCAGGGTCTGTCCGGGCACCACTCGGCCCCGGCGCAGCAGAGAGCGGACCGCGCCGAGCGCCGCGTACACCTTCATCGTCTCGAAGCGGGCGAGGACGACGTCGTCCGTCAGCCGGATCAGGTCCGGGGTCTTCACCGCGTCGGTGATGTGGTCGTGCACGGTGGCGGCAGGCGTGGTGGCGGCGGTGCGCGGACGGGCGTCCGCCCCCGCCCTCACTTGCGCCGCCCGCGCACGATGAGCCGGTCCGAGCGCTGGTCGTAGCCGGACGCGTCGAACCCGCCGAAGCACTCCACGTCGGTGAAGCCCGCGCTCTCGAAGAGGGCGTGCAGCTCGGCCGCCGAGTAGAGCCAGGAGGTGATGGAGGCGGTGCGCGCCGTCGTGCCGCGCACCAGCGTCCAGTCCGTGCGCAGGCGCCGCCAGCTGTCGAGCACGGTGTCGCGCTGGACGACGTAGGAGCCGTCGGGCAGGTCGACCGCCTTCGGGCGCCCGATCCAGCCGGCCAGCACCTCCTTGCCCATCACGTCCACCAGCAGCTGCCCGCCCGGCGCGAGGCTCTCGTAGGCGTTGCGCAGCACCTGGAGGTTGTCCTCGGCCGCGTCGAAGTAGCCGAACGACGTGAACACGTTCAGGATCACGTCGAAGGCGCCCGGCTCCCGGTACGTGAGCATGTCGGCGCGCTCCAGCCGGACCGCTGCGCCCGCCGCGTCGCAGGCGGTACGGGCGCTCTCCAGCATCGACGGGGACAGGTCGACACCCGTCACCTCGTAGCCGCGCCCCGCCAGCGGCACCACGAAGAGGCCGGGGCCGCAGCACAGGTCCAGGACTCTCGTACCGGGTGGGAAGTCCAGCAGCGGGGAGGACGCGATCAGGGCGGCGGCGGACTCGGCCCGGGCCGGTGGGAACATCGTCGCGGCGAAATCCGACCAGAGCGCGTCGTCCTCGTACCAGTGCATGCCTCGCGGTCTCCTCCCGGGCCGGGGCCCCGTGGGTGTACTGCGGCGGTCATCCCGGCGGCCGTGCGTGTCGCACCGGCCGCCGCTTCCGTCACCGGGACGTCGTCCGCACCCGGTGTCTCTCCAGTAGTCGGCCGCCCCGGCCGGGAAGTTCCCGGGTGATCACCGGACGATGTCCGGCCGGGCCTTCCCCGTCCTCACCGGCCGATGCCGGGGGCCCGCCGCCGGAAAGCCTCACCGGAGGTTCCCGGCCGGTGTGCAGGCGACGTAACCGGCGTTGTTCGCCCGGTGTCATCCCTGGGTAACGGGCCTTTCCTAGATTCGGGAGCGACCGCCGCCCGCCCCGCGTCCCTCCGGGAACGCCCGCCCCCGAAGGGCCCCGCACATGACCGTGCCGACCCCGCCGCCGGACGCCGCCGCCACCGACCGGGTGCGGACGGTCTGCTCCTACTGCGGTGTCGGCTGCGGGATCGTCCTCGACACCGCCGCCGGACCCGACGGCCGCCGCACCGTCGTGAAGGCGTCCGGCGACAAGGAGCACCCGTCGAACGCCGGACGGCTGTGCACCAAGGGCGCGACCGGTGCGGACCTCCTCGCCGCGCCCGGCCGGCTGACCACCGCCCTGGCCCGCGCCGACCGCAGCGAGCAGCCCGCCCCGCTCGGCCGGGACGCCGCCATCGCCGAGACGGCGCGCCGGCTGCGGTCCGTGCTGGACACCCACGGCCCGGACGCGGTGGCCCTCTACGTCTCCGGCCAGATGACGCTGGAGGCGCAGTACCTCGCCAACAAGCTGGCCAAGGGCTTCCTGCGGACCAACACCATCGAGTCCAACTCCCGGCTCTGCATGGCGAGCGCGGGCAGCGGCTACAAGCTGTCCCTCGGCGCGGACGGGCCGCCCGGCTCGTACGAGGACTTCGCCCACGCCGACGTCTTCCTCGTCACCGGCGCCAACATGGCCGACTGCCACCCGATCCTCTTCCTGCGGATGATGGAGCGCGTCAAGGCCGGTGCGAAGCTGATCGTCGTCGACCCCCGGCGCAACGCCACCGCCGCCAAGGCGGACCTGTACCTGCGCATCCGGCCCGGGACCGACCTGGCCCTCCTCAACGGCCTGCTGCACCTCCTCGTCGAGAACGGGCACACCGACCCCGCGTTCATCGCCGAGCACACCGAGGGCTGGGAGCAGATGCCCGCCTTCCTCCGCGACTACCCGCCCGCCGTGGTCGCGGAGATCACCGGCATCCCGGAGGACGACATCCGGCAGGCGGCCCGCTGGATCGGCGAGGCGGGCGAGTGGATGAGCTGCTGGACGATGGGGCTCAACCAGTCCACCCACGGCACCTGGAACACCAACGCGCTGATCAACCTGCACCTGGCGACCGGCGCGATCTGCCGCCCCGGCAGCGGACCGTTCTCGCTCACCGGCCAGCCCAACGCCATGGGCGGCCGCGAGATGGGCTACCTGGGCCCCGGACTCCCCGGCCAGCGGTCGGTCCTGTCCGACGAGGACCGCGCCTTCACCGAGGAGCTGTGGGGCGTCCCACCCGGCACCCTGCGCGCGGACGGCTCGGGCAGCGGCACCGTGGACATGTTCCGGCGCATGGCCGAGGGGGAGATCAAGGCCTGCTGGATCATCTGCACCAACCCGGTCGCCTCGGTCGCCAACCGCCGAACCGTCATCGAGGGCCTGGAGGCCGCCGAATTCGTCGTCACCCAGGACGTGTTCGCCGACACCGAGACCAACGCGTACGCCGATATCGTCCTGCCCGCCGCGCTCTGGGCCGAGTCCGAGGGCGCGATGGTCAACTCGGAGCGCACCCTCACCCTCGCCCGCCGCGCCACCGACCCGCCCGGGGAGGCGTGGCCGGACTGGCGGATCATCGCGGAGGTCGCCTGCGCCCTGGGGTACGAGGACGCCTTCGGCTACACGAGCGCCGAGGAGGTCTTCGCCGAGATCACCCGGGCCTGGAACCCGCACACCGGCTACGACCTGCGCGGTGTGACGTACGAGCGACTGCGCGAGACGCCCGTCCAGTGGCCGAGCGCGGATGCCGAAGGCCCCGCCCGCAACCCCGTGCGCTACCTCAACGACGGCGTCAGCCAGGAGCTGACCGTACGGCCCGACGGCAGCGTGCCGAGGCTCGCCTTCCCGCTGCCGGGCGGCCGGGCCGTCTTCCACGCCCGCCCGCATCTGCCGCCGGCCGAAATGCCCGACGAGGACTTCCCGTTCGTCCTCAACACCGGGCGGCTCCAGCACCAGTGGCACACCCTCACCAAGACCGCGAAGATCACCAGACTGAACCGGCTGGACCCGGCTCCCTTCGTGGAGATCCACCCCGACGACGCGGCCGCCCTGGGACTGGCCGAGGGCGACGGCGTCGAGGTCGCCTCGCGGCGCGGGCGCGCGGTTCTCCCGGCGCGGATCACGGACCGGGTCGCCGCGGGGGAGTGCTTCGCGCCGTTCCACTGGAACGATCTGTTCGGCGAGTACCTCGGCGTGAACGCGGTGACGAACGACGCGGTCGACCCGATCTCGTTCCAGCCGGAGCTGAAGGTGTGCGCGGTCCGGCTGGCGAAGGTCGCGGCCCCGGCGGTCACATCAGAAGGCCTGCCGGACACCTCGGACCTCGCGGGCGCCTCAGGTCTCGCGCACATCTCTGAACTCGCGGACGCCCTGGGGCTCGCAGAGATCGCCCCGCCCGTCCTCAGCGACGCGGAACGCCGCTATCTGGCCGGATTCCTGGCGGGCCTCGGCGCCCGCCCGGCGGGCACCCCGGTCCTCCCGGCGGGCGCCCCGTTCGCCCCGGAGACCGCCCTGTGGGTCAACGGCATGCTGGCCGGCGCCCACTCCCGGCTCCCGGAGCCCCCGGGACCCGGTATCGCGCCCGCACCGCCGGAGGGCGCGCCGGCGGAACAGGCCGCCCGCCCGGTCGTCGTGCTCTGGGCCTCGCAGACCGGCAACGCCGAGGAGGTCGCCGCGACGGCGGCCCGGACGCTGGCCGCCGAGGGGTACCGCACCACGCTCCTCGGCATGGACGACGGGACGCCCGGCGCACTGCCGAGCCCGGCCGACCTCCTCGTCGTCACCAGCACCTTCGGCGACGGCGACGCCCCCGACAACGGCTCCGGCTTCTGGGAGTCGCTGAACACCCCCGAAACCCCCGCCTGGAGGGCGTCCGCTACGCCGTACTCGCGCTCGGCGACTCCACGTACGACGACTTCTGCGGCCACGGCCGCCGCCTGGACGAACGCTTCGGCGAACTGGGCGCGGAGCGGCTGGTCCCGCGCACCGACTGCGAACCGGAGTACGAGCAGCCCTTCGGCCAGTGGCTCAAGGAGGTCAGGGCGGCACTGGAGACGACGACACCGCACGGAACGACGGCGCCGGAAGCCGAGCCGACACAGCAAGGAACGACGGCGCCGGAAGCCGAGCCGCCACCGGGAACAGCAGCGGGGGCACCGGCCGGGAAGCAGCCCACCCGCCCCTCCAGGGCCGAGCCCGTCACCGCCCTCCTCACCGAAAACCGCCTCCTGAGCCTGTCCGGTGCGACGAAGGAGGTGCGCGCCTTCACGATCGACACGCGGCACGCCGACACCCCTCTGACGTACACGGCCGGGGACGCCCTCGGCGTGCGGCCGCTCAACTGCCCCGATCTGGTGGCCGAGTGGCTCGCCGTCACCGGGCTCGACCCGGCGGCCGAGGTGGACGTCCCCGGCCACGGGGCCATCGCGCTGGGCGAGGCTCTGCACCGCCGGCTCGACATCACCCGCATCACGCCGGACCTGCTGCGCCTGGTCGCCGACCACACGGGGGACCGGTCCCTGAAGAAGCTGCTGCGCCCCGACAACAAGGGCGAGCGGGACCGGTGGGCCTGGGGGCGGCAGGCCGTCGACGTGCTGGCCGAGCACCCGGTACGCGCCTCGGCCGCCACCTGGGCCGAGGTGCTGGGACCGCTGCGCCCCCGGCTGTACTCCATAGCCGGCAGCCCTCTTGTGGACCCCCACCGGATGCGCCTCACGGTCTCCGTGATCCGCTACGAGAGCGCCCTCGGCCGGATGCGGAAGGGCGTCGCCTCCACGTTCCTCGCGGACGCCGAACCGGAGAGCGCCGTACCGGTGTTCGTCCAGCGCAACGACCGCTTCCGCCCGCCCGCCGACCCGGCCACCCCGATGATCATGGTCGGCCCGGGTACGGGAGTCGCCCCGTTCCTGGGCTTCCTGGAGGAACGCCGTGCGCTCGGCCACTCGGGCGCCAACTGGCTGTTCTTCGGCGAGCAGCACCGCGCCACGGACTTCTACTACCGCGAGGAACTCGACGCGATGAGCCGCTCGGGCACCCTCACCCGGCTGGACACCGCCTTCTCCCGCGACCAGCGGGCCAAGGTCTACGTCCAGGACCGGATGCGCGAGCACGGAGCCCAGCTCTGGTCCTGGCTCCGTGACGGCGCCCACCTCTACGTCTGCGGGGACGCCTCCCGCATGGCCAAGGACGTCGACCGGGCGCTGCGTGACATCGCCGTCGCCCACGGGGGGCTCGAACCCGACACCGCGGCCGCCCAGGTCAAACAGCTAGCCTCGGACCGCAGATACGTACGGGACGTGTACTGACGGGACGAGGGAGTACGGGGATGGCCTGGGCGGAAGTACCGGTGGACACGAAAGTGCCGGCGGCGGGCGCGTTCCTGCTGACCGGCATCCCCGGCAGCGGCAAGAGCACGGTGGCCGCGGCGCTCGCCGCCCGGTTCGCCGCCTCCGCCCGCATCGAGGTGGACGCCCTCCAGGAACTCATCGTCTCCGGCGGCCGGTGGCCCTCGCCCGACCCGGACGAGGAGGCGGACCGCCAGATCTTCCTCCGGGCCCGCAACGCCTGCCTGCTGGCGGACAGTTTCCTCACCGCGGGCTTCCTCCCGGTCATCGACGACGTCGTCGTACGCCGCGCCCACCTCGACTTCTACCGCGCCACGCTCACCGGCGGACCGCTGCACCCTGTCATCCTGGCACCGGGCGCGGCGAAGGCCCGGGAGCGCAATCTCGCCCGGGACAAGACGCTCACGACGGACTGGTCTTTCCTGGAGAGGGCGATGCGCGAGGAACTGGCCGACGAGAGGATCTGGATCGACAGCGCGGAGCTGACGGTGGCCGAGACGGTCGACGCGATCCTGTCCGCCACCGGCCTGAGGCCCCACCGGCCCTGACGCCCCCGGCGTTGTCAGACCCCCGCCGTACGGTGGAACCATCTATCCGCGCTGCTGGCTGCTGCGCTGCTGGATCGCCCCGCCCGGCTGCTCCCGGGCGGGGCGCACACCCGTCGGGTCAGCCTGCCGACTCGCCCGCGTGCGGGCTCAGTGCGCCCGACCAGACCAGGGCGAAGATGAGGATGCCGAGCAGAATGCGGTAGATGACGAAGGGCATGAAGCTCTTGGTGGTGATGAACTTCATGAACCACGCGATGACGGCGTAGCCGACGAAGAAGGCCACCACGGTCGCGAAGATCGTCGGCCCCCAGGAGACATGCCCCTCGCCGACGTCCTTCAGCTCGTACGCGCCCGAGGCGAGCACCGCGGGGATCGCCAGCAGGAACGAGTAGCGGGCGGCCGACTCGCGGGTGTAGCCCATCAGCAGGCCACCGCTGATCGTCGCGCCCGAGCGGGAGACGCCGGGGATCAGCGCCATCGCCTGACAGAGCCCGTAGATCAGACCGTCCTTGACACCCAGGTCCTTGAGCGTCTTGCGCTCCTTCACCACCCGGTGCTTGCCGCCCGTCTCGTCGCGCGCGGCCAGCCGGTCGGCGACGCCGAGCACGATGCCCATGACGATCAGCGTCGTCGCGATCAGCCGCAGATCGCGGAAGGGGCCCTCGATCTGGTCCTTGAGGGTGAGGCCCAGCACGCCGATGGGGATCGAGCCGACGATGACCAGCCAGCCCATCTGGGCGTCGTGGTCGCTGCGCATCGCACGGTCCGTCAGGGAGCGGAACCAGGCCGACAGGATGCGCGCGATGTCCTTGCGGAAGTAGATGAGCACCGCCGTCTCGGTGCCGATCTGGGTGATCGCGGTGAACGCCGCCCCCGGGTCGTGCCAGCCGGCGAACGCGGCCGTCAGCCGCAGATGCGCGCTGGAGGAGATCGGCAGGAACTCGGTCAGTCCCTGAACAAGTCCCAGGACGAATGATTCGAACCAGCTCATGGGGCTTAGGCCATCCCGGAGGTGATCGTGCATCGGCCACGGGCGGCTGGGGCCCGTCGGCTGCGTGCAAAGTGCGGAGTGCGGTCAAGGACATCGAGGTCGCGGGCAGCGTATCGCCTGAAAGTGAACGTCAGGCCGACTGCACCGGTCATCCACGTGCCGCCGTAGCTCAGTTGTCCGGCGTGTTCCGGCCCAGCCGGTGGCGTCGGCGCCAGGCCACCAGCGCCCCGCCGAGAGCGGACAGCACGATGAAGCCCATGGCGGCCAGGAACACCGGCGAGGTCGGCGACGCGGCCTCGCTGCCGGCTATCACGTACGCCGCCGTGTTCGGGATCGACCCGAGACCGGTCGCCAGCAGGAACGGCGGAGCGCCCATCCGGGAGGTCGCCGCGCAGTAGTTGGCGGCGGCGAACGGCACGCCGGGGAAGAGCCGCAGCGCCAGCACCGAACGGAAGCCGTGCCGGCTCAGCACCCCGTCCGCCGCGGTGAGCAGCCTCCCGCGCAGCAGGGTCCGCAGCGCGTCCTGACCCAGCACCCGGCCCAGCATGAACGACACGCCCGCACCCAGCACCGTGCCCGCCAGCGCCGCCGCCAGACCCGTCTGCGCGCCGAACAACGCGCCCGCGGCGATGTTGAGCAGCGGGCGCGGCACGAACGCCACCGTCAGCGCCCCGTACGCGAGTCCGAAGAGCATCGCGGCCGTGCCGCCGGTCAGCTGGGTCGGCCACCCCGACTCCAGCAGCCGTTGTGGTTCGAACAGCAGCATCGTCGACGCGGCCCCGAGCAGGACGACGACGAGCAGCGAGAACCGGGACCACGGCGACAACAGCGCCCGGGTCAGGCGCAGGGCCGGACCCGAGGCGGGCCGGGCGGCGGGGACGGGGTCGAACATTCGGGGAGAGTAACCGAAAAGGATGTGTGATCGCCGTAATGTGCGTCGCGTGACCCCCGACGCCGACCCTGCCGCCGACGCACCCGCCCCGCCGGTCAGCATCCTCGCCGACACCGTCCTGGAGCGGCTCGTCGCCTCCTACGCCCCCGCCGCCGACCCCGTACGGGCCGAGGGGGCCGCCGCGTACATGAAGCACGTCGCACCCTTCCTCGGGATCCCCACCCCCGAGCGCCGGGCCCTGTCACGGACCGTGCTGGCGGGCACCGGTCGGCCGGACGAGGGGGACTGCACGGCGATCGCGCTGCGCTGCTGGCTGCTGCCCGAGCGCGAGTACCACTACTTCGCCGTCGACTATCTGCGCCGCCACGCGGGCCGCTGCACCTCCGGCTTCCTGCCCGTCCTGCACCACCTGGTGACCACCGTCCCCTGGTGGGACACGGTCGACCTGCTCGCCGCGCATGTCGCGGGCCCGCTGGTCGCCGCCGACCCGGCGCTCGCCCGGGAGATGGACCGGTGGATCGACGACCCCAGCCTCTGGGCCGCCAGGACCGCGCTGCTGCACCAGCTGCGCTACCAGGAAGCCACGGACGCCGACCGGCTGTTCGGCTACTGCCTGCGCCGCGCCGACCACCCCGACTTCTTCATCCGCAAGGCGATCGGGTGGGCCCTGCGCGAGTACGCCAAGACCGACCCCGCCGCCGTACGCGACTTCGTCGACGGCGCGCGGACCCGGCTGTCGCCGCTCTCCGTGCGCGAGGCCCTCAAGAACCTCTGAGCCTCAGAACCTCGCAGCCCTCCGAAAACCATTCGACGCGGCCGCCGTGCCCGGCCATGATCAGGGGCATGTTCCGGTACGCCTTCCTCGCAGCGCCGTCCGCAGTCGCGGACGCGCCGAAGGCTGCCGTGAACGACGCGGTCGCCGAGGCACTCGCCCCGACCGCAGCAGCAGTTGCCGCAGCAGCAGTCGCATCGGCGTTCGCCGGTGCCGCAGCGCCCTTCGGCGGCGCCCGAAGCTGACCCTCCCCCGACAGTCCGGCGGACCCCGCAAGGGGAGGGTCGGCCGGGCCCCGGGGTCTTCGTCTTTTCTCAGCTTCGCGTGCTTCAGAAGGAATCAGCCATGTCCAAGACGGCTTACGTGCGCACCAAGCCGCACCTCAACATCGGCACCATGGGCCACGTCGACCACGGCAAGACCACCCTCACCGCCGCCATCACCAAGGTCCTCAGCGAGCGCGGCGGGAGCTCCACCTCGTATGTGTCCTTCGACCGGATCGACCGGGCCCCCGAGGAGGCCCAGCGCGGCATCACCATCAACATCGCGCACGTCGAGTACGAGACCGACACCCGCCACTACGCGCACGTCGACATGCCCGGACACGCCGACTACATCAAGAACATGGTCACGGGAGCGGCGCAGCTCGACGGGGCGATCCTCGTCGTCTCCGCGCTCGACGGGATCATGCCGCAGACCGCCGAGCACGTCCTGCTGGCCCGTCAGGTCGGCGTCGACCACATCGTCGTCGCCCTCAACAAGGCCGACGCGGGCGACCCCGAGCTGACCGACCTGGTCGAGCTGGAGGTCCGCGAGCTGCTCTCCGCGCACGGGTACGGCGGCGACACCGTCCCCGTGGTCCGGGTCTCCGGGCTCAGGGCGCTGGAGGGCGACCCACGGTGGACGGCGGCGATCGAAGGCCTGCTGGACGCCGTCGACACGTACGTACCGATGCCGGTGCGCTACACCGACGCCCCGTTCCTGCTGTCCGTCGAGAACGTCCTGACCATCACCGGCCGGGGCACCGTCGTCACCGGCGCCGTCGAGCGCGGCACCGTCCGCGTCGGCGACAAGGTGCAGGTGCTGGGCGCGGACGTCGAGACGGTCGTCACCGGCCTGGAGACCTTCGGCAAGCCGATGGAGTCCGCCGAGGCCGGGGACAACGTCGCGCTGCTGCTGCGCGGGGTGGAGCGCGACCGGGTCCGACGCGGCCATGTCGTGGCCGCGCCCGGCAGCGTCACGCCCAGCCGCCGGTTCACCGCGCAGGTGTACGTGCTGTCCGCGAAGGAGGGCGGCCGGACCACCCCGGTCGCCACCGGCTACCGGCCGCAGTTCTACATCCGTACGGCGGACGTCGTCGGTGACGTCGACCTCGGCGAGGCAGCGGTCGCGCGCCCCGGCGACACGGTCACCATGACCGTGGAGCTGGGCCGTGACGTGCCGCTGGAGTCCGGCCTCGGCTTCGCGATCCGCGAGGGCGGCCGCACGGTCGGCGCGGGAACGGTCACCGAGCTGCTCTGATCGACTGCGGCCCGCCACCCCTTGTCCGGGGTGGCGGGCCGCAGTGCGAGGAGGCGACAATGGAGAGGTGAACGAGCCGATACCCGTCATCCGCGAGGTCGACTGCGGCACCGCCCGGCTGCTGCCCGACGTGGACCGCGACCGGGCCTGGCTGCTCACGGTCGACGACGCGCCCCAGTCCTACGTCGACCTCGACGACCCGTCCCATCTGGAGTTCGAGTACGTGCGGCGGCTCGCCCACGTCGTGGACGGCGCGGCGGAGCCGTGTGCGCCGCTGGACGTCCTGCATCTGGGCGGTGGCGCGCTGACCCTGCCCCGCTATGTGGCCGCGACCCGCCCCGGCTCGCGGCAGGACGTCGTCGACGCCGACCGGGGGCTGCTGGGGCTGGTGCGGGAGCATCTGCCGCTGCCCGGGGAGAGCGGCATCACCCTGCACGCGGCCGACGCCCGGGCGCGACTGGAAGCGGCGGCCCCCGCCTCCGCAGACCTTCTGATCGCGGACGTCTTCGGTGGCTCCCGGGTTCCGGCGCACCTCACGTCCGTCGAGTACGCGCGGGCGGCCGGACGGGCCCTGCGCGCGGACGGGATCTACGCGGCCAACCTGGCCGACAGCGCGCCGTTCGCCTTCCTCCGCTCGCAGTTGGCGAACTTCGCCGAGGTCTTCCCGGAGCTGGCGCTGGTCGGGGAACCGGCGGTGCTGCGCGGGCGGCGTTTCGGCAATGTCGTGCTGCTCGCCTCGTACACGCCCGTCGATGTGGACCCGCTCGTCCGCCGCTGTGCCGCGGACGCCTTCCCGGCGCGGGTCACCCACGGTGCCGCGCTGACCCGGTTCATCGACGGGGCCCGCCCGGTGGCGGACGCGGACGCCGTCGCCTCGCCCGAACCGCCCGCCGGGGCCTTCAGCGTCGGCTGAGTCCTCCGGCGGGTGGAGCGGGGCGGCAGGGGATGCGGGAACGCGGTGCGGGTGTCAGCCCGTGGGCTCACCCGCGAGGCGGACCGTGCTCAGGATCTGCTGGATGGTGGTGTCCGGCAGTTCGTCCTTGACGCCGGCGGCGGCATAGAGAACCCAGGTGGAGAATTCGCCCTTGGAGTTCTTGAAGGAGAACGCGATCGACTTCCCGTCGCTGTCGCACTTCTCCTTGTTGGCGAGGCCCAGCGCGGTGGCCTGGACGACGCTGCCGGAGAGACCCGACTTCGTGGTGAACGCCTTGGCCTTGCCGACCTTGATCTTGTTCTTCGGGTCGAGCTGGGCGTAGGCCGCCCACACCCAGTTGCCGGCCTCGTTGGTCGCGGCCTCGTCGGTGTTCTTGGCGCCCTGGGCCCCCTTCGTCCCGACGCCGGCGAGCCCGGTGTCCTCCTCGCGGCCGTCCCCGTCGGAGTCGTCGACGCACCACTTGCTCTTGTAGTAGGCGGGTGCGGAGAAGCCGGCGACCGGCGACCCGTCCTCCTTCTTGGCGTCCTCGAAGCCGGAGAACGTTCCCGAACTGGCGACCTCCCAGTCACCGGGGACGTCGAACTGGGTGCCCCACTTGGGGTTGGTGACGACCTTCCAGCCCGGAATGAGCGGCTTGGGGTCGCTCTCGGAACCCCGAGGGTTCTCGCCGGGAGGCGCGGCGTCGGTGGCCGATTCGCTCGGCTTGGCACTCGGCGACGCGGACGCCTTGTCGTCGGCGACGTTCTTGCCGTCGTCGTCCTTGCCGAGCACGAGGAATCCGGTGACGCCCGCCGCGACCACGACGGCCAGCGCCGCGACGATCGCCACGATCGTCGTCTTCTTCTTGTCGTCGCCGGGCGTCGGCCCGCCGGGCGGACCCGGGACGGCGTACTGCGGGACCGTCGGCTGCTGGTAGGGATTGGGCTGCTGGTAGCCCGGCTGCCCGCCGGGCGGGCCCTGCGGGTACCCGTAGCCCGGCTCGGCGGGCTGCCCCGGTTGGCCCTGCGGCGGATATCCCGGTTGCTGATAGGGATTCGGCTGCTGGTACCCCGGCTGCTGGTACGGGTTCTGGTTCTGGTCCTGCGGGTTCTGCTCGCCCCCGGGCGGCTGCGTTCCTGGCCACATGGCCAGTAACCATAGATGGGCTGTGTGCCCACTTCTACGGCCGCCCTGTACCGGAGCCGTCACAAGGGGATGGCCAAACGGTTCTACTGGTGAGTAACCTTCGGGCATGAGCGCTGAACAGATGACCGTGGGCGAGATGCTCGTCGCGACGGTCCCGATGGCACGGACCCTCAACCTCGACTTCCTGGAGACGACCCCGGAGCGCGCCGTCGTCCGGCTGCCCGACCAGGCGGACTACCACAACCACCTCGGCGGACCCCACGCCGGAGCGATGTTCACGCTCGCCGAGTCCGCCAGCGGCGCGATCGTCATCGCCGCCTTCGGCGACCAGATGTCGCGCGCCGTGCCGCTCGCGGTGAAGGCCGAGATCGGCTACAAGAAGCTCGCCAAGGGGGAGGTCACGGCGACCGCGACCCTCGGACGCCCGATCGCCGACGTCGTCGCCGAGCTGGATGCCGGACAGCGGCCGGAATTCCCCGTCGTCATCGAGATCACGCGCGCCGACGGCGCGGTCACCGGCGAGATGACCGTCGTCTGGACCCTGCGCCCCAACGGCTGACCACTGCCGTACGCAGATGAGACCGGGCCGCCGCCCCTCCGGGAACGGGAGGGGCGGCGGCCCGGTGCCTTTCGGTGCCTTCCGGCGTTCTGCGGGCGGGCGTCAGCCGCCGTGCGCCTCGCGGTGCGCCTTCGCCAGCTCCACGTAGCCCGCCGCGTTGAAGCGGATGCTCTCCAGCTCCTCGGCCGTCAGCGGCCGCTTCACCTTCGCGGGCACCCCCGCGACGAGCGAGCCCGGCGGCACCTGCATCCCCTGCGGGACCAGAGCCTGCGCCGCGACCAGCGAACCCGCCCCGATGTGCGCCCCGTTGAGCACCGTGGCGCCCATCCCGACCAGCACGTCGTCCTCGATCACACAGCCGTGCAGCACCGCGTTGTGGCCGACCGAGACCCGCGCGCCCACCGTGAGCGGGAACCCGGGGTCGGTGTGCACGCTGCAGTTGTCCTGGATGTTGCTGTCCGGGCCGAGCGTGATCGGACCGCAGTCGGCGCGCAGCACGGCCTGGTACCACACGCTGGACCCCGGGGCGAGCGTCACCTCGCCGATCACCACGGAGGTCGGGGCCACAAAAGCGTCCACGTCGATGTCCGGCTCCTTGCCGCCCATGCCCGTGATCAACGCCTGCTCCGCCATCGCCTGCTCCTTCGCGCCGGTGTGGTGCTCCTGGGCCCTCTCCACCGGATCAGGCCGACTCCCACGTTAGGCGAGGGCTCCCGGCGGGCGCCGCGCAGTGGGGTGAACATCACAGGTCACCGCGGGGATCGCCCACCGCACCGCCGACTACCGTGAGCGCGTGCCGAAGAACCGAAACACGTTCTCCTTCCTCGCCCGCTGGCCGCGCAGCGCCGCCTCGCGCGCGGTCCACCTCGGCTGGGCCTGGGCACAGCGGGCGGGCGCGGTCACCGCCGAGCACCCCGGGCGGCTGCGGTTCGGCGCGATCGGCGCGGGCACCCGGCTCGCCTTCCCGCAGGGGACCGTGTTCGGGGAGCCGTGGATCGAGCTGGGCGCGCACTGCATCATCGGCGAGCAGGTCACCCTCACCGCCGGGATGATGCCGGACCTGGACCTGGGACCCGACCCGATCCTCACCCTGGGCGACGGGGTGGTGCTGGGGCGCGGCAGCCATGTGATCGCCGACACGACGGTGACCATCGGCTCGGACACGTACTGCGGCCCGTACGTCTACATCACCTCGACCAACCACAGCTACGACGACCCGCACGAGCCCGTGGGCAAGCAGTGGCCCCGGATGGAACCGGTGGCGATCGGCCCCGGGTGCTGGATCGGCACCGGTGCGGTGATCCTGCCCGGGGCCCGGCTCGGCCGGAACGTGGTGGTCGCGGCGGGCGCCGTCGTCCGGGGCGATGTCCCGGACCACGCGGTGGTCGCCGGAGCCCCCGCCCGTGTCGTGCGCAGCTGGGACCCGGAGCAGGGCTGGCAGCCGCCTCTGCGTACGCCCGCCCCCGTGCCGATCCCGGAGGGCGTCACGCCCGAGCAGCTGCTGGCCCTCGCCGAGCTGGACGAGGTGCGGGAGACCCCGTAAGCCCCGGTGGGAGCAGCGGTACGGCACGGTGGACGGGGGAGTGCGGCGGGAGAGTGCACCGTACGGCAGTCGGCAGTGCAATATTCTTGACCGCGTTCTCGACCATCCACCGCAGGGACGGTACGTGTCCGACCTCGACCAGCTCACCCAGTCGCTGGCCCGCAACCTCAAGCGCTGGCGCGGCGAGCGCGGCTTCACCCTCGACGCCCTCGCGGCCCGCTCCGGAGTCAGCCGCGGGATGATCATCCAGATCGAGCAGGCGCGGACGAACCCGAGCGTCGGCACCACGGTGAAGCTGGCGGACGCGCTCGGCGTGCCCATCACCACCCTCCTCGACCACGAGCAGGGGCCCCAGGTCCGGCTGGTCCCGGAGAGCCGGGCCGTCCGCATGTGGTCCACCGAGGCGGGCAGCTCCACCACCCTGCTCGTCGGAACGGAGGCCCGCGGTCCGCTCGAACTGTGGACCTGCCGGCTGATGCCCGGGGAGGGCACCACGTCCGACCCGCACCCCGAGGGCACCGTCGAACTCCTCCACATCACCGAGGGCGAACTGACCCTCCTCGTCGACGGCCTCGCCCATGCCGTCCCCGCCGGGACCTCCGCCACCTTCGAGGCGCACGTGCCGCACGGCTACCGCAACGAGGGCGGCGAACCGACGGTCTTCACCATGGCCGTCGCCATCCCGCCCGTCCGCTGAGAGGCCTGCGCGGAGGCTCCTCGCCGAGGTGCCTCTCGCCGGGGTGCCCGTCCCCTGAGACGCCCGGCCGGCCCCGCCCCGCCGCTGTTAGCGTGAGCGCCATGCGCGCACCCATCGGCACCTTCGACGACGCCGCTCCCGCCGCGGAACGGCTCGACCTGCTCCCCGCCCCCGTCGTCGCGGCGCTGGCCGCGGGCTGGGGCGAGTTCACCGCCGATCAGCTCGTCCACGTCGACAGCGATCCGGCCGTCGCCGACACCGCCGTCTTCGCCGAACACCACGGTGTCGAACTCCTCGACACCTCGGCCAACTGCGTGGTCGTGGCGGGCAAGCGCGGCCAGGACGTCACCCTCGCCGCCTGCGTCGTCCTCTCCCGCACCCGGGTCGACGTCAACGGCGCGGTCCGCAAGCACCTCGGCGCCCGCAAGGCCTCCTTCGCCCCCATGGACACGGCGGTCGGCGAGAGCGGCATGGAGTACGGCGGCATCACCCCGATCGGGCTGCCCGCCGCCTGGCCTCTCCTGCTGGACCCCGCCGTCGTGGACCAGGAATGGGTCCTGATCGGCAGTGGCAGCCGGCGCGGCAAGCTCATCGTCCCCGGCAAGGCGCTCGCCGCCCTCCCGGGCGCGGTGATCGTCGAGGGCCTCGGCGTCTGAGCCTCCCCCTCGAACGGCGGCCGGGGCCTGCCGGGTCAACTCCCCGGCGTCCGGTGCTCCGTGAGCCAGGCCGTGGCGAAGTCGACGGCGGGGCGCAGCCGGACGAGCCGGCACTGCGCCGCGCCCACGCGCCCCACCCGTACGTCACCCTCGGCCGCGGCCTCCTCGAACGCCGCGCCCAGGGCGGCGAAGTCCCCGTCGTCCAGGGCGACATCCTCGTACTCCCACCACCGGCGCACCCCCGCGACGCCACCACACAGCGGTAGCTCCGGCGCGGCGGGCCGGGCATCCGGTACTCGCCCAGGTGGAACGCCGTACACGTGGCGTAGCCGGTGCCGAGCAGCAGGATCCGGGCATCCGCCTCGTACAGCCGGGCCAGCGGCGAGTCCTCCCCGAGGTGGCAGTCGGGGCGGTGCCCGGCGAGCAGCCGCGCAGCCCCCGGGCCCAGCGCGGCGAACGAGGTCTGCGGATGCGCGCTGCGTTCGGCCCCCGCCGCCGTCCGTACGGTCTCGGCCAGCGCGCCCATCGACGGCGCGGGCGTCAGCGCCGGGTCGTACGCCGGCATCGCGGCGCGCACGGCGTCCACGGCCCCGGCGTCCAGGCCCCGCACGCGCGCGCGGTAGTGCGGGGAAGTGTCGGAGTTCTCCGGGGTGAAGGCGGGGACCACCACCGTCCCCGCAGGCCCGACGGCCCCGCGCACCGCGTCCAGCACCCCCCGCGCCCCGCCCGCCACCGGCCCCAGCGACCGCAGCGAGGCGTGCGCCAAGAGCACATTCCCGGGCCGTACGCCGAGCGCGGTCAGCGCGGCTGCCGCCCGGGCCCTGTCGGTCACATCGAGTACGTCCTTCACGGCGGGGATTCTGCCCACCTCGCGGCGCCCCGCACACCCGGGCAGCTCAGGCGCGAGCACCCAGCCGCGGAATCTCGATCGCGGGGCACCGGTCCATGACCATGTCCAGGCCCGCCGCGCGCGTCCGCCCGAAGGCGTCCGGGTCCACGACGCCGAGCTGGAACCACACCGCCTTCGCGCCCGCCGCCACCGCCTCGTCCGCGACGGCGCCCGCCAGCTCGCTGTTGACGAACACGTCCACCACGTCGACCGGGAAGGGGATCTCCGCGAGCGAGGCGTACCCCTGTTCCCCGTGGACCGTCTCGGCCTTCGGGTGGACCGGCACCACCCGCTTGCCGAACCGCTGGAGGACCTGAGCCACTCCGTAGGCCGCCCGGGAGGAGTTGTCCGACAGGCCGACCACCGCCCAGGTGTCGCCCGTTTCCTCAAGAATCCGCCGGATCGTCGCGTCGTCCGCGTACGGGTCCGCCGTGCTGCTGCCGTCCGCGTTGCCGTCCGTGTTCCTGCCGTCTGTGTTCATGCCGGGACAACCCACGGCCCCCACCTCCCCATTCCCGCCGAGCCCCGCCCTCGCGGCGGCGCATAGGGTGGACGGATGCAGGAGCAGTACCGGACCGTCGCCCGCGCGGGCGTGCACGAGAGCGAGATCAACCGATCCCGCTTCCTCTGCTCGCTCGCCCCCGCCGCCACCGAGGAGGAGGCGCAAGAGTTCGTCGCCCGCGTCCGCAAGGAGCACCCGACCGCCTCCCACAACTGCTTCGCGTACGTGATCGGCGCCGACGCCTCCGTCCAGAAGGCGAGCGACGACGGCGAACCCGGCGGCACGGCGGGCGTCCCCATGCTCCAGATGCTGATGCGGCGGGAGACGCGGTACGTCGTCGCGGTCGTCACCCGCTACTACGGCGGGGTCAAACTCGGGGCGGGCGGACTGATCCGGGCGTACGGGGGAGTGGTCGGCGAAGCCCTCGACGCGCTCGGCACGATCACCCGGCAGCGCTTCCGGCTCGCCACGATCCACGTCGACCACCAGCGGGCCGGAAAGCTGGAGAACGACCTGCGGGCCACCGGGCGGGACGTCCGCGAGGTGCGGTACGCCGAGGCCGTCACCATCGGGATCGGACTGCCGGACGGCGATGTCGAGGCGTTCACCGCCTGGCTGGCCGACACGACAGCGGGGACCGCGACCCTGGAGCTGGGCGGGGAGGCGTACGGGGACGCGACCGCGTGAACCGCGTGAGGTGAGGGGAATCCCACGGGGGCGAAAATCGTGATCGATGCGGGTCCGGCGACCCGGCGGCGTTAGCGTGGTCGGTGCCGAGCGGGATCACGGGCCGCCGGTGCGCGGCCCACGGGGTGGAGGACGACGACGATGCAGGCCAAGACCGGCGGAGTGATGGCGTGAGGCTCCTGCACACCTCGGACTGGCACCTGGGCAGGTCCTTCCACCGCGTCTCCCTGCTGGACGCCCAGGCCGCCTACCTCGACCACCTCGTGGCGACCGTCGAGGAGCGCGAGGTGGACGCCGTCCTCGTCGCGGGCGACGTCTACGACCGGGCCGTACCGCCGCTCACCGCCGTCGAGCTGTTCGACCGGGCGCTGCACCGGCTCGCCGCCGCCGGAGTCCCCACCGTCATGATCTCCGGCAACCACGACTCGGCCCGCCGGCTCGGCGTCGGCGCCGGGCTCTTCGAACGCGCCGGGATCCATCTGCGGACCGACCCCGAGGGCTGCGCCACCCCGTCGTGCTCGCCGACGACCATGGCGACGTGGCGTTCTACGGGCTGCCCTACCTGGAACCGGCCCTGGTCAAGGACGCCCTGGGCGCGGGCAAGGCCGGCCACGAGGCGGTGCTCACCGCCGCCATGGACCAGGTCCGTGCCGACCTCGCCACCCGCCCCGCCGGCACCCGCTCCGTCGTCCTCGCGCACGCCTTCGTCGCGGGCGGCGAGCCCAGCGACAGCGAACGCGACATCACCGTCGGCGGGGTCGCCGCCGTCCCCGCCGGGGTCTTCGACGGTGTCGACTACGCGGCCCTCGGCCATCTCCACGGATCCCAGCGGGTCACGGACCGCGTCCGCTACTCCGGATCGCCGCTCGCCTACTCGTTCTCCGAGGCCGACCACCGCAAGACCATGTGGCTCATCGACCTCGACGCCGACGGCGGCATCGCCGCCGAGGAACGGATCGACTGCCCCGTGGAACGGCCCCTCGCCCGGCTCCGCGGCCGCCTCGACACCCTCCTGGAGGACCCCGCCCTGGACCGCCACGAGCACGCCTGGGTCGAGGCCACCCTCACCGACCCGGTACGCCCCGCCGACCCCATGGCCCGCCTCGCCCGGCGCTTCCCGCACACCCTCAGCCTCGTCTTCGACCCCGAACGGCCGCCGGACGACCCGGGAGCCTCCTACGCCCAGCGGCTCAAGGGCCGCGACGACCACCAGATCGCCGAGGACTTCGTCGCCCACGTGCGCGGCGGCAGCGGCCCCAGCGAGCTCGAACGCACCGTGCTGCGTGCCGCGTTCGACGACGTCCGGGTCGACGAGACGGTGCGCGAGGTGTCCCGGTGAGACTGCACCGCCTGAGCGTCACCGCCTTCGGGCCGTTCGGCGCCACCCAGGAGGTCGACTTCGACGCCCTGTCCTCCGCCGGACTCTTCCTGCTCCACGGCCCCACCGGCGCGGGCAAGACCTCCGTCCTGGACGCCGTCTGCTTCGCCCTGTACGGGGCCGTCCCCGGCGCCCGGCAGAGCCCCGGGGCCTCCCTGCGCAGCGACCACGCGCCCGTGGACCTGCCCACCGAGGTCCAGCTGGAGCTGACCGTCGGCGGCCGCCGCCTCGAAGTCACCCGCAGCCCCGCCCAGCCGCGCCCCAAGAAGCGGGGCGACGGCTTCACGATGGAGAAGGCCCAGAGCAGGCTGCGCGGTTACGACCCCGAGCGCGGCTGGCACGCCCTCAGCAAGTCGCACCAGGAGATCGGCGAGGAGCTGACCCAGCTCATCGGCATGAGCCGGGACCAGTTCTGTCAGGTCGTGCTGTTGCCGCAGGGCGACTTCGCGCGCTTCCTGCGCTCGGACGCCGAGGCCCGGGGCAAGCTGCTGGGCCGGCTCTTCGACACCCGCCGCTTCGCCGCCGTCGAGGAACGCCTCGCCGAACTGCGCCGGGGCGCCGAGGCCAAGGTCACCGCCGCCGACGAACGCATCATCGCCCTCGCCCAGCGCCTCGCCCAGGCGGCCGGACCCGCCGGGGCCGAGGCCACGCCGATCGCCGTCCGGCCCGGCGAACCCGGCCTCGCCGAAGCGGTGCTGGAGTGGGCCGCGATCGCCCGCTCCACGGCCCGCGAACGGCTCGACATCGCCCACCGCCTCGTCGCCTGGGCCGAGGGCCGGCAGCGCGAGGCCCGCCTCGCGCTGGACGCCGTACGTGAACTCGCCCGACTCCAGCAGCGGTACGAGGAGACCCGTCTGCGCTCCGTGGCCCTGGAGGAGCGACGAGCCGAACACGACCGCTGCCAGGAGGAGTTGGGGCGCGCCCGCAAGGCCGACCGGGTCGCCCCCGCCTTGGAGCTGCGCGAGGAGGCGGAGCGGGCGTACCGGGCCGCGTGCGACGGTCTCGGCCGGGCCCGCGCGCTGCTCTCTCCGGAGCTGCGCGACGCGGGCGCCGACCGACTGGCCGAGCTGGAGCGGAAGTTCCAGCAGGAGCTGTACGCGCTCGACGCGGCACGAGAGGCCGAGGAGCGCAGCGCACGGATCGACGGGGAGCGCGTCCGGCTGGACCGGGAGGCCCAGGCCGACGACGAGCTGATCCGCGAGGCGGACGCGTGGCTCGCCGACTGGGACACCACCCGTGCGGCCCTCAAGGGACGCGTCGACGCCTCGCAGGAAGCCGCCACCCGCGCCGAACAGCTTGCCGGACTCCTTGCCCCGGCCCGCCGCCGCCTGGACGCGGCCGGCCGCCGTGACGCCCTCGCCACGGACGTGATGCAGGCGAAGGAGCGGCTCACCGGCGCGCGCGAACAGGAGCTGGACGCGCGGAAGTCCTGGCTCGATCTGCGGGAGCGCCGACTGCGGGGCATCGCGGCGGAACTGGCCGCGGGTCTCGTCGCGGGCGAGCCCTGCACGGTCTGCGGGTCGGCCGACCACCCGGTCCCCGCCAGCCCCGGCGACGGTCATGTCGACCGGGCGACGGAGGAGCGGGCGCTGGCCGCCCAGCAGTCCGCCGAGGAGGCCCGCGCCCGCGCGGAACAGCAGCTCGGACTCGTACGCGAACGGCACGCGGCGGCGGAGACGGAGGCTCGGGGGGACGATGCCTCCGCGGCCTCCACCGTGGCCGAACTCGGCTCACTGGTCGACCGGTTGACCGACGAGCACGCCGAGGCCCACCGACTCGCCGCCGCGACGAACCCGGCACGTGAGGCACTCACCGCCGCCGAGCGCGAGCACACCGAGCGGCTGGAGCAGCGGCAGGAGGCGCACGGTCGGATGTCCGCCCGTACCGCCGCACGGGAGGCCCTCGATGCCGAGCAGGCCCGCCTGGAGGAGCAGATCGCCGCCGCCCGGGGTGAGTCGCCGTCCGTCGCGGCGCACGCGGAGCGGTTGACCCGCCGCGTGGCACGCCTCGCCGACGCCGCCGATGCCGTACGCACCGAACAGGGCGCGGCCCAGCGGCGCAAGGAGGCCGACGACCGGCTCTCCGACGCGGCGTTCCGGGCCGGCTTCGACACCCCGGAGGCCGCCGCCGCGACGCTCCTCGACGCCGCCGCCCAACGCGACCTCCAGCACCGCATCGACGCCTGGCAGGCCGAGGCCGCCGCGGTGGCCGACCGCCGTGCCGAGCGCGACGCCCGCGAGGCCGCCGAACGGCCCACAGCCGAACCGGCGGCGGCACAGGGGGAGTTCGAGGCGGCGGAATGGCTGCTGCGCGAGGCGTCGTCCGCGCTCGCCGCCGCAGACGAGCGCTGCGGCGAACTGGCCCGGCTGTCCCGGCAGGCCGCCGACGAGGTACGGCGGCTGGGCCCCGTACGCCAGGAGTACGAGCGGATCGCCCGGCTCGCGGGTCTGGCGGCGGGCACCTCCGCCGACAACGAACGCAAGATGCGCCTGGAGGCGTACGTCCTGGCCGCCCGCCTGGAACAGGTGGCGGCCGCCGCCACCGCACGGCTCCAGCGGATGTCCTCGGGCCGCTACACGCTGGTCCACTCCGACGCCCGCACCGGCGGCCGCCGCGCCGGACTGGGGCTGCACGTGGTCGACGCCTGGACCGGCAGCGAGCGCGACACCGCGACCCTGTCCGGCGGGGAGACGTTCTTCGCCTCGCTGGCCCTCGCGCTGGGCCTCGCCGATGTGGTGACCGAGGAGGCCGGCGGCGTACGCCTGGACACCCTCTTCATCGACGAGGGGTTCGGCAGCCTGGACGAGCAGACGCTGGACGAGGTGCTCGACGTACTGGACTCCCTGCGGGAGCGGGACCGCAGCGTGGGCATCGTCAGCCATGTGGCCGACCTGCGCCGCCGGATCCCGGCCCGGCTCGAAGTGGTGAAGGAGCGCCAGGGGTCGTCGGTCCGCCACCGCCTCGCGTGAGCGAGCCTCCTCCGGGCGGTTCAGCGGCCGATCGCGCGGCGCGGGAGCGGGGAGGAGTACACGATGCTCGTGGTGACCGAGCCCAGCGCTCCGATCCGCCCGGTGGTCTCCTCCAGATGCCTCATCGAGCGGGCCGTGACCTTGAGGACGAAGCAGTCGTCGCCGGTGACGTGGTGGGCCTCGACGATCTCCGGCGTGGTCTCCAGCAGATCGTGGAAGGGCTTGTAGTTCCCGTTCGGATAGCGCAGGCGCACCAGGGCGAGGATGGGCAGCCCGAGCCGTTCGGCGTCGACCACCGCCGCGTACCCGCTGATCACCCCCAGTTCCTCCAGCCGCCGAACCCGCTCCGTCACGGCGCTCGGGGACATGGCGACGGCGCGGGCGAGCTCGGCGAAGGTGGCGCGGCCGTCGCGCTGGAGGACGTCGAGGATGCGCCAGTCGGTGGCGTCCGGGGAATAGTCGGTCACCTCCCCGAGGCAACAGGGAAATCCCCGGCCGATCAAGTGGAGCGCCGGGGAATCTCACTTCCCGGGCCGGTTTCGCGGCCATAGATTCATGGTCATGACCTCGCACTCCACGGCCCTGGCCGACCACCCCGTCCTGCGCGTCCCGCCCGCCTCGCCTGCCGCCGCGGCCGCCTACTTCGGCGCCTCGCTCGCCTTCCACGCGGACGTCTCCGACGTCGCGTCGGCGCTCGCCGCCGACGGCGACCCCGGGTTCGTCGTCCTGGACAGCCGCTCCACCGCGTCCTGGGACCAGGGGCACATCCCCGGGGCGGTCCACCTGCCCACCGCCCTGATCCCCGAGCAGGCGGCGGCACTGCTCGACCCGGCCGTCCCCGTGGTCACGTACTGCTGGGGCCCGGGCTGCAACGGTGCCACCCGGGCGGCCCTGGCCCTCGCCCAACGGGGGTTCCGGGTCAAGGAGATGCTCGGCGGGTTCGAGTACTGGGTGCGCGAGGGGTTCGCCTACGAGACCTGGGAGGGCGGCGAGCGGCGCGCGGCCGATCCGCTGACCGCACCGGTCGACGCGGCCGACTGCGGCTGCTGAGCCCCGAGCGGGTCCCGGTGGAGGCCACCGGGGGCCCAGCGGGGCTCAGTTCACCCCGGCCGCCGCGAGCGCGGCGAACAGCTCGCCCGTCTCCGCCCCGGCGGGAACTCCGCTGACCTGGCCGTCGCCGACCTCCACCACCCGCCACACCCCGTCCTCGCGCAACGCCAGGTCGGTGGTGACCCAGCGGAGCCCGAGACGGACCACCGCCTCCCGCACGGCGGGGAGTTCGGGGAGGGGGCGCCGGTCGGGGGTGTCCGGGTGAGCGGTGACGAGCACCGCCTCCCCGTCCACCCACCACACCCGCGCCTCGCCGTCCGCGACGAACGGCTCGAAGGCTCGCAGCACCAGGCCACCCGCGAGGAAGTCGCCCTGCAACGCGATGAACCGGCGCACCACAGAAGCCAGTTGCTTCCGGTCCGCCAGCTCCGGCACGTAACAGGCCTCGTGCCACTCGTGCTTGCGGGACTTCACGAAGTCCTTCACGATGCCGGGCCCCGGCCCCAGTGGTGCCGCGAGCCCGGCCAGCTCGTCGGCGGAGGGCGGCGGCGCCCCCGGAACCGTGGCGCACCAGGCGCTGCGCGGTGTCAGCCCGTCGAACTCCTGGTACCAGCCCGGGAGTTCGTGCGCCCGCCGATAGCCCACAGCGTCGGTGAGCAGGACGCAGCCCCGCGCACCGAGCGCCGTCTCCAGTTCCGCGTACCGCGCGGAGGGGATCATCCAGCCGCGGTACCAGTACGGTCCGGAGTCCCGCGCGACCCGGGCCACCGCCCCGGCCGCGTCACCGGCGAGCAGCGCGTCATGATCGAGCAGGGCGATGCGGCCGCCCGCCGCCCGTGCCGCCGCGACATCCCCGGCGAACTGCGGATCGGGCCGCGAGGCCCTCAACGGGTCGGCGCAGAACAGGAATCCGCCGCGCTCGGTCATGACAGGCTGCCTTCCTTCGCCTGAGGGGACTTCGGACTGTACGTACCAGCGGCCCGGTCAGAGCCGGGACAGCTCGTCCACCAGATCGTCCAGGCCCAGCGACCCCTGCGAGAGCGCCGCCATGTGCCACGCCTTGAGGTCGAACGCGTCGCCGTGCGCGGCGCGCGCGTTCTCCCGGCCGAGCAGCCAGGCGCGCTCGCCGAGCTTGTAGCCGATGGCCTGGCCGGGCATCGACAGATAGCGGGTCAGCTCGCTCTCCACGAAGTCGGCGGGGCGGCCGCTGTGGTTGCCGAAGAACTCCTGCGCCAGATCGGGGGTCCAGCGCTCGCCCGGGTGGAAGGGGAGTCCGCCGGGATCTCCAGCTCCAGGTGCATGCCGATGTCGACGATCACCCGGCAGGCGCGCATCATCTGGGCGTCCAGGTAGCCGAGCCGCCGCTCCGGATCGGGCAGGAAGCCCAGCTCGTCCATCAGCCGCTCCGCGTACAGCGCCCAGCCCTCGGCGTTCGCGCTGACCATGCCGACCGAGGCCTGGTAGCGGGAGAGGGTGTCGGCGACGTGCGTCCACTGCGCGAGCTGCAGATGGTGGCCGGGAACGCCCTCGTGGTACCAGGTGGAGACCAGGTCGTACACCGGGAACCGGGTCTCGCCCATGGTGGGCAGCCAGGTGCGCCCGGGGCGGGAGAAGTCCTCGGAGGGGCTGGTGTAGTACGGCGCGGCGGCCCCGCCGGGCGGGGCGATCCGGGACTCCACCTTCCGTACCCGCTCCGCCAGGTCGAAGTGCGTGCCGTCCAGCGCCTCGATCGCCTCGTCCATCAGGCCCTGGAGCCACTCGCGGACCTCGTCCACCCCTTCGATGTGCGTGCCGTGCACATCGAGGTGGGCGAGTGCCTCCCAGGGACCGGACCCGGGCAGCACCTTCTCCGCCTCGGTCCGCATCTCCGCGAGCAGCCGGTGGTACTCCGACCAGCCGTACGCGTACGCCTCGTCGAGATCCAGGTCGGTGCCGTTGTACAGCCGCGACCAGCGGGCGTACCGCTCCCGGCCGACCGGGTCGGGGGCGCCCTCGATCGCCGGGGCGTACACGTCGCGCATCCAGTCCCGCAGCGCGAGCACCGAGGCCGTGGCCTGCCCGGCCGCCTCGTCCAGCTCCGCCCGCAGGGACGCGGGGCCGGGGGCCACGAACTCGGCGAAGAACCCCTCGCTCTCGCCTTCCCCGCCCCATTCCGTGAGCTGCCCGACGAAGGTGGCGGTCGCGCGCGGGCCGCCGTACAGCTTGCGCTCCAGACCGAGCGCGAGCGAGGCGCGGTACCCCTCGTACGCGGCGGGCACCGCGCGCAGGCGCTCCACGACCGCCGCCCAGTCCTCGTCCGTCGCGGTCGGCGTGAGGGTGAAGACCTCGGTGATGCTGTGGGCGGGCGACGACAGGTTGGAGACGGCCCGCAGGCCCTCCTCCGCCTCGTGCACGGCGAGTTCCGCCGTCAGGCGCTCCCGCAGCAGCCGCCCGCAGCGCCGCTCGGCATCGCTGTCCGCACCGGGCAGTTGCTCGGCGGCGTCCAGCTTCCGCAGCGTTTCGCGGAGGAGGCCGGCGGACGCCTCCTGGCCGGCCGGTGAGAAGTCGGGCAGCCGACGCGAGCTTTCGGGCACCCCCAGATAGGTGCCCGTGATGGGGTCGAGTTCGATGAGTGCGTCGACGTAGGCGTCGGCGACCTGACGGGGCAGCGCGCTGCTCGAAGTGTCTGACATGCGGACATCCTCGTACGGCGGTGGCCCTTCCGTCATCACCGGGGGCCGCCCGGTGTCCGAACCCGGCCGGTCAGTTCGCGGCGGGCGGCAGCAGCGGACCGCACTCCCACTGCTGGAAGATCAGCCGGGTGTCCACCCGGGCCACCTCCCGGCGCGAGGTGAACTCGTCCAGGACCAGCCGCTGCAGATCCGCCGCGTCGGCCACCGCCACCTGCACCAGATAGTCGTCGGGGCCGGTGAGATGGAACAGCGCACGGGACTCCGGCAGCGACCTGATCCGGTCGACGAACGGCCCGATCAACTCCCGGCGGTGCGGCCTGACCTGCACCAGCAGCAGCGCCTGGAGCCCCCGGCCGAGCTTCGCCGGATCGAGGCGCAACTGGTCCCCGAGGATCACCCCGCTGCGGCGCAGCCGGGCCACCCGGTCCAGACAGGTCGAAGCGGCCACGCCGACCTCCGCCGCCAGCTCGCGGTACGTGGTCCGCGCATCGTTCTGCAGCAGCCGCAGAATCTGTAGATCCACCGGATCGAGAGCGACGGAATCGGACATGTGGCGAACGTAGCACGGGCACCGGCCGCTACGAACCGGTAACTGTTCAGAGTGACGCCATGGACAACGAAGTCTCGATGACGCCCCCTGCTCCCACCCCGTCCAGGGCTCTCGCCACCGAAGCCGTGCACGCGGGACGCGACGACCTCGCCCCCTCGGCGTGCACGCCCCGCCGATCGACCTGTCCACCACCTATCCCTCCTACGACTCGCGCGACGAGGCGATGCGCATCGACGCCTTCGCCACCACGGGCACCCTCCCCGACGGGCCGCCCGTCTACGCCCGGCTCGACAACCCCACCACGGGCCGTTTCGAGACGGCGCTCGCCCGGCTGGAGGGGACCGACAGCGCGGTGGCCTTCGCCAGCGGGATGGCCGCGCTCACCGCCGTCCTGCTCGCCCGCGCGAGCCAGGGACTGCGCCATGTCGTCGCGGTCCGCCCGCTCTACGGCTGCAGCGACCATCTGCTCGGCGCCGGGCTGCTGGGCACCGAGGTGACCTGGACCGATCCGGCGGGCATCGCCGACGCCATCCGCCCGGACACCGGCCTGGTGATGGTCGAGACGCCGGCCAACCCGACCCTCGCCGAGGTCGACATCCGGGCCGTCGCCCATGCCTGCGGAACCGTGCCGCTGCTGGTCGACAACACCTTCGCCACCCCGGTCCTCCAGCGCCCCGTCGAACAGGGCGCCCGCATCGTCCTGCACAGTGCCACCAAGTACCTCGGCGGCCACGGGGACGTCATGGGCGGCGTCGTCGCCTGCGACGAGGAGTTCGCCGCGACCCTGCGCCAGGTGCGGTTCGCCACCGGCGGGGTGCTGCACCCGCTGGCCGGCTATCTGCTGCTGCGCGGTCTGTCCACGCTGCCGGTACGTGTCCGGGCGGCGTCGGCGAGCGCCGCCGAACTCGTCCGCAGGCTCACCGCCGACCCGCGGATCGCCCGGGTGCACTACCCGCGGATCGGCGGCGCGATGATCTCCTTCGAGGTGTACGGGGACCCGCACCGGGTGATCTCCGGGGTGCGGCTCATCACGCCCGCCGTCAGCCTCGGCAGCGTGGATTCGCTGATCCAGCACCCGGCCTCCATCAGCCACCGCATCGTGGAGGAGGGAGACCGGCGGGCGGCCGGGGTCGGCGACCGCCTGCTGCGGATGTCGGTCGGCCTGGAGGACGTCGAGGACCTGTGGGCGGATCTGTGCCAGGCGCTCAGCGACGGGCCCGTTCCGTCGGCGCGGACGGCCGTGCTGCCTCTTCACTCGACAGCCGGGCGGTGATGACGAGCGTGCCCTCCTCGATCTGGTAGTCGAGGGGCAGCTCCAGCGCGCGCATCGCGGCCACCATGCCGGTGTTGCGGGACTGCGTCACCGCGTACACGCTGTCGCAGCCCGCCTCCTCGGCCAGGGCCACCAGGCGGCGGAGCAGTTCGGAGCCGATGCCCCGGCGCTGCCAGTCGTCCTCGACGAGGAGGGCGACCTCGGTCTCGTCGCCGTCCCAGAGGAGGTGGCCCAGCGCCACCAGCCTGCCCGACGCCGTCTGCACCGCCAGGGTGCGACCGAAACGGGGGCTCAGCAGATGGTCGAGATAGCGGTCGGCGTCCGCGACGGGACCGTGGTAGCGCAGGCCCAGGGTGTCCTGCGAGCAGCGGTCGTGCATGGCGCGGGCGGCGGCGAGATCGCCGCGGTCCGCGCGGCGCACGGTGATCTCGTTGCCCTCGGGCAGGGTGAGGACGTCCTCGCTGCGCGGCACGCGGGGACCGAGCCGGGCGTCGAGCTCGACCAGGGCGCGCGCCCGCGCGAACTCGGTCGGCGTGAACGGCAGATAGGGCCGCTCGACGGAGATCACCCCGCCGGACGGGTCCCGCAGCCGCATCACCGTCTCCTCCAGCACGCCCTCGACCGGGGCGCTCTGGCCGGTCGCCCGGCCCGTCACGGAGACGGCGGGCAGCGAGTGGATGGTGCACCGGCCGAGCAACTGGCGCAGGGCGAGCGGCAGCTCGGCCGCGTCCAGTGCCGTCCGGGTGGCCAGCGACAGCACCCGGGTCGGGGTGTCCACCAGATCGTGGGCGTCCGCCCGCTCGATCCAGGTGGAGGCGCCGCCCGCGGCCGCGATCTTCCGGGACAGCTCCTGCGCCTGGAGCGAGGCCGGGGCCCGCAGCAGGAACTCGTCGACGGTGCCCTCGGCGAGCGGATGTGTCTGGAGGGTGAGGATGTCGACGCGGAGCCCGGCGAGCGCCGTGCACAGCGCGGCCAGACTGCCCGGGGCGTCGAGCACCGTCGTCCGCATCCGCCACAGCGTGGTCCCGGAATCCCCGGCGCCGACGATCCCGCCTTCACCGGTGCCCTCGGCCTCGCCGGCCGATGCGCCGGTCCCGCCCGCCGCGCCGGTCCCGCCCGCCGCGCCGGGCCCGACCGGCGCGACGTCCGCCTCGTCCGACGGGGGTGCGTGACTGTGGCGCCGGGCCCACCAGGTGTGGAACGCGGCGGTGGCCACCAGCGCCACCGCCGACGCCATGAGCAGGTAGGGCCCGTCGGGCTGGTGTCCGATCAGGTTGGCGATCGCGTCGGCCACGGCCACGGCGGTGAACAGGGCGGCCAGTTCGATCAGGTCCCGCCGCCAGTGGTGCGGACGGCGGGCGCTCTTCGCGGAGGTCACATCAGTCATATCCTCACTGTGAACGAACGGTGTTGCCTGATCACGAACGCCTTGTGACTGATGGGTTACGTGTTGATCTGGTCCCCTATCGTCGCTTTTCGGTCAGATTCCTGGGCCGATCGCTCCTTGATCTCCCGGCCCCCGAACGCGGCGAGCAGCCGGGCGGCCTGGCGGACCGTCTGGGACGAGCCCTTGCGCCCCGCCGTCGCCGCGAGCCCCGCTATCGGCTCGATCCCGCCCGTACCCCAGCGCTCGGCGCACTCGGCCGCCACGGACAGCAGGTCCCCGAGCCCCCGGGGCGTCTTCTCGTACGCCAGGAGACCGGGCAGCATCGCCGCCAGCACGGTCAGCACCGTCCGGCAGGCGCCGGTGGCGGCGGCCGTGCCGAGCGCGTCGGCCGTACGGTTCACCTTCACCAGGTCGCGGTCGACCAGGATCGCCAGCTCCCGCCCGAGCACCGCCCCGTCCAGGCGTCCCCGCGCGGCCAGCACGAGCAGCGTGTCCACCGCCGCCGTCCGGTCCTCGGGGTGCCGGGCGCCGAGCGCGTAGGCCAGCGCGAGATGCATCGCCCCGCCGATCTCGCCCGCGCTCTCGGCCAGCGCGGGCAGGAACCCGACGGCTCCCCGCTGCCCCTGGTCGGCGGCGAACAGCAGATCCGGCATCAGCCAGGCGGCCAGCGTCTCCGGGTCGCCGGGCAGGGTGGCCGTCCAGTGCGAGGACCGCTCGGGACCCCAGTGGTAGCACTCCTGGGCGCGGGGGAGCTGGGACCGGCCCAGCCAGTGGAAGGCCGCCGGGAAGTCGCGCTGGATCACCAGCCGTTCCCGGGTCGCCGGCAGCACCTGGCGGGCCCCGGTCGTCGTGCGCTGCCACCACGTGCCCGCCGACGGGCGGGAGACGGTGGTCGCCGGATGCCGCAGCACCGGGGCCACCGCGTCCTCGGCCCGGATCCAGGCGGCCAGCCGGTCGCCCTCGCCGGTGCCCAGCGCCTCGGCCGCCGCGGCGGTCTCCGCCCGCTCGGGGTCGTCGCCCCGGCGGACCCGCAGCAGGGCCTGGGCGAAGTCGGCGGGCCCCGGGCGGACACCCAGCTCCCGGTAGGTCCGCAGCCGCTCCACGAGCTCGACCGCCTCGACCGCCCCGGTGTGCCAGGTCGGCGTCGCCAGCAGGAACGGCACCCGCCCGGCGGCTATCGCCTCCGACACCTCCCACACCCGGTCGAGCAGCACCCCGTTCAGCGCGGCATGGGCACAGGCGTCCGCCCCCGTCACGACCGTCTTCGCCCGCCACGCGACCCGGTCCCGCTCGGACACCAGGCCCAGCAGCGAGGCCACCACGACCGAGAGCCCGTGCGAGGTCGAGACGCCGCGCGGATCGACCATGTACGGAGACAGGCCGTGCTCGACGAAGTGCACCCCGGCCAGCGCCTCCCGCAAACCCCCCGTTAGCTCCTCCCGGTCGCTCCGGGCCAGCCGGACGAGGCCGTCGAGCGCCCGCTCGAAACCGGTGATCCCGGCCGAGGTGTCCAGGACGGCCGACGCCGGGATCCAGTGCTCCGACGCCTGCGCCTTCACCCGGGCGGCCACCTCCTCGACCAGCTCGGCCACGGTCTCCGGCGCCGGCTCCGGACGCCGCAGCACCGGCGCGGGCGGCAGGAACTCCTCGTACACCTGCTGCGGCACCTCCTCCACGAGACCGCCGAACAGGGCGGTGACCGTCTCCCGGTGCACGGGGCCCAACTGCGCGGCTGCCGATGCCAGCAGCTCACGCACCTCCGGGCCGGCGACGGCGGGGAGATACCGGGCCACCAGCTTGAGAGCCCGCTCCTGGATGTCGATGCCCTCATGGCCGAACGCCTCGGCGACCGCCGGAAGAAGCTCGCCAGCCGTCGACGAGTCCCGGCGCAGCACCTTGCCCAGCAGCGTCAACTGGGCCCGTACCAGCTTCTTCTCCGGACGGAAGAGCAGCGCCCCCGACACGTCCGCCAGTTCCCGGGTCGGCAACGCGCCCCGCGCGTCGAGCCGTACGAGCACCTGCTGGGCATGCGAGGCGACCGGCGCGATGCCGTCCGCCGCCATCGCCGTCCAGTCCCGCAGATGCCGCCGCTCCTCGTCCTCCGTCGCCTCCAGCCGCTGGAGAACGGCCAGGAAGAACCGCTGGTCGACGGATCTGCCGCCACGGATCAGACGCGCCACGCACCGCTCCACCAGATACGACCGGTCCAGCACCCCGTCCTCGGCCAGCGCGCACACCGCTCCGGGCCAGTGGTCCGGTGAATCCGGCGCGTCGTGGAAATCGACCTGCGGCGGCAGCTCCGCCATCTCGAACAGCCGGGGCGCCAGCACGGCGGCGTGCGGATCGTCCCGCAGGATCTCGGTCAGCGGGCGGCGGGTCCGGCGCCGCCAGCGCGCCGCGCCGACCAGCTCCGTCCAGCCCGTCACGAGATGGTCCGTGACGGGAAGCGGGACCCGGGCGATCCGGGTCAGCTCGCCGACGAAGGTGTACTCCGCCTCGGAGAGGGCCGAGCGCCCCGCGAAGCGGCGGGCGAGATCGCCGAGCCACACCGGATCGCGGTCCTTCAGCGAGGCGAGGATCAACGGATACGGGGAGCGGGTCCAGTCCCGCAGATCACGGCCGCCGATCCAGGCGGCACACCCCGCCGCCCCGGTGTGACAGCCCGCACCGGCCACCAGCAGCGCCTTGCGGATCTTGTCGCGCCGCTGCCAGTCCCAGCCCCGCACCTCCTTGCGCAGTTCCTTCAGCTCGGCGAGCGCGGACCGGCGGCCGGGCCGGTCCAGGGCGAGCACCAACGGCGGCACATCGTGGTGACGCCCCGCCCGCACAGCGGTCAGCAGGTCGTTCATCGCGCACCTCCGGCGACCGTCGCACCCCGGCGGACCATGCGCACGGCGAGCGCGTGCTTGCAGGGACCCCGCCGCCCCCGGTAGTCCGCCCACCACTGACACGTACAGCTGAACGCGGAACCGCTCTCCCGCACTTGGTAGCGGCGATCCCCCGAGACGACCGTCGCCCGCGAACCGTCGAGCGACACCGCGCCCTCACCGGCCAGCCGGCGGGCGGCCACGAGACGCGGATTGTGCCGCTCCGCCCGGTCCGCGTCGTACGGCAGCTCACGGTGGAAGTACGCCGCGTCCGCCAGGTCGTACCCCACGCGGCCCGCCGTGCCCAGCCGGGTCAGCGCGGCCCGCACCCGCTCCACGCTCAGCCCCGACTGCTCGGCCAGCGACGCCGGTTCGATCCGGGGCTCCCAGGCCAGGAGCACCGACACCAGCTCGGCGTCGGCCGCCGCGTCATCCGTGGCCAGCGCCTCCAGGACGCCGCCCTCACCCGAGAACCCCCGCGCGGAATCGGGGGAGAGCGTCAGCGTGAGCCGCATCCCGGGCAGCACCACCTCCCAGGCGCTCGCCGTCGCCGCACCGTCGGCCACCGGCCCGTACACCCGCAGGGCCGTCGCGTCGCGCAGCACCCGCTGCAACGCCACCAGCCGCTCCGGTCCCGGCAGGCACACCGCGCCCGGGACCGGCCGGGTCGTGGGGCGCAGGGACCCGCCCGACGCCACCACCCACCGGGCCCCGCGCCCGGCGTTCCCCGAGGACGGGGTGCGGGGCAGCGACCGCAGGAACGCCACCGCCCGCTCCGCCGTCAGCTCGGCCCGCAGATCGAATCCGGCCGAGGCGACCTGTGCCTCCGCGAAACCGCGCAGCCACCGGTCGGGCAGCGGCACCTTCTTCTCCACCACCGGACCGTCCAGGGTGGTCACCGCCAGCTCCTCGGGACCCACCCGCAGATGCAGCGGATCGTCCGCCGTGATCCGCGAAAGCGCCTCCCGCAGCGGAGCGTTCACATCCACATTCGTCGTACCGTGGCCCGTCTCCTGCCCGTCCAGCCCTTCCCGGAGCACATCGAGCCGGGCATACACCCCGCAGCAGCCGGAGAACGACTCGAAGCGCAGCCGGTCCCCGTTCCCCGTCACCACCGGGTCCAGCGAGGCGGGCAGCGTGCGCTGGTAGTAGCGGGCGGCGGCCACGTCCGCCACCGCCAGCAGCCCGCGCGCGGCTATGCGCGGATCGGAGAGGAAACCCGCGAAGAACCGCGGGTGCGCCTCCGCTCCGCGCGGGGTGAGCCCCCTGCGGTCTCCAGACCGAGGGAGGGCCCCACCTGCGAGGACGCCAGGGCGGACGGGCGTGCGTAGGCCAAGGCCTGAACGGATCGGGTCATGAAAAAAGCGTAGGACCCACCACTGACAACGGCCCTCGCCGAAGCCGCCGTTCGCTCCGAAGCCCTTCGCCGCAGCTACTGGCCGACACGGCCCGGCCGGAGCACCTTGGTGAACAGCACCGACCCGCCCTCGGCCCGCAGACGCACCGTCAGCTCCGCGCTGCCCCCGTCGATCTCCACCTCGCCGAAATACTGCGGCGACTCCATCGGCGAGACATTGGCACGGTCGGGGGCCCGTACGAAGACCCGGTCGGGGCCGAACGTGCCGTCCAGCGCATTGGCCGGGAAGCCGCCCGCGGCCAGCGGGCCCGACACGAACTCCCAGAACGGCGCGAAGTCCTTGAACGCCGCCCGCTCCGGCGCGTAGTGCTGGGCCGAGGTGTAGTGGACGTCGGCCGTCAGCCACACGGTGCCGGTGATCCGGCGGTGCTTGACGAAGCGGAGCAGCTCGGCGATCTGGAGCTCCCGCCCGAGCGGGGCCCCGGGGTCACCCTGCGCCACCGCCTCGAAGTTCGTCGCACCGTCCGGGACCACCAGGCCGAGCGGCATGTCGGCGGCGATCACCTTCCACTCCGCCCGGGAGGCGGCGAGCGAGCGCTTCAGCCACCGCAACTGCTCGGCGCCGAGGATGCCCGTCGTGTCGTCGGCCTGCCGATTGGGCGAGTTGGCGTTGCGGTACGACCGCATGTCGAGGACGAACACGTCGAGCAGCGGCCCGTGGTGGACGACCCGGTACATCCGCGACCGGTGCCCGGAACCGTGCGACGGCGCGAGCGGCACGTACTCCCGGAAGGCCCGTACGGAGCGCGCCGCGAGGATGTCCACGTTCTTCTCGGTGTAGCGGGCGTCGTCGAGGATCTGGCCGGGATACCAGTTGTTGCGCACCTCGTGGTCGTCCCACTGCACGACAGCGGGCACCTGCGCGTTGAAGCGGCGGACGTTCCGGTCGAGCAGGTTGTAGCGGAAGTTGCCCCGGTACTCGTCCAGCGTCTCGGCGACCTTCGCCTTCTCCTCGGTCATGACGTTGCGCCAGATCCGGCCGTCCGGCAGCGTCACGCTCTCCTCCAGCGGACCGTCCGCGTAGACGCTGTCGCCGCTGCACAGGAAGAAGTCCGGGTCCAGACGGCGCATCTCCTCGTACACCCGGTAGCCGCCGATATCCGGATTGATGCCCCAGCCCTGGCCCGCGATATCGCCCGACCACAGGAAGCGCACCCCGGACCGGCGCCGCGCCGGAGCGGTGCGGAACGTCCCGTACACCGGTTTGCCGGTACGGCGCGGATCGGCCGGATCGGCGAGCGTCACCCGGTAGTGCACCTGCTCGCCCGGCGGCAGCCCGTACAGCGGCGTGGTCCCCGTGAAGTCCGTTCCGGGCCCGATCGACGGCCCGTGCCACCTGCGGACCCGCCGGAACGACTCGGTCGCCGAGGTCTCCACCAGCATCCGGGCCGGCCGGTCCGAGCGCACCCACAGCAGCGCCGACGAGGAGGTGACGCCGCCCACCTGCACACCCCAGGACGCTTCGGGCCGCCCCGCCAGGTGCAGCGCGGGGGCCGCCGAGGCGACCGCGGGCGGGAGGGCGAGTGCCGCCGGGGCGATCAGCGAACCGCGCAGGACGGCACGGCGGCCGGGAGAGGACACCAGCGGACGGTGCGGACGGTGGGACATCGAAGCGCCTCCAGGGAGGTGGTCGGGCGGTGCACCGTACCGGGAAGGTCGCGGCCCGTCCCGGTGCGGAGCCGGTCTGCGCCATGCCTAGTGCCTCGCGGCGGCCGGAGCCCGAACCCCGGGTGAACGACACCCGTCGGCCGGGCCCGGGCGGTCGGTCCCGGCCAGCCGTGCGAGGCCGGTCGGCCGCCCGGCCGGTCGGCTCCGAGCGGCCCCGCCGACCGCTCAGCCGGAACCGGCCCGTCCGGTACGCCACGCCTCCGCCAGCGCCGCGACCCCCCGGGCGATGTCCCCGGGGGTGAGATGGGCGTACCCGAGGACGAGCGGCAGGGTGCCGTCCGCGGCGTCGGCCGTTCCGCAGTCGCGCAGCGGCCGCAGGGCGATGCCCGCCCCCGCCGCCCGCTCCAGGAAGGCGTCCTCGGGGCCGTACCGCGCGGGCAGCCGCGCGATGATGTGCAGCCCCGCCGCGATGCCGCTGACCGCCGTGCCGGGGAAGTGCTCCTCCAGCGCGGCCACCATCGCGTCCCGCCGTTCCCGGTAGGCCCGTTGGCAGCGCCGCAACTGCCGGTCGTAGCCGCCGCGCACGATGAAGTCGGCCAGGACGGCCTGGTCGAGCACCGGGTTGCCCAGGTCCATCGTCCGTTTGCGGGCGACGATCCGCTCGGTGAGCGCGGCGGGCGCGATCAGCCAGCCCAGCCGCAGCCCGGGAGCCAGCGACTTGCTCACGGAGCCGGTGTACACGACCCGCTCGGGATCCAGCCCCTGCAGGGCGCCCACCGGGGCCCGGTCGTACCGGAAGTCCCCGTCGTAGTCGTCCTCCATGATCAGAGCGTCCGCGTCCCGCGCCCAGCCGAGCAGTTCGCCGCGCCGCTGCGCGGAGTAGCCGATTCCGGTCGGGAACTGGTGCGCGGGTGTGGTCACCACCGCGCGTACGCCGGAGCGCTCCAGGGTCGCGAGGGCGAGGCCCTCGTCGTCGAGGGGGAGCGGGACCGTGCCCAGGCCGGTCGCCGCGAACAGCGAGGAGTGCTCGGGACTGCCCGGATCCTCCACCCCGACCGACACCACGCCCTCGTCCCGGAGGACGAAGCCGAGCAGGGTCGTCGCCTGGGCCACCCCCGAGCAGACCACCAGCCGCTCCGGATCGGCCACCACGCCCCGGCGGCGGGCGAGCAGTCCGGCCAGGGCCTCGCGCAGCTCCGGCAGCCCGCGCGGATCGGGGTAGCCCAGCGCTCCGCGCGGCAGCCGGCCGAACACCGTCCGCTGGGCGGCGGCCCACGCACTGCGCGGGAAGAGGGACAGATCGGGGGTGCCGGGCCGGAAGTCCACGCGTGCGCCCGCCGCGCCCGGCGCACGGTCGCGTGCGGGACGCTCCGCAGCGCGCACGCCCTCGCTCACCCAGGTGCCCGCGCCCCGCCCGCTGCGCAGATAGCTCTCCGCGGTGAGCTGCTCGTACGCCTCGGTGACCAGACCTCGTGACACCCCCAGATCGGCGGCGAGTTCACGGCTGGAGGGCAGTCGCGTGCCCCCCGCGAGACGGCCGGAGCGCACCGCCTCCCGGAGCGCGGACCGCAGCGCACGCCCCCGCCCGCGCGTCGGCGCGGCAGCGGCGGGGAGCAGCAACTCCCAGGCCGGAGAGAGCGATTCCGCCGCCGGGCGAAGCGGCCCGGACCCTGGAACGGCCCCCGGACCGGCTTCCGATTCGGCCCCCGGCCCGGAGCCCGACCCGACCCCCTCCGCCCCCGGATTGGTCCCCGAACTCGTCATGGAAGTGGACCTTAAACCGGTCCGTCGCCGACCCTAGCGTCGCCCCCATGAACGCAACCTCTCTGCGCGGGGCCCTCCTCGCGGCCCTCGCGTGTGTGCTGGTGGGGGCATCCTTCACGGCCAACAGCGTCCTCAGCGACTATCCGTTCGCGGGCGGCCAGGCGCTCCGCTACGGCCTCGCCGCGCTGCTGCTCATCCCGTTCCTGCGCCGCGATCCCGACTCCGCGACGGCCCGGCTCCGGCGCCTCACCCGCCGCCAGTGGGGACGGATCGCCCTGCTCGCCGCCGTGGGCATGGTCGGGTTCAACCTGGCGGTCCTGACGGCGGAACAGACGGCGGAACCGGCTGTTCCGGGCGTCTTCGTGGGCTGTGCGCCGATCGTGGTCGGCGTGCTCGTCCCGCTGCTGGACGGCCGTCGTCCGTCCCGCGCCACGCTGTACGCGGCAGGCCTCGTCGCCGTCGGGGCGTTCACCGTCCAGGGCTGGGGGCGCACCGATCCGGCGGGCGTGCTGTTCTCGGTGGGCGCGCTCGCGGGCGAGGTCGGCTTCGCGGTCCTGGCCGTTCCGGTCCTGCGGCCGCTGGGCCCGAAGCTCCTCTCCGCGACGGTCTGCGGCGTCGCGGCCGTCGAGTCGGCGCTGCTCGGACTGCTGCTGGACGGCGGCTCGTTCCTGCGGGTCCCGACCGGCGGCGAGGCGACGGCGCTGCTGTGGCAGGCCGTCGTCGTCACCGTGATCGGGTTCGTCTGCTGGTACAGCGGGATGCAGCGCATCGGGGCGGAACGCGCCACGCTCTTCTCCGGGCTGATCCCGGTCTCCGCCGCCCTGACCGCCCCCGTGGTCGGAGCCGGGACCTACGGCCTCGCGCAGGGCGCGGGAAGCCTCCTGGTCGGCGCCGGCGTGGCGTACGGCTCCGGTGTCCTCGGGCGGCGCGGGACCTCCGGCGGCCGGCCGGGGCGCCCCACACCGGAAGGCCGCACACCGGACGCCCCGCGCGACGGCTCAGCGGCTGGTGTCCAGGATGACGCGGGCCACGAGCGCCGGGTCGTCGTTCATCGGAACGTGCCCGCAGCCGGGCAGCCGCACGAGTCGGGCGCCGGGGATGACCCGCTTGGCGCGGACTCCCTGCCGACGCAGCAGGATCCGGTCGCGGGTGCCCCAGGCGACGGTGACGGGGATGCCCTTCACATCCTCGCCGAAGAAGGCGCCCCGGCCGACCTCCAGCGTCTGGTGGAAGCCGGTCGCCCCGCGCAGGGCGAGCGTCTCGGCGACGACGGCCTCCGGTGAACGCCTGCCCGGCCGGGCGTAGATGGTGCTGGTGAGGGCCGTCCGGCCCGCCGCACTGCCCGACAGGCGCTCGATCAGCGGTACCGGCAGGGCCAGCGCGCTCCGGCGCATCGCCCGCAGCGTGCCGAAGGCGTACCGCCGTTCCGCCTCCGTCCAGAAGCCCGCCGGGGACAGCGCGGTCACCGACCGGACCGCGTCGGTGCGGCCGAGCTCCAGCGCGAGCAGCCCGCCGAGCGAGTTCCCGGCCACATGGGGGCGGTCCAGGCCGAGTTCGGCGCAGAAGGCGGCGAGGACCGGGGCGACGGTCCCGAGATCGTACGGAACTCCGTCCGGCAGCGCGGGCGAGGTGCCGAAGCCGGGCAGGTCGACGGCGATCACGTCACGCTCGGCGGCCAGGATCCGCGTCACCGGGTCCCAGGCCCGCAGGTGGTGGCCGATGCCGTGCAGGAGCAGCAACGGTTCGCCCGAGCCGGTCCGTTCGTACGCGACCGAGACCGGGCGGGGGCCGTCGGCCGTTGCGACGGTGAAGGAGACCGTGGTGGTCATGCTGCTGCTCCCTGGAGTGGGTAGACATCTCGTCAACAACAATTACCGTCGGGTAGCTTGTAGTTCAAGAGGCCCGGCGGTTCCCGCTGGACACCCTGTGGCCGGTGGGCTGGGATGGATCGATGACCGCCGACGTCGCGACCGAGATCTTCGAAGAGCACCGGCCCGTACTCGCCGGGGTCGCCTACCGCATGCTCGGCAGCGTCGCCGACGCCGAGGACGTCGTCCAGGAGGCGTGGCTGAGGTGGTCTGCGGCGGCGCGCGAGGACGTCCGGGAGCCGCGGGCCTTCCTGGTGCGGATCACCACCCGGCTGGCCGTCGACCGGCTCAGGCACCTCCGGTCGCGCCGGGAGACGTATCCGGGGACCTGGCTGCCGGAGCCGGTGGTCACCGACTTCGGACCCACCCCGCCCGACACCGCGGAACGCGCCGTCCTCGCCGACTCCGTCGCGCTGGCCGTGCTGGTCGTCCTCGAATCGCTCTCGCCGCTGGAGCGCGCGGTGTTCGTGCTCCGGGAGGCCTTCGGATTCCCGTACGCCGAGATCGCCGCCGCCCTGGACCGCACCGAGGCGGCCGTCCGCCAGCTCGCGGGCCGCGCCAGGCGGCATGTGGAGGAGCGCAGGCCGCGCTACGACGTGGACCCGGCCGAACGGCGCGACCTCACCGAACGCTTCCTGGCCGCCGCCTCCGGAGGCGGCATCGAGCAGCTGCTCGCCCTGCTGGCCCCGGACGTCCGGCTCGTCAGCGACGGCGGCGGCAGGGCGAAGGCGGCGCTGCGGCCCATCGAGACCGCGGACAAGGTCGGCCGCTTCCTCTTCACGGTGGCGGCCGGACTCGACCCCGACGGAGAGATCCGCGTCATGGAGCTCAACGGTGGACCCGCCGTGGTCTACTTCGCCGGAGGGAAAGCCGACACCGTCTTTCAGATCGAAGTCAGCCAAGGTGTCATTCAATGCGCCTATATCATTCGTAATCCGGACAAGCTCGCCGGATTGCCCGTCGAATAGCCGCACGCGCCACGGGCCCGCTCGGGTCCCATCCGCCCCACCGGGCTGCCGCGTGCCTGGTCAGAGCCCCGCCGTCCCTCGCGATGGCGGGGCTTCGTGCTGCGCCCGCCTCACGGCACCACGAACGTCGTGTGAACGCTCTGCGCCAGAGTCCCGTTTCGCTCCGTCACGGAATAAGGATTGGTCTTGACCAAGGGGGTATGCCGTCCTAGGGTCTCCCCTTAAGGCAGGAACCTTTAATAAATAACGTCGCGGAAATGGCGCCGGGCGATTGCGGAGGATCAGGGTGGGGACCACGCAGCTGGAATCGGTACAGGAGCCGAAGTACTGGCACCTCAAGACCGTGCTCAGTGAGGCACTCGACTCGGACTTTGCGGTGGGGGAGATCCTGCCCAACGAGCGGGACCTCGCGGCGCGGTTCGGCGTCGCGCGAGCCACGCTCCGGCAGGCCCTGGAGCAGCTCGAACTCGAAGGCAGGCTGCAGCGCCGCCGCGGTGTCGGGACGACCGTCGCCCCGCCGCGCGTGGGCGTCGCCGTCTCCACCGACCAGCGGGAATGGGCGGACGGGGTCGGCGGCGAAGCGTGGCAGCCGCTCGACAGCACCATGGCCAAGGCCCCGGCGGCGGTGGCCGCGATGCTCGGAACGGACCCCGCCGAGGCGGTGCACGTGGTGCGCCGGATCCGTGACACCCAGGGGCAGGCGGTGGCGGCGGAGCTTCTCTACGTCCCCGCCTCCTCGGTTCCCGACCTCTCCGCCATCGAAGCCCCGTCCGGCCCGGTCCGCGCGCGGAGCGTTCTGCGCGAGCTGCACCGCCTCGCCCTCCAGGGCCAGGACCGCTCCGTCGAGCTCGGCTCCGCGCGGGCGGACGACGCCAAGGAACTGGACCGGCTCCCCGGTGCCCCCGTCCTCGTCGTCACCACCCGCTACCTCACCGTGGACGGTACGGCGGCCGTCTCCGTCGCCACCTACCGCGCGGACACCTGCCGGCTCACCTTCGGTGACTCCGGCGCGCTGGAGATCAGCCACGACGAACAGCCGGAGCGCCAGGCCTCCTGACGCCCGCGGCCCGCTCGGCTCCGCGCCCGCCGTTCTCCCCGACGACTCCGGTCCTCGGGAGGAACGGCGGGCGCGCGTCGTTCGGCCCCGCCCGTGTCGGTCGGCTCGGCCCCGGTCGGTCCGCGTCCGTGGCGCTCCGTCCCGGCCCGCGTCCGCCGCACGGTCAGCGGCGGGTCGTCACGGCTCCCTCGACGGCGAACAGCTCCTCTTCGACATGGTCCAGCGCCAGCCGCAGCGCCCCCGTCGCCACGGCGGCCTCTCCGAGCAGCGACAGCGTCACCCGGGGCGGGCGCAGACAGTAGCGGGCCAGCTCCTCGCGCAAGGGCTCCAGCACCCCGTCCAGTCCGGCGGCCCAGCCGCCGACCACGACCAGCTCCGGGTCGAGCGCCAGCACCAGCGCCGCCACATCGTGCACCAACCGCTGAAGGAACCGTTCGACCGCCGCCTGGGCCCCCGCGTCGCCCTCCTTGGCCTTGGCGAACACCACGGCCACCGCCTGCTCGTCCAGCGGGTCCAGCGGGGTGTCCGTCGTCGACAGCAGATGCTCCGGCGTCAGCTCCCTGCCCAGCAGGTGCAGTGCGCCGATCTCCCCGGCGGCCCCGCCGAACCCCCGGTGCAGCCGCCCGCCGATCAGGGACCCCGCGCCGGGGCTCAGCCCCGCCAGCACGAAGACCACGTCGTCGGACTCGGTGGCCGCGCCCTTCCAGTGCTCCGCCACCGCGGCGGCGTTGGCGTCGTTCTCGACGAGTACGGGGCAGCGGAACGAACGGCGCAGCCGCTCCCCGAGCGGGAGGCCGGTCCAGTCCGGCAATGCCGTGCCCAGCCGCACGGTGCCGTCGGCCTCCACGATCCCGGGGCTGCCCACGCCGACCGCGCGGAGACTGCTCCGGGCCACCCCGGTGCGGCGCAGCACATCCGCGATGACGGCCCGGACCTGGTCGAGCCGGTCGTCCGCGCTCGCGGTCTCCGACACCACCCGGGAGCCTGCCCCGATGATCCGCCCGTCCAGCCCCGAGATGAGCGCCGAGACCCGGTGCGGGCCGATCTCCACACCGAGGAGATGCCCCGCCTCGGCCCGGAAGCGGAACCTCCGGGCAGGGCGCCCCTGGCGTCGTGCCTCGCTCTCGTCGGGCACGGCCTCGACCACGAGTCCCGCTTCGAAGAGCCCCTCGACGACCCCTTCGACCGTCGGCCGCGACAGCCCCGTGATCCGCGTCAGGTCGGTCAGCGTCGGTGCGCCGGCCCCCCTGAGGGCGTGCAGCACTACCGCGGAATTGATCCGCCGCAGCAGCGACGGGTCCCCACCGGTCAGCCGGCCCACGGTATGTCCTCCCAGCTCGTGCGCATGTTCTGCCGGATCGTACTCGCTGGCCGGGACCCCTGCGACCAGCCGGGGAAGCCGGTATCGAGCCGCAACCTGGGTCGCCCGGAAGCGACGGATCCGGACGACGCGGGTTACGAGCCGGGCCGGTCGGGCACGGCCTCCCGGAGCCGGGCGTACTCCTCGGCCATGGTCCGCACCGTCCAGTGGGCGTTGAGGCCGCTGGGGTTGGGAAGGGCCCACACCCGGGCCCCGCCGATCGTCCGGTCCTGGGGGCCGATACGGGCCCTGGGCTCGCCGAAGGCCGTGCGGTAGGCGGTGATGCCGACGACCGCGAGCCACTGCGGGGCGAGCCGTTCCACCTTGGCTGTCAGGGCGGCCCCGCCCGCCCGGAACTCCTCCGCGTCCAGCTCGTCCGCCCGGGCCGTGGCCCGCGCCACCACGTTGGTGATCCCGAGTCCGAGGCCGAGCAGCTCGCCCTGCTCCGCCGGACGCAACTGGCGCGGGGTGAAACCGGAACGGTGCAGCACCGGCCAGAACCGGTTCCCCGGGTGGGCGAAGTGATGACCCGTCACCGCGGTCGTGAGGCTCGGGTTGATCCCGCAGAAGAGCACGCGCAGACCGCCCGCGGCCACATCGGGGACGATGCGGCCACGGGCGGCGTTCAGCTCTTCCGGCGTCATGCGGCTTCCGGGGTCATGCGGCTTCGGGTGTCATGCCGCCTGGCGTCATACGGTGACGGCGGTGCCGGTCAGAGGATCGAGCCGGGGGCGTAGCCCGCGGCCGCGGGGTGCTGCTTGGTGATCTCCTCGATCCGGGCGACCAGCGACGAGACCTGGTCGCCGGCGGCGCCCGTGAACGAGAGCTTGTCGGCCATCAGCTCGTCCAGCTGTGCGCGGTCCAGCGGGATCCGCTCGTCCGCGGCGAGCTTGTCCAGCAGCTCGTTGCGCTCGGCGCCCTGCTCCCGCATCGCGAGGGCGGAGGCGACCGCGTTCTCCTTGATCGCCTCGTGCGCCAGCTCACGGCCGACCCCGGCCCGTACGGCGCCCATCAGGACCTTGGTGGTGGCCAGGAAGGGGAGGTAGCGGTCCAGCTCGCGCGCCACGACCGCGGGGAACGCGCCGAACTCGTCCAGCACCGTCAGGAAGGTCTCCAGCAGCCCGTCGAACGCGAAGAACGCGTCCGGGAGCGCCACCCGGCGGACCACGGAGCAGGACACGTCGCCCTCGTTCCACTGGTCGCCCGCCAGCTCACCGGTCATCGAGGCGTAGCCGCGCAGGATCACCATCAGCCCGTTCACCCGCTCGCAGGAGCGCGTGTTCATCTTGTGCGGCATCGCCGACGAGCCGACCTGACCGGGCTTGAAGCCCTCGGTCACCAGCTCGTGGCCCGCCATCAGCCGGATGGTCTTCGCCACCGAGGAGGGCGCCGCGGCCAGCTGCACCAGGGCGGTGACCACGTCGTAGTCGAGCGACCGGGGGTAGACCTGGCCGACCGAGGTGAACGCCTCGGCGAAGCCGAGATGACCGGCGATGCGCTGCTCCAGCTCGGCGAGCTTGCCCGCGTCGCCGCCGAGCAGGTCCAGCATGTCCTGGGCCGTGCCGACCGGGCCCTTGATCCCGCGCAGCGGGTAGCGGGAGAGCAGGTCCTCCAGGCGGCCGTAGGCCACGAGCAGTTCGTCGGCGGCGGTCGCGAAGCGCTTGCCCAGCGTCGTCGCCTGCGCGGCGACGTTGTGGGAGCGTCCGGCGATCACCAGCTCGCGGTACTCCGCGGCGAGCTTGCCGAGCCGGGCCAGCACGGCCACGGTGCGGTCGCGCATCAGCTCCAGCGAAAGGCGGATCTGCAGCTGCTCGACGTTCTCCGTGAGGTCCCGGGAAGTCATGCCCTTGTGGACCTGCTCGTGCCCGGCCAGGGCGTTGAACTCCTCGATCCGGGCCTTCACGTCATGCCGGGTGACCTTCTCGCGCTCGGCGATGGAGGCCAGGTCCACCTGGTCCAGCACCCGCTCGTAGTCGGCGAGCGCCGCGTCGGGCACCTCGATCCCGAGGTCCTTCTGAGCGCGCAGCACCGCCAGCCACAGCTGACGCTCCAGCTTCACCTTCTGCTCGGGGGACCAGAGGACGGCCAGCTCCGCGGAGGCGTAGCGGCCGGCCAGGACATTGGGGATGCGAGGCTTCGCAGACACGGCGTTCACGTAAACGGATTCTACTGGCGGTTCGTGCAGGCCAGCGCCGCGCCCCCGTTCGTGGCTTGCTACGAAGGAGGTCGGCTACGAGGGGGCGGGGGAGGCGGCGCGCCGCCACTCCGTCACCGGGCCGGGGGTCTCGGCGTCCGTGGGCGTGATCCAGAAGGCCTTGCCCGTCGCGGCGTCGAACTGGGCGCCCGAGCGTCCGTCGCCGGAGGAGCGGCCGGTGAGCCGTCGTCCGATCCAGGGCGCCAGGTGCTGCCGGGCGAAGCGGACGTCCTCCGTCCGCCGGGCCGCCCAGCGCGGCGGTGCGGTCGCGGGCATCCGGGCCCGCCAGTCCAGCTCGGCCGGCAGCCCCAGCGTCTGCCAGACGGCCTCGGCGACGCGCCGGTGGCCCTCGGCGGTGAGGTGGAGCCGGTCCACGTCCCACATCCGGGGGTCGGCGATCGAGGGCGCGGAGTAGAGGTCCACCACCGCGGCGCCGTGCCGCCCGGCCAGATCGTCGATCAGGGCGAACAGCGCCTCCACCCGGGGGCGGAACCGGTCGAACACCGGCCCGCTGCGCCCGGGGCTGCGCATCAGCACCAGCTGTTTGCAGGTCGGCGCGAGACGCTCCACGGCCTCTTCGAGCCGGCCCCTGACCATGCCCATGTCGCACTTCGGGCGCAACGTGTCGTTGAGCCCGCCGACGAGCGTGACCACGTCGGCCCGGAGTTCGGCCGCCGCCGCCACCTGCTCGTCGACGATCTGGCCGATGAGCTTCCCGCGTACGGCGAGATTGGCGTACCGGAAACCGGGGGACCGGACCGCGAGCCGGGCGGCCAGGACGTCGGCCCAGCCCCGGTACGTACCGTCGGCGAGCAGGTCCGACATGCCCTCGGTGAACGAGTCGCCGACCGCGACGAGACTGGTGTAGGAGGCATTCAATTCCATGGCCTGATGAGCGTACCGGTCGGTAGGTCGGGCAGGCCAGCCGGGCGGCCGGTCAGCGGGATCCCGGCCGCCCGACGAGTTCGCGCAGTACGTCCTCCATCGTGACCATGCCCGCCAGCCGACCGTCCTCGTCGAGGACCGCCGCCAGGTGGGTCCGGCTGCGGCGCAGCGCGGTCAGCGCGTCGTCCAGCGGGGTCGCCGCCCGGACCCGGGCGATCGGCCGCATCGCCGACACCGGGAAGGGAACGTCGCGGGGCATGGCGTCCAGGGCGTCCTTCACATGGAGGTAGCCGAGGATGCGCTGCTCGCCGTCCATCACCGGGAAGCGGGAGAACCCGGATGCGGAGGAGAGCCGCTCCAGCTCCTCCGGGGTCGTGCCGACCCGGGCGTACAACACCCGGTCGACCGGCATCACCACGTCCCGCACGGGCCGGCGCCCCAGCTCCAGAGCATGGTGGAGGCGTTGCGCGGAACGGTCGTCGACCAGCCCGGCGTCCCCGGCGTCCTGCACCATCCGGGCCAGTTCGTCGTCCGAGAACGTCGCGGAGACCTCGTCCTTCGTCTCCACCCGCAACAGCTTGAGCAGGGCGTTGGCGAACGCGTTGATCGCGAAGATCACCGGCCGCAGGGCCCGGGCCATCGCGACCAGCGGCGGGCCGAGCGCCAGGGCGCTGCGCGTCGGTTCGGCCAGCGAGATGTTCTTCGGGACCATCTCGCCCAGCAGCATGTGCAGATACGTCGCCACGCTCAGGGCGATGACGAAGGACAGCGGGTGCACCAGACCCTGCGGCACCCCGGCCGCGTCGAAGACCGGCTCCAGCAGATGCGCGATGGCCGGTTCGGCGACGATGCCCAGCACCAGGGTGCAGAGCGTGATGCCGAGCTGGGCGGCGGCGAGCAGCGCGGAGACGTGCTCCAGGCCCCAGATGACACTGTGGGCCCGCCGGTTCCCGGCCTCGGCCTCCGGTTCGATCTGGCTGCGCCGCACCGAGATCATGGCGAATTCGGCACCGACGAAGAAGGCGTTGGCCACGAGGGTCAGCAGACCGATGAAGAGCTGGAGAACGATCACCGTTCGTCCTCCGTCCGGTCCTCGGACCCCGGCAGCGGGGCGTGCAGCAGGGCTCGTGCGGCCCGGCGGCCCGACGCGTCCACCACATCGATCCGCCAGCCCGCCAGCTCGACGCTGTCGTCCGCCGCCGGGATCCGCCCGAGCTCCGCGGCGATCAGCCCGGCGAGGGTCTCGTAGGGCCCCTCCGGCACCCGCAGACCGATTCTGCGGAGCTGGTCGGTGCGCGCCGCCCCGTCCGCCGACCACAGCGTGCGGCCGTCGGTGTCCTCACCCGCGGCGGCCAGATCGGACGTCTCGTGGGGATCGTGCTCGTCGCGTACCTCGCCGACGACTTCCTCCACGATGTCCTCCAGCGTCGCGACCCCGGCCGTACCGCCGTACTCGTCGATCACCACGGCCATGGCGAGCTTGCCGGACAGCCGGTCCAGCAGCTTGTCCACGGTGAGCGTCTCCGGTACGAGCAGGGGCTCGCGCAGCAGTTCCGAGACGCGGGTACGGGGCCGCCGGTCGGCGGGGATCGCCAGGACGTCCTTGATGTGGGCCACGCCGACCACGGTGTCCAGGCTGCCCCGGTAGACGGGGAAGCGGGACAGACCGGTCGCCCGCGTGGCGTTGGCGACGTCCTCGGCCGTCGCGTGCAGGTCCAGCGCGGTCACCTGGACCCGCGGGGTCATCACGTTCTCCGCCGTCAGCTCCGAGAGGTTCAGGGTGCGGACGAACAACTCGGCCGTGTCCGCCTCCAGCGCGCCCTCCTTCGCGGAGTGCCGGGCCAGCGCCACCAGCTCCTGCGGGCTGCGGGCGGAGGCCAGCTCCTCGGTCGGCTCCAGGCCGAAGCGGCGTACGATCCGGTTGGCGGTGTTGTTCAGGTGGCTGATGAAGGGCCGGAACACCGCCGTGAACCCCCGCTGCGGAGTCGCCACCGCCTTGGCGACGGCCAGCGGGGAGGAGATCGCCCAGTTCTTCGGGACCAGCTCGCCGACCACCATCAGAACCACCGTGGACAGCGCCGTGCCGATGACGAGCGCCAGGGTGGACGCGGCGGCGGGATGCAGCCCCGCCGCCTCGACGGGGCCGCGGATCAGCTTGGCGATGGACGGCTCGGAGAGCATGCCGATCACCAGGTTGGTCACGGTGATGCCGAGCTGCGCCCCCGAGAGCTGGAACGTGAGACTCCGTACGGCCTTCAGCGCGCTCGCGGCACCCCGCTCACCCCGCTCGACAGCCCGTTCGAGTTCGCTGCGCTCCACCGTGGTCAGGGAGAACTCCGCCGCCACGAAAGCGCCGCAGGCGACGCAGAGCAGCAGGGCGACGAGCAGGAGAAGCACTTCGGTCATCGGTTCACCTCCGTCCCATGATCGGGCAGGGGCGGGGGGACCGCGCGGTGTCGGTGGAGCATGGTCATCGTAGGCATCTGCCCAGCGGGGCCCCTCCTACCGCGTCAGTCCGTCAGATGCTTCACCCAGCGGCTCCACTGCGGCTCGGGCCCGTACCCCGCCGCGCGCCAGGCTTGGTGGGCGGAGGTGTTGCGGTCGAGGACCACGGCGTCGGCGCGCCGCCCGCCCAGAGCGGTGAACCGTTCCTCCGCCGCCGCGAGGAGGGCGCTGCCCACCCCTCGGCGCCGATGGTCCGGGTGGACCGCGAGGCGGTAGAGATGGCAGCGCCAGCCGTCGAAGCCCGCGATGACCGTGCCGACCAGTTCCCCCTCGCGCTCGGCCAGGATCAACGCGTCGGGGTCCCGTTCCACCAGGCGGGCGACCCCGTCCCCGTCGTCGCTGATGCTGGTGCCCTCGGCGGCCACCTTCCAGAAGGCGAGGACCTCGTCCAGATCGGCGGGGGTCGCGGACCGTATCGACAGTGAAAGATCGTTCATGGCGGCCATCCCACCATCCGCCGCGCCGCGGCGTCGATCGCATTCCGCAGGGCGGAGAAACCCGCCCGGGCAGGTCCGCGGCATGGCGCCGCCGGTGAAGCAGAGCGAGGCGGACGCGCGAGCCGTCGCCGACGAGCCGCGTCGGTGGAGCGTGTGAGGCTCAGCCCCCGTTCTCCGTGAACGGCTTGCGGGCCACGCCCAGGACACAGGGTGACGAGGGCATCTGAAGACCCGATTCCGGGATACGCAGCCTGCGGTACGTGCCCAGCTCGAAGCCCGCCGCCTCGATCGCGGCCAGCGGGTCCCGGGCCGTGTGACAGCCGCCGAAGAGCAGCGGCCACAGGGTCCGGTCGGCTGCCCGCTGCGCCGTCGCCAGCGCCCGCCCCGGCGCCAGCCCGTGCTCGAAGAACCGCAGTTCGCCGCCCGGCCGCAGGACCCGCTTGATCTCGGCGAGCGCCCGGGGCAGATCCCGTACGGTGCACAGAACCAGGGACGCCACCGCCCCGTCGAACGCCTCGCTTTTGACCGGCAGCGCCTCGGCGGCCCCCGGCACCACGTCCACCGGCACTTCGGCGCGCAGGGCGGCGCGGACCGCGAGCTGCCGCAGCGAGCGCTCGGGCTCCAGAGCCACCACCTCCGAGACGGCTCCGGGGTAGTGGGCGAAGTTCAGCCCGTTTCCCGCACCGACCTCGATGACCCGGCCGGAGAGCCCCGACAGCAGCTCCTCGCGGTACGCGGCGACGCCGCCCTTCACATCCGCGGCCTCGCTGAACCGGGCGTAGAAGCGGGCGAAGACCGGGTGGTGCACGGCGTCCCGGGGGAGCTTCCTGCTGCGCAGCTGCATGACGGACCTCCGTTACGGGGCGGGCGTGAGGCTCCTGGACAATTCTCCCCCGAATCGCGTCCGGATAGCCTTCGGGGCAGTCCCCGAACGGCCCGGGATTCCGGTCCGTGGCCCGCGCGCCGTCGCGGAGCCCGGCGCCTCTCAGTCCCGTCCCGGGACCCAGCTCCCGCCCAGCTCCGGGGCGAGCCACCGCACCGCGCCCGCCGCGAAGTCCGCGCCCGGCAGCGCACCCGCGCCGGCCGGCACCGCGCCCAGCAGCGGCGCACCGGCCGCCACCGGCAGGTCCTCGATGTTGCACCGGGACGCGAGGTCCGGCTCCGCCGGCATGCTGCCGATCACCACACCCCGGCAGGCCAGGCCCCGGTTCCGCAGCGCCTCGGCCGTCAACGCGGTGGCGTTCAGCGTCCCCAGACCGGCGGGGGCCACCACCAGCACCGGCGCGGACAGCAGCCGGGCCGCGTCCGCGAGGGTGGAGCCCTCGTCGTCGAACCGCACCAGCAGCCCGCCCGCACCCTCCACCAGCACGAGGTCGTGCTCGGTGGCCAGCTTCTGAGCCGCCTCGGCTACCTGGAACGGCCGCACCGGGGCGAGACCCGCCCGCCGCGCGGCCGTCGCCGGGGCCAACGGCTCCGGGAACCGGGCCAGTTCGACCGCTGTCACCTGGCTTCCCGCCAGGCGCGCGACCTCGGCCGCGTCGCCCGGCTCCCCGGGAGCGAGCCCGGTCTGCGCGGGCTTGAGGAACGCGACCCGGCGTCCCCGCGCGGCGGCCGCCACCGCGGCGGTCACCACGGTCTTGCCGATCTCCGTGCCCGTACCGGACACCACCAGAATCGTCGACATGTCGCTTCATCCCTCCCGTGCCGCGGCGCACACGGCCCGGCAGATCCGGGCCACGTCCTCGTCACCCGTGACGTACGGCGGCATCGTGTAGACGAGATGGCGGAACGGCCGCAGCCACACGCCCTCGCGCACCGCCGCGCGGGTCGCCGCCGCCATGTCCACCTCGTGGTCGAGCTGGACGACCCCGATCGCCCCGAGGACGCGTACGTCCACGACTCCCGCGAGGTCCGCGGCGGGCGCGAGCCCGGAGCGCAGTCCCGCGCCGATCCGCGCCACCTCGCCCTCCCAGTCCTGCCCGAGCAGCAGGTCCACCGAGGCCGAGGCCACCGATGCGGCCAGCGGATTGCCCATGAACGTCGGCCCGTGCGCCAGCACCGGCACCTCGCCGCTGGAGATGCCCTCGGCCACCCGGGTGGTGCACAGCGTCGCCGCCATCGTGAGATAGCCGCCGGTCAGCGCCTTGCCGACGCACATGACGTCCGGCGAGATCCCGGCATGCCCGGCGGCGAACAGCTTGCCCGTACGCCCGAAACCGGTCGCGATCTCGTCGAGGACCAGCAGGACGTCGTGCTCGTCGCACGCCTCGCGCAGCACCCGCAGATAGGCGGGGGAGTGGAACCGCATCCCGCCGGCCCCCTGCACGACCGGCTCCACGATGACCGCCGCCAACTCCTCGGCGTGCGCGGCGATCAGCTCCCGCAGACGCGTGACGTACCCGGCATCCGGCTCCGCGTCGAAACCGTCCGGCGGGGCGTCGGCGAAGACCTGCCGGGGAAGGGAGCCCGACCACAGCTCGTGCATCCCGCCCTCCGGGTCGCACACCGACATCGGCTGCCAGGTGTCCCCGTGGTAGCCCCCGCGCCAGGTCAGCAGCCGCCGCTTGGCCGGACGGCCCGCCGAACGCCAGAACTGCAGGCACATCTTGACCGCGACCTCGACCGACACCGAACCGGAGTCGGCGAGGAAGACGTGCTGGAGCGGCTCGGGGGTGATCTCCACCAGCCGGGTCGCCAGCCGGACGGCGGGCTCGTGCGTGAGCCCGCCGAACATCACATGGCTCATCCGGTCCAGCTGGCCGCGTGCGGCCTCGTTGAGGACCGGGTGGTTGTAACCGTGCACCGCCGACCACCAGGACGACATGCCGTCCACCAACTCGCGCTGCCCCTCGACGGGTTCGGCGAGCCGGAGCCGTACCCCGGAGGCCGACTCCACGATCAGCGGCTCCTGGCGGCCCGGCATCGGACCGTAGGGGTGCCAGACGTGCGCCCGGTCGAGCGCCCGCAGTTCACCGGGGGCGTACGGTTTCGGCGCGGCGGATCCGGAGTGCGCGGCCTGCCGGAGGAGCGGGGGGCGTAACGCTCAGGCATTGGGGGCGAGATCCGTCCCCGCACCGCGCCGGCGCACCGCCACCAGATCCGTACGCGGCGCGCCGTTCGCCTCCGTACGCCCGGCCGGAACGTCCGCCTCCGTGTCGGTGACGGCCACCGGTTCCTGTTCCCCGTGGCCACCGCACGGTCCGCAGCCGCCACCGCCCCCGTGCGAACCGCACCCCGCGGACTCGTGCGTTCCGCACCCGGTCGGCTCCGCCGCCGTACCGCAGCCGCCGACCGGCGCGTCGGCCCGGTGGCGCGGCAGCGTCGTCGTGCCCGCGCCCTCCACCTCGAAACCGGCGTCCGCGATCATGTCGAGGTCGGCCTGACCTGCCTGGCCCTCGCTCGTCAGGTAGTCGCCCAGGAAGATCGAGTTGACCAGGTGCAGCGCCAGCGGCTGCATCGAGCGCAGATGCACTTCACGGCCGCCCGCGAGCCGCACCTCGACATCGGGGCAGACGAACCGGACCATCGCCAGAATCCGCAGGCAGCGCTGCGGGGTGAGGTTCCACTCCTTGGCGAGCGGCGTGCCCTCGAACGGGATCAGGAAGTTCACCGGCACCGAGTCCGGGTCCAGGTCGCGCAGCGCGAACACCACGTCGACCAGGTCCTTGTCGCTCTCGCCCATCCCGGCGATCAGCCCGGAACACGCCGAGAGCCCGGCGGCCTGGGCCTGCTGCACGGTCTCCACCCGGTCCGCGTAGGTATGGGTGGTGGTGATCGCCCCGTACGTCTCCTCGGACGTGTTCAGGTTGTGGTTGTACGCGTCGGCGCCCGCCGAACGCAGCCGGTCGGCCTGGCCGTCGGAGAGCAGACCGAGGCAGGCGCAGACCTCGATGCCCTCGTTCTCGTCCTTGATGGCCTCGATGGTCTTGGTGACCCGGTCCACGTCCCGGTCCGTGGGGCCGCGCCCGCTCGCCACCAGGCAGACCCGCTTCGCGCCGCCCGCGACCCCGGCGGCGGCGGCCTTGGACGCCTCCTCCGGCTTCAGCCAGGTGTACTTGAGGATTCCGGCCTTCGAGCCGAGCCGCTGCGAGCAGTAGGAGCAGTCCTCGGGGCAGAGCCCGGACTTCAGGTTGACCAGATAGTTCAGCTTGACGCGCCGCCCGAACCACTGACGGCGCACCTTCCCGGCGGCGGCCACCACGTCGAGCAGCTCGTCGTCGGAGGTCGCCAGTACGGCGAGCGCTTCTTCGCGGGTCGGCAGTTCGCGCCGCAGCCCCTTGTCTACCAGCGTGTTCAGCAGGTCCATGAAAGATGATCCTGGCCTACGGCACCGCCTCCAGCCAAGGAGGAACCAGACAGGAGAGCCGGGCGGGGGTGTGTGTATTGCCACACCCTGACCTGCTGCGCACCCGGCTAGGGTCTGTGGGCTGCCTACAAAGACAGGGACCCGCCCCATGTCCTTCGCCCCGTTCGACTGGATTGACGCCGAGGCCCGCCGCCGGGCCGCCGCCGGACTCGTACGCACCCTGCGTCCGCGCGAGGCCGAGCCGGAGCTGCTGGATCTCGCGAGCAACGACTACCTGGGCCTCACCCGGCACCCGGAGGTCACCGCCGCCGCGGCCGCCGCCGCCCACCGCTGGGGAGCGGGCGCCACCGGCTCCCGGCTGGTCACCGGCTCCACCGCCCTGCACGCCGAACTCGAACGGGAGCTGGCCGCGTTCTGCGGCTTCGAGGCGGCCCTCGTGCTCTCCTCCGGGTACGCGGCCAACCTCGCCGCGCTGACCGCGCTCTCCGGGCGCGGCTCCCTCATCGTCTCCGACGCGGGCAACCACGCCTCGATCGTGGACGGCTGCCGGCTCTCCCGCGCCGAGACCGCCGTCGTCCCCCACGCCGACCCGGACGCGGTCGCCAAGGCGTTCGGGGCCCATGACGGGCGGGCCCTCGCGGTCACCGACTCGGTCTTCTCCGTCGACGGCGACGCCGCCCCGCTCCCGGCCCTCGCCGAGGTCTGCCGCTCCGCGAACGCCGCCCTGCTGGTCGACGACGCCCACGGCCTCGGCGTCCTGGGCGACGGCGGACGGGGAGCGCTCGCGGCGGCCGGACTGGCGGGCGGCGACGGGATCGTGGCCACCCTCACCCTTTCCAAGTCGCTGGGCAGCCAGGGCGGAGCGGTCCTCGGGCCGGCCCGGGTCATCGACCACCTGGTCAACACGGCCCGGACGTTCATCTTCGACACCGGACTCGCCCCGTCGGCCGTCGGGGGCGCGCTCGGCGCCCTCGCAGTGCTGCGCCGGGAGCCCGAACGGGCCGCCCGCGCCCGGGAGGTGGCCACCGCGCTGTACAGGCGGCTCACCGCCGCCGGTCTTGAAGCGGTCCGGCCCGACGCGGCCGTCGTCTCCGTCCGGGCGCCGTCGGCGGACGCGGCGGTGCGCTGGGCGGCCGACTGCCGCACGGCCGGAATGGCGGTGGGCTGCTTCCGCCCGCCGTCGGTTCCGGACGGCGTCTCCCGGCTGCGGCTCACCGCGCGCGCCGATCTGACCGAGGAGCAGATCACGGCCGCGGTGGCCACGATCGTCGCCACCGCTCCCCCGCAGGCGGGCGGCGACGTCAGCTGATGTGCCGTGGACCGGCTCCGTCCGGACCGAGCCCGTCCACGAAGGTGGTCCAGGCCGCATACGAGAACCGCAGCGGCGGCCGGTCCACGTCCTTCGAGTCGCGTACGGCGAGGAGCGCGTCGGCGAACCGCGCGGTCTCCACGCAGTTGTTCATCCCGGTCGACCGGCTGCTGCGCCGCCACTGCGGGTCGGACGGCGACATGGCCGGCGGTGACGTCGATGCCTGCGGTGCGTCGGACAGTGCGCGTCGGTCTGACATGGCGGCCCCTCAGCTGCGTCTGAAGCTACGTCCGATCTCGGTGATGAGGTCCAGCGAGCGTTCGGGCGACAGCGCGTGCGCCTGCACGGTACGGAAGGCCGAGCTGTACGCCTCAAGGTCTTCTCTCCGCTCCAGATAGAGGCTACTCGTCAAGTGGTCAAGAACGACCACATCCAGATCAGAAATGTTCGGAAAGGAGAAGATGACGAAAGGACCGGTGAGCCCGACGTACCCGCCCACCGAGAACGGCAGCAACTGAAGCTCCACGTGCGGCAGTTGAGACACCTCGGTCAGATGCTGCAGCTGGTCCCGCATGACCGCGGGCCCGCCCACCTCGCGGTGGAGCACCGCCTCGTCCAGCACCGCCGTGAACCGCAGCGGCGGGTTCGCGCGCAGCACCCGCTGGCGGGTCAGCCGGACCTCGACCAGCGAGTCGAGGCGGCCGTCCGGTAATCCGTCCAGCGAGGCGCGGGTCACGGCACGGGCGTACCCGGCGGTCTGGAGCAGCCCCGGCACCACCGACGTCTCCAGCGTCCGGACCGTACTGGCCTGCGACTCCAGACTGATGAAGTCGCGGTACTGCGGCGGGATCAGCCCCCGGTAGGCGTGCCACCAGCCCGTACCACCGCCACCCGCCGACCCCGCGAGGACTTCGAGCAGGGAGCGCAACTGGGGGTCGCGCACCGCGTAGACGTCCAGCAGCCGTGCCACGTCCGCCGGGGTCACCCCGCTGGCACCGGTCTCGATGCGGCTCACCTTGGACTGGTGCCAGCCGAGCAGCCGCGCCGCCTCCCGGCTGGTCATTCCGGAGGCGTGACGCAGACTCCGCAGCTCCTCGCCGAGCTTGCGCCGCCGGACGACGGGGCCGTGCAGCATGCCGGTCTCCTTCCGCTGTCGGGAGGGGCCGAGCCGTCGCCGGGGCCGACCCGCAGAGGGGCCAGTGTGCCGTCCGTCCACGCCGTACGGGTCCCGAATTCACCGCTTCGAGCGACAGATATATGCATATCTTGGCCGAACCTCGTTACAGGGAGCTGCATCAATGGCAATCTGGCGCGAAGCACAATCCCGGCCGACCGCCGCTCGGCCCGGGGCGGGAAAGGGGCGGTGTCGCCATGGCGGACCATCAGGAAGCAACCGTCACTCTGCCGAGCGATCCGGTCTCGGTCTCCGCGGCCCGCAGACATGTCGCCAGGACCCTGGCCGAATGGGGCCTGCCCGACGACAGCGAGTTCGCCGAAACCATCCGGCTGATCGTCTCGGAGCTGGCCACCAACGCCGTGCAGCACACGTTCGGCCAGTCGCCCACCTTCACCGTGGACCTGCGCCTCGAACGCGACGAGGAGCTGTATCTCGGTGTCACGGACAGTCACCCCCGGTGGCCCCAGAAACTGCCCGCCGCCGTACGGCAGGACAACGGCCGGGGCATGGTCATCATCCGGATGCTGGCCAAGGAGCGCGGCGGACGGCTCCAGGTCACGCCGACCGCCGAGGGCGGCAAGACGGTCTGGATCGCGCTGCCTTGGGTCGTCGCGGTGCAGGGCTGACCCGGTCGGGGCCGGTCAGCACGCCGGAGCCCGGTTCGTCCCCGGGGCCGTGCCCCCGCGGCCGAAACCGCTGCGCAGCAGCGCGAGCAGCGTCGCCGCGGCCGCGCTCGACCGGTCGCCCCGGTGCACCACCGAGATGGTCCGGCGGAAGGACGCGGGCTCCAGCCGCCGGACCGACAGCGGGGCCGGCGCCATCGAGGCGACCATCTCCGGCACCACCGCCACGCCGAGCCCCGCACTGACCAGCGCGCACACCAGCGCGTAGCCGGGTGACTCGCAGACCACCGCAGGCGTCGCCCCCACCTCGGCGAGCGCGTCCTCGACCCCGCGCCGGGGCGGATGGGTGGGCGCACTGCTGATCAGCGGCCGCCCCGCCAGCTCGCCGACCGGCAGCCGCCCGGTGCCCTCGGCGAGCCGGTGTCCCACCGATGTGACCAGTACCAGCTCCTCGACCAGGAGGGGGTCGACGACCACGCCCGCCGGCGGCGCCCCGACCGCGCCCGGTTCGTAGGCGTGCGTCAGCGCGAGATCCACCTCGCCCGCGGCCACGGCGGCGATGCCGCCGGGCGGCTCGTGGTCGGCGACGGCCAGCTCGACCTCGGGGTGGGCCCGCCGGAAGGCGCTCAGCACGGGCGGCAGCAGATGGATCCCGGCCGTCGTGAACGTCCCCACCCGCAGCCTGCCGCCCGAGAGCCCGGACAGTCGCGCCAGCTCGTGCCGCGCCTGGTCCAGTTCGTCCAGCACGCGCCGGGCCCGGCCCGCCAGCAGCTCACCCGCCGCCGTCAGCCGCGCCCCGCGATGGTGGCGCACCAGCAGCGCCGCTCCCGCCTCCCGCTCCAGCTTGGCCAGCTGCTGCGAGAGCGCGGGCGCGGTGTAGCCGAGGCGGCCGGCGGCCCGGGTGATCGATCCGGCCTCCGCGACCGCCACGAGCGCCGCGAGACGTGTCGGGTCGTACATGAAAGCGTTCCTTTAGGCAGACCCAGAAGATTGCAAGTACACGCTAAAGGCTCCGCAGGTCCAAGGTGGACTCATGGACGCACAACTGATCGCCTTCACCGGGGTCGCCGCCGGCATGGTCGCGCTGCCCGGCGCCGACTTCACCGTCGTCGTACGCAACGCCCTGGCCTCGCGCACCGCGGGCCTGGCCTCGGCGTTCGGCGTCGCCGGAGGACTGCTGGTGCACACCGCCCTCGCGGTCGCCGGACTCGCCGCGGTGCTCGTGACGATGCCCGTGCTCTTCCGCACCGTCCAACTGCTCGGCGGTGCGTACGTCCTCTACCTCGGGCTCAGCGCGCTGTACGCGATCCGCCGCCGCCCGGCGCAGGACGCATCCGGCTCGCCTTCGGGCTCGCCCTCCGGAGCACCCGAAGGCGAGCCGGAGCGGCCCGCGCCCAGGGAGTTCGGACGCGCGCTGCGCCAGGGGTTCCTGACCAACGCGCTCAACCCGAAGGCCCCGGTCCTCTTCCTCAGCCTGCTTCCGCAGTTCGTGCCCGACGGCCGGCCACCGCTGCCCAGGACCCTGCTGCTCGCGGCCCTGGTGGTGGTGCTGGCCCTGATCTGGTTCCCGGCCGTCGCCCTGCTCGTGGACCGGCTGGGCCGGTGGCTGCGCCGCCCGCGTACCGCCCGCGCCATCGAGGGCGGCAGCGGGGTGGCGCTCACCGGACTGGGACTCGCCCTGGTCACCGGCCCGCTGCTCCGCTGAGAGCAGCGGGCGACAGGGACGGTGCCCGCAAGGAGAGAGCGTCCGGTCGGTGGGTCAGCGGACCCGTCCGTACCAGACGCTCTTGGACCAGATTTTCGCCAGTCGCACCACGTCCCCCGATGTGGGGGAGTGCCAGATCTTCCCGGCCCCGGCGTAGATGCCCACGTGGTAGACGCTGCGCCCCGAATGGAAGAAGACGAGGTCGCCGCGTTTGCGCTGCGACTTCGCGATATGGCGGGTCTTGTTGTACTGCTGCTGTGCCGTGCGGGGAAGCTTCTTGCCGGCCTTCTTGAACGAGTAGAGCGTCAGCCCCGAACAGTCGAAGCGGCTGGGACCCGCCGCTCCGTACTTGTAGGGCGCCCCCTTCTTCGACGCGGCGACCTTCAGGGCCTTCGTCGAGTGGGCGGTGGCCGCCTCGGCATCGCTCACCAGACCGGGCGCCAGCATCGAGGACGTCACGGCCAGGGTGAGTGCCGAAGCCGTACCGACCCGGGCGAACAGAGACGGGACATGAACCTGCGCAGACATGCGCAACCCTTCGTCAGCCGCCTGTGAAGGATGACCTGTCGGGTTCGGGCTGGCGAAGTTGCCCGGCCGCGTAGCGGCTTCACCCCGAGGGCTTCCCGGTCTCCCGGTCGGCCCGTTGCGCTCGGGTCCTCCACTCCTGCCGATCCACTTCTGTCGACCAGTCATCCGGGCGGCGGCAGGACTCGGCGTCCGCCCGGACCGCCCCGCCGCGGCGGCGGGGGCTTGTCGTCCCAGGGATCTTGACGCACTCCGTGCCGGATTTCCGAGCTGAAACGGCGATTTGTGAGTCTCCTCACCACTGATCCATTCAGGTGGACAGGCCGGATTCGCGCTCGCCGACGAGCCCGGCGCACACCTTCGTACCAGGGACGAAAGGACACATTTCGAGTACGGGCCGCGCTCCGAACGCAAGTTGGACCGTCGCTCGCGAGGGTGATGACCTACGCCGAACGAGCGAGGAATCTTGATCGAGGGACCGGGCGTGTCGTGCGGCGGCCCGACCGGTCCGCTCCCGTAGGGCGCTCCCGGTGCGCCGGGCAGGTCAGTTCACTGCGGGTCAGTTCACCGGCGGTCGGTTCACCGGCGGAGGCATCGCGACCCGCCCCGCCCGGCGCTCCCCGTCCAGGACGCGCAGGGCCCGGGCCAGGGTGGCGGCGTGGAGCCGTGACTCGCCTCGCTCGTGCATCAGGGCGAGGGCGTCGCGCAGGGCCGCCGCCCCGGAGGCCAGGGCCTGGGCGGCCCGCAGCGCGCTGTAGGTGTCGCCGCCGTGCGCCGGGTTGATCCGGCCCACCTGGTCGAGCACGGCCAGATAGCAGTCGACGAACTCGCCCTCGGCCCGGGTCAGTGCGGGCAGGGGCGGGAACTCGGGTGGCTCCATCGGCGTTTCACCTCGCGTCGTACGGCGCCGGTCGCACGGCGGCCGGGTGGGTCAGCGGTTCTCCACGACGTGGTCGACCAGCCCGTGGGCGAGGGCGGCCTTCGCGTCGAGGATGGTGTCGCGCTCGATGTCGGCGGTGACCTGCTCCGCGGTCCGGCCCGTGTGCCGGACCAGCATGGCGGCGAACATCTCGCGGGTGCGCACCAGTTCGCGCGCGTGGATCTCCAGGTCGGACGGCTGGCCCCGCATCGGCTCCTCCAGCGCGGGCTGCTGGATGACTACCCGCGCGCCGGGCAGTGCATGTCGCCGCCCCTTCGCCCCGGCCGCCAGCAGGGCCGCCGCGTAGGAGCCGGCCTGCCCCAGGCAGAAGGTCTCCACCTCGCAGGTCAGGAACTGCATCGTGTCGTAGACCGCCGCCATCGCCTGGAACGAACCGCCGGGGGAGTTGATGTACAGCGACAGGGGCCGGTCCGGATCGGCGTGCTCCAGATACATGAGCTGGGCGATGAGATCGCTCGCGGCGGTGTCGTCGATCGGGCTCCCGAGGAAGACGATCCGCTCGGACAGCAGCTTGGAGTACGGGTCCTGCGTCCGGGTCCCGGTCGCGGTGCGCTCGGTGAACTCGGGAAGGACGTAGCGGGCGGCAGGGCGGATCATGGCGTGCCTCTCTTCTGGAGCTGACCATCCGTCTGGGCGTCCAGCCATCCGCAAAAAATGTACAGGACGTACAGAAGGTTATGATGGTGACTATGGCCTACGAGATTCCGGTGACGCAAGCACGGGCGGAGCTCGCCGAACTGATCAACCGCGTCGTCTACGGCGGCGAACGCGTCGTGGTGACACGGCACGGCAAGCCGCTCATTGCGCTGGTCTCCGCCGCTGACCTGCAACGACTCGAAGCGGAGGAGGCTGCTGCCGAGGAGCAGGTGATCAGCTCGGTCTCCTCGATCGGCTCCGCGCCCTCCGCTCAGGGCGAACGGCGCAGGTTCGGTATCGCCGCCGAGCACCGCCCCCGCGGCGGCAACGGCGACAGCGACGGCCGGGACGCCTGACGCTCCGACCGGACGGCACCCGCACCCGGACCGTGCCGACGACAGCGTGAAGCCGGGTGCCCCTCCCTGAGGAGGGGCACCCGGCTCGGCGTGTCCGGACCCGGTGCTCAGCCGGTAAGGGCCGGCTCCCGGGCGGGCGCGCCGGGCGTCGGCGCTGCGGGCTTCGGCGCCCGTGCGAGCAGCACCGCCGCCAGTCCGAGGGCCGACCACAGCGAGAGCGCCAGAAGGGGCCCGCCCGCCGCGCTCCCGTCGAAGAAGGCGACCGAGCGGAGCAGGGAACCGCCCGCGCCCGGCGGCAGCCACTGACCGATCGCCCCGACGGGCTCGGGCAGCAGGTGCGGTGCGCTGGTGACCCCGGAGAAGGAGTTGCCCAGCAGGACCATCAGCAGGGCGCCGAGCCCGATACCGCGCTGTCCGAACAGGGCGGCCAGTCCCGCCACCGCCGAACCGATGGCCAGCACGGTGAGCGCGAGCACTCCCGCCTCCGTCCACCAGTCGCCCGTGATCACGCCGAGCCAGCTGTGGGTCACGGCCGTGGCGGCGAGCCCCACCAGTGCGGATGCCGCCAGCAGGGTCAACGCGCCGCGCGCCCCGCGCAGCCCCGTGAGGGTGACGACGGCTCCGGCCGCCATTCCCGCGAGGGCCAGGGGCAGAACGCTCGCCCCGAGCGCACTGCCGCGCGGGTCCCCGGCCGGTGCGGCGACCACATCGGTGACCTGGACCCGCGTGCCCTCCGGGGCGGACGCGGTCACGGCCTCACGCAGCAGCTGGGAGACGACCGGGCTCGCCGCCGACGCGGTGAGCAGGTGCGGCCCCTGCGGGGTGGCGACGACCGCTCCGTATACGACCCGGTCCTCGATCGCGGTCCGGGCGGCGGCCTCGTCGGCGTAACGGTGCACCTCGAAGGCGCCGTCGCGCTGCTCGAACCGCTGCTCCAGCTGCTGGGCGGCCGGTGCCGCGCCCGCCACACCGACCGGGAGGTCGCGCGGCGCGATCCGGGCGGCGGGCCAGGCGAAGGCCCAGAGGGCGAGGGTCACCATCAGGGGGATCAGCAGGATCACCGCTACCGCGCGGCGGTTGGGTGCGGTGGACATGAGGGGCCTCGATTCGTGCGACGGGCGGGAACCCAAAAAGAATGATCGTTCGTTTTACGCTTGACCCCCACTGTCGGCATGCCTCGTTCGATTGTCAAGAAGGAACGTTCGTTTTAGGTTGAGGCCATGGCCCGCGTATCCCAGGAACACCTCGATGCCCGCCGCCGTCAGATCCTCGACGGTGCGGCGCGCTGCTTCGCCCGCAACGGATTCCACGGCACGTCCATGCAGGACGTCCTCAAGGAAGTGGGTCTGTCCGCCGGAGCGGTCTACCGCTACTTCCCCGGCAAGGAGGACATCATCGCGGCCATCACCGAGGAGACCTTCGGCGTCATTCGCGGCGCCTTCGAGGAGGCCTCCCGCATGACGCCGCCGCCCACCCCGGACGTCCTGCTCAGCCGGGCGCTCGGCGGAGTGCTCGGGGGCCAGGTGTACGGACTGCGGCGTCGTACGTTCGCCGCGCTCGTGGTCCAGCTCTGGTCCGAGACGCTGCGCAACGAACGCCTCGCCACCCTCCTCGGCGAGGGCTACGCCTCCATGCGCGTCGCCTGGGCCGAGCTCGTCGACGCCTACCGCTCCGCCGGGATCCTGGAGGGCGACGTGTCCGGCGAAGACGTGGCGCGCACGATGATCGCGGTGGCGCAGGGCTTCCTCGTCCAGGAGGCGCTCTTCGGCGACGTACGCCCCGAGGTGGTGGAGAAGGGGTTGCGCGGTCTGATGTCCATCACTCCGCAAAAGATCAGTTAACGCAATGGAAAAACTTCCGCCCTAACGTGCAATGCCTGGTCGCGAGACCTCCGTTCGCGTTCAACGACTTGTTGAACGGGGATAGGGTCCCGCTGCGTCCGGAGCCAGGAACCGGGCGGAAGACGATGAGGTGGAAGCGTGCAACTGACCCCGCACGAGCAGGAGCGTCTGCTCATCCATGTGGCCGCCGACGTGGCCGAGAAGCGCCGAGCGCGCGGGCTGAAGCTCAACCACCCCGAGGCCGTCGCCCTGATCACCGCCCATCTCCTGGAAGGCGCGCGGGACGGCCGCACCGTCGCCGAACTCATGGCATCGGGGCGGAAGTTGCTCACCCGGGACGACGTCATGGAAGGCATCCCCGAGATGCTCCACGACGTCCAGGTCGAGGCCACCTTCCCGGACGGCACGAAGCTCGTCACCGTCCACGACCCGATCGTCTGACGGGGGAGTGCCGATGATTCCCGGAGAGATCCTGTACGGGGACGGGGACATCCCCGTCAACGAGGGACGGGCGGTCACCCGCCTCACCGTCCTCAACGCCGCCGACCGCCCCGTCCAGGTCGGCTCCCACTACCACTTCGCCGAGGCCAACCCCGGGCTGCGCTTCGACCGCGCCGCCGCCCACGGACTGCGGCTGAACATCGCCGCCGGTACGGCGGTCCGCTTCGAACCCGGCATCCCCGCCGACGTCGAACTCGTCCCCCTCGCCGGCCGTCGCGTCGTCCCCGGCCTGCGCGGCGAAACCGGAGGTGCCCTCGATGCCTGACCTCAAGCGGGCGGTGTACGCCGACCTGTTCGGGCCCACCACCGGCGACCGGATCCGGCTCGCCGACACCGATCTGCTCGTCGAGATCGAGGAGGACCGCTCCGGCGGCCCCGGAAACGCGGGCGACGAGGCGGTGTTCGGCGGCGGCAAGGTGATCCGCGAATCCATGGGCCAAGCCCGCACCACCCGGGCCGAAGGCGCACCCGACACCGTCATCACCGGCGCCGTCGTCATCGACCACTGGGGCATCGTCAAGGCCGACATCGGCATCCGGGACGGCCGGATCACCGGCATCGGCAAGGCCGGGAACCCGGACACCATGGACGGCGTCCACCCCGACCTGGTGATCGGCCCGGAGACCGAGGTCATCGCGGGCAACGGAAAACTGCTCACGGCCGGGGCGGTCGACGCCCACGTCCACTTCATCTCGCCCACCCTGATCGACCAGGCGCTCTCCAGCGGCATCACCACCCTCGTCGGCGGCGGCACCGGCCCCGCCGAAGGCACCAAGGCCACCACGGTCACCCCCGGTCCCTGGCACCTGGCCCGGATGTTCGAGGCGCTGGAGACCTTCCCCGTCAACATCGGGCTGCTCGGCAAGGGCAACACGATGTCGCAGGACGCCATGTACTCCCAACTGCGCGGCGGGGCGCTGGGATTCAAGATCCATGAGGACTGGGGCGCCACGCCCGCCGTGATCGACGCCTGCCTGACCGTCTGCGAGCGGACCGGTGCGCAGCTCGCCATCCACACGGACACCCTCAACGAGGCCGGGTTCGTCGCCGACACCCTCGCCGCCATCGCCGGCCGGACGATCCACGCGTACCACACCGAGGGGGCGGGCGGCGGGCACGCGCCCGACATCATCAGCGTGGTCTCCGAGCCGTACGTCCTGCCCAGCTCGACCAATCCCACCCGGCCGCACACCGTCAACACCATCGAGGAACACCTCGACATGCTGATGGTCTGTCACCACCTCAACCCCGCCGTCCCCGAGGACCTGGCGTTCGCCGAGTCCCGGATCCGGCCCTCCACCATCGCGGCCGAGGACATCCTCCACGACCTCGGCGCCATCTCGATCATCTCCTCGGACTCCCAGGCCATGGGGCGGATCGGCGAGGTGATCCTGCGAACCTGGCAGACCGCCCATGTGATGAAGAAGCGGCGCGGGGCACTGCCCGGGGACGGCCGGGCCGACAACCACCGGGTCCGTCGCTATGTCGCCAAATACACCATCAACCCGGCCGTCGCCCAGGGCATGGGCGGCGAGATCGGCTCCGTGGAGACCGGCAAGCTCGCCGACCTCGTGCTCTGGGACCCGGCGTTCTTCGGCGTGAAGCCGCAGACCGTCATCAAGGGCGGCCAGATCGCGTACGCGCAGATGGGCGACGCCAACGCCTCCATCCCCACGCCTCAGCCGGTCATGCCCCGTCCGATGTTCGGCGCACTGGGCCGGGCGGCCGCGCGCGGCTCCTTCAACTTCGTCTCCGCCGCCGCGATCGAGGACGGGCTGCCCGATCGGCTCGCCCTGGAGAAGCGGTTCACGCCGATCACCAGCACCCGGGGGGTCACCAAGGCGGACATGCGGGAGAACGACGCCGTGCCCCGCGTCGAGGTCGACCCCGACAGCTTCGCCGTCACCATCGACGGCGATCCGGTCGAGCCGGCCCCGGCGGCGGAACTGCCCATGGCCCAGCGCTACTTCCTCTTCTGAGGGGCGGCCACCGTCATGTCACGCGCAGCTCTCCTCGTCCTCGCCGACGGCCGGTTCCCCGCCGGAGGCCACGCCCACTCCGGTGGCGCCGAACCGGCCGTCGCCGAGGGCCGCGTCCGGGACGCCGACTCCCTCGCCGCCTTCTGCCGGGGCCGTCTGCACACCGCGGGCCTCACCGCCGCCGCCCTCGCCGCGGCGGCGGCCCGCGGCCTCGACCCGCTCGCCCTCGACGAGGCCGCCGACGCCCGTACGCCCTCACCCGCCCTGCGGGCCACCGCCCGGAAGCTGGGCCGGCAGATGATGCGGGCCGCCCGCGCCACCTGGCCCGGCCCCGAACTGGACGCACTCGCCGCGGCCCGGCCACGCGGCGCCCACCAGCCCGTCGTCCTCGGACTCACCGCGCGATCGGCGGGCCTCGGCCCCGAGGACGCCGCGTACTGCGTCGTGTACGAGACCGTCAGCGGGCCCGCCACCGCCGTCGTCCGGCTCCTCTCCCTCGACCCCTTCCACGCCACCGCCGTCCTGGCCCGGCTCGCCCCCGAGCTGGACCGGGTCGCGGAACAGGCCGCCGAGGCAGCCCGGCAGGGCATCGACGCCCTGCCCGCAGCCTCGGCCCCGCTCCTCGACATCACCGCAGAGGCGCACGCCGCCTGGCCGGTCCGCCTGTTCGCCTCGTAACCACCCGATCGGCCGCCACCGCCCCGCAACCACCCGCTCGACCACCCCAGGGAGTCCCCATGCACCTCGGCCACACCCACGACGGCCCCGCCGCCGTCAGCGCCGACGCCACCCGCCCCGACGGCACCCGGCGCGCCCTGCGCATCGGCCTCGGCGGCCCCGTCGGCACCGGCAAGACGGCCACCGTCGCCGCCCTCTGCCGGGAACTGCGCGACCGGCTCTCCATCGCCGTCGTCACCAACGACATCTACACCCGCGAGGACGCCGACTTCCTCCGGAACAACGCCGTCCTGCCGCCCGAGCGCATCCAGGCCGTCGAGACCGGCGCCTGCCCGCACACCGCGATCCGCGACGACATCTCCGCCAACCTCGAAGCGGTCGAGGACCTGGAGGACGCGGTCGGCCCGCTCGACCTGATCCTCGTCGAGTCCGGCGGCGACAACCTCACCGCCACCTTCTCCAAGGGCCTGGTCGACGCGCAGATCTTCGTCATCGACGTCGCGGGCGGCGACGACATCCCCCGTAAGGGCGGCCCCGGCGTCACCACCGCCGACCTCCTCGTCATCAACAAGACCGACCTCGCCCCCTACGTCGGCTCCGACCTGGAGCAGATGGCCCTGGACGCCAAGAAGCAGCGCGGCGACCTCCCCGTCGCCTTCACCTCCCTGACCTCGGCCGAGGGCGTCGGACCGGTCGCCGACTGGGTGCGCGCACAGCTCGCCGCCTGGACCGCGTGAGCGTCCACGCGCGCGCCCGGCTCCGCGCGGTACCGGACGGGCGGGGCGGCACGGCCCTGCCCGTCCTGGAGAGCGCCGGCCCGCTCGCCCTGCGCCGCACCCGTTCCCCGCACTCCCCGTACGCCCGGGTCACCGTCGTCGGCGCGATGAGCGCCCCGCTGAACGGCGACCGCCTCGCCATCGAGGCCGAGGCCGCCGACGGCGCACGCCTCACGGTCGACGCGGCGGCGGCGACCGTCGCCCTCCCGGGCCCCCGGCCGGACGCCGACCCGTCCACGTACGAGGTGGACCTGACCGTGGGGGAGGGGGCGGCCCTGCACTGGCTCCCCGAACAACTGGTCTCCGCGCACGGCAGCCGCCTGCACCAGACCACCCGGGTCCAACTCGCCCCCACCGCCCGCCTCCTGCTGCGCGAGGAACAGATCCTCGGCCGCCACGGCGAACCCACCGGCGCCCTCACCACCCGCCTCACCGTCCACCGCGCGGGCCGCCCCCTCCTCGACCAGCAACTCGCCTACGGCCCCGACGCCCCGGACGGCTGGGACGGCCCCGCCGTCCTCGCCGGCCACCGAGCCGCAGGCCAACTCCTCCTCGCCGACCCGTCCTTCGAGGACGCCCCGCTCCCCGCCCGCCTCCTCGGCCCCACCGCTGCCCTCACCCCACTGTCCGGCCCCGCCGTGCTGGTGACTGCCGTGGCCGCGGACGCCCGCCTGCTGCGCGGGATTCTGGACGACGCGATGCGGGAACTGCTGGACGGACTCAAGGAAGCTCTCCAGGAAGGCTCCGAGAGCTGAGTCCGCTCAGCGAACTTCCTTCACCGGTTATGGGTTCGGTAAAGAAACAGGTGTACGCCCTGGCCCCAGGTGCCTCACAGACGAAAGGATCCCCGCGACATACCGATGACCACGCCGCCCCCTCGGCGGCGGATCGGATGAAGGGGGATTCACGTGAGACGTACGACAGTGCTCGGCTCGGCCGGGGCTCTCGTCGCGGGCACGCTCATAGCGGGGGCCATGGCCGCGCCCGCGGCGAGCGCCGACGGCCGGCACCACGGCCGGGGCGACGCCGAGGCGCGTGGGGTCGCCGTCGCGGCGCAGCGGGCGGCGACGGCTGGGATCGAGTGGAAGGACTGCCCGGAGGGCTGGGGTCTGACCGCCCCCATCCAGTGCGGCTGGGTGACCGTGCCGCTCGACTACGCCAAGCCGCACGGCAAGAAGATCAAGCTCGCCGTCGACCGGCACGTCAGTACCGGCACGAAGGCCGAGCGGCAGGGCGCCCTGCTCTACAACCCGGGCGGGCCCGGCGGTTCGGGGATGCGCTTCCCGACCCGGATCACCGCCAAGAACCCGCTCTGGACGAAGACCGCGAAGGCGTACGACTTCGTCGGCTTCGACCCGCGCGGCGTCGGCCACTCCGCCCCGATCTCCTGTGTCGACCCGCAGGAGTTCGTCAAGGCCCCCAAGGCCGACCCGGTCCCCGACAGCGAGGCGGACAAGCGCGCCCAGCGCAAGCTGGCCCGTGAGTACGCCGAGGGGTGCGGCGAGCGCAGCGGCGCGATGCTGCCGCACATGACGACGCCGAACACGGCACGCGACCTGGACGTCATCCGGGCCGCGCTCGGGGAGAAGAAGCTCAACTTCCTCGGCGTCTCCTACGGCACCTACCTGGGCGCCGTGTACGGCACGCTCTTCCCGACCCACGTCCGGCGCATGGTCGTCGACAGCGTGGTCGACCCGTCACGGAAGAACATCTGGTATCAGGCGAACCTCAACCAGGACATCGCCTTCCAGACGCGCTGGGACGACTGGAAGGCGTGGGTCGCCCAGCACGACGCCGTCTACGGCATCGGCGACACCCCGCAAAAGGTCGAGAAGGCCTGGCTGGAGCTGCGGGCCGCCGCGAAGAAGAAGCCCATCGGCGGCGTCGTCGGACCCGCCGAGCTGATCTCCTTCTTCCAGGGCGCCCCGTACTACGACTCCGCCTGGGCCCCCACCGCCAAGACCTGGAGCGCCTACCGGGCCGGTGACACCCAGGCGCTGATCGACGCCGCCGCCCCCGACATGAGCGACCTCGCGGGCAACGCCGCCTCCGAGAACGGCAACGCGGTCTACAGCGCCGTCGAGTGCGCCGACGCCCAGTGGCCCACCGACTGGCGCACCTGGGATCGGGACAACACGCGGCTGCACGAGAAGTACCCGTTCATGACGTGGGCCAACGCCTGGATGAACCTGCCCTGCGCCACCTGGCCCGCCAAGCAGCGGACGCCGCTGGACGTGAAGACCCGCAAGGGCCTGCCGCCGGTCCTCATCGTGCAGTCCACCCGCGACGCCGCCACCCCGTACGCGGGCGCCGTCGAGCTGCACCAGCGGTTCAAGGGCTCCCGGCTCATCACCGAGAAGGACGCCGGATCCCACGGCGTCACCGGCCTGGTCAACCCCTGCGTCAACGAGCGGGTGGACACCTACCTGCTCACCGGGAAGACCGACCGCCGCGACGTGACGTGCACCCCGCACGCCGCGCCGAAGCCGTAGGACCGCCCCTGAGGCGTACGACCGGGACCGCTCAGCGGCGGCCCCGGTCGTACGACGCCAGCCAGGCGTCCTCCGCCGCGTAGTCGAAGAGGCCCTCGCCGTAGCTCTTGAGCATCTTGGGGAACGCCTCCCGCCAGTCGCGCCCCGCCAGCTCCCCGGCCAGCCACTCGACCGTCTCCGGCAGCGACTCCGCATAGCCCGTGACGGGCCGGTAGCCGAGCTGTTCCCCGGCGGCCGCCATGTCGTAGACCACCGGATGGGCGCCGCTCCACGGTGTCTCGCCCACCTGCCCCTCGGGCGCCGGGCCGTCGATCAGTACCGTCTCCGTCTCCCGCCCCAGTACCGCGTCGATCGCCGACGCGATCTCCGCGACCGTGGGCGCTTCGGGGTCCGCCGCGTTCAGCACACGCGAACCCGGCTTCCCCGCGGCCAGGCGGATCAGCTCCGCCGCGTTGGACACGTGCACCGGGTGGAAGCGGCTCTCCCCGCCGTATGCGAGGACCCGGCGCCGCCGCCCGTCCAGCAGCCGCTTCACGACGTACAGCTCGCGCGGTGTGCGGCAGTAGGGGCCGTGGACCGCGCCCGCACGCAGCAGCGTCACCGGCAGCGTCCCGCCCGCCGCCAGCAACTCCCGCTCCAGCAGGACCTTCCGCGTCCCGTACGAGGCGTCCCCCGGCGCCACCGTGGCCTGGCTCTCCGGCAGCGGCACCGGGTAGCGCGGGAAGCCGTCCGGTTCTGCCTGGGTGTCGAAGCTGCGGCCCCGCTCGTCCTCGTACACCGCACCGCTGGAGATGACGACCGCCGAGCCGATCCGGCCGGCCAGCCCGGTCAACTGCCGGGCGTGCGTCCCGTCGAACGCGACCAAGTCGACCAGGACGTCACAGCCGTCGCCCAGCGCCTTCTCCAGCGCTCCCTCCTCGTCCCGGTCGAGCGCCACCGCCCGGACCCCGGCGTCCCACGTCTCGTCCCGGCCCCCGCCGCGCGAGGCCGCGGTGACCTCCCAGCCGTCGGCGGCCAGCGCGCGGACCGCTGCCCGCCCGATCTGGCCCGTCGCTCCCAGCACCCATGCGTGTCCGTTGCTCATGTGACCGACGCTAGGGGAGCGGTGCCTGCCCCACGAGGCCGCTCTGCCGGTGGCGAATCCGCCCTCAGCGTCGCAGCTTCGGGAACTTCCGCGGCGGCGCGGCGGCCTGCTCCGCCGCCTTCACCTTGGCCGCGTACTCGTCGACGTACTCCTGACCGGAGAGTTCGAGGATCGCGTACATGATCTCGTCCGTCACCGCGCGGATCGCGGCCTTCTGGTCCTCCATGCCCGCGTAGCGCGAGAAGTCCAGCGGCTCACCGAACCGGATCGCGACCTGCTTGATCTTGGGGAGTTTCTGGCCGGGCGGCTGGATCTCGAAGGTGCCGAGCATGGCGCACGGGATCACCGGCACCCCTGCGGTGATCGCCATGACCGCCACCCCGACCTTGCCCTTGTAGAGCCGGCCGTCGTGCGAGCGGGTCCCCTCGGGATAGATCCCCAGCAGCTCGCCCTTGCTCAGGACCCCCAGCCCCTCGCGGATCGCGGCCTGCCCGGCGTCCTTGCCGGACCGGTCCACCGGGATCTGGCCCGCGCTGCGGAAGAAGGCGGCCGTGAGCCGGCCCTTGATTCCCGGGCCGGTGAAGTATTCGGCCTTCGCCAGGAAGGTGATGCGGCGCTTGAGGATGGCCGGCATCAGGAAATGGTCCGAGAAGGAGAGGTGGTTGCCCGCGACGATCGCCGCGCCGTCCTCAGGGATGTTCTCCAGGCCCTCGATCCGGGGGCGGAACAAGAGCCGCAGAACGGGTCCCAGAACGACATACTTCAGGATGTAATAAAACACCTTGTGGGTGCACCTCGCTCTGCCGGGCCGACTCAGGACTGCGTACTACCAGGTCATGGTGGTGCCGGGACCCTACCCGCAGGGTCCCGGCACCACCATGTGACCGTAGCGAACCGGTCTCCCGACGCGTACCCGCCACCGGGTCCGTCAGGCGTGGTCAGCCGTCGTGCCGTCGGGAGTGGTCACCCGCCGTGACGTCTCAGGTGTCCTGTGTGGCCAGCATGCCGATGGTGCACAGTCCCAGCACCACCCAGCCGAACCAGAGCCAGCCACTGCTTCCCAGCGCCACCGTGTACGCGGTCACCGCGACCAGCGCCCCGACGGTCATGTATCCCATGGTCTTCGTCGATCCGGACATGCGCGCACGCTCCTCGTCGGCCGCGCGGCCGTTGTCCCCATGGTCACCCCGTATGCGCCATCCGCGCTACTGTCCGCGCGCCTGCAAAGAGGCGAGGTAGGCGTTGTACGCCGCCAGCTCCTTGTCGCCGTCGCGGTCGGCGGCCCGGTCCGAGCGCCGGGCGGCACGCTGTTCGGAGTTGTACCACTGGAAGACCAGCGCGATCAGCACCAGCACCGAGGGGATCTCGCTGAACGCCCAGGCGATGCCGCCCGCCCAGTTCTGGTCGCTCAGGGCGTCGATGCCCAGCGAGGCGGGCGGATTCTCGTACGTCTTCACCATCGGCGTCGACGCCATCATCAGCGCGATCCCGAAGAACGCGTGGAACGGCATCCCGGCGAACAGTTCCAGCATCCGCATCAGATAGCCGGGGCGGTGCGGCCCCGGGTCCACGCCCATGATCGGCCAGAAGAAGACCAGGCCGACCGCGAGGAAGTGCACCATCATCCCGAGGTGGCCCGGCTTGGAGCCCATCAGGAAGTCGAAGATCGGTGTGAAGTAGAGCGCGTAGAGGCTCGCGATGAACAGCGGGATCGTGAACACCGGATGCGTGATGATCTTCATGTACCGGCTGTGCAGCAGCTTCAGCAGCAGTTCGCGCGGCCCGGTCCGCCCCCGGCCGGCCGGCGGCAGCGCGCGCAGCGCCAGCGTCACCGGGGCGCCCAGCAGCAGCAGGATCGGCGACAGCATGCTGATCACCATGTGCTGCACCATGTGCACGCTGAACATGACCATGCCGTAGTCGTTGAGCTTGGTGCACATCACCAGCGCGATGCTCAGCACGCCCACCGTGAAGAACACGATCCGGCTCACCGGCCAGCCGTCCCCGCGCCGACGCAGCCGCACCACGCCGTACCCGTACAGGGCGAGCGCCAGGACGCAGCCGGTCAGGAAGAACGGTTCGACGGAGAGCTCCAGCCCCCGTCCCAGCGTGAACGGCGGCAGATCCATGTTCATGCCGTGCCCGCTGTGATCCATCTGTTCACTCCCGATGGGGACACGTCCCCGTTTCGTGCCGGTTGTCCGGTCCAGAGTAGAACTGCCCCCGGCCGCGGTCGCGGCCGGGGCAGTTCTGGACGGACGTGTTCCTACAGCACGCACTCCGCCTCGGCGTACCGCTCGGCCGGGACCGTCTTCAGCGTCTCGACCGCCTCCGCCAGCGGGACCATCACGATGTCCGTGCCGCGCAGCGCCGTCAGCATCCCGAACTCGCCCCGGTGCGCCGCCTCCACCGCGTGCCAGCCGAACCGGGTCGCGAGGACGCGGTCGTACGCGGTCGGCGTGCCGCCGCGCTGGACGTGGCCGAGGATGACCGGGCGGGCCTCCTTGCCGAGCCGCTGCTCCAGCTCGCCGGAGAGCTGCGTGGCCACCCCGGCGAACCGCTCGTGTCCGTAGATGTCCTTGACGCCCTGCTCGAACTGCATCGAGCCCTCACGCGGCTTGGCGCCCTCGGCGACCACCACGATGGCGAACTTCTTGCCCGCCGAGAACCGCTTGCCGACCAGCTCGGTCAGCTCGTCGATGTCGAAGGGGCGCTCGGGCACCACGATCGCGTGGGCGCCGGCGGCCATGCCCGAGTGCAGGGCGATCCAGCCGGTGTGACGGCCCATGACCTCGACGATCAGCACCCGCTGGTGCGACTCGGCGGTGGTCTTCAGCCGGTCCAGCGCCTCGGTCGCGACACCGACGGCGGTGTCGAAGCCGAAGGTGACGTCGGTGGAGGCGATGTCGTTGTCGATGGTCTTGGGGACCCCGACGATGGGCAGCCCGGCCTCGGAGAGGAGGTTGGCCGCCTTCAGCGTGCCCTCGCCGCCGATCGGGATGATGGCGTCCAGGCCGAGGTCCGCCACATGGCCGCGGGCGCGCTCGACCCCGTCGCGCAGGTGCGCGGGCTGGACGCGGGAGGAGCCGAGGATCGTGCCGCCGCGGGCCAGGATGCCGCCCACCGCGTCGAGGTCGAGCTTGCGGTAGTCCGCCTCCAGCAGGCCCTTCCAGCCGTCGTGGAAGCCGATGACCTCGTCGCCGTGGTCCACCACCGCGCGGTGCACGACGGAACGGATGACGGCGTTGAGGCCGGGGCAGTCGCCGCCGGAGGTGAGTACGCCAATGCGCATGGCCCGGAAACCTTTGCAACGTGTAAGTCGACGACCGGACCACGCCGTCCGGCTGGATCCCCGCCACCCTACCGGCGCAGAGTGGCGGGGCCGAACCGGCCGTCCGTCTGCTGGACTTCGCTCAACCGAGCGAAAAACCCCTCAGGCGGGCTGTCGCTCAACCGAGCATCGACCCCCTCAGGAGGGCTTTGCTCATGCGAGCGGAAGGTGCCTCAGGCGGGCTGGGTCGCCGAGGCGATCCGCTCGGCGCGCAGCGCCTCGTACCACCGGTCGTCGGTCGGCGGCAGCGCGTTCACGTCGAGGGCCAGCTTCAGCAGCAGATCGGCGATCTGCGGGTTGCGGGCCATCACCGGACCGTGCATGTACGTCCCGAAGACCGTGTCGTTGTACGCGCCCTCCGTGCCGTCCCCGGTGCCGTTGCCCCGGCCGAACTGCACCCGGGCGAACGGCCGTGCCGTCGGGCCGAGATGGGTGACGCCCTGGTGGTTCTCGAACCCGGTCAGCGGGGGCAGCCCGAGCTGCGGGTCGATGTCCGCCAGTACGTCGCCGACGCACCGCGCGCCCTCGCCGCGGGTGGAGACCACGTCGAGCAGACCGAGGCCCTGCTCGCGCTCACCGAGGTCGTTGACGAACTCGTGGCCGAGGATCTGGTAGCCCGCACAGACCGAGAAGATGATCGCGCCGTTGGATGCGGCCCGGGCCAGCCCGCCGTCGCGGCGCAGCCGCTCCGCCGCGAGGCGCTGCGGCCGGTCCTCACCGCCGCCGATCAGATAGATGTCGCCGGACGTCGGCACCGGCTGGTCGCTGCGCACGTCGACGCGCTGCACGTCCAGACCGCGCTGCCGGGCCCGCCGCTCCACGACCAGGGCGTTGCCCTGGTCGCCGTAGGTGCTGAGCAGGTCGGGGTAGACCCAGACCAGACGCAGACCGTTGTTCATACTTCGTCCTCTCCGGAGATGGCCGGGGCCGGGTTCAGTTGCCGACACGACGGCGCAGATCCTGGAAGGCGGTGTAGTTGGCGATGACCTCGATGCGGCCGGGCGGGGCGTACTGCACGGCCTCGTCGAGGTTCTCGCAGACCCGGAAGTCGAGACCGGCCACTTCGAGACGGACCGCGAGGTCCAGCTTCCGGTCACCGAGCACGAAGATCGGGTGTCCGGCCAGCTGGGTGTAGTCCACGTCCCACAGCCAGGAGGTGTCCGTGCCGTCCGCGCCGCGGGCGTTCACCGAGAGGATCACCGGCGTCGGCGGCGGGTCGATCAGCGAGAACGTCTCCAGCCAGCCGGCCGGGTTCTTCGCCAGCAGGAGGCGCAGCTCACGGTTCTGGAAGGTGACGACGTCGTAGCGTCCGGCGACCGCCTGCACCTGGTACATCCGCTCCAGCGCGACCTGCGGCGGCACACCGAAGACGGCGGCCACGGCGGCCGAGCTGGCGGCGTTCGCCTTGTTGGCGCGGCCGGGCAGCTGTAGGTGGATCGGCCACGCCGAACCGTGCGGGTCCAGGACGTAGTCGCCGTTCAGCGCCCAGCTCGGGGCGGGGCGGCGGAAGCCGCACTGCCCGCAGAACCAGTCGTCGCCCGGACGCTGCATCACACCGCCGCAGGACGGGCAGGACCACGCGTCGTCCTTCCACGCCTGCCCGGCCGCCACCCACACCACGTTGGGCGAGGAGGAGGCCGCCCAGACGACCAGCGGGTCGTCCGCGTTGGCGATGATCACGGCCTTCGAGCCGGACAGGCCCTCGCGCCAGTGCTCGGCCATCATCCGGGTCTCCGCCGCGCGGTCCAGCTGGTCGCGGGAGAGGTTGAGCAGCGCGATGGCCTTGGGCGTGGTGTCGCGGGCCACCCCCGCCAGATACTTCTCGTCGACCTCGATCACGCCGAACTTCGCGTCCGAGCCGCCGGCCAGTGCCGAGGTGATGCCCGCGGGCATGTTCGCGCCGAGCGCGTTCGACACGACGGGACCGGCGGCCCGCAGCGCCTCGGCGATCAGCCGGGTGGTGGTCGTCTTGCCGTTCGTCGCCGACACGAGGATCACGTCCAGGTGCTGCGCCAGCCGCCCCAGCAGGTCGGGGTCGAGTTTGAGCGCCACCCGGCCGCCGATCACCGATCCGCTGCCCCGCCCCGCGGCGCGTGACACCGCCGCCGCGGCCTTGCCCGCCGTCACGGCCAGTTTGGCCCGCGGCGACAACGGCTCCGTGTTGCCTGCCATCGTCCTAGATCCTCCTTGCATCGGTCCGCGCCCAGCCTATCGATGTCCGCCGCATCGACCGCACCGCGGCACCACGGGAACTGACCGGCCCCGGCGGAACGTACGCTTGCCGCCATGCGAAACCGCCCGATCCCCGGCAGTTCCGGACTCGTCCGTGAGATGAGTCTGCTCGGCGACCCGTTGCTCCACCGGCCCTGCGAGGACGTCACGGACTTCGGTCCGTCGCTCGCGAAGCTGGTCGAGGACATGTTCGCCACGATGTACGCCGCACAGGGTGTCGGGCTCGCCGCCAACCAGATCGGCGTCCCGCTCAAGGTGTTCGTCTACGACTGCCCGGACGACGACGATGTCCGCCGTCTGGGACACGTGGTCAATCCCGAACTGGTCGAGGCGGACGGACTCACCGTACGCGGACCGGAGGGCTGTCTGTCACTTCCGGGTCTGGAAGCGGGCACGGAACGCTTCGACCACGCGGTCGTCGAGGGGCTGACGATGACCGGCGAACCGGTCCGGATCGCCGGGACGGGATGGTTCGCCCGGTGCCTCCAGCACGAGTGCGACCACCTGGAGGGCACCGTCTACCCCGACCGGCTGACCGGGCTGCGGCGCTCCCGGGTGCTGCGCGCCGCGCGCAGGGCTCCCTGGGCGCGGCAGGGCTGAGCCCGCCGGGGCCGGTGTCCCGTCAGGGCCTCAGAACCCCGGTCCGCCCTTGACGTCGCGGTCGCCCGCCTCCGCCAGCCGCCCCCACAGCAGATCGGCGAGGCTGCTGACCAGCCGCTCGCGGGAGCAGGGCCGGTCCGCGAGCCACCAGTCGCCCGCAGCGTGCATCATGCCGACGATCCCGTGGCCCCAGATGCGGGCCATCTGCTCGCTGTCAGGACCCAGGTCCACCCGCTCGACGATCACCTGTCCCAGCTCCTCGCCGAGGCGGCGCAGCAGCGGTGCGGAGTGCCGGCCGACGTCGAAGCCCGGCTCGGCGGAGGGGGCGGCGTCGGCGGTGTCGGCCGCGCCGTCGGCGGGGTGCATCAGGAAGCGGTAGACCTGCGGGCGGGCCTCGATCGCGGCGAGATAGGTGTCGAGCGTGGCCTCCACCCGCGCACGCCGCTCGGCGGGCGCGTCCAGCGCGGCGCGCAACGCGCTGAGCAGGGCGTCGGTGTGGCGTTTGGCCAGCGCGCGGTAGAGGCCGCCCTTGTCCCCGAAGTGGCGGTAGAGGATCGGCTTGGTGATCCCGGCCTCGGCGGCGATGGCGTTCATCGAGGCCTGCGGTCCGTCCCTGAGTACCACCCGGTCCGCCGCTTCCAGCAACTCGCGGCGACGGCGCTCGGCCGCGGTCCGCTGTCGCTCGGAGCTTCGTGCGGTCTCCATGTCGTCTCTCCCACCCCTGGCCACGCGATGCCGTCGCACCGCTCCTGCACGCCCGCGCAACGTAACACTCCACGGGGCGGGCGCCGGATCGGCTCCATGACGGTTGACAGTACCTACTTGCCGGTAACAGACTGTTGTTACCGCGAGTAACGCATGGTTTTCGCCGCAGTGCCTGGAGGGGAAGCATGGCCGAGTTCACGCTTGAGCTCAACGACGACCAGAAGCAGGTCAAGGAGTGGCTCCACGGCTTCGCGGCGGATGTCATCCGCCCCGCCGCCGCCGAGTGGGACGAGCGTGAGGAAACGCCCTGGCCCGTCATCCAGGAAGCGGCCAAGGTCGGCATCTACTCCCTGGACTTCTACGCCCAGCAGTTCTTCGACCCTACGGGTCTCGGCATCCCCGTGGCCATGGAGGAGCTCTTCTGGGGCGACGCGGGCATCGCCCTGTCGATCGTCGGTACGGGCCTGGCGGCCGTCGGCGTCCTCGCCAACGGCACCGAGGAGCAGATCGGCACCTGGATCCCGCAGATGTACGGCGACGCCGACGACGTGAAGGTCGCCGCCTTCTGCTCCTCCGAGCCCGACGCCGGCTCCGACGTCGCCTCGATGCGCACCAGGGCCGTCTACGACGAGGCGAAGGACGAGTGGGTCCTCAACGGCACCAAGACCTGGGCGACCAACGGCGGCATAGCCAACGTCCACGTCGTCGTCGCCGTCGTCGACCCCGACATCGGCTCCAAGGGCCACGCCTCCTTCATCGTGCCGCCGGACACCCCCGGCCTCTCCCAGGGCCAGAAGTTCAAGAAGCACGGCATCCGCGCCTCCCACACCGCCGAGGTGGTCCTGGAGGACGTCCGCGTTCCCGGCCACTGCCTGCTCGGCGGCAAGGAGAAGCTCGACGAGCGCCTCGCCCGCGCCCGGGAGCGCGCCAAGGCGGGCGGCGAGCGGGTCAAGAACGCGGCGATGGCCACCTTCGAGGCCTCCCGCCCGGCCGTCGGCGCGATGGCCGTCGGCACCGCCCGCGCCGCCTACGAGGTCGCCCTCGACTACGCGAAGACCCGCAGCCAGTTCGGCCGCCCGATCATCGACAACCAGGGCATCGCCTTCCAGCTCGCCGACATGCGCACCCGCATCGACGCGGCCCGGCTGCTGGTCTGGCGGGCCTCCTGGATGGCCACCACCGGCAAGCCGTTCACCTCGGCCGAGGGCTCCATGTCGAAGCTGTACGCGAGCGAGACCGCCCGGGACGTCACCGCGCAGGCGATCCAGATCCTCGGCGGCAACGGCTTCACCCGCGAGTACCCCGTCGAGCGCATGCACCGCGACGCGGCCATCTACACCATCTTCGAGGGCACCAGCGAGATCCAGCGCCTGGTGATCGCCCGCACCCTCTCGGGCATGCCGATCCGCTAGCGGCAGCGGATCCACGGCAGAGGCGGCCGGGGACATGGATCCCCGGCCGCCCCTTCCCCGTCGGCTCAGCCCGGCAGGTGCGCCTCGATCGCCGCCACGACCTCCGTGGACTCCGGCTCCGAGCGCGGCCGGATCCGGGCCACCGGCTCACCGGCCGGCGAGATCACGAACTTCTCGAAGTTCCACTGGACGTCCCCGGCCTCCCCGTCCGCGTCCGCCAGCCGCGTCAGCTCCGTGTACAGCGGGTGCCGGCCGTCGCCGTTGACGTCGGCCTTCTCCAGCAGCGGGAAGCTCACCCCGTACGTCGTCGAGCAGAACGTCTGGATCTCCTCCGCGCTGCCCGGCTCCTGCCCGGCGAACTGGTTGCACGGGACGCCGAGCACGGTCAGACCCCGGTCCCCGTAGTTCTGCTGCAGCCGCTCCAGGCCCTCGTACTGCGGGGTGAGCCCGCACTTGGAGGCCACGTTCACCACCAGGACGGTCCGGCCGCTGTACGCGCCCAGCGTGGTCGGCTCGCCCGTGAGGGTGCGCAGCGGAATGTCGTGCAGCGTCATGAAGCTCTCCCTGTTCCTTGCGTGGTACCGCTCATTGTGCCGCCCGCCGCTCACGGAGCGGCGAGCTCCTTGTAGTAGAAGGTCGTCGGCTTCAGGCTGCCCGCCGGATCGGCCGCGTATCCCGGCACGCTTCCGACCTCCCTCCACCCCGCCCCGCAGTAGACCTGCTCGGCCAGACTGCCGGTCTCGGTGTCCAGGATCAGCAGCGTGATGCCCTCGGTCGCCGCGTACGCCTCCACCGCCGCGAGCAGCGCCCTGCCCAGCCCCTGACCGCGCGCGGCGGGGCTGACCATCAGCTTGGCGACCTCCGCCCGGTGGCGGGCGTTCGGCAGCGGGGCGCGGACCAGGGCGATCGTCCCGGAGACCCGGCCGCCCTCGCGGGCGATCCAGATGCCGATGCTCCCGGCCTCCACGGCGGCGGCCCGCTCCCGCCACCAGATGGCGGCCGCCTCCCGGTCCAACGGGGCCAGGAAGCCCACCGAGGACCCCTCATCGACGGTCTCGACCAGCAGGCCGGCCAGGTCGTCGGCGTACGTGACCAGCTCGGGGGCGGACACATGGACGATCTCGGTCATGAACGGGGTCCTTTCGCAGGGGGAGGAGGAGCCGGGGCGCGGTGGCGCGGCCGGGAGCGGGCCGGGCGCCCCGGGGCGGAGGCTGCCTCCAGGGTGCACGGTGTGCGCCACCCCGGCGACCGTCACCGCCACCGGTGCCCTCCCCCTACCCGGATGCGCTGCCCGCCACCGGTACGGATGACACCGGTACGGGAGATTTCACCCGGCCTCCGGCCGTACCCCGTCCCGGTCCGCGGGGGCGGGCGTCAGCCGGAGGGTGACCACGTACGCCACCACCACCGCCACGATCACCAGCGGCATCACGGTGAGCCCCTCCCTGCCCAGCAGAAGCGTCGCCAGGAGCACCGAGGTCATCGGCAGCCGCAGCATCGCCACGCACATGGCCCCCACGCCCATCGCGAACCCCGCCGTGAGAGGCAGCCCCGGCAGATGGGACAGCGCGACACCGCCCACCGCGCCCACGAACATCGCGGGAAAGACCGGGCCACCCCGGAAGCAGCTCAACGAGGCGCAGTAGGCGAGCGCCTTGCAGACGATGAGCAGGACGAGCGCCCCGACCGAGTACTCCGCGCTCGCCGACAGGAGGTGGCCCAGTTCGTGCTCGCCCGAGTACAGCACCTCGGAACCCTCCTTGCCCGACGTCTCGGCGTACACCAGCGCCAGCGCGCCGACGACGAGGCCCATCACCGCCGTGCCCACCACCGTCCGCCGCTCCACACGTTCCTGGAGGGCCAGCGACAGCCGGCGGATGCCCGCGCCCGCGAACGCCGCCGCGACCCCCAGGACCAGCGCCCACCCGAACCCGGCGGCATCCGGAGTGGCCGCCGGCGGCACCTCGCCCAGCGTCAGGGAGTACGTCCCCAGCCCCGTCCAGGACCCCAGCCCCGTGAAGATCAGCGCGCCGATCCCCGCCGAGAGCAGCCCGGGCACCAGGACCACGCCCAGCATCGGCCCGGCCAGACCCGCCACCTCCATCAGCAGGAACGCGCCCACCAGCGGGGACCCCAGCAGGGCGCTCACCGCGGCGAAACTCCCCGACGCCCCGACCAGGGACCGCGCATCCGGTGCCAGGTCCCGTTTGACGCGGCCCGCCGCCCAGACGGCCAGCCCGCCGCCCAGCGCGATCAGGGGCGCCTCCGGCCCCAGCACCGCGCCCACGCCCAGCGAGACGAGCGCCGCGAGCACGATCCCGGGCAGATCCGCCGCAGGAGGCGCGCCGGTGGACACCAGCCCCTCCGCCGGCCGGTGCCCGCCCCCGCCCGGCAGCCGCCGCACGACGAGCCCGACCAGGAGCCCGGCGACGCCGAGCAGCGGAACGGGCCACCAGGACGGGGTCGCCTCGAACCCCAGCGCCTTCGGCAGCTCCGTGTACGTCAGCGACTGGAGCTCCGAGACCAGCGCCAGGAAACCGAACGCGACCGCGGAGACCGGCACCCCGAGCACGGCCGCCATCAGCAGCAGCCCCGCGTACTTCCGCGTACGGACCGCCGCGTACGGGTCCTCCGGCGCGGTGACGGGGGTGACCGGAGGCGTGGTCGGCATGGGCGCGGCTCCTCGGCGTGACGACGGTCGGGAAAGGGGCGTCCCCCGGCCGTCCGGCAGGGGTACCCCCACCCGGGCGTCGGAGATCGGAAGAGGGCATCCCCCCCACGGCTTCACGCCGGGATACCACGCGGCGGCGGACCGGGCCGCTCTCCGCCGCCGGGAACACACCCTCCGGTGCGCAAGCTCAGCCGCCCGGCCCCGCGAGACCGTCCGCGCCTCAGGTGCCGTTCGCCCCGGCCGCGGGAAGCCGCCCCGCGGCCACCGCGTCGACCAGGGCCCGGTGGTCCAGCTCGTTGCGGTCCGCGTACGACTCCGCGAACGTGGCGATCGCCCGGTCGAAGACATCCTTGGAGCCCAGATAGCCGGCGATGGCGATCCGGTCCCCGGACCGGGCATGGGCGCGGGCCAGCGTGGCCCCGCACACCTCGCCGAACGCCCGCATCCCCTTCGGCGCCATCGCCTCCGGCTCGGCGATGCCCTTCCAGTCGCGCAACTGGCGTACGTAGAAGTCCCGGCTCCGGCCGTCGAGGCCGTCCGCCCGCTCCCAGCCGAGGAAGATGTCACCGGCCGCCTGCATCAGGCGCTGCCCCGCGACCACGCGTTCCCCCTGGTTCGCGTACCGGCTCGCCCCGGTGAACTCGGCCAGCACCGAGGGGCCGGCCTCCTTGGCCTGGAGCAGCAGCGGATCCCCGCCGTCGCGGCCGAGCAGCAGGACGATCCAGCACCGGGTGCCGACACTGCCCACACCGACGACCTTGCGGGCCACGTCCACCAGCGTGAAGTCCTTCAGGAGGCTGCGCCGGTCGGGCGGCAGGCTGCGCGCGTACCCCGTCAGCATGGAGCCGAACTGCCGGAACACCGCGTCCCGGTCCACCCCCGGCGTCAGATCGGTCAGCGGGACGACCATCGGCGGGTCCGCCGCGATCCGCAGCCGCCCCTCGGTCACCTCGGCGAGCTTCCCGAACGCCTGCAGACTGTCCCGGGACCGGGCCTTCCCCAACGCCCGGTCGACATTCCTGCGCCCCCGACCGCCCAACTGCTCCGCGGCCACCGTGCGCAGCCGCTCGGCGTCCGTCCGCGCGTACCACACGTCCAGATTGCGCATACCCGCGAACCGGGCCATCGCCTCCCGGTACGAGCGGACCGCGGCCCGCACGATCCCGGCCCGCTCCCGGTGCGTGAAGCCGTTCGCCCGCCCCGCGATGACGAGGCTCGCCGCGAGCCGCTTGACGTCCCACTCCCAGGGCCCCGGCAGCGTCTCGTCGAAGTCGTTGATGTCGAAGAGCAGATTCCGCTCGGGGGAGGCCAGCAGCCGGAAGTTCAGCAGATGGGCGTCCCCGCACAACTGCGCCCGGATCCCCGAGACCGGGGTGCCGGCCAGGTCGGCGGCCATCACCGCGGCCGCGCCCCGGTAGAAGCGGAACGGTGACTCGGTCATCCGGGCGTAGCGGATCGGGACCAGCTCGGGAACCCGCTCCGCCGACTGCGCTTCGAGGACGGTCAGCGGATCGGGGCGGTGCGGCGACGGGGAGAACTCCGCATGGCTCGACCGCGGCGCCTTCCGGCGGGCGGCCCTGCCCAGCGCCGCGCGTTCGTCCGGCGTCGCGTGCGGTGCGGCGCGCAGTCGCGCCTCGGCTTCCCGGTCCATGAGGTGGCTCCTTCCGGTGTTCCTCAGACCTTCTCGGCGAGTCGGCGGTCGCGGCGGGTGCGGACCCGCTGCCAGATCGCGCGCTGGGCCCGGAGCGCGGCCGTGCCCACCACGATCAGCACGAGGATGTTCACGACGAGCTGGATGGCCGAGCCCCGCACATCGGACCAGCTGGTGTACGCCGAGGAGACGGCGATGTCCGCGGCGGCCGGGATCGTCGTCACGGAGATGAACACCCCGAGCAGAGCGCTGGTCCTGGCCTCGGTGAGCGACACGATCCCGACGATCCCGGCCAGGGTGGCGACGGCGACGGAGAAGAAGTTCGGTGTGTTGATGAGATTGGAGACGGGCCGCAGCCCCCGGTCGAACGCCTCCGACTCCAGCCCGAATCCGCGGATGAGAAGGGCGAAGAGGAAGGTGACCACGACGGTGAGGAGGAAGCCGGCGCCCAGGGCGGCCAGCCCGCTGCGCACCATGGACCGGTGGCGCCGGTCGATCCCCAGGGCCACGCTGACGATGGCCCCGTACTCCGGACCGACGACCATCGCCCCGACGATCAGGATCTGCGAGTTGGTGACGATGCCGACCGACCCGATCAGGCCGGCGATGACCAGGTAGAGGTAGAAGCTCGGCGGATACCGGCCCCCGGACCTGATGCGTGCCTCGACCTGTTCCCAGACCGGGGCCCGGCTCAGCGGCCCCAGCGCGCGCTGCCCGCCCTCGGTGGCCGCACCGGAGAAGGCCATGTCGACGGGTTCGATGACGAGGGAACCCCGCCGGTCGAGGTGGCGGGCGCGCAGCCGGTGCAGCACGTCGTTGGCCGCCCCCGTCAGCACGTCGCAGGCGATGGCGTCGCCGTCGGGGCGGCGCGCGGCGTCACGCTGGACGATCAGGTTGAGCACGCAGGGGTCGGCCGAGAGCAGGCCGACGACCTCGTCGGTCAGGTCCGGCGGGCTCACCGCGCGGATGTGGATCATGTCCATCCCGGCACCTCCGCGGCTCCCGGCCCCGTCGCACGGAGCTGTGCCCGGCAGGCGGCCCGGGGCTCACTCCAGTAACGCGGCCCCGGCACGGTTCGGCAAACCGGCGGTCATCCGTCCGGGCCGGGAGACCGATGCCGCGGGCGGCAGCCCGCCCGGCCTGCGATCATCGAGGGGTGGACACACCCGACGCCTTTCCCGAACCGCTGCCCGGGGCCGACGAAGCGGTCCGCGAGGAGGCGGCCACCGACGACGGGACGCCGGAGCGCCGCCGCCTCGTGCGCTGCCGTCTCTGCGGCCGGCCCCTGACCGGGACCGACTCGCGGCGGGCCGGCCTCGGCCCGTCCTGCGACGCCAAGCTGCACCCGGCGCCGCCGGACATCCGCACCCGCCGCCACGAGGTCGACCAGGACCCGCTGCCGGGCACCTGAGCGGCGGGGCACCCCGGCGGCCGGGCTACCCCTCCAGCCGCCGGAAAAGACCCTCCTGCACCACCGACACCAGCAGCTGCCCCGAACGGTCGTAGATCCGGCCCCGCGCCAGGCCCCGGCCGCCCGTCGCGATCGGCGACTCCTGGTCGTACAGGAACCACTCGTCCGCCCGGAACGGCCGGTGGAACCACATGGCATGGTCCAGGGACGCCATGTCGAAGCCACGCGGACCCCACAGCGGCTCCACCGGGATACGGACCGCGTCCAGCAGCGTCATGTCGCTCGCGTACGTCAGCGCGCAGGTGTGCACCAGCGGGTCGTCGCCCAGCGGGCCCACCGCCCGCATCCACACCGCGCTGCGCGGATCGGCGTCCTGGATCTCGTCCTTCGTCCAGCGCAGCCGGTCGACGTAACGGATGTCGAAGGGCTGCCGGCGGGCCATCCGCTCCAGCGCCTCCGGCAGCGCGCCCAGGTGCTCGCGCACCTCCTCGGCGACCGTCGGCAGCTCCTCCGGGTCCGGGACGATCCGGGCCGGCGGCAGCTGGTGCTCGAAGCCCGCCTCCTCGGGGCGGTGGAAGGACGCCGTCAGGTTGAAGATCGTCCGGCCCTCCTGGACCGCCGTGACCCGGCGGGTGGTGAAGGACCGGCCGTCCCGGACCCGCTCCACCTGGTAGACGATCGGCACCCCGGGGCGTCCCGGCCGCAGGAAGTAGGCGTGCAGCGAGTGCACCGGCCGCTCCCCGTCGGTGGTCCGGCCCGCCGCCACCAGCGCCTGGCCCGCGACCTGCCCGCCGAAGACCCGCTGCAGGGACTCGTCGGGGCTGCGGCCGCGGAAGATGTTGACCTCGATCCGCTCCAGGTCGAGCAGGTCGACCAAACGCTCGGCCGGATTCGTCATGCCGTACCTCTCCCGTTACGCGTCAGGGTCCGGTTCACAGCTGGCCGACCTCGGTGACCCGGACGACCGCCCGGCCCTCCTCGTCGGACGCCGCCAGGTCCACCTCGGCCTTGATGCCCCAGTCGTGATCGCCCGCCGGATCGGCGAACGCCTGCCAGACCCGCCACAGCCCGTGCGCCGGGTCCTCCTCGATCTTCAGCAGCTTCGGGCCCCGCGCGTCCGGACCGGTCCCGATCTCCTCGTGCGCGTCCCAGTACGCGTCCAGGGCCTCGCCCCACGCGTCCTCGTCCCACCCGGAGTCAGCGTCCAGCTCGCCCAGATCCCGTACGCGGTCCAGCGCGGCCAGCTCCACCCGGCGGAACATCGCGTTGCGCACCAGCACCCGGAAGGCGCGCGCGTTCGCGGTGACCGGCTTGACCTCGTCCGCCTTCTCCTGCGCCTGCTCCGCGGTCTCCACCTCGGGGTTGGCCAGCTGCTCCCACTCGTCCAGCAGACTGGAGTCCACCTGACGCACCATCTCGCCCAGCCAGGAGATCAGGTCCTGGAGGTCCTCCGACTTCACGTCGTCCGGGATCGTGTGCTCCAGCGCCTTGTACGCGCTCGCCAGATACCGCAGCACGATGCCCTCGGTCCGGGCCAGCTCGTAGTGCGAAGTGAACTCCGTGAACGTCATCGCCCGCTCGTACATGTCCCGGATCACCGACTTCGGCGACACCGGGTGGTCGTTCACCCACGGGTGGCTCGTGCGGTAGACGTCGTACGCGTGCCACAGCAGCTCGCTCAGCGGCTTGGGGTACGTGACCTCCTGGAGCCGCTCCATCCGCTCCTCGTACTCGACCCCGTCCGCCTTCATCTGCCCCACGGCCTCGCCGCGCGCCTTGTTCTGCTGAGCGGCCAGGATCTGCCGGGGATCGTCCAGCGTCGACTCGACGACCGAGACCATGTCCAGCGCGTACGACGGCGATTCGGCGTCGAGCAGGTCGAACGCGGCCAGCGCGAACGTGGACAGCGGCTGGTTCAGCGCGAAGTCCTGCTGGAGGTCGACCGTCAGCCGCACGATCCTGCCCTCGGCGTCCGGGGTGTCCAACTGCTCCACCACCCCGCCGTCCAGCAGTGAGCGGTAGATGGCGATGGCCCGCCGGATGTGCCGCAGCTGCGCCCGGCGTGGCTCGTGGTTGTCCTCCAGCAGATGCCGCATCGCCTCGAACGCGTTGCCCGGGCGTGCGATGACCGCGAGGAGCATCGTGTGGGTGACCCGGAAGCGCGAGGTCAGCGGCTCCGGCTCGGACTGGATCAGCTTGTCGAACGTCGACTCCGACCAGGCGACGAAGCCCTCGGGGGCCTTCTTGCGGACCACCTTGCGCTTCTTCTTCGGGTCGTCGCCCGCCTTCTTCAGCGCCTTCTCGTTCTCGATGACGTGCTCGGGGGCCTGTGCCACGACGAACCCGGCCGTGTCGAACCCGGCCCGCCCGGCCCGGCCCGCGATCTGGTGGAACTCCCGCGCCCGCAGGGTCCGCACCCGGTTCCCGTCGTACTTGGTGAGCGCCGTGAACAGCACCGTACGAATGGGGACGTTGACGCCGACGCCGAGCGTGTCCGTCCCGCAGATCACCTTCAGCAGCCCCGCCTGGGCCAGCTTCTCCACCAGCCGGCGGTACTTCGGCAGCATTCCCGCGTGGTGCACCCCGATGCCGTGGCGCACGTAACGGGAGAGGTTCTGGCCGAACTTGGTGGTGAAGCGGAAGCTGCCGATCAGATCGGCGATCTTCTCCTTCTCCTCCTTCGTGCACATGTTGATGCTCATCAGCGACTGCGCCCGCTCGACGGCCGCCGCCTGGGTGAAGTGCACGATGTAGACCGGCGACTGCCGGGTGTCCAGCAGCTCGGTGAGCGTCTCGGTGATCGGCGTGAAGCGGTACTCGTAGCTCAGCGGCACCGGGCGGGTCGCGGAGCGCACCACGGAGGTGGGGCGGCCGGTCCGCCGGGTCAGGTCCTTCTCGAACATCGAGACGTCGCCGAGCGTCGCCGACATCAGCACGAACTGCGCCTGCGGCAGCTCCAGCAGCGGGATCTGCCAGGCCCAGCCCCGGTCCGGCTCGGCGTAGAAGTGGAACTCGTCCATCACGACCTGGCCGATGTCGGCGTACTTCCCGTCGCGCAGCGCGATGGAGGCCAGCACCTCGGCCGTACAGCAGATCACCGGGGCGTCGGCGTTGACCGAGGCGTCGCCGGTGAGCATGCCGACGTTCTCGGTGCCGAAGAGCTTGCACAGGTCGAAGAACTTCTCCGACACCAGCGCCTTGATCGGAGCCGTGTAGAAGGTGACCTTGTCCTGCGCCAGCGCCGTGAAGTGCGCGCCCGCCGCCACCAGGCTCTTGCCCGAGCCGGTCGGGGTGGACAGGATCACGTTCGCCCCGGAGACCACCTCGATCAGCGCCTCCTCCTGAGCCGGGTACATCGTGATGCCCTGGCTCTCGGTCCATGAGGAAAAAGCCTCGAAGAGGGCGTCAGGGTCGGCTGTCTGGGGAAGCTGGTCGATGAGGGTCACGCCCCCATCTTGCCTGTCTTCCGGCCGGATGAGGGAACCGGCCGACGCGACCAAGATCATGGGCGATACGCTGCGGTCTCAACCTGCCCGCACCGTACCGGCGATGGGCGTACGAACCACTGGGGGCGGGACAGACCATGATGGGACCGGCACACTCTCTGTCAGGGGCAGCGGCCTGGCTGGGGGTGGGCGCGGCGGCCGCCGCCGCGGGCCACACGATGCCCTGGCCCGTCCTCGTCGTCGGGGCGCTGATCTGCGCGGGAGCCGCGCTCGCCCCCGACCTCGACCACAAGGCCGCGACCATCTCGCGCGCCTTCGGTCCGATCTCCAAAGCCCTCTGCGAGATCGTCGACAAGCTCTCCTACGCCGTCTACAAGGCCACGAAGAGCACCGCTGACCCCCGCCGCAGCGGCGGCCACCGCACCCTCACCCACACCTGGTTCTTCGCGGTGCTGATGGGGGCGGGCTGCTCCTTCGCCGCGGTCGCCGGAGGGCGCTGGGGGTCCTCGCGATCCTCTTCGTCCACCTGGTGCTCGCCGTGGAGGGGCTGCTCTGGCGGGCGGCCCGGGTCTCCAGCGACGTGCTCGTCTGGCTGCTCGGCGCGACCAGCGCCTGGATCCTCGCGGGCGTCCTCGCCAAGCCCGGCAACGGCGCCGACTGGCTGTTCGACGCCCCCGGCCAGGAGTACATGTGGCTCGGTCTGCCCATCGTGCTCGGAGCGCTCGTCCACGACATCGGCGACGCCCTGACCGTCTCCGGCTGCCCGGTCCTGTGGCCCCTCCCCATCGGCGGCAAGCGCTGGTACCCGCTCGGTCCGCCTAAGTTCATGCGCTTCCGGGCCGGCAGCTGGGTGGAGATCAAGGTGCTGATGCCCGCCTTCATGGTGCTCGGGGGAGTGGGCGGGGCGGCCGCCCTCAACTTCATATGACGTACCCGGCGCGCGGCGGGCGGGCGGCGCGCCCGGTGCCCTTCCGGCGGGCGGCGCGCCCCGCCCCGTAGCACCATGGGCGCATGCTGCTCGCCGAGCTCGCCCAGGTGTCCCTGGAGGTCGCCGCCACCTCCGCCCGGTCCAAGAAGGTGGCCCTCCTCGCCGGCCTCTTCCGGGACGCCGGACCCGAGGACGTCCCCGTCGTCATCCCCTACCTCGCCGGACGGCTGCCCCAGGGCCGGATCGGAGTGGGATGGCGGTCTTTCGGCGACCCGGTGGAGCCCGCGGCGGAACCCACTCTCACCGTCACCGGCGTCGACGCCGGGCTGACCGCCCTCGCCGCCGTTTCGGGCCCCGGCTCCCAGGCCCGGCGCAAGGAGCACCTGCGCGCCCTGTTCGCCGCCGCCACCGAGGACGAGCAGCGCTTCCTGCGGGCCCTGCTCACCGGCGAGGTACGCCAGGGGGCCCTGGACGCCGTCGCCGCCGACGCCCTGGCCCGCGCCGCCGACGCCCCGCCCGCCGACGTCCGGCGCGCCGTGATGCTCGCCGGATCGCTCCAGGAGGTCGCCGGTGTCCTCCTCGCGGACGGGCCCGAGGCGCTCGCCGCCTTCCGGCTCACGGTCGGGCGGCCCGTCCAGCCGATGCTGGCGCACACCGCCGCCTCGGTCGGCGAGGCCCTCGGCAAACTGGGCGCGTGCGCGGTCGAGGAGAAGCTCGACGGCATCCGGGTGCAGGTCCACCGCGACGGCGACCGGATCCGCGCCTACACCCGGACCCTCGACGACATCACCGACCGGCTGCCCGAGCTGACCGCCGCCGTCGCCGCCCTCCCGGCCGGCCGCTTCATCCTGGACGGCGAGGTGATCGCCCTGGGGGAGGACGGCAGGCCCCGCCCCTTCCAGGAGACCGCCTCCCGGGTGGGCTCGCGGCGGGACGTGGCGGAGGCGGCGGCGCAGGTGCCCGTCGTCCCGGTCTTCTTCGACGCGCTCCTCGTCGACGACGAGGACCTGCTCGACCTGCCCTTCACCGACCGCCACACGGCCCTGGCCCGCCTCCTCCCCGACCACCTCCGGGTCCGCCGCACCCTCGTCCCCGACGCGGCGGACCCGGAGGCCCGCGCGGCGGCCGACGCGTTCCTCGCCGACACCCTGGACCGCGGCCACGAGGGCGTCGTCGTCAAGGACCTCGCCGCCGCCTACAGCGCGGGCCGCCGGGGCGCGTCCTGGCTCAAGGTGAAGCCCGTGCACACCCTGGACCTGGTGGTGCTGGCCGTCGAGCGGGGCAGCGGCCGGCGCACCGGCAAGCTCTCCAACCTGCACCTGGGCGCGCGCCGGCCCGACGGCACGTTCGCGATGCTCGGGAAGACCTTCAAGGGGCTCACGGACGCCCTGCTGGAGTGGCAGACCGAGAAGCTGGGCGAGCTGGCGACCGACGACGACGGCCACGTCGTCACCGTACGCCCCGAACTCGTCGTGGAGATCGCCTACGACGGACTCCAGCGCTCCACCCGCTACCCCGCCGGGGTCACCCTCCGCTTCGCCCGCGTCCTGCGCTACCGCGACGACAAGACCGCCGAGGAGGCGGACACCGTGGAGACGGTGCTGTCCCGGCAGCGGTGAGCGCGCCCCTGTCCAGAAGGGGCGCGCTCGTACCGGGCCCGGCGGCTCAGTGCTTGATGACCGTCGCCGCCGTGTGCTCCTTGATCTGCTCGGGCGTCAGATACACGTCCGTGTACTCGAAGTCCCGCAACGTCGCCGGCTTGCGGGACTGGAACCCGGTCCGTACGAAGTCGTCACCCGCGACCGCGTTCAGCATCCAGTTCGTCATGACCCGGGTCTTCGCCACGTTCGTCCGCAGCGCCGACCAGTGGTAGCCCCGGGCCACCGCCTGCGCGGGCAGCCCGCGCAACTCGATGCCCAGGGGCTTGGACACGGCGTCCTTGCCGCCGAGGTCCACGACGAGCCCCAGGTCCTTGTGCACGTAGTCCTTGAGCGGCTCGTGGCGCACCGAGGCGATCAGATTGTCCGCCAGCACCCGGCCCTGGCGCATCGCGTGCTGCGCGGTGGGCGGGCAGACCGCCCCGTCGCCCCTCGCCAGGTCGGGCACAGCGGCCGCGTCTCCGAGCGAGAACACCCCGTCCGCGCCCGGCAGTTGCATCTGCGGGGTCACGGCGAGCCGACCCCGTACCGTCTCCGCGCCGAGCGTGGCCACCAGCGGACTCGCGGCCACCCCGGCGGTCCAGATCAGCGTCCGGCAGGGCAGCACCCGGCCGTCGGTGAACGTGACCTCCTCCGGGCCCGCCTTCGCGACCGAGACCCCGAGCGACACCTCGATGTTCCGCTTGCGGAGCACCTCCAGCGCGGCCAGGCCGAGCTTGTCGCCGAGCTCCGGCATCAGCTTGGGCGCGATGTCGATCAGATGCCACTTGATCAGGCGCGGGTCCAGCCGCGGATAGTGCTTCACCGCGTTGGTGGTCAGACGCTGGAGGCAGGCGGCCGTCTCCGTGCCCGCGTACCCGCCCCCGACCACCACGAACTGGAGCCGGGAGGCCCGCTCGGCCTCGTCGTGACTGGCGTCCGCCAGATCCAGCTGGGCGATGACGTGGTCGCGGACGTACGCGGCCTCGGCCAGCGTCTTCATCCCCCGGGCGTTGTCCAGCAGCCCGGGGATGTCGAACGTCCGGGTGACGCTGCCCGCCGCCAGCACGAGGTAGTCGTAGGGCTCGTTCACGATCTCGTCCGTGATCTTCCGGATCACGCAGACCTTCGCCTGCGTGTCCACGCCGATCGCCCCGCCCGGCACGATCCGGGTCCGGTGGCGGCGGCTGCGGCGCAACGACACCGCCACGGACTGCGGCGTGAGCACCCCGGAGGCGACCTGGGGGAGCAGCGGCAGATAGAGCTGATAGGAGAACGGTGTGACGAGCGTGATCTGGGCCTCGCCCGGAGCGAGCCTGCGCTCCAGGCGGCGTACGCACTCGACGCCTGCGAATCCGGCGCCGACGACGAGAATCCTGGGTGGTGCCACGGTCTGCGTCCCTTCTCGGGCTTGCGTGGTTCTGCGCTCGCCTGCCCCGTTTACCGGGTGATTCACCCCTCATCCTCACCGGATGCTCCGGCATCCGCCTCCTGACGGGGGTGAAACGGGGCCCGGTCAGAGGGGCGGGGCGGCCGCCAGCTCCCGCAGCCAGTAGGCGCCCTCGGCATCCCCGGACACGCCCGGACCACCCGGCGGTACGGGGAACATCCGCCCCCACGAGGCGGCCCGGCCGAGCGCCGCCAGCCGCCACGCCAGGCTCACCGCACGGCGCAGCCCGGCCGTCGTGACACCCCCGCCGGTCCACGGCTCCAGATACGCGTCCCGCAGCCGGGGCAGCACCTCGGGGCCACAGCGCTCACGGGCCGCCCGCGCGGGCACCAGCAGACTGCAGAACGGATGCCCGACCAGGGCGTCTCCCCAGTCGAAGAAGGCGTACCGCCCGGCCTCGGGTGCGAACAACTGCTTCTCGTGCAGATCGGCGTGGTCCAGGGTGTCCGCCACCCCCGACGACGCCAGCTCCTCGCACCAGTCGGCCACCCGGGGCCGCAGCGCCTCCAGCGCCACCCGGTCCTCCCGGGTCAGCGCGGCGCTGCCCGCGACCAGCCGGTCGAACAGCGCGGGCAGGTCGCGCGGCCGGGCCGCCGGAACCCCCAGCGCCTCGATCGCCTCGGCGTACGGGGCCAGCTCCCGCTGCATCGCGGCGTACTGGCGCAGCGGTTCCTCCCAGTACCCGTGGTCAGGGGCGCCGGGCCGCCCGTCGAGGACCTCCGACAGCACCGGACCGCCGTCCGGGGTCAGCGTCCAGCCCCGTACCGCCTCGACGGCGAGCGGGGGCAGCACCTGGGCCGGGACCCAGCGGGCCAGCGCCTCGGTGAGCCCCGCCTCGAAGGCCGCGGCGGGCGGAACGGCCTTGAACCAGACGGGCGCGGGCCCGGCGACGGTCAGCCGCACCAGCACCGACCAGGGCCGCAGCCGCACCGCCCGGGGACCTGTCTCCGCCAGTCCGTGACCGGCGAGGCCCTCGCTCACCCAGGCGAGGGCCTCCGCCCGCCAGACCGGGTCCTCCCAGGGCGTCACGGCGTCCGGGAAGCGCCCCCGGTCCACGGTCGTGGTCGTGTCGGTCATGGTGGCGTCGGCTCCGGCCACGGCAGGCGTGGTCACGGCGGTCGTGGTGGCGTCGGCTCCGGCCACGGCAGGCGTGGTCACGGCGGTCGTGGTCGCGTCGGGCCCGGGCTTCTCGTCTCTGCGCACCTGATCATGGGATCACCGGCCCCGGCGCGGGCGCACCGCAATTTCCGGGAAAACCCGTTCCCGTCCTGCCCGGATCGGTTGTCCTCCCCCTCCGGCCCCTGGAACGGCCGGAGTTCGGCCGCCCGCCCCGTGCGAGGATGCTGCGGTGACGACCTCGCCCTCCTCGCCCGCGGCCGACGACTCTCCCGTGACTTCCCTGGACGACGCCCCGCCCCGCGACCAGGGGCTGAGCGCCCGGGCCGCGGCGGTCCTCGTCTTCGGGTCCTCCGCCGCGGTCCTCGTGGTCGAGATCGTCGCCCTGCGGCTGCTCGCCCCGTACCTCGGCCTCACCCTGGAGACCAGCACGATGGTGATCGGCATCGCGCTGACCGCCATCGCCCTGGGCTCCTGGCTGGGCGGGCGCATCGCGGACCAGGTCGATCCGCACCGGCTCATCGCCCCCGCGCTCGGGGTGTCGGGCGTGGTCGTCGCGCTCACCCCGCTTCTGCTGCGCACCACCGCCGAGTGGTCTCCCGCGCTGCTCCTGCTGGTCGCGTCGGCGACCCTCCTCGTGCCGGGCGCGCTGCTCTCCGCGGTGACCCCGTTCGTGACGAAGCTGCGGCTCACCAGCCTCGCCGAGACCGGGACGGTCGTCGGACGGCTGTCGGGCGTCGGCACCTTCGGAGCCATCGTCGGCACCGTGCTCACCGGATTCGTCCTGGTCACGCGGCTCCCCGTCAGCTCCATCCTGATCGGCCTCGGCACGCTGCTGGTGCTCGGGGCCGCCCTGGTCGGCCGGCAGGCCCGGCGCTGGCGGCGCGCCACGGCCGTGGCCCTCGCCACCGTCGTCGCGGGAACCCTCGCCACCGGGTTCGCCCCCGGCGGCTGCGACGCGGAGACCCGCTACCACTGCGCCCGGGTCGTCACGGACCCCGACCGGGACAGCGGTCGCACGCTCGTCCTGGACGGCCTGCGCCACTCCTACGTCGACGTGGAGGACCCGGCGTACCTGAAGTTCGCCTACGTTCGCGCCTTCGCCTCCGTGGCCGACACCGCCTTCCCCGAGGGCGAGCCGCTGACCGCCCACCACATCGGGGGCGGCGGCCTCACCTTCCCCCGCTACCTCGCGACCGCCCGCCCCGGGACCCGCAGCCTCGTCTCCGAGATCGACCCCGGGGTCGTCCGCATCGACCGCGACCGGCTCGGCCTGGGCACTGCGGCCGCGACCGGCATCGACGTACGGGTGGAGGACGGGCGGCTCGGTCTGCGGCGGCTGGAGGAGGGCAGCCACGACCTGGTCGTCGGCGACGCCTTCGGAGGCGTCAGCGCGCCCTGGCACCTCACGACGTCCCAGGCGCTCAAGGACGTACGCCGGGCGCTCGACGCGGACGGTCTGTACGTCACCAACCTCATCGACCACGGCCGGCTCGCCTTCGCCCGTGCCGAGGTCGCCACCCTCGCCGCGACCTTCCCGCATGTCGCGCTGCTCGGGCAGCCCGCGGACATCGGCCTCGACCCCACGGCATCGAGCATCGGCGGCAACATGGTGGTCGTCGCCTCCGCCCGGCCGCTCGACGCCCCCGCCATCCAGGAAGCCATGGACGCCCGGGATGTCGGCTGGAGGATCGCCACCGGCGACACCCTCACCGCCTGGACGGGGAACGCCCGGGTGCTCACCGACGACCACGCGCCCGTCGACCAGCTGCTCCAGCCCCACCCCGTCCGAACGGCCCGGTGACGCGACGGACGGCTCGTGGACGCCCGAACGGCCCGATGACGCCGAACGGCCCGGTGCCCCCGGGCTGTTCGGGCGGGGTCACCGGGCCGTTCGGATCTGCTGCCTCACCCGTGCCAGGACCGCCACAGCGACGCGTACGCGCCGCCCGCCGCCACCAGCTCGTCATGGCTGCCCAGTTCGCTGATCCGGCCGTCCTCGACGACCGCGATCACATCCGCGTCGTGCGCGGTGTGCAGCCGGTGCGCGATCGCCACCACCGTACGGCCCTCCAGCACCCGGGCCAGGGAACGCTCCAGATGGCGGGCGGCCCGCGGGTCGAGCAGCGAGGTCGCCTCGTCCAGCACCAGCGTGTGCGGATCGGCGAGCACCAGCCGGGCCAGCGCGATCTGCTGCGCCTGCGCCGGGGTCAGGGCGAACCCACCCGAACCGACCTCGGTGTCCAGCCCCTTCTCCAGCGCCTTCGCCCAGCCGGCCGCGTCGACCGCGGCCAGCGACGCCCAGAGCTCCGCGTCCTGCGCTCCCTCGCGGGCGAGGCGCAGATTGTCCCGGAGCGAACCGACGAAGACATGGTGCTCCTGGTTGACCAGCGCCACATGCTCACGGACCCGCTCCGCCGTCATCCGCGACAGCTCGGCCCCGCCGAGCGTCACCTCACCGGTGCGCGGTGCGTAGATCCCCGCCAGCAGCCGGCCCAGCGTCGACTTGCCCGCGCCGGACGGGCCGACCAGGGCGAGCCGGGTACCCGGAGCCACGTCGAGCGACACCTGATGCAGGACGTCGACGCCCTCCCGGTACCCGAAGCGGACCTCGTCCGCCCGTACGTCCCGGCCTTCCGGACCGACCTCGGCGTCGCCCCCGTCGGGCTCGATGTCCCGGACGCCGACCAGGCGGGCCAACGACACCTGGGCGACCTGGAGTTCGTCGTACCAGCGCAGGATCAGACCGATCGGGTCGACCATCATCTGGGCCAGCAGCGCCCCCGTCGTCAGCTGTCCGACCGTCAGCCAGCCCTCCAGCACGAACCAGCCGCCGAGCAGCAGGACCGCGCCGAGGATCGTCACGTACGTCGCGTTGATGACGGGGAAGAGCACCGAGCGCAGGAACAGCGTGTACCGCTCCCACGCGGTCCATTCCTCGATCCGCCGGTCCGACAGCGCCACCCGCCGGCCGCCTAGGCGGTGCGCCTCCACGGTCCGCCCCGCGTCCACGGTCTCCGCGAGCATCGCGGCGACCGCGGCGTAACCGGCGGCCTCCGAGCGGTACGCGGAGGGGGCCCGGCGGAAGTACCAGCGGCAGCCCACGATCAGCACCGGCAGCGCGATCAGCACCGCCAGCGCCAGCGGGGGAGCGGTCACCGTCAGCGCGCCGAGCAGCAGACCCGCCCACACGACACCGATCGCCAGCTGCGGCACGGCCTCGCGCATCGCGTTCGCCAGCCGGTCGATGTCCGTGGTGATCCGGGACAGCAGATCGCCCGTTCCGGCCCGCTCCAGCACACCGGGCGGCAGCCCGACGGACCGGACGAGGAAGTCCTCGCGCAGATCCGCGAGCATCTCCTCGCCCAGCATCGCGCCGCGCAGTCGCATGGAGCGGGTGAACACGACCTGGACGACCAGCGCCACCGCGAAGATCGCGGCCGTACGCTCCAGATGCAGGTCGGTGACCCCGGCCGAGAGGTCCTCGACCAGACCGCCCAGCAGATACGGTCCGGTGATCGAGGCGATCACCGCCACCGCGTTGACCACGATCAGGATGGTGAACGCCCTGCGGTGGCGGCGCAGCAGACTTCGTACGTAACTCCGCACGGTCGTCGGTGTGCCCACGGGCAGCGTCGTCGCCGACTCCGGGGCCGCGGGGTCGTACGCCGGGGGTGCGACGCCGATCATGCCCTCTCCTCGATTTCCTCGATGCTCTTCATGGCGGGGACGCCGCCGCTCTTCAGGGCGGGGACGTCGCCGACGCTGTCCGCCGCGGCCGCCTCGTCGTCGGTCTCGCGGGTGACGACCGCCCGGTAGCGCGGTTCGGTGCGCAGCAGGTCGCGGTGGTTCCCCACGGCGACGACCGTGCCCTCATGGACGAGGACCACCCGGTCGGCTGCGTCGAGCAGCAGCGGCGACGAGGCGAACGCCACCGTCGTACGCCCCCGGCGCAGCTTCGCGATCCCGGCGGCGACCCGTGCCTCGGTGTGCGAGTCGACCGCGGAGGTCGGCTCGTCCAGCACCAGCGCCTCCGGGTCGGTGACCAGGGACCGGGCCAGCGCGAGACGCTGGCGCTGACCGCCGGACAGGGACCGGCCGCGCTCGGTGATCCGGGTCCGCATCGGGTCCCCGTCGTTGTCGGCGGACGCCTGGGCCAGGGCGCTGAGCACATCGCCGCACTGGGCCGCCTCCAGCGCCGCGTCCGCGGTGACCAGGCCCGAGGACGGGACGTCCAGCAGCTCGCGGAGCGTGCCGGACAGCAGCACCGGGTCCTTGTCCTGGACCAGGACCGCCGCTCGTGCGGCGTCCAGCGGGATCTCGTCCAGGGCGACCCCGCCGAGCAGCACCGACGGGGCCGCGGCGGCAGCCCGGTCGTCCTCATCGCCGGTCTCCGCGTGCCCGCCGAGCCGTTCGGCCAGCCGGCCCGCCTCGTCCGGGTCGCCGCAGACCACAGCGGTGAACTGCCCGCGCGGGGCCATCAGCCCGGTCGCCGGGTCGTACAGATCACCGGTGGGCGTCACCCCCTCCACCGTGGCCTCCTGCGCACTGCGGTGCAGCGACAGCACCCGCACCGCACGCTGGGCGGACGGCCGCGAGAAGGAGTACGCCATGGCGATCTCCTCGAAGTGCCGCAGGGGGAAGAGCATCAGGGTGGCCGCGCTGTAGACCGTGACGAGCTGACCGACGTCGATGCGGCCGTCCCGGGCGAGCGTCGCCCCGTACCAGACCAGGGAGATCAGCAGGATCCCCGGCAGCAGCACCTGCACCGCCGAGATCAGCGCCCACATCCTGGCGCTGCGCACGGCCGCGCGGCGGACCTCCTGCGAGGCGCGGCGGTAGCGGCCGAGGAACAGCTCCTCGCCGCCGATACCGCGCAGCACCCGCAGCCCGGCTACGGTGTCCGAGGCCAGCTCGGTGGCCTTGCCCGCCTTCTCGCGCTGCTCGTCGGCGCGGCGGGTGGCGCGCGGCAGCAACGGCAGCACGGCCAGGGCGAGCAGGGGCATGGCGAGCGCCACCACGAGCCCGAGGGACGGGAGGTAGATCGCCAGACCGACGCAGATCACCACGAGGGCGACGGCCGCGGCGGCGAACCGGGAGAGCGCTTCGACGAACCAGCCGATCTTCTCCACGTCACCGGTCGACACGGCCACGACCTCACCGGCCGCGACCCGGCGGGTCAACGCGGAGCCCAGCTCGGCGGTCTTGCGGGCGAGCAGTTGCTGGACCCGCGCGGCGGCGGTGATCCAGTTGGTCACGGCGGTCCGGTGGAGCATGGTGTCGCCGAGGGCGATCAGCACGCCGAGGGCCACGATGAGGCCGCCCGCCAGGGCGAGCCGCCCACCGGAGCGGTCGATGACGGCCTGGACGGCGAGCCCGACGGTGACCGGCAGACCGGCGACGCCGAGCTGGTGCAGCAGCCCCCAGGAGAGGGACTTCAGCTGCCCGCCGAGCTGATTGCGCCCGAGCCAGAGCAGGAAGCGGGGGCCCGAACGGACATCGGGGTCGCCGGGATCCGAATACGGAAGGTCGCGAATCTGCATGACGTCCCAGGGCTCGTGAAACGGAGATCCGGAAGGACCTCGAAGACGGGGTGACGTGCAAGAGTCCCTGTTCGTCCCGTTCCGGGGCAACCGGTTTTCTTCGGTCGCCCCCGCCCCGCGGGTCCCGGGCCGAGGAGGCCCGGGACCCCGGAGACGTCACTCCGCGGGCTTCTCCGAGTCCATTCCGGACCGGGCCTTCCTCCACTCGCCCCGGGTGAAGTCCGGGATCGGCAGAGGCGCGCCCTTGGCCTTGATGGACAGATGGCTCAGCGGCACCGGTGCTGTCCAGACCGCCGCGTCGTACACGTCGAAGTCGGGCACCAGACCGAGCCGCATGCACTGCATCAGGCGGAACACCATGATGTAGTCCATTCCGCCGTGGCCGCCCGGCGGATTGGCGTGCTCCTTCCACAGCCAGTGGTCCCACTCGGCGTACTTCTTGAAGTCGTCCCACTGGTGGTTCGTGTTCGTGGGCTCCAGATAGATCCGCTCCGGGTAGTCCTCGAACACGCCCTTGGTCCCGCCGAGGCTGTTGATCCGCGAGTACGGGTGCGGCGACGACACATCGTGCTCCAGCCGGATCACCCGGCCCTTGGCGGTCTGCACGAGGCTGATCGTCCGGTCGGCCCCGATGTACGACTCCTTCCAGCTCGGGTCGCCCGGAGGCATGTGCTCCTCGCGGTAGGCGGCGAGCCCCAGGGGCGTGGTGCCGACACTGCTGATGCTGACGACCCGGTCGCCCCGGTTGACGTCCATGTAGTTGGCGACCGGACCGAACCCGTGGTTGGGGTAGAGGTCACCGCGCAGCCGGGTGTGCCACAGCCGCCGCCACGGACCCTCGTAGTAGTCGGGGTCGAACATCAGCTCACGCAGATCGTGGTTGTAGGCCCCCGCGCCGTGCTGCAGTTCGCCGAAGAGACCCGCGTGTGCCATCCGCAGCACCCGCATCTCGTTCTTGCCGTAACAACAGTTCTCCAGCTGCATGCAGTGCCGCCGGGTGCGCTCGGAGAGGTCCACGAGCTGCCACAGCTCTTCCAGGCGCATCGCGATCGGGCACTCCACCCCGACGTGCTTGCCGTTCAGCATCGCCGTCTTCGCCATCGGGAAGTGCAGCTCCCACGGCGTCACCACGTAGACGAAGTCGATGTCGCCGCGCTTGCAGAGGTTCTCGTAGTCGTGCTCGTCCTTGGCGTAGATCGCCGGAGCGGGCTGACCGGCGGCCGTCACCTTCTTGGCGGCCTTCTCGGCCTTGTCCCGGACCGTGTCGCACACCGCCTTGACCTGGACGCCCGGGAGGGCGAGGAAGAGGTCGATCATGCTGTCGCCGCGGTTGCCGAGGCCGATGATGCCGACCCGGACCGTGGAGCGCCGCTCGAACGGCACGCCCGCCATGGTGCGGCCCTGCCGGGGAGGGGCGGCGGCCACGGCTTCCGCGGCGGCGACGGCCTCGGGGGCACGCGCCCCGGCCGCAGACGCGGTGCCTCCGCCCAGTGCGCCGAGGCCGAGTCCGGCCCCGGCCACGCCCGCCGTGGTCCACAGCACCGAACGGCGGCTGGGATCCTGCCGGTTCACCTCGTCGGCCGCGCCGCTGTGCGGGGGTATGTCCTGCGGTTCCGGTGCGGGCCGGGCGTCGTCGTTCATCGAGCCTCCAGGTGGGGTTGGGGGTTCAGACGGTGCGCGAGCGCGCCCGGTCCCGCCGTACGGATACGGGCGGCGGGACCGGGGCTCGGTAAGGACCCTGGAGGGTGAGGCTGATGGTGCGCAAGGGAAGTATTTGGACTCTTGTCCTCAAACCTTGGACTTTTCTCACGGCACGCCGAAGCCCCGACTGGTGCAACCAATCGGGACCGTGGAACGCTCATCTGTGCAGGCCGGCGGGGGTGTTGGCGCCCGCCGTCACCGACTCACGGGAGGGTCGGCCGGGTGGCGCTTTCCAGTTCGATCAGCGCCGAGCGGTACGGGTGCCCGGTGGCGCGTTCCATGCCGATCTCGCACATCCGGTTCGCCGACAGATAGGCGTCGTAGGGCCGGCGGTCGACCTCGGCGGCCTCCTTGGCCGTCGCCGAGTCCGTCAACTCCTTGTGGAGCATGCCCCGGTCGCCCGCGAACGCGCAGCACCCCGCGTCGTCCGGGACCACGACCTCCTGCGCACAGGCCTCGGCGAGCGCCCGCAACTGCCCGACATCTCCCAGATGTTCCATCGAGCAGGTCGGATGCAGGACCGCCGAGCCGGCCGTCCGGAACACCGTCAGACGCGGCAGCAGCTCCTCGGCCGCCCACACCAGCGAGTCCACGACGGTCAGTTCGCGGTGGAGCTCCCGGTTGTCCTCGGTGAGGTAGGGCACCACCTCCTCGGCGATGCCCAGCGTGCACGAGGAGGCGTCCACGACCAGCGGCAGCGTCCCGCCCGCCGTCCAGCCCCAGGCGGCCTCCACGATGCGGTTCGCCATGATCCTGTTGCCCGCGTCGTATCCCTTGGAGTGCCAGATCGTCGCGCAGCAGGTCCCCGCGACGTCCTCGGGGATCCACACCGGCCTTCCGGCCCGCCCGGACACGGCGACCACCGCTTCGGCCAGGGAGAGTCCGGGCCCCGTGTCGCCGTCGTCCGGCCCGGCGAAGATGCGGTTGACGCAGGCCGGGTAGTACACCGCGCTCGCCCCGACGCGTGCCGTGTCCGGCAGTCTCCGCGCCGCCGCACCGGGGATCTGCGGCAGCCACTCCGGTACGAGATCGGGGCGCACGGCCTTGCGGGCGAGCCGTGTCACGGCCTGGAGCGGAGCGTCGCCCACCCGGTCCCCGACGGTGTCGGCCGCCGCCACGGCCAGCCGCGCCGAGGCCTCCACCGCCCGGAAGTTCTTCGCGGTGAGGGCCGCGATCCGCTCCTCGCGCGGGGTGTGCCTGCGGTGCCGGAAGCCCTTCATCATCGCCCCGGTGTCGATGCCGACCGGGCAAGCGAGTTTGCAGGTGGAATCCCCGGCGCAGGTGTCCACGGCGTCGTAGCCGTAGGCGTCCAGCAGGCCGGCCTCGACCGGTGAGCCGTCGGTCTGGCGCATCATCTCCCGGCGCAGCACGATCCGCTGGCGCGGGGTGGTCGTCAGATCCCCGCTGGGGCAGGTCGGTTCGCAGAAACCGCACTCGATGCACGGGTCGGCGACCGCCTCCACCTTCGGAATGGTCTTCAGGCCCCGCAGATGGGCCCGCGGATCCCGGTCCAGCACGATGCGCGGGGCGAGCACCCCGGCCGGGTCGATGACCTGCTTGGTCCGCCACATCAGCTCGGTGGCGCGCGGCCCCCACTCCCGCTCCAGGAACGGCGCGATATTGCGCCCGGTGGCGTGCTCCGCCTTGAGCGACCCGTCGAACCGGTCCACCACCAGCGCGCAGAACTCCTGCATGAACGCGTCGTACCGGGCCACGTCGGCCGGCTTCGCCGCGTCGAACGCCAGCAGGAAGTGCAGATTGCCGTGTGCCGCGTGACCCGCCACGGCGGCGTCGAACCCGTGGCGCGACTGGAGCTCCAGCAGCGCGGCGCAGGCGTCCGCCAGCCGGGCGGGCGGCACCGCGAAGTCCTCCGTGATCAGGGTGGTGCCCGAGGGCCGGGAGCCGCCGACGGCGGTGACGAACGCCTTGCGGGCCTTCCAGTACCCGGCGATCGTCCCGGCGTCCCGGGTGAACGCGTTCGTCACGGACGCCGCCGGACGGACGAGGTCCAGCCCGGCCACGACCGTGTCCGCCGCCTGCTCGAAGGCCACCTGGCCCGCCTCGTCGGCCGCCCGGAACTCCACCAGCAGCGCGGTCGTCTCCCGGGGCAGCGCCGCCCAGTCCGCCGGGACGCCCGGCACGCTGACGGAGGCGCGCAGGGTGTTGCCGTCCATCAGCTCCACGGCGATCGCGCCCGCCTCGTTGAACCGGGGCACGGCGGCAGCGGCGGCGGTGAGGGAGGGGAAGAACAGCAGGGCGCTGGAGATCCGCCGGTCGAGCGGCAGGGTGTCGAACACGACCTCGGAGATGAAGCCGAACGTCCCCTCGGAGCCGACCATCAGCCCCCGCAGGATCTGCACCGGCGTCGCCCCGTCGAGGAAGGCGTCCAGACGGTATCCGTTGGTGTTCTTGATCGTGTACTTGGCGCGGATCCGGGCGGTCAGCTCCGCGTCCGCCTCGATCTCCGCCTTCAGCTCCAGCAGCCCCGCGCACAGCTCCGGTTCCGCGTGGGCCAGCTCCTCGTCGGCGGCGGGGTCCGCGGTGTCGACGACGGTGCCGCTCGGCAGGACGAAGGTGAGCGAGGCGAGCGTCCGGTAGGAGTTGCGGGTGGTGCCCGCCGTCATGCCCGAGGCGTTGTTGGCGACGACCCCGCCGAGGGTGCAGGCGATGGCGCTGGCCGGGTCGGGGCCGAGCAGCCTGCCGTACCGGGCGAGGGTGGCGTTGGCCCGCATGACGGTGGTGCCCGGCAGGATCCGGGCCCGCGCCCCGTCGTCCAGCACCTCGACCCCGGTCCAGTGGCGGCGCACGTCGACGAGGATGTCCTCGCCCTGGGCCTGGCCGTTGAGGCTGGTGCCCGCGGCCCGGAACACCACGGAACGGCCCCTGCCGTGGGCGTACGACAGGATCGCGGACACGTCGTCGAGGTCCGCGGGGACCAGCACGACCCGGGGGAGGAAACGGTAGGGGCTGGCGTCGGAGGCGTACCGCACGAGGTCGGAGATCTTCCAGAGCACCTTGTCCGCGCCGAGCAGCGCGGTCAGCTCGCTCCGCAGCGGCTCCGGGGTGCCGCCCGCGCTGCGGTCGGTGACCCGGTCGGGGGCGGGTTCCCGGGCCGTTCCGGGGCGCAGGGCTTCCGGGTCGGGCTCCAGCAGCGGCATGTCGGCCTTCCCCTCGGCTCGGCGCTCAGCGGTGGCGCGCGGCAACGGTGCTCAGCAGTGGCGCTCCGGCATTCCGTCGACCAGAGCGGACAGCAGCTCACCGAACACCTCGCGCTGATCGGCGGTCAATGGGGCCAGGATCTCCTCTGCGGCGGCCCGGCGCGCGCTGCGCAGGGACCGCAGCGTGGCGCGCCCCTCGTCGGTGATCTCGATGCGGATCACCCGGCGGCTGTCGGGATCCGGGGCGCGACGCACCCGGCCGCTCGCCTCCAGGCCGTCGACCAGCGTGGTCACGGCGCGCGGGACGACGTCGAGCCGTCGGGCGAGATCCGCCATCCGGGGGGCCGCGTCGTAACTCGCGACGGTCCGCAACAGCCGGAACTGGGCCGGAGTGATGTCGATCGGATCCAGCTGGCGGCGCTGGATGCGGTGCAGCCGCCGGGTGAGCCGCAGCAGCTGCTCGGCGAGCAGGCCGTCGCGGGAGTCGCGAGAATCACGAGTATCGCGGGAATCAGGGGAATCGGAGGGGGCGGGGGAATCCGGGGCGTCCATACGGGAACAATATCAGGACCTTGTTCATTGTGAGTACAGGTAACAATGAGCTAGGCTCTCACTGTGCGAGGCCGGGACTGCCCGGCCTCGCCTCACGCCCGACGAAGGAGCCCATGAAACCCGACGAACCCACGGGGACACCCCCGCCCGATGCCCGCGCCGACGCCGGCCGGCCGCCCGCCGAGGTGCGCCGCATCCTCGGCCTCTTCCGCCCCTACCGCGGCCGCCTGGCCGTCGTCGGCCTGCTGGTCGGCGCATCCTCCCTGGTCGGGGTCGCCTCCCCGTTCCTGCTGCGCGAGATCCTCGACACCGCCATCCCGCAGGGACGCACGGGTCTGCTGACCCTGCTGGCGCTCGGCATGATCCTCACCGCCGTGATGACCAGCGTCTTCGGCGTGCTCCAGACCCTCATCTCGACCACCGTCGGCCAGCGCGTCATGCACGACCTGCGCACCGCCGTCTACACCCAGCTCCAGCGGATGCCGCTCGCCTTCTTCACCCGGACCCGCACGGGAGAGGTCCAGTCCCGCATCGCCAACGACATCGGCGGCATGCAGGCGACGGTCACCTCCACCGCGACCTCGCTGGTCTCCAACCTCACGGCCGTCATCGCGACCGTCGTCGCCATGCTCGCCCTCGACTGGCGGCTCACCGTCGTCTCGCTGCTCCTGCTGCCGGTCTTCGTCGCGATCAGCCGCCGCGTCGGCAATGAGCGCAAGAAGATCACCACCCAGCGCCAGAAGCAGATGGCCGCGATGGCCGCCACGGTCACCGAGTCCCTCTCGGTCAGCGGCATCCTCCTGGGCCGCACGATGGGCCGCTCCGACTCCCTCACCCAAGGGTTCGCCGAGGAGTCCGAGCGCCTGGTCGACCTCGAAGTGCGTTCCAACATGGCCGGCCGCTGGCGGATGTCCACGATCGGCATCGTCATGGCCGCCATGCCCGCCGTCATCTACTGGGCGGCCGGACTCACCTTCGCGTCCGGGGCCGCCGCCGTCTCCATCGGCACGCTCGTCGCCTTCGTGACGCTTCAGCAGGGGCTGTTCCGCCCGGCGGTCAGCCTGCTCTCCACCGGCGTCCAGATGCAGACCTCTCTCGCCCTCTTCCAGCGCATCTTCGAATACCTCGACCTCACGGTGGACATCACCGAACCGGAGCATCCGGTCCGGCTGGAGAAGATCCGCGGTGACATCGCCTTCGAGAACGTCGACTTCAGCTACGACGAGAAGAACGGCCCGACACTGACCGGCATCGACGTGACCGTCCCCGCGGGCGACAGCCTCGCGGTCGTCGGATCCACCGGCTCCGGCAAGTCCACCCTCAGCTACCTGGTACCCCGGCTGTACGACGTGACCGGCGGCCGGGTCACGCTCGACGGGACCGACGTCCGCGAACTGGACTTCGACACCCTCGCCCGGGCCGTCGGCGTCGTCTCCCAGGAGACGTACCTCTTCCACGCCTCGGTCGCCGACAACCTGCGCTTCGCCAAGCCGGAGGCCACCGACGAGGAGATCGAGGCCGCGGCCCGCGCCGCGCAGATCCACGACCACATCGCCTCCCTGCCCGACGGCTACGACACGATGGTCGGCGAGCGCGGCTACCGCTTCTCGGGCGGCGAGAAGCAGCGCCTCGCCATCGCCCGTACGATCCTGCGCGACCCTCCGGTGCTGATCCTCGACGAGGCGACCAGCGCGCTCGACACCCGTACGGAACAGGCCGTGCAGGAGGCGATCGACGCCCTGTCCGCCGGACGGACCACGCTCACCATCGCGCACCGGCTCTCCACCGTCCGCGACGCGGACCAGATCGTCGTCCTGGAGGACGGCCGGGTCGCCGAGCGCGGTACGCACGAGGAACTGCTCGACCGCGACGGCCGCTACGCCGCCCTGATCCGCCGCGACTCCGCTCCGGTCCCGGTCCCCGCCCCCTGACCCCCTTGTCGGGCCGGCGCTCGATCAGGCCGGCTGCGATGGAGGCCGTCCGACCTTGCGGCACGGCCTGACCCACCAGGGCACACAGCGGCGCCGCCGCTCCCGTGGGACGGGGAACGACGGCGCCGGGCGGAGCAACGGTCAGACGAGCCAACCCACGAAGTGGACGACGCCGGCAAGCAGGTTGGTCAGGAAGTTCATCTGGTCTTTCTCCTTGTACGTGGTGCATCTGTGGGACTGCGCAGTAGCGGTCTGCAGCCCGTTGACTGCGCTCTGCAATCATCACGCCCCGCAGGAGTGAACAGCAACGAATCCCCTGACGATCACGCGTTCCAGCGAACACCCGATCCCTTGTTCGTGTGTTCCGGCTACGGGTGTTCTGACGGCTGCCGTACGGCGTTCGTGTCGCCGGTGCCGACGCCGTGGTCGGGCTACCGGCCGTGGCTCGCACCCCGGGTTAACGTGCCCGCATGGTGAACGAGTCCCCGGACGCCCGACCCCGTCGCAGACTCCGCCCGACCCGCCGCGGGAAGATCGTTCTGGTCGTCGGCGCACTGCTCGTCGTGTCGGCCGCCGTCCTGATCCCGCTGTCCCTGACCGGATCGGACGAGCCGCCGAGGCAGCAGGAGACCCCGCAGAGCACCCTGATGATCCCCGAGGGCCGCCGCGTCTCGCAGGTGTACGAGGCGGTCGACGAGGAGCTCGGCCTGAAGCCCGGCAGCACGCTGAAGGCCGCCTCGACGGTGGACCTGAAGCTGCCCGCCCAGGCCGAGGGCAACCCCGAGGGGTACCTCTTCCCGGCCACGTATCCGATCGACGACGCGACCGAGCCCGCGGGCCTGCTGCGCTACATGGCCGACACCGCCCGCAAGCACTTCGCCGCGGACCATGTCACAGCGGGCGCCCAGCGCAACAACGTCTCCGTCTACGACACGGTCACCATCGCCAGCATCGTCCAGGCCGAGGCCGACACCCCGGCCGACATGGGCAAGGTGGCCCGGGTCGTCTACAACCGGCTGCTCAAGGACATGCCGCTGCAGATGGACTCCACCATCAACTACGCCCTGAAACGCTCCACCCTGGACACGACGACCGCCGACACCCAGCTGGACAGCCCGTACAACAGCTACCGGATCAAGGGCCTGCCGCCGACGCCCATCGGCAATCCGGGGAGGAGGCGCTGCGCGCGGCCGTCAGGCCCACACCCGGCCCCTGGCTCTACTTCGTCACCGTCGGCCCCGGCGACACCCGGTTCACCGACAGCTACGACGAGCAGCAGAGGAACGTCGAGGAGTTCAACCGCAGCCGCGGCTCCGCCACCACGGGGTGACCGGCTCCGCCGACGAGGCCGACGAGACGGGCGCGGGGGGATTCACGCCCCCGGCACGGGCGCGGGCACGGGGGCGACCGCCGGGGCCGCACCGCCGGCGCTCGTCTCCTTGAGCAGCCGTACGACCGACCGGACCGCCGCTCGGCCCGCGCGGTTCGCGCCGATGGTGCTGGCGGAGGGGCCGTACCCGACGAGGTGGACGCGCCCGTCCCGTACGGCACGGGTGTCCTCGGCCCGGATGCCGCCGCCCGGCTCGCGCAGCTTCAGCGGGGCCAGGTGGTCCACGGCGGGCCGGAACCCGGTCGCCCAGAGGATCACGTCGGTCTCGACGGTACGGCCGTCGTCCCAGGCCACACCGGTCGGCGTGATCCGGTCGAACATCGACAGCCGGTCCAGCACTCCCTGCTCCCGGGCCCGCCGCACGGCATCGTTCAGCGGCAGCCCGGTCACGCTGACCACGCTCTTCGGCGGCAGCCCGTTGCGTACCCGCTCCTCCACCATCGCCACGGCCGCCCGCCCCCACTCCTCGGTGAACGGACCTTCGCGGAATACCGGTTCGCTGCGGGTCACCCAGAAGGTGTCGGCCGCGTGCTCGGCGATCTCCATCAGGTGCTGCGTACCGGAAGCGCCACCCCCGACCACGAGGACGCGCTGCCCCGCGAACTCCTCGGGCCCCGGGTAGTTCGCCGTGTGCAACTGCCGCCCGCGGAACGTCTCCTGGCCCGGATAGCGTGGCCAGAACGGCCGGTCCCAGGTGCCGGTCGCGTTGATCAGCGCCCGCGTCGCGTACGTCCCCTCTGACGTCTCCACCAGCAGCCGCCCGCCGGCGCCCTCCCGTACGGCGCTCACCTCCACGGGCCGGTGGACCCGCAGGCCGAAGCGGTCCTCGTACGCGGTGAAGTACGCGCCGATCACCTCCGACGAGGGGCGGTCGGGGTCGGCTCCGGTCAGCTCCATGCCCGGCAGCGCGTGCATCCCGTGGACCTTGCCGTACGTCAGCGAGGGCCAGCGGAACTGCCACGCGCCGCCCGGCCGGGGTGCGTGGTCCAGCACGACGAAGTCGTCGTCCGGCTCCAGCCCGACGCGGCGCAGGTGGTAGGCGGCGGACAGCCCCGCCTGACCCGCGCCGATGACGACCACGTCCAGCTCGCGCACCCCAGAAATGTTCACGCTTCTACTAACTCGTCGGGCGCCCGGGATCTTCCCAGGCGCCCGACGGGCATCACCGCAGGGCTCAGCGACCCCCGGCGAGCAGCAGGGGAGCCCCGCCCGGCGCTGTGGCGGTCCGGCTCTCCGCGCCGTTCACGGCCAGCAGCGGCGACGCGGGCACGGTCGGCAGCAGCCCGCGACGGGACAGCTCGGGTGTGACGCCCTCGCCGAACCAGTACGCCTCCTCCAGGTGCGGATATCCGGAGAGCACGAAGTGCTCCACGCCCAGCGCGTGGTACTCCTCGATCCGGTCTGCGACCTCCGCATGGCTGCCCACCAGCGCGGTCCCGGCCCCGCCCCGTACCAGACCGACGCCCGCCCAGAGGTTCGGCGCGATCTCCAGCTTGTCCCGCGAACCGCCGTGCAGCGCCAGCATCCGCTGCTGCCCGACCGACTCGCTCCTCCCCAGCGCCTGCTGCGCCGCCGCGATCGTCTCCGGATCGAGGTCGCCCAGCAGCCGGTCGGCGGTCGCCCACGCCTCCCGCGACGAATCCCGCGAAATGGTGTGCAGCCGGATGCCGAACCGGACCGTCCGCCCCTGCTCCTTGGCCAGAGAGCGAATCCAGTCGATCTTCTCCTTCACGGCGGCCGGCGGCTCGCCCCAGGTGAGATAGACATCGGCGTGCGCGGCGGCGACCGGCCCGGCCGCTGCCGACGACCCGCCGAAGAAGATCTCCGGCAGCGGGTCCGGCGGCAGCGCGGTCAGCCCGCCCTCCACCTGGTAGTGCTCCCCGTCGAAGTCGTACGGCCGCCCGCTCCAGGCGCCCCGCACCACCGAAAGGAACTCCGCGGTGCGCGCGTACCTCCGGTCATGGTCCAAATGGTCCCCGAAGCGCCGCTGCTCGGTCGAGTCGCCACCGGTGACGACGTTGAGCAGCAGCCGCCCCCGGGTGATCCGCTGATAGGTGGCGGCCATCTGCGCGGCCAGCACGGGCGAGATGACCCCCGGCCGGAACGCCACCAGGAACTTCAGCCGCTCGGTGTGCTGGGCGAGCGCCACCGTGGTCAGCCAGGCGTCCTCGCACCAGGTGCCGGTGGGCGTCAGCACGGCCTCGAAGCCCAACTGTTCGGCCGCCTTGGCGATCTGGGCCAGATACTCGATATCGGGGGCACGCACCCCGCTCACCGGCGTGATCCGGTCGCGCTTGATGCCGCCGTCGGTGTACGCGTGCCGGTCCACGAGCGTCCGGCCGTCACCGCCGGTGGGCAGGAACCAGTGCAGATGGACGGTCATGAGGAGGCCTTTCCGTAGGAGCGCGGCGCGGTGGAGGAAGGGGGAAGATCGCGGTTGAACCGGGTGTCGACGTAGTCCTCGAAGTCGAACCGCCGCGGAATCAGCTTCAGTTCGGCGAAGGTGTCGGCGATCTCCTGCTCGGAGGCGATGGCGGCGTCGTCGATCGCCACCGGCACGCGGGTGCCGTAGGAGCGCTTCACGGCGTCCAGCGCCACGTCGTACGGAAGCCCGGTCTCCTTCGCCCAGACCTTCGCCCACTCCTCCGGGTGCTCGAACACCCACTTCTGGGCCCGCTCCAGCCGGACGAGCAGATCGCCGATGGCCTTGGACTTCTTCGCGTCCCCCAGCGAGGCCGGCGAAGCGACCTGGAAACCGAGGCCGTTGACGACACCCTCGCCGGTCGTGAGCACCCGGGCGTCCGCCGTGCGCAGGACCTGCGAGGTGTACGGGTCCCAGATCGCCCAGGCGTCGACCTTCCCCCGGCTGAACGCGGCGAGCGCGTCGGCGGGCTGGAGGTAGTTCAGCTCGACGTCCCCGATCCCGAGCCCGGCCTTCTTGAGCGAGGCGACCAGCTGGAAGTGGGCCGAACTGCCCTGGGCGACGGCGATGGACCTGCCCTTGAGCTGGGCCGGCTTCGTCAGCGTGGAGTCCTCGGGCACGACGATGACCTCACCGGCCGGCGAGCCGTGCGTGGCGCCGACGACGGTGATGTTCGAGTCGGCCCCGGCGGCGAAGACGGGCGGCGTGTTGCCGACGCCGCCGATGTCGACGGCCCCGGCACTCACGGCCTCCAGCAGGGGCGGCCCTGAGGTGAAGGTGGACCACTTGATGCGGTAGTCGAGGTCGTCGAGCTCTCCGGAGGCCCGCAGGATCGCCTCGTAACCTCCCTTCTGGTCACCGACGTTGAGCGTGAGGCTGCCCTTGCCGTCGGTGTTTCCTCCCGAGTCGGCGGACGAGGCCCCGCCACACGCGGAGAGGAGCAGGGCGAGAGGGAGGAGCAGGGCGGGCAGGGTGCGGCGTCTCATGACGGGTCTCCGTGACGGGGGTGGGGGTGGGGTCGTGCGGGCGATGCGCCGGGGCTCTCCGGACTCTCCCTACGGGCCTGGGCGTGGTCGGCGGCTTCGACGCCCGGCTCGGGGGCATGGCCCGCGCCCTCGACGCCCAGTTCGGTCAGCAGCCGGGAACGCAGACCGGTGAAGCCGGGGGAACCGACCTCGCGCGGCCGGTCCAGCGCGACGGACGTGTCGTACGCGATCCGCCCGTCCCGCATCACCAGCACCCGGTCGGCCAGCAACAGGGCCTCGTCCACGTCATGGGTGACCAGGAGCACCGCGCAGCCGCGCCGCTGCCAGAGTTCGGCCACGAGTTGCTGCGCCTTGATCCGGGTCAGGGCGTCCAGCGCTCCGAAGGGCTCGTCGAGCAGCAGCAGATCGGGCTCGCGCACCAGGGCCCGGGCCAGCGAGGCCCGCTGGGCCTCCCCGCCGGACAGTGTCTTGGGCCACGCACCGGCCCGCTCCGCAAGACCGACCTCCGCCAACGCCTGCTCGGCGACGGCACGTTCGGGCTTGCCCGGCAGTCCGAGCAGCACATTGCGCCAAACCCGCTTCCAGGGCATCAAGCGCGGAGCCTGGAACGCGACCGCGCGGCGGCGGGGGACCAGGACGGTGCCCGAGATCTCCCGGTCGAGCCCGGCGAGCACCCGCAGCAGGGTCGACTTGCCGCATCCGCTGCGTCCGAGCAGGACGGTGAACTCGCCTGCTTCGAGGGTGAGATCGAGATCGTCGATGACGGCACGCCCGTCGAAGGAGCGGGTGAGCCCTTCGACGCGTACGGCGGCGTCGGCGCCCTTGTGGGACGCCGGAGGAGGTGCGTCGGCGGGGGCGGTTTCGAGGAGGGTCTTCACTGGCCGGTGAAGGTCGGTCGCCATTGCAGCAGCAGCCTTTCGAGGATCCGGACGATGACGTCGGCGGTGAGGCCGAGGAAGGCGTACACGACGAGACAGACGACGATCACATCGGTCCGGAAGAACTCCCGGGCCTGGTTCATCAGGAACCCGATCCCGGCGTCGGCGTTGATCGACTCACCGAAGACAAGGGCGAGCCAGGCCGTCGCCAGCGAGTAGCGCAGACCGGTCATGGCCCCGGGCAGCGCTCCCGGCAGCACGACATGCCGCACCAGACCCCATCGCCCGAGCCCCAACGACGTACCTGCTTCGATGAGTTGGGCATCAACGCCTCGAATGCCCGCGTACACGTTCAGGTACAGGTGAAAGGCCACCCCGAGGGCGATGAGGGCCACCTTGGGTGCCTCGCCGATCCCGAGCCAGATGATGAACAGCGGGATGAGCCCCACCCAGGGCACGGTGCGCAGCATCTGCACGGTCGCGTCGACCAGATCCTCCCCGAGTCGCGAGAGCCCCGACACGAGCGCCAGCGACGTCCCGATCACGCCGCCGAGGAGGAGGCCCACGACCACGCGCTGGAGCGAGACCCCCATCGCGGCGGGCAGCGTCCCGTCGGCCATCAGATCGGCACCGGCCCGGGCGATGGTCCCGGGCGAGGCGAGCACATCGGGATCGAGGAGCCCCGTGGCACTGAACACCTGCCACAGCACGAGCAACAGCAACGGCCCCACCGCACGCCGCACCCACCGCGGAGCGGCCCGCAACCGCGACCGCCGGACGGAGGCCGGGACGACGGCCTCCAGCTCGGGCGGCGTACGCGTCGGCGCGGAAGGTTTCTCGAGGGGTGCGGGTATCGCGGAGGGGGGCGCGTGGCTGACGGTCATGACGGCTCCAGGAGAGGACGCACGGATGCGCGCAGAGGAAAGGCGAAGGAGAGGGAAGGGCAAGAGGCGCGGACATGCCGGAGCAACCCCGTAACCACGCACGCACGAGGACCGGCCGACGGCCGGCGGAACGCGAAAGGGCTACGGGGCGGCGAAGCTCAGCGGACGCCGATGCGGGTGCGCAGCGGCTCGGAGCCGGACGCGACTACGGCAGAACGAGCGACGGGGTACGGAAGGCAGCGCGGCCGGCACGGGCACGGCCGGCACAGCCGTGCGGCCGGAAACGGCCCGGAAGTCGCTGAGGGGACGTCAGCAGCCGCGACAACACGCGGCGGAAGCCACTCGCAGCAGGTCGATGTGACCGCGCGAAGTGAGCAGAGCTGATCGGAACATGGCGCTGAACGTAGCCATCCGGTTGGGACACGGTCAATGGCGTCTCGGAGCGTGGACGCCTCATCTCACCCCGGTGAGGTGATGATGGAGGCATGTCCGATTCATTCACCACCACGGTCCTGAACATCACCACGGGTACGGCCGAGACGGTCACGGACCTGACGCGCGCCTGCGAGGAGTTCCTCACCCGCACCGCCCCCGGCCGCGACGGCCTGCTCAACGTGTTCGTCCCGCACGCCACGGCCGGCATCGCGGTACTGGAGACGGGTGCGGGCAGCGACGACGACCTCCTGGCCGCACTCCACCACCTGCTCCCCGCCGACGACCGCTGGCAGCACCGCCACGGCAGCCCCGGCCACGGCCGCGACCACGTACTCCCGGCCCTGGTCCCGCCCCACGCCACGCTGCCGGTGATCGGAGGCCGGCTGGAGCTGGGGACGTGGCAGTCGGTCTGCCTGGTGGATACGAATCGAGACAACGCGGACCGTCAGGTGCGGCTGAGCTTCCTCGGCTGACCTTACGGCTTCCCGTACGTCCGGAAGGTGATGGCAGACAAGATCGATCAGGTCGAACTGCACCCGCATGCGGCGGAGTTGCGGCGGAACGTCGCCCGCCGCATCCCGGCCGATCCTGACAACGTCACCTGCGGCAGTAGTGAACCGGCCGGCAGGGCTGCCTCGCGGTTGTTCGGGACGGGCTCTCCCCGAACAACCGCGATGACGGATTCCGGCCGTACTTCAGCGGGCCAGAGCGGGCGTCCTGTCGTCGAGCATCGCGCAGAGCGTTGTGCGTGCTCGCGATACCCGGGATCTGATGGTGCCCACGGGGCACGCGCTGGTGCGGGCCGCGTCGTCGTACGGAATGTCCAGGAGCTGGGTCAGGACGAACGCCTCCCGGCGGTCGTCCGGTAGCGCCTCGACGAGCGACATCAGGGCGATGCCTTCGTCGAAGCCGGGCACGTCGCGCGGCTGGCTGCACTCCGCGACGAACTGCCAGTCCGGGGTGTCGGCCGGACGGGGGCGGGGAAGCGGCGCGTCGCAGGCTGTCGACGACCGTTCGTCGGGCGATGGTCAGCAGCCACGCACGTGCCGAGCACATGAGGGCGTGGCCGAGGGCAGCCAGCACTACGCACACGACCGCGAAGAGCGCGGACCGTGTGGCGCGAAACCGCCATCCCACCGACATGATTCCCGATCCTGGCACTGCTCCGCCGACACCTCCTGGCCGCGTCCCCCTTGGCGTGTTCGGAACTCTGCCCTGCCGTCCCGACGATGCGTCCGCCGGCATCCGAGTGGTCGTACGGCACCCTCGTCCGGTTCCCCACCCTCCGCAGGTTCCGGGTGCATCGGGTGCACGCATCCGACGCGCCGTGCTCCCACGCTCGTTGCCGATGGAGCGTGCTGCTCCGGAGGGCTGGGCATCACCTCGGTATGCGGGCTCCTGGCTTCGCCCGGAGCCCTACGAAAGTTGAGGAGAGCACGATGACCGGATCCCCCGAGCCTTTGGCCACCTTCTGCGGCAACTGCAACTGCGGCTGTCCGGAACTGTTCGTCGACGAGACCGCCCCGCCCGAGCGCCGGATCGTGATCACCGACGACTTCGGGCAGCGGGTGCAGATGAGCGCGGACCAGTTCGGGTCCCTGATCGAGGAGGCGAAGGCCGGCCGCCTCGACGCAGCCGTCAGCGCGTGACGGCCGCGCGGGTCCGGGAAGTGGGGCTTCCCGGACCCGCGCCCGACCCCGGTCCGGGGCGGTGCGGAGATCACCGCTCCGCCCCGCGCATCGTCGTGTCAGACCGCTACCGGCTCGGTGACGGTGTATCCGGCCGCGGCGATGGCCAGGCGGATCCGGTTGTCGTCGAGGTCCTGGCCGCGGACCAGGACCTTCCCCGCGGGAAGGTCGACCTCGACCGCGTCGACGCCCGGTTCCCTCGGCGACCTCCTCGGTGACGCTTGCCACGCAGTGGCCGCACGTCATGCCGGCGACGCGGTAGCGGTTCTCGTTCATGCTCGGCTCCTTGTGTGAGTTCCCCCGCTTACGGGACACCTCCAGGATGACGATGGAGGACAGCCGGACCCTGCTGCGCAATCCACCCTCCTCCGCACCGTCTACCGCTCACTCCGCCCCAGTAGGGGAGCGGTGAGGGTCGGTGACGACGACGTCTGGCGTCTCGCGCCCCGTACCGCAGCCCGCCGTACCGCCGCGGTCCTCCAGGACCCGGCGGGCGGCACCGGTGGCCTCACCGTGGCCGAGATCGTGGAACTCGGCCGCACTCCCCACCACCGGCTGGTCGGCCGTGAGGGCCCCGACGAACGGCGTGCCGTCGCCGACGCCATCGCGTCACCACGCGATGTCAGACGGCCGCCGCGCCGTGCCGCGTGAGCCAGAAATCAAGGAGGGCGGAAGCCACTTCATCGGGTTTGTGCACATTGGGGGAATGTCCGCCGCCCTCGATCCGGACGAACGTGGCTCCCAGTTGACGGGCCATCCGCTCAACTCCGTCGGGATCCCATGTCGCGTCGGGGGTGCCGGAGATCACTGACATCGGAACCGCCATTCGGGCCAGGTCGGCCGTGGTGTCCGTCTCGTCCAGCATGTGCTGCGCGACGGCCGCCAACTGGCTCGGCCTGTTGCTCAGCCACCGACTCTCCAGGAAGCGTGCGATCCCCTCGGGCACGGACTCGTCCTTGTTCCGCACGAAGGGCCAGATCTCGGCCAGTGTCATCGATTCCACGACGGAGAGCAGCAGGTGCAGGCGTTCCCGCTGCCAAGAAGAGACCGCGCCGGGACCGAAGTTCATCAGAGTGACCGACGCCCAGAGAGAGGGGTCCCCTTGAGTCGCGATGACCGCCGCGCGGACGAGAGACCCGCCGTACGAATGCCCCAGCAGATGCACCGGGCCGGCACCCAGGGAACGGGTGACGGCCACCAGATCGCCGGCCAGGTCTTCTCGGGAGTACGAGGGCGACGAGCAGGCGTCACCCGTCTCGAACTGACCTCGGCAGTCCAGAGCCAGCACACGGACGCCGTCGGCGCTCAGGGCGGACAGCATGGGGAGGAAATCCTCTTTGCTGCCCATGAAGCCAGGTACGAGCAGAGCCGTTTCCCGCACCGGGGCGTGCCCAGCGGGTGGGACATCCAGGGCGGCGAAGACACCCCGTTCCGTTCGCAGGCGCACCGGGCGTGCGTGCTCCGGGGTTTCCAGGCTCAGCAACTGACTCATGGACAGCATGATAGGCACGGCCGCTGAGCTGATGGAGCCACTGTTCAGAGCGGAGGTGACCACGCAACCTGCCTGCTTCGAGGCACAGTTCGAGGCCCGCTCTACCCTTCGGATTCTCCGCGTGGTTCCGGCACACTCGCCTGCGGTTCATCCCGGTGCCAGCCACCGAAGCGCCCGAGGGCCTTCCAGAACCTCTTCTCACCGTTCCGCTCGGTCTGCCTCCTGGACTCCCACGTGAGGATGTCCCGCGCGTACACGCTGCGAGCCAATTCGTTCACGTCGTTCTCGATGAGCCGCAGATGTTTCCCCAACCTCTGAATGCCGTCGTTGCTGTCCCGCAGATACAGGTAGGCGATCAGGATCACGAGCCCGACCACAAGAATGCGCCAGATCCCGAGGCCACTGCCGAGCGTTGCCGCGATGGCGGTGGCCGCACCGGCGTATCCGGCCAGTTGTTGCCGGGCCCCGATCCTCTGGACCACCTCGGACCGCAAGGATTCGTACTCCTTCATCCGAAGACCGATGAGCTCGACAGTCTTCTCGTGCTCGCTTGTGCTCCCGATCACGGCACCCCCTCGTCGCTGTGCATACTGCCCAGTCTCGAAGACGGCCACGCCTTCGCCGCGGCACCGAACGTGCTGCCGAGCGAATTTCGGAGTGGTGCCAGGTCGCGTCCTGTCTTGCGGGATCAGCCTTCTCTGACGCCTCGTCGGCGTGACCCCGGCCCCCAGGGGCGAACGTGATCTTCATCGAGCCCTGGGTGGGTTGGCGGTGGAGCGCGACAGCGCCCCTCGTCCTGACGACGAGGGGCGCTGCGGCTCGGGAGCGGCCGACCGTCAGGTGCGGTAGGCGTAGTACGCGGCGTTCGGGTAGGACGAGATGATGCTCGTCACCGAACGGCGCAGGGTGTTGGTGGAGTGGTACGTCAGGTACGGCACGCCGTTGCGGCGGGACGTGACGATCATGGTGTGGTCCTTGGACCCGTCCTTGTCGAAGTCGACCTGGAGGACATCGCCGACGTCCATCTGGTAGACGTTGGCAAGGCTGGTGGTGCGCTTGGAGTTCTGCGCGAACCAGGACCACTCGTTGACGCCGACGAAGGAGTGCGACTGGATGTCGGCGGTGCCGAACCAGCGCGTGTAGTCGTAGACGTAACCGGGAACGTGCTTCCAGCCGCCGGCCTTGAGGGACTGGCTGACGAAGTTGGTGCAGTCGCCGCCCGCGCCGGCCCCGTTGAAGTTGGGGTAGGCAGGGTTGTAGTTCGTCCAGTGCTTCTCCGCGTACGCGGCCATCGCCCGGTAGTCGTACGCGCCGCCGGTGAGGTTCTTGGGGGCGGTCGGCGGGCGCTTCGTGATGGCGGCGCGGGGCGCGGCCGGGGTGGTCGTGGTGGTCTTGGCCGCCGCGGTCACGGTCTTCGGCTGGGCGAGCTGGTTGACCGCGAGGTAGCCGTCGGCGGTCTCGCGGATCTTGGTGACCTTCCAGGAGCCGTTGCTGTCCGCCTTGAAGGTCAGCTCGTGGTGAGCCTGGAAACCGGTGGTGCCCGGCTCGCCGCCGGTGACCTTCGCGTAGGTCAGGGTGGTGTTCTCGGTGACCCGGACGACGGCGGTACGGCCCTTCACCTCGGTGCGGTCCAGAGTGACCTTGGTGCTGCCGGCGCTGTACCTCTCGCCGTTGCGTGCCAGTCGGTTCTTGCGTTCGTCGAGCTGCTTCCGGGCGGCGTTCTCGGTGCGGCCGATGCCGGAGGAGAGCTCCACCTTGCCGGAAGTGCCGTCGGATACGGCCTTCTCGCCGTCGTGGCGCGGCCGGTCGACCAGCGCGTTGGTGCGGTCGGTGAAGACCGCGTCGGCCAGGCTCTGGAAGGCGGCCTTGGTCTTGGCGTCGACCTGGGGCTCGGCCGTCGTGGACGCGCCCGCGTTCCAGTTGGGCAGCAGTGCGACGCCCGCGACGGCCGATGCGGCGGCCGCCGTGAGTATCGTCGCCCGCCGTCGGGTGTGCTTGAGTTTTCTCGACTTCACTGGCGCTCTTCCCTCTTTTCCCGGCATGGGACCGCCGAGCCAAGCGGCATCTTTGCATGTCTCGCGCAGCCGGTGTGAGGGAGGTGCGGGGATTGATGCGAGGAGGTGTCCGAACTGTCACCGCAGGTGGGGGCGACGGTCGTTGGGCGTCATTTCACGACAGTGGACCAGTCCGGAGACTGGGCGGGGTCGAGGCTGCGGAGCCGCTCCAGGGTGGCGGGCTGCTGAACGTCCATCCAGTCGGCAAGTTCCTTGAAGGACACGCACTTGACGTCCTTCTTGGTGCACACCTTCTCTATCATCTGGTCGACGGCCTTCATGTAGATGCCGCCGTTCCACTCCTCGAAGTGGTTGCCGATGAACAGAGGCGCGCGACTTCCGTAGTAGACGCGGTTGAACCCGGCTGTGTAGGTGTTCACGGTCTCCTGCTGCCACGTCGCGTGCATGGCCGGGTCGCCGTCGGTCTCTCCATCGGACTGGTTGTAGAGAAAGTTGAAGTCCATGGACAGGCCCTGGTACTTGCCTCCCTCGTACGGGAGCATCTGGAGCGGGAAGTCCCATATGCCGTTCTTCTTCTTCGGCCATATCTGGAAGTCACCGGCGGAGCTGGCGTCGTAGCGCCAGTTGTAGCTCTTGGCGGCCTGGAGGAGGTTGGCCTGGCCTTCGAGGCAGGGAGCGCGGCCGCCGGCGACCTCGCGGCGGATGTCGAACGGCAGCGGTTCGAGGTCGGTCCTGCCGGTGTTGGTCTTCCACTTCTCGACGAAGTCGTAGAACTGGTCGATCTCGCTCTTCCACTCGGGCACGCTCCAGTCGCCGCCGCCCTTCGGGCCGCAGAAGTGCCCGTTGAAGTGGGTGCCGATCTCGTTGCCGTCCTTCCAGGCCCCGCTGAGCTGCTCCAGGGTGGTGTAGACGTGCTCGTCGGTGGGGAAGCTGATGGCCGCGCTGCCCAGGGGGTGCTGCGGCGGGTCGTACAGGTCCCTCTTGTCCTTCGGCAGCAGGTAGATGCCGGTGAGGAAGAAGGTCATGTGGGCGTTGTACCGATTGGCCATCTCCCGGTAGTGCGCGAACAGTCCGTCATCGCCCTGAAGGGCGCCGTCCCAGGAGAACACCACGAACTGCGGCGGCTTCTCGCCGGGCTTGAGGGGCCGGGGCTTGAGCTGCCCCTTCTGCGGGCCGGTGTAGGAGGTCGAGCCGTCCCCGATCACCTTGACCTTGCCGTCCCAGGCCGGTTCCTTCGCGTCTCCGGACAGCGGTTGGCGCGGCGAGCGGTTCGTCGCGGACGCGGTCGGGGTGGTGTCGTCGGTGCCGGACAGGACCAGGTAGCCGCCGAGGGTGGAGGCGACGACGACGAGTGCTGCGAGGGCGAGCGTCCGAGGGCGGGCGGGGAGACGGCGGGGCGCGGGGTCCTTGCGGCGTCGGCCCGACGGCTTGTTCATCAGCGGCTCAATCTCTCGGTGGCCTCCACCGTGCGGAGGCCCGGAAGGGGACGTTGTCGGTCGTGCCGGTGGTCAGCCGAGCGGTCTCAGGGCTTCCGACCAGATGCCGTACGGGACGCTGTCGGTGATCGTGCCGCCCAGTCCCTCCAGCGGTAGGGGTTCGAGGCTCTTGGCCAGGTCCATGCGGTAGACGACGACCGCGGTGGACACCTTCTTCTCGGTGCCGACGTACCAGGCGGCGGTGTCGTCCTCGGTGGTGCCCCTCTTCCCCGCGACCTCGCCGCCCGCCTTCGCGGCGGTCTCCGGGTAGGCGGTGCGGAAGGCGTCCGTCAGGGCGGACTGCACCTCGGCGGCCGTGTCGGCGTCCAACGCCCGGCGCGCGGCCGGGACGTCCGTGGGGACCTCGTGGCCGTTGCGGGTGACCTTGAGGATGGCGTAGGGCTCGGTGTGCCGGCCCTCGGCGGCGAAGGTGGTGTAGGCGCTCGCCATCCGGATGGCGCTCGGCCTGGAGCTGCCGGTGGTCAGTGCGGGCACCTGGGCGCCGAGGCTGGAGGGCAGCAGTCCGCTGGCCCGGGCGGTGGCGCGGACCTTGTCCAGCCCGGTGTCCATGCCGAGCTGCATGAAGGTGGTGTTGACGGAGGACGCGAGGGCTTGGTGCAGGGTGATCCGTCCGTACGATCGCCCGTTGTCGTTCTTCGCCGCGACCTTGCGGCCGCTGCGGTCCCAGTAGGGCCCTTCCGGCGTGGTGACCGGCACCTTGTCGTCGCCGTCGTACACCGTCCCGCCGGTCACCGGCTCGGGGGCGCTGTCCCGGCTCTTGCGCACGCCGTGCTCCAGGGCGGCGGCGTAGACGAACGGCTGGAACGCCGAGCCGGCGGGCACGGTGGTCGCGTTGGACTCGTTGTAGCCCTGCTTGCGGTGGTCGGGGCCGCCGTGGATGGCCACGATCCGCCCGTCGACGCCGATGGAGGCGGCGCCGTAGTGGACGTGTTTCGAGGCCTTGGGGTTGTCCTTGCGGGCCTTGTCGCGGGCCTTGCCGACGGCCCGGGTGAGCTGGTCCACGCGCTTCTTGTCGAACGTCGTGTAGATCTGGTAGCCGCCGCGGTCGAAGTCCTTGTCGGAGATGCGGGCGGTCTTCTTGGCGTACCGGGTGGCGAGTTCCACCAGGTAGTCGCTCTGCTCGCCGGTGCTGTAGAGCGGGTTGCTCTCCAGCACCTCCGGGAAGGTCCGGTAGCCGGCGCGCTCCTCGGGCGACATCTTGCCGGTCTTCACCATCCGGTCGAGCGTCCACCGCCACCGCTCCTCCGCCCGGGCGCGGTTGGCCTCGCTGAGCGTCGGATCGTACAGCCCGGCGCCCTTGAGGAGGGTGGCGAGGAAGGCGCCCTCGCTGGCGTTGAGTTCGCTCACGTCCTTGCCGTAGTACGCCTGGGCCGCGCGCTGGATGCCATAGGTGCCGCGTCCGAACCAGCTGGTGTTGAGGTATCCCTCCAGGATCTGGTCCTTGCTCATCTTGTTGTCGAGCTTGAGAGCCATGATGGCCTCGGTGAACTTGCGGCTGTAGGTCCTCTCCTGGCTCAGGTAGGCGTTCTTGACGTACTGCTGGGTGATGGTCGAGCCGCCCTCGGTGCTGCCCTGTCCGACGGTCCGCAGGAGGGCGCGGGTGAGACCCTTGGCCGAGATGCCGGGGTCGCTGTAGAAGCTCTCGTTCTCGGCCGCGAGCACCGCCCAGCGCACGTCCTGGGGCACGTCGTCCAGCTCCATCTCCTGCCGTTGCACCCAGCCGGCGCGAGCCATGGGGGTGCCGTCGGACCAGAAGTAGACGTTGTCCTGCTGGGTGGCGAATGAGTTGAGGTTGTCCGGAATGTCGGTGACGGCGTAGGCCGCCGTCAGGGTCAGGACGCTCAGCCCGAACGAGGCGAGGACCGCGCCCCCGGTCTGCCGCCAGGTGGGCAACCAGCGCTTCCAGCCGGTGCGCCCTGGGCGGGGATAGTGCGGCCGCACGCGGCGAAGCCAGGGGACGAGCACGGCGACCACGGCACCGGTGGCGGCGACGGCCGCAGCGGTGAGGCGGGCGACGGGTGTCGACGTGGGAGCCTTGCGGCGGCGCCGGGTACCGGGCCGGCCGGATACGGCGGCTCTGGCGTCCGCGCGGCGCGATGTGCGGGATCCGGCAGTGGCGGCGGGGGAGTCGCCGGTCGGTGCGGTCCGTCCGGTCCCCTCCGTGCCGGAGGGTGTGCCGGTGCTGCCGTCGGGTATCTCCCGCCGCCCTGCGCCGGATACGGGCGGCTCGTCGGCGCCGGGGGCGGGCAGGGCGCCGTCGGCTATGCGAAGCTGCATCGTCTCGTCGGGTATGAGTCCCTGTCCGACTGCACGCCTGCGTGCCGGGGGACTCGGCTCCGAGGGCTCTCCCTCGCCGCCCTGAGCGTGTGCTCCCTGCTCTGCCTGGGTCACGATCGGCCTCTCTCCGTACTCCCGACGCGCAGGCAGTACGGACGTACGAGGGCTTGACGCGGCAATCGCTATGGCGGTCGCAAACCCTGAACTTCCCCCCGACCTCACGGGATCGCGGCTCTCAAATTACCAGCGTGGTTCGCACGATCTCCACACGGTGGTCGGGCGAATCCGGTCACATCATGGCTGACCGTCCTGAAGGCTTCGCCGGGCGCTCCTCGCCTGGCAGACGGACTCCGGCCCTGCCGCAGCTCCTACGCGGCGCGATCGTAGTCGGCGGGCTCTTCGGGGGAGCAGGGGTGGCCCTCCCCGCCCCCACTGCCCACGGTCCCGCGGAGGAGTCCCTTCTGGGCGGCCCGGAGGAGGGCCCAGAAGATGAGGAGAGCGGCGGTCAGCGCCCAGGTGAAGGCCCACCAGTAGGTGTCCGTACGGAGGATGGCCTCGGTGGCGGTGAGGGCGATGGCGGTCGCGTGGGACCAGCACAGCGCCATGCCTGCCCAACGGGTGGCGCGGTCGATCCTCCGTGGACCGCATCTCGCCCCACGCCGGTGCTGCTCCATGATTCCCCCGTCTCGTCGTGCGCTTCTTTGCCCGAGCTTGACTGTTGATGCGATTCGGTGCACGGAACAGGGCGGCTCGGGGCCGTCTTTCGGCCGCGCTTTTGTTGATGCTGAAACAGTTGTCGCGCGGAAAACTAGGCCCGGTCGGGTCGCTTTTCGGGATGAAGGGGGCGTCGAGGCTGGCTTGATCTCGCCCGCTTGCGCACCCTTGGTCGAGAACGTGTTCGTGCTGAGTGAAGGAGTCATGGAGCCATGGGGAGCTCTGGTGGACACGTTCACTCCGTCTGCATGTCGTGCGGGATCGCCGAGCGTGCTGCCGAGGGGTGCGACCACTGCCGGGGTGTCCCGATCCTGTCGGTGGCTGCGCTTGCCCATTGGTAACCGATGGGTTACCAATAAGAGGTGGACCCGTTCATCGCACTGGCCGACCCCGTACGCCGTGATCTGCTGCGCGCACTCGCCTCCGGCCCGGCCCGGGTGGTCGATCTCGCGGCGCGGCATCCGATCAGCCGGCCCGCGGTGAGCAAGCATCTGCGCGTGCTCACCGAGGCAGGGCTGGTCACGGCCGAGGACCGGGGGCGCGAGCGTCACTACGCGCTCGCCCGCCCGGGGCTCGCCCCGGTCCGCGCCCTGCTCGACGAGCTCGCCGGGCGCCGGCCCCCGATCCCCGAGAGCGCCTTCGACGCCCTCGACCTGGAGGTCCGCAGAACCGTCCATGACCGCCGGGCCGGCACCGACGCCGTTCCCGGTACCGGAAGACCTCAGGAGGAATCCGCATGACCAGCACCCCCACCGGGCGTCGCGTGACCATCGACGGCCTGGACAGCATCGCCTTCGACCGCACCTTCCGGGCCGGCATCGAGGACGTCTGGGCGGCGGTCACCGAATCGGACCGTCTGGCCCGATGGATCGGCGAATGGACCGGCGACCCGTCGACCGGCTCGGTCGACTTCCGCATGCTCTTCGAGGGCGACGAGCACCAGGCCGAGGTCTTCACCATCCAGGAGTGCCAGGCCCCCCGCCGGCTCGTCCTCATCTCGCGGGTGCCCGGCCAGGAACTCGTCTGGCACATGACGCTCACGCTCGTCGAGCACCAGGGCGTCACCACCCTCACGTTCACCCAGTCCGTCGGAGACGACCCGGCGATGGCAGGCGGAGTGGGTCCCGGCTGGGACTACTACCTCGACCGGCTCGTCGCCGCGGAGACCGGCGGCGACCCGGCCTCCGTCGACTTCGGCGACTACCACCCGGTCCACCGGCAGCACTACCTCGAAATGTTCAGCTGAGCCCGAGGGGATGCGCCGGTACGAGGGGCCGGGCTCCGTCTGGCTCAGGACCGCTCGTCGGCCGACCCGGGAAGCAGGCCCGCGTCCTGGGCGCGCAGCACCGCGCTGAGCCGGTCCGCGGCCCCGAGCTTCCGGTACAGCGCGTTCAGGTGCTTGTGGACGGTGCGCGGGGAAATGCCCAGCCGGCGTCCGACCGCCTCGGCGGTCAGCCCCGCGGCCAGTAGGTGCAGCACGTTCGTCTCGCGCGGGGTCAGCGGGGCCGCCAGGGCGTGGTTGGCCTGCCGCCTTCGATCGCTGCCGGAGGACCTGCGCAGTGCCGTCAGCAGGGCCCGGTGCGCCGTAGCGGCCTTGAGGAGCGGCTGGACGCGTGCGCCGTAACGCTCGTCGTGCCGGGAGAAGTCGCTGCCGGAGCGGTGTACCAGGAACCCGCTCACATGCGGTCCCCTCTCCGGCAGCGGCAGGCCGAACACGTGTCGTGTCCCGAACGCCTGGCGGAAAGCGTCGGCGGTCGGGCTGTTCTGCCAGATCCGCGTCCCCACCACCCGCGCGGCGCTCTGCGGCGTCCAGTCGGAACTGGCCCCGTAACGGTCGATGAAGGGGTAGCCCGAGCGGATGTGAGCCCGCACCGAGTCGTCACCGGCGCCGGCTTCGGGCAGAGGCCGCGGGGACCGGATCACCACGCTGCCCTGCTCAGGTGTCCAGGGCACCTCCTTGACCACGATCAGCTCCCCGTCGAGCGCCGTGAGCAGTTCCCCGGTGAGCAACGGCCAGACCGACTCAGGGGCTTCGGCGCTCATCACCTCGACCGCCAGGTCCAGCATGCGCGCGTACCGATCCGGCATGACGACTTCCCCCGACGTCCCCGTGAATATCCCGCTATACCGTAACCCGCTGGTGTCCATACGCAGTTCTCCCCATGGTGCGGCCCCAGGCACCGCCGCCACCATCGGCTGCGTGGCCGGGACAGCCTGACGCCCTTTCAGGTGATGGGTGGCCGCACCGAGTCGCACCTCAGTGGCCTGCGCGGCCATGGCTCGTTCACCGGGCAGGTCCCGTACGGCGGCGACGCCCTCGACGACGCCGTCACGTACGTGACGGTCCGGCGCGGCCGACGCCGTGACCGCCCACCACCGAAAGGACATCGGCACCATGAGTTCACCGCGTTCCCTGCTCACGTCTCTCGCCGCGGCATGCGCCCTCGCGGCCGGTCCGCTCCTGGCTCCACTGCGGACCTTTCACCGTGCAGAGCCACGGTCAGAGCCTGGCGACTCCTTTCAGAGGATGACCGTGTCCCTGTTGTCACACCGACGTCTGCCCGTGGGTGCGGCCCTGATCGCCGCTCTCGCCGGAGTCCTGGCTCCCGCCACCAGTGCGTCCGCGGCCCCCGCCGCCATCCGGGCCCAGGCGCCCGCCCCGGACCTGGCCGGCATCGTCGCCGCGCTCGAATCCGCGACGGCCGAAGGAGCGCCGGGGGCGATGGCCCGCTACTCCGGTCCGGAGGGAGTGAGGGGAAGGGCGGTCGGCGTCCGTGACCGGGAGTCGGGCGCGGCCATGGACACCCGGGCGCGGTTCCGGATCGGCAGCGTCAGCAAGACGTTCTCCAGCGTCGTGCTGCTCCAACTGGTCGAAGAGGGGCGGCTGAAGCTGGACGCGCCCGTCAACACGTATCTCGAAGAGCTCCTGCCCGACGACCGGATCACCGTCCGCCACCTCCTGACCCATCGCAGCGGTCTGGCCGACTACACCACCACCATGTTCGAACAGACCGTGCCGGGCTTCGAGGCGGTACGCGACCGGGTCTTCAGCTACCAGGAACTGGTCGACCTCTCCCTCGCCGAACCCCGCACCACCGAGCCCGGTGCCGCGTACGCGTATTCGAACGCCAACTTCGTCGTCGTCGGCATGCTCATCGAGAAGCTGACGGGACGCCCGGTGGCCGATGCCTACCAGCGGCGCGTCATCAAGCCGCTCGGGCTGCGCGACACCGCCTACGTCCACCCCGGCACGCGCATCAAGGGCACGCACGTGCGCGGCTATCTGCACCCGGACGAGGCCGGCGCGCCGCTCGTCGACTCCACCGAGCAGACCGTCTCCTGGGCACAGTCCGCAGGGGCCGTCATCTCCAGCCCCACCGACCTCAACAGCTTCACCGGTGCCCTGATGCGCGGCCGGCTGCTCTCCCCCGAGACGATGGAGGCGATGACCACGGTCACACCGACGGACGGCACCAACACCCGGTTCTACGGACTCGGTCTGCGCCGCTACGACCTGTCCTGCGGCACCCGGGTGTACGGGCACACCGGCACCGTCCAGGGCTTCTACACCTACGCCTTCTCCACCCGTGACGGGCGGCGCAGCCTTTCGGCGCTGGCCAACACCTCCAACCGCGGAGCCGCGAACACCGCGCTGGGCGGCACCCTGGAGGCAGCCTTCTGCGGCAAGAGGGCGGTATCCGCCCCGGCCGCGCGTTCCACGGCGGCCTCCGGCACCACGGCCCATCTCCCCCTGCCCGCCGAGCGCGACCTGCCCGAGCGTCACTGAGGCGCCGCGTGACCGCCTGCCCGGCAGGCGGTCACGCAGCGGTCACGTCGACCAGACCACCTTGCCCCGGTGCACGATGACCACCTTCGCATCGGGCCTCAGCACCATCTGGGCGCCGCCGAAGTCATGCGTCTTGGACGCCCAGATGGCCCGGTCGTCGCCGTTGTGGATGACCAGGTTTCCGTCGGGCTGGAAGATCGCCCGGTGGTTCTCGCCGAAGGTCATGGCGGCCCAGATCGGCTTGTTCTGCTCGTTGTAGACGACGAGGTTGCCGTCCTGCTGCATCGTCATGCGGATGCGGTTGGTGGCCCAGGACTGGCCGACCCCGATGGAACTGGTCGCGGAGACCGTCTGGGTGCCCCAGTTCGGCTTCGGGGCCGCCTTGGGCTTCGGTTTCGGCGAGGCCTTCGGCGTCTCGGCGGGGGCTTTCGTCCGGGGCGCGGGCGAGGGCGCCACGGGTGCGGGGGCGGCCTTCGGCGGGGTGATCTTCTTCTGTTCCGTCGGCGACGGTGTGGGCTTCACCGCGACGTAGTCGTCCAGGGCCGCCGGGGCCGACTCCGGGTTGAGAACCGTGTCGGCGCTCCCCGCGACCGGGGTGGTGGAGGGGCGTCGGGGCTCGTCGTCGTTCGCGCTGCCCATGAGCAGCACGGGTATCGCGACCAGGGCGGCGCCGACGAACGCGGCCCCCGCCAGGACCGGGGTACGGGGGCGGCCCTTGTCGGCGGCGGTGAGGGTTTTGGTGTCCGGCTTCGCGGCGACGGCCGCCGCCAGGGCGATGCCCTCCGTGCGGCCATCGGGTGCCTCGGTCGTCTGCGCCGTGGACGAGGGCTCGGACGGGGCGGCGGCCTTCGGGGATTCCTCGGCTGCGGCTGCGGCTGCGGCTGCGGGTGTGGCCGCTGTGGCTTCGGGTTCGCCTTCGGCCGGAGTCCGGGGTTTTTCGGTACCGGCCGTTGCGGCGGGCTCGGGCGGGGGCTCCTCGGCGCCCGGCGTCGCGGCGGCCTCGCTCTTCCGGGGCTCCTGCGACGCGGCCGGGGCGGCGGGACCGGACTTCTCCGTCGCGGGCGGCGGGGACGTGGCACCGGACTTCTCCGTGGCTGCTGCCGCGGACTCGGTGCCGGGGGCGGGGGGCTCGGGGGGCATGTGCTGACTCCTCCTCGGGGGCGAGCCCAACGTAGCCCGTCGGGGGAGCGGGAGAGGTCACTCGCTTCGATACGCCTCCGTCGCTTTGTCATCCGACGCCTTTCCTGTCCCGGAAAGTTCCGCGCTCGGGCAGCAAACGGGCAGGCAGAGGGCCGATACGGGCTCGCTGTCGGACCCCGCGAACGGAGTCCGTATGACATCCTGTTGAGGCCGTTCGGCACTCAAAGATTCGTACGGAGCCAAGAGTTCAGGTGGATGCCTCCCTCGTGCCGGAAGCCGTGAAGGACGCCGCGCGTCGTGCGCCCGGCCACTGGATCGGAATCGTCGATCCGGAGTGGACGCAGGCGCGGACACCGCCGGAGTGGGCCGTGCTGGGGGAGTGGCAGTCGGACGAGAGCGGGGGCGTGGGCGAGTACCGCGCCAATCCCTCCTACCGTCCCTCGGCCCGGGCCCTCGGCTGGCCGGAGCCCACCGATCCGGTGGACGCGGCCGCCCAGCGGGCCGCCACCGGCTACGGCACGGTGGACGAGGCGCTGGCCGCTCTCGCGGAGGCGGACGTCGCCGTCGTACGCGGGCCGGACGGCGGGCCGCTCCTGGCCGCTGGGCGGGACGGGGCGCCGGTGGTGCTCCTGTTCACCTCGCCCACCCACGCGTTCATGTCCTCGGCACTTCACCATGACACCGTGTCGGCCCGGGAGCTGGCCGGGTCGCTGGCCGAGACCGGCGCCCTGCTGATGGTCAACTCCGGTGCCGCGGCTCCGCTGCTCGTTCCCGCCGACAGCTTTCCCGGTGCCGTGAGTTCCGGCCCGGTGACCGAGGCCGTCGGCCCCGCCCCGACCGAACCCTGGCCCCACGCCACAGGGAGGACCCCGTGACACGTTCGTCGTCCCAGCAGACCCCCATATCCGCTGCCGCTTCCCCTCCCGCGCAGGCGAAGACCGAAGCCGAGGCCGCGGAGGCCCCGGAGACCGAGAAGGTCTCCGAGGAGGCCGGGAAGAGCCTTGAGGCTGCGAAGACTCCGGAAGCTGAGGAGGCCAAGGAGGCCAAGGAGGCCAAGCAGGCCAAGCAGGCCAAGGAGGCCCCGCAAGCCGAGAAGGCGGTGAAGGGCGAGGGCGACGAGGAGGGTGAGCCCACCGGCGCTCACGCCCCCGAAGCCGAGGCCCCCGGCGCTCAGGTCGCGACGCCCGAGGCCGCCACCACCGCCTCCGACTCCGAGGCCGACCCCAGCGCCTCCGCCGCCGCCCAGAGCCGGCTCCCCGCCCTCGTCCGGACCATGACCGCCACCGCCATCGGGCAGCCGCAGCAGGAGGCGGGGCCCGTGGGGCGGCCGGGCAAGGCCGCGCTCGCCGGAGCGGCGGTCGTGGGAGCGCTGCTCGTATCGGTGCCCTTCCTCGTGCTCGCCGGGAACAACGACGACGGGCCCGAGCGGACGAGGGCCGCCGGGGCGGGGACCGTCCTCGACGGGAGCGGACCGGAGGCACCGGGCGAGTTCGCCGTCACCGCTCCCGAGACCAGCGCGGCCGCCGATGACGGGAAGAAGGGGGAGAAGGAGGAGGCGAAGCCGGAGAAGGGCGGCAATCCCGTGCCCGCCATCCCTCCGGCGGACGGCGGCAAGGAGAAGGCGAAGCAGGACGACGGCCCCAAGGACCCGCCGAAGAAGGCGGATTCGTCCAAGGACAAGCCCGAGGCCGGGAGCGGCGGCGGCAAGGACCAGCCCGCCAAGGCCCAGCCCGCCGTCACGTTCAGCGGGCCCGTCTCCTTCCGCAGCCACCTCTCCGGCCGCTGCCTCGACGTTCCCGGTCACAACTTCAACGACGGCCAGCCGCTGTTCATGTGGGACTGCAACGGCGCCGACGCCCAGAAGTGGCGCTTCGGCTCGGACGGCACCATCCGGGCCAGGGACAAGTGCCTGGACGTGGCCAACGCGAACTTCTCCAACGGGTCCCGTATCCAGCTCGCCTGGTGCAACGGCTCCGCCGCCCAGAAGTTCACCCTGAACGGCGCCCACGACCTGGTCAACACCGTCGTCGGAAAGTGCGTCGACATCCCGAACCACAGCAAGGGCCGGGGCCCGGAGACCTACCTGATCCTGTGGGAGTGCACGGGGCTCGACAACCAGAAGTGGAGCACCTGACCCGGGCGCGGGCAGCGAGACATGATGAAATCGCCGGAGCGCCGAACCCTGTCCCCGGCGAAGAGGGGCGTCCGGACAGGACGCCGCCGTAGCAAGGAGGTTGGTGCGTGTCGCGCCAGGTACTGACGGTCGGCCCCGCGGACCGCTTTTCCACGATCGGTGAGGCGCTCGCCGCCGCCCGTACCGGTGCGCTCATCAGCGTCCGGCCCGGGACGTACGCGGAGAACCTGGTCATCCACACCCGGGTGACCCTCACCGCAGCCGAGGGACGGGGCACGGTGGAGATCCGGCCGCGCTCGGGCAGCGTCATCGCGCTGCGCGCCGACGCCGTCATGATCTCCGAACTCACCCTGCGCGGCGGGGACTCCGAGCTCCCCGCCGTCGACGTGCGGCGCGGGCAGGCCGCGCTCGACGGGTGCGAGATCGTCGGCGCGGCCTGGACCGCGATGCTGGCCGGCGGGACCGGCTCGCTCGCGCTGCGGGACTGCCGGGTGAGCAACCCGCAGGGCGCGGGCATCGTGGTCACCTCCACCACCCCCACCACCGTCGAGTCCTGCACACTCGAACACCTCGGCACCAGCGGCATCGTCCTCGCCGAACACGGCGAGGCGCGCGTCCGTGACTGCACGGTGCGGGGCGCCCGGGGCAACGGGCTGCTCGCCAACGGCGAGACCCGGGGCACCGTCGAGGACTGCGACATCTCCTCCACCGACAAGCCCTCCATCGCCCTCGAAGGGGACTCCGCCGTCTCCGTCGTCCGGACCGTGGTGCACGACACCAGCACCGGCGTGCATCTGAGCAGCGCGGGCCGCACGACCCTGGAGGACGTCCGCGTCACCGGCTCCTCCGGCAACGGGATCGTCCTCGCCGTGGGCACCGACCCCGTCCTGCGCCGCTGCCGTGTCTCGCGCGCACGGGGCCACGGCCTGTTCGTCACCGACCGGGCGCGCGGCACCTTCGAGGACTGCTGGGTGGACGCGGCACAGGGCGCCGCGCTGCGGGTCGCCGGGGCCTCCTCCCCGGCGCTGACCGGCCTGACCGTCCGCGACTGCGAAGGGGCCGGGCTGCTCCTGGAGGAGGACGCGGCGCCCGAGCTGGACCGCCTGGAGGTCATCGGCTCCTCGCCCGCCGTCGCTCTGCAGGGCGGCGCCAACCCGCTGCTGCGCCGGGCCCGGCTCGTCGAGCCCGCCGGTGACGGCATCGCGGCCACCAAGGATGCCCGGGGCCGCGTCGAGGACTGCGAGATCCTCCGCCCGAAGGGAGCCGGTGTCCGGGTGGCCTCCGGCTCCACCCTCTACCTGGCCGGCGGCGGGGTCTCCGACGCCGCCACCAGCGGCCTGGTCGTGGAGGACGGCGGCAACGTCACCGTCCGCGACTTCCGCGTCGAGGTCTCCGGCGAGGAGGGCGTGGTCGTCGCCGCCGGCGGTGAACTGACCGCCAACCGCACCACCGTCCACGCCCCCAAGGGACACGGCTTCCTCCTCCGCGAGGGGGCTCTCGCCTCGCTCAGCGGCTGCGAGGCGGGCGGGGGCGCCCAGGACGGCTTCCGGGTCGAGTCCACCGCCCCCGTCTCGCTCGTCAACTGCACCGCCCGCGAGAACGAGGGCGGCGGCCTGGTGCAGACCGCGCCCGGCGAACGGCTCGCCGTGGACGGCCTGAACAGCGTCTCCAACGGCAAGCGCGACGCCTGGGGCAGCGGCAGCGCCGAGAACACCGACCCGGCCGGCTCCGGCGCCGCCGACGCGCCCCCGCCGGACCGCGCGGACGGCCCCCTCGGCGCCCTCAACGCGCTGATCGGCCTGGAGAACGTCAAGCAGCAGGTACGCACCCTGGTCAACCTCACCCAGCTCGCCCAGCGCCGCGAACAACTCGGCATGCCCGCACCGCCGATGAGCAGACACCTGATCTTCGCCGGACCGCCCGGCACCGGTAAGACCACCGTCGCCCGCCTCTACGGGGCCATCCTCGCCGAGCTGGGCTCGCTGCGCAGCGGACACCTCGTCGAGGTCTCCCGCGCCGATCTGGTCGCCCAAGTGGTCGGCGGCACCGCCATCAAGACCTCCGAGACCTTCCAACGAGCTCTGGGAGGGGTCCTGTTCATCGACGAGGCGTACACCCTCACCGCCGACAGCGGCAACGGCGGCGCCGACTTCGGCCGCGAGGCCGTGGACACCCTGCTCAAGCTCATGGAGGACCACCGCGACGACGTGGTCGTCGTCGCCGCCGGCTACTCCCGTGAGATGGAGTCCTTCCTCAGCTCCAACCCGGGCCTGGCATCCCGCTTCTCGCGGACCGTCGAGTTCGAGAACTACTCCGTGGACGACCTGGTCGCGATCATGGAGAGCATGTGCACCCAGCACCAGTACGAGCTGGGGGAGGGCACCGCCCAGGCGCTCGCCGCCCACTTCGGGGCCATGGACCGGGACGCCGGATTCGGCAACGGCCGTGCCGCGCGTGGGGTGTTCGAGGAGATGGTGGACCGGCAGGCGATCCGGCTCTCCGCCCAGACCCAGGTCAGCGAGCACGATCTGCGGCTGCTGCTCCCCGAGGACGTCTCCGCCACCGCCGCCGCCTCGGCCGTCGAGACCGCCGCACCGGCCGACGACCCGCTCACCCGCCTCGGCGACATGATCGGACTGGCCGAGGTGAAGCGTGAGGTCGCCGACCTGGTCAACCTCATCACCACCGCCCGCCACCGCGCCGCCGCCGGGCTGCCCGTCCCGACCCTCAGCAACCACCTGGTCTTCACCGGCCCGCCCGGCACCGGCAAGACGACGGTCGCCCGGCTCTACGGCGAGGTCCTCACCCAGCTCGGCGTGCTGGAGCGCGGCCAGCTGATCGAGGCCGCCCGCGCCGACCTCGTCGGCCGCTACATAGGCCACACCGCCCAGTTGACCCGGGAGGTCTTCGAAAAGGCCCGTGGCGGCGTGCTGTTCATCGACGAGGCCTACACCCTCACCCCGCGCGGCGGCGGCGCCGACTTCGGGCAGGAGGCGGTGGACACCCTGCTGAAGCTGATGGAGGACCACCGCGACGAGGTCGTCGTCATCGTCGCCGGCTACACCGACGAGATGGAACGCTTCCTCGCCTCCAACCCCGGCCTCTCCTCCCGTTTCCCGCGCCGGATCGCCTTCGCCGACTACTCCTCCGAGGAACTGGTCACCATCGTGCGCGCCCAGGCCGCCGCCATGGGGTACGAATGCGGCCCCGGCACCGGTCCGCTGCTCAAGGAGCACTTCGACGCGGTACCCCGCGACCGGTCCTTCGGCAATGCCCGGCTGGCCCGCCAGGTCGTCGAGTCGATGGTCACCCGCCAGGCGGGCCGGATCAGTTCGCTGGCCGCGCCCACCCTGGACGACCTGCGCATCCTCCTCCCGGCGGACGTCACGGCCGCGGCCCCGAAGGTGGTGCCGCAGTGAGGCCGCCCGCGCGACGGGCGACCGGCAGGCCCCGAGCGGGCCGTCTGCTGTACGGGGTCTCGCTCGCCGCCGCCCTGGTGGTGCCCGCGGCCGTACCCGCCCAGGCGGCACCCGTCCCCCTTGCACCGGCCGCTGACGGGGCCAAGGGCCAGGAGCTGCCCGGGATGCCCGCCGCGCTCGATCCGCGGGCCGAGGCCGTCGCCTGCACCCCCGCCTCCAAGGAGCAGGCGAAGAAGCAGGACTGGTCCCGCCAGCGCCTCGACCTGGACCGGCTGCACCGGCACACCACGGGCGCCGGCGTCACCGTCGCGCTGATCTCCACCGGCGTCGACCCCGGGGCCGAAGGACTCGGCGGCCGCGTCACCGCCCAGGGCCAGGCCGCCGACGACTGCGTCGGACAGGGGACGTTCCTGGCCGGGCTGATCGCCGGCACCGGCGGCCCCACCCCGCGCCTCGCCGGGGTCGCCCCGGGCGCGAAGATCCTCGCCCTGCGCGGCACCGACCGGCGCGGGCAGCCGGACCCCGCACTCGTCTCGGCGGCGGTACGGGCCGCCACCACGGCCGAGGCCGACGTCATCGCGGTCGCGGTGGCCCTTCCCCGCAAGGACACCGCGCTCACCCGGGCCGTCGCCGAGGCCCGCGAGGCGGGGGCGGTGGTGGTCGCGTCGGCCACCCCGGAGCCGCCGTCGCGCGGCTCGGCCGACGAGATCCCCTCGCGTACCTACTGGCCCGCCGGTGAGCCCGGCGTCCTCGCGGTCGCCGACATGCTGCCCGCCGGGGCCCGGCCGGACGGCGCGCTGCCCACCGAGGGCATCGATCTGGCCGCCCCGGGCGCCGGGGTGGTCTCCGGCGGGCCGCGCGGAAAGGGGCACTACCTCGGCGGCGGTGTCGCGGTGGCCACCGCGTACGCGGCCGGGGCCGCGGCGGCCGTCCGCGCCACCCACCCCGAGGAGCCGGCCGACGCGGTGGCCCGTCGGCTGACCGCCACCACGTACCCGGCCGACATCCCCCAGCTGGACGCCTACGCCGCCGTCACCACGGTCCTCGGCGACCCGGGCGCGCCGGTCGGCGGTGCGGAGCGGGCCGCCGACCCCGTGGCCGTACGCGACACCTCCGGCACCGACCGCGCCACCGGCCGGGCCGTCCTCTTCGTCCTCCTCGGATCGGCCGGCGTCCTCTCCCTCCTCTGGGCCGGTTTCGCCCTCACCCGGGCCCGTGCCCGGGGCTGGCGGCCGGCGGGGGCGGGCACCCCGGACCAGGGCTGAACGTGAAAGGGGGACCCTCCGGCCGGAGGGTCCCCCTTTCACGTTCGCCCGGTCCTATTCCACCAGGGCCGTCTGCACCAGCCGCGGCTTGCGGCGCTGGATGTGCAGGGCCCGGCCCGGCGGCAGGTTCAGCGGCTTCGCGTTGCCGAACAGGCGGCCCTCCGTGGGCGGGCAGGAGAGCAGGACCGCCGGGTTGTTGGCCTCGTCCAGACGGCGGATCAGGCCGTCGCTCAGACCGCGCCCCGCGCCCATCGCGCTGCGGGCGACGACCAGATGCAGGCCCATCTCGTAGCCGAGGGTCAGATGCTCGAAGAGCGGCTCGAAGGGGCTCTGGAACGAGTTGCTCGACACCATGTCGTAGTCGTCGACCAGGACGAACAGGCGCGGGCCCGTCCACCAGTCGCACCGGCGCATCCGGGCGGGTGCGATGTCGGCCCCGGGAACCCGGGTCTTCATCGCGCGGGCCGCGCCCTCGATGGTCTCGTTGAGGTTGTCGAGGGAGATGACATGCCCGATGCGGTACTCCTCGGGGATGGCGTCGACCAGGGTGCGGCGGTAGTCCACCGCGATGATCTTCGCTTCCTCGGGGGCGTACCGGGCGGTGATGCCCCGCGTGATCAGGCGCAGCAGGTTGGTCTTGCCGCTCTCGGTGTCGCCGACCGCGATCAGGTGCGGGGTGCGGCTGAAGTCGTGCCAGACCGGCTCCAGCGCGTCCTGGTCGAGACCGAGCGCGAGGCGCATGCCGCCGCCCTCCGTGGCCTCGGGGGAGGGGAGTTCGGAGACCGGCAGCCGGTGCGGGAGCATCCGCACCTGCGGGGCGGCGGGACCCGACCAGTGCCGGGAGATCTCGCCGACCAGGTGGGCCACGCCTTCGCCCAGGTCCTCCAGGGAGCCGCTGCCGTCCAGCCGGGGCAGGCCCGCGAGGAAGTGCATCTTGCTGTCGGCGGTGATGCCCCGGCCGCCGGTGCGCGGCACCGAGCGGGCCTTGCGGGTGTCGATCTCGGAGTCCATCGGATCACCCATCCGCAGTTCGAGGCGGGTGGCGGCCTGGTCGCGGACCTGCGCGGACAGCTCCACCCAGCGGGTCGTGGTGATGAGCAGATGGATGCCGTAGTTGAGGCCCCGGGCGGCGAGTTCGTTGAACTTCGGGATCAGGTCGTCGTAGTCCTGGCGGACCGTGGACCAGCCGTCGACCACCATGAAGACATCGCCGAACGGCTCGTCGGGGAACTCCCCGGCGGCGCGGCGCCGCCGGTAGGACTGCATGGAGTCCAGGGTGTGGTCCACGAAGAACTGCTCACGGCGGGCCAGCAGCGTCATCACCTCGGCCACCGTCCGGTGCACCCGCTCCGGGTTGAGCCGCGCCGCGACCCCGCCGACGTGCGGGAGCGCGGCGAGCTGGGAGAGGCCGCCCCCGCCGAAGTCCAGGCAGTAGAACTGCACTTCGGCCGGGGTGTGAGTGAGCGCGAGGGCAGCGATGAGGGTCCGGGCGACCGTGGACTTGCCGCTCTGCGAACCGCCCGCGACGGCGACATGGCCGCCCGCCCCCGACAGGTCCACGACCAGCGGGTCGCGCCGCTGCTCGAACGGCTTGTCCACCAGGCCGACCGGCACCCGCAGCTTCCCGGTGCCCGGCCAGCGCGAGGCGGTCAGACCCCGCTCCTTGTCCGGCGCGATCCCGGGCAGCAGCGCGTCCAGCGGGGACGGCTGGTCCAGCGGCGGCAGCCACACCTGGTGGGCGTCCGGCCCGGAGCCGCGCAGCCGGTCCAGCGCCACATCGAGCAGCGCCTCCTCGTCCTCGGCCTCCTCCGTCTCCGGCTCCGGGTCGGGCGGGGTCTCCAGGGTGCGCGGCACCACCCACCCGCTGGTCCACGGCACCACCTGGCTCGCCACCCGGGCCTGCACCACCGCACCGGTCCTGCGCCGGTACGTCCCCGAGGAGTACGCGGCACGGAACCGGGTCAGGGCCTCCACCCCGGACTTCAGATAGCCGCTGCCGGGCGCCGCGGGCAGCTCGTAGGCGTCCGGTACGCCGAGCACCCCGCGGCTCTCCATCGCGGAGAAGGTCCGCAGCCCGATGCGGTACGAGAGGTGGCTCTCCAGCTGGTGCATACGCCCCTCGTCCAGGCGCTGCGAGGCGAGCAGCAGATGGACGCCGAGCGACCGGCCGAGGCGGCCGATCATCACGAAGAGCTCCATGAACTCGCGGTGGGTGGAGAGCAGTTCGCTGAACTCGTCGACGACCACGAAGAGGCTGGGCAGCGGCGCCAGGTCGGCTCCGGCGGCGCGGGCCCGCTCGTACTCCAGCGCCGAGGTGTAGTTGCCCGCCGCGCGCAGCAGCTCCTGGCGGCGGATGAGTTCACCGTGCAGGGCGTCCTGCATGCGTTCCACCAGGGCGACTTCGTCGGCCAGGTTGGTGATCACGGCGGAGGTGTGCGGGAGTTCCTCCAGACCGAGGAAGGTGGCGCCGCCCTTGAAGTCGACCAGGACGAAGTTGAGCGTCTCGGAGGAGTTGGTCAGGGCGAGCCCGAGGACGAGGGTGCGCAGCAGCTCGCTCTTGCCGGAGCCGGTGGCCCCGATGAGCATGCCGTGCGGGCCCATGCCGCCCTGCGCGGACTCCTTGATGTCGAGTTCGACCGGGCGGCCGTCCACGCCGACCGCGATCGGCACCCGGAGCCGGCCGGAGCCGGAGTGCCGGGCGAACAGGGTCTGCGGGTCGTGCCGGTGCAGATCGGGGATGCCGAGGAGGGTGGTCAGCTCGACGTCGGTGTCCAGCGGCTGCGCGATGTCGGTGCCGAGGCTCATCCGGCGCGGGGTGAGGAGCCGGGCCAGCGACTCCGCGCCGAGCGGGCCGAGCCGGTCGGGGCGGCCGAGCGGTACCGTGCGCTCCTTGCGGCTGCGGTCGGTGCGCACCAGGTTCACCTGGTCGGGACCCACGGTCAGGCGCAGCGTGTTGCGGCCGGGCCGCCAGCGCAGCGCCCCGGACACATCCAGGATCAGGGCGTTGCGGTAGCCGTGGCCCTCCCAGCGGTGGCCCTCCGGGACGCTGACGCCGTCCAGGACGACGACCGTGTACGGCTCGTCGCGGCCGGGCCGGGCGTCCGGGTCGAACCCGGGGCGCTCGGCGAACTCGGCGCCGAGCAGGTCGTCCAGCTCGGTCAGGTCGGCGGTGATCCGGCGGGCCTGCCCCGCCCCGTCCTCCTCGTGCGGATCCAGCACGTGCGGCAGCCACTTGACCCACTCCCAGTCGGTCCGCCGCTCGTCGCTGACGCAGAACGCGATCCACAGCTCCTCGGGCGCGTGAAACACCGCCAGCTGCCCCAGCATCGCCCGCACCAGCGCCCGTACGGCGTCGTGCTCCGGGGGATGAGCGCCGGGCGCGGCCCCGTCGGGCGCCTCCTCCGGGCGCAGCATGATCCGGGCCGAGGAGCGCAGATAGAGCCCCAGCGGCTGCTCCGGGATGGTGGAGTAGGCCCGGACGAAGCGGCGCAGCGCGTGCGCGCAGAGGGGTTCCAGATCCTCCACCGGACGGGTGTAGACCGGGTTCAGGGTGAGCGCGAGCTGCTGTTCACCGACCGCGAGCCGGACCTCGCCGAAGTCCTCGTCGGCCGGGCGGCGTTCCCACAGCCGGGAGGTGCGGGCCAGGGAGCGGAGCGAGGCCGGCTCCGGGTGACGCCAGGCGAGCGCCCGCTGCTGCTCCGCGATGGTGGTCCGCACCCGCTTGCGGGTCTGGGCCAAGTAGCGCAGATAGTCGCGCCGCTCACCCTTCAGCCGCTGCTTGCGCTCGCTGGAGCGGCGCATCAGCTGTCCCAGCAGCATCGCACCGGCGGAGAGCGCCATGACGCCCATGGCCAGATACATGAAGACGCCGTCCCCACCGCCGGGGCGCAGGAACATCAGCATCATCGACACCGACATCAGCGCCATCGGCAGGTACGTCCACACCGCCGAGGTGTCGGGCACCGTCTCGGCGAGGACGGGCGGCTCCTGGAGGGTCAACTGCCCCTCGGGCATCTCCGGCCCGCGCCGGCGGGCCGGACGGCGAAACAGCACGACACTCAAGGAACAGAACCTCCGGTTCACTGGCTTTGCGGCCCGCCGAATACCGGTGCACCCGGCAGCGGGAAAGACCGCACCAGGCTGATTCATTCGGATGCGTCACATGCTCCGATGAACGCCGGGTGAATGTCTCGAGCGGATAGCGCGGAGCGGCCGACTTCCGTGAAGGCGCGACCGCATGCCGGATTCGAAGCCCGGCCCGCAGCACGGCCGGTGGCCGCAGGCAGTAGTCTGCATTCACGGAACGCGCCCTGTCCACGCGGGAGGGGCCCGCACCGGCGTGCGGGCACAATTTCCCTGCCAGGACCCCGGCTTCACGGCCGCGCGGACTTTCCGTACTGTTCGCACATTCCCTCTCGCCGGGGAAGTCCTCTGTCAAAGCCTGCACGGAAGACGAGAGTTCTGCTGATGACCGACAGTGCGGTGGCCGAAACGTGCCGCCTGACCGTACGTGCGCCGAGCGTCACCATCGATCTGGCCGTGCCCGCCGACGTACCGGTCGCCGATCTGCTCCCCACCCTCCTGCGGTACGTCGGTGAGGAGGCCGAGGAGGCCGGGCTCGACCACGCCGGCTGGGTGCTCCAGCGGCTCGGCGACGCCCCGCTCGACGAGGAGACCACCCTGGCCCAGGCCGGGCTCGCCGACGGCGCGGTGCTCCATCTGCGCCCGCACACCGAGGCGTTGCCCGAGGCCCGGCTCGACGACCTGGTCGACGGGATGGCCGAGACGGTCGGCCGCCGGCTGCACACCTGGCACGCCGGAGCGGCCCGAGGGCTGCTGGTGGGCACCGCCGTGGCGACCGTGGCGACCGCTCTGGTGATGGTGTTCCGGCCCGGCGTGGCCGACTCCGCCGCCACCCGGGCCGCCTGCGCGGCCGTGGCCGGAGTGCTGCTTCTCGCGGGCGCCGGCTCCGCCAGCCGCGCGGTCGGCGACCGCCTCTCCGCGACCGCCCTCGGCCTGCTGGTCGCCCCGTGCTTCGCCCTGGTCGGCTGGGTGCTGCCCGGCGGCGATCTGACCGGCCCCGACGCGGCACAGGTCGTCGGCGCACGGCTGCTCGCCGCCGGTGCCGCGGCGGCGGGCGGCGCGGTCCTCGCGCTCGCCGCGACCGCCGTCGGCGCCCCCGCCCTGCTGGCCACCGCCGTGGTCGCCGTGGCCACCGCGGTCTCCGGGGCCCTGATGGGCTACACGAGCCTGGACGCGGCGGCCTCGGTCGCCCTGGTGGCGACGGTCGTCGTGCTCGCCGCCGGGGCCGTGGCGCCCTTCGCCTTCAAGTTGGCCGGAATGCGTATGCCCGCCCTGCCGTCCTCCGCCGGACAGCTCCAGGAGGGGATCGACCCGTACGCGGGCGACGAGGTCGCCGAGCGCACCGAACTCGCCGGACGCTGGGTCACCGCGCTCTTCGCCGCCACCGGTACCACCGCCGCCGCCGCACTCGCCGTCCTGGCCCACCACCCGGACCTGCCCGAGACGCTCACCGCGCTCGCCCTGGCACTGCTGCTGCTCCTGCACGCCCGGGGCCTGGTCCACATCGGCCAGCGGCTCACCCTCGCCGTGCCCGGAATCGCGGGGCTGCTGCTGCTCGCCCGCGCCTGGGCGGTGGACAGCGACGCCGACGGCCGGGTGATCGTCTTCGCGGTCCTGCTCGCCTCCGCCGCCGCCCTGGTGACCGCTTCCTGGATCGTGCCCGGCCGCCGGGTGCTGCCGTACTGGGGGCGGGCGGCGGAGCTGGCCCACACCGGCCTCGCGGTCGCCCTGCTGCCCTTCGCCCTGTGGGTGGCGGGCCTCTTCGGCTGGCTGCGCGGCCTGTTCGGCTGAGCACCCGCGTACGCCGGTTGACCAGACACGAGTTGAGGAGAGGCTGTGCAGTCCAAGCGCGACCAGGTCCAGGCCCACGGATTCATGATGGGCAGGCTCAGCTCGGGCCTGCTGATGGCCGACCCGGATGCCCCCGAGAGCCCGCTGGGCCGCACCACCCGCGGCGTCGTCTTCGGCCTGCTGGTGACCGTCCTGATCGGGGCCGGCGCCACCGTCTACGGGCTGCTGCGCCCCGGCGGCAACGACACCTGGCGCAAGGGCGAGCACCTGGTGGTCAACCGCGACACCGGCGCACGCTACCTGTGGACCGGAACCGACGGTGTCCTGCACCCGGTGCGCAACTACGCCTCGGCCCGGCTGATCGGCGGGTCCGACCTCAAGTCCGTGGACGTCTCCACCGCCTCGCTGCGGGACGTCCCCGTGGGAACCCCGGCGGGCATACCCGGAGCCCCGGACACCCTGCCCGACCCCGGCCGGCTCGACACCGGCGCCTGGCACATGTGCGTCACCGGGCCGGACGGCGCCCTGCCCACCACCTCCGGCGGGGTCGCGGACGCCGGAGTGGACCGGCCGGGGGCCACCACCGTCGTCGCGGGGGCGCCGCTGGACTCCCAGGACGTCGGCGGCGACCGCGGGGTGCTCGTACGCGGCCCGGACCGCACCGAGTACCTGGTGTGGCGGGGCAGCCGGCTCTCGCTGGACCGCGCGTCCGACGCCCGAAACGCGCTCGGCTACGGCTCCGAAGAGGCCATGCCGGTCTCGGCGGCCTTCCTCGACGCCCTCGCCCCCGGCCCCGCCCTGAAGCCGCCGGAGGTCCCGGGACGCGGGGCGAAGGGTCCGGTCATCGGCGGTGAACCGAGCACGATCGGCCAGCTCTTCGAGGTGAGCGTGCCCGGCGGCGGCAGCACCTACCACCTGCTGCGCGAGGACGGGCTCGTGCCGCTCTCCGGTCTGGAGGCGGCCCTCGTGCTGGGCGACCCGGCCACCCAGAAGGACGCCTACCAGGGGCGCTCGCCCGAGGCCCGCGCGGTCGGCGCCGACGCGCTCCGTACCCACCGGGCCAAGGAGACGGCGGCCCCCGGCTCCGCGGGCGCGGAGCTGCCCCGTACGCCACCCGCCCCGCACTCCGCACCGCGCGGCACCGCGCTCTGCGCCCAGGTGGACGGCGGCGACGGCGGCGCCCGGATCCGGTCGGTGCTGGTCCCGCTGACCGCTCTCGCCCCCGTCGCGGTGTCGCAGGGAACCGCCCAGCCGCTGGCCGCGGCTTGCGTACGGACCGACGCCACCGTCGTACGCCCCGGGCGCGGCGCCCTGGTCCGGGCCCTGCACGCGAGCGGCGCAGCACACGCCGGAACCACCTATCTGGTCGCGGACAACGGCGTGAAGTACCGGTTCCCGGCCAAGGATTCGCTGACGGCGCTCGGGTACGCCGAAGGGGACATCGGCTCGGTCCCCGCACCCCTGCTCGCCGCTCTGCCGACCGGCGCGGACCTCGACCCGGCCGCCGCCACCGGCGCCGCGGAACCCCGGGTCACCGCCCCGAAGTGCGGGGCTTCCTCCGCCAAGGACCGGGCAGGCGACTCCCGGCCATGATCCAGGCGAAAACCCCCAAAGGGTGCCGAAGAAAGAGAAATGGGTGGGGAAGCGGAACTTCACCCATGACTCGGCGTCCATCGCGTTCCCTGGGGTGCGGACCGGGCGCGAAGGGAAACCTCAGAAAAAGCTCAGAATTTGAGCGCGCCCCGTCCTCCACGGAATCCTGCGAAAGAGGCGCGCCCACCGGAAACGGGCCGCCTCGATGACCGTTCGGATTCCCCGGCTGCCCGTTTCCCGTCCGCATCGACCGGTACGCCCGTGCGGCAGCTGGGCCACGTTCATTTCGTGGAAGCCTTCGGACAACTCCGTTGGCATGCAAGGAATCCGGCCCGAAGAACTATGCTCAAATCTTCCCTGCATGCGTTGCGGCGGACGGCGATTTCTCTTTAGCCTCGGCGGGCAACGGTGCGACGAGAAGTCACTCAACGAAGGGAGCGCGACATGGCGGACAGCGGCCAGAGGCGGGCGGACTATGCCAAGGGCCTGGGAGGTGTCTCCTCGCTGGAGTCGGCCCGGGCAGCGGTCGAGAAGATCCAGAACAACGTCGGTGAGATCGCCGCGCGTTCGGGTGTCGGCGGCGACGAGGGCCAGGCCCTGCTGAAGCTGTTCCGCAGCTGGAACGGCGAGGCGCAGAAGGTCGTCGTGCAGATCAGCAAGATGATCGACGCGCTCCAGGAGAACGTCACGTCGGCCGACCGACTGGCGAAGGAGAACCAGGACCTCACCGAGGTGCTCAACAGCAAGACCAGCCAGGGCGTCTTCGAGGCGCTGCGCTGACCATCCCCGGCTGCGCCGGCCCCCTGTGCGGCGGCCGGAACCTGTGAGCATCCCCGGGCCCGCGGGCCCGGCCACCCGAGAGGAGATGTCATGGCCGACGGCATCATCGATGTGCAGTACTCCACGGTCCGCAACGCGATCGAGGAGCTGAAGCAGCAGACCCAGCAGATCATCACCACCCTCAACAACCTGGAGGACGAGCTCAAGCCGCTCGTCACCTCCTGGGAGGGTGACGACCAGGCGATGTACCGCGGCGTCCAGGCCGAGTGGGACCAGGCGACCAAGAACATGGCCCTGCTCCTCGGCGACAGCGGCGACCTGGTCCAGAGCATCCACGACAACCACTCCCGCGACGAGCGCCGCAGCGCCGACAACTGGGGCAACGTGCGGGCCCGTTAGCCGTCCGGCCGGGGGCCGCCTTCCCGCTCGTACGCGGTGGAGGCGGCCCCCGGCCTCCCGCACTTCCGTCTCCGCGACCCCCCCGTCAGGACCCGACCGCAGGAGGACGTCCCATGGCCGGTGAGCAGGCCGACGTCAAGCATTTCGACCTCAAGCAGATGGAGAACTTCCGCGACAACGAGGTGCACCCGGTCTACACCAAGGCCAAGAAGCACAAGGAGGACGGCGAGGGGGAGGGCGACGGCCGTATCCGCCCCCTCGGCGAGCTGATCGGCGGCTACACCACGCCCGACAACCTCGACCAGCAGAAGCAGCTCCTGCGCCTCGGCCTGATGAACACGCAAGCGCTGGTCTCCGGTCCGAAGCTGGTCGAGAGCGTGACGACCGTCGCGACCTCCCTGGACAAGCTGCTCGGGGACCAGATGGAGCTCTTCAAGGAGCTCAAGGAAGCCCTCACCGACACCATCGAAGAGGCCAACAAGACCAAGAACAAGAACCTGGACGCGATCGACGCACAGACGCTGCTCCAGACCTTCGAAGAGGTCGACACGCTCACCAGCGGATCCTCGGAGACGGAAGAGAACTAGCCGCCCCCGCGCACGGAGTGGACGGCGAGAGACGAGAAAGGGCGCGCGGTGGCCGACCGGTACGACGAATCATCCGTGGAGAACGTCGACAAGTACGAGGACACGGAAGCGGCCTCAGCCGACAACTGGGCCGACCTCGTCAAGCACATCACCGGGTACCCCGTGCCCGAGCGCGGCAAGGTCTTCGACACGCTCCGCTCCGACCACGGCGGCAAGCTGTTCCGGATGGACATCAAGGAGCGCAGCCTCAGCCTCCTCGTCAAGGACTCCGGCTTCCTCCAGGACAAGGGCCAGGACTACGACATCTGGTTCTTCGACAGCGGGAAGAAGCGCTCCATCATGCAGGCCCGGATCGTCTTCGAGGGCCGCGTGAAGTCCGGTGACGAGATCATCTTCGCCGGCACCGACTCCACCGACGTCAACAACGTGTCCGTCCGCGAGGGCAACGAGTTCACGGACTACAACAAGGACAAGTTCAGCACCATCCCGTTGGCCCAGTACATGAACGGGCCCCGGGCGGCGCTCATCGCCCTGCTGAACGGGAACAGCGGCGACGGCCGGTTCAGCGGTCTGGTCGCCAAGGAGTCCGACGTCGTCGACCTGGACTCCTTCGACAACGCGGGTCACTCCTTCGACTACGCGGCCAAGTTCTTCAAGGACCACGCACCTGTCCTCAAGGACTGGGAAGACCGTTTCGGCCGCGACGACGCGAGCTGGAAGGGAGAGGCCGCAGAGGTCTTCCGCAGCCTCATCACGAAGATCCGCGAGAACTACGACAGCTACGTCGAGACCTTCAACAGCACGGCCGGCACCGGGGACCAGACCGGCACCGGCAACACCGTGTACTCCCGTGCCCTCTCCCTGGGCCGCCAGCACCTGGAACAGGCCGCCAGGGACCTGCTGGCCGCGTGGCTCAAGTGGGCCCAGTCCGACTACTACGACCCGCACCGGGTGCTGCGCTACGTCCTGGACGACCTGGCCCAGTGGGTCGACGCCAACAACGTGGCCAAGACGGAGATCACGTCCACGACCACCCGCTACACCACGACGGTCCGCCACAGCCCGCACGGCGACTTCTCGCAGACGCATCCGGAATACCTCGACCTCACCGACATCGCCAACTGGGCGAAGGTCGGCGACAAGGCGGTCGAGATCTGGAGCCGGGGCGTGGACGACTACCTCGTCAAGCCCGCCCGCGAGGTGCAGTCCCGCCTGAACAACCAGTTCCTCTCGCTCTCCGAGGACTTCTCCGAGAACGTACCCGAGCCGAAGTCGACCGGTACGGCCTCGGAGGCGTACGAGGAGAAGAAGGCGGAGGAGGAGCGGGAGAGGATCGAGAAGGAGAACGAGGAGAACCGCCGCTACCAGGACGAGCTGCGGGAGGAGCAGCGCCTGCAGCGGGAGGAGGACAAGCGGCTCCAGGAGGAGCTCCGCAAGGAGCAGGAGGAGCAGCGGGAGGAGGACCGGAAGTACCAGGACGAGCTGCGGGAGGAGCAGCGACTCCAGCGCGAGGAGGACAAGAAGCTCCAGGACGAGCTGCGCGAGGAGCAGAACCAGCAGCGCGAAGAGGACAAGAGGTATCAGGAGGAACTGCGCGAGGAGCAGCGGCGGGAGCAGGAGGAGGCGAAGCGGGAGGCCGAGGAGCAGGCCAAGCAGATGGAGGAGAGCCTCGGCGACATCAACGGGCCGGGCGGCGGAGGCGAGAACCTCGGCAACCTCGACGATCTGCTCAACCTCAAGCAGGACGTCCCGGTGACGGAGAGCCTGGGCGATCTCGGTGGCATCAACAACCCCGGTGGCCAGGATGGTTCGAACCCGCCGAGCCTCGACGACGTGACCAACGCGGTCTCCGAGAATCTCGGCAACCTCGGTGACGTGAACAACCCCGCCGGCGGCCCGGTCCCCGTGACCTCGAACCTCGGCAATCCGGGCCAGCTCAACGGCGGCCCCGGATCCACGCGCAACCCCAACGACGCGGCCAACCAGGCGATCACCGAGAACCTGGGCAGCCTGGGCGACCTCAACAACGGTACGGGCGGCTCCCTCGACACCCCGACCGGGGGCCGGACCCAGCTCGACGGCAACCAGCTCACCACCGACTTCCCGGACGGCAGCGGCACGTCCTTCGACGCGGACAGCGGAGTGCTCACCACCACCCACCCGGACGGCAGCGTCACCACGCAGGACCTGGGCGACGGCGCCCGGGTCACCAACCCGGACGGTTCGGTCACCTCCCTCGGCGACGACGGCAAGCTGACGACGACGTTCCCCGACGGTACGACGCAGGTCGTGGACCCGAAGACCGGTCAGGCCACCTCCACCGCCCCCGACGGGACCGTCACCACGGAGGACCTCGGCAACCTGGGCGACCTGAACGGCCGCAACGGAAACGGGGACCTGGGCGACCTGGGCAACCTCCGCGATCCGGGCAACGTCAACGCCGACCTGCCGACGGAGTCCCCCGGCGACCTCGGCGACCGGGAGACCATCAACGACCTGGGCGACCTGGGGAACCTCAACACCGGCGACGCGGGCCTGAAGTCCTCGACCGGCAGCCTCACCGGGCTGGAGAACGGCGACTTCGCCACCACGTTCCCCGACGGCGGCAAGACCGTCTTCGACCCCGACACCGGGCAGCTCACCAGCATCGCCCCGGACGGCTCCGAGGTCACCACCGACCTCACCCACGGGGCCGAGGTCACCAACCCGGACGGTTCCGTCTCCTCGCTGGACAACGGCCGGTTCCTCAACTCCTTCCCGGACGGCTCCAGCCACTCCATCGACCCGGACACCGGGATCGCCACCGTCACCGACCCGCAGGGCAGGACCGAGACGGTCACCCTCGACGAGCTCAACGGCACCCGGGACCTGGACGGTCCGGGCGGGAGCCGGGATCTCGATCTCGACGGGCTCAAGGACCTCGCCAACGGCAGCAGCGGCGGTGGCGGGGGAGACGACGGGACCACCACCCGGGACGTCCCCCTCTCCGAACTGGGGCTGAGCGCCCAGGTGGGAGCGGGTGGTTCCAGCGGTGGCCTCCCCGACGCGGCCCTTGCGTCGTCGGAGATCCCCGGCCAGGTCTCCCCGCTCTCCGACAGTGCCACGAACAACGCGACGACCCCCGGCGCCGGGGGCGGCCCGGGAGCCCCCGGAGCCCCTGGTACGCCCGGCACCCCGGGCATGCCGATGGGCGGCGGGATGGGCGGCATGGGCGCGGGCGGCGAGAAGGGCAACGGCGAGCGCGTGCGCGCCGTCCTGGTCGACGCGGCGGAGGAGAGCGAACGCCGGAACCGCCGCAGGCGCAGCCCGTGGAACCGTCAGGAGGACAGCGACACCTTCCTCACCCCGGCCTCCCGGGTGGCCACCACCGGCGGTGACTCGCCGGAGGAGGAGCAGCAGGGGCGCAGGCCCCTGACGTCCGCGGACTACCTGGAGGAGGACGCGGACGTCTGGGGCACCGAGGAGGGCGGCACCCCGGCCGTGATCGGCAGGTGACGGCTGGTCATGGCAGGGGAGCGGGGCCGGATGTACAGGCCCGGCGAGGTGAACGTACGGTCATGCGTACGGACGGCGGAACGATCATCAGGACAGAACGCAGGACGGAACGAGGGGCGCGCGCGTGACGGAACCACTGGAGAAGCGCCTGGAGAAGGCCATGGCCGAACTGCAGGCCGCCCAGGAGGCGGTGGCGCGCACCGAGCGTGAACTGCGGTCGGCGTCCTTCTCCGTGCTCTCCTCCGACCGGGCGGTACGGGCCACCGCGGGCCCGCAGGGCGAGCTGACCGGGATCGAGTTCCTGGAGAACAAGTACCGTGACATGTCCCCGCAGGAGCTGGCCGCCAGCGTCCTGGAAGCGGCGAGCGCGGCCCGGCTGAAGATGAACCGGCATGTGATGAAGGCGATGGCCCCCTTCACCGAACCCAGTAGCAACGTGCCGGAGTTGAAGGGCTTCGAGCTGGACTGGGAGCGCGTCTTCGGCCCCGAGGTCCTGCGGGAGGACGACGAGGACACCCCGCGCGGCCCGGCGACCCCCGCCTGGCGGGACGCGCTCGGCGACGAGGGAGAGGACTGACGGGATGGGACAGCGGTACTACGTCGACCCGGAGCGCATCGAGGCGCTGGCAAGCCAGTTGGAGGAGATCGGGACGCTCACCCGGACCATGACCGAGGAGTTCCTCGACGAGCTGGCGCCCACGGTCAGCTGGCCCGGCACCAACAGCGAGTTCTCGGAGAAGGCCAAGCCGCAGGAGCAGAAGGAGCGGCAGACCACCAAGGACACCATGCTCTCGATCCGGGACGCGCTGGTGGGCATCACCGATGCCACGATCGGCAACGTCCGGATGATGAAGGACACCCGGGACCGCAACATCGACGAGATCGAGCACGGCAACAGCCGCCTCGAAACCGATGGTTTCGACGGCCCGGGCGGGCATGGCCGGCGCTGACCTCCGCACCGCAGGCCGCTCCCGTACCCGACCGGGAGCGGCCGCTCCGTCCTGCCCGCCCGGCCCCCGGGGCGGCCGTCGGTGAGCATCCAGGTATCGCCCGAGGTCAACGCCATGATCTTCATCCTCACCGGGGAGAAGCTCATGGACGCCGACGAGGACCTCGCCTTCGAGAGCCGTCGGCCCTACTCCGGCCTCGGGCGCAAACTGGACCGGCTGTCCTCGCTGATCGACAAGTCGATCCACGACATCGGCGAGTCCATGCCGGACGACCTCGCCTCGTCGTACGCCAAGGCGATGGGCATGCTCATCGACGACGGCGGCAAGAACTACCTGCGCGAATTCTCCGACCAGCTCGACAAGATCGCCGAGGGTCGCCGCAAGACCTCCATGGACATCATGGAGTCCAAGTGGCAGGTCATCGCGGAGATCATCCGGCTGCTCATCGAGATCGCCATCTACCTGGCGATGTCCTTCTTCACCGGGGGCGCCTCGGCCAGCCAGATCATGATGGCCAAGCTGCGCAGCCGCTTCTTCATCCTCACCACGCTGAGCCATCTGCTCCAGCGGCTGCACCTGGCGCCCTCGCTGACCGAGGCGTTCGCCGAGGCGTTCACCACCTTCGCCGTCCGGCTCGCGATGATGAACTTCGCCCCGGACGGCCGCCGCCCGGACGGCATCGACTGGAGCGACATCGGCAAGGCCGCCGCGTTCGGCGCGGCGGCGGGCTTCTTCACCAGCGTCTTCGAGAAGTTCGCCAAGGACATCGTCCGCAGCTTCGACGGCACCTTCCTGAAGGGCGGTCCGGATCTCGACTTCAAGAACCCCAACTGGCGGGACACGCCGAACGTCGACATCAACGGCCCGACGCCCAACCCCAAGCCCGGTCCTGACCTTCCCGATCCCCCGAAGGACCGCCCCGACCCGAACCCGTCCGGCAACGGCCCCGGCCCCACCCCTTCGCCGGGTCCCGTCCCCGTCACCTTCCGGGACGGCCCGCTCTCCTTCCGCAACAACCCCGAACTGTGGCGCAACAGCCAGATCCTGCGTCTCAACCTCGACCGGCCGGGCGCGCTGGCCGCACACTACGGCCTGAAGGGCACGGCGGACTTCATCGCCGCGGGTGCGGGCGAGGTGGTCGCCGAGATCCTGATCAAGGGTGCCTTCGAGGGCGACTGGTCCTCCAGCTGGACCACCTTCTTCGGCGCGGGCGTCAGCAGCCTGGTCGAGTCCTCGCTCATGGGCGCAGCACTGAACAGCGGAGCCGAACTCCGCCACGCCATCGACAAGTTGCGCAACCAACCGCCGCCGACCGTCTCCGGAGACAACGGCTCCGGGACGGATGGCCCGGACCGCACTGAAGGCTCCTCCCGCACGGACAGCACCGGCGGGGACGGCCCCGGGCCCGGTCTCTCCTCGCCGCCGCCGGTCGTCCGGCCGACGACGGGGCAGGGCGACTTCACCGGCAGCCAGTCACCGCCGCCGTACGTGTCGCAGGACGCGCCACCGCCCTACGTCTCGGCCGACCCGCCGCCGTACACGCCGGGCCCCCTGCCGGTGACGGCAGCCGAGAACGCGTTGTGGCAGCAGGTCCACCAGGGTCCGGCCGAGGTCCGGGAGCAGGCGCTGCGGGACCTTGCCGCCCTCCGGGGCTCCCAGCCGCCGGGCCCGGCCGAGATCGGCGTACGCGACGGGCTGCACGAGAGGCTGTCGCAGGTGCCCGAGGTACGGGTGGTGCCCGGCGGGAGCAGCCCCGCCGGCCAGGTGGACACCGACGAGGTGCGCCGGGCCCTGGAGAGCTTCGGCACGCCGGTGACCGTGGATGCGCCGATCGTGGGGGAGGGGCCGGGGGCGTCGCCGGGGGACAGTGCGCCCGGCGGGGCGGAGAGCCCGGTGGGCGGTACGCCGGGGACGGCGGAGAGCCCGGTGGGCGGTACGCCCGGGACGGCCGAGAACCCGGTGCGTACGCCCGGGACCGGCACGTCCGGCGAGGCGGGCACCGTGGACTCGCGGGGTACGGAGACCTCCTCCGGCCCCGAGACGCGCGACGTGCGGGGCGATGCCCCGGTCACCGGCGACGGCCCCGGCACCGGTGCGCCGCCCCTCACCGTCATCGTCTCCGAGGGCCCGCCGCCCCTCGCCGCATCGCCGGAGGCGGCCGAGCTGCTGGACGGCGCCGGGGTGGACCGGGCCGTGGTGCTCGGCCCGCCGACCGGGTCCGACGCGGCGGGGCAGCCGGTGCGCGAGGCGGTCGAGCTGACCCGGGAGGGCCCCGGTGCGCCGGTGGAGGTCCGTCCGCTCTCCGGTCCCGAGTTCGCCGGGGCATCCGACAACGGCGCGAACGCGGTATTCCCCGGCGCGAACGTACTCCTGCCGCTCGCCGACGCCCTGGGCGTGCCGCCTGTCATGGCGGCCGTTCCGCCGCCCGCCGCATCGACCGTCCAGCCCGCCACATCGGCCGGCCCTCCCACCACGTCGACGGCCTCGCCTCCGCGTTCCCTCGCGCCCGGCGACACCGGCACAGCCGAGGCCCCGCCGGGCGAGCTGACGCAGCAGACGACGGACACTCAGGAGACACCGGATCCGCCCGCCGTCACCGAGTCCGGTCAGGTCGACCCCGTTACCGCGCCTCCGCGCACCGAGTCCGAGCACCGCGACATCGACCCGTCCTCGGTGAAGGTGGTGTCGGGCGAGCCGGCCCCCACCAGCGGTGACCTGCCGGGGCCCGCCGCCAAGCCCTCGGTGATCACCACGACCAGCTCCACGCCAGGACCGGACGTCAAGGCTCCGCTCACCGGCAACGCCCCCGAGGCCGCCCCCGACATCAAGCCGGCGGTCATCCCGACCTCCTCTGCCCCCACGGCCACGCCCACCGGCCCGCCCACCGGCCCGCCCACCGGCCCGCCCGCCGCCGCCAAGCTCGCCGCCGATGTCCGCCCCTGGACCGAGACGGCCACCGATCTGCACCTGGAGTCGGGCCGTGGCGACGCGGACACCACCCCCACGCCCGCGCAGATCACCCTCCGCCCCGCGGACCCGGAGCGGAACCCATCGCCGCAGACGCTCCGGGACTTCCTGCCGGAGGACCGGTGGTGGACCTTCTACATCGACCCCAAGAACCACCAAGCCGCGCGCGAAGCCTTTCCGGACGACCCCGGCTCCTACTACGACCACGACCGCTCACCGGGCTTCCAACAGGGCATGGTGTCGGCGTACACGCAGTTCCTCGGTGACCCCGCCACCGTCGCCACGCCCATGGACTCGACCTCGTACCGGACGATGCACGGGCTGGCCACCGGCCACCTCGGCCGGACGATCGGCTGGTCCGGCGGCGGCGCCACGCAGTTCCCGCTGCGGGGCGAGACGCTCGCCGACGACATCTTCGACGAGCGCATCGGCGAACAGCTGCTGGTCTACGACACGACCAGCCGCGACTGGTCCACGCCGCTGCCCAAGCCCCGGCCGGTCACCATCCTGACCCGGTTCATGCACAACAACCCCTCTCTGGCGACCAATTACGGCAAGAACGCGGCTCCCGGCCTCGTCGACACGCTGTTCCAGCAGCACTACGCCCGGGTGTCCGACCCCGACGCCGACGACACGGTCAAGGTCGCCTCCATCGTCCGCACCATCCGGGCGCTGCACGTCGTCCACCCGTTCCAGGACGGCAACCTCCGGTCCAACGTGCAGATCCTGCTGCCGAAACTCCTCCTGGAGCAGGGCCTGCGCCCGGTCGTGCCGGACAACATGTACAGCCTGTTCCAGGGCGGCCACTCCGTACCGCAGATGGTCGACTCCCTGATCCGCAACGGCGCGCTGGACACCGGAAGGCCGCGCCCGCCGCAGGGCGAGACCGCCGCCGACGTGAACCTGGAGTCGCGCCGGGACGGCGTCATCGACACGGGCGACGCCCCGGTCGCCCCCATCGCCACGAGCAGCGGCTCCGACGGCGACGGCAGCACGCCGCCCCCCACCGCCGGGCCTTCCGTCACCACGCTCGACCGGAAGACGGTGCCCTTCAGCGAGCTCCGGCGCTTCGTGCCGCGGACCACGTCCGCTCCGCAACCCGGCGTGGCCGTGCGGACGGTGACCATCTCGCAGAGCCCCGCCGAGGACGGCACAGCACGCAGCTCGGGCCGTGAGGCGCTGCTCGGCCAGGACAGTTTCCGCGGAGTGCGTACCACCTCGGCCGAGCCCTCGCCGCCCGGGACCTCCGAGGCCCCGCCCGCTCCCCGCACCGTCTTCACCGGCCCGCCGACCGCCCTCCCCGGCTCCGGAACCGAGCGGGGCGCCGACTACTTCGTCGGCCACGGCACGCCCCGCACGGTCACCCTCGGCACGGACAACGCCGCGTACCCCACCGTCAAGGTCAGCGGCGTCCAGCTCGGCGAGGTCCTCAAGTCCTGGGCACAGGAGGGGGACCAGGACCGGCCGCTGGTGCTGTTCTCCTGCGAGACCGGGCAGCAGCCGAAGATCGCGGGGCTGCCGGTCGCCCAGCACGTCGCCAACCGGACCGGGCGCCCGGTGTACGCGCCGACGACCGAGGCGGGCACCGCGAAGGACCGCGACGGAAACGTCCGCGCGGTCCTCGGCGAAGGCCCCGACGGTCCGGGCCGGTGGCGGCTGTTCACCCCCGAGCCCGCCGGGACCGCGCTGGACGACCTGGCGCGTGACGCCGGACTGCACGCGGGCCCGGACCCGGCCGACGCCTTCGCCCGCGCCCGTACCCTCCAGCAGATCCGCACCCTGCGCGAGGTCCTCGGACCGGACGCCGAACAGCAGCCCGAGAACCGGGAGTTGCTTGCCGCGCTCGCCTACGTGGACGGCCTGCGCTGGCGTGACCCGGGCACCGCAGCCCGGTACGGCGACGGCCGGATGACCCCGGACCTGCTCGACCGGATGGTCACCGACTGGCACACCGCCGGCAACGGCACCACCGTCGATCCGGCCGCCGGCCCCACCCCGGAGCAGTACACCGCGTTCCTGGAAGCCGCCGCCGGACTGCGGGCCGGCGCGACTCCCGAGACCACGCTCGACACCCTGCTGCCGCCCCCGCCGCCCGAACTGCCCCCGGACACCCTGATCTCGCAGCCCGACGTGCTCGGCCTCTCCTACGCACGCTCCGCGCAGATCACCTGGTCCCTGTCGAACGCCCCGCTGCCGTTGTCCGAACTGGGCCTCGGCCCCGCCGACACCGCCGAGCTGGCCCGCCGCCTGCACCACCCCGAGCTCACGGCCGCGACCGCCCCGACCGCCCAGACCGGCCCGCAGGACACGCCGATGCCCGAGGGGAGCCCGCCTCCGCCGACGCTCCCGGTCAACACCGTCGCCGTCAACGCCTACACGGCCCGGCACACGTACGGCATTCCGGAGAAGAACTTCGACAAGTTCCGCGACCTGGCGCGGGACCGGAATGTCGTGGTGGATGTGCGGCCGACGAATCCGTCGGCGCCGAAGTGGCTGGACGCGGGGGCGATGCCGAAGCCGCAGGACATCAAGGCGAAGACGGTCAACGAGGTCGACGTCCTGCTCGGCGCCGATGTGGACACGATCGGTCTGGTGGGCTATTTCCGGCCGGTGCTGCCCGCCGAGGGCTCCGTTCCGCACGGTGCCTGGGACGGGGTGGTCTCGCGGTTCAACCAGCGGTCCACCGAGTTCCGTGAACTGGCCGGGAAGATGGCCCAGTACGAGGCCGACGGCCGCTTCGTCGTCCAGAACGGCGTCGTCTACGGTCTCGACGAGGCCGGTGACCGGCGCCCGATCACGGGTGACCACGATGTGTTCGACGTGTCGTCCCCCGACGGCTCACGGCTCTCGCATCCCGACCACGACGCGCTGATCGACGAGATGCGGGCCAAGGACATGGCCGTCGTGCACGGCGCGCACATGTTCTGGAACCCGCCGACCGCGTTCGACAAGTCGGTCTTCGACAAGATCGTCGGCTCCCATCAGGGCCCCTCAGGCGAACCGCTGCTCCGCTTCACCCCCAACAGCGACCACGCCGTCCTCACCTGGACGCAGAAGCTCAAGCCCGGGCAGGTCGACTCCTACACGGCCCGGCACACGTACGGCATTCCGGAGAAGAACTTCGACAAGTTCCGTGACCTGGCGCGGGACCGGAATGTCGTGGTGGATGTGCGGCCGACGAATCCGTCGGCGCCGAAGTGGCTGGACGCGGGGGCGATGCCGAAGCCGCAGGACATCAAGGCGAAGACGGTCAACGAGGTCGACGTCCTGTTGGGGGCCGATGCGGACACGATCGGTCTGGTGGGCTATTTCCGGCCGGTGCTGCCCGCCGAGGGCTCCGTTCCGCACGGTGCCTGGGACGGGGTGGTCTCGCGGTTCAACCAGCGGTCCACCGAGTTCCACGAACTGGCCGGGAAGATGGCCCAGTACGAGGCCGACGGCATGTTCACCGTGCACGAGGGGATCGTGTTCGGTTTCGACGACGCGGGCGGCCGTCGTCCGATCACCGGCGACCACGACCTGTTCGACGTGTCCTCGCCGGACGGTTCCCGGATCTCGCCCGCGGCCCACGACGCGCTGATCGACGAGATGCGGGCCAAGGACATGGCCGTGGCGCACGGCGCGCACATGTTCTGGAACCCGCCGACCGCGTTCGACAAGTCGGTCTTCGACAAGATCGTCAGCTCCCACGAGGGCGCGTCCGGCGAACCGCTGCTCCGCTTCAGCCCCGGCAACGACCACGCCGTCCTCGTCCACCCCGAACCCCGCCCGGCCTCGCCGCCGCCCACCCGCCCGGCGAGCATCGCCGAGGACATGCAGCTGTCCGGCGAGGGGACCGGGACGCCCGGCCTCGCGGACACCCTGCACGCGGACGGTCGGCCCTTCCGCAGGATGCCCGCCCGGGGCGACGGGGACTGCCTCTTCCGGTCGCTCCTCGACACCGCGCGCAGCCACCCCGTTCCGCCCCCGTGGGCCGCGCGGAACGTCGCCGGACTCCGCGGCCTGCTCCGCGACCGGCTCACCGGCTCCGAGCTGCTCGCCCCGGACGTCGAGGCCACCCCCGATCCGGTGCTCGCCGTCGTCGACGACCTCCGGATGACCGCCCTGGCCGGGGTACGGGACGCGGGGGCGCGGGAGCGCATCGGGCAGCGCTGGGACCGGATCGAGCAGGCGGTCGTCACGAACGGCGACGGACGCCGGTGGCGGCAGATCCTGAAGGACAGCGGCTACCCCCACCTCGCCGACGTGGCGCCCACCCCCGCCGACGCGCGGCGGCTCGGCACCGACGGGCTGATCCTCGCGGCGGCCGAACTCCCGGCCCTGTGGTCCTCGCCCTTCGCCGACGCCCTCCCGCTCGCGCTGGCGCACACCCTCGACATCGAGCTGCGGCTGGTCCGCCCCGACGCGTCGGCGGCGACGGGTACCTCCGTCACCCCGCTCAACCCGGGCGGCCGGAGCGGCACCCTGCACGTGGCCTACAACGGCGCCGACCACTACGACGCCCTGGTACCGGCCACCGCCCTGCCCACCCCGACCCCGGCTCCCACGTCCGCCCCGGCCACCGGGACCCCCGCCGGATCCGACGTCTTCGGGGAGTGGCTGCGGAGCATGGGTGGCGTCACCGACCTGGACGCCGCCCCGGCCGAGGAGACACCGGACCGCGGCGACCCCGTACCGCTGGAGACCCAGCTGGAGCGACACCGCCCGGCACGGCTGCTCACCGACGAGGACGCCCGGCCGCCGGGCCCCGCCCCGCGCACGGTCACCTTCGACGACGGCAGCCGCCTTCCCACCGTCCTGATCAGCCCGGACGCCGATCCGGACGACGGCTCCACCGGCCCGGGCGCGCGGCCTGCCGCCGGGCCGCCGAGGACGGGGCTCCTCAACGGCCCGGGCGTCCTCACCCTGCGCTCCCCCGAGCAGGTCGCGAAGGAGGTCTTCGACCAGCTGCCCAAGAAGCTCCGCGCCCAGTTCGACGAGGCGGAGCTGCTGCGCCTGCTGAGGGACCAGCCCGGTGCGTTCACCGCCCCGCGCGGTGCCAGGTTCGTGGGCCGGGAGAAGTCAGGCGTCGGCCACGAGATGATCGTCGAGGCCGTCCCGTACCACCGCTGGGAGCGTTTCGGCGAGGTCGGCGGTGCGACCGTACGGCTGGACACCATGCGGCGCGGTCAGGCCGGTACGGGCGGCGGGCGCAGCGTCGGCGTCGGTCGCCGGGTCGCCGCCGCGCTGGGCATGGGCCCGCCGCTCAACTGGATGCTCAAGATCGGTGTCTCGCTGGGCTGGACCCGGAAGACCGACTACACGCAGGGCACCCAGGCTTACCACCAGAGCGAGTACCGGGCCTGGGAGGGGTCCCACCTGCACCTGGACGACGTCCACTACCGGGTGCGCGTCGAGCGGGTCACCGAGGCCCCGAAGACCCCCGCGCCGACGGCCCCCGGGCCGGTCACCACGCATGCCACCGCGCCCCGTTGGCAGCGCAGCCAGGTGCACTCCGCGGTCTTCGCCATGCGGGACGGGCTGAGCTGGCGGCTGCCGGACGACCTCACCGTGCCCTTCAAGGGGCCGAAGCGCGCCCCGGAGACGCTCACCTTCCCGGACGGAGCCGAACCGCGGATCACCGACACGACCGCCCTCCACCTCACGGACCCGCCGGAGGATGTGGCGCTCGCCATCTCCGGTGCGCGCCCCGGAAGTTCGGCTCACCGCACGCTGATCTCGTACGTACGTCCCGGGCGGCTCCTCGGCCTCTTCGGGCGGTTCACCGGACCGGTGAGCGGACCCGAACTGACCCGGGGCAGTGGGCAGCACCCGCTGGGCCATCTGATCGTCGAGCGGTCGATCCCGCACCGGGCCACCCTGGTCACGGAGTCGGTCAAGGCGGAGGTCCGCGACCTCACCCAGACCACGTACCAGAACCAGCGCGCCCACGTCCGCGACACCCGCCTCGGCGTCCAGGTAACCGCCGGGCCCAACTACACCCTCATCGGCCCCGAGACCGACGTACGCCTCCAGGGCGGTCCGCTGGTCCGCACCGATCTCAGCGCGGGCCGGGGCCACTACCTCGGCGCGGACGCCGCCCGCAAGGTGACCGGCCGCGTCCGCAACCACCCCATGGCGCTGTACCGGGTGGAGCGCACCCTGATGGTGCGCAAGGCCGGACAGCCGGCCTCGGCCGCCCGCCCGGTCCGGGTGGTCAGCCTCGACTGGTACTCCACCCAGGACGCGCGCCGCCTCGCGGGCTGGGACAGCCGGACGCCCGGAGCGACCGGCCCGAACCCGGACGCCGAGCCGCCGGTGCCCTGGTACCTCACCCGCCAGGACCCGGTGCACCTGGGCGGCCAGGTCCGCGCCGAGGGCTTCGTACCGGACCAGCGGCCCCCGGCCCCGACGACCGCCCCGGCGACGGCTCCCGCTCCGGTGGCGACCACGTCCGCCCCGGCGACCACGGCGACGACCTCCGCCCCGGCTCCTGCCCCCACTCCTCCGGACCCCCTGAAGGCCTTCACCGACACGGTCCTGGACACCCTGCATCGCGCGTATCCGTCGCTCTTCGTACCGCCGCTGATGCTGCGCCACCGCCACCTGGCCAAGCTCTGGTACGGGGACGGGCGCATGCGGACCGCGCTGCACAACGAGCGCCAGGTGCGCGAGGCGCTGAACCGGCCCAGCCTCGCGCAGAGCCTCGACGACCTCACGACCACCGGGGTGCCGGTCACGCTCACCGAGGACGGCAAGGTCCGCCGGGGCCACCACACACTCGTCCTGCGCGCCCGCCTCACCGACCGGCGGTTCGAGACCACCCTGAGCGAACGCTCCCTGCGCAACGCCGTCATCGGCACCGAGATCTCCGGCCAGGGGCAGCAGGAGTCCACCACCCTCTCCGCCGGGGTCGAACTGGGCATCTCCCCACGCGACCACGACAAGGACCCCGGCACCGGGCTGCCCCGCCAGGCGGGCAACATCTCCCTCGGCGCCCGCTACGCACAGACGCGCACCCGCGCCACCAAGAACACCGTCGCGGTCGCCCACGACCAGCTGACCTTCCAGAACGGAGCCGATCTCTACAGCTACCAGGTGGAGTTGGGCGCCACCTTCGAGGGCCACCGCCGCCCGCGCGGCTGGACCCGGCTCGTGTCGGTGGGGCTGCTGGGCGCAGGCGTCTTCGTCAGCAAGGTCGGGGAGCACCCGCTGTTCGCCCGGGGGACCGAGACCGTGGGCCGGGTGGAACTGGCCGTCCCCGCCGCCCACGCCTCCGATCGCCACGCCCCCGCCGACCCTCCTGCCACCGGCCCCGCGCCGGCGCCCGCAACGACCCCCGCCCCGCGTTCCCTCTCCTCGACCGAGGCGGACCAACTCCTCGACGGCACACGCACCTTGCCCCGCACTTCCTCATCCGACCGGCGGCTCGTCAACAAGCTGCTCAGTGCCCCGCACGTCGTCCTCAGCACCGAGGGCGGCGAGCAGCGTCAGCAGCTTGTCCAGGACACCGCCGACCGCGCCACCGGCGGCTCCTGGCACGTCAGCGCCCCCGGCACCCCGATCCGCACCGCCCTGCGCCGAGCCATGGCCAACCTCGGTGTCGCCGGGCAACTCGGGCAGTACCTGGGCCCGTTCGGATCACGCATCACCGGGCTCACGGGCGCGGGCCCGTTCTCGACGCACTACCTCAAGGGGGCGGTGCGGGGCGAGCTGGAGAACGTACGCGTCAAGAGCGACCCCAAGCCCGGCAGCCTCGAAGCCACGATCGGCAACGAGCACCGCGTCGCCGGAACCTCCGGCAGCGGTTCCCGGACCACCCTCGGACTCCAGGGCGCCGTGACGCCGGTGCAGCAGGCTCCCGGCCAACAGGCCGTGGTGGGGGCGTACTCGACCGCTCTCCAGTACGCCTGGGGCAAGGGCCGCAGCGTTTCCCAGACCCTCACCCGGGGCCGCAACACCACCCTCAGCTACGCCGGCCGGATGTACCTGGTGGTCGCCGACGCCGCGGAGACCGTGGCCGTACGCGACCGCTGGACGGCCGCCATGGGGGCGGTCGGCACCCGCGCCGGGGCCCGGGTCAGCTCCGCCGCCGGGCGGATCTCGGAACGGCTCGGGCGCGGCCTCTCGCCGCGCCGGGCCGCCGCCGCGCTCCAGCGCGTCCGCGACGCGGTGATGTTCCACCTGCCGATGCAGGACGCGATCGAGGCCGGACTCGCCCCCGACGGCCTCGGAACCAGCACACCGGCCAACCTCGGCGGCGGCTACAAGCTGCCTCCTTTCCTCCGCCGTCGCCACTTCCCCTCCCACCCCGGCGGACAGCTCGACGCGAGCCGCGTGGCTCAGCGGCTGATGGGGCAGCTGGAGCGGATGGGCGTGCCCTCGCACGACCGGGAGCAGGTGCTCCAGCGCCTCTCGCCGGACTTCCTCCGCTCCCATGTGCACGAGCTGACCACCGACGGGATGGCCCTCCCGGTCCACTACCGCACCTGGTCGAGCCCGCACCACCTGCCGGTGGGCGGCAGCCCCGGGCAGCTGAAACTCACCCTGACACCGGTCACCACCACCGTGGAACGGCTGCGTACCGGGTACGAGTTGGAGGACTACCGCACCACCGCCCGCGACGACGTCGACGGCCGCTCCCAGGACCGCGGCGGCGATGTGACGCTCAGCGCGAGCGAACGCGCGGCGGGCAGCGGAGTGCTGGTCGCCAACCCGGCGCTCCAGGGCACCGCGGCCAAGCAGCGGTCGAGCAACGTGACCGAGGCGGTCGGCAGTACCGCCATGCCCAACATCGCCACCACCCAGGCCCACGCCGAGATCGTCACCACGTACACCCTGACGGCCACCCTGGTCGACGCGTCCGGCAAGCCGCTCGGCCCCACCGCCACCGCTCCCGTCGGCAGCCTCAACGAGATCCTCCCGGCGAGCCTGCTCACCCCGGCCGAGGACGGTGCCGACGGCGCGCTCACCGAACAGGATGTGCCGGAACCACCGCGCGCGGTAACAATGCTGACGGCTCATCAGGCACTTTCCGACTCCATCGCTCGATGGCGGACCACGGACAGGGAGACCGGAGAGAGCGACCCGGACATCCTGCCCTTCGACGATGTCATCGGCTCCGGCATCCTCGCTGTGGACATCCTCGGCTCGGCCAATGTGCAGGACGCCCTGACCCTCGCCACCGCCCGCGCCGACGGATTCCCCGGCGACGCGGACCTCGGCAAGCGGCACACGGGCGCCTCGCTCACCGAACGCGTACGGATGGCCCGCCACACCCCGCTCACCGGCCTCGGCACCGCCCCGGCCCAGGCCCAGCAGGAGGCCACCTCCCAGGTCGGTCTGACCGCGGGGTTCCGCGAGGCGCTCGGGGCCGAAGGCTCTCCGCTGCCCACCCAGTCCTCCGCACGCCTGCTCGGCCAGTCCCACACCGCCGATTCCCGTCTCTACGCCAAGATGCACCGCGGCGGCGCCCGGCTGCTGGCCGTGGAGAACAAGCCGCGTATGGAGGCCATGCAGCGGCGCAAGACCGGTGACGCGCTGGACGCGGGCATCACCGACAACGTCGAGGGTGCGGTCAGTACGTCGCCGCTGGCGGGCAACAGCAACGCGGGCGTGACCAACCCCGGCGCCACGGTCCCCATCGGCGGTGCCAACGACTCCACCGCGCTCCGGAGCGCCACCGACACCACGCTCGGCACCCACGTCAAGGTGCTCACCGACCGCAGCATGCTCTTCGCGGTCCCCGTCAGCTGGCTGTCGGTCGCCGAGGTGGACCACCGGGTCACCGACAGCCGCCCGATGCGGGCTCTCGGCAAGCCCAAGCGCGGGCCCCGTGCCGTCGAGGCCGAGACGACCGCCCTGGTCTGGCTCCGCGAGGACATCGCCCGCGACTACGGCCTCCTCGACGACACCACGTTCCCCGACGAGGCCCGCACCGCCTGGGACGACCAGGCCAAGGCGGCGGCCGACCTCGCCACCGCCGAGAAGAACTACTACGACGCCCGCGCGAAGACCCGCGAGACCTGGCTCGACCTGAGCCCCGCGGAGCAGGCCGCGCTCGGGGACGACACCGGGGCCGCGACACCGCCCCCGGAGCTCGCCGCGTCCCCGGCCGTCACCGCCTGGCAGGCCGCCCGCGCCGAGGTACGCCGCCGGCAGCAGCACCTGGACGCCGCCGCGAAGGACCACCACCGCCTCCACCTCGCCGCCGCCCGCCTCACCGCCCACCACCAGGGTTCGGGCTCGGTGCCCGTGAAGGACGTGCCGCAGGAGTACACCGCGCCGGACTGGCGGTCCGAGGCGCCGGAGCCGTACACGGTCACCGACGCCACCGACTCCGCGCCGCGCACCCTCACCTCGCCCGACGGACGCACGGTGCACCGGGTCCACGAAGTGCCGCACGACGGGGCCTCGTTCTTCCACGCGCTGCTCACGACGGCCCAGGACCGGGGCATGCTGCCCTTCCTGCTCGGCGGGGACCTCGCCGACCGGTTCACGGCCACCCCCGGGGACCCGGCGGTCACCAGGGAGGCCGTCGACGCCGCGCGCAACCGGCTCGCGTGGGCGCTGGGCGACGAGAGCAACCAGGACCTGCTGGACAGCCTGGCCATGGATGCGGCGGACACTTTCACCCAGGCCGAACTGGACTACGCCGAGATAGATCTGACGGATGCCCAGCAGGCGGAGTTCGACGCGTTCGGCCGGCTCCCGCAGACCGTCTGGCCGAGCCCGGAGCAGCGGGTGGCGCTGGCCATGGCGGCCTTGTCGCGCCCGTTCACGGCCGAGCCCACGACGGTGGACCCGGACGCCGGAGACCCGGCTCCGCCCGAGCGCAGGGCGGGCGACCACGGCGGCGCCGACGTGCTGCCCGCCCTCGCGGCGCGGGTCCTGGGCACCCCGGTGACCGTCGTGACGGGGGAGGGACGGCAGCAGACGTTCCTGCCGCACGGCGCCGACCCGGCGACGGCCGACGCGGCCTTTGGCCCGATGCTCTTCGCCGCCGACGGCTTCTTCTCCGCCGCGCTGGCACCCGGCACCACGCCGCCGGTCACCACCGCGCTGCCGACGCCGCCGACCGCAGTCGCGCCCCCGGGCCGTACGGAGAACACCCCCGAGCCGTCCGCCCGCCGCAGCCACCCCACCCCGCCCTGGCTGCCGCCCGCCGAGGCCACCGGCCCGCGCTACCGGCTGGACCGGGACGGCCTCCTCACCGCACCCGACGGCGCCACCTACACCCAGGGCGCCCCGGCCGGCCGGGGCAACGGCTTCTTCGCCGCACTCTCCACGGCCCTGCGCCACGCCGCCGATCAGCCCGGCCGCGAAGCCCGGGCAGCGGCCCGGCTCCGGACCCGCGCCGGTGCGTCGCCCGCCCAGCTGATGCGCCTGAACGGGCTCCCCGCCGAACGGGCGGAGCGCGACGCGCTGTTCTCGCCCCCGCCGCCCGCGAACCAGAAGGGTGTTCCCGCGTTGAGCCAGGACGCCCTCGACGGCCGCCTGCGCCGCCACCTGGCCAACGCCCCATGGGGCCCGGAGGCCGACCGCGCGGTGGCCGAGTGGGCGGCGAAGGCGACCGGCGCCACGGTCACCCTGATCGAGGAGAACGGCACCGCCCACACCTACGCGGGCCCCTCCGCCGACGCGCCGGTCCTCCGACTCCGCCGCCGGGGCGGGGACTTCGTACCGCTGCTGCTCCGTACTCCGGCTCCGGCCCCGAAAGCCCCGGCCCCGAAGCCGAAGACGCCGGAGACGGCCCCCACCGGCGAGGTCCCCGGGCTGCCGGGCGAGGAAGAGGCGTACGAGCTCAGCACGCTGTCCGGCACGGAGCCCCAGCCGCAGCCCGGCGGCACCGACTCCGACGCGGATTCCGACTCCGACGGCGAGGAGGACACCCCCATCTGGGCCGACCCCGAGTGGCTGACGGCGGTGTTCGGGCCGCAGTGGAACAGGGCCCCGCGCGCCCGGCTCCAGGAGACCTCCGAGGCCCTCTACGCGCTCGTCGAAGAGGCGGCGGGCGGCCGTTCGACCCGCGCCGGACTGGCCGATCTCATCCGGCAGGTCCTGCACCTGCCCGACCGGGCCGGGGTGACCAACCAGGACGTCCTGGACCTGGGAGCGCTGGCGCTGGAGGCCTCGTCGGACGACCTGGCGACCGCCGAGGACCTCGCCGTGTACTTCGTCGACCGGCAGATCGAGACCCGCCGGGACGCCCTCGCCGAGGAGACCCTGCTCCGTACGGCGCACCAGAGGCCGGCGGACCGGACCCCGGCGGGACGGGACTTCACCGGGGCGGACCGAGGCCTGCCGGCCCCGGACTCCTACCTCGCCGAGCGTTCCGGCCGGGTGGCCGGGCAGAGCGCGCCGTGGCGGAACCCGTACCTGTTCGTGGCCGGGGCGGCGCAGGGCGGCGGCGTCGAGATCGTCACGCCGTGGCGCACCTTCGTGGTCCGCGAGGCCGAGGAGATGGCCCGGATCATCGCGTACGACTCCCGGCGGCCGGGCGGCGCGGACATCGTCCTCGCCCTGCCCCCGGCGTTCGCCGCGCAGGTGGCCGACCTGGTCGCCGGTACGACTGCCCGCCGGGTCTGGTACCCGTCGGGACCGGCCGAAGTGGCCACCCACCCCACCACCGGAGCCGCCCATCTCGTGGTGCACCGCAGGGCCGGGGAGGCCGGGCCCGACTGGAGCACGCCCCCGCCGTCGCAGGAGCCCGGCCTGCCCGGCGCCCGCGACCTCAGCAGCGACAGCGACGACGACCGGAGCGATGCCGACAGCGACAGCGGCTCCACCAGCGACGGCGACGCGGAGTTCGACCGGCTGGCCGACCGACTCCAATGGGAACGCCGTACCGACGCGTTGCGCGCCCGCCCCCTGATCACCCGCGACTACGAGGTCGTCGACGAGAGCGCCACCGGAGTGCTGTTCACCGAGCCCGGCCCCCGGACGGTCGGCGACGTCCGTACGGCGGGGGCGGAGGAGGGGCCCGCGCTGGTGCTGCCCCACCAGACTCCGGGGACCGTCCCCATCGCCGACCGGCCGCCCCTGCACATCTCCGAGGACCGGACGGTCGCGCTGCTCTCGGCCGGGGACGACACCACCGGACGCGGCCGGCAGGTGTACGCCACCCGGGCGGCGATCGAGCGCTCATCGGCCCGCCTGGCCGCCGCCGGAGCTGGGGTGCGACTGGCGGCCGATCCGTCGGTACGGGTGGTGCTCGCCCGGGAGGACGGCACACCCGGCGAACCGCTGTTCCGGGTGGAGCCCCGGTTCCTCACCGCCTCCGGGGCATCCGAGTACGCCTTCACCCGGGATTTCGCCCGGATGGTCGCGGGAACGGATGCCGCACCGCTCTCCCACCTCGCCTTCCGCACTCCCGACGGTGCGGTCGCCACGGCCCCGGTCAACGGACTGCACGGCCGGGAGGTCACCGGCACCCACCACCTGGCCCAGGGGCTGACAGAGGTGGCCGCCGGGACCCGTACCGGCACCGACGTCACCCCCGACTGGGCGGCCCGGCAGGCCGGCCGGGACCCGCGCTTCACCGGCGGAGTGGTGGGCGCGCCCACCCCGGGCGAGGCGTACGGCCGGGCCCTCCGCCACACCCAGGACAACACGCTGCGCGGGCCGTTGACCCGGGCCGCCGCCCGTGCCGGGGTCAACGAGTACGCCTGGGCGGAGGTCGGCGAGGGCTATCTGATCCAGTCGGTCAGCACCACCAACGACGGCGGCGCCCAGCTCTTCACCCACAATCACGCCAAGCCGGGCGACCCGGTCGGCCCGCACGCCCCGTACCACTTCGCGCAGGTGGTGCTGGCGAGCGAGGACGGCAGCCACCAGATCACCCTGGAGAACGAGACTCACTCGCGTACACCGATACCGGTGGACCAGCTCGACGCCGTTGTCGACGAGAACCTCGACCGCTACGACGAGGACCGACTGAACGCGCTGGCCCAGGAGTCGGAAGCCCGCGCCGCCACCGCCCGGCGCGATGGCGCGTCCCCGGCGGAGATCGCCCGCCTGGAAGGCTTCGCCCGCGCGGCCCGGGCCCTGGCCGCCGTCCACGAGGCCGAGCACGTCCGCTGGTACTTCACCGAGGACCGCCCCGAACACGCCCTGGCCCAGCGCGAGGTGGACCAGGCCCGCGCCCGCGCCCGGGACGCCGTACGCGCCGCGGCACCGGTCCTGGACGACCAGGACCAATGGTTCTTCCGGGCCTACAGCAAGCGCCCCGGCGAGTCAGCCCACGCGGTCAACGCGGCGCTCCTGTCGGAAGGTTCACCGGCCGTCTCCAATCCGCTCACCACGGTCGCCCTGCACGGCCACGCGCTCCGCCCGGACCGGCGGACCGTACGCTTCGCCGAGCAGCAGCACACCCCGCCGGCGGACGCGGACGAGAACCTGGACGCCCTGGCCCTGTCCTTGGCCCGCACCGGCCTGTGGAACCACGCCAACGGCCTGCCCCTGCCCACGGTCACCGTCACCGGACACGGCAACCGCTCCCGGGCCAGCGGCCAGAAGCGGGCCGAGGCGGTCGGCAAGGCGCTGGGGGACCGGCTGGCCCGGATGCTGAGGACCTTCCAGGACGGCGCCCCCGGCCCGCACGTCCGGCTCTCCGACTTCACGCTCACCCTGGACGCCCAGCGGGTCCGCCGCGCCACCGACCCGGACCGGGGGCGGGTGGTGACCGTGGACATCGACGACCACCGGCGGACTGCGCCGCCCGCACCCGGCCGCCCCGCACCCGCCGGAGAGCCGCCCCGCACCGAACCGCCCGCTCGGCCCCGCCCGACCGCCGATCCCGCCGCCTCCGGGACGTCACGCCCCACCGGTGCACAACCGCCCCCCGGGACCTCGCCGACGCGCCCCGCCACGGCGGAGTCCACCACCCCGTCCGGCCACCGCGACCCGTCCCGCCCCGTCCGCCGGTCCGCGACGCCCAGCCCCGACCGGGGCGCACCGGTACCCGCCTGGGTTCAGGCCCGTATCCGGTACGCCGAGGAGTCCGTCGCCTTCGAGCGGCGACTGGCCGAACACCTCGCCGAGAACGAGGCGGTGACGGAGGAGTTCCGCACGATGGCGCGCGCCGCGTGGGACCGGGCGCGGCAGCAGTACCCGCGCGCCCTCGCCACCTTCGGCAGCGAGAACCCGAGCATGCCCGGCACCGTCGGCACCAGCAGGCCGGCCCTCCAGCAGGTGCTGCGCACCGGCCATCTGAGGGAGCTGGTGACCTTCCTGTTCCAGGGCATCTCCAGCGATCTGGTGCCCGAGATGCTGGGCGGCCGGGAGGACCCCAACCCGGAGATCGAGCAGGAACGTCCCAGCCGCCGCCAGGCCGAGGGCCGCGCCGAACTGGAGCGGCTGGCCGCACAGTTGAACCTGGACGACGCTCTCTCCGTGGCGGAGAAGCAGGCGGCGCTCGCCCGCGCCACCCGGGAGCACACGGTCCAGCGGGACCCCGACGACGTACGCCCGCCCCTGAGCCGGGCCGAGCGGCCCTTCGCCGTGAACGACCTCGGGCTCACCTGGATGCCCGCGTCCTCCGTGTACGACCTCGCCATGAGCACCGGCCTCCAGGAGGCGTCCGAGGACACGGGGGGCCTGGTCCTGACCGGCACCGCGGGGTCGACCTACCGCTTCCTGGTGCACGCCGCCCGGATGCGGGACCAGTGGGGGATCGACCTGGACCTCGGGCTGATCCGGGCAGGCATGATCGCCATGTCGCTGTCGGCGGGCCACCACTCCTTCCACGAGGTGATGCGTGGCGCCCAGTTGGCGCTGGACTCCGTTCCCGGCCATGATCCGGCGCTGGACTACCAGGACAACTGGGGCCGCTACTGGAACGTCTACCCGCTCACCGAACAGGAGCTGCGCGACCGCGTGGCCCGGGACGGCCTCTTCCCCGACGAGCACGCCCGGGCCCTGCTCGACGTAACGTGATCTTCTGCCGCATGGAAGGTCCATGCGTCCGGCCGGCCCGCGCGAGGGGTTCCGGAGGCGAGCGAGGGGACCGTGATGAGCGAACTGACGAAGCCGGTGGTCGAGGTTCCGGAGGGGGACGCGCCCACCGAGCTGACGATCCGGGACCTCGTGGTCGGTGACGGGCCCGAGGCGCAGCCGGGCCGGGTCGTCCGGGTCCACTACGTCGGGGTGACGTTCGCGTCCGGGCGCGAGTTCGACTCGTCCTGGGAGGAGGACCGGCCGTTCAAGTTCGCCGTGGGCGGCGGCCGGGCCATCAAGGGCTGGGACCGGGGGGTGCGGGGCATGCGGGTCGGCGGCCGGCGCGAGATCATCGTCCCCCCGCGCCTCGGCTACGGCAAGCAGTCACCCTCCGCGCTGATCCCGCCGGGCTCCACGCTGATCTTCGTCGTGGACCTGCTCACGGTGGTGGGCGGCCCGGGCGCAGCCGCTCAGACCCCCCGCTGAGCGCCTGCCGCCGTGCCGGACATCGCCGGGGCGGCGTGGAACAGCGCGTGGACGGCGGAGGTCACCTGGGAGGTGACGATCTCGGGGGTGGAGGAGTCGAGCTTCCCGTCGAGGTGCAGGAACGCGAGGCCGTGGACGAGGGCCCACACCGTGGTCGACAGGGCGTCCGCGTCCACATCGGGGAAGGTCGCGGCGACGATGGTGCGGACGTACTCCGAGATGGCGGCGGTAGCGGCGACGCGCTCCTCGCTCGTGGGGTCGCAGGGCTCCGCGAACATCGCCCGGAACAGGGCCGGGTGCTCCAGGGCGAACCGGACGTACGCGACGGCGACGGCGGCGAGTTCATCGGGGGTCGAGGGCGCGGGGTGGGCCCGCGCCAGGTGGGTGGCGAGCTCGCGGTACCCCTCGGCGGCCACCGCCGAGACCAGCGCCTCGCGGTCGGCGTAGTGGCGGTAGGGGGCCGTGGCCGAGACCCCTGCCCGCCGGGCGACCGCGCGGAGCGAGAGTCCGGCGCTGCCGTCCTCCTCCAGGAGCTCACGCGCGGCACGGAGGCAGGCGGCGCGCAGATCGCCGTGGTGGTACGTGCTGCTGCTCCGGGACATGGGCCGTGCTCCTTATGTTTGCCATGTCCACATCTCCTCCCTGATGTGAACGATGTATACATCTTAGGTGATCGGAACGGAAAGAAGGAACTGCCTTGCTCAGGCCACGCCGCGGGGCTCGGTCAGCCAGGCGCGGTAGCGGCGCAGGGCCCTGCGCTGCCTGCGCTGTTCGGCGACCAGGGCGATCGCCGGGTGGGTGCCGGGCCTGGGCCTGCTGCCCCGGGCGAGGCGGCGCATCTGGTGGCGGACCTGCGCCATGCTCGCGGCGGATGCGAGGGCCTTGTCGGACCACTTCACCGGGCGCATCCGGCGGTCCGCCTCGAGGCCGCCGCGCCAGCGGTCGGGCAGATCGGGCGTGACGGCGAGCGCCGTGCCCATGCCGATGACCGCCACGCCGCTGTCGAGGACCTTCCGCGCGGTTCCGCGCCGGGTGATGCCGCCGGTGAGCATCAGCGGGATCGGGCTGGTGGTGACCAGGTCCTCGGCCAGGTCCAGGAAGTACGCCTCGCGGGCCTGGGTGCGGGTGTCGGTGGACCGGCCGGTCATGGCCGGGCTCTCGTAGCTGCCGCCGGAGAGTTCGACCAGGTCGACGCCGAGGGGTTCGAGCATCTCGATGACCTGGCGGGCGTCCTCGGCGTCGAATCCGCCCCGCTGGAAGTCGGCGGAGTTCAGCTTGACCGCGACCGCGAAGGACGGCGAGACGGCGGCCCGTACGGCGCGGACGATGTCGAGCAGCATCCGGGCGCGGTTCTCCAGGGAGCCGCCCCAGTGGTCGGTCCGCTTGTTGACCAGGGGGAGAGGAACTGCGACAGCAGGTAGCCGTGCGCGGCGTGGATCTCGACGCCGTCGAAGCCTGCCTTCTCGGCGCGGTGGGCGGTGACCGCGTACCGGGTCACGGTGTCGTCGATCTGCCGCGCGGTCATGGCTGTGGGGCGGCCGAAGCGGCTGCTGTGCCTGTCCAGGCTGACGCCGATGTCGGACGGGCCCCAGACGACTCCGGGCATGTCCGAGGCGACCTGCCGGCCGGGGTGATTGATCTGCATCCAGATCGCGCCGCCGCCGGACCTGCCCGCAGTGGCCCACTCGGTGAACGGCTCCAGCGGCGCGTGCTCGTCGAGCACGACACCGGCGGGGCCGGTCAGCGCCTCGGAGTGGACCATGACGTTGCCGGTGATCAGCAGTCCCGCACCGCCGGCCGCCCACTGCCGGTAGAGCGTGAACAACCGCTCGTCGGGCAGCTGGCCGTCGCCGGCCATGTTCTCCTCCATCGCCGCCTTCGCGATCCGGTTCTTCAGTACCTGCCCGGAGCGCAGGTGCAGCGGTGCGAACAGCTCGCCGGTCATGTCGATTCTCGCTTCCTCTTGAACGCCTACGATGTGTACAGCACTCACATTAGCCCAGGAATGTAATCAGCGTAAACATCGGAGGGTGTGGGGTACGTCGCACCGTCGGCGGCCGGGCGGCGAAGCGGGGCCGCCAACCGTTCGGGTGCTTCCCGCCTGCGGGGCCGCTGGTCGTCCCGGACCGTGGAGGCCATGAAACAGAGCACCTTGTCCGAGGTGAAGAGTGCCGTCACCCCCCGGGCCACGCTGCTGGTGATCGGGGTCGTCGCCCTCCAACTGCTGTTCGTCGTCTCCTACGTGGGCGCGTTGCACGAGCCCAAGCTGAAGGACGTCGCCTTCGGAGTGGTGGCCCCGCCGGCCGCCGTCGAGCAGACGGTGCAGCGCCTGGACGAGCTGCCCGGCTCGCCGCTGGACCCGCGCGCCCTGCCCGACGAGGCGGCGGCGCGGAAGCAGATCGGGAGCCGGGACATCGACGGCGCGCTCGTGGTGCGCCCCGGTGGCACCACCGACACCCTGCTCGTCGCCTCGGGCGGCGGCAGAACCCTCTCCGTCGCGCTGGATTCCCTCACCGGCGAGGTGCTGGGGGCCCAGGGGCGTACCGCCCGCCTGGTCGACGTGTCTCCGGCTTCCTCGCGCGATTTCAACGGGCTGTCCTCGTTCTACCTGGTGGTCGGCCTCTGCGTCGGCGGATATCTGTGCGCGTCGGTCCTCGCGATCAGCGCCGGGGCCCGTCCCGCCGATCCGACCCGCGCGGCCACCCGTCTCGGCGCGATGGCGCTGGTCGCCCTGGCCGGCGGACTCGGCGGCGCGATCATCGTCGGACCGGTCCTGGGCGCTCTGCCCGGCAGTGTGTGGGCGCTGTGGGGGCTCGGCGCGCTGATCGTCTTCGCCGTGGGCGCCGCGACGCTCGCCCTCCAGGGACTCTTCGGCGTCATCGGCATCGGCCTGGCGATCCTGCTCATCGTGATCATGGGGAACCCGAGCGCCGGCGGGGCCTTTCCCGCGCCGATGCTGCCACCGTTCTGGGAGGCGATCGGCCCGGCCCTGCCACCGGGAGCGGGCAACTGGGCGGCCCGTTCGATCAGCTACTTCGACGGCAACAGCATGACCTCGTCCCTGCTGGTGCTCTCCGCCTGGGCGGTCGCCGGAGTCGTCGTCACCCTGCTCGCCGCCGTGCTGCGACAGCGCCGTGCCACGGAGCCGGACTCGTCCGGGGAGGTGTCATGACCACGGTGCTGTTCGTCGTACCGGCGGCCGATCGCTGGACGCTGCGGGACGGAGAGGTCCCTCCCTCGGGGTTCCGGGGTGAGAGGTGTCCGACGGACACCCGCATCACGCTCCGCGCACACACCACGGAGCACCGGCCCGCCCGGTTGCGCGGGTACGGCGGGCAGGGAGCATGGAAAGGGGCCTGCCACCCACAGGGCAGGCGAACCACCTCCAGCCCTCAGCACGCGACCTGTCCCTCCAGGAGGCCGACATGAGCGAGCCCGTTGATCCTCTCGCCCCGTGGACGGACCGGCTGCTCCGGCTCGGCGACGGCATCGCGCCCGAGGCCGCCCGGAGTTTCGCGCACGACCTGTATGCCCAGGCCCAGGCGGACATCGACAAGGAGCGGGCGGAAGCCGAGTTCGAGCGGGAGGAGTGAACCCATGGGCGACCTTTCACCGGGGTTTCACGGGAAGACCCACGCCTTCGCCGGCCGGCTGCCACCGGGGCAGTACCCGACCGAGTCGTTTCCCGTCCTCTCCGCGGGGCCGACCCCGGTCATCCCCACCGACCGGTGGTCGTTCACCCTGACCGGCGAGGCCGGCGAAAGCCGTTCGTGGACCTGGGACGAGATGAAGGCGCTCCCGCAGGAGGAGCCCACCGTCGACATCCACTGCGTGACCCGGTGGTCGAAGTTCGACACCCGCTGGCGGGGTGTCCCCCTGGACGTGTTCCTCGACACGATGGAGACCGCGGCGGACTTCGTCGTCGCCGAGTCCTTCGACGGCTACACCACCAACCTCCCGCTGGAGGACGTCACCGACGGCAAGGCCTGGCTGGCGCACTCCTTCGACGGCTTCGCGCTCTCCCCGGACCACGGCGGACCGGCCCGGCTCGTCATCCCCCACCTGTACTTCTGGAAGTCGGCGAAATGGGTCAAGGGCCTCCGGCTCACCCTCGACAACGAACCCGGCTTCTGGGAGTCGGCCGGCTACCACGACTACGGCGACCCCTGGCGCGAACAGCGTTACTGGAGCGACTGATGCACGGCTGGCGACGGGCCCGCCTCACCGAGCGGACGAAACAGACGGCGACCGGCCGCACGCTGACGTTCGAGGTGCCGCACTGGCCGGGACACCTCCCGGGCCAGCACGTCGACGTACGGCTCACCGCGGACGACGGATACCAGGCCGTACGCAGCTACTCGCTCGCCGCTCCCGCCGACCCCGGAGGCGACCGCATCGAGCTGGGAGTCCAGGCGACGTTCGGCGGCGAGGTCTCCCCGTACCTGGCCGACGACCTCCCTGTGGGCGCCGAGGTCGAGGTCATGGGACCGCTCGGAGGCTGGTTCGTCCGGACGCCGCAGGATCGCGGCCCGCTCCTGCTGATCGCCGGAGGCTCCGGTGTCGTCCCCGTCATGGCGATGCTCCGGGCACGGGCGGCGTCGGTGTCGGGCGATCCCTGCGCGCTCCTCTACTCCGTCCGCGCCCCCGACGAGGTCTGGTACGCGACCGAACTCGACGCCGTCGCGGACGGCGTCCGCGTCCGGCGCCTGTACACCCGCACCGCACCGGAGGGATCGCGGCGCCCCGCCGGACGCATCACCGCGGACGACCTGCTGGGCATGCCGCCCCCCACGGACACCCGCTGTTACGTCTGCGGCCCGACCGCCTTCGTCGAGCACGTCGGCGAACTGCTCCTGGCCGCCGGGTACGGGCCCGACCGGATTCGTACCGAACGCTTCGGCTGACACATCCGCGTCGCACGGTGAGGAATCCCCGCCATGACCGAACATCCCCTGTACGTCGACGGCAACGCCCTGGCCGGTCCGCTCGGCGAGGTCTTCGCCGTCGACCCGACCACCGCGTGGCGCCTGTGTCCCTCCTGCCGACTGCCCGCGACCCTGGCCCAGTTGCACGTCTACGGCCCCGAGCCCGGCCTGACCGCCCGCTGCCCGGGCTGCGCCGCCATCGCCCTGCGGGTCGTCACCCAGCCCGAGTGCCTCTGGCTCCAACTCGGCGGGGGAGCGGGCGCTTTCCGCTTCACCCTTCCCGCCCTGGCGCCCGACGTCAGGCGTCCTTGAGGCACCGCCCCGGTCCGGCCTCGCCGCGACCGCCGGCCGTTCACCCCTCCCGCCGCGGCAGGAACGCTGACCGCGTTCCGCGCCGGTTGCGGGGGACGAATGGGGCGCTGAGTATGGAATCGCTCATTGCCGTTCGGGGTGTGCACCGCCTCGACGGCTGACGCTTCAGCGGCCGACCGGGTCGCGCGCACCGGGCACGTGGCGTGCCCACGACAGGGAGTCGACATGACCGAGCTGCCTCCTCCGATCACCCCCTACCTGGAACCCGCGGCGAAGGAGCTGTGCGAGGCCACGGATCCGCATCCGCGGATCTACGAGGTCCCCCCGGAGAAGGGTCGCGAGATTCTGCTCAGCCTGCAGAGCGACCCGAGCGTGCCCCGCCCGGACGTCGACGAGGAGTGGGTCGACGTGGACGCGGGCCAGTGGGGCACGGTCCGTACCCGGATCATCCGGCCCAAGGGAGCCACCGGACCGCTGCCGGTGGTCTTCTACATCCACGGCGCCGGCTGGGTCTTCGGCGACGACAAGACCCACGACCGCCTCTTCCGCGAACTCGCCGTCGGCGCCGGGGCGGCCGGGGTCTTCCCCGTCTACGACCGCGCGCCCGAGGCCAAGTACCCCACCCAGGTCGAGCAGAACTACGCCGTGGGCCAGTGGGTCCTGGAGCACGGGGCGGAGCACGGACTGGACACCTCGCGGATCGCGGTCACCGGTGAGTCGGTGGGCGGCTGCATGTCGGCGGTGTTCGCGCTGATGAACAAGGAGCGCGGAGGCATCGACCTCAAGGCCCAGGTCCTGCTGTACCCGGTCGCCGACGCCGACTTCAACACCCCTTCGTACCTCCAGTTCGCCGAGGGCTACTACCTCACCCGCGACGGCATGAAGTGGTTCTGGGACGCCTACATCGGCAACCCCGCCCACCGCACCGAGGTGTACGCCGCGCCGCTCCACGCCTCCCTGGACCAGCTTCGGGGCCTGCCCACCACGCTGGTCATCACCGACGAGGCCGATGTCCTGCGCGACGAGGGCGAGAAGTACGCCAACCGGCTGCGCGAGGCCGGCGTGGACGTGACCTCCGTCCGTGTGGCGGGCATGGTCCACGACTTCCTCCTGCTGGACAGCCTGCGCGACACCCGCGCCGCGAACGTCGCCCGCACCCTCGCCGTCGACGCTCTCAAGAAGGCCCTGCACGACGGCTGAGACGGCCTGTCGCCGAACCCGGCCTCCTCCGCCGTGCCCCCGCGGGTCAGGCCGTCCGCGCGGATTCCCCGGCGGGGAGCCGGCTGCCGACACGCGTCATCAGCAGCCCGGCGAGCGCCGCGACGGGATAGGCCAGGACGCCGTAGACGGCTGCGGGCACGGCCAGGCTGACGCTGCCGAGCACGCTGATCGCCAGCGTCATGGCGACCGCGCTGTTGTGCACGCCGATCTCCATGGAGCAGGCGATCGCCTGCCGCTTGTCGACGCGCGCCAGGCGCGGCACGAAGTACCCCGTCGCCAGGCTCAGCACACAGAAGAGCAGCGCCACGGGTCCGGCGTCCGCGAGGTAGCCGCCGATGTTGCTCCGCTCGGCCAGCACCGCGCCGATGATCACCGCGACGAGGACGACGACCGACAGGAGACGCACCGGACGGTCCATACGGAGCGCGAACGCCTCCGAGCGGCCGCGCACGGCCAGGCCGATCAGCACCGGCACGAGCACCAGGGCGAAGACCTGGAGCACCTTGTCGAACTGCAGCCCGAGGCCGTCCTGCCCGATCCCCGGCTCGAATTGCAGCAGGGCGAAGTTGGCGATGACCGGCAGGGTCACGATGGCCACGACCGCGTTGATCGCCGTGAGCGTGACGTTCAGCGCCACGTCCCCGCCGAAGAGATGGCTGAAGAGGTTGGCCGTCGTCCCGCCGGGGGATGCGGCCAGCAGCATCATGCCGACGGCGAGTTCGGGGGAGAGGCCGAAGGCGAGGACCAGGCCGAAGCACACCGCGGGCAGCAGCAGTGCCTGACAGGCCAGCGCCACGACGACGGCCCGCGGATGCCGGCGCACCCGCCGGAAGTCGTCCGCGGTCAGGGACAGCCCCAGCCCGAACATGATGACGGCGAGGGCGAGCGGGAGCAGGACGGTGGCGACGGGAGAGTCCATGTGCGGCTTCGTCTCCTGGGCGGGGGAAGGGACGGCGGGGCTGCCGCATGAACGTAACGTCGCAATGTGAACACCGTCAACACTCTGGCGGACGGATTCCGGCCGCGGGGTGGCCCGAGCGGATCGCTGTCGTCCAAGGCGAGACCGAAGCCGAAGCCGGTCCCGGGAACACCCGGCCCCGGCGGCACGGTTAGCTCCACCGAGGGGCCGAGCCCTGGAGCGGCGGCAGGCCCGCCGCGCACTCGGACCCCGACCTGACTCCGTGGAAGGACCTCTTCATGACCGACCGGCCCCTGACCCTCATGGCCGTGCACGCCCACCCCGACGACGAGGCCACGGGAACCGGAGGAGTGCTCGCGCGGTATGCGGCGGAAGGCATCCGCACGGTTCTCGTGACCTGTACCGACGGCGGTTGCGGTGACGGGCCGGGAGGTGTCAAGCCCGGTGACCCCGGGCACGATCCGGCGGCCGTCGCCGCGATGCGTGGCCAAGAACTCAGGGCGAGCTGTGACGTCCTGGGCGTGAGCGACCTGGAGACGCTGGACTACGCGGACTCGGGGATGATCGGCTGGCCGAGCAACGACGCTCCCGGATCCTTCTGGCAGACGCCCGTGGAGCAGGGTGCGGCCCGGCTCGCGGAACTCATGCGGCGCTACCGGCCCGATGTGGTCGTCACCTACGACGAGAACGGCTTCTACGGCCACCCCGACCACATCCAGGCCCACCGCATCACGATGGCGGCGCTGGAGATGACCGAGCTGACGCCGAAGGTCTACTGGACGACGATGCCGCACTCGGCGATGCGCCGGTTCGAGGAGATGATGCGCGAGTCCCAGGAGGGCATGCCGGAGCCGGACCCGGCCGAGGTCGCCGAGATGGAGAAGATCGGCCTCCCCGACGACGAGGTCACCACGTGGGTGGACACCACCGCGTACAGCGGCCAGAAGTTCGACGCGCTGGCCGCGCACGCCAGTCAGGGCGAGAACATCTTCTTCCTCAGGATGGGCAAGGAGAGGTTCGGCGAGCTGATGGGCATGGAGACCTTCGTACGGGTCAAGGACGCCACCGGTGCGGCCGTCCCCGAGAAGGATCTCTTCGCCGGACTCCGCTGACCCGCCGCCCGCCGGGGCCCGCACGGCAACGCGCGTGCGGGCCCGTCACCCCCCGCGCCCCCAACTCCTCCGCCATGGGCGCGGCCTGGCGGTAGAACGTGTCGCACTCGGCGGGGACGCGCCCGGGCCGCGTACGCCTGGTGCCCGTCGAGCTGCTACGCCTGCCGGCCCGGCTGTTCCAGTGCCACGACGGCCATGACCGGAAGGTCGGTGTCCTGCTGCACGACACCGGCCGTCAGGATCCGGCCGTCGAGGCTCCACTTCTCCACCGCGATGAACTCGTCCTCGTGGCCGAACGTCTGGATCCAGGCCCAGACGCCGTCCCTGTCCCATGACGTCTCCACGCCGTAACGGGGTCTGCCCCCGGGCGCCCCCCGTTGGCCGCGAACCGTACCGCCGCACCCTCGGCGGTCAGCGGGGTCAGGGCCCTGAACTCCTCCAGCAGGGCGATCACCGCGGACAGGGAACGAGCTCCGTTCATCGGTTCACCGGTCTGCCGGGTCAGTGCTCACAGAGGGAGAACTCCCGTTCGTAGAGCTGCTCGTTGTGTTCGGCGACGAAGAACGTGCGTTCCCGCATGAGCTCTTCGCGATAGCTCTCGGCCTGCTCGCGCGTCATGGTCGACGTGGCGAACCCCGGCTGCTGCGGCGGTACGTCGGATGTCGAGACGACCTTCATGGACGGGTCCACCAGGAAGAACGCGAGGATCTTGCGGTGGCCCGGCCGGGTGGGATCCATGAGACGGAACGAGCCGACCCGGTGCTGCAGGACGTTCGGGAACGCCAGGCAGCGGCCCGCAGGAGTGGCCGCCGAACCCAGGGTCTGGTTCAGCGCCTCCTCGTCCTCCAGGCCGTAGACGTCCCGAAGGCCGTTGTCGTCGTTCTGCTCGTAGCGCGGGTCGTCGAGCGCCGTACGGAAGGCCAGCCGGCTCTCGGTGGTGTTCTCGCTGTCCCAGTAATAGATACCGGTCGAGACGATCCGCTCGTTCAGCATGCCCTCGACGTGCCAGGAGCCGCCGGCGTACTCCGGCTTGTCCGGGGTGAGATGGATGGTGGCGAGCTTGACGATGACCTGGAGGCGGCGGCCGCGCAGGTCCACCCGGGCCGACGCGTCGGGCGCCGGGGGCGGGGTGAAGTCCGGGGCGTCCGGGATGACCGGGCGGCGGTTCTCCCACCACGCGTCCTGGTCCACCTCCCAGGCGCGCAGGGCCTCCTGGTAGGCCTCGTCATCGGCGTACGACACCTTGTCCGGGTACTCCGGCTCCGAGTCGTACCACCCGAAGGGATCGGCCTCGATCCGCAGTGGCCGCGGATGCCGCAGATCCGTGAGCACGTTCTCCAGCAGAGGACGCACGCGGGTGAACACGTCCGGCAGGACGGCGGCCAGGTCGCGATGGGCCTCGGGGTGGACATTGTTGACGTACGAACAAAAGACCGTGCCGCCGTCGGGGGTGACCTCGACGTCCGTGGGCAGCCACTGGAACTTCTCCGAGAACTCGTAGGCCGCGTAGCGGTGGTCGGACTCGTTCCGCCAAGCCCGCTCGGGGGCGTCGCTCACCCCTCGCACCAGGCAGAACAGCGAGGGATGCACGAGGTCCAGCACCTGCCCGCCGGACCCGGGATGCCAGTCCCGCTCCGCCGCGGGGACCTCCTCCAGAACCCGGACCGCCTCGCGCAGCCGGGACCTGAGCGCGTCGTCGACCAGGGTGTCCGACTGCCACACCCCGTCGACCGCGGACACCTCGATCCCCGTCCCGGCGTCCCGCAGCGCGGCGTAGCGGGAGAGTTCGGCGAGGACGTAACGGATCTGCGCCTCGGTGAGCCCCTGGGCGGCCGCTTCCCGCGTCCACCTGGCGACGATCTCGGCATCGTTCATCTTGTCGAACCAGCCGGGCTTCGCCCTGATGTGTGCGCTGCACCGGATCATCTCCAGCTCCCGCAGCGTCCGGGGTGTCGCGAGCGCCGGGGAGCGGGAGGTGTGAAAGGGCAGCGGGAAAGCAGACAGGCCGGTCAACGCTCGTGATCCTCCGCGTCGGTGAGTGGTGGCGGGAAGACTACGCGAGCGGACTGACACCGCCCCCGTCGTTCCTGCCCTCACCTGCCGGAACCGGCGGTGGGGCCGGTGCGCGTACGCACCGGCCCCACCGCCGGACCAGGCCGGCCGTCCCTGGAGCAGGGACGGCCGGAGGCTGTCAGACCAGGTCGTAGCGGTCCAGGTCCATGACCTTGGTCCAGGCGGCGACGAAGTCCGTCACGAACTTCTGCCGCGCGTCGTCGCTCGCGTAGACCTCGGCGAGGGCACGGAGCTCGGAGTTGGAGCCGAAGACCAGGTCGGCGCGGGTGCCGGTCCACTTGACCTTGCCCGATGCGTCGCGGGCCTCGAACTCGTCCTGCGTCGACGAGGTCGACTTCCAGGTGATGCCCAGGTCGAGCAGGTTCACGAAGAAGTCGTTGGTCAGCGTGCCCGGGCGGTCGGTGAGAACGCCGTGCTTCGAGCCGCCGGTGTTGGCGCCCAGCACCCGCAGACCGCCGACCAGGACGGTCGTCTCCGGGGCGCTCAGCGTCAGCAGGTTCGCCCGGTCCAGGAGCAGGTACTCGGCGGGCAGCCGGGCCGCCTTGCCGGTGTAGTTGCGGAAGCCGTCGTACGCGGGCTCCAGCGCGGCGAAGGACTCGACGTCCGTCTGCTCCTGCGTGGCGTCCACGCGGCCCGGGGTGAACGGGACCTCCACCTCGACACCGGCGTCCTTGGCCGCCTGCTCGACCGCCGCGCTGCCCGCGAGGACGATCAGGTCGGCCAGCGAGACCTGCTTGCCGCCCTGGGCGTTGAAGGACTCCTGGATGCCTTCGAGGGCGCGCAGGACCTGGGCCAGCTCGTCCGGGTCGTTCGCCTCCCAGCCGCGCTGCGGCTCCAGACGGACCCGGGCGCCGTTGGCGCCGCCCCGCTTGTCGCTGCCGCGGAAGGACGCGGCCGAGGCCCAGGCGGCCGAGACCAGCTGCGCCACGGTGAGATCCGTGCCCAGCACCTGCTCCTTGAGCGCGGCGATGTCCGCGGCGGCCAGTACCTCACCGGTGCGCGCGGGCAGCGGGTCCTGCCACAGCAGCACCTCGGAGGGCACCTCGGGGCCGAGGTAGCGCTGGATCGGACCCATGTCGCGGTGCGTCAGCTTGTACCAGGCGCGGGCGAAGGCGTCCGCGAACTCCTCCGGGTTCTCCTGGAAGCGGCGCGAGATCTGCTCGTACGCCGGGTCGAAGCGCAGCGACAGGTCGGTGGTGAGCATCTGCGGCTTGTGCTTCTTCGACGCGTCGTGCGCGTCCGGGATCGTCGACTCCGCGTCCTTGGCGACCCACTGGTGCGCACCGGCCGGGGACTTGGTCAGCTCGTACTCGTAGGCGAAGAGGTTGTGGAAGAACTCGTTGCCCCACTGCGTCGGCGTGCTGGTCCAGGTCACCTCCAGACCGCTGGTGATGGCGTCCCCGCCCTTGCCCGACTTGTACGAGTTGCGCCAGCCGAGGCCCTGCTCCTCCAGCGGGGCGCCCTCGGGGTCCGCGCCGACGCTCTCGGCCGGGCCCGCGCCGTGCGTCTTGCCGAAGGTGTGGCCACCGGCGATGAGGGCGACGGTCTCCTCGTCGTTCATCGCCATCCGGCGGAAGGTCTCGCGGATGTCGCGGGCGGCGGCGACCGGGTCCGGGTTGCCGTTGGGGCCCTCGGGGTTGACGTAGATCAGACCCATCTGGACCGCGCCGAGCGGGTTCTCCAGCTCACGGTCGCCCGTGTAGCGCTCGTCGTCGAGCCAGGTGGTCTCGGGGCCCCAGTAGACGTCCTCCTCCGACTCCCAGACGTCCTCGCGGCCGCCGGCGAAGCCGAAGGTCTTCAGGCCCATGGTCTCCAGGGCGACGTTGCCGGTGAGGATCAGCAGGTCGGCCCAGGACAGCGCCTGGCCGTACTTCTTCTTGACCGGCCACAGCAGCCGGCGGGCCTTGTCCAGGTTGCCGTTGTCCGGCCAGCTGTTCAGCGGGGCGAACCGCTGCTGACCGGCGCCCGCGCCACCGCGGCCGTCGCTGATGCGGTACGTGCCGGCGCTGTGCCAGGCCATCCGGATCATCAGCGGCCCGTAGTTGCCGAAGTCGGCCGGCCACCAGTCCTGCGAGGTGGTGAGCACCTCGGCGATGTCCCGCTTCACGGCGGGCAGGTCCAGCGCCCCGAACGCGGCCGCGTAGTCGAACTCCTCACCCAGCGGGTTCGCCACGGCGGGGTTCTTGGCCAGGATCTTCAGGTTGAGGCGGTCCGGCCACCACTGGCGGTTCCCGCCGCCCTGCGTGGGGTGCGGGGCGCGGTCGTGCGCCACGGGGCAGCCGCCCGCCTGCGCCTCGGGCTTCTCGGGGACGGCCGTCTCGGGCGAATCCGGGGTGACGGGGTCGAAGACGTGAGACTCGTGGTTCTCGGTCATGGGGCAATCCTTCCGGACCCGGCGGGTCGTGGGGCGCTGAACGGGGGAGGAGGATTCGGTCCGTACAGAAGGGGCACGCTGTTTTTCGGGTCCCGCCGCGGGTCGCCCGAGCGCCTCGCGGACCACCGCACCCGGCGATCCCGGGCGGTGCGACGACGGCGCTGGGCCGACGGGCGGCATTGCGCGGTCGACCGGTGGGGTCCCGTCGCGTGTCTCTGCTGCCGTACCGGAGTCTTCCTGTCTCTTGGATGTCGCCGGGATCGATCCTACGATGGACTTCGTCCAAGTCAAGAAGCAAGCTAAAACCATAATGACGGGGGCGCGGCGTCGGCGCATTCTGTGTGCGAGCCACCCGCCCCCTCCGGCGAGCGGAGCAGGTGAAACGAGATGAGCGACCTCCTTCGGCGGCTGCGGGGCCGTGGCTGGCGTATGACCTCCCAGCGGCGTGTCGTCGCGGAGGTCCTCGACGGCGACCACGTCCACCTGACAGCCGACGAGGTGCACCTGCGGGCCGCCGCACGGCTGCCCGAGATCTCGCGTGCGACCGTCTACAACACGCTGGGCGAGCTCGTCGCGCTCGGCGAGGTGCTGGAGGTCTCCACCGTGGGCCGCGCCAAGCGCTACGACCCCAACGCGCGCGACCCCCACCAGCACCTGGTCTGCTCCGGCTGCGGCACCGTCCGCGACGTCCACCCGGTCGGCGACGCCATCGGCGATCTGCCCGAGGAGGAGCGGTTCGGGTTCGCGGTCGGCTCGGCGGAGATCACCTATCGCGGGCTGTGCCCGGACTGCGCCTGAGTGCTCCGGGGCCGGCCCCGGAGCGGGGAGTTCGTCAGCGGTCCCGGATCGACGTGACGTCGTAGACGAGCGCCGAGCTGTTCGCCGGTCCGCGGCAGGTCAGTTGCCGTGCCGGCGTGCGCCGGGCCCGTACCTCGACGTCCAGCAGCCTCGCGTGCGGCGCCCGGCCGCTGACGCTGACGCGCCAGCCGTCATCGGCGGCGGCCGTCGCGGTGACCGCGTAGTCGTGCCTGCCCGCCGGGCCGAAGCGCCGGAGCACCGCGGCCACCGCCGCCTGCTGCGGCGGGCGGAGGGTGGTGTAGCCCCGCAGATGGTCGGCGCGGATGCGGTCGGCCAGGTGGTCCCCGACCACGGTGACCGCCGAGCGAGCGTCCAGATTTCCGTAGTAGACGCCGTCGGGAACGACCACGACGTTGGCGGCGAACCGGTCACCGCCCACGTGTGTGCACTCCCACACCAGCTCGGGCCAGCGGGCACTGAGGACCTGGCCCACGGGGCGGCCGCGCACCGCGCAGCAGGCGTCGTGCAGGCCGTGCGCGCAGACGAGGACGACGGGGGCTAGTCCCGGCTCCCCCGGGGAGTCCAGGGCGGTCACGATCTGCGCGAGGTCCCGGTCACGGTGCCAGCTGCCCCACCGCTGGCGCAGCGCACCGGAGCTGTCGTGGTGCAGCACCGCCCACCGGTCGCTCCCTTCCTGGCGGCGGCGTCCGTGCCGCCTGACGAGGAGGATCCGGGCCCGGTTCGCCCGGGCCGCGGCGAACACGAGGGTCTTGGTCTCCGGATCGAGGTCGAGGCCGTCGAAACCGTTGGCGGGCCAGGCGCGCCGGTACTCGATGAGGACCCAGACGGAGCCGAAGGGGGCCGTGCCGACGAACGGGTCATGGCGGGTCCTGGCCGCGTCGGCGCAGAAGAACCGGCCCGGCGGGGTCACCGGTCCGCGGGCACCAGGACGCCCGCCCGCAGCAGCCGCCCGGCAAGTGCGAGGCCGAGGTCACCGGCGGTGTGCACCCGGCCGTCGAGCAGCCGGGCCACGGGTACGAGATCGGGTGCCGGGAAGTCGAGATACCCCACGCGGGTGAACAGGCGCGTTCCTTCCAGCCGGGGTTCCAGCGCCTTCCGCAGCCGTACGGGAGAGGTCGTCGCGAGGCCGCTCAGCGCGGCGAGCTGGGCAACCGGCCCGAGTGGTGCCGGGCGCGCCTGGGACCGGCGGGCGCGGCGGAACAGCGGGGCGGGGTCGGCCTCGGCGACGGCGGCCAGCAGGCGCTCACGGACCAGGTCCAGGACGGCGTCCGTGCCGTTCGAACCACCCGGCTCGTTCGGCCCCGCCGGGGAAGGGAGCGGCGCATGGACGGATCCTCGCCCAGCGCCGCGAGCGCGGCCCGGGTCAGCTGCTCGGCCAGGGCGTAGCGGGTCCAGGCGTGGACCCCCAGCGTCAGATGGATCGAGACCTCCCCCTGGGCCTGTGCCGAGTGCAGCCAGCCGCGCGGCAGGTACAGCACATCGCCGGGGCGGAGCATCGTGTCCAGATGGGGCGTGCCGTGCGCGGCCCGGTCGGCGACGGCCGCGCGGTGATCCGTCCACGGCTGATCGCGCAGCGGATCCGGCAGGACGGGCTCGTGGACCACCCACCGCTTCGCCCCCTCGATCTGGAGGACGAACACGTCGTGCACGTCGTAGTGCGCGTCGAACCCCCGGTTCTGCGGCGGGGTGACATAGGCGTTCGCCTGTACGGGATGACCCAGCTCCGTACTCAGCCCGGAGACCAGGTCCGCCACCGGCTCCCAGGTGCGGTGCAGCGCCTGCAGCACGAGCGTGGCACCGTCGGCGAACGCACGCCACAGGGCCGTGTCGTCGAGCTGGTCGGCGACGGTCGCCCCCACTCCGGCGGGTGCGGTGAAGGACGACGGCGGAAGCGTGGCGCCGTCCTTGGCGACCCGGAGGAACGGCGTACGCAGCCCGCGGCGGGAGATCAACTCGTCCACGGCGGACGGGGAGAAGACGTCCGAGAAATCGCTCGCCCCGCGCGTCAGCGACGCTGTCCGGGCCCAGACGTCACGGGCGAACTCCTCCCGGCCGAGCCCGGTCAGCCGGGACTCCAGGATTCCGGCGCCCTCACGCGCGCCGGAATCCTGGACCTCGGTGCTGGACAGGCTCAAGAGCCGCTGCCGGCCCCGCCGTCGGCGCCACCGTCGGCTCCGCCGTCGTGGACGCCCGGGGTGCCGGCCGCTCCGCCGTCCGCAGGCCCTTCGGCTCCGCCGTCCGCGCCACCGTCGGCCCCGCCGTCGTGGACCCCGGGCTTGCCGGCTGCCCCGCCGTCCGCGGGTCCCTCGGCTCCGCTGTCGGCTCCGCCGTCCGCGCCGCCATCAGCGCCGCCGTCGTGGACCCCCGGGGTGCCGGCCGCTCCGCCGTCCGCGGGCCCTTCGGCTCCGCCGTCCGCTCCGCCGTCGTGGACGCCGGGCGTACCCGCCGCTCCGCCGTCCGCAGGTCCCTCGGCTCCGCTCGCGTCGTGCTCGGTCATCATTCCTCCTGGGATCACACCACGGGGACGATGGGTTTTCCGCTGTCCGGAAACCCGGTCGCCGGGACGTCGATCTGCACTGAAATGGCCAGTAATCACCGTATCTCTGCGGCTGGAAAACATCGATTCGAGCGGTGCGGAGTCGTCCGAATGCCGGAGCTCACCCCTTGCTTCCGACACCGGCGGGCGCTGCTTGTCCGCGAACATCGACCGGTTGCCCGCCGGCGCGTCGTTCGCCTCCGGCAAGGGGTCGCGTCGGTGCAGACGGGTGAAGTCAAAGGGGGTGTGGACCGCGGTGGACCAGCCGTGGTCCGTCAGGCGGCCCGCCGAGCTGCTGCGGCTACGTGATGCGCAACGTGGTGGTCGGACGGCACGTGTACGCGATCGGCGGCAACCTGCCCGCGGCCGAGCTGTCGGGCGTCAAGGACCGCGAGGTGACCTTCGCGGTCTTCCTGAACAGGGGAATGCCGGCGGCACTGGCCGGGCTGGTGTGCGCGGCACGGTTCAACGCGGCCCTCCAAGTCGGGCACCGACGTCGAACGGGAGGCCATGGCCGCGGCCTTCATCGGAGGTCCGGGCGGGCTCCTGACCGGGCGTGGCCAGGGGGGCAAGGCCCGTCCGGCATCAGCCCCGGCCCGTTCATGATCGTCTTTCGGGGGCCGGTCCGGTGGTCCACCATGGGAGGTACGTCGACACGCGTCTGGAGGCGTCCTACCATGCGCCGTGAAGATCTCCCGGCACCGGCGTCGGGCCTGCTCCTCACCCACTTCCTCACCGTCGCGGACGTTCCCCGCGCCCGCGCGTTCTATGCCGACGTCCTCGGGGGCGAAGTGGTCCTCGACGAGAACCCGTGCATCATCAAGCTCGCGAACAGCTGGCTGATCATGAACCCCGGGGGTGGGCCGACCCCCGACAAGCCCGATGTCACGCTCCACCCGCCGACCGATCCCGGCACCGCGACGAGCTTCCTGAACATCCGGGTGGCCGATATCGAACGCTGCTACCGGGAGTGGAGTGCCAAGGGCGCCGAGTTCCTCACCCCGCCGATCGACCGGAAGGCCGAGATCCGCTGCTATCTGCGCGACCCGGACGGCTATCTCATCGAGGTCGGCCAGTCGACGGGGCTGCTCGAAGGCATCCTGGCCGATCCGCCCGCGGGACAGGGCTGACCGGAACAGCGGACTGCTTGATCGTCTCCGCGCGGGGTAGCGCATCGGTATGACCACTGACAGAACATCGCCCGCGACCGGCGGGTACGTACAGCCGGAGATCGACGTCCGGGCGCTGACCGAGCTGCTCGACGGCGAGTACGCCGAGGTCCGGGACCTGGTCCGGGCCAATCTGGTGACGTACGCCTCGGTGCTGGACGAGGCCGACGAGCTCGGCATCGACGCATTCCGCGAGCGGGTGCGCGAGCTCGTGGTCGAGATGGCGGCGACGGGCCAGACCGGCATGGGCTTCCCGAAGCGGTACGGCGGAGGCGGCGACGTCGGGGCCTCGATCGCCGCGTTCGAGACGCTCGCCTTCGGCGATCTGTCGGTGCTGGTGAAGGTCGGGGTGCAGTTCGGGCTCTTCGGCGGCGCGATCCTGCATCTGGGCACCGAACGCCACCACGACGCCTATCTCCCCGACCTGATCACCGGGGAGCTGATGGGCTGCTTCGCGATGACGGAGACCGGGCACGGCTCCAACGTCCAGGCGCTCGGCACCGTCGCGCGCTACGACGCCGACGCCCGGCAGTTCGTCATCACCACCGAGGGCGACCAGGCGCGCAAGGACTACATCGGCAACGCGGCCCGCCACGGAGAACTGGCCGTCGTCTTCGCCCAGTTGGAGGTGGGCGGCGAGTCCCGGGGAGTGCACGCGTTCGTCGTGCCGATCCGGGTCGACGGCGACGCGGCGCCCGGGGTCCACATCGAGGACGACGGCCGCAAGATGGGCCTCAACGGCGTGGACAACGGGCGCATCCGGTTCGACGATGTGCGGGTGGACCGCGAGGCGCTGCTCAACCGCTTCGCCGACGTCACCCCCGAAGGCGTCTACGAGAGCACGATCGACAACCCCCACCGCCGCTTCTTCACCATGCTCGGGACCCTGGTGCAGGGACGGGTCAGCGTCGGCGGCGCCGGGGTGGGCGCCGCCAAGGTCGCTCTCGCGATCGCGACGAAGTACGCCCTGCGGCGACGCCAGTTCGCGGCCGGCCCCCAGGGGGAGGAGCAGTTGCTCCTCGACTACGGACTGCACCAGCGGCGTCTGCTGCCGCTCATGGCCCGTACCTACGCACTGCACTTCGCCCAGGACGTCGTCCGCACGCAGCTCCACGACGTCTTCTCCGACCTGGAGGACGACGCGCAGGCGCGACGCCTGCTGGAGGCCAGGGCCGCCGGGACCAAGGCGCTGGCCACCTGGCACGCCACCCGGGTGATCCAGGAGTGCCGGGAGGCGTGCGGCGGCGCCGGCTATCTCGCCGTCAACCGGTTCGCCGCGCTCAAGGCCGACAGCGACATCTTCACCACCTTCGAGGGCGACAACCACGTCCTGCTCCAACTCGTCGCCAAGGGCCTGCTCACCGACTACGCGAGCGAGTTCGAGGACCTGGACCAGCTGGGCATGGTCCGCTACGTCACCAACCTCGCGGTCGAGACGGTCATCGAGAAGACCTCGGCCCACAAGCTGCTCGAACGGGTCCGCGATCTCCTGCCGGGCGGCGACGAATGGGACCAGGAAGCCGGTCTGCTCGACTCGGAGTACCAGCTCGCCATGGTCCGCTACCGGGAGGAGCACATGCTCGCCGGAGTGGCCCGCAGGCTCAAGAGCGGCATCGACCGCAAGCGCGACCCGGGCGCCGTCTTCTCCGAGGTGCAGGACCACGTCATCGCCGTCGCCCGCGCCCACATGGAGCGGCTGGTGCTGGAGGCGTTCGTCGAGAAGACGCGTACGCTGCCCGAGGGCGGCAACAAGGTGGCGCTCGGCCTGCTGTGCGACCTGTACGCCCTGTCGACGATCGAAGCGGACCGCGCCTGGTTCATGGAGCACGGCCGGCTGACCGTCCAGCGCTCCAAGGCGATCACTCGCGAGGTGAACGACCTCTGCCGCAAGATCCGGCCCCTGGCCGGCGAACTCGTCGACGCCTGGGGGATTCCGGACGCCATGCTGCGCGCCCCGGACCTGGTGGGCGGAGCCTGAGCCTCGGTGGTGACCATGACCCCGGGCCCATCGGGTCCGGGGTCGGCCGGGTCCGGGGTCGGTCAGTGGTCCGTCAACCGGTGAACAACTGGGTCGCCTTGCGGATCAGCTCGTACAGCCCGTAGGCGAGCGGGGCGCCCACCCACAGCCAGGTGAAAGCGATCAGCGGTCGCCGGTCCTTCCCGGTGGCGACGTCAGGCGGACTCTGACTGCTGCTGTCGGACATCGGGTGCTCCCTTCTGCGCGGTGACGGCGCCGAGGTGGTGCGACGGGTGGACCGGGTGGACCAGTTCGTTGGCCACGAAGCCGACGACGAGCAGGCCCATCATGATGAGGAGCGACGTGCTGTACAGATCCGCGCCGTCCTTCCCGGCCTCCTCCTGCCGGTCGGCGATCCAGTTCACGATCAGCGGCCCGAGGACACCGGCCGTGGACCAGGCGGTGAGCAGACGGCCGTGGATCGCGCCCACCTGATACGTGCCGAACAAGTCCTTCAGGTAGGCGGGGATCGTCGCGAAGCCACCGCCGTAGAAGGAGAGGATGACCAGCGCGCACAGCACGAACAACGGCTTGGACGAGTCGCCGACCAGGGCGATGAGCGCGTACATGAGCGTGCCCGCACCCAGATAGACCCGGTAGATGTTCTTGCGCCCGATCAGGTCGGAGGTCGAGGACCAGCCGATCCGGCCGGCCATGTTGGCCGCCGACAGCAGGGCCACGAAACCGGCGGCAGCGGTCACCGACACGGGCGTCGAGGTGTCCGCGAAGAAGTCCGTGATCATCGGCGCGGCCTTCTCCAGGATGCCGATGCCGGCCGTCACGTTCATGCAGAGCACGACCCACAGCAGCCAGAACTGCGGAGTGCGCAGCGCCTGACGCGCCGACACCTGCGGCCCGGCGGCGGTGGCGGGGCCGCCGTCCGCCCGCTGTTCCTCCGTACGCGGGCGCGGCACCCGTACCAGCAGGACGCCGAGCAGCATGAAGACGGCGTAGGACAGTCCGTGCACCAGGAAGGCCAGGGCGATGCCCTCGCTGTCGCTGCCGAACGACTCCAGCATCTGCGCCGACCAGGGCGAGGCGATCAGCGCACCGCCGCCGAACCCCATGATGGCGATGCCCGTGGCCATGCCGGGGCGGTCGGGGAACCACTTGATGAGCGTCGACACGGGTGAGATGTAGCCGATGCCGAGACCGATGCCCCCGACGAAGCCGTACCCCAGGACGATCAGCCAGAACTGCTGGGTCGCCGCGCCGAGCGCGGAGATCAGGAAGCCGGAGGAGAAGCAGACGAGGGCGACGGTCATGGCCCATCGGGGCCCGCGCCGCTCGACGAGCGTGCCGCCGAAGGCGGCGGAGAGGCCGAGCATGACGATGCCGAGCTGGAAGGGCAGGGCGCTCTGGGTGCCGCTGAGGCCGAGGGCGTCCTCCAGCGGGGGCTTGAACACGGACCAGGCGTAGGCCTGGCCGATGGAGAGGTGGATCGAGAGGGCGGCGGGCGGTACCAGCCAGCGACTCCAGCCCACGGGGGCGATGGGGGGACTCATGGGTCCCTCACCGTAGTGACGGGTGATCCTGTTGAGAAGACTGTTGGTTAAACTTTCACCTTGTTCGATTCGCGTGATGGCGGAGCGTGTCGACGACGCATGACCGGGATGGCTACTTCCCGGACGCGGTCGCGGACGTAGTCGCCGCGAGCACCAGCTCCACGCAGTGCGCCTCCAGCCGCTCGCGCGGTACGTCGAGGGTGCCGTGCAGCCACCCCGCGAAGAGGTTCGCCAGACCGCCCACCAGCGCGTGCGCGGCCAGACGGCGGTCGATGTCGTCCCCCGTACCGGCGAGCTGGCCGCCCACGAGGTCGGTGAACACCGGCATGAGCAGATGGCTGCGAGCCCCCAGCGCCGGGTCGGCGAAGGGTTCCAGGAGCAGCAGGCGGCCCTTGTGCGGCGCGTCCAGGACCAGGGCGACGAAAGCGGATACGGCGGCCCGGGCCCGGTCCTCGCGCTGCGGGCCGCCGGTCGCCACCGCTCCCTCCAGCGCCCTCCGGGCCTCGTCGGCGACCCGCTCGAAGGCGGCGAGGAGCAGGTCGTCGCGGCCGGTGAAGCTCTCGTAGAAATAGCGGTCCGTCAGCCGTGCCCCACGGCAGACCGACCGGACCGTGACGGCCGCGCACCCCTCCTCGCCGGCCAGCCGCTCGGCGACGTCCAGCAGGGTCTGCCGGCGGGCGGCGCGACGATCGGCGAGCTTGGTGCCGCCCCAGCTCCGTTCCGTCAACTCCGTTTCCCCCGTGCTCTTTTCACGTCATCGGGCGCTGCTCGCGCAATTGACGACAGGTGTCCGCACATTTTACCCTGAGGACAGATGTCATCAGATTGCTCTCGACGGCCTCGCAGCGGAGAACCCCAGCGGAGGTACACGTGACAGCGTCACCGCACGGACCGCACGGATCCCACCCGACCGGCCCGAGACCCCCGAACCTCTCGGCCCCGACTCCCTCACCTGGCGCTGGTTCGGCGACTGGAGGGGCCTCCTCCTCGCCCCCTGGGCCGGATCGATGCAGAACATGCACCCCGAGCTGGGCGCGGGCGTCGCCGAGCACTCACGCTTCTTCGAGGAGCGCTGGGAGCGCCTCTTCCGCTCGCTGTACCCGATCGGAGGAGTGGTCTACGACGGCCCGCTCGCCGCCCGAACAGCCCGCGAGGTGCGCGGCTACCATGCCTCGGTCAGCGGCGTCGACGCGCACGGCCGCCCGTACCACGCGCTCAACCCGGGCACGTTCTACTGGGCACACGCCACGTTCTTCATGCTGACCGTGCACGTCGCCGAGCGTTTCGGCGGCGGCCTCACCGAGGCACAGCGGCACACGCTCTTCGACGAGCACGTCCGCTGGTACGCGCTGTACGGCCTCTCGATGAAACCCGTGCCCGGCAGCTGGGAGGAGTTCCAGCGGTACTGGGACCACATGTGCGCCGACGTCCTGGAGGACAACCGGCCGACCCGGGACGTCCTGAACATGCGCCGCATCGCCCGGCCGCCCCTCCTGCGGTGGCTGCCGTCGCCGCTCTGGGCCCTCGCCCGCGTCCCGCTCGTCCGGACGACCCTGTGGATCACGGTCGGCCTGTATCCGCAGACCGTCCGGGACCGCCTGGGCCTGCGCTGGACGCCCCACGACGAACGGCTGCTGCGGCTGCTGGGCCGGTCGGTGCACCACGCCTGGCGGTACGTCCCCGAGCGGCACCGCTTCCATCCGCGCGCCCGGGCGGGCTGGGACCGCGAGCGGGGCCGGCCCGCCTCGACCCCGGTGGAGACACCGGCCCGCAACCTGCCGCCCGAGGAACGGCGAGGGCTCCCGCAGCACTACGTGCCGAGAGGCGGACCTCGCGGCTGACAGCGCTGCCCAGCGAGATCCGGCCTCCGCCACCGAGGTGGCCGACCGGCGGGCCCCCGTGGGCGTCCGGCCTCCTGTACGTCACCCGCTTTGCCGCGCCGTACCGCCCTGCGACTAGTTTGGGTGCAGCACGAACGAGCAGGCCCGTGGGTGGCGGAGACGGACGCACGGGGGACGGGAGGTCGGGGAGAGTGTCGCTGCGCGGAGGTGATCCAGCCGAGATCGGCGGCTATCCGCTGGAGGCGCGGCTCGGTTCGGGTGGCATGGGCACGGTCTTCCTGGCCCGGACGAGTTCCGGCCGGTCCATCGCGATCAAGCTGATCCACCAGCAGTTCGCGGGGGACGACGAGTTCCGCATCCGGTTCCGGCAGGAGGTGGCCGCCGCACGTCGGGTGAGCGGAGCGTTCACCGCCGCCGTGGTCGACGCCGCCCCCGAGGCCGACCAGCCGTGGATGGCGACGACCTACATCGAGGGCCCCACGCTCGCCCAGCGCATCACCGACGAGGGCCCCCTGAACGGGGCGGAGCTGCGCAGGCTCGCCGTCGGTCTCGCGGAGGCGCTGCGCGACATCCACCGGGTGGGCGTCGTCCACCGCGATCTGAAGCCCTCGAACGTCGTCCTCTCGGCCGAGGGGCCCCGCGTCATCGACTTCGGCATCTCCCGCGCCGTGGACCAGCAGACGTTGACGATGACCGGGCGGGTCATCGGTACGCCGCCCTTCATGTCGCCCGAGCAGCTACAGGCCCCACGCGGCGTGGGGCCGCGCTCCGACGTCTTCTCGCTGGGGACGCTCCTGGTGTACGCGGCGACGGGCCACGGGCCCTTCGACGCGGACAGCCCCTACATCACGGCCTACCAAGTGGTGCACGAGGAGCCGTCGTTGGGTGCCGTGCCGGATGCCCTGCGCGCGGTCGTCGAGCCGTGCCTGGACAAGGATCCCGAGCGGCGCCCCTCGGTGGACGAACTCCTCGTGCTCCTCCGCGATCTGCCGTCCGACCTGGGCGGCACCGCCACCGGCGGGCCGGGGCCGGGCCGGACCCGCGACATGCTCACTCAGCACCACCTCATGACACCGGACACCCCGCCTCCGGCGGCCCCCGAACCGGCTTCCTCGGCCACTCCCGCTGCCCCGGCCGCCCCGGCCGTTCCCGAAGCGGGCGGCACCGGCACCGCGATCGGCGGCCGGCTGCGGCGCCGCTGGCGGCCCGTGCTCGCCGCGGCGGTCGCCGTGGCGGCGATCGGCGGGGGAGTCGCCGTGCTGACGACGGGCGGCGCCGACGGGAACGGCGAGGGCACGGACGGCCGGGGCGCTGACGCCGGGCGGAGCGCCGCCGCGCCGGGCGGCACTCTCCCGGAAGGCTTCGAGCCGTGGCGCACGACCGTGCCGGGCGGCCGCGAGGACATCCCCGACGAACTGCGCTGCGTCGCCCGCGACGACGCGCTGTTCTGCGGAGGCGGCGGTGTCATCGCGACCCGGGTGAACCCCGCGGACGGCACGCGGGTGTGGACCGCGAAGAGCCCCGGCGTCCCGGTCCAGGGCATGCACATGGTGGGCGCCACCGACGACACCGTGATCGGCTACCGCATCGCCGACCAGGACGCCCCGCAGGGCCCTCCCCAGGAGGTCGTGGCCCTCGACGCGGACAGCGGCGAGGAGCTGTGGTCCGCCCCGTCCGGCGCCCAGTCGACGGCCGTCACCGGCCGGACCGAGGACGCCGTCGTGGCCGGTTCCGCAGTGGTGACCGTCGACGCCTCCAACTCCCGCTTCGAGGCCCGGGACGCGCACAGCGGCGAGGTCGTCTGGACGGCGCCGTTCCCCGCGGGAACCCAGTGCGCGCCCGTCCCGGCGGGCTCGCGGCTCCTCGCGATGTGCGCGACCGACGCCGAGGTCGACGCCCTCGACCGGCGCAGCCCCACCCTGCGGACGCTCGCCCTGGACTCCGGGGAACTGGGCAGGCCCGTCACGGTCGAAGGACCGGCCGTGCCGGTCGGTGACGCCGACGGCTCCCTCGTCCTCCTCTCCCCGCACTACGAGGGGACCGCGCGGGCCGGGTACGACGGGGTGCTCCGCGTCGACCCCGCCTCGGGGAAGGTGACCCGTTCCCGGCTCGACCAGGTGTACGACGGCACCCCCGGCATGGCGGACGGCACCGTCTACGTGAGCGGGCAGACCGGCCGCGTCACCGCGTTCGACCCCGCCACCGGCCGCACGAAGTGGGTGCGGCAGACGGGCGTGGAAGGCGCGTCGGGGCCTGCGGCGGGTGACGGCGCGGTGTACTTCAGCTCGGCCACCGGCCGGGTCGTCGCGCTGTCGCCGGCCGACGGAAAGGCGCTGTGGACGACGGACCCGCAGGCCGACGGGCTGACGGGGGAGCAGAACGCGAGCCCGCGCGTGACCGTCGCCGGCCGCGCGCTGTTCGTGGCCGCCGACGACAACACCGTCTTCGCCTTCGACGCACGGAAGCCGCCGAGGTCGGGCTGACCCCGGCGGCTTCCCCGCCGCCCCACCCCGTGGGAGCGGCGTTCAGGCCCGGCGCAGGACCGTGGCCTCCGCTCCCCAGCCGAGGGCGACGGTCCGCTCGACCCGCCAGCCCGACCGCTCGGCGTTGGAGGAGAGGGCGGCGGAGACCGCGGCGGATTGCCGGTCGCGGTGAAGGCGCGAGCGGCCGGCGAGCAGCGGCGAAGCTGCTGCTGGTGGTCCTCGGCGTCGCCGCGATCGCCGCGGTGAGGGTGGCGGCGGGCCCCATCGTCTTCGTGGCCCTGGCGGCGCCGCAGATCGCCCGCCGGCTCACCGGACGCGGCTCCACCGTCGACCTCACCGGGCCGGCGCTCGTCGGCGCGTTCCTGTTGCTCGGCGCGGACATCGCGGCGCAGCACACGATCCCCGGCGCGGTCACCGTGTGCGTGGGCGGCGCGCATCTGCAGGTGCTGCTGGTACGGGAGTCCCGCCGCGGGTTCCGAGACCTCCCTGCTGTCCGCGCGGACCGCTCAGTCGCCGAGGATCCGCTCCCACAGCAGCCCGTCCCGCCAGCCCCCGTCGAGGAAGATCGCCGAGTGCGCGACGCCGTACGGGGTGAACCCGTTGCGGCGCAGCACCCGTTGGGAGGGCAGGTTCTCCAGGTTGGTGGACGCCTCGGCGCGGTGCAGGCCCAACTCCTCCCGCATCAACCGGAGGACGAGCCCGACGGCGATCCCGGCATGGCCCCGGTTCTGGGCGACCGAGGCGATCCAGTAGCCGACGGAGCCGCGGCGCAGATGCGGCTGCGGCAGGATGCCCCCGACGGTGATCTGCCCGATCACCTCGTCACCGGCGAGCACCGCACCCGGCCAGACCGTACCGGCCCGGTATCCCGCCAACAGGCCCTCGATCCGCTCCGCCTGGCCCTCCGGAGTGAAGAAGTCGTCCGGCTGGGCCGGTTCCCACGGCCGGAACGCCTCGGCGTCCCGTACCCGGTGGGCGGCGATCGGGGCGGCGTCGGCGGGCTCGATGAGACGGATGCTGGTGCTGCTGGGCATGGGCCGATCCTCGTCGGTACGGCGGAAGGGACCGGCCCAACCTATGCGAGCGCGTCAGGGCACCTTCACCCAGTCGAGGGTGCGCTCCACCGCCCGCTTCCAGCCCGCGTAGCCCTCCGCGCGCTGCTTCTCGGACCACTGGGGCGACCAGCGCTTCGACTCGTGCCACTGGGCGCGCAGTTCGTCGGTGTTCTGCCAGAAGCCGGTCGCGAGCCCCGCCGCGTACGCGGCGCCGAGAGCGGTCGTCTCGGCGACCACGGGACGGCTGACCTCGACGCCGAGGACGTCCGACTGGATCTGCATGCAGAGGTCGTTGGCGGTGACCCCGCCGTCGACCTTGAGCACGTCCAGGTGGACCCCGGAGTCCTGCTCCATCGCCTCGACCACATCGCGGCTCTGGTAGCAGATGGCCTCCAGCGTGGCCCGCGCCAGGTGGGCGTTGTCGTTGTACCGGGCCAGGCCCACGATCGCGCCGCGGGCGTCGGAGCGCCAGTACGGTGCGAACAGGCCGGAGAACGCGGGCACGAAGTACATCCCGCCGTTGTCCTGGACGCTGCGGGCCAGCTCCTCGCTCTCCGGCGCCGACTTGATGATCTTCATCTGGTCGCGCAGCCACTGCACCGCGGATCCGGTGACGGCGATGGACCCCTCCAGGGCGTAGACCACCGGTTCGTCGCCGAACTGGTACGCCACCGTGGTGAGCAGGCCGTTCTGCGAACGGACCAGCTCGGCACCGGTGTTGAGCACCAGGAAGTTGCCGGTCCCGTAGGTGTTCTTGGCCTCGCCGGGGAGAAGCAGACCTGGCCGACGGTGGCCGCCTGCTGGTCGCCGAGGACGCCGCCGATGGGAATGGCGGCGCTCAGCGGCCGGGAGGTGCGTGTGGTGCCGTAGGCGTCCGGGTGCGACGAGGGGTTGATCTTCGGGAGCATCGCCCGGGGGATGCCGAAGAAGTCCAGGAGTTCCTCGTCCCAGTCGAGGGTTTCCAGATTCATCAGCATCGTGCGGCTCGCGTTGGTCACGTCGGTGGCGTGGATACCGCCGTTCGGGCCACCGGTCAGGTTCCACAGGACCCAGGCATCCGTGTTGCCGAAGATCGCGTGACCGGCCTCGGCGGCCTCCCGTACGCCGTCGACGTTCTCCAGGATCCACTGGATCTTGCCCCCGGAGAAGTACGTCGCCGGCGGCAGCCCGGCCTTGCGGCGGATGACCTCGCCCTTCCCCGAACGCTCCAGGTTCGCGGCGATGACGTCCGTACGGGTGTCCTGCCAGACGATGGCGTTGTAGTAGGGCCGTCCGTTGCGCGGGTCCCAGACCACCGTGGTCTCCCGCTGGTTGGTGATCCCGATCGACACCAGGTCGGTCGGCGACAGGCCGCCGTGCCGCAGGGCGTTCTGGATCACCGAGTTGGTGCGCTCCCAGATCTCCACGGGATCGTGCTCCACCCAGCCGGAGCGGGGCAGGATCTGCTCGTGCTCCAGCTGGTGCTTGGCGACCTCGTTGCCGCCGTGATCGAAGATCATGAATCGGGTGCTGGTGGTCCCCTGGTCCACCGCGCCGATGAAGTCCGCCATGATGTGCTGCCTCTCCGGGCGCTGTGGTTCAGTCTTGGGACGCCGGGACGCGACCCGGCGGTTCGGGCTCCGCGGACGGCAGGAAGCGTCCGACGAGGAACTTGTAGAGCCCCGCGCCCAACAGGCCGCCGAGCAGCGGGCCGATGATGGGCACCCAGAAGTAGAGATTCCCGTACTGGTCCCGCCACGCCCCGCCGTAACCGGTCAGGAAGCTCGCCAGCCGGGGGCCGAAGTCACGGGCCGGGTTGATCGCGTATCCGGCGTTCGTTCCCCACGCCATACCGATCGCGACCACGACCAGGCCGATGATGAACGGGCCCATGTTCGAGCCGGGCGGGGTGTTGAGCATGTCGGTGATGGCCAGGATCAGCAGCAGCAGGATGGCGGTGCCGATGATCTGGTCGCGGAACGCGCCCCACTCGTGCACCGGCAGCGCCGGGTTGCCGTTGGCGGGCAGGGTGGAGAACACCCCTTGCGTCTTGATGGTGTGCCCGGGGTCGGCCTTCGCCAGCGCCTCGCTGTAGTTCCAGCGGACGATCAGCGCGGCCACGAACGCCCCGGCCGTCTGCGCCACCGCGTAGGGGGCGACCTTCTTCCACGGGAACCCCTTGAAGGCGGCCAGCGCCAGGGTCACCGCGGGATTGAGATGGGCCCCGCTCAGCCGCGCCGCGACATAGACGCCGAGCGTGACGCCCAGCCCCCACGCCCAGGCGATGCTGTCGTGGTCCCCGAGCCCGCCGGGGGGATCCGTGAGTGCTCCGCCCGCCGCCACCTGGGCCACGACACCGCAGCCGAAGAGGATCAGGATCATCGTGCCCGCGAACTCGGCCGACAACTCGCCGACCAGTCCGGACTTCTTGCGTAGCTCAGCCATGGAAGCTCGCCCTCCGCCGACCGTGCCGGCTGTCGACTATCCGAGCAGTGTCAGCAGGCTAAGGCGATTCGGTGAAAGGGGCATATCGGGGGGAACGAGGCGGCTGGTGGGCGGTCCCGGCGGTGGACCGAACGGGTGAGAACGGGCTTGTGCCGAGCGGCCGGGACAGATCGCCGGACGCCCGTCCGGCCCGGGGCCCGGCGCGTCACGCGCGACCGGTCGCGCCCCGCCGCAGGACTGCGGCCACCGGTCTGAGACGCTGTCCCGGCACGTACCTGACCAGGCGTTCCACCCGCGGGGCCGCCCACCGCACCTGATCCACCCGCAAGGAAGACATGCAGGGAGTACTCACCGGATTCACGGTGATCGCCACCGTCATCGCCGTCGGGTACGTCATAGGGCGCCGCGGTTACCTCGGTCAGGACGGCCGGACCGTGCTGACCCGGCTCGCCTTCAACGTCGCGACCCCGGCCCTGCTGTTCACGATGCTCGCCGGCGCCGACCTGTCCGTCGTCCTGTCGCAGCGTCTGCTGGTCACCGCCATCGCCACGGGTGCGGCGGCCGTCGTGTTCATCGCGGTGGCCGGGCCGTTCCTGCGCTGGGACGCCGGACGGGTCACGATCGGCGCCCTGTGCTCCAGTTACGTCAACGCCGGGAACCTGGGCATTCCGATCGCCGTGTACGTCCTCGGTGACGCCTCGCTCGTCGCGCCGGTCCTGCTGCTCCAGCAGATCGTGATGACTCCGCTGGCCCTCACCGTCCTCGACCTCAGCCGCCCCGGGGAGCGGGGCTCGGTCCTCCGGCGGCTGACCACGCCCCTGCGCAACCCCATGGCGATCGGTTCGCTGTCCGGGGTGGCGGTGGCGGCGTCCGGTCTGACCCTGCCCGGCCCGCTGCTCGAACCGCTCGTCCTCATCGGCAACATGTCGGTCCCCGCGGTCCTCCTCGCCTTCGGGATATCCCTGCGAGGCGCCGAACGGCCCGGCCGCGGGGAGGACCGGGGCGTGCTGTACCTGTCCGCCCTGCTGAAGACCGTCGCGCAGCCGCTCGTCGCCTGGGCCGTCGGCGCGGGCCTCTTCCACCTGCGGGGCGAGGCCCTGCTCGACGTCGTCGTGATCGCGGCACTCCCGGCCGCCCAGAACCTCTTCACGTACGCCTCGCACTACCGGGTCGCCGAACGGTTCGCGCGGGACTCCATCCTGCTGTCCACGCTGCTGTCGGTCCCCGCGCTCATCGTTGTCGCGGCGCTGCTGGGCTGAGAGTACGAGCCCGCCGAGTTCCCCCGGAACCCAGGGAAAAACTACCGATTTCGGGGACATGGGGCGGAAAAGGAGGGGCACGAGGCTGTCAGCGGTTGATGAGGAAAAGGAAAGCCCGCCCGGACAACGACCAACCGGCGCCGGCAACCGTCCGTGAACCGCTTCGAATACCTCATGTACGTCCGTGCGAACGAAGGAGTTTCCTATGTCCGAGAACCTGTGGGGATACCAGCCGACCGCCGGTCACACCGTCGGCACCGACCTGATCGGCTACAAGGTCGAGGCCACGGACGGCAGCATCGGCAAGGTCGACAAGCACTCCGACGACGTCACGTCCTCGTACCTGGTCGTCGACACCGGCGTATGGATCTTCGGCAAGCACGTCCTGCTCCCGGCGGGCACGGTGAGCCGCGTCGACAACGACGACAAGAAGATCTACGTCGACCTCACCAAGGACCAGATCAAGGACTCCCCGGAGTTCGACAAGGACAAGCACGTCGGCGACGTGGACTTCCACCGCACGACGGGTGAGTACTACGGCCGTCACCGTCGCGTCTGATCTCTCGCGCCGTAGGCACAGCGGGCGGGGCCCGACGCATCACGCGTCGGGCCCCGCCCGCTGTGCACGCCGTTGTTCCCTCACCGCTCGTGCGGTGGGGCGAGGACGTAGACCGTCTCCTCGGGGATGTGCCGGGTGTCGCGGCGGGCCAGCAGCCAGTACAGGACGGCCGGGACCACGAGGCCCACGATCCAGGAGATGTCCGCGCCGCCCAAGGGGTCCACCAGCGGACCCGTGTAGAAGTGCGTCACCAGGAAAGGGAGTTGGGTGAGGACGCCGATCCCGTAGACGGTGAGCGCGTCCCAGCGCCAGGCGCCGTAGCGGCCCCGGGGGTCGGAGAGCGCGGGGATGTCGTACCGCTCCCGTGAGATCAGGTAGTAGTCGACCAGGTTGATCGCCGACCACGGGGTGAAGAACGTCAGCAGGAACAGCAAGAAGTCCTTGAACGACGTCAGGAAGCTGTCCTTGCCCAGCAGCGCCAGTGCTGTCCCCGCCACCATGATGAGCCCGATGTACACCGCCCGGCCGCGCTGCGACAGCATCCGCTGACCCCGGAACCCGCTGATGCTCGTCACCATCGACATGAAACCGCCGTACGTGTTCAGCACATTGATGGTCAGTTTGCCCAGCGCGATCACGAAGTAGAGGAACGACGCGATCAGCCCCGCGCCGCCGAGCCCCACCACATAGCCGACCTGGTCCGTGAGGAAGGCCTCCCCGGCGGTCGCCGCCACCAGCACCCCGAACGTCATGGACCACTGCGAGCCGATGGCCGACCCCGACAGCGTCCAGCAGAACGTGGACCGCCCCGACGTCGTACGCGGCAGATAGCGCGAGTAGTCCGCGACGTACGGTCCGAAAGCCAGCTGCCAGGACGCCGAGAGCGACACCGCCAGCAGGAACATCGGCAGGTCGAAGTGGGCGTCGCCGAGCAGCGCCGAGAGGTCGACCCGGTCCAGCAGACGGATGCCCAGATAGACGAAGGCCAAGGCGCAGACGACGCTCGCCACCCGTCCCAGGGCGTGGATGATCCGGTAGCCGACCGCCGCCATGACGGCCGTGACCACCGCGAAGACGACGATGCCGACCGTGTCGTCCGTGTGCATGAGCCGGGCCGTCGCCTGGCCGGCCAGCACGCTGCCGCTCGCGAAGAACCCCACGTACATGAGGATGACCAGCAGCAGCGGGACGACCGCGCCCTTCACCCCGAACTGGGCCCGCGACTGGATCATCTGGGGCAGCCCCAGTTTCGGGCCCTGCGCCGAGTGCAGGGCCATGACCGCGCCGCCGAGCAGATTGCCCAGCAGCAGGCCGACGACCGACCACACCACGTCACCGCCGGAGACGACGGCCAGCGCGCCCGTGACCACCGCCGTGATCTGGAGGTTGGCGCCGAGCCAGAGGGTGAACTGACTGAACGCGGTCCCGTGCCGTTCGTCGTCCGGGACGACGTCGATGGAGCGGCGCTCCACCAGGTCTTCGGCTGCCATGCTGCGGCTCCCTGGTCTCTCGGTGGTGTGGTGCAGTCCGTCCGGCCCGCCGGCTCGGGCCGGAAGCGGCTACTTCTTGATGCCGTGCTCCGCCGCCCAGTCGTACGCGACGTCCTCGGGGTCCTTCCGGTCCTTGTCCACCAGGCGGTTCAGCTCGGTGAGGTCCTTCGTCGTCAGCACGGACCCGAGCCGGGCGAGCGCCTTGCGGACCGTCGAGTCGGCCTTGCGGTCGGCGATCAGCGGGACGACGTGCTGACCGGGGATGAGGTTCTTCGGGTCGGTGAGGACCACCCAGCCCTCGGCGGCGATGTCGGTGTCGGTGGTGAACAGGTTCGCCACGTCCACATCGCCCTTCTTCAGGGCCCCCTTGACCAACGGGCCCGAGGAGTCGAGGGACTTGAACTCCTTGAACTCGACGCCGTACACCTCCTTGAGGCCCACCGAGCCCACCGTGCGCTTCTTGACCTCGGGGGCCGCGCCGATGACGAGCTTGCCGTTGTGCTTCGCCAGGTCGGCCAGGGACTTCAGGCCGTACGTGTCGGCGGTCTCCCTGGTCACGGCGAAGGCGTCGGCGTTCTCCGCCTCGCCGTACGGGAGGATCTGCAGGCCGCGCGGCAGGAGCATCGCGAGGGCGTTCTGCATCGTGCCCTCCTCGGTGGCCGTCGCCCTGGTGTCGAGGTAGTGCAGCAGCGCGCCCTGGTACTCGGGCAGCAGATCGATGTCGCCGCCCTTGAGCGCGGGGATCAGGATCTCGCGGGTGCCCAGGTTCGGGCGGACCGTGGTTTTCACCCCGGCCGCTTCGAGGGCGGCGGCGTAGAGGTACCCGAGGACCTGGTTCTCGGTGAAGTTGGCGGTGCCGATGGTGACGCCGCCCTTGCTGGAGCCGCCGCCCCCGCCCCCGGCCCCGTCTCCTTCGAGCGAGGTGATGCCGCTGCTGCACGCGGAGAGCGCGGGGACGGTGGCGGCGGCGAGGAGCCCGCCGAGGAGAGCCCTGCGGTTCATGGGGTTCATGCGGGTCGCGCGGATTTCGCGGTTCGTACGGGTCATGAGGGGCCGACTCCTAGGACTGCGGGGCGGGGCGGTGGCGGAAGAGGAAGCGCTGGAGGGCGGAGAGCGCGAGGTCGAGGACGACGGCGACGAGCGCCACGAGCACAGCCCCGCCGAGGACCTGCACGAGGTCGCGCTGGGCGAGCCCGTCGAAGACGTACCGGCCGAGCCCGCCGAAGGAGACGTACGCGGCGATGGTCGCCGTCGCGACGACCTGGATGAGCGCGAGCCGCAGCCCGGTCATGATCAGGGGGAGCGCCAGGGGCAGTTCGACCTGGAAGAGCACCTGGTACCCGCGCATGCCCTGGCCGCGCGCCGCGTCCCGCACCTCCGGGTCGACCGCCGTCATCCCGGCGTACGTGTTGGTCACGATGGACGGGACCGCGAGCGCCACCAGCGCGATGTAGACCGGCCACATCGACAGACCGCTGGCGAGGAAGACGAGGACCACGAGACCGACCGTGGGCAGCGCCCGGCCGAAGCTCGACAGGTTGATCGCGACGAACGCGCCCCGCCCGGTGTGGCCGATGAGCAGACCGACCGGCAGGGCGATGGCGGCCGCGACGAGCGTGGCGAGCAGTGAGTACTGGAGGTGCTCGGCGAGCCGGTGGCCGATGCCGTCGGAGCCGGTCCACTGCTCGCTGCCGACCAGCCAGGAGCCGAGGCCCTTGAGGAGTTCGTACATGAGGTCAGGCCCCCTGCTTCTGCCGGCGGGTCCACGGCGTCAGGACGTACTGGAGGGTGACGAGCAGCGCGTCCGCGACGAGCGCCAGGAGCAGCGTCAGGACGACGCCGACGATGACGGGGGTGGGGAAGTTGCGCTGGAACCCGTCGGTGAAGAGCTGCCCGAGCCCGCCGTCGCCGATGTACGTGGCCACGGAGACCAGGGAGATCGCCATCACGGTCGCGATGCGCACCCCCGCCATGATCACGGGCAGGGCGAGGGGGAGTTCGACGGTGAGCAGGGTGCGCAGCGGCCGGGTGCCCATGGCCTTCGCGGCCTCCTTCGTCCGGGTGGGCACGGAGTCCAGGCCCTCGACGGTGTTCCGCAGGAGCACGACGAGCGTGTAGATCGTCAGGCCGATGACGGTGGTGGTGCGGGTCAGTCCGCTGACCGGGAGGAGGAGCACGAACACCGCGATGGACGGGATCGTGAACAGGACGTTCGACAGGCCGAGGAGCAGCCCGCGCAGCCTGCGCACCCGGTGCGCCAGCACGGCCAGGGGGAGCGAGATCAGCAGGCCGAGGAGGACGGCGGTCAGCGCGGCCTGGAGGTGGGAGAGCGTCAGGGTGGTGAGATCGTCGGTGTGGTCGGCTATCCACGACCAGTCGACGCTCACGCCGCCACCGTGCTCGCCGCGCTGTGCACCTGTCCTGCGCGGGCGTGGATGTCCTCACGGGAGGTGACGCCGGTGAGGACGCCGTCCGCGTCGACCCGGGCGACCAGGCCGCTCGGCGCGGCGATCGACTCGTTGAGCGCGGAGAGCAGCGAGTCTCTGTCCCGCAGGGGCCGGACGGGTATCTCCGCCGCGTCCTTGCTCTCGCTGTCGCGCCAGGCCAGCGGCCTGCGGGCGGCGTCCAGGGTCAGCTGCCAGCGGGCGCCTTCGGGCGCGGGGCCCTGGGTGACCTCTTCGAGCGTCGTGAGGGACAGCAGCTTGAGACCGCGCTCGGCGCCCAGGAAGTCCGCGACGAACGCGTCCGCCGGGCGGGCCAGCAGCTCGGCGGGGGAGGCGCACTGGACGAGATGGCCGCCCGTACGGAAGACGGCTATCCGGTCCCCGAGCCGTACGGCCTCGTCGATGTCGTGCGTGACGAAGACGATGGTCTTGTTCAACTCGCGCTGAAGACGCAGCAGTTCGTCCTGGAGCTGGGTGCGGACCACCGGGTCTACGGCGCCGAAGGGCTCGTCCATCAGGAGGACCGGCGGGTCGGCGGCGAGCGCGCGGGCCACGCCGACGCGCTGCTGCTGACCGCCCGAGAGCTGGTGCGGGTAGCGCTTGGCCGCGTCGGTGGCGAGGCCGACCGTCTCCAGCAGCTCCGCCGCCCGCGCCCGCGCCTTCCTCCGGCCCCAGCCCAGCAGCAGCGGTACGGTCGCGATGTTGTCCAGGACGGTGCGGTGCGGGAAGAGCCCGGCCTGCTGGATCACGTATCCGATGGAGCGGCGCAGTTCGGCGGCGTCCTGCTCCAGGACGTCCTTGCCGCCCACCCGGATCGTCCCGGAGGTCGGCTCGACCATCCGGTTGATCATGCGGAGCGTGGTCGTCTTGCCGCAACCGGAAGATCCGACGAGGACGGTCACGCCCCCTTCCGGCAGGTCGAGCGTGAGGTCGTGCACCGCGGTCGTGCCGTTCGGGAAGCGCTTGTGGGCCTTGTCGAATTGGATCATGAGGAGTCCCTTGCCCGGCTGCATATCATCATGCAGAGTTCTCGGTGGCTGAATAGATTGTCAATAGGTCGTCGCCACCCGGGCGTAAATCCCTGGTTACGGGCGGCCGCAGGGCAAGACGGATCGTCCGACAGGGGAGGAAATGCACCTGATGTCGTCTCATATCGTGGACGGGGTGGCCGATGACAACGATGCGGTCGTCATCCTCGACGGCCGCCGCCTGATGGTCCCAGATGTCGTACGCATGGCCGAATCCGCTGCCCGGCCCGTCCCGGCGGCCGAGGGCATGAAGCGCGTCGACGCCTCGTGGAACGCCGCGCGGGAGATCGCTTCATGGGGTCGCGTCTACGGCCGCTCCACCGGCGTCGGCGCGAACCGGAATGAGTCCGTGCCCACCGAGGCGGCCGCCGACCACGGACTGCGCCTGCTGCGCAGCCACGCCGGGGCGATCGGCGAGGAGCTTCCCGCGCGGCAGGTCCGCGCCATGCTCGCCGTCCGCGCCAACCAGCTCCTCGCGGGCGGTGCCGGGCTGCGCCCGACCGTCGTCACCGCGCTCTGCGACGCCCTGGAGACGGGCGCCCACCCGAAGGTCAACGCCCTCGGCTCGGTCGGCACCGGCGACATCGCGGCGCTCGCCCAGATGGGCCTCGCGCTCGCGGGCGAACACCCCTGGCAGGGGGCTGGGACCGCCCCCGAACCGCAGCCGCTCGACAACAACGACGCCCTCGCCCTGATCAGCAGCAACGCCCTCACCCTCGGCCAGTCCGCCCTCGCCCTGCACGAACTGCGCGCCCTGATCGGGGCGACCCAGGTGGTGGCGGCCCTCTCCCTGATGGCGATCGACGGCAGCTACGAGGCCTACGCGCTGCCCGTCCACGAGGCGCGGCGGCACGCCGGTTCGTACGCGGTCGCGGAGCGGATGCGACTGCTGCTCGGCGCCCCCGACCGCCCGACGCCCCCGCTCGGCCGGATCCAGGACCCGTACGGCTTCCGCTGCCTGCCGCAGATCCACGGCCCCGCGCACGACGCGGCCGACGCGCTCGAAGAGGTCGTCGAAGTCGAGATCAACGCGGCGGCCGAGAACCCGCTGATCTCGGCCGACGACATGGCCGCCTACCATCACGGCGGCTTCTACCTCGCCCAACTCGCCCTGTCGCTCGACCACTTCAGGCTGGCGGTCACCCAGGTTACCCGGCTCTCCACCTCCCGTCTCTCGACCCTCAACGAACCGGGCTTCACCCGGCTGCGCCCCTTCCTCGCGGACGGCGAGCCCGCGTCCTCGGGCGTGATGATCCTCGAGTACGCGGCCGGGGCGGCCCTCGGCGACCTGCGGGCCTACTCCGCACCCGCCTCGCTCGGGCATGCCGTGCTCTCGCGGGGCGTCGAGGAGCAGGCCAGCTTCGCTTCGCTGGCGGCGCGGCAGACCCTGCGGGCCTGCGAGGCGTTCCGGCTCGTCGTGGGTTGCGAACTCGTTGCGGCCGTGAGGGCGTTGCGCCAGCGGGAACTGCGCCTCGACCCGGAACTGCCCGTCGGCCGCGCCTTCGAACTGGCGGCCTCGGTGCTCGACGCGGAGTCGGCCGACCGGCCGTTGACGGACGACGTGGCGACGGCCGCCGGACTGCTGGACCGGTTCGCCGGGCTGGGGGCGGACTCGGGGGCGGGCTCCGGATCCGGCTCCGGCTCCGGCTCCGGCCCCGGCCCCGGCCCGGAGGCTCACCCGAAGGTGAACGCGTAGGCCCGAAGACCATCGTCCATACGCAGTTCGAGGCGGGCGGTCCGGGCGTCCTTGTCGTCGGTGAGGCGGTACAGCGCCGGCGACCCCGTCACGCTGACGGTCTTGGTCACCTCGCCGTTCACGAGGACGGTGACCTTGCCGGTGCCCGCGAGAACGAGGTTGGCGTTCTTGGCGCGGTAGGTGAAGGCCAGCCGGGCGTCCTTCCCCGCCGTGAACTGCTCGTACCCGGCGGTCCAGGTGCCGTCGAGCGAGAGCTTGTTGAGCGGAAGCGCGCCCTTGGGGAAGCGATAGACGGCCGGCCGGTCGTCCACCAGGGGGGTGCCGACGTACCCGCGGATGCCCAGGTTGCTCAGATAGGTCTCGGGCGTCCGGTCGGCTGCCAGATCGTCCATCGCACGGCCCGTGGGCTTCGGAAGGACGACGGTGGGATCGGCCTGCCGGAGCAGCTCCCGGATCATCTTCTCCGTCTTGTCGTACTCGCCTTCGCCGAACTTGAAGTACCGGACGGTGCCCTCGGCGTCGATCAGATACTTCGCCGGCCAGAAGCGGTTGCGGTAGTTGTCCCAGGTGGTGAGGTCGTTGTCGAGAGCGACGGGCCAGTCCACGCCCAGTTTCTCCGCCCCGGCGACGACATTGCTCCGCTTCTTCTCGAAGGCGAACTCGGGGGAGTGCACCCCGATGATGCGCAGTCCGGCGTCCCGGTAGGCGCGCTCCCAGTCCCGCAGATGCGGCACCGCACGCTGGCAGTTGATGCAGGAGTACGTCCAGAAGTCGACCAGGGTGACCTTGCCGCGCAGGCTCTTCAGGTCCACGGGCCGGTCGCCGGGGGTGTTGAACCAGGAGTCGATGCCCTCCAGCGCCGGGGCCTTCCCGCAGGAGCGGAGTTCGTCGGCGCCGTCCTCGCAGCGGGAGAGCTCCTTGTTGGAGTTGTCGTACAGACCGGACAACTGCTGCCGCGCCGCGTCACTGTCCTCGATCTTCTCCTGCACACCGGAGGTGTAGTCGGGCAGGGACCGCTGGATCGCGGCCGTGACGTCCAGTGCCAGGCCCACCGCGAGGACGATCATCACGCAGCCGGCGGCGATCCGCAGCCCACGGGCGCGGCGGCGGAAAGCGGCGACCCGTTCGGCGACCCTGCGCCCGGCGAGGGCGAACAGGAGCAGCGGTACGGCGGTGCCCACGGCGAACGACAGGGTCAGCACCACGATGTCGGAGCTGATCTCGCCCCGGGCGCCCGCGATGGTGATCGCCGCCAGGACGGGCCCGGCGCACGGCACGTACAGCAGACCGAGGCCGAGCCCGAGCGCGAAGGCGCCGCCCTCCTTGTTGACCTGGCGCTGCGGGAGACGGGCGAAGGGCTTCTCCAGCAGGCGTTCGACCGGCGGGAAGATCAGGCCCAGGCCGATGAGGACGAGCAGCCCCAGGCCCACGTAGCGCAGGATGTCCTGCGGCAGGCCGAGGGCGGAGATGATCGTCACCCCGAGCAGGGTGAAGAACGCGAAGCTGACGACGAGCCCGGCGACCACGGCGTACGGACGCCGATTGCGCGGCGCGCGTGCGGGCGCGGCCGGGGGAGCGGTCGCCACGGCGCCGCCCGCTCCGTCCGCCGATCCCCCGGTCCCGCGGTCGTCCGCCGTCCCGCCGCTGTCGCCTGCCGGCCCGCCCTCACCGCCGGCTCCGGCTGTGCCGGGGGAACGGGCCGGCTGTCCCGCGTTCTCGCCCTTCCCGGTGCCGCCCGCCAGGAACACCACCGGCAGGACGGGCAGGATGCAGGGCGAGACAGCGGTGATCAGTCCGCCCAGCAGACCGATCAGTATCAGGGTGACCATGGCGCACCGCCTCTCGCGGGAGAGAGCGGCAGTGTCCGCGGCCCTCACCACCTATTCGGCACCGGGCGATCGCCGGATTGGTGGCGGGGAGGCCCGCGGACCGGCCCGGAGGCCGCGCAGGGCCTTTCCTCAGGGCCGGGAGCTCATGACCTGGTGGCGGTGTCGCAGCCTTCGCCGTCGCCCTCCCGCGTCCGCTCCTCGATCGGTGTGCTGCGGTCGTACGGGTCGACCGCCGGGCCGTCGCCGCCCTCGGCGGTGGTGCGGTCGGCGAGGAACGCGGGGATCAAATAGCCGCTGTGGTTGCCGCAACCGCCGTTGGTGGTGTCCACCTTGTAGGAGACGAGGGAGAACGTCCCCGGCTCGATCACGATCTTCTCCGGGTCGTCCCAGCTCAGCACCACCTCACGGCGCACGATGGTGCGCGCGACCTCGTCGTCGCCCGAGGCGCGCATGACCGGGTGGACGTAGGTGACATCGGTGGACACCTCCACCGCGCCCTTCTCGCCCTCCCGGAAGGTGACCCGGCCGCGCGTCTTGACCACGTCCCCGACCGGCCGCACATCGGCGGACCGGAAGCGGCTGAACAGCAGGAGGGGGTCGTTCTCGCGGTCGGGCGCGCGGAACGCCTTCTTCAGGTAATCCTGCACGTCCGCCTGGTGCGGGTTGATGAGCGCCATGGCCTTCGTGGGCCGCTCGCCGCGCAGCACGGCGGGGTCGAGGCTGGAGGCGACGAGGAAGTCCCGGGTACGGTCCAGCGCCGCGCCGACCTCCGCCTCGCTCATCCAGCCGGTCGCCCGCGGCGCGGGCAGATGGATGCCCGCCGCGCCGTCGGCCCACCGGGCCGCGGGGGATCCGGCGAACGGCTCGTCCCGCGTGGGAAGCGGCCCGTCCCCCGCCTGGGCGGGGGGACCGTCCGGGCGCTCCGACTCGGCGGCGAGCGGCAGGGCGTCCACCGCGTCCCCGCCGTCGAACCAGCCGACGATCCGGCCGGGGGCGACGGCCACGGCGACCAGCAGGACCACGACGACCGCGAGGCCCACCGCGAGCCCGCCCTTCCCGCGCCGGGGCCGGGGAGGCTGATGCGTCCGCCACCCCTGCGGCGGTCGGGGCTCCTCCTGGAGCCGCCGGGTCACCATCCGGGCCCGCGCCGAGGGTTCCTCGGGCGCGCCCGGGCTGCCGGCCTCGGACTCCCTCAGGAACCGCTCCCACTCCTCGTCCGGTACGGACGCCCCACCCTTGCTCAACTCACCGCTCCCGTCGATGTTTCCGCGCGCGGTCCCTCCCCAGGCCCGGCAGCTCACGGGGCATCATCACACGCCCCGCCGACAACGACGGCCGGCGGTCCGGTCACCCGCCCGGCGCCCCCGCGCGCAGCCCGTCCATGACGAGGTCCAGGAGCCGGCCGGCCCTCGGCTCCCAGTCCTCGTGCGGATCGATCTGCCAGAGGCCGGCGATCGCGAGGAAGAAGTCGTCCGGTGTCACCCCCGGGCGGATGGCACCGGCGTCCTCGCAGGCGCCGAGCAGGGTTCCGGCCGCTTCCATGACCGGGGTGGGGCCGGGCCTGGCGGGGCCCCCCGGCGCGCTGGTCACCAGCCGGATCGCGTCCGCGAGACCCGCCTTCGTCATCGCGAAGCGGGCGAGCCGGTCCATCCACTCGCGCAGGGCCCGCTCCGGCGGGCGGCTTTGGAGCAACTCGCACGCCGCGTCGGCGACCTGCTGCATCTCGTAGCGGTAGACCTCCAGGACCAGCGCCTCCCGGTGGGGGAAGTTGCGGTAGAAGGTGCCCTGCCCGACCCCCGCCTTCTTGGCGATCGCGCTCAGCGGGGCGTCCGCGCGCAGCGTCAGCTCGACCGTGGCCACGCGCAGGATGCGCTCGCGGTTGCGCTGGGCGTCCGAACGCAGGGCGGTGTCCTTCTTCGGCTGCTGGGACACGGATCCTCCTCGGGGGCGTGGCCGGACTCGTGGTGCTTGGCCGAAACCCATCCTTGTTAACCGGACAACTGTCCGTTACGTTTTCGGGGTAAGCGGACAGTGGTCCGGTTAGGGCTACCTTACTCCCGGCCGGGGCCCGCGGTCGCCGACCAGGGTCCCGGTTCTCGTCACCCGACACCAGAGAAGGCTGAACATGGCCCCAGCGCCCTCGTCCACGTCCAGTGCGATCACCCTGAACATCAACGGCGAGAAGCACCACCTGCCCATCGACCACCGCACCACCCTCCTCGACGCCCTGCGCGAGCGCCTCGACCTCACCGGCACCAAGAAGGGCTGCGACCAGGGGCAGTGCGGCGCCTGTACCGTCCTGGTCGACCAGCGGCGCGTCGTCTCCTGTCTCAGCCTCGCGGTCGCGGCCGAGGGCCGCGAGATCACCACCATCGAAGGCGTCGCCGAGGGCGACGAACTGCACCCCGTCCAGCAGGCCTTCCTCGACCTCGACGGCTACCAGTGCGGCTACTGCACGCCCGGCCAGATCTGCTCGGCCATCGCCGTCATCGAGGAACACGCGGCCGGCTGGCCGAGCGCCGTCACCGACGACCCTGCTCCCGAGGCGGGTCCGCCACCACTGACGCCCGAGGAGATCCGCGAGCGGATGAGCGGCAACCTGTGCCGCTGCGGCGCGTACGTCTCGATCGTCCAGGCCGTCGCCCGCGCCGCCGGGGAACACGCCGCAGAGGGAAGCGCGGCCGGGAAGCACGCCGCCGAGGAGGCCGCCGCATGAGGGAGTTCGGCTACCAGCGCGCCCACGACATCACCGGCGCGGTCTCCTCCTCGCCGCCGACCCGGACGCGCGCTACCTCGGCGGCGGCACCAACCTCGTCGACCTGATGAAGACCGGCGTGGAACGCCCCGCCCTCCTCGTCGACGTCCGCGAACTCCCCCTGGACCGCGTCGAACCCACAGCCGGCGGCGGCCTGCGCATCGGGGCGACCGTCACCAACAGCGACCTCGCCGTCCACCCCGAAGTCCGCCGCCACTACCCGGCGTTGACCCAGGCCCTGCTGGCCGGAGCCTCCGGGCAGCTGCGCAACATGGCCACCGTCGCCGGCAACCTCCTCCAGCGCACCCGCTGCGGCTACTTCACCGACCTCTCCCAGCCCTGCAACAAGCGGGCCCCGGGCACCGGTTGCCCCGCCGTCGCGGGCGAGCACCACAACCACGCGGTCCTCGGCGCCTCCGACCACTGCGTGGCCGTGCACCCCTCCGACATGGGGGTGGCCCTCACCGCCTTCGACGCCGTCGTCTCGTACGAGAGCGCCGACGGACCCGGCGAAGTCCCGATCACCGACTTCTACCTTCCCGTCGGCGACACCCCGCACCGGGAGACCGCCCTGCCGCCCGGCGCCCTGATCACCCACGTGACCCTGCCCGCCGCACCCGTCGCCGCCCGCTCCCGCTACCGCAAGGTGCGCGAGCGCGCCAGTTACGCCTTCGCCATCGGCTCCGTCGCCGCCGCGCTCACCGTCGAGGACGGCCGCGTACGCGAAGCGCGCCTCGCCCTCGGGGCCGTCGCCTCCCGCCCCTGGCGTGCCCGCGCGGCCGAAGCCGTCCTCACCGGCGCACCGGCCGACGGGGCGACCTTCGCCGCCGCCGCGGACGCCGAGCTGGCCGCCGCCCGGCCGCTGCCCCACAACGGATTCAAGGTGACCCTCATGCGCAACCTCGTGGTCTCCGTCCTGACCGAACTCGCCGGGGAGGACGCCCGATGACGACCACCACCCCGGGCCCCTCGGCGCTCCGCGGAGCCGTCGGCACCGCCCGAACCCGTATCGAGGGCCGCGAGAAAGTCACCGGCGCGGCACGCTACGCCGGCGAGATCCCCTTCGCGGACCTGGCCCACGGCTGGCTCGTGCTGTCCACCGTCACCCGTGGCCGGATCCTGGACGTGGAGACCGGCCCGGTCCTCGCCATGCCGGGCGTGCTCACGGTGCTCCACCACGGCAACGCCCCCGCCTCAACGTCGATTACGTGGGCATGCTCGGCACTCCGCCGGACCCGACGTGCGCCGTCTTCCAGAACGACCGGGTGCCGTTCGCCGGCTGGCCGGTCGCCCTGGTCGTCGCGGAGACCCCCGAGGAGGCCAGGGAGGCGGCCGAAGTGCTCGTCGTGACGTACGACAGCGAGCCGCACGACACCGCGCTGCACGCGGAGCACCCCGGCGCCTACGCCGCCGCCGGCCACATGCCCGCCGAGACGGAGAAGGGCGACCTGGAGGCACAACTGGCCGCCGCCGCCTTCGTGGTGGACGCGCAGTACACCACGCCCGAAGAGCAGCACAGCATGATGGAACCGCATGCGGCGACCGCCCGGTGGGAGGGCGGCCGGCTGGAGGTCGTCGACTCCAACCAGGGCGCCGGCTGGGTCCAGGGCGAACTGGCCACGATGTTCTCGCTCGACGCCTCCTCCGTGCGGGTCCGCTCCGAGCACATCGGCGGCGGGTTCGGCAGCAAGGGCCTGCGTGCCCACCAGGTGTCCGCCGTGATGGCCGCCACCGCCCTGCAACGCCCGGTACGCGTGGTGCTGACCCGGCGTCAGACATTCTCGCTGGGCGGCTACCGCAGCCCCACCACCCAGCGGGTCAGGCTCGGCGCGGCCCCCGACGGCCGGCTGCTGGCCCTGGAGCACCGCTCGCTGAACCAGACATCCACGGTGTACGAGTTCGTCGAGCCCAGCGCGGGCGTCGCCCGGGTGCTGTACGACGCCGACGCCCACCGCACCGCCAACCACGTCGTCCGGCTCGACGTGCCGTCCCCGACCTGGATGCGCGCACCGGGGGAGGCCCCGGGATCCTTCGCGATCGAGGCGGCCCTCGACGAACTCGCCGAACGCGGCGGCATCGATCCGATCGAGCTGCGCCTGCGCAACGAGCCGGACGTCGGCCCCGTCTCGGGCCTCCCGTTCGCCGGCAACAACCTCGCCGCCTGCTTCCGCGAAGGAGCCCGCAGGTTCGGCTGGGCGGACCGCGACCCGCGCCCCGGCGTCCGTCGCGAGGGACGCTGGCTGCTGGGCACCGGCACGGCCGCGGCCTCCTTCGGCGCCGGGGCCGCCCCCTCGACGGCCCTGGTCACGGCCGAGGCCGACGGCTCCTTCACCGTACGCATCACCGCCGCCGACATCGGCACCGGAGCCCGCACCGCGCTCACCCTGATCGCCGCCGACGCGCTGGAGACCGCACCCGAACAGGTCCGGGTCCGCATCGGCGACAGCGACTTCGGCCCCGCGATGATCGCCGGCGGATCCATGGGCACCCGCTCCTGGGCCTGGGCGGTCACGGCGGCCGCCGCCGAACTGCGCGAGCGGCTCGCGATGACCACGTCGATCCCGCCGGAGGGGATCACCGTACGGTCCGACACCACCGAGGCCCTCGGGGCGCTCGCGCGGAAGGAACGCCACTCGTTCGGCGCGCAGTTCGCCGAGGTCGCCGTGGACACCGCCACCGGCGAGGTCCGGGTGCGCCGCATGCTGGGCGTCTTCGCGGCGGGCCGGATCGTCAACCCGCTCACCGCCCGCAACCAGCTCGTCGGCGGAATGACCTGGGGCATCTCCATGGCCCTGCACGAGGAGGCGGTCCGCGACCGCAACACCGGCGGCCACTACGCCCCCGACCTCGCCGGCTACCACGTCGCCACGCACGCCGACACCCCCGCCATCGAGGTGGACTGGGTGGACGACCACGACCCGGAGGACCCGGTCGGCATCAAGGGCGTCGGGGAGATCGGCATCGTGGGCGCGGCGGCGGCCGTCGCCAACGCGGTCTGGCACGCCACCGGCGTACGCCACCGGGATCTGCCGATCCGCCCCGACCGGGTCCTCGCCGCGACCGGGCCGGAGCCCGCCGGGGGAGCGGTGGATGCTTGACATCGCCGGTGAGCTGCACCGATGGATGACGGAGGGCCGGGAGTTCGCGGTCGCCACCGTCGTCTCCGTCGGCGGCAGCGCGCCGCGCGGACCCGGGGCCGCCCTCGCCGTCGACAGCGAGGGCACGGCGATCGGCTCGGTCTCCGGCGGCTGTGTGGAGGGCGCGGTCTACGAACTGTGCGCGCAGGCCATCGCCACCGGCGAGAGTATGCGGGAGAGCTTCGGCTACAGCGACGAGGACGCCTTCGCCGTCGGTCTGACCTGCGGCGGCGTCCTGGACATCATGGTCACGCCGGTACGGTCCGGCGCACCGGAGCGCGAGGTGCTGCGGGCCGCGCTGTCCGCCGCGGTGTCCGGCGAGGCGGCGGCCCTGGCCCGGGTGGTGGACGGCCCGGACGGGTTCCTGGGGCGGGCGCTGCTCGTCCGCGCCGACGGCTCCCACGCGGGCGGGCTCGGCGGCCACCCGGAGCTGGACCGTACGGCTGCTGCCGAGGCCTCGGCCCTCCTCGACACCGGCCGCACCGGCGCCGTCGCCCTCTCCGAGGACGGCTCGCACTGCCCCGGCGGACTCACCCTGCTCGTCGAGACCAGCGTCCCGCCGCCCCGCATGATCGTCTTCGGCGCGGTCGACTTCGCCGCCGCGCTGGTCCGGGCCGGCACGTTCCTGGGCCACCGTGTGACGGTGTGCGACGCCCGGCCCGTCTTCGCCACGCCTGCCCGGTTCCCCGAGGCCGACGAGGTCGTCGTCGACTGGCCCCACCGCTATCTGCGGCGCACCCGCACCGACGCCCGTACCGTCCTGTGCGTCCTCACCCACGAGGCCCGGTTCGACGTGCCGCTGCTCACGGAGGCGCTGCGGATGCCCCTCGCGTTCGTCGGCGCGATGGGGTCGCGCCGCACCCACGAGGACCGGACCCGGCGGCTGCGCGAGGCAGGCCTCGGGGACCGTGAGCTGGAGCGGCTGCGGTCGCCCATCGGGCTGGACCTCGGAGCCCGTACGCCGGAGGAGACCGCGCTGTCCATCGTGGCGGAGATCGTCGCGGCCCGGCGGGGCGGCACGGGCCTCCCGCTGACCGGGGGAGCGGAGCCCATCCACCGGGAGCCCGGCCCGGAACGACGGGTCGCCGGTCGGGTCTGAGGCCGCCGCGGCCCGGGGAGCGAGGTCTCCGGAGTGCCCCTACCCGGCGTCCTGCCGGCGCACCATCTCGGCGATCCAGTCGGGTGCGTACGGAGACGTACAGCCCGGAGAGGTCGGATAGTCCTTGAGCACCCCCAGACGCTCACCGATGCCGACCGCACGGGCGCGGAGCCCCGGACTGTCGATGCCGATCTGGGCCAGACAGTGGTTCATCGCCCACTGCAGACGGTCCGGAGCGTCCTTCATCTCCGCCTCGATGACGTCCAGCAGCCCCGGGAGGTCGAGGCCGTCGGGCTTCTTCCGGACGCGCTCGGTGGTGAGCGCCCAGCCGGCGCTCGCGACCACGGGATCCGGATCGGCGGACCAGGCCACGCGCAGCTCCTCGGCGTGCGGGCTCTTCTTCACCACGTAGTTCACGAGCCAGTCGTGCACCTTCGGTGCGCGGGCCTCGCGCAGCATGCGGTCCAGGGCGTCACGCCCGAACGCCTTCGGGCGGCAGATCAAAAGCGCCAGCAGCCTGGCCGCGGTGTCGTCCGTCTCCCAGAGCCGGACCGCGAGCTCCTGCTGCGTTCTGAGCCGTTTCGCGATGGCCCGCAGCTTGCCGAGGTTCACCCCGTGGTCGTCGCCGTGCTTCTCGTTCACCGCGCGGGCCCGTGCGTCTTCCAGCGCGGCCAGCTCGGCCATGACCTCTGCCACCGTCGCGTCGACCGGACTCTCTGCGGCCACCTCGGTCTCCTGTCTGTCGGTCGGAACGGGGGTAACGGGGGATTCAGCGTACGACGGGTTCCACGAACGGCGGATCGCGCGTCCGGCGGACCCGTACGGGGTCACTCCGGTACAGCGGCGCGAGCCACCGGGCACCGGACCACCCGGTGCCGCCCCCGGGGGCTCCGCTCCGCTGGCGAGGAGGCATGAACGGCTCGACGGTGGAACTACCGCTGACCGCACAGGAGGACACGATGCGAGGGGTGCGGCTGTCCGAGGGCGAGGACGACCCGGTGACGCCGGACGCCCTGCCGGACGCTTCCGTCACGGCCCCGGCGGGGGTCGGGGCGGCCCCGCGACCGGGCGGGATCGTGCGGCTCCCGGGGGTGTACCGCCCGCAGACCGACACGTTGCTGCTGGCCCTCGCCATGCGCCGCGAGGAGATCGGACCGGGTACGGATCTGCTGGACCTGTGCACCGGGAGCGGCGCGCTGGCCCTGCACGCCGCCCGGCTCGGCGCCCGCGTCACCGCCGTGGACATCAGCCGCCGGGCCGTGGCGTCCGCCCGGCTGAACACCGCGCTCGCCCGCCTGCCCGTCACCGTACGCAGGGGAGACCTCCTCCGGGCCCTGCCGGGCCGGACGTTCGACGCCGTCGTCAGCAACCCCCCGTACGTCCCGGCCCCCGGCCCGACCCTGCCGCGCTACGGGCCCGGACGTTCCTGGGACGCTGGCCCCGACGGCCGGGTGGTCCTCGACCGCATCTGCGACGACGCCTCCGCCGCCCTGCGCCCCGGCGGTCTGCTCCTGCTGGTCCAGTCGGGGCTGAGCCGCCCGGAGGAGACGGTCGGCAGGCTGGCCGCGGCCGGTCTCGACGTCTGTGTGACCGACCGCGTGACGATCCCGTTCGGACCGGTCACCCGCCGCCGGGCCCCTTGGCTGCGCGACCGGGGCCTGCTGCGGGACCGGCTGGAGCGGGAGGAACTGGTGGTGATCCGTGGCCGGAAGGAATGAGACACCACGCCGTGTGGTGGTGAACCGGGAAGGCCCGATCCTGGTGGAAGGGCCGGTGGAGGTCGTCGGCGACGACGGCACGACGACCCGGTCCGACCGGTTCGTCGTCGCCATCTGCACCTGCCGCCGCAGCCGCGCCTACCCCTGGTGCGACACCAGCCACCGCCGCCGCAAGCCCGCCGAACGCCGCCCGGACTGCGGCCGACGGCCCGAGGAGAGCGAGAAGGAGCCCCGACCGTGACGACCCAGGCCACCACCCCCCGGGACAGCCCGGCGGCGCCCCCCGCGCTCCCTCCGGCACGCGGCCCCCTCAGCGAGGGCGTCCTCGCCGTGCTGGCGGGCGGCGGCACCCGCCTGCCCGCCGCCGACGCGGTCCGCCGCTCCGACCCGTACGGGGACGACCTCCAGCTCCTCCTGTACGTCCTGTACGAGCTCCACTACCGGGGGTTCGCCGGGGTGGACGAGCGGCTGGAATGGGACCCCGCCCTCCTCGGCGTGCGCGCGGCGGCCGAGGACGTCTTCCTGGACGCGCTGCGCGACACCGGCCCGGGCGGGCGGGACGTGGCCCGGGCGGTGGACGAACTGCAGCTGGAACCCGTCGGGGACGACGGCCGCGGCGTCAGCCACCACCTCCGGCGGGAGGGCGAACTGTGGCAACTGCGCGAGTACGCCGCCGTGCGCTCCCTCTACCACCTGAAGGAGGCCGATCCGCATCTGTGGGTGGTGCCCAGGCTCCGGGGCCGGGCGAAGGCGGGCATGGTCGCCGTCGAGTTCGACGAATTCGGGGCGGGACGGGCGGAGAGGGTCCACGCCCAGCTCTTCGCCGGCCTGATGACCGACCTCGGCCTCGACGCCCGGTACGGCCGCTATCTGGACGCCGCGCCCGCCCAGGCCCTGGCCGTCGTCAACATGATGTCCCTCTTCGGCCTGCACCGGCGGCTGCGCGGCGCCCTGGTCGGGCACTTCGCGGCCGTGGAGATCACCTCGCCCCCCGGATCGAGGCGGCTGGCCGAAGCCCTGCGCCGCGTCGGCGCGGGCCCCGCCGCCCAGCGGTTCTACGACGAGCACGTGGAGGCCGACGCGGTCCACGAACAGGTGGTGCGCCACGAGGTGATCGGCGGCCTGCTGGAGGACGAACCCGGCCTGGCGCCCGACGTCGTCCTGGGCATCGAGGCGACCGGCCGCCTGGAGGACCTGCTCGGCGACCATCTGCTGGCGGCCTGGCGCGAAGGCCGTTCGGCGCTGCGCACACCGCTGACGTCCTGAGGCAGGGCAGGGCTCCGTCAGGCGACACCCTGGAGCACTTCGTCGCGCACCCGCTCGCAGGACCGGCTGAGCAGGCGCGACACATGCATCTGCGAGATGCCGAGGCGTTCGGCGATCCGGACCTGGGTCATGTCCTGGAAGTACCGGAGGTAGAGGATGGTCCGCTCCCGCTCGGGAAGCTCCCGCAGCCCAGGCTTGACGGCCTCCCGGTCGACGGCGGTGTCCAGGGCCGTGTCGCAGCACCCCAGCCGGTCGACGAGGGGGAACCGCCCTCCACGCCCGCGGGCCGGGCGTCCAGGGAGAGCGCGCTGTAGCTTTCCAGGGCCTCCAGGCCCAGCAGCACGTCCTCCTCGCCGAGCCCGGTGGCGGAGGCGATCTCGGCGCAGGTCGGGGACCCGCCCCCGCCGCTCTGCGCCAGTTCGCGGCGGGCCACCCGGACCCGGTTGCGGAGATCCTGGACGCGGCGCGGCACATGGACATCCCAGGTGTGGTCGCGGAAGTGCCGCTTCAGTTCCCCGGTGACGGTGGGCACGGCATAGGTCTCGAAGGACTTGCCCCGATCCGGGTCGAAGCGGTCGACCGCCTTGACGAGCCCCATCGCGGCCACCTGCCGCAGATCGTCCATGGCTTCGCCCCGGTTACGGAACCGGGTGGCGATCCGGTGGGCCATCGGGAGCCAGGAGCAGATCGTCTCCTCGCGCAGCGCGTCACGCTCCGGCCCGGGAGAGAGAGCCCGCAACCGCCGGAACGCCTGGTCGGGCGATGGGGTGTCGGAAGGGCGGCCGGGCTCGGGGGCGGCTGCTGCCTGCATGGCGGTCACTCCTCGTCGACGATGCGTCGAAGCCGCCGCGGGAAGGTCGCCGGGCCGGACAGAGGCGGCCCGGAATCCCACGGGCGCACCTCTTGTCCGAAGCACAAAACATCCCCTACCCGGCGGAATGGGTGCTAAACGTGGACGGGGCGAGGCTCCGGTGCGGGCGAGTCGGCCGGGACCTGCCGCGCTCAGCGTTCCCCTCGCCTTCCCCGTCCGTCAGGTGTCGCGGCCCTGGGGGAGGTCCGCTTCGTCCGTGAGATGGACGGCCGCTTCCTCGGCCGACGCGGCGCCGCCGTCGATGCCCACGTCCTCGGCGAAGACGTCGTTCTCCCGCCCGGTCGTGTCGTCCGTGCCGCTGAGCCGGCCTGCCCGGGGCTCGACGGTGGATCCTTCCTGGGGTTCCCCCTCGCCGTCGGCGAGGTCGCCGATGCCGTCGCCGGCGGGCGGCTCCACATCGTCGACCTCTTGGGCGAGCCGCTGGTCCAGCGATTCGCCCTGGCGCTCCTCTGCCCCCGTCGTGCCGAACTTGGTCACACCCAGGGGGCGTTCGGGAGGGCTGTAGCCCTCATCCAGCTGGTCGTCCAGGTCCCGTTCGTCGAGCGTGTTCTCCAGGTCGAGCTCATTGTTCGGGGGGATCGAACCGTCGTCGTCCTGCGGCTGGTACACATCGTCGCCGCGTGCGTCTGCGGGCACCTTCTGCTCCTTCGTCGTGCGGGCTGTCGGCGGACCCGGATGGTGCCGGTTGTCAGCGTCCCAGGGCCTTGCGGAGCTGTTCCTTGTTCATGGAGGAGCGCCCGTCGATGTTCTTCCTCCGCGCCTCGGCGTAGAGCTGGTCCTTCGTGGGGCCCTGGGCGCCTCTGTGGGAGCGTTCGCCGCCGCGTTCGTAGGCGGATTTCCTGTCCTGCGTCGATGTCCTGCTCGCCGTCCTCGACTCGCCGGACCGGGCGCGCTGCTTGTTGACGGTCCGGGCCGCGATCTCCTTCGCGCGGCCCTTCGAGGCGCCCCGTTCCTCCTGGCTCTCCTTGATGTGCTCGTACTGCCGTTCACGTTTCCTGTTCGATCCGGCCGGCATGACGTGCTCCTCACTCCGTCTCGTCCGTCTCGGAGGACGAACCCCGCCTTTCCCGTACGGATCCCACTAAACAACCCGCAGGGGAACGACGCCCCTGGAGGCGTGACAAGGAGTAACCCCCTGAAGCCGGCGGACGGCGCCGATGGCTGCTTTCCCAACCGGTCGGCGCCTGAGCTCCGCGTACGCCGGATACCTGCTGCAGGAGTACCCCCGCACCGGATGCCAAACATGCCCCGTCCGACGTCATGCCGTACGCGTCCGGCCTCGGATCACCGCCGGGGGCGCAGGCCGGGGCCGCCGGCGGGAGGGGCGCCGGAGACGCTGCCGACCAACTGCGCACAGAGGTCGCGGAGTTTCACGTTGCGATGCTGCGAAGCGGTGCGCAGGGTCTTGAGCGCCTCCTCCGAACTGCAGCGGCGCTGGTTCATCACGATCCCGGCCGCCTGGTCGATCACGGCGCGTGACTGGAGGGCGGCCTCCAGGTCGGCGGTGAAGGTCCGGGTGTCCGCGAGCCGCTGGGCGAGCGCGACGGCCCCCGTCGCCTGGGCGGCGAGGGCGCGCAGCCCGCTCAGATCGACGTCCTCGAAGCCGTTCTCCTTGGGCGAGTAGAGATTCAGGGCGCCCGCCGTGTGGGAGTGCGCAGCGATCGGCAGCGAGAGCGACGACCGGGTCCCGGAGGCGACCGCGAAGGCGGGGTAGCCGTTCCACCGGCCCTCCTCGCGCATGTCGCCCACGTAGACCTCGTGCCCGTCGCGCAGCGCCTCCAGACAGGGGCCGTCGTCCTGCCCGTACTGGGCCTCGTCCAGGGGCGGTGCGCTGACGCCCGCGCTGGCCACGGTCAGCGGGCGGTTCTCCCGCTCCAGCGTGACCCCGCACCCGTCGGCGGTGGGGGACATGCGCAGGGCGTTCTCGGCGAGCGCGAGGAGGAACTCGTCCAGCGTGTCCGTGTCCAGCAGAAGAGAGACGAGGTCGGGCGGCCCCGGCGTGAGCACTCCGTCGTCGGTCATGATCGCTCCCTTCCGGGTCCGGGCCCTGGGACCAGCATGGCACTGTACGGACCGTGCCGCGCCACCCCCTCCGCCTACCCCCTCCGGCGGCGGACACCGCCGCGGATCCGCCGCCGTCGCACAGGTGTCGAGCGCCGAGGAATGGGCATACGAACCCGACGCAGGTCAGGAAGCGGCCGCGCACTCAGCCCTGCTTCCCTGGAGTGCCCATGTTCCTGCTCAGCTATCACCTCGACGCCGCGCACCTGGTCGTGGAACTCGGAGAAGTGGTCGACCTCGACAACGAGGCGGCGATCGAGCGTGAGATCGTCCGCCTGCTGCCGTGCTGCGGACCCCGGGTGATCATCGTGGACATCCGCACTCCTGTGCTCACCCCCGGGCCCTGGGGCTCCTCCTGCGGGTACGGGGCCAGGCCGAGGAGCGCGGCATCGCGATGGCCGTGGTGGCCGGGTACGACAGGGCCCGCGAGATCCTGGGCGCCGCCGGGCTCCACCGCGTGCTGCGGGTCGCCGCCACCCTCCCGGGCGCGGAGCTGCGCGGCCGGGGGTGCCGTCCGGAACGGGAGGCGTCCCGGAACGCGCGGCACGGGGGCCGACGCGGTGCGCAGGCGTCCGCCGGGCCCTCGCTGCGGCTCCTCGGCCCGTACGCGGACACCTCCCGCCCGCGCATCCCGGGGGAGCGCTGACCGCCGGAGCGGGAGCGGGCGGCCGGAGCCTGACGGGGAATCGACTCCGCGGGCTGACGGGGGATCGGGTCCCCTCCGACCCGCGCCGAGGGCGGTTCCCGTCGTACCACGGCGATTTCGCGCCGGGTCGGCCCGGCTTCACGAGCCGGGCCGACCGCGCCGGACCTGAGAGGGCATAATGAAGCGCTGGAGGTCAGGAAACGGCCCGTGAGAATTCTTCCTGCCTCCGTGGAGTTTCCCGTGAACCTCTGTTCCCGTCGCCGCGCCGCCCTCACGGCCCCGGTCCTTCCGCCGTCCGTCGGCGCCTCCGGTGCCGCGCGCCCGCCTGTACGGTCACCCCGCGGCCGGCCACCCGCGACGAGACACCGCCCCGCGGCCGGTCAGCCGACAGCCCTTCGCCCCACGGCCGTCGGCGCGCCGACCCGTCCGCGGCCGTCCCGCTTCCACGACTGACCCTCGCACCGCCCCACGCCCGCAGCCGCTCGGCGCCGGTGCGTCGGTGGCGGCTGCCCTGTCCCCGGCGGCCCGGACCGCGCCGCCCAGCTCTGCCCCGCCCTTTTCACCGGCGGGTCACCGCCCAGAACGAGATGATCATGACTGACAGGCCCGTGGCCGAGGCGCCGGACACGACCGCGCTGCTCCTGGAGACCACGTCGCTGGACGACTTCCTGCGTGCCCTCGCCCGGAGCGCCCTCGCCCTGGTGGAGGAGGCCGACGCCTGCGGCATCACGCTGGAGAGGCTGGGGCGTCCCGTCACCGTCTCCAGCGTCGGGGCCGCCGCGACGAAGCTGGACGAGGCCCAGTACGGGCAGGACGACGGCCCGTGCCTCCAGGCGATGCGCACGGGCCGGGAGGTCAGCGTGCCCGACACGCTGCGGGAGAGCCGCTGGGCCGACTACCCCGCCTACGCCGCGGTCTGCGGTGCCCGCTCCTCGCTGTCGCTGCCGATCGCCCCGCACAGTCACACGGCAGGAGCGCTGAACCTGTACGCGCCCGTCCCGCACGCCTTCGACACGGCCGACCTGACGGCGCTGAGGCTGCTCACCGCGCAGGCCACCGGCGCCATCGCACTGGCCCAGCGCATCGCGGACACCGAGGAGTTCGCCGCTGACCTGGAGGCCGCCCTGCGCTCGCGCACCGTCATCGACCAGGCGATCGGCGTCGTGGTCGGCCAGCAGCGCTGCACCCCGGAGAAGGCCTTCGACGTCCTGCGCACGGCATCGCAGCACCGCAACATCAAACTGCGCGAACTCTGTGCCGAACTGATCGCCAGCATCACCGGCGAGGTCCCGCCCGACGCCCGCATCCGGCCCCGGGGCTGACTCCCGGCCCTCCGGCACCCCGGGTGAGCCGTGTCTCACCCGGGCTCCACGACTTGTCTATGCAACGAGTTGCATAGAAGGATCGCCGTATGGCCCTCGACCACGCGATCCTCGTCTCCCTGCTGGAGCGGCCCGGCTCCGGCTATGAGCTGGCCCGGCGGTTCGAGCGGTCCATCGGATACTTCTGGACCGCCACCCACCAGCAGATCTACCGCGTCCTGGGCCGCATGGTCGCCGACGGCCTCCTCCTGGTCCGCGAGGTGGAGCAGCAGGGCCGGCCGGACAAGAAGGAGTACTCCGTCACCGGGCCCGGCCGCGCCGCCCTCGCCGCGTGGCTGCACAAGCCGATCGAGCCGGAGAGCCTGCGGCACGACCTCGCCGTGAAGATCCGGGGCGCGGCCTTCGACGACCCGGCCGCGCTCATCGACGAGGTCGAGCGCCACCGCCAGGTGCACCGCGACCGGCTCGCGCACTACCTCGCCGGGGAGCTGCGCGACTTCACCGGACCCGAAGCCCCCGCTCCGCAGGACGCCGGTCAGGAGCTCCAGCACGTCGTGCTGCGGGGCGGAATCGCGTACGAGCGCATGACGATCGCCTGGCTCGACGACGTACTCGCCACGCTCCACCGGCTCGAAGCCGCGGGCCCCGGCGCCTGAACCGCGCCGCCCGCCACCTCCGTACCACCGACGAAACCCTCACCCTCCCGGAAGGCACCCGCCATGGCCGACTCCGCGTCGCTCCTGTTCAACCCGCGCACCTACGACCCCGAGCACTTCGACCCGGAGACCCGCAGGCTGCTGCGCGCCACCGTCGACTGGTTCGAGGCGCGCGGCAAGCGCCGGCTGATCGAGGACTACCGCTCCCGCGCCTGGCTCGGCGACTTCCTCGACTTCGCGGCGAAGGAGGGCCTGTTCGCCACCTTCCTCACCCCGGCCGCCGCGGCGAAGGAGCAGGACCGGCGCTGGGACACCGCCCGGATCGCCGCCCTCAACGAGATCTTCGGCTTCTACGGCCTCGACTACTGGTACGCCTGGCAGGTGACCATCCTCGGTCTCGGCCCGGTCTGGCAGAGCGACAACGCCGAGGCCCGCGCCCGGGCGGCCGAACTCCTCGCCCAGGGCGAGGTGTTCGCCTTCGGTCTCTCCGAGAAGGCCCACGGCGCCGACATCTACTCCACCGACATGCTGCTCACGCCGGACGGTGAGGGCGGCTTCCGGGCCTCCGGCTCCAAGTACTACATCGGCAACGGCAACGCCGCAGGTCTCGTCTCCGTCTTCGGCCGCCGCACCGACGTCGAGGGCCCCGACGGTTACGTCTTCTTCGCCGCCGACAGCCGTCACGAGGCGTACCGGCTCGTGAAGAACGTCGTCGACTCCTCCAAGTACGTCAGCGAGTTCCGCCTCGCCGACTACCCGGTGACCCCCGCCGACATCCTGCACACCGGCCGCGCCGCCTTCGACGCCGCGCTCAACACCGTCAACGTCGGCAAGTTCAACCTCTGCACCGCCTCCATCGGCATCTGCGAGCACGCGATGTACGAGGCGGTCACCCACGCGAGCAACCGCATCCTCTACGGGCGCCCCGTCACCGCCTTCCCGCACGTGCGCCGCGAGCTGACCGACGCCTACGTCCGGCTCGTCGGGATGAAGCTGTTCAGCGACCGCGCCGTCGACTACTTCCGCTCCGCCGGGCCCGACGACCGCCGCTACCTCCTCTTCAACCCGATGACGAAGATGAAGGTCACCACGGAGGGCGAGAAGGTCATCGACCTCATGTGGGACGTCATCGCCGCCAAGGGCTTCGAGAAGGACAACTACTTCGCCCAGGCCGCCGTCGAGATCCGGGGCCTGCCGAAGCTGGAGGGCACGGTCCACGTGAACCTCGCGCTGATCCTGAAGTTCATGCGGAACCACCTGCTCAACCCGGTCGAATACCCCGCCGTCCCGACCCGCCTCGACGCCTCCGACGACGCGTTCCTCTTCCGGCAGGGACCGGCGCGCGGCCTCGGCTCCGTACGCTTCCACGACTGGCGCACCGCGTTCGACGCGTACGCCGAGGTGCCGAACGTCGCCCGCTTCCGCGAGCAGGCCGACGCGCTGTGCGCGTTCGTCGAGACGGCCGCCCCCGACGAGGAGCAGAGCCGCGACCTCGACCTCCTCCTCGCCGTCGGCCAGCTCTTCGCCCTGGTCGTCCACGGCCAGCTGATCCTGGAGCAGGCCCGGCTGACCGGGCTGGACGAGGAACTGCTGGACGAACTGTTCGCCGTGCTCGTCCGCGACTTCTCCGCGCACGCCGTCGAGCTGCACGGCAAGGACTCCGCCACCGAGGACCAGCAGAACTGGGCGCTGGGCGCGGTCCGGCGTCCCGTCGTCGACGCGGCCCGTTCGGCGCGGATCTGGGAGCGCGTGGAGGCGCTGTCGGGGGCGTACGAGATGGGGCAGTAGACCGCCCGAGGCCGGGGCGGCACCGGGGGGCCGCTCCGTTTGCGGGGTGGTGGACATCGCGTTTGAGTGGGAGGGCCCCCTCGCCCTCCCTGGAGCAGACATGTCGATGGCGTTCGGTTCACCCCTCGGTCCGTCCGATCCGTTCAGCGATCTGCTGAACCGGTTCTTCGGTATGTCGCCCGCCTCCTCGCCGCCCGCGATGCAGCGTGTCCCGATCGGGCGGCTGCTGACGGAGTCCTCCCACGAGCTGCTGGGCCGGGCGACGAGCAAAGCGGCCGAGGACGGCACCGCGGACCTCGACACCGAGCATCTGCTGTGGGCGGCGACCCAGGTCGAGCCCTCGCGCGGGCTGCTGTCCCGCGCGGGGGTCGACCCCGACGCACTCGCCGCGCAGCTCGACGAGGTGCTTCCCCGGGAGTCCGCCGAGCCGTCCGCCGAACCGGGGCTGACCCCCGCGGCGAAGCGGACCCTCACCGCCGCCTACGCCCGCTCGCAGGCGGCCGGGGTGTCCTACATCGGGCCCGAGCACATCCTCGGCGCGCTCATCGACGACGCGGATTCCGGGGCCGGGCGGTTCCTGGGGTCGGACGACCTCGACGTGGGGAAGCTGCGCGGCGCGGCCGACCGGGCGGCGGGCCCGGACGGGGCTCCCGGCGGGGCCAAGGAGCCCGCGACGACCCTGGACGAGTTCGGCCGGGACCTCACGGAGGAGGCGAAGGCGGGGAAGCTCGACCCGGTGGTCGGGCGGGCCGAGGAGATCGAGCAGACCATCGAGATCCTCTCGCGGCGCTCCAAGAACAACCCCGTCCTCATCGGCGAGCCCGGCGTCGGCAAGACCGCCATCGTGGAGGGCCTGGCCCAGAGCATCGTCGCGGGCGAGGTGCCCGACACCCTCAAGGACAAGCGGGTCGTCTCCCTGGACCTGTCCGGCATGGTCGCCGGAGCCCAGTACCGGGGCCAGTTCGAGGAGCGGCTGAAGAAGGTCATCGAGGACGTGCAGAAGGCCGAGGGGGAGATCATCCTCTTCATCGACGAACTGCACACGGTCGTCGGCGCCGGTGCCACGGGCGAGGGCTCCATGGACGCGGGCAACATGCTCAAGCCCGCCCTCGCCCGAGGAGAACTGCACGTCGTCGGCGCGACGACGATCGACGAGTACCGCAAGCACATCGAGAAGGACGCCGCCCTGGAACGCCGCTTCCAGCCCGTCCTGGTCCCGGAGCCCACCGTCGAGGAGACCGTCCAGATCCTCGAAGGGCTGCGGGACGCCTACGAGGCCCACCACCAGGTCCGCTTCGCCGACGGAGCCCTCACGGCGGCGGCCGAACTGTCCGACCGCTACATCAGCGACCGCTTCCTGCCCGACAAGGCCATCGACCTGATGGACCAGGCCGGGGCCCGCGTACGGCTGCGCAGCGCGAACCGCTCCACCGAGGTCGTCAGCCGCGAGGACCGCCTCGCCAAGCTGCGGCGTGAGAAGGACGAGGCCGTCGCCGGTGAGGAGTTCGAGAAGGCGTCCGGGCTGAAGCGGCAGATCGCGGAGGTGGAGGGCGAACTCGCCGGGATCGAGGAGCGCCGCGAGGGCGTCGTCTCGGTCACCGCCTCCGACATCGCCGACATCGTCTCCCGTCGCACCGGCATCCCCGTCTCCCAGCTCACCGCCGGCGAGAAGGAGAAACTCCTCAAGCTGGAGGAGGAGATGCACGCCCGGATCGTCGGGCAGGACGAGGCCGTCACCGCGGTCTCCGAAGCCGTACGCCGCAACCGCGCCGGCATGGGCGACCCGAACCGGCCCGTCGGCTCGTTCCTCTTCCTCGGCCCCACCGGTGTCGGCAAGACGGAACTGGCCAAGACCCTCGCCGAGCTGCTGTTCGGCCAGGACGACCGCATGATCCGCTTCGACATGAGCGAGTTCCAGGAGAAGCACACGGTCGCCCGGCTCGTCGGAGCCCCTCCCGGATACGTCGGTTACGACGAGGCCGGCCAGCTCACCGAGAAGGTGCGGCGCAACCCCTACAGCGTCGTCCTGTTCGACGAGGTCGAGAAGGCGCACCCCGACGTCTTCAACACGCTGCTCCAGATCCTCGACGACGGCCGCCTCACCGACGGACAGGGCCGCACCGTCGACTTCCGCCACTGCGTCGTCATCATGACGTCCAACATCGGCGCCCACCGCATCCTCGCCCACCAGGGCGACGCCGCCGACCTCAAGGACGAGCTGATGGAGGAGCTGCGCGGCCGGTTCCTCCCCGAGTTCCTCAACCGCATCGACGACATCATCGTCTTCCACAGCCTCACCGAGGACGACCTGTCCGAGATCGTCGACCACCTCCTGGACCGCAGCAAGCACCGCGTCCACGCCCAGGGCATGACCCTGGAGGTCACCGAGGCGGCGAAGAAACTCCTGGTCGCCCACGGCTACCAGCCGGAGTTCGGCGCCCGCCCGCTGCGCCGCACGATCCAGACGGAACTGGACAACCGTGTCGCCTCCCTGCTGCTCGGCGGCGAAGCCGACCCCGGGGACACGATCGTCGCCGACGTGGTCGACGACTCCCTGCACTGCACCATCCGCAAGGGCGACGGCGCCGGGGACACCCCCGCCGCCGGCACCCCCGACGGCGAGGAGTGAGCGATGTCCCATCACCACCACAAGTCGAACGAAGAGGTCGAGGGCGACCCGGACACCGGCCACAGCCGCGGGATGCCCCGCCGCCCGGACGAGAAGCGACTCGACGAGCGCCTGGAGGAGGACCGCGAGGAGATGGGCCTCGCCCCGGACGGGAAGAACCGGAAGAAGAAGACCGAATAGCGTCGTGGGAACGGCCCGGCCGCGGAACCCGGCCTGGCCGTTCCCGTTCAGGCGAAGCCGTTCCCGTTCAGGCGCCCGGCACCACCGTGATCTTGACGTGCTTCATGATCGGCTGATCGCTCTGGGTGCTGTAGTCGCCCAGCGCGCAGAGCACGTTCATCTCCGGCATGTAGCCGGCCGCGCAGCCGCGCGGAATGTCGTACGGGATCGCCGTGTAGCCGTTCAGGAACCGTCGGCTGCCGTCCTTCGCCGTGCTCGTGATGTCGACAGGACCCAGGTCCGCGATCCCGCGCTCGCGCATGTCGGCCCGGTTCATGAAGATCAGCGTGCGCAGGTTCTTGATGCCCCGGTAGCGGTCGTTGTCGGAGTAGATGGTGGTGTTCCACTGGTCGTGCGACCGCATCGTGCCGAGCGCCAGCGTGCCGGGCTCGGGCACCACGTCGGGCAGCGGGGCCGCGGAGAACTCGGCGCGCCCCGACGGGGTCAGGAAGACCAGCTCGCGGGCGGGCTGCTTGATCCGGAAGCCGAGGGGCAGCCGGACCCGGCGGTTGAAGTCCTCGAAGCCGTCCAGGGCCTCGGCCATCGTGTCCCGGATCCGGTCGTAGTCCTCGATGTACCAGTCCCAGGGGGTCTCGCTGTCCGGCAGGGCTGCGCGCGCCATCCCGGCGACGATGGCCGGCTCGGACAGCAGGTGCGGGGAGGCGGGGCGTTTCATCCCGAGGGACAGGTGGACCATGCTCATCGAGTCCTCGACCGAGGTGCTCTGGACCCCGCCCCGCTGGTGGTCCTTCTCGGTGCGGCCGAGGCACGGCAGGATCAGGGCCGCGCGGCCGTGGACGACGTGGCTGCGGTTCAGCTTGGTGCTCACCTGGACGGTGAGGTCGCAGGAGCGCAGCGCCGCGTACGTGGCGGGGGTGTCGGGCGCGGCGAGCGCGAAGTTGCCGCCCATCCCGACGAACACCTTCACCTCGCCCTCCCGCATCGCCCGGATCGTTCCCACGGTGTCCAGGCCGTGTGCGCGCGGCGGGTCGATCCCGCAGGTCTCGGCGAGCCGGTCCAGGAACTCCTCGGTGGGGCGGTGGTCGATGCCGCAGGTCCGGTTGCCCTGGACGTTGCTGTGCCCGCGCACGGGGAGGGGCCCGCGCCCTCCCGGCCGAGATTGCCGCGCAGCAGCAGGAGGTTGACGATCTCGCGGACGGTGTCGACGCCGTGCTCGTGCTGGGTGAGGCCCAGGCACCAGCTGACGATGGAACGGTCCGCATCCTCGTACACCTGCGCCGCCTTGAGGATCTCGGCGCGGCTCAGCCCGGACTGGTGCTCCAGCTCCTCCCAGGGCGTGGCCTCGCACAGCTCCCGGTACTCCCCGAAGCCGGTGGTGTGCCGGTCGATGAAGGTCCGGTCCAGGGCCTTGGGGTCGCTCGCCGACTTCTCGATGACCGCCTTGGCCATGCCGCGCAGCAGCGCCATGTCACCGCCGATGCGCGGCTGGAGGTTGAGCGTGCTGGTCTTCGTGGTTTTGAACAGCGCCATGTCCGTGAAGTCGTGCGGCACGATCGTGCGGGTCGCCGCCGCCTCGACCAGCGGGTTGACGTGCACGATCTGCGCACCGCGACGGTCGGCCTCGGCGAGGGCGGTCAGCATCCGGGGCGCGTTCGACGCGGCGTTGACGCCCAGGATGAACAGGGCGTCCGCGGACTCCCAGTCCTTGAGGTCGACCGTGCCCTTTCCGGTGCCCAGGGAAGCCTGGAGGGCCCGCCCGCTGGCCTCGTGACACATGTTGGAACAGTCCGGCAGATTGTTCGTGCCCAGCTCGCGGGCCATCAGCTGGTAGAGGAAGGTGGCCTCGTTGCCGAGCCTGCCGGAGGTGTAGTACGCCGCCCGGTTCGGGCTGTCGAGCCCGCGCAGGGTCGCTCCGACCAGCTCGAACGCGTCCTTCCAGCTGATCGGCACGTAGTGGTCGGACGCTGGGTCGTACACCATCGGCTCGGTCAGCCGGCCCTGGTTCTCCAGGTCGTAGTCGCTCCACCCGTACAGCTCGGTCACCGAGTGCGCGGCGAAGAACTCCCGCCCGACGCGCTTGGGCGTCATCTCCCAGGTGACGTGCTTGATGCCGTTCTCGCAGATGTCCAGATGCAGGCCCTTGGTGTCGTCCGGCCACGCGCACCCGGGGCAGTCGAAGCCGCCGTTCTCGTGGTTCATCCGCATGATCGCGCGCGGGCCGTCCACCAGCGCGCGTTCCTCCACCAGGAAGCGGGTCACGCTCTTCGCCGCACCCCACCCCGCGGCGGGATGGTGATAGGGCCGGAACCGCGGATCGCCCTCGGGGACGGGACCGACCCGGGGCTCAACCGACTCCTGCGCGTTCTCGCCGGTGCTGGCGTCCTTGTCGATGCTCACGGCACTTCCACCCTTTCACCTGCGGATACGGCGGGTACGGCGGGCTGGGGACCGGCTACGGCGGGTCGATGGGCATGATGGGGCGTAACGGGTCCTTCCGGCAGGCTATGCCCGGGGTTTCCCGGCTGCCAGTCGGCTCCGGGGCTGTCGCCGGTCGGCTCCGGGGCCGCTCCCGGCCGCTCCCGGGGACCGCTTCCGAGCAGCCGCGACACCGCTTTGGAACTGCGGGCCGGATCACCCGCGCATACGCTGACAGGGTCCGGCCCCGGCTGCGGGGAGCACACCCCGCGGCACCGGGCTCAGGCTCCCCGGGCAGCCACGCGAGGCCCCCATGAACGACATGAACAGCTACCGTCGGTTCCTGCTCCCCGCCGTCCCCCGGCTCGCGGGCTCCGTGCTGGTCGGAGCCGCCGTCGGCGTACTGGTCGGCGTCCTCCTCACCAACGTGCCGCTGGGCTTCCTCGTCGGGATAGCCCTCGCCCAGACCGTCTTCGTCGTCACGGGATGGCTCGTCCTGTGGCCGATGGACGCCGCCGCGACCCACGACAACGCCCGGCGCGAGGAGTTCCGGGCCGTCGCCGAGGAACTCGTCGTCGTCACGGCCGCCCTCTCCGGCCTGGTCGGCATCGTGCTGTTGCTGCTGATCGGCGACTCGGACCTGAGCCACACGGCGGCGGCCCTGGCGCTCGGCGGTGTGTTCATGTCCTGGGCTGCGCTCCACCTGATGTACGCGGCCCGTTACGCGTACATCTACCACCAGACGCCCGGCGGCGGGATCGACTTCAACACGAAGGAGCCGCCGCGCTACATCGACTTCCTCTACTTCAGCTACAACCTGGGCATGACGTACCAGGTCTCCGACAACAACGTCTCCACCTCCAGGATCCGCGCCGTCGCCCTCCGTCACTGCCTGCTGTCGTACATCTTCGGCGCCAGCATCCTCGCCACCACGATCAACCTGGTCGCCGGCATCGTCACCGGCTGAGGGGCCTTCGTCGGCGCCTTCGACGAGCCTTCGACGGGCTGAAGGGCCGGGGCGGACGGATCAGTACTCGGGAAGCGTCAGCCGCCGGGTCACGCGCAGCGCCGACTCCAGCAACCGCGCCCTCACCTCGGTGGTCCGGTACATCCGGTCCGACCGGAACGAGATGCCGATCGAACCGACCTGGTCACCGCTGTAGACCGGCACGGCCGCGCACGTCGTACCCCGTGAGTACTCCCCGCGGTCCATCGACACCGGACCCGAGGGGGCCGCGTCGAGCTCCCGCAGCAGTTCCTCCCGGCGTGTGATCGTGCGGGGAGTGAGGTCGGCCAAGGCGTGCCGGGAGAGGTAGTTGGCGCGCGCCTCTGGGTCCAGCTCGCGCAGCACGCTCTTGCCGAGCGCGGTCGCGTGACCGGCCTCCTGGAAGCTCACCCAGACGTTCACCTGGGGGGCCCGCGCGCTGTCGACGATCTCCAGCACCCGGATCTCGCCCTCGTCGTAGAGCGTCAGATAGACGGCGGCGGACAGGGTGTCGCGCAGAGAGGACAGCAGGGGACGGATGCGCTCCTGCGACGCGAGGCCGTTGTCGGCCGGCAGCCGGGGGCCCCGCTCGTGGAGGGCGAACGCACCGTCGTCCAGCTCGTCCAGATAGCCGTCCCGGGCGAGCTCGTGAAGGAGCCGCCCAGCGGTGAGCTCCGGCAGCTCGGCCGCCCGGGCCAGCTGCTGTACGGAGGCGCCGTCCGGGTGTGCGCCGGCGGCCTCCAGCAACCGGAGGTCCTGCCGGACGGACACCGTCGGCTCGGGGCCGGCCTGGTCACCCATGGCACCAGGATGGACCCGGCGCCGGGGAGCGGCAAGACCGGTCCTCCGGCCGGGCGCACGGCCGGTCCTCCGGCCGTGCGTGCGCACGGCGGACGACCCGCCCGGCATTCGGTACGCTCGCGTCTGATCTTCGGGGCACGTGCGGGCTCCGGACTGCCGTGACCAGGGGGATGGTTTCCGATGAGCAGCGCGTTTTCGACCGATCCGTTCCAGCCGCTCAAGGCCGACGACCCCGCGGTGGTGGGGGTTACCGGCTGGCCGCCGTGCTGGGCGCGGGCGGCATGGGCAAGGTGTATCTGTCGTACACCCCCGGCGGGCGGCCCCTCGCCATCAAGGTGATCCGGGCCGAGTTCGGCGAGGACCCGGAGTTCCGGCGGCGTTTCCAGCAGGAGGTGCGGTCCGCACAGCGGGTGCAGGGGCTGTACACCGCGCCGGTCATCGACTCGGACACCGAGGGCGCGCGGCCCTGGCTGGCCACGGCCTATGTGCCGGGCCCCTCGCTCGCGCACGCGGTGGCCCGGCACGGCGGACTGCCGCTGCGCAGTGTGCTGCTGCTGACGGTCGGGGTGGCCGAGGCGCTCGGGGTCATCCACGGCGCGGGCATCGTGCACCGTGACCTGAAGCCCGCGAACGTCCTGCTCGCCGCCGACGGCCCGCGTGTCATCGACTTCGGTATCGCCCGGGCCGCCGACACGACCGCCCTGACCGGTACGGGTGTCAGTGTCGGCACCCCGGCGTTCATGGCGCCGGAGCAGGCCGCGGCCGGCACCGTCACCCCGGCCACCGACGTCTTCGCCCTGGGCCAGATCGCCGCCTATGCCGCGATCGGCGCGCCCGCGTTCGGCGAGGGGCCCTCGCACGCGGTGCTCTACCGGATCGTCCACGAGGACCCCGACCTCAGCCGGCTGCCCGATGAACTGCGCCCCCTGGTCAGCCGCTGCCTCAGCCGCGACCCCGCCGACCGCCCCGCCCTGGCCGACATCATCGCGATGTGCCACGAGATCTCGCCCGAGCCCCTGCGCCAGGGCGAGGACTGGCTCCCGCAGGCGGTCGCCGGGTCCATCACCGAGCGGCTGCGGATGCCCGCCCCCGCCCCGACGCCGCCCCCGCAGCCGAGCGCCGCGCCGACGCCCACCGAGTTCGCCCCGGGCAACGCGCCGACCCCGCCGCCGGGAGGCCCCCACTACACCCCGACCGGTTACGCGGTCGCCTCCGCACCTACGCAGACCGGACCGGGTACGCCCGGCGCCCAGGGCGTACCCGGGGGCATGCCGCCCGGCCCGTGGCAGCAACCTGCGTACCAGCAGGGACACCCGACCCCGCCGCCCCGGCCCTCCGGTTTCCAGCAGCCCGGCTTTCAGCAGTCGGGGTTCCAGCAGCCCGGCTTTCACCCGTCCGGTTTCCAGCAGCCCGGCTTCCAGCCCCGGGCGCCGCGCGCCAAGCGGCCGGGCCTCGTCGTCGCCGCGTCCGTCGTCGGCGCGCTGGTCGTGCTCGGCGTGATCGGGGCCCTGCTGCCGGACGACGAGAAGTCCGGCACGGAGGGCCGGGCCAAGACGTCGTCCTCCAGCGGCAGTTCGGCGGGCAGCGGTTCCGCCGACAAGGCCCGGGGAAAGCCGGTCGATCCCAGGCCGGTCTCGTATCAGGGCATCGACGTGACGGCCAACTACGCACTCAAGCTCGCCGACCACCCGCCCCGGCCGGTGGACGACGAGGACAGCGGCGTCAGTTACGGCAAGGGTGACTTCTACTTCTACCGGGACGAGCTCTTCGGCGACGAGCGGGTGGGCAGTGCCAACGGGAAACTGGTGGTGCTGAAGAACTCGCAGAAGGGCTCGCTGGAGGTCTGCCGCCAGGAGACCCGCTTCACCGAGAAGATCGAGCTCGAACAGCTCACGTCCGGTTCGCAGATCTGTGTGCTCAGCAAGGCCGGACACATCGCCGTGGTGACCTACCGCGGCAAGTCGGGCGCCGACGATCCGAGCCGCTACATCACCATCGACCTGACGGTCTGGCGCAACGCCGAGGAAGCGCAGATGGACTGACGGCCAGTCAGCCCGCCCGGTTCAGCAGGTCGCGCCGGGGCGGACGGGCTTCAGGCCGACCAGATAGGCGTCGACCTTCTCCGTGACACAGGCGCCGCCGCGCCCGTACGCGGTGTGCCCCATCCCCTCGTACGTGAGCAGCATCCCGCCCGGGAACTGGTCCGCGAGGCTCACCGCCTCCTCGTACGGGGTGGACGGGTCACCAGTGGTGCCGACGACCAGCACCGGCACCACCCCGTCGGCGTCGACCCGGTGCGGCGTCCGGCCGCCGGACGGCCAGCCACGGCAGGTGAGTTCGGCGGTCACCCCGGCGGTCCCGTAGACCCCTGCCGCCCACTCCGCGCGCGGCAGGGCGTCCCAGTAGGCGTCCAGGTCGCGCGGGTGCGGAACGTCCAGGCAGTTGACCGCGGTCAGCGCGGCGCCCTCGTTGTCCACGGGGGTTTCCTCGGCGGCGGGGCTCTCCTCGTCACCGCTGTACTCGCCCCCGCTGTCCTCCTCGGTGACATCGCCGGTGTCCTCCGGTGCGGGGTCCTCATCGGCCGGGGCCGGCTCCTCCTCGTCCAGCGCGCCCAGTTCGGTCGCGTCCCCCGCGTCCGCCGCCGCCAACGCCCGGGACAGCGGCTCCCATTGGTCCTCCGGGGTGTACATCGCCATCGACACCGCGTCGAGTACGGCCGTCGCGTCCATCCCGCCGTACTCCGCGTACGAACTGTCCTCGGAGACCGGCAGCGGCTCGCGTTCGGCGCGGGTGTACAGCCCTTCGATCAGCGCGCGTATCGCGTCGGGGCTGTCGGCCGGGCAGCTGTCACCCGCGACCTCCGCGCAGTGGTCGGCGTAGTCGTCCACGCTCCGCCGGAACCCGGCCGACTGGCTGAGCACCCGCTGCGACCAGTCCAACGACGGGTCGATCGCCCCGTCCAGCACCATCGCACGGACCCGGCGGGGGAACAGCTCGGCGTACGCGGTGCCGAGGCTCGTCCCGTACGACCAGCCCAGGTACGTCAGTTCGCGCTCGCCCAGCGCGGCGCGGAGCACGTCCAGGTCGCGGGCCGCGTCCTGGGTGCCGACGTGCCGCAGGAGGCCGCCGCTGTGCCGCTCGCAGTCCTCCGCGGCGGCCCGTGCCCCCTCGGCTGCGGCGGTGCGCTCCTCCTCCGTACGGGGGTGGAGCGGCGCGACGCCTTCCGGCACGGGCGGCTCCGACGCCTCCTCCTCCTCGGCCTCGCTCGCCGCGCAGGTCAGGGCCGGGACACTCGCTCCGACCCCGCGCGGGTCGAAGGCGACGATGTCGAAGCGGTCGCGGGCCGCCCGGCCGAACGCCTCGTCCATGCCCTCCTGGAGGGACTGGACCCCGGCCGCACCCGGCCCGCCCGGGTTGTAGACGAGCGAGCCGATGCGCCGGTCCGGCGTCCCGGCCTCCGCACGCGCCACCGGCAGAACAAAGGTCTTGCCGTTGCCCGGGTCGTCGTAATCCCGGGGAACGGTCAGCCGCGCGCACACGTACCCCTCTGTGTCGCACTCCGTCCACCGCAGCCGCTGGCCGTAGAACGCCTTGAGGCCGGGCCGGGACGCGGGGTCGGCCGACGCGGAGGAGGCCGCGGCCCGCCCCGGGCCGGTGGCAGGACCGGCCGTGCAGGAGGTGAGCGCGACCGAACAGGCCAGAGCCAGTGCGGTGACGAGGGCGGGGCGGCGGCGGACGGGGTGGTTCAACGGACTGCTCCCAGAGGTCGGGCCGTGCGGTTCCCCGGCAGCATTCCTGGTCGATGCTTAAGGTTTGATGAGTTGCTCCGGCGGCTGTCCGACGGGGTGACGTCAGTCCTCCGCCGACGGCCGCCCGCCGCTCGGCAGGCGGAGGACGAACCTGGCCCCGCCGCGCCGCCCGGGTCCGGCTGTGAGGCTGCCGCCGTGGGCGTGCGCGACCCATGAGGCGATGGAGAGACCGAGCCCCGTCGACCGCGATCCGCTCCGGAACCGGTCGAACAGCGCCCCCGCCACCTCGGGCGGCAGCCCCGGCCCGGCGTCCTCCACGGTGACGGTCGTCGACACCCCGTCGACGGCGACCGTGACCTCCACCTCGGCCGGGGCCCCGGGCGCGTGGCCGTGCGCAAGCGCGTTGCCGACGAGGTTGGCCACGGCACGCCGCACGAGGTCGGGGTCGGCGACCACCACGGCCTCCTGAGCCTCGACCGTCACCCGGTGGCCGTCCGCCGGCGCGTCCTCCACCGCCGCCTCCACCAGCTGGTCGAGACGCAACGGCTCCACCGCGAGCACGGCCGTCCCCGACATCAGCCGGGCCCGGGTGAGCAGCCCGTCCACCAGCGAACCCATCCCCTCGGCCAGCCGCAGCGTGCGCCGGTGCACGTCGGTGCTGTCCGTGTCCCCGCGCAACGCGGTCTCGGCGAGGGTCCGCAGCGAGGCCGCCGGCGTTCGCAGGTCGTGCGCGGCGTCCGCGAGGAACGACTCCTGCCGGTCCAGGGCCTCCAGGGCGGGCCGGACCGCTCGGCCCGACAGCAGATGCCCGACCAGCGCCGACAGACACACCAGCAGGGCGCAGCCGCCGTTCACCCGCCAGGCGAGCCGCCGGTGGTCGGCCTGCTGCGCGGCGGTGTCCGCCACGGTGACCAGGGCCCCCTGCGGGCGGGAGTCCTCCTCGGCCTCGGGCGGGTAGAACGGCAGGGCGAACAGGCGTACCGGTTGCCCCGTGGTCGTACGCCCGTCGAGGGACCGTTCCTCGTCGGCGTTCACGGCCGCCGCGGCCGCCCGTCGTACGACCTGACCGTCGACGGTGAGACACGGACCGCGCGGCGCGTGCTCCACGACCAGCTCCGCCGGGGCACTCCGGCGTCCGTCCCGCGCGGCACCCCACGGCACGGACAGCAGGTGGAGGGGCGGGCAGGCGGTCCCGGCCGTGTCGACCAGCACCCCGGCGTCCAGCCGCCCGTCCTCGTCGGTCTCCAGCAGCCCGAGCGCCCAGTTGGTGTCCGCGCTCATCGTCCGGTCCAGCTGGTCGCGCCAGCGAACGTCGTCGCCGCGCACCGCCCAGGCGGCCATGGCGACCAGCCCCACCGCACTGGTCAGGGCGAACAGCAGGGTGATCCGGCGGCGGAGCCGGCGCACCCGGGCCGTCGGCGTGAGCGGGCGGGAGCGCCGCGACCGCCGGCGTACGGCTCCGGTCACGGGGCCGGGTCCTCCGCCACGGCCAGCCGGTAGCCGGTGCCGCGCACGGTGTGGAGCAGCGGGGGAGCGCCGAGCTTGCGGCGCAGCTGCGAGACCAGGACCTCCAGCACGTTGGACCGGTGCTCGGCCATCTCGTCCCAGCAGCGTTCGACCAGCTCCGCCCGGCTGACCGCCTGGTCGGCCCGGTCGGCCAGCACCTCCAGCACCGCGAACTCCCGGCTGGTCAGCGTCAGCAGCACCCCGCCCCGGCGCACCCGCCGCCGCGCCGTGTCGATCTCCAGATCACCGACCCGCAGCACGGGCGGGGTGACCGCCGGGGCGCGGCGGCACAGGCTGCGGACCCGGGCGACCAGCTCCGGGACGGCGAACGGTTTGACCAGATAGTCGTCGCCGCCCCGGGCGAAGCCCTCCACCCGGTCGGCGACGGTGTCCCGGGCGGTGAGGAACAGCACCGGCACCGCCCGCCCGGAGCGCCGCAGCTCCTCCACGTACTCGACGGCGTCCCCGGCGGGCAGCATCCGGTCGAAGACGACGCAGTCGTACGCGGTGACGAACAGCGCCTCGTCGGCCTGCGGCAGGTCGACCGCCTCGTCGACGGCGAGCCCGGCGGCACGCAGGGCCGCGGCCACGCCGAAGCGGAGGTTGGCGTCGTCCTCGACCAGCAGCACTCTCACGCCGTCACCCTAACCGCGCCGGGCGGTGGCGGTGACGCAGGTCAGCGGCCACCGGTACGCAGGTCAGGGCCCGGGCCGCGGCCACATCAGGGCCCGGCCGCGCGCGGATTCAGTGGCCGACCAGTTCCCCGTCCCGGGCCACGATCCGTCCGCCCCGCACCACCATCTCGCGCCGCGGCAGGTCCACCACGACCTGCGGCAGGCACTCCCCGCGGACCAGCAGGAAGTCGGCCGGCGAACCCGGCTTCAGGTCCGCCTCCGGCAGCCCCAGCAGCCGGGCCCCGCCATCCGCCCCCGCCCGGAAGGCGGCCTCCAGTTCCTCGTCGAGGCGCGCGTCCCGCACCCAGGCCAGCAGGTGCGAGCGGTGCAGCATGTCCGCGTTGCCGAAAGGGCTCCAGGAGTCCCGCACGCCGTCGGAGCCGAGGCCCACCTCCACTCCGTGCTCCCGCAGCCGGTCGATCGGCAGCACCAGGTCCGAGGAGGGCGCGACCGTCGTCAGCGAGATCCGGGCATCGGCCAGGTCGGCAGCAAGCCGGTCGAGCTCCCGCTCGGGCAGGCCGGGCACACAGAAGACGTGACTGACCGTCACCTTGCCCTGGAGCGACAGCGCGTTGGTACGGTCGATGATCGCGCGCAGGGACTCCATCCCCGTCGCGGCCCGCTCGTGCAGATGGATGTCGACGCCGACCCCGTGCCGGTCCGCGATACCGAAGACGATGTCGAGCTGCTCTTCGAGCGCCTCGTCGAACCCGATCGGGTCGATGCCGCCGACCCGGTCGATCGCCCCGGTGCGCGCGGCCTCCTCCAGCAGCTCCTTCGTCCCCGGCGTCCGGACCACCCCGTGCTGCGGGAACGCGACGATCTCCACGTCGAGCGCGTGCCGCAGCGCCCTGCGGGCGGAACCGACGCCCTCGACGCCCACCAGGTCATAGGCGGGGGCGACGTCGACATGGGCCCGCATCGCCCGGGTGCCCTGGGTGACGGCATGGCCCATCAGGCTCTCCGCGCGCTTCTTCAGCGGCGTACGCAGCGCGTGGTACAGCTTCACGTCTTCCTCGGTGTACTCGGCGATGGAGCTCGCCGGGTTCCGGGTCACCCAGGGCTCGCCCCAGGCCGTCTTGTCGGGGTGGATGTGCGCGTCGACCAGGGTCGGCAGCGCGATCCGGCCCTTGCCGTCGACGACCTTCGCGCCGCGCGGGGCGGGCTCCGCGGTGATGACCCCGTCGACGACCGTGAGGTCGACGGGGCGCCGCGCGCCGTAGGGCCGGACGTTCTTGAACACCGTGGCGCGGGCGTGGCCGCCCGTGGGGTCGGGCTGCTCGGTGATCCGGTCGGAGGCGGCGGGTGCGGCGGCCGCCCCGGCGGGCCGGGCCTCGGCGGCCTGGGCCCCCGAGGCCGCCGAAGCGCTGAGCGTCGCCGCGGTGCCCGCGACGGCGGCGGCCCCGGCCAGCATCGAGCGTCGGGAGAGACCGGCGGAGTCGGTGGACTCGGCATGCATCAGGAACTCCTTCGTGGAGAGGGAAGGGGGAAGAGGAGGGGGAGAAGCGGGGAGAGCAGGGAGAAGGCGGCCGGGTCAGGCAGCGGCCGGTACCGCGAACCCTGCCCGCACCACGCGCGCCGGGCGGCTCAGCACGCCGAGGTCCGCCAGCGGGTCGCCGTCCACGACGAGGACGTCGCCCGCGAAGCCGCGCGCCAGCCGGCCGGCCGTGGAGGCGAACCCGAGGAGCTTCGCGGCGCCCGTGGTCGCCGTGCGGATCGCGTCCAGGGCCGAGAGTCCGGCCGCGTGCATCAGCTCCACCTCGCGGCCGATCGGATCGACCGTTCCGCCCGAGGAGTCCGTGCCCGCCGCGAGTGGGACGCCCAGCTCGTGCGCGGCCAGGACCGCCCGCTTCAGGACCGGGAGATAGGTGCGGCCCCGCTCGGCCAGGACCGGGTCCGAGGACTCGGCGAGCCCGGCGATCGCGGTGAGCGTCGGCGTGTAGTACGTACCCCTGCGGCGCATTTCGTGCAGCGTGCGCTCGCCGACGAACGCGCCGTGCTCCAGGGAGCGGATGCCGGCCGTGACCGCGTCGTGGCAGCCCTTCTCGCTGTAGCTGTGGCAGAGCACTCCCTTGCCCCGGTGCCGGGCCGCCGCCACGATCGTGGACAGCTGCTCGTGGTCGTACACCTGGACCAGCGGGTCCTGCTCGGGCAGCCCGGCCCGTTCGTTCACCCGGGTCTTGATGGTGTCGGCCCCGCGCATGAGGTTGACCTCGACGACCCGGCGCAGCGCATCGGCCGAGCGCACCCCGTCCCGCAGCCGGGCGAGCGGTGCGAGGTCCGGGTCGGCGAGGATCGTGTCGCCGAGATCCGGGGTGACGAAGACGCCCGCGGCCCGGAGGCGGGGCGCCTGCTCCGGGGCCTGGCGGGCCAACTCCCGTACGGCGATGTCCTGGTAGAAGTTGGTCGAACCGCTGCGCGCGCTCGTCGCGCCCTTGAGAACCGCGTCGCGCGCCTCGGCCGCCGTGTTGAGGTGGATGTGGGCGTCCACCAGGCCGGGCAGGATCCACTGACCGTGGGCCCGCAGCACCGGTACGCCGGCGGGGACCCGGCCGACCCGCCCCCGGGGCCCGGCCGCCCGGACGACGCCCGCGGCGATCACCACGACCGCGTCCTCCGTGACCTCGCCCGTAGCCGGGTCGAGCAGCCTGCCGCCCTCGACGACGAGATCGCCGCCCCGGCCCGGCGACCCGTGCCGGGCGCCGGGCGACGCGGAGGCGGCCGGGGCCGTTCCCGCCAGCACGGCCGAGGTTCCGGCGAGGGCCGCGGCGCCGGCGAGCACACCCCGCCTGGTCAGCCGGCCGGAAGGGGGCGGGGTGTTCTCGACGCACATGGGAGGGCTCCTTGGGTCGCGGAAGCGAGCGGGAGCATTTTGTATACCAGAACCGCCATGATTCCGGGAAGGAGTGATTCCGCTCCCTGTGCGTGCAGGAAACGTGCGGGAAATGCGCTCTGATCTGTCCGGGAGTTCGGAGGGCGGGCGTGATTGGTATACAAATAATCAGGCGTCGTCGAACAGGGACCGCAGGGCCACGGCCCGGCTGTCCCGCACGTGCAGCAGTGTGCTCGCCGCGGCCGACTCCTCGTCGCCCGCCACGATGTACCGGAACATGACCGCGTGCTGGGCCCGCATGTGCTGCGGCTCCTCCCGCATACCGAACAGCAGCTGGAGCTGTCCGCTCAGCTGCTCCATGGTGCGGGCCAGCATCGGGTTGCCGCTCAGGGCCACGATGTCCTCGTGGAAGGCGGTGTGGGCCGCGACCTCGCGCGTGCCCTCGTCGTCGGACGCCGCCTCCTCCGCCCGGTCGAGGGAGGTCCGCAGCGCGGTGACGCCCGGCGGTTCCACCGGGGCCGACCCCGCCACCCGCCGTGCCGCGAGCCGGGAGGCCTGGACCGCGAGCGGCTCCCACACCTCGTACAGGTGCTCCACATCGGCCCGCTCCAGCCGCCGTACCCGGACCCCGCTGTGCGGCAGCAGCTCCAGGAGCCCTTCGCCCACCAGGGCGCGCAGCGCCTCGCGGACCGGGACACGGGACATCCGCAGCTCCTCGGCGACCTCGCGCTCCACGAGCCGGGCGCCCTGCGGGTAACTGCGGTCGACGATCCGCTGCCGGACCGCGTCCCGGGCCCGGGCACTGAGCGACGTACGCTCCGGCCGGGCGTCCGCATCGGCCGCCGGGCGGTCCGGAGCCGCCTCCCCCGCACCGCCCGGATCGCCCGGCCCCGCTCCGTTCCGCCCCGCGCTGCTGCCCGCCACCTACGCCATCCTCCGCTCGGCCCGCCTTCCGGCTTCCGGCCGAGGATACGCGGGGCGCTCAGGCCGTACCCGGCGTGCGCCCCTCGGGCAGGAACAGCACCGAGTTCACATACCGCTCCCGGCGCGGCGCGAACGCCCGGTGCAGCAGCCCCCGGTGGACCAGATGCTCGGTCCGCTTCTGGTGGGCCACCAGGTCGAACCCGGTGAGCGGCACCCAGTCGCGGTTCGGCAGGACCCAGCCCGCGTACCCCTGGCCGGTCAGCGTGGTGATCACCGGTTCGATCGGGCCGAGCCGGCTCTCCAGCTCGATCAGCAGGGCCGGGCGGTCCCGGCGCAGCAGCTCCGCCGCGCCGAGCAGCGCGGCCGCCTCCCCGCCGTCCACGTCCATCTTCACGAAGCCGACCCCGGTCAGACCCAGACCGTCGACGGTGATCGAGGGAACCTCCGCACTGTGGGCGTGGATATCGCGCCGGGCCAGTGAGGACACCCCCGGTCGCCCTGGTCGCCCTCCGGGAACCAGAGCCGCGCCGTGCCCTCCCGGTCGGTCGCCGCGCCCTGCACCACCCGGACGTTCGACGGCAGTGTCCGCCGCAGATGCTCGGCCAGATGCGGCACGGGCTCGACGGTCACCACCCGCTCGCAGCGCGCGGCGAGCCGCCGCGACCAGGGGCCGTACCAGCCCCCGATGTCGAGGGCGACACCGCCCGGCGGGCAGAAGTCGGCGAGCCGTCGCAGCTCGGGCTCGAAGCGCGGATACAGGGCGACGGCGGCGGATCCGACCAGCCGTCCGGGCAGTCTGGCCGCGACCGCCGAGGCGAGCGTGGTCACGTGGCCGAGGCCTTCAGCGAGGAGAGGTACCGCTCGTGGTCGACGGCGTCGACCTTTCGGCCCGAGGAGGGCAGAAGCTGCGGTATCCCGTCCACGATCGGGTAACTCAGGTGCAGCCGCGGGTTGTAGAGCGCGTCCTCCTCCGGCAGGAGGGACAGCGGCCCCTTGTCGAGCGGGCAGGCCAGGAGGGTCAGCAGGGGATCGTCGGTACGCATCAGGGGCTCCTCGGAGTCATCGGCACTGCAGCGGAAGGTACGTCAGGGGTCAGGACGCCGCGGCGGGCTGCGGATCGTGCCGCGGCATGGCCAGCAGGACGGACAGGGCGAGCGCCGTGCCGCCCACGCGCAGGGCCAGCAGCAGCGGATCCTCGGGCAGGCTCTCGCCGAACGCGAGCGTCCCGAGGACGGCGGTGAACAGGCAGGTCACCGTGGTACACACCGGCACGATGAGGGACGCCCGGCAGCGCTGCAGCGCCGCCTGCGACATCACGAGACCGGCCCCCGCGGTGAACAGCAGCAGATACGGATACGGGGACCCGAGCAGCGACAGCGCGGACTCGCCCAGATCGGTGCTGGTCAGGCGGCTGGACGTGCCCTTGATCGCCAGTGAGCTGACCCCGTACAGCAGGCCCACCGCCACGCCGTACCCGATGCCGCTCGTCGGAACCCGGTGCCGTTTGGCGGCCAGGCTCTCGACGCGTACGTACAGCCAGACGCCCGCCGCCAGCGCCGGCACACAGACCAGCAGCACCAGCGTCCACGGGGCCCCGCCGCTCACCACGTCCTCGCCCTCGCGGACCGAGGCCACCACCATCAGCAGCGCGAGCAGGACCCCGCCCAGCGCATAGCGTTCGCGGCCCGTCGACTCCTCGCCCAGCACCGCCGACGACAGCAGCAGGAGCAGCACCAGGCCGGAGACGAAGATGCCCTGCGCCGCCGCGATCGGCAGCGCTCGGTAGACGACGAGCTGCGCCCCGAACCCGGCCGCAAGCGCCAGTGCGCCGACGATCCACAGCGGACTGGTCGCCAGCACCCGGATCACCTGGAGCGGACGCCCGGCCGACAGCGCGGGCAGCGAACCGAGGGCCCGCTTCTCCACCACGAACCCCACGCTGTACAGCGCGTTGGCGACGAGCGCCGCACCGACACCCCACCACATGCGGCTACCTCCGCCGCGCGTGGGCCAGCAGGATGGAGGACGCCCCGGGCACCGCGCACGCCGCCCGGTCCAGCAGGCGCAGCGGACGCGGCACCCCGTGGAAGGGGGCGCCCTTGATCGTCACATCGGTGAAGCCGGACGCCGTCAGGAACGAGCGCAGCGCACGGGCCGTGTACAGCCGCAGATGCCCCACGACCTCCGAGCCCGGACGGCCGTGGATCCCGCGCAGACTGACCTCCGAGAACACCGGCTGCACCCCGGCGAGCAGCAGCGCCCGGTTGTACCAGGCCGCCAGATTCGGGGTGGACAGCATCAGATGGCCGCCCGGCCGCAGCACCCGCCGCAGCTCGTCCAACGCCTGGTCCGGGTCGACCAGATGCTCCAGGATCTCGCTGAACAGCACCGCGTCCGCGCACCCGTCGGCCAGCGGCAGCCCGCCGTGCTCCAGCTCGCCGCGCACCACCTGGCCCATCCGGGGCCGGGCCCTGCGCAGCGCGTCCTGCGACCAGTCGACCCCGATCATCCGGTGACCGGCGAGGAACGGGGCCGCCGTGGCCGCCGCCGATCCGTCACCGCACCCGATGTCGAGGATCACCTGCCCCGGCGCGTCCAGTGCGTCGGCCAGCAGCCGGGCCTGCCGCAGGGTGCGCCCGTCGCCCGACGCGACCGGGACGGCCGGGTTCTCGTAGAAGTCCCGCAAGCCGGGGGAAGGGGACGTGGTGCTGGTCATATGGCCTCCGAGGACGTCGCGGCCAGGTGGCGGGTGAAGAGGTCCAGCAGCGTTGCCCCGTCGCTCTCGCCCAGCAGGGTCCGCGACCAGCGCAGCGCCAGGTGCAGCCGCCCGGCCGTGGACGCCGTGGTGAAGGTCAGCCCCCGGGGCATCCGGGCGGGCGCGGAGAACCACACGGCGGTGGCCCGGCCCGCGTCGCCGAAGTCCAGCGGGTACGGAATCCGCCCGATGTTGCTCAGCAGCGTCGTCGAGGTCCACGGACCCGCCGCCACCCGCAGCCCCCGGGTGAGGGCGGCACGGGCCGCCACCGGCAGCAACGGCACGGTCAACAGGCCCGCACCGCGCCCCAGTTGAGGGCGCGACTGGGCCTTGAGGGCCCGGGTCCGCTCGGCGGTCGTCCGCAGCAGCGCCGCCACGTCCGTCCCCGGCGCCAGTTCGGCCGCGGTGAAGCCGACCTCCACCAGCCGGGTACCGTTGCCGATCGGCATCTCCGGGCCCCGGGTGCGGTCGTCGACCGGCATGGTGATCCGCAGCGGCCGGCGGTCCGCCCCCGGCGCGCCCTGCGCCCGGTTCCAGTCGGCCACCGTCAGCGCGGTGGCCACCATCAGCTGGTCGTTCACCGTGTACGGCGCGCCGGACTCCCGTCGCGGGACCGGGAGTTCGGCCAGCAGCATCGCGTTGCCCGGCACCGGGGCGGACCCCGGCGAACCCGGCGCCACCTGGGCGGGCCGGGCCAGCGCCGGGGTCCGCGCCTGCCGGGGCAGCGGGGCCGCGTCCGGACGGGCCGGGGCGGGCGGCGGCGGCGCGGGAGAGTCGCTGTAGAGCTCCGCGGCCGTCGCCGCCAGCCGCAGGCACGCCGGACCGTCCAGGGCGGTGTGGTGCACGGTGAACAGCAGCACACAGCCCTCCCGGTCCGGCTCCCGGACCACGTCGAGCCGCAGTGGTGGCGAGGCGGTCAGTGCCGGGGCGCGGTCCAGCGCCCCGGCCCGCGCCCGCTCCAGGGCGCCGGGCGCGCACGGCGGGAAGGAGACCGGGTCCGTGTCCGGGGCCTCGGTCAGCTCCCACTCGTACCGCCGGGCCAGCGGCCCCCGGGGCCGCTCCCGCATCAGCGCCCGGGGGTGCCGGGCCAGCGCGGCGGCGAACGCGGAGCGCAGCCGTTCCTCGTCGACCCGGCCCGGCAGATGGATCTCGATGTGCACAGTGCTCGGCTCGGCGTCCTGCGCGCAGTGCCGGGCCACCTCGTCGACGACCGGGAACGGCACCCGGACGGGCGGCCCGGGCGGCCGGCCGCCGCCCGGGGCCCGCTGGTGCTGCGTGGTCGCCATCAGGTGTCCTCTCCCTTCGCCGGGTGCCGGCCGTCGGCGGACAGCGTCCGGCCCGAGGGCGGTGCGGGCTGCGCCGGGAGCTGGACCGTCGGCCGGTCACCGCCCGCGGGGGCCGGCTCGGCCGCGTCCTGGCCGCCGCGGACCGCACGCCTGCCGAGCGGTTCCCGGCCCACCGTCACCAGGGCGGCGAACAAGCCGATCAAGGCCAGGAGCTGAGCCGTGGCGCCGAAGGCTCCCTCACCCGTCGTCGTACTCTCCCCGGTGCCCACCGCCGCGACAACCCCCGCGGCTGCCATCGCCGCGAACGCGACCGGAACGAGCAGCCGCGGCCGGAAGTGCGCCACGACGGCGAGCAGCGGAACGGCCACCGCGACCGGACCCGCGATCACCACGCCCACCAGGGTGAGGGCGACCGTGCCCAGGATCAGACCCGGACCCGGCGGAGCCGGCAGCTCCTCGGTCTCCTCCCGGCCGGAGCCCTTGCGGCCCACGAGGGCGAGCACCACGAGCGCCAGGAACAGCACACCCGCACCGATCAGACCCCACCGGTAGATCGTGGCCGGCTCGTACTCCAGGGTGACCGTGCCGCCCTCGCCCTCGGGCACCAGCCAGGCCTGCTGCCACCCGTCGATCCGCAGCGGCGTCAGTTCCTTGCCGTCCAGGGTGGCCTTCCACCCCTTGTTGTGGTTCTCGTGGATCTGGAGGTAGGAGGCCTCACCGGCCCCGACCTCGACAGTCCGCCGGTCGCCCTCGCCCTGCTCGACGTCCACCGAGCGCGGCGTCGCCGCGGCGGCCTCGGTGGTGCCGTTGCTCAGCGAGACGTCCGTGATGGCCAGCGGACCCTCGTCCCCCGCCTGCACGGTGGTGGACGAAGCGGCCAGCTCGACCTTGCTGTCGTCGGTGCACAGCGCGACCTCGATGGGCCTGCGCTGGGTCAGATCCCGCACCCGCCCCTCGGCCCTGGTCTCCAGGTACGTGCCGCCGACGGAGAGGACCGGGCCCTTCCCGCACGGCAGGCTGAACTTCTGGTCCGGCTTCGGCTGCGGCGAACGGAACTCCTCCAGCGCCGGGATGTAGACCTCGCTCAGCCCGACCGGCAGCTGCAACTGCCCGTCGGCCACCGGGTTGTGCACGGTCAGCGGAGCCGTTTTGGAGATGGTGATGTCCATCCGGTCCGTGTTGATGGGCGAGAAGCGGGCCATGCCGTTCTCGTCCACCGAGGCCACCGCCGTACCGTCCGGCGAACTGATCTGGACCTGCTCGGCGCGGGCCGACAGACCCCCGGCCGCCGCGAACACGATCTCCCCGACCGGTCGCTTCTCGGGCCAGGTCAGCCGCAGTACGGGACGCTCGCCCGCGATCCACGCCGTGGTGAGGTCACCGTCGGTCAGGTTGCGGGGGCTGAGGTTGGTGCCCAGGCGCGCCGTGGAGTCCGCGGTCACCTCGATCTTGTCCCGCTCGCCCGTCAGCTCGAACAGCAGCTTGTCGAGCGCATCTCCGGGCACCGGCAGCGCGGTCGCCGAGACGGTGTAGTCGCCCGCCTCGGGCGCGGTGAACTGCCGGCCGAGACCTACCTCGGCGGCCACCGACGACAGACCGCCCGGGTCGCTGCCCCGCTTCAGCGAGAACACCGTCGCGTCCGCGCCCTCGCGCGGCGCGTCGTTCGGCAGCTCCAGCATCCGGGTCACCTGCACGCCGGGGACGGCGATGTCGGTGAACCCGGCGCCGGTCAGCCCCGGACGCCCCTGCTGGGACTCCAGGATCGTCACCTTCAGCCAGGCGGCCTGCCCGGCGGGCGCGGCCACCTGCTGCGCCGAACCGTCGGTCCGCAGCGGGCTGTCCTTGGAGCCCTTGTCGGTCTCCACCCGGATCACGGTCGGCGCCGCCCGGACATTGCCGCTGGGCAGCGGCGTCACCTGGATCGAGCCGGGGATGTCCGTCGGCGTGGAGAAGTCGACCCGCACCCACTCGTCCTTCGGCGCGCCGGGGAGCCCTCCGCCCAGCCGGTCGCCGGGTTGCCGTCGAAGGCGTTGACCGGGTCGTACTGCGGCAGATGGAACAGCCAGTTGCCCACCGAGGAAGCGCTGACCGACTTCGCCCCGCGGATCACCGCCGTCGTCTGGTGCTCCGACCCGGACGTCGGCAGGATCTGCCGCGGCTCACGCCCCGGGTCCTGCGCGGACTCCTCGGCGTTGCGCTCGTCGGCGGTGTACGTGTACGAGGTGTTGGAGTTGACCAGCCCGAACCGGGTGTCGGCGCGCCGCAGTCCGTCGCCCGCCGCGTACAGCGACGGCCGTCCCAGACCCGGGTGCGCGTCACCGGCCAGCACGGTCGGCCGGCCCTCGATCGCGCCGTTCGCCGACAGCGGCAGCAGCGACTCCGGGCCACCGCTCACCACGGCCGTCGAGGCGACCGGGGTGGCCTCCGCCCGCCCGGGGCGCTCGGTCCCCTTCGGCGGTTCGTAGATCTCCACCGCACGCTGGCGCGGATACAGACCCTCGACCTGTACCGGGGTGTCCGCCGCGATCCGGCCGGCGGTCATCACCGGCCCGTACCCCTTGACACGGCTGTACCCGGACGCCTCCAGGGTGCGCTTCACCGTGGTGGACGGGACGTAGCCCAGCTGGTCCGGGTCCAGGTCGTTGCGGACCACCACGTAGTGCAGCCCGGCCCGGTTCAGGTACTCGCTGAGCCCGGGGACCTCCCCGCCGGAAGTCAGGGCCTGCTCGACGGCGTCCATCGCCCGCCGGTTGCCTGGCGTGCCGAAGGGGACGTAATCACGCTGTGCGTACGGCGATTCGGCCAGCACGTCCAGCGGCTGGTCGATGGGGGAGCCCCAGGTGTAGATGCCGTGCGCGGTCGCCGGGACGACCAGCGCGCGGTCGTCCGGCGAGTTGTTCTTCAGCCAACTCCCGGTGCTCTCCCAGTAGTCGGGAACCTTCTGGAACGAACCCGTCTGGAGGATCGAACCGTTGAGGTACGGCCAGGCCAGACCGGGCAGCACGAGCGCGGCGGCGACGATCGGCGCGAGCCGGCGGATCCGGGCCGGGTTGCCGCCCCGTCGGGAAGCGGCCACCGCGGCGACGCCGACGATGTGCGCCAGCCCCAGGGCCAGCGCCAGCGCCAGACCCGTCTGGAACTTGTAGATGTTCCGGAACGGCACGAGCCAGGTGTCCAGCCAGTCCTGCACCGTGCCGTGGAACAGACCGCCCAGCGCCCCGCCGTACCCGGCCAGGGTGACGAGCGCGACGGACAGCACGGTCAGCACCAGCCAGCGGCGCTCGGGCAGATCACGCCGCGCCAGGCCCGCCAGACCCAGGGCGGCGGCCAGCGCCGAACCCAGGATCGTCACGGTCGCGGTCGCGACGGTCCACCCGGCCGGCAGCCAGGCCTCGCCGAAGTTCAGATAGCCCACCCAGTTGCCCGCGCCGCGCAGCACCTCGGTCGCCGACATCGTGGTCGTGGTGGTGTACGAGGACTCCACGTACGGCATGAAGTTCTCGCCGAAGGTCCCCAGCAGCAGCAGCGGAACGATCCACCAGGCGGTCGCCATGATCACGCCCGGTATCCACCACAGCAGCAGCCCGCGCTTGCGCGGCCCGCCCGGCCAGGACAGCAGATACAGCCCGACCGGCAGCAGCGAGGCCAGCGTGGAGGCGGCGTTGACCCCGCCCATCAGCGGGATCAGCAGCGCGGACCGGACCGCCGCGATCCGCGGGGTGAGGCGCGGGTTCGTCAGCGGCAGCAGCACCCACGGCAGCAGGGCGCCCGGCAGCGCGGCGGCCGAGGTCGAACCCACCACGATGGTGTACGTCGGCCACAGCGCGTAGACGACCGCGCCGAGCAGCCGGGTGGCCGGTGAGCCCACCCGCAGCCGCTCCGCCAGCCGCAGCGCGCCCCAGAAGGCGGTCGCCACGATGATCGAGAGCCACAGCCGCTCCGCGAGCCAGGTGGGCACCCGCAGCAGTTCGGCGGTGCCGTAGTACGGCAGCATCGGCACGAGATAGCCGATGTACTGGTCGGCGATCCCGCCGAACCCGGACCGGCTGTGCCACAGCTCGCCCAGGTCACCGAGGAACCGGCCGGGGGCCGTGACGACACCCAGCTTGGTGTCGAAGGTCATCCGACCCGGCGACACCGCCAGGAACGCCGCGAACACGGCGGCCCAGAACCCCAGGAGCCAGCGCCGGGAGCGCGCCTGCGGCGGGCCCTCGGCGGGGACGGTGGGCTCGGGACCCGGGCCGTCCGGGGCCGCGGGCCGGGGTGGGTGGACAGCGCTGGTCATGAACACCGCCGGAGAATGAGGAGGAGGTTCCAGGTGGCGAATTCCCGCAGGACGGGGATGCGCGGCACGAGCTGGGGAAGGACGGGCCAGTAACGCGAGCGTGCGGACACGACGGTCACGTCACTACGGCTCCGGACATGGCGCAGCGTCTCGCCGACGCCGATCCGGAAGAGGTTGTCACCGAGGCGGTGCTTGGCCGGGCGGCCGGTGCGGCGCTCGTAGCGGCTCCGGGCGCGCTCGGCGCCCAGATAGTGCCACGGCGCCCACTCGTGGCCGCCCCAGGGCGAGTACCAGTTGGTGAAGGAGACGTAGATCAGACCGCCCGGGCGGGTCACCCGGGCCATCTCGCTGAGAAAGGTGTGCGGATCGGCCACGTGCTCCAGGACATTGGAGGAGAAGCAGACGTCCGCCGCACCGTCGGCCAGCGGCAGCAGATAACCGTCGGCGACGACGGTGTCCGCGCGCTCGCCGGGGCTGAGCTCGGCCGTGTCCGGTTCGAAGAGGTAGCCGTGCGCACCGCGCCGACGGAACTCCCGGGTGAAGTAGCCGTCGCCGCCGCCGATGTCCACGACGACCTTGCCCCGGACCGGACCGTGCCGCTCCACCTGGTCCGCTGCGTCGCGGGCCAGCAGGGTGTACGCCGTCGCCGGGTCGCCCTGTTCCCGCATGAAGGCGCGGAACAGGGCGACCGAGCGCCCGAAGGAAGGGTCTTTCACGCGCTCGCACCGATCGCCTGGGCGCTCACGCCGCTGGTCGCCTCGGCGGCGACCGCCATGAACTGCCGGACACTGCTGGTCCACCGGAACGCGGCGGCACGCTCCCGGGCCGCCTTGCCCATCGCCTCGCGCCGCTCGTCGTCCAGGGCGAGCGCGCACCAGGCCGCGGCGAAGGAGGACGCGCCCTGGGCCAGGACGCCCGTGACACCGTCGTCGACGGAGTCGCGCAGCCCGGGGACGTCGAAGCCGAGGGTCGGGGTGGAGCGTGCGCCGGCCTCCGTGACGACCAGCCCCCACCCCTCCACGGCCGCCGGATGCAGCAGCATCCACGACGCGCAGAGCAGCCGGTGCTTCTCCGCCTCGGTGACATGGCCGGCGAACTCCACACCGGGGCCGGCGAGCCGCTCCAGACGGGCCCGCTCGGGGCCGTCGCCGACGATGACGAGCCGGCCGCCGGTGACCGGCCGGACCCGCTCCCACAGCTGGAGCAGCAGATCGATGCGCTTGTAGTCGACGAGCCGGCCGAGCGCCACGAACAGCGGGGTCTCGGACCGGTCGCCCTGCGGCTTCGGCTCCTCGACGCCGTTGTGCACCACCCTGATCCGGTGGTCGGGCACGCCCAGGTCACGCAGCGCGCCCGCCGTGGACGGGGACACCGCGATCATCAGGTGGTCGCGGTAGGCCCGGGACAGGGCCCAGTGCTCCAGCCGCCGTCCGGCCCGCGCCACCGGCATCGGGAACCGCATGTCCCACAGGTCGGTGTGCACATGGTTGACGAGGCACACGGTGGGCCCGCGGTGCCACAGGGGCGCGAGATACGGCATGCCGTTGCAGACCTCGACCAGCAGGTCGCAGTCGCCGACCTGCCGGGCGAAGGCGGACCGCGCACCGAGGTAGTGACCCAGGGTGCCGCCCGCCGAGACGACTCGGTAGGGCCTGCGGGCGGCCTGGCCGCCGCACAGGAGGGTGACGTCGTGGCCCTGCTCGGTGAGGCCCGAGGCGAGCCGGTCGATCAGCAGCTCGGAGCCGCCGGCGGCCGGATTGCCCAGGTCGCGGTGGGCGAGGAAGACGATGCGTCGCGGGGCCGCGGGGACCCTGGAGGACGCCGGGCCCTGACCCTGGCGCGTGACTGCATCGAGCAGTGGGGGAGGTACGTGCTGGGGCATTGGGCGCTCCAACTCGGCTCGGGTTGCGGGAACTCGCGGATGAGCGGAAAGAGGGGGAGAGGGTTGTCCGCGACGGGCGAGAGGACGAAAGGGGACGGGAGGGTAGGGGAGGGGACAGGAAGGGAGGGGCGTACGGGGCGGGGCGGGGATCGCACATGATGTGACGGAAAAGGAAAGACCGGGGGGCCGTGCTCTGGTGGGGATAGACAGTTTTCGGCACGGGTTACCGCCCGGCTACTCACCGGCGCAACAACTTGCGGGTAACTCAGGTGTGCGTACTCGTCATCATGTGAGTGTTCGAGGCTTCCGGAGCCTCCCGGCGCCCCCGGAGGACGAGGACGACCCCCACCACGGTGAGTACGAGGCCGATCCCGGCCGCTCCCATCGGCGCGGTCTCACCGAGCATCGCCAGCCGGTCGCTGTCCGCCGACGCCAGCTCGACCTGCTTCTTCTGGGTCGCCTCGGTGAACTCCACCCGCTTGCTCTCCAGCAGCACCACGGCGTCCTTCTTCGAGCCGGGCGCGCGCAGGGTCTTCTTCGGGCCGATCGCCGCGTTGATGATGCGGCCGGTGCGCTGGTCCACGACCAGCTCGATGCCGCTGTTGGAATACCACTCCTCGGCCAGCACCTGGGGCGTCTTCTTCCGGTCCACGAGGACCCCGGGCACCTGACGCACCCCGGTCCTCGTCGGCTCGACCTCGCCCTTGAACAGGTAGCCGGCGTAACCCTGGATCTCCTTCTCGCCCTCGAAGGAGAGCCGCACCACACCGCCGAGCGTGCTGTCCCACCAGCGGTAGGCGCGCTTCTCGACGTCGAAGGGAAACTTGAGGTAGGCCTCCCCGTCGAACGTCGGGGACTCCTCGCAGCAGTGCACCGGCTCGTTGGTGGTGCGGTCGGTCACCCAGCGCTCCAGCGTCCACTGGAGGGCGTCGCGGGGATCGGACGCGGGCAGCGTCGCGTCGTGGTCGACGGATGTGGACACGTCCCAGACGGCGTTGCCGCTCTTCTCGCTGTCGGCCACGTCCCCGCGTACCTGCCGGGTGATCGTGATCGTCTCGTCGTCGACCGTCTCCACCTTGCCGGTGTCGAAGTAGCTGCCGGTACCGGTGAACACGGTGGTGGTGTCGGTGTCTATGGGCGTGCGCTTGGCATGCGGCTGGACATACCAGACGAGCAGTGGTGCGAGGACGAGCAGAAAGACCCCCGCCCCCAGCAGAACGAGCGAGAGGGGTGAAGCATTGCGGCGCATCCGGGCACTCCTGGGTCGAAATCTCTTCGCGGAGGTGCACGGGCCCCGGGCCGGTCAGCCCTTGATTGGCGTGAACAGTAAGCAAGGCCTTGACGAGATGTCAATGACCTGTCGACACTGTGTGCGAGCCGGAGGGGCCCGGCTCGACGGGGTGGGGATCGCCTCCAGCAAGGAGCTGACCCGACTATGCGCAGACTCATCGCCGCTCTTTCCACCGCCGTGGTGGCCGCGGCGCTCGCCGTAGGTGCGGCGGTCGGTGTCGTGGCACTGCTCGACGCCACCCCCGACCAGCCCAATACGCCGCTGATCAGCTACGACACCGCCCCGGCTGCTCCATGACCCGCACGGCCTGGCAGGAGGTGCCCCGGTCCCAGCTGGACCGGTTCGCCGCCATCGCCCTGTCCGAGGCCCCGGAGCTCGCCCAGACGATCCTGCACGCGATCCGCCGGGACTACCCCTACCTCCACCTCGTCGAGGACGAGTCCGGGGAGCCGCTGGCCCTGGTCGGCATCCGCCGTGCCATCGAGGGATTCGTCGACAACCTCACCTCCGGCGCGCACCCCCGGGTACCGCCGGAGATGTTCCAGGAGTTCGGACGGGGTGAAGGCCTGGAGGGCCGCAGCCTCGACTCGCTCCAGGCCATCTACCGCTTCGGCGTCCGGCTCACCTGGCGCAGGCTCGCCGAGATCGGCCAGCAGGTCGACATCCCGGCCCCCGCCATGTACGAGCTGGCCGAATCGGGATTCGAGTATCTGGACGGGCTCGTGGAACAGTCGGTACGGGGCTACGCCGAGGCGGCGGCCCGGCGCGCCAGCGAACGCCTCCGCCTCCAGCGCCAGCTGATCGAGATGCTGCTCATGGAGCACCGCGTCGAGTCGACCCGGACCCTGGCCGAGCGGGCCGCCCGCATCGGCTGGGAGCTTCCCGAGACGATCGCGGTGGGCGTCCTCATCCGCCCCGCCCGGGAGGCGGTGGCTCCGGCGGTCGGCCAGGGCATCCTGCTGGAGATGGAGAGCGAACAGCCGCGCATCGTCATCCCGGACCCGGACACGGCGGGCCGCGCGGAGATTCTGCGGCGGGCCACGGCGGGCTGGTCCGGGGCGATCGGCCCGGCGGTCCCGCTGGCCGCCGCCGCGACCTCGCTGCGCTGGGCGGAGACGGCGGTCCAGCTGATCAAGAAGGACCTGCTCCCGCAGGGCGAGGTGCTGCACTGCACCGAGCGCGTGGAGGAGCTGGTCCTGCTGCCGGCCCAGGAGCTCATCGACGCCTCGGCCCGCCGGTGCCTCGCCCCGCTGGACGGCCTGAGCCCGACCCAGTCCCGGCGGCTGGCCGAGACGCTGCTCGCCTGGATCGAGACCCCCGGCGGTGCCCCCGAGGTGGCCGCCCGCCTCGGTGTCCACCCCCAGACGGCCCGCTACCGGCTGCGGCAGATCCGTGAGCTGTGGGGCGACGCCATCGACGAACCGGACCAGCGGTTCGAGATGCTGCTCGTGCTCCGCGCCCAGCGGCTGCGGGGCGACCTGGCCCCGGCCCAGGGCTGAGGCCGGACGCCGGCGCGGCCCGCACATCCGAGGACGTGCGGGCCGCGCGTGCGTCCGCCGTTCTAGACCGGGGTGACGTACGCCCCGGCGATCCCGCCGTCGACCAGGAAGTCCGTGGCGTTCACGAACGAGGAGTCGTCGCTCGCCAGGAACGCCACGGCGGCGGCGATCTCGGTCGGCTCGGCGAACCGCCCGACCGGGATGTGGATCAGCCGCCGGGCGGCCCGCTCCGGGTCCTTGGCGAACAGCTCCTGGAGCAGCGGGGTGTTGACCGGCCCCGGGCAGAGCGCGTTGACGCGGATGCCGTCCCGCGCGAACTGCACCCCCAGCTCGCGCGACATCGCCAGCACCCCGCCCTTGGACGCGGTGTACGAGATCTGCGAGGTGGCCGCGCCCATCCGGGCCACGAACGAGGCCGTGTTGATGATGGAGCCCTTGCGCTGCGCGCGCATGTAGGGGATGGCCGCCTTGCAGCAGAGGTAGACCGAGGTGAGGTTGACCTCCTGCACCCGCTTCCACGCCTCCAGACCGGTGTCCAGGATGGAGTCGTCGTCGGGCGGCGAGATCCCCGCGTTGTTGAACGCGATGTCGACCGAACCGTAGGTGTCGTGGGTGGCCTTGAAGAGGGCGTCCACCTCCGCGGCGTCGGTGACGTCGGTACGGACGAAGAGCCCGGCGGCCTCCTCGGCGGCGGCCTTGCCGCGCTCCTCGTCCACATCGGCGCAGACGACCTGGGCGCCCTCGGCTGCCAGCCGCCGCACGGTGGCCAGCCCGATGCCGCTGCCGGCTCCGGTGACGACGGCGGTGCGGCCGACCAGGCGGCGGCAGACGGAAGAAGTGTCGGTCATGGTGCTCAGGCCTCCGTGCTGATGAAGACGTTCTTGGTTTCGGTGAAGGCGGCCAGCGCGTCCGGGCCGAGCTCGCGGCCCAGACCCGACTGCTTGTAGCCGCCGAAGGGGGTCGAATAGCGCACGCTGGAGTGCGAGTTGACGGAGAGGTTGCCCACCCGCAGCCCCTGGCTCACGCGCAGCGCGCGGCCCACGTCCCGGGTCCAGACCGAGCCGGCCAGCCCGTAGTCGGTGGCGTCGGCCTGCCGCACCGCGTCCGCCTCGTCCTCGAACGGCAGCACCACGGCCACCGGCCCGAAGACCTCCTCGACGGCCACCGGAGCGTCGGGCGCGACCCCGGTGAGGACGGTCGGCGGATACCAGAACCCGGGTCCCTCGGGAGCCTTGCCGAGCATCGCCCGTACGCCGTCGGCTTCCCGGCCGCCGTCGACGAGCCCCCGGACCCGGTCCCGCTGGACGGCCGAGATCAGCGGCCCCATCTGCGTCCTCTCGTCGGCCGGGTCGCCCACCACCACGGCGGACACGGCCGGGACGAGGGCGTCGAGGAACCGGTCGTACACGGACCGCTCGACCAGGATCCGGGTCCGGGCGCAGCAGTCCTGGCCGGCGTTGTCCAGGAAGGACATCGGGGCGGCTGCCGCCGCGGCCTCCACATCGGCGTCGGCGAAGACGATGTTGGGGCTCTTGCCGCCCAGCTCCAGGGTGAGCCGCTTCACGCGCTCGGCGCAGCGGGTCATGATGTGCTTCCCGGTCCGGGTGGAGCCGGTGAACACGATCTTCGCGACGCCCGGGTGCTCGACCAGCGCGCTCCCGGCCACCGGGCCCTCGCCGGGCAGCACCTGGAAGAGGCCCTCGGGAAGGCCTGCCGCCAGGGCGAGTTCGGCCAGCCGTAGAGCGGTCAGCGGGGTCGTCTCGGCGGGCTTGAGGAGGACGGCGTTGCCCGCCGCGAGGGCCGGAGCGAGGCCCCAGGCGGCGATCGGCATCGGGAAGTTCCACGGGGCGATGACCCCGACGACGCCCAGCGGCTCCAGGATCGTGAAGTCGATGCCGCCCGCCACCGGGATCTGACGGCCCAGCAGCCGTTCGGCCCCGCCCGCGCTGTAGTCGAGCAGATCGCGGACGTTGCCCGCCTCCCACCGGGCGTTCCCGATGGTGTGACCGGCCTCCCGGACCTCCAACTGGGCCAGTTCCTCCATGTGTTCATCGACGACGACGGCGAAGCGGCGCAGCAGCCGGGCCCGGTCGGCGGGCGCGGCGGCGGCCCAGGAGCGCTGGGCGGACGCAGCGCGGGCGACGGCGGCGTCCACATCGGCGGCGGAGGCGGCGGGGACGGTGGCGATGACCTCTGCGGTCGCCGGATTGAGGACGTCCAGGGTGGGTTGTGACACGTACGGACCCCGATCAGGAAGCGGGTGGTGGTCAGAGGGCGGTCGAGGGATCAGAGGCGTTCGAAGGAGCGGCGCAGCTCCCAGTCGGTCACCGCGGAGTCGTACGCGGCCAGTTCGACCCGGGCCATGTTCAGGTAGTGCGCGACGACCTCCTCGCCGAACGCCTCCTTGGCGATCGGGCTGGCCTCCCACAGTTCGGCGGCCTCGCGCAGGGTCGTCGGCACCTGGTCGTACTCGCCGGTGTAGGCGTTGCCCGTACAGGCCTCGGGCAGCTCCAGCCGGTGCTCGATCCCGTACAGTCCGGCGGCGACCAGTCCGGCGACGGCCAGATGCGGGTTGACGTCGCCGCCGGGCAGCCGGTTCTCGAAGCGCATCGAGCGCCCGTGGCCGACGACCCGCAGGGCGCAGGTGCGGTTGTCGACGCCCCAGGCGACCGCGGTGGGGGCGAAGGAGCCGGGCTGGAAGCGTTTGTAGGAGTTGATGTTGGGGGCGTAGAGGAGGGAGAAGTCCCGCAGGGCGGCGAGCTGTCCGGCCAGGAAGTGGCGCATCACCTCGGACATGCCGTCCGGGCCTTCGCCCGCCATCACGTTCTCGCCGTCCGCGTCGGTCAGCGAGAGGTGGATGTGGCAGGAGTTGCCCTCGCGCTCGTCGTACTTGGCCATGAAGGTGAGCGAGACGCCCTCCTGGGCCGCGATCTCCTTCGCCCCCGTCTTGTAGACGGCGTGCTGGTCGCACGTGGTGAGCGCCTCGTCGTAGCGGAACACGATCTCGTGCTGGCCGGGATTGCATTCGCCCTTGGCGGACTCGACGGTCAGCCCGGCCTGCTGCATCTCGTTGCGGATGCGGCGCAGCAGCGGCTCGATGCGGCCGGTGCCGAGGATGGAGTAGTCGATGTTGTACTGGTTGGCCGGGGTCAGCCCGCGGTAGTCGCGGTCCCAGGCCTCCTCGTAACTGTCCCGGAAGACGATGAACTCCAGCTCCGTGCCCACCTGGGCCGTCCAGCCGCGCTCCGTCAGCCGGTCGAGCTGGCGGCGCAGGATCTGCCGGGGGCGGCCACCACCGGACTGCCGTCGTGCCAGGCGAGATCGGCGATCAGCAGGGCTGTCCCCTCGTGCCAGGGGACGGGCCGCAGGGTGGCGGGGTCGGGGACCATCCCGAAGTCGCCGTAGCCGTGCTCCCACGAGGACATCGCGTAACCGTCGACCGTCTGCATCTCGGTGTCCACGGCCAGGAGATAGTTGCAGCCCTCGGTGCCGTGCTCCAGCACCTCGTCGAGGAAGAACCCGGCCGCGAACCGCTTGCCCTGAAGCCGGCCCTGCATGTCCGGGAAGGCCAGCACCACGGTGTCTATCGACCCGTCCGCGACGCGTGAGCGGAGCTCGTCGACGCCGAGCGGGGGTGTGCGGTCTGCCACGGGATGCCTCCTTGGGTGAACCGGGAGGCATAAGGTATGACAGAGAACCATTGCTTGGGAAGGGGATCCGCCAGTGGTCACGAGCGGAAGAGCGGACGACACCCGTCCGGGGGTACGGGCAGGGGAGGCGGAGGGGGCCGCGGGCGGCCCCGGGGCCGGTCCGCTGGACTCCGTGCTGCGCCCGGTCCGCGCGGGCAACGGCTTCGAGGAGGCCCTGGAACAGGTCCTCCAGCTGCTGCGCCTCGGTCTTGTGCCGCCGGGCGAACGCCTGCCCTCCGAGCGCGAGTTGTCCCAGCACCTGCGGATCAGCAGGGTGACACTGCGCGAGGTCCTCAAGGTCCTTCAGGACCAGGACATGGTCGAGAGCCGCCGCGGCCGCTACGGAGGAACGTTCGTCCTGCCGCGCACCGCCGCCCCCGACGGCAGCGGCGGACTGCGCCGCCGCATCGCCACCGTCGACGTCGAGGACACCCTGCGCTTCCGCGAGGTGCTGGAGGCCGGAGCGGCGGGCCTGTGCGCCGAGGGGCTCACGGCCGACGGCGAGGACCGGCTGCGCGGAGCGCTCGACGCCACCCAGGGCGCCCGGCTGGAGGACTACCGCCGCCAGGACACCCTGCTCCACCTCACCCTCGCCGAACTCTCCGGCTCCCGCACGCTCGCCGGCCAGTACGCCGCCGTCCGGGCCACCCTCAACGAACTGCTCGACGGCATCCCGCTGCTGGTGCGCAACCTGGAGCACTCCCAGCAGCAGCACGCGGCCGTCGTCGAGGCGGTCCTCGACCGGGACCCGGACGCGGCGCGCGAGATGATGCGCGAACACTGCGGCGGGACTGCGGCCCTGCTGCGCGGCTTCCTCGCCTGAGCCCGGGGGCGACGCCCGGGCGGAGGGCGCCCGGCGAGGCGAATCCGTAACCACTCTTTAACGCACGCCCCTTGCCAGGCGCCGCAACGTTCCACAAAGGTGTGCCGACGAACCTTTGATCGAAGCAGTTCCAACGATGACGACGACACACATCTGGAGCGCCTCATGGCTCAGGGAACCGAAACACCCGCCGGACCACCCGGTGAAGCGGGCCCGGCGAAGTCCGGCACGGACGCGTATCTGCACCGCAGGACCCTGCGCCGCGGCAGCGCCGGCTGGCTCCTGCTGACCGGACTCGGCGTCGCCTACGTCGTCTCCGGCGACTTCTCCGGCTGGAACATCGGCCTGTCCAAGGGCGGCTTCGGCGGACTCGCCGTGGCCACGGTCCTGATGGGCGTCATGTACGCGTGCCTCGTCTTCGCGCTCGCCGAACTCTCCGCCATCCTCCCCACGGCGGGCGGAGGTTACGGCTTCGCCCGGCGGGCGCTGGGTACCTGGGGCGGCTTCCTGACGGGGACGGCCATCCTCATCGAGTACATCCTCGCCCCGGCCGCCATCTCCCTCTTCATCGGCGACTACGTCGAATCGCTCGGCCTGTTCGGCCTCACCTCCGGCTGGCCCGTCTACCTCGCCTGCTTCGTGATCTTCATCGGCATCCACCTCTGGGGCGTCGGCGAGGCGCTCCGCTTCAGCCTGGTCGTGACCGCCATCGCGGTGGCCGCGCTGCTGATCTTCGCCGTCGGCGCGTTCACCGAGTTCGACGCGGGCCGCCTCAACGACATCCCGGCCGACGCCTCCGCCTTCGGCTCCTCCTCCTGGCTGCCGTACGGACTCCTCGGGATCTGGGCCGCCTTCCCCTTCGGCATGTGGTTCTTCCTCGGGGTGGAAGGCGTACCGCTCGCCGCCGAGGAGGCCAAGGACCCGGTCCGCTCGATGCCCAAGGCCCTGGCGATCTCGCTGGCCGTACTGGTCTTCCTGGCCCTCATCACCTTCGTCTCCGCCACCGGCGCCCAGGGCGCGAACGCCATCAAGGAGGCCGGGAACCCGCTCGTGGTGGCCCTCCAGGGCGACGGCGAGCCGACCGCCCTGAGCCGCTTCGTGAACTACGCGGGCCTCGCCGGGCTCGTCGCCTCCTTCTTCTCCCTGATCTTCGCCGGATCCCGCCAGCTCTTCGCCCTCTCCCGGGCGGGCTATCTGCCGCGCTTCCTCTCCCTCACCAACCGCCGCAAGTCCCCCTACCTCGGCCTGCTGATCCCCGGCGTCATCGGCTTCACGCTCGCCGCCTGGAGCGGCAACGGCGGCCGGATGCTGAACGTCGCCGTCTTCGGCGCCACCATCAGCTACGCGCTCATGGCCCTCTCCCACCTGGTGCTGCGCCGCCGCGAACCGGAGCTGCCGCGCCCCTACCGCACCCCCGGCGGCGCGCTCACCTCGTCCGTCGCCCTCGTTCTGGCATGCTCGGCCCTGGTGGCGACCTTCCTGGTGGACCGCGACGCGGCGTTCATCGCGCTCGCCGTGTACGCGGTGGCGCTGGCCTACTTCGCCTTCTACAGCCGTCACCGGCTGGTCGCGGGAGCCCCGGAGGAGGAGTTCGCCGCACTGGCGGCGGCCGAGGCCGAACTCGCCCGCGACTGAGCACGCCGGCGGCCCCGGCCGCCGACGCGATCCCCCGACCGAAGGAGTACGTTCCATGCCCCGGCCCGTCATCGGCATCAGCACCTACCAGGACCCGGCCCGGTGGGGGTGTGGGAGATGCCCGCGGTGCTGCTGCCCGCCGCCTATCCGCGCCTCGTCCGGGCGGCGGGCGGACTCGCGGTGCTGCTGCCGCCCGATGACGCCGAGGACGCGGCCCGGGACACCGTCGCCGCGCTGGACGGGCTGGTGATCGCCGGGGGAGCGGACGTCGAGCCCGCCCGGTACGGCGCGGTCGCCGACCCCCGTACCGGCCCCCGGCCCGCGAACGGGACGCCTGGGAACTGGCGTTGATCCGGGCGGCGATCGACCAGCGGGTCCCCCTGCTCGGCATCTGCCGGGGCATGCAGCTGCTCAACGTCGCCCGCGGCGGCACGCTGATCCAGCACCTGGAGGACCACACCGGCGGCCTCGGCGTCTTCGGCAGCCACCCGGTGACCCCCGTGACCGGCACCGCGTACGCCGACGCCGTCCCCGAGACCGCGATGGTGCCCGCCTACCACCACCAGGCGGTCGACCGCCTCGGCGCCGGCCTGGTGGCCTCCGCCCACGCCCCGGACGGGACGGTGGAGGCCCTGGAACTCGCGGACCGCGGAAGCCTGGTGCTCGGGGTGCAGTGGCACCCGGAGATGGGCCAGGACACCCGGGTCATGGCCGCCCTGGTCCGGGCTGCCGGGGAGCGGGTGGCGTCGACCCCTCGAACCCCGGCCCGGAGTAGTCGGGCCCCGCGAACGCCGGTGAGCTGAACCGGGAGCCGCGCCCCTCGCCCGCACCCGGCGCCGAGGCCTCCCCTCGGCCAGCTCCTGGAGGAGGAACGGCCGGATCCCCCGGTCGCGCAGCGCCGCGAGCCACGCCTCACGGGCCTGGGCGAGCGCGGGAGCATCAGAAGGGGCCGCGGACGGGTCGGACACGGCCACCGCGTCCACCGCCGACTGCCGCGCCGCCGTCCGGTAGAGGGCCACCACGCTGACCAGGGCCGCGACCGCCGCTACGACCAGACTGAACCAGCCGACGCCGACGAGGGTGTCCGCCAGGGCGGGCAGGGTATCGGCGAGCCGCAGACCGTACCCGAGCAGCAGGAACGTCGCCGCGGCCACGGAGGCGAGCACCGGCGTCAGTACCCCGAGGACCGCCAGCACCCCGGCGCCCGGCCGCTCCTGGTCGCCGGGGCCGGAGAGCGGCGCCGTCCGGGCGTCCCGCCGCCCGCCCTGCGCGTGGAGCCGCAGGGCCGCGTACCTCCGGTACTCGGCGTCGGCGGCGGCCGCCGTGCGCGCCACGGCCGCCAGGCCCCGGACACGCAGCCGGTCGGCGGGGACGCCCGAGCGCTCCAGCAGGCGTCGGATCTCCGCAGAGGCGATCACCTCGTCGAGCGCGCTCGCGTAGTCGGATCTGTCCTCGTCCCCGAGCAGGGAAGGTCTGCCCATGCTGTCCCTCGGTCGATTCATGCGTCGGAAGGTGTCGACAGGTACGGGGCGGGTGGCCGTGCAGGCCGCGCGGGAGTGCGCACGTGCCGCGTACGCACCCCCGCGATGCCGCCGGACGGGGTCAGAGGTGCCGCGTGACCGCGGGCATGAGGTCCTGGAAGGTCCGCCCGTCCGCCGCCGCGCCGATCGCCGTCATCTGCCAGCCCGGGCCGGTCCGCTGGACCTTGGCCATGATCTGGGCGGTGTGCCGTCCGCCGCCGGTCAGCGTGTAACGGGCCAGCTCCTGGCCGTTGCTCTCGTCGACCAGCCGGCAGAACGCCGCCTCGACCTCCTCGAAGGTCTGGCCGGTGAACGAGTTCACCGTGAAGACGATCTGGTCCACATGGGCCGGTACGCGGCGCAGGTCGACGACGATCGACTCGTCGTCACCGCCCTGGCCCGCCCCGCCGACCCGGTTGTCCCCGGTGTGCTGGACCGAACCGTCGTCGCTGGTCAGATGCTGGAAGAAGACCACGTCCTGCGGGGCCCGGCCCGCGAAGAGCACCGCCGAGGCGTCCAGGTCGATCTCCCGGGCGGTCAGCCGCGCCAGAAATCCCTTACGGGGAGCGGACTTCCAGCCAAGACCCATCCGTACGACGTCGAGCTCGCCGCCGCCGGACTTGGTGAGGCTGACCTGCTGGCCCTTGGTGAGGTTGATCGTCATCGTGCCGCCTTCCGTGATCGCGTCCGAGCGGTTCAGAGACTGACGCCGAAGTCGGCGACGATGCCGCTCAGTCCGGATGCGTAACCCTGCCCGACCGCACGGAACTTCCACTCCGCGCCGTGCCGGTACAACTCGCCGAAGACCATCGCCGTCTCGGTGGAGGCGTCCTCGCTCAGGTCGTAGCGGGCGATCTCCGCGCCGCCCGCCTGGTTCACCACCCGGATGTACGCGTTGCGGACCTGGCCGAAGCTCTGGCCCCGGCTCTCGGCGTCATGGATCGAGACCGGGAACACGATCTTCGCGACGGTCGCGGGCACCGAGGCGAGGCCGACCTTGACGATCTCGTCGTCGCCCTCGCCCTCACCGGTGAGGTTGTCGCCGGTGTGCTCGACCGAACCGTCCGGGCTCTTCAGGTTGTTGTAGAAGACGAAGTGCTCGTTGGAGAGCACCTTGCCCGCCTCGTCGCAGAGCAGCTCGCTCGCGTCCAGGTCGTAGTCGGAGCCGGTGGTGGTGCGGACGTCCCAGCCGAGACCGACGAGGACCGCGGTCAGCCCGGGAGCCTCCTTGCTCAGCGAGACGTTTCCACCCTTGGCGAGGCTCACACCCATGATCTTCTCCCTTGTCGGCAGCGGTGAGGAAAATCTACAGCACTGTAGATTTCCCGGGCCAGGAGGCGGGCGGGTCCGGGGTGCGATGGTCCGTGTGGGTCCCGGCCGGGCACGTCCGCCCCGCAGGGTCGCGCCCCTGGTGGTGGCCGGTCCCTCCGCCGGCTGGATACGATTCCCCGATACCCGGCGGGTCCATTGCCACGGCCGGGCGGCCGAACGGAGAGAGCCGGGCGGCGAGACGGAGAAAGGGGCCGTGCCGTGGACGCCGAAAGAGCCGGTGGTGAGCGGGAGGCGCCCGCCCGCAGGCGCGGCCAGGGCGAGCTGGAGGCCCAGGTGCTGTCGGTGCTGGGCGAGGCGAGCGAACCGGTGACGGCGGCCTGGGTGCAGGAGCGGCTCGGCGCGGGCCTCTCGTACAGCACCGTCATCACCATCCTGACCCGGCTGCACGCCAAGCAGGCCGTCACGCGCACCGGACGGGGGCGCCCCGTCCTGTGGGAGCCCGTGGCGAACGAGGCGGGGCTCGCCGCCCTGCGGATGCGCCGGCTCCTCGACAAGCAGAGCGACCGCGACGCGGTGCTCTCCAGCTTCGTCTCCGTCCTCTCCTCCCACGACGAGGACCTGCTGCGGTCCCTGCTCGCCGAGAGCGGACCCGACGACACCGGCGCGCCCTCGGACGGGCCGGAGCGCTGACGATGGGGGTCTTCGTCTACCTGCCCCTCGTGCTGCCCCTGACCGCGCTGCCGATCGCCCGCCTGGCCGAACAGCATCTGCACCCTCGCAGGGCCGCCCGGCTGCTGACCACCGTGGCCGTCATCCTCGCCTCCTGCAGCCTGCTGTGCCTCGGGCTGCTGGTGGTCGTGGGCACCGCCCAGCTGCCCGGCAACCCGCTGCCCGACGGCTGGTCCGACGACGAGGTCCGCGAGGCCGTGCCGCACGACGCGTTCGCGGGCAAGGCGTCCATCCTGGCCCTCGTCGTCGTGACCGCGGCCTGCGGATTCACCGTCCACCGCCACTTCCGCTTCCGGGCCCGGGCCCACCGGGCGCTCCGGGGGCTGGGAGGGGGCGACGAGGTGGCCGTGCTGCCCGACGCCGTCCCGTACGCCTACGCGCTCCCCGGCTCCCCGGGGCGGGTGATGGTCTCCACAGCCATGCTCGCCTCCCTCGAACCGGCCGAGCACCGGGCGCTGTTCGCCCACGAGCGGGCCCATCTGACGGGACGCCACCACCGGCTGCTGCTCGCGACCCGGCTGGCCGGCTGCGTCAACCCTCTCCTGTGGCCGCTGCTCGGCGCCCTGGTCTACAGCACGGAGCGCTGGGCGGACGAGGAGGCGGCCCGGATCACCGGCGACCGCCGGCTGACCGCCCGTGCCGTCGGCAAGGCGGCGCTGGTCGCCCGCCCGGTGCCCGGCGGCGCGGCCTTCGCCGCCTTCGCCACCGCGGGTCCGGTGCCGCGCCGGGTGGCGGCGCTCCTGGGGCCGGTGCCGCCGGACCGGAGCTGGCCCCCGGCCCTCACTCCGGCCGGGGTCGCCGCGCTCGTCGCCGCGGCCGGGACGACCGTCTCCGCGCTGTCCGCGCTGAACGCTGCCGTCGCCCTGTTCCTCGTCCTGGAGGCGGCGACCCCGCTGTAGAGGCTGACCCCGCGCGGCGCGCGACCCGTGTGACCGCGAGATGTGTCCGCTCTGTCCCTGAATGTGCGCATTGGCGTACGGTTCTCGTCACGGAAGCCACCCCTGAACCGCCCATCTACTCCGCTGTAGAGTTCATGGACCGCAGGCCCGACCGTGGGCAGAACCGGAAACGCACCGGTGCGGCGGAGCGGGCCGAACCCCTCCCCACAGTGGCTGGAACACCCCCAGCCGGACAGGAGCCACGCGTTGTCTGCCAGTACGGGCCCTTCGGGGCCCGATCTTCGCCCTCCGGGGCCTGACTTCCACCGCATCCGATCGGCCGACGCGGCCACGGGCCGGGCCGGCCGCCGCTCCTACGGGGCGAGGACCCGGTGACCGCCGCACTGCTCGGCCTCCTGGCCGTCTTCGTCCTGACCGCCGGGACCGGCTACTTCGTGGCCCAGGAGTTCGCGTACGTCTCCGCCGACCGGCTGACCCTCGCCCGCCAGGCCGCGGCCGGGGACAAACGGGCTGCCCGCGCCGTGAAGGTGCTGGAACGCCTCTCGTTCATGCTCTCCGGCGCCCAGCTCGGCATCACCGTCACCGGGCTCGTCGTCGGCTTCCTCGCCGAACCGTCGGTCTCCGCGCTGCTGCGCCCCGCCCTCAGCGGCACCGGCGTGCCCGACGGCGTGGTCTCCGGTATCTCCGTCGTGCTGTCCTTCGTGGTGGCGACCGTCATCCAGATGGTCCTGGGCGAACTCGCCCCCAAGAACCTGGCCCTCGCCATCCCGGAGCGGATGGCGAAGTCCCTGGCCGCCTCCACCCTGATCTATCTCCGGGTCGTCGGCCCGGTCATCCACATCTTCGACAGCGCGGCCAACCGGCTGCTGCGCCGGATCGGCATCGAGCCCGTCGAGGAACTGCACCACGGCGCCACCCTGGAGGAGCTGGGCCACCTCATCGGCGAATCCCACGAGCAGGGCGAGCTGCCCGCCGCGACCGCCGAACTGATGGACCACGCCCTGGAGTTCTCCGAGCGGACCCTGGCCGAGGTGATGATCCCGCGCGCCGACGTCGCCTTCGTCCGCCGGGACGCCATGGCCGCCGAGGCCGTGCAGCTGATCGCCCGCCACGGGCACTCCAACTACCCCGTGCTCGGCGACCACCCCGACGACCCCGCGGGGGTCCTGGGCGTACGGGAGCTGATGCGGCTGCCGGCCGCGGAGGTCGGCAGCACCGCGGTCGGATCGCTGGCCCGCGATCCGCTCCTGCTGCCCGAGCTGCTGAAGCTGCCCGCCGCCGTGACGCAGATGCGGGAGCGCGACGACGAGTTCGCCGTGGTCCTGGACGAGCACGGCTCTCTCGCCGGGATCGTCACGTACGAGGACATCGCCGAGGAACTCGTCGGGGACATCGCCGACGAGTCCGACACCGTCGTCGAACTCGCGGTCCCCGACGGCTCCGGCTGGATCGTGGACGCGGGCCGCCGCCTCGACGAGATCGAGGAGGCCACCGGGATCGGACTGCCCCAGGAGAGCGACGACTACGACACCCTGGCCGGACTGATCATCGACCGGCTCGGCCGCTTCCCGACGGTGGGGGACCGGCTGACCGTCTCCGGCGTCCGGATCGCCGTCCGCTCGCTCGACCGGCACGTCGCCGAGTACGTGCGCATCGAGCACGAAGAACCCGCCGCCGCCCCGACTGCCGGCGATGACCGCACCGGACAGGAGCCGCAGGCATGAGCTTCCCCCTGGCCCTCTTCGTGACCGTCCTGCTGCTCATCGGCAGCGGATTCTTCGTCGCCGCCGAATTCGCCCTGGTCGCCGCCAAGCGCCACCGCATGGAGCAGGCCGTGGCCCGCGGGCAGCGCGGTGCCAAGGCGGCGCTCGCCGGGATGCGCGAACTGTCGCTGATGCTCGCGGGCGCCCAGCTCGGCATCACCATCTGCACCCTGGGCCTGGGCTCCGTCTCCAAGCCCGCCATCTCCCACGAGCTGGACCCGCTGCTGGAGAAGCTCGGGCTGCCCGCCGCCCTCAGCTACGGCATCGCCTTCGCGCTGGCCATGATCGTCGTCGTCTTCCTGCACATGGTGGTCGGCGAGATGGCCCCGAAATCCTGGGCCATCGCCCACCCGGAGCGCTCGGCGATGCTCCTGAGCCCGGCCTTCCGGGCCGTGGTCAACGCCGTACGGCCGCTGATCCGGCTGATGAACTGGATCAGCAACGGGCTGGTGCGGCTCTGCCGGGTCACCCCGCGCGACGAGCTGACCTCGGTGCACAACCGGGACCAGCTCACCCACCTCATCGAGGAGTCCGAACGGCTCGGGCTGATCAGCAAGGGCGACTCCGGCCTGATGACCCGGTCCCTGACCGAACCGCAGGCCCCGGTCTCCACGCTCCAGATCCCCGCCGACCGGATCGTGACCGTCCCGGCCGGCGCGGGACTCGACGAGGTCCTGGCCACCGCCGCCGAAGCCGACCGCACCCGTCTGCTGGTACGGGACGGGGAGGGAATCCTCGGATCCGTGCACGCCAGGGACGCCCTGGTCGCCCGCGCCGGGGGCCGGGCGCTGCTCGCCCGGGACCTGGCCCGCCCGGTCCCGGAGCTGGCCCCGGAGGAGACCGCCGCCCACGCCGTGGAGCAACTGCGCGAGCGGCGGGCCACCATCGCCGTCGTACGGGACGGAGAGGGCCGGCTCACCGGTCTGGTCAGCCTGGACGATCTGCTCGCCAGGCTCCTGCACCCGCAGGCACCGCCCGAGGCCGCGTCCTAGACGGACGGCTCAACGGTTCTCACGGTCCCGGGAGATGTCCCGCCCGGCCGTCTCCCTCGGACGTTCCGGGGAGACGGCCGGTGCCGGGGCCGCTGTGCGCCGCGTCCCCTCAGCCACCGGGCAACAGCCGCACGGCGGTGTCCGGGAGACGGCTCCACCAGTGGCCGTAGCGCCGGTAGACCTCCGGTTCCCGGCCGGCCAGGAACCCCACCAGCGACCGGGCCTCGACGGCGAGCCCCTCCCAGACCTCCTCGGGCAGCGGATGGAACGCGGTCGCCTCGATGCCCCCGCCGACCGGCCGCCACACCCCCGCCACGTACCCGTCGACCAGCAGCGTCGGCAGCACGTCCCCGTTCGCACGGATCACGACCCTGCGGTACGCGGGCGGAAGGACCCGGCCGCGATCCGCGTACGCCAGCAGAACGCTGTCCCACATCGCCATCAGACGGGGTGGCGCAGGTGTCGTCGCATCCGGTCGCGGAGCATCCGGCAGATCGAACAGCTCCTCGCCCCCCGGCCCCTCCAGCCGGTCCAGCGTCCCGCCGAGATCCGCGAGCGCCGCGCGCGCCCCGGACCGCGTGACCATCGCGAACTGCGCGACGTCCGCGGCCGACGCGGGCCCGAACCCCGCGAGGTACCGCACGACGAGGGTCCGCAGCGAAGCGGCCGACGCCTCCACGTCCGTGCGCGGAGGACCGGTCCGCGGCGCGACGTACGAGGGCCGGTGGCCGAACGACCACGGCGGCGCGGTGGGCGCGTGGAGCAGCGGCGTGAACTGCCGCAGCCCCCACCAGGCCCCCGGCTCCGGCGGCGCGCCCAGCCGCTCGCCCAGCCACGCCTCGCACTCGGCGGTGGTCCGGGGCCGATCCGCGAACTCCAGCAGCCCGGGGACGAGTTTCTCGGCGTCCTCGGCCGTCAGCCCGGACGCGGTGAAGCGGGACCCCAGCCGGGACGCGCGGATCACCGGATGCATCGCCTCCCGGAACACCGCGTGGTCCTCGGCGTGCACGGCGTGGAGCGTGAGCCGCATCAGCGTGGCCTTGACGACCGCGTGACCCGTGAAGGCGGCGTCGAGACCGGCCGGATCGAATTCCGCGAGCCGGTTCCAGAGAGCGAGGTAGGGCGAGGCGGGCTGCTGCGCCTGGAGCGCCACCACGCGCCGCACCCCTCGACGGCGTCCAGCGGCTCGCGCCGCAGCAGCAACTGCCGGGCGAGCGTGGAGCGGTTGAGTTCGCGTGCGGTGATGGTCATGCCGTCGTCCTTCGGTCCGTTCCCGCGGTGGGCCGTCAGCGTTTCCGGCCCAGCTGCCCGCCACGCCCCGCACCCCGCCGACGGCTCGGCCCCGGAGCCGGGACGAGGCGGAACGCCGTGTTGAGGACATGGTCGGCCGCATCGCGCGAGGGCTTGTCCGTGAGGTCGGTGAGCAGCCGGGCCAGCAGGTCGAGGAGGAACGGCGAGCCCATGACGTACCGGTTGAGCACCGGCTGGAAGCCCGAGCGGCTGAAGACCAGGTCGGCGGCGGCGTTGCCGAGCCGGTAGTAGCGGCCCCAGCGGCGGTTCATCTCCACCGGGTAACCACGCAGCACCTGTTCGCGGCGAGGCCCTGGGGTGTGCGCCAGGGCGAGGGACACGGTCTCGGCGGCCACCTCGCCGGCCTCCATCGCCTGGGCGATGCCCTCGCCGTTCCAGGGGCTGACCATCCCGCCGGAGTCGCCGACCAGCAACAGCCCCCGGGCGTACAGCGGGTGGCGGTTGAAACCGAGGGGCAGGGCGGCGCTGCGCACCGGGCCCTCCGCGTTCTCCTCGCGCAGCCCCCACTCCTGCGGGGTGCGGGCCAGCCACTGGTCGAGGGTGGCACGCAGGTCCGCCTTGCCGTGCCGGCGGTGGGGGAGCGCCCCGAGTCCGACGTTGACCCGGCCGTCACCCATCGGGAAGATCCAGCCGTAGCCGGGGAGGTACGGGCCCCCGTCGGGGAAGCGGAGGTCGGCCCACAGCTCCAGGTACTCCTCCCGGGAGCGTTCGGGGCTGCGGTAGTAGCGCCGGGCGGCGGTCGCGATCTGCCGTCGCGGGTCCCGCTCCAGGCCCAGCGCCAGGGCGAGGCGGGCGGACGCCCCGTCGGCGGCGATGACGACCGGCGCGCGGAAGTCGACCGGCTCCGGAACGTCCGGCGAGTCCGAGGACGCGGCGACCCCGGTGACCCGGCCCGCCCGGTCCGTCAGCGGCCGCTCCGCCTTCCAGCCGCTGTACAGCCGGGCCCCCGCCGCCACGGCGTGCCGGGCCAGGATGTCGTCGAAGTCGTGCCGGCTGCGGGAGAGACCGAAGTCCGGGTAGCGGCCCAGCGCGGGCCACTCGATGTGCACCCGGTGCTTCCCGGCCACCCAGCGCATCCCGCGCGAACGCGTCCAGCCGGGTGCGGTGATGTCGACGCCCATCCGGATGAGCTGGTGCACCGCCCGCGGGGTGAGACCGTCGCCGCAGACCTTCTCCCGGGGGAAGCGGGCCTTCTCCAGCAGGATCACGTCCACCCCGGCCCGTGCCAGGTGGTACGCGGCCGAGGAGCCCGCCGGGCCCGCCCCCACCACGATCACCTGGGCGTCCGTATCCGCACGGGACGCCTGCCGCGCGTCCGCGTCCGTCGTCGCCGGGTCCGTCGGCTGTTCCCGCATGACCACCCTTTCCTCCCACGGCTGTTGCTCTGCCCCGGGGCGGCGGCCCCGGCCAACATCATCGATCAGGACGGGCCGGGGCGATACCCGGCGTCCGGACAACCGTGGGCGGCGGAGTGAACCGGCCGTCCACGCTCCCTCCCTGACCACCCCGCCGGACGACCCGGTCAGCGATGCCCTCGACCGCGCCGACGCCAATCCCCTGGCCCGGCGCCTCGACGCCCGCACCTGCCCAACGGAACTGCTCGGCTGCCTCGTCGAGGAGTACGCGCCCGCGCTCGGCACCCATCCGTGGACCCGGAACTGCCCGCGCAGATCGAGGAGTTGCAGCACCACCCGGGTGCCCGGGGTCCGGCCGCACGAGTCCGGCCGCGCCGGCTGGACGCGGGCCCGCGCAGATCACGGGCGGGCAGGCCACGGGCAGGCGGATCACGGACGGACGGGCTTGAACGGGCAAGGCCTTCCGGTCCGCGTGTCAGCCATCGCCGCCCCGGGCCGCCGCCGCGGCGACCTGGTGCAGCGTCCGTCCCGTACGGGCGGACCGGGCGTGGTACGGGTTCGGAGAACCGGGCCTGTCGCGTACGGCGAGACGGTCGTTGGCCTTGATCAGGAGCCAGGCCTCATGGCCGCCGCTGTCCGGTTCGTCGCCCTGCTGGATGCGGGTGAGCGCGAACTCGCCGTGCAGCTTCGACCCGTACAGCCAGAACGTCGCGTGACCCAGCTCCAACGATGCGGCGAAGGGCACGGAGTCGCCCTGCCCGTCGTGTCCGAGCGGCCGGTAGGTGCCCTGGTCCCAGACGATGACCGTGCCGCTGCCGGATTCGCCCCGGGGGATGACCCCCTCGAACTCGCGGTACTCCAGAGCGTGATCCTCCGTCGGCACGGCGAGCCTGCGGTCGCTGGGGTTCTCCGACGGCCCGCGGGGGACCGCCCAGGACTTCAGGACGCCGTCGACCTCCAGCCGGAAGTCGAAGTGCAGCCGTCGGGCGTCATGGATCTGCACGACGAAGTGGGGCCGCGGTGTGCCGTCGTTCTCCACGTCGTGCTCCCTTCGCCGCCCGTCCGTATCTCCACTCTGCCGCCGCCCGGGGGAACCGCACGACGGGGCCGCTGCTTCAGGCGCATATGCCGATGAAGCATGCCGTTCGTTCTCCGGTCCGGACCAAGTTATTGACGGCCCCTGCGGCACTCCCTTAAATCAAGAAGTGAAATATGCGCCCGAGGTGATCGCCCCAACCGTTCACCTCTCGGCGTTGACCTGTCATGCGCATGCCCATCATGCGCGTGTCCCCCCACGCGAAGTGATGTGATGACCGTGCACCCCACGCGTTCCACGGCGCGCAGCGTCTTCCGGCGCCGCCGCGTCGCTCTCTACGCGGCCTCGCTGCTCTGCTGTTCCGCCATCCTCACCGCACTCCCCGGCGGAGCGTCCGCCGCACCCGCCGCCGACTCCCCGGCCTCCGGACCGGGAACCATGGCCGTCGCCTTCGAGGACCAGTTCGACGGTCCGGCCGGTGCCGCCGTCGACGGAGGCAAGTGGCAGACCGAGACCGGCGACAACGTCAACAACCACGAACGGCAGTACTACACCCCGGGCAACGACAACGCCGCACTCGACGGCCAGGGCAACCTCGTGATCACCGCCCGGAAGGAGAACCCGGGCAACTACGCGTGCTGGTACGGGGCGTGCGAGTACACCTCGTCCCGGCTCAACACCTCCGGCAAGTTCGCCGCGGCGTACGGCCATGTCGAGGCCCGGATCAAGATCCCCCGCGGCCAGGGCATCTGGCCCGCGTTCTGGATGCTGGGCGACGACTTCGGCAACGTCGGCTGGCCCAACAGCGGCGAGATCGACATCATGGAGAACGTCGGCTTCGAGCCCGGCACGGTCCACGGCACCCTGCACGGCCCCGGCTACTCCGGCTCGGGCGGCATCGGCGCCGCGTACACCCTTCCAGGCGGCCGGGCCTTCGCCGACGACTTCCACACCTTCTCCGTCGACTGGGCGCCCGACTCCATCACCTGGTCCGTCGACGGCAACGTCTTCCAGCGGCGCACCCCCGCCGACCTGGGCGGCAACCAGTGGGTGTTCAACAAGCCCTTCTTCCTCATCCTGAACCTCGCGGTCGGCGGCTACTGGCCCGGGGACCCCGACGGCTCCACCCAGTTCCCGCAGCAGATGGTCATCGACTACGTCCGGGTGACGACCTCGTGACGACCGGCGGCTGAGACCGGGAGCTCCGGAAGCGTGGACGGCGGCAGAGGTGCTCCTGCCGCCGTCCACCCCGTTCCCCCGCCCTGCTGCGCACTGCCCCGCCCGCCCCGTCCGACACGAGAAGCGGAATAGCATGATCCCCATGGAACAGCGCACACTCGGCAGGACCGGCCGTGACGTCTCGGTCGTCGGACAGGGCACCTGGCAGCTCGGCGGTGACTGGGGAGAGGTCGCGGAGGACGACGCGTTCGACGTCCTCGACGCGGCCGTCGCGTCCGGCGTCACCTTCTTCGACACCGCGGACGTGTACGGGGACGGCCGCAGCGAACAGCTCATCGGCCGCTACCTCAAGAACCGTCCCGACGCCGACGTCTTCGTCGCCACCAAGATGGGCCGCCGCGCCGACCAGGTGCCGGAGAACTACGTCCTGGACAACTTCCGTGCCTGGAACGACCGTTCGCGGGCCAACCTCGGCACCGACACGCTCGACCTCGTCCAACTGCACTGCCCGCCCAGGAGCGTCTACTCCTCCGACGCCGTCTACGACGCCCTGGACACCCTGGTCGCCGAGCAGCGGATCGCCGCCTACGCGGTGAGCGTCGAGACCTGCGCCGAGGCGTTGACCGCCATCGCGCGCCCCGGCGTCGCGAGCGTGCAGATCATCCTCAACCCGTTCCGCCTCAGGCCGCTCGACGAGGTCCTCCCGGCGGCCGCCGCCGCGGGCGTCGGCATCATCGCCCGGGTCCCGCTCGCCTCCGGACTGCTCTCCGGCAAGTACACCAAGGACACCGTCTTCGGCCCCGAGGACCACCGGACGTACAACCGGCACGGCGAGGCGTTCGACCAGGGCGAGACGTTCTCCGGCATCGACTACGCCACCGGCGTCGCCGCGGCCGCCGAGTTCGCCGAGCTGGCCCCGGAGGGCGCCACCCCCGCGCAGACCGCGCTGCGCTGGATCATCCAGCAGCCGGGCGTCACCAGTGTGATCCCCGGGGCGCGCTCGGTGGAACAGGCCCGCGCCAACGCGGCCGCCGCCGCCCTGCCCCCGCTGCCGCAGAGCACGCTGGACGCCGTGCGCGAGCTGTACGACCGGTCGATCCGCGCGGAGGTCCACGACCGCTGGTGACGGCGACGGACGGGGAGCGACGGGCGAAGGAGCGGCGAGCGGGACTCAGTCGTCCTGCTCGTCCTCCCCGTCCCGGCCTCTGTCCCCGTCCTCGCCCTGCTGCTGACCGTCCCCCTGCCGGTCGCCCTGCTGTTGACCGTCCTGCTGACGGTCGCCCTGCTGTTGACCGTCCTGCCGCTGATCGCCCTGCGGCTGAGCCCCGCCATCGCCGTCCTGCGACGGGGGCGAGGGGGCCGCGGGGGCCGACGACGGGCTCTGGTCCGGCGTACCGGCGGAGCTGGAGTCCGGGGAGAACAGGATCATCCCCAGATACACGGCGGCCAGGAACGTCGCCGTGCCCGCGATGGCGCTGGCCACCCTGGGGCGCCTCCGGATCGCCTCGCGGGTACTGCGGCGGCGGGCCGGAGCCGAACGGGCCGGCGCCTGCCGTCTGCGGCCCGTGGGCCCCGGGAGCCGGTACGTGGTCGGGCCGACCGGTGCGGGCGGGGCCGCGGCGGAGGGGGCCGGGGCGATGGGGGCGGTCGCCCGGTGCGACGTGGGCGCCTGCATCGGGAGGGGCTCCGGCCGGCCGCGCCAGGCGTCGGTACGGAACCAGTCGGAGACCTGCTGCGCGGTGGGCCGCTCCTCCGGCTGTTTGGCCAGCAGCCCGAGCAGATACGAGTCGAAGGCGGCGGAGATCTCCACACCGCGCTGCCGCAGCGGGACCGGCGGGGTGTCGACATGCTGGTACAGCGTCGCGGTCGCCGTGTCGGAGCGGAACGGGGGCTGCCCGAGCAGCAGTTGGTAGACGACGCAGCCCAGGGAGTACATGTCGGACGCGGAGTCGGCCGTACGTCCCAGCGCACGCTCGGGGGCCAGGTAGAGGCTCGTGCCGACGATATGGCCGGCCGTCGTCAGCGCGGTCGAGGGGTCGTCGACGAACTGGGCGATCCCGAAGTCGCCGATCTTCACCGAACCGTCCGCGTCCAGCATCAGGTTGCCCGGCTTGATGTCGCGGTGGACGATGCCCTGGCGGTGCGCGGCGGCAAGACCGGCGGCCGCCTGACCGGCGATCCGGGCGACCAGTTCGGGGTGGACGCGCTCCTGGGCGGCCAGCAGATCCCCGAGGCTCTGCCCCTCGACCAGCTCCATCACCAGGAAGAACCGGTCCTCCCAGGCGCCGAAGTCGAACACCGCCACCAGGTGCGGGTGGCTCAGCCGGGCGGCGGTCTGGGCCTCCAGCCGGAAGCGGGCGGTCGACGATGCGTCCGCCTGGTCCCCCAGCAGGAGCTTCACGGCCACGGCCCGTCCCAGGACCTCGTCCGTGGCACGCCACACCTCGCCCATGCCGCCACGCCCGATGGGGGATACCAATCGGTACCGACCAGCTACCAGCACCTGTACACCTATCTCGAATGGTGGCCCGCTCCGGCTGTCGGCACCCCGGAGCACCCGGTCTCCGGCGGAGTCCTGGGCGGTGTGGTGAACGACATGATCAGGATATCGGTCCGGCGGAGCCCGATTGCCCCGACGGCCCCTTCGCCAGGCTCGGCTGACGGCCCGCCACACCTCCCGGCCCGCCGCGACGCAGCCGTCGCTCAGGACGGGGCGTACGCGGGCCGGGGCGAACGCCGGGTCGCCGAGCCGTCCACCGGAACACCTCTCCGGTCAGCTCTGAACGGTCCCCGGCCCCGGCCGGTCCCGGTCGCCCGCCGCGCGTCCCACGGACTCCACCAGCGGCAGCACCCGGTGTGCCACCCGCTCGCGCAGCGCCACATCGGTCCGGGTCCTGACGACCCCCGGCAGCTGGATCAGCCGCTGGATCACGTCCTCCAGGTGCCCGTTGTCCCGGGCGACGACACGGGTCAGCAGATCGCCGCCGCCCGTCGTCGAGAACGCCTCGATGATCTCGGGCACGGCCGCCAGCGCGTCGCCCACCTCGACCAGATGCCCCTGGGTGACTTCCAGGTGGACGAAGGCGAGCACGGGGTGGCCGAGCGCGGCGGGGAGACGGTCGGCCCGGTGCCGGTGATCACGCCGTCGCGCTCCAGCCGGTCGAGCCGGGCCTGCAGGGTGCCGCGGGCCACGCCGAGGATGCGCGCGTACTCCCGGACGCTGGTGCGCGGCTGCTCGATCAGCAGGCGCAGGATCCGGGTGTCGAGAGCGTCCACCGCCATGATCCGCCGATCCCCTTCCGCGCCGCCCTGTCCGGCCCCGACTGTACCCAGGGAGAGGGGGCCGGCCAGGCGGTCACCCAGTCCCTCGGCCCTGTGGCCGCCGGGAGACTTTCCGGGGGTGCGTACGCGTACGCACCCCCGGATGGTCCGTTGGCATGCTCGTGGCTGAATCTTCGACCCTTCCACTGGGCCATTGGTACAGCATATTCCTCCCGGTTTGATCCAAGCGCCCGCTGGATGCTGCAATGGAGGCGTCGATGGCGCTGCGGACTTCCGCGGCGCCTTTTTCATGCGAGTTCTGCGGCGACGCGGAAGGGGTGCAAGCGTGCTGAAGAGGGTGTTCGTGGCGCCGGACCCGGGGCGGGTCCGGCTGCGCTTCGCCTCCCGTGCCGTCATCGGCATCGGCCTCGCGGTCGCGCTGTGCGGGCTCGTCGGGCATTCGCTCGTGGCGGCCATCACCGGCGGCCTCGCGGCGCTGCTCGCCCTCTTCACCGTGACCGACCCGACCGTGCGCGGGCAGGCGGTCACCACCGCCCTGCTCCCCGTCGCCGGTCTGCCCGTCCTCGCCGTCGCGGCGCTCCTGCACGACCAGCCCCTCGCCCGGGACCTGATCTTCCTCGCCGTGATGGGGGCGGGCGTGTACGCCCGGCGGTGGGGTCCGCGCGGCCACGCGCTGGGCGTCTTCGCGTTCATGATGTTCTTCGCCGCCCAGTTCCTGCACACCGTGCCCGGCCAGCTGCCCGAGCTGTACGCCGCCGTGGCGCTGTCGCTGTGCGCCTCGTCCACCGCGCGCTTCGGCCTGTGGTGCTACGAACGACGGCTGCCCCTCCCGGCTCAGCCCGCTCCGCCGGAGGTCCGGGGCCGGCTGCGCGTCACCACCCGGCAGGCCGTCCAGGCCACCCTGGGCGGGGCCTTCGCGCTGGGCATCGGGCAGGTCCTGTCCGACGAGCGGTGGTACTGGGCGGTCGGCGCCACCTGGTGGGTCTTCGTCAACACCACCTCGCGCGGCGAAACGCTCGTGCGCGGATTCCGCCGTGTCCTGGGGACCGTCATCGGCATCGTCTCCGGCTTCGCCGTGGCCATCCCGCTCGACGGCGCGGCCGTCCCGACCGCCCTCGTCGTCGCGATCGGCGTCTTCGGCATCTTCTTCACGGCGGCCGTCTCGTACAGCTGGATGATGTTCTTCGTGACGGTGATGGCCGGCATGCTCTACGGCGCGCTGGGCGTCCTGGACGCCGCCCTGCTCTGGCTGCGCGTCGCGGAGACCGCCGTCGGCGCGCTCGGCGCGGTGCTCGCCGTGCTGCTGGTCCTCCCCGTCACCACCCACGCCATCACCGACGCCTGGATCCAGAAGGCGCTGCGGTGCGTCCACGCCTGCACGGCCGAGGCGGCCGACCGGCTCGCCGGGTCGACGCTCGCCGACCCCGCACCCCGCGTCGCCGAGCTGGAGGTGCTGCTCGGCCGGGTCCGGCTCTCCCTCGCTCCGCTGGTGCACCCCCTGAGCCCGCTGCCGGCCCGCAAGGCGCGCGCCCGCCAGGTGATCGCGCTGCTGGACGACTGCGTACGGGAGGTGCGGGGGCTGGCCTCCATCGCCGCCGACCCGGACGCCTCGCACGACGCGCGACTGTCGGCCGCGTGCTCCCGGGTGGAGGCGGCCGTCGAGGCCCTGACCGCGCCCGAGGGGCCTCGGGGCTTCCACCTGCCCGAGCTGCCCGGCGTCGCCGTGGACCCGGCCCTGGCCCACCTGCACGGTCTGGAGCGAGCGCTCGCCGGACTCGTCAGCCCGCTGAGCCATGCGCCCCGAGCTGCGGCCGCCAACGGCTGACGTTCACAGGCGGAGCCCTTCCCCCCGCACGGCTGAAGCGCTCCTTTTGCCCGCGTAAGTTCGTCATGGCAGCCTTGCCCGTAAGGGGAGAAACAAGGCGAGAGTTCGTTGCCGCCGTCCTCCACGGGGCGGTGGCCCGAGCACGTGGAGATGGACAGCGTGGCAACATCCCTGCAGCACCAGCCGCATCCCGGACACGACCACGCGCACGGCGAAGGCTGTGGGCACGTGGCGGTCCCTCACGACAATCACGTCGACTACGCGCACGACGGCCATCTGCACCGCGAGCACAAGGGCCACACGGACGAGTGCGAAACCGCCGGGCATCAGCAGCATGCCGGCCACGACCACGTCCACGGTGAGAGCTGCGGGCATGTGGCGGTCCCGCACGGCGACCACGTGGACTATGTGCACGACGGCCACCGTCACGCGGCTCACGACGGCCACTGGGACGACCACTGACCCCCTCTCGGGTCGGCTGAAGGAGCAGGCCGCTCCCCCGGGGAGCGGCCGTCCGGCCCGTACGACGAGGCCCCAGGATTGGTCTGGACCGCAGCGGCCCGCCTGCTACCGTCGCCCGTGAAGATCGCGGCGACGGTGAAGAGGGGTAGCGCGATGATCGGCAACAGCGCCGGGCGGGCATTCTTGGGGTCGTTCACCTCGGCGGGCGGGCTCGGCGTCACCGCCGCCTCCGTGGACCGGGAGACCGGAGCGCTGACCCTGCTCGGGTCCACGGACGCCGTGCCCGACCCCTCCTTCCTCGCGGTCGGCCCCCGGCGGAGCGGCCCGGTCCTGTACGCGGTCGGCGAGAGCGCCCCGGGCGTCGCCGCCGCCTTTTCCGTCGACGAGGACGCCCCGGCGCTCCTGGGCCCCGCACAGGCTGTCGGCGGGGACGCGCCCACCCACCTCGCGCTCACCGCGAACCACCTGGTCACCGCCAACTACACCTCTGGCAGCGTCACCGCCCTGCCGGTCCTCGCCGACGGATCGCTCGGGGCGGCGGCCTCGGTGCTCCGGCACGAGGGCAGCGGCCCCGACACCGGCCGCCAGGAGGCCCCGCACGCCCACCAGGTCCTCGCCGACCCCTCCGGGAACTGGCTGGTCAGCGTGGACCTCGGCACCGACTCCGTGCGCGTCTGCGCCCTGGACCCCGCCACCGGCGCCCTGCGTCTGCACGGCGAGACGGCCCTGCGCCCGGGCACCGGACCGCGCCATCTGGCCTTCCACCCCTCGGGCGCCCTCGCCTACGTCCTGGGCGAGCTGGAGCCGGTCCTCACCGTGTGCCGCTGGGACCCGGCGACGGGCCGCCTCGACGTGCTCGGGGAGACCCCGGTGCTGCCCGGGCACGAGACGGCCGACGAGGCGGTCCGCACCTACCCGTCCGAGGTGGTCGTCGCCCACGACGGGCGCTTCCTGTGGACCGCCAACCGCGGGCACGACAGCATCTCCGTGCTCACCCTCGACGAGAGCGGCGAGAAGGCGGCCCTGGTGGGCACCGTCGGCTGTGGCGGCCGCTGGCCGCGCGACCTCACCCTCGACGCCAGCGGCCAGTGGCTGTACGCGGCCAATGAGCACTCCGGGAACGTCAGCTGGTTCGCCGTGGACGCCGAGACGGGCGTCCCGCGCCATGCGGGCTCCGTCGAGGTCCCCGCGGCCTCCTGTGTCGTCTTCGCCTGACCCACGGCAACGGCCTCGTCCGACCACGAAAGCCGGACAGCGCGGCGGGCCCGGACCGGAGGAGAATCCCCGGTCCGGGCCCGCCGCGCTGTCCGGCTTCCCGAGCCGCCGCCCGACGGCGACGGCCTCCGGTCAGTGAGCCTGAGCTCCCTGGGTGCCCTGCGGTGTCGCCGGCGTGATGCCCAGCGTCGTGGCGTACAGCGACAGCACGAGCTTGCCGATCGCGGGGTAGGCGCCCAGCGGCTCGGCCGTCGCGCAGCCCGCCTCCTTCGCGGCGGCGTCCAGCAGGCCGGGGTCGACCTCCGGGCCCACCAGGTACGGCGCCAGCGCCAGCTGCGCGGAGCCGGAGCCCTGGAGCTGCGCCGCGATCGAGGCGACCGAGCCCTCCACGTCCAGCGCGGCGGCCATCACCGGCACGGCGAGCCGGGCGGCCAGCAGCATGCCGGTGATCCCGGCGGCCTGTACGGCCTCCTCGCCGCCCACGGTCGCCAGCACGATGCCGTCCGCGGCGGTGGCGACGGTGAACAGCCGGGCGCGGTCGGCGCGCGCGAGACCGGCCTCCGACAGCCGTACGTGCAGGGCCTCGGCGAGCAGCGGGTGCGGGCCGAGCACATCGGTCAGCTCGGCCTGCGTACCGCTGTCCATCACGGCCTGCCGTATCCGCCGGATCAGCGCGCTGTCAGGACCCGCGAGCAGCGGGACCACGACGGCGGAAGGACCGGTGGGCTCGGCGACCTCACGGCCGGCCGCGACGGCCTGCTCGAAGCGCGCGACGCGCTCGGCGGCGTTGTGGGCGAGAGCGGTGGAAAGGGCCGGGTACTCGGCATCGTCGCCGTCGAGGTAGCCGATCCGGGCGTTGAGGCCGGGCAGCTCGGAACGGGCGATGCTGATCACCTCCTCGGCCAGGCCGCGCGTGGCCGGGGAAGGGGTGCCGGGAACGGCGAGAACGAGCGCGGCAGCGCCCTCAGGTGCGACCACGGGCTCCGGGCGGCGGTGCCGTCCGGACTGGCGAGGTCGCGGCATTCGTACAGGCAGGCCGGAAGCGGGCCCAGTGGGGGTGCTCATGGCGCCGCATGCTACTGGTTTTACCTGCCCCTCTGTTCGGGGAGGGGCGGGTCGAGCGTTAACTATCCGCTTATGTCCGATGAGTGACGTACCGCCGGAGTGTCCCTGTCTGTCGGCTCGCCGTTCAGCCGGTTCGCCCGCCTGTCCTTCTCCCCGTCAATCCGACCGGGGCTCGCCGTGCACCGCCGTCTGTCCCCGCTGCCCGATCTCCCGCTCCAGGGGCACGAACAACATCGTCGGATGGCGAGGCAGACGCAGGTCCCCGGCCGCCAGGCCGCGCGCGATCCGGAGTGCGCCCGTCAGCGGATCGCCCGTCGCGGTGGTCACCCGGGTCCCGGGCAGCAGCCGCGCCAGCTCCTCGCGCAGAGGGGCGATCAACGGCTCGCCCATCCGGAACAGGCCCCCGGTCAGGGCCACTTCGCCGGCTCCGCCGCCGCCCTCGCCGTCCGGCTCGGCGGGCGCCGGGCATACGGCCGCCGCCGCCTCGGCGATATGACCCGCGGCCTGCCGCAGAATGCCCGCGGCGACCGGATCCGCTCCGGCGCACGCCGCCACCTCCGGGGCGAACGAGGCCAGCACGGCGGGCCGGTCGGAGCGCGGATAGAGCAGCCCCGGCAGCGTCTCCGCCGGCCCGAACACGGCCCGCAGCCGGTCCAGCAGCGCGGCGGAACCGCCGCGCCGCCCGTCATGGGCCCGCATCGCCGCGTCCAGCCCGGCCCGGCCGATCCACGCGCCGCCGCCGCTGTCACCCAGAAGATGACCCCACCCGTCGGCCCTGTGCCACTCCTTCAGGTCCGTTCCGAGGGCGATCATGCCCGTGCCGCCCGCCACGACCGCGCCGGGGCGCTGCCCCACCGCGCCCGCGTAGGCCGTCACCGCGTCGGCGGCCAGCGCCACCCGGCGTACCCCCAGCGCGTCCGCGAGCGCGCCGGGAAGCTCCGCCCGCAGCCGCTCGCCCAGCGTGGCCATCCCGGCGGCCCCGATCGCGACCGCCGCGACCTCGTACGCCGATGCGCCGCCCGCCCGGGCGGCATCGCTCCGGGTTTCGGCCGATGCGGCGGCCGACATCCGCTCCAGCAGTTCCCGGGCGGACGGCAGCAGCTGATCCAGCAGATGCCCGGCGTCGATGCCGCCCGGACCCGTCCGCACCGGCTCGGCGCAGACCGTCGTCGCGAGCGGCTCCGGCTCGCCCACCCGGCCCAGCGCCACCCGCAGCCCGGAGCCCCCGGAGTCGACCCCGAGGACATACGCACCGGAACCTGCCGGATCGCCGGACGGCACGGCGTACGTCGCGGCCGGCCCGGCGTACGTCACGGAAGCCGCCAGTCCACCGGCGCCGCCCCCTGGCGCTCCAGCAGTTCGTTGACCCGGCTGAACGGCCGCGAGCCGAAGAAACCCCGGTCCGCGGACATCGGGGAGGGGTGCGCGGACTCGATCGCCGGGAAGTCACCCAGCAGCGGACGGAGATTGCGGGCGTCACGCCCCCACAGGACCGAAACCAGCGGGGTGCCCCGGGCCACCAGCGCCTTGATGGCCTGCTCGGTCACCTCCTCCCAGCCCTTGCCCCGGTGGGCGGCGGGCCGCCGCGGCGCGGTGGTGAGCGCCCTGTTGAGCAGCAGCACCCCTGCCTGGTCCACGGAGTGAGATCGCCGTTGGACGGCCTGGGCAGCCCCAGATCCCCGTGCAGCTCCCGGAAGATGTTCTCCAGACTGCCCGGCAGCGGCCGGACGTCGGGGGCCACCGCGAAGCTCAGCCCGATCGCGTGTCCCGGGGTGGGATACGGATCCTGGCCGACGACCAGCACTCTCACCTCCTCGAACGGCTGCTGGAACGCCCGCAGGACATGAGCCCCGGACGGCAGGTACGTGCGTCCCGCGGCGATCTCCGCGCGGAGGAAGTCGCCCATAGCGGCGATGCGTTCGGCGACGGGTTCGAGGGCGTCGGCCCACCCCGGCTCGATGATCTCTTTCAACGGTCGTGCTGCCACGGCCCGCACTCTACTGCTGATACGACCACTCCGATCAACTGCCGTCGGTGCTCCGGCCGGCCGGCCGTCAGCCGAGCGCCACCGCCCGTACGCACAGGACGTCCGGCAGATGGGAGGCGAGCTGCTGCCAGCTGTCCCCGTCGTCCGCGCTGGCGTACAACTCGCCGTTGCGGTTGCCGAAATAGACCCCGGCGGGATCCGCGTCGTCGGTGCAGAGCGCGTCCCGCAGCACCGTGCCGTAGTGCGCCCCGGCCGGCAGGCCCTCGGAGAGCGGCTCCCAGGTGCGCCCCGCGTCGGTCGTACGGAACACCCGGCAGCGGTGCTCCGCCGGGACCCGGTCGGCGTCGGCGTTGATCGGGAAGACGTACGCCGTGTCACCCCGGTGCGGATGCGCGACGGCGGCGAACCCGAAGTCGGAGGGCAGCCCCGCGCCGATGTCGCTCCAGTGGTCACCGGCGTCGTCGCTGCGGAACACGCCCCAGTGGTTCTGCAGATAGAGCCGGTCCGGGTCGGCCGCGTCCCGGGTGACCTTGTGGACGCACTGCCCGAACTCCGGGTCCGGGTCCGGCAGGAAGACCGCGGAGACGCCCTTGTTCGACGGCTCCCAGCTCGCCCCGCCGTCCTTCGTCCGGAACACCCCGGCCGTCGACACGGCGACCGTGACGGCCTTGGCGTCCCGGGAGTCGGTCAGGACGGTGTGCAGCCCCTCACCGCCGCCGCCCGGCTCCCACCGCGAGCGGGTCGGGTGCTCCCAGAGCGGACGGACCAGCTCGAACGACTCGCCCCGGTCCTCGGAACGGAACAGCGCGGCCGGCTCCGTGCCCGCGTAGACCACGTCCGGCGCCTCGGGGCCCGCCGGATGCAGCTGCCAGACGCGCTCCAGCGAAGCCCCGGTGGACTTGGGGAACTTCACCGCGGGCTGCCGCGGCTCGACCCAGCTCTCGCCCAGATCGTCCGAGTGGAAGACGGACGGCCCCCAGTGCGCGCTGTCCCCGCCGACCAGGATTCTCGGGGTGTCCCCCCGGGTGTCCACGGCCACCGAGTAGATCGCCTGCGCGTTGAAGTGCGGGCCCGTGATCTCCCAGGTCCCACCCCGCCTGCGGCCGATGAAGAGACCTTTGCGGGTGCCTGCGGTGAGCAATACATCGGTCATGGCTCTGGACCTCCCGATACGCCGTTGTGCCGGAACAGTGCCAGTCTGCACCCGGCCACTGACAGTGGCTCGCGCACACGCCCGCCGCCTGCGGTGCCGCCCGGGTGCGCCGCCCGCGGTCCTGTCCGCCCGCACCGTTCCCTTGACCGGGGTCCGGCGGCGGCCTAGCGTCCACGAGGCGTAGAAAGCGCTTTCGATGTGCTCGGGAGACCGTGCCGCCGAGACCCAGGAGACCTCGTGGTGACCTTCGAAGGACTGCCCGGCGCCGTCGCCGTCTCGCACCTGACCGTCTACGACTGGCCCGCGGCCGACGGACTGCGCGGGGGCACCCCGCATCTCCATCTGACGTGTTCGGAGGGGTACGTCGTGGTCGGCGGCAGCGGCTCCGTGCAGACCCTCACGACCACCGGATACCGGGAGACACCGCTGACACCCGGGGCGCTGGTCTGGTTCACCCCGGGCACCATCCACCGCCTGGTCAACGGCGACAGGCTGCGTCTCGTCGTCCTCATGCAGAACAGCGGGCTGCCCGAGGCGGGCGACGCCGTGCTCACGCTGCCGCCCGGCAGGCTGACGGACCCGGACGACTACCGCGCGGCGGTGGCGCTCCCGGCGGACGCCGGGGAGGCGGCGCAGGAAAAGGCGGCGCGGGCCCGGCGCGACCTCGCCGTGGCGGGGTTCCTCGCCCTGCGCCAGGCGGTGGAGGAAGGCGATCCGGAGCCGCTGGCCGCGTTCCACCGGGCCGCCGCCGCGCTCGTCCGCCCCCGCACGGAGGAGTGGCGCACCCGCTGGCAGAACGGGGCCGCCACGGCCGCCGCCGCGACCGCCGACCAGCTCGACGCCCTGGACCGGGGCGAAGCCGGGCACCTCGCCGCCGCCCGCGTCCACGCCGAACGCCCCTCGGCGTACGGCCGGTTCGGCATGTGCGGCCGCCTGGACGTCTACCGCACCTGAGCCCACCCGGCCGATGGGAGCCGGCCCGGGCTCCGCGCCTCGCCGGTCCGCCCGTGCGCCCGCCGGCCCGCCCGTACGCCCGCCGGCCGGTGCTGACATCCTGGTGGCGGCCGGAAGACGGCCCGGACAAGCCCCCGGGACGGCCAGGTGGCGGTCAGGAACAGTCAGGGCCGGACAGCGGCCGGGCGCACCGAGGAGACGACGATGAGCAGCGGGATCACGGACGCCGACGGCCGCCCGGTGCCCATCACGGTCACCGTGGACGAGCACGTGCCGGCCGCGGCCATCGCCGACGGCCCCGGCCCGACCGCCCCTGACGACGGCCCCGCCCCGACCGCCCCTGACGGCGATCCGACCCCCGCTCCCCGTATCGGCATCCGCCTCACGCTCCCGGCGGGCGAGCTCGTCTGGGCCTGCACCCCCGATGCGGCCCGCGAGCTGGCCGCCGAACTCCTCCGCGCGGCCGAGGAGGCCGAGAACGCGCCCGCGAGGCGCCCCGTCACGGTCGAGGCGGGCGAACTGCGCCGCGGTGACGTGCGCGACGGCGACCGGGCCATGACCGTGGAGAGCGCCCGGACCGACGGCGCCACGGTCCACGTCACCTGGAAGTCCGGGGCCGGCCGCAGCTGGACCCAGGCCTACGCCGCCGATACCTCCATCACCCTCAAGCGGCGACGTCCCGAAGGCCGTTGACGCCCCGGCCCTCCCGTTCGGGGCGCACAGGGGCGCGTGGCCCCGGTCCGTCGGCCGCGTCGGTAGGGTGGCCCGTGATGTTTACCGAACAGGGCCCCACCGTGCGCGAACTGGCCGTTCAGGCGCTCTCCTCGATCGAGCACGGCTACGACCTCCTCGCCCCGAAGTTCGACCACACCCCCTACCGCACCCCGGACCGCGTGCTCGACGCCGTCACCGACGAGGTGCGCCGACTCGGCCCCTTCGACACCGGACTCGACGTCTGCTGCGGCACCGGCGCGGGGGTCGGCGTACTGCGGCGGCTGTGCCGTGAGCGGGTCGTCGGGGTCGACTTCAGCGCGGGGATGCTCGCCGAGGCCCGGGCCGCCTTCCCGCCCGCGGGCGGGAAGGCGGCGGGGGACCAACCGGCAGCAGAGGCACCGGCAGGGGAGGGACCTGGGGCCGCAGGACCAGCGGCAGAGGATCCGGCGGCAGAGGGCCCGGCGGCCGGGGAGCCTGCGGCAGTCGGACCGGCAGTGGACTGGGTACGGGCCGACGCCCGCTCCCTGCCCTTCGCGCCCGCCTTCGATCTCGCTCTCAGCTTCGGGGCGTTCGGCCATTTCCTGCCCGCCGAACGCTTCGGCCTCTTCGCCGAGGTACACGGATCGCTCCGCCCGGGCGGACAGTTCGTCTTCCCGATCGGCGCCCCGCCCCCGGTGGGATCCCGCGCCTACTGGTCGCTGCTCGGCTTCGACGCGGCGATGCGGCTCCGCAACGCCCTGTGGCGTCCGCAGTTCGTCATGTACTACCGCACCTTCCGGCTCGGGGACGTGCTGGCGGACCTGACGCGGGCCGGATTCGCCGTGCGGCTGACGCCGCTCACCGAACTGGGGCGCCGCCCGGACGGCAGCCCGCGGGCCCGGCTGGTGGTGGCGACCCGGGAGTGACCGCGCGGGGGCCGATCAGCCGTTCTCGTCCCGGGCCGCCGCCAGCAGCCCCGCCCAGTCGGGGATCTTCACCGGGCCGCGCCCCAGCGACCGGCCCAGCTCCGCCTCCGCGCGCTCGATCGACAGCCAGCCGGCCCACTCCACCGGCCGCAGCCCCCACTCCCGCAGCACGGCCAGCGGATCGTCGGCCGCCGTACGCCGCGTCAGCGCGGCCGCGTCCGCCAGCAGCGAAGCCACCGTCTCCTTGGCGCACGAGCGGTTCGAGCCGATCACCCCGGTCGGCCCCCGCTTGATCCACCCCGCCACGTACTCACCCGGCGACGGCACCCCGCCCCGCAGTACCCGGCCCGCAGCGTGCGGCACCGTCCCGCGTGCCGGGTCGAACGGCAGTCCCGGCAGCTCCACCCCGCGATAGCCGACCGCCCGCAGGACGAGCTGCGCCTCGACGTCCTCGTAACGACCGGTGTCCCGTACGCCCCCCGCCCCGTCCGGGGCTGTCCGGGCGAACCGGACCCCGGCCACCCGCCCGCCGCGCTCCAGCAGTTCCACCGGCCGCAGGAAGAACCGCAGCCGGATGCGGCGTCCGGCATCGGATGAGCCCGGCACGCCGTCCGCCCCCGCGCCGCCGACCGACCAGCCGCGCAGCACCTCCAGGTTCCGCCGCACCACGGCGGGCAGCGGCAGGGCTCCGGGCAGGCCGTCCGGGGCGGCGTACGCCGGGTCGAGCGCCAGCTCCGTCGGGTCGACGACGACCCGCGCCCCGGGCAGCGCCCCCAGCTCCCGCAGCTCCTTGGTGGTGAACCGGGCCTGGGAGGGGCCCCGGCGGCCCACGATGTGCACCTCGCGCACCCGGCTCTCCTCCAGCGCGCGCAGCGCGGCGCGGGGCACGTCGGTGCGGCGCAGCTCGCCGGCGCCGCGCGCCAGGATCCGGGCCACGTCGACCGCCACGTTGCCCACGCCGATCACGACGGCCGAGCGGCCGGCCAGGGCGTCCCGGGCGAACGGGTCGGCGCCGATGTCCGGGTGGGCGCTGTACCAGGAGACGAAGCGGGTGGCCGAATAGCTGCCCGGCAGGCCCTCGCCCGGCACCGCCAGCGTCCGGTCCGCCGATGCCCCGACGCAGTAGACGACCGCGTGGTACAGCTCCGCGAGCCGGGCGGGGAGACCCCGTCCGCCCCGCCGACGCCGACGTTGCCCACGAAGGTGACCCGCTCGTCCTCCAGCACCGCCCGCAGACTGTTCTGCAGGGACTTGATCTTCTCGTGGTCGGGGGCCACCCCGTAGCGCACGAGTCCGTACGGGGTGGGCAGCCGGTCCAGGACATGCACGCGGACATCGGGCACCAGCGACTGCTGGAGGAGAGCCTGAGCGGTGTAGACCCCGCTGGGACCGGAACCGACGACGGCGACGCAGAGCACGGCGTACCTCTTTCCCGAGGTTCCCTCCAGGATGGCACCGCCGGGCCGATCCGCACCGCCGGGCGCACGGCTCAGCGCAGTCGAGTGGTTCGTCTGCGGGCGGAGCGGCCGAGTGGCCCGGCCCCGGGGCTCAGTCCAGCATTCCGCGCATCCGGTTGATCTCCACGGTCTGCTGGGCGACCACATCGCTCGCCATCTCCTCGACGAAGATGTCGTTCCCCTCGGTCAGCGCCTCGGTGGCCATGGTGATCGCCCCCTGGTGGTGGGTGATCATCAGTTCCAGGAAGAGCTTGTCGAACGCCTTGTCCTCGGCGCCGCGCAACTTCTCCAACTGGGCCTCGGTGGCCATGCCGGGCATGCCGGAGTGGTCGTGGTGCTGCTTGCGCTTGTCGCCGTCGTTTCTCTTGAGCCAGCCCTCCATCGCGCCGATCTCCGGCTTCTGGCCCGCCGCTATGCGTTCCGCGAGCCGTTTGACGGTGCTCCGGGAGGCCCTTTCCGGGGCGAGCTCGGTCATCACGAGCGCCTGTGCGTGATGCTCGATCATCATCTGCGCATAGCGGAAGTCCGCGGAGTTGGCGGTGTTCTGACCGGTCTCCTCGGCGGCCTCCTCGGCGGAGAGCGTCCGGGCGGGCTCGCCCGGTCTGCCGGGAGCGACCACCCCGGGACCCGCGTCCTTGGCCTTGTCCGACGTTCCGTCACCGCGGTCCGCGTCACAGGCTCCGAGGACGAGCGCGGCGGCAATCGCCGCCGCCGCGAGAGCGGTTGAGCGCAGAGCTGCGGTCCGGCGATGGATCAACACGGTGACCTCCTGTGCCACAGGGTTTGTTGCAGACCGTCCTAACACGCTTCCACCGGCGGAAGATCAAAAACTTTTATTACGTCTGCGTTGCCATCTGTTGATGTGTACATGTGAGGGACGATACTGCCGGGGGTTCCATAACCGTTCGACCCCGAACGGATCCTAGGGAGGACGCAGTGACCTCGTTGCACACCACCCGCGTGCGGCGCAGACGTCTGGGCGCGGTGGCAGCCGCGGCCGGACTCCTCGCCACTCTGCTGACGGCCACCACAGCGGCCGCGACCCCCGACCCGGGCGATGCCCCGGCCGAGCGCGGTTCCGTCTCCAAGAGCGACCAGGCCGATGCCAGGGCCGCGATATCCGGCGGAGACATCCCCGGCGTGGACGAAATCGTCCACAGCGACAACATCAAGCACCTGACGAACGTGCCGAAGGGCGCCCTCCAGGGCCTCAACACGGACCTCGCGTTCCAGGGGAAGTACGCGTACGTCGGGAACTACGACGGCTTCGTCATCTACGACATCAGCAAGCCGAAGAAGCCCAAGACCGTCGCCCAGGTCCTCTGCCCCGGCTCGCAGAACGACATCTCGGTCTCCGGGAACCTGCTCTTCCTGTCGACGGACTCCTCGCGCAGCGACGACTCCTGCTCCAGCACCTCCCAGCCCGCCACGGAGAAGTCCTCCTGGGAGGGCATGAAGATCTTCGACATCAGCAACAAGCGGCAGCCCAGGTACATCGCCGCCGTGGAGACCGCCTGCGGTTCCCACACGCACACCCTGGTGCCGGACGGCAAGAAGAACGTGTACGTGTACGTCTCCTCGTACTCGCCCAACGAGACGTTCCCGGACTGCAAGCCGCCGCACGACGGGATCTCGATCATCAAGGTGCCGCTCAAGGCGCCCCAGAAGGCCCGGGTCATCGACTTCCCGGTGCTCTTCCCGGACGGCGGCAACCCGGGAGCGCCCGAGAATCCCGGCGTCTCCAAGACGACCGGCTGCCACGACATCACGGTGCTGCCGTCGAAGGACCTGGCGGCCGGGGCCTGCATGGGTGACGGTCTGCTGTTCTCCATCGAGGACCCGGAGCACCCGAAGATCATCGACCGGGTCCAGGACAACGTGAACTTCGCGTTCTGGCACTCGGCGACCTTCAACCAGGGTGCGGACAAGGTCGTCTTCACCGACGAGCTCGGCGGCGGCGGCGCGGCCACCTGCAACGAGCAGATCGGTCCGAAGCGCGGTGCCAACGGCATCTACGACATCGTCGGCAAGGGTGACCAGCGCGAGCTGGTCTTCCGCAGCTACTTCAAGATCGACCGTCACCAGGCCGACGCCGAGGTCTGCGTCGCCCACAACGGCTCGATCATCCCGGTGAAGGGCCGCGACCTGATGGTCCAGGCGTGGTACCAGGGGGGCATCTCCGTCTGGGACTTCACCAACTCGGCCAAGCCCAAGGAGATCGCCTTCTTCGAGCGCGGCCCGGTCACCCTCGACCAGGTCACCACGGCCGGCCCCTGGTCGGCGTACTACTACAACGGTCACATCTACTCCAGCGACATCGCCAAGGGCTTCGACGTGCTGAAGCTGGACGACCGGCGTACCGACCCGGCGGAGCGGGTCAAGGTGGACGAGCTCAACGTGCAGACGCAGCCGGACTACTTCGACCGCTGATCCGTCGGCGCGTCGCCCAGCAGGTTCGTCAGCCATTCCGGGGCCGGTGTCGCCCGGGCGGTCAACCGCCCGCGAGACACCGGCCCCGGTGCGTGCGGAGCGGAAATTCATTGACCGATGAGCGGGGTGGGGACATGCTGGATCCCTGCGCCGACGGACCCCGCAACTCCGGGCCCCGGCGCGGTCCACGGCCGTGTCCCACGGGGCACGCCGGGGGTGTGCCCGGATCCGGCGACGCGGGGGATCGCCGGATCGGGCGCGATCTCTCCTCGGCTCCTGGCCACGGGGCGGTGGTCAGGCGGCGGTGCGGACGCTTCCGCCGGCGGCGGCGGCCCACTCCACCAGCAGCCGCTGGTACGCGGCCTCGTCCTGCGGCGTCAGGGACCCGCCCGAACGCTGCCACAGGTCGCGGATCTCCGCGTTGACCTCGGCTGCGGAACGGGTGGACACGGACGACGACATCGGGGACATGCCCACCAGGCTACGACCATGGGCGGCTCTCCTTACCCCTTCTGCGGCGGGATATGCCTCACACCCCGGCCCGATCCCTCCTGATCTCCCTGTCCCCCCGGTGCGGCTCGGTCCCTGCCCGCAGGGGGCCTCAGCCCGGGACCAGCCCCAGGGAACGCAGGCCGTCGGGCCGCTCCGGCACGGGCAGATGGTCGACGAACCGGACCTCGCAGCCCAGGGCGGCCGCGCCGCCGTCCGCGATCCGGTCGTCACCGACCATGACCACGTCCGCCGGATCCCGGCCGATCATCGCGCAGGCGGTGCGAAACAGCTCCGCGGCGGGTTTCCGGAGCCCGTGCTCGAAGGACAGCACATAGGCGTCGACCAGGTCGTCGAGCCCGTGCGCACGGAAGACCGGACGCAGGTCCCAGCCGATGTTGCTGACCACACCGACCGCGATCCCCGCCCTCCGCAGGCCCTCCAGGACCTCCGCCGCGTCCGGATAGGCCTGCCAGGCCTCCGGCCGCATATGGCGGGCGTACAGCGCGTCGTAGAGCCCCGGATCGGGCAGCGTGACGGTCCGGGCCAGCCCGATGTACGCCGCGCGGTGCAACGCGGGGCTCAGGTCCCGGCGTGCCATCGCGCCGGCCAGCCGCTCCGGGACCCGCAGCGGGGGCGGACCGCCCGGGAGAGCGCCGGCCTCCGTGAGCCCGGTCACGTACGGCTCGAAATCCTCCGGCGGTACGTCGACGCCCTCCTCGCGCAGAACGGCGGCGAGCCAGTCCCGGACCGGCTCGATCCGGAACAGCGTTCCGGAGAAGTCGAACAGCACGCCTTCGATCACCATCGGTGCGATCCCTCCCGGGGCGCCGCGTACCGGGCGTAACCGGCGGCGCTCAACGTCACCACGGCCACCCCCAGCAGCACACCGCCCACGACATCGGTCAGCCAGTGCACCCCCAGATATACCCGGGTCGCCGCGACGCCGACCGCCGAGACCACCGCCACGGCCAAGGCCGTCGCCCACAGCCCGGGGCCGGCGCCGTACAGCCGCAGCAGCCACAGGAGCAGCCCGCAGGTCACGACGGCCGTCATCGCGTGACCGGAGGGAAAGGCGGCGAAATTCGCGGAGTCCACCGGATCGGTCCACTGCGGGCGCTCCCGGTCCACCGCGGCCTTCAGCCCCTGCTGGAGGAGGGTGGCGAGCAGGCTCGTCGCGGCCGTCCACAGGGCGAGCAGGCGCGCACCGCGCCACCACAGGGCGATCACCGCGACCGCGATCAGGGCGCGCATGGTCCAGGGATCCCACACCCAGTCCGTGAGCACCCGGTTCACGTGGACCAGACCGGGGTCGGCGACCGCGTGCCGGTGCAGGGCAACGGCGACCGACCGGTCCAGGGACATCAGCGGCGACCAGCGCACCGCCACCAGCGCGAGCAGCACCGCGGATGCCGCGCCGACGACGGCTCCGGTCCACAGGACGGGCGTGGTGCGGGGGAAACACTCCGGTGAACGGAAGCGGAAGCGGGGGAGGGGAGGACATGGGGGTGATCCTCGCGGAGGACCCCGCCCGAAGGCCAACCCCGGTACGGAGCCGGGTCGATCCGGGTGCGGGTTCCCGGCCACCCGGGGCTATCCGAGGGCGCGGAGCCCCGGGACGAAGGCCACGACCAGGGGGACGACCGGCACCAGCGCGGCGGCGGCCGTCAGCCGGAGCCTGCGGCCCGCCGTGAGCCGCTCGACCGGGGCCAGCAACCGGTTGACCCGGAGGGGCACTTCGGCCTGCGGCGTGGGGCAGGGGCCGAACACCCCGCGGTCCTCGTTGAGTCCGACCAGGGCGAGCGCGGTCGTCAGCCTGCCGAAACGGCGCGACGCCACGTCGTCGGCGGCCAACTCGACCAGCCGGTGCATCTCGTCGCGGAACGCGGCGAACACCGGGATCTGCGGGAAGCCGATCGCCAGCGCCGACGAGCAGTGCAGCAACCAGTCGTGCCGGGCCTGGGCGTGCCCCTGCTCATGGGCGAGCACCGCATCGAGCTGACGGCCTTTCAGGCGGCCCAAGGCGGCGGTGGTGATGACGAGTCGGGGTGCGGTGCCGGGCAGCCACCAGGCGTCGGGGCGTTCGCCCTCCAGCACCACGAGACGGTCGGCCCCGGGCTCCTCGCCCGGCATCAGCGGGGCCCGCACCAGCAGTTCCGCCCGGCGCTGCTTGCGGCGACGCCGCGCCCGGCGGATCTCCCGCAGGAGCATCGTGCCGGACCACAGTCCGCCGAGCGCCAGCAGCACCGCGATGACTGCCGACCACGGCCCGTACGCCGCCAGGGCGTACGCCTCGACGACGGCGGACGGAGCGGGGGCGAAGACATGGCCGCGTACCGCCTGCCAGGCGGCGGCCGCGCTCAGTGTCATGGACAGGGCGAACGACAGGAGGACCGCGGCCACCACGCACTGCCAGACCCACAGGGCCACGACCGGCTCGCGCTCCGGCCACCGGGCCCGCGCCATCACACGCGGGGTCACCAGGGCGGTCAGTGCACCGAGCAACAGCAGCGCGAGGGAGACCAGCATGGCCTCAGCTTATGAGGGGCGGGTCGGCCGGGGGTACGGCCGCGACGGCCAAGTGACGCAGGCCACTGTTTGACGGGGGTTCTGTCCCACTTCCCGTCTCACAGAGTGAGAAGCATGGCGAACATGCCGATGCCCATCGTCAGCCGGCAGGCCGTCGTGAGTTCGGGCCGCCCGTCCGTCCCGCCCCCGAAACCGCCCGGCCCCCGGCCCCTGGCACCCATGCCGCCGGCCGGGCTCACGGCAGCCGCGGGGAGCAGCCGGCCGGCCGACCCCAGCACGTAGAACGCGTAGTAGGCGAGCAGGACCCCGGTCAGCACGGGGAGGCCCCCGGCGCCCGCCGTCGCCCCGTGCCCGGCATGGCCACCGCTCCCCGTCGTCGCCGGGGCCATCGCCACGGCCATGTAGACCATGGCCAGCGAGCCGACGAGGTGGTGCAGATGGTGGCCGCCGCGCAGGGCGGGCCGCAGGGCCCGCAGCGCGGCCGCGCCGAACAGCACCGCGTACACCGCCCAGGCCCAGCCCGGCGGCGACACCACCGCCGCCGGAACGGCCATCGCCGCCATCCCGAAACCCATGAGCGCCTCCGAGCGCGCCGTGCGGCGCTCCTGAGGTGTCCCCGTGCGGGTGCGCAGAAGGCAGTAGGCGCCGCTCACCGCGCACAACGCCATCAGCAGCCAGCCGGTCGAAGCCCCTCCGTGCACGGCGCGCCTCCCCCAGGTCGGACGTACGGCACTGTTGCGGGTCGCCCCCATCGCTGCCCACGCCGGCGCCGCCGAATCCGGCGCACAGGGGAGTGAAGGGAGCGCGCCGGGGCCCGCCGGGGGCGCTCCGGGTCGCGTTACTCTCGATCGGACGCGTGACAGCGACCGTACGCACGACAGCACGCAGGTTCGTACGGCGGCGAGAAACGGAGAGCCCCACCCATGGACACCGCCACCCCCGACTCGGCCCGGCTGACCTTCCGCGACGCGACCGAGGCCGACGTCCCGGCGCTGGTGGCCCTGATCGAGTCCGCCTACCGCGGTGACTCCAGCCGCACCGGCTGGACCACCGAGGCCGACATCCTCCAGGGGCAGCGGACCGACGAACAGGGCGTGCGCGACGTCATCGACGCTCCGGCGAGCAGGCTCCTCGCGGTCGAGCGCGGCGGCGGACTCGTCGCCTGCTGCCAGCTCGAACACCGGGGCGACGCGGCCTACTTCGGCATGTTCGCGGTACGGCCCGGACTCCAGGGCGGCGGACTCGGCAAGCTGATCATCGCCGAGGCGGAGCGCGCGGCGAAGGAGAGCTGGGGCGTCGGCGAGATGCACATGACGGTCATCTCGGTGCGCGACGACCTGATCGCCTGGTACGAGCGCCGCGGCTACCGCCGTACGGGAGCGCTCACCCCGTTCCCGTACGGCGACGAGCGCTTCGGTGTTCCGCAGCGCGACGACCTGGCCTTCGAACTGCTCGTCAAGAACATCTGACGGACCGCCGCGCCGGGCCCGCCGCGCCCTACGCGGTGAAGCGGCCGGTGCGGCGGATCTCGGGGAAGTCGGTCGTCGCGCCGTCCAGATTCAGGGCCCGGGCCAGCCGCAGGTGGTCCTGGGTGTTCACCACCCAGCCGATCACCTTGAGGCTCTCGGCGTGCGCCTGCTCCACCACCTCCAGGGTGAGGCGGCGGATGTTCAGCGCGAGCGTCGCCGCGCCCGCCGCCTTCGCCCGGTCCACCACATCCGCGCCCCAGCGGCTGGCGATGAGGACCGTGCGGACGCCGGGCACCAGCCGGGCGATCTCGGTGACGGCCTCGTCGTGGAACGAGGACACCTCCACCCGCCCGGCGAGATCGCGCTCCAGCATCAGGTCCGCCAGCGCGCGGGCCGCCGCCACATCCTTGATCTCCGCCTGGAGCGGGGAGGAGACGGCCTCCAGCACCTCCTCGAAGACGGGGATCCGCTCGCCCCGGCCGGCGTCGAGCTCCCGCAGCTCCGCCAGGGTCTTGGCCGCGATCGGCCCGGAGCCGTCCGTGGTGCGGTCCACGTCCGCGTCGTGCATCACGGCGAGCGCGCCGTCCTTGCTGAGGTGGAGATCCAGCTCGATGGCGTCCATGCCGGACGCCTCGGCGCGGACGAAGGAGCGCAGGGTGTTCTCGGGCTCGACGCCCATCACTCCGCGATGACCCAGGGTGAGAAATGACAAGGCGACCTCGTTTCCGTCGACGGCTTCCCGTCGACTGCTCCTGCCCGCGCTGAGGTACGGCAATACGGCACTGGGGAGGGTAACGGCCCGGGCGCGGGATGTCCCACGCCGTGCGGGCCCGGTCGCCCGGATCCGAGCGGTGCTGCGGGAACTGTGCTCCCAACCGGTATCTCGCAGGAAAAACAGCGGTGACCATGGGGGGTACGCAGGATAATTTTCAGGCCTCCCCTTGCCGGAGTGAAGCCTGCCCGGCTACGGTGATGTCACGCGAGGTTCTCCCGTGGAGGAAGTGTTATGACGGAAATTCTTGTGCACGACGCCACCGACGGCGCGATAGCTACGGCCCAGCGGGTCGTCGAGCACCCGGCCTGGCCCGTGCTCAGGGATGCCGTCGAGGAGATCCGCCCCTGGCAGTCCAAGGACGGATCCATCGACTTCGAGGCCGACGGCGCCCCGTCCCCGGCCGACGTCGAGCGCGTCCTCGACCGGGTGATCGGCGCGGTCGAGGAGCTGTCCCCGCTCCTCCCGCACGACGCCGCCTACCACCGCGCGCTCGTCACCGACCTGCGCCGCTGGGCCGCCGACGGCTTCCGCGTCCCCGACTTCCTGGACTCGCTGCTCGCCTTCCAGCCCGCGAAGATGCGGGCCGACGGCCTCCAGCACCTCGTCGTCTTCGCGATGTACACGCAGAACGGCAACCCCGACCGCAACCTCGAAGCGGTCGTCCTGAAGATGGTCTGGCCCCAGTGGCTCGCCGACCTGGAGGCGAACCGCTACGACAACCCGCTCTTCTGCGGCATCACCTTCGAGGACTTCACCTCCGGCTACGACACCAACTCCGCGGTGCTCTTCCCGGAGACCATCGCGGTGCGCGAGGCCCCCGAGCGGTTCAGCTGGGGCGGCATCTTCTGCGACCGCGAGGCCGCCCGCTTCCGCCGGGTCACCGAGGCCTCCGTCGAGCTCCTCGGCCTGGAGCTGCCCGAGGACATCCGCGAGATGATCGGCGACCAGCAGCGCTGCGAGCAGGCGTTCGTCCTGTGGGACATGGTCCACGACCGCACCCACAGCCACGGCGACCTGCCGTTCGACCCGTTCATGATCAAGCAGCGCCAGCCGTTCTGGATGTACGGCCTGGAGGAGCTGCGCTGCGACCTCACCGCCTTCAAGGAGGCCGTGAAGCTGGAGTCCGAGGGCAACGCCCACGGCCGCGACGTGCAGTACGCCGTGCTCTTCGACCGGATGTTCCGCTTCCCCGTCTCCGGTGAGCGTGTCCGCAACTACGACGGCCTCGGCGGTCAGCTTCTCTTCGCCTACCTCCACAAGCACGACGTCGTCCGCTGGACCGACAACACCCTGAAGATCGACTGGGACCGTGCCCCGCAGGTGACCAACCAGCTCTGCGGCGAGATCGAGCAGCTCTACCGCGACGGCATCGACCGCCCCAAGCTGGTCCACTGGTTCGCCGCGTACGACCTCGTCTCCACCTACCTCGCCCCGCACCCGGGATCGCGCTGGGCCAAGGGCCCCGACGCCCTCGACCTCACACTTCCTCCTCGCAAGCTCGTCGACGACGTGCTTCCGGACGAGTTTCCCCTGAGCATGTTCTATGAGGCGCTCGCCAAGAAGCTGAAGCACGTGATTGCCTCCACCAAGGGAATCACCGCGGCGAACGACGAGCGGGCAGCCGCGTGAACCATTCTCCCGAGGAGGCGGTGGCCATGAACGGAAACGGCACGGGCGAGGGGACGGGTGCGCTCGAAGGAGCCGTGGTCGCGGTCGCCGGAGCGGCGGGCCCCGCGGGCCGCGCGACGCTGCTGCGCCTCGCCGAGGCGGGCGCCACGGTGGTCGGCTGCGACGCCAACCCCGAACGGCTCGCCGAGGCGGTGGACGCCGCGCGGTACGCCCACGGGGGCGCGACCGTCACCGGAGAGACCGTCGATCTGCTCGATCTCGACGCCACCCGCGACTGGGCCAAGCGCACCGAGGCGGAGTTCGGCCGCATCGACGGCCTGGTCCACCTCGTCGGCGGCTGGCGCGGCAGCCCGTCGTTCCAGGAGACCGTGCTCTCCGACTGGGACGCGCTGGAGAATCTGCTCATCCGTACCGTCCAGTCGACCTCGCTGGCCTTCCAGGAGGCTCTGGAGCGCAGCGGCAGGGGCCGCTACCTCCTGATCAGCGCCGCCGGGGCCAGCAAGCCCACCGCGGGCAACGCCGCCTACTCCGCCGCCAAGGCCGCCGCCGAGGCGTGGACCCTCGCGCTCGGCGACGCCTTCCGCAAGGCGGGGGCGAGGACGGACCGCGCACCGCTGCTGCGATCCTGGTGGTCAAGGCACTGGTGAACGACGCGATGCGCGCCGAGCGCCCGAATGCGAAGTTCGCGGGCTTCACCGACGTCACTGGAGCTGGCCGAGGCCATCGCCGGCGTCTGGGACGAGCCCGCCCCCGAAGTGAACGGAAAGCGCCTGTGGCTGACCCCGCAACCGTGAGGACCGACGCGCGACGTCACCACGATCCGCAGGTACGCGGCTTCGCCAGTGACAACTACGCCGGAGCGCACCCGGAGGTCCTCGCGGCCATCGCGCTGGCCAACGGCGGCCACCAGGTCGCCTACGGCGAGGACGACTACACCGGCCACCTCCAGCGCGTCATGCACAGCCACTTCGGCCCCACCGCCGAGGCGTTTCCGGTCTTCAACGGAACCGGAGCCAACGTGGTCGCCCTCCAGGCGCTCACCGACCGCTGGGGAGCGGTCATCTGCGCCGAGTCCGCGCACATCAACGTGGACGAGGGCGGCGCGCCCGAGCGGATGGGCGGGCTGAAGCTCCTCACCGTGCGCACCCCGGACGGCAAGCTCACCCCCGAGCTCATCGACCGGCAGGCGTACGGCTGGGACGACGAGCACCGGGCCATGCCGCAGGTCGTCTCGATCACCCAGAACACCGAGCTGGGCACCGTCTACACCCCCGACGAGATCCGCGCCATCTGCGACCACGCCCACGAGCGCGGTATGAAGGTGCACCTCGACGGGGCCCGGATAGCCAACGCGGCCGCCTCCCTGGACGTGCCGATGCGGACGTTCACCAACACGGTCGGCGTCGATGTGCTGTCCTTCGGCGGCACGAAGAACGGCGCGCTGTTCGGCGAGGCCGTCGTCGTGCTCAACCCGGACGCGGTCCGGGCGATGAAGCACCTGCGCAAGCTCTCCATGCAGCTCGCCTCCAAGATGCGCTTCGTCTCCGTCCAGCTGGAGGCGCTGCTCGCCAAGGACCTGTGGCTGCGCAACGCCCGGCACGCCAACGCCATGGCCCAGCGCCTCGCCGAGGGCGTCCGGGCGATCGACGGGGTGGAAATCCTGTATCCGGTCCAGGCCAACGCCGTGTTCGCCCGGCTGCCGCACGCGGTCAGCGAACGGCTCCAGCAGCGCTTCCGCTTCTACTTCTGGGACGAGGCGGCCGGAGACGTCCGCTGGATGTGCGCCTTCGACACCCGCGAGGACGACGTCGACGCCTTCCTCCAGGCGCTCAAGGAAGAGATGACGCGGTAGCCAAACCACCCTCGCGCATTGCATGAATATGTGGCCAACCGGAAATCGATTGATCTCCGGTTGGCCGCTTCGTACGCTCCGGGACCATGCAGCTGAACCAGCAGTCTCCGGACCTCGCCGCCTATCTGGCCGCCGACGAAGCCATCGACCATGAACACCCCCGGGTGCGGGAGGTCGCGGCCGACCTGGCCCACGAGATCCGCGACGCATACACATACGCCCGGAGCGCCTTCACCTACGTCCGTGACGCCGTCCCGCACTCCGCGGACTCCGGCGACTCTCGCGTCACCTGGCGCGCCTCCGACGTCCTCGCCACCCGCAACGGCATCTGCTACGCCAAGTCCATCGCGCTGACCGCGCTGCTCCGGGCCCACGGCATCCCGGCCGGCCTCTGCTACCAGCGCCTCACCGACGACGACGGTGCGAACCCCGCCGTCCACGGCCTGGTCGCGCTCCGCCTGCCCGGACACGAGCGCTGGGCACGGGTGGATCCCCGGGGCAACGAACCGGGCATCGACGCGCGGTTCTCGTTGGCGCGGGAGCGGCTGGCGTGGACGGTACGCGAACACCTTGGGGAAGTGGACTACCCGGCCCTGTACGCCGCGCCGCCCCCGGAAGTCCTCCACGCGCTGAGGAGCGCCCGGGACCGCACGGAGCTCTGGCGGACCCTCCCCACACACCTCTGAGCCCCCGGCGTACCTGCTGCCGGGGGCTCGTGGGAAGAGGTGGAGAGGGGCCGGTCAGCCGAGCTCGCGCACCTCGGCGGGGGTCGGGGCCGTACCGCCGAGATGGGCCGGCACCCACCAGGTGTCGCTCGCGTCCTTCGGGCGCACCGGGTAGGCCCGCTGCGCCGCTTCCAGCAGCTCCTGGACCCGCTCCCGCAGCCGCCGGGTGATAGCGCCCGCGTACTGGTCGGTGGGCGCCTCCACGGGCTCGCCGACCCGGATCGTGATCGGGATGTGGCTGCGGGAGAAGTTGCGCGGCCGGCCCTTCGTCCAGATCCGCTGCGTCCCCCAGAGCGCCATCGGGATCAGCGGAACGCCTGCCTCCTGGGCCAGGCGCGCGGCGCCCGACTTGAAGCTCTTCAGCGTGAAGGACTGCGAGATGGTGGCTTCGGGGAAGACGCCGACGATCTCACCGGAACGCAACGACTGCAGCGCGTGCGCGTACGCGTCCTCGCCCTGCTTGCGGTCGACCGGGATGTGCTTCATTCCCCGCATCAGCGGACCGGAGATCTTGTGCCGGAAGACCGATTCCTTCGCCATGAACCGGACGAGCCGCTTCTGCGGAAGAGCCCCGAGGCCGGTGAAGATGAAGTCGAGATAGCTGATGTGGTTGCTGACCAGCACCGCGCCACCGGTCTTCGGGATGTGCTCCGAACCCTGAGTGTCGATCTTCAGGTCGAGCGCCTTGAACATGGTGCGAGCGGCGCCGATGACCGGTCGATAGACGAGTTCTGCCATCTGGGGAAGACCCTTCTTCAGTGCCTGGGGAGGGTTCTCCCGGCGGAAGTTACGCAGCCGTAGGTATTCGGCATTGTGGCGATGGTGCCCCATGCGCGAGCCCCTGGCCAGTCCCGGAGGACGTGGACCGCGAGATTCTCGTCACGTGCGGGTTACCCGCACGCTGCGGGAATGCCGGGGCGGCAGCCGGTGCTGACCCCTGACGAAGAGCTTTGATCAGGAGGCACCAGGTGGACCGCCGGACCCACGGACAGCGACTCGACGCAGACCTGCTCGGCGCGGAGTTGGGGGAACGCGCGACGCTCGTCCAGTTCTCCAGCGCCTTCTGCCAGCCGTGCCGGGCCACCCGCCGCACGCTCATCGAGGTGGCCGGGATGGTCGACGGGGTCGCCCACATCGAGATCGACGCCGAGGCCCGTCTCGCGCTGGTGCGCGAACTGGACATCACGAAAACGCCGACCGTGCTGGTGCTCGACGCCGTGGGCGAAGTGGTCCGCCGGGCATCCGGCCAGCCCCGCACGGTCGACGTCGTCGCGGCGCTGGGGCACGCCATATGACGGACCGTGACGCATCTCCCACATTCCGGAACCCGCTTGACTGCACGCACCACGCATCGTCAGTCTGACGTTATGCCGCCAGAACTCCTTCTTCACGGCCGGGTCCATGTGGACCTCGCACGCTACGCGAGTGCGCGCTGTCCGGGTGTCTGAGCACCCACGGACCCGTACGCCACTTCCGCAGAAGGACACGTCCATGACGGCAACGCCCGATCTCGCCCCCGCCCCGACGGCCGCCACGCCCGAACTCTTCCGCTCGGTCTTCCGTCGCCATGCCGCGGGAGTGGCCGTGATCACCGCCGCGGGGGAGCGCCCGGTCGGCTTCACCGCCACCTCACTGACCTCCGTCGCCGCCGAACCCCCGCTGGTCTCCTTCGGTATCGGTACGTCGTCCTCCAGCTGGCCCGTGCTGTCCGGGGCCGCGTACGTCGGCGTCCACATACTCGGCGAGCACCAGCAGGAACTGGCCGCGACCTTCGCCCGCAGCGGAGCCGACCGCTTCGGCCCGTCGACCGACTGGAGCAGCGGCCCCGAAGGCGTTCCGCTCCTGGCGGACGTCTCCGCCTGGCTGGTCTGCCGGGTCGTCTCCCGCGTGCCGGCGGGGGACCACCGCATCGTCATCGCCGAGGCCGTGGCAGGCTCACCCTCAGGGGCCGGCCGCCCGCTGGTCTATCACCAGGGACGGTTCACCGCTCTGCGAGACTGAGGTCACGCACGCACGGCTCTGCCGCGTTGGCAAGGTCACAGTGCGGTGCGCTTGCTCAGGGGTAACAGTCTGGGTGTACTGGCGAGTAATATCGGCCTCGGAGCCTCGGTCGTCCTGACCGGATCCGGCCCGACAAGGCGCCTATGCTGCGTGCAACAAGGCAGCCCGGAAATGACGATGCAGTAGGAGAGCCGGCGTGAGCTTGAGGATCGTTGTCTGTGTGAAGTACGTGCCCGACGCGACCGGTGACCGGCGTTTCGCCGATGACCTGACGCTGGACCGTGAGGATGTCGACGGTCTGTTGTCGGAGCTGGACGAGTACGCGGTCGAGCAGGCGTTGCAGATCGCGGACGAGGCGGACGATGCGGAGATCACCGTGGTGACGGTGGGTCCGGAGGATGCCAAGGACGCGTTGCGCAAGGCGTTGTCGATGGGTGCGGACAAGGCGGTTCACGTCGAGGACGACGATCTGCACGGCACGGATGTGATGGGCACGTCGCTGGTGCTGGCGAAGGCGGTCGAGAAGACCGGTTACGACCTGGTGATCTGCGGGATGGCCTCGACGGACGGGGTGATGGGTGTGCTGCCGGCGCTGCTGGCGGAGCGGTTGGGTGTGCCGCAGGTGACGCTGCTGTCCGAGGTGTCGGTGAACGGCGGTGTGGTGACCGGGCGCCGTGACGGTGACACCGCGACCGAGCAGCTTGAGGCGTCGCTGCCGGCGGTGGTGTCGGTGACCGACCAGTCCGGTGAGGCGCGCTACCCCTCGTTCAAGGGGATCATGGCGGCGAAGAAGAAGCCGGTTCAGTCGCTGGATCTGGAGGATCTGGAGCTGGACGCGGACGAGGTGGGTCTGGCGGGTGCGTGGACGGCGGTCGACTCGGCGACCGAGCGTCCGGCGCGTACGGCGGGCACGATCGTGAAGGACGAGGGTGAGGGCGGCAAGCAGCTCGCCGAGTTCCTCGCGGGCCAGAAGTTCATCTAGGCCCCACCGTTCCCCCGGGGGTGTGTTTCCCCTCCCTCCCTTCTCTTTTCTCTCGTCTGTCTGGAGTGCGTTGTCATGGCTGAAGTTCTGGTTCTGGTCGACCATGTGGATGGTGCGGTCCGCAAGCCCACCCTGGAGCTGCTGACGCTGGCGCGTCGGATCGGTGACCCGGTCGCCGTCGCGCTGGGCGCGGGTGCCGAGGCGACCGCGGGTGTGCTGGGTGAGCACGGTGCGGTGAAGGTCCTGACCTCCGACGCCGAGGAATTCGCGGACTACCTCGTGGTGCCGAAGGTGGACGCGTTGCAGGCCGCGTTCGATGCGGTCTCCCCGGCGGCGGTGCTGGTGGTGTCCTCGGCCGAGGGCAAGGAGATCGCCGCCAGGCTGGCGCTGCGGATCGGGTCCGGGATCATCACCGACGCCACCGACCTGGAAGCCGGTGCCGAGGGCCCCGTCGCGACGCAGGCGGTGTTCGCCGCTTCGTTCACCACCAAGTCCCGGGTCTCCCAGGGTGTTCCGGTGATCACGGTCAAGCCGAACTCGGCCCCGGTCGAGGCGGCCGCCGCCGCCGGTACGGTCGAAGCCCTCTCCGTGGCGTTCGGTGAGAGCGCGACGGGCACGAAGGTGACCTCGCGGACACCGCGTGAGTCGACCGGCCGCCCCGAGCTGACCGAGGCCGCGATCGTCGTCTCCGGCGGCCGTGGCGTCAACGGCGCGGAGAACTTCCCGCTGATCGAAGCCCTCGCCGACTCGCTGGGCGCCGCGGTCGGCGCGTCGCGTGCGGCGGTGGACGCCGGCTGGTACCCGCACACCTCGCAGGTCGGGCAGACCGGCAAGTCCGTCTCCCCGCAGCTGTACATCGCCTCGGGTATCTCCGGCGCGATCCAGCACCGGGCGGGGATGCAGACCTCGAAGACGATCGTCGCGATCAACAAGGACGCCGAGGCCCCGATCTTCGAACTCGTCGACTACGGCGTGATCGGCGACCTCTTCACCGTCGTTCCCCAGCTCACCGAGGAGATCACCACCCGCAAGGGCTGATCCCCCAGCACCACCCCGCATCACCCCGCCCGGGCCGCACGGTGAACCCCACCGCGCGGCCCGGTGCCGTTCCGGGCGACCATTGACGCAGGTCGAGCGGCCTTATAACTTCACTATACGGATTGTTGATTCCGGGAAGCGGAAACAGCGAGAGCGTGGAGGGTACGGTCATGGGTCAGCAGGAGAAGGTGGCAACGAGCCTCGCCGGTGCGGTCAGCGAGGAGATCAGCGCCTCCCTCACGGCGGTCGACGCGGAACTCGCCCGCCGCTACCCAGGAGACCCCGGTAGCCGCCAGCCCGTGCACACCGTCTACGTACCCGGTGACGTCTTCGAACCCGGCACCCTGCGCTCCTGGGGCGACCAGGCGCTGGCCGCCCTCGACGAACACGCCCCCGACGCCTCGTCGTTCGCCGCCGTCCTCGGCATCCCCGAGGAATTGGCGGGCCCCGTCCACGACCGCGTACGCGCCAAGCTGGAGCGCGAGCCCGTCGAGGACCTGCGCATCGACTTCGAGGACGGCTACGGCCCCCGCCCGGACGCGGAGGAGGACGAGGCCGCCGCCCGCGCCGCGCGCCTGGTCTCCGAGGCGTACGCGAACGGCACCGCCGCCCCGTACATGGGCATCCGGATGAAGTGCATGGAGGCCGGTGTCCGCGACCGGGGCATCCGCACCACCGACGTCTTCCTCACCGGCCTGATGGAGTCGGGCGGGCTCCCCGAAGGGCTCGTGCTGACCCTTCCGAAGGTCACGTACCCCGAGCAGGTCACCGCCTTCGTCCAGCTCCTCGAAGCCTTCGAGAAGGCCCACGGCCTCGACGCCGGGCGCATCGGCTTCGAGATCCAGATCGAGACCAGCCAGTCCATCCTCGCCGCCGACGGGACCGCCGCCGTCGCCCGGATGATCGACGCGGCGCGGGGCCGGGCGACCGGGCTGCACTACGGCACCTTCGACTACAGCGCCTGCGTCGGCGTCAGCGCCGCCTACCAGGCCAGCGACCACCCCGCCGCCGACCACGCCAAGGCCGTCATGCAGGTCGCCGCCGCCGGTACCGGCGTACGTGTCTCCGACGGTTCCACCAACGTCCTGCCCGTCGGCCCGACCGAGCAGGTCCACGAGGCCTGGAGGCTCCACTACGGCCTCACCCGCCGCGCTCTGGCCCGCGCCTACTACCAGGGCTGGGACATGCACCCCGGCCACCTGCCGACGCGCTACGCGGCCGTCTACGCCTTCTACCGCGAGGGCCTGGAGCCCGCCGCCGCCCGTCTTGCCGCCTACGTGGCCAAGGCCGGCGGTGACGTCATGGACGAGCCCGCCACCGCCAAGGCCCTCAGCGGCTACCTGCTGCGCGGCATCGACTGCGGTGCGCTGGACACCGCCGAGGTCGCCCGCCTGACCGGCCTGACCCGCGCGGACCTGGACGCCTTCGCCTCCCGCGCCGCGGCGACCTGACGGTCACCGCTCCGTAAGCCGGGAAGGGAGACTCAGGAGCTCGCGCGCCCCGAGGGGATGGCCAGTCCCGCCGGGGTGCGCAGGCCCGCGACCGGCACCGTCCGCTGGCCGCCGCGCACCGGCAGCTTCACCACCCGGTCGTTGTTGAAGTCCGCGATGTACAGCGCGCCCGCCGGGTCGAAGGCCAGCCCGTACGGGGAGTTGAGCCCGATCGCCGGGACGGTCCGCTGCGGCCCGCCGCCCGCCGGCAGCCGCACCACCCGGTCGTTGCCGCTGTCGGAGACGAACAGGTCTCCTCCTCGGCCGAGGGCCAGGCCGGTCGGCTGGGAGAGGCCGGTCGTGGGCACGGTCGTCTGCGGGCCTCCGTCGGCGGGGACCTTGACCACGCGGTCGTTGACGAAGTCCGCCACGAAGAGGTTCCCGGCCTTGTCCAGGGCGAGCCCGTTGGGGTGGAGCAGCCCGGTGGTGGGGACGGTGACCTGGCCGCTGCCGTCGGCGGGCACCTTCACCACGCGGTCGTTGAAGCTGTCCGCGATGTAGAGGTCGCCGTCCGCGTTCAGTGCCAGCCCGATGGGACGGGAGAGGTCGGTGGCCGGGACGACGCTCTGGGGGCCGCCGTCCCCCGGCACCCGTACGACCCGGTTGTTGCCGGTGTCGGAGATGTACAGGTCGCCCGAGGGGGCGAGCACCATCCCGGTCGGGCGGATCAGACCGGTCACCGGGACCATGACCGGGGCCCCGCCCCCGGGCGGCAGCCGCAGCACGGTGTTGTCGCTGTAGTCGGAGATGTACAGGGGCGCCGCGCCGTGCGCCGGGGGTGCCCGTCCGCCGTGCCGGGTGTGGTCCCGGGTGCGGCGGAGGCGACCGGCGCCGCGCACAGCAGCAGCAGCGCCGCGGCCATCGCCGCGAACCGCCGGCGCGGCCCCCTGCGCCCCTGCTGCGGGGATGAAGGGATCGATGGGGGCGACGGGACCGATGGGGTCGCCCGGGTCGGGGTGGGACGGCTCATGGGTGCGTACCTGTTCTGGATGCCCTGCCCGTTGCCGTACCGGCCCAGGAAGGGGAGGGGGCGCCCCGTGCGGTCCGGTCCGCGCGGCACCCGAGCCGACGGGCGGAGGAGCGGGCGTGCCGAGGGGCTGGGAAGGTGACGGTCCGACACCCGGGTCCGCCGGAGCGTGCCGTACGGGGGCGGGGCGTCGGCCGCCGACGATAGGGAGCCGCCCCCGCCGATCCGTCGGCACCACGCCCCGACGGGCCGACCCGCCACCCCAACAGCCCTGGGGTCTGTCGTCAGCCGTCCCGGCGTGCGGCCGCGCCGCCGCGGGCGCGGTAGGCCCGCATCTTGTGCCGGGCGCCGCATACGTCCATGTCGCACCACAGACCGTTCGACGACGGAGCCCGGTCGTAGAAGACCCAGCGGCACTCCGGCGCCGCGCAGGCCTTCAGCCGCGTCGCGTGACGCCCGGTCAGGCCGTCCCGCAGCAGGGCTTCGAGCACCGTCCGCACGATCTCCGCCGCCGGCCCCCCGCCGGCCGGGCGCAGGGCGAGCGTGCCGTCCGGGCGTACGGCCGGGGCGCCCGCCACGGAGCGGATCAGGTCGTTGAGGGCGTCGAGGGCCCCGGGCGAGGTCCGCTCCACCAGGAAGGCCCGCACGGTCTCCCGGGCCTCCGAGAGCGTCGCCAGGTCGGCCGGGGCGACCGCTTCCGGATACCCGTGCGCCCGCAGCCAGCCGCCCGCCGTCGCCGGCCGGGCGAGCTCGTCCTCTCCGTGGAGCAGGGTCGCCGTGTTGCAGAACGCCTCGACCGGTTCGAGTTCCGCGGGTGCCGGGTTCCGTCGCATGATCCCCACTTTATCAACGTTACCGACAAGCGGCTCTCTCTGGTAACGTCGAAAGTCCGGCAGGGTTCTGCATCCGACATCAGGAGGCGTGTCATGAACGGCAAACTGACCAGGGCGTATCAGACCCCGGACGGGACGGTTCGCTGGGACGTGCTGGGGGAGGGCGACCCGGTCGTCCTGATCCACGGCACCCCGTTCTCGTCGCGCGTCTGGCGCGAGATCGCTCCGGCGCTCGCCCAGGATCACCGGGTCTACGTCTTCGACCTGCTCGGCTTCGGGCAGTCGGAGCAGCGCGCGGGACAGGATCTCCGGCTGGCCGCGCACACGCGGGTGTTCACCGGACTGCTGGAGCACTGGGGCCTGGAGAGTCCGAGGGTGATCGCCCACGACATCGGCGGGGCCGTGGCCCTGCGGGCGCTGCTGCTGGAAGGAGCCCGGTACGCCGATCTCACCCTGGTCGACGCGGTGGGCTGCGGCGACTGGGGGACCGGGCTGTTCCGGCTCGTACGGGAGAACGCGCACCTCTTCGAGCAACTGCCCGTCTACGCGCACGAGGCGCTGGCCGAGAGCCACCTGCGCTTCGCGAGCCACGCCGGCTACCGGCCGGACGTGCTGGCCGCCCATCTCGACCCGTGGCGCGGCGAGGAGGGCAGGGCCGCGTACTACCGCCAGTACGGACAGCTGGAGCAGGCGGCCACCGACGAGTTCCAGCACCTGCTGGGTTCCGTACCGGTGCCGACCCGGATCATCTGGGGGCGCGAGGACGGGTTCTTGCCGCCGCCGTTCGCCGAGCAGTTGCACGCGCTGATCCCGCACTCCGAGCTGCACTGGCTGGAGGGAGCTGGCCACGCGACGCCCGAGGACGCGCCCGCGCGGCTCCTGGCGCTGCTGGCGAGGGAGTTCCGGCCGGTGGCCGCCGCGGCGTGACGGCGGGTGTCCCGGGGGCGAGGGGCTTTGGGGGCGGCGGGTTCTTCGCCCCCCCGGCCCCGGCCCGCGCTGCTTCTGGCCCGGGAGTCCGCGCGCGGGCCCGACCCGGCTCAGGCGGGCGGCAGTTCGCCCGAGCCGCGCGGGATCAGGGTCGTCGGCAGCTCCACCCGCGCCGGGGCGTGCTCCGCCCCGTCGAGGCGGCGGAAGAGATGCTCGGCCGCGGTCCTGCCGACGGCCGCCGCGTCCTGCGAGATCACGGTGATGCCGAGCAGGTCGGCCAGCTCGATGTCGTCGAACCCGACCAGTGCCACCGGCCGCTCCCGTTCCGCGATCACCCGCACCGCCGTGACCGTGACCCGGTTGTTGCCCGCGAACAGGGCGGTGACCGGTTCGGGGCCGCTCAGCATCTCCTCGGCCGCGGCCCGCACCCGCTCCGGCTCGGTGGAGCCGAGGAGACCCAGCCGTCCTCGACGGTGATGCCCGCGTCCCGCATGGCCGCGTGATAGCCGCGCAGACGCTCGGTGGCGGTGTGGATCCGGGGCTGGTCACCGATGAACCCGATCCTGCGGTGACCGTGCGCGATGAGGTGCGCCACGCCCTCCCTGGCCCCGCCGAAGCTGTCGGAGAGCACCATGTCGACGTCCACATGGCCCGCCGGGCGGTCCACGAAGACCGTGGCGATGCCCGCCTTGATCTCCGGCTCCAGATAGCGGTGGTCGTCACCCGCCGGGATCACGATGAGACCGTCGACGCGGCGGGCGCACAGCGCCAGCACCAACTCCTGCTCCCGCTCCGGGTCCTCGGCGCTGGAACCGTTGATCAGCAACGCGCCGTGCGCGCGGGCGACCTCCTCCACCGCGCGGCTCAGCGGACCGTAGAACGGGTCCGCCAGATCCTCCAGGACCAGTCCGATGGACGCCGTACGCCCCTTGCGCAGCACTCGGGCGCTGTCGTTGCGGCGGAAGCCCAGCGCGTCGATCGCCTCCTGCACGCGGCGCTCGGTGTCGGGCGTGACGCCGGGCTCGCTGTTCACCACCCGGGAGACCGTCTTCAGGCCGACTCCGGCCCGGGCCGCCACGTCCTTCATGGTCGGCCGGTTGCCGTAGCGGGTCTCGGAATGACGGGCGGTCCGGTCCACGTGCTGTCCTGTCGTCGGATACGGGCGGGGTGTGCGGTTGCTCCGGCCGGGGCCGAGCGGGGCCGAGACGGGGCGCCGCGCAGGTGATCGGAGGCTGTGGCGTCGAGCATAGGCCCTGGACAACGTTGTCAACTGGATGAAGACTGTGCAGACTATGGACGGAACCCGCAGGTCCCGCCCCTTCACCGATCCGGAGAGCCCACACCGATGCATACCGACCTCGTCGCCGCGCTCGACATCGGCGGCACCAAGATCGCCGGAGCGCTGGTGGACGGCGACGGATCCCTCCTCGTACGGGCGCAGCGGCCGACGCCCGCCCGGGAGGGCGCCGAGGCGGTCATGGGCGCGGTGGACGAGGTGCTGGGCGAGCTGATGGCCTCGCCGCTGTGGGGCAGGGCCGGTTCCGTCGGTATCGGCAGCGCCGGTCCGGTGGACGCCGCCGCCGGCACGGTCAGCCCGGTCAACGTCCCCGGCTGGCGGGACTTCCCGCTGGTGGAGCGGGTGCACAAGACGGCGGGCGGACTGTCGGTCGCACTGGTGGGCGACGGGGTCGCGATGACGGCCGCGGAACACTGGCTCGGCGCCGCCCGGGGCTACGACAACGCGCTCTGCCTCGTCGTGTCGACGGGCGTCGGCGGCGGCCTCGTCCTCGGCGGCACTCTGCGCCCCGGCCCTTCGGGAAACGCCGGGCACATCGGCCACATCAGCGTCGACCTGGACGGCGACCCGTGCCCCTGCGGCGCGCGCGGCTGCGTCGAGGGCATCGCCAGCGGCCCCAACATCGCCCGCCGTGCCCTGGAGAACGGCTGGCGGCCCGGCCCGGACGGCGACGCGACGGCCGCCGCGGTGGCCGTCGCCGCCCGCGCCGGGGACCCGGTCGCCATCGCCTCCTACGAGCGTGCCGCCCAGGCGCTGGCCGCCGGCATCGCCGCCACCGCGACCTTGGCCGACCTCGACATCGCCGTGGTCGGCGGGGGAGTGGCCGGGGCCGGCGACGTCCTCTTCGGACCGCTGCGCCGCAGCCTGCGCGAGTACGCCACGCTCTCCTACCTCCGCCGGCTGACGGTGGCGCCCGCCGTGATGGGCAACGACGCGGGCCTGGTCGGGGCCGCGGCGGCGGCCATCGCCCTGCGGTAGGGCCGGTCCGGAGACCGCAAGGGTCTCCGGCGGACGCCCGGTTCGTCAGGCCGGGCGTCCGCCGGGCCGCATTCCACGCCGCACGTTCCCGGCCCGTACACGCGGCTCTCGGGTGAGCGGCGCTCCGCCGAGACGTCCTAGGGGGCCGGTGCCGTGCTGCCCGCCTGCTGCTCCACGATCACCAGGAAAGCGTCCTGGTCCAGGTCCATCACGACTTCCGCGGCCAGGCCCTCACCACGCCGCCGGGCCGCGAACTCCTCCGCGGCCCGGCAGCCGCGCGGGTCTCCCGCGGGAAAATGCTCGAGAACAGTCCGCCGCACGGCGCACCCCTGGTCTTCCGGCCCCGGGTGTCCGGATGCCGACGCTCCGACGAATCCGGCCCGCAGGCGCTGTGGACCGGCATGGTTACACCTGCCCCGGAACCCGCTTCCCTATCGTGCTGAGCCCTCGCTCGTCCCGGACGGCCGCATCCGGCCAACGCCGTCGCCCCCGCGGGGTTTCCGCGGCAGGGTGTTGCGGGCAAGCCACAGGGGGCAACGGAAGAGGGGGAACCGTGATCGTCTGGATCAACGGTGCGTTCGGCGCGGGCAAGACCAGCGCCGCCGGCGAACTGATCGATCTGATTCCGAACAGCACGCTGTACGACCCGGAGGTGACCGGCGCGGGGCTGCGCGCCCTGCTGCCGCAGAAGCGGCTCGCCGAGGTCACCGACTTCCAGGACCTGCCGATCTGGCGGCGGCTCGTGGTGGACACGGCGGCCGCGCTGCTCGCCGAGGTGCCCGGGGTGCTGGTGGTGCCGATGACGCTGCTGCGGCAGGAGTACCGCGACGAGATCTTCGGCGGGCTCGCCTCCCGGAGCATTCCGGTCCGGCATGTGGCGCTCTCACCTGAGGAAACGATCCTGCGTAGCCGGATCGCGGGCCGCGAGGAGTTTCCCGGCGACGACGAGCAGAACGACCGGGTGCGCCGGTGGGCGTACGAGCACATCGGCCCGTACCGCGACGCCCTCGGCTGGATCGCCCAGGACGCGCATGTGGTCGACAACAGCGCCCTCACCCCCCGGGAGACCGCCGAGCGGATCGCGGACGCCGTGCGCACCGGAAGCGCGTCACCGTGCCCCATCGTGCAGACTCCCGAGCCGACCGGCGAGACGGTGGCCGCCGGGGTGCTGCTCTTCGACGAGCAGGACCGGGTGCTGCTCGTCGACCCCACGTACAAGCCGGGGTGGGAGTTCCCCGGCGGGGTCGTGGAGGCGGGCGAGGCCCCCGCGCAGGCCGGGATCCGTGAGGTCGCCGAGGAGATCGGCCTCAGCCTCGACCGGGTGCCCACCCTGCTGCTCGTCGACTGGGAGTCACCCCGCCCGCCCGGTTACGGCGGGCTGCGCTTCCTCTTCGACGGCGGCGTGCTCCGCTCCGAGGACGCCGGGCGACTGCTGTTGCCGGGTTCCGAGCTGCGCGGCTGGCGCTTCGTCACCGAGGAGGAGGCCGCGGGGATGCTGCCGCCCACCCGGTACGAGCGGCTGCGCTGGGCCCTGCGGGCGCGCGAGCGGAGGACGGTGCTCAACCTGGAGGCGGGGGTGCCGGTGGGCTGAGCGGGGCCTGTACGGGGCCGGGCTGAGCCGCGCCCCCGGCGCCGCGGCGGAGGCGCCGCGCACGCCGACACCTGTGCTGTCTCGTCCGCCGCGGCCCGCCGCGGAAGCCTGGCGCGCGCCGGACACCTCGCCGGCCTCATCAGCCGTTCGCCGCCGCCTCCATCACCGCGGCGGCGTCCTCCGTGAGCGGGTCGCCGTGGCCGAAGCAGACGGTACGGGGCGCGAGCGCGGCCAGCCGCCGGAACGTGGCCGCCGCCTCCGCACGGTCCACGTTGAACACACCGAGCATCACCCGCTCCACGGAGGCCACGGCGTCCCCGGTGAACAGCACGCCGTGGCGCGGCAGATGGAGCCCGATGGAGCCCGGTGTGTGACCGGGGGCGTGGACCACCCGCGCACCGCCCCCGAACGGCAGCACCTCGCCGTCGGCCAGCTCGCGGTCGACCCGGGTGGGCGGGGCCTCGGGGCACGTCAACCCATGTGCGTACAGCGGCCGTTCCCAGTCCAGCAGGTCCGGCTCCGGTACGGGCCGCTCGCCCCGGATCACCGGGGCGTCCAGCGCGTGGGCGAGGATCTCCGCGCCGTACCGGTCCGCCAGCTCCCGCGCGGCCCCGTAGTGGTCGCGGTGGCCGTGGGTGATGACGATGCGGCGGATCCGGGCCGGATCGTGGCCGAGCGCCCGGACCCCGTCCTCGATCGCGGCGGCCGACGCGCTGTCGCCCGCGTCGATCAGCGTCAGGTCCGCCCCGTCGCGCCAGAGATACGCCTGACCGATCCGGAAGCGGAACATGTCCAACTGGGGGAGTACCTCGACGAGATCCATGCGGCGAACGTACGCGGCGGCGGACGGACGCCGCACGGATCTACGCCCCGGGCGACTTCGCCGAGGGCGAAGCCCACCCGGCGGGATCACGCCTTCTTCGACTCCGCGAAGTTGCGCAGGAACAGCGCCTCGGCGACCGACATCCGCTCCAGCTCCTCGGGCGACACGCTCTCGTTCACCGCGTGGATCTGCGCCTCGGGCTCACTCAGCCCGATCAGCAGGATCTCCGCCTCCGGGTAGAGGCCCGCCAGGGTGTTGCACAGCGGGATGGAGCCGCCCATGCCGGAGGACTGCATCTCCTGGCCCGGGTAGGCGTCCCGCATCGCGTCCGCCATGGCCTGGTAGGCCGGGCTGCTCATGTCGGCCCGGAACGGCTGGCCCTGGCCCACCTGTTCCACCTTCACCCGCGCACCCCAGGGGGCCCGCGACTCCAGGTGGGCGGTGAGCAGCTTCGTCGCCTCGGCCGCGTCGTGGCCCGGCGGCACTCGCAGGCTGATCTGGGCCCGGGCGCTCGCCTGCACGGACGGGGTCGCGCCGACCACCGCCGGGCAGTCGATGCCGATGACGGTCACGGCGGGACGGGCCCAGATGCGGTCCGCGACCGTACCCGCGCCGATCAGCTCGACGCCGTCCAGCACCTTGGCGTCCTGCCGGAACTCCGCCTCCGGGTACTGGATGCCGTCCCAGTCGGCGTCACCGGTCAGACCGTCGACCGTGGTCGTCCCGTCCTCGGCGCGCAGCGAGGCCAGCAGCTGGATCATCGCGGCCAGCGCGTCCGGGGCCGCGCCGCCGAACTGCCCCGAGTGCAGGTTCCCTTCGAGGGTGTCCAGCCGCACGCGCAGCATGGTCATCCCGCGCAGCGTCGCCGTCACCGTCGGCAGCCCGACCCGGAAGTTGCCGGTGTCGCCGATGACGATCGTGTCCGCGCGGAGCAGCTCCGGGTGCGCCTCCGCGTACCGCTCCAGACCGCCGGTGCCCTGCTCCTCGGAGCCCTCGGCGATCACCTTCACCGAGACCGGCACGCCGCCGTCCGCCTTGAGGGCGCGCAGCGCGAGCAGGTGCATGATGAACCCGCCCTTGCAGTCGGCCGCGCCCCGCCCGTACCAGCGTCCGTCGCGCTCGGTCAGCTCGAACGGCGGGGAGATCCACGCCGACTCGTCCAGCGGCGGCTGCACGTCGTAGTGGGCGTAGAGCAGGACGGTCGGCGCCCCGGCCGGCCCGGGCAGATACCCGTAGACGGACTGCGTCCCGTCGGGGGTGTCCAGCAGAGCGACGTCCGTGAACCCCTCGGCGCGCAGCGCGTCGGCGACCCAGTTGGCGGCGCCTTCGCACTCGCTCTTCGGGAACACCGCCGGGTCCGCCACCGACTGGAACGCCACCAGCTCGGCCAGCTCCTCGCGGGCACGGGGCATCAGCGAGGCGACGGTCTCGGGAATCGGACGGGCGGTCATGGGCACGCTCCTCGTGGGTGCGACGTTATGGGTAGGGCGCGGTGTGTACGCGACCGTGTGCGACGCCGTGCTTGTGACGACGCATGTACGACGAAATCATGGCCGATCCTCCCACAGGAGGGCCGGCCCGTAGCGCGCCGTAGGATGCCGTGAGCAGCTTGGGGCCACTGGTCGGATCGGGAGCAGAAGCACATCGTGAGCAGCGAGAACGCAGACGCCGGACGTGAGCCGGAAGAGTCGTTGGTGTGGGATGTCGTCGTGGTCGGCGCCGGACCGGCCGGGGCATCGGCGGCGTACGCGGCAGCCGTGGCGGGCCGGAGAGTCCTGCTGCTGGAGAAGGCGGAACTGCCGCGCTACAAGACCTGCGGCGGGGGCATCATCGGCTTCTCCCGGGACGCCCTGCCGCCCGGGTTCGAACTGCCCCTGAAGGACCGCATCCACGCGGTCACCTTCTCGCTCAACGGCAAGCTGGCCCGCACCCGCCGCTCCCGGCGCATGCTCTTCGGGCTCATCAACCGCCCCGAGTTCGACGCCGGTCTGGTCGAGGAGGCGCAGAAGGCCGGGGCCGAACTGCGCACCGGCGCCTCGGTCGTGCGGGTCGAGCAGCACGGTCCCGCCGTGCCCGACCGGCGAACGGTCGCCGTGGTGCTGGCCGGTGGTGAGACCGTGCTCGCGCGGGCCGTCGTCGGCGCGGACGGCAGCGCGGGCCGGATAGGAGCCCATGTCGGGGTGAAGCTCGATCAGGTCGACCTCGGCCTGGAGGCGGAGATCCCCGTTCCGGCCACCGTCGCGGAGGACTGGGCTGGCCGGGTCCTCATCGACTGGGGCCCGCTGCCGGGAAGCTACGGCTGGGTCTTCCCCAAGGGCGACACGCTCACCGTGGGCGTCATCTCGGCGCGCGGCGACGGCGCGGGCACCAAGCGGTATCTGGAGGACTTCATCGCCCGCCTCGGCCTCGCCGGGTTCGAGCCGTCCGTCTCCTCGGGCCATCTCACCCGCTGCCGCAGCGACGACTCGCCGCTCTCCCGCGGCCGGGTCGTGGTCTGCGGCGACGCGGCCGGGCTGCTTGAGCCGTGGACCCGCGAGGGCATCTCCTTCGCGCTGCGCTCGGGCCGGCTCGCGGGGGAGTGGGCGGTCAGGATCGCCGAGGCCCACGACGCCGTGGACGCCCGGCGCCAGGCCCTCAACTACGCCTTCGCCATCAAGGCCGGCCTCGGCGTGGAGATGGGCGTGGGCCGCCGCATGCTCAAGCTGTTCGAGCGCCGGCCCGGCCTGCTGCACGCGGTGCTGACCGGTTTCCGCCCGGCCTGGAAGTCGTTCGCCGGCATCACCCGGGGGACGACGTCGCTGGCCGAGCTCGTCCGTACGCATCCGCTGGCGCAGCGGGCGCTCCACGCGATGGACCGCTAGCGGCCCACCTGCCGCGACCGCGCCCCCGTCGACCGTATGGCGACGGGGGCGTCGTCATGCCTCGACGGTGATGCGGAAGACCGGGTGGTCCGGGGCGGCGGCCAGCAGTTCGGCGTCCGTGGACTTCGCCGTGATCCCCTGGAAGTACTGGTTGACCTCCCAGCCCCACCGCTCCAGATAGGCCCGGATGATCCGGGCCTTCTCCGCGTCGTCGGGGATCTCCACGGCGGTGAAGCGGCTGATCTTGCGCCCCAGTCGCAGCTCCCCGCCGCCCGCCACGCGCATGTTGCGCACCCACTGCGAGTGGCCGCGCGCCGAGACCAGGTACCGGTCGCCCTCGAAGGTGTGGGTGTTGACCGGGATGCGCTGCGTCTGGCCGCTCTTGCGCCCGCGCACCGACAGCTCGGCGGAGCCCATCAGGCTGAAGCCGTGCCGGGCCAGCCGGCCGACGACCTTGTTGAAGCGGTTGGCGGTGGCGCTCGCCCGGAGGTAGTAGGGCTGCTGCGACATGATGACTCCCAGGCTACGAGGAGAGCGGTGCTCTCGCTTGAGATCAGTGTGCACGGAACGGCGATCCAAAGCAAGAGCACTGCTCTCGTTGATGTTCAGTGCTCCGATCGCATGGCAGACTGACCGCATGAGCACCATCCGAGGGGCCCGGGAACGCGCCCGTATCGAAGTGACCGCGGCGATCAAGGACGAGGCCAGGAAGCAGCTCGCCGAGGAGGGCGCGCCGAAGCTCTCTCTGCGGGCCGTCGCCCGGGAGCTGGGCATGGTCTCCTCCGCGCTCTACCGCTACTTCCCCAGCCGCGACGATCTGCTGACCGCGCTGATCGTCGACGCGTTCGACGCGATCGGCGCGGCCGCGGAGCGAGCGGTGGCGGAACAGGCGGCGGGGGAGGCACCGCCCGCCGAGCGCTGGGTCGCCGTCTCCTGTGCCGTACGGGAATGGGCGCTCGCCCACCCCCATGAGTACGCCCTGATCTACGGCTCGCCCGTCCCCGGCTACATCGCCCCGATGGACACGGTGGGGCCCGCGGCGCGCGTGGGTCTGGTCCTCATCGACATCGTGCGCGGCGCGTACCGGGCCGGAGACCTCACCCTGCCGCCGCTCGCGGACGAGCTGCGCGCCGACGCGGAGCGGATGGCCGCCGATTTCGCCGAGGGCGTCCCGCCCGAGTCCGTGGCCGCTCTCGTCGCCGCCTGGGCGCAGTTGTTCGGCCTGATCTCCTTCGAGCTGTTCGGCCAGTACAACCGGGTCGTCGAGGAACGTGAGGCGCTGTTCCGGCAGACCGCCGCCGGGCTGGCCCGCTCGGTGGGCCTGCGCGACGCCGGTACGGCCTGACGGGCCGGGCGCCGCCCTCACCGCCTTTCCCGCCGGCGTACTCCCCACGGAGTACGGGTGATCACCACGCCCGGCGGACGCCTCCGCACCCGCCCGCCGTCTAGCGTGGCCGCCATGGACGAACTGCAACCGCCGCACCGGGGCGGGCCGCCGTGGCTGTCCGGAGCGCGCTCGCGGACCGCCGCCGGGCTGCCCTGGGTGTCGACGGCGGTACTCCTGGTGTTCGTCATGGTCGGTACGGGCTTCGCCGAGGAAGGACAGGGCCGCCGGCCCCTGGACCTGGCGGCCCGGCTGCTGCTGTTCGTCGCGGTCGGCGTGCTGCTCCTGCGCCGCCGCCGGCCCGTGGTCGCGGTGGCCACGACCTGCGCGGCGACTCTGGTCTACGTCGCGGCGGGCTATCCGTACGGTCCGGTGTTCGTCGCCGTCGCCGTCGGCTGCTTCAGCGCGATCGTGACCGGGCACCGCGAGGCCGCCTGGTGGTCGCTGGCCGGACTGTGGGCCGGGCACGTCCTGGTCTCCCACTGGCTCTACCGCTGGCTGCCGCCGGACGGCGACCGGGCCGCCCCCTGGACGCAGCAAGGCTTCATCACCGCCTGGGTCGTCGCCGTCGTGGCCGCCGCCGAACTGCTGCGCGTGCGCCGCGAGCAGTGGGCGGCCGCCCGGGCGGAGCGCGAGGCGGCCGAGCGGCGCCGGGCCGACGAGGAACGGCTCCGTATGGCCCGCGAACTCCACGACGTGCTGGCCCACTCCATCTCCGTCATCAACGTGCAGGCCGGGGTCGGGCTCGCGCTGCTCGACTCCGACCCGGAACAGGCCAGGACCGCGCTCACCACGATCAAGGGAGCCAGCAAGGAGGCGCTCGACGAGGTACGCCAGGTGCTCGCCAACCTCCGCACGCCCGGCGACGCCCCGACCTCCCCCGCCCCCGGCCTCGACCGGCTGCCGGAACTCGTCGAACAGGCCGCCGCCGCCGGACTCACCGTCACCGTCGGGAGCGAGGGCGACCCGGCCGCCGTCCCGCCCGGCGCCGCACTCGCCGCCTTCCGCATCGTCCAGGAAGCCCTGACCAACGTCGTCCGCCACTCCGGCTCCCGCACCGCCGAGGTGTGCGTCGGCTACGGCCCCGGACGCCTCCGCCTCCGTATCGACGACGCGGGACCGGCCACCGGCGGCGACGCGGGCGGCAGCGGCAACGGACTCGTCGGGATGCGGGAGCGGGCCGCCGCCCTCGGTGGCACGATCGAGGCGGGCCCACGCCCGGACGGCGGCTTCCGGGTCCTGGCCGAACTGCCCTTCACCGGCCCGGACCGCGACCGTCGCCCGCCCGAGCCTCCCGAGGAGACGACGTGATCCGCGTAACGCTCGCCGACGACCAGCTCCTCGTACGGGCGGGCTTCCGCGCCCTGCTGGACGCGCAGCCCGACATCGAGGTCGCCGGGGAGGCCGCCGACGGCGAGGAGGCCGTCCGCCTGGTGCGCGAACTGCGCCCCGACATCGTGCTGATGGACATCCGCATGCCCCGCCTGGACGGACTGGCCGCCACCCGGCGGATCACCGGCGACCCGGAGCTGAACGAGGTGAAGGTGGTCATGCTCACCACCTTCGAACTCGACGAGTACGTCTTCGAGGCCCTCCGCAACGGGGCCTCGGGCTTCCTGGTCAAGGACACCGAACCGGAGGAACTGCTGCGCGCGGTACGGGCGGTGGTCGGCGGGGACGCGCTGCTCTCCCCGGGCGTGACGCGCCGCCTGATCGCGGAGTTCGCGGCCCGCTCCAAGGAGCCGACCGCCGCCGCCTCGCTCGCCCTGCTCACCGAGCGGGAGCGGGAGGTGATGGCGCTGGTCGGCATCGGCCTGTCGAACGAGGAGATCGCCCGCAGACTGGTCGTCAGCCCGCTCACCGCGAAGACCCACGTCAGCCGCACGATGGTCAAACTCGGAGCCCGGGACCGGGCCCAGCTCGTCGTCCTCGCCTACGAATCGGGGCTGGTGCGCCCCGGCTGGCTCGGCTGAGCCGGTCCGTCCTCACCAGGTGACCGCGGAGTTGTCCGTCCAGAGCCTCGCCACCGCGCGGTCGCCGCGCAGGGTGACGGCGGTGAGCGGCAGCCGGTTCCAGAGGGCGAGGTAGAGACCCTCGGCCGTACCGCTCAGCTCGCAGTCGACGTCCGCCGGGCCATCGTCGCCCGCCGTGCGTGCGGTCCGCGGCGGGTCCTCGGAGATCCGTACCGTCCAGGTCACCGCCGAGTCCACGGCCCGTACCCGCAGCGTGCGCGGCTTGTCGGAGCGGACCCGGCTCCTGGGGCGGGCGTGGAAGCCGGTGAGCAGTTCGTCGATGCCGTCGACGGCCCGGGGCGCCGACACCGGGGTCAGCGGACCGCCGAGCGCCGATTCCGCGTCCACCCGGTGCACCGTCGTCTCGTTGAGCTGACGGCGGGACCAGAACGCCAGAGGCGAGGGGGCCGGGAGGAAGGTCCAGCACTCCAGGTCGGCGGGCGCCTCCTCCAGGGACCGGACCAGATGGCGGTGCCCCTCGCGGAACCAGGCCAGGAGTTCGGCGCCGTCGAGATCCGGCTCGCCGCCGTCGGGGTGGTACGCGGTGTGCCCCTCGGTGAGGAACGCCGCCGCCCACCGGTGGACCATGCCGGTGTGCCGCAGCAGATGGCGTATCTGCCAGCCGGGGCAGGTCGGGACGGACGCGCCGGGACCGGCCTGCTCGGCGGCCGCCGCGAGCAGCCGCCCCTCCTGTGACAACGACGCGATGTGCTCGGTGATCTGCATGGCGGCGATTGTGCCAGTGCCGCGCGGGGCCCGACCGGCGGCGGCTCCGTCGGCCGGCCGGGCGGTCAGACGGGCGCGCTCGTCGTGGCGTTGCGGGCCGCGTAGCCCAGGGCGGCAGCCGCGGCGGCCAGCAGGGCGACCGTGGTCAGGGCCACCGGCAGCGAGAACCAGTCGGCGAGGAAGCCGATCGCGGGCGGGCCGAGCAGCATTCCGCCGTATCCGAGCGTCGAGGCGGCGGCGACCCCGCTGGGCCCTGCCAGTTCGCCCGCGCGCCCCACGGCGACGGGGAAGATGTTGGCGAGCCCGAGCCCGGTGACCGCGAAGCCGGCCAGCGCCAGCCAGGCGGTCGGGGCCAGCGAGCCCAGCAGCATCCCGGCCGCGGCCGTGGCCCCGCCGAGGACCAGGGTGCGGGTCTGGCCGAGCCGTTCCAGGAGCAGGGTCCCCGTCAGCCGGCCCGCCGTCATCGTCAGGGCGAACAGCGCGTATCCGGCGGCGGCGAGCCCGGGGTGCGCGCCCAAGTCCTGTTCCAGGTGGAGCGCGCCCCAGTCGGCGAGGGCGCCTTCCCCGTACGCCGTGCACAGGGCGATCACACCGAAGAGCACGACGATCCGGCGGGCCCGGGGCGACAGCCGCTGCTTCGGCTCGCGCGGGCCGGCGGCCTCCACAGCGGCGGGGGCGGGACGGTGGCGGAGCAGGGAGGGTCCGGCGAACGCGGTGACCAGCAGACCGATTCCGGCCAGCAGGAACAGATGGGTCGAGGCGGAGAGTCCGCCCGCGACCAGGCCGCCGAGCCCGGCGCCGACCATCCCGCCCAGGCTGAACGCCGCGTGGAAGCTCGGCATCACCGGCCGGCGCAGTGCGGCGACCAGATCGACGGCGGCGCTGTTCATCGCCACGTTCATCCCGCCGTACGCGGCGCCGAACACCAGCAGCACGAGGCCCAGGGAGAGCGCGGAGTGGGTCTGGGCGGGCAGGGCGATGCTCAGGGGGAGCAGGACGCCGCAGGCCACGGTGACGGCATGGCTGCCGTAGCGGCGGCAGAGCCGGCCGGTGAGCATCATGGTGATCACCGCACCGGCGGAGACGCCGAGCAGGGCCAGGCCGAGGGTGGAGGCGGAGGCTCCGGTCTGCTGCTTGATGGCCGGGATACGGACCACCCAGCCGGCGAAGAGGAACCCGTCGAGGGCGAAGAACACGGTCAGCGCGGTACGGAGGCGGGCCGACGCGGGTGGGGCGGTGTCTCCGCCGTGTCCCCCGGGCAGGGCCGTCCGCAGTTTGTTTAGTTGCGGCACAAACTCAGCATAGGGGTGCTCCGGCGACGGACGCAACACCGCTGCACACCGTGCGTTCCGGGGGCGGGGCCGTGGCCGGAACGGGATCCCCGGACCGGCCCTGGGCGTCCGGGAAGCCTCCGGATCATGGGAGACTCGCCCCCATGAACGGCAAGGCGACCACCACCCGGACCAAGTTGGAGAGGGGCCGCAGCGCGCTCGGGCCCGCCCTGGAACTGGTCCACACCGGACGCGCCCCCACCCGGGCCGTCCTCACCTCCGAACTCGGCGTCACGCGCGCCACCGCCGGGGCCGTCGCCGCGGAACTGGAGGCGCTCGGACTGATCCGGGTCGACTCCAGCCCCGGGTCGGCGGCCGGGTCCCAGGGTCGCCCCTCGCACCGGCTGTCCGTTCTGGAGACCGGCCCCGTCGTCCTCGCCGCCCAGGTGCACGCCGACGGCTTCCGGGCCGCGCTCGTCGGGCTCGGCGGCCGGATCGTCGCCACCTCCCCGGGCTGTGTCGCGGTGATGGCCGACCCCGCTCAGGTGCTCGGCGAGGTCGTGGAGGCGGGGGCCGGACTGCTCCGCGCGAGCGGGCTGCGCTGCGTGGGCGCCGGCCTCGCCGTGCCGTCGGCGGTCGCCGAACCGGAGGGGACCGCCCTCAACCCGCTGCACATCGCCTGGCCCGCGGGCTCCCCGGTCCGGGACATCTTCGCCGCCTGCGTGCGCCGGGCGGGCATCACCGGCCCCGCGTTCACCGGCAACGACGTCAACCTGACCGCGCTGGCCGAGCACCGGCACGGTGCGGGGCGGGGCGCCCAGCACCTGCTGTGCGTGGCCACGGGACACCGGGGCGTCGGCGGGGCCCTCGTGCTCGACGGCCGCCTGCACAGCGGGAGTTCGGGCCTCGCCCTGGAGGTCGGTCATCTCACGGTGAACCCCGAGGGGCGGCCCTGTCACTGCGGCGGGCGCGGCTGCCTCGACGTGGAGACCGACCCGCTGGCTTTCCTGACCACCGCCCGCCGTGCACCCGGCCCCGAGGAGTCCCTCCTCAAGCAGGCCGGGAACCTGCTCCGCGCGGAGTACGGCGACCCGGCGGTGCGGCAGGCCGCCGAGGCGCTGATCGATCGCCTGGGCCTGGGGCTCGCCGGGCTGGTGAACATCCTCAACCCCGACCGCATCATCCTCGGAGGCCTCCACCGCGACCTGCTGGAGGCGGACCCCGAACGGCTGCGCGCCGTCGTCGCCGACCGGAGCCTGTGGGGGCGCAGCGGCAGCGTGCCGATCCTGCCGTGCACCCTGGCCCACAACAGCCTGGTGGGCGCCGCCGAACTGGCCTGGCAGCCGGTCCTCGACGACCCGCTCGCCGCGCTCGCCTGAGCGGGCCGCCGGGCGGACATCGCGCGGGGCGGAGTGCTCCCGTCGCAGTACGCACACGGCCGCCTCGCGTACGACGCCCCGGAGCACCTGGTCCCGGCAGGCTCGAAAGCGACCGGAAGGCATCACGCCATCCGCGAACGAGGGAGCTGACCGAGATGAACACCCTGGCGCACACCGGCGGACCCGGACCCTGGGTCCTGCTCTTCCCGCTCTTCTGGGCGGCGGTCGTCATCGGGATCGTCACCCTGCTGCGCCGCACCGCGTGGCGCGGCCGCAAGGGGCCATGGGCGGCCGCCCGCACTCCGCAGGGAGCCCCCGGACCGTCCTCGCCCATCGCGCTGCTCGGCCGGCGGTTCGCCGCGGGGGAGATCGACGAGGACGAGTACTGGCGCCGACTGTCCGTGCTGGACGAGCAGTTCGGCCGGACCGCGGGCGGCGGCCCGGCGTGACCCGGTGACCGCCGGTCCCGCCCGGTGGGCCTGCGTCGGCTTACCGGGCGGGACCGCCCCGTCAGCCGACGACGGCCGACCGGGCGGGCAGGGCGGCGATGTCGTCGGGGGTGATGGTCACGGCACCGAACGGCCCGTCGGTCATCGACCCGTAGACCGCGAGCGGCGGCAGGGTCGAGGCGCCGGTGACCGCCGGCAGGGTGAACCAGACGGCCTTCCCGGCCGAGCCGATCGGCCGCACGCCCCAGCTCTCGCTCACGGCGGCGATCAGCGCCAGCCCCCGGCCCGACGTGGCGAAGGAATCCGCCTCGTTCACCGTGGGCAGACGCGGATCGTGGTCCCGCACGGAGACCGTCAGCCGGTCGAGCAGCAGCTCGATGTCGACGGTGCATGACTTGTCCGGCTGTGCGTGCCGGTGAACGTTGGTGAGAAGCTCGGTGACGCCCAGGGCCGCCTGGTCGATCAGAGGATCGAGATGCCAGTAGCGCAGTTGCGCCGAGATGATTCTGCGGACTTGACCGATCCGCGACGGCAGGGCCTGGAGCTCCACCGTGCAGTGCCTGCTTGGCTCGCTGATCACGGCTGCGACTCCCCGAAATAGGTCCGGAAGAAGAGAAGAGACGCGAACGGGCCCGGCGGACGACTGACTGCCGGATCCGCTCTGCTCTTGTCGTGTCTGCTCGTGTCGCGCGATCCGGTCCGTGGAGCGGATCGCTCTGTCACCGAGACTGCACCTTCAGTGACGTGGATCCAGCGTGGCCCAGGGGCTGTGGCTCCGCAACTCGCGGCGGAGCCCGACGGCCCCGGACCCCGGTCGCCGTGAACGTCCGGCAGGCTCAGTCCCGGCGGCCACGCGCGCTGCGCAGCGTCTCCAGGAAGCGCCGCAGCGGAGCCGCCCCGTCGCGTCTGCGGTTGCGCTGCCCCATCGTCAACCGGTAGCGCACCCCGTTCACCCGGGCGATGACGGAATCAGCCGCGATGAACCACCACTTACGGGCGCTGACCGTGCCCACCGGGGCGCTGTCGATCTCCCGCCCGTTGCTCGTGAGGAGGGACAGCCGGCCGTCCTTCACCACCACCTGACCGGCCCTGGTCAGGGACCTGGTGAACCGCTCGATCCTGACCCCCGACGCACTGAACTCGACGTCCGCCATCGCGGATTCGCCCCCTTCGTCACCACTCCTGCTGTTGCAGTGTGCCCGGACACGAGCCGGACCGCCAGAGGGCCCGGACCCCCGCCGCACGGCCGTTCGTACCGTCCGTCACAGCCGCCCCGCGGGCGGCGGTCAAAGGCAGCGCTATGGGTCATCAAAGTGACTGTTTGCGCAGGTGGGATGCCTATCGTGGGAGGTGCGAGCACCGGATCGACGACCAACAGGAGCAGGCCCATGGAGACCAGTGAACACACGGCCGGGAGCGGGGCCAGGGCGACCGTGGACGTCGACCGCAGCGACCCGGAGTACCGGTCCTGGCTGAAGGAGGCCGTCCGCAAGGTCCAGGCCGACGCCAACCGCTCCGCCGACACCCATCTGCTGCGCTTCCCGCTGCCCGAGGCGTGGGGCATCGACCTGTATCTCAAGGACGAGTCGACGCACCCCACCGGCAGCCTCAAGCACCGCCTGGCCCGCTCGCTCTTCCTGTACGGGCTCTGCAACGGCTGGATCCGGCCGGGCAAGCCGGTCATCGAGGCGTCCAGCGGTTCGACCGCGGTGTCGGAGGCGTACTTCGCCAAGCTGATCGGCGTCCCGTTCATCGCCGTGATGCCGCGCACCACCAGCCCCGAGAAATGCCGCCTCATCGAATTCCACGGCGGGCAGTGCCACTTCGTGGACGACTCGCGCACCATGTACGAACAGTCCGCGGCGCTCGCCGCCGAGACCGGCGGGCACTACATGGACCAGTTCACCTACGCGGAGCGCGCCACCGACTGGCGCGGCAACAACAACATCGCGGAGTCGATCTACCAGCAGCTGCGTCTGGAGCGCTACCCGGAACCCGCCTGGATCGTCGCCACCGCCGGGACCGGCGGCACCTCGGCGACCATCGCCCGCTACGTCCACTACCTCCAGCACGACACCCGGATCTGCGTGCCCGACCCGGAGAACTCCTGCTTCTTCGACGGCTGGACGCACCACGACCCGGACGCCACCAGCGACCGCGGCTCGCGTATCGAGGGCATCGGCCGCCCGCGCATGGAACCCAGCTTCGTGCCGGGCGCCATCGACCGGATGATGAAGGTGCCCGACGCGGCCAGCGTCGCCGCCGTCCGCGCGCTGGAGCGGGCCATCGGCCGCAAGGCGGGCGGCTCCACGGGCACCGGACTGTGGAGCGCGTTCAAACTGATCGCCGAGATGGTGGCGCGCGGCGAGCAGGGCAGCGTCGTCACACTGCTGTGCGACCCGGGCGACCGCTACCTGGACAAGTACTACTCCGACTCCTGGCTGGAGGAACAGGGCCTGGACATCTCTCCGTACGCCGCCGCCATCGACGACTTCCTCGCCACCGGCACCTGGCCCTGCTGAGGGCCCGCGCCCGGTCCGCTCAGGGCGTCGTCGCGGCCAGCCGTGCGTCCAGGCGGCGCACGGCGTCCCGGAAGGACCGGCCCACCCCGGCCCGGCCCAGGCTCAGCACCAGCCGGAACAGCCCCGTCCCGTCGGCCGCGAAGGTCCACTGCACCCGGGTCCCCGACCCCTCCGGAGTGAGCCGCCACTCCTCCAGCAACGCCCGCAGACCGGGTGCGTTGGTCTCGTCGACCCGGTAGGCGTAACAGCTGCCCGGCTCGCAGGCGACGATCGTCTCGCGGAAACGGACCCCGCCGCGCAGCCGTACCTCCCGGCCCGCGCCCCCGTCGGTGGGCGTGGCCCGGGTGACGGCCGTGAACCAGGACGGCCAGGACGTGACATCGTCGGCGAGGGCGCGGTACACCACGTCCGGCGGCGCGGACACCTCGGCGGCGAACACCAGCCGCATCGGCGCCGATTCGGTGAAATTCCTTCCCACGGTACGGAGTCGGCGTGCCATCCCCTGCACCTCCAGGCGGCCCCGCGGTGTGCGGTGTTGGTCTGTGGAGCGCACACCCTAGCTGCCCGGCCGTCAGTTGTCTGTACCACTGTCGGTCACCGGTGCGCGACCGCCGCCGGGCACCGGCTCGCGCCGCTTCTCCTCCGTCGCCGCCGCCTTGGCGATATTGCGCGCCATCCCGCCGAACACCACCGAGTGGAAGGGCCACACGCTCCACCAGTACGCGTGCCCGAACAGCCCGCGCGGATGGAACAGCGCGCGCTGCCCGTACACCGTCCGGCCCCGCTCGTCGCGGCGGACCGACAGTTCCAGCCAGGCCAGGCCCGGCACCCGCATCTCGGCCCGCAGCCGCAGCAACTCGCCCTGCACGATCTCCTCCACCCGCCAGAAGTCCAGCGAGTCGCCCACCCGCAGATGCTGGGCGTCCCGTCGGCCGCGCCGCAGCCCCACCCCGCCGACGAGCCGGTCGAGCCAGCCCCGCACCGCCCAGGCCAGCGGGAAGGAGTACCAGCCGTTCTCGCCGCCGATGCCCTCGATCACCCGCCACAGCGCCTCGGGCCCGACCGGCACGGCCAGCTCCCGCTCGTCGCGGTAGAGGCTGCCGCCCGCCCAGTCCGGGTCGGTGGGCAACGGGTCGCTCGGCGCTCCCGGCACCGCGGCGTTGGACCAGCGGGTGTCGACCCGCGCCTCCTGGATCCGCTGCAGCGCCAGCCGCAGCGCCCGGTCGAAGCCGATCATCCCGTCCGGCGGATCGGGGACGTACTCCTTGATGTCGTGCTCCCGGCAGACCACCTCGTGGCGCAGCGACTCCGTGAGCGGCCGGGCGATGGAGCTGGGCACCGGGGTGACCAGACCGACCCAGCGGCTGGAGAGCGTCGGGGTCAGCACCGGCACCGGCAGGATCACGCGCGGCCGCAGCCCCGCCACCGCCGCGTAGCGCTGCATCATGTCCCGGTACGTCATGACGTCCGGGCCGCCGATGTCGAAGGCCCGGTTCACCCCGGCCGGCAGCGCCGCGCACCCCACCAGATAGCGGACCACGTCCCGCACGGCCACCGGCTGAATCCGGGTCCGTACCCAGCTCGGGGTGACCATCACCGGCAGCCGCTCCGTGAGATACCGCAGCATCTCGAACGAGGCGGACCCCGAGCCGATGACGATCGCCGCGCGCAGCACCGCGGTCGGCACCTGGGAAGCCAGCAGGATGTGACCCACCTCGGCCCGCGAACGCAGGTGCGGCGACAGGTCCTTCTCCGGCACTCCCGCCGGAGTCAGCCCGCCCAGATACACGATCCGGCGCACCCCCGCCGCCCGCGCCTGCTCGCCGAAGGTCCGGGCCGCCCTGCGGTCGGTCTCCTCGAAGGCCGAGCCGGTGCCGAGCGCGTGCACCAGGTAGTACGCCACATCGACGTCCCGCATCGCCTCCGCCAGGGAGTCGGCGTCGGTGACATCGCCGCGCACCACCTCGACCCGGTCGGCCCACGGGTAGTCGCGCAGCTTCTGCGGCGTTCTCGCCAGCGCGCGCACCCGGTACCCGGCATCGAGCAGCGCGGGCACCAGCCGGCCGCCGATGTAGCCGGTGGCGCCGGTCACCAGGCAGCGCGGCGCGGAGTCGTCGGTGGGTCCTGTGCTGTCGCCGGGGCCGTCCTCAAGATCCGTCACCTGTCCCAGTGTGACACCGGACGGCTCCCGGGACCGGTCGAGGACTCCGTACGGCGGCATCGATGCCATCGGTACGGTGACGGCTCGGTATCCCGCGCCGGCTCAGTGCACCGCCGTGAGCGTCCCTCCCTCGCGCAGCGACGCCGTCAGCTCCACGTCGGCGTCACGGGGCGCCCGCACCGCGAACGTCGGCCCGCCCGCCGCGCCCCGCACCGCCCCGCTCGCCTCGATACGGGTCACCGCCCGGCTCCCCGCGGCCAGGACGTACCACCGGCCGGAGGGCGCCTTCCAGTGCGTGCCCGCCAGGACGTGCTGCCCGAACCTGCTGCACAACGCCGTGTCGTCGCGGTCGGCGACCACCGCCGCCGGCTCCGTGGGCGAGGGGGCGGGCGCGAGGAACTGCACCAGGACGCGGCCGGGACCCCGCCAGGTGTCCGCCCGGGTGCACAGCCAGTCGGCCGACGCGCCGCCCTCGGGCAGCCTCTGCTCGGCGAAGGCCCAGTTGTTGACCGACCGCACGCCGGAGCCCGCCAGGTTCCGCAGGGAACACGCCGTACGCGCCCAGGCGAGCAGCGCCTCGGTGCTCGTCGCCTCACGCGGCTGCCGGGCCGGCGCGGCCCGCCCGGGTTTCGGCGTGTACGTCAGATGTGCGGGAGCCAGATCGCCCAGGTCGGTCACCAGGAAGGCGTGTTTCTCCACGATCCGCTCCGAGGACCGCAGCTGGAGCACCGGCCAGGTCTCGCACGCGCCGCCCGCGGCGGGCCGGGGCACCTCGGCGGTGACGCCGTCCGGGCCCACCTCCAGCGGCCGTCCGGGCGTGTCGGGAGCGAGCAGGTCCCGGGTGGTGGACTCCGCGATCCAGGGGGCGAGCAGGAACCGCGCGCCGCCGCCCGTACGGCTGACGACGACCGCCGCACCCGTCGTCACGTCCGCGTCGTCGGTCCGGGCGAAGTCGAGCGCCGCCCCGCCGGCCCCGGTCAGCGGCTCCGCGTACCGCACCACCCGGACCCCGCCGTCGTGGAACAGCACCACCGCGGCTCCGTCCACCTCACCCGCGAACAGCAGCCGGGGCGGCTGCGCGGGGGGCACCGTGACCGTGCCCGGTGTCGTGGACACCCGGACCGCGTCCGGCGGCCCCGCCCAGGCCCGCAGCGCCCGGCCCAGCAGCCCGTCGTCCTCCGTGCGCCCGCCCCTGGCCGGCCAGGCGGTGAAGTCGACGCGCGAGGTGTCCGCCCACCGCTCCGCCGCCGTCCGCATCAGCTCCGCCGGATCGAGCACCGGCGTCAGCACACCCGCCGGGGACCTTTCCTCACCCCCGTCCCGCGCCCCCTGCTCGACGGCGACCGCCAGGCCCCCCGCCACCACGCACAACGCCGCCGCCACCGCCGCCGCCCGTACCCGGTGCCTGCGCCGCAGCAGGTCGCTCGGGCGGGTCTGGACCGTGCACGGGTCGAACTCGCCGGACCTGAGCATCGCCTGCGCCCCGGCCCGGTCCGGCCGGCCCAGCCGGGCCGCCCGGCGCACCGCGCCCACCGGATCCGCCACCGCCGCCTCGGCGAGCAGCTCCCGCACCCCGGACTCGTCGAGCCCGTCCAGCAGATGCAGCGCGAACGCCGCCCGGACAGGACCGTCCACCGCCGACAGCGCCCGGTCCAGGGCCAGTTCGTCGACGCCGCCCGCCCGGGGGAAGAGCCGCAGCCCCCACACCACCGGCAGGGCCGGACGCAGCGCGGCCGGGGCCGGGAGCCGCCCGGGCCACCAGCGGGGCCGCCGCTCGTGGGCCAGCGCCGCCCGCAGCACCCGCAGCCGCACCCACCCGTACGCCGGATGCGAGGGGCCCCGGTCCGCCGAGGCGCCCTCCGTGCTCGCCGGAGGGCCGGTCCGGCGGGACTGGGCCGGAACGCGCGGCCTCGACGCCTTGCTCCCGGCCGCGGGCAGGGCCCGCTGGACGACGGCGTGGGCGGTCAGGACCCGGCGGTGCCGGCCGAGTCCCGGCGGCAGGACGACATAGGCGAGCCGCACCAGGCGCGGGTAGTGCTCGACGAGGGCGGCTTCGGCCTGCCGCACGCCGGTAGGACTGCTCTGTACGTCGGTCCGCTGCTGCGGTTGGTGGATCGGCATGGAATCGGTGCCTTCCGGGGCCGTGGCGGGGTGGTCATACCGACAAACGAGTCAATCGTGTGACGGTCACATCACCCGTACGCGGCGCGCGTGCTCCCCACCCGTGCGGGCCCCGTGTGCAGGCCCGCCCGCGGCCTCACCCGTTCGCGTCCCCGGGGGAGGCGAGCAGGGCGTCCAGAACCTGGCCGAACATCCGTCGTCCGGCGGAGGCGAGCAGCGGGTCACCCCACCGGGGCACCAGCCGCACCCGCAGCTCCTCCACCCACACCACATGGGAACCGGAATCCGTGGGCAGCACGTCGATCGATGCCCGGCCCAGCACCACGCCGCCCCGCTTCTCCAGTTGGCACACCCCGGCCCGGCCCCCGGCGGGCGGCGTCCACCGCACCACTTCCATCGGATCGTCGAACGCCAGCGGGCCCAGACCCGTACGCGCCACGAAGACCGTGCCGAGGCGCGAGGGAAGCCCGGTCGGGACCGAGATCGACGTCAACGGCACCTGCGCGGCGTGCCGTTCCCAGTCGGTCACCCGGCGCCAGGCCTCGGCTGCGGGGAGAGGGGAGAAGCGCTCGATCCGGAAGACGGCCACAGCCCGATCCTAGGGCCTGCCGTCGGACGGCAGTCTGACGACAGGCCTCAGAGGGCGGTCCCGTCACACCGCGAGCCGAGCGGAACCCGCGTCAGCCCTCGGCGGCGGGCGAGGGGTCGGCGGTCTCGGCCGGAGCGTCCCCCGCCACCAGCAGACCCGGCAGATGCTCCTCGATCTCCGCGCGCAGCTCAGGAGCCAGGCCCGCGTCCGTGACCAACGTGTCGACCTCCTCCAGCGCGGCGAAGGAACTCAGGCCCACCGTGCCCCACTTGGTGTGGTCGGCCACCACCACGATCCGGCGCGCCGCCCGCACGAAACGGCGGTTGGTCTCCGCCTCCGCGAGATTGGGCGTCGAGAGCCCCGCCTCCGCCGAGATCCCGTGCACCCCGAGGAACAGCACGTCGAAGTGGAGGGAGTCGATGGCCCGGTCCGCGACCGGCCCGACCAGCGAGTCCGAGGGGGTGCGCACCCCGCCCGTCAGCACCACCGTCGCCGCGCCGGGCCGCGCGCCGCGCCCCCGGCCGGGCGCTGGGCGTCGTGGAACACATCGGCCACCCGCACCGAGTTGGTCACCACCGTCAGATCCGGCACGTCCAGCAGATGCCGGGCCAGTGCGAAGGTCGTCGTCCCGCCCGAGAGCGCGATGGCGCTGCCGGGCACCGCCAGCGCCGCCGCCGCCCGGGCGATGTCCTCCTTGGCGCTCAGCTCCAGCGCCGACTTCGCCTCGAACCCGGGCTCGTGCGTGCTCGCCTCGACGACCGGGACCGCGCCGCCGTGGACCTTCTCGATGACACCCTGGCGGGCCAGCGCGTCCAGATCCCGGCGGATCGTCATGTCGGAGACGTTCAGCTTGCGGGTCAGCTCGTTGACCCGGACCCCACCACGCCTGCGCACCTCGTCGAGGATCAGCGCACGGCGCTGCTCCGCGAGCAGGTTCTGATTCTCGCTCAACGCCGGGTCCGGTCCTTCCCTCTGCCGTACCGTCCGCAGCGGTCTGCGGGCCACGCTCATCCTGCCACGCAGGCATGTCCGGCGTACCACCTGGGGAGATTCCGTGAGACCGCTCACGCGGCCGCCCCGGGCCGGGGATCGTGGCTCCGGGCGGCCCGCCGCTTCCCCGCCTCCCGGCCCGCCCGCCGCCCCGCCCGCACCCGTGACCGCTGTGCCGCTTCCCGCTGTGCCGCTCGCCCGAGAAAGAGTCCCCCTTGGCTCCTGCCTCCCCGCCCTCGCCCGCCTCCCCGCCCCCCACCGAGCCCCCGCGGCACACCGGAACAGCGCTGGAACTGCTCGTCCACGGCGTCGGCGGCGCCACCCCGCAGGAGATGCTGGGCGATCCGCGGACCGTCCGGGTCACCGGGGACACGACCGCCGCCGTGTACCGGCGCACCGAGGACGCCCACGGCGAGAAGCACCCCGAGCGCTACCGGGACGAGCCCGTCGCCGAGGCGTACTGCTGGTCCGGCCTCACCTCCGGCAACGGCTCCCGTGCGCTGTGGCTGCTGCTCCTGCCGTTCATGGTGGTCAACCTCGCCCACTGGATGCGCCCCACCGCCACCGGCCGCACCCGCGCGGTCCGGCTGTACGGCGTCCTCGTGCGGCTCGTCGCCCTCAGCCTCACCGTGCTGCTCACAGCCGCCGCCTGCGAAGTCGCCCTCGACCTGCTGGCCTGGCAGTGCGCGGGCGCCGACGCCTGCGCCGAACGCCGCTCCTGGCTGGGCTTCCTGTCGGAGCGTCAGGGCGGCTGGTGGTCCCAGCCCGGCCGCCGCCTCACCCTGGCCGCCGTCGTGCCCGCGGCCCTGGTGGGACTCCTGTGGTACCTGTCCAACCGGACCTGGAGCGCGTACGAGTCCCAACGCCCGCTGGACGGAAAGGACTTCGCGGCGGACGCGTCCTTCGGGGCGGCGGACCACGGCCCGGACGCCGCCGACGACCCCCGCCCGCCCGTTCCGGTCCGTTCCGCGCTCGGCAGGCCCGGCTTCTGGTACGGCCGGAGGCTCGTCGCCCGGCTCCGCGCCGCCCACACGGCGGCCGGGTTCCTGACCGTCGCCGCGGCCGTCGCCGGCGCCGCCGCACGCTACGACCGGGGCACCGAAGGCCCGGTGCCCCGGTTCATCGGCGCGGCCGTCGAGGGCGGCATCGTCCTGTGCGGGCTCGTCGTCGTCTGGGTCGTCTGCCGCCGGGGCCGCAGCGAACGGACCCGCGACACCCGCCTGGACGGCGCCCTGATCAGCGCTCTCCCCGGCTCCGCGCTGGCCCTGCTCGGCCTCGCCGTGCTGTACGCGTCCTGGTCGCGCCCCGGCTGGCAGTCCTCGGGCACCCTGCCCGGCGAGGCCGCCTTCCGGTTCCTCGCCCTCGGCCAGGGCATCCTCGTCATCGCCCTCGCCGTGGTCGCCCTGGGCCTCTACCGGCGCATCCCCGAACCCCGCACCGTCCTGCGCGGACTCGGCGGCCCCGCGGTCGCGATGCTCGCCTGCGCCCTCGGCGGTGTGATGACCGGCGGGGTGGCCCAGCGCGTCGCCGACTGGCTGGACGGCCCCGGCACCCCGGGCATGGGCCGCAGCTCCGACATCGCCGGACCGCCGGTCCTGCTGAGCTGGCAGGCCTCCGTCATCCCGGTGCTCCTGCTCCTCCTGCTCGTCCCGGTCCTGGTGCTGGTCGTCCGCACCGCGCGCACCGCCCGCCGGCTGGGCCCGGTCATCGAGGCCGAGTACGCCCCCGAACCGTCCGACGAGGGCCGCACCCGCCGGATCGCCCGGATCCGCGCCGCCGCCGCCCTCACCGACGCCGCGCCCTGGATCCTCGGCGTGGTCTCCACCGCCACCCTGCTGCTCGGGGCGGGCGCGATCGCCGGATCCTGGTACAGCGAGCAGGTGCCGGGCCGGGCGGCCGACGGCAGCGGTCCACTCCTCGAATCGTTCGCCGACGCCGCGCAGTCCACCGGCTCCTGGCTGATCGGCTTCGGCTTCGTACTCTTCGTCGCCGGCGGCCGCCGCGCCTACAAGGACGCCTCGGCCCGCCGGACCATCGGCATCCTCTGGGACGTGGGCACCTTCTGGCCCCGCGCCGCCCACCCCTTCGCGCCCCCGTGCTACGCCGAGCGCGCCGTCCCCGACCTCGCCTCGCGGATGTCCGCCTGGACGTCGAGCACGCCCCGGGGCCGGCTCGTCATCTCGGGCCACTCCCAGGGCAGCGTGCTCGCCGCGTCCGCCGTCTGGCAACTGCCCGACGCCACCCGGCCGCGAGTCGCCCTGCTCACCTACGGCTCGCCCCTGGAGCGGCTGTACGGGCGGTGGTTCCCGGCCTACTTCGGCCCCGGGCCGTTGCTCGGGCTGCACCGTTCGGTGCACTGCTGGCGCAATCTGTGGCGGGCCACCGACCCGATCGGCGGCCCGGTCCGCATCGGCGCCGACCCCGACCCGGGCGTCGACCGGGGCCCGCTGAAGGACCCGCTGGCCTACGGGCGGACCACGAGGCTCCCGCTGCCCGAACCGATCCTCGGGCACTCCGACTACCAGGCGGACCCGGCCTTCGCCGACGCGCGCGCCGACCTCCTGGCGGAGCTGGGCCCGCACGTCCCCCGGCAGGCGGAGGCGCGGACTCAGAAGGACACGTCGGGGAGGTCCTCCGGGTAGAGCAGGGTCAGGTCGTCCGTGCTCGGCTCGGCGAGCTGGGCGACCCGGCCCGCGTGCCGCTCCACCATCGACTCGAAGGTCTGGCGGGCGGTGCGGCCGTTACCGAAGGCGGGGCCCTTGGGGAGGGCCGTGAAGTGCTTCAGGAGCGCCTCTCCGGTCCCCGCCGCCAGGCGGTACTCGTGCTCCTCGGCCTGCTGCTCGACGATCCGCAGCAGCTCCTCGGGGAGGTAGTCCTGGAAGGTGATGGTCCGGGAGAACCGTGAGGCGACCCCGGGGTTGACGGTGAGGAACCGCTCCATCTCCGCGGTGTAGCCCGCGACGATCACGACCACCGCGTCCCGGTGGTCCTCCATCAGCTTCACCAGCGTGTCGATGGCCTCCCGCCCGAAGTCCCGGCCGGAGTCCTCGGGGGAGAGGGCGTACGCCTCGTCGACGAACAGCACCCCGCCGCGCGCCCGGTCGAACGCCTCCTGGGTCCGGATCGCCGTCGAGCCGATGTGCTCCCCGACCAGGTCGACCCGGGACACCTCGACCAGATGGCCGCGCTCCAGCACACCGAGCGAGGCCAGGATCTCCCCGTACAGCCGGGCCACCGTGGTCTTGCCCGTACCGGGGGAGCCGGTGAAGACGAGGTGGCGGCGGACGGACGCGGCCTTCAGGCCGGCCTCCGCGCGGCGCCGGCCCACCTCGATCATGTCCGTCAGCGCCCGCACCTCCCGCTTGACGCTCTCCAGGCCCACCAGCGCGTCCAGTTCACCGAGGACCGCCGAGGAGTCCCGGGCCGGCACCGCCGGGGCGAGAGGCGCGGGGGCGGGCTCGACCGGGCGCTGCCCGGGCAGCGTGCCCAGCAGACCCGGCGTCGACTGCGTGGCCGTCAGCACCGGGGGAGGCGGGGCCGCAGCCGTCCGCAGCCCGCTCTCGTCGCTCGTGCAGTCCCGGGCCACCGGCCCGGCAGCGGCACCGCCGTCCCCCTCGGGGAACTCGTAACCGCCCCGCGCGCAGCGCTCGGTGCGGCACCGGGTCAGGGTCGTACGGCAGCCCTCCATGACATGGAAGCCGTACCCCTCACTGCCCGTCACCCGGCACCCGTCGAAGGTGCCCCGGCCCTCGGCCGAGACGTAGAACCCCGCCTCGGCGGGCGAGGTGACCGTGCAGCGCTCGATGGTGGGGTCCGCGCCCTTGGTGACGATGACCCCGGTCTGCGCCGCGTCGATGGTGCAGTTGTTCAGCGTGCCGCCGCTGCCGTGGTCACGGAACCAGGCGCCCGTGGACGCCTCCCGGATCCGGCAGTCGTCGAGCTGCGCGGTCGCCCCGTCGCTCACCGACACGGCGGTGTTGCGGATCTGGGAGAGGTCGCTGTCCACCACATCGGCCCGCGAACCCCGGTCGAGGACGAACAGCGCGTCGGGCACGTCGTGCACCCGGCAGGCGTCCAGTATCACCGTCGCGCCGTCACTGACCCAGACCGCCGGGTAGTCGCCCGTACTGTCGTGGATCTCGCACTGGTTGGCGTCGACCCGGGTTCCCGGGTCCCAGACCGAGAGCCCGTTGCGGCCGAACCGGCGGACCGTGGAACGGGTCAGCGTGAGCACCGAACGCGACCGCAGGTCGACGGCGTTCTCCGGGATGTCGTGGATGTCGCAGTCGGCGAGCGTCAGCACCGCGTCGGTGTCCAGTGTGACGCCGTCCGCCGAGGTGCGGTGCACGGTGCAGTCGGTGAGGTGCGCCGAGGCGCGCGCGGTGACCTGGATGCCGCTGCCCTTGATCTCGTACACCTCGCAGCCGAACGCCTCCAGGCCGCTGCCGTCGCCGGTGACGCCGATGCCCGCCCCGGACGCGTGGTGGATCCGGCAGCGGTCCAGGCGTGGATGCCCGCCGTCGCGGACCGACACCCCGGACTGGCCCGCCGAGACGATCTCGCACTCCTCGAACACCCCGCCCGCGCCGTCCAGTACGGCGATGCCGACCCCGGCCGGATTGTCGACCGTGCAGCGCCGCACGGTGGGCCGGGCCGCGCCGCGCACCTCGATGCCCGCGGCGGACCGGGTCACGATCCGCAGGTCCGTCAGCTCCGCCGTGCCGTCCTCGACCAGCAGCGCCGGGGCCGCCGAGTCCTGGCCCTCGATGTGCAGCCCCTGGACGACCGCGGAGGCGCGCACGGTCAGCGGTACGCCGTCGAGCGGCGCGATCCGTACGGAGCCTGCCGAGCCCTCGGGGCCGCGCAGTGTCACCGCGCGCGGGACGACGAGGTTCTCCCGGTAGGTACCGGGCGCGACGGTGAGGACGTCGCCCTCGGCCGCCGCCTCCAGGGCCGCGGAGAGGGAGGCGTACTCGCCGGTGCGGCGGCGCCATCGCGATGTGCCGGTGTGCGTCACCTGGACCGTGCCCTGTGCCATGGCGTTGCTGTGCCCCCACCTCGTGCTGTGCGCTGCCTCGGGCCCGTCCGTCGCCGGGGAGGCGGACGGGGTCGGACCACCGTAGCGCGCGTGAGGGCCGGGAGTTGACGAGTCGGCCCCGCGGGGCGATGTCGCCGACGGCCGGGTCAGGCCTGCGGAGACCGTGGTCAGCCGCCCGTTCCGGCCCGTCCCCAGTCCGCGCCGGCGGCGGCCCACTCGCGGTCGAGACGCGCGTACCGCTGCCGCACCATGCGCCCTACGACCACCCGGCGGCCCGCCTCGACACATCCGGCGGCGAGCAGGAACGTACCGATGCCGGCCAGCACCGCATGGGACCGGGCGGTGCGCCCGTCCATCGGCGGGGCAACGGGAAGGCCCGTCGCGTCCGTCCAGATCCGCAGCGAGGACCCCGGGACGCCGGGCTTCGACGCTGTGGCCACCTCTCCGGTGCGGGGGCTGCCGTCCGGGGCCTGCCAGGACGCCACCACCCATATGCGCGCGGCCCGTTCGGAGCCGCCCTCGGGATCACCGACGTACCGGTCGCGTCCCGGCGCCCGGCCGACCACGACCGCGTCGACGGGGTGGCGCTCCTGGTGCTGGGCGCGTACCGACCGCTGGAGGGCTGTGTCGGCGAGGGAACCGCCGGCCCAGCCCGCGGCCGGGGCCCCGATGACGAGAAGCAGCAGCGCTCCGAGCGTCACCCAGGCCTCGCGGCGGTCGGTGGCGCGGGGCAGCGGATGGTCCCGCCCGCGCAACAGCCCCCGCAGCAGTGCCCACTGCCCCTTCACGCCGTGCCCCCGTCTCCCCGTCGATCGATGTCCCCGCGGCCTGCCTCGGCGGGCCCGTGGTGCGGTGGATCGTCGAGATGCCGGGCCCGGCCTCCGTACCCCTAGACCGCTTTCAGCCGTCGTAGGTTGCCTGGTGCGTCCCCCGGCGCACCCGTGCCGTACGGAGAGGGTTGGCGGATCAGTACCCCCGGCTCTGGTACGGCCGGTTGTACGGGTCCTCGTACGGCGACTGGGCCGGTACGGGGCGCGGTGAGGCCGGGCGCATCGACTCGTACCCGGTGGCGGGCGCGGGGCGCTGCGGCTGGGGCTGCTGCGGATAGCCGCGGACCGCCGAGGGCTGCTGCGGGATGTACGGCGCGGGCGCGTGCTGCAGCTGGGCGTGCTGCATCGGCTGCGCCGGGGCCTGCTGGTACTGCGGCATCGGCTGCTGCTGCGGGTAGCCGTAGGAGCCGGTCTGCTGCGACGGGGCCGCGGGCAGGGCCGGCAGCGACGACGGCAGGGCCGGCAGATAGCTGTTACCGGTGTCGTACGCGGCCGGCACGCGGATGGGGGCGATCTGAGGGGTTCCCGCTCCGCGACCAAGGAGTCGTAGATCGGAGTGTCGGGGAACGACGCGGCGTAGTAGCCGCCGCCGAAGGTGGAGCGGGGGGACGTCATGCCACCTAAGTTAAGCCCTCGACACGCCGGTTGTGGAGCCCGATAAGAGGGTTGTTTTCCGCGATGTGAGTGAACCGCGATCCCCAATGCGAGCGAACTTGGCAAAAAAGGGCGCACTGACGTCTACTGATCGTGTAAAGGCCGAGTTCACGGGGGTTACCGGCAGATCGCCGGGAGGGGGCGGGACCGGCGGGGCGCGCTCCGGCGGACCGGGGATTAGGTTGTCGGGAAATGCCTGCGGGCAGCCGGACTCGTGATGGGGGCGAGCATGATCATGCGAAAAGGGACCAACGTTCCGGTGCCTGCCGGCGCGGTGCGCGTCGAATTGGGGTGGCACACCGCACCCGGCGCCCCGGACGTCGACGCCTCCGCGCTCCTGCTGGTGGCGGGCAAGGTCCGCGGGGACGCCGACTTCGTCTTCTACAACCAGCCGGTGCATGCCTCCGGAGCGGTCCGGCACGAGGGCAAGCGGACCGGCCCCGACGGGGTCACCGACACCCTCCTCGTCGACTTCGGGAAGGTCGAGCCCGGGATCGAGCGCATCGTGGTCGCGGCCTCGGTGGACGGCGGGAACTTCGGCCGGGTGAGCGGACTGTACGTGCGGGTCACGGACGCGGCGGGCGGCCCGGAACTGGCGCGCTTCGAGAGCACGGACGCCACCGTCGAGACCGCCTTCATCCTCGGCGAGCTGTATCTCCGTCAGGGCGCGTGGAAGTTCCGGGCGGTCGGGCAGGGCTACAGCACCGGCCTCGAAGGCCTGGCGACGGACTTCGGTATCTCCGTGGACGAACCGCAGCAGGCCCCGGTCGCCCCGCAGGCTGCCGTGCCGGCCGCCCCGGCGCCGGCCCCCGTGCCCGCCGCGGCCCCGTCCGCCCCGCAGCCCCCCGCTCCCGCCGCCCCGCCGGCCACGCAGCCCGTACGGCTGACCAAGATCACGCTGACGAAGAGCGCGCCGTCCGTCTCGCTCGCCAAGCAGGGCGGCACCTCCGGCGCGCTGCGCGTCAACCTCAACTGGGAAGTGCGCAAACAGTTCAAAGGCTGGGGAGCGAAACTCGGACGGGCCGTCGCCATGCACGCCGATCTCGATCTTGATCTCTGCGCGCTCTACGAACTCACCGATGGACGCAAGGGAGTTGTGCAGTCTCTCGGAAACGCGTTCGGTTCTCTGAATCAGCCGCCCTTTATCCATCTCGACGGCGACGACCGCACCGGCGCGCTCTCCACCGGCGAGAACATGACCATCAACCTCGACCACAAGAACCTGCTGCGGCGCGTACTGATCTTCGTCACTATCTATGAGGGCGCCCGGAGTTTCGCCGATCTCCATGCCACGGTCACCCTGCAACCGCAGAACGGAGCGGCCGTCGACTTCTCCCTCGACGAGTGCACCGTGCCCTCCACCGTCTGCGCCCTCGCCCTCATCACCAACGACGGCGGCGACCTCACCGTGCAGCGCGAGGCCCGCTACCTCGTCCCGGACCGGGGCGTCAGCCCCCAGCGCACCATCGACGCCGCCTACGGCTGGGGCATGAACTGGACGCCCGGCCGCAAGTGACGACCCGCGCCCGCCCGGACCTGCGTCCCGCTCCCCGGCGGCATCACCGGTCGGGCGCGGCCTCCGGGCGCGCGTAGGTGCGGCCCTTCCAGGCCGCGCCCCGCCCCCGGTAGTGCTGCACGGCCGAGTCGACCGTCATCAGCAGATACAGCACCGCCGTCAGCGGCAGCAGCGGGCCCAGCCAGAGCGACTGCCGGTAGTACGCCAGCATCGGCAGATACGTCGCCGTCATCACCGCCCAGGCCGCACCGCCCGCCCAGGCCGCGGCCCCGTCACCCGTCACCACCCCCGCCAGCAGCGTCGCGGGCGGTGCCGCGTAGACGAGCAGCAGCCCCGGGACCGTCCCCGCCAGCAGCAGCGGGCTGTGCCGCAACTGCGCGTACGCACTGCGCGCGACCATCCGCCACAGATCCGCGAGACGGGGATACGGCCGCACGCTGTCCACCCGCTCCGCGAGCCCCAGCCAGATCCGGCCGCCGCCGCGCCGCACCTCCCGCGCCAGCGACACGTCGTCGATCACCGCCTGCCGGATCGACTCCGGGATCCGCGCCCGCTCGGCGGCCTCCGTACGCAGCAGGACACAGCCCCCGGCCGCCGCGGCCGTCCGCGACCGGGCGCTGTTGACCCGGCGGAACGGATAGAGCTGCCCGAAGAAGTAGACGAAAGCCGGGACCACCAGGCGCTCCCAGACGCTCTCCACCCGCAGCCGCGCCATCTGCGACACCAGGTCGAAGCCGTCGGGTCCGCCGGGACCGGCCGCGGCCACCAGATCGCGCAGGCTGTCCGGCTCGTGCGCGATGTCCGCGTCGGTCAGCAGCAGGAAGTCCGGTTTGTCCCGCCGGGCCACCGCGATCCCGTGCCGCAGGGCCCACAGCTTGCCCGTCCAACCCCGCTCGGGCTCCCCGGGCGTCACCACCGTCAGCGGGAGACCGCCGTACCGGGCGGCCAGGTCCCGGGCCAGTTGCCCGGTGCCGTCGCTGCTGCAGTCGTCGACGAGGACGATCCCGGCCTCCCCGGATAGTCCTGGACCAGCAGCGACGGCAGACTCACCGGCAGCATCGCCGCCTCGTCGCGGGCCGGCACGACGACCGCGACCGACGGCCAGCGCGCCGGGTCGGTGCGCCGGGGGAGCCGCTGGTCCGTCCGCCAGTAGAAGCCCTGCCCCAGCAGCAGCCACACCCACGAGATCAGCGAACCCACGGCGATCCAGGCAACGGCGCTCATCCGCCGAAGTCTGCCCCACCGAGCCCGGTTCGCAAGGGCTGTCGGCTAGGGTGACCGGGTGAAGATCGCGCTCATGGACTCCGGAATCGGCCTGCTGGCGGCAGCGGCCGCCGTGCGCCGCCTGCGGCCCGACGCCGAGCTGGTGCTCTCCTCCGACCCCGGCTCGATGCCCTGGGGCCCCCGCACCCCCGAGGACCTGACCGCCCTGGCCCTGGACGTCGCCCGCGCCGCCGCGGCCCAGCGCCCCGACGCGCTGATCATCGCCTGCAACACGGCCTCGGTCCACGCCCTGCCGACGATCCGCGCCGAGCTGGAGCCCGCCCTTCCGGTCATCGGCACGGTCCCCGCGATCAAGCCCGCCGCCGCAGGGGGCGGCTCCGTCGCCATCTGGGCCACCCCGGCCACCACCGGCAGCCCCTATCAGCGCGGACTGATCGCGGAATTCGGCGGCAGCGCCGAGGTCACCGAGGTCCCGTGCCCCGGACTCGCCGACGCCGTGGAGCACGGCGACGAGGCCGCGATCGACCGGGCCGTCGCGGCGGCCGCCGCCCTCACCCCGCCCGATGTGCGGGCCGTCGTCCTCGGCTGCACCCATTACGAGCTGGTCGCGACCCGGATCCGCGACGCCGTGCAGCGGCCCGGCCGACCGCCGCTCGCGCTGCACGCCTCCGCCGGGGCGGTCGCCGCCCAGGCGCTGCGCCGGATCGGCGCCGAACCCACCCCGACGGCCGCACCCTCCGGCGTGCTCACCGTGCTGCGGGCGGGCCACGTGGCCGCCCTCCCGGATGCCGCCCTGACCTACGCGGAAGGCCGGATCCTGGCGGCGGGGGCACCCGTCCGCTGACCGTACGGCCGAGGGGTGTCGTGCCGATCAGGGCCGGACACCCCCTAGCCCGATCGGCCCCCGCCGCCCCGGCCGGGAGCCCGGAACGCGGCTACGCTGCTGAATATGACCGACCACCCCGACAGCGCGAGGCACGGGTCGAGCCAGGCGCCGCCCACGGAGTGGAACGGCCGCGCCACCAACCGGCTCCAGTGGCTGCTGGCCCTCGCGGGGGCGGGATGTGTGGCGCTCGGCATCGAGCTCGCCGTCGACGGAGCCTGGACCTCGGGCATCGCCCCGCTGCTCATGTCCGTGATCGGCTGCCTCGCCGCCGGACTGCTGATCCTCTTCGGCACCCTCGCCTTCGTCCATGTGGCCGTGAAGGTCGACGGGGACAGCCTGGAGGTCCGCTGCGGCCACGCCGGCCTGCCGCGCCGCCGGATCCTGCTCAGTCATGTCACGGGCGCGGAGTTCGTCCCCCGGATCAATCCGCGTGAATGGGGCGGCTGGGGCTACCGCTGGCGCCCCGAACAGGGCACCGCCGTGGTGGTCCGCAAGGGCGAGGGCATGGCCCTGCGCCTCGGCGACGGCCGTGTCTTCACCGTCACGGTCGACGACGCGGAGACGGCCGTACGGTTCATCCGGCAACGCCTGCATCTGCCGTCCCCCGGGAAACGGCCCGGCGACTGACCGGGCAGCGGCGTCGCCGGGCATCCCGTCCGGTGGCCGGGCGGTCCCGGCGGCGAGCATCCTGCCCGGTGGGCGGGCAGGCCCGGCGCCCGGCATCCTCGCCGGTGACCGCGCCGCCCCGGCGGCGAGCCGCCCCACAGCGGCCACCGATGACCCGCGCAGGTCAACGCCGCCGCTCACAGCCGCCCACCGTAGACTCCGGCGGGTGAGCGCCACCATGACCCCCGTCGACGATTCGCCGCCCCCGGCAGCCCCCGGGCCGCCGGTCTGCCCCGGCGGCTCCTCCGTCCGGCCGCCGCCGTGCTGTCCGGGCTCCTGCTCTACGCGAGCTTCCCGCCCCGGACCCTGTGGTGGCTCGTGCTGCCCGGGTTCGCGCTGCTCGGCTGGGTACTGCATGGGCGCCGGCTGCGGGCCGCGTTCGGCCTCGGCCTCCTCTCGGGGCTCGGCTTCATGCTGCCGCTGCTGCACTGGACCGGCGAGGACGTCGGCCCGGTGCCGTGGCTCGCCCTGGCCGCGGCGGAGGGACTCTTCATCGCCGTGGGGTGTCTGGGCATCGCCGCCGTGACCCGCCTCGCGTACTGGCCCGTGTGGGCGGCCGCCGTCTGGACGCTGGACGAGGCGGTCCGCGCCCGCATCCCGTTCGGCGGCTTCCCCTGGGGCAAGATCGCCTTCGGCCAGTCCGAGAGCGCCTTCCTGCCGCTCGCCGCGCTCGGCGGCACCCCGCTGCTCTCCTTCGCCGTCGTGCTGTGCGGCTTCGGCCTCTGCGAGGCGGTACGCCAGATCATGGCGTACCGCTCCACCGGGAAGGTCCCCCGCGCCGCCGTCGCCGGGGCCGCCGCGAGCGTCCTCGTACCCATCGCGGGGGCCCTCGCCGCGCTGCCCCTGGTCGACGACTCGGCGGAGAACGGCACGGCCACCGTCGCCGCGATCCAGGGCAACGTGCCGCGCCTCGGTCTCGACTTCAACGCCCAGCGGCGCGCCGTCCTCGACAACCACGCCCGGCGCACCACCCAGCTGGCCGAGGAGGTGAAGGCGGGCAAGGAGAAGCAGCCCGACTTCGTGCTGTGGCCGGAAAACTCCTCCGACCTGGACCCGTATCTCAACGCGGACGCCCGCCAGGTCATCGACGACGCGGTCAAGGCGATCGGCGCCCCCACGGTCGTCGGCTCGGTGGTCGAGAAGGGCTCCGACAGCCTCCGCAACACGCTGATCGAGTGGGACCCGGACCAGGGCCCCGTAGACACCTACGACAAGCGCCACATCCAGCCGTTCGGCGAGTACATGCCGATGCGCACGGTCGCCCGCTTCTTCAGCGAGGACGTGGACCGGGTGCAGCGCGAGTTCGTCCCCGGCACCGAGGTGGGCGTCTTCGACCTCGCGGGGACGAAGGTGGGGCTCGTGACCTGTTACGAGGCCGCCTTCGACGACGCCGTGCGCGACACCGTCACCCACGGCGGGCAGATGATCGCCGTGCCGAGCAACAACGCGACCTTCGGCCGCAGCGAGATGACCTACCAGCAACTGGCCATGTCCCAGGTGCGGGCCGTCGAGCACGGCCGGGCCGTCGTCGTCCCCGTCACCAGCGGGGTCAGCGCGGTGATCCGGCCCGACGGCACGATCGTGGAGAAGAGCGGGATGTTCACCCCCGACGCCCTCGTCGACGAGGTCCCCCTGCGCTCCTCGCTCACCCCCGCCACCCGGATGGGCCCGCTGCCCGAGGGCGTCATCGCGCTGCTGGCCCTGGCGGGCCTGGGCTGGGTGAGCGTCTCGGCGCTCCGGGCCCGCTCGGCGCGGGGCGCCGGGAAGTAGCACCACAACCGGCCCCGTAGGCTCGGATCCATGGCTACCCCCGACTTCATCCGTGACATCCGCGCCACCGCCGGGCACCAGCTGCTGCTGCTGCCCGGCGTGACGGCCATCGTGCTCGACGACGAGGGCCGCGTGCTGCTGGGCCGGCGCGCGGACACGGGGAAGTGGTCGGTCATCGGGGGGATCTCCGAGCCCGGGGAGGAGCCGGCGGCGACGGCGGAGCGCGAGGTGCTGGAGGAGACCGGCGTGCACTGCGTGGCCGAACGGGTCGTGCTCACCCAGGCGCTGGAGCCCGTGCAGTACGCCAACGGCGACCGCTGCCAGTACCTGGACATCACCTTCCGCTGCCGGGCGACCGGCGGCGAGGCACGGGTCAACGACGACGAGTCGCTGGAGGTGGGCTGGTTCCCGCTGGACGGGCTCCCGCCGCTCGGCGAGTTCGCCCTGTTCCGGATCAAGCAGGCCCTGACCGAGGGCCCCGCCTGGTTCCAGCCCACCCCGCGTACGACCTGAACCTCTACCGCACGGTGAGGGTTCCCGTCACCTCTACCGCACGGTGAAGGTCCCGGTCGCCCCGGTGAACGGCGTGATCTTCCCGAACAGGTTCTTCGCGTCCCCGTGGTGCACGATCCGGTAGGTGCCGGGTGCGGTGTCCGCCGCGATCTTCCAGGTGATCGTGGCCTTCGAGGTGCCGGTCAGACCGTTGAGCCTGGTCCAGCGGTAGGTGGTCTCCCAGTCACCGTCGTCCAGGACCCGCTTCCAGGCGCCGTTCTCCAGCCGCTGGACCTCCAGGAAGGTGGAGCCCCGGCGGACGTTGTTCTTCGGGTGGCCGGTGGCGAACTCGACGCCGGCGGTGGTGCCGCGCGCGTACGAGCTCTCCGGGGCCTTGAGGACTTCGCCGAACGCCTTGCCCGAGGGCGGGTTGTCGTACACGACCCCCGTCTGGAAGGTGAACTGCCGCCCCGACTCGTCCGCCGGCAACGCGCCCCGCTCCAGAGCCGTGCCGGCGCGCAGGGACTCCGCGATCCGGGCGTATTCCTGCTGGTAGGCGGGCAGGGTGTAGCGGCCGTACAGCGTGGAGCCGCCCTCGTAGTTCTGGGTGTCGTACTCCTCCGGCGTCGTGACGTACTGGCTGTAGGCGTTGGCGTACCCCTGGAGCAGGACGCGGTCCAGCGGGACGCCCAGCCGCTCGGCCACCGTGCGGCGTACGCGCAGGCCGGAGGCGATCGTGAACTCGCCCGGGGCCGCCACCAGGTGCAGCTCGCCGATCTTCATGATCTGCAGGGGGAGCCGCTTCGGGGTGACCGGGTGGACGTTGCTCAGCAGGCCCGTGGGGATCAGGCTCGCCTTCGGGTACTGGCAGGTGGCGAGCCAGGACGGGGTGTCGACGCGCAGCGCCTCCAGGATGGGGGCGATCGGGGTGCGCATGCCCTCCTCGAAGAGGGGGATGGCCGGGCCGTCCTCGACGCTGCCCGCGAGCGTGGACGCGCCCACGACGGCGGGGCAGGTGCGGTGCTCCTTGCCGTCCGGGGTGTACTCCGGACGTACGGTCACGTTCTCCATGTCGACATACGTGAGCCGGGAGTCGACCCCTCCGGAGACGGGCCGCGCGTCGTCGTAGATCTCCCGGGCCTTGTCGAGCTGGCGCTCGCCGATGATGTGGGCGTTCTCGAACTCGTCCTCGGTGGGCCCGGAACCGGGCTTCAGGTTGAGGTTGGGGGACATGTCGCCGGCGTTGGTGTTGGGGAAGGCCGCGACGAACCCGGGGGTGTCGTCGAGGTAGCGGACGCCTTCGTGGTCGTGCTCCCAGGCGTAGGAGGCGTAGCCCTTGTTGTCGGGGCTGATGAGCGTGTTCTTGTTGGTGATCGAGGTGTTGTGGGTGGCGAACCAGCTGATCGCGCCCGCGTCCTTCTCGCCCTGCTTGAAGCGCAGCACGGTCATCGCCGGGTCGATGCCGTCGGGGAAGGCAGCCCGGTCGGCGGCCGGATTGCGGTCGAACGCCTCCCGGGAACGGTTGACGCTGGCGTTGGTCAGGGTCCCGGTGCCGAGGCTCATCGTGCCGGCCTTCAGGTCCTCGTGCGCCTCGGCCACGGACTCGGTGATGCCGTCGACGATCGCCCGGTAGGTCTCCTTCTGGAAGCCGAGGACGGAGAGGTTGTAGGCGACGTTGTGGGAGTATCCGCCCGGCCCCGAGTGGGTGTGGGTGGCCGAGAGCAGGACGTTCTCCTCGCCGTACAGGCTGCCGTAACGCTCCTTCAACTGTGCCATGACGCCCTGCCGGACGGACTGGAAGATCATCGCCAGGTCCGCGTTGACGTACACCACCCGCTTGCCGCTCGCCCGGTCGACGACGACGAAGGCGCGCGACCGCTGCCGCTGGTGGATGCCCGAGGTCTTCTGGTCGAAGCTGGAGTAGCCCATCATCCCCGTCTCGGCCGCCTCGCCCGTGACATCGGCGATGCCGCGCCCGACGAGGTAGTCCCCTTCCTCGGCAGCGCCCGACGCGGACGCGGGGGAGGGGGCGCCGAGGGTGACCGCTCCGAGGGCGGCGGCGAGCAGGGCGACGGGGAGCCTGCGCCGGGAGCGGCGGACGGTGGGGGGTGGCATGGAACCTCCTGGGGCGGGAGAGGGGATGCCGGGCCCGGTCGGCGGCTGACCGACGTGGGGGCCGGGGCAGTGCCCCGACCGTAGAGCAGTGTGACCTGCGTCGCATAGATGTCTACCGGCCAGTAAAGGGACGCGGCCCGTGGGGAACAGCTGTGCGACGGTGCGATAGTGGGGGCGCATCAGCACAGGCCGACCGGAGGAACTGCCGTGCACTACGAACTCGCCGACCGGCTGGTCATCGGGATCGCGTCCAGCGCTCTGTTCGACCTGACCGAGTCGGACGCCGTCTTCCAGGAGCAGGGCGAGGAGAGCTACCGCGCCCACCAGGAGAAGCATGTGGGCGATCCGCTCCGCCCGGGGGCCGCGTTCCCCTTCATCCGCCGGCTGCTGTCGCTGAACGACCTCGGCGAGGTGAACGACCCGCTGGTCGAGGTGATCGTCCTGTCCCGCAACGACCCCGACACCGGGCTGCGGGTCATGCGCTCCATCGAGAGCCACCAACTGCCCATCAGCAGGGCCATTTTCACGCAGGGCCGCTCCCCTCACCGGTTCATGCCCGCCCTCAATATGTCCCTGTTCCTGTCGGCGCACGAGGGGGACGTCCGGGCGGCGGTCGCCGCCGGACTGCCCGCGGGTCACGTCCTGGGCGCCCCTTACGAGGACGACGCGGACGACCACGACCTGCGGATCTCCTTCGACTTCGACGGTGTCCTCGCCACGGACGCCTCGGAGCAGGTGTTCCAGGAGGGCGGGATCGAGAAGTTCCGCGCCCATGAGGTCGCCAACGCCGCCGTCCCTCATGACGCCGGGCCGCTGCGGGACTTCCTGGCGAACGTGAACCGGATCCAGCATCGGGAGGAGCAGGAGCGTCGGAAGGACCCCGACTACCGGATCCGCCTGCACGTTTCCATCGTCACGGCACGCAACGCGCCCGCGCACGAGCGGGCGGTGCAGAGCCTCAAGGGGTGGGGCGTGACCGTCAACGACGCGTTCTTCCTCGGCGGCATCGACAAGGGCCGGATCATGGGCATCCTGAGGCCGCACATCTTCTTCGACGACCAGCAGGGCCACCTGGCGAGCACCTCACGCACCACCCCGAGCGTGCACGTACCGTTCGGGAAGCTCAACGAGCCGGCGGCCGTCGCGGTCCCGGACGCCTGAGCGCGTACGGGATCGCCTTTACGTGTACGGGACCGCCGCCCGCCCTCAGTGCGGCGGCCCCCGCCACAGGTTCCGCACCCGCAGCCACACATCGCGCGCCTGGCGGCCCGCCGCCGTCCGGCTCCGCGCCACCAGCTCGCGGGCCTGCTCGGGCGTCTCCACCATCGGGCCCGAACCGCGCAGCGGCCGCCCCGCCGTCTCGTGCAGGAAGAAGGTGGCCACCAGACCGATCACCCCGGCCACCATCAGGTAGTAGGCGGGCACCATCTCGTTGCCCGTGGCCTCCACCAGACCCGAGACGAACAGCGGGGTGGTGCCGCCGAACAGCGACACGGAGATGTTGAAGGCGATCGACAGAGCCCCGTACCGCAGCCGCGTCGGGAACAGCGCGGGCAGCGTCGAGGCCGCCGTCCCCGCGAAGCAGACCAGCAGCAGCCCGAGGACCGCGCACCCCAGCGCCGGCAGCAGGATGCCGCCCTGCCGGATCAGCAGGAAGGCGGGCGCGGCCAGCGCGATCAGGGCCACGCTGCCCGCCATGAAGACGGGTCTGCGGCCCCAGCGGTCCGAGGTCCGGCCCACGGTGGTGATGAGCAGCACCACCAGCAGCATCGTGCCGAGCACCAGCAGCTGCGAGGTCGTCTCCGGCTCGCCCAGGGTGGAGGACATGTACGTCGGCAGATAGGACGTCACCATGTAGTTCGTGACGTTGTACAGCAGCACCAGACCCATGCAGATGAGCACGGCCTCCCAGTGCTTCGTGAAGATCTCCTTGAGCCGTCCCTTGCCCGACTGCCGGGCCTCCTCGACCGGATCGTCCCCGGAACCGGAACCCGAGCGCTCGGCGGCCTGATAGGCCTCCTCCTTCTGGAAGGCGGGCGTCTCCTCCAGCTTCAGCCGCATGTACAGCCCGATGATGCCCATCGGGCCCGCGACGAAGAACGGGATGCGCCAGCCCCAGTCCGTCATCCCGTCCGTGCCGAGAACGGCGGTGAGCACGGTGACCAGACCCGAGCCCAGCGAATAGCCGACGAACGTGCCGAAGTCGAGCCAGCTGCCCAGGAACCCGCGCCGCTTGTCGGGGGCGTACTCCGCGATGTAGGTCGTGGCGCCCGCGTACTCGCCGCCGGTGGAGAAACCCTGCACCAGGCGGCAGACCAGGAGCAGCAGCGGGGCGGCGAAGCCGACAGCCGCGTACGTGGGGAGGAAGCCGACGGCGAAGGTGCTCGCCGCCATCATGATCATCGTGAGCGCGAGGACCTTCTGCCGCCCCACCCGGTCGCCCAGAGGCCCGAAGACCAGACCGCCCAGCGGGCGTACCAGGAAGGCCGCCGCGAAGGTCGCGAACGTCGACACCACCTGGGCGCCCGGCGAGCTGGAGGGGAAGAAGACCTTGCCGAGCGTCCCGGCCAGATAGGCGTAGACCCCGAAGTCGAACCACTCCATGGTGTTGCCGAGGGCCGCCGCCGTCACGGCCCGCCGGACCTTGGGCGGATCGGTGACGGTGACGTCGTCCTCGTGGTACGACTTCTTCCGCCGCCGGATGAGGGTGCGGACCATGCGCTCCACGGCCACGTTGTCACGTTCGCGCCGGGGAGTATGCCCCCGGCGTGCAGGTCCCGCCATCGGTCCGCCCTCTCCGCCCGCGAGGACGGCCGCCGCGGTGGGGCACGGGCGTCCCGGAGCTCAGCGCCTCCGATTCTGGCCCCACCGCGGCTGCCCGGCCTCCCGGACGGTGCGCATGGGTGAGGGGTACGGGGGAGAGAGCGGCGACGTGGCTACTTCACGCTGCCCGCCGTGAGCCCCGAGCGCCAGTACCGCTGGAGCAGCAGGAACGCGATCACCAGCGGCAACAGCGCCAGCAGTGAACCGATCACCATCAACGGGTAGTAGTCGGGGTTGATGGGGGCGGCCGCGTTCCAGCTGTACAGGCCGAGGCTGAGCGGATACAGCGACTCGTCGGACAGCATCACCAGCGGCAGGAAGAAGTTGTTCCAGATCGCCGTCAACTGGAACAGGAAGATCGTCACATAGCCGGGGGCGATCATCCGGAGACCGACCGAGAAGAAGCTCCGCAGTTCGTTGGCCCCGTCCACCCGCGCGGCCTCCAGCACCTCGTCCGGCACGTAGGAGGCGGAGAACATCCGGGCCAGATAGACGCCGAAGGGGTTGAACAGCACCGGGATCAGGACCGACCACACCGTGTTGGCGAGGCCCAGGTCGGAGGCGAGCAGATACATCGGCAGCGCGAGGACGGTCGCCGGGACCATGACGGAGATCAGGATCACCGCGAACAGCGGACGCTTCCCGGTGAACTCGAACTTGTCGAAGACATACCCGGCGGCGGTGCTGATCAGCGCCCCGAGAGCCGCGCCGCCGACCGCGTACAGCAGGCTGTTGCCGTACCAGCGCAGATATGCCCCGTCGTCCTGGGCGAGCAGCGTGCCTATGTTGTCGAACAGCGCGAAGTGGGACGGGTCGAAGAAGTCGGAGGCGAACAGCGCCTCCGCGTCCACCGCGGAGGCGACGAGCAGCCACAGCAGCGGCAGGAGCGCGTAGAGGGCGCTCACCCCGACCACGAGGTTGGCCGCCGCGGGGCCGTACCAGCCGGTCCGGCGCGGGCGGGCGGGCGGACGCCCGGTCGCGGGCGAGGAGTCGGCCGGCGCGGCCGGCGCCGACGGGGTGGTGCGGACCGACGTACTCACGGGCGGGCCTTTCTCGAAGAGGTGACACGTGTCTGCCGCCGAGCCGAACCGGCCGAACCACGCGTCACGGCGAAGGACAGGGCACAGCAGACGATCAGGAGGAGGACCGAGGCGGCGGAGGCCAGGCCGTAGTTGTTCCGGGTGAACGCCGCGTCGAAGATGTACATGTTGGGTGTGTAGCGCGGGCTGATCAGCGGGGTGGCCTTCGCCAGCAGCATCGGCTCGGTGAACAACTGGAGCGCGCCGATCGTCGTGAAGATCGCGACCGTGGAGAGCGTGGAACGCACCAGCGGAACCTTGATGGTCAGCGCGGTGCGCACCGGGCCCGCCCCGTCCATCGCGGCGGCCTCGATCAGCTCGCGGGGGATGGCCTTGAGCGCGGCGAAGAAGATGACCGCGGTGTAGCCGAGGCCGCTCCACAGCGCGATGTTCACCAGCGACGGCACGATCATCGTCAGGCCCAGGAAGTTCACCGTGATGTCGACGCCCTGGAGGGCGTCCAGCACGGGGAGATCCCCGGGGTGTAGAGGTACAGCCAGATGACCGTGGCGATGATGCCCGGCACCGCGTGCGGAACGAACAGCACCGTCTGGGTGAGCTGCCGGGCCCGGATCAGGCCCGAGTCGAAGAGCAGCGCGAGGGCGAGGGCGCCCACCAGGACCAGCGGGATGAACACCACCGCGTAGAGCAGGGTGATGCCCACGCCCCGGACGAAGCTCGGATCGGACAGGACCGCGGTGTAGTTGCGCAGCCCCGCGAAGGCCGTGCGGGCGTTGCCGAAGCCCAGACCGCTGTGCGAGGTCGAGAAGAAGCTCAGGTAGACGGCGTACAGGGTCGGGACGACGAACACCGCGACCAGCAGGACACCGAACGGACCGAGGAGGGTGGAGACGGCCAGCCGCTGAGGGCGGCGCGCACGGCGGGAGTCGGTGGCTGTGGTCAGGCCTTCGGCGGCGGTGTTCATACGGTCGGCGGCGGTGCTCATGCTTGCCTCACAGAAAGACCCAGGCTGCGCAGGTCGGGCAGCGTCTCGGATTGGGCGGTGCGGAGCGCGTCGGCGATGGTCGTGCCGTACTCCAGCCGGGCCAGCCCCTGATGCAGCGAGGTCGCCGTCGCCTGCATGCGCGGACCCCACGTCCAGCCGGTACGCAGCGACTTGGCCTGCTGCTCCACGAGTCGGTAGACGTCCTGGCCGCCGTAGAACGCCGTGTCGAACTCGCGGGAGGCGTTGGCCACCAGACCGGCGTCGGCGTGCAGGATGCTGGAGCGGCCCCCGGAGAGGCGGGCGGTGATCGCCTCGGGCGCGGTGGTCATCCACTCCAGGAACCGCATCGCGCGCTCCTTCTTGTTGCTGTCGGCGGTGATGGCGTGCACGGAGACCCCGTCGGTCCCCACGACGTCCTCGCCGCCCTCCCACCGGGGCAGCGGCGCCACCCGCCAGCGCCCCGACGTGCCCGGCACGGACCGGACGAGGGCGGCAAGCCCCCACGGCCCCACGAGATGCGAGGCGACGGCGCCCCGGGCGAGCGCGGACATCCACTGCTGGCTGGAGCCGGGGGCGAACATCAGCACCTTCTCGTCGACCAGGCCCTGCCAGAACTCCGCGACCCGCCGGCTCGGATCGCCGAGGAAGTCCAGCACCCAGGCGTCGTCCTCGATGGCGAACCACTGCCCGCCGCTCTGCATGGTGTGCCCGGCCAGCACGTTGTAGGCGTTGGGGTGGAAGGTCGTGAGGTCGACGCCCGCGTCCCGCTTCAGCCGGCGGGCCGCCTCCCCGAACTCCTCCCAGGTGGTGGGTGGTTCGATACGGTGCCGGGTCAGGATGTCCTCGCGGTAGGCGAAGAGCATCGGCCCGAGGTCGACCGGAATACCGTACGTCCGGCCGTCCAGCACTCCGTTGGTCCATGCCTGCGGACCGAGGCGTTCACGGAGCCGGGGCGTGACGAGGCCGGTCACGTCCGCACAGACACCGTCGATGGCGAAGGACGGCAGATCGGCGTCGACGAGCGTCACGATGTCCGGCGCGTTCCCGGCCCGCGCGGCGTTCGACAGCTTCGCGTTGCCGCCCGCGAGCCCCGACGTCATCGGGGAGAAGTCGACGGGCTCCTCCGGGTGGAGCTCGTTCCAGGCCGCGACCAGGGTGTCCGTGCCGCGCAGTGCCGACCACAGGGTCAGCGGGCCGTCGGGGCCGCTCGGCCCGGCATCGGACCCACCCCCGCACGCGGTGGCGGTGACGCCGGCCAGGGCGGTCCACAGCCCGGCGGAGAGCAGGCCCCGTCTGCTGAGCGCCGGGCTAGCCATGACGGACACCCGGGGTGAGAACGGTGACGACGGGACAGGAAGAACGCATGGGAGAACCCCTTTTCGCGGGAGTGGGAAGGGAGATGAGGACGGACACGCGGGGGTACGGGCGCCGTCAGGCGGCGTCGAGGACCCGGTGGAAGGCGGGGAGCGCCTCGGCGAGCGGAGCCGCCTCGGGGTACCAGGCGCGCTCCCATTCGAGGCTGATCCAGCCGTCGTAACCGAGACGGCGGAGCTGTCCCAGCACATCGCCGAGCGGCAGTACACCCCGGCCGGGCGGGACCGGCCGCAGATCGGTGGGCGAGGCGACGTCCTTGAGCTGTACGTGGCGGAGCCAGGGCCCCAGCAGTTCCGCGGTGCGCTCCGGGCTCTCGCCCGCCCGCCACGGGTTGACCGCGTCCCACACGGCCCCCACGGCGGGAGAGCCGACGGCCTCCAGCACCTCGGCCACCTCGGCGCCCGTCAGGAACTCGTCGTGGGTCTCCAGCGCGATGCCGACCCCGGCCGTGGCGGCGAGAGGCGCTGCCGCGGCCAGATGACGCACCGCCCGCTCCCACCGTCCCCTCGGCAGGCCGGCCCCGCCGCCGAAGACCCGCACCTGGCCCGCGCCGAGCCGGGCCGCGAGGGCGATGTGCCGGGCCAGCCGCTCGACGACGTCCGGCGCGTCGGCGGCGACCTGGACGTAGGAGGCGAGCACCGGCACCGCAAGGCCCGCCCCACGCAGCGCCCCCGCGATCCGGTCCGCACCGTCCGGATCCAGCTCCGGGTACACCAACTGGCCATCCGAGCAGCGGAGTTCGATGCCGGTGCAGGGCCCGGTACGGGCCAGCCGGACGACCTCGTCCAGGCCGGCGCCGGGGCAGCCCAGCGTGCTGAACGCCCGGGGGTTCACGGGGCCACCCGCTCGGCGGCCACGTCGACCCGTTGTCCCCGCTCGGCCGAGTCGTACACCGCGAGCGCGGCGGCGACGACACCGCGTCCGTACGCCCCGTCGACGTAGTGGCCGGGGCCGCCGCGTGCCGCCGTCACGAACCCGTCCAACTGGTCACGGAAGGCCTGTGGCTGGTGGCCCGGGTCGGCCTTGAGGAGGTGCGTGGCCTGTCCGTCGCGGAGGACGAAGAGTCCTTCGGTCGCGGATATGCGCAGTGTCGCCTCGTCGAGCACGACCTCGGTCTCGTCGAAGTACGGCATGCCCCGGCTGGTGAGCGCGATGCTGGCGTTGATGCCGTTGTCGAGCTCCACCAGCGCCAGGGCGTCGGTCTCCACCTCCAGTCCGGGTCGGCCCCGCACGACCCCGCTGACCCGGCGGACGGCGGAGTCGGCGAACAGCTGGATGCGGTCGAGGCCATGGGTGCCGACGTTGAGGACGATGCCCCCTCCGGCAACCGCCCGGTCGAAGAACCACGGCGGGCGGGAGCCGGGCTCGTAGTGGGAGGAGCGCCGGTGCGTGATGAGCAGCGGCTGTCCGTACCGGCCGGAGGCGATCAGGGTCCGGGTCTCGCGGACGACCGGGTCGAAGTGGATGACATGGGCGACCGCCAGCAGCACACCGGCCGCCTCGCACGCCTCCGTCATCAGGGCGCAGTCCTCGGTGGTGGTGGCCATCGGCTTCTCCACCAGGACGTGGAGCCCGGCCCGCGCGGCGTCGACGGTCATCGGGGCGTGCAGCGCGTGCGGTGCGGCGATCACGACCGCGTCGAGACCGGCCTCGGCGAACATGACCCGGTGGTCGCTGTAGGCGGGCACGCCGACGGACTCCGCGAGTGCCTGGGCCGAGGGACGGTTGGTGTCGCAGATCGCCGCGATCCCGTAGTCGGGGGCGCCGGCGGCCGCGTGCACATGCGCGGCGCCGACACCTCCCGCGCCGAGGAAGCCGATACGGAACCGGCCGGCGGGCGGGGCGAGGGGCATGGAGGTCTCCAGGTGAGGTGAGTGCGGGGCAGGCAGGAATAAGAGGAGAGGGGAGATCAGCGGTCGTGTGGCGCCGCGCCGCAGGACGCGCGGACGATCAGGCGCGGCTGTACGTCGACCCGGTGGGACACCGCACCGGACCCGAAGTCCATCCGGCTCAGCAGCAGTTGGGCGGCCAGCGCGCCGACTTCCTCCTTGGGCGGGGAGATCGCCGTCAGCGGGATGTCGCCCACTTCGGTGACCTCGTCGTCGTACGCGACGACGGCGAGGTCTTCCGGGACCGACAGGCCGTGCCGCCGGGCGGCCACCACCAGGGCCGCCGCGTCCCGGTCGCCGTGGCAGAACACCGCTGTGATGCCCGCGTCGGCGCAGTGCCGCGCGTAGGCGGCGATGCCCTCGGGTGACCAGATGTCCGCGCGGGCCACCGCGCCCTCCACCACATCGGCGCCCAGCAGCGCCGCGGCCTCGTCGAACCCGCGCGCCACGGCATCCGACGTCCCGGTGCGCAGCCGCCCCAGATGACCGATCCGCTCATGGCCGAGCGAGCGCAGATGACGTACGGCCGTACAGACCCCGCCCGGATGATCCGTGGCCACGTAGGACGTGGGATCGTCCGGCGCGGGGGCGGGCGGACGCCGCTCGACGAGGACGTACGGCACGGTGAGGCGTCGCAGGTCGTCCACGTACTCCTGCGGCTCGTCGAGCAGATGAAGATTCGGCACGAGCAGCAGCCCCTGCACACCGCTGTCGAGCATCGCCCGCACCTCGTCGCGCTCGATGCCGAGGTCGTACTTCGAGGAGGCGAGGACGACTCCGACGCCGGCATCGCGCAGCACCCGCTGGATGCCGTCGACGACCCGCGGATAGTAGTACGTCGTCGAGGGCACGAGTACGCCCACCAGGCGGCGGCCCCCGAGGAACCGGAGCCCGCAGGCGCGGCTTCCGGCAGCGGCGACACGAACGTGCCCGCCCCCTGCCGCCGTTGCACGATGCCCTCGTCGACGAGTTCGCTGACCGCCCGGCGCAGCGTGTTGACGCTGACCGCGAGCGTGTCCGCCAGCTCCCGCTCGACGGGCAGCTGCGCCCCGGGCGTCCAGGAGCCGCTCGTGATCTCCCTGCGCAGCCGCTCGGCGACTTGCAGGTATTTGGGCCCGCGAAGGAATGAATCCTTCTTCTCTGCCGATTTCATGCCGGTGAGATTGCAGCAATCAATCTCTTGCGTCAACCACTTGGCGGTGCTTTTGTAACCCCAGCGTCAAGAAAAACAGAAATTCATTCCTTTTAAGGGAATGAATTGGGTGGGAGAACGCGATGAAGGAAATCCGGAGCGGAGTCCCGGATCTCGAAGAGGAACTGGGCCGCCCGGGACCGGAGCTGGTGGCCGGGGCCGCCGACTGGTCCGGCGACGTGGTGGTCCTGGGAGCCGGCGGCAAGACGGGGGCGGGCATCGCCTCGATGGCCCGCCGGGCACTGGACGCGGCGGGCCGGGAGGACGTCCAGGTGCTGGCGGTGTCCCGGTGGACGGACGCGCGGGGCCGGGCCGGACTGGAGAAGCTCGGTGTACGCACCGTCGTCGCCGATCTGTCGGACCCCGCCGCCGTGGACGCCCTGCCGGACGCGGCGGTCGTGATCCACCTGGTCGGCGCGAAGTTCGGCACCGCCTCGGCGCCCGAACACGCCTGGATGACCAACACGGTGCTGCCCGCCTTCGTGGCCCGGCGCTACCGGGGCGCCCGCGTCGTCGCGCTCTCCACCGGCAACGTCTACGGCATGACCGCCCCGGTCACCGGCGGCTCCCGGGAGAGCGACCAGCCCCGCCCCGTCGGCGACTACGCCGTCACCTGCCGGGGCCGGGAGCAGGTCTTCACCCATGCCGCACGCACCGAGGACACCCCCGTCGCCCTGATCCGCCTCAACTACGCGGTGGAGCCCCGCTACGGCGTCCTCGCCGACCTCGCCCGCACCCTGCTCGCCGGCAAACCGGTGGACCTCGGCGCGGGCGCGGTGAACGTCGTCTGGCAGCGGTACGCCAACGAGGTCGTCCTGCGCAGTGTCGGCCACGCCGCCGCGCCCGAGCCGTTCGTCCTCAACCTGACCGGGCCCGAGACGGCCGGAGTGCGCGCCCTCGCCACCATGCTGGCCCACCACCTCGACGTCGTACCGGAGTTCACCGGAGAGGAACCCGCCACCAGCCTGCTCGCCGACGCCACGCTCTGCCACACCCTCTTCGGCTACCCGGACCGCACCCTCGGCCAACTCGTCGAGCTCCAGGCCCGATGGATCACCGCGGGCGGCGAACTCTGGAACAAGCCGACCAAGTTCGAGCGACGGGACGGTTCGTTCTGATGTCCGCCTCCGCCCCGATGGCTCCGGCGACCGCCGCGCTCCTCCACCGGGGAACCGTCATCCCCGCCCACCCCCTCGCCCTCACCGCCGGCCGTACCCTCGACGAACGGCGGCAACGCGCCCTCACCCGCTACTACCTGGAGGCGGGCGCCGGGGGAGTGGCGGTCGGCGTGCACACCACCCAGTTCGCCATCCGCGACCACGGCCTGTTCCGGCCCGTCCTCGAACTCGCCGCCGAGGAGAGCGCGTCGGCCGCCGCGAGCCGCCCCTTCTGCCGAATCGCCGGAGTCGCCGGACCCGTCCGCCAGGCCGTCGAGGAAGCCGCCACCGCCCGCGCACTGGGCTACGACGCCGTCCTCGTCTCGCCCGCCGGGCTCCCGCACGCCACGCTCGACGACCTCCTGGACCGCAGTGCCGCCGTCGGCGAGGTCCTCCCCGTCGTCGGCTTCTACCTCCAGGAAGCCGTCGGCGGCCGTGAACTGCCCCGCGCCTACTGGCGGGCGCTCGCCGATCAGGAGTCCACCGTCGCGGTCAAGGCCGCCCCCTTCGACCGCTACCGCACCCTGGAGCTGGTCCAGGGCATCGCCGACTCCGACCGGGGAGCCGAGGTCGCCCTCTACACGGGCAACGACGACACCATCGTCGCCGACCTCCTCACTCCGTACCACGTGACCACCCCCGCCGGCCCGGCCGTCCGCCGCTTCGTCGGCGGGCTGCTCGGCCACTGGGCCGTCTGGACCCGCTCGGCCGTCCGGCTGCTCGCCGACGTCCACGCCGCCGACGCCGGGGACGAAACGGCCCGGCAGCGGGCGCTGGCCCGGCTCGCCGGGGACACCGACGCCAACGCCGCCGTCTACGACGTACGCGGCTCCTTCGCCGGAGTCATCGCGGGCGTCCACGAAGTGCTCCGCCGCCAGGGCCTGCTGAACGGCACCTGGTGCCTCGATCCCGCGGAAGGCCTCTCGCCCGGACAGGCACAGGAGATCGACCGCGTGCACACCGCCTACCCCTGGCTCGCAGAGGAGGACGCGTTCATCGCCGGCGCCCTGCCGCGCTGGCTCGCCTGACATCACCCCGCACCCACCCACGGGGAGACGCCCGCCCCACCGGGCATCCCCACCCCACAGGGAAGAGGAACGATGAAGACGAAAACCCTGCTCCTGACCGCCGCGGCCGCGCTGCTCGTCCCCGCCGCCGCCCTGGCTCCGCAGGCCACCGCCGGACCCGCCCCGGCGGCGATGGCGCCGACGTACAAGGTCAACACCTTCGAACGCCCCGCCGCCGGGAACGGCTACCCGCTCGGCCAGTGGGCCACCGACGGCTGGACCGCGCCCTGGCAGCAGGGCATGGAGACCCGGGCCCGCATCGACGACACGACACCCGCGCACGGGGGTTCGAAGTCGCTGCGCGTCCACTACCCCAAGGGCAAGATCGGCCCCGAGGACTCCGGAGCGCAGGCGCCCTTCGCCCTCACCAAGGCACGCGAGTACTACCTCTCGTTCTGGGTGAAGTTCAGCGGCGACTTCAGCTGGGGCACCACCGAGTACGCCGGCAAGGTCGGGCTCGGACTCGCCGGCGGAGCCTCCTGCTCCGGCGGGCAGGTCTGCGACGGCACCAACGGATTCAGCTCCCGCATGATCTGGCGGCAGAACAACGGCCAGGCGGCCGTGTACTACTACCACATGGGCCACGCGGGCCAGTACGGCGACTACGCCGTCCTCAAGAGGAACGGCGCCGACATCCACTGGCCGAAGAACCAGTGGGTCAACGTCGCCCAGCGCGTCAAGGTCAACACCGTCACCGGCGGCAACGCCAACCCCGACGGCGAGATCGAGGTCTTCTACAACGGCCAGTCCGCCGCCAAGGTGACCGGCCTGCGCTTCGTCACCAACGACGACCAGGTCGACCGTGCCTACTTCTCCAGCTTCGCCGGCGGCGCGACCCCCTCCTTCGCCCCCGACAACGACAACAGCTTCATCTGGTACGACGACCTCAAGGTCTCCACCGACCGCAACGACATCTGCGAACTCAGCTCCTGCACCTGACCCGCACGTCGCCGGGTGGCGCGGGGCTCCGGCCCCGCGCCACCCGGCGACACCGCCCGCCCCAGCACCCCGGAGCCCCACCGTGCCCCTCACCCCTTTCCCCGCCCCCCGCTCCCTCACGACGACCCCCGGCGGCGCGGCCCTCGACGCCCCGGTCCACGTGACCGCCGACCCGGACCTCCCGCCCCAGGGATACCGCCTGCGCACCGGCCCCGAAGGCGTCACCGTCGACCACCGCGACGCCCTCGGCCTGCGCTACGCCCTGGGCACCCTGGACCAGCTCCGCACCGGACCGGACTACACCGCCACCGGCTACGACATCAGCGACCACCCCGACTTCCCCGTACGCGGCTTCCTCCTCGACATCAGCCGCGACCGCGTCCCCACCCGCCGCACCCTGGCCCGCTGGATCGAGATCCTGGCCCTGGCCCGCTTCACCCAGCTGGAGCTGTACGGCGAGCACACCTACGCCTTCCGCGACCACCGGGACGTCTGGCAGGACGCCTCCCCGCTCACCGCCGACGACCTGCGCTGGCTCGACGCGCGCTGCGCCGCCGCCGGCATCGAACTGGTCGCCAACCAGAACACCTTCGGCCACATGGAACGCTTCCTGCGCCACCCCCGCCACGCCCACCGCGCGGAGAACCCAGAAGGCTTCGAACGCGGCGGCGTCCACCGCCCGCCCAGCACCCTGCAACCCACCGACGACAACGCCGCCTTCGCCACCGCCCTGGTCGCCGAGGCCGCCCGCGAGGTCCGCTCCCGGCGGCTCAACATCGGCGCCGACGAGCCCTTCGAGCTGGGACGCGGACGGTCGGCGGAGCGGGTGGCCGAACAGGGCGCCGGCGAGGTCTACTTCTCCTTCGTCACCCGGCTCATGGCCCCCTGGCTGGAGGCCGGATACACCGTGGAGTTCTGGGCCGACGTCTTCGCCGAACACCCCGAACTGATGGACCGGGTCCCGCCGGGAGCCGTCCCCGTGGTGTGGCAGTACGACGGGCCCCGGCTGCTGTCCGAGGTCATCGACGGCGACACGCCCGAGGCCCGCACCTGGCAGCGGCTCGGCGCCGACCTCGACAACCTCCGCGACGGCTTCCGTTCGCGCGGCAAGCTCCTCTCCGAGGCCGGCGTGCCGTTCTGGGTCGCCCCCGGCGCGAGCAACTGGAACTCCCTCCTCGGCCGGATCGACAACGCCGTCGACAACATGCTGGACGCCGCCGAGACCGGCCGCGAGAACGCCGCGCAGGGATTCCTGCTCACCTCCTGGGGCGACCACGGCCACTGGGACGCGCCCTCGGTGGCGTACGGTCCGGTGGTCTTCGGCGGCGCGGTGAGCTGGTCCCTGGAGGCCAACCGGGACCTCGACATCGCCGCCGTGCTCGACGACCACGTCCTGCTCGACGAGGCCCGCCTGACAGGCGGCGTCCTGATGCGTCTCGGCCGGGTCCACCGGGACCTGGGGGTGCCGCTGCTCAACGCTTCGCCGGTCGCCCGCGCCCTCTTCCCCGACCCCGCCGTCCCCCTGCCGGCGCTTCCGGCACCGGAGGCCCTGGACCGGGTGGCCGCGACGCTCGCCGCCTGCCGGGACGACCTCACCGCTGCCGACCCGGCCGCCGCCGACGGCGAGGTCGTGCGGCGCGAGCTCCACCACGCCGTCGCGCTGGCTCAGTTCGCCCTGGACGTGCTGCGGGCCCGCGCCGCCGTACGGGCCGACGCGGACGCCGTCCCCGACGCCGACGCGATGCAACCGGCGGCCGCGCGCCGCCTGCTGCGCCGGATCGAGCCACTGCTCGCCGAGCAACGCGCCTGCTGGCTCCTCCGGTCCCGCCCGGGTGGCCTCGACGACAGCATCCGCGAGCTGGACCGGCTCCGCCACCAGCTCACCGCGGCGGCCCACGCATGACCGGGCCCGCGGACCGTCCCGCCGACCCGGAAGCCGCCGCAGGTCAGTGGCTGGCCACTCTTTGGGAACAACCCGCCGTCACCACCGTCGCCGACCCGAAGCCGCCGACCGGCGCGGAACTGGCCCAGCGGATGGACCTGTTGGCCATCCCCGGCCAGGACCGGACAGAAGCGGCCGCCGGTCTGCCGGACCCCGCGCGCGACCCCGCCCGGTGGGAGGCGCTGGTCCGCTGCCACCAGCAGCTTTACGCCGACCCCGGCCCCGACGCCCCGTCGACCGCGCCCGACTGGCCGACCGCGCCCGCCGTCCTCGGCAGCGCCGGCCGGTACTTCTACGTCCACCTCTACCTCCTGGCCCTTCCGCACGCCTTGGACCGGCAGCGCCGCCTCGGCATCCCGGACGACATCGTCGCCGCCACCTTCGCCGACCTCGGCGCGAAGCTGACCACGTACCGGCTCGGCCACGGCACCGGCGGCTTCGACCGCCAGCGGTGGATCGTCCGCCACTTCCGGGGCACCCTGCACCGGCTCGGCCGCCTCCAGTTCGAGCGGGGCGTCCTCGACGCCGACGCCTCCGGCGGGGACGCGGCGGCCGCCGGCGGTCCCGCCCACGGAGACCCGGTCCTCCAGGCGCACATCCCCGGCGACGGCCCGCTCGACCCCACCGGCTGCGACGCCTCCCTCGCCGCCGCCCGGGGCTTCCAGGCCCGGCACTTCCCCGGCGCCCCCCACCGGCATGCCACCTGCCACTCCTGGCTCCTGGACGGGCAGCTCGCCGACCACCTCCCCGCCGGCTCCAACATCCTCGCGTTCCAGCGTCGTTTCGCGGCCTTCGGGGCCCGGCCGGTCGGCGATGACGACGTGCTGGAGTTCGTCTTCCACACGCCGCCGGGGACGGCCGACCTCGACCGCCTGCCGCAGCGGACGACCCTGCAACGCTCCCTGGTCCGCCACCTGCGAGCGGGAGGTCACTGGCGTACGGCCCACGGGTGGACCGAACTGCCGTGAGCCCGCTCCCCGGCGGCCCCCCACCCGGCTCGACCGGCAGGAGGCCGGCGTGGGAGATTACCTCCCTGCGGAACCGGGGGGTCCCGCGTACGGGGGAGGGGCGGACCATGGATCTGTTCGACGGGGAGCTGGGCGGTCGGGACGACCAGGGGCTGGACACCGGAGGCGGCTGGTCGTGGTGCGGCGTCATCACCGTCGGGATCTTCATCCTGCTCGCGGTGCTGATCAGCTGGATCCTCGGCCTGGCCGGCCGGATCCTCTGAACGCCCGCCCGGCCTCCAGCTCGCCGGTCCGCCGCCCCACCAACGCCGCGTGACGGGGCGCGGGGTACGGTCGCCGGCAGGGGGCCGGTCGTCGTACGTCCGGCCAACCGCCAGGTACGGGAAGCGGGTAGAGGAGAGCCATGAGCGTCGACGACGAATTCCGCCGCAGGATCCGGTCCGACATTCCCCACTCGGCGCGCGTCTGGAACGCGTGGCTGGGCGGCAAGGACCACTACCCGGTGGACCGGGAGCTGGCCGAGGTGGTGAGCGCGGCCTACCCGCAGATGGTCGACATCGCCCGTGCCTCCCGCGCCTTCCAGATCCGCGCGATCCGCCATCTCGCCTCGGTGGGGGTACGGCAGTTCCTGGACGTCGGCACCGGGCTGCCGGTGGCGAACAGCACCCATGAGGTGGCGCAGGGCATCGCGCCGGAGTCCCGGATCGTCTATGTCGACAACGACCCGATCGTCCTCGCCCACGCGCAGGCGCTCCTGACCAGTGCGCCCGAGGGGCGCACCGCCTATGTGGACGCCGACCTGTCCGCGACGGACGCGGTGGTGGACGAGGCGGCGAAGACCCTCGATCTGTCCGAGCCCGTCGCCGTGCTCCTGCTCTCGACCCTCGGGCACCTCGTTCCGGCCGAGGGCATCGAGGTCGTCCAGCGGTATCTGGCCAGGATGCCGTCGGGGAGCTTCCTGGTGCTCTGCGACACGGTGAAGACCCCGCAGACGCTGGCGGCCCAGGAGGCGTACGCGTCGGGCGAGAACCCGCCCTATCTCGTGCGGGAGCCGGAGGAGATCACCGGCTGCGCCGAGGGCCTGGAGCTGGTCGAGCCGGGCTTCGTCCCGATCGACCGCTGGCGGCCCGAGGAGGACGACGCCGTGCCGGTCGACCAGTGGGGGCTCGTCGCCCGCAAGCCTTAGCCGGCAGCCCCTACGGCGGTTTCTCGCCCAACTGCTGGAGCGAGGCCAGGACCCGGGTATGACTTGCCCTTCGGCGGGCATGCGAAGAGCACCTGACCTTGATCCACCGCTGTCCGCCCCCGCGCCCGCTCGACGACGAGCCGCGGGGGCGGACAGTGTGCCGACACGAGCAGTACGGACGAGAAGGGCTGCCGCCACGATGACCCACGAGCCTCGGAACGCCGGCGCACCGATGGACACGACCTTTGGCCTGCTGTTGGAGAAGATCCGGTACGAGGGCGCCTACCCCACGCGCGAACGCGCCGAGGAGAGCCTGCGTGCCGTGCTGGGCGCGCTCGGCCGCCAGATCACCGGCGACGAACGCGTCGCCCTGGCCGCCGCCCTGCCCGAGGAGGCCGCCCGTGTCTTCACCGCGGACGTCCCGGCCGTGCAGCAGCTCGCCGGGGCCGCCTTCGTCGGCGAACTCGCCGAGCGCACCGGCGGCACCCAGGCGACCGCCCGGTGGGACGCCGGGGTGGTCCTCAGCCAGATCGCCGTCCTGGTGGGCGACGACCTCGCCGCCGAGGTCGTCGGATGCCTGCCGCCCGGATACGCGCTCCTCTTCGGCCGCGCGGAACTCCTCACCCAGGCCGCCTGATCGGACACGGCTGCGCGGGGCCCGGATTCCGGGCCCCGCGCAGCCGTGCGGCGAAGGTGTACGGGATCAGCGGCCCCCGGCCGGGCCCAGGACCCACAGCCGGTGGTCCCAGCCGACGTCCTCGCGGCGGCGTATCCGCAGCCCCGCCCGCTCCACCAGCACCTCCAGCTCCTCCTGCGCGCGCAGCCCCGAGCCGAACAGGCAGGCCAGCCGCAGATGCTGGAGCGCGGCATCCTCGTCCGGGCCGGCCGGGCGGATCTGCTCGACCAGGAGCAGCGTCCCGTCGGCGGGCAGCGCTTCGGCCGCCTCCGAGAGCGCCAGCACGGCGTCCTCGTCAGGAAGCCGTTCCAGAAGACGCGAGACCAGGACGGTGCTGCCCCCATGCGGCACCGGCCCGGTTCGCGGGATCAGTTCGACGCGCGGAGCGACGTCGGTGTCCAGGATCTCCTCACGGAGGACCCTGAGTTCGGAAGGCAGGGCGGTGATCCCGACGCGGAGAGCGGGGTGCGCCTTGACCAGGGCGTTCACCAGGGTGCCGACGCCGTGGCCGCCCGCGGTCAGCGAGGTCACCGACGCCCAGTCGTACGCACCGGACACCCCCGGAGCCACCCAGCGCGCCTCCTCCTCGACCGCGGCGCGGGCCGTGCCCGCCAGCAGCTCGTCCTCGCCCATCGCCGCCGCCACCCGCAGGCCGTCGGCCGTACGGTAGCCGGGACCGCCGGTGCGCAGCGTGTGGTGCAGCCCGGCCAGCGAAAGGTCCATCGCCGCCTGCGCGCCGCCGAGGTGGTATTCGTCCGACGAGTGGTCGTCCTCGACGAGTTCCTCGCTCACCGCCGTCAGCCGGTGCCCGTCGCCGTCGGTCTCCAGCAGCCCGATCGCCACCAGATACGTCAGCAGCGCGCCGAGCAGCGAAGGTTCGGCCCCGGCCCGGCGGGCCAGTTCGTCCGAACCCGACACCCCGTCACGTACCAGGTCGAACAGACCGAGGGTGACAGCCGCGCGGATCGCGAAACCCGGTGCCAGGTCGGTCAGTTCGTGCAGCCGCTCGTGCGCGTCGTCCTGTGCCGCCTCGGCCCCGGCGACCGGGTCCGGCTCGGTGCGCCGCCAGTAGCCCGTGATGTGCGTCCGCTCGCGCGGCACCCCGCGCTCGGTGCCGAGGTGACGGCGGATGCCCTTCAGCGAGACGGCCTCGCCCGCCGCCCACACGTACACCTCGCCCGGCAGCCACTCCATGGACCGCACCGCACGCTCCAGCAGGTCCGTGGTGCCCGCCGGGGCGCCGTCGCGCGTCAGCCAGGTGATCGTCGCGTCCGCCTCGGTCGGCAGGTCCTGGCGGTGGCTCTCCTCGCCGACCTCGACGAAGACCCGGGCCCTGGTGCCCGCGGGCATCTCCGCCAGCCACCGGCCGATCGCGGGCAGCGCCGTCTCGTCGCCGATCACCAGCAGCCAGTCCACGCCCTCCGGGTGGCCGTGCGACATCTTCGGACCGGCGATCCAGGTGACCTCACCGGGCCGCACGGCCTGCGCCCACGACGAGGCGACACCGCCCTCGTGCCGGACGAAGTCGAAGTCGATCTCCCCGGCCTCCGGGTCGTAGCGCACCGGCGTGTAGTCCTTGGCGATCGGGCGCGCGTCGGCCGGCCAGTCCAGGCTGCTCACGTTCTGCCCCGGCAGCACCGGGGGCGCGTCCCCGTCCGCGAAGAAGAACTTCACATGGTCGTCGAACCCCTCCGACCGCAGGGCCGGAAGATCCAGACCGTCCCGCTGAAAAGCACGCAGCTGCTCCCCGCCGAGGGTGACCCGCCGCATGCCCGGGGTGACGTCCGTGACCCGCAGCACCGTCAGCTCCCTCAGCACGATGGGGAAGGTGACGACGGGGCGGGGGTTGCGCGTGGACATCGGTGCTGCTCCTTCGGATCCGGTACGTCCGAAGCCTAGGCCGCAGGGGCGGTCCGCGATCCAACCAGCCGTCCAGCCGGTGCCACTGCGCGCCACGTCACCGGGCGGGCGCGCCCGGTCCGGGCCCGCCGCTTCGACGGGCTGCGCTCTGCCTTGGACCACGGCCGGTGCCCCGCTTCTACGGTGACCGGGCCCGACCGCTCCGCGCGCCCCGCACGACCGAGGACAGCAGCCGCCCGTGATCTTCTCCCGCAGCCCCGCCGACCCGTCGACCCGCCTTCTGCGCCGGGCCCTGCACCGGGTCCGGGGCCCCTTCCTGCGCTCCGTGGGCTGGGCCGCCGTACGCCAGAGCGCCTTCCTTGCCATGCCCTGGCTGCTGGGCCGGGCGGTCGACGCCGGGGTGCGGAGCGGATCGCCCGCCGGTGCGCTGCTGTACGGAGCCGCGTTCCTCGCCGCGGCCGGTGTCGAGTACGCCGGGATGCGCGGCTGGCAGCTGTGGGCCACGCTCGCCGACAACCGGGCCGGAACCCGGCTGCGCTCCCGGCTGCTGAAGGCGATCCTCGCCGTCGACACCGACACGCTCCAGCACCGCACCGGAACCTTCGGCGACCTCACCACTCGCGCCACCCGCGACGTGGACACCGTCCTCGTCTGGATCCACGGACTGACCACCTGGGTCGTCATCGGCCTCACCGCCCTCGTCCTCGTCCCGGCCATCGGCGGACTCGACCCGCTGCTCCTGCTGGTCGCCGCCGCCACCGTCCCCGTACTCCTGCTGCTGAACCGGGTGTTCCCGCCCCTCTTCGGCCGCCGTGCCGAGCAGCTCGCCGACGCCCACGGCGCCAGGTCCGCCGCCGCCGACGAACTGCTCACCGCCCTGCTGCCGCTGCGCGGCGTGGGCGGCGACCACCTGCTCGTGGAACGGCACCACCGGCACAGCGCCGAGGTGAAGCGCCGCACCCTGCGGCTCGCGGCCGTCGGGTCGGTGTGGGAGGCCGCCGCGTTCACCGTTCCGCTGCTGGCGGTCACCGCCGGGCTCCTGGCCGGCGGACTCGCCGTGACCGACGGGCGGATCACCGTCGGCGCCCTGACCACGTTCGTCCTGTGGATGGGCACCGTGTCCGTCGCGGTGAACGCGCTGATCGCCCGGCTCGGCGACCTCGCCGAGGCCCGCGTGGCGGCCGGGCGGATCGCCCGCGTGCTGGACCTGCCCGCACCCGCCCGCCCGCACGTCGACATGGAGCACGGCGGTGTGCTGCGGGTGGCCGGACTGACCGTACGACGGCCCGGCCGGACCGACGTCGGCCCGCTCGCCCTCGAAGCCCGGCCGGGCGAATGGCTCGCGCTCACCGGGCCCACCGGCTGCGGCAAGAGCACGCTGCTGCGCGCCGTCGCCCAGCTCGTGCCCGCCTCCGGCACCGTCACCCTCGGCGGCGTACCCCTGGACTCCCTCGACCCGGAGCAGCTCTACCGCCTCGTCGGCTTCGTCCCCGAAGGGCCCCTCCTGCTCCACGGCACCATCGCCGACAATCTGCTCCTCCCCGGCCCCCGGACACCCACCGAACTGGCGACGGCCGCGCACACGGCCGGACTCGACCCCACCCTCTCCGCCCTCGCCGACGGACTGGACACCCAGGTGGGGGAGCGCGGCGGGGCGCTTTCCGGCGGACAGCGCCAACGCGTCGCGCTGGCACGGGCGTTGCTGCGCGATAGCCCCGTCCTGCTGCTCGACGACGTGACCTCCGCCCTCGACGCCACGACCGAGGCCGAAGTCCTGGACCGGCTCCGCCGCGCCACCGCCGACCGGATCGTGCTCATCGCCGGCCACTCGCCCGCCGTCCTCGCCCGCGCCGACCGCGAGATCGCCCTGCCCGCACCGCGCGCGAGCCCGCCGTCCACCGCACCGGACCGCACCTCACCCGAACAGGAAACACAGGAAACACTCCATGGCTGACCCCGACCGGCTCGCCGACCTCCCCGACCAGCGGGCCGTCTTCCGGCGCGCCGCCCCCTTCCTCGCCGGACACCGGGCCGCTCTCGCCCTCACCGCCGTCCTCAACCTGGCCGGAGCCGGGGCAGCCGTCGGGGTGACCGCGTCGATCGGGCAGGTCATCGACGCGGCTGGCGGCGACGACCGGGCCGCCCTGATCCGCCGCGTCTTGCTCCTCCTCCTGCTCGTCGCCGGCAGCGGAGCCCTCGCCTGGCTCTCCCGCTACTGGCTGGTCCGGACCGGCGAACACCTCCTCGCCGCCCTCCGTGAACGCGCCACCGCCGCCGTGGGAGCGGCGCCCCTGCGATTCCTGGAGGCCCACCGCGGCGGCGAGTTGCTGCGCCGCCTGACGGGGGAGATCAACGGCCTGGCGTCCTTCGCCGCCGGAACCCTCCCCGACCTCGTCACCGCCGCCACGGTCCTGCTGCTCACCGTCGTGATGCTCGCGCTGTACTCCTGGCCGCTGACCGTGCTCCTGCTGCTCGCCTTCCTGCCTCCCGCCCTGCTGACCGTGCGGGCGTTCCACCACCGTGCCGGCCCTGTCTACGCCGAAGTGGCCGCGGCCGAGGCGGCGGTGGCCGCCGGCTTCGCCGAATCGCTGCCCGCGCAGGAGCAGTTGCGGACCAGCGGTTCGGTGCCGCGCTGGCTGGAGCGTTTCGCCCGCGACAACGAACGCCTGCTGGACGCGCAGAGCGCCGAGGTCCGCACCGAACTCCGCTTGAACCGGCTGGCGTTGATCCAGGCAGGCTGTGTGGCGGGACTGCTGGTGCTCAGCGCGGTCCTGGTCGGCCGCGGGGCGCTGAGCGTCGGCGCGGCGGTGGTCTTCGTCCTCGCGACCCGGGACGTCTTCCACCGATTCGAGGATCTCGCGGGGGCGATCGGTGACGCCCGGGAGGCCCAGGTGCGCCTGGCCAGGCTGCTCGACCTCATCCGCACGACCGGGCCGCACGGCGCGACGAGGGTCGTCCGGACGGCCGATGCCCTGCCCGTACGCGGCGAACTCCGGCTCAAGGGAGTCGGGTTCGGCTACCGCCCTGACAAGCGCGTGATCGATGAACTCACCCTGACCGTCCCCGCGGGCGAACGGCTCGTCGTCGCGGGCGGGACCGGCTCCGGCAAGTCGACGCTGGGCAAGCTCCTGGCGGGCCTGTACGCCCCCGACGCGGGAAGCATCCGCTTCGCCGGTCACGACATCGCCCTGGTCGCCCCCGCATTCCTGCGGTCCAGGATCGTCCTCGTACCGCAGGAGGTGCATCTCGTCGACGGCACCCTCGCCGAGAACCTGGCGATGTCCGCGAACCGCCCCGACCGGGCCACCGTCGAGCGGACCGTGGAACTGCTCGGCCTGACGGACTGGGTGGACTCCCTCCCGTACGGACTCGACACGGAGATCGGCACCCGCACCCTCTCGGCCGGGGAACGTCAGCTCGTCGCCGTGGCCCGGGCGGCGCTCACCGACCCGGCGGTGCTGATCCTCGACGAGGCCACCGCCGGGGTCGACCGGATGACGGCCGCCCGGATCGAGGAGGCCCTTGCCGCCCTGGCCGAGGACCGCACGCTCATCGTCATCGCCCACCGCGCGGACACGATCGCGCGGGGCCGCCGCCTGCTGACGATGCCGGACGGCCGTCTCACCGACATCGCCGGTGAGACGGCCGTCCGGCCGTGAGCCCCTCTCACTCGCCCGCGACCGCCTTCGCCAGGACCGGGGTCAGGTTCTCCACCACCCAGGAGGCGCTGAGCGCGTCCGGGTAGGCGATGGCCGAGGCGAGGGTGTTCTCCGAGGGAACCACGGCGAAGTGCTTCTTCTTCACCACGTCGAGGGACTGGAACAGCTTGTTGCTCTCCAGCTCCGAGGCCGACAGCAGGCCCTCGTCACCGAACGGGTACGTCATCAGCAGGACGTCGGACTCCAGCTCGTCCAGGTTCTCCAGGCTGACGCCGTTCTTGTTCGCGGAGTAGTCCTTCGCCCGCGAGTGCTTCACCAGCCCCAGCTGTTCGAAGACGCCCGGGTCCTGGTCGGCGTACGACATGTACGTGATCTGCTCCGGGTGCACCACGGAGTAGGTGTACGTCTTGCCCTTGAACTCCGGGTGGGCACTCGCCGCGTCCGTGATCGCCTTCTCGTTGGCGGCGATCACCGCGTCCGCCTCCTTCGTCAGGCCCAGCGCCTTCGCGGCCGTCTTCAGCCGCTCCTGCCAGGTCAGGGTGTCGGACTGCTTCTTGTCGGCGAAGGTGACGACCGGGGCGATCGGGCTCAGCTTCGCGTGGTCGGTGTCCATGTCCCAGGTGTTCATGCCCAGGATCACGTCCGGCTCCTCGGCCGCGATGGCCTCGTAGTCGGTGCCGTCCGTGTCGTCGTAGGTCTTGAGCTTCTTCGCGCCCAGCTTGTCGATCGCCCGCTGCTTGTACTCCGCGACCTTGTCACCGTCCTCGACGTCGGGGGTGATCACCGGCACCAGACCGAGGGCGAGGGCGAGGGCGGTGTCGCCGTCGGAGACGGTGGCCACTCTCACCGGCTTCTTCTCCACCTCCGTACGGCCCCAGGCCGTCGTCAGCGAGACGGGGAAGGAGCCGTCACCGGCCGACGTCCTGCCGTCGGCGGCCCCGGAGCCCTTGTCCTCGCCGCCGCAGGCGGTGAGGAGGCCGAGGCAGGTGACCGAAGCGAGGAGTGCCGCGGCGAGCGGTCGGCGGCGTATCGACGAGGGCGAAGGGTACGAAGAGAGCACAGTTCACTTCTCCAGCGTGAGGGTGCGGCGGCCCAGCGGAAAGATCTGGGGCTTGGCCGTACGGGGATGGGGCACGACGACGCAGTTCAGACCGAACACGTCGGCGACGGTTTCCTCGGTGAGCACATGCTCGGGCGGTCCCTGGTGCACGATGCGGCCGTCGCGCATGGCGACGATCGAGGACGCGTACAGGGCGGCCTGGTTGAGGTCGTGGGAGACCAGCACGATCGTCTTGCCGGTCTGTTCGTTGAGATCGCCCAGCAGGTCCATGACCTCGAACTGGTGGGCGATGTCGAGGTAGGTGGTCGGCTCGTCCAGCAGGAGCACCGGGGTGTCCTGGGCCAGCGCCAGGGCGATCCAGACGCGCTGGCGCTGACCGCCGGAGAGCTCGTCCACCGGACGGTCGATCAGCTCGGCCGTCCCGGTCGCCAGCAGGGCGTCCGTGATCAGTTCGTCGTCCGCCGCCGTGCGCCGCCGGCCGAACCTGACGTGCGGATGGCGACCGCGCCAGACCAGATCGCCGACGGTGATGGACTCCGGGGCGATCGGGGACTGCGGCAGGATGCCGAGCTTCCGGGCCACCTCGCGTGTCGGCATGGCGTGGATGTCGGCGCCCTCCAGCAGCACCGATCCCGCGGCGATCGGCAGCAGCCGGGCCAGCGACTTCAGCAGCGTGGACTTGCCGCAGGCGTTGGGGCCGACCAGCGCGGTGATCCGGCCGGTCGGAATGGCGACGGAGAGACCGTCGATGACCGGGTCCTTGCCGTATCCGGCGGTGATGGAACGGGCTTCGATGTGGTGGGTCACGACGTGGCTCCCGGTCTGCGCCGAAGGATCAGCCAGACGAAATAGGGCGCGCCGAGCAGCGCGGTGAGGACCCCGGTCGGCACCGGGCTGATCAGAGGGGCGTGCTGGGCGAGGACGTCCGCGCCGAGCACCAGGGCCGCGCCGATGAACGGCGCGATGCCGAACGCCCGGTCCGCGCCGACCAGCCGGACCGCGATCGGCCCGCTGATGAGCGAGACGAAGCCGATCGGCCCGACGACGCTCGTCGCGAGCGCCGCCGCTCCCGCGCCCAGGGCGAGGACGGCGACCCGGGCGGCCGGGACGGACGTGCCGAGCCCGGTCGCCAGATCGTCGCCGAGCGACATGCTGCCCAGCGGACGGCCGAGCCGCGCGGCGCACAGGACACAGACGGCGAGCCCGGTCGCGAGCGTGGACACCCCCGTCCAGTCGACGCCGTTGACGCTGCCGATCAGCCAGCGCATCGCCACCGCGATGCTGTGCTGGTCGGCCACGCTGAACAGATAGTTGGTGTACGCCGTGCACACCCCGCTCAGCCCGATGCCCACCAGCACCAGCCGGTAGGTGTTCAGCCCCCGCGCAGGCTCAGCGCGTACACCGCGGCCAGCAGCACCAGCGCCCCGGTGACCGCGGCGAGCGGCGCGCCGAAGGGGAGGGCCGGGGCGAACAGCAGCACGGTCGTCGCCCCGGCCCCGGCGCCCGCCGAGATCCCGACGATGTCCGGTGTGGCGAGCGGGTTACGGATCAGCCGCTGGTACAGCGCGCCCGCGAGCCCGAACAGAGCGCCGGCAAGCAGCGCGGCCAAGGCGCGGGGCGCGCGGATGCGGAAGATCATGTAGTCGGCGAGCCCGGTCCGCATCCCGAACGCGGCGGGCAGCACATCGGCCGGGTCGACCCGCCCGAGTCCGCCCAGCAGCACCGAGGCGACGAGCAGGGCGGCCAGCACCACCACGAGCAGCGAGACGGTCAGGACCGTGCGGCGTGACCGGGACCGCCGGCCGGCGCGCAGCCGGGCCAGGGTCGCGGCGCGCAGCGCGGCGTCGGCGTCGGGGACACGTGTCAGCAGATCCATCACACACGCACCAGATTCCGGCGGCGGGCCAGCCAGACGAAGAACGGAGTGCCGACGACCGCCGTCATCACCCCCACCTGGATCTCGCCGTGGTCCAGCACCACCCGGCCCGCGATGTCAGCGCCGATGAGCAGGATCGCCCCGCACGCCATCGACAGCGGCAGCGACCAGCGGTGGTCGGCTCCCGCCAGCATCCGGGCACAGTGGGCCGCCACCAGCCCGACGAAGGCCACCGGACCGACCGCCGCGGTCGCCGCCGCGCACAGCAGCACCGCCACGGCCGCCCCGAGCAGTTGGGCGCGTTCGACCCGGACCCCGAGCCCGCGCGCGGCCTCCTCGCCCATGCTCAGCACGTTGAGCGTCCGCCCGAACGGCAGCGCCAGCAGCAGCCCGGCGACGGCGAACGGAACGATGTCGTCGAGGACCGCGGCCCGGCCGGTGAGCTGCCCCATCGACCAGAACCGCAGGTGCGCGTAGACCGCCTCGTCCCGCACCACCAGCAGCGTGATCAGCGACGACATGACAGCGGCCAGCGCCACTCCCGCCAGCACCAGGCCGAGGGTGGAACTGCCCGCGTTGGTCCGGGTCCCGATCAGATGGACGAGCGTCGCGGTGAACGCCGCGCCGGCCAGCGCCAGCCAGAAGTAGCCGGTCACCCCGGTGATGTCCAGGAAGAGGATGCCGAGCACGACGAACATCGCCGCGCCCTGCTCGATCCCGAGGATCCCCGGGTCGGCCAACGGATTCATGGTGAGCGCCTGCATCATCAGCCCCGACGCGCCCAGCGCGGCCCCCACGGTGAGGCCGAGGAGGGTGCGCGGGATGCGCTCGGTCCACAGGACCTGGCTGTTGTATCCAGTGCCGTCGGGGTGCAGCAGGATGCGCACGACCTCGGGCGGCGAGATGTCGCGGGCGCCGAGCGTGATGCTCGCGATCACCGCGCAGGCCAGAACGGCGCAGGCGGCCAGCACGAGTGCCGTGCCGAGCGAGGAGCGAGTCCTCGCCGGTGGCGGTGCTGACGTCGCCGGCGGGGACGTGACGTACATGGGGTTCCTGGGCTCCTCACCTGGACAAGCGGCAGGTTAGGTTACCCTTATCCGGCTTTGGGACGGTCCAATGCCGGAGTCGTTCCACTCACAATCAGGGGTCAACAGACCGGCCCCGCGCTGTTTGGAGGACGGTGTGGCGGAAGCTGCCCTGCGGACCGTGGCCCCGACCGGACACGAGCCCGAGACCGATGCCGGGGTCTTGGTCCCCGAGACCCTCGTCGACGACGACTTCATCGCGGCCGGCGGGCATCCGACGCACGTGCACACCTTCCACCAGTTCCTCTACGTGCCGCTGGGCCGCATCGTCGTCACCGCGCTCGGCCGCGACCACGAACTGTCCCCTTCGGTCGCGCTGTGGATCCCGGCCGGGGTGCCGCACAGCGCCCGCTTCGACCCCGACTCGCTGGTGGTCCCCGAGACCTTCGAGCCGGAGCTGCACCACCTGCCGTATTCCGAGGTGACCAGCGTCAACGTCTCCGACGCCCAGCGGCGGCTGCTGCTCAGCCGCATGCGCAGCTCGGAGGTGACCGAGGAGGACCCGGCGGTCTTCGCCGTCCTGTGCTCGGGCCACCGCGACGTCCTGCCGCTGCCCCGGCCCACCGGGCGGGCCGCCACGACGGTGGCCGACGAACTGATGCGCAACCCCGGCGACGCGCGTACGGCCTCCGAGTGGGCGGAGGGCCTCTACACCAGCTCGACCAGCCTGCGCCGGGCGTTCCGCGCCGAGACGGGCCTGGCGTTCTCCGAGTGGCGGACCCGGCTGCGCCTCAACCACTCGCTGCACCTGCTCGCCGCCGGCCACATGGTGAGCACGGTCGCCGCCCGGGTGGGATTCGTCTCCACCAACGGCTACATCCTGGCCTTCCGGCGCTACTTCGGCGAGACGCCGGGCGCTTATGTGAAGCGCTCGGCGTCCCGTACCGCTGCCTAGAGGGGCGAACCTACTGGCGGATCGTCACCGGCTCGATCTCCGCGTTGTTGTGCCGGCGCGCCCAGTTCTCCAGGGCCACCCGGCAGGCGTGGTCGAGGTGGCGCAGTCCGGTGAGGTCCAGCTCTATGGGCTGGTCCTGCGGAAGCTTCTCCAACTGCTCCAGGATGCGGGGCAGCCGGAGGAAGGTGGCGTTCCCCGTGAGGGTCACCACGACCCGGCCGCCGGTGAGCTCATGGGTGGTGAGCTGGACGTGCGAGGTCTCCCAGGCCGACTTGACCACCGCCAGCAGCAGGCCGAGCACGACCCCCTCGAACAGGTTGGTCACCACGATGGCGATCGCGGTGATCGCCAACAGGACGGCCTCTCCGCGGTGTTCGCGCCACAGCGGGCCGAACTCCCTGGCGGGCACCAGTTTGCACCCGGCGTGCACGAGGACTCCGGCGAGCGCGGCCAGCGGGATCATCCCGACGGCGGCGGGCAGCAGCGCGGCGAAGAGCAGCAGCCACAGACCGTGGGCGACCCGGGAGAGCGCGGTGGTCGCCCCGGCCTGGACGTTGGCGGCGCTGCGGACGATGACCGCGGTCATCGGCAGGGCGCCCAGCGCCCCGCAGATGGTGTTGCCGACGCCCTGGGCCACCAGCTCCTTGTCGTAGTCGGTACGGGGGCCGTCGTGCATGCGGTCGATGGCCGCCGCGCTGAACAGGCTCTCCGCCGAGGCGATGAGGGCGAAGGCCAGGACGGTGCCGATGACCGCCACATCGGCGAGCCGGGAGAAGTCCGCGACGCCCGGCAGATCGATGGCGTTGAGCAGCCCGTTGACATCGGCCACCGCCGGCCGCAGTCCGGCCAGCGAGGCGACGGCGGTGGCCAGGGCCACCGCGGCGAGGGGCGCCGGGACGATCCGGGCCCGCGCCGGGAGCTTCGGCCACAGCAGCAGCACCGCGATGGTTCCCGCGCCGAGGCCGAAGGCGGTCAGAGCCTCCTGGTTGGTGACGATGTCGACGGCGAGACCGGGGAGCCCGGCCAGTTTGGCGAGTCCGCTGCCCGGCTGTTCGAGGTCGGCCAGGGCGTACACCTGGCCGAGCACGATGATCAGGCCGATGCCGGCGAGCATGCCCTGCACCACGGAGACGGAGATGGCGCGGAACCAGCGGCCGAAGCGCGCGACACCCAGCACGACCTGGAGCACTCCGGCCGCGAGCACGATCGGTCCGAGCGTGCTCAGGCCGAATTCCTTGACGGCTTCGAAGACGAGGACGGTGAGTCCGGCGGCGGGGCCGCTGACCTGGAGTCTGCTTCCGGGGAGGAGGCCGACGACGAGTCCGCCGACGATGCCGGTGACCAGGCCCAGTTCGGCGGGGACGCCGGAGGCGACGGCGACGCCGACGCACAGCGGCAGCGCGACCAGGAAGACGACGAGTGACGCCAGCAGGTCTCGTCGTACGACGTGGGGGTTCTTGAGGTCCTTCGCGGAAATCACGATGGCTTCCCTTGTGGGGTACGGTCGCGCCCGGCCGGGGCCGAGCGCGGGGACGTGGGGGAGGGAGAGCCGTCACAGGCGGGCGAACTCGGTGCCGCGCTCGGGCCGGTGCACGCTGACGGAGCCGGTGTGCACTTCGTAGTACCAGGCGTGCAGGCCGAGGGAGCCCTCGGCGAGCCGCTCCCGCACCGCGGGGTAGCCCCGCAGGGTGTCGAGCTGGGCGAGGGCGTGGGCCTGGACCGCGCCGGGGAGGTCCCCGGCGTCGGCGGGGCGTGTACGACCGTCCGTGGAGCGCTCCAGCCAGTGGCGGACGGCCGGCATGGCGGAGAGGTCGTCACCGCGGAGGATCGCGCCCACCGCGCCGCAGTGGGAGTGCCCGCAGACGATGATGTCGCGCACCTGGAGCACGCACAGCGCGTACTCGATGGTGGCGGCCTCACCGGTCGGGCGGTCCCGGCCCGGATAGGGCGGGACGATGTTGCCCGCGGTACGGAGTTCGAAGAGCTGACCCGGGCGGGCGCCGGTGATCAGCGAGGGGACGACACGCGAGTCCGAGCACGTGACGAAGAGTGCTTCGGGGGTCTGGCCGTCCGCGAGGCGTTCGAAATCCTTTGCGTTCGCGGCGACGTGCTCGGTGAATGTCCGGGCGTGTTCTACGAGGGACTGCATGGTGGCCTGCCTCCTGCATCCGGCGGTGCCGGGGAGCGGTGTGGTCGGGTCATATTGACGAATGCGCTAGTTGTATCCGTATACGTGTTCGGAAGAGATGAAGGGTTCTTCACCTTGCGGTTTGCCGGACGGCAGCCGTCATGTGGCTCGCTCCGGCAGCTCCGTACGGATACGACTACAGCTGAGCATATAGACCGGAACTTTGCTATCGCATTACCTTCTCGTGAAGGAACGTAAATGCGCCACTCAAGTCATTCATTCGGCTTGTTCTTTGTGATTGCCAATGAGGGGAAAGTGTGGAGAGTTTCGAGAGGTGGGCCTGCGCCGTCAGATGCGCCGGCCGTGCACGAAGACGTGCGGCTCGGGTGCGCCCGCCGGGTGGTCCGGGGTGAACAGCGCGCTGAGCGTCCACTCCACGGCGGCCCCCGCCCGCGTGATCAGTGCGGTGAACTCCTCGGCGCCGAAGCTGGAGACCCGGACCGGCTGCCCCATGAACACCGCGTCGACGCCCGCGACGTCCACCGGCACCGTCGCGGCGACCAGCAGCCCGCCGGGCCGCAGCGACCGCACGAGCCGCTCCAGCAGCACGGCCTGCTCGCCGCGCTCCAGCTGCAGCAGCGAGAAGTACACACAGACCGCGTCGAACTCGGCCTCCGCCAAGGGGAGATCGCGGATGTCGGCGCACCGGAACTCGGCCTCCGGAACCTGCCGGGCCGCGAGCGCGGTCATCACCGGCGACACGTCGACGCCCAGCACCCGGTGCCCCGCGTCCGCCAGGGTCTGTGCCGTGGGCCGGCCCGTCCCGCTGCCCACGTCCAGCACCCGGCTGCCCGGGCCGAGATCCGTCAGCAGCCGCTCCAGCGACTCCCGGTGGGCGGCCGAAGCGGCGAAGGCCCGTTCGTACTCCGCGCCCAGCGCGTCGAACACGGCCGCGGCCGGACTCCCGTGACCCTCGCCCGCACGTCCCTGCCTGTCACCCATCGAGGCGGTCCTTCCGTGGTCCGGCCGGCCGGGAGCCGTGTGCCCGGCCGCTCCGAGCGTCCCCCGGCGAGCGCCTGAGTATGCCGGTCCTCCGCTCCTGAGTACGTTCCCCGATGCTCGGCCGACCAGGCCGCTGTTCGATGGCCGTATGACCTCCGAAGCGCCGCGCCGCCCCCGTATCGAGCACGTCACCACCGCAGGATCCGCCCTGGTCGTCACGCTGCTCCCGCTGGTGGCCGGTGTGCTGCTGGCCAAGACCATGGCGGCGGACCCGATGACCTCGGTGAACGCGCTCGTCACCAACGGGCACCGCCCGCGGGTGTCGCCGAAGGAGTGGAGCCGGTGCGGCGGCCATGCCCTGCGGCGGCTGCGGACCGCCGAGCGGCCCTCCTTCGCCCGTATCGGCACGCGCTGACGCCGCCCGGGCCGGTGTGATCCGGCCGGACGGCGTCAGCGCGTGCCGATACGGGCGTGGGCCCCCGGGTCAGCCGACCGGCTGGACCGGTCGCTCCCCGTCCGAGGACGGCCGCTCGAACTGCGTGCGGTACAGCTCCTCGTACCGTCCGCCGGCCGCCAGCAGCTCCGTGTGCGTGCCGCTCTCGACGACCCGGCCCGCCTCCAGCACCAGGATCCGGTCGGCCGCGCGGACGGTCGAGAGCCGGTGGGCGATCACCAGGGCGGTCCGGCCCGACAGGGCCTCGGCCAGCGCCTCCTGGACGGCCGCCTCCGAGGTGGAGTCGAGATGCGCGGTCGCCTCGTCCAGGATCACGACCCGCTGACGGGCCAGCAGCAGCCGGGCGATGGTGAGGCGCTGGCGCTCCCCGCCGGAGAGCCGGTAGCCGCGCTCGCCGACCACGGTGTCGAGCCCGTCGGGCAGCGAGGCGATCAGACCGTCGAGCCGGGAGCGGCGCAGCGCGTCCCAGATCTCGTCCTCGGCGGCGTCGGGCCGGGCGATCAGCAGGTTGGCACGCACCGACTCGTGGAAGAGGTGCCCGTCCTGGGTGACCATGCCGAGCGTGTCCCGGATCGAGTCGGCGCTCAGATCGCGTACGTCGACACCGTTCAGCCGTACGGAACCGGCGTCCGCGTCGTACAGCCGGGGCAGCAGCTGCGCGATCGTCGACTTGCCCGCGCCCGAGGAGCCCACCAGGGCGATCGTCTGGCCCGGTTCGGCCCGGAAGGACACCTGGTGCAGGACCGGCGTGCCGCCCCGGTCGTCGAGCGTGGCGACCTCCTCCAGCGAGGCCAGGGACACCTTCTCCGCGGTGGGGTAGCCGAAGGACACCTCGTCGAACTCCACGGAGACCGGCCCTTCGGGTACCCGGCGGGCGTCCGGCTTCTGCTCGATCAGCGGCTTCAGGTCCAGGATCTCGAAGACCCGCTCGAAGCTGACGAGCGCGCTCATCACCTCGACCCGGGCCCCGGCGAGGGCGGTGAGCGGCGCGTACAGCCGGGTCAGCAGCAGCGCCAGCGCCACCACGGCACCCGGGTCCAGGCTGCCGCGCAGGGCGTAGAAGCCGCCGAGCCCGTAGACCAGGGCCAGCGCCAGGGCGGAGACCAGGGTGAGGGCGGTGATGAACGCCGACTGGGCCATCGCCGTACGGACGCCGATGTCCCGCACCCGGTCGGCGCGGGCGGCGAACTCGGCCGACTCGTCCGCGGGCCGGCCGAAGAGCTTGACGAGCGTCGCGCCGGGGGCGGAGAACCGCTCGGTCATCTGGGTGCCCATCGCGGCGTTGTGGTCGGCGGCCTCCCGCTGGAGTCCGGCCATCCGGGCTCCCATCCGGCGGGCCGGTACGACGAACACCGGGAGCAGCACCAGCGAGAGCAGGGTGATCTGCCAGGAGATCGTGAGCATCACCGCGAGCGTCAGCAGCAGCGTGACGAGGTTGGAGACGACGCCGGAGAGCGTGTTGCTGAACGCCCGCTGCGCGCCGATCACATCGTTGTTGAGCCGGCTGACCAGGGCGCCGGTCCGGGTCCGCGTGAAGAAGGCCACCGGCATCTTCTGCACATGGTCGAAGACGGCGGTGCGCAGGTCCAGGATCAGGCCCTCGCCCAGCGTCGCCGACAGCCAGCGGGTGAGCAGGCCGAGACCGGCCTCCACGACGGCGATGAGCGCGATGAGCAGCGCGAGCCCGGTGACCGTGCCGGTGTCCTCGCCGTTCACGATCGCGTCGACGACCTTCCCGGCCAGCAGCGGAGTGGCCACCGCGAGCAGCGCGGTCAGGACGCTCAGCAGCAGGAAGCGGTGGATCCGCCGTCGGTGGGGCCGGGCGAAGAGCATGATGCGCCGCAAGGACGCCCGGGAGAGGGGCCGGCGGTCCTCCTGGGCGTTCATCGCGCTGTGCAGCGAATGCCATGCCGTGACTTCCATGTCCATGGGGCGCTCCGAAATCGGTGGCCCCCGGATCGCCCGACGGCCTGCGGATCCCCGTCGGCCGTGCGGCCCCGGGTTCACTGGGAACGCTAAAACCTGAAGTTTGCTTGAGGTCAAGACCGGTGGGCGTGCGGCGAGCCGGGGTGCGAGCCTGGCGTTGACGGCCTGGACGAGCGGATGAGGGAGAAGCGGCGTGCGTATCGATCTGACGGGCAGGAACGCGGTGGTGACCGGGTCTTCACAGGGCATCGGCCTCGCCATCGCCACCGGACTGGCCGGGGCGGGCGCCGGGGTCGTCCTGACCGGGCGGGCCCAGGGACGGCTGGACGAGGCGGCGCGGTCGGTGCGTGCCGCGGTGCCCGACGCGTCCGTGGCCACCGTGGCCTGCGACCTGACCACCGAGGAGGGCGCCGGGCTGCTGTGGGCTGCCGTCCCGGCGGCCGACGTCCTCGTCAACAACCTCGGCATCTTCGGATCCCGGCCGCCGCTGGAGATCACCGACGCGGAGTGGAAGGCCTATTTCGACACGAACGTGCTCAGCGCCGTGCGCCTCATCCGCCACTACCTGCCCGGGATGACCGGGCAGGGCTGGGGCCGGGTGCTGAACATCGCCAGCGACTCCGCGATCGTGATCCCCGCCGAGATGATCCACTACGGCATGTCGAAGACCGCGCTGCTCGCCGTCTCCCGGGGCTTCGCCAAGGAGGCGGCCGGCACCGGCGTCACGGTGAACTCCGTGATCGCCGGCCCGACGCACACCGGCGGCGTGGAGGACTTCGTGTACGAGCTGGTCGACAAGGAGCTGCCCTGGGAGGAGGCGCAGCGCGCGTTCATGCGGCTGCACCGGCCGCAGTCCCTCCTCCAGCGGCTCATCGAGCCCGAGGAGATCGCGAACCTGGTCGTCTACCTCAGCTCCGCGCAGGCATCGGCGACGACCGGGGCGGCCGTGCGGGTCGACGGTGGTTACGTGGACTCGATCGTGCCCTGACCGGGTGGCCGGGGCGTCCCGCGCCCGGTCGGAGCGGTCAGGCGGGGCTGGCATGATCGAGGGATGAACGAGAGCATCATCGCCGCGTGTGACGGGGCGTCGAAGGGAAATCCGGGACCGGCCGCCTGGGCGTGGGTCGCGGCCGACGCGCAGGGCAACCCGGTGCGCTGGGAGGCCGGTCCGCTCGGCACCGCGACGAACAACGTCGCCGAGCTCACCGCCCTGGCGGAGCTGCTGGAGTCGACCGACCCGGCGGTGCGCGTCGAGGTGCGGATGGACTCGCAGTACGCGATGAACGCCGTGACCAAGTGGCTGCCGGGCTGGAAGCGCAACGGCTGGAAGACCTCCGGCGGCAAGCCCGTCGCCAACCGTGAGCTGGTCACCCGCATCGACGCCCTGCTCGCCGACCGCTCGGTGACGTTCCGTTATGTTCCCGCCCACCAGGTGAACGGCGACCCGCTCAACGCGATCGCCGACCAGGCGGCCAGCGAGGTCGCGGTCACCCAGCTTCCGGCCGGTACGGCGCACGGTGCGACGGCTCTGCCGGTGCCCGCGCCCGCGCGGTCCGCGAAGGGCCGTACGGAGGCGTCCGGGGCGCCGGGCGGCTCGAAGGGGAGGAGCGCCGGGGGCGCCTCCCGGAGCGGGCGGTCCGGGGGCACGATCAAGGCGCGCTTCGCCGGACGGTGCCACTGCGGCAAGCCGTACGCGGCCCAGGAGCCGATCGCGAAGAACCCGAACGGCTGGGGTCACCCGGAGTGCCGGACCGCCCCCGCCTGATCGGGCGGGGAGGGGATCTCAGAGGTCGGCCCAGACGAGCCGGCCCGCCAGTGCCGCGCGGGTGCCCCAGCGGGCCGCCAGCGCGTCGACGAGCAGCAGGCCCCTGCCGTCCTCCGAGAGACGGTCGAGCGCGTCGTCGCCCGCGAGGTCGGCCGCCGCGGGGACCTGGCCGACGGGAAGGCCCGCCGAGTCGGCAGGGGAGGCCGGGGCCGGGATCCGGGCCCGGCCGCGGTTCCACACGCAGATGCGCACGCCCTCCGCGGAGCGCAGGAGCCGGCAGCGGATCCGCCGGGTGCTGGTGTGCTGCACCGCGTTGGTGACCAGTTCGGTCACTATCAGAGCCGCCGCCTCGATCCGTTCGGCCGGTTCGCCCCAGGCCCGCATGGCCTCCTGGACCCGGTGCCGGGCCTCCGGCACACCTCCGGGCAATCGGGGAACCCACCAGCTGTGTGCACCTCGGGCACCTCGGACACCTCCGTCATCGGGGGCACGCTCCGCGCAACTGACTATTTCCGACATGTATGCACTCTCGACGCAAAACGCATACTTTGCAACCGACAAAGTGTGTAATGCTCCGCCACGGGGCTCGACGAAGAAGGTATGCGCATGCGAGCCCGGTCCGGCCCCACGGTGGAACACCGCGTCCTCGCGGTCCGCCTCCGCATGCTGCGGGAGCGCGCCGGCGTCAGCCTCCGGGCCGCCGCCGAGGCGCTGGACGCCCACCCCGCCACCGTACGGCGTATCGAACGCGCGGAGACCGGACTCGACGCCCGGCAGGTCGGCGAGCTGCTGCGCTGCTACGGCGTGCCGCCCGCCGTGGCCGGGCCCATCATGGCCGGGCTCGCGGCCGCGAACCTGCCCGGCTGGTGGCACCGCTGGCGGGACGCGATGGAGGCCTGGCAGCAGGAGGTCATCGGGGTGGAGTCCTCGGCGAGCCTCGTGCGGACCTGGCACCCGGCGCTCGTGCCGGAACTGCTGCGCACCCCGGCCTACGCTGCCGCTCTCTACCGCACGCAGTACCCCGGGGACAGCCCGGCCCGGCGGGAACGCCGGGTCGAGCTGCTGCGCGAGCGCCGGCGCCGGCTGTGCGAGCGCGGGGCCGCCCTGTGGGCCCTGCTCCCGGCGGCGGCCCTCCACACGCGGGTCGGCGACCGGGAGACCATGGAGGGGCAGCGGGCCGCGCTGGCCGAGGCCATGCGGGAGCAGCGCGTCACCGTCCAGGTGGTGCCCCTGGACCACCCGCCGCACCCCCTGACCGGCGTACCGCCCCTGCACATCCTCCGGGTGCCCGCACCCGAGATCGGGGACCAGGCGGTGCTGGAGACCCCGGGCGTCCGGGTCGACCTCATCGACGATCCCGAGGCCGTGATGGCCCACCGCATCCGGCTCGACGCCGCGTGCGCCGCCGCGCCAGGACCCGGCACCCCGCTGCCGCCGTGACCGCGTCCGGCCCGCCGCCGGGATGCGGCGGGACCCGGTCCCGTACAGCGTGGGGGAGTGGTGCAGCAGCGCAGGGCCAAGTGGATCCCATTGGGGGTCATCGTGCTGGGCGTCGTGCTGGACCTGGTGACCCCGACGGACGTCACCTCGGCGCCCCTGCTGATGGCGGCCCCGGTCGCCGCCGCGCCGCTGCTGAGTCTGCGCGGCATCATCGCGACCGGGGTGCTCGCCATGGCCGTCCACGCGCTCCTCGCCTGGCACGACGGCACCTTCGGCTGGCAGCGCGGCGCCGCCAACCAGCTCACCCTTCTGGCCGTAACCGTGCTGGCCGTCCTGATCAACCGCTCCCTGGAGGGCCGGGACGCCCGGACCCGGCGCGCCCGCCACATCGCCGCCGTGGCCCAGAGCGCCGTCCTGCCCCGCCCCCTTCGCGCCTCGGCGAGCTCAGGATCGCCGCCCGGTACGTGCCCGCCGAGGACGAGGCCATGATCGGCGGCGACCTCTACGTCGTCCAGGACACCCCGCACGGGGTGCGCGTGATGGTCGGGGACGTCCGGGGCAAGGGCCTGGGCGCCGTGAACGCGGTTTGCGCGGACCTGGGGGCCTTCCGGTACGCCGCGGACGAGGCGGAGGACCTGCCCGGCCTGGTCGCCGCGCTGGAGCGGGCCCTCCTGCGCGAGGGCGGCCGACGCGGCGGCCAGGAGCAGGAGGAGGGGTTCACCACCGCGCTGATCGCCGAGTTCGCCGATGACCTCGGCACCGTACGGGTCGTCAACCGGGGACATCCACCGCCGGTGCTCCTGGACGCCCAGGGCCGGGCCACCGTCCTCGAACCCTCCGAGGAGGCGCCCCCGCTCGGCATGAGCGGCCTGGGGACCTGGTCGTGCCCGGTGGACACGTTCCCGTTCCCGCCCGGCGCCACCCTCATCTGCTACACGGACGGGGTCACCGAGGCACGCGACGAGTCCGGGGTCTTCTACGACGCGTCCGTCCGGCTGCCGTTCCTCGTCCACCACCGCGCGCTGGTCGGCGACCCGGCCTCCCCGGCGCAGATCCTCCACCTGCTGATCGAGGACGTCAGCCATCACACCGGGGGCCGGATCCAGGACGATCAGGCCCTCCTCGCCCTCCACCGCCCCCCGGTTTCCCCGCACGCGTAGCCGGCCTACGCGCTCCGGCGGCCGGTTCGGTCCGCCCGATACGTGTTTGAGGCGTCGATCGTCGGTCACCCGCACGGAAGACACGTACGGCAACCGACGTACGACATCACGACATTCGGGAGTGAGCAGAGTTGAGCAGCACCGAGAACTGGCGCCTGCACGCCGCCTGCCGCGAGGAGGACCCGGACCTGTTCTTCCCCATCGGGAGCACCGGCCCCGCGGTCGTCCAGACCGAGGAGGCCAAGGCCGTCTGCCGGACCTGCCCCGTCCAGGCCGCCTGCCTGGAGTGGGCCCTGGAGAACGGACAGGACTCCGGTATCTGGGGCGGCCTGTCCGAGAACGAGCGACGCGCCCTGAAGCGCCGCAGCCGCAGGCGCGCGGAGGCCCGGGGACGCGGCGCGGCCTGACCCGTACGCCGCGGAGTGCCGCCGCCCGGAGAGGTGTTCGTGATCCTGGGACGAGTGGGTACACGATGAGCCATGGACACCACCGCTTGGCTCGTTCTCGGCGCCGTGGCCGCGCTGATCATGCTGGCCCTGGCCGTCGTGCTGCTGGTCCGCGTCTTCAAGGCCAGGAAGCTGCTGGTCGACGCCGGGATCCCGCTGCGCAGCAAGGCGCTCGTCTGGGCCGCCGTCATCTACACCGTGTCGCCCGTCGACCTGCTGCCCGACCCCGTCTACCTCGACGACATCGGCTTCCTGCTGGTCGCCCTGCGCTCCCTGCACTCGGCCGCAGCCGCGGCCGGACTGCGTACGGGAACGAGTACCCGGGCCACGACCCCGGCGGCCCCGGTGGAGCGCCGCCCCGACGCCGTGGGCTGAGCGCCGGGCGGACCACCGTTCCTGCCTGCCGGCTCAGCCGAAGGCGGGCGCGCCCGGCGGGGGCGTCCCCGCGCCGGGCTCCTGCGGGGCCCCGGTGTCCGGCGCGGGCGGCTGCGGGGCCGACTGCGAGTCGGGCGAGCCCGGCGGGTCCTCCGGCGCGGGCTCGGTCCCCGGGTCGTCCGGCGGCGGCTCCGAGGTCGCCGGGTCGTCCGGCGGGGGCTCGGACGTCACCGGATCCTCACCGGGCTGCGATGTCCGGTCGTCCGGCGCAGGCTCCGACGGGGTGGTGGCCCCGGACGACGTGGGGCAGGGGTCCGATCCGGGCGGGCACGGGGACTCGGAGGCGTTCTTCGGCGGATCCGTCTTCTTGTCGCCGTCGCCCGCGTCACCGGCCGGCCGCTTGAACCAGTCCCCGTTCTCCGGATCGACCATCACGAACTCTTTCACCGGCTTCTCGGACGGCTCCACCACGACCACGTCGGAAGCCCGGTAGCCCGGCCACGCCTTGCCCGTCTGCCGCGGGTCGTCCTGGGCGACGGGCGGCAGCAGCGGATTCCCGCACGCGCACCGCACCCTCGGGACACCCCGGTCGTCGACGAGGACCGCCGTACCCGCCTGGAGCACGGCCTGGTAGGCGTTGGCCTCGCCGTCCCGGTAACCGTGGTTGGTGACGCGGGTGTCCATGCGCAGCGTCACGGGGGTGAGGCCGCGCAGATAGCCGGGGACGGCGGACGGCTCGATGTCCTGGACCGAGGCGAACGCCCGGTTCTTCTCCGGTGCCGCCTGCAACACCTTGACCTGCTGCTCCACATCGCAGCTCGCGATCTTCCGCGTGCCCCCGTACAGGCCCGGGGCCGCGCCGTCCACGCCCCGCGTCACCTGCGCGCCGGTCTTCGACGGGCTCGGCGCGACGGAGGGGCTGGCGGTTCCGGGCGCGGGGGCGTCGTCGTTCGCCGTGGACTCCGTGAACGGATCCTGTCCGGACTCGCCCGCCGCCTGGAGGAAGACCTCGCCGCCCTCCTTCGACCCGCCGCCGCTGTCGGGCCGGGTCAGCACGACCACCAGCACCACCGCGGCGACCAGAGCCGTCGCGATCGCCGCGATCCGGGGCACCGAACGCCACCAGGGCCGGTCGGGACGGGGTCCGGGTGCGGCACCCGAGCCGCCGCCCGGACCGCCGGGCCCACCACCGGAAGCCCCGGAGCCGCCTCCCTCGCCCCCGTCACCCGAACCGCCCGGGCCACCGGGGCCGTTCGGCCCACCGTGGTCGCCGCCGCTGGGCGGGCCGGGCGGCGGGCCCGAAACGGTCGGAGGGGGCGGGGTGGTGCCGGACTCCGAGGGGCCCGAGAGCGGGCCGGACGGCGGTCCTGTGGGGCGGCCGGAAGGCGGCGGTTGGACACTCACGGGCTCTGCTCCCCGTTGTCGGCATCGCCCCGGAGGCCCCGCCCGACCCGATACCGTACGAGGACCGAGGGGGGCAATCCAGGGCATTTCGCACCATTGTCTGCTCCGCCCCGGCGGTCCCCGCAAGCGGAGGAGCGAACCGTTTACTCGGGGAGCGAAGCGTCCGGTCCCTGCTTAGCGTGGGGTCGTGAACGTCCGGGCGAGCAACGACGAGAACAGCGCACGCACTCCGCACGGCTGGCGCGACGCGCTCCTGGCGGTCCTCACCGGTGTGCTGGCCATGGTGGTGACCGCGGCGCTCGGCCTGTGGGCCGCCGGAGCGGCCGGGCTGCCCGGCGGCGCCTTCCCGGCCGTCGTCGCCGCGGTGGTGGTGATGGCGGCGGGCGGCTCGGTCGGGCTGTCCGGGGACGCCGGTTCCCTCGTGGGGACGCAGGCCGACCTCTCGGTCCTGCCGCTCTCGGTGACCCTCGTGGGCGCGCTCCTCGTCGCCCGGGGCTTCCTGCGCCCGCTGCACCACCGGGCCGTCGCCGGGGGCCGCGAACTGGCCGGCTGGGCGGGCCGGGTCGCCGCCCTGTGGATCGTCGCCCTGATCGTCCTGTCGTTGATCGCCCGGCACACCTTCACCCTCTCGGCCGAGGACCTCACCGGCAGTGAGGCCGGGGACCTCCTCGGCGAGGACCCGAAGATCGGATTCCGGGCGGAGATCCCCCTCACCCTGGTCTTCGGGCTGCTGTGGCTGGCCGGGGTCCTCGTGCTGGCCCTGATCGTCTCGCGCCGCGCCCCGCTCCCCGCCCGGCTGCTGCGCTTCCAGGAAGCGGTGCGCCCGGCGGCGTTCGCCATGGTCGTGCTGCTCCTCGCCTGCGTCGCGCTCGGTGTCCTCGCCGGAATCATCGTGATGATCACCCGCGGCCACCCGGCCGAGACCGCCGCGGTGCTCCTCCTCGGACTGCCCAACCTGGTCTGGCTCGCGCTCACCCTCGGCCTCGGCGCGTCCTGGGAGGGCAAGGTCGAAGGCCCCTTCGGACTGCCCATGCCCCAAGTGCTCGACACGGTCCTGCGCACCCCCGACCTCTCCACCCTGAACCTGAGCACCCTCGCCGAACAGGACGGGCGCGTCCGCTGGCTCGTGGTCGTCGTCGCGCTGCTGGTGCTGGCCGCAGCGTTCCTCATGGCAGCCCGGTCGCCCGCCCGGACGCGCCTGTGGCAGCACGCACTCCATATGGCGGTGGCGCTCACCCTGACGGTGCTGTTCATCTGCCTCACCGCCCGGATCTCCGCCCACTACGGGCTCTCCCTGCTGGGCCTGGGGGACCTGGGCGGGGGACTCGGCGGGGAGGTGTCGCTGCGCGCGAAACTGTGGACGGCGCTCGGGTTCGCGGTGCTGTGGGGCCTGGTCACCGGCTTCCTCGGCGGTCTGGCGGCCACCCGGGTGCACCGGCGCGGCGAGGTCGTGGACGAGGGGCCGGGTCCCGGCTCCGACGCCTGACCGCCGTCGGTCCCGCGCTCAGCCGCTCCCCGGGAACACCGGGGCGGCCCAGCGCGGCGGGGCGGGCGGCGGTTCGGGGGTGGCCGACCAGGAGCCGGCCGGTGCGTCCACCCGGGTCGGCTGGTGCTCACCGGGCCCGATGCCCGCCGCCGCGGCCCGCAACGCGGCGACGAACCGCAGGCAGGTCTCGTAACGGTCCTCCGGCGACTTGGCGAGCGCCTTCGCCAGTACGCCGTCGACGGCGGCGGGCAGCCCGGGCCGCAGTCCGCTCGGCGGGGCGGGCGGGTCGTACTGGTGGGCCCACAGCAGCGCCATGTCGTCGTCCCGCTCGAAGGGCGGCGCCCCGGTCAGGGTCTCCTGGACGACACAGGCGAGGCTGTACACGTCGCACCGCCCGTCCACGGGCCGCCCGGAGATCTGTTCCGGCGCCACGTAGTCGAGGGTGCCGACGAACTGGCCGACCGTGGTGAACCCGGTCAGCGACAGCGACTTCTTCGTCAGCCCGAAGTCCGTCAGGTACACATGCTCGGGATGGTCGCTGTCGGTGCCCGCCGCCACCAGGATGTTGCCGGGCTTCACATCCCGGTGCACCAGGTCGTGGTCATGGGCCGCGTCGAGCGCGGACGCGACCTGGGCGGCGATCCGGACGGCAGCGGTCAGGTCCAGCGGCCCGCGCCGGTCGATCAGGACGCGCAGATCCGCGCCCGCGACGAACCGCATGGCGATGTAGAGCAGCCCCTCCGTCTCGCCCGCCTCGAACACCGGCACGATGTGGGGGTGGTCGATCGCGGCCGCCACCCGCGACTCGTGCGTGAACCGCTGCCGGAAGGTGTCGTTGCGGGCCAGTTCGGGGGCGAGCAGCTTCAACGCGACGATCCGGTCGAGCCGCAGGTCCTTGGCGCGGTAGACGACCGCCATGCCGCCGCGGCCGATCTCGGCCTCCACGAGATAGTTCGCGATCCGCTTGCCGACGAGATCGTCCTCGCGCCCGGTGGGCACCCCGGCGTCGTGCGACGGGGGAGGCGGCGGCGCCATGGCCTGTCACCGCCCGCCCGTCGAACCGCCCGACGCCCCGCCGCCGGACGGTTCATCGGGCCCGGTGACGGTGATCGCGCGGGTGGGCTCGGGGGCGACGAGGCGCGTCGGTTCGGGCTCGTCGGGGGTACGGCCTTCTTCGTCCGCCGGCACCACGCGCGTCGGTTCCGGCGCTGCGGGCGGGGCGACGGGGGCGGGTTCGGCCTCGCCGGGTGTGACGACGCGCGTGGGTTCGGGCCCTTCGGGCGGTACGACGCGGGTGGGTTCGGGATCGCCGGGGGCGACGAGGCGTGTGGGTTCGGGACTGTCGGGCGGGACCACGCGTGTCGGTTCGGCCCTTTCGGGTGGGACCATCCGCGTGGGCTCGGGGCTGTCGGGCGGGACCATGCGGGTGGGTTCGGGGCCTTCGGGCGGGATTACCCGCGTGGGTTCGGGACTGTCGGGCGGGACCACGCGTGTCGGTTCGGCCCTTTCGGGTGGGACCATCCGCGTGGGCTCGGGCCCGTCGGGCGGGACCACCCGTGTCGGCTCCGGCCCGTCGGGTGGAACCACCCGCGTCCGCTCCGGCCCCTCACCGTCCGCTACGCGAAAGGGCTCCGGCGTCTCCGCCTCCCCCGACGCGGAGCCCGGTGCCGCCGCTCCCGGGCCCGCCTCCGCCGCGTACGTGCTCAGCCGGGCCCCGTCGCAGAACACCCACCGCTCGTGCTCGGCGTCGTACAGCCACACCGACTCCCCGTCCACCACCATCCCGACCCGGAGCCCCCGCGTCCGCTGCCGGAAACCCTCCCCGTCGCTGCGGCCCTCGGCCAGGTCCTGGGCCGCCCGGCGGTACCGGCTCAGCGACTCCTCCGCCCGGGCCAGCAGCGGTCGCGGGTCCGCGGTGCGTGCCATCGGCGACCCGGGGGCCGGAGGCGTCCGCGGTACGGAGAGGAGGAGGCGGCCGTCGACCCAGGCCGACCAGCCGTTGGAGCAGGCGACGTACGCCCAGTCCCCGCGCCGGTCCCGCAGCTCCACCGGCAGCAGCGCGTCCAGCGGATCGGTCGGGCGGGCGACGTCGGGTGACTCCCACGCGGGCAGCCCGTCCGGCGGGACGACGTGCGTGGGGCGGAATTCCGGGGTCGGGGTCGCCATGGAACCAGCTCACTTCCGCATGACCGCGGGCTCGTGCCGCCTCAGCAGTTTCGCGACCACGTAACCGAAGACGAGCGAGAGGACGACCAGCATGCCCATGTTGAGCAGCCAGATCCCCGCCGCGTGCTCGAAGAGCGGATCGGAGGTCAGATCGCCCGGCACGATCCGTGCCAGATCGATCGTCCCGGCCATCGCGCCGAGCGCCCACCGCGACGGCACCAGCCAGGACAACTGCTCCACGCCCGGGACACCGTGCAGCTTGAGCAGCGCGCCGCAGAAGACGACCTGGACGATCGCGAGGAGGACGAGCAACGGCATCGTCACCTCCTCCTTGCGCACCAGCGCGGAGACCAGCAGACCGAGCATCATCGCGGTGAAGGACAGCAGGGCCACGGCCAGCGTGATCTCCACGAGCGGCGGCAGGAACACCCCTTCGCCGCCCGGCGCGCCGAGATCGACGCCCACCAGACCCACCAGGGTCAGCACCACGGCCTGGAGGACGGTGATGGTTCCGAGCACCACGATCTTCGACATCAGATACGCGGATCTGGACAGGCCGACGGCTCTCTCGCGCTGGTAGATCACCCGTTCCTTGACCAACTCCCGTACCGCGTTGGCCGCTCCGGTCAGCACTCCGCCCACGCACAGGATCAGCAGGGCGTTCATCGCCGTCTCCTGGGTGAGCCGGCTGCCCGCCAGCGCGCGGGCCATCGCGCCCATGACGAAGGGCAGCGCGATCATGATGATCAGGAACGTCCGGTCCGCGCTCAGCGCGGAGGCGTACCGGCGTACCAGCGTGTTCAGCTGCGCACCCCAGTTACGGGTCTTGGGCGGCGGCGCGACCATCGCTCCGGGCGCGGCGGGCGGCAGATGCGGCTGGGCCGTGGCGTTGTCGATGTACTGCCGGCGGAAGGGCGAGCCGGCAAAGGTCGCCGCCCAGTCGCGGTCACGGTCGTTCTCGAAGGCCTCGAACGCCTCCGGCCACTCCTCGAAACCGAAGAAGGCGAGGGCGTCCTCGGGCGGGCCGTAGTAGGCGATGCGTCCGCCGGGCGCGAGGACGAGCAGCCGGTCGCAGACCTCCAGGCTCAGCACGCTGTGCGTCACCACGATGACGGTGCGGCCGTCGTCGGCCAGTCCGCGCAGCATGTGCATGACCGAGCGGTCCATGCCGGGGTCGAGCCCCGAGGTCGGCTCGTCCAGGAAGAGCAGCGAAGGCTTCGTCAGCAGCTCCAGGGCCACGCTCACCCGCTTGCGCTGGCCGCCCGAGAGCGAGTGGATCGGCTGGTCGGCGCGCTGTTCGAGACCGAGTTCCTGGATCACCTCGGTGACCCGTGCCTGCCGCTCCGCCTTCGCGGTGTCCTGCGGGAAGCGGAGCTCGGCGGCGTAACCGAGGGCTTTGCGCACGGTCAGCTGCGCGTGCAGGATGTCGTCCTGCGGTACGAGGCCGATGCGCTGGCGCAGCTCGGCGAAGTCACGGTAGAGGTCACGGCCGTCGTAGAGCACCGTGCCCCGGTCGGCCGGGCGCAGGCCGGTGAGTGCGTTGAGCAGCGTGGACTTGCCCGCACCGCTGGGTCCCACCACGCCGAGCAGGCACTTCTCGCCGACGGGGAAGGAGACCTTGTCCAGCAGGGTCTTGCCGCCCTTGCCCGCGCGGCCGACCGTCACCTCCAGATCCTGGACGTCCAGCGACACCTCGCCGGTGTCCACGAACTCCTGGAGGGAGTCGCCGACCAGGCAGAACGCGGAGTGGCCGATACCGACGATGTCACCGGGACCGACGGGGCCGCGGGTGACCGGCTGACCGTTGAGGAAGGTTCCGTTGTGGCTGCCGAGGTCGACGATCTCGTGACGGCCGTCGGCCAGGGCCCGCAGTTCGGCGTGGTGGCGCGAGACGACCAGATCGTCGATGACGAGGTCGTTCCCGGCGTCGCGGCCGATCCGTACGGTCCTGGCGGGCAGCGGCCGTACCGTCGTCGGCTGCCGGAAGGTGCCGGTCGCCGCGGGCATCGAAACGGCCGAGGGGCGGTCGGCGGAGGGCGCCGCGGCGGGCGCGGGAGGCTCCCTGCCCAGCAGGACGGCGCGTGGTCCGTCGCTCGGGTTGCCGAAGCGGATCTCGCTGCCCGCGCGGACGTCCGAGGCGTGGATGCGCCGGCCGGCGGTATACGTGCCGTTGGTGCTGTCCTCGTCCTCAAGCGTCCAGTGCCCGTCCTCGGCATGCAGGATCGCGTGGTGCCAGGAGACCCGGTCGTCGTCGATGACGATGTCGCTGTCGGGATCGCGCCCGACATGGTAGTCCCGGCTCGGACTCATCACCGTGGAGCCCAGATCGGTCTCCAGAACGAGTTCGGGCGCAGTCGGCGTCGCGGGCCGCTCTCCCATGCCTGAATTCTATCGACAGGTACCGATCGGCGCCCGCCGTCGAGGTTTTGGGGACCCGTCGTAGGAGAGTCCGTCCGGTCCTCCGGATGCGGTCCTCAGCGCGGCACGGTGGCGAGGATGACCTTCCCGCCGCCCACCGTCTCCCGGACCCGCACCTCCTGGGCCAGCCGCTGGACCATGGGCCAGCCGAATCCACCGGCCCGGCCGGTCAGGTCGGGCGTCCGGTCCTGCGGGTGTGCAGGGCTCGGGTCGGTGACCCGGACATGGACGCCCCTGCGGTCCGCGGTCAGCCACAGTGCGGTGACGGCCCCCGCGTGCCGGACGGCATTGGTGACCAGCTCCGACACGAGGATGAGGAGGTTCTGCACCATGTGCGAGTTCGGCGCGGGATGCAGCCGGGCGACGAAGGCGCTGACGGCGTCCCGTGCGTCGGCGGCCCTCTCCGGCCGGCAGACGAAATCGGTACGGGTCTCGCCGTCCGGTGAAAACGTCATCAGGATGCGGTCGTTCATTGCGTTCACCCCGTCGCGTGAGCCTTCTGTCTGGCCGTTCGCCTACCCCCGAATCGGTATTCCATGGAGACCCGGCGGCGAAAGGTGCGCTCAGTACGCCGATCGGCCCAGCCTGCGCCCCTCCTCGGCCGGTCCCCGCGGTCGCATCGTTCCTGGTGTGAGGCCCGCTGTTTCTATCGTTGAAAATTTCGCGTGCACGACCGTTGTGCAGTGTTTGGTGTTGTGGCTCAATGTTCGACTATGTGCAGTGCCTCGCTGGTTGGAGGCACCCCCGGCTCTTCGACGAGGACGACGCCTTGAGACGACAACACCCGCGCCCCCGTGCCCTGTTCAGGGCCCTGACCTGCGCTGCGGCGCTGCTCGTACCGGTCGGTGCCACCTTGGTCCCGACGGCGGCCGCCGCACCCGCCGTACCGGCCGAAGCCACCGCGAAGGCCTTCACGGCCGAGGACCCGGTCACCGATGTCCACGGGCTGAAAGGCGAGTACTTCAGCATGTCCGCCCCGGGCGCCCGCGACTTCGCCGAGCTCGGCGCCACCACCCTCGACCCCGACATCAACTTCCCCGGACTCACCGGTACGTTCGAGTCGGCGACGGGGAGGACCGAGCACACCACGGCCCGGTGGACCGGCCGGATCGAGGCCCCCGAGACCGGCGAGTACGTCTTCTCCGCCATCGGCGACAACGGCTTCCGGCTCTCCCTCGACGGCAACGTTGTCATCGACCACTGGGAGCCGGACTGGGACAAGGAGCAGCGCAGCGAGCCGATCTCCCTGAAGGCGGGGGAGAAGCACGACTTCAAGCTGGAGATGTTCCAGGACACCGGCGGCGCCAGCATGTTCCTGCGCTGGGAGGCCGACGGCCTGAAGAAGCAGATCGTCCCCGAGTCCGCGTTCACGCCGCCCGCCGACTTCGAGGTCTACCCGGTCGCCCTGAGCGTCGCGCAGAACGGCAAGCGCCTCCAGGCCACCTTCAGGGACCGGGTCGCGGACTGGCGGAAGGTGAAGGAGCACCTCAAGATCGAGGTCGACACCTCCCCGATGCCGGTGAAGTCGGTCAACCGGGCGTCGGACAACCCGAACGCGCTGGTCATCGACCTCGCCGCGCCCGTTCAGAAGGACCAGCGCGTCAAGGTCGCCTACGACGGCAAGGGCGGTCTGAAGTCCGGGTCGCAGACCGTGCCGGAGATCGGGCGCACCGCGAAGAACCTCTCCACGCACCGCCTCACCACCCCCTGGGGCGACAAGCTGGACAAGAACCACCCGCTGCCCGAGTACCCCCGGCCGCAGCAGGTCCGCGACCAGTGGAAGAACCTCAACGGCCCCTGGGAGTTCGCCGGGGCCACCGAGGGCGAGCAGCCCGTCTTCGGCAAGAAGCTCGACGAGAAGATCATCGTGCCGTTCCCGGTCGAGTCCCAGCTCTCCGGCCTGGAGCGCGACGAGGACCACATGTTCTACCGCAAGCTCGTCACCGTGCCGAAGAACTGGTCGATCGGCAAGGGCGGTAAGGGCGCGTCCGGCAAGGACAAGCGGCTGAAGCTCAACTTCGACGCCGTCGACTACCAGTCCACCGTCTGGGTCAACGGCACCATGGTCGCCGAACACACCGGCGGGTACACCGGGTTCACCGCCGACATCACCGACGCGCTTCGGGGCAGCGGTCCCCAGGAGATCGTCGTCGCGGTCACCGACAAGACGGGACCCAACCAGCCCAAGGGCAAGCAGTCCACCAACCCCGGCGGCATCGTCTACACCCCGACCTCCGGCATCTGGCAGACCGTGTGGATGGAGCCGGTCGCCCCCGCCGCCATCGACTCCCTGACCACCACCCCGGACATCGACACCGGCCGCCTCGCGGTCACCGTCAACTCCGCGAAGGCGTCCGCCGACGCACGGATCACCGCCGTCGCCCGCGACCGCAAGGGCAAGGTCGTCGGCACGGTCAGCGGCCCCGCCAACCGCAAGCTCAGCCTGCAGCTGAAGAACCAGCACCTCTGGTCGCCCGACGACCCCTACCTGTACGACCTCGACGTCTCCCTCACCGACGGCCGCTCCAAGGACAGCGTCGAAAGCTACTTCGGCATGCGGCAGCTGAAGGTCGACAAGGTCGGCGGCTACCAGAAGCTCGTCCTCAACGGGAAGCCGTTCTTCTCCCTCGCCATGCTCGACCAGGGCTTCTGGCCCGACGGGCTGTACACCCAGCCCAGCGACGCGGCCCTCACCTTCGACCTGAAGGCCCAGAAGGACCTCGGCTTCAACGCCGTACGCAAGCACATCAAGGTCGAGTCGCCGCGCTGGTACTACCACGCCGACCGGATCGGACTTCTGGTGTGGCAGGACTTCGTCAACGCCGACATCGACAACGACGCCGGCAAGAACGCCTTCCTCACCCAGGGCAAGGAGTTGATGAAGCAGTTCCACAACTACCCCTCGATCAGCGGCTGGATCGTGTTCAACGAGGGCTGGGGCGAGTGGGACCGCACGGAGACCGGCAAGATCGCCGAGGACGTCAAGGCGCTCGACCCGTCCCGCGTGGTCAACGCACACAGCGGCGTCAACTGCTGCGCCTCCAAAGGTGACTCCGGCAAGGGCGAGATCATCGACCACCACGACTACGTGAACAACGACCCGGCCTTCCCGGACGAGCACCGCGCCGCGATGGACGGCGAGCACGGCGGCTTCACGCTCCGGACACCCGGTCACATGTGGCCCGGCGCCCCGGCCAACATCTACTCCGGCGTGGCGGACAAGGCCGCCCTCACGGCGAAGTACGTCGACAACACCCGTACGTACTACCTCGCGGCCGCCGGAGCTGAACTGTCCGGATCCGTCTACACCCAGGTCAGTGACCTGGAGAACGAGCTCAACGGGCTCTGGACGTACGACCGCCGGGAGATCAAGGTCGACCCGAGGAAGGTCCGGGAGATCAACCGCCAGGTCATCGCGGCCGGGGCCGACGCCGGTGAGCGCGACGAGCTGAAGGGCGGCGGTTCCTGGTCGCTCGACGAGAACAAGGGCACGACCGCCCGGGACAGCGGCCCCAACAAGGCCGATCTCACCCTGGAGGGCGGCTCGTCCTGGGCCCCGGGCGTCACGGGCTCGGCGCTGAAGTTCGACGGTGAGGGGAGTTACGCGCAGAGCGCCGGTCCGGTCGTGGACACCACCAAGGACTACACCGTCTCCGCGTGGGCCTCGCTCGACGCCGTACCCGGCAACTACGCCACCGTCGTCAGCCAGGACGGCCGGCGCACCGAGAACCCCTTCTACCTCCAGTACGGACAGGGGGCTTTCGCCTTCTCCACCCCGGGCGGCAAGCGCGCCCGCCTGGAGACCGTCCCGGAGACCGGGAAGTGGTACCACCTGGTCGGGGTCCGCAAGGGTGACGAGATCACGCTGTACGTCGACGGGAAGCCCGCCGCCACCACCGAGGCCGGGCCGGCCGATGTGAGCACCGGCCCGCTCTCCGTCGGCCGGGCCCAGTACGACGGCGCGAAGGCCGACTTCTGGAACGGCTCCGTCGATCAGGTCGAGGCGTACGACAAGGCCCTGACCGCCGAGGAGGTGTCCGCGCTCCACGGCCGTCAGAAGCCGTAACCCGCAGGGCGGGGAGACCCCTCCCGGCGCATCCGGAACCCCGGGTGCGCCGGGAGGGAGCGGACCCCGCAAGGGCGTGAAGGGTTCTCCAACTCGCGGACCATTCACGCCTTTTGCTGTCATTCCCGAGGCGTAGAGGAGTTGGGGCCCCGGGAGGGATACGCAGACGTGCACAGGTCCGACAAGATCCTCCTGTCCGAACATGCGACCGGAAGGATCGATATCGTGCGCAGACGACGTCTCGCGCCCCTGGCGGCCGTGAGCGCCCTGGCGACGCTGGCCCCGGCGTTCGCCGCCTCGACGGCCACCGCGGCCCCGGCTGCCGCCCCTCGGCCGGGACCCCCTCGGCGGTCTCCTCGCCCGCCGCCAAGAGCGTGCTCGACCGGTACGCGAAGCAGAAGCCCGCGTGGAAGCGGTGCGACGCCGAAACCTCCGCGGCCTACCAGTGCGCCACCGTCAAGGTGCCGCTGGACTACCGCAAGCCCGGGGGCAAGCGGATCGACCTGGCGATATCCCGGATCAGGACCGCCGAGCCGGGCAAGCGGCGCGGCATCCTGCTCTCCAACCCCGGCGGCCCCGGCGGCGAAGGGCTGTGGATGCCGCTGATGTTGAAGGAGGAGCTGCCCAAGTCGGTGCTGAAGAGCTACGACCTGGTCGGCTTCGACCCGCGCGGTGTCGGCCGCTCCAGCCCGGTCTCCTGCAACCTGACGCCGGAGCAGGAGACCTGGCTGCGGCCCTACAAGGCGGAGACGTACGCCAAGGACGTCGCCTGGGCGCGCACGGTGGCGGACAAGTGCCGCAAGAAGATGGGGGACCGGCTCCCGCACATCACGACCCGCAACACCGCGCGTGACCTGGATCTGGTGCGGGCGATCCTCGGCGAGAAGAAGATCTCCTTCTTCGGCTACTCCTACGGCACCTATCTGGGGGCCGTCTACGCCCAGCTCTTCCCGGCCCGGGCCGACCGGTTCGTGCTGGACAGCGCGGTCGACCCGCAGCGCGCCTGGCGCGGGATGATCCAGTGGTGGGCCGAGGGCGCCGAGCCCGCGTTCGACCGGTGGACCGAGTGGGCCGCCGCGCGCTCGAAGACGTACGGCCTCGGCGACACCCCGAAGAAGGTCGACCGGACCTTCTGGGATCTCGTCGCGCGGGCCGACAAGGACCCGATCGAGGTGGACGGACAGCCCACCAGCGGCGACGACATCCGCCAGGGGATGCGCGCGCTGGCCTTCACCCCGCAGTCCGCATCCGAGGCGGTCGTGGAGCTGAAGAAGGCCGCGGCGGGGAAGCCCGCCTCCGCGAAGAAGCTCGCCCGGATCACCGAGGACGGCGGGAGCCCGGCGCCCGAGTGGGCCGGGAAGGCCGCGCTCGCCGCCGAGACCCCCGCCGACAACATGACGGCCAGCTTCTGGGCCGTGGTGTGCGGCGACAACTCGGCCGTGTGGTCGCGCGATCCGGAGACCTACCGGCGGGACGCCGTCGAGGACAAGGGCCGCTACCCGCTCTTCGGGGACTTCGCGTCCAGCATCAAGCCCTGCGCGTTCTGGGGGAAGTCCGCCGAGCCGGCGACCGTGGTCAAGAACAAGGCCGGCTCCCTGGTCGTCCAGAACGAGTGGGACTCGCAGACCCCGCTGCCCAGCGGCCAGGCCCTGCACGCCCAGCTGAAGGGCTCGAAGATGGTCACCGTCCTCGGCGGCGAGGGCCACGGTGTCTACCCGAGCGGCAACGCCTGCACGGACGGCGTGGTCAACCGCTACCTGGCCACCGGCAAGCTGCCCGCGAAGGACGTGACCTGCAAGGCGACCGCCGCGTCGAACGCGCAGGCACGCCAGAACGAGAAGCCGGACGCGCTCCCCGGGTCCCCGGTCCCGGAACGCGCCCCGAACCGCTTCTGATCCGCTGAGCCCGGCCGTACGGCTCCCGTGAAAGGGGCCCGGCGGCGACGGAGAGAACCTTCTCCGCCGCTGCCGGGCCCCTGCCTGTGCCCCTGCTCAGGTCAGGTCACGGCGCCCACGGCGCGTCCACCGCCCACGTCGTGTCCTCGGTGAACAGCGCCGGGCTGTCGAAGGGCTGCCCGCCGCCGGGCGTGGCGAGCCACACCTCGGAGTCGATGTGGCGCAGATAGCTGCCGGGCAGATTGGCGCTGGTGAACCGCACCCCGCCGTTGCCCGCGACCGCGCACCACGTCGCATCCGCCTTGAACAGCGCGGAGTTGTCGTTGGCGTCGCGGCGGACCCGGAACTCCCGGTGGCGGAGGAACTCGCCGGGGTAGTTCCGGGACTCGAAGGAGTAGCAGTTGCTGTTGGCCAGCCCGGGAACGATCTTCCAGGTGGCGTCCGCCTTGAGGACGGCCGGACTCCCGCTGTTCACCACCTCGGTGGAGGCCAGCCCGTCGTAGTGGCGCAGGTGCTTGGTGGTGTGCCCGGGGGTGGTGACCCGCAGCGACTTGTACTGCCCGGTGGGGAGGTTCACCGGGGGAGCGGGGTTGCGGGACGCCTGGATGAGGGCCTGGTTGGCGGCCTTCACCCGGGCGGTGTCCACCTTCACGACCTGCCGGTCGTACGTCAGCAGCCCGTTCGCCTCGTTCTCCACGTCCGTGATCTCCGTGTAGACCGACGCCGAGAGCCCGGCGGGCAGTTGGCCGATCCGGATGGCGTCCAGGAGACCGACGAACCGGTTGTTGAGCGCGGCGATGCTCGGCTGGTCCTCGTAGCTGAAGCCGCCGCCCGGATACCACTCGTGGCCCGGCACCTTGTAGCCCAGCCCGCCGAACTCGCCCAGCACGGCCGCCCGGGTGGCGCTCGGCGCGGTGTTCCCGGGGCCGACGTAGATGTGGTTGTCCACCACGTCGCCGTTGCCGCCGTCGACCGAGCCGCAGCAGTTGACCCCGCTCATGTTGTTGACCAGGCGCGAGGGGTCCTGGGCCTTCACCTCGTCGGCGATCCTCGCCTGGTCGTACTGCCCCCAGCCCTCGTTCTGGTTGACCCACATCACCACCGAGGGCGAACTGCGGTGCTGGTCGATGATGTTCCGGTACTCCGCCTCCCACTGGGTGCGGGCCGGCCCGTCCGGCACCTTGCCGGTGTCCATCGACGGCATGTCCTGCCACACCAGCAGACCCAGCTTGTCCGCCCAGTAGAACCACCGCTGCGGCTCCACCTTGATGTGCTTGCGGACCATGTTGAACCCGAGGTCCTTGTGCGCCTGGAGGTCGTACTTCAGCGCAGCGTCGCTCGGCGCGGTGTAGATGCCGTCCGGCCAGTACCCCTGGTCCAGGGTGCCCGTCTGGAACACGAACTTCCCATTCAGCACCGGCCGGAGGATGTTGTCGACCTTGGCGATCCCGATCGACCGCATGCCGGTGTAGCTGCCCACGGTGTCGGTGACGGCCGAGCCGTCCAGGAGATCCGCCTTCACGTCGTACAGGAACGGATCCTCGGGCGTCCACAGCCGCGGATTCGGTACGGGTACGGAGATCTCCCCGCTCACCGCGCCGGTCGCCGTGCCCACGACCGTACCGCCGCTGGAGACCGTGATCCGGGCGCTCCGGCCCGCCGCCCCCGCCGTCTGGACCTTCACCCGCAGGGTGCTGTTCCCCAGGTTCGGCGTCATGTCGAGACGGGTGATGTGGGCGGAGGCCACCGGTTCCAGCCAGACCGTCTGCCAGATGCCGGAGGCCGCGGTGTAGAAGATCCCGCCGCCCGGGTGCGGCTTCACATCGTTGATGCGCTGCTTGCCGACGGCCTGGCCGCCGGTCTGGCTCGGGTCGTAGACGGAGACCACGACCGTGTTCGTCCCGCCGTTCAGCTGCGGGGTGATGTCGTACGCGAACGCGTCGAACCCGCCCTTGTGCGCCCCGACCTGGGTCCCGTTGACCCAGACCGTGGTCTGCCAGTCGGAGGCCCCGAAGTGCAGTTTCACCCGGCGGTTGTTCCAGTTCGCGGGGACGGTGAAGGTCCGCTTGTACCAGAGCTTGTCGTTCTCGGTGATGCGGCGCTGGATCCCGGAGAGCGCTGACTCGGCGACGAACGGGACCCGGATCTGCTCCGGGAACGTGGCGGGCTGCCCGGCGTCACGGCCGGTGACCGCGAAGTCCCAGATGCCGTTGAGGTTCGTCCAGTCGGGGCGGGTCAGCTGCGGACGCGGATACTCCGGCAGCGGCTTGTCGACGGGGACGCTGTTCGTCCACGGCGTCGTCATGGGTGCGGGCTTCGGCTCCCACGCGGCGGGTGCGGCGGCGGCCGGGGACATGCCGGTCCCCACGAGGGCGGTGGCCACCAGGGCGAGGAGGCCGGTGGTGGCCGTCAATCTCCGCCACCAGGTGCGGCGGCGGGGTGCGGGTGCTGGTCGCATGGTGTGGACATCCCTTTCTCCGGTCGTGCGGGGCTGGATGGGCGGTACGTCGGGGCGGGGAGGGCTCAGAGCAGCCGCCACAGATGGTCCGCCGTCCCGTTGTCGTCGTACTGCACGACGTGCGCGCTGTCGGCCGTGGACATCCCGTCCACGCCGAGCACCTTGTCCGAGTTCCGGTTCCGGATCCGGTACCAGCCGCCCCCGTCCGGAACGAGCTGCCACAGATGGTCGGCGGTGTCGTTGTCGTCGAACTGGACGACGTGCGCGCTGTTCGCCGTGGACATCAGGTCGACGCCCAGCACCTTGCCGGAGTGCCGGTTGCGGATCCGGTACCAGCCGTCGCCGTTGGCGACCAGCCGCCACAGATGGTCCGCCGTGCCGGTGTCGCCGAACTGCACCACGTGGGCGCTGTTCGCGGTCGACATGCCGTCCACGCCGAGCACCTTGCCGGAGTGCCGGTTCGCGATCCGGTACCAGCGGTCCGCGAGCCACGGTGGGGCGTCCGGGGCAGCCGTCGGGAACGACGTGATCCGCAGCCTGGCCGCGCCCATCGGGACGAGCGTGACCTCCTCGACCGGCTCCGTCGAGCGTGCCGGGCTCGGCTGGAGGGGGGCCACCACGTGCTCGTCGTCCGCCGTCCACTCGGGGATGCGGCGGGCGCGGGCGGTCATCGTGAGCGGGGTGCCGTCGAGCGTGAACGGGTTGTCGCCGGGGGCCCGGCCCGTGGAGCGGCGGCGCAGGGACGCGGCCGGGCGGGCGGCGTCCAGGACGAGGCCGTAGTTCCACGGGGTCGTGGCGTGGACCGCGTACTCCGGGAACGTGTCACTGCCGCCGATCCGCTCGTACTCCTCGCCGATCCGCAGCGAGTACGTGAGCGGCCCGTGGTCCACGCTGACGGAGTCGTGGTTCTCCGCCCAGGTGCGTACGGTGGTCCGCTGCGGCAGCCGCAGGGTGACCCGGTCGCCGCTGGACCAGGTCCGCTCGATCCGGGTGAAGGCCGGCCCGGCGGGCGCGGCGACCCGCTGCCCGTTGACCCGGATGTCGGGTTGGGCGCACCAGGCCGGGACGCGCAGGACGAGTGGGAAGGCCAGCGGCTTCGGAGCGGTGAGGGACAGGGTGACGGTGTCCGTGAAGGGGTAGCCGGTCTCCTCGACGAACGTCACCTCTGTTCCGTCGGCGACCTTCGCGGTGACTTCGCTGGGCGCGTACATCGCCGCCGCGAGTCCGCCGTCGGGGGTGGCGAGCCACAGCTCCTCGGTGAAGTAGGGCCAGCCCATCCCGTAGTTGTGCGGGCAGCAGCGGTACTGGTCCACGCCCGGCAGGTACGCCAGCATCGCGAACGGATTCTGGAACTGGCGGTCCCGTTTGGGCACGTTGTCCAGGTCCACGCTGTTGGCGCAGGTGATGTAGTGCACCGCCTTGCCCGACGGGTCGAGCGAGGCCGGCAGGGAGTTGAAAGCCAGTTCCTCGCAGCGGTCGGCCCACAGCGGGTCCCCGGTGATCCGGGTGAGCAACTGGTGGCTCGCCATGAACTCGACGATCCCGCAGGTCTCGAAGCCCTGGCGGGGGTCGCCGTGCCCCGGCCGGGCGTTCTCGTCGCCGGCGAAGCCGCCGCCGGGGAACTGGCCGTAGGCGTCCATGGCCTTCGCGTACGTGCCGTAGGTGTCGCGGGTGTCGGTGGCCGAGCCGCTGCGCAGCGCGAACTGGGCCGGCTCCCGGAAGCCCTGGGCGATGTTCACGTTGTGCGGGTTGACCAGGTTGTCGCCCCAGTCCGCCCCGTACCGGTGGATCTTGTCGACGAGGTCCAGGAGGAAGGCGTCGCCGGTCCGGTTGTAGAGCCACATGACGCTGTCCAGGCCGTCGCCCCAGCGCAGGGCGATCCAGCTGGTGTCGAAGGCGCCCGGGCCCTGGGCGTTCATGTAGCGGAAGAAGCGGCTGAGGAAGGGGATGATCCGGTTGTCCTCCGTGTACTCCTGCCAGGAGCGCAGGGCCTGGATCAGGGGGAGGAACGGCCAGAAGTCGGGCCCGCCGTTCAGCGAGGTCCGCAGCGCCTTCGGGCCGAAGAAGCCGTCGCTCTGGCCGGTGGCGAGGATCGCGTCCATCCAGCGGCGGGTGGTGGCCAGCGCGGTCGCGTCACCGGTGACGATCGCGAGATCGGCGTAACCGCGCAGCCAGTACGGGACTTCCTCCCAGCCGCCCCGGTCGGGGCGGACCCATCCGGTGGCCGTGAAGTCGAGGAAGTGCGAGAACTCCTCGTACCGGCCGCACAGCCCCTCCAGTTGGAGCTTCAGCTGCCCGGCCAGCCAGCCGTGTGCCGTCACCTTGCCCGGAGGGAGCTTCAGGAAGGCGGTCGGGTGCAGCGGGGCGGCGTTGGGGGAGTAGTGGCCGCCGCGGGCGGCCGGGACCCGGTGGCGGTCCGGCGTCGCGGCGGTCGCCCACCGGCTCGTGACGCCGGTGGCGACCGCGGTGGCCACCGCGGTGGTGATGAGCTGCCTGCGGTTCAGGGGCATCGGTGCGGCTCCTGCTCTCGGCCGCGGCCGCCTGTGCCGCGGCCGGGCTCGGTGGGGGTGGCCGCACGGCACCGAGGCCGTGCGGGGCGGGGCTGCCAGTGGTACGCAAGTGACCTGAGGTGCGGGGCGGAGCGGCGGGCCGAACGGCCGGGCGCATGCCGAGGACCGCCGTCGCGCGGCGGGGCGGGCGGCCGAGAGCCGTTCTTGCAACGTTAGAAATCAGGCGTCCGGCGGTATGACAGCACGGTGTCGGGCGGGTGTCCAGACCTCACGCAGAGCCGGTTCCGCGCGGTGGGCCGACGGTCGGAGGACGGCTCGGGCGGTCGGCCGACACTTTTTGGAAACGCATCGACAACGCTCTTGCCGCCCGTGCCGCACCGCCTATATAACGTTGTAAACCGAGCCGCCGACAGGCTGCGCAGGCTCTCACGACCGCTGTTCCCGCAGTCCGGAGCAGGGGTGTGAGGAATGCAGTGGCATCAGCTGCCCCGTGGCCGATGTCTCGTCCCGCATGCCCGACCGCACGCCGATCAGCGTGCCGTCAACCCGCCAAGGAGCGTTCCGCGCATGATGATCCAGCGTCGATCCCGTACCCTCGCCGTGGCCTGCGTCCTCGCCGCCACCACGCTGGCCGCCGCCGGCTGCGCCAAGTCGGAGACCTCCAACAACGCGGGCGGCGACAGCAGTCAGGCGGCCCAGGAGGCCAAGACCCCCGAATCCTCGTCCGGTTCGGGCTGCACGCTGGAGACCTACGGCGCGCCCGAGCTGGATCTGAAGAACGCGGTGGTCGGCTTCTCCCAGTCGGAGAAGGAGGCCAACCCCTTCCGGATCGCCGAGACCCAGTCCATCAAGGACGAGGCGAAGAAGATCGGCGTCAAGAAGCTCCTCACCACCAACGCCCAGTCCCAGCTGTCCAAGCAGATCAGCGACATCCAGGACATGCTGTCCCAGGGGGCGCAGTTCCTCATCGTCGCCCCGCTCAATTCCGACGGCCTGGAGCCCGCGTTGAAGGCGGCGGCCGCCAAGAAGGTCCCCGTCCTCACCATCGACCGCAAGGTCAACTCCACCGCCTGCAAGGACTACGTCGCCTTCCTCGGCTCCGACTTCGTCGAGCAGGGCAAGCGCGCCGCCGACGCCATGATCAAGGCCACCGGCGGCAAGGGCAAGGTCGCGATCCTGCTCGGCGCCTCCGGCAACAACGTCACCACCGACCGCACCAAGGGCTTCGTCGACCAGGTCAAGGCAGAGGCCCCCGGGCTGGAGATCGTCGCCCAGCAGACCGGCGAGTTCGCCCGCGACAAGGGCCAGCAGGTCATGGAGCAGCTCATCCAGTCCAAGCCCGACATCACCGCCGTCTACGCCGAGAACGACGAGATGGGCCTCGGCGCGGTCACCGCGCTGAAGGCGGCCGGCAAGAAGCCCGGCAAGGACGTCAAGATCGTCTCGGTCGACGGCACCCGCAACGCCGTCCAGGCCCTGGTCAACGGCGAGTACAACGCCGTCATCGAGTCCAACCCGCGCTTCGGTCCGCTCGCCTTCGCCACCGCGCAGAAGTTCTACGCCGGTGAGGAGATCCCCGAGAACGTCATCATCACCGACCGCGAGTACGACGAGGCCAACGCGAAGCAATCGCTCGGCGGGGCGTACTGACCCGGCCGGCGCTCCCACCGGAACCCGCACCGGCACTCCGACCGGCACTCCGGCCGCCGCCTCGACCCCGGGCATCCCCCGGGGCGACGCGGCGGCCCGGGACCGTTCCCGTACCACCGGAAGGCCAGGATTCATGGCACCCACCCACGCGACACCCCCGCACCCGGAGACCTCTGGGGCCGGGGCCGCTGTCGCCGAACCCGTCCTCGAAGCCCGCTCCGTGAGCAAGCGGTTCCCGGGCGTCGTCGCCCTGGACGACGTCTCCTTCGCCCTGCGCGCGGGCGAGGTCCACGCGCTCGTCGGCGAGAACGGGGCCGGCAAGTCCACCCTCATCAAGGTGCTCACCGGCGTCTACCAGAGCGACGAGGGCGAGGTGCGCGTCAGCGGCGAACCCGTCCGCTTCGCCCGCCCCTTCGAGGCGCAGCAGGCCGGGATCTCCACCATCTACCAGGAGGTGAACCTCGTCCCGCTGATGAGCGTGGCGCGCAACATCTTCCTGGGCCGGGAGCCGAAGAACCGTTTCGGGCTCATCGACTTCCCCCGGATGAACCGCGAGACCACCGAACTGCTCGACGGCTTCGGCGTCCGCGTCGACCCCAAGCGGCCCCTGCACACCCTCGGCATCGGCACCCAGCAGATGGTCGCCCTCGCCCGGGCCGTCTCCGTACAGGCGCAGGTCGTCATCATGGACGAGCCGACCTCGTCGCTGGAGCCCCGCGAGGTCGAGACCCTGTTCCGGGTCATCGAGAACCTGCGTGGCCAGGGCATCGCCGTCCTCTACGTCAGCCACCGCATGGACGAGCTCTACCGCATCTGCGACCGGGTCACCGTGCTGCGCGACGGCCGCCACATCCACACCGGCGAACTCGCCCCGCTGGAGCGCATGCAGCTGGTGTCGATGATGCTCGGCCGCGACATGGCCGAGGTCCGCCGCGACGGCCTCACCGGTTTCGCCGCCGAGGGCCACGACGCCGCCCGCACCCCCGTCCTCACCGCGACCGGCCTTGACCGCCGTCACCAACTGCACGACATATCCGTGGAGTTGTACGCCGGTGAGGTGCTGGGACTCGGCGGTCTGCTGGGCTCCGGGCGCAGCGAGACCGCGAAGGCGCTGACCGGCGCGCTGCCCCTGGACGGCGGGGAGATCACCGTCGACGGCAAGCGCATCGGCCGCCCGACCCCGGCCGCCGCCATCCGCGCGGGCATCAGCATGCTCCCCGAGGACCGCAAGGCCGAGGGCATCGTCCCCGGACTCTCGGTGCGCGAGAACATCGTGCTCGCCGCCATGCCCCGGCTCTCCAAGGCCGGCATCGTCTCCCGCGCCAAGCAGGACCGCATCGTCGACATCTTCATGAAGCGACTGCGGATCAAGGCGTCCAGCCCCGAACAGAAGGTCGGCGAGCTCTCCGGCGGCAACCAGCAGAAGGTGCTTCTCGCCCGCTGGCTCTGCCTGGAGCCCAAGGTGCTGCTGCTCGACGAGCCCACCCGGGGCATCGACGTCGGCGCCAAGGCCGAGGTGCAGTCGCTCATCGATGAACTCGCCCGCGAAGGGCTCGCCGTGCTGCTGATCTCCTCCGACATCGAGGAGCTGATCGAGGGCGCCGACCGCATCGTCGTCCTGCGCGGCGGCGCGGTCGCCGGTGAACTCGCCGGCGACGAGGTGGACGAGAGCCGCCTCCTCGAAGTGCTCGCCGACCACACGCCCGGCGCCGTGCCCGCCGACCGTACGCCCGACACCGGCGAGAAGGCCCCGGCCGGCCAGGAGGACCCCGATGACCACCCAGGCCACCCTGCCACGCCCGGCGAAGCCGCTGGCCCGGCTCCGCGACCCCGCCTGGTACCAGGAGTACGGGGTGTACGCGGCCGTCGCCGTCGTGCTGCTGTTCAACGCCCTGTTCACCGAACACTTCATGACGGCCGACAACCTGCGCACCCAGCTCGTCCAGGTCGCGCCCATCGTGATCGTCGCGCTCGGCATGGCCCTGGTCATCGGCACCGAGGGCATCGACCTCTCCGTCGGCTCCACCATGGCGCTCGCCGCCGCCCTGCTGCCGCTCTACCTCGGTTACGGACTGGTCCCCGCGCTCCTGATCGCCCTGCTCGCCGGGGCCGTGGTCGGCGCGATCAACGGGACGCTCGTCTCTCTCGTCGGGCTGCAACCCATCGTCGCCACGCTCGCCCTGTTCGTCGGCGGCCGGGGGCTCGCCCTCGTCATGGCGGACGGCCAGCTCAAGCAGATCGTCAACCCGGACATCCTCGCGCTCGGCACCGGCTCCTTCCTCGGCATCCCGACGGTCGTCCTCATCGCGGGCGTCCTCGCGCTCGCCGTCGCGTTCCTGGTGCAGCGCACCACCTTCGGCCGGCAGATCGTCGCCATCGGCGGCAACCGCTCGGCCTCCACCCTGTCCGGACTGCCCGTCAAGCGCGTCCTGATCGGCGTCTACATCCTCTGCGGGGTGATGGCCGCCCTCGCCGGCATCCTCGCCACCGCCCGGCTCACCGCCAGCGACCCGTCCTCCCTCGGCACCCTCATGGAGCTGTCCGCCATCACGGCGGTCGTCGTCGGCGGCACCCCGCTGAACGGCGGCTCCATCCGCGTGCTCGGCACCGTCGCCGGAGCCCTGCTGATGCAGCTGCTGCGCGCCACCCTCGTCAAGCACGACCTGCCCGACTCCACCGCACAGATCGCCCAGGCGGCCATCATCATCGCCGCCGTCTACGTCGCCCGGGAGCGTAGGTCCCGATGAACAAGACCACACCGGCCACCGTGCCCGCGGCCGAGGCCCCGGCGCCGCTGAAGAGCGCCCCCTCGCGCCCCGAACCCCGCCCCGAGCGCTCCACCGGCTCCCGGATCGGGGAACTCGTCCAGCGCCAGGGCGTCCTCGCGGTCCTGCTGACCGTGATCCTCATCGCCTCGTTCGTCTACCCGACGTTCGCCAGCCTCGACAACGCCCGGGGCGTCACCGTCCAGGCGTCGTTCCTCGCGATCGTCGCGCTCGGCATGACCCTCGTCATCATCACGGGCGGTATCGACCTCTCCGTCGGCTCCGTCTTCGCCCTCGGCGGCGTCCTCGCCGCCTGGGCCTCCCAATGGGGCTTCCTCGCCGCCCTGCTCGTCCCCCTGGTGGTCTGCGGCGCGATCGGCCTGGTCAACGGGCTGCTCATCGCCCGCGCCAACATGGCCCCCTTCATCGTGACGCTCGCCAGTCTCCTCGCGGCGCGCGGCATGCTGCTCGCCTTCACCGACGAGGGAGCCACCACCTACCTGGTGCCGAAGGACTCCGCCTTCGCCGAGCTGGGCCAGGGCAGCGTCTGGGGCTTCGGCTACCCGATCCTCATCGCGCTGGTCCTCTTCGGAGCGGGCGGGCTGCTGCTCCAGCGGACCTCGTTCGGCCAGACGCTGTTCGCGGTCGGCGGCAGCAGCGACGCGGCCACCCTGATGGGGCTGCCCGTCGCCCGGACGAAGATCCTCGTCTACACCCTCAGCGGGCTGCTCGCCGGACTCGCCGGAGCCCTGAACGCCGCCCGCCTCTCCTCCGGTGTCACCATCGTCGGCGTCGGCATGGAGCTGGACGCGATCTCCGCCGTCGTCATCGGCGGCACGCTCCTCATCGGCGGCGCCGGCTCGATCAGCGGCACCCTCTGGGGCGTCCTGCTGCTCGCCGTGATCCAGAACCTGATCAACCAGATCGGCTCGCTCAACTCCTCGTACCAGTCGGTGGTCAGCGGCGGCTTCCTTATCGTTGTCGTGGTGGCGCAGCGTTACCTCGCACGCAGCCGGAGAACCACCTGAGCCGTACGGATCGGGCCCAGTCGAACCAGGAAACACAAGGAGTGCCGTGGGCGTCAGCCTCAAGGACGTAGCTCAACGGGCGGGCGTGTCCATCAAGACCGTGTCGAACGTGGTCAACAACTACCAGCACGTCACCCCGAAGATGCGGGCCAAGGTGCAGCAGGCGATCGACGAGCTCGGCTACCGGCCGAACCTCACCGCCCGCCATCTGCGCAAGGGCCGCACCGGCATCATCGCGCTGGCCGTCCCCGAGTTCGGCAACCCGTACTTCGCGGAGCTGGCCGGCGAGGTCGTCGACGCGGCGGCCCGGCACGACTACACCGTCCTGGTCGACCACACGGCGGGCCAGCGCGAGAAGGAGCTGCTGGTCTGCCAGGGATTCCGCTCCCACGTCATCGACGGACTCATCCTCAGCCCCATCCACCTGGAGACCGAGGACCTGATGGCCCGCACCGAGACCGCGCCGCTGGTGCTGCTCGGCGAACGCGAGTACGAGGCCCCGTACGACCATATCGCCATCGACAACGTGGCCGCCGCCCGTGAGGCCGTCGCCCACCTCGTCGCGCTGGGCCACCGGCGTATCGCCTTCCTCGGCTCCCGCACCGGGCAGGAACGCCAGCCCGCCCACCTCCGGCTGCGCGGCTGGCGCGAGGAGCTGGCCGCCTCCGGCATCACCCCCGACGAGTCCCTGGTCGTCGTCACCGACGGCTACGGCCGCGAGGACGGGGCCGCCGCGATGGCCTCCCTCCTCGACCGGGGCGAGCGGCCCGACGCGGTGTTCGCGTACAACGACCTGATCGCGATCGGGGCCATGCGCACCATCACCGAACGCGGCCTCACCGTCCCGGACGACATCGCCGTCGTCGGCTTCGACGACATCGAGGAGAGCCGGTACGGGGCCACCACGCTCACCACCATCGCACCGGACAAGGCGGCCATCGCCCGGCTCGCCGTCGACAGCCTCGTCGAACGCCTCGCCGGTACCCCGGTCGCCGAACCCCGGCGGCCCCGCCCCGGCTACCGCCTCGTCGTCCGCGAATCCACCACGCCCCGCGAGGCCTCCGGACCGGCCCGCTAGCGGCCCCTTCCGCACCCCCAAGGAACTCCTCATGCCCACCGTGCACCGCAAACCGTTCGGCCGCGCCCACGGGCAGAGCGAGACCGACCTCTGGACCCTCGACTCCGGCACCGGCGTCCGGGCCGAGATCCTCACCTACGGCGGTGTCCTGCACAGCCTCACCGTGCCGGACACCGCGGGCGAACCCGGCCCGGTCGTCCGCTCGCTGCCCGCGCTCGACGACTACACCGACAAGAACCCGTACTTCGGGGCGATCGTCGGCCGGTACGCCAACCGCATCGCCCACGGCCGCTTCACCCTCGACGGCACCACGCACCACATCCCCGCCAACGACCGCGGCCACGCCCTGCACGGCGGCCCCGAGGGCTTCCACACCAAGATCTGGCAGGCCACCGGGCACCGCACCGACACCGCCGCCGTCCTCCGGCTCACCCTGCACAGCCCCGACGGCGACATGGGCTTCCCCGGAGCGCTCGACGTCACCGCCACCTACACCCTGGACACCGCCGGCACCCTCGCGGTCGACTACACGGCCGCCACCGACCGGCCCACCGTCGTCAACCTCACCAACCACTCCTACCTCAACCTCGGCGACGACGACATCCTCGGCCACACCCTTGAGGTCGACGCCGACGCCTATCTCCCCGTCGACGCCGGCTCCATCCCCGAAGGCCCGCCCGCCCCGGTGACCGGCACCCCCTTCGACCTCACCACCCCGCACCGCGTCGGCGAACGCCTCGCCCACCCGGACGCCCAGCTGGACCAGGCCGGCGGCTACGACCACTGCTGGGTCCTGCGCCCCGCCGCCCCCGGAACCCTGCGCCGCGCCGCCCGCCTCACCGCGCCCGGCGACCGGCGCACCCTGGAGCTGTGGACCACCGAACCGGGCCTCCAGATCTACACCGCCAACCAGCTCGACGGCGCCTTCACCGACGGCACCGGCCGCCGCCACCAGCGCCACGGCTCGCTCTGCCTGGAGACCCAGCACCTGCCGGACTCACCCAACCGGCCCGGCCACCCGAGCACGGTGCTGCGCCCCGGAGCCGTCCTGCACAGCCGCACCGAATGGCGCTTCCCGCACCTGGGGGCGGATTAGGCGCGCGTCCGGGCGGCCGGGCCGGTCGGGTCCGCTACCGCAGATACGGCCCCGCCGTGCCGATCTTCCCCGGTGCCGCGTTCCTACCGCCGAGGTCCAGGACGTACACGCGCAGGTTCCCCTTCCCGGGGGCGGGGACCGTGAGGGTGCCCCCGGTGACCACCTGGGTGTCGCCCGTCACGGCGTCCTTGTACGTGCCGTTCGGGATGCCGGTGTACGTGGCGCTCCCGGAGACCGTCACCAGGGCGAAACTGTCCGTGCCGCTCGCCGCGTCGGTGTAGCGGCGCTTGTACGCCATCGAGCCGCTGATGCCCTCCGTGGAGTACTGGCCCATCTGGAGCGCGGGCACGGCCCGCCGGATCTCGTTGAGCCGCTGGAGGTGCTTGGCCAGCGGGGCGGTCAGGGTGTCGGCGACCTTGCCGGTGGCCGAGGAGACCTTGCCGAAGTCCGAGGCCGTCACCTCACCGGCCAGGTGGTCCCCGAAATAGGCCCGTCCGGTCGTCGCCAGGGGACATGTCGGGCCGCAGTCGATCTTCTTCCCCTTCTGGAACTCGATCTCGGAGCCGTAGTAGAGCGTCGGGATGCCCCGGAAGGTCCACATCAGCGACATGTTCTCGGCCCAGGCGTCCGTACCGCCGGAGTAGCGCTCGCTGCTCTTGTTGGGGCCGTAGTCGTGGCTGTCGACGTAGACGACGTTGTACGTGGGGTCGTTGACCGCGTCGTCGGAGTCCTTGCCGTTGTGGAACGCGTTGTTCGCGTCACCGAAGTTCATGTGCATCCGCATGTCGATGATGTTCATCCCGGAGAACCGGCTGCGGTCGGGCGCGTGGTAGGCGTTGCCCCGGAGGAACGCGTTGTCCGAGACGGGCTGGGCCGCCGTGCCCTGCTGCTGCTCGTAGTCGTACATCTCCAGAGCGGCCTTCTCGTCTTCCGCGCTGTACCCCTTTCGTTCCTTCCAGGTGAAGAACTGCGCCGAGTGGTTGACCGAGCCGCGGTTCCACTTGTCGTTGACGAAGGCCGCGACCTCGCCGAAGACGAAGAAGTTCTTCGCCGCCTCGGCGCCGAACCGCTGCGTGACGCGCTCCTGGATCGCGGGCAGGAAACGGCGGTTCCAGGTGGTGCGGGGGATGTGCACCGCCGTGTCGAGCCGGAAGCCGTCGACACCCATGTCGATGTACTTGTTGTACGCGCCGATCAGATAGTTCTGGACCTGGGCGTTCTCGGTGTTGAAGTCGGCGAGGTCGTCGTGCAGCCAGCAGGAGCGGGAGTCCTCGCCCTCCCAGTTGCCGATCCAGCAGGTGTGGTAGAGAGCCTTCGGGAACATACCCGAAGTGGGGCTGGGCCACTGGCAGTTGTAGATGCGGTAGCCCTCCGGCGAGGTGTGCCCGGTGGGAGTGCCCCAGCCCACGCAGGTGTTGCCCGTCGGCTCGGCCGTGGACCACAGGTCTCCGTTGTAGTACGACTTCCCGGACTTGGGCTCGACGGTGAGGCCGTCGTAGGTGAAGCCGTCGTTCTTCTCGTCGTAGTACCAGCTCCACTGCGCGTCGCGCACGCCGTACGCCTTCGGGGTGAACAGGCCCTTGGCGCCCCACCGCGAGGAGTGGTTGTGGACGACGTCCTGGTAGATCTTCATGCCCTTCGCGTGGGCCGCGTCGATGAGGTCCTGGTAGGAGGCTCCGGCGGACTCCAGCCTCGGGTCGACCTGGTAGAAGTCGTAGCCGTGGTAGCCGTGGTAGTCGTAGTCCGATCGGTTGAGCACGACCGGGGTGATCCAGACCGCGGAGAAGCCGAGCCCCTTGATGTAGTCGAGCTTCTGCACCAGCCCCTTGAAGTCCCCCCGGAACATGGGGTCGTCGTTGGCCGCGTTGCCGGACTTCTCGTGCCGGCCGCCGCCCCGGTTGTTCGTGGGGTCGCCGTCGTTGAAGCGGGCGGTGAGCACGAAGTAGATCGGGTCCTTGCGGGGATCGGTGCCCAGCGGAGTGCCCGTGGCCGGGGCGGTGGGCTTCTCGCCGGTGGTGACGGCGGCCGGGGCGGACGCGGCCGAGACGTTCCCGGCTGCGTCGACGGCCCGGACGGTGTAGCGGTAGGCGGTCTTCGCGTCGAGTCCCGTGTCGGAGAAGACGGTCGAGGTGGTGTCGGTGACCACCGTGCCCTTCGTCCCACCGGTCCTGGTGACCTGATACTTCGTCACGCCTCGGTCGTCCGCGGCGGGTTCCCAGGTGACCACGACCGCCACCCCGTCGGCGGTGGCCTTCACCGCGGTGGGTGCGGACGGCGCCTCGGTGTCCGGTTCCTCGGTGGCGCACGGGTCCTTCGCCGAGGCCGTCACCTGACGGTCCTTCACCGTGGTGAGCCCGGACCCCAGGGTGTAGTCGCTGCCGTTGTTGTTGTCCCAGACGCCGTTGCCGTTGTTGAACGCGGCCTGGAGCCCTGCGGCGCTCCCGAGGTCGACCGTGCGCTTCACCCAGCCCGCACAGGCGGTCTCCATGCCGATGCCGGGGACGGCCGTCCACGCTCCGCCGTGCGGGCGGTAGTGCAGATTGACGGTGGACCAGCCGACGGTGGAGGTGGCGTAGTACACGTACGCCGTGTTCGGCCCGCCCGGCTCCTCGGGCCCCGCACCCGAGCACGGGTCGCTGTGCGCCACGGTCCCGTCCTGGACCGTGATGGTCCCGGTGCCCAGGTCGTAGTTCCGGCCCGCGTTGTTGTCCCAGGTGCCCGATCCGTTGGTGAAGGTCGCTTTCAGCCCGCCCGCACCCCCGAGCGGGACCGTCAGCTTGACCCAGTCGGCGCAGGCTGCCTCCATCCGGGTGCCGGGGACGGTGGTCCAGGCGCCGCCGTCGGGGGAGTAATGCAGGTAGTACGCCGACCAGTCGCGGGTCTTCGTGGAGTAGAAGACGGTCGCCGTGCTCTCGGCGGCGGCCGAGGAGGCGACGGGTTCGCTCGCCGGGGCGGGACGCGCTTGCGGTACGGCGGTCAGGAGTCCCAGCAGCCCGGCCGCTGCCACGGCCGCCGCGAGCGGACGGCGCAGCAGCCGGTGAGGAGTGCGTCTCATACGTGTCTCCAGGGGAGGGAGAACCCTGACGCGCCTCGGGGTTCGGTAAGTGAACACGATCCGGCGGCAAGCTCTGCCGGAATGTTGCTGCAATCCCTTGCGGGGTGGAAGTTACCGGTGCATGACAGGTGCGTAAAGGGATCCGGCACCCCCGGTCCGCCCGGAATGGACGGCCGGGCCCGGTTGTTCGCACGGTCATGACCTTCTCCGTTGATGTGACCGTGCGCGGCTACGAGCTCGACACCCAGGGCCACCTGAACCAGGCCGTCTACCTCCAGTACGCGGAGCACGCCCGCTGGGAGCTGCTGCGCGCCGCCGGACTGCCCCAGGAGAAGCTGCTGGCCGACGGAATCGGCCCGGTGCAGCTGGAGGTGACGGTCAAGTACCGCCGCGAGCTGCGCGGCGGCGAGCGCGTACGGGTCACCTGCCGGTTCGACTACGGCACGGGCAAGACGTTCACCATGGAGCAGCAGATCATCAAGGAGGACGGCACGGTGGCCGCGGAGATCACCGGAGTCGCCGGCGTACTCGACCTGACCGAACGCCGCCTCGTCCCGGACCCGCAGGGCCGCCTGGCCGCGCTGGCGGGCTACCCGGACCTGCTGACGGGCTGAGCACGGGCGGGGAGGACGGAGGGGCTCACGATTCCCGCACGCCCCCGGTGTGAGCCGAACGAAAGGCTCTACCCTGGGCGGATGCGCCACCCGTCCGCCGCGAGCGGTTCCCCTGCTGTCCAGGGCCGCCTCCCATGACCAGGGAGACCCGCACGCTACCCGCGCTCGCGCCCGGCTCGGTGGAGACGCCGTTCGTCATCAAGGACTACGGCGAGGTCGTCCCCCGCGACACGCACTGGGACGCGCACTCCCACCCCTTCCACGAACTGCTCTGGAACGAGCGCGGCGCCTCCACGGCGGTGGTCGGTGAACGCGTCTGGACGATCACCCCGACTCTCGGCCTCTGGATGCCCGCGGGCACCCTCCACACCGGCGCGGCGACCGCCGGTACCTGGCTCCGCGCCAGCTTCTTCGGCTTCCGGACCACCGCGTCGATCTCCGACACCCCGGTCGCCGTGGAGATCACCCCACTGCTGCGCCTGCTCCTCGAACGGCTCGGCGAGCCCGGCCTCGCCGCTTCCTCGCGGGCCGCGACCGAGGCGCTGGTGCTCGACGTGCTCACCCCGTCGCCCCGCGAACTGCTCGTCCGGGTCCCGGTCTCCGACCTGCTGCGCCCGATCGCCGACGCGGTGCGCGAGGACCCGGCCGACCAGCGGACGCTGACCGACTGGGCGTCAGCCCTCGGCGTCAGCACCCGGACGGTCGCCCGGGCGTTCACCGCCGAGACCGGCATGAGCTTCGTCCGCTGGGTCGCGGCGGTCCGCGCCCAGCACGCGATCGGCCTGCTGGCCCGCGGATGGGACGTGGAGAGCGTGGCCGAACAGGTCGGCTACCGCTCGGCGAGCGCGTTCGGCGTCGCCTTCCGGCGTACGACGGGACTCACCCCCGGGACCTTCCGGCCTGCCTGACCGCCGACCCGGATGTCCGTATCGCTACAACGAATGTCTCAAACGCTTGATTGCGACAGTCGGGCCCCTCTCATAAGGTTCCAAGGCAAGCCTTACCTAAGCCAGCGAGGATCGCGTCAGCCACTGACGTACGCGTCCCACCGCGGCCCCCGACATCCGGAAAGCCGGGTACACACCCATGTCTTCACACCGCCTCCGCCTGCTCGTCGTGGCGGCCGCCCTCGTCGGCGTGTCCGCCTGCGGCGGGTCCTCCGACACCGGGAACAAGGACGACGAGGGCCGCTCCGGCGGCGCGTTCCCCCTGACCGTCGAGCACGCCCTCGGCACGACCACCATCCCGGCCAAGCCGAAGCGCGTCGCGACCGTCAACTGGGCCAACCACGAAGTGCCGCTCGCGCTCGGCGTCGTGCCGGTCGGCATGGCCGCGGCCAACTTCGGCGACGACGACAAGAACGGCGTGCTGCCCTGGGTCGAGGAGAAGCTCGACGAGCTGAAGGCCAAGACGCCGGTGCTGTTCGACGAGACGGACGGCATCGACTTCGAGGCCGTCGCCGACACGAAGCCGGACGTCATCCTCGCCGCCTACTCGGGTCTGACCAAGAAGGACTACGAGACCCTGAGCGAGATCGCCCCCGTCGTCGCCTACCCGGACGCCGCCTGGGCGACGCCGTGGCGCGAGATCATCCGGACGAACAGCCAGGCGATCGGGCTCGCGGACGAGGGCGAGAAGCTGATCAAGAAGCTCGACGGGGACATAGCCAAGACCGCCGCCAAGTACCCGCAGCTCAAGGGCAAGTCGGCGATGTTCATGACGCACGTCGACCCCAACGACGTCAGCGAGGTCGGCTTCTACACCACGCACGACACCCGCACCCAGTTCTTCCAGGACCTCGGGATGAAGATCCCCGGCTCCATCGCGAAGGCGTCCGAGGGCACGGACAAGTTCGCCCTCACCAAGAGCGCCGAGCAGATCGACGCCTTCGACGACGTCGACATCATCACCGGCTACGGCGACGACACCGGTGAGCTGCTGAAGACCATCACCAAGGACCCGCTGCTCTCGAAGATCCCCGCCGTCGAGCGCGGCTCCACCTACCTCCTGCCCGGCAGCAGCCCGCTGGCCACCGCCGCCAACCCGACGCCGCTGTCGATCAGTTACGTGCTGGACGACTACGCCGCCGCCCTCGCCAAGGCCGCGGACAAGGTCAAGTGACCACGCTCGACACCCGCACCCCGCCGGACGCCGTCACCACCAGGCGTCCGGCGGGCGTGCGCCTGCTGTGGGTCCTGCTCTCCGTGCTCGCCCTGGCCGCCGTCATGGTCGCCTCCGTCGCCTTCGGCTCCCGCGACGTGCCGTGGTCCGACGTCGTCGCGGCGTTCGGCGGCTCCGACGACACCCTGGGACAGGCGGCCGCGACCAAGCGCATCCCCCGTACGGTCCTCGCCGTCGTCATCGGCGCGGCGCTCGGCCTCGCGGGCGGCGTCATGCAGGGCGTGACCCGTAACCCGCTCGCCGACCCGGGCATCCTCGGCGTCAACATGGGTGCCTCCCTCGCCGTCGTCACGGCGGTCGCGTTCTTCGGGCTCACCTCGCCGACCGGCTACATCTGGGTCGCCATCGTGGGCGCCGCGCTGTCCGCCCTGTTCGTCCACACCGTCGGCACGCTCGGCAGGGGAGGGGCCACCCCGCTCAAGCTGGCGCTCGCCGGGGCCGCCACATCGGCCGCCTTCGCCTCGCTCGTCAGCGCGGTCATCCTGCCGCGCAACGACATCGCCGGAAGCTTCAAGCTCTGGCAGATCGGCGGCGTCGGCGGCGCTTCCTTCGAACGCACCGCCCAGGTCGCGCCGTTCCTCGCCGTCGGCTTCGCTGTCTGCCTGCTCTCCGCCCGCGCCCTCAACTCCCTCGCCCTGGGCGACGAGTTGGCCGCAGGACTCGGTGAACGGGTTGCCGTGGCGCGGGCGGTGGCCGCCCTCGGAGCCGTCCTGCTCTGCGGAGCGGCCACCGCCGTCGCCGGACCGATCGGCTTCGTCGGCCTCGTCGTCCCACACACCTGCCGGCTCCTCGTCGGCGTCGACCACCGCTGGCTCCTGCCGCTCTCCGCGGTGCTCGGCGGGGTCCTGCTCACCGCCGCCGATGTCGTCGGCCGGATCGTGGCCCGCCCCTCCGAGATCGACGTCGGCATCGTCACGGCCCTGATCGGGGCCCCGTTCTTCATCTACATCGTCCGCCGACAGAAGGTACGTGCCCTGTGAGCGCGCCCGTCCTCACCCGGCCCGCCTCCGTCGAGGCCGCCACCCGCCGCCGCGTCCGGGGCGCCTCGCGCCGCCGCCGGATCGTTCTGGTGCTGGTCCTCCTCGTGGCCGCCGCGTTCGCCGTGACCCTGATGGCCGGCCGCACCTACTACCCGCCCGGCGACGTGCTGCGGGTGATCCTCGGCGAACAGGTGCCCGGTGCGTCCTTCACCGTGGGGCGGCTGCGGCTGCCGCGCGCGGTGCTCGCCCTGGTCGCCGGATTCAGCTTCGGCCTGGCCGGCGTCACCTTCCAGACGATGCTCCGCAACCCGCTCGCCAGCCCCGACATCATCGGCATCAGCTCCGGGGCGAGCGCCGCCGCGGCCATCGCCATCGTCACCCTCTCCCTCGGCGAGGTGCAGGTCTCCGTCCTCGCCATCGCCGCCGGACTCGGCGTCGCCCTGCTGGTGTACTCGCTGGCGTTCAAAGGCGGCGTCGCCGGCACCCGGCTCATCCTCATCGGCATCGGGATCTCCGCGATGCTCGACAGCATCACCTCCTACGTCCTGTCCCAGGCCGCCGAATGGGACCTCCAGGAGGCGATGCGCTGGCTGACCGGCAGCCTCAACGGCGCTACCTGGGACCAGGTGGTCCCCGCCCTCGCCGCTGCCGCCGTCCTCACCCCGCTGCTGCTGGGGCAGGCCCGTAACCTCTCCGCGCTCCAGCTCGGCGACGACACCGCCTCCGCCCTCGGCGTACGCGTGGAACGCACCCGGATCACCGTGATCGTCGCCGCCGTCGGGCTCATCGCCTTCGCCACGGCGGCGGCCGGACCCATCGCCTTCGTGGCGTTCCTCTCCGGGCCCATCGCCGCCCGCATCGTCGGAGCGGGCGGCTCGCTGCTCGTGCCCGCCGGACTCGTCGGCTCGCTCCTCGTCCTCGTCGCCGACTTCACCGGCCAGTTCGCCTTCGGCGAGCGCTATCCCGTCGGCGTCGTCACCGGCGTCCTCGGAGCCCCTTACCTCGTCTACCTGATCATCCGCACCAACCGGGCGGGAGGCTCGCTATGACCACGCACCACCGACTGACCGCCGAAGGACTCACCCTCGGCTACGGCGACCGCACCGTCGTCGACTCCCTCGACCTCGCCGTACCGCCCGGCCGGATCACCGTCATCGTCGGCGCCAACGCCTGCGGCAAGTCGACCCTCCTGCGCTCCATGTCCCGGCTGCTCCCACCCCGGGCGGGCCGTGTCGTCCTGGACGGCAAGGAGGTCCACCGGCTGCCCGCCAAGGAACTGGCCCGCACCCTCGGCCTTCTGCCGCAGTCGCCCGTCGCCCCCGAGGGCATCACCGTCTCCGACCTCGTCGGCCGCGGCCGCCACCCGCACCAGGGGATCTTCTCCCGCTGGAACGAGAAGGACGACGCCGCCGTGGCCGCCGCCCTGGAGGCCACGCACACCGAACCGCTCGCCGAGCGCGCGGTGGACGAGCTCTCCGGCGGCCAGCGCCAGCGGGTGTGGATCGCCATGGCGCTGGCCCAGCAGACCGACCTGCTGCTCCTCGACGAGCCGACCACCTTCCTCGACGCCAGCCACCAGATCGAGGTACTCGACCTCCTCACCGACCTGAACCGCTCGCGCGGCACCACCATCGTGATGGTCCTGCACGACCTCAACCTCGCCGCCCGGTACGCGGACCACCTGATCGCCCTCGCCGACGGCGGCCTCCACGCCTCCGGCACCCCCTCCGAGGTGCTGACCGAGGCGACCGTCCGGGCGGTGTTCGACCTCGACAGCCGCATCATCGAGGACCCCGTGTCCGGGCGGCCCCTGATGCTCCCGATCGGCCGCCACCACGTCCTCGACGGAGCGGCACCGGTCCCTCAGGAACCGAGCAGCGCCGAGCCGTACCAGTCCGAGGCATCCGCCACCCCCGGCAGCACGAGGAAGTAGCCGCCGCCCGTCGTGGTGCTGAAGTCCGCGAACCGCTCGCCCTCCAGCCGCTTCTGCACCGTCACGAACTGCCGGTCGACGTCACGCTGGTAGCAGCAGAAGACCAGCCCCACGTCGAGCGTCCCGTCGGGCGCGAGGCCCCGGTCCACGTTGTAGCTGCGGCGCAGCAGGACCGAGTCCTCGCTCCCGGGGGTACGCGGGTTGGCACGGCGGATGTGGGAGTCCAGCGGTGTCACCCGGCCCTGCGGATCGCGCCCGTAGTCGGGCGTGTCGCTCTCCTTCTTCCCGTCGAGCGGGGCGCCCGTCGACTTGCGCCGGCCGAAGATCCGCTCCTGCTCGCCCAACGGGACCCGGTCCCACGCCTCCGCTCCCAACCGGATCGTGCGCAGGACCTGGTAGCTTCCGCCCCGCGCCCAGTCCGGCCCCTCCGGCCCGACCCAGACCAGCCTGTTCATCTCCCGCGCCGACGCCGTGTCCGGGTGTGCGGTGCCGTCCTTGAAGCCGGTGAACGACCGGGGGCTGCCCTCCGGGCGCGGCGGGTTCACGAACCCGTCGGCCCGCCACCGGGCCCGCAGCAGCCCCGCGGTCTCCCGCGCCAGATCCCGTACGACATGGAGGACGGCGTCCGGGTGCTGCGCGCAGACCTGCACCGAGAGATCTCCGTGGCAGCCGTCCGGTTCGAGCCGGTCCCCGGGGAAGTCCGGCATCCGGGTGAGGCCCGGCGGCCGCGCCCCCTCCAGCCCGAAACGCCCGTCGAACAGCGAGGCGCCCACCCCGACGGTGACCGTCAGCCGGTCCTCCGGGCCCCGCACCGCCGCCACGTCCGGATCCTTCGGGGTGACCCCGGCGGTGAGGACACGGGACCGCACGGTCAGCTTCCGGAAGAGCGCCGCCAGCTCCGTCCGGTCCCGTGCGAGCACGTCGAAGGCGACGAAACCGCCGAACCGCTGCTGCGGGGTCAGGATCCCCGCCTGGTGCGCGCCGTGGAACGGCACCCGGCCCTCGTCCGGGGCCGCAGCCGGGACGCCGGAAGCCGCGCCCGCCGACACCGTGCCGACCAGTCCCGCGCCTCCCACGACACTCGCGGCACCCCGTACGAAGGTTCGTCGGCCGAGACGCGCGTCCCGGTATTGGTCACTTTCCGTCATGGTCGTTCCCTTTTCGCGAGGCGGACGGGCTGCTCTGTCCCCCTCACCTCTACCGCGCGGAGCACCAGCTCAGCGCCGCTTCCTCCGTGCGGGGCGGTTCGCCTGGGCCGGGAGGCCGAGCGCCGGGGCGTGCGCCCCCCTGATCGGCTGACTGCGAAGAGTGAGTGACATGTTTCGCGGTACGGCGGGGGACACAGGGGAGGTCTGTTCCCGGGCCTGGCACCGGGATGTCCTGAACACCCCGAACCGGCCATGGGGAGAACCTCGGTGGAGAACACCTCGGTGCAGCACAAGGAATCCGTACGGACCTGCCCGTTCGACTACGCGCAGCAGCTCGAGTTCGACCCCCAGCTCAGGCAACTGCTGACCGAGGAGCCGGTCTCCCGCATCCGGATGGCGTACGGCGAGGGCGAGGCCTGGCTCGTCACCCGCTACGAGGACGTCCGGACGGTCACCACCGACCGGCGGTTCAGCCGCGGCGCCGTCCTCGGCCGTGACTTCCCCCGGATGACCCCGGAGCCGATCGTCCAGGCCGAGTCCATCAACCTCATGGACCCGCCCGCCAGCAGCCGGCTCCGCAGCCTGGTCGCCAAGAGCTTCACCCCGCGCCGCGTCGAGCAGATGCGCGGCGGGACCCAGCGCGTCGTCGACCGGCTGCTCGACGAGATGGCGGAGGAGGGCGGACCGGCCGACTTCGTCGCGCGGGTCTCCTCGCCGCTGCCGCTCATCACCATCTGCGAGGCCCTCGACATCCCCGAGGCCGACCGTCCCTGGCTCCGCGCCCACGCCATGACCATGATGAACGTCGGGGCCGCCGGCAAGCAGGACGCCGTACGCGCCAAGGCGGAGCTGCGCGGCTACTTCCAGGAGCTGACCGCCGACCGGCGCCGCTCCCCGGGCGAGGATCTCATCAGCACCCTGGCCACCGCGCGGGACGGCGCCGAACTGCTGGACGACGACGAACTGGCCGTCATGGCGATGGTCCTGCTCATCACCGGCCAGGACACCACCACCTACCAGCTCGGCAACATCGCCTACACCCTGCTCACCCGCCCGGAACTCCTCCACTCCCTCCAGGCCGAACCGGCGCGGCTGCCCCGCACCCTGGAGGAGCTGCTGCGCCACATCCCCTTCCGCAAGGGCGTCGGCATCCCGCGCATCGCCCTGGAGGACGTGGAGCTCGGCGGTGTCCTCATCAAGGCCGGCGATGTGGTCCACGTGTCCTATCTGACGGCCAACAGGGACGCCGCCAAGTTCGACCGTCCCGACGAGCTGGACCCCGACCGCCCGTCGATCCCCCATATGACGTTCGGCTGGGGCGCCCACCACTGCCTGGGCGCGCCGCTCGCCACCATGGAGCTGGAAGTCGCCTTCTCCACGCTGCTGACCCGCTTCCCGGCCCTGCGTCTGGACGTGCCGCCCGAGGACATCGAGTGGAACACGACGTCCATCTGGCGTTACCCGCTCGCCCTGCCCGTCACGTGGTGACGAGAGCCTCCGCTCCGAGATACGAGGAGAACCCATGGCGACCCTGTGCAGACCCGCCATCGCTGTGCCCGAGCACGTCATCACGATGCAGCAGACCCTGGACCTGGCCCGCGAGACCCACGCCGGGCACCCGCAGCGCGATCTCGTCCTGCGGCTCATCCAGAACACCGGCGTCCAGACCCGGCACCTCGTGCAGCCCATCGAGGAGACCCTGAAGCACCCCGGATTCGAGCTCCGCAACCGGGTGTACGAGGCCGAGGCCAAGAGGAGGGTGCCCGACGTCGTCCGGCAGGCCCTCGCCCACGCCGGGACCGACGCGTCGGAGATCGACCTGATCGTCTACGTCTCCTGCACCGGCTTCATGATGCCCTCGCTCACCGCGTGGCTCATCAACACCATGGGCTTCAAGCCCGGGACCCGCCAACTGCCCATCGCCCAGCTCGGCTGCGCGGCGGGCGGCGCGGCCATCAACCGCGCGCACGACTTCTGCGTGGCCTACCCCGAGGCCAACGTCCTCATCGTCTCCTGCGAGTTCTGCTCGCTCTGCTACCAGCCCACCGACATCGGCGTCGGCTCGCTGCTCTCCAACGGGCTGTTCGGGGACGCCCTCTCCGCCGCCGTCGTCCGGGGACAGGGCGGCACCGGTATGCGGCTGGAGCGCAACGGTTCGCACCTGGTGCCGGACACCGAGGACTGGATCTCCTACGCGGTCCGCGACACCGGATTCCACTTCCTGCTGGACAAGCGGGTCCCCGGCACCATGGAGATGCTCGCCCCGGTCCTCCAGGACCTGGTCGACCTGCACGGCTGGTCCGTCCCGGACATGGACTTCTTCATCGTCCACGCGGGCGGGCCGCGCATCCTGGACGACCTCTGCCACTTCCTGAAGCTGCCGCCGGAGATGTTCCGCTACAGCCGGGCCACCCTCACCGAACGCGGCAACATCGCCAGCTCCGTCGTCTTCGACGCGCTGGCCCGGCTCTTCGACGACGGCGGAGCCGCCGAGTCCGCGCAGGGCCTCATCGCCGGTTTCGGACCCGGCATCACCGCCGAGACGGCCGTGGGCACCTGGACCGTCGACGACCTCCGCCCCCTCGGCGCGGCCGGCGTGGACGAGCTGGAGCTGACCGCCGGCGTTGCGCTGTCCGGCTGAACCGGCTAAGGCGACCGGCGGGCGGGGACGAAGGAACGGATGTTCGCGCTTCGCGGATGCACTCGCTCCGCGAACGGATCCCCATCCCGAGGAGAATGCATGCGCCTGCCCGCCCGATGGGCCACGGCCGCCCTGCTGCTGATCGCCCCGATGATCGCCATCCCTGCCCCGGCCTCGGCCGACAGCGGACCGGAAGGGGTCACGGTGGAGCAGTCCACCCGGGCCGTACCCGGGCAGTACATCGTCACCCTGGAGCCCGAGCTCGCGCCGGACACCGTCCTGCGGGAGCTCGGGCTCGATCCGTTGTTCCGTTACGGGAACGTCCTGCACGGCTTCGCCGCCACACTCACCGCTGCCGAACTCCAAGCGGTGCGTACCGTTCCCGGCGTCCTCGCCGTCGAGGAGAACGCCGAGGTGGCGGTGGAGGCGCCCAGGGCGGGAAGCCTCTTCCGGGCTCCCGCGGCCGGCTGGGGAACCGACCGCATCGACCAGCGCGCCCTGCCGCTGGACGACACGTTCACCACCACGGCCACCGGCGACGGCGTGAAGGTGTACGTCGTCGACACCGGGATCGACGCCGCGCACGCCGAGTTCGGCGGCCGGGTCGTCAACGGGTACGACGCCGTGGGCGACGGCCGTGACGGCATGGACTGCAACGGACACGGCACCCATGTCGCCGGCACCGCGGGCGGTGCGACCTCCGGCGTAGCCGAGGACGCCTCGCTGGTGAACGTCCGCGTCCTGAACTGCGAGGGCCGGGGCACCTGGGCCGGCATCCTCGCCGGGTTCGACTGGGTCGCCAAGGACGCCGAGCGCACCAAGGCCCCCGGGGTGCTGAACGCCTCGCTGGGCGGGGCCCGCTCCAGCGCGGTCGACGCGGCGGTCGAGGCCGTCGCCGACGCGGGAGTCCTGCCCGTCGTGGCCGCCGGGAACGACGACCGGGACGCCTGTGACGTCTCGCCGGCCGCCGCCGACGGCGTGGTCACGGTCGGCGCGAGCGACCGGCAGGACCGGGAGGCCTCCTTCAGCAACTGGGGCTCCTGCCTCGCGCTGTACGCCCCCGGGGCGGACATCGTCTCCGCCCGGCTCGGCGGCGGCACCGTCTCGCTGAACGGCACCTCCATGGCCAGCCCGCACGTCGCGGGCGTCGCCGCGCTCTACAAGGAGGAGAACCCCTCCGCCTCGCCCGCCGCCGTCGCGCGGTGGCTCGACGACACGGCCACCCCGGACGTGCTCTCCGGCCTCGGCCAGGGATCGCCCGACCGGCTGCTGTACACCGGCGGCCTCTGACGATCCGTCGAACGGCCTGTCCGGTTCCCCGCAACGGGGCCGGACAGGCCGTCCGGCTGTTGCCGGAACGGTGGACGGTCTCGCATTTCTCTGCAACTCTCTGACGGCACAACGCAAAACAGGCCGCAGCATACGCAGAATTCCGTGTTCCCTGGCTGCGGTCACAGAGCCGCGCCCTCGGCGCGCCCCGCGCCGAGGCCGAAGATCGGGGAGCTATGAGAGCCCAACGCTGGAGATGGCGGGCGATATCCGCCCTCATCACGACCAGTCTTCTGATGATCGGCATACCGTCGTTCGCCGCCGCGGCGGCCGACGGCCCCAACCTCGCCGCGGGCCGGGCCGCGGCCGCCAGCAGCGCCCACGCCGAGTACGGCGCGGCCAACATCACCGACGGCAACCGCTCGACCTACTGGGAGAGCGCGGGAGGCGGACTGCCCCAGTGGGTCCAGACCGACCTGGGCGCGGGCACCCGCGTCGACGAGGTGAAGCTGACCCTTCCGGCGGGCTGGGAGACCCGCACCCAGACCCTGTCCCTACAGGGCAGCGCGGACGGCACCAGCTTCGCGACCCTGAAGAACTCCGCCACGTACACCTTCGCCCCCGGAGCCGCGAACGAGGTCACCATCGCGTTCCCGGCCACCCTGACCCGCTTCGTCCGCGTCAACGTCACCGCCAACACCGGCTGGCCGGCCGCCCAGCTCTCCGAGCTGGAGGTCCGGGGCGCCGGGGACTCCTCGGCCGACCTCGCCCAGGGCAAGACCCTCACCGCCAGCAGCAGCAACGGCTCACAGACCCCGGCCAACGCCAACGACGGCAACCGCGACAGCCACTGGGCGAGCCGGAACGACCAGTTCCCCCAGTGGATCCAGGCCGACCTCGGTGCGTCGCTGGGCGTGGACCGGGTGGTGCTGCGGCTGCCCGACGGCTGGGCGGCGCGCAGCCAGACCCTGAAGCTCCAGGGCAGCGCCAACGGCACGGACTTCACCGACCTCACCGCGTCCAAGGCCTACCGCTTCGACGCGGCGGGTGGACAGTCCGCGACGATCAGCTTCGACGCCACGACGACGCGGTACGTCCGAGTCCTGTTCACCGCCAACACCGGCGCACAGGCAGCACAGCTGGCCGAGCTGGAGATCTACGGGCCCACCACCGGCGACACGCAGGCTCCGACCGCTCCGGCGAACCTCGCCCTCACCGAGCCCGCCACCGGCCAGATCCGGCTGACCTGGAAGGCGTCGACGGACGACAAGGGCGTCACGGGCTACGACGTGTACGCGAACAACACCCTGCTCACCAGCGTGGGCGCTGACGTCACGACGTACACCGACACCCGTCCGGCCGGGCAGAGCGTCACCTACTTCGTCCGCGCCAAGGACGCGGCGGGCAACGTCTCGGCCAACAGCAACACCGTCACCCGCGCGGGCGACCCCGGCGACACCCAGGCCCCCACCGCCCCCTCCGCGCTGGCGTTCACCGAGCCGGCCGGCGGTTCGGTCAAGCTGACCTGGCAGGCGTCCACCGACAACAAGGGGGTCACCGGCTACGACGTCTACGCCAACAACGTGCTGCGCGGCAGCGTCGCGGGCAACGTGCTGACCTACACCGACACCCAGCCGGCCTCCACCACGGTCAGCTACTTCGTGCGCGCGAAGGACGCTGCGGGCAACGTCTCCGGCGACAGCAACACCGTCACCCGCAACGGGCAGAGCGGGTCCGCGTCCAACCTCGCCGTGAACAAGCCGATCACGGCCTCCTCCGTGGTCCACACCTACGTCGCCGAGAACGCCAACGACAACAGCACCTCCACCTACTGGGAGGGCGCGGGCGGCAGCTACCCCAACACGCTCACCGTGAAGCTCGGCTCCAACGCCGACACGGAGAACGTCGTCGTCAAGCTCAACCCCGACAGCAGCTGGGGACCGCGCACCCAGCGCATCGAGGTGCTCGGCCGGGAGCAGAGCTCCTCCTCCTACAACTCCCTTTCTCCCGCGAAGGATTACTCCTTCAGCCCCGCGTCCGGCAACACGGTGACCATCCCGGTCTCCGCCCGCGTCGCGGACGTCCAGCTGAAGTTCACCGCCAACAGCGGCTCCGGCGCCGGCCAGGTCGCCGAGTTCCAGGTCCTGGGCGCTCCGGCGGCCAACCCCGACCTCCAGGTCACCGGCATCAGCGCCGCCCCCGCCGCCCCGGTCGAGACGGACGAGATCACCCTGACCGCGACCGTCCGCAACGCCGGAGCGCTCGCCGCCCCGGCGAGCAAGGCCGAGCTGCGGCTCGGCGGAACCAAGGTCGCGACCGCCTCGGTCGGCGCCCTGGCGTCGGGCGCCTCCACCCAGGTCAGCGCCTCCATCGGGGCGCGGAACGCGGGCAGTTACCAACTGAGCGCGGTCGCCGACCCGGCGGGTGAGGTCATCGAGCAGAACGAGACCAACAACACCTGGACCAGCGCCTCCCCGCTGGTCGTGAAGCCGGTCTCCAGCTCCGACCTGGTGGCCGCCGCGGTCACCACCTCGCCGTCGGCCGCATCCGCCGGTGACACGGTCACCTTCTCCGTCGCCCTGAAGAACCAGGGCACGGTGGCCTCGGCGAGCGGTGCGCACGGCATCACGCTGACCCTCGTCGACAGCAAGGGCGTCACGGTGAAGACCCTGGCCGGCGCACACAACGGGGCCATCGCGGCGGGAGCCACGACCGCACCGGTCCCGCTGGGTACCTGGACCGCGGCCAACGGCTCGTACACCGTACGGACCGTGATCGCGGCCGACGCCAACGAACTCCCGGTCAAGCGCGAGAACAACACCTCCACCCAGGCCCTGTTCGTCGGGCGCGGCGCCAACATGCCGTACGCGATGTACGAGGCGGAGGACGGCACGACCGGCGGCGGGGCCCAGGTCGTCGGCCCGAACCGCACCGTCGGCGACATCGCGGGCGAGGCCTCCGGCCGCAAGGCCGTCACCCTCAACAACACCGGAAACTACGTCGAGTTCACCGCCCGGGCCTCGACCAACACCCTGGTCACCCGGTTCTCCATCCCGGACGCCCCGGGCGGCGGCGGCATCGACTCCACGCTGAACGTCTACGTCGACGGTGTCTTCCTCAAGGCGATCGACCTCACCTCGAAGTACGCCTGGCTGTACGGGAACGAGACCGCTCCCGGCAACTCTCCGGGCTCCGGGGCGCCCCGTCACATCTACGACGAGGCGAACGTGATGCTGGGCAAGACCGTCCCGGCGGGGTCGAAGATCCGGCTCCAGAAGGACAGCGCCAACACCTCCACGTACGCGATCGACTTCATCAACCTGGAGCAGGTCGCCCCGGTCGCCAACCCGAACCCGGCGACGTACGCCGTGCCGGCCGGCTTCACCCATCAGGACGTCCAGAACGCCCTGGACAAGGTCCGCATGGACACCACCGGCACGCTGGTGGGCGTCTACCTCCCGGCGGGGGAGTACAGCACGGCCGGCAAGTTCCAGGTCTACGGCAAGGCCGTGAAGGTGGTCGGGGCGGGGCCCTGGTACACCCGCTTCAACGCTCCGGACAGTCAGGACAACACCGATGTCGGGTTCCGGGCCGAGGCCAGTGCCAAGGGGTCGTCGTTCGCGAACTTCGCGTACTTCGGCAACTACACCTCACGGATCGACGGACCGGGCAAGGTCTTCGACTTCTCGAACGTGTCGGACATCGTGATCGACAACATCTGGAACGAGCACATGGTGTGCCTCTACTGGGGCGCGAACACCGACAACATCACCATCAAGAACTCCCGTATCCGCAACATGTTCGCGGACGGCGTCAACATGACCAACGGGTCCACCGACAACCTCGTGACCAACAACGAGGCGCGGGCCACCGGAGACGACAGCTTCGCGCTCTTCTCGGCGATCGATGCCGGGGGAGCGGACATGAAGAACAACGTCTACGAGAACCTGACCTCGATCCTCACCTGGCGTGCGGCGGGCATCGCCGTCTACGGCGGGTACGACAACACCTTCCGCAACATCCACATCGCCGACACCCTGGTGTACTCCGGGATCACCGTCAGCTCGCTGGACTTCGGCTACCCGATGAACGGATTCGGGACCGCACCGACGACGATCGAGAACGTCTCGATCGTGCGCGCGGGCGGTCACTTCTGGGGATCGCAGACCTTCCCCGGCATCTGGCTGTTCTCGGCGTCGAAGGTGTTCCAGGGCATCCGCATCAACAACGTGGACATCGTCGATCCCACCTACAGCGGGATCATGTTCCAGACGAACTACGTCGGCGGACAGCCCCAGTTCCCGATCAAGGACACCGTGCTCAGCGACATCTCCATCTCGGGGGCGCGCAAGAGCGGTGACGCGTTCGACGCCAAGTCCGGCTTCGGGCTGTGGGCCAACGAGATGCCGGAGGCGGGACAGGGCCCGGCCGTCGGTGAAGTCACCTTCAACGGTCTGAAGTTCAGCGACAACGCCCAGGACATCAAGAACACCACACCCGGCTTCAAGATCAACATCAACCCGTAAGCGAGACGACGGGTAGCCGAGTGATCGCAAGGGGGCACTTCCCGATGGCCGGGAAGTGCCCTCTGTGCGTGCATTCCTTGCGTTCATAAGTCAATTGTTTGCGCTGCTTGCGCTAACCTTGCGGCATGACGCGACGACTTGCTCAGGTTGCCAAGAAGGTTGGGGTCAGCGAGGCCACGGTGAGCCGGGTGCTCAACGGCAAGCCCGGGGTGTCCCGGGCCACCCGGCAGTCCGTGCTGACGGCCCTGGACGTCCTCGGCTACGAGCGCCCCACCCAACTGCGGGGCGAGCGCGCCCGGCTCGTCGGCCTCGTCCTGCCCGAACTGCAGAACCCGATCTTCCCCGCCTTCGCCGAGGTGATCGGCGGCGCCCTCGCCCAGCAGGGACTCACCCCCGTGCTGTGCACCCAGACCAAGGGCGGGGTGTCCGAGGCGGACTACGTGGACCTCCTGCTCCAGCAGCAGGTCTCCGGGGTGGTCTTCGCCGGCGGGCTGTTCGCCCAGGCCGACGAGGCCCATGAGCACTACCACCGCCTCGCCGAGCGCCGCATCCCCGTCGTGCTGATCAACGCCCCCATAGAAGGGCTCGACTTCCCCTGCGTCTCCTGCGACGACGCCGTCGCGATCGAGCGCGCCTGGCGTCATCTGGCCTCCCTCGGCCACGAGCGCATCGGCGTGGTGATGGGCCCTTCCGACCACGTTCCCTCCCGCCGCAAACTCGCCGCGGCCCGGTCGGTCGCGTCGGCCACCGGCGGTGAGCTGAGCGAGACGCACGTCGAACGCTCGATGTTCTCCCTGGAGGGCGGTCAGGCGGCGGCCTCCCGGCTGCTGGAGCGAGGCGTCACCGGCATCATCTGCGCCAGCGACCCCCTCGCCCTCGGCGCCGTCCGCGCGGCCCGCAGGCGCGGCCTCGGCGTGCCGTCCGACATCTCCGTCGTCGGCTACGACGACTCGGCGTTCATGAACTGCACCGAACCCCCGCTCACCACCATCCGCCAGCCCATCGAGGCCATGGGCCGGGCCGCCGTCGAACTGCTCTGCGCGGGCATCCAGGGCGGATCACTGCCGCCGGACGAGCTGCTTTTCGAGCCGGAGCTGGTGGTCCGGGGCTCCACCGCGCAGGCGCCCCGCTGAGCCCGGACCGCCGGTCCATCCGCCGCCGCCGGGGCCCGCCAGGATCGCGGGGCGGGTGCGGCTGCGGCACAGTGGGGCACATGGACGACCTCAACGTGACTGCCGAGGAACACCTGACCGCCGCCCGCGCCTCCGCCCACGGCCGCAGCGCCCACCTCGTGCTCCAGGAGCCCCCTTGCGGCAGACGGTGATCGCCCTCACCGAGGGGACCGCGCTCGACGAGCACAACGCGCCGCCCGCCGCCTCGCTCCTCGTCCTGCGCGGCGCCGTCCGTCTCACCGCCGCCTCCGGTGACGCGGAACTGGCCGCCGGGACCCTGCACCCGATTCCGCAGGAACGGCACGGGCTGCTGGCGCTCAGCGACGCCGTGGTCCTGCTCACCGCCGTCAACGACTGACCGGGACACCGGTCGCCGGACACCCCCAGGTGTGCCCCGGCCGCGACGTGGCAGGAGAGGATCGAGAAGGGTCGGCCCGTCCGGGAACGGGCAGGTCACCCCGGTCACCGCAGCCACCCACGTCCCCGGAGTACCAGCTTGCCCACCCAGACCGCGTCCGCCGCGGACAGCACCGCCCCCGCCGACGGGCACGCCTCCCCGCCCCGCTCCTGGCTCACCGCTCTGCGCCGTACCCCGGTCTCGCTGTGGAACGACGACATCACCGACTGGGCCGCCGCCCTCACCTACTACGCCATCCTCGCCCTGCTCCCGGCGCTCCTGGTCACCGTGTCCGTGATCGGCCTCGCCAACCCCGACGCGACCAGCGCCCTGATCTCCGACATCACGGCGTTCGCGCCCGCCGAGTCCGGGGAGGCGCTGCGCAGGCCGCTTGAGGCGGCGACCGAGCAGCGCTCCGCCGTCTGGCTGCTCGTCGCCACCGGGTCCGTGAGCGCCGTCTGGTCCGCGTGCAGCTACCTCGCGGTCTTCCGCCGGGCGATGCACGCCATGCACGGCGTCCGGGACAACCGCCCGCCCCTGCGCCAGGCGCACATCATCGTCGTCTCGTCGATCGGCCTGCTCCTGCTGCTGATGACCAGCGCCTTCGCCCTCGTCATGACCGGCCCGCTGGCCCGCTGGCTCGGCCGTCGCATCGGCCTGCCGCACGAGGGGGAGACCCTGTGGGCGGCGCTGAAGTGGCCGCTGCTGGTCCTTCTCGTCGCCTGTCTGATCATGGTCCTCTTCAGCACCGGTCCCCGCTCCGCGCGGGGGTCCGCCGAGGCCTGCCCGGCGGGATACTCGCCGCGCTCTGCTGGCTCACCGCATCGGCGCTGTTCGCCCTCTACGCCACCCAGGTCGGCAGCTACAGCCGGCTGTACGGATCGCTCGCCGGGCTCGTCGTCTTCCTGATCTGGGTCTGGTTCGCCAACCTCTCCCTGCTGGCCGGAGCCCAGTTCAACGTCGAGCTGCGGCGGCCCGAACCGCCGCGGGACCCCGGTGCGGACGCGGACGGGTCCGCCCCGGCCAAGGGCTGAGCCGGGCCGGGCGCGTCCCCCGGCTCACCCCCTGGTGCGGTACCCGGCGACGATCGGCATGGTCTCGCGCAGCACCCGTACCCCGTCGTTGTCCGCGTCGCCCAGCCGGTGGCCCTGCCACGTCCCCGTCGCGCTGGAGAACCGGCTGATACGGCGACAGTGGTCCCCGCACGCGGACCGGTACGCCATGATCGTGTACTGCTTGCCGTCCTCGGTGACCCAGCCGGTGTTGTACGGACGGTTCCGGCTCACGCTCATCGAGCCGTCCGGGTTGCCCGCCAGCGTCGTACGGTCGTGGGCGAGGCCCAGGTTGTGGCCGATCTCGTGGCTCGCCGAATCCAGGTCGATCCCGTCGACGTCGACGACCGCGTAGGCGTACTCGTCCGTGGAGCTGTCGAGGGCGGGCGTGTAGTCGGCCGTGCCGCCGCCCCGCTCCGGCCGGTCCACGACCAGCGTGACCAGATCGGCTCCGTACCGCGCCCGCTGTTCGTGCGCCTGGCGTCCGACCCCCGCCGACGAGTGGTCCTTGAGGAGGGCGTGCGCGGCACGGAACTCCTCCGGCCCCTCGTAACCGGTCACTGTGTGCGGGTGGACGACGCGGATGATGCCGCAGAGCCCGCCACCCGCCAGGGACCGGTTCATCCGGGTCGCGATCCGCTGCGCCGAGGCGGGCACCTGGAGCTCGCCGCCCACCTGCCGCGCGGCCTTCGGCGTGTAGAGGACCAGCACGTCGACCACGGGGCAGGGGGCGGCCCGCGGCGCTTCCGCCGCGGCGCGCCCGGTGGCGGAAGCCGCGCAGAGCGACGCACCGATGCCGACGGCCAGAACTGCCTTCACGAGGTTCGCGCGCATGGGGAGTCGACTCCGTCCGGAAGGGGCGCCGCCCGATAGCTGAGGGTGACTCAGTTTTAACACTCCGTGACGTTGCGCGCCTGTTGTGCCCGAACCCGCCGACGGGCCGTTTATTCGCTGGCCAGAGGGGTGTGGCGGTGAGGAGGTGGGCAGGTACACGTGTACGAACTCGCACGAATGGAACGGCAGTCGGCGCAGAGGGGCGTGTGTGACGTGACGGAACAGAGCGAATGGCGGTTCTCCGACGACCGGGGTCAGCAGTCGACGGCGCCCCGGCCGCCCGGGCGGGTGCTGGCCTACGTCCAGGCCGGGGCGACCCTGTGGGACCTCGGGATCCGGCCGGTGGCGATCTTCGGCTCCGACCACGACGGACCGACCCCGACACGGCGAAGACCGGCACCCTGCCGCTCACCGATGTCGCGTACGTGGGTGCGGGCAGCGCGCTGGACGTCGAGCGGCTGCTGAGTGCCGAGCCGGACCTCGTGGTGGCCGTCAGCTACGGCGGCGGCCATGTCTACGGGCTGGCCGCCGAGACGGCCAAGCCCCTGGAGGAGCGGGTCCCGGTGGTCGTCCTCGACGTCAGTCAGGCCCGTACGTTCGGTGAGATCGGTGACCGGTTCGCCGAACTGGCCCGTTCGCTCGGCGCCACCGGGCGACCGGACGCGGACCAGGACCTCGACGCGGCCCGGGAGCGGCTGCGCGCCGTCGTCGCCGCCACCTCCGCCGACGCGCCCCGGGTGCTCGCCCTCTCCCCGGCCGGCCCGGACCAGGCGCATGTCGCACGCCCCAGGATGTGGCCCGAGCTGCGAGTCCTCACCGAACTGGGGGTCCGGCTCGTGGAGCCCGCCGAGGGCCCGGGGGCCAACTGGTCCACCCTCGACCGTGCCGACACCTTCGCGCTGCGCCCCGAGGTGATCCTGACCGACATCCGGGCCCACGCCGCGCCCCTGGAAGAGCTGCGGGGGAGCGAGGGCGCGCCGACGCCCGTCGTCCCGTGGAACCCCGAGCCCCTCTACGGGCCCCGCGACCACGCCCGCTTCCTGGGCCTGGTCGCGGACGCCCTGGAGGCGGCGCGGGCGAGCTGAGTCGCGGCTCCACGGGGCGTGCCCCGGTTCTACGGCGCGGGGGCGAGGCCGTCGGCGACCAGTCCGGCGAGCACCGCCTCGCCCAGCGCCTGGACGGCGGAGGCGGGGCGGACCATCACGGTGAACTCCTTGATGCGTCCGTCCTCGTCCAGGTGCACCAGGTCGATGCCGTGGATCTCCTTGCCCGCGACCGTCGCCCGGAAGAGCAGGACCGCCGACGGGGCCTCGGTCCCGTCGGCGCTCGTCTGCGAGGAGCCCGCGAACTCGCCGACGTAACGGAAGTCCTCGAAGGTGCGCAGCAGGACGCCGAACAGCCCCAGCACCGCCGGCCGGCCCTCGAACGGCGTGAACTTCACCGGGCTGTAGAGCTGGATGTCCTCGGTGAACAGATCGTCCAGCGCGCCGAGGTCGCGGCTGTCGACGGCGGCGCGGAAGCGGTCCACTGCGGTGGTCATGAGTCCTCCTCATAGTCAGATAAGTGATTAGTCAGTTTCTTGACTATCATGAGGCCCGGCGTTCCGGACAGGGGCGGACGGGAACCCGCTCCGGCCCGGCTGAGAGGAGGCGGTTCGATGGCGCTGCGCCATGCGGTGCTGGCGGCGCTGCTCGACGAGGAGCTGAGCGGCTACCAGGTGACGAAGGCGTTCGCGGCGGGCGTCGCGAACTTCTGGCACGCGCTGCCGCAGCAGGTCTACGCGGAGCTGGCCAGGCTGGAGAAGGAGGGCTTGGTCGCCGGGCGCGAGGTCGTCCAGGAGGGGCGTCCCAACAAGCGGCTGTTCCGCGTCACCGGCGAGGGGCTGGCCGAGCTGGAGGACTTCGCGTCCGCCGCCGCCAAGCCCGCGTTCCTCCGGGAGGACCTGCTGGTCCAGGTCCAGGCCGCCGACCATCTCGACGCCGACGTGCTGATCGAACGGCTCACCGAGCGGTACGCGTTCGCCGAGGCCAAGGCCGCGCTGTTCGAGGAGCTGCTGCGCAGGATGCGCGGCGGCCTGGACGAGGCGGAGTTCCTGCTCCGCGGTGCGCGCGTCGGCCCGTATCTCACCTGTCGGCGGGGGCGGGACTTCGAACGCGCCAACCGCGACTGGTGCCGGGATGTGACGGAGGTGCTGCGGGCGCGGCGGGCGGCCGGAGAAGAGGCCTGACGACCGGCTCTTCAACTTTCCCAAAAATATTCTGCAAAAACTCTTTGGGAAAGTGCCTCCGTCTGCCTACGCTGCTGCCATGGACAGCGAAGACAGCCGTCGCGTGCTCGATCCGGCGCAGGACGGGGCCGCCCTCAAGGCCCTCACCCACCCCCTGCGCCTCACCCTGCTCGGACTGCTGCGCCAGCACGGCCCGGCCACCGCCAGCGAGCTCGCGGTCAGGACGGGGAGTCCTCGGCGTCCACCAGCTACCACCTGCGGGTGCTCGCCAAGTACGCGTTCGTCGCCGAGGCCGACCACCGCGACAGCCGGGAACGCCGCTGGAAGTCCGTGCACGACGTCACCTCGTGGAGCAACGAGGCGATGCGCGCCAGCCCCGGCGGCAGCGTGATCCTCAGCGTTCTGCACCGCCGCCAGATCGAGCACCTCCAGCAGTCCCTGGACCGCCACGAGGCGGACCTGGAGAGCGGCCGGCTGGGTGAGGAATGGCAGGAACCGTCGGGGCTCAGCGACCTGATGCCCCGGCTGACCCCGGAGTCCCTGGCGGAGCTGTGGGAGGTCTTCCGCGCGAAGACGGCCGAGCTGACCGCCCGCGACGCCGAGGACCCCCGCGCCGAACAGGTCGTGCTGTTCACCGCCGGACTCCCGCTGGCCCCGGAGACCACGGATGCCGGAGAAGGCTCATGACCGGCCGGCCGGTCCCCGCCGCCGTCTCCCCGGGCCACCGCGGCCTGGACGGCGCGACGGCGCGCCGCCGCTACGTCACGGTGTCCTTCCTCTTCTGGCTCCCCATCGGCATGTCCATCGCGACGGGCGTGCTCCTCTTCACCGAACGCGGCCTGGGTCTCGCGGCCATCGCCGGCTTCTACGCCATCCACTCCCTCACGGCCGCCGCGATGGAGCTGCCCACCGGCGGCCTCTCCGACGTCATCGGGCGGCGCCCCGTCCTGGCCATCGCCGGGCTGCTCAACCTCACCGCCTTCACCCTCATCGGCCTCGGCGCGGCAGGATGGGCCATCGCGCTCGGCATGGGCCTGATGGGTCTCGCCCGCGCCCTGTCCAGCGGACCCGCCGAGGCCTGGTACGTCGACACCGTCCACGCCCACGCCGGACCCGACGCCGATCTTCGTACGGGCCTGGCACGCGGCGGCTCGGCCACCTCGGCCGCCCTCGCGCTCGGCACCGTGCTCGGCGGCGGGCTGCCCTGGCTGCTCGGCCTCGCCCCCGGCGTGGGGAGTGGCTGGCCGGCACGACCGGCGGCCTGGTCATCCCGCTCTCCGTGCCCGCCCTGCTCGGCGCCCTGGTCGAAGGCGTCTTCGTGCTCTACGTGCTGAGCGCCCTGCCCGAACCGCCCCGGCCCCGCACCACCCTGCGCCGGGTCGTGGGCGGCGTGCCCGCCGCCATCACCGCCGGGCTCCGGCTCGGCGCCCGGGACGCCCTGATCCGGCGCATCCTGCTCACCGCGAGCGCCGCCGGCGCCGCCCTCGCCGCCGTCGAACTCCTCACCCCCGGCCGGGCCGCCGCCCTCATGGGCACCGCCGAATCCGGGGCTCTGGTCTTCGCAGGGCTCGCCTGCGCCGGGTTCCTTTGCTCGGCCCTCGGCAGCCAACTCGCCCCGCTGGTCGCCCGGTTCACCGGCAGCAGCGAGCGCGCGGTGCTCACGAGCCTCGGGCTGGTGACACTGGGGCTGACTCTGCTCGGCCTCACCACGCACGCGATGAGCCCCCTCGCCACGACGGTCGCCGTCACCGGCTACGGCCTTGTCCACCTGGGCCTGGGAGCCGCGGGCCCCAACGAGAACGATCTGCTGCACCGCCGCGTCGACGCCTCAGGCCGCGCCACCGCGCTCTCCGTCCAGTCGCTCTCCCTGCAACTGGTCGCCGCCGGCGCCGGACTGGGCGCGGGCGCCCTGCCCCCGGGACCGCTGCCCTGGCTGCTGGCCGCCACGGCCGTGCTGGCCGGCGCGCTGCTCTGGGTCAGGCGCGCCGCCCCGGTCCCGCCCCACCACGGCCCCTCGGCGACCGGGGGCCCAGTCGCCGCCCCCGTTCCCGCCGGACCGCTCCACGACACCGCACCCGAGGAGACCCACCGCCATGCTCGACCGACTTGATCCGCTGGTCATCGGCGAATGCGTCGCCGACATCGTCCGGCAGCCGGACCAGGCCGACCGGGTCCACCCGGGCGGCAGCCCCGCGAACGTCGCGTACGGACTGGCCAGGCTCGGCCATCACCCGATCCTGTACACCCAGTTGGGCGCCGACGGACACGGGCGGCTCATCCGGCACCATCTGGCCGCCGCCGGGGTCGAGGTCCGCACCGACAACGCCACCGGCCCGACCCCCTCGGCCGTGGTCACCCTGGACGCCCAGGGACACGCCACGTACGCCTTCGACGTCGGCTGGACCCTGGGCCCCGTCCCGCTCGACCGGGCGCCGGGTCATGTGCACACCGGCTCCATCGCGGCCGTCGTCGAACCCGGGGCGGCGACGGTCCTGGCCGCCCTGGAGGCGCTCCGGGCCGCCGCCACCGTCAGTTACGACCCCAACGTACGGCCCGAGTTGATGGGCGAGCGCGCCCCGGCCGCGGCCCGCGTCGAGCGCTGCGTCGCGCTGAGCGACGTCGTCAAGGCCAGCGACGAGGACCTGAGGTGGCTGCACCCGGACGAGGAGCCGGAGCGGATCGCCGGGCGATGGCTCGCCGCCGGACCCGCGCTCGTCCTCGTCACCCGGGGCGAGGCGGGCGCGTTCGCCCTGTTCCCCGGCGGCCGGATCACCGTCGAGGCCCCGGCGGTCGAGGTCGCCGACACCGTCGGCGCGGGCGACGCCTTCATGTCGGGGACCCTCCACGCCCTCGCCGCGCACGGGCTCCTGGGCCCGGACGCCCGGGACCGGCTGCACGCCGTGGACCGGGACACCGTCGCGGACGTCCTGAGCCACGCGGTCGCCTCCGCCGCCGTGACCGTCTCCCGGGCCGGGGCCAACCCGCCGGGACCCGACGAGCTCCGCACGGCGCTCGGCGTCAACTGACGCCACGTCATGACCCGTTCGGCGCAGTCGAACGCACCCTCGTGAGACGTTCCACCGTTCGTCAACCCGATGCAGTACGACGACGGGATCGGGGCGACGGGTGGCATCAGGGCGACGGGTGGCGAGGAGACGGGCGGCCGACAGCGCGACGGAGCCGGGGACGCGGGCGGGCGTCTTAGCGGCCGGGGCGCGCACGGCGGTGCTCCAGGGCGTGGCGGGCTGGGTGCCGGGGGAGCCGGTGGGCAACGAACGGCTCCCCGCCGACTGGGGCGTGGACGACACCTGGGTCCGCCGCCGCACCGGCATCGGCAGCCGGCACCGCGCCGGACCGGGCATCGCCACCGGCGACCTCGCGTTCGAGGCGGCCTCCCGGCTGCTGGCCGGCGCCCCGACGGCGTACGGGGTGGACGCCGTGGTCCTCGCCACCGCCACCCCCGACCACCTCTGCCCCGGCACCGCCCCCGCGCTCGCGGCCCGGCTGGGGCTCGGCACCGTGCCGGCGCTGGACATCGCCGCCGTGTGCAGCGGCTTCGTCTACGGACTCGCCGTCTGCCACGGTCTTGTCACCTCGGGTCTCTACGGGCGGATCCTGCTCGTCGGAGCCGATGTCTACTCGACCTGGCTCGACCCCGCCGACCGTTCGGCGGGCGTCGTCTTCGGCGACGGGGCGGGCGCCGCCCTCGTCGCGGCCGGGCACCGCGGCGATCCCGGGGAACTGCTCGCGTTCGACCTGGGCAGCGACGGTACGGGCTACGACCTGATCACCGTCCCCGGCGGCGGGGCCCGCGCGCGAGCGAACGGGAAGCCTCCCGGCCTGACCGACGGGTTCTTCCGGATGCGGGGAGCCACCGTCTACCAGCACGCCGTGGAGCGGATGACCGGCTCCTGCCGGACGCTCCTGGACCGGGTCGGCTGGGACCCGGCCGAGGTCGACCGCTTCGTGCCGCACCAGGCCAACGCCCGGATCCTGCGCGCCGTGGCCGAGCGGGTCGGTATCGCGCCGCAGCGCTGCGTGACCCATCTGGAGCGGGTCGGCAACACCGGCGCCGCCTCCATCCCGCTGGCCCTGGCCGACGCGGCGGAGGACGGGCTTCTGCACCCCGGCGACCGGGTGCTGCTCACCGCCTTCGGGGGCGGACTGACCTGGGGTTCGGCGGCACTTCGCTGGCCCGGGACCCCGCAGACCCTGTGCATGGACTCTACGGAAGGAACACAGCATGTCGCTCCCCGCTGATCAGGGCACCGAGGCCCGAGCCGGCACCGCCGTCGCGGTGACGGGGGTCGGCCTCGTGACACCCGCAGGGGCGGACGAGCACAGCTTCTGGGAGGGGCTGTGCTCCGGGCGGTCCACCGCCCGGCGGATCGAGGAACTCGCGGGCCTGCCGGTCGACTTCGCCTGTCCGGTCGACGGCGTCGACCTGGACGCGGCGGTGGGCGGCCGGTCGGTGTGGCGGATGGCCCGGTTCGTGAAGCTGGCGCTGGTCGCCGCCCGGCAGGCCGTCGCCGACGCCGGCCTCGACCCGGCCCGATGGGACGGCACCAGGGTCGGCGTGGTGCTCGGCGTGGGCGTCGGCGGCGTCTCCGTACTCGTCGACAACGCGGCCAGGCTGACCGCCTCCGGTCCCGAGGCGGTCTCCCCGCTCCTCGTGCCGATGATGATCCCCAACGCGGCGGCGGGCGAGGTCGCCATCGCGCTGAAGGCGGGCGGGCCGAGCCTCGCCCCCGCCACCGCCTGCGCCTCCGGGGCCACGGCCGTCGCCGTCGCCCGCGATCTGCTGCTCGGCGGCAGCTGTGACGTGGTGGTCGCGGGCGGCGCGGAGTCGGTGCTGACCCCGCTGGTGGTGACCGCGTTCGCGCGGATGGGCGCGCTGTCCACCCGCACCGGCGAACCGGCCACCGCCTCACGCCCGTTCGCCGCCGACCGGGACGGCTTCGTCATCGGCGAGGGCGCGGCCGTGCTCGTCCTGGAGCGCGAGGAAGGGGTACGCGCCCGGGGCGGCCGGACGCGCGCCCTGCTCACCGGGGCCGGCTCCAGCACCGACGCCCACCACCCCACCGCCCCGGCCCCCGACGGACACGGCGCCCAGCGGGCGGTACAGGCGGCGCTCGACCAGGCGGGCTGGACACCGGGCGATGTCGACCACATCAACGCCCACGGCACCTCCACCCCCTCAACGACGCCATGGAGACCACCCTCATCTCCCGGCTCTTCCCGCACCGGCCGCCGGTCACCGCGCCCAAGGGCGTCACCGGGCACACCCTGGCGGCGGCGGGCGCGATCGAGGCGGTGGCCACCGTCCTGACGCTGGAACGTTCCGCCGTCCCGCCGATCGCCAACCTGGACGCGCTCCCCGACGCCTTCCCGCTCGACTGCGTGACGAAGGAGCCCCGTCACCGGCGGGTCGAGACGGCGCTCAGCAACTCCTTCGGCTTCGGCGGCCACAACGTCGTCCTGGCCTTCCAACGCGCCTGATATACGGGGGCATTTCGGGACGGCGGGGGTGTCCTCGCCGTTCCTTGATCGTTACTCTGTTGTGACCGTACCCATGAACGACGCGGCCTCGCCGTCCACGAACGATCTGCTCACCGCGGTGCTCTTCGGGCCGAACTTCCGTCAGGAGCACGGATTCTGGCGCCGCCTGCTGACCACAGAACCGTTTCGCCGCCCCGGTGGCGGCACCCCGACGAACGGCTCGCCCTCTCCTACCACCGGCTGCGCATCCTCAACAACGCGCTCGACAGCGGCGCCCGGCTGGCCGCCGACCCCCGGGCGCTGGCCGCCCTCCACGAGTGGCTCGGCCCCGTCGACCCGGCGCTGACCACCGTGGCGGGCATCCACTACAACCTCTTCCTCGGCAGCCTCCTCGACCACGACGCCGACACCCGGCGCGACCTGTCGGACTTCCTCGCCCTGCGGCGGGTGGGCACCTTCCTCTGTACGGAGGTGGCGCACGGCAACGACGCGGCGGCCATCGAGACGACCGCGACGTACGACCGCGAACGCGACGGCTTCGTCCTGCACACCCCGCACGCCGGGGCGCAGAAGTTCATGCCCAACACCAGCCCCGCCGGGGGTCCCAAGTCCGGTGTGGTGGCTGCCCGGTTGCTCGCCGACGGCGCCGACCACGGGGTCTTCCTCTTCCTCGCTCCGCTCACCGACGCCCACCGCGCCCTGCCCGGCGTCCGGGTGCGGCGGCTGCCGGCCCGGATGGGTTCCCCGGTCGACCACTGCCTGACCTCCTTCGACCGCTGCTTCGTCCCACGCGAGGCGCTGCTCGCCGGACAGCAGGGGCGGATCGGTGACGACGGCCGGTTCCACAGCGAAGTCCCCAACCGCAGAAGGCGGTTCCTCACCTCCATCGGCCGGGTCACCCCCGGCAAGCTCTCGATGAGCGCCTGCGCGGTCGGCTCGGCCCGGGTCACCCTCGCCATCGCCGTCCGGTACGCCGGCCACCGGATGATCTCCGGATCCCGTGCCGCCCGGCGGATCCCGGTGTACGCGCACCGCACCCACCACGCCCCGCTGGCCGGAGCGATGGCCACCGTCTACGCGATGAGCCTGCTGCACCGCAGGGCCCTGGACGGCTGGGAGTCGGCCTCCGGGACCGACCGGGACGAAGCGGAACGCCTGGTGGCCGTCGCCAAGGGATGGATCACCTGGCAGGCCCGCGACGTCATCGTCGAATGCCGAGAACGGTGCGGAGCCCAGGGGCTGCTGGAGAACAACGGAATGACCGAGCTGGTCACCGGCATCGAGGGCGCGATCACGGCCGAGGGCGACAACCTCGCCGTCCACGCCAAGGCCGCCGCCGAGATGCTCTTCAGCGCCACCGACCGAAACACGGCTGACGACGACGGCCCCGGCGACCTGGACGATCCCGCCTTCCTCGGCCGGCTGTTCGCGGCCGTCGAGGACCTCTGGTTCACCCGCGCCCGGGCACGGATGAGCGCCGCCCCGCCCGGCGACCCGCTCGGCCGCTGGAACGCCGCGTCGTCGGCCGCGCTGCGCGGCGTCGAGGCGTACGCCTGCCGGCAGGCGGACGAAGCGTACGCCGAGGCCGTCGCCACCCTGCCCGAGGGTGCGGCGCGCGAACGGCTCACCGAACTGCGCCGGCTCTTCGCGCTCCGGTGGATCGCCCGCAACAGCGGCGACCTGCTCGCCTCCGGACGGCTGACCGCCGATCAGGTCGCCTTCCTGCCCGACGCGGTGGAGGAGGCGACCGCCGTCGTCGCCGAACACACCCCCGCCCTGGTGGCGACCTTCGCCCTGCCCGAGCGGCTGATGTCGGACTGGCCGATCGCCGGACCCCGGTACGCGGACGTCTACGACGATCCCGAGGGCGCCTGGCACCGGAGCCGCAGGGCGGGAATCCGGGGAGGGCGGCGGAGTTCCGGCGGCCCGTCTGCGGCAGCCGCAGACGCCCGCTGCGTGAGAAGGTCGCTGCGCTCGGCACCCGCGGGGTCCTCCTGGCGTACTGGGGAACCACATCGGTGCTCTCCCGATGGTTCGAGAAGTCGCAGGTGAGCGTAGATGAATCGGTTCGCCGGAAGGCGTAACCGGAGGATCGTCATCCAGTTATTTCGAGCGGTGGGCAGCACCGGTTTTCCCGCCACGCGGACGATCTCGACGTACCCGATGAGAGGAACCACCATGAAGACCATTCACCCCAGGATCACCGAGGTGCTGACCGGGACGTTCAAGGTGCCCGCCCACGAGGTCCTGCCGGAGTCCACCATGGACAGCCTGGAGATGGACTCCCTCGCTGTCGCCGAGTTCGCCGTCATCATCAAGGAGACCCTGGGCGTCGACGCCGACTCCGAGAAGCTCTACAAGGACGCCACGCTGGCCGACATCTCCGCGTACATCGACGAGGCCGTCGGCAGCGCGGCGGCCGAGGCGACGGTGCCGGCGAGCAACACCCGATGAAACGACCCGCCATCGCCGTGACGGGACTGGGGATGATCACCCCGGTCGGCCACACCACCGGCACCACCTGGGACGGTGTCCGCGCCGGCGTCTCACCCGCCCGTACGGTCCCCGAACTGCAAGGCTGCGCGGTCGACTTCGCCTGTACGGTCTCCGGCATCGACCTCGACGACGCGGTCGGCGGCCGGTCCGCGTTCCGCATGGGCCGGTACGTCAAGTTCGCCCTCCTGGCCGCCCGGGAGGCGGTCGCCGACGCCGGGCTCGACCCGGCGCACTGGGACGGGGCCCGGGTCGCCGTCGTGGTCGGCACCAGCAGCGGAGGATCCGCCGGACTCACCGAACAGGCCGTCGCCCTGGAGCGACGCGGCCCCGAGGCCACCTCGCCCTCGGGCATCCTGCTGACCATCCCGAACATGCCCGCGGCCGAGATCGCCATCGCGATGAAGGCCACCGGACCCAGCCTGGCCCCGTGCACCGCCTGCTCGTCCGGGGTGACGGCGCTGTCGGTGGCCCGGGACATGCTCACGCTGGGCCAGTGCGACATCGCCATCGCCGGGGCCACCGAGTCGATCGTGTTCCCCGTCGCCATGACCGGCTTCGCCCGCTCCGGCGCCGCGGCACCGCGGGACGGCGACCCCGCCCGCCTCTGCCGCCCCTTCGCCGCCGACCGGACCGGGATCGTCATGGGCGAGGGCGCGGCGATCATGGTCCTGGAGCGGGCCGAGGAGGCCCGCGCCCGAGGGGCCTCCCCCGAGCGCTGATCGCGGGCGCCGGGGCCACCACCGACGCCCACCACCCCACCAGCCCGCACCCTTCGGGGGAGGTCGCGCGGGCGGCCGTCGACGCCGCGCTGCTCGACGCGGGCTGGCGGGCCGAGGACGTCGACCACGTCAACGCGCACGGCACGTCGACCCCGCAGGGCGACGCCACCGAAGCCGCCCTCATCGGCCGGGCCTACCCGCACCGGCCGCCCGTCACCGCGCCCAAGGGCGTACTGGGCCACTGCATGGGGGCGGCCGGCGCCATCGAGGCGGGCCTGACGATCCTCACGCTCCAGCACGGGGTGATCCCGCCGATCGCGAACCTGGACGCCCCCGAGCCCGGGTTCGCCATCGACTGTGTCACCAAGACCCCGCGCGAGGTGCCCGTACGACGGGCCGTCAGCCACTCCTTCGGCTTCGGCGGCCAGAACGCGGTGGTCGCCCTCCAGGCTCCGTAGGCTGCCCGAGCGGAATCCGCACAGCCGGTACGGCGGGCCGACCCCGCGCCGTGCCGGCACCGCGGCCGTCACCCGCCACACCGCGCCCGAGCTGCGGGAAGACGCGTGATAGCTTGCCGAGGCCAGTCGAACCCCAGCGACGGGGTCAGGGAATCCGGTGCGAATCCGGAACTGACGCGCAGCGGTGAGGGGGACGGGCGGGGCCACGGCCACTGGAGCACGCGTGCTCCGGGAAGGCGTCCCGCCCGGACGAACCCGAGTCCGAAGACCTGCTGGCGCCCGCGCCCGCACCGGGGCACGGGAACCGTACGACGGGCTCCGCGGCTGGGCCCAGAGACACAGAGGTCCTTCGTGCTGTCCACGGCCACCCCCGCCCCGATACGTACCGCCGCCCTGCTCGCGGCCGGACTCCTCCTGCTGACCGCCTGCGGCGAGGGCGGGAGCACCGGAGCCGCCGACGGGAAGAAGGCCGACGGCTTCCCGCTCACCCTGAAGAACTGCGGGCGCACCGTCACGGTGAAGGCCCCGCCCCGGCAGGCCGTCTCCGTCGACCAGGGGTCCACCGAGATCCTCCTCTCGCTCGGCCTGGCCGACCGGCTCGCCGGTACCGCCACCTGGAGCGACCCGGTGATGAAGGGCCTGGAGAAGGCCAACGCGGGCGTCGAGCGGATATCGGAGAACCGGCCCTCCTCGGAGAAGGTCCTCGACAAGGAGCCCGACTTCCTCTCCGCCTCCTTCGCCTCCACCCTCGCCAAGGGCGGCGTCGCCCCGCGCGAGCAGTTCGAGAAGCTCGGCGTCCCGACCTACGTCTCGCCCGCCGACTGCGTGGGCAAGGACAACAGCGGCGGCGGCGACGGAGCCCGCACCGCACCCCTGACGATGGACAGCGTCTACACCGAAGTACGCGAACTGGCCCAGGTGTTCGGCGTCCCCGAACGCGGTGACGCCCTGGTGACGAAGCTCCGGGCCCGGGTGGACAAGGCCACCGGCGGCATCGACGCCTCCGACGCCTCCCTCCTCTACTGGTTCTCCGACTCCAAGGCCCCCTACCTCGCGGGCTGCTGCGGCGCCCCCGGCGTCATCACCAAGGAACTCGGGGCGAAGAACGTCTTCGACGACACCTCTGACGAATGGCCCCAGATCAGCTGGGAGACCGTCGCCGACCGCAACCCCGACGTCCTGGTCATCGGTGACCTCAGCCGTACGACGCAGACCGCCGAGAGCGCCGAGAAGAAGATCGAGTTCCTCGAGTCCAACCCGGTCACGAAGACGATGGACGCCGTCAGGAACCGCCGCTACGTGCTGCTCAGCGGCCAGGCCATGAACCCCACCATCCGGACCGTCGAGGGACTGGAGCGCGTCGCGGCCGGACTGCGCGACTTCGGGCTCGCGGGGTGAGCACCGACAGTCGCACGGCCGCGCAGGCGGCCGACGCGCCGCCCGCCGCCACCCGCCCCGCCCGGGTCGGCGCGCCGGTCACCGCGCTGCTGTGGGGCGGCGGCCTGCTCCTCCTCCTGGCCTCCGTCGCGGTCGCCGTCACCATCGGGCCCGCCCGGATCTCCGTCCCCGACGTCTGGTCCACCGTCGCCGCGCACCTCGGGTTCGGCGCGAGTGACCTCAGCCCGATCCGGGACGGCATCATCTGGAACCTCCGCATGCCGCGCACCCTCCTCGCCGCCGTGTGCGGCGCCGGGCTCGCGGTGTGCGGCACGGTGATGCAGTCGCTGCTGCGCAACCCGCTCGCCGACCCCTTCGTCCTCGGCGTCTCCTCCGGCGCCTCCACCGGAGCGGTCGTCGTGGTCGTCCTCGGGGTCGGCGGGGGAGCGGTGTCGCTGTCGGCCGGGGCGTTCGTCGGGGCGCTCCTCTCCTTCGCCCTGGTGCTGCTCCTCAGCCACACCCTCGGCGGCTCCACCGACCGCGTCGTCCTGTCCGGCGTCGCCGCTATGCAGCTCTTCTCCGCCCTCACCTCCTTCGTCGTGATGACCTCCGCCGACGCCGAGCAGACCCGTGGGGTGCTGTTCTGGCTCCTCGGCTCGCTCAGCGGCGTCGGCTGGAGCGAAGTCGCCCTGTGCTCCGCCGTCCTCGCCGTCTGCCTGGTGGTCTGCCTGGCCCACGCCCGTACGCTCGACGCCTTCGCCTTCGGGCAGGACGCCGCCGCCGCACTCGGCGTGAACGTCGCCCGCACCCGGATCGTGCTGCTGTGCACCACCGCCCTGCTGACCGCCGCCCTGGTCAGCGCGGCCGGGGCGATCGGCTTCGTCGGCCTGGTCCTGCCGCACGCCGCCCGCGCCCTCACCGGCTCCGGACACCGGCTGCTCCTCCCGGTCACCGCGCTCGCCGGGGCCGTCTTCCTGGTCTGGGTCGACACCCTCGCCCGGACCGTCCTCGACCCGCAGGAGGTACCGGTCGGCGTCGTCACCGCGCTGATCGGGGTCCCCGCCTTCGTGCTCGTCCTCCACCGCACCCGGAGCACGTCATGAGCGTTTCCACGGGCCTGCGCGCCGAGCGCGTCGGCCGGGCGGCGGGCGGCAGGCTCATCCTCGACGGCGTCGACATCACCCCGCCGCCCGGCTCCACCGTCGGGCTTCTCGGTCCCAACGGCTCCGGAAAATCCACCCTGCTGCGGATCCTCGCGGGCCTCCTCGCCCCGGACACCGGCGTCGTCACCCTGGACGGCGCCCCCTCGCCGGCCTCGGCCGCCGCACCGTCGCCCGCCGGATCGCCGTCGTCGACCAGCACGCGGTCACCCAGGTCGACCTCAGCGTCCTGGACGTCGTACGCCTCGGCCGCATCCCGCACCGGCGCGCCTGGTCCGCCCCCGACAGCACCGACGAGGACGCCGTCTCCGACGCGCTGCGGCGCACCGGTCTCACGGACCGCGCCGGGCAGTCCTGGCACACCCTGTCCGGCGGCGAACGCCAACGCGTCCAGATCGCACGCGCCCTGGCCCAGCAGCCCCGCGAACTCCTCCTGGACGAGCCGACGAACCACCTCGACATCCAGCACCAGCTGGACCTGCTCGCCCTGGTCGCCGACCTCCCCGTCACCAGCGTCGTCGCCCTGCACGACCTCAACCTGGCCGCGATGTTCTGCGACCGGATCACCGTGATGAAGGCCGGCCGCGTCGTCGCCGGAGGCACCCCGGCCGAGGTCATCACCGAGGAACTCATCCACGACGTCTACGGAGTCCGGGCAGTCGTCACCCCGGACGGTCCCGACGGCCGCCCCTCGGTACGTTTCCTGCCGCGCCGCTGACGGAGAAGCGTGCAGGACAGCCCGCCGGGCGGACCCGTCGAACGAGCCCGCCCGGCGGCCGAGGACGTGGGAGCGGCTTTCCGGCCACCTGAGATCGTGCAGGTCAGCGGCGTCGCCCCTGGCCGAACTCGCCACCGGCGTCCTTGCCGGTGCCCATGTCCTTGCCGTCCGCGTAGTCGATCTTCTCCTTGCGGATCTCGGCGGAGACTTCCTTCTGCTCGGTGACCCGGTTGGTCTCCAGCCGGACCCGCTCCACCGGCACGGCCTCCTTGCGTACGGTGGCGCGCTCCGCGTGCAGCGTGACCTCGACGTCCTGCTCGCCGAAGTCCGTGGTCCCGGTGGTCTTCTCGCCGGGCTGGAGCGGTTCACGGACCACCCGCACCTCTTCGTGGGAGACCGGCACCGTCCGGGTGACCTCCTCGGTCACCACGTACTTGTGCAGCCGGGCCTTGCCGCTCTCGTACTCCTCCTTGCCGACGTGCAGCTGCTCCTCGGAGCGGATCATCTCGTCCTTGCCGCTCATGTCCGCCGCCCGGGCCGTGCCCGCACCGGCGCCCGCGAGCGGGCGTTCCGTGGTGGAGGCCTCCGTGTCGCGGTGCCTGCCCGTACCGCTCCCTGCTCCTGCCATGCCCGCAGCTCCTGTCGTTCCCGCGCCGGCCATCCCGGCGCTCGTCCCGGTCGTGGTCGCCTTCCCGGTCGCCTTGGCGGAGGGGGCGTTCCGGTACCCCGGGCCGCGCCCGCGGCACCCGCGGCACCCGCCGCGCCCATCGCCCCGGTCCCGGCGACGGTCGGCGCGTCCATGCCGCCCGGCCGGTTCTCACCGAGATTGCCGGACTTCCTGCTCAGGCCGTAGTGCCGGTACAGCTCCTCCTCCTCGGCCACGGAGAGGTGCGCGTCCGCGTCCACCCGGGGCGCGTCCTTGACGCTCTCCTTGGGATGGGCGACGTGCAGGTCGGAACCCACTCGACGGGCTCCGGCGAGCGGGACGAAGCTCTCCTTCATACCGAACAGGCCGGTCTTGACCGTGACCCAGTCGGGCTTGCCGGTGTCGTCGTCGACGTACACCCGGCCCACACTGCCGACCTTCTCGCCGTCGTTGTCGTACACGGTCAGACCGTCGAGTTCTCCGGAATCCGTGAAACCGTCAGCGGCTCCCATAACCGATTCCTCCTCTCGGGCACGCCCTGTGGTTGGCTCCACCGGAGGTGGCGCGTCCGGCTTCCATCGCGCCTCACCCGCATGGACGCTGCAACCGCCCGCCCGCCCCGATCGCGGCTCCGGCAAGCCCGGTGCGGGGCCCCGGCCCCGTGCGGCGGTACCGGGCCACTCCGCACCGCATTAGGCCAATCGGGTGAGTCGCCCGGGCTCGCATAGGATCGGCGGACCGTGGCGGCCGCAGGGCGGACCACCGCCGACCCGCCGAGCCACCAGGGGTGCGCCATCTCTTCCGTACGTCTCGGGCTGCCCGCGCAACGCGGCGAACTGCGCGACCGGCGCGAGGACGGGGACCACCTCCACCACCTCGTGTGGCGGCTGGGGCCGGGCGTGCGGGTGTGCAGCAGCGCGGTCCTCGGCGGCGGCATCGGCCCCCGGGCCTGGATCCTCAACGCCCAGGTCCCGGGCGGCTACCCGCGCCTCGACCCGGACCGTCACCTCGCCGAGATCGCCGCGGCGGAAGGGCTCACGGGCCCGGGCGCCGGGCTGATGACCGCCGCCGAGGTCGCCGCGTACACGACCGCCCGGGACGGCGGCGTCACGGCGACCGTCACGGCGGGTCTCGGCGTACGGGGCTGGGCGGCGGCGCCGCAGGACGACCGGGCGGCCTCGTTCCGCCCCGGCACGGTCAACATCGTCCTCACCTTGCCCGTGGCGCTCTCCGACGCCGCCCTCGTCAACGCCGTCGCCACCGCCACCGAGGCCAAGGTCCAGGCCCTCCTGGACGCCGGACTCGACTGCTCGGGCACCCCGACCGACGCCGTGTGCGTCGCCGCCCCCGAACCGGGGCCCGACGGCGGCGAACCCTTCGCCGGCCCCCGCTCCGCCTGGGGCGCGCGGATCGCCCGCGCCGTACACAGCGCCGTACTGGCCGGAGCCCGCCCGGCCCCGTGACAGGCCCGGTCCGACCACCCAAGGGATTCAGGTCACCGTCACCGGGTGCCGCACCACCGCGTCGAACAGATAGCCCTGGGTGTTGTGCGCGGTGGCCACCGGCTGGCTGCGCCCCGAACGGTCCGTCGCCCTGGCCAGCAGTACGGCGGGACCCGGCTCCCTCGGCACCCAGTCGGCCGTCCACCGCACCCAGCTCCCGGCCCGCGGCTCGTCCCGCAGCCGGGCCGTCCGCCAGCGCGCACCCCCGTCGGTGCTGATCTCCACGGCCCGTACGGGCGCCCCGCCCGACCAGGAACGCCCGGTCAGCAGCGCACGACGGTGAGCGGGGAAAGCGGCCCCCGGGGCCAGCTCGAAGGCGCTCTTCAGTGTCTGGCGGGTCAGCGGCGGGCTCCCCTCCGGCGGATGCCCGGGGCCGAACAGCCGGTAGAGGCCCGTGTTCCACGGGGTGAGCAGCGGCTCGGCGCTCACCTCGATGTCGCCGACCCACTTGATGTTGGCGATGCCCACCCACGACGGCACGATCAGCCGGACCGGATGACCGTGGTCGGGCGGCAGCGGCTCCCCGTTCATCTCGTATGCGAGCAGGACGTCGTCCAGCGCCTTGGCCACCGGCAGCGGGCGGCGCACCCGGCCCAGGTTCACCCCGTCGGTGACCACCTCGGCGTCCAGGCCGCGCGGCAGCACGTCCACCGCGTGCCGCCCGATTCCGGCCCGGCGCAGCACGTCCGCCAGCCGCACCCCGCGCCAGCGCGCCGTGCCGATCGCCCCGAGCGTCCACGCGGTGCCGCTGACGGTCTGGCCCTGCTGCGAGGCGAAGTAGCTGCGGCCGTTGCCCGCGCACTCCACGAACGCGGTACGGGTCACCTGAGGCAGGGCCAGCAGATCCGCGAACGTGAAACCCACCGGACCGCCCCGCAGCCCGTCGCCCCACACCGTCAGTTTCCAGCCGTCGCGGTCGATGCGCGGGGTGGCGGTGTGGTTGCGGACGAAGAAGCGGTCGGCGGGGGTGAGCAGCCCGGTGCCGCGCAGGGCGGCGAAGTTCGTCTCCGCGTTGGTGCCGCGCAGCGTGAACAGCTCCGGCGGCAGCGGCTTGACCACGCCGGGCAGCCCGTCCCCGGCGCGGGCGGGTGCGGCGACCGAGGCCAGCGACACGGCGGCGGAGGCCGCCGCCACGAGTTTCAGCAGATCGCGGCGGTCGATCCCGGCCGAACGCGCTCGGCCGCGGGACCACTGCCGCATCCGTATCCGGTCGTAGACGTCCTCGGTCGTCACCGGGCTCATGGAAACTCCTCGTGGGTCAGCTCAGGGGTGATGTGGTGGTGGAGACAAGGCGTGGGCGGCACGAGGCCGCGGGAGCGTCGCCAGCAACTCCCGTACGAGCGCGCCCACCTGCTCCGTCTCGATGAGGAAGCCGTCGTGCCCGTACGGCGAGGCGATGGTGTGCGCGGCGTCCGCCCCCGGCAGCAGCGCGGCCAGGCGGTCCTGCTGCGCCAGGGGGTACAGCCGGTCCGATGCGACGCCCGCGACCAGGGCGGGCAGCTCCGCGCGGGCCAGGGCGCGGGTGACCCCGCCCCGGCCCCGCCCGACATCGTGGCCGTTCATCGCCTCGGTGAGCGTCACATAGCTCCCGGCGTCGAACCGGCGCACCAGCTTGTCCGCGTGGTGGTCGAGATAGGACTCCACCCGGTAGCGGCCGCCGTGCGCGGGCTCCTCCCCGGGCTGCGCCCCGCCGCCGAAGCGGGAGTCCAGTTCGGGCGCGCTCCGGTAGGTGATGTGGGCGATGCGGCGTGCCTGCCCGAGGCCCCGGTGCGGACCTTCGCCCGGCGGCGCCCCGTGGTAGTCGCCGCCCCGCCATCCCGGGTCGGAGCGGATCGCGCCGATCTGCGCCGAGCCCCAGGCGATCTGGTCGGCGGACGCGGCGGCCGGGGCGGCCAGCACGAGCAGCGAACCGGTGCGCTCGGGCCTGCTCACCGCCCATTCCAGGGCCCGCATACCGCCCATCGACCCGCCGATGACGGCTGCCCACCGGTCGATGCCCAGCACATCGGCGAGGGCCGCCTCCGCCGTCACCTGGTCCCGCACGCTCAGATACGGGAACAGGGACCCCCACGGCGTGCCGTCGGGCCCGGGGGAGGAGGGGCCGGTACTGCCCTGGCAGCCGCCGAGAACGTTGGGGGCGACGACGAACCAGCGGTCGGTGTCGAGCGCCCGGCCCGGGCCTACCAGGGCGTCCCACCAGCCGGGCGTCGGATGACCGGGCCCGGCGGGACCGGCCACATGGCTGTCGCCCGTCAGCGCGTGGAGCACCAGCACGGCGTTGGACCCGTCCGCCGCCCGCCGCCCCCAGGTCTCGTACGCCAGGCCCACCCCCGGCAGCCTGATCCCGGACTCCAGGGGCAGCGGGTCCTCGATCGCCGCCCAGCGGCGGCGACCGGGCGGATCCCCCTCCCGCCGGCCACCGGAGGCCGGCGGGAGGGGGCGTGCGCGGTGCGGGTCCTTCCGGTTCAGGACGCCGCCTTCGCCGCCCGGAAACCCGCCTCCAGGTCGGCCTTGAGATCGTCCGCGTTCTCCAGCCCCACCGACAGCCGCACGAGACCGGGCGTGGCGCCGGTCGCGATCAGCTGCTCCTCGGTGAGCTGGCTGTGCGTGGTCGAGGCCGGGTGGATGATCAGGCTGCGCACGTCACCGATGTTGGCGAGGTGGCTGAAGAGGTCGACCGCGTCCACGAACCGCCGGCCCGCCTCGGCCCCGCCCTTCAGCTCGAAGGCCAGCACGGCCCCGGCCCCGCGCGGCAGATAACGCTGCCCGGCCTCGTACCAGCGGTTCGACTCCAGCCCCGCGTAGTGGACGGCCGCCACCTCGTCGCGCCGCTCCAGCCAGCGGGCGAGCTCCAGCGCGTTGGAGGTGTGCCGCTCCAGCCGCAGGCTCAGCGTCTCGATGCCCTGGAGCAGCAGGAACGCCGAGTGCGGCGAGAGCGCGGGCCCCAGGTCGCGCAGCAGCTGCACCCGGAGCTTCACCGCGAACGCGCCCGGGCCGAGGTCCGGCCAGTAGCGCAGCCCGTGATAGCTCGGGTCGGGCTCGTGGAACTCGGGGAAACGCCCGGCGTGCGCCCCGAAGTCGAACGTACCGGCGTCCACGACCACGCCGCCGATCGTCGTGCCGTGCCCGCCGAGGAACTTGGTCGCCGAGTGGACGACGATGTCCGCGCCGTGCTCGATCGGCCGGAGCAGATAGGGCGTGGGCACGGTGTTGTCGACGATGAGCGGCACCCCGGCCTCGTGCGCGGTGTCCGAAACGGCCCGGACGTCCAGCACGTCGCCGCGCGGATTGCCGAGCGTCTCGGCGAAGAAGGCCTTCGTGTTGGGCCGGACCGCCGCCCGCCACGCCGCCAGGTCCTCCGGATCCTCGACGAACGTCACCTCGACGCCGAAGCGGGGAAGCGTGTGGCGGAAGAGGTTGTAGGTGCCGCCGTAGAGGGACGAGGAGGAGACGACGTGGTCGCCCGCCCCGGCCAGGGTCAGGATCGCCAGCGTCTCCGCCGCCTGCCCGGAGGCCAGCGCGACGGCCGCGATCCCGCCTTCCAGGGCGGCGACGCGCTGCTCCAGGACGTCCTGGGTGGGGTTGTGGATGCGGGTGTAGATGTTGCCCGGCTCGGACAGCGAGAACAGGTCGGCGGCGTGCTTCGTGTCGCGGAAGACGAAGGACGTCGACTGGTAGATCGGCACCGCGCGGGCGCCGGTCGTCGGGTCCGGGGCCGCGCCGGAGTGGATCTGCTTGGTCTCGAACGACCAGGCGGCGCCGGGCTCCTGCCGGTCCTGGTCCTCGGGGGTGTGGCCTGCGGTGACGGAGTCGAGGGGCTGGCTCATGTGGTTCCTCGCACGGGGCGGTGACGGGCTGAATACGGACCGTAGGACGCACTCCGCACCCTCGGAAGCGTGTCGCCCGCTTGGCCACGAACCCGCAACGGCCCGTCATGGCCCGCAATACGGCGGCAACGCGCATGCCATGCCCACCGGGTGGCGGGCATGGCATGCGGCAGGGACGTCCTTCAGCGGACCGCCGGGACCTCGGCGATCGAACGACCCGCCCACGCGGGCGCGGGCTCGACGAGCGAGGCCAGCCGTTCCCGTACGGAGTCCGGGAACGGTGCGGTGCGGCCCGCCCGTTGGTCCACATGGAGCGCCAGCAGTTCGGTCGTCGCCACCGGGACGGCCTCCGGCTCCGGTACGTCGTCGGGGGCGCCGACCACGTACAGCTCGTGGCAGAAGCGCGCCTTCTTCGCGTCCACGCCCAGCAGCCGGGTGCGGACGGCGAGATGGGATCCCGCGGCCACCTCGCGGAGATAGCGCACATGCGCCTCGGCGGTGTAGAGCGAGCAGCCGGTGCTCTCCCGGTATCCGGCGTGCAGACCGGTCTCGATCATCATCGCGTCGGTGGCGTACCCGAAGACCAGGACGTAGAACGCCTCGCTCATATGGCCGTTGTAGTCGATCCACTCGGGCCGTACGGTCCGGTGGAACAGGGGGAGCGAGGCGTCGTCGGCCGCGGCGGTCTCCTCGTGCGTGGGCTGCTCGCTCATCGGGTCGCCTCCTCGGCGGAACGGGGCAGGCGGCCGGTCGCCCGCAGGATGTCGATGACGCCCTTGTCGCGTTCGGCGACCAGGTCCGCGATGCTCCGGCCGTCCGCGGCCTCGTCGCAGCCGGCCACCACCGCCTCGTACAGGGCCCGGTCCAGCTCGGGTGCTTCGAGCCGGGTCCAGGGCGACTTCAGCGACGGGCCGAAGTGGTCGAGCATGTGGGCCATCCCGCCCTCACCGCCCGCGAGCGCGAACGTGAGCATCGGCCCCATCACGGCCCAGCGGAGCCCCGGCCCCTCGGTGATCGACGCGTCGATCTCCGCCACCGTCGCCTCGCCGTTGGCCACCATGTGCAGCGCCTCGCGCCACAGGGCCTCCTGGAGCCGGTTGGCTATGAAGCCGGGCACCTCGCGGTCCATGGTGATCACGGACTTGCCCGCGACATCGTAGAAGCGCGCGGCCCACTCCACCGCGGCGGGGTCGGTCCGTTCACCGCCGACGACCTCGACCAGGGGGATGAGGTAGGGCGGGTTGAAGGGGTGCCCCACGACGAGCCGCCCGGGGTCGGCGGCCTCGGTCTGCATGTCCGTCATCGGATAGCCGGAGGTCGACGAGGCGATCACCGTACCGGCGGGTGCGGCGGCCTCCAGCCGGGCCAGCAGATCGCGCTTGAGGTCCAGCTTCTCGGGGGCGCTCTCCTGGACGAACTGGGCGTCGGCCACCGCTTCTTCGAGCGTCGCGGTGACAGTCAGCCGGTCTTGCGACGCCCCGTCGGCCAGGCCCAGCTGTTCCAGCGCCGGCCAGGCCGCGGCGATGAGCCGGCGCAGCCGGACGGCCGCGTCGGGGGCCGGGTCCCAGGCGGTCACGTCGTAACCACGGGCGAGGAAATGGGCGGCCCAGCCGCCGCCGATCACCCCGGCCCCGACGCACGCCACACGGCGAACGGCCTCCGGGGCGCAGGGGGTGTTGGAGTCGGGGGGCGGGGTGGGGGACGGGATGACGGTCACGGGCGACACTCCGGGAAGACGGTGAGGGGGAGGGGAGTCGGTAGAACGGGGAAATCAGGCGCGCGGGCGCAGGCCGAGCTTTTCGCGGGCCTCGTCGGGCGTGGCGACCCGGGAGCCCAGGGATTCGGTGATCCGCACGGCGCGCTCGACCAGCTGGCCGTTGGTGGCCTTGACGCCCTTGCCGAGATAGAGGTTGTCCTCCAGCCCGACCCGCACGTGTCCGCCGAGCAGGATCGACTGGGCGACCCAGGGCATCTGCATCCGGCCGAGCGCGAAGCTCGCCCACTGGGCGCCCCGGGGAAGCATGTTGACCATCGACTGGAGGACGCCCGGATCGGCGGGCGCGCCCCACGGGATGCCCATGCAGAGCTGGAAGACCGTGGGATCGTCGAGCAGCCCTTCGGCGAGGAGCTGCTTGGCGAACCACAGCTGCCCGGTGTCGAAGATCTCCAGCTCGGGCCTGACGCCGAGCTCCTGGATGCGCTTCGCGCCGGTGCGCAGCATGTCGGGGGTGGAGACGTAGAGGTTGCTGCCGTCGCCGAAGTTGAGCGAACCGCAGTCGAGGGTGCAGATGTCCGGCAGCAGCTCCTCCACGTGCGGCAGCCGGTCGAGCCCGCTGACCAGGTCGGTGCCCGGGAGCTGACGGAGCGGGGCCTCCGGGTCGATGACCAGGTCCCCGCCCATTCCGGCGGTCAGGTTGATGACGACGTCGGTGCCGGTCTCCCGGATCCGCTCGACGACCTCCCGGTAGAGCCGGGGATCGCGGGAGGGAGCGCCGGTCGCCGGCTCGCGGACGTGGATGTGGACCACGGCCGCGCCGGCCCCGGCAGCCTCGACGGCGGATGCGGCGATCTGCTCGGGCGTCACCGGGACATGGGGGCTGCGGCCGACGGTGTCGCCGGCTCCGGTGAGGGCGCAGGTGATGATGACGTCGTGGTTCACGGGCATGCGGAAACATCTCCTCCGGGGAGTTGTGGGAGACTTTCTCGTCGTTGTGGGGCTCAGTCGGCCGTGGGAGCTGTCAGGCAGGCGTCCACATGGGCGATCAGCGCGTCGTGCATGGCCTGCGCACCGGTGCCGGGGGCTTCGTCGTCCTGGTTGTCCGGTCCGGTGGCCAGGACCTGGGAGGCCAGTCCGTCGATCAGCGCGGTGAGGGCGAGGGCCGCGCTGTCCGCGTCGACCGGGCGGAACACGCCCTGCTCGACGCCGCGCCGGATCACGTCGGCGACCGTTCCCCGCCACTGGCGGTAGTACTCCCCATGGAGCCGCCCGACCGTGGTGGACCGGGCGGCCTCGGCCCACAGGTCGAGCCAGACGCACCACTGCCGCCGTTGCCGCTCGGTGCGGGGCGTCTGGAGTTCGATCAGCAGGCGCAGTTCGTCCCCGGCGTGCCGCGTCCCGGCCGTGGCGTCGGCGCGGCGGCGGGTGTCCTCGTCCATGCACCAGCGGACCGCGGCTTCGAGTAGTTCGTCGCGGCCGGGGAAGTGGTAGTGGATGGCCGCCGTGCTGGTGTGGCAGGCCGCGGCGATGTCCGCGACCCGGACGGCGTGGAATCCGCGCTCGGCGATGAGACGGACGGTTTCGCGCACGATCTGCAGGGGCCTGCCGCCCTCCGGCGAGGGCACCGGCGGGCGAGGTGCCGACGCAGAACGTACGGGCGGCGGCGCCGCTGCCCCACCGGCCGCCGCACGGTCCGCCGCGTCCGTGTTCGTGTCCGCTGCCGCACCGGCCGCCGAGCCGAGCAGCCAGCCGACGTCGACGGTGCCGATGTCCGCGATCCGGGCCAGTTCGGCGGCGGTGAAACGGCGGGTGCCGTTCAGGGACCGGGACAGCTTCGACGGATCGATGACGATCCGCCGCGCGAACTCGCGTGCGCTCACCCCTGCCGCGTCGATCACCTGTCGGACCCGTGCGGCCACCTCGTCCTGCTGCATGGTCAGCCACCGTAACGACGTGTTGAGAAAACCTCAACACGAGCAGGTTCAAACCAGGAAAAGGAGGGTGTTGCGGTTCTGACTGATGCATCAGTCAGAACCGCAACACCCTCCTGTCCGCTGTCCGCCCCGGCGGTGGTCACTCCTGGACGAGCATCCCGCTCCGCAGCTTGCCGAGCATCCGGCTCAGCAGCCGGGACACGTGCATCTGCGATATCCCGAGCTCCGCGCCGATCTGCGCCTGGGTCATCTCCTGGCCGAAGCGCATGTCGATGATCCGGCGCTCCCGCTCGTCCAGCTCGTCCAGCAGGGGCGCGAGGGCGTGAAGATTCTCCACGGCCTCCATGGCGGGGTCCGGATCGCCCAGCACATCGGCGAAGGTCCGCCCGGCACTCTGGCCGGGGCCGGCCTCCGCGGTGTCGGTCGGCATGTCCAGGGAGCCCGCCGTATAGCCGTTGGAGGCGACGATCCCCTCCGTGACCTCGGACTCCTCGATCCCCAGGTACTCCGCCAGCTCCTTCGCCGTGGGGTCCCGGTCGAGTTCGCCGGCCAGGGACTCCTTCGCCTTGGCGAGATCGACCCGCAGCTCCTGGAGGCGTCGGGGCACGTGCACGGCCCAGCTCGTGTCACGGAAGAACCGCTTGATCTCCCCGACGATGTACGGCACCGCGAACGATGTGAACTCGACCTCCCGGGAGAGGTCGAAGCGGTCGATCGCCTTGATCAGCCCGATGGTGCCGACCTGGACGATGTCCTCCATGTCGCCGCTGCCCCGGTTGCGGAAGCGGTTGGCGGCGAAGCGGACGAGGGACAGGTTCATCTCGATGAGGGTGTTGCGCGCGTACTGGTACTCGTGCGTGCCCTCCTCCAGGACCTGGAGGCGGTCGAAGAAGAGACGCGAGAGCCGACGCGCGTCCAGCGGGGCGATCTTCCCGGCATCCTCGATCCACGGAAGCTCTTCGGTGGTGCCCGTCCGCTCCGCGCCGGCGGTCTGCGCGGTCTGTGCGGTGTGCACGGTCATGTCGCTTCACGCTCCCTGGTTCCTGGTTCGTAAGCCCTGAGGTCTGTTCGCCTTCCCGGCGGTGTGGCTCTCATGCGCGGCGGAGGGAGTTGATTTGGCCACACGGATCGAGTTGGCCGGAAACACGCCTGGTTCGGTCCTGAGGAACCGTCACGCCAGGCTGCCCGTGGGGCGCGAGTGCCGGGCGCGCGTCGCGGACCGCGCGTGGGGGGCGTGAGCGTGGAGATGCGAAGAACCGCCCCACCGGTACGGGGGAGCCCGGTGGGGCGGTCGCCACCAGAGTGCCACAGGCGGAGGGCCGTTGGGGCCGCACCGGCACGTATTGGCCTAGGGATGAGTCGTTTTCGCCGCTCGCCCGCGTGCGGCCACGCCCGCGACGCCCCTCGCCCCTCCCGCACGCCTCCCGATGATTGCGGGGCCATGAACAAATGCGCCTCACGGAATACCCGCCGTATCCACGGGCCTTTCCTCCGGCGGGCGCGCTGCTCGGGACACCGGGCACCCGCGGCCGAGGAATCCGCACGCTGTACGGAACGAGACCGAGGAGACCATGACCCAGCACGACACGCGGCCCCGGACCGATGCCCCTCCCCGGCTCCACCCGCTGGACAACCCCGCCCGGTCCTCCCTCACCGGTCCGCACGCCCACTTCGCCGAGAGCCGTGGGCGGGTCCTGCGCTATCCGGTCGACGTCACCCCCTGGATCGCGCTCCCCGACGCCCCGGACGCCCAGGACTGGGCGGATCTCGCGGCGCTCGCCGGGCCGGGCGGCTCCGTCGCCCTGGCCGCGCTCCAGGCGCCGCCACCGCGGGACTGGGAGATCGTCTTCCGGGGCGCCGGCGTCCAGCTGGTCGACGCGGCCGTGGACGCCGCACCCGACCCGGAGGCGGTCCCGCTCGGACCGCGGGACGTGCCGGAGATGCTGGACCTGGTGGCGCGCACCCGCCCCGGCCCCTTCCTGCCGCGCACGGTCGAGCTGGGCACGTACCTGGGCATCCGGCGGGGCGGCGTCCTGGTGGCGATGGCGGGGGAGCGGCTGCACCCGCCCGGCTGGACCGAGATCAGCGGCGTCTGCACGGACGAGTCCGTACGGGGGCAGGGGCTGGCGAGCCGGCTGGTCCTGGCGGTCGCACACGGGATCCGGGAGCGCGGCGAGACACCGTTCCTGCATGCGTCCGCCGCCAACACCGGCGCCATCCGGCTCTACGAGTCCCTCGGCTTCCGGCTCCGCCGGCGGACGGAATTCCTCTCCGCCCTCGTCCCTGCCGCGTTCCCCTCGGCCCACGGGACCTGAGGCACCCCCGGCCCGGGGCCCAGGTCCCGGGCCGGAAGTCCCGAACGGGACCTTCGGCACCCCCTCGGGGTCCTATGGCCTCGTGTGCGCGGGCCCGCCTCCCGGTCAACTGGAAGGGACCGGCCGAAACTGCGGGCGGCGCCGAGGCACCAGCGGGAGGACAGGCCGTGCCCATGAGGTTGCTGGACATGGCACAGAAGCCACAGACGCCGAAGAGGCAGAGCGGTGTACGGCACCGGGACGGTGCCGTACAGAGCCCGGACGCGAGCATCGCGGCGGTCTCCCGGGGCCGCATCGGCAACTGGGCGCTGGTCGGCGGGCTGACCCTGCTGACCCTGCTGGTCGTCTTCCTCGACGTCAGGACGGGCAACGACCTGCGGGTCGTGCCCCTGCTCGTGGTCGTCCCGGCACTGGCCTCCGTCTACTGCAGCCTCCGCCAGACCATCTGGGTCGCGGTGTGGATCACCACGGTCGTCGTCGGCTTCCGGGCCGGCGCGGACGGCACCTTCTGGGACTTCGTCTTCGGCATCGGCTTCGCCGTACTGGCCTGCGCCCTCGGGGTCGCGGCCTGCGCGGCGCGTATCCGGCACGCCACCGAGATGGCGCGGCTGCGGTCCGCCGCCGTCACCCTCCAGCGCCAGATCCTGCGGCCGCTGCCCGTCGTGACCGACCACGTCTTCGCGTACGGGCTGTACGAGCCGATCGAGGAGGACCGCTTCGTCGGCGGAGACATCTACGAGGTCGTCGAGTCGCCCTACGGGACCCGGGTGATCATCGGGGACGTCCAGGGCAAGGGGCTCGCGGCCATCGGCGCCGGATTCGCGGCCATCGCCGCGTTCCGTGAGGCGGCCATCCGTGAACCCACGCTGACCGGAGTGGTCCAGGCGCTGGAGGACGCGGTCGTCCGGCACAACGAGTTCTCCGCCCAGACCGGCGAGGCCGAACGCTTCGTGACCGCGCTCGTGCTCGGGTTCGACGAGGGCGGCCGGGTGGAGGCCGTGAACTGCGGCCATCTGCCGCCGCGCCTGCTGCACGACGGCCGGACCTCGGCCGTCACGCTCCACCGGACCTCCGTCCCCCTCGGCCTCGCCGGACTCAGCCGGGAGGCCCGTACGGCCGAGTCCTTCGACTTCCCGCGGGGCGCGACGCTGCTCGTCGTCACCGACGGGGTGACCGAGGCCCGTGACGCCGAGGGCGCCTTCTACCCGCTGGACGAGCGGGTCGCGGCCTGGGCCGGGCACGGTCCGCGCGAGCTGCTCGACGCGCTCCACGGCGACCTGGAGGAGTTCTCGGGCGGCATCCGGCGCGACGACGTCGCCGCGCTGGCGCTGCACCGCGTCCCCGCAGCCACTCTCTGATACGCCCCCTGATGTCCCCACGAGACGACTGTCGCGTGGGGACATTTTCAGGTGTACGGTACATGCATGACTCCGGAACGGAAGATCCCGGAACGGCGCAGCCGTAAGGCGCGCCGCACCCGCGACACCCTGGCGCAGGCCGCGTTCGAGCTCGTGCTCGACCGGGGGCTGCGGAACGTGACGGTCGAGGAGATCGCGGAAGCCGCGGACGTCGACCGCCGTACGTTCAGCCGGTACTTCCCGAGCAAGGAGGCCGCCGCTCTCGACTCCCTGCGGGGAGACGGCGACCGCATCAACGCGGCCCTGCGCGCCCGCCCGGCCCCGGAACCCCCTCTCCTTGCCTACCGGCGGGCCGTCCTCGACTGGCTCGCCGACCCCGGGGCCGGGGCCTGGCACCGCCGCCCCCGGATCTTCGAGCTGCTGGTGGTCGCCGAGGAGGAACCGACGCTCTACGCGGTCTTCCACCACATCCGGGTGGACGCCCAGGAGGACTCGATCGCCATCGTCGCGGACCGGCTCGGCGTCGATCCCCGGCAGGACATCCGGCCCGCCGTGACCGTCGCCGCCGGAGCGGGCGCGCTGCTCGCGGCCCAGGCCGCCTGGGTGCGAGGGGGCCGTCCGGACGCCCTGCCCGAACGGGTCGCCGAGGCCTTCGACGCACTGGCGGAGACAGCAGGAGAAGCAGCGGAAGCAAGAGAAGAAGCATCGGAAACAGAGGCAACCTCATGAACACCGAACACAGCTCCACCCCCGCGCACACGGCCACCCACGCGGACGCGCCCGCTTCCGCCGCCGAGTTCGCGGGCCGCACGGCCCTCGTCACCGGCGGCGCCTCCGGCATCGGCCTCGCCCTGGCCCGGCGGCTCGCCGCCGGCGGCGCTGCGGTCGTCGTCGCCGACTACGCCGAGGAGAACGCGCGCAAGGCCGCCGCCGAGCTGGAGAGCGCCGGAGCCAGGGCCGCCGCCGTCGCGATGGACGTCACCGACCCGGCCTCCGTGGAAGCGGGCGTGCGGTTCGCGGTGGACACCTTCGGCGCCCTCCACCTGGCCGTGAACAACGCCGGTATCGCGGGCCCCAGCAGCCCCACCGGTGAGTACCCGGTCGAGGACTGGAACCGGGTCGTCGCCACCAACCTCAGCGGCGTCTTCCACTCGATGCGCTACGAACTGCCCGCCATCGTCGCGGCGGGCGGCGGCGCGATCGTCAACATGTCGTCCATCCTCGGCACCAACGGCTTCGCGGGCTCGCCCGCCTACGTCGCGGCCAAGCACGGCGTCGTCGGCCTCACCAAGACCGCGGCGCTCGAATACGCCGCCCGGAACGTCCGGGTCAACGCGGTCGGCCCCGGCTTCATCGACACCCCGCTCCTGCGGAACGCCGACCCGGCGGCCCGCGAGCACCTGATCTCCCTGCACCCGGCCGGACGCCTCGGGACCGCCGAGGAGGTCGCCGAACTCGCCGCCTTCCTGCTCTCCGACAAGGCTTCCTTCATCCACGGCAGCTACCACCTGGTGGACGGCGGCTACTCCGCCCCGTGACCGAGGCCCCGAGTGGCGGGCGGGGCACACGGGGGCGACAAAGGAACACGGGGGCCGGCGAGGACAAGCAAGAAGCAAGGAAGAAGCGAGGAGACCCATGAAAGCCGTTCAGTACCGAGCCGTCGGCGCCGCCCCCGAGGTGGTCACGGTCCCGGATCCGGAGCCCGGCCCCGGCCAGGTGCTGCTGAAGGTCACCGCCGCCGGTGTCTGCCACTCCGACATCGCCGTGATGAGCTGGCCCGCCGACCAGATCCCCTTCCCCCTGCCCCTCACCCTGGGCCACGAGGGCGTCGGCACGGTCGCCGCGCTCGGTGACGGCGTCGACGGCTTCGGCCTCGGCGACTCCGTCGCGGTCTACGGCCCCTGGGGCTGCGGCACCTGTGTGAACTGCGCCGAGGGCAAGGAGAACTACTGCCTGCGCGCCAAGGAGCTCGGCATCATGCCGCCCGGCCTCGGCGCCCCCGGCGCGATGGCCGAGTACATGATCGTCGACAACCCTCGCCACCTCGTCCCGATCGGTGACCTCGACCCGGTGAAGACGGTGCCCCTCACCGACGCCGGGCTCACCCCGTACCACGCGATCGTGCGCTCCCTGGCGAAGCTCGTGCCCGGTTCCACCGCCGTCGTGATCGGCACCGGCGGCCTCGGCCACGTCGCGATCCAGCTCCTGCGCTCCATGACGGCCGCCCGGGTGATCGCCCTCGACGTCACCGAGGACAAGCTCGCCCTGGCCAGGACCGTCGGGGCACACGACGCGGTCCTCTCCGACGAGAGGGCGGCCGCCCGCGTGCGGGAACTGACCGGCGGGCTCGGCGCCCACGTGGTCCTCGACTTCGTCGGAGCGCCGCCCACCGTGCGGACCGCCGGAGCCGTCGCCCGCGTGGACGGCGACGTCACCATCGTGGGCATCGGCGGCGGCGCGCTCCCGGTCGGCTTCGGAACCCTCCCGTACGGGGCCAGTGTCTGCGCTCCCTACTGGGGCTCGCGCAAGGAGCTCGCCGAGGTCCTCGACCTGGCCCACGCGGGAGCGGTCGACGTGCACGTGGAGACGTACTCCCTCGACGAGGCCCCGCTGGCGTACGAGCGCCTCCACGACGGCAGGATCAACGGCCGGGCCGTCATCCTGCCCAATGGCTGACCCCCGCCGTCACCGGTCCCCGCCCCCGCCCGTCTGGGCGGGGGCGGCCGGAAAATCCGGGCACAGGGTGGCCGCCCGCCGCTAGACTGGCCCGCATGGGTTCGTACCGCTTCTACTTCTTCCGCTGATTCCCGGCCCGGACGGCCGCAGCGCACCGCACCCCGCGTCCTTCTGAGACGCCCCGGTGCCCAGGTCTTCGTCACTCGTGACGATGCCCCGGTGATGTCGACGTCACCCCCACGCGCCCGCCGCCGTCCCCTCCGCCGTCCGGCATCCACGCCCCGCTCCCGTCGCGCTTCCGTGTGCGCCGGCGCGGGCCGTCACCCAGGGAAAAGGCACCCATGCACCCCCAGCGCGACCGCGCTCAACTGGCCATGAAGGACGTCTCCAAGGCGTACGGGGACCGCTCCGTACTCGACCAGGTGACCCTCACCGTCCGGCCCGGTGAGAAGACCGCCGTCATCGGCGAGAACGGCTCCGGAAAGTCCACCCTGCTCCGCCTGCTGGCCGGGGCCGAAGCCCCGGACACCGGTGAGATCACCGTCCGGTTCCCCGGCTCCACCGGCTACCTCGCCCAGACGCTCGACCTCGACCCGGCCGACACCGTGCAGGACGCCGTCGACGCTGCCCTCGCCGAACTGCGCGCCCTCGAACACCGGATCCGGGAGGCGGAGGCGGGCCTCTCGGAGCGGAAGCCGGGCGTCCCGGGGCCGACCGACGCGGAACTCGCCGCGTACGGGGACCTCCTCACCGCCTACGAGGATCGCGACGGCTACCGGGCGGACGCCCGTACCGAAGCGGCTCTGCACGGCCTCGGCCTCGCCCACCTCACCCGCGACCGCCCGCTCGGCACGCTCTCCGGCGGCGAGCAGTCCCGGCTCGCCCTCGCCTGCGTGCTGGCCGCCGCCCCCGAACTGCTGCTGCTCGACGAGCCGACCAACCACCTCGACGCCCGCGCCGTCGGCTGGCTGGAGGACCACCTGCGCGCCCACCGGGGGACCGTCGTGGCGATCACCCACGACCGGGCGTTCCTGGAGCGGGTCACCTCGGTGATCCTGGAGGTCGACCGGGATCTGCGTACGGTCACCCGGTACGGGGACGGCTGGGACGGCTACCGCACCGCCAAGGCCGCCGCCCGCCGCCGCTGGGCCCAGGAGCACGAGGAGTACCTCGCGGACCTGGCCCGCACCGAGGAACTGGTCGAGGCGGCGGGCGCGCGGCTCGCGGCCACCGGGGGCGACCCGAAGCAGGGCTTCGGCAAGCACCGCCGTTCCAGCGAGGCCAAGCTGTCCGGCCGGGTCAGGGCGGCCCGGACCCGACTGGACGCCCTGCGCAGGTCACCCGTACCGCCCCCGCCTCGCCCGCTCGCCTTCACCGGCCGCCCGTCGGTCGCCACGGAAAGCGGCGGGACCACCGACACGACAGGTGGCCCGGTCAGCCGAGCGAGGACTCTCGTGGAGCTGGAAAATGTCGCCGTCGGGGACCGGCTCCACCTGCCCTCCCTGCGCGTGACCTCGGGAGCCCGGCTCCTGGTGACCGGGGAGAACGGGGCCGGGAAGACCACCCTGCTGCGGGTCCTCGCGGGCGACCTGACCCCCGACACGGGAACGGTCACCCGCCATGCCCGCATCGGCTACCTCCCGCAGGAACTGCCCGCGCGCCCGACCCGGCGCACCCTGCTCGCCACCTTCGCGGCGGGCCGGCCCGGCTTCCCCGACGAGTACGCCGACGACCTTCTGGCCCTCGGCCTGTTCCGCCCCGAGGACCTCGATGTGCCCGTCGCGTCCCTCTCCGTGGGCCAGCAACGCAGGCTGGCCCTGGCACGTCTGGTGACCCGGCCGGCCGACCTGCTGGTGCTGGACGAGCCGACGAACCACATCGCGCTGAGCCTGGTCGAGGAGCTGGAACAGGCCCTCGACCAGTACCGGGGCGCGGTCGTCGTCGTCTCGCACGACCGCAGCTTCCGGGCCCGCTTCACCGGCGACGTCCTGGAACTGCGGGCAGGCCGCCAGGTGGGCGAAGAGCCTCCGCCGGCCTACGCGTCGGGGGAGGCGGCAGCCTCGCGCACCTGAGTACGCAGCCGGTCGACGAACACCCGCTGACCGGCGATCAGCCGCTCGGCGGCCTGCTCCGGCGTGCACCAGGCGAACCGGTCCATCTCCGGGAACTCCTGCTGCACGCCGGACCCGCGCGGCCACTCCGTCGTGAACGTCCCGGGCACGACGGACGCGAGGTCCAGGTCGGCCTCCAGGGCCCACACGGTCACCGTCTTGCCGCTGCGCTGCCGCGCCTCACCCAGCGCGATCCACTCACCCGGCGGGACGGGCACCCCCAGCTCCTCCGTGAACTCGCGGCGGGCGGCCGCCTCCGCACCTTCCTCAGCCCCGTACTCGCCCTTCGGCACCGACCACGCGGCCGCCTCACGCCCCGCCCAGAACGGCCCGCCCATATGCCCGATCAGCACCTCGACGTCCCGCTCGCCCACGTCCTCGTCCTCCGTGACCCGGAAGAGAAGGAGCCCCGCACTGCGCCTGCCTGTCGACATGTCGTCAAGTCTGCGGCGACGGAGTGCGGGGCGCCACGCGGGGGGCGTTCCGCCCCGGGCGGGGCGGAACCCTCACGTCTTGCGGTAGCCGTACGCCTCCGAGGCCGCCGCCTCCACGGCCGCGAGGTCACCACCGGCCGAGGCCGTCACCACGGCGGCCACCGCGCCCTCGACGAACGGCGCGTCCACGAGCCGGGTGTTCCCGGGCAGTTCGTCGCCCTCGGCGAGCATGGACTTCACCGTGAGGACCGCGCTCCCCAGGTCCACCAGAACCGCGACCCCGGCGCCACGGTCCACCGAGGCGGCGGCCCGCCCGATCAGCTCCGCGCTCGTCCCGAGCCCGCCGCCCGGCAGCCCGCCGGCCGGGGCGACCGGCGCGGTCACCCCTCCGGCGGCAAGCCCCCGGGCCAGCTCGGCGACCGACTCGGCGACCGGACCGCTGTGGGAGACCAGCACGATGCCCACCTGCCGCTCGTCGCTCACGCGTCCACTCCGTCCGTCGCCGTCGCCGTTGCCGCGAGGGCCTCGACCAGCAGGGCCGACGAGGTCGCGCCCGGGTCCTGATGCCCGATGCTGCGCTCGCCGAGATAGCTGGCCCGGCCCTTGCGCGCCTGCATCGGCACCGTCGCCACGGCACCGGCGCGGGCCGCTTCGGCGGCACCGTCGAACGAGGTGGCCAGGGCCTCCGCCGCGGGCAGCAGCGCGTCGAGCATCGTCTTGTCCCCGGCCTGGGCCCCGCCCAGCTGCCCCACCGCGGCCACCCCCGCGGCGAACGCCTGGGCGAACTGCGTCTGCGTCACCTCGTCGTCGTCGCCGAGCGCCTTGCCCGTACGGCGCAGCAGCGTCCCGTACAGCGGGCCCGAGGCCCCGCCGACGGTGGAGATGAGCTGCCGTCCCGCCAGGGTGAGCACCGCACCGGGGGTGGCGGGGGCGTCCTTCTCCAGCACCTCCGTCACCGCCGTGAAACCGCGCTGGAGGTTGCTGCCGTGATCGGCGTCCCCGATCGCCGAGTCCAGCTCGGTCAGCTCGTTCGCCTCACGCTCCACGGACGCCGCGGCAGCGGTCATCCAGCGGCGGAAGAAGTCGGTGTCGAGCACATGATCTCCTGTTCCTCTACCGGTCCCGGGCCCCGTCGGCGGTTCAGCGGCCCCAGCGGAGCGCGGCCGTCCGCACGGGCGCGTCCCACAGGCGCAGCAGTTCCTCGTCGACCTGGCACAGCGTCACCGAGCAGCCTGCCATGTCGAGCGACGTCACGTAGTTCCCCACGAGCGTACGAGCCACCGGGACCCCTCGCTCGGACAGCGCGCGGTGGACCTCCGCGTTGAAGCCGTACAGCTCCAGCAGCGGTGTCGCCCCCATGCCGTTCACCAGCGCCAGCACCGGGCCGGAGGGCCGCAGGTCCTCCAGGATCGCGTTCACGGCGAAGTCGGCGATCTCCCCGGACGTCATCATCGGGCGCCGCTCGCGCCCCGGCTCCCCGTGGATGCCGATGCCCAACTCCAGCTCGCCGGCGGGCAGGTCGAAGGTGGGGCTTCCCTTGGCCGGTGTGGTGACGGCGCCGAGCGCCACCCCGAAGCTGCGCGAGGCCCCGTTCACCTGCCGCGCGACCGCGGCCACCCGGTCCAGAGGGGCGCCCTCGTCCGCCAGCGCTCCGGCGATCTTCTCCACGAACAGCGTCGCTCCCGTCCCGCGCCGCCCGGCGGTGAACGTACTGTCGCTCACGGCCACGTCGTCGTCCACCACCACCTGAGCGACCTGGACGCCCTCGTCCTCGGCGAGCTCCGCGGCCATCTCGAAGTTCAGCACGTCACCCGTGTAGTTCTTGACGACGAACAGCACCCCCGCCCCACTGTCGACGGCCGCGGCAGCCCGCACCATCTGGTCCGGCACGGGGAGGTGAACACCTCCCCGGGACAGGCGGCCGACAGCATCCCGGGCCCGACGAACCCGGCGTGCAGCGGCTCATGCCCGGAACCGCCCCCGGAGACGAGCCCCACCTTCCCCGCCACGGGCGCGTCCCGCCGTGCGACGACCCGGTTCTCCACATCGACGGTGAGCTCGGGATGTGCGGCCGCGATACCCCGCAGAGCATCGGCGACCACGGTCTCGGGAACGTTGATGAGCATTTTCATGCCGGTCTCCTGGTGTACGTGGCAGAGGGCTTCGGGACCTGCGTTTTTCCGGTTCAGCAGGGGCGCTGCCCGTTATGGACCGTGGCGGTCCGCGGCGGCTTCCGGGTGCTCCAACGCGATGATGCCAACCTGGCGTGTCCGATGCCACCGCAAGGGCGGCCCGCACAGTCCCGGACGCACCACGCCGGAGCGGGCAGCGCCTGCGAAAGGGGCCGGCGCTGACGGAGTGAACCCCGCCGAGAGGCCTGTGAGTCTGCTGTCCGATGGTGACTCCGGGCTGGATGCCGGCCGGCGGCTGGGTTGAGGCCGACTCCTCACAGGCCCCGCCGGAGCTCCCGGGTCACGCCGTCACGCCGTCCGCCCGGGAGCTCCGGTACGACATTCGCTCTGCGCCAGATCGATGATCCAGTCCAGAGCGGTGGTACCCGGGCTGTAGGCAGGAGCTGTCCGCCAGATCTCGACGAAGGCACCCACCAGCGCGTCGTCGGCCTGATCGGCAGTCGCACGCCGGGAGCGCAGGAGTGCGAGAAGCAGCGGAGCCACGAGGTCGTACAGCTCGGCCAGGGCTTTGAAGCTCCCGTGCGCGATCTGCACCAGCAGGTCATCAGCATGTGCTGTCGCCCTTCCGGGGACGAGGCATGCGGCATCCTGCGCGTGGTCGAGATCCGGATGTTCCTGCCGGTTCCCGGGTTCCGTTTTCTTCACGCCTCGTACCCTATCGGTGCTCCGGCTCCGGGTTTCCGCGTCGGAGACCGGTGGAAGCGGCCCGCCCGGCGAGCGCCGGGGCCTTCACCCGCCGGGGTGGCGTCGGTGCTCCGTATGTCGCCCAGTCCCGGCCTCCCCGCACAGGGCGGCATGGCAAGGCGCATGTACCGGCGAGGCAGTTCCTCCTGCCCCCGGACGTCGGTAGGGCCTTCATGCGGCTGCGGGCCGGATGGTCCTGCGCGGCAGGCGGCTGCATCGGCGGGTAATCGCTGCTGTGGGGTGTCCAGGAGTGGCACCCCACAGCAGCCGTTCCTCACAGGCCGTCACCTCAAGGAACAGGCGCGGCGAACCTCCCGAGCCGCCGCACAATGAGGATTCGCCACAGGATGGGTGGTGGATTGGTCCACGAGCGGATTTTCCCTCGATCGGCGAGCCGTTCCGGATCTGGCGCCCACGAAAACCCCACGCCTGGCGTCGGTCCGGTCCTGTACCGGCCGACATCGGTCTGTGCGCCGCCAGCTCCCCTCGACTCACCCGAGAGTGATGCGCCGGAAGCGGATCAGCGCGAGGAGCATGAACACGCCGGTGATGACGATGGCACAGGCCGCGGAATAGGGGAGCGCGTGCACGACGGGCCAGGCGTCGCTTGTGGGCAGGCCGGTGGGCGGCGGGTTGCCGAAGAGTCCGCGGACCGCGGTGGCCGTGGCGGAGACGGGGTTCCACTCCGCCACGGCGCGCAGCGGGCCGGGCATGGTGTGCGGGGAGACGAACGCCGCGGAGACGAACGTGACGGGGAAGAGCCAGATCAGCCCCGCGCTCTGGGCGACCTCGACGCTGCGGGCCATCAGCCCGATCGCGGCCCCCACCCAGGACATGGCGAAGGCGAAGAGCAGGATCAGCAGGTAGGCCGCGAGCGCCTCGGCGGGTGAGGCGCTGATGCGCCAGCCGACCAGCAGGCCGCACAGGGAGGTGACGACCAGGGTCACTGCGCTCATGGTCAGGTCGGACAGTGTTCGCCCCAGGAGCACGGCCATGGCGGGCATGGGGAGGGATCGGAAGCGGTCCACGATGCCCTTGTCCATGTCGTTGGCCAGTCCGAGCGCGGTGAAGGCGGAGTTGAAGGTGACGGCCTGGGCGAAGATGCCGCCCATGAGGAACGTACGGTACTCGGCCCCGCCGAGGCTGCCGCCGAAGACATAGGCGAGCAGCAGCACGAACATCACCGGCTGCACGAGCGCCGCGATGACCGACCCGGGCGTCCGGCGCAGGTTCAGCAGATTGCGCCAGGCGATGATCGAGGAGTCGCGGCCCAGCCGCTGGACCGCTGTCATCGCGCACCTCCGCCGACGGCCGCGACGCCGGGAGGGGGCGCTGCCGCGTCCGGCGCGACGGGACGGCCGGTGAGGGAGAGGAACACATCGTCCAGGGTCGGTGGTGCCAACCCCACGTCCTGGACGGCGATTCCGGCCAGCCGAAGGCAGCTCAGGGCGTACTCCAGGCTCTGTGCGCCGTGGTCGGTGGCGACGGTCAGGCGTCCGGTGCGCTGGTCCAGGTCGGGGAGGTGGTCGCCGAGCGTGGCCAGGATCTCCGTGGCGGTGCTGCGATGCCGTGGCTCCGCGACGGTGAGGGAGAGCCGCTCGCCGCCGACCCGCGCCTTGAGCTGGGCCGCGGAACCGCGGGCCACCACGGTGCCGCTCTCGATGACGACGATGGCGTCGGCCAACTGGTCCGCTTCCTCGAGGTACTGGGTGGTGAGCAGCACGGTGGTGCCCTCGGCGACGAGACTCCTGACGGCCTGCCAGGTGTCTGCCCGGCCTCGGGGGTCGAGTCCGGTCGTGGGCTCGTCCAGCACCACCACGGGGGGCCGCGCCACCAGGGCGCCGGCCAGGTCGAGACGTCTGCGCATTCCCCCGGAGTACGTCTTGCTCGGCAGGTCGGCCGCGTCTTCCAGGTCGAAGTCGCTGAGCAGCTGACCGGCCCTGCGGCGGGCGGCATGCCGCCCGAATCCGTAGAGCCGCGCGACCAGGTAGAGGTTCTCCCGACCCGAGAGCTTCTCGTCGACCGCCGCGTACTGCCCCGAAAGACCGAGGTCACGGCGTACGGCCTCGGGGGCCGCGAGGACGTCGTGACCGGCCATCCAGGCGCGGCCGCCGTCGGGCCGCAGCAGCGTGGACAGGACTCTCACCGTGGTGGTCTTGCCCGCGCCGTTCGGGCCGAGGACTCCCAGCACGGTGCCGGGGGCCGCTTCCAGGTCCACACCGTTCAGCGCTTGCTTCTTCCCGAAGCGCTTGGTGAGTCCTTCGGCCCGTATGGCCGGGCGGGTCGGAGGGGAGGTCATGGACGCCTCTCGTAGATGAGTGCACAGCACGGGTTCCCCGCGTGCCGGTGCCCGTGCGGGGCCGGGGTCATGCCACCCGCGCGCGGGCGCTCCTGGGCGTGATGTCGGTCCAGTGGACCTCCACGTACTCCAGGCATGCCGTGTGCCCTGCCGGGCCGAAGACCTCGTCCCAGCCGGCGGGGACCGACGCGAACGACGGCCACAGGGCGTGCTGGCCCTCGTCGTTGACCAGGACGCGGTGCTGGGTGTTGGGGTCGTCGAAGGGGTTCGTCATGACAGGTCTCCTCGTTCGGTGTGCTGGTCGGCCGTGAGCACGGCCGTGACGGTGGTGCCGATCTGCTCCCGCGCGGCGGGCTGCATCATCTGGGCGTGGGCGCACGCCACGTCGTGGTTCTCGATGGGACCGGTGATGTAGGGGCCCCACAGGGACAGGTCGAAGGTGTCCGCGGGGCGGCCCTCGGCGGCGGTAAAGAAGAGTGCCGGGCCGTGGAACACGCGGGGGGTGTACCTGCGCATCAGCCGGGCCTGACCGGCGAAGTTGTCGACCATCGCGTCGATCGTGGCCGGCTCCAGCGCCCCGAGAGGGCTACCGTTCGCGCGGAACTGATCGCGTACGGCGGCTGCCTCGACCGGCCCGTCCCCGTCCAGCGCCCCCTGGCCGATGCCCATGTTGGAGAGGAGGGCGCGGAAGACGGTGTCCCGGCTCGCACTGTCCAGGTCGTCCAGCGGGGCGAGGGGGAAGGCGTCCAGGATCGTCAGCAGGGCCACCTCTTCGCCCGCCTCCTGGAGCTGGACGGCCACCTCCTGGACGACGTTGCCGCCGAAGGACCAGCCGAAGAGGTGGTACGGGCCGTGTGGCTGGACGGCCCGCAGCTCGGCCACGTACACGGCGGCCATCGCTTCGATGCTGTCCGGGAAGGGCCGGGTGCCGTCGAGGTTCGGTGTCTGGAGTCCGTAGAGCGGCCGGTCGTTCTCCAGGTGGGGGAGCAACCCGGCGTACGCCCAGGCCAGTCCGCCTGCCGGGTGGACGCAGAAAAGCGGGGGCAGGGCGCCCTTGGTGCGGAGCGGCAGCAGGGTGGCCAGTGGGTTGTCCTGGACACCGGCGCCGATGCGGTCCGCCAGTGCGGCGACCGTGGGCGCCTCGAACAGACTGCGGATGCTGACGTCCACCCCGAGTGCGTCACGGATACGACGGATAAGCCCGGCCGCCAGCAGCGAATGCCCGCCCAGTTCGAAGAAGTCGTCGTCGATGAGGACGCGTTCGAGCTCCAGCGTCTCGGCGAACAGCGTGCACAGCACGTCTTCCCGAGGGCTGCGGGGGCTGCGCCCGTTCCCCGCGTCGGCCCGTGGTGCGGGCAGGGCCGCACGGTCCAGCTTGCCGTTCGGGGTCAGAGGGATGGCGTCCAGGGCGACCCAGCCGGACGGGACCATGTACGCGGGCAGCCGGGCGGCCGCGTGCTCCCGTATCGCGGTCAGCCGTTCGCCCTCGGACCGGGCCGTTCCGGTCGGACCGGGCGGTGCGGCGGGGCCGGTGAGTACGACGTAGGCCACCAGGCGCGAGCCGCCTGGGCCTTCGCCCTGGGCCACCACCGCCGCCTGGGCGGCGTCCGCATGCTCCGTCAGAACAGCGGCGACTCCTTCCGGCTCCACCCGGAAGCCGCGCACCTTGACCTGGCCGTCGGCGCGGCCGGCGAACTCCAGAGCGTCGTCGGACCTTCGAACGGCCCGGTCGCCGGTGCGGTACATCCGTGCGCCCGCCGGGCCGTGGGGGTCGGGCACGAATCGGGTCGCGGTCTCCGCGGGCTGCCCCTGGTAGCCGAGAGCCAGGCTGTCGCCGGCCAGGTAGAGCTCGCCGGTCACCCCGACCGGAACCGGCCGCAGCCGGTCGTCGAGGAGCCGTACCGAGGTCCCGTCGACCGGGGAGCCGAGCACAGGCCCTTCGGTCGCCCGGAGGTCCGCGGTGAGGGTGTCGACCGTCGCCTCGGTGGGGCCGTAGAAGTTCCAGGCGGTGAGGCCCGGCCGCGACCGCAGGTCGTCCCAGAGCGCGGCCGGGACGGCTTCGCCGCCCAGCGCGATCACGGACGGAACGGGACCGTCCTCGGCGAACAGCCCGGCGTCCAGCAGCTGACGGACGTGCGTCGGCGTGGACTCCAGCACGTCGAACCCCTGGGCGCGGGCCGCGTGGACCAGAGCCTCCGGGTCGCGTCGTGTCAGGTCGTCCAGGATATGGAGCCGGTGTCCGTCGATCATCCAGAGCACCGGGTCCCACGCGGCGTCGAAGGACAGGGCGGCCGTCAGCGCGACGTCGAGCTGCGGCTTCCCGGCCGCCCGTACGGCGGGTGCGAAGACATGGCGGCGGTGGTGTTCGAGCAGCCTGGCGAGGGACCCGTGGCCGACCAGGACCCCCTTGGGACGGCCGGTGGACCCCGAGGTGTGCAGGAGGTAGGCGGGCTCGCCGGGTTCCGGGCGCCTCGGCTCTCGCGGGAGCGCGGAGCCGTCGGAAAGCGCGGCGGCGCCCTCCGGGGAGTGCAGGTTCAGCCGACGCCCATGGCCCCGGGCCCGGTCGTGCGTGCTGTCGGCAGTGAGCACAGTGTGCGGACGGGCGTCGGCCAGCACCGCGTCGATCCTGCCCTGCGGGAGGGAGTCGTCGACCGGTACGTAGACGGCTCCCGCCTTGAGCACGCCCAGGAGGGCGGCTATGGAGTCGGTGGAGCGCGGCAGCAGGACAGCCACCGGATCCCCGGAGCCCGCGCCGGCCCGCACGAGCAGTGCGGCGATACGGTCCGAGCGGGTGTCCAGCTCGGTGAACGAGAGGCTGCCGTCCGGGGCGGTCACCGCGATGTCACCGCTGCGCGCCGAGGCCACTGTGGCCGCGAACCGGTCCAGCACGGTCGTGAAAGGCGCGGGGTCGCCCACGGACGGGCCATGGCTCTCGCCGATGGCCAGCAGGCGTCGCCGTTCCTCGGTGCCGACCAGTGGCAGGTCGCCGACGACCGTGCCGGGATCACGTACGGCGTGGGCGAGGAGGAGGGCGAAGCGCTCGGCGATCCGTACGGCCGTATCGGCGTCGAACAGGTCGCGGCTGTACTCCAGCGTTCCGTCGAGGCAGCTCCCGTCCCCGGTGGCCGACGCCCGCTCGGTGAAGGAGAAGGAGAGGTCGAACTTGGCGCCTCCGGTGTCGACCGCCTCCAGCCTGGCCCGGAGACCGGGCAGGTCCAGGCGCGGCGGCCGGTGGTTGTTGAGGGTCAGCATGACCTGGAAGAGCGGGTGGCGGGAGAGCGACCGAGTCGGCCGGACGGCCTCCACCAGCCGTTCGAAGGGCAGTTCCTGGTGGGCGTACGCGGCGAGGTCCGTCTCCCGTACCCGGGACAGCAGCTCGGTGAAGTCCGGGTTGCCGCCGAGGTCAGTCCGCAGAGCGAGCGTGTTGACGAAGAAGCCGACCAGAGGGTCGAGTGCCTCATCCGTCCGCCCGGCGACCGGGGTGCCGACGAGCACGTCGTCGTCGCCCCCCATCCGGTGCAGCAGGGCCGCCAGGGCGGCGTGCAGGACCATGAAGGTGCTGCTGGCCGTCGACTTGGCCAGCCGCGCCACACCGGCCATGGTCTCCTCCGGCACACGGACCGCGACCGTCCCTCCGAGACCGCTCGGCGAGGTGGGCCGGGGGCGGTCGGCGGGCAGGGCCGTCTCCTCCGGGGCGGCGGTCAGCCGGTCCTTCCAGTAAGCGAGTTGGGCGGACGCGGTGGACGTGGGATCAGCGAAGTCGCCGAGCAGGTCGCGCTGCCACAGGGTGTAGTCCGCGTACTGGACCGGCAGCGGGTTCCAGCTCGGCGCGCGGCCGGCCGTCCGTGCCGCATAGGCGCCGGCCAGGTCCTGAGCGAGCGGCCCCATGGACCAGCCGTCCGCCGCGATGTGGTGCACGGTCACCAGCAGGGTGTGCCGGTCCGCCGCGCTCCGGAACAGGACCGGCCGCAGGGGCACGTCCCGCTCCAGGTCGAAGGGCTCGGCAGCGGCCTCGCGCAGCGCCCCGCCGAGCTGCGCCTCCTCGACCGCCACGAGCGGAAGTTCCGGCCGCGCGTCACCGGGTGTGAGGACACGCTGGCGGGGGCGGCCGTCACCGGGTTCGACGACCGTGCGCAAGCTCTCGTGCCTGGTCAGCACATCACCCAGAGCGCTCCGCAGAGCGTCCCGGTCCAGGGCGCCGGTGAGCCGCACCGTGAACGCCATGTGGTACGCGGCGGCCCGGGGGTCCAGCTGATGCAGGAACCACAGGCGCTCCTGCGCCGGGGAGAGCGGCGGCTGCTCCGTGTGCCGTGCGCGGCGCAGGGCGGGCCGTGCCGAGCCCGCGTCCGCGAGCCGTTCGGCCAGCGCGGCGGGGCTCGTGGACTCGAAGAGTGCCCGTACCGGGAGCTCGACGCCGAACGCGGAGCGGATACGCCCGACCAGCCTCGTCGCCAGCAGGGAATGGCCCCCCAGCTCGAAGAAGTCGTCGTCCGGGGAAACCTCTTCGTGCCCCAGACTCTCCGCGAACAGGGCACAGAGGATCTCCTCCGGGGCTGACCGCGGTGCCCGCCCGGTCGCCTTCGGACTCCCCGCCGGTGAGGCCGACGGCAGTGCCGAGAAGTCCACCTTCCCGTGCGCGGTCAGCGGAAGGGAGTCCACGGGAACGATCAGCGAGGGGACCATGTGGGCAGGCAGCCGCCGCGCGACGAAGGAGCGCAACTCCCGGGGGACAGCTCTCGATGACCGGCCGGCACCACCCAGCCGACCAGCTGCGCCTCTCCCGAGCCCGAGCCCGAGCCCGAGTCGGAGCGGACCGCGACGGCCGACCGCGCGATGTCCTCGTGCGAGTCCAGTACGGAGGCGACCTCGCCGGTCTCGACCCGGAAACCGCGGATCTTGATCTGCCCGTCGGCCCGGCCGAGGTACTCCAGGCGGCCTTCGACCCGGCGCACCAGGTCGCCGGTCCGGTACATCCGCGAGCCCCGTGCTCCGTGGGGATCGGGCAGGAAGCGTTCCGCGGTCGCGGCGGAACGGCCCTCGTAGCCACGCGCTACGCCCGGGCCCGACACGTACAGCTCGCCCGTCACCCCGGGGGCGACCGGCCGCAGCCGCCGGTCCAGGACGCGGGCGCGGGCGCCGGTCACCGGATGACCGAGGTGGGGCCCCACGCCCGGCAGGACTCGGCCCATCACGCTGTCCACGGTGGTCTCCGTGGGCCCGTACAGGTTCCACACCGCGACATCGGACAGGCCCGCCAGCTCCCGCCACAGCGGGGCCGGTATGGCTTCCCCGCCCAGCGCGAGCACCCGCGGCCGGGGGCGCCCGGGAGCGAACAGGCCGCACGCGCGGAGCTGTTCGAGGTAGGAGGGAGTGGTCTCCACGACGTCGATCGCACGCTCGTGGAGAAGAGCGGTCAGCGCCTCGGGATCGCGGCGCGTCGTGTCGTCCACGAGATGCAGTTCATGGCCCGCGATCATCCACAGCAGAGGGTCCAGAGAGGCGTCGAACGTCATCGCGGCCGTATGGGCCACCCGCAGGGGCAGCCCGTTGTTGGCTGCCTCCGCCGGGCCCATGAGCCGGTCGCGGTGATGGGCCAACAGCGCGGCCAGTGAACGGTGTTCGACCACGACGCCCTTGGGCAGCCCGGTCGACCCGGAGGTGTACAGCACGTATGCGGCGTCCCGGCCGCGCGGCGGCGCGGGCAGACCCGCCGCAGAAGGGGCGGCCTCCGGCTCGTCTCCGTCGAGCAGCAGAACGTCGACCGTGTCCGGGAGCACCGCGCTGGTCGCGGAGGTGGCGAGCACCAGGTGCGGGGCGGCCGTGTCGAGAACCAGCTCGGTACGGGCCGCGGGCTGAGCCGTGTCCAGCGGTACGTACACGGCGCCGGCCCGCAGAATCCCCAGCAGGGCCACGACGGCGAGGGAGGTACGGGGAAGTGCCACCGCCACCCGGTCACCGGGTCCGACTCCGCCGTCCAGGAGGGAGGCGGCCAACCGGTCGGTGCGCAGGCGCAGTTCACCGAAGGTGAGGCGGCCGTCGTCGGCGACGACGGCGGTCCGGTCCGGTTGGACCGCCGCGCGCGTCGCCAGGACGTCCAGCACCGTCCAGTCTCCGCCAGCAGCCTCCGTGGTCGCGCTGAGCGGCCTTGTCGTGGTGGGCGGAAGCTCGTCCAGCGCTGCGGCGCGCTGTGACGGGGTGAGAAAGTCGAGGTCTGTCACTGGACGGTCCGGCTCGGAGAGCAGAGCGCTCAGGAGACGGGTGAAGTGCTTGACGAACCGTTCCGCCGTCGCCTTGTCGAAGAGATCCTCGTCGTACTCCAGCTCACCGGTGATCCCCTGCGGGCGGCCTTCATCGTCGTGCTGCTCGGACAGGTCCCAGCTGAGGTCGAACTTGGAGCCCGTCCGGCCCACGGACATCTCGCGGCTGACCGAGAGACCGTCCAGGTGCGGGCGGGGCGCGGGGGTGTTGTTGAGGCTCAGCATCACCTGGAACAGCGGATGGCGGGCGAGCGACCGCGGTGGTGCCAGCTCCTCGACGACCCTTTCGAACGGGATGTCCTGGTGCGTGTAGGCCGCCAGGTCGGTCTCCGCCACCCGTCCCACGAGCGTACGGAACGAGGGAGCTCCGGAGACGTCCGCCCGCAGGACCAGCGTGTTGACGAAGAAGCCGACGAGTTCACCGAGCGCCTCGTCCGTACGTCCCGCCACCGGGGTGCCGACGGCGATGTCCTCACCCGCGCCCAGCCGCGACATCAGACCGGCGAGCGCGGCGTGCAGCGCCATGAAGGAACTCGCCTCGGACCCCCTGGCCAGCTCGACCAGCATCCGGTGGTCGTCCGCCGTGATCTGCACGGGCACGGTGCCGCCCCGGCCCGAGGGCCGTTCCGGACGCGGCCGGTCAGAGGGGAAGACCGACTCCTCCGGCAGTCCGGCCAGCGAGTCCGCCCAGGCGGACAGCTGACGGCGGGCGAGGCTGTCCGGAGCGTCGGGATCGCCGAGCAGGTCACGCTGCCACAGCGCGAAATCGGCGTACTGCAGGGGTAGCCGGTCCCAGCCGGGCGCTCGCCCGGCGCAGCGTGCGCCGTAGGCGGCGGACAGGTCCCGCATGAGCGGTCCCATGGACCATCCGTCGGCGGCGATGTGGTGCAAGGTCACGACAAGGACGTGGTCCTCGGCGTTCACGGAGAACAGCCGGGCGCGCAGCGGGATCTCGCGCTCCAGATCGAAGGGAACGCCGTCCGGGGCCGCCGGCTCGCCGGTGGGCATCACGCGCAGCAGCGGACGCGGGATCCGCTGCGGCGGCAGAATGCGCTGGCGGGGGCCCTCCGGGGCGGCCATCACGACCGTGCGCAGTACCTCGTGCCGCTCCACGATGTCGCGCAGCGCCAGTTCCAGGGCGTCTCGGTCCAGCGGGCCGCGCAGACGCAGAGCCACCGGCAGATGGTAGGAGGTGCCCGCGTCGCCCAGGCTCTCCAGGAGCCACAGACGCTGCTGGCCGAACGACAGCGGGAGCCGCTCGGGGCGCGGGACGACCGCCGCCACCGGACGCCGGGCCGCGCCCGCCTCGCCCAGCGCCGCCACCAGGCCGGCCGGGGTGGGCGAGGAGAAGAGGGCACTGATCGGAATTTCCACGCCGAACTCACCGCGGATCCGGCCGATCAGCCGCATCGCCAGCAAGGAGTGCCCGCCCAGGGTGAAGAAGTCGTCGTCCCGCCCGACCCGAGACACCCCCAGGCACGCGGCCAACACCGCGCACATCCGGGCCTCCTGAGCGGAGCGCGGTGCGCCGCCTTCCGAGGCGACCGGCGCGGCCGGAGGCAGAGCCGCCACGTCGAGTTTCCCGTTGGGAGTGAGAGGAAGCCGCTCCACAGTCGCCCAGGCGGTCGGAACCAACGGTCCGGGCAGCAGAGCGGCGACCGTGTCGCGTGCCTGAGCGTGGGCGGGGGCGTCGGGACCGGCCACCAGGAAAGCGGCGAGGCGTTCGGGTCCGTCGGGCGCGGTCGTCAGGGCGACAGCGGCGTCCTCGATGCCGGGGAGGGAGCGCAGCGCGGCCTCGATCTCCCCGGTCTCCACCCGTACGCCCCGCACCTTGATCTGCCGGTCGCTGCGCCCGAGGAACTGCAGGGAACCTCCCTCGTCCCACCGCGCGAGGTCACCGGTGCGATACATCCGCGCCCCCGGAACGCCGAAGGGATCGGGCATGAAGCGCTCCGCGGTGAGCCCCGGCCGCCCCGCGTAACCGCGGGCCAGGCCCTCACCCGCGAGATACAGCTCGCCCACGGACCCGCGCGGCAACGGGTGCAGTGACGGGTCCAGCACGTAGGCCCCGGCTCCGGCGACCGGACGTCCGATCACCGGCGAGCGGCCGGTGATCCTGGCGGTCACGGCGTTGACGGTGGTCTCGGTGGGGCCGTAGAAGTTGAACACCAGCAGGTCGGGATCGGCTGCAAGCTCCTCCCACAGCCCCTCGTCGACCGGTTCGCCGCCCAGAGCGATGACGCGTGGCCGGTGGGTCCCCGAGGTGAGCAGGCCCGCGGTCATCATCTGCCGCAGATAGGTGGGGGTCGTCTCGATCGCGTCGATGTGGTGATCGACGAGGTACCGCACCAGGGCCTGGGGGTCGCGGCGCACATCGTCCGCGATCACGTGCAGTTCGTGTCCGGCGACCATCCACAGAACCGGGTCCCAGGAGGCGTCGAAGGAGGTCGCGGCGCTCAAGGCCACGCGCAGCCGTCGTTCCAGGGCTTCCTCGGCCAGGTGGTGAGCCTCCCGCCGGTGGTGCTCCAGGAGGTTGCTCAATGACCGGTGTTCGACGACCACACCCTTGGGTCTGCCGGTGGAACCGGACGTGTAGATGACATAGGCGGCGTCGTGAAGCTCGGGCCCGGGGACCCCGACAGGCCCACTCGCGCCGTGCGGGACCGTGCCCGGGTCGACACGGGGGATCCAGGCGCGGGGATCGATGGCGTGCGCGGATGACGCGGTCGCCACCAGCGCCACCGGCTGTGAGTCCTCGATCATGAAGGCGAGCCGGTCCGCCGGATACGAGGGGTCCAAAGGCAGGTAGGCCGCCCCTGTCCGCATCACGGCGAGTATCGCCACCACCAGGTCGATCGACCGGGGCAGGCCCACCGCGACGCGGGTGCCAGGACGGGCGCCCTGGGCGCTGAGCTCGGCCGCGAGCGCGTTCACCCGCCGGTTGAGTTCATCGAAGGTGAGCGTCGCGCCGTCGCAGACGACGGCGGTGCGGTGCGGGGTCTCCCGCGCCTGCTGGTCGAAGAGTTCGGGCAGAGGGGCCAGTATCGCCGCGTCATCGCTCGACGGCCGTGCGGCCCCGAGGCCGAGGACCTGTCGCTGTTCGTCCTCGTCGACGGGGCTCAGGGACCCGACGCTGCGCTCCGGGTCCGCCACGAACGCGTCGAGCACGCGGCAGAGCCGCTCGTGCGGTCCCACCAGGTCCTGCTGACCGTAGCGCTGGGCGTTGCCCAGCAGATCGATGTCCAGGCCGCCGTCGCCGAAGGAGGCGTGCACCGCCACTGCCAGATCCTCGACCGGTCCGATCGACAGGTTGTGCAGGGTGGCCCGGTGGGGGCCGAAGCGCAGGGTGTCGTCGAAGGCGAGGATGTTGACGGACGGCCCGGTCAGCGGAGCCCGCGTTCCGGTCAGCCCCGACTGGTGGCGCAGAGCCTCCGCCGGCCTGCGCTGGTGCCGGAGTACCGACCTTGCCTCGGCGGAGGCCCGCCGGGCCAGATCGGTCACGCGGTCGGAGGGGGAGACGGAGAGCCGCATCGGCAGGATCGAGCTGAGCATGGTGGGCGTCGACCGTGCCGCCGGAGTGCGGCGACCGGTGACGGGCAGGCCGAGCACGACCTCGCCGAGCCCCTTCTCCCGGTGCAGGCACAGCGCCAGCGCCGCCATGACGAACGTCGGCCACCCGGTCCCGGCCCGCTTGGCCGCGGCCTTGAGCCGGTCGGCCTCCGCCCGGCTGTAGGCGCGCCGCACCGACACCGTCCCGTACGTCTTCCCGTCGCCGATTCCCGCCGGGGCCTCGGGCGGGTGGGCTCCGGCCAGGTGCGCCGTCCAGAACCGCTCGTCCCTCACGGCCTGTTCGGAGGCCAGGTAGGCGTCCTCCTCCTCGATGAGCGTCTTGAGGGAGGCTGCGGGACGGTTTTCGGGCGTCGTCCCCGGGGCGAGCGTGAGCGCGGTGTAGACCTCGGCGATCCGGGAGAGAGCCAGGACCGCCGCGTAGCCGTCGAGCGCCAGGTGGTGCACCTGTTGGTGAAAGAGGTGGTGCGAGGGGGAGAGCCGGTAGAGGGTGACCCGGACCAGAGGGCCCGCCGACAGGTCGGCGGGCTCCGCCAGGCAGAGCCGCATGCGCCGTAGAGCCTCGCCGTACGGGTCCTCCTCGCCGGAGAGGTCCACCAACGGCACGGCCAACGAGGCACGTTCTTGCACCCGTTGGAAGGGAACCCCGTTCAGCTCGCCGAAAGTGCTGCGCAGGGCTTCCATCTCGTTCGCGGTGTGGTTGACGGCCCGGCCCAGGAGCCCGGTGTCGACCGGGCCCTTGATGTCCGCGTACTCAGCGATGTTGTACGAGGGGTCCGAGGGGGCGAGTCGCTGCGCGAACCAGACTCCCCGCTGGGCGGCGGTCAGGCGCACGGTGCCCGCCGGAGTTCCGTTGTGGGATACGTCGGTCACGCGAATTCACCTCGGTGGGGGATGCCTGCGCCGTCAGCGCCGGGGCGCGCGGGTGCGGCAGGGCGGAACATGGCGGGGAGGGGGAGACGACGGGCGTCGTCGGCGGGGATGGGCGGATGCGCGTCTACATGTGCGTCAGCACGTCGGCTGAGGTACTTGCGAGGCCTTGAGCTCCTGCGCATCGCGAACGTGAAGCCTTCGCTTTGATGGGCTGATGCACGCAGGCCGCCTCCTCGGAGCTGACGTTGCCCCAAGTGGGCTGTCACGCCAGTGATTCGAAGTCACAGCAGCCTCGGATTGCCCATGTGACGCACGACACGTCGCGGCGGACGCCTTTTGCAGTTCGCTGGCGCGTATGAGCCAATCGCCTGGCGGATTTACGCCCACGGCCCATCCGGAGGGCGGTGTCGCACCGAAGAACGCAGTGTCCGGACGTCTCGCCGGATCCCTTTTGTCCCCATCAGAATTGGAGAACCCTGTGAAACTTCCCGTACCCGCTCTGCGCCGGCAGTTCGTCGGAGCCCTGGTCGGTGCCACGCTGCTGGCCGCCGCCCCTGCGGCATCTGCGGCCCCCTCTCCCCAGGCCGCCCCCCGCCAGGCCCAGGCGGCGCCCGGCGAGGCGGCTGCTCCTGGACCGGCTGCCTTCTATCGCGGCATACAGGGAGGGAACCTCTGTCTGCTGGCTCGCTGCACAGTCGGTGATTCCGGAACCGGAGGTCACTCCGGGCCCAGTAACACCCAGGGATTCAACCTCTGCCTGCTCGCCGTGTGTACCGTGCGCCCCTGAGTGGCGGCAAGCATGAGAAGGGCCCCGAGTCGGTGAGGATGACTCGGGGCCCGGTGTGTTCGGGGTCTCGCGCGGTGTGCGGGGTGGGTGTCAGCTCTTGGGCATGAGGACGGTGTCGACGATGTAGACGGTGGCGTTGGCGGTGGGGACGTTGCCGCAGACGACCTTGGAGGTGTCGTTGACGGTGTAGTTCTCGCCGGAGCCCTTGGTGGTGAGGGTGGACTTCTGGAGGGTGTCGTAGGTGCCGTTCTCCAGCTGGGTGGGGGTGAGCTTCTCGCCGACGACGTGGTAGGTGAGGATGTTGGTGAGCATGTCCTTGTCGGCCAGGACCTTGTCGAGGTCGGCCTTGGGGATCTTGGCGAAGGCGTCGTTGGTCGGCGCGAACACGGTGATGTTCTGGGCGTTGTTGAGGGTGTCGACGAGGCCGGCCTTCTTCACGGCCGTGACCAGGGTGGAGAGGGCGGGGTTGTTGGAGGCGGCGGTGGCGACGGGGTCCTGGGCCATGCCGTCGAAGGAGCCGGCGCCGTCCTTGGGGACGGTGGCGCAGGCGGGTCCGAACGGGCCGTCCGTGGGGGTGCCTTCGGCCGGTGCGCTCGACTTCTCCTCGGCGGGGGCGGAGGAGGAGGCCTTGTCGGCGGCGGCGTCGGAGGAGCTGTCGTCTCCGCCGCAGGCGGTCAGCGTCAGCGGGAGGACGGCGGCGGCGGTGAGGGCGAGGGCGGCGCGGCGGTAGCGGAAGGCAGTCACGAAGTATCTCCTGCGTGTTCGGTTGGTAGCGCTGCGTGTTCGCCGACGGGTAGGAATCGGCGCTGTGTTCCGCAGTGCTGACGTCAGGTCAGGTGTCGCCCCGGTGCGGGGAGACTCGGGTCAGAGCGCTCGTCCGCGAAGCGGGTCGGGGGTGACGTCCGCTGTGGGGCGGATCGGTTGTGCTGCTCTGATCGTCATGTCTGCTATCCGGAGCCGTCGCGAAGATGGATTGGTCGGAAGACGAGAAACTTCATCCTGTCGCGCTCCGACGTCTGGTCGTCTGCCCGGGGATTGGCCCGACCGGGTGGTGTGCCGGGATCGACCAATCCGGCGCACTGCCCGTGGCGGATACCCGATGTGAGCGGCTGTTTGGAGGAAGCACCGCACACGCCGAGGTTTCCATCGGGGATGGTTGCCTCACCCGTCTTCCACGGTGGTAAGGCCCTTGGGGGACAGCTGTCGCGGGGTGCCACTCTCCTGGGCATCCCGCGACAGGCCTCCCCGCGAGCAGGCGGTCGAGGGGGCGAAGGGGGATCAGCCGAAGAGAGGAAGAAGAGCTTTCGGCGGCGGACACGGTCCGCGTCGAAGCGACTCGGGGTGACCGGTCGGGGAGCGCGGGACCACATCGTGAAGACGGTGCGCGATCGATATCCGTGGCCCTAGGCGGTACTGGTCTCGGGGTCCGGGTTCATCCCTTGGGTACAACCGCGTTGTCGAGGGTGGCGTAGACGACGAGATTGTCCCGGTACTCGCGGCGGCTGCGGTCGTAGGCGCCCCAGCAGGTGATCAGGTGCAGGGCGGGCGGTCCCGTGGTCGTGTAGACCTGGCTGTCGGGGAAGGCGTTCTTCTCGTACTGGCGCAGCGCCCGGACGGTGAAGGTCATGGTGGACCGGTCGTCCTGGACCATGGTGACTTCGTCGCCCGGGTCGAGCGTGGAGAGTCCGTGAAAGGCTCCGGGGCCGGTGGCTGAGTCGACGTGGCCGACGACGACCGTCGCGCCGGGGCCACCGGGGCGGGGGCCGTCGCTCCACCACCCTATGGTTCCCGGTTCGTCGGGAACGCCGAGACGGCCGTCCTGCTGGACGCGCAGGCTGGTCAGAGGCTGGTCGAGCGAGATGGCGGGTATGCGGATGCGGGTCGGCGCCAAGGGCGTCCGGCTGTCGGAAGACGCTGCTCGGCCGGAACCGGGATGAACCGGCAGGCTGCCTCGGTCCATGCGTGCCGACGGCTCCCCGGGGCCCGTCTCCAGTGTCGCGACACCGACGAAGGCCAGGGCTGTCCCGACGGCGACGGCGGCGAACCCTGCGGCTTTTCGCCGTCCGGATATTCGTCGCAGTCGGCGGCCGGTGGCCGTGCCGCCGTGGTCCGGTCGTCCGACCCGCCATCGGCGGGTCGGACGACCGGGGAGAAACGGGCTGCTCATGCCTGGCCGGCGCCGCGTCGTCGGCGCAGTGCCAGTACTCCAGCGAGGGCCAGGAGCGCCCCGCCGCCCAGGGCGGCGGCGGGCGCGACGGGGAAGCCGTCGCCCGAGGCGAGGCCACCGAGGCCGGCGCCAACGCCGCCGTCCGGGTGGAGCGAGTCGGCCTGGTTGACCGCTGCTGTGTTGGGCAGCGCCACGTACGGGAAGGCGCCACCCGGCTCGCGGTAGGGCGTGTCGACGGCGTCGCCGGCTGCCAGGGCGGGCACGATCTTCCCGGTCTGCGCGGCGCCTTCGAGAGCCTGGAGCTCGATGTCGACGACATCGTCGTTGAGCCGACGGCCGTTGGGGAAACCGGCCAGGTCCTCGCCCAGGACGCCGAGGCGGTTGGGCTTGGCGGCCGGCGGGACGGACATGTTCAGGCGCAGCATCTCCGCGGGGACGACCGCGGCCTTGTCGACGTCCTGGTTGAGGCGCTGCGAGTTGAGGTCCGCCTTGATGGGGCCACACTCCTTGCAGATCCCGGTGAGGAAGATCTCGACGAGGTCGTTGCGCGGGGTGGCGGGGGCGGGAACCTTGTAGATGTTCTCGATGAGCTTGGGGACCATGGGGTCCTTGACCTTGTCGACGACCGGGGTGACCGTGGCGTCCTTCTCCGGGCTCAGCGCGTTGAAGGCGTCCTTGAACTTCAGCGGCACGACGACCTCGTTGATGAGCGGGTTGCCGAGGCGGGACACCTGCCGCCAGCCGTCCGTGTTTCCGCCCTTTGCGGGTGTCCCCTGCCCGTCCGCCGCCTTCGCGTCCTCGGTGCCCTTACCGCTGGTGCCCGTGACGTCGGCTCCCCGGCGGTCGGTGGTGGACCACACGCCGATGACGGGGTTGCGTTTCGCGTCGCCCTTCAGCGCCAGCGTCGACTTGGGCACCTGAACGGCGAGGGTGTTGATGTTGTAGCCGGCCAGCGTGTTGTGGCCGGTCTCCGAGAGATCGCCCCCGTACAGGAGGTCGAAGATCCGCAGGTCCAGGAAGAACGGGTCGGACGCCTGGCCGGCGAAGGCCGTCCCGTCGCCCGGCAGCGGAACCACGGCCTCCTTTCGCAGGGAGGCATAGTCGGGCATCGACGCCTTGCCGACGTTCGACGGTGCGACAGGTGACTCCTTCAGGAGCGTCCTGGTGTTCCCGCTGCTGTCGGTGACCTTCAGGCTGTAGGTCTGCCGGAAGTTCAGGGTTTCGTCGTTCACCGACTTCACGACACCGGTGTTGTAGAGGAACTGGTCGGCGTCGTCGCGCACGTGGTTGGTGAACTCCCACGTGTACGTCGTGTCCGGCTTGCCGTTGCCGTCCGCGTCGATCTTGATGTTGTAGCGGGCGTCCTCGGCGAACGGATAGAAGTTCGGTCCGCCGTTGGGCTCCTGGAACGGGAGCCAGTTCGCGACCAGGGTGACGGTGTCGGGCTTGTCCGGGCTCGTGAAGGCGTAGACGTCGGTGTTGTCTGCCCTCGGGTCTCCGGCGATCAGTGGAGCCTCACGGTGGCTGGAGGCCGAGCTGGAGGCAGGAGTGAGGCCGGTGACCGCTGCGGCGGTCATCATGGCCAGTGCGCCCGTGGCGGCGAGGGTGCGCTCAGCCCGGCGGGAAGCTGGGCGTCGTCGGAGCATGCGGGGAGAATGCATGGGGGTCCGTTTCCGGTGAGAGCCGCTTGCCTTCGGGTGTGCTGGCGGGCGGCTGGGAGCTGAAGCTGCTTCCAAGGCCACACGGGCTCGCAAGAAGTCGCTCCGAGCGACGATCAGTGCGGAAACGATCCCATTATGTGACTCTGGGTCGACTTCAGGTCACCATGAGGCAGACGGCACCGCAACGGCGGCTGAGCTGAACGGGGACGCACCCGCCTTCCGGCGCGCCGTGGCCGGATTCGGTCGAAGCGGTGTGAGTCAGGCCTACTGGATTTCTCCGGCTGTTGTCGAGGGCAGGGAGCGCAGGGAACGCACGAGTTCGGGGTGCGTGGCGAGATGCGTGGCGATGGCAGGGTCGGTGCCTTCGAGAAACGCGAGGTGCCGTACGGCGTGTGCCACAACGTGGCCCACCTCCAGCGCTGGAGGCGTCGGGTGGCCCGGCTGAGGAGACCGGGCGATCACGTGTGGATCAAGGAGTGGAGTGCCGGGGTGGTCCGGGGCGGGGTCCGGGTGGACGAGATACGTCAGGGTGATGCCGCCTTGGCGGGTGGCGCGCCAGCTGGTCGAGTGCACCACATGGGTGTCGTCGCCGTCGCCCAGGAGCGCGAGACCCCTCGCTGCCTGGTCCGGGCACATTCCCTTGCGCAGTGCCGTGACGAGTTGACGGTAGCTGAAGCCCCCGGCCGAATCGTGCCGCAGTAGTACCACCTCGACAGCGACCGGCGGCGCATCGAGCGCTTCGAGCGGGGCGAGCGGCATGGTGCACGGCTCCATCGTCGGCGGCGGGCCAGAGGGGAGGCCCTTGCGTGATCTTATTGCAAACCATACGCAGATGCGCAATTTGTCCGAAAAGGGTCGCGGCTTCTAGGCTTCCGAAGGCGAACCGGCCTGCTGGTCGTCGACTTCGCCTTCCCACCGCCACTCGCTGCCCTCAGCTGAGTCGCGGACCCGGACGCCCCCGGCTGCCACGGCCTCGCGCACCGCATCGGCCAGCTCGTAGGCGCTCTCCGTACGAAGCCTCGTACGGAGTTCCAGCAGAGGGCCCACGATCCGTCCGAGTGTGCGCTCCGGTTCGTGCAGACCCCGTCCGGCGGCTCCTGCGAGGCGCCGGATCATGCCATGCAGAACCGTACGGGCCCATTCCCCGCCTTGGTCCTCCTCCATGTCGGCGCTCCATGCCGCGATCACCGACTCCAGCTCCACCGCAACGTCGGCCATCTTCGCGGCGTCCCTCGCCTCTTGGGCGGCGCCGAAGCTCAACTCGGCTGCGGCGACTGCCTCTTGGAGCGTGGCTGCGTCGCCTCCGGGGCGGTGCGCGTCGTCATCGCCGTCTTCAGGAGGCCGACGAGACGAGGGGACCGCTGCGGACGGCGTGCCTCTCACCAGGTTGCGCAGCTGCTCCAGGGACAGCGTGGTGCCGCCGAACACCGGGGCGTTGATTCCCTTGCGCCGGATCGTCATGGCGCCCCGACCCCACACACGTACCAGCGAGGTGTCGAGATCGACGATGACAGCCGTGTGCTCGTCGATGCCGAGGACGGCACTGCTGTCAGGCAGTTCCTTTTCCAGAGCGGCGAGCCGGGGTTCGCCCAGATAGCAGAATCGTGTGTCGTGCGTGCCGCCCTCGGTGTTGTCGTAGTGCGGGATCACCGCCACCCGCAGTCCGAGCGTGCCCATCAGGTCCAGCCCGGGGAGCCACTCAGGTGCATGCCCGGCCTTGTAGATCTCGTAGACGGGCAGCGCCGCACATCCCACCGTGCATGCCGCCGCGGAAGCCATGACCGTCACGCCGTACCCGCGGCTCACTCGCTCGCGGAGAATCTCTCCGAGGCGCATGGTGTTCCAGCGGCCCAGCGCGTACGACGGGCTGCCGGGCCCGGAGAAGACCCACTCGGCCCTGCGGACCCGGTCGCGAACCTTGGCCCCGTCGGCGTCGTCCAAGGAGCTGTCGTTCTGTGCGTCCGGAGCGACCACGGTCGCGAGGCTCACCGAGCGACGGAAGTACTCCCTGGTGCGACTGGAGATGTCATCGCGGTTGACCTGAAATCCGTATGGCGTCTCCAAGATCACCGCATCGGCTCCGTGGGACAGGTGCGCGGTGACCTCCCGATGCAGTGTGACCATAGTCGGGCTCGTCTCGCCGGAGCCCATGAGTACCAGAAGCCCGTGCCCATCGTTCACGTCGACCCCGCCGCCTCCGCCCATGGTGAGCAGACGTTCTATGAGTACCCGAGGAGCACACCCGCATGCGGATGCGTCAGTGCGCGCGGAGGCTTGGTCGGCCAGGTGCGGGGCGAAACGGCTGGTTCTCCGCTGAGATGTGGCGGCGGGCTTCTGGCTTCGTGCAGGCCGCCTGTGTTCCCGGCACCGGGTGTGGCGCGTTGCGATGATCCGCGGGAATCAGCCGTTCCCGGAGGCTGCCCGCAGTGTCAGGCCCAGGCCCACGGCGATGACGAGGGCTGAGGTGATGACGGGTCCGGTCCGCGCCAGTTTCCTCAGCACGGGGTTGTGGCGGAGGGTCCGGGCCCGGTCATGACTCTCGATGCGTTCGCGCAGACGTACGAGGAGGAGTCCGGCGAGGGTGAGCGTGGCAGCCATGCCGAGTCCGTAGCCGATGACGAGGAGCACGCCGAAGGCCGTACGCCCCAGGGCGACGGCGCCGAGGAGCACGACGAGGGCGGAGGGGCTGGGGACGAGGCCGCCGGCGATTCCCATGCCGATGAGGCCGGTGCGGCTTGTACGCCGAGCGTTTCGAGGAGCCGTCGACGTGTTGGCCGGGTGGTGTTCGTGGTCCGGCGGGGTGAGTGTCGCGACCGCGTGAGAGGCCTGGAGTTCCCCGGCCGGCGCGCTGTCGTGTGCGGAGGCCGGGGTGACGGGCCCGTGGTGGTGGTGAGGGCTGTCGGCCCCGTGGTCGTGATCATGATGGTGGCCGTGGCCGTGGCCGTGGCCGTGGCCGTGGTCATGGTGGCTGTGGCTGTGGCTGTGTCCGTGACCCGGGCCGTGGTGATGGTGGTTGTGTTGCGGCCGGCCCCGGACTGCTCCTGTGAGAAGCCAGAGGCCGATGCCGGTGACGAGGAGCCCGCTGGCCGCTCCGAGCCACATCAGGACGGTTTCTCCGGCCAGGTGGGTGGAGACGGGCAGGGCGAGGCCGAGGACGAGGACGCCGGCGGTGTGCGTCAGGGTGACGGTGGCCCCTACGGTGAGGGCGTCCCGCCTGGTGCCGCGACGGCCCGCGAGGTAGGCGGCCATGATGGTCTTGCCGTGGCCGGGCATGGCCGCGTGGGACGCTCCGAGGACGAGGGCCAGGAGCAGCGCCAGCAGCCCCACGGGCAGGGTGATCTCCCGGGCGCCGACGAGCGAGTCGAAGGCCCCGGTGACCTGTGCGAGCACCCCGCCGACCACACCCGCGCCGGGGAGGTCCGCCACCACCGCCGGGACGGCCGCCCGGCCCTGACCGGGCTCACCGCGCAGGGTCGCCGAGCGCTGGTCGAGCGGGGAGGCGAGGGGATCCGCCGGATACTGGCGCAGCTCGCGGGTGGTCGAGGCCGCCGGTACGTCGGTCCGGGTGATCCTGACGCCCTGGCCGGCAGCGGTCATCTCGTGCCAGCCGACGCGCCTGGTGTCGTAGTCCGTTTCGGCCCGGATGTCGGCGGGCTCGGTGAGGTCGGCCGGGCTGGTCAGTGAGCAGGTGAGGCGGCTGGTCCTGAGGCCCGCCTCCCCGTTCTCGTACACCAGGGTGGCCGAGGACCGCCTCCACTCCGCCCGGGCACCGCCCACGGTCAAGTGGAGCTGCCCGCTCAGGTCCGAGCAGGTCTTCCCGGCGTGGACGCGCGCTTCGTCGTCGCTGACCTTGCCGTCGTGATCGGTGTCGATGGCGGGGCGTTCCTGGAGGGCCGAGATCTCCGCATGGTCGACCACGACGTGGGCGTCGATCCGGTCGGGCCGAAGGACGAGGCCGGTGTGGTAGTTGACGCTGAAGTTGCCCAAGGGGTGGGCCGTGGCGGCGGGGGCGGATGCCACGCTCGCGACGGCGACGAGGGCGCCCGCGGCCAGGGTGGTGAGGGCTCGGCGCAGGGTGTTGTTCATGGTGTGGTGTCGATTCGCTGGAGCAGGTCGCGGGCGGCGTCGGCGTGCAGGGGGTGGAAGCCCGGCTCGCGCAGCGCCTCGGTCAGATCGCGGCGGACCGCTTCCGGGTCGCCGAGGGCGTGGTGGATGGCGGCGCGGTGGTAGTGGAAGAGCGCGCTGCGGGTGCCTTGGGCCAGGGCCTTGTCGGCCTGGACGAGTGCTTCGGTGTCCCGGCCGGCTCGGTGCAGGGCCCAGGCGTACGCGTCGTGGACGGCGACGAAGGGGCGGTTGCGGAGGGTCCCTTCGGCCAGGGCCACAGCGCGTCGCGGGTTGCCGTGATCGGCTTCGAAGAGGATCGCGTCGGTGTCCGCCGGCTCGCCGGCGGCTTCGCGGATACGGTCCTGCGCGCGCAGCAGGTCGTAATTTTGCGCGGCCCGTTCGCGGTGCCCCAGGGCCTGCTCCAGTTCGCCCAGGCCCAACAGGTAGTGCGGCAGGGGGGCGATCGCGATGGCCGCCCGGTAGTCGGCGACGGCCTTGGTGGTGTCGCCCAGGGCCAGGTAGGCGCGGGCACGGGTCTCCAGGAGGGCCGAATCCGCCGGGGCGGCACTGAGGGCGGTCCGCGTCCTGGCCAGGGCTTCGCGGGGGTTGGCGTCCTGGAGGTCGAGGCCTGCCAGAACACTGTGCGCGAAAGCCCTGTCGGCCGGGGTGGTCGCTGCCACCAGGGACCGTTGCATCAGGGCGCGGGCCCGGACGGTGTTTCCCTTGAGCTCGAAGGCGTAGGAGGCTCGGGCGAGGGAGGCGGCGTCCGGACGTAGATCCGTCATCTTCTGGACTGCCTCGTCGGCTTCGTCGTAGTGGCCGAGTTGGGTGTGGGCGTCGGCGAGGACTCCGTAGGCGGAGGAGCTGTAGGGCCCGCTGGTGGTGGCCTTGCGGGCCCAGCGCAGCGCGGTGGGGAAGTCGTGGCGGGCCGCTGCCAGGGCGCCCATGGCGGTCTCCGCGTCGGTGTTGCCCTCGCCCTGTACGGAGAGAGAGGTCCGCAGCGCTTTCTCGGCCCGGTCGTAGGTGGCCGGGTCGGCGGTGCTGCGCGCCTGCTGGACGTAGGCCATTCCCAGGGCGGCCCAGCCGCCGGAATCCTTCGGCAGCCGGGCCACCCGGGCCTGGAGAGCTTCGATCGACCCGCGGGGCGCCTCGTCCGGCCGGCCGTGGCCGGCCGGACGAGGCGCGGTGTTTCCGCCGGGGGTCAGCATGACCGCGCCGACGGCGAACATCGTCGCGCCCAGGGCCATGGTGACCACGATGTTTCGCAGCCGCCGGCCGCCGCGCGACGGGGCCGGCGGCTGCGTGGACGTGGGTGTCGTGTGGTCCTGGTGCACGAAAGGTCCTCCCCATGGTTCGGCGCTGTCCGGGCCGGGGCGGTGCTCCCCGGCCCGGACGCCTTTGTTGCCTCTGTCCGTGTTCTGCTGAGGCCGGTTCAGCTCTCCTTGCGGCGGCGGCGAAGGCGGAAGCCGCCGACTCCGAGGAGGAGCGCGCCGGCCCCGGCGAGCGCCGCCGCCTGGGTGGGCTGGATGGCGGGGCTCGCCGCGGTGTTCTCCGCAGCGGTCTGCTCGGCACCGCGTCCGGTCGCGCCGGGGCCGCGGTTCACGTTCTTCGTGTGGGGGAGTGCGACGTACGGGAACGAGGTGCCGAAGGGGACCTCGTTGGTGTCGACCTTGTCGCCGTCCGCGAGTGCCGGGACGAGAACGCCGGTCTGGGCGGCGCCTTCGACGGCCTGGAGCGAGATGTCGATGACGTCGTCGGCGAGGCGGCGCCCGTTCGGGAAGCCGGCCAGGTCGCCCGCGAGGACACCGAGCCGCTGGGGCTTGGCCGTGGGCGGCACCGCCATGTTCAGGCGCAGCTCCTCCGCCGGGACGATCTTCCTGAGCGCCGCGTCCTTGTTGAGGCGGTGGGCGTTCAGGTCGGCCTTGATCGGGCCGCAGGCCTTGCAGATGCCCGTCAGGTAGATCTCGAAGAGATCCTTGCGGGGGTCGGCGGGGCCGGGATCCCGTAGACCTGCTGGATGAGCTTGGGCAGGATCGGGTCGAGCACCTTGTCGACGACCGGCTGGACGGTACGGTCCTGGCTCGGGTTCAGGGTGTTGAAGGCGTCCTTGAACTTCAGCGGGACGACGACCTCGTTGACCAGCGGGTTCCCGAGGCGCGAAACCTGCTTCCACTGCTGACCGGTGCGCTTGTCGCGGGAGTCGCTGACGGTGACGCCCTTGCGGTCGGTGGTCGACCACACGCCGATGACCGGGTTTCGGGAGGCATTGCCTCTGAGGGCGAGCTGCTTCTTCGGGACCTGGATGGCGATGGTGTTGACGTTGTAGCCGGCCAGGGTGTCCTGCCCCCGCTCGCTCAGATCGCCACCGTAGAGGAGGTCGAAGACGCGCAAGTCGGCGAAGAACGGGTCCTCGGTCTGCCCCGCGTACGTCTTGCCGCCGCCCGGCAGACCGAAGGTCGCCTGCTTGCGCAGCGCCGCGTAGTCGGGCATGGACGCCTGGCCCGTGCGGGACGGCGCGGCCGGGACGCCCCGCAGGACGGTGCGGCTCTTTCCTCCGGTGGTGACGACGAGGTCGTAGACCTGACGGAAGTTCAGGTCCCGGTCGTTCAGCGAGGTGACCTGGCCGGTGTTGTAGAGGAACTGGTTCGCGTCATCGCGGTAGCTGCTACGGAAGCGCCAGCTGTAGGTGACGTCGGCGACGCCGTCACCGGTGTTGTCGATCTTGATGTTGTAGCGCAGGTCGTCGCCGAACGCGTAGAAGTTCGGTCCGCCGTTGGGCTCCTCCATCGGGATCCAGTTCGCCACCATCAGTGACGGTGTCGGACTTGTCGGGGCTGGTGAACGCGTACACGTCGGTGTTGTCCGCCCGCGGGTCCCCGGCGATCAGGGGAGCCTCGCGGTGGCTGGAGGCCGCACTGAGGCCCGGGGCGAGGGTCATCGCTCCGAGTCCCGCGGCCAGGGTGGTGGTACCGAGCACGAGCAGGGACCGGTCCAGCACGCGCCGTGAGCGGGGCTTTGACTGAGAATCCTTCACGCTGTTCCTTCTGTCTGCTGTATCCCGCCCGGCATGTGTGAGGGCATGCGGAAGCGGGGGTGGGCGGATGAGTGGTGTGGCGTCTCGACGCAGCGGCGGGAAGGCTCGCCCTGACCGGGTGGCAGGAATAGGGCGGATCAGAGAAATGATCCGTGACCTGGTCCCTCGTCGAAGAGCTGCGCGTGGGAGGCCGCGCATGGAGGAAAGACGCGTCGAAGAGCCGCGCAGCCGTAGACAAGCACGTCGAAAGCGCCTACCGAGCACACTCGGGTCCGATTCGCAGGTCGGCCGAGCGGCCCACGGGCGGAGAAAAGGCCGGTGGGAGGGGAAATCGGTGCGCCGGACATCCTGCGAAAAAAGAGGGCGACACAGTCCCGGGCCGCTGGGCCGAAAGGGTAACGCCCCCCTTATTGCAAGCTATTCGCAAGAGGGGAATCGTGGGACTTCACTCCGTCGGCGTAAGGCGTTCATCGGATATCCGGAGGCCGGGGGCATCCGGTCCGCCGCATCGATGGCCTGGAGCATTCACCCCTGCAAGGAGGCGGATTCCGGGAGGAACGGCCATCGGCTCCGCCGGTCCCGGCCGTGGCGGGGGCACCCACGGCCGCAACCGCTCGCCGCTCATCCCGGTTCATGGCTCCAATGGGGTGACGTCCAGAGCTTCTTCCCATCCGCGGGTGCCCGGGCTACGAACCCGTTGTGAACCCGCTCACCATTCCGCGGGACACCACGACCCCCTTGGAGCATCATGCGTACGCGCAGAACCGTCGTCGCCGCCGTCTCGGTCGCCGCAGCCGCCGCCCTGTCCGCTCCGGCCCTGGCATCCGCGGACGGCCGCGACGGACACGACATGGACCACCGCGGGCACAAGGCGCTCACCGCCGTCGGGCTGACCGCGAACCAGCGCCTGGTCGAGTTCACCGTCGAGCGGCCCGCCAGGACCACGGACATCGGAAGGGTGTCCGGCCTGCGCGGTGACACCAAGGTCGTCGGCATCGACTTCCGCGTTCAGAACGAGAAGCTCTACGGCGTCGGCGACAAGGGAGGCGTCTACACCCTCAACACGGCCAACGCCAGGGCCACGAAGGTCTCCCAGCTCACCGTCGCCCTCGCAGGCCGGCAGTTCGGCGTCGACTTCAACCCGGCGGCCAACCGGCTCCGTGTCATCAGCGACACCGGGCAGAACCTGCGGCACAACATCGATGACAGTGCCGCCCCTCTGGGCACCACGACCGACGGCACGCTCACCAACCCGACCACGCCGCCCACCACCGCGACAGGCGTCACCGGCGCCGCCTACACCAACAACGACCTCAACGCCGCCACCGCGACGACCCTGTTCGACCTCGACACCATGGCCGACCGGGTCTCCCTGCAATCGCCCGCCAACGCCGGCACCCTCGCCCCGACCGGGAACCTCGGCGTGAACGCGGGCCCGGACGCCGGTTTCGACATCTACTTCTCCCCCAAGCGCGGCACCAACCGGGGCTTCGCCACCCTCAACACCGCCGGAAAAGCACGTCTGTACGAGGTCGACGTGCTGACCGGGGCCGCCCGGGACCTCGGCGCCTTCTCCCAGCGCCGCCAGGTCACCGACCTCGCCCTGCCTCTCGAACAGGGCTGACCCACAACCACCGGCGGGCAGTCGCTCACTGTGGGGCGCCCCTCTCCTGGGCGCCCCACAACAGATGGACCGGTTCCTAGCTGCGGCTGCCGGTGAGGGTGGCGTAGACGACGACGTTGTCGGCGTACCGGCTGTCGGATGCGGAGTACTCGCCGCCGCAGGTGATGAGGCGGAGGCCGGCGTGGTCGAGATTGCGGTAGACCTCGACCGTGGGGAACTCGTCCTTGGGGTAGACGGCGGTGCGGTCGACGGTGAAGGCCGCTGTGCTGCCGTCCGCGCGCCGGACGTCGATGCGGTCACCGGGGTCGAGTTCGGTCAGCTTGAAGAAGACCGCCGGAGCGCCGTCCCAGGTCACGTGACCCGCGATCACCGAGGGGCCCAGGGAGCCGGGAGTCGGGCCCGGTGTGTACCAGCCGGCCTTGTCCGGGTCGCGGGGCGTCTCCATGGCCCTGTTCTTGCCCAGGCCCAGGTCCTCCAGTGTGGAGGTCACTTCGATCGCCGGGATCGTGATGCTCAGGGGCCGGGAGGCGGACAGCGCCTCCGTACGCTGTCCGTCTCCCGAGGGGCTGGACGTCTCCGCGCCGGCCGGGGGCGTCCGCACGGCCGGGGAGTCGGCTGCGCCGGCCTTGTTCTCCGCGGCGGGCGGCGCGGGTTGCTGGCGGCCGACCCCCAGGCCCAGCAACAGCCCCCCGGCCAGCAGCAGGGCCGTGACGGCGGCGGTGAGGACGAAGGTCCTCCGCCTGCGTGATGCCGAAAGCTCGTCGTTCGGGTCGCTGCCGTTCATCGGGATCGCCTCTCCCTCATCGCTGCCGTTGCGGAGCCCTGAACAAGCCGTTCGGCCGGCGGGCCTCAGGGTCGCCCGCCGGCCGAACGGGGCCGATGGTCAGCTGCCGTCGTGGTCGGCCGTGAGGGTGCGCCGCCGTACGGCGAAGAGACCGCCGGCCGCGAGGAGAGCCGCACCGCCCGCCGCGAGGAGCCCCGGGGACTGGACGCCCTCCGTGGTGGTGCCACCGGTCTCGACGCCGCCCACCGGCATGGAGCCGACGGCCGCGCCCTTGACCATGCCGCAGGTGGCCGGGGCGGTGGCCTCCTGGGGCAGCTTCGGGTCGAGTTCGCTCTTGCCCGCGCCGAAGTCGTACTTGCCGTCGTCGTTGCGGTCGATGCCGTGCTGGACGACGTGCAGGTCCTTCAGATGGTCCGCCACGTCCTGGGAGACGGTGATCGTACGGGAGTACGTCAGCTTGCCGTCCTTGTCGGCGACGGGCATCCGGTCCACCGCGAGGCCGCTGTCCTTGGACGTATCGCCCTTGGTGGTCAGGGAGATGTTGATGTCCCCGTACGTGGGGAGGCCCTCGGCGGTGGTGACGATGCCGTCGCCGTCCTTGTCGGCGCTCTTGTCGGGGCAGCGGAAGTCGTGGCCGTCGGTGGAGCCGTGGATGTGCTGCGCGTGGGGCTGCCCGGGGACGAGCCCCCGGGCGTCGATCTTCACGGTCAGCTTGTCGCCGTCCAGACTGACCAGTGCGGCACCGGTGGCGCCCGAATCGTTGAGCTGCTCCAGGTCGATCTGGTAGGTGTCGCCGTCGGCCGCCTTCGTGGTGCCGGCGGGATGCCCCTCGTGAGCGAATGCGGGCACGGACACCCCGAGCGTGAGGGCGGCGGGCAGGGCGATCAGTGCGGCGAGACGGGTTGTGCGGCGGGCTTTCACGTAGACGCATCCCCTTCCGGAAGCCCCGGCGGGAGCCGGAACGACGTTTGGTTGCTGATGTCGTCCATTCGGAGCCGCTCCGCATCGCGGATTGGTCGGAACATGACCAACGTTGCTCGGGTTGTTCCGGGCCGGTCTCATCCGATGCCGACAGCCGCAGGTGGGCGCTGCAGCCGCATTCTGCCCAGGCCATGACATACGTGACCCCTTCAGGAGGCGGGGCGAGATCGAGAATCGTCGCCGCGGGGATACCGAACCAGGCGTGGTTCAACGACGTCGTCCCCCGTGCGCGGTGGAGGTCGGCCACGAGGGTGGTCGGGGGCAGGGGGAAGGCGAGCGACGGCACCACCAGCGCACGCGTTCTCCCCTGCCCCTGCCATCGGCGGGGGTGGCGCTTCGTGCTGTGTCCTGCGGGCTGGGCTCGGCCATGCCGTTGGCGCCTGCCTCCGAACCCTCTGCGCTTGCGACGACTCTCGACCCGCTGCCCACGCGCCGTGGGAAGCCACGCGATCGGCACCAGGCTTCCCTCGCGATGCCTCGCCAGCACGGATCACATCTGCGAGGTGAATGGGTTGTCGTAAATGGCCAATGTGATGCTGCCAGTACATTCTGCCTTGCTTCCGCCAATCCGAGGCCGCTGCCGGCACGAATAGGCGGTGGAGGAGTTCGCGGAGCAGCCGCGCTCCGAACGGAAGGCGACAGCATGCTCACGTTGGCCTTGATCGGGTTGCTGGGAGGGCTGATCACCGCGGTCTCTCCGTGCATCCTGCCCGTCCTGCCCGTGGTGTTCCTCGCAGGCGGAACCGGCGGCAAGGAGCCGAGCCGCGCCGGCGGCGAAGGAGCCGCGGAGGAACGGCGGACGGAGGATCATCCGCCACCGGCCGCCGGGGGCGCGCCCGCCGTGCTGACCGCACCCGCCCCCGAGGCGCCCGTACGAACGCCCCGCAACCGCCGCCCGTACGCTGTCGTCGCCGGCCTTGTCGTGAGCTTCGCCTTCTTCACCCTGCTCGGCGTCACGGTCATCTCCGCGCTGGGCCTGCCGCAGGACATCCTGCGGTACATCGGGCTGGGCCTCCTCGTCCTCATCGGCCTCGGTCTGGTCTTCCCGCCCGTCGAACGGATCCTGGAGAGGCCCTTCGCCCGCATCCCTCAGCGCCAGGTCAACAAGGAAGGCAGCGCCTTCGCCCTCGGTCTCGGACTCGGACTGCTGTATGTGCCCTGCGCCGGTCCCGTGCTCGCCGCGATCACCGTTGCCGGGGCCCGCGGTGAGATCAGCGCCGACATCGTGGTGCTGACGCTGTCCTTCGCCCTCGGCACCGCCATCCCCCTGCTCGTGTTCGCGCTCGCCGGACGCAGGGTCGCCGAGCGGGTCGCCGCTTTCCGCCGGCGCGCACGCGCACTTCGCGTCATCGCCGGGTCGCTGATGATCGTCCTCGCGCTCGGGCTCGCCTTCGACGTCACCGCGGCCATCCAGCGCTCGCTGCCGGACTACACCTCCGGCGTGCAGAAGAAGATCGAGGACAACGAGACGGCCCGGCAGCAGCTCTCGGGCCTCTACGACGACTCCAACAAGGAACTCTCCCGCTGCCAGGACGGCGCCGACGAACTGCGTCTCTGCGGACAGGCCCCGCCCGTCGAAGGCATCGACTCCTGGTTCAACACCCCCGGCGACCAGCCTGTGAACCTCAAGAGCCTGCGCGGCAAGGTCACCCTGATCGACTTCTGGACCTACTCCTGCATCAACTGCCAGCGTGCCGTCCCGCACCTCCAGGACTGGGAGCGCGCCTACAAGGACGCCGGGCTGCGCATCATCGGCGTCCACTCACCCGAGTTCGCCTTCGAGAAGAAGCGCTCCAACGTCATCTCCGGGGCCGAGAAGCTGGGGGTGACCTGGCCCGTCGCCCTCGACAACGACCTCACCACCTGGGACAACTACCGCAACCGCTTCTGGCCCGCGAAGTACCTCATCGACGCCCAGGGCACCGTCCGCTACTTCAAGTTCGGCGAAGGCCAGTACGATCAGACCGAGACGATGATCCGCGAACTGCTCCGGCAGGCCGACCCCACGGTCGTCCTCCCCAAGCCGACCGGCCGCGCCATGGACGACCTGACCGCCGACCGCACACCCGAGACCTACCTCAGCAACCTGCGCATCCGCGGCTACGTCGGGACGCCCCTGACGGACGGCAAGCCCGCCGTGTACCGCTTCCCCAAGGAACCGCTGCCGGTGAACAGGCTCTCCCTGGACGGCACCTGGACAGCCGGGTACGAGCACTTCACCGCCGGACCCGAGGCCCGGCTCGCCTTCACCTACCGGGCCAAGAACGCCAACCTCGTCCTCGCCGGCACCGGGAAGGTCACCGTCATCGTGGACGGGAAGGTCACGAAAACGATCGACGTCTCCGGATCGCCCACCCTGCACCGACTCACCGACGACGACGAACCACGCACCGCGCGCCTCGAACTCCGTCTCGACGAAGGCCTTGAGGCGTACGCCTTCACCTTCGGATAGGGCAAGTGCCGCGCCGGCGAAGGGCTCGCGAACCCGTTGCCGGTCAGGGGAAGACAGGGCGGTCCGAAGGTCCCGAAGGACGGGGCCTCGGACCCGCTCCGATCTGCGAGGGCACGTGCCGCTTCGGCCTGGCGGATGCGATAGCCGCACAACGAGTCATTCCGGGACGTAATAGATTCCCACGAGACAGCGGCACGCCACTGTGACCCGCCGCCCGACACCACCGAGTCTGCGAGGCACCACCCATGACCCTGAGCATCCGCAACCAGATCCCCGGCACCGTCACCTCCCTCGCCGCCGGTGAGGCGATGGCCGCGGTCAAGGTACGTCTGACCGGCGGGCAGGACGTCACGGCCGCGATCACCACCGAGTCCGTCAACGATCTCGGCCTGACCGAAGGCTCCGAGGTCAACACCCTGGTGAAGTCGACCGAGGTCTCCCTGGCAACCGGCCCACTCCAGGGCATCTCCATCCGCAACCAGATCGCGGGCACGGTCACCGGCATCTCCACCGGCAAGGCGATGGCCTCCGTCAAGATCGACGTCGATGGCGGCGCCCTCACCGCGGCGATCACCAAGGACGCCGTCGACGAACTGCGCCTGACGGTGGGGTCACCGGTCGTCGCACTGATCAAGTCGACCGAAGTTTCCCTCGCCACTGCCTGACCCCCTGCCCCTCGCGGCACGGACGCGAAGGGCGGACTGGGCACGCAGAGAACGAACGGCTTCGCCCTGATGGCGGGCGCGGGGCGGCATACCGGTCATACCATCGGCCCCGCGCCGAGCCGCTCATCCCTCCGCGTCCGCCCTACCCGCGCTGACCTCTACGGGATCGGGCCCGCCCCTCACTGCCAGGAACCGCAGACACGAAGCGACAGTTCACCCTGCGGCTTGTACGCGGAGCCGCTCAGCAGCGGCAGATCGAGGTAGCCGCTGCCCTGCTCACAGCGGGCACCCCCGTCGATGAGCGCGAAGTCGATCCTGTGGCCGGCACGGACCCGTCCTCATCCGACACCCCGGTACGCGCACGCGGCGGACTCGGCTTCGCGCCGACGAGCGGAACCGCACGTGGAGACCTGAACGAGAACACCCGCAAGCAGGGCGGCCGCTCTGCCCTGGGTAGTCTTCTGCTCATCAGAACTGCCTCTCCCATCGTGACGTCCGGAATCCCGCTGATGCGACCGCTTCTGTTGCCCCGTACCGCTTCGCCGGCCTCCGGCGTGCTGCGCGGTGTGCGTGCTGCGGTTCTCGCCGTGCTGTGTGTCCTGCTGCCGATGACCGGACACGCCCTGACCCTCGGGCACGCGCCGCAGTGGGTCCTCGTGGCGATCGTGGGGCTCGTGGCCGGGCGGGGAGCGGTGTTCCTGACCCGGCGCAGGCTCACCGACGGGCAACTGCTCGGGGTGCTGGTCGCGGCGCAGGTCGCCCACCAGGCCGCGTACGCCCTGCCCGGGATGTGCCGCGCAGCGGCCGGAGCCGACGCCGCCTCGGATCTTCCGGCGTGGGTGGAACACGGCGCGACCCTGCGACTGCCCGAGGGAATGCTGCTCTCCGGCCACGTGATCGCCCTGGTGGTGGCCGCCCGGGTGCTCGGGCTGACCGAGCAGATGCTGTGGCGGAGCAGGCCGATGCTGGACCTGGTGCTGCGCCTGCCGGCTCTCGTCCGGCCGCTGCTCGTCGTGCGCGGCAACGGCCCGCAGCGGGGGCTCAGGGCGGCCGGGACGCTGCTGAAGTCAGCGGTTCTAGTGCGGCTGCGCTCCGGCCGGGCGCCGCCGCGTCCGGGTGGTCTCCCCGTCGGTTCCCGGCTGATGCCGGTCGGGCGTCCTGCCTTGTCCTGACAGACGTACCCGGGCAGGGGGACGACCGGTGTGCGCCGGTCCGCGCGTATGCCCGTGGCTGAGGCCGCAGGCTGCACGGGAAGTCCCCTCCACCCATGCACGAGACCTCCGGGTGTGCCCGCTGTGCGGCACGCGCCCTCGTCGTACCCGCCGCCCAGGGCGCCCTCGCCGCAGACGTTCCCCTGGCCGCCCACCACGCCTGCCTCGCCGGCCTTCACGCCCGCGACCGGCGCTCCGTTCCTCGCTCAACCCCCAAGAGGCCCTCATGAAGAAGCTGCACAAGAACCTGATCATCGCCGCCGTCCTGGTCGCCTGCTTCGCGGCAGGCCTCGGCTCCTACCTCCTGCTGCGCCCCGACACCCCGTCCGACAGTGCCGCGAACGTGCAGCCCGCCGCGCAGGCCCTGCCCGTACGGGACACCAGCCACCGCCTCAGCCGGCCCGAACGCAGCGAGCTGACCGTCGTCGAGTTCCTGGACTTCGAGTGCGAAGCCTGCGGCGCGTACTACCCGGCCGTCGAGAAGCTCCGCGAGGAGTACGGCGACCGGGTCACCTTCGTCGCCCGGTACTTCCCCATGCCCGGCCATCGCAACGGTGAGCTCGCCGCCCGCGTCGCCGAAGCCGCGGCCCGGCAGGGCAAGTTCGAGGAGATGTACAGCAAGCTCTTCACCACGCAGAAGGAATGGGGCGAGGCACAGGAGAGCAAGGAGAGCGTCTTCCGCGGCTACGCGAAGCGGCTCGGCCTCGACATGGAGAAGTTCGAATCGGATCTCGCCGACCCGGCCGTCGCGGAGCGCGTCAAGGCCGACCAGCGCGACGGCCTGGGCCTCGGTGTGCAGGGCACCCCGACCTTCGTCGTGGGCGGCACCAGGATCCAGAACCCGGCCTCGTACGACGAGTTCAAGCAGCTCATCGACGACCGCCTCGCCGAGTGACCAGGAGGCCGGCGCCGCCCCCGGCCACGCCCCGCACGTCCGCGTTCTTCCCCGTCGCGGTCGACGCGCCCGTCATGGCCCTCACCGCGCCGGTGACCGCCGCGGGGCTCCTCGCCGCCCGCGGGGCGATCATAGGCGCTTGCGGTCAGGCAGGCGTGAGCAGGCAGAACTCGTTGCCTTCCGGGTCGGCCAGGATGGTCCAGTGGATCGCGGACTGGTCGATACCGGGGTCGGTGGCCCCCAGGGAGCGCAGCCGGTCCGCCTCGGCCGCCGGGTCGTCACCGGGGTAGGGGCGGACATCGAGGTGCACACGGTTCCACCCGCTCTTGGTGTCGGGCGTACGGAGGAACTCCAGGTAGGGGCCGACGCCCTGGGCGGAGCGCAGGGTCGCACCGTCGTCGGAGACCTCGTGCGGCGTCCAGTCCATCGCCCCGCCCCAGAACCGGGCCATCTCCCGTGGATCGGCGCAGTCGACCACCACGGCGGCGATCGGCCCGGTGTCCCGGTAGACCGGACGGGGCTCCAGGACGCAGAACTCGTTGCCCTCCGGGTCGGCCATCACCGTCCAGGGGACGTCGCCCTGCCCCACGTCGAGGAGCGTCGCACCGAGGCTCTTCAGGCGTGCGACCAGCTCCTCCTGATGGGCCGTCGAGGTGGTGGCCAGGTCGAGGTGCACACGGTTCTTGACCGATTTGGGTTCCGGGCGGGCGATGATGTCGATGCAGACGGCCGCGGGGTCGGGGTAGGTGAAGCCCACGGGTTCGAGGTTGGTCACCCCGGGACCCTCGCTGTCGATACCCCAGCCGAGCGCCTCCGCCCAGAACCGGCCGAGCGCGGCGTCGTCCTGGGCCTTCATGTTGATCTGCACGAGTCGTGTTGCCATGCCGCAGATCCTAGGGGGCGTCTTGCCGGCTCCCGGAGTCCACCGGGGGAGCGGATGCCGCCGATCCGGCGGCGGCCCGCTCGATCTTCGCGCGGTACGCCGCGCGGGCTTCCTCGTCGATCGGCTTCTCGTGTTCGGGGCGCAGCCCGGTCCGGCCGTCGACCCCCTCGCGCAGGATGTCGGCGTGCCCGGTGTGCCGGACGGTCTCGCCGAGGACATGGACCAGGACGGCGAACAGGTTCGTGCCGGAGTGGGGCCCCGGCCACCACGGCACATGGCCGGGGGCGTCGAGGGGAAGCGCGTCGATCGTCGCGTCCGCGTGTTCCCACGTGCGCCGGTAGAACCCGGTGATCCGGTCGCGGGTCTCGTCCTCGGCCGCCCACAGGTCGCTGCCGTCGTGGTCCTGCCACCGGGACAGCGGCTCCGGGGAGGGGCGGCCGAAGACCTCGCCGAAGTACCTGGCCTCGACGGTGGCCACGTGCTTGACCAGGCCCAGGAGGTTCGTCCCGGTCGCCGTCAACGGCCGTCGGGCGTCGTACTCGGACAAGCCGTCGAGCTTCCAGAGGAGCGCCTCACGGTCCCGCCGCAGTCTCCCGTGCAGGGTGTCCTTCGCGAACTTGTCGATCATGCGGCACGAGCCTGCCACGAGCCGGTCGCGGCCTCAAGATCCGGTACGTGGTTCGCCGCGACGGGGGCGGTCGGGGCTACCGGTCCGGCCGGGACCATCGGTCGGGCCGGGCAGCGGGGCGGGACGCCCGGGAGGCGTTCCAGTCGGCGCGGCCACCGACGCCCAGGACCTCGGCGGGGGAGGACGTGTCCTCGCTGGGAAGGTCCCGCAGTTCGCGTCGGGTGGCCCGCGCGACGAGCGCGGGGAACAGGGGGCGCAGAGGCTGGCACCAGCGGAGCCAGGGCGGGGCGTAGATGTTCGGGGTGCGGTGGGTGATGCCCCGGGTCAGCCATCGGGCGACCTGGGCGGGGGAGTGGACCCGGCGGGCGGGGCGGGGCTGGTTGCGGCGCAGGGCCGCCAGGACCGGGTGGTCGTCGATGCCGGTGAGCATGTCGGTGCCGGTCCAGTGCAGATAGGCGATCCCGACCTGCACCCCGTCCGGTTCGGCCTCGCCGCGCAGGGCGAGGGCGAACGACTCCGCTCCGGCCTTGGAGGCGCAGTACGCGCTCATCATGGGTGCCGAGCCGAACGCGGCGGTCGAGGCGATCTGGAGGAAGTACCCGCGGGTGGCGGTGAGCTGGGGCAGGAAGGCGCGCGCCGTGTTGGCGGAGCCGATGAGGTTGACGTCGATGACGCGTTGCCAGAGTTCGCCGGAGGTACGGTCGAACGGGCCGCTCACCGCGATGCCGGCGTTGGCCACGACCACGTCGGCCGGCCCGAGTTCGGCCGCCACGCGGCGTGCGGCCTCGGCGAGCGCCGCGCGGTCGGTGACATCGCACTCGATACAGATGCTCGGGCCGGGAAGGGACTCGGCCGCCCTCAGCAGGGCCGCCCTTTCCCGCCCCAGCAGGGCGACCCGCATCCCGGCATGGGAGAGGCTGTGGGCGAGCGCCTCACCGATACCGCGAGCGGCGCCGGTGACGACGGCGGTCCGCCCGTGCAGAGGGCGGGCGGGAGCGCGGCGGACCCGGCGCCCGCCCGGACTGTCGGGCATGGTTTCTCCTGCCTTCGGTCACCCGTGAACGCCCCTCACCGGACGCGAGGGGAGCCGGCGCCCTGATCGTCGGAATCGTCGTCGTCATCGTCACCGGGGATGTGGACGTCGAAGACGACGATGTTGATCTCGACGACCTCCAGCCCCGTCATCGTCTCCACGGCGTCGGTGACGTTGGCCCGGATCCGGTCGGCGAGCTCGTGGATCGGCGTTCCGTACTCCACCTTGACGTCGACGTCGATCGCGGTCTGCTTCTCGCCCACCTCCACCTTGACGGCGCGTCCCGCGGCGGAGGAGCTCGCGGAGCCGGGCATCCGTCCGGTGACGGCTCCCAGGGCCTTCGACGCTCCTCGCCCTGTCGAGTGGACGCCCTCGGTCTCCCGTATCGCGATGCCGGCGATGGCGGCGACGACGTTGTCGCTGATGGTCGTCCTGCCGCGGGCGCGTGATCCTTCCGAGCGCCGATCGGTCGTGGTGCCTGCGTTCAGGGTTTGTGTGTCGGCCATGTCTGCCTCACAGAGAGTCATTGCCGCGGGCCTTTCCCCCTCCCGGCCCGTGCGGTCCCCTCCCTCACTCTGCGCCTGCCCGACCGCGTACGCCATTCGGGTCGGCCGGGGACCCGGGGGCGTTCCCGCTACACGGCCACGGCACACACCCCCTCGCCTCCGAGCCACGGCCCACCCGCTGCACAGCGCTCCGGGGCTCCAGCGGGACCGGGTCCGCTCGCTGGCCCTGCGTGCGGGCGAACTCGGCGACGCCACGTCCGCCTCCCGGCAGCCGGCCTTCGGCCCCGAGGACGACCGGGCCCGCCGCATCGAAGCCGCGGCCGACCGCGCCCGGGCCCGCTTCGGGGCGGGCGCGGTACGGCCTGCCGGTACGGCGGGGATGCGGTGAGCACCCGGAGCCAGGCCATGGCCGCCGGACCCCGCGACCGCAGCGCGCGGCCATCATGGGCCCATGACCTCTCCATCGCACGGCTGGGCGCGGGCCGAGCGCCTCGACGCGGTCCGGATGCTCGACGCCCTCCACGCCGAGACCGGTGTCCGGCTCATCCTGGACGGCCCGTGCCCGGGCGGCCAGGTCGGCGCCGCCTATGTGCGCCGGGCAGACCGTCGCCGCTCCGTGCTCAAGTGGCGGCCGCACAGCAGTGTGGCGGACATGGAGGCGGGGCCGCTCACCGTCAGCCGGGTGCTGCGGCGCGCGGGCTGTCCGGTTCCGGACATCGAGCTGGTGGCCCAGGCGGGCCACGCGGTCGTCACGGTGCAGGAGTTGCTGCCCGGTACGGCGATCGACCGCCTCGACCACCGCGGTCTGGTTCAGGCCCTCGAACTCAACCGGTCGCAGGCCGGCCGGCTCGCCGGGCATCCCGGTGTTCCCGCCGTGGAGCTGTTCCTGCGTCAGGACGGCCCCGGCTACTGCCTGCACGAGCCGCTGCGCCGGCACAACCCTCGCAGTGCCGCGCTGGAGCGGTGGGTCGCCGCCGTCGGCGCGGGCCATCCCGGCCGGCTGGCCGGCGACGACGCCGTGCACACGGACTTCCACCCCGGAAACCTGCTGGCGACCGACGGTTCGATCACCGGCGTCATCGACTGGGACGGAGCCGCGCGCGGCGACCACCGGTTCGACCTGGTCACCTTGCGCTTCGGCATCCACGGCGGGGGAGCGGACCCCGGGGTGGCGCGCCAACTCGACGCCGTCCTCGACGCGCTCCCCGCGGACATCCTGCGGCCCGCGTGGGCGCACATGAGCCTGCGCATGGTCGACTGGGCCATCCGGCACTTCACCCCGTCCGAGGTGGAGCACTGGCTCGACCTCGCCGAGCAGCGCGTGAGCTGACGGGCGCGCCTCAGCCGCGGAGGCGTGGCTGTCCGGGCGGTCCGGTCAATCGCCCGTGCCACCCGCGCCGTTGAGGTGTTCCGCCCGGTGCGCCGCCCAGCGCCGCATCATGGAGCCGAGCTCCTTCTCCAGGAACCGGAAGAACTCCAGGGTGTCGTTGATCCGGCGGCCCTGCGGGGTGTCGAGGCCGAACTGCTCCACGCCCTCCCGCATGGTGGTCTGCCAGTTCCTCAGGAAGGCGTCCCGTTCGAGCAGCGCGTCGTACCACTGGTCGTCCTGGACGCGATAGCGCTCCCGCCGGGACCCCGGCTCCCGCTCGCGGCTGACCAGGTTGACCTGGGCGAGATAGCGGACGGCTCCCGACACGGCCGCCGGGCTGACCTTCAGCTGCTCGCTCAGCTCGACGGAGGTGAGCGCGCCCTGCTCCGAGGAGAGCAGGGCGGCGAAGATCCTGGCCGGCATGCGGCTCATGCCCGCCTGGACCAGCTGGGCGGCGAACCGCTCCACGAACCGGGAGACGGCCGCCGCTGCCGCCGCATCGTCGCCGTCCGTGCGGTCGTCCGTCCGCCGCTCATCCATGTTCCGCCCCCGGTCTCCGTGGCTCCCGGCGCTCGCGTGCCGACCGCGCCTCCGGCCAGTCTACGAGCGATTCATACGCTTCCTTAACTTCACACATTTCTGAAAGAAGCGTAGCTTCGAAACATGAAGAAGGCCATCACCGTCTCCGGGCTGCACAAGTCGTTCGGCCCGACACACGCCCTCACCGGCCTCGACCTCGACGTGGAGGCCGGCGAGGTCCACGGCTTCCTCGGACCCAACGGAGCGGGCAAGTCCACGACGATCCGCGTGCTGCTGGGACTGCTGCGCGCCGACTCCGGAGCCGTCCAGCTCCTCGGCAAGGACCCGTGGCAGGACGCGGTGGAACTGCACCGGCGGCTCGCCTATGTTCCCGGGGACGTCGAACTGTGGCCGGGCCTCACCGGAGGTGAGGCCATCGACCTGCTGGCGAAGCTGCGCGGCGGCCTCGACCGGCGGCGGCGCGACGAACTCATCGACCGGTTCGACCTCGACCCGCTCAAGAAGGGCCGCGCCTACTCCAAGGGCAACCGGCAGAAGGTCGCGATCGTCGCCGCGCTCGCCTCCGACGCCGAACTGCTTCTCCTCGACGAGCCCACGGCGGGCCTCGACCCCCTGATGGAGGTCGTCTTCCAGGACGTCATCCTCCAGGCGAAAGCGGCGGGGAAGACGGTGCTGCTCTCCAGCCACATCCTGGCCCAGGTCGAAAAGCTCTGCGACCGCGTCAGCATCGTCCGCCAGGGCCGCACCGTGCAGTCGGGAACGCTCGGCGAGATGCGCCACCTCACGCGGACGACCGTCGAGGCCGAGACCGAACGCCCGGTCACCGGACTCGGCGCCCTGCCCGGTGTCCACGGACTGAGGGCGACGGACCGGCGCGTGCACTTCGCCGTGGACGGAGCCCACCTCGACGCGGCGATCCGCAGGCTCGGCGAGTTCGGCATCCGGAGTCTGACGAGCCACCCGCCGACGCTCGAAGAGCTGATGCTGCGTCACTACGGAGACGCACTCGCCTCCTCGCCTTCCTCCGGCGGAAACGGGGGCGTTGCCCGATGACCGGTGTCGCCACGCCCCTCGACGCCCCCGGAAGGTCCGCGTCCGCCAGGATCCAGCCCGCCGCCTTCACCGGCACCGGGACCCTTCTCCGGTTCAACCTGCGGCGCGACCGCGTCCGCATGCCCGTATGGCTGCTCGCCCTCACCCTGGGCACCCTGGCCACGGCGGCCGAGTACACGTCGCTGTACTCCACCCCCGAGGAGCGCGCCGCGGCCGTCAGCTCCATGGACAGTCCGGCCGCGCTCGCCATGACCGGCCCCCGCCCCTATCTGGCCGACTACACCGCGGGCGCGATGCTCGGCCACCAGATGCTCGGCTTCATGGCCGTCCTGGTCGGCCTGATGAGCGTTCTGGCCGTCACCCGGCACACCCGCGACGAGGAGGAGACCGGCCGAGCCGAACTGGTCCGCTCCACCGTCGTCGGCCACCACGCGCACCTCGCCGCCGCCCTGGCCGTCGCCGTCGTGGCCAACCTCGGCCTCGCCCTGCTGCTGGCCCTGGGCCTCACCGCGACGGGCATCGACGGCATCGGTCCGGGCGGGGCGCTGCTGTACGGCCTCGCGCATGCCGCGATCGGGCTCGTCTTCGCCGGTGTCGCCGCGATCACCGCGCAGCTCACGGCGCACACCCGGGGCGCGTCGGGCCTGGCGCTCGCGGCGATCGGCGTGGCCTACGTGCTGCGGGCCTCCGGTGACGTGGGCAACGACGCCCTGTCCTGGCTGAGCCCGATCGGCTGGGCCCAGCGCACGTACGTCTTCGTCGAAGACCGGTGGTGGCCGCTCGCCCTCTGCCTCCTCCTCGCCGCCGCGACCGCCTCCTACGGCTTCGTCCTGAGCACCCGGCGCGATGTCGGCGCGGGCCTGCGCCCCGCGCGGCTCGGCCGGCGTACCGCCTCCGACGCCCTCACCCGGCCCTTCGGCTTCGCCCTGCGGCTGCACCGGGCGACCTTGCTGGGCTTCGCCGCGGGGCTGTGCCTGATGGGCGTCATGTACGGCTCGATCCTCGGCGAGGCCGCCGACCTGGTGGAGAGCGTCGAGCAGCTCCAGGAGGCGCTCCAGGACATCGGCGGCGCCACCGTGGCCGAGTCGTTCGCGTCCATGGTGATGATCGTCGTCGCGGTCGTCGCCGCCGTGTACGTGGTGATGGCCGCGCTGCGACCGCGCGCCGAGGAGAACGCCGGCCGCGCCGAACCGCTCCTGGCCACCGGTCTCTCCCGCAGCCGCTGGCTCGGCAGCCATGTCGCCGTCGCCCTGACCGGCGGTACGGTGCTGCTCGTCCTGGCCGGGCTGTGCTTCGGCGTCTCGGGCGCGGCGTCGGCCGGCGACGGGAGCCTGGTCCTCGAACTGACTCTGGCGGCGGCCGCGTACGCCCCGGCCCTGTGGGTCACCGTCGGTGTGGCCGTGCTGCTCTTCGGCTGGTTCCCGAGGGCGGGGGCGGCGGCGGCCTGGATCGTGCCCGTGTACGCGTTCCTCGCCGGATACCTGGGGCCCATCCTCCAGCTCCCGGACGGGCTGACGAACCTGTCGCCCTTCGGCCATGTGCCCCGGCTCCCGGCTGCGCCCATGACCTGGACCCCGCTGCTCGCCCTGACCGCCGTCGCGGCCGGACTGATCGCGCTGGGCCTGGCGGGCTTCCGCCGCCGGGACCTGGACACCAAGTGAGGCCCGCTCACCACGGGCCGGACCTCACCACCCCGTCCACAGCAGGTGGTTGACGAGCAGGGCCGGAACCGCCGAAGCGACCAGCCACCACCGCACGCCCCGGTGGGGCAGCAGCGCGGCCGCGGGCAGCAGCCACAGCAGGAACGGCTGCCAGATGCGCTCCGTCTCCGCCTTGCTCATTCCGGACAGGTCGGCGGCGAGCAGTGCCACCAGGGCCGCCAGGACGAGCAACGCCAGCCGTCCTTCCGGGGATGCCGCCCCGGGGCCGCCCCGCAGGGCCCGTACGGCGCCGGGCGCGGCCACCGCGCTCCGGCGCAGCCCGGCGACGGCGGCGAGCCCGGCCGCGACGGTCGCGCAGGCCAGGTTGGCCCAGACCCAGTAGCCGTACGGGCGGACACCCCCCGCGCCCTGGTGGTAACGCTCGACCAACAGGTGGTAGGCGGTCCACCAGTTGAACCCGGCGAGGGTGAAGGCCACCGGGACCACGAGCGCGCCGAGCAGGAACACCGGCACCGGGCGGGCGGTCCGGGCGAGCACCAGGACCGTGAGCAGGACGGCCGCCATCAGCCCCAGCCCGTAACTCAGGTAGCAGGTCCACCCGAACAGCAGACCCCCGCCGGCCGCCGCCAGGGCCGGGAAGCGGACCCGGCGGGTGGCGGCCAGGGCGAGCAGCGCCACCGACCAGGCGACGACCGCCGCGAAGTACCCGTCGGCGGAGACGCCCGCCCAGACGGCGGCCGGGGCGAGGACGAGGAAGGGCGCGGCCCGCCGGGCCAGCCGCTCGTCGGCCAGCACCCGGACGGTGATCAGGGCGGCCAGGACCGCCGAACTGCCCACCACGACACACCACACCGCCGCCCAGGCGCCGCCGCCGAGCCCGATGCGGTCCAGCCAGACGAAGGTCAGCGTCGCGCCCGGCGGATGCCCGGCGACATGGGCGGGCCAGTTGCCGGGCGCGTCGAACAGGATGTGGTCGGTGAAGCCGCGCAACGTGGCGGGGATGTCCGCGAAGCGGTCGATGACCTGCAGGTACTCGTGCTTGGTGGTGAGCCGCCGCTCGACGCCCCGGTACCAGCCGTCGATCAGCGCCATCGAGAACACCCAGGCGGTGGACCCGGCCCAGGCCGCCGCGAGGAGCCCGCGCCAGGCCAGCCGGGCGGCGAGCGACGGGCCGTACGCGACGACCAGGACGGCCATGGTCAGCGCGGCGGGGGTGCCGGGGCCCAGATGGGGGTCCCAGGAGGCCAGGAAGGGCGGCCACTGCGCGAACAGGGTCTGGTCCCGGTCCTGGATGACCCGGCCGATGAGCACGGCGGCGACGACCAGCAGCACGCCCGCCGCGGCGGCGACCAGGTCGGCCCGCCCCGCGCGCCGTGCGCGTTCGTCGAGGCGGTCCGGCGGTGCGGGCGGGCCGTGTCCGGTGCCGTCGGCGGTGTCGATGGGGGTGACGTCCTCGGTCTTCACGCTGGCACGTTATGCACACCGGGCGGCGATCGGGCGGTCCGGCGGGGCCGCGTCACCGAACCGTCAGATTCGCTGCCGACGCGGCTTCTCGCGGTGATGTCCTTCGAGTCGTCCGGCCGCGACGTCAGAATTCCGTCAGGAGTCGTACCCGCGCGTGGAGGGTGTTCCGCGCTTAGCGTCAGCCTCATGCCCGAACGCCGCCGAACCCGCTCCCTCCCTGCCACGCTCAGCGCCCTGAGCACGCCCGCCGACCCGGGTTTCTGGCGCAGCCCCGTCCGAGGGGCGCGCTTCACCGCCGTACTCGGTGTCGTGCTGCTCGCCGGACTCACGCTGCTGTTCGTCACCGGTCTGCTCTCGTACGCCGCCTACAACCCGGACCTGAACCCGGTCAACGACAAGACGCCGGGCAAGGGCCTGCTGGGCTTCTACCTGTTCTCCTGGCCTACGGGCCCGCACTGGCTCTACCGGCTCACCCAGGGCCTGCACGTCACCGTCGGCATCGCGCTCGTGCCCGTCCTGCTCGCGAAGCTCTGGTCGGTGATCCCCCGGCTCTTCGCCCTGCCGCCCGCCCGCTCCGTGGGGCACGCCCTGGAGCGGCTCTCCCTGCTGCTGCTCATCGGCGGGGCGTTGTTCCAGTTCATCACCGGACTGCTCAACATCCAGCTGGACTACATCTTCCCCGGGTCCTTCTACACCCTGCACTTCTACGGCGCCTGGGTCTTCCTGGCCGGGTTCGTCACCCATACGGCCCTCAAAGCCCCGCAGGCCGTACGGGTGTTGCGCAAGGGCATCCCGCGCGGCGAGGCGGACACCCTCGCCGCCCCCGACCCGCTCCCCGCCACCCTGTCCCGGCGCGGCGCGCTGGCCGTGGTGGGCGCCGGTTCGCTCCTGCTGCTCATCACCTCGGCCGGCCGGAGCTTCGACGGGCCGCTGCGCCGCATCGCGCTCCTCACCCCGCGCGGCGGCACCGACCCGGGGCCGGGGCCCAACGCCTTCCAGATCAACAAGACCGCCGCCGCCGTACGGATCACACCCGCCGACACCGGTGAGAACTGGCGGCTGACCGTACGGGGGCCCGCCGGGGAGTTCCGCTTCTCCCGGGCCGAACTGCTGGCCATGGAACAGCACAGCGCGGCGCTCCCGATCGCCTGCGTGGAGGGCTGGTCCACCGCGGACCAGCAGTGGCGCGGGGTGCGGCTCTCCGATCTGGCGGCGCTCGCCGGATTCCCGGACCGGCCGCCGGGCGTGTTCGTCGAGTCGCTCCAGCGCGGCGGCTCCTTCCGCAAGGCCGCGCTGCGCGACAACCAGGTCCGTGACGGCCGTTCGCTGCTCGCGCTGGAGGTGAACGGGGCCCCGCTGTCGCCCGACCACGGCTACCCGGCCCGGATCATCGTTCCCGCCGCGCCCGGGGTGCTGAACACCAAGTGGGTCGAGACCCTGACGTTCGGAGAGCTGTGATGTCCACCCGAGCCGTGCCGCCGCCTTCCGCCGAACCCCGCCGTGGGCGCTTCTCACCCCGCCGACTGTACGGAGAGGGCCCGCTCCACCTGATCCTGCTCGCCGCCTCGTTCTGCCTGGCCGGCTACGCGGGCGTACGGCTGCTGGACGGGGACACCGTCGGCGTGCTGCTCTGGTTCGCCGGGGCGGCCGTCCTGCACGATCTGGTGCTGCTGCCGGTGTACGCGGGGGCCGACCGGGCGCTGCGCGCGGCGCTCGGCCCCCGGACGGCCCTGGTGAACTTCGTCCGGGTACCGGCGTTCCTCTCCGGGCTGCTCCTGCTGATCTGGTTCCCGCTGATCGCCCGGCGGACCGAACGGCGGTACGAGGCCGCCGCCGGTACCACCCCGGACGTCTACTTCGGCAACTGGCTGCTGATCACCGGCGTGCTGTTCGCGCTCTCCGCGCTCTGGCTGCTGGTCCGGGCGCTCCGCTCCCGTACGGGGCGGCGCAGGGACACGAACGTCCGCCCCTCCGCGCTCCACTGATCGGCGGTACGCCAGCCGCACGCACGGGCGTGCCGCAGCAGGGCGGGCGTTCCGATCCGCGCCCAGGGAAACGGCTCGGCGGCGGTCCCGCGCACGGCGCCGGGGGAGGACTCCCCGGGCGGTCCGCCCCGGCCGTCGTCGAGCCGGACCCGGACCCGTTCGTCGACGTCGACGGGGGCGGTCTCGGCGATCAGCAGCCCGCCGACGCCGAGCAGATCGGCCGCCCGTGCCAGCAGCGCGGCCGGGTCGCCGCCGATGCCGATGTTGCCGTCGAGGAGCAGCAGGGTGCCCCAACGGCCCTCCCCGGGCAGCGGGTCGAAGACGCTGCGGAGCAGGGCGGCGCCGCCGAGGCGGCGGGTGCGGGCCACCGCCGCCTCGCTGACGTCGATGCCCAGCGCCCGGTGCCCGAGTGAGGTCAGCTCGGCGACCAGCCGCCCCGGCCCGCAGCCGATGTCCAGCACCGGCCCCTCGCACCGGTGCAGTGCGGACAGATCGGCGGAGCCGGCCTCGGAGCACCAGCGCTCCACGTCCAGGGGCAGCAGCCAGCCGTCGCTGCGGCGCAGGAACAGCGGACCCCGGCCGGTGCGCAGGGCGTTGGCGTACGGGTCGGCGCCCCAGGAAGCGGCGCGCGGCGGGGCCGGACCCGTCCCGGCCGCGGCGATCCCGTCGGATTCGGCGGGGGCCGGCGCCGTGAGCTCGGACGAGGGCACGGTCGTACTCATCGCACCCCCGCCCCGGTCAGCCGGTCGAGCACCGTGGCGAACCGGCCGCCCGGCGCGGCCGCCGCGACCCGGTGGGCGTCGGCCGCGGTGTCCACGTCGACGAGCACCGGCAGATCACGCACGGCGAGCCCCGCCTCCACCAGCCTGCTCCGCTGTACCGCGCCGGTCTCCGGGAGGGACATCGGCACCCCGCGCAGCAGAGCCGGATCGGGCTCCGCCAGGCCCAGGGCCCAGAACCCGCCGTCCTCGGCCGGTCCGAACCAGGCCCCGCAGCCGTCCCAGGCGTCCGGGGCGAGAGCGGGGGCGAGCAGACCGGCCGTCAGCTGCGGGGTGTCCATACCGACCAGGAGGGCCGGCCCGGTACACCCGCCGAAGGCCGCCGCGAGGCGCTCGTCCAGACCGCCCGCGCTCTGCGGCACCACCTCGAACCCGGGGGGCGCCCAGGGGCCGGGCCGCCCGTCGAGGACGAGGACCCGCCGCCGGGCGGGAAGGGCGAGCAGGGTCTCCAGGGTGTCCGTGAGGGCGGCGGTCGCCAGCTCGGCGGCCTCGACGGGCGAGAAGGGCGGGCAGAGCCTGGTCTTGACCCGTCCGGCCACCGGCTCCTTCGCGATGACCAGCAGTTCCGTCGGCCCCGTGGGCATCGGCTCGTACACGCTCATCGCAGGGCCCCCGTCCCCGTGCGCACGACCCCACCGGGAGCGGGGGCCGCCGGTGGCTCGCGCAGGACGCCCCGCATGTCCCGCACCGCGTTCCAGGTCCCGCGCCAGGTGCCGGTCACCTTCGACTTCCCGGTGCGCGGCCGGTAGGGGACGTCGCTCTCGGCGACCCGCAGTCCGGCGTCCGAGGCCCGGACCACCATCTGGAGCGGGTAGCCGCTGCGCCGGTCGGTGAGGTCCAGGGCCAGCAGATCGGCGCGGCGGGCCGCGCGCAGCGGGCCGAGGTCGTGCAGACGCAGGCCGGTACGGCGGCGCAGCATCCGGGCCAGCGCCAGATTGCCGGCGCGTGCGTGCGGCGGCCAGGCGCCCCGGCCCTCGGGGCGGCGGCGGCCGAGCAGCAGATCGCACTCACCGTTCGCGATCCGCCGCACGAAGCCGGTCAGCAGCGCGGGGTCCAGCGAGCCGTCGCAGTCGCAGAAACAGACGAACTCGGCCTCGGCGGCGAGCAGCCCGGCGTGGCAGGCCGCGCCGAACCCCCGCCGTTCCTCCGTGACGACGGTCGCGCCGAGCGACCGGGCGAGCTCGGCCGAACCGTCGGTCGAACCGTTGTCGACCACGATCGCGCGCCACCCGTCGGGGATGCGATCGAGTACCCGGGGCAGGGCGGCGGCCTCGTCGAGGCAGGGCAGAACGACATCGGCCGTCGGCAGGCCGGTGTGCGGATCGGGCGGGTTCGGAAGGGCGGCAGAAGAATCAGTCACCCGCATCACCCTACGGAGGCAAAACGGGCATTCGGGGCAACAGGTTCTTACGAAACAGGGACATCGGCCGGATGGGGGTGCTCGGGCCCCGGCGCGCGGGGCGCGGGGTGCCAGAGTGGAGACCATGGAGAACACCCCGCCCGACTGCCCGCCGCCCGGTTCCCCGGGAACGCGCGGCCGGGTCCTCGTCGTGGACGACGACCCGACCGTCGCCGAAATCGTCGTCGGCTATCTGCACCGAGCCGGATACGCGGTCGAGCAGGCCGACGACGGGCCCGCCGCCCTGGGGCGGTTCGCGGCGCGCCGGCCCGATCTCGTCGTCCTGGACCTGATGCTCCCCGCCATGGACGGGTTCGAGGTCTGCCGCCGGATGCGTGAGCACGGGCCGGTTCCCGTCATCATGCTCACCGCCCGCGGTGACGAGGAGGACCGCATCCTCGGGCTGGAGACCGGCGCCGACGACTACGTCACCAAGCCGTTCAGCCCGCGCGAACTGGTCCTGCGGGTCGACTCCGTGCTGCGCCGTGCCAGGGCCGCCGCACCGGCGGACAGCACCGGCCCGCTCTCCGGGGGCGGGCTGAGCCTCGACCCCGCGTCCCGGCAGGCCACCCGTGACGGGCGCGGACTCGCCCTGACACTGCGGGAGTTCGACCTGCTCGCTTTCCTCCTCCGGCACCCCGGAAAAGCCTTCGGGCGGGAGGAGTTGATGCGCGAGGTCTGGGGATGGGACTTCGGTGACCTCTCGACGGTCACCGTCCACATCCGCAGGCTGCGCGGCAAGGTCGAGGACGACCCGGCCCGCCCCCGGCTGATCCGTACCGTGTGGGGCGTCGGATACCGCCTGGACCTGGCCCCGGGGAGTCCGGGGGCGGAGGCCCGCCCGCCCGCCGTCCCCGCCGTGCCGCCGACCGGGGGCCGGTCGCGGTGACCGACGTCCTGCTCATCGCGCTCTTCGCCTTCCTGGGAGCGGCCGCCGCCGGGCTCATCGGCGCAGGCGCCCTGCGCCTCCTGCGCCACCGTTCGCTGATCGTCTCGCTGAGCGTCGTCGCCGGGGTGGCCGTGGCGGCGATGCTCGCCGGGACGCTGACGGTGGCCTGGGCGATGTTCCTCTCGCCCCACGACCTCTACGTCGTCACGACCGTCGTCGCGATGGCCGCCCTCATCTCCCTGGCCACCGCCGTTCTGCTGGGCCGTCGGGTGGCCGCCCAGAGCCATGAACTGGCTCTGGCGACGCGGTCGTTCGGTGACGGCGGCACCTTCGCCATGCCTGCCGGGCAGCCCGCCGCCGAGCTGGCCGCGCTCGCCCGTGAACTGGCCGCCACCAGCGCGAAACTGGACAGCTCGCGGGAGCGGGAGCGCGCGCTGGAGACCTCGCGGCGCGAACTCGTCGCGTGGATCTCGCACGATCTGCGCACCCCGCTCGCCGGACTCCGCGCGATGGCCGAGGCGCTGGAGGACGGCATGGCCGCCGACTCCGGGCGCTATCTGCGGCAGATAAGGGTCGAGGTCGAGCGGATGAACTCCATGGTCGGCGACCTCTTCGAGCTCTCCCGCATCCAGGCCGGTTCGCTCGCCCTGGCACCGGCCCGGATCTCCCTCCACGACCTGGTCGGCGACGCGCTGGCCGGGGTCGACCCGCTCGCCCGTGAGCACGGGGTGCGGCTGGTCGGCGACCGGATCGACGAGGTGCCGGTGGAGGTCGACGGCAAGGAGATGAGCCGGGTCCTGGGCAACCTCCTGATCAACGCGATCCGCCGCACCCCGCCCGACGGCACCGTGGCCGTCGCCGCGCACCGCTCGGACGGCGGTGTCGTGCTGTCGGTGACCGACGGCTGCGGCGGAATCCCGGAGGAGGATCTGCCCCGGGTCTTCGACACGGGCTGGCGCGGCAGCCACGCCCGTACCCCGCCGGCCGGGGCGGGCCTCGGGCTCGCCATCGTGCGCGGCATCGTCGAGGCGCACGCCGGGCGGACCGAGGTCCGCAACGTCCAGGGCGGCTGCTGCTTCTCGGTCACGCTCCCGACAGCGTGACGGCGCTCTCCTCGTGGCGGTCCCGGCTCTCCGGTCCGCTGCCCCGCGCCGCGCGCAGCGGGGCGGACGCGAAGTCCTTCATCCCCTCGGCGAAGGACACCCGGGGCCGCCAGCCCAGCTCCTCGCGCAGCGCCCGCGAGTCCGCCGTGACATGACGGACGTCGCCCAGGCGGTACTCTCCGGTCACCACCGGGTCCGGCCCGCCGTGCGCGCCGGCCAGTGCGGCGGCCATCTCGCCGATGGTGTGCGGTTCGCCGCTGCCGGTGTTGTACGCGGCGAAGGACGCGGGCCGCCGCTCCCGCACCGCCTCCAGGGCCACCGCGTTCGCCGCCGCCACGTCGTGGACATGGACGAAGTCGCGCCGCTGGCCCCCGTCCTCGTAGACCCGGGGTGCCTCGCCCCGCGCCAGGGCCGAGCGGAAGAACGAGGCGACACCGGCGTACGGGGTGTCGCGCGGCATCCCCGGCCCGTACACGTTGTGGTAGCGCAGGGACACCGCCCGGCCGCCCGTGGCCCGCGCCCACGCTGCGGCCAGGTGCTCCTGGGCGAGCTTGGTCGACGCGTACACGTTGCGCGGGTCCACCGGTGCGTCCTCGGCCACCAGGCCGGGTGTCAGCGCCGTGCCGCAGTGCGGGCAGCGGGGCTCGTAGTCACCCGCTCGCAGATCGGCCTCCGCACGCGGCCCGGGGCGGACCGTGCCGTGCCGGGAGCAGTCGTAGCGCCCCTCGCCGTAGACCACCATCGACCCGGCCAGCACCAGGTCCCGGACCCCGGCCGCGGCCATCTCCGCCAGCAGAACCGCCGTACCGAGATCGTTGCACCCCACGTACAGCGGGGCGTCCGCGAAGTCCTTGCCGAGGCCGACCATGGCCGCCTGGTGGCACACCGCGTCCACCCCGGCCAGCGCGTCCGCCACCGCTTCCCGGTCCCGCACGTCCCCGACGACGACCCGGTCGCCGGGCAGCTGTGGCGGTGTGCCGCCGGGGTGGGCCGAGGGCAGGAGGGCGTCCAGCACCACGCTCTCGTGCCCGGCCGCGGCGAGGGCGGCGACGACATGTGACCCGATGAACCCGGCTCCGCCGGTGATCAGTACGCGCATGACCGCCACGCTAGGTCCGGGCGGGGCGTCGGGCGGGGTCCGGCGCGCACACGTCACGGGACCGTAAGGACGTGCGAGGAGGGAGCGGCCGGGCGGCGAGGCCTGGGCCAGGGGGCGGGCCATATAGTTGCATCTTGAACAACACGGCGTGTGGGTGAAGGAGCGGATCGATGGGCGACCGGTCGGGCGGTGGGGCGGGGAGTGACGCGGAGGCCGGGGCGTCGGAGGCCTGGGCCGAAGCCGTGGTGGCCGGGCTCGACGGAGCGAGGGCCGCGGAGCGTGCGCTGGCGGACGTGCTGCGGCCGGCCATGTCCCTGAAGGAGGAGAAGGCGCAGCGCCGGGCGGAGGCGGTCCGGGCGGCGGCCATGGGGCTCGGCGCCGCGGGCTGCGCCTCCGCCGCGGGCGTCTCCGAGCGGCTGCTCGCGTCCTGGCGTGCCGAGGACCCGGTCTTCGACGCCGCCCTGTCGACCGCCAGGTCCCTGGCGCATGTGCACGACGTGGTGCCGGACGTCGCCACCAACCCCGCTGTGCTCAGGGTGGCCCTGGACGCCATCCTGCGCGGCGTGCCGTTCATCGAGGCGGGCGCCCTCGTCGGGGTGAAGCGGGACACGTTCTACCGCCTGAGGCGAGGCAACCCCCACCTCGGCGCCCTCTTCGGCGCGGCGCAGAACCTGCGCCGCCGGGGCGTGTCGCCGGGCCGGAAGAGGAAGGCGGGACTCAAGGGGTACCGCCTGGTCCGCCTCGACGCGTCAGAGCCCCCGGGCGCCGATCCCGACGCCTGAGCGCCGGACTGCCGGCGTCCGGATCCGTGGCGCGCATTTCGGCCGTACTCCGGCAGTGGCCGGGCCTGGCTGTACGCGAGTGCTGCGGGGCGGTGGCCGCGAGGCGCCGTGCGTGGCGCGGTAACAGCGCTCATTTCCGGCCATGATTGACGGATCATCACCGTGATGGCGTTCCATGTGCCCTATCGACAAGCCGAGTTGATGAGCTTAGGCTCACCTAAGTTTGGGTGCGTGGCCCCGTTGGCGTGCCCACCTACCGAGCCCTTCCCCTCACGCCTGACAGGCGGCTTTCCCGGATGATGGGAGTGACATGTCTCAGGGTCTTCCTGGCGACACACCACTGGTCCACGACCTCATCGGCATCGGCTTCGGCCCGTCCAATGTGGCCATGGCGATCGCGCTGAGCGAGCACAACAGCAAAGTCGGCAGGCAGGATTCGGTCACCGCCCACTTCTTCGAGCAGCAGTCGAGTTTCGGCTGGCACCGCGGCATGCTCATCGACGACGCCACCATGCAGGTCTCCTTCCTCAAGGATCTGGTGACGCTCCGGAACCCGGCCAGTGAATTCAGTTTCCTCTGCTATCTGCAGAGCCAGGGCCGGCTGATCGACTTCATCAACCACAAGAACCTCTTCCCGCTGCGGGTGGAGTTCCACGACTATTTCGAGTGGGCCGCGGCCAAGGTCGACGACCTCGTCTCCTACGGACACGAAGTCGTCGCCGTCACGCCGTTCGTGCACGACGGAACCGTGGAGTACCTGGACGTGACCGTCCGGTCCGCGGAAGGGCTCTCCGTCCACCGGGCCCGCAACCTCGTCATCGGAACCGGCCTGCGTCCCCTCATGCCGGACGGCGTGGAACGCGGCGACCGCGTCTGGCACAACTCCGATCTGCTGCGCAAGGTCGACGGGCTGGAGGGCGGCCCGCCCTCCCGGTTCGTCGTCGTCGGCGCCGGGCAGAGCGCCGCCGAGAACGTCGCCTACCTGCACCGCAGGTTCCCCGACGCCGAGGTCTGCGCGGTCTTCTCCCGTTACGGCTACAGCCCCGCCGACGACAGCAGCTTCGCCAACCGCATCTTCGACCCGGACGCGGTCGACGACTTCTTCGCCGCCCCCGAGGAGGTCAAGAGGCGGCTGATGGCCTACCACGGCAACACCAACTACTCCGTGGTGGACATCGACCTGATCGACGATCTCTACCGGCAGATGTACCGGGAGAAGGTCCTCGGTACCGAACGGCTGCGCTTCCTCAACGTGTCCCGGGTCACCGGGGTGGTGGAGAAGCCCGACAGCGTCCGCGCCACCGTGAGATCCCTGGTGACCGACGAGGAGTCGGAACTCGACGCCGATGTCGTGGTGTTCGCCACCGGCTACAGCCCCGCCGATCCGCTCGGCGTCCTCGGCCAGGTCGGCGAGCACTGCCTGCGCGACGACGCGGGCCGCGTACGCGTGCAGCGCGACTACCGGATCTCGACCGATCCCGCCCTGCGCTGCGGCATCTACCTCCAGGGCGGTACGGAGCACACGCACGGCATCACCACGTCGCTGCTCTCCAACACCGCGATACGGGTCGGCGAGATCCTGGACTCGCTGCTCGGCCGGCGGGTCAAGTCCACTTCCGACGAGTCCCGGCCGGCGGTCGAGGCCGTCGAGGGAGCAGGCGGCTAGACGGCCCCAGCAACCGTTGAACACGTGCGAGTTCAGCGCTCGGCGCGCCCGGGGACCCATCGGGCGGGCCGAGCGCGACCGGTTCGATCCAAGGGATATCGTTCGTCGTCATGATCACCACCGCAGTGGAGCGCCCCGTGCCGTACGGGGTGACGGACACCCGCCGGCGCAGGGCCGTGGGGCTGGTCGTCCTCACGGTGACCCTGCTGGTCGTGGCGACGGTGTCCCTGGCCGTCGGGGCACGCGCGTTGAGCCCCGCCGAGGTCTGGCACGGGCTGTTCGCCGAGCCGGAACCCGACCAGAAGCTCACCGAGATCCGGCTCATCGTCCAGACCGTGCGCGTGCCCCGGACGGTTCTCGCGATCGTGGCGGGCCTGGCCCTGGGGGTCGGCGGGGCGCTGATCCAGGGGTACACCCGTAACCCCATCGCCGACACCGGACTGCTGGGGGTGAACGCCGGGGCCTCCTTCGCCGTCGTGTCGGTCATCGCGGTGTTCGGGTTCACCGACCCGTTCCAGTACGTCTGGTTCGCCTTCGTCGGCGCGGGTCTCGCCGGTGTCGTCGTCTTCGGCCTGGCCAGCATCGGCAGGGGCGCGGGCAACCCGCTGACCCTCGCCCTCGCCGGGCAGGGTGTCACCGTGTTCCTCGCGGCCATGACCACGGCGGTGGCGCTCTCCGACAAGGAGTCGCTGAACGCGCTGCGGTTCTGGAACGCGGGCTCCGTCGCCGGGGTCCGCTTCGACGTCATCTGGCCGGTGACCGGGTTCATCGCCGTCGGACTGGTCCTGGCGCTGATCACCCTGCCCGCCCTCAACCTGCTCAACCTGGGCGACGACGTGGCGCGGGCGCTGGGAGTGAACATCGCGGCGAGCCGGACCCTCGGCATCGTCGCCGTCACCCTGCTGGCCGGGGCGGCCACCGCCGCCTGCGGCCCCATCGCCTTCCTCGGGCTCATGGTGGCCCATGTGGCCCGCTACCTGACCGGGCCCGACTACCGCTGGCTGGTGCCGTACGCCGGTCTCCTCGGGGCCGGTGTCCTGCTGGTCTGCGACATCGTGGGCCGGGTGGTGGTCCGGCCCGGCGAGCTGGAAGCGGGGGTCGTGGTCGCCCTCCTCGGGGCCCCGTTCTTCGCGGTCCTGGTGTGGCGAGGGAAGTTCAAGAGCGCATGAGGAGAGTTCAGGAGCGCATGAACGCAACCGAAGTGGCCGGTGGGGCCGAGGTGAAGGCGTCGATGCCGCCCGGTGTACGGCTCGGCGCGGTGTCGTTCGTCTGGCGGCCCTGGCTCGTGCTGGTCACCCTGGTGCTCGCGGCGGCGGCCTTCCTGATCTTCTGCCTCTCCATCAGCGTCGGCGACTTCCCCATCGGGCTCTCCCGGGTGATCGCCACCATCCTCGGCCGGGGCGAACAGGTCGATCAGTTCGTCGTCATGGACCTCCGTATGCCCCGGGCCCTGGCCGGTCTCGTCGTGGGCATCGCCCTCGGCGTCTCCGGGGCGATCACCCAGTCCGTGGCCCGCAACCCGCTCGCCAGCCCGGACATCCTCGGGATCACCGCCGGGGCCGGCGCCGTCGCGGTGTTCCTGGTGACGGCGACGGGCGGGACCGCCGCGGCGATCACCGGCTCGGTCGGGCTGCCCGCCGCCGCCCTGCTCGGCGGTCTCGGCACGGGGCTGCTGGTCTACTTCCTCGCCTGGCGGCGCGGCGTCGACGGCTTCCGGCTCATCCTCATCGGCATCTCGGTGACCGCCGTGATGCAGGCGATCACGACCTGGCTGCTGGTCTCGGCCGACATCCGCGACGTGGCGCGCGCCCAGGTGTGGCTGGTCGGCTCGCTGGAGAACCGGTCCTGGGACGAGGTCGGGGTGGCGTTCTGGGCCACGCTCGTCCTGCTGGCCGTGGTCGCCACTGTGGCCTTCCCGTTCAAACCCATGCACCTCGGAGACGACGTCGCCGCCGGGCTGGGCGTGCGGTTCGCCCGGGTGCGGGCCGTCCTGCTGCTCTGCGCGGTCCTGCTGGCCGCCGTGGGGGTGAGCGCGGCGGGGCCCGTCCCCTTCGTCGCGCTGGTGGCGCCGCAGGTGGCGATGCGTCTGGCGCGGTGGCCCACGCCGCCGTTGATCGCCTCCGGCATGGTGGGCGCGCTGCTGTTGATCGGCTCCGATCTGATCGCCCGCGCGGCACTGCCGATCGGTCTGCCGGTGGGCGTGGTCACCGCCGTGATCGGCGGCCCGTTCCTCGTCTACCTGTTGGTACGGGCGAACCTCCGGTAGATGGTAGAAGTAAGGCTGACCTCAACAAGGGGGCTCGTGGCCGCTCAGTTCACCGCCCGGACCGATGCCGGCGTCAAGGACGCCTCACGGCTGGCCGCCAGGGGCATCACCGTCGGGTACGGCGACCGGACGGTCATCGACCAGCTCGACGTGGCGATCCCGTCCGGGGTGGTCACCACGATCATCGGCCCCAACGGCTGCGGCAAGTCCACCTTGTTGCGGACCCTGACCCGGCTGCTCAGACCGGCCGGCGGCACCGTCGTCCTGGACGGCGAGGACATCGGCACGCTCCGGACCAAGGACGTGGCGAAGAAGCTCGGCCTGCTGCCGCAGGCGCCGGTCGCCCCGGAAGGGCTCACCGTCGCCGACCTGGTCGCCCGGGGACGCCACCCGCATCAGAGCTGGCTGCGCCAGTGGTCCTCGGACGACGCCGACGTGGTGCGGCGCGCCCTCGCGATGACCGGGGTGGCGGACCTCGCCGACCGGACCGTGGACTCTCTGTCGGGCGGCCAGCGCCAGCGGGTATGGATATCGATGACCCTCGCCCAGGGCACCGATCTGCTGCTGTTGGACGAGCCGACCACCTATCTGGACCTGGCGCACGCCATCGACGTACTCGATCTGGTCGACGATCTGCACGAGTCGGGCTGCACCGTCGTCATGGTGCTGCACGATCTCAACCTGGCCACGCGCTACAGCGACAACCTTGTCGTGATGCGCGGGGGAGCCGTCCTGGCCCAGGGCCACCCCCGGGACGTGATCACCGCGGAGCTGCTGCACGAGGCTTTCGGGCTGCGGGCCAAGGTGATCGACGACCCGGTGGGCGACCGGCCGCTGATCGTTCCGATCGGCCGGGCTCATGTGCGGTCCGAACCGTAGTACGCGACCCGAACAGAAGCTCCAACGAAGAATGCTGACGAATTCCCGGGTCCAACTCGTCCTGACCAGTGGAAAGTTGGCCGGTAAGGCTAGGCTCGCCTCACTGGATCGGGGTACAGTCTGGCTGCCCTCATACCGGGGCGCAGTGGACAGCGCGAAAGCAAGGGATTTGACGGATGCTTCTCCATCGAACGACGCCCCGGAAGCCGTGGCAGAGACTGGCCGCGGCGGTTTCCGCTGCCACCCTCGGTGTCGGTCTCCTCGCGGGATGCGGCAACGACTCGGCGGACGAGAAGAAGAGCGACGACGCCCCCGCGGCGGCCGAAGGCGCCTTCCCGCTCACCGTGGAGCACGCGTTCGGGTCCACCGAGGTGAAGAAGGCCCCCCAGCGGGTCGTCACCGTCGGCTACACCGACGACCAGGCCGTCCTGGCGTTCGGCATCAAGCCGGTCGGCATGGTCGACCAGTACCCGAACCCGGCCGGCCAGAGCCCCGACATCAACACCCAGTGGCCCTGGGTGAAGGACAAGTGGGGCGACGCCCGTCCCGAGGTCGTCATGAAGAACGGGGACGCCGGCCCCAACTTCGAGAAGATCGCCTCGCTGCGCCCCGACCTGATCATCGCGGTCTACTCCGAGGTCGACAAGGCGGCCTACGAGAAGCTCTCCAAGATCGCCCCGACCGTCGGCCGCACCAAGGGCGAGAAGGAACTCTTCAGCGCCCCCTGGCAGGACAACGCGGCCCACATCGCCAAGGCGCTCGGCAAGGAGAAGGAGGGCGCCGAAATGATCAAGGGCATCCAGACCCAGCTGGACGCCGCCAAGAAGGCCAACCCGGACTTCGGCGGCCAGAAGGCCGTCGCCCTGTCCTGGTACAAGGACTCCATCTCGGCCTTCACCTCCACCGACGTGCGCGGACGGCTCGTCACGGGCACCGGATTCACCTATCAGACCGAGATCGACAAGATCGCCGACGGTGGCTTCTCCACCGAGCTCTCGCCCGAGCGCATCGACCTGATCGACGTCGACCGCATCTTCGTCGTCAACGACAAGGCCGACACGGAAGCGCTCAAGAAGTCCGAGCTGTTCGCCAACCTGCCGGCCGTCAAGAACGGCAAGGTCTCCTACCTCCTGGACAGCGAAGGCCCCGCGGTCGGCGCCGCGATGTCCCAGGGCACCCTGCTCTCCCTGCCGTACGCGATCGACGAGCTCGTCGAGTCGGCCAAGCAGTGATGACCCCCCGACGGCCCGTCCCCCGGCGAGAATCGGTCTCCGTGTGACTGTCACCGACACCCCCGTCGCCCCCGCGACACTGCGCACCGCGACGGGGGAGAAGCCGCCCGCTGGGTGGCCCGGCACTGCCGGCGGGCCCCCTGGCTGTCGGCCTCCACCGTCCTCACCACGGTGGCCGGGGCCGCACTCCAGGTGCTCCCGGTGCTGCTGCTCGGCCAGGTCGTCGACGGGGTCGTCGGGGGCGAGTCACGCTCGATACTCCTCACCGTCGGCATCCTGATGGTGGCCGCCGCCCTGTTCGGCGCGGCGGCCACCGCGGCCTCCACCTTCCTGATCGTGAAGCTCGGGGCCGAACTGCTCGCCCGGCTCCGCGAGGAAGCCGTACGCGCCGTGCTCGGCATGCCCAGCGCACGCGTCGAGGAGGTCGGCCGGGGAGACGTCCTCTCCCGCGTGGGCGACGACGTGGCGGTCATCTCCAAGGGCATCCGCACGGCCGTCCCCACCGTCTTCTCGGCGGGCGTCCTGGTCGTCATCGCGACGATCGGCATGTTCGGCCTCGACTGGCGGCTCGGCCTGGCCGGAGCCTGCGCCCTGCCCGCGTACGCGCTGGCACTGCGCTGGTACCTGCCCCGCTCCGCGCCCCTCTACCGCAGGCAGCGGGCGGCCCAGGCCGACCGCGCCCAGGCCCTGATCAGCGGACTCAACGGCATCGACACGGTCCGGGCCTACCGCCTGGAGGGCGCGGTACGCGAGAAGGTCACGGACGAGTCCTGGCGGGTGCGCAACCTCGGCATCGAGGTGTTCCGGTTCTTCGGCCGGTTCGTCGGCCGCGAGAACCGGGCCGAGTTCATCGGCCTCGTGCTGATCCTGGTCGTCGGGTACGCCCTGCTGGAGGCGGACGCCGCCACGCTCGGCGAGGTGTCGGCGGCCCCGCTGATGTTCCACCGCCTGTTCACCCCGCTCGGCGCCATCATGTTCACCTTCGACGAGGCCCAGAAGTCCGGCGCGAGCCTCACCCGTCTGGTCGGCGTCTTCTCGGAACCCTCCGAGGAGCGCCTGGTGGGCGACGCCTCGGTCGCCACCGCCGCCGTCCCGCCCTGCCCGGTCATGGTCCGGGACCTCACGTTCACCTACCCCGGGGCCGAGGACCCGGTACTGCGGGACGTCTCCCTGTCCATCCCGGCCGGCGGCTCGCTCGCCCTCGTCGGGGCGACCGGCGCGGGCAAGTCGACCCTGGCCGCACTCATCGCCGGCATCGGCAGACCGCAGGCCGGGTCGGTGCACATCGGTCCTCACGACCTCGCGGGCCTGGACGAGGCCGGGGCCCGCGCCCTGGTGAGCATCCTGACCCAGGAGACGCACGTGTTCTCCGGGCCCCTCGCCGACGATCTGCGGCTCGCCGCCCCCTCGCGAGCGACGACGAGCTGATGGACGCCCTGCGCACGGTCGGCGCCGGGGAATGGGCCGGCACCCTCCCCGACGGCCTGAACACCCCGGTCGGCGAGGGCGGCGAACGGCTGGACGTCACCAAGGTCGCCCAACTGGCCCTGGCCAGACTGGTGCTCGCCCGGTCCCCGGTGGTCGTGCTCGACGAGTCGACCGCCGAGGCGGGCAGCGAGGGCGCCGCGGAGCTGGAACGCGCCGTGCTGGCCGCCTGCTCCGGCCGGACCACCCTGTTCGTGGCCCACCGGCTGACCCAGGCGATGGCCGCGGACCGGATCGCCGTGCTCTCGGCGGGACGCGTGGTGGAGGAGGGGACACACAGCGAACTGGTCGAGCTGGGAGGTCAGTACGCCCGGCTGTGGCGGGCCTGGCGCGAGGGAAGTTAGCGCAGAACCAGATCAACGCTCGTTCAACTCGCATGCCTCGAAAGGAAGCTGAGACTTCGATGTCGGAACCGGGCGCTTCTCGCATAGTGCTTTCCCCCACTCGGCTGGCCTCGTTGCGTCAGCGGATCGGCGACTACAGCGAACGGACCGTCGTCGAGGCGTGCGCCGTCTCCCTCGCGTACTGGGCGACCGGCACCGGCCCCGACGGCATGGACCTCACCCCCGCCACCCCCTTTCCCGACCTCCTCGGATGGGTCGACAACGGCACGAGCGGCGCCGGCGGGTGGGAGACCGACGTACAGACCCTCGGTATCACCGTGCCGCCCGGCGTCGACCGGTCCGACGCGCAGCGGGCCCTGGACGACCTGGCCGACTTCCCGGACCGGCCCCTCGGCACCGTCGGCCCCTTTGACGCCCGGACCCGCGCCGAGGAACTGGCCCGGTGGAACGACACCCGGGCCGACCGGGCCCGCCCGACCGTCATGGAGCTGTTCGCCGAGCAGGCACGCCTGCGGCCGGACGCCGTCGCGATCGTCGACGAGCGCCGCTCACTGACGTACCGCGAAACAGCCCAGCTGTCAGCCCAGTTGGCCCACCACCTGATCGAGCGCGGCCTCGCGGCCGAGCAGGTCGTCGGCATCTCCCTCGGCCGCTCCGCCGAGATGGTCGTCGGCCTCCTCGCCGTCCTCCAGGCCCAGGGGGCGTTCGTCCCCCTCGACCCCCGGTGGCCCGCCGCCCGCCGGTCCGTCGTCGCCGAGGACGCCCGGATCGTCCTCCAGCTCAACGCCACGGGCAAGGCCGACGCCGGGGAGCCGGATGCCGTCGCCGTCGACCTCGGCGACTGGAAGTACGGCGCCCACCCCGCGGACCCGCCCGACGCGACCGCCCCCGGGGACGCGCTGGCCTACGTCATCTTCACGTCCGGTTCGACCGGGCGGCCCAAGGGCGCCATGATCCGGCACGAGGCGATCAGCGAGCGCCTGCTCTGGCAGTCCCGCGAGATCCTCCGGTTCGGCCACGACGACGCCTCGCTCTTCAAGGCCCCGCTCTCCTTCGACATCTCCGTCAACGAGATCCTCCTGCCCCTCACCACCGGCGGCCGGCTCGTCGTCCTGCGGCCCGGCGGCGAACGCGACCCGCACCACCTCCTCGGCGTCATCGCCGAACAGCGCGTCACCTTCACCTACCTCGTCTCCTCCATGCTGGACGTCCTCCTGGAGCTCGTGGGCGACTCGGGCCGCCTCGACAGCCTGCGGCACGTCTGGTGCGGCGGCGAGGTCCTCACCCCGGAGCTGTACGAACGCTTCCGCGCCCGCCTCGACATCCCGCTGTACCACGGCTACGGCCCCGCCGAGACGACCATCGGCGTCTCCCACGTCATCTACCGGGGAGCCGCGACCCGCCTGTCGACCTCGATCGGCAAGGCCAACCCCAACACCCAGCTCTACGTCCTCGACGACGAACTGCGCCCCGTACCGGTCGGCGTCGGCGGCGAACTGTACGTCGGAGGGCTCCTGCTGGGACGCGGTTACGTGGGCGCGCCCGGCCTCACCGCCTCCCGTTTCGTCGCCGATCCCTTCGCCGCCGACGGCTCCCGGCTCTACCGCACCGGTGACCTGGCGCGGTACGCCCCGGACGGATCACTGGACTTCCTCGGCCGCGCCGACAACCAGATCAAGATCCGGGGCATGCGGCTGGAACTGGAGGACGTCGAGGCGGGCCTCGCCGAGCACCCCGGCGTACGGCACACCTGTGTCCTCGCGAAGAAGAACACGGCGGGCGGCACCTACCTGGTCGGGTACGTGATTCCGGCGGGCGGCAACGAGGATCTGAGCGCCGACGACGTCACCGCGTGGGCCGCGGTGAACATGGTGGAGTACATGGTGCCCACCCATGTCGTGGTCCTGCCGGAGTTCCCGCTCACCGCGAACGGCAAGGTCGACCGGAACGCACTCCCTGAGCCCGCCACGGACACCGGCGCCCTCCAGGCACCCGCAACCGAGAACGAACGGCTGGTGTGCGAGGCCGTCGCGGGGGTGCTGCGCCTGGACGCCGTCGGCACGGACCAGGACTTCTTCCAGCTCGGCGGCGACAGCATCCTGGCGATCTCCCTGCTCAGCGCCCTGCGTGAGGTCGGTCTCCATGTCAGCGCACGCCAGATCTTCACCCACACCGTCGTGGGGGCACTGGCGGCGGTGGCGAGCCGGGAGTCCGTCGCCGCCGTGGACCACGGCGACGTCGCCACCGGCACCGTCGTCGGATCCCCCATCGTGCGGTGGCTCGGCGAGACCACCGACGCCATCGACGGGTTCGTGCAGTCGGTCGTCCTCACCACCCCGGCCGAACTGACCCCCGCCGCCCTCGACGGCCTCCTCACCGCCGTGCTCACCCGGCACGACATGCTCCGCGCCCGGCTGGTGCGCGGCGAGCGCTGGGGCTTCGACATCCCCGAGGCCGGTGCGACCGCCCGCTGCTGGGAGCAGAGCGACGCCCCGGCCGAGGACTGCGTCGCCCTCGCGACCGCAGCGCTCGACCCGGACCACGGCATCATGCTGCGCGCCGTCTGGCGCCGCGCGGCACGCCAACTCGTGCTGGTCGCCCACCACGTGGTCGTCGACGGCGTCTCCTGGCGCATCCTGATGGACGACCTCGCCACCGCCTGGCGGCAGCACTCCGCGGGCGAGACCGTCGAACTTCCCCCGTACGGGACGTCGTTCAGGCGCTGGACCCAGCTCCTGGGCCGTACCCCGTTCGACGAGGACCGCACGCACCACACCACCGCGCTGCCCGCCGCCGACGCACCGATCGGCAGGCGGGCCCTCACCGCGACCGACACCGTGGCACGCGAACGGACCCGGACCGTCTCCGTCGACCCCGGCACCACCGCCGCACTGCTCGGGGAGATCCCCGCAGCGTTCCACGCGGGCGTCAACGACGTCCTGCTGACCGCCCTCGCCGTCGCCCTCGCCCGCCTGCGGCGGGGCCAGGGGCAGGACCAGACCTTCGCCCACATCGAACTGGAAGGGCACGGCCGCGAGGGCCGCTTCGTCGCACCCGCGGCCGGCTTCGAACCCGAACTGTCCCGTACCGTCGGATGGTTCACCACCCTCTTCCCGGTCACCGTGGACCCCGGCACGGCGAGCGACCTCACCGATCCCGCCTACCTGGCCGCCGCCCTCAAGGCGGTCAAGGAAGACCTCGCCCGCGTACCGGCGGGCGGCCTGTCCTACGGGGCCCTGCGCTATCGAGACGCCGACGGACCGACCGGCGCCCCCGCACCCCAGGTGCTCTTCAACTACCTGGGCCGCTTCGACGCGGGCAGCGCGGGCGACTGGCAGCTCGCGGGAACGACGGGGCAGCTGGGCGAGAAGCGGGACCCCCGCATGCGGCTGCCGCGTGCCCTGGAGTTCAACGCGATCGCCGAACCCGACGCGAGCGGTGCCTACGAACTGGTCACCACCATCTCCTGGCCCGAAGGCGTCTTCACCGAGGACGACATCACCACCCTCGGCGACCACTTCCGCTCCGCCCTCACCGAAATCGCCGCGCTCCAGGACGGCGGCCACACACCCAGCGACTTCCCGCTCGTGCCGCTGACCCAGGCCGACGTCGACGCCCTGGACGGCCCGGCCCTCCACGACATCCTGCCGCTGACCCCGCTGCAGGAGGGGCTGTACTTCCACTCCGTCTTCGACGACGACGCCACGGGCAGCTATGTCGAGCAGCAGGTGATGACCCTGGACGGCGACGTGGACGCCGACCGGCTCGCGGCGGCGGCCACCCGGCTGCTCACCCTCCACCCCAACCTGGCCGCCCGCTTCACGGCCCTCGCGGACGGACGGGTCGTCTCCGTCGTCGAGCACGGCAGGCGCGCCCCCTTCACCGTCCTGGACGGCCCGGCCCGCACCGACGAGGAGATCCGCGAGCTCGCCGAGCAGGACCGCCGGGCCGGGTTCGACCTCGCCACCGGCCCCCTGATGCGCTACACGCTCGTCCGCTCCGACGCGGGCCACCGGGTCCTCGTCCAGACCGTGCACCACATCATCGCGGACGGCTGGTCGGTGCCGCCGATGCTCCGCACCCTGCTGACCGAGTACCACGCACCGGGATCGGTGTACGCACGCGGCGGCTACCGCGACTACGTGGACTGGCTCGCCGCCCGCGACCAGGACGAGAGCGACCGGGTGTGGCGCGAGGAGCTCGCCGGACTGCCCGGCCCGTCCCTGGTCGCCGAGGGCCACACCCCTCCGAACGGTTCGCCGACGTCATGGCGGAGACCGGCGAGGACGTCGACGTGGCCGCCCGCTCCGCCGGATTCCCCCTGAGCGTGGCCGTGCACAGCGCCTGGGCGGCGACCCTGGGCGGGCTGCTGCACAGCAGGGACGTCGTCTTCGGCTCCACCGTCTCCGGACGTGACGCCGATGTCCCCGGCATCCGTGACCTGGTGGGCCTTTTCATCAACACCATTCCGGTGCGCGCCCGTTGGTCCGCCACCGACACGGCGTACGACCTGCTGGACTCGGTGAAGCGCCACCAGGGTGCGGTCCTGCCGCACCAGCACGTCTCCCTGGCCCGGATCGGCCGGCAGAGCGGGGCGGGCACCCTCTTCGACACCCTGGTCGTCTTCGACGTCGCCACCGACGTGGCCGCCCTGCGCGGACCCGACGACACCCTCGTCATCACCGGCATCGTCAACGAGGGAGCGCCGCACTACCCGTTGACCCTCGTCGTCGAGCGCGCACAGAACAGCCGGGTGTGCTTCAACCTCATCTACGACGCTGAACTCCTGCGCCCCGCGAACGCCGAGGCGATCCTCGACACGTTCACCCGGACCCTCACCGAACTGCTGGGCCGACCGGACGCACGGGTCGACGCCCTGCTTCCCGCACCGGGCAGGGCTCCGGCTCAGGAGGCCCAGGCCACCCTGGGCGACCTGTTCGACGCCGCCGCGCACCGCGACCCGGCGGCCATCGCCGTCACCCAGTGCGCGCTGGACGGCACCACCCGCTCCCTCACCTACGGTGAACTGGCAGCCGAAAAGCGCGCGTTGGCGTCCGTCCTGCGCGCGGCCGGGGTCCGGCCCGGGCAGCGGGTCGCCGTCGCCGTCCCGCGCTCCGTGGAACAGGTCGTCACCCTGGTCGCCGTCGTCACGGCCGGAGGCGCGTACGTACCGCTGGACCTGGCCTACCCGGACGAGCGGCTGGAGTACATCCTCGCCGACGCCGCCCCGCAGGTCGTCCTCGTGGACCGGGAACAGCGGGACCGCTTCACCGGACTGCTGGAGAGGGCCGGGGTGGCGGCCCGGGTACTCGTCCAGAGTGACGACCTTCCGCGGGCCCCCGAACCCGCCGCGCCCGACGTGCGCCCGGGAGACCCGGCGTACGTCATCTACACCTCGGGCTCGACCGGCCGGCCCAAGGGAGTCGTCGTCCCGCACTCCGCGGTGACGACGCTCCTCGCGAACACCCGGCCGGACATGGACTTCGGCCCCGCCGACGTCTGGGTCCAGTTCCACTCCTACTCCTTCGACTTCGCCGTCTGGGAGCTCTGGGGCGCACTCGTCCACGGAGGCGAACTGCTCGTACCGGAGTACGGCCTGACCCGCTCACCGGTCGACTTCCACCGGCTGGTCCGCGAACGCGGTGTGACCGTCCTCAACCAGACCCCATCCGCCTTCTACCAGTTCATCGAGGCCGACCTGCACGCCGAGGAGCCGGTCACGGCGCTGCGCCGTATCGTCTTCGGAGGCGAGGCGCTCGATCCCGGGCGGCTGCGCGGCTGGGTCGAGCGGCACGGCACCCGTACGCCCGAGCTGGTCAACATGTACGGCATCACCGAGACCACCGTCCATGTCACCCACCGGGTGCTCACGGGCGAGGACTTCCGCCGGGGTGACGACGCCAGCCCCATCGGCGGTCCGATCCCGGGCCTGACCGTCCATCTGCTCGACGACCGGCTGCGGCCGGTACCGCCGGGCCGGGTGGGCGCGATCTACGTCGCGGGCGACCAGGTGTCCCTCGGCTATCTGGGCCGCCCCGGGCTCACCGCCGGGCGTTTCGTGGCGAACCCGTTCGCCGCCGACGGCTCCCGGATGTACCACACGGGTGACCTCGCCCGCCGGACGCTCGCCGGCGAGCTGGAGTTCGCGGGCCGGGCGGACGACCAGGTGCAGCTCAAGGGCTTCCGCGTCGAGCTGGGGGAAGTGGAGAGTGCGGTGAGGGAGGTGACCGGGGTCGTCGATGTGGCCGTCACCGTGGCGCGGAGCGGCGACCACCTCGTCGCCCATGTCGTCGGGGAGCCGCCCGCCGGCTTCACCGCCCTGCTCGCCGCCAAGCTCCCCGCGCACATGGTGCCGGGCCGGGTCCTGCCCATCGACGCGCTGCCGCTGACCGTCAACGGAAAGCTGGACCGCAAGGCGCTGACCGACCGGGCCGCACAGCAGGACGTCATCCGGCAGGCGACCTCGCCGCGCCCGGACGACTCCGCTCTCACCGCCCTGACCGGCATCTTCGCCGAGACCCTGCCCGGCGCCGCCGTCGACGCCGACACCGACTTCTTCGGCGCCGGAGGCGACAGCATCGTCGCCATCACGGTGATCAACCGCGCCCGGGCACTCGGCCTGCCGATCGCCCCCCGGGACGTGTTCCTGTTCAAGACGCCGCGCGCCCTCGCCGGCCACCTCGCGACGCGCGCCCCCGCCCCCGAGCCGTCGGCACCCTCCCGCCGTGAGGACGGCCCCCTGCCCCTCACCCCGATCATCCTGCGCCAACGCGAACTCGGCGGCTCACTCGCCCGGTTCGCCCAGGCCAGGGCCCTCACCGTCCCCGCGGGCACCGGCCTCGCGGACATCCGGCGGGCGGCCGACGCCGTCGTCGCCGCCCACCCGGCCCTACGCATGCGGCTGCACATCGAGCACGGCGTCTGGTCCCTGCGCACCGAACCCGCCCGCGAGGCCACCGTCGTCACCGAGCACACCGCCGACGCGACCGCCGCCGCGAACGAGGCGGCCGGGCGGCTCGACCCCACCACCGGGGACGCCATCGCGTTCTCTTGGCTCGCCGCGAGCCGCACTGTGGTCGTCACCGTCCACCACATCGCCGTGGACGCGGTGTCCTGGCTCGTCCTCCTCGACGACCTGACCACCGCCCTGAGCGGCGGGGCCGTCCTGCCGCCGACCACCTCCTACGCCGCGTATGCGGAGGCGCTGGCCCAGCGGTCCGCCGAGACGGCCGACGGCCTCGGCCACTGGCTCACCACCCTCGACGCTCCGGCGCTGACGCCCACGGTCCGCGACCTCCGGGAGACAGCCGTCGTCCTGCCGCCCGGCGCGAGCGACCGGGTGACCCGCAACGCGCCAGGCGCACTCGGCCTCGGACTCACCGAGCTGCTCTGCGGAGCCCTGCGCACCGCGCTGACCCGGATCCAGACCGAGCCCACCGACCTCGCCGTCGACCTGGAGCGGCACGGCCGCGTCCCGGCCCGGGACGACCACGACTACTCCCGCACCGTCGGCTGGTTCACCTCCATCGCTCCCGTACGCCTGACCGCCCACACCGACCCCGTCGCCGCGGCCCGCGAGATCGCCGACCGCCAGCCGGACGAGGACGGGCACATCGCCTACGGCCGGCTCCGCTACCTCAACCCGCAGACGGCCCCGCTGCTGACCGCCCGGCCCCAGGTCCTGTTCAACTACCTCGGCCGGGGCAGCGAATCGGAGGCCCTGCGGATCACCGGCGCCGACCAGGGCAGCAGCCCGTACGCCGTCGAGGTCAACGCCTGGACCGACGAGAGCACCGGCTCCCTCCACGCGGCCTTCGCCCTCGCCGAGTCCGTCCCCGACGCGATCACCGACCACTGGCTGTCCGCCCTGGAACAGATCGCGGACGCGTCCGCGACGGCCGAGCGCACCGCGCCCGTCACCCCGCTCCAGCGCGGCCTGTACTTCCAGGCCCAGCTGGCGGGCACGGGGGAGGCGGGCACGGCAGGGCACTATGTCGCGCAGAGCTGGTTCGCCTTCGACCGGCGCCTGGACTCCGACGCGCTGGCCGAGGCGATGGCGTACGTCATCGGCCGCCACCCCGTCGTCGGCGCGGGCTTCACCACCGACACGGACGGCAACCCCGTCCAGCTCCTCGCGGCGGGCCGCCGGGTCCCCGTCCGCACGCTCGACCTGTCCACCGACGCCGAGATCGCGGAGCTGCGCACCCAGGACCGCGAACAGGGCTTCGACCCGGGGGAGCCACCGCTCGTCCGCATGACCGTGGTGCGCCGGCCCGACGGCCGAGACGGGCTGCTGCTCAGCTACCACCTGCTGCTCTGGGACGGCTGGTCCCGCGAGATCCTGCTGCGCGACCTGTTCGACGCGTACGAGGCCGTCGTCGCCGGCGAAGCCTGGGACGCGACGCCCGCCGAGCCCGGCTTCGAGGAGTACGCCCGGCAGCTCGCAGCCAAGGACCCGGCAGTGGCGGAACGCTTCTGGGCGGAGCACCTGGAAGGTCTGCCGGGGCCGACGCTGCTCGCCGGACCGGCCCCGGCCCTGTCCGAGGAGCTGCCGCAGCCGCTCGTGCACACCCTGTCCGCCGAGCTGTCGGAGCAGCTGCGCGAAGCCGCCCGGACCCGTGGTGTCACGCTCAACTCGGTGCTGACCGGAGGCTTCGGCCTTCTCCTCGGAGCCCGCACCGGCCGGAGCGACGCGGTCTTCGGCGTCACCGTCTCGGGACGCGAGGGCGAAGGGCACGGCGACATCGTCGGCGTCCTGCTCAACACCGTCCCCCTGTGGACGCGGGCCAGGCCCGACGACTCGGTCGACGCGTACCTGTCCTCCGTCCAGGCGGCGCGCGTCGCGGCGATGGACCACGAACACCTGGGCCTCGGTGAGATCCAGCGGGCCGCCGGGCACGACACCCTGTTCGACAACCTGTTCGTGCTCCAGAACTTCCTGGACCTGGACGCGTTCGCCGAGATGAACGCCCGCCACGGCATCACCGAGGTCCAGGCCGACGACTCCACGCACTACCCCTACACCTGGGTCGTCACGCCCGGCGACCGTCTCACGGTCAAGCTGGAGCACCGCCACGGCGACGCCGGCAGCGCCCGCCGCCTCCTCGACGACTACCTGCGCGTCCTGGCGGACCTGGCCGGGGCCACCGGCCCGATGGGCGCGCTGCCCGGACTCGGACCGGACCCCGCACCCACGGCACGTACCGAGATCGGCACCGACACCGTCGTCGACCGCTTCGACCAGGCGGCCGACCGCGCCCCGGACCGGACCGCCCTCGTCGCCGACGGAGCGGCCCTGACCTTCGCCGAACTCCAGGAGCGCAGCCGGGCCGTGGCGGGTGTCCTGGCCGCACGCGGCATCGGGCCCGAGACGACGGTGGGCCTGGCGATCCCGCGCTCCCTCGACTGGATCGCCGCGCTGTTCGCGGTGCTGCGGGTCGGGGCCGCGTACGTACCGCTGGAGCTGGACCACCCCGACGAGCGGATCGCCGCGATCGTCGAGGACGCCCGGCCCGAGGTGATCCTCACCGTGAGCGCGGTGTCCCCCCGGCTCACCGGGGAACTCATCGAACTGGACCGCCCGTTGCCGGAGGCCGGCCCGTGCACGACGTTCGCGCCCGACGACCCGGACCGGCTGCGCCACCCCGCGTACACCATCTACACCTCCGGCTCGACCGGGAAGCCCAAGGGCGTGGTGACCGAATACGCCGGTCTCACCAACATGCTGATCAACCATCAGCGCCGGATCTTCGAGCCGGTCCTCGCCGAGCACGGCCACCGGACCTTCCGCATCGCGCACACCGTGTCATTCGCGTTCGACATGTCGTGGGAGGAGCTGCTGTGGCTGGCCGACGGCCATGAAGTCCACATCTGCGACGAGGAGTTGCGCCGGGACGCACCCCGGCTCGTCGAGTACTGCCTGCGGCACGGCATCGACGTCATCAACGTGACACCCACCTATGCCCAGCAGTTGGTCGCCGAAGGGCTGCTGGAGGAACCGGAGCGTCGTCCCGCGCTCGTCCTGCTGGGCGGCGAGGCCGTCACCCCGACCCTGTGGCAGCGTCTCGCCGAGACGGAGGGCACCGTCGGCTACAACCTGTACGGGCCCACCGAGTACACCATCAACACCCTCGGCGTCGGCACCTTCGAGTGCCAGGACCCGGTCGTCGGCGTGGCCATCGACAACACCGAGGTGTACGTCCTCGACCCCTGGCTGCGGCCGCTGCCCGACGGCGTCCCCGGCGAACTGTACGTGTCCGGCATCGGGATCGCCCGCGGCTACCTGGGCCGCAGCGCCCAGACCGCGCACCGTTTCGTCGCCTGCCCCTTCGGGGCGCCCGGGGAACGCATGTACCGCACGGGGGACCTGGTGATCCGCCGGCCCGACGGGAACATCGCCTACCTCGGCCGCACCGACCAGCAGGTCAAGATCCGCGGCCACCGGGTCGAACTCGGCGAGGTCGAGGCGGTGTTCGCCGCGCACCCGGCGGTGCGCTTCGTCGCCGCCGTCGCCCAGCCCGACCCGGGGGTCGACGGCGCGTACCGGCTGGCCGCCTATCTCGTCCTCACGGGCCCCGCCGACCTCGCGCACGTCGCGGGCGAGGTGGGCGCCGGGCTGCCGGACTTCCTGCGCCCGACGCACTACGCCCAGGTCGACAGCATCCCGCTGACCGTGAACGGGAAGGCCGACACCAAGGCGCTGCCGGAGGCCAGGCCGCTCGGCGCCCTCACCACGGCGGGGGAGCGCGGCCCGGAGACCGGGACGGAGAGCGTCGTCTGCGAGTTCTACGCCGAAGCGCTCGACCTCGACGACGACGAGGTCAGCGCGGTCAGTGACTTCGTGTCCCTCGGCGGGCACTCCATGCTGGCGGTGCGGCTCGTCGGACTGCTCCGCCGCGAGTACGGTCCTGTCATCACCATCCGCGATCTGTTCACCCTGCGAACCCCCGAAGCGATCGCCCGCCACCTCGACGAGAACTCCTGACCTGATGAAGACTCCTGACACCGAGCGGCCCCGCCCCGGGGCCGCCATCCTGCGGACGGCGCTGCGCCGCAACATCGGCGCCATGATCGCGGGCACCGTCCTGATGGGGCTGTACCAGGCGGCGGAGACCGCGTTCCCCATCGCGCTCGGACTCATCGTCGAGCACACGATGCAGGACCGCAGCCTCGGCTCCCTCGGCGTCTCGATCGGCTCGCTCGCCGTGATCATCACGACGGTGTCCCTGTCGTGGCGGTTCGGCATGCGCGTGCTGCAGAAGGCCAACACGACCGAGGCACACCGCTGGCGGGTCCAGGTGGCCGCCTGCGGGCTCCAGCCCGTGGCCAGGGACGTGGACCTCAAGTCCGGCGAGATCCTGACCGTCGCCACCGAGGACGCCGACCAGACCGCCGACATCATCGAGGTGGTGCCCCTGCTGATCAGCTCCCTGGTCGCCATCGTGGTCGCGGCGGTCGCGCTGAGCCTCGCCGACCTCCGGCTCGGCCTGCTGGTGATGGCGGGCACCGTCGCGATCCTGTCGGTCCTGGCCGTGATGTCCAGGCGGATCGGGGCCAGTACCCAGGAGCAGCAGGCCCGGGTGGCCCGGGCGGGCGCCAAGGTCGCCGACCTCATCATCGGGCTGCGCCCGCTGCACGGCTTCGGCGGCAACCACGCGGCCTTCGGGGCCTACCGCGAGGTCAGCACGGACGCCAAGCGCCAGGCGATCACCGTGGCCCGGGTGAACGGCACCTACGCGGGCACCGCGCTCGCCCTGAACGCGGCCCTCGCCACGGCCGTCTCGCTGACCGCCGGCTGGCTGGCGTTCGAGGGCCGGATCACCATCGGCGAACTCGTCATGGCCGTGGGGCTCGCGCAGTTCATCATGGAACCGCTCAAGATGTTCTCCGAGATGCCCAAGTACGTGATGATGGCCCGCGCCTCGGCCGAGCGCATGGCCCTCGTCCTGAACGCGCCCCCGGTCACGACACCAGGTCCCGGGCGCCCGGAGCCCGGCGGAGCCCTGGAGGTCGACGGTGTCCACCACGGCACGCTCCAGGGGGTCAAGTTCGCCGTCGCGGCCGGTGAGTTCGTGGCTGTCGCCGCCTACCAGCCGGGCGCGGCAGCCGACCTCGCCGCCGTACTCGCGGTGAACGCCGCCCCCAGACGTACGACGGAGTGGTCCGGGTCGGCGGCCGGGAGATCGGGGACCTGTCGATCGAGGCGGTCCGCGCACACCTCCTGGTGAACCCGTACGACGGGGAGATCTTCGCCGGCACCCTCCGGACGAACATCGACCCGTCGGGCAGCGGGCGGGAGATCGCGGAGGCCGTGGAGGCGTCCATGCTCACCGACGTCGTCGCCCTCCACCGCGAGGGGCTCGACCACGTGGTACGGGACCGGGGGGCGAACCTCTCGGGCGGCCAGCGCCAACGGCTCTCCCTGGCCCGCGCGTTGGCCGCCGACACCGATGTGCTCGTCCTGCACGACCCCACCACGGCCGTGGACGCGGTCACCGAACAGCTGATCGCGCGCAACGTCGCCAAGCTGCGCCGGGGACGCACCACGCTCGTCCTGACCAGCAGCCCGGCGCTCCTGGACGCGGCGGACCGGGTGCTCGTCCTGGACGGGGGCGTCATCACCGCCGAGGACACCCACCGCAACCTCCTCGCGGGGGACGAGGCGTACTGCCTGGCCGTGGCCCGGTGAAGTCTCACTCAGACATCGTGTGCTGACGGGGCCTCGGCGAAGGCGCCGGCGGCTGCGGCGAGGGCGGCAGTTCTGGCCGCACGGCCGGGCAGCTGCGGGTCTGGGGGCGTGCGGAGGAGGAGCAGCTGGTGGTACAGCGGCGCGGTGGCGGCGATGAGCAGCCGCCGGGCGTCGGTGTGCGGCGCGAGTTCGCCGCGCCGGACGGCCCGGCTGACGACGATCTCGCAGCGGGCGTACCGGTCCTCCCAGAGCCGCTGTTGGGCGTGGGCGGCTTGCTCGGACCGGAACGAGGCGGTGACCAGCGCTGCCACGATCGGTGGCTGTGCCGTCAGGGCTGTCTGGATCTCCTGGTTCAGTGCCGTCAGGTCGTCTTCCAGTGAGCCGGTGTCCGGTGGCTGCCAGTCGTCGTCGCTCGCCGCGTCGAGAACGTCGGCGAGCAGGCCGCCGACGTCTCTCCAGCGCCGGTACACCGTGGTGCGGTGCACGCCGGCGCGGGCGGCGACGGCATCCGTGGTGAGCCCGTCGTAGCCGTGTTCACCCAGCTCGGCGAGGACCGCGTCGAGCACCTGTCTGCGAATGCGGGCGGTACGGCCCCCGGGCCGGCGTCGGGTCGGTGGCCGGGTGCCTTCCGGTTCCGGGTGAGGATCTGTCGGAGTCATCGCGCTGCTCATCCACTTGCTCAGGGGGACAGTGCCATGACAGCATCTTAATGCAACAGTCGTCGCACTAGTGGAGAGATCGATGCTCACTCAGAGTGTTCGCCCGGCCGCGCGGTCCTTGACGGCCGCCTCGTTCTCGAACGCTTTGGAGTCCTCGCATGCCTACACAGATCACGGCGCTCGCGGTCAGCAAGTCCTTCAACGGCAGGCTCGTCCTTGATGCGGTGACCTGTTCGCTCGCCGCGGGCGAACGCACCGGGATCATCGGCGAGAACGGTTCCGGCAAGACCACCTTGCTGCGCCTGCTCGCCGGGAGTGAACGGCCCGATCAGGGCGAAGTCGTCGTCCAGGCCACCGGCGGCGTCGGCTATCTCGCCCAGGACGAACGGCCGGCGCCGCACGCGACCGTCCAGCAGATCATCGACCGGGCCCTGAGCGATCTTCGCGCCGTCGAGCGACGCATGCGCGGCCTGGAGGCCGTGATGGCCGACGGCGACGAGTCGGTCATGGCGGAGTACGGCGAACTGATGACGGTCTTCGAACTGCGCGGCGGCTACGACGCGGATGCCCGGGTGCAGCGTGCGCTGCACGGTCTCGGCCTGGGGTTGGTGGGCCGTGACCGGACCGTGGGCAGTCTGTCCGGTGGGGAACGGGGCAGGTTGCGGCTGGCGGCCGTTCTGGCAGCCGCGCCGGAAGTGCTGCTGCTGGACGAGCCGACCAACCATCTCGACGACGCCGCCCTGAGCTGGCTGGAAGAACACCTGCGCACCCGGCGGGGCACCACGGTGGCGGTCTCCCACGACCGGGACTTCCTCGAACGTGTCGCCTCCAGCCTGCTGGAGGTGGACTCCGACCGGCGCCGCGTCGTCCGGTACGGCTACGGCTACACCGGATACCTCGCCGAGAAGGCGGCTGCACGGCAGCGTTGGGCCCAGGCACACGACCAATGGCAGGCCGACATCGACCGGCTCCGCGAGGCCGCCGCGACCACCGCCCGCCAGGTGGCCCCCGGTCGTCCGATGAAGGACGGCAACAAAATGGCCTACGACCGGGCCGGCGGCCGGGTACAGCAGTCGCTGGCGAGCCGGGTACGCAATGCCGAGGAACGGCTGCGCCGCCTCCTCGCCGACCCGGTCCCGCCTCCGCCGGAGCCGCTGCGCTTCACCCCCGTACTACGGGCCCGCCGCCTCCAGGGCGTCGTGCTCGACGCCGCCGACGTCGCCGTCACGGACCAGCTCGCTCGCACGGGTCTCACGGTCACGGGCGGCGAGCGCCTGCTGATCACCGGCCCGAACGGAGCGGGCAAGAGCACCCTGCTCCGTGTTCTGGCCGGGGAGGTCGCCCCCGACAGCGGGAGCGTCACCCGCCGCGGCAGGATCGGCTATCTCCCCCAGGAGCCGCGCCCCGGAAAACCGGACGAGACCGTGCTGGCCGCCTTCGCCCGCGGCCGGGCGGGGGAGGCCGCCGGATGCGCCGAACTGCTGCTTTCCCTCGGCCTGTTCGCCCGCGATCAGCTCACCGTGCCGGTCGGTCGGCTGTCCACCGGGCAGCTGCAACGTCTCGCCCTGGCACGACTGCTCAGCGAGCCGTCGGACGTCCTGTTGCTCGACGAACCCACCAACCATCTCTCGCCCGCCCTCGTCGAGGAGTTGGAAACCGCTCTGACCGGGTACAACGGCACCGTCGTCATCGTCAGCCACGACCGTCGGCTGCGTCGGCGCTGGCGGGGCGCCCACCTGGCCCTGCGGGCGACCACGACGTCCACCGCCAAGGCCTGAATCATGGCAGGTGCGGTTGATCACGCACCGCGCCAACCAACGCATGGGCGGCCTCTCCACCACCCCCTTCCCCCATCAGGGGCTGTTCCTGGTCCGAGCACTTCGACCCTGTCGACCCTGAACGAACCCGGCCCAGACGCCCGCGCGGTGACCCGGCTGTCCACCATTCCCGCCCCGAGAATCGAGCCGTCCGCATGCCCCCTTCGCCCCACCACAACCCGTTCGCCGACTGGCTGCGCACCCACGCCGTCCCCCTCGTCCATCTCGACCCCGACGCACCACTCGACGATCTGGAGCCGCTGCGCGCCATCATCGGCGACGCACGTGTCGTCGCGATCGGTGAGAGTTCCCACTTCATCGACGAGTTCGCGTCCCTGCGCGAACGCATCCTGCGGTTTCTGGCCGAGCGCTGCGGATTCACCGTCCTGGCCTTCGAGTACGGCTTCAGCGAAGGCTTCCCCCTCGACGCGTGGGCCCAGGGCGAGGGAACGGACGAGGATCTGTCCGCGCACCTCGCCGGGACCATCCCCGTGGGAGTCGACGAGCCGCTGCGCTGGATGCGCCGGCACAACCGAACCGCCTCGACACCGGTGCGTTTCGCGGGCGTCGACATCCCGGCGGCCGGTGGGTCCTTGCTTCCCGCCCTGGCCCCGGTCGCCGACTACCTTCGTCGGATCGATCCCGAAACCCTGCCGGTCCTCCAGGAGGCGATGCGGATCGCCGAACCGCTCTCCGGTGGCTCCGCGGCCGTCGCCGCGCCCGCGTGGGCGCGTCTGGCCACCGCCCAACAGGACGTCCTCAGTGCGACCCTGGCGCGCCTGCTCATCCGGTTCCGCTCCGTCGAACCGCTGTACGTCTCCCGCAGCGACCAGGACAGCTACGACATCGCCGTGCGCCGACTCGAAGGCGCCTGCCACGCCGACTACGGCTTTCGCGCCATGGCCGACCTCTTCGCCGGCAGCGGACTGACCGCCGACACCTCGGCCCGCGACGTCTACATGGCCGAGTCGGTCCTGTGGCACCTGGAACGCCGCGAACCCGGGACCCGCGTCGTGCTGGCCGCTCACAACGCCCACATCCAGAAGACACCGGTGTCCTTCAACGGCCACCTCACCGGACTCCCCATGGGACAGCACCTGCACCGCGCGCTCGGCGACGACTACTTCGCCCTCGGTCTGGCGAGCACCACCGGGCATACCGCGGACATGCCCCGCGACGAGAACGCACCCTTCGGCTTCACCATCGAAGCCACCGAGCTGGATCCGGCCGAGCCGGGAAGCGTCGAAGCCGCCTTCGCCGACGCCGAACTCGGGCTGAGCATCGCCGATCTCCACCAGGCACGCCCGCGGGAGGGCCAGGGAAATGCCGACCCTGTCCCGGGCCCCGACCGCATCCGGATCCAGAGCGCCTACCTCCACACCCCCGTTCTTGAGGCGTTCGACGCCATCCTCCACACCCCGACATCCACCGTTGCCGACACCCTCGAAAACGTGTGAGACGGGCCGATGGGCAGGGAAACGGGGCGCGTCCAGCCACCGCGACCTACTCTCCGGCCGGTGTCCGAGCCAGGACACCGGCCCACCAGTGGCTCGGTCCACCGCCCGGCCCTGCCCGTCGTTCAGCCCAGGGCCCAGGCGACGTCCCTGAGCAGGGCGTGCCGCCAGCCCGCCCGGTCGTGGTCCGAGGCGGACCGCGAGACCCGCACGGTCGCACCGGCCCGCTCGGTGAGCGATTCGGTCAGCTCGCAGTGGGGCAGCATCCGCGTCTCGTGCTCCCCGACGTCGAACGCGCAGCGCAGCCGCGACAGGTCGGCCCCCCGGCGCAGCCGCTCGGCGACGGCACCGCCAACCGCCCCGGCCAGCGGATCCGCCAGATCCACGGCTCCGGGCGCCCACCAGAAGGACCCCGACTGGCAGGCGACCCGCGAGACCAGTTCCGGGAACTCCAGCGCCGCGTACAGCGCGCTCAGCCCGCCCAGGCTCTGCCCGGCCACCACCAGCCGGTCCGGGCCGGCCGGCACACCGCAGTCGCCCACCAGCGGCAGCAGCTCGTCCCGGACCGCCTCCCACAGCTCCGGGCGGCAGCCGAACTCCGCCTCCCGGTCCTTGGCCGGCAGGAACACCAGGGTGACCGGAGGCAGGTCGCCCGCCTCGCAGGCCGCGTCGAAGGCGGTCACGGCGGGGTGCAGATACAGCCAGTCGTCCCCGTCGAGCAGCAGCACCACCGGACCGCCGCCGCCCACCGGATGGACCCGCACGGTACGCCGCCCGCCGAGCCGGTCGCTGCTCCAGCGGATCCGGGTACGGGGGAGGGGCGGCACCTCGTTCGGGCCGAGGGCGGGCCAGTGCGGCTGGGGCGGGGCGTCCGGCGTCGCGGCGACGGAACGGTCGGCCCCCGCGCCGACCGGATTGAACGGATCGGCATGGGCCTCACCCGCCACGAGGACGCGGTAGGTCACCCGCAGCCGCTCGGGCAGGGACACCTCCGCGTACCAGCAGTCGGTGTCCGCCCAGCGCCGCAGCGGCACCGGCGGCGACCAGCTCTCGAAGTCGAGCACGGCCTCGGAGCCGCGCCACAGGAAGAGGGTCCGCCAGCCGCCGTCGGCGGGGACCGGCGCGGGTGTGCGCGCCGCCGCCCAGAACGCGTCGGTGCCGGGCCGGCCCGGCAGACCGAAGGCGGCGAAGGGGCTCTCGGCGTCCACCGGAGGCATGAACGTCTCCTTGTGCGAAGGGAAGAGCGGAGAGGCGGGCCGAAGGGGGCCCCACCTGTGGTCAGGCGAGCCTAACCCAACGGCTCCGCACGGCTGTTGGGGACGCGACGCGGGAAAGCGGCCGGGCTCAGTACGCGGCGAGCCGCTCCATCAGGACCACGCTGTGCGCGAGCTGCCGCTGCTCCTCGGCGGTGAGTTCGAGGTCGATGGCCCGGGCCAGCCAGTCGGCCCGCCGGTCTCGCTCCGCCTTCAGCGCCGCCCGGCCCACCTCGGAGAGATCGACGAGGGACTTGCGTCCGTCCGTCGGGTGCGCCCGGCGGACGACGAGGCCCTGCTCCATCAGCAGGCCGACCGCGCGGGCCATCGACTGCGGGCGTACGCGCTGGTCCGCGGCGAGGTCGCTGGTGGTCATGGCCCCGTCCCGGTCGAGGACGCCCAGGACGGCGACCTGGCCGTGCGGAATCCGGTCCTCGTGCTTCACCCGCCGCGCGAGTTTGCCCATGGCGGTGCGCAGATCGGCGGCGACGGTGGCGGGTTCCGGGGTGGGCATAGGGCACTTTAACCCGCAGTTGTGGGCGCGTCCGCCCAGGTGGTCGGCCCGGGAGGCCCCCGGTGGAACTCAACAGCACAACTGCACAGCCAAGCTAAACAGTCAATCTGAACAGCATTGCTGTAGAGTTTTGCTGTCGCGGCTCGCGCCGGCGCTGTCGCACCAGTGCCGCGACACGCGCCTACGGAAGGACCTCGCATGTCCCGCACGACAGCTGAGCCCACCGCCATCCGCTCCGTCACCGCCCGCCGGATCATCGACAGCCGGGGCAACCCCACCGTCGAGGCCGACGTCCGCCTCGCCGACGGGTCCCTCGGGCGCGCCGCGGTCCCGTCCGGCGCCTCCACCGGTGCGCGGGAGGCCGTGGAACTGCGTGACGGGGACGCCGCGCGGTGGCACGGCAGGGGCGTCGACCGTGCGGTCGGCCACGTCAACGGGGAGATCGCGGCCGCGGTCGTGGGCCGCGACGCGGACGACCAGGCGGGCCTGGACGCCGCGCTCGTCGCGCTCGACGGCACCCCCGGCAAGTCCCGGCTCGGGGCGAACGCCGTCCTCGGGGTCTCGCTCGCCGCCGCGAAGGCCGCGGCGGCGGCCCACCGCCGGCCGCTCTACCGCCATCTCGGCGGCGCCGACGCCCGCCTGCTCCCGCTGCCGATGATGAACATCATCAACGGCGGGGCGCACGCCGACAATCCGCTGGACTTCCAGGAGTTCATGATCGCGCCGGTGGGGGCGAAGACCTTCGCGGAAGCCGTCCGCATGGGATCCGAGATCTTCCACACGCTGCGCCGGGACCTGCTCGCGGCCGGTCACTCCACCGGCGTCGGTGACGAGGGCGGGTTCGCCCCCGCGCTGCGCACCGCCGAGGAGGCCCTCGACTTCGTCCTGAGCGCCGTCGAGCGCACCGGATACCGTCCCGGCGAGGACATCGGCCTCATCATGGACCCGGCGTCCTCGGAGTTCTTCCGCGACGGCCGTTACGTCTACACGGGCGAGGGGGTCCGCCGCACGTCCTCCGAACAGGCGGACTACCTGGCCAAGCTGATCGACGCCTACCCGATCGTCTCCATCGAGGACCCGATGGCCGAGGACGACCTGGACGGCTGGCGCGAGCTGACCGCCCGCGTCGGCCACCGCTGCCAGCTCACCGGCGACGACGTCTTCTGCACCGACGAGGCGCAGGTGCGTGAGGGCATCCGTACCGGAGTCGGCAACTCGGTCCTGGTCAAGGTCAACCAGATCGGCACCCTGACCGAAGCCCTCGCCACGGTCGCCACCGCGCGGCGTGCGGGCTGGAGCGCCGTGATGTCCCACCGCTCCGGCGAGACCGAGGACACCACGATCGCGGACCTGGCGGTGGCGACGGGCTGCGGACAGATCAAGACCGGCTCGCTGTCCCGCTCCGACCGCACGGCCAAGTACAACCAGCTGATCCGGATCGAGGAGGAGCTGGGCGAGTCGGCGCAGTACGCCGGCGGGGCGCTGCTGTCCCGCTCCTGACCGGACCTCGGGCCGGGCGGGCGCGCCTCCGGGGCCGCCCGTCCCCGGCAACGCGGAACGGGCGGCCCCCGGCGGACGGTTACGTCCACCGGGGCCCGCCCTCCGTTCGCGGCGGGCCGGTCCGGGCCGCCGGACACCGGACCTGCTCACCGCTCCCGGGTCACCGTCTCCAGGCCGAAGAGGCCCGGAGCTAAGGGAAGTTGGTGATGGTCGAAGGAATCGTCGACGTTCCCGACGTCGGCGAGCCGATGTTGTTGATGACGTGCTGGTACTGGCCGTTGCCGCCGAGCGAGACGACCAGCAGGTTGTGGAACTTCACGCCGGGCTTCACGGGTGCCTTGAAGCCGTGTTCCTGGACGATGGTCGGGTCGACGTTGTAGTAGCAGTAGCTGCCCATGCCCCAGCCCTCGTGCTGCTCGACCGAGTCGTCGACCCGGTAGGCCGCGTAGCCCTTCGTGTTCCCGTTCTGGATGGCGGCCTGGTTGGGGGCGTCGTAGGCCTTCTCGTTCTGGAAGAAGATCGTGCGGCCGCGTTCGCCGTACCACTCCACGTCGTACTTGTTGAAGTGCTCCACGAACAGGCCGGTCGCCAGGACGTCGTCGCCGTTCACCCGGACCCCGTAGTCGGCCCGGTTGGTCTCCCAGCCCCAGCCGTCGCCGTGGTCCGCCCGCCACACCCAGGTGTGGTCGATGATCGTGTCGTCGCTGTTCACCACGATGCTCGTGGTCGCCTTGCCGGGACCGGCCCCGCCGATCCGCACGAACACGTCCTGCAGCGACGTCGGGTTCGCCGAATGATCCGCGGAGGCGCCCTGCGGCCCGACCTCCAGCAGCGTCGGCGAGTTGACCGGTCCCGCGTCGATGAGGAAGCCCGCCAGCTTCACCCCGTCGACATCGGCGACCTTCATCGCCGTCACCCCGTTGTCCGGGATGATGGTGGCCAGGCCGAGACCGAGGACGACGGTGTTCGCCCGGTTCACGTTGATGGTCTGGTCGATGTGGTAGACCCCGGGCGTGAACAGCAGGTTGAGGCCCTGCGCCAGCGCGGCGTTGATCGTCGCGGCCGTGGCGCCCTGCTTGACGACGTAGAAGCGGTTCAGCGGGATGGACTCGCCCGGCTGGGTTCCGCCGTCCCACGAGACGCCGCGCGCGTTGACGCGCTTCGCGGGGACGAAGACCTTGTACTCGTTCCCGTCGAGGTAGAGGAACGGCTTCTCGCGGGAGATCGGGGTGGTGTCGAGGGTGGTGTACGGCGGGGTCGGGTAGCTCGCCGCGGGGGCGCCCTGGACGCCGGAGAACGTCATGTTCCACACTGCGTTGGTCCAGCCGCCGACCGAGCTGTCGCGGGTGTACCACTGCTGCTGGGAGTACGGGCCGACCGTCCCGTCGATCTTGGAGTCGGCGATGTAGCCGCCGCTGGCCCAGCCGTAGCCGTCGGGCGCGAGGTTCAGCCCGCCCTTGACGTGCATCCGGCGGAACGGGGCCGCCTGGGAGACCGCCCAGCGGTTGGTCCCGGAGACCGGGTTCAGGGTCAGGTTCTCCGCCGAACGCCAGAAGTTCTGCGTCGCGTTCCCGTTGAACCAGCCCGCGTCCACGGTCACATCACCGTTGAACGTGGTGGCGTTCGGGTTGAGGCCGAGACCCGCGATCTGCGTGTAGAAGCCGATCTGGGCGTTGATGTTGTTGTACGTGCCCGGCTTGAAGAGGAGAGCGTGCCGGCCGCTGCCGAACTGGGCCTCCTCCTGCTGCTGGAAGATCTCGTCGACCTTGCCCTGGATGTTCGGCGTGGACGGGTCGAAGACATGGACGTTCGGGCCGAGGTCGCCGCCGCCCGGAATCTCCGGTCCGCCGCCCCCGTCACGCGTACCGAAGACCTTGAACTCCCAGAGCGAGTAGCCGTAGCCGGTGGCCCGCTCGGTGCCCGTCAGCCGCACGTAACGGGCGTCGCCGGAGACGGTGAGGGTCTCGTTGCCGCCCGCCGACGTGGTGGTGCTGTAGGCGGTCGTCCAGTCGTTGCCGTTGGCCGAGAGCTCGATGCGGTAGCTCTTGGCGTGCGCGGCCTCCCAGGCGAGTTCGACCCGGCTGAGGGCGGCCGGGGAACCGAGGTCGATCCGGATCCACTGGGGGTCGGCGAACGCGCTGGACCAGCGGGTCCCGCCGTTCCCGTCGACGGCGTTGCCCGCCGCGGTGCCGCCGTTCTCCTGGCTGGAGGCGGTCACCGTGCTGCCCTGGGAGAGCAGGACGGGCGCGGCCTGTGCCGGAGCCGCCTGCACCGCCGCGAGCAGAGTCGCGACCAGGGTGGTGATGACCGCGAGGGCCAGCGTGCGCCGTCGACGGGATGCGGCCAGGGGAGGCCGCGAGGGTCTGACGAGGGCAACGGACATGTCTGATCTCCTGAAAGGTCAGGGGGGCGGGGGTGGTTCAGCTGCGGGCGCGCTCCCCGCGGAAGGGAGAGAGCGCTCTCTCGGTAGCCGAATGATTCTCCCGTGTTTCCGTCGCGTCAAGAGTTGTGCACAGGATTGGCGCCTCGGCTCCTCGGACGGAGGCGATGTTTCATCTCCTGAAAGCTCGGCGGTAGTTGACCGGGCATCAGCGTGACAAGTCGGACGCCGTCACTGTGGCATCTGGAATCAACCAGGCCGTAACCCTTGACGGTTCACTCCGCTCCGGCCACGCTCCCCACTGCGGGGGAGCGCTCTCTCGGCCTGATCCCCTCACAGAGCAAGGAGTTCGCATGGAAGCCCGTGGAACACCACGGTTGCGCGGTGCCCTGGCGGTCATGGCCGCCGTGGCCCTCCTGTTCACCCTCTCGGTGGCCGTCGCCCCCGAACGCGCCGCCGCCGCGGCCGTTCTCGTCTCCCAGGGAAAGCCGGCCACCGCCTCCAGCACCGAAGCGCCCTTCACGGCCCCGTCCGCCGTCGACGGCGACAGCTCAACCCGCTGGTCCAGCGGCTTCACCGACGACGAGTGGATCCGTATCGACCTGGGCGCGAGCACCTCGATCGGGCAGGTCGTCCTCAACTGGGAGGCCGCGTACGCCAAGGGCTACCGCCTGGAGGTCTCCGGCAACGGAAGCGACTGGACGACCATCCACTCCACCACCACCGGCACCGGGGGCGTCGAGACCCTGACGGTCTCCGGGACCGGCCGCTTCATCCGGATGCACGGAACCGAGCGCGCCACCCCCTGGGGCTACTCCCTCCACGAGTTCCAGGTCTACTCCACCACCGGCGGCTCCGCCCCCGGCGACGACGTCCTGCTCTCCTACGGGAAGACCGGTTCCGCCTCGACCTCCCAGCACGACGGCACCTGCTGGGAGTGCTCCCCGGACAAGGCGTTCGACCGTGACCCCGCCAGCCGCTGGGCCACCAGCCCCGAGGGCGGCTGGACCGACCCGGGCTGGATCGCCGTCGATCTCGGCGCCCGCGCGGAGATCGACCGGGTGGTCCTCCAGTGGGACCCGGCGTACGCCAGGGCCTACCGCATCGAGGTCTCCGACAACGGGACCGACTGGACGACGATCCACTCCACCACCACCGGCACCGGCTTCAAGGAGACGCTGGACGTCACCGGCACCGGCCGGCACGTGCGCCTGTACGCCACCCAGCGCAGCGGTGCATACGGCTACTCGCTCTGGGAGTTCCAGGTCTGGGGCACCGGCGGAGCGCCGGTCCCCGCACCGCCGCTGCCCGCCGACCCCACGTACGACCGGCTGGTGTTCAGCGACGAGTTCGACGGCCCCGCCGGCGCGGCGCCCGACCCGGCCAAATGGGTCCCGGAGACCGGCACCGGCCCCAACAACGAGCTGGAGTACTACACGAACAACAAGAACGCGGCCCAGGACGGCAACGGCAGCCTCGTCCTGGAGGCCCGCCGCGAGGCGACCCCCGGTTCCGCCTGCCCGCCCGACCCGCTGAGCGGCAGCACCACGTGCCAGTACACCTCGGCGCGGCTCAACACCTACGGGAAGTTCCAGTTCACCTACGGCCGGGTCGAGGCCCGCATCAAGGTCTCCGGCACGCAGGGGCTCTGGCCGGCGTTCTGGATGCTGGGCGCGGACTACTTCGACCAGGGGCGTCCGTGGCCCTACACCGGTGAGATCGACATCATGGAGCACGTCGGCAAGGAGCCGAACACCACGTACTCCACGCTGCACGCACCCGCGTACAACGGCGCGGCCGGCTACGGAGCCCCGTACTCCCTGCCGGGCGGCGCGAACTTCGCCGACGCCTTCCACACCTTCGCGGTGGACTGGAACAGCAAGGGCATGACGTTCCGGGTCGACGGAAACGTCACGCACACGGTCGACAAGGAGCGGCTGGAGAGTACCCGCGGACCCTGGGTGTTCGACCACGACTTCTTCCTCATCCTCAACAACGCGGTCGGCGGTGACTGGCCCGGCCCGCCCGACGCCACCACCCGCTTCCCGCAGAAGATGAGCATCGACTACGTCAAGGTCTGGCAGTAGGAAAACCGCAGTTCACGGGCGTCCGGGCGGTGCGTTCCCCGCACCGCCCGGACACCCTTTCCGGGCTTCAGCCGCGCGGCGCGTACAGGATCCACAGCGGTCCCTCGGCGAGATCCACCCGGCGTCCGCCGGGGGTGCTGAACACCGTGTCCGCGCCGGCGGAGCTCCGGGCCCACCGGGCGTCGTACGCCCGGCCGTCCCGCAGGACGACCGCGTCCCCCGAGCCCACGGTCTCGGTGAACGGAGTGTTGTTCCCCGACCGGTCACGGAAGTCCGACTCCCGTACGTCCACGTCCTGGACGACGACCGTGCCGGCCCCGATGCGCTCGCCCTCGGCCGTACGGGCGGGGGCGCCGTCCAGCGAGACGAGCCAGCGCTCGCCCTCGGCGGACCAGGTGAACGTCACCGACGCCGACGGATAGCGGACCGTGCGGCTGTCCACCGGCTCCCCGCCGGGCGGTGGCGGGCCGACCCTGAGCCCGAGCTCCGCCACGGCATCCACACCGGAGGCCGTGAACGGGATCCTTTCCGGCCGCAGATACAGGTTGTGCGGCGCGGGCCGGTCCGAGCCCCGGAAGTACGCCCGGGGTGCCTTCGAAGGCGGTACGGGGTCCAGCGGCGCACGGTCGATGACGGGCAGCAGCCTGCTCTGTGCCCCCGAGAAGGCCAGCGTCGGCCGGTCGAACTGCCGCAGCAGCTCCAGATCGGTCTCCCGCGCGCTGCGCACGGGGCCGATGACCGGCGGCAGGTCGGAGGAGTACACGGCGAGAATCCGGCTCAGGCCCGCCTCCACCTGTTCGACGTAGACGATGTCGGCCCGCTCCAGCCCGGTGTGGGGGCGTGCGGGCACCACATTGTCGATCTTCACGGCGAGTACGTCGGCGGCTCCGCCGGTACGGGGGGATGGGCTGGTGGAGGAGGGCGACGATCCGTCGCCGCCCGTGCACGCGGCGGTCACGGCCAGCACGAGCACGGCGAGCAGCGTCGCGGCCCGGTTCCTCACTCCGGCTGCGGACATGACGACCGCCCTTCCGGGGCGTCGGCCGACGGCATCTGCGGAACGTCGTCGTGTCGCGGCCCCTCGTCCATCATCCACCATCCCGGGTCCGGTGCGCCCGTGCTCGTACGGGAGGCCGGGCCCGGCCCGGCCGGTCGCGACATGGCCGGAACTGCTCTGCGCCGCGGCCCGATGCGCCTCCCGAAGGCGCTGTCGGCCTTCCACGGTCGCATCAGGGGCGGGGTCACGTACCCGCAGAGGTGACAGGCCGGACAGAGGTGGTTCGGCGGAAGCCGAGTTGGCGGCGCCGGCGGCATCGGGAGCGACGACCTTCGTGGGACTGATGGCGACGGGGCCTGGTGCGCGGGCGGCCGGCCCGGTTCCTGGGCGGGGGCGAGGACGACGAGGTCATCGGCGCCGAGTTGGAGGAGTCCCGCGAGGAACTGATCGCCGCGCGCCGCATCGGCGCCGCGGACGTCGGGGCCGATGCGGCGCATCAGGATCGCCGGGCCCTGCGCGACCACCCCGAGGCCGAGCAGGAGCTGCGGGCCATCCTCGACGAGCCGGCGCCCCGGCAGGCCTCGTGCCCCACCGTGGCGATCAACCACAACACGATCAGCGGGCCACCGCAACACCCCGGTGATCATGGCCCAGTGGGTCGACGCCGGCGCACCGCACACGGCCCCACGGGGACCGGGCATCGCGTGAGGCCCCGGAGTCGCGGCGCGGGGCCCTCACGCCCCCGTCGTGAGCTCGCCCCGGCACACCGGGCACCGCTCCCTGCCGTCCCAGGCCTCCCACCCGAAGGACCCGGGCGAGAACGCGCGGTCCTTCAGCTCGCCCCGCACCGACACCCGGTAGGCCCAGACCAGGTCGAGGTAGGGGTGGTAGACGTCGTGGAAGGCGGACGAGGTGTGCGTCGCGCCCGAGCCCACGACCCGCTGGACGGCGCGCAACTGCTGGAACATCGCCTGCCCGGCGCCTGCCACCCGGGCGGAGGCGTCGATGAAGAACCGCTCGCGCACCTCGTGGACGCCTGCTTCGTCGAACGCCGCGCGGGCGGCCAGCTCCGGATCGACGCCCGGATCCTGCGCCTGGGCTATCCCACGCAGCCGGGTGTGGCACTTCCCCACCGCGGCGATGAACTCGATGTACACCGAACGCCGCCGCTCGTCGGCCTCCCGGTCCCTCTCGTGGCGCTGGCGCAGCCGGTCCGCCAGCACCGTGCCCGATATCGCGATGAATCCGCCGCTGACGGTGGCGACGAGCGTGCCCCAGTCCACTGCTGTTCCCCCCGGAGACGATCACGGTGTCCGCGTCGTCGAATCTATCCCCGCCGGACCCTCCCCATCCGGCTTTCGGGCGGCGAACCGCACCGGCGCCCGGAAGCGCGCCTTGCGTGCGGCCCGGCGGAACGTGGTGAGCACGGCGGGGCCCGCCAGCACGACGCAGACGAAGTTCGTGACGGCGCGTCCGGTGTCCCAGCCCAGCGACGTGGCCACGTCGAACGCCAGGTAGCGCTGCCACTGTTCGGTGAAGGGGAGACCGGGCAGGTAGGCGATCGAGCTGTTCGGGTCCAGCGAGAACGGCCAGAACGACAGGTTCAGCAGGAAGCCGAAGAGGTAGCCGGAGAGCGATCCGTAGACGGCGAGCATCAGGACCTCGCGGCGCCCCGTGGCCCGGGGCAGCAGACCCGCGAGCATGCCGACGAACGCGCAGCCGAACATCTGGTACGGCATCCAGGGGCCGACCCCGCCGGTGATCAGCGCGGACGCGAACAGGGACGTGCAGCCCAGGGTGAAGCCGAAGCCGGGACCGTAGACCCGGCCCGCCAGGACGAGGACGAAGAACACCGTCTCGATGCCCGCCGTCCCCGCCCCGAGCGGGCGCAGCGCCGCGTTCACGGCGGAGAGCACCCCGAGCATCGCCAGCGCCTTGGAGTTGATCCCGCCCTCGGCGATCTCGGAGATCACGACGCACAGGACGAGGACCAGCAGCACGCCGAAGATCAGCGGTGGCGCGTAGGCCGCGCCCAGCTTGCCGGGGGCGACGACGAAGGGCCAGAAGAAGGCGACCAGACCGAGGAAGGCGGCCATGGCGATCACGATTCCGGCGCGCGGGGCGATACGGATGGCGCCGGCGGAGCGCCCGGTGAGGCCGCCCGCGTCCTGGAGGCCGTCGAGGTACTTCACGCGTCCGCCTCTGCGTCCGGCAGGACCGCGGTCACCTGGTCGACGGTCAGATACGGCAGAGGCGCGAGGATCTTCGCCACCTGCGGGGCGAAGACCGGGGAGGCGACGATCACCTCGGTGGTCGGGCCGTCCGCGACGATGTCGCCCTCGGCCAGCACCACGACCCGGTCCGCGGCGCGCGCCGCGAACTCGACGTCATGGGTGGAGACCACCACCGACCGCCCCTCGGCGGCCAGTTCGTCGACCATCGCGATCAACTGCGTCTTCGCCCGGTAGTCGAGACCGCGCGTCGGTTCGTCCAGCAGCAGGACCCGCGGGGCCGCCGCCAGCTGGATCGCGAGGACCAGCGCCAGCTTCTGGCCCTCGGAGAGATCGCGGGGATGCGTCGCACCGTCGATGCCCGGGGCCAGCCGGTCCAGGATCGCCCGGGCGGACGGCCCCGTGGCCCCGGTCGCGGCCGTGCCCCCGGCTCCGGACTCGCTGTCCGCCTGGTCGAGTTCCTGCTTGACGCTCTCCAGATAGAGCAGGTCGGTCGGGGTCTGCGGAACCAGCCCGACCAGCCGCCGGGCCTCGGCCGCCGACAGCTTCTTCGGGTCGCCGCCCTTCGCCGCGCCCGGCGCGCCGGACTCGCCCCCGCCCACCCGGACCGTCCCGGCCGTACGGGGCCCCGAACCCTGGAGCGCCCACAGCAGCGACGACTTGCCCGAGCCGTTGCGGCCCATCAGCGCCGTGATCTCCCCGGCCCGCAGATCGACGTCGACCTCCCGTACCGCCGGGACGCCCCGGTAGGCGACCGTGATCCCCCGAGCCGCGAGCAGGGGCGCGCCCGGTGTGACCGGTACCGCGCGCACCGGCGGGGGAACCGCGCCCTCCAGTGCCGTACGCAGCGGACGGGCGGCCCTGCGGGCGTCGCGTACGGACAGGGGCAGCGGCGACCAGCCCGCGGCACGGCCCAGTTCGACGATGGGCGGGGCGATCGACGACGCCGTGAAGATCTCCGACGGCGCCCCGGACACCACCCGGCCGTTCCCCGGCAGATGGATGACCCGGTCGGCGTACTGCACCACCCGCTCCAGCCGGTGCTCGGCCAGCAGCACCGTCACCCCCAGGTCGTGGACCAGCCGGGTCACCGCGGCCAGCACTTCCTCGGCCGCCGTCGGGTCGAGCGCGGACGTCGGCTCGTCCAGCACCACGACCCGCGGATGGGCGGTCAGCACGGAACCGATCGCGACGCGCTGCTGCTGACCGCCGGACAGCTCGTACAGCGCCCGATGGCGCAGATCCGCGAGCCCCAGCAGATCGAGCGTCTCCTCGACCCGCTTGCGCATCACCGTCGGCGAGATCGCCAACTGCTCCATCGCGTAGGCCAGTTCCTCCTCGACCGTGTCCGTGACGAAGCCGTCCAGCGGGTCCTGGCCCACCACGCCCACGACATCGGCGAGTTCACGCGGCGGATGGTCGGCTGTGTCGCGGCCGTCGACCGTCACCGTGCCGTACAGCGTGCCGCCGGTGAAGTGCGGGACGAGCCCGTTGACCGCGCCCAGCAGCGTCGACTTGCCGACCCCCGTGTGGCCCACCACGAGGCACAGTTCACCCTCGTCGACCGAGAGGTTCACGTCCCGCAGGACCGGCTCGTCGGCGCCGTCGTACACGACGGACACCCGGTCGAAGGTGATCATGCGGTTTCCTCGGTGCGCGGTGCGGTGATGTGCGGGGTGGGCGGAGCGGGCGGACCCGGCGGGGTCGGTGGCGGCGCCAGGAACCCGGCCGCTCCCGCCAGCAGGATCGCGGCGGCCGGGACGGGCGGCAGCGTCGGCCAGCTCAGCGGATAGATGGACGGGTTCAATTCCGCCGGGTCGTAACCGACGTTGACGAACAGCAGCACGGCCGAGAGCACCCCGCAGGACGCCACCGCCCACTCCGCGAACCGCCACGGATCCGGCCGGTACGTCGTCCGCGTCACTCGCCGCCCGCCGAGCCGCAGCCCGGCGAGACAGAGCACCGAACCGGCCGCCAGCGCGGGCAGCCCCAGCAGCTTGGGCGCCGACGGGTCGAGGAGCCCGTAGGCCCCGGCGCACAGACCGCACATGCCCAGCAGCATCAGCGCCCCGGTCAGCCGGCGCGAGCGCGGTGTCGCCGAACCGGCCCGCCCGTACCCCCGCGAGTCCATCGCCGCCGCCAGCCGCAACGACCGCTCCAGCGCGTCCTCCAGCACGGGCACCACGATGCCCCGCAGCGCCTTGAGTCCCTTGATGCGCCCGGCCCGCAGCCGCCGGGCCCGGGCCACCCGCTGCACGCTCTGCACCAGTTGGGGAGCGACGCTGATCGACACGGTGACGGCGACGCCGAGTTCGTACAGCGCGCCGGGCAGCACCCGCAGGGCCCGCTTGGGGTTGGCGAGGGTGTTCGCCGCGCCGATGCAGCACAGCATGCAGGCGAGGCGCAGGCCGTCCGTCGCGGCCGACAGCAGCGCCTCCAGCGAGACCGGGCCGCCCAGTTGGATGCCCGCGTACCAGTCCGGCGTCGGGATGTGCGGGAGCGAGAAGAGGTAGTGGTCGTCGGGGGTCATGCCGGTGGCGAACACCGCCCGGAACACCACCCGGATCGCGACGACCGTCAGCGCCAGATACAGGTAGTACTGGAAGCCGCGCGCCCACGGGGCCTCGGTGCGGCGCACGGTGATGACGTAGCCGAGCACCGCGAGAACCAGGAAGAGCAGCAGCGGGTTGTTGGTCCGGCTCACCGCCGTGGCCAGGGCGAGCGCCCAGATCCACCAGGCGACCGGGTGCAGGGTGCGCGGCAGCCGCCGCCCGCCGGTGTCCGGCGTAGCGGCGGTGCCTTTCCCGGCCGTGCGGGGCGCGTACGGACTACTGCTCACGGCGGCGGCGCTTCGCGGCGAACACGGCCGCGCCGCCGATGACCACCACGAGACCGGCCGTCGCCGCCACCGGCAGGATCGACCCGGAGTCGTGTTCCGCCTCGGCCGCCGGTGCGGCGTCCACCACCTTCGCCCCCTTCTCCGGCGCGGCCACCGCCGCCCCCGTTGTCACCGAAGCGGACGGGCTGGGGGAGGGGGCGTGGAAGCGGACGGCGACGCCGACTTCGAGGGCTTCTCCGAAGGTTTCTCGGACGGCTTCCCGGAGGGCGGCGGCGGAGCCTGGTCGCCGTCCGCCGGCCGCTGCGCGGTCCGTACGGGATCGGGCTTCGGCTCGGGCGTCGGCGCCGGATCTCCGCCCACCGGACGGGAGTTGTGGGCGCGCAGCTGGTTGGGGGTGACGGTCGGGCGGCCCTTCGTGCCCTCGATGTTCGTCCCGCCGAAGATCCACAGATCCACGCTGCCCGGCCGGGGACGGTAGCTCATCGCGCCGAGCTGGCTGTACTCCCAGGTGTCCTCGCCGGGGTCGGCGTGCCAGTACGACCAGTAGGCGGACGCGGGCGGGGTGAGCACGCAGTCCTCCTGCCGGGAGGTGGGGTACTGCTTGCCGCCCTGATGTCCGCTGTACCCGATCCGGCAGATGAACGCCGGGCCGTCGTGCCCGGTGCCGGTGGTCCGCCAGCCGCCCTGGTTGAGCAGCTCGTAGCCGGTCGTCGGCGTCGTACCGCAGGAGCGGTAGACGGGGCCGCCCCAGTGGCTGAAGTCGACCGCCAGCACCACGCCCGACGAGGTGGTGCACCGGCCGATCGGCTGCGGGGCCGCCGAGGAGGGACCCGCGGGAGCGAGGACCGCCGCGGCGGTCAGGCCGAGGACCCCCAGGGCCCGGCCGACGGTACGGAGCAGGCGCGGGTTCACCGCTCACCGCCCGCTGCCGCGCTACGCCGGTTGCGGGCGGTCACGACCGTACGCCAGCCCACCAGGACCAGCACCGCGGCGGCCGCGGCGAGGCCGAGCACCTGCGCACCGGTCGACGCGAGGCCGCCCCCGCCGCCCGGACCGTCGGCGTTCACGATGCCTCCGCCGCCCGCGCTGTCCCCGGGGGTGACGATCACCGGGGTGGAGGAGGACGGCACCGGGTTCGGTGTGGTGCCCTTCAGGCTACGGGTCAGGGTGCCGAAGGAGATGCCGGTGGCCCCGCCGACGGCCTGCGCCGAGGCGCGGATGTCGGAGCCCCGCTGTCCCTCCTTCGCGACGTTGAACCCGCCGTCCTTGTTCTGCTGCGAGGCGAGGAACTTCAGTGCCTTCGTGATCTGCCGGTCGTACTTCTCCGCGTCCAGGGACAGGCCCTGCACGGCGAGCGCGGCGGAGTTGACCGAGTTGCCGGACGCGCCGGGGAAGCCGCCGTCCGGCAACTGCCGGGCGGCGATCCAGGCCAGCGCCTTGTCGACGGCGGCCGCGTGCGTGTCGCCCGGGACCAGGTCCAGGGTCATCGCGGCCATGGCGGTCGAGTCGACGTCCGAGTCCCCCGTGGAGGGGATCAGACTCGGCCAGGCACCCGAGGAGGCGTGCTGAAGGCTCGCCAGATACGCGATCGGGGCCTCGGCCGCCTTCTCCTCGCCCGCGCGCACCTGCGCGATGATCCCGAGGGACTGGGCGAAGACGGACGGGGAGTAGGTGTAGGCGCCCTCGGCGGGGCAACTGCGGTCCGGAGCGGTGCTCGGCTTCTCGCAGACGGCGTCGGTCACCGCGGCGATCAGGTCCCGGCCGCCGAAGTCCCGCGGGTCGCGCTCGACGGCCTGCGCGAGCAGGGCCGCCTTGCCGATCCTGCCGCCCTGCGCGTACGTGCCGCCGATCCCGGACCAGTCCGCCAGCGTGCGGCCCGTGCGGTCCTTGCCGCCGCCGGAGAGGAAGTCCACGACCGTGCGCAGCGCGTTGTTGTCGTGCCCGGTCGCGGCCAGCGCGAACGCCCCGTCGATGGTCATGCCGAAATCGGCCTGGCCCTGCCCGGCCCCGTCGTCGTAGTAGCGGCCCTGCAGCAGGTTCGCGGGGCGCGTGAGGAAGCCGACACCCTTCTTCAGGTCCGGGCCCCCACCCGGCGGGCGTGTCGTCGGCTTCGCGGTGGGGCCGCCGGTCGCCGGGGGAGTGGTCGGCGGGACGGTGGGCTCGGAGGCCTTCGCGACCAGCCTCACCAGGTCCGTGCCCGCCCCCGCCAGTACGGCGGGGGCGGTCGCGTACAGCGCGGCGTCGGTGGCGCCCTCGTCGAACCCGAAGCCGCCGCCGTCCAGTTGCTCCCGTGACAGCCAGGCGACCGCCGCGTCGGCCGCGTCGCCGTCACCGAGTGCGCGCAGCGCCTGCGCCGCGAGGGCGGTGGCCGCGACGGAGCCGGTGGTCGACATGTTGTCCGCGGGGAACGCGCCCGACTTCAGCTGGGCCTTCTTCAGATACGTACGCATCTTGGCGACGGCGGCCTCATGCCCGCCCGCCTCGTCCAGCACCAGCGCCACCAGCCCGGTGGTCGCCGGATCACCGTCGCAGTACTCACCGGGGCTCAGCAGGATGCCGGTCACCGAGCCGTCCTGGCAGACCAGCTGGGTCAGCCGTTCCTCGGTCCCGGCGGGCCGCTCGACCCCGCCGCGCAGCAGCGCCAGCACGGCCAGGGCCTGGCCGTCGGCGTACGTCGCGCCGTGGAAGTCGCCCTTGGCCGTGCAGCCGGGCGTGGGGCTGCCGGACTCCGGGCCGGCCGGGCAGACGTTCGCCGCGAGGTCGCCGAGCAGGTCGTGCCCGCCGAAGTCGCGCGGGTCGCCCTCCGCGATCTCCGCGAGCAGTGCCAGCCGGGCCGCCGCCGGGGCGGCGGGCGGCTCATCGGCTCCCGCCGGGTAGGCGTACGCGTCGGTGCGACCGGCGAGGTGGGTGACCACCTTGTCCAGGGCCGGACCCTTGCCGCCCGCCGCCGCGAGCGCGTACGCGGCCTCCGTGGTGAGGAAGTCGTTGGGGGTCTCGGCTCCTTCGTCCACCACATGGGTGCCGTCGCGCAGTTGACCGCTCACCCAGCGGGCGGCCGCCGTTACGTCGATCTCCCCGGCGGGTACGGTCGGCCCGCCGGTCGGGTCATCGGTGGGGCCGGGCGTCGCGCCGCCGCGGGCGCGGACCTCGTCGGGGGTGAAGGCGGGGCGGCCGGTGGAGCCCCCGACGTCGGTGCCGCCGAACACCCAGGCGTCCACGTCGCCCGCCTGCGGCTTGCGGCTCATCGCGCCGAGCGGGCTGTAGGACCAGGAGTCCTGGCCGGGCGAGGCGATCCAGTACGACCAGTAGGCGGTGGCCTGCGGGGTCAGCACGCAGTCCTCGGTGGCCGGAGTCGGGTACTGCGTACCCGAGTCGAAGGATCCCGTGCCGATCCGGCAGATGAAGCCGTCGCCGTCGTGCTGGGTGCCCTCGGTGGTGAACCCGCCCTCGTGGAGGAGTTCGTAGCCGGTGGTCGGCGTGGTGTCGCAGCCGCGCACCACATCGCCGCCGAACGGTCCGAAGTCCACCGCGACGATCGCGCCCTTGGTCGCCGTGCACTCCGCGACCGGGTCGGCGGCCGCCGGGCCCGCGCCGGTGACGAACGCCACGCTCGCGGCGAACGTCACGGCGGCCGCCGTGAGCAGCGACAGAAGTCTCTTCTTCCCGGCGTGCCGGTCCTGTTGCTGTGCGGTCCCCACCACGGCCCCTCGTGTCGTCCGGGCGGGCCGTGCGTGGCAGAGAGCACCCGGCGAGGGGCGGCCGCAGAGGGACCGCCCGCAGGGGCTGTTCGAACCACGCCGTAGTCCGCGACGGCGCTTCTCGCTGTGATTCCTGGTCCCAGGCAGTCCGGCTCGCCCGCGCGATGCGGGCCCACGGTTGCGGGTCAGCGCCGGATTTCGACCGGCTTCCCCTGGGGCTGAGTGCGTATCAGGCGGATTGGAACACGCTCTCGAAGAGGTCGTCAAGGTGGCCTGTGTCTCCTTCGCCGACGCTCCGGCGTACGCCCGGCCGTCCCTGGCGCGCCGGTGCCGCCTCGGGTAGCGTCCTGGCCTGCCGTAGGGGGAACCCGGTGCGAATCCGGGGCTGACGCGCAGCGGTGTGGGACGGCAGGGGGCCGTTCCCGAGCCCGAATGCCCAGACGGCGGTTGTCCCAGGAGAAGCCGTACCCACGCGTTCGGGCGTCGGCCACCCCCAGCCTGCCCCGACCCGCCGCGCGCGGTCACGGGAGGCGGCGCGGTGCCGTGCGCCCCTCACCTCAGGAGCAGGCACATGCCGCGTTCTGTCCCCTTCCGGACGTCCACCGTCTCGCGCGTCTCCCGTACGCGACGCCGCGTCGCCCTCGTGGCGCCCGCCGCCCTCGGGGCGTTCGGCCTCACGGTGCTGCCCGCCGCCGCGACCTCGACCCCCGCCCAGATCGCCACCTCGAAGACCAACGGTGTGGCGTACGTCAAGTCCCTGCAGGCGGCCGACGGTTCGTACGCCGGCTCCGGACTCTCCAACGAATGGGCGTTCAGCGCGTTCGCCGCCGCCGGAACGGCCGCCGTGGACGTCACCCCGGGCGGCGACACCACCAAGAACGCCCGCACCGTCTACCGCAACCTCCTGGCCACCCCCGGCTGGCCCTCCGCCACCCCCGTCGTCACCGACTACCAGCGCGGCACGCTCAACGCGTACGCCGCCGGGATCGACCCCGCCCGGGTCTCCGCATCGCGCAACCTGATCGCCGACATCTACGGCTACTGGCAGAACGCGGAGGCCGGCTACTTCGGCCCCTCCGCCAACTACAACGGCACCGTCTTCGCGGCCCTCGCCCTGGGCGGCGCGAGAACCCAGGCGGGCGGCCAGCGGGTCCCGCAGGCGCTCGTCGACAAGATCGTCACCCGCCTCCGGGCCAACCAGCACAACGACGGCGGCTGGACCTACGCCAAGGCCGAGGGCAACGCCACCGAGCTGGCCAAGCCGGGCGACGTCGACATGACCGGAGCCTCCATGGCCGCGCTCTGCGCCTCCGGCGTCCCGAACACCGACCCCGACATCCTCCAGGCCAAGGCGTTCCTCAAGAGCAAGCTGATCAACACCTCCGGCGCCTTCAACGCCATGTACGGCATCAACACCAGCTCCAACGGCTGGGCCGTCTCCGGGCTCAACGCCTGCGGCATCAACCCGCAGACCGGCGACTTCCTCACCCCGGCCGGCAAGACCCCGATCGACTTCCTGATCGCCCAGCAGTACAACCCGGGCGGCGGCTTCAAGTACCAGCCCTCCGACACCTCCCCGTCCGCCTACTCCTCCCTCGACGCCCTGCGCGCCGTCGCGGGCGGCGGCTTCACCGCCGCCCCGCCCACCCCGGTGACCCCGGGCGCGCCCAAGTGGGTCGCGGCGAGCGGCTTCACGGCCGGTACGGCGACGAAGCTGGCGCTCACCGTGGACGACGGCACCGGCGCCCTGAAGGTCTGCTCGGTCGCCTTCACCCCGACCGGCACGACCACCACCCTCGGCGCCGTCCTGAGCGCCGCGACGAGCGCCGCCACGCCGGCGGGCTGCGTCACCTCGGTGGTCCCCGCCTCCGGCACCGGAACGATCACCTCCGTCAACGGCAAGGCCAACGCCGGGTCGGCGATCTGGAAGGCGTCCGTCGACGGCTCGGCGTTCGCCGGGGCCGCCCGCAACAAGGTGATCGGGGTCGGCGACACGATCGCCCTGCGCTATTCCTGACCCGTGACGCCCGGTGAAGAGGACCCCTAAACGGGCGTCCCCTTCACCGGGTACGGCACGAACGTGCTGCTGTTCTCGTCGATCGCCAGCGGCTGCCCCAGCGGCGGCACCGCGCGCTGCGGGCAGTCCAGGCGTTCGCAGATCCGGCAGCCCATCCCGATCGGGGTCGCGGCCGAGGCGTTGTCCAGGTCGAGGCCGTCGGAGTAGACCAGCCGCCCCGCGTGCCGGATCTCGCAGCCCAGACCGATCGCGAACGTCTTGCCCGGCTCGCCCCAGCCGCCCCGGTGCCGGGTCACCGCCCGCGCGGTCCAGAGGTAGCGCTGCCCGTCGGGCATGGCCGCGATCTGGACGTGGATACGGCCCGGCGCGGCGAACGCCTCGTACACGTTCCACAGGGGGCAGGTGCCGCCCGCGCGGGAGAAGTGGAACCCGGTCGCGGACTGCCGCTTCGACATGTTCCCGGCCCGGTCGACCCGGACGAAGGAGAACGGCACCCCGCGCAGCCGGGGCCGCTGGAGCGTGGACAGCCGGTGGCAGACCGTCTCGTAGCCGAGCCCGAACCGGTCGGTGAGGCGCTCGATGTCGTACCGCACCTCCTCGGCCGCCGAGTGGAAGGCCCGGTACGGGAGGATCAGCGCCCCCGCGAAGTAGTTCGCGACCCCGATCCGGGCCAGCGGCCAGGTCGCCGAGCCCTCGTCGTAGTCCTCCGACGCCAACCGGTCGATCTCCGGGCCGTATTCGAGCAGGGCCAGCTGCGTCGCCATCCGGAACGCCTGCTGCCCGGGGCGGAGACGGCCGGACAGATACAGCACCCGGGCGTCCCGGTCGTAGTGGTGCAGCCGCCCGGTGTCCGCCGTACGGCCGTCCTCCTCCGGCCGCCGGTCCGGTCGCCCCCGGGACGCGCCGGTTCCGGGCCGGGCCTGCCGTTCGGTGGCGGTCGCCAGCCGGATGCCGTGCCGTTCGGTGAGGCGGGCCGAGAGCGCCCGGACGACCTCGCCGGGCCGCACCCCGATCTCCGCCGCCAGCTCCTCCGCCGCCAGGTCCGCCTCGTGCAGATAGTTCTGCCGGCGGTAGAAGAACTCGCGGATCTCCTCGTGCGGGGAGCGCGGCAGCTCCGGCCCGCCGCCGCCCCGCAACTCCGCTGCCTCCGCGAGTCGCCCTGCCAGCGCCTGGTTGCGCCGCCCGAGATCGAGCAGCACGTTCGCCACCCCCGGCAGCCGGGAGGCCAGCTCGGACAGTTCGGCGGCCGAGACCCGCGCCGCGCCGACCTCGTCCGCCAGTGCCTCCCGCAGATCCGCCAGCACCCGTGCGGTGTCCCGCTCCGAGAAGAAGCCCGGATCCACCCCGAAGGTCTCCGTCAGGCGGAGCAGCACCGGCACCGTCAGCGGGCGCGAGTCGTGCTCCATCTGGTTCAGATAGCTCGGCGAGATCGCCAGCATCCGGGCCAGCTCCGCCTGGCTCAGCCCGCGCTCCTCACGGAGCCGGCGCAGCCGCGCTCCCGCGTAGGTCTTGCTCACTTCGGGGCCTTTCCCGCCGTCGTCGACATGTCGGCAACCCTATCCGCCGCGACACCTCCGGGACCCTTCGCAATCTTGGCAAAGCGCACCGAAAGATTCGCAGAACTTGGCAGACGTACCCCGTTGATGGCACTCAGTGCCACTGTCAGAGTTGTGAGTGCGGCCCACCGGACACCGGCTCCGGACCGCGGCCCCGAGCACGATTTCATGCCCTGACGTCGTTCTCCTCGGGATCGCGGACCGATCCGCCGGGCGCATTGCTTACCGTTCCACCTCGGAGGTCCGGTGGGCCGCACCAGGAAGTCGCGTCACCCAGTGACCCGCACTTCGCACCCTTCACACGATCGACCCACACGACTTCGGGAGACACGCCATGGCGCAGGCAAGGACGACGGCGGAAGAGCTGGCGCGGCGGTGGGCGAGCGACCCCCGCTGGAAGGGCATCGAGCGCACCTACACCGCCGAGGACGTGGTCCGGCTCTCCGGCAGCGTCCGCGAGGAGCACACCCTCGCCCGGCGCGGCGCCGAGCGGTTGTGGCGCCAGCTGCACGAGCAGGACTACATCCATGCGCTCGGCGCACTGACCGGCGGCCAGGCCGTCCAGCAGGTCAAGGCGGGCCTCCAGGCCATCTACCTCTCCGGCTGGCAGGTCGCCGCCGACGCCAACCTGGCCGGCCACACCTACCCCGACCAGAGCCTCTACCCCGCCAACTCGGTCCCGAGCGTGGTCCGCAGGATCAACAACGCCCTGCTGCGCGCCGACCAGATCGCCACCGCCGAGGACGCCGGCGACACCACCGACTACCTGGCCCCGATCGTCGCCGACGCGGAGGCCGGATTCGGCGGACCGCTCAACGCCTTCGAGCTCACCAAGGCGATGATCGAGGCGGGCGCGGCGGGCATCCACTACGAGGACCAGCTCGCCTCGGAGAAGAAGTGCGGCCACCTCGGCGGCAAGGTCCTCGTCCCCACCGCCCAGCACGTGCGCACCCTCAACGCGGCCCGCCTCGCCGCCGACATCGCGGACGTCCCGACCCTGATCGTGGCCCGCACCGACGCACTCGCCGCCAACCTCATCACCAGCGACGTGGACGAGCGCGACGCGCGGTTCATCACGGGCGACCGGACCGCCGAAGGCTTCTACCGCGTCCAGAACGGCATGGCCCCGGTCATCTCGCGCGGCCTGGCCTACGCCCCGTACGCCGACCTCATCTGGGTCGAGACCGGCACCCCGGACCTGGCGCAGGCCCGTGAGTTCGCCGAGGCCATCCACGCCGAGCACCCGGACCAGATGCTCGCGTACAACTGCTCCCCGTCCTTCAACTGGCGCGCCGCGCTGGACGACGACCAGATCGCCAAGTTCCAGCGGGAGCTGGGCGCGATGGGCTACCGCTTCCAGTTCATCACCCTGGCCGGCTTCCACTCCCTGAACCACGCCATGTTCGACCTGGCGCGCGGCTACGCCGAGCAGGGCATGACCGCCTACGTCGACCTCCAGGAGCGGGAGTTCGCCGCCCAGGCGCAGGGCTTCACCGCCGTCAAGCACCAGCGCGAGGTCGGCACCGGCTACTTCGACCAGGTCTCCACCGCCATCAACCCCGCCTCCTCCACCACAGCCCTCACCGGTTCCACGGAGGAAGAGCAGTTCCACTAGAAGTCCCGTCCGGTCGCGGGGGCGTTGAGCCCCCGCGACCGGGGCCGCCGTCCCCGCTCGCACCCCGCTGAGGAGAACCGCATGACCACCCTTGCCACGACCGGCCGCGTCCAGGTCCTCGGCGTACCGGGGGACCGGCACGAGGAGGTCCTCACCCCCGAGGCCCTCGACTTCATCGGCCGCCTCGACGCGGCCTTCGCCGCCCGTCGCTTCGACCTGCTGACCGAGCGCCGCCGCCGCTCCGCCCTGTTGCGCGGCGGGACCCCGCTCGACTTCTCCCGGGCCACCAAGCCGATCCGTAACGACCCCGACTGGCGGGTCGCCCGCCCCGCCCCCGGTCTGACCGACCGCCGGGTGGAGATCACCGGCCCGCCCGAGCGCTCCATGGCGGTCAACGCGCTCAACTCCGGCGCCCAGGTGTGGATGGCCGACTTCGAGGACGCCACCTCGCCCACCTGGGAGAACATCGTCCGGGGGCAGTTGACCCTGATCGACGCCATCGACCGCCGCATCGACTTCACCACCACGAGCGGCAAGGAGTACCGGCTCACCGACCGGCCCGCCACCATCATGGTCCGGCCGCGCGGCTGGCACCTCACCGAGAAGCACCTCGTCATCGACGACCGTCCCGTGCCCGCCGCACTCGTCGACTTCGGCCTCTACTTCTTCCACTGCGCCCGGCGCCAGATCGACGCGGGCAGCGGACCGTACTTCTACCTCCCCAAGCTGGAGAACCGGTACGAGGCCCGGCTCTGGAACGACGTCTTCCTCCTCGCCCAGGACCTCCTGGACATCCCCCGGGGGACGATCCGCGCCACCGTTCTCATCGAGACGATCACCGCCGCGTTCGAGATGGAGGAGATCCTCTACGAACTGCGCGAGCACAGCGCCGGACTCAACGCGGGCCGCTGGGACTACCTGTTCAGCCTGATCAAGAACTTCGCGCACCGCCCCGACTTCGTCCTCCCCGACCGGGCGACCGTCACCATGACCGCCCCGTTCCTGCGGGCGTACACCGAACTCCTGGTCCGCACCTGCCACAAGCGCGGCGCGCACGCCATCGGCGGGATGGCCGCCCAGATCCCCGGCGGCGAACCGGCCGCCCGGGAAGCGGCCCTGGCGAAGGTCCGGCTTGACAAGGAGCGGGAGGCGGAGGACGGCTTCGACGGTTCCTGGGTGGCCCACCCCGGGCTCGTCCCGGTCTGCCGGACCGTCTTCGACGAGGTGCTCGGCGACCGGCCGCACCAGCTGGAGCGCACCCGCGACGACGTGCACATCACCGCCGAGCACCTCGTCGCCGTCCGCCGCACGGCAGGTCGCCCGACCCCGGAAGGCGTCCGCGACAACATCGCCGTGGCCCTGCGCTACTACGACGCCTGGCTGCGCGGACAGGGGGCCGTCGCCCTCAACGGGCTGATGGAGGACGCGGCCACCGCCGAGATCGCCCGGGTCCAGATCTGGCAGTGGCTCAAGCACCGGGCGGTCGACCGCGAGACGGTCCTCGCCCTGCTCGACGAGGAACTGGCCACGCTCGGCGCCACGTACCCCTGGGCCCAGCTCGACCAGGTCCGCGACCTGTTCGAACGCACCGCGCTCGGCAAGGAGCTGCCCGCCTTCTTCACCACGGAGGCCTACGCCCGCCACCTCGTCGGCCGTCCGGCGGTGCGGGCATGAGCGCCGCCATCGCCCGGGTGGGCGTCGTCGGCGGCGGTCAGATGGGGGCCGGGATCGCCGAGGTCTGCGCCCGCGCCGGGCTGGACACCATCGTCTGCGAGGCCGACCGCGCCGCCGCCGACCGGGCCCGCGAACGGGTGGCGGTCTCCCTGGAGCGGGCCGTCCAGCGCGGCAAGCTCGACCGCCTGAGCGCCGAGGACGCCCTCGGCCGGCTGACCTTCACCGGCAGCCTCGACGATCTGGCCGACCGCCGGCTCGTGATCGAGGCCGTCGTCGAGGACGCCGCCGCCAAGTCGGAGATCTTCACCGCCCTCGACAAGATCGTCGAGGACCCGGAAGCGATCCTGGCGACCAACACCTCCGCCATCCCCGTCATGCGCCTCGGCATGGCCACCCAGCGCGCCGACCGCGTCCTCGGACTGCACTTCTTCAACCCCGTGCCGGTCCTCCCGCTGGTCGAGGTGGTCACCTCGCTGCACACCTCCGCCGAGACGCTGACCGCCGCCGAGGAGTTCGCCACCACCGTCCTCGGCAAGACGGTGGTCCGCTCCCAGGACCGGGCCGGTTTCGTCGTCAACGCGCTCCTGATCCCGTATCTGCTCTCCGCGATCCGGATGGCCGAGTCGGGATTCGCCACCGCCGCCGACGTGGACGCCGGGATGGAGCTGGGCTGCGCCCACCCGATGGGCCCGCTCAAGCTCGCCGACCTGATCGGCCTCGACACGGTGGCCTCCATCGCCGCGTCGCTGTACGACGAGTTCAAGGAACCCCTCTACGCCCCGCCGCCGCTGCTCCAGCGGATGGTGGAGGCGGGGCTGCTCGGCCGGAAGACCGGGCGCGGGTTCCACCTCTACGACCGGGGCTGAGGGGCCCGGGTTCCGGGTCGCGGCTGAGGGGCCGCGGCCACTGACCGGACGGGGTGGGAAGCGGTTGACTGTGCCGCTGCCCACCCCGCCGCGGTGTCCGCCGCACGGCTCGTGACCGGCGTCCTGGTCCAGACCTCTTGACCGAAGGTCTGGACCATTCTACGTTTTGACGGGGTCACGACACAGGGCGGGTCGGGGCGAACCCTTCGCACCGGCGGCGGCTGACCCGGGCAGGAAGGACATCCGGATCATGGGGCGTACATCACGACTGCTGGGCCTCGGCCTGGCCGCGGCGCTCGTCGTACCGATGCTGGTCGCAGCCGCACCGCCGAAGCCCGCGGAGCGAACCGGAACGGCCGCCGAGACCTGTGCGGTCAAGTCCAGGCCCACGGGCAAGGTGCTCCAGGGGTACTGGGAGAACTGGGACGGCGCGGCCAACGGCGTGCACCCGCCGCTCGGCTGGATCCCGATCACCGACTCCCGCATCACCCAGCACGGCTACAACGTCGTCAACGCGGCCTTCCCCGTCATCCGCTCCGACGGCACCGTCCTCTGGGAGGACGGCATGGACAGCACCGTCAAGGTCGCCACCCCCGCCGAGATGTGCCAGGCCAAGGCCGCCGGCCTCACCGTCCTCATGTCGATCGGCGGAGCGACGGCCGGGATCGACCTCAGCTCCAGCGCGGTGGCCGACCGGTTCGTCCAGACGATCGTCCCGATCCTGAAGAGGTACAACTTCGACGGCATCGACATCGACATCGAGACCGGCCTCGTCGGCAGCGGCAACATCAACCAGCTGTCCCCCTCGCAGACCAACCTCATCCGCATCATCGACGGCGTCCTGGCCGCCATGCCGTCGAACTTCGGCCTCACCATGGCCCCCGAGACGGCGTACGTCACCGGCGGCAGCGTCGTCTACGGCTCGATCTGGGGCGCGTACCTCCCGGTCATCAAGAAGTACGCCGACAACGGCCGCCTGTGGTGGCTGAACATGCAGTACTACAACGGCAGCATGTACGGCTGCTCCGGCGACTCCTACTCCGCCGGCACCGTCGCGGGCTTCACCGCCCAGACCGACTGCCTGAACAAGGGGCTCGTCATCCAGGGCACCACCATCAAGGTGCCCTACGACAAGCAGGTCCCCGGCCTGCCCGCGCAGCCCGGCGCCGGCGGCGGCCACATGTCCACCGGACTCGTCGCGCAGGCCTGGAACCACTACAGCGGTTCGCTGAAGGGGCTGATGACCTGGTCGCTGAACTGGGACGGCTCGAAGGGCTGGACCTTCGGCGACAACGTGAAGGCCCTCCAGGGCCGTTGACCCGCCGCCCGTACGGTTTCCGCGCCCCCGGTCCGCCGATGACCGGGGGCGCGGCGCCGCTCCGGCCGGGAGGCGACACGAGGAAGGCGTGAACCGGTCGCACGCCGGGGCGGTCGAGAGAGCAGAATCGGGTACGGACCCGGGTGATCGCTTCCCGGTGCGACGGGCCCGTCTCCCCGCGGGCCGGCCGAAGACGAAGACGTACGAGGAGACCCGATGGTGCACGAACGGGCCGGTCACCCGGCACAGTCCGCAGACCTGGTCGACGTGGCGCGGCTGGTGACGGCCTATTACGCCCTCCACCCCGACCCGGCCGACCCCGCCCAGCGTGTCGCCTTCGGCACCTCCGGCCACCGGGGCTCCGCGTTCGCCGCCGCGTTCAACGAGGACCACATCGCCGCCACCACCCAGGCGATCTGCGACTACCGTGCCCGCCAGGGCACCGACGGCCCCCTGTTCCTCGGCGCGGACACCCACGCGCTCTCCGAGCCCGCCCGGGTCACCGCCCTGGAGGTGCTGGCCGCCAACGGGGCCACCGTCCTCATCGACAGCGACGACGGCTACACCCCGACCCCGGCCGTCTCGCACGCCATCCTCACGTACAACCAGGGGCGCACCGAGCACCTGGCCGACGGCATCGTGGTCACCCCGTCGCACAACCCGCCCGCCGACGGCGGCTTCAAGTACAACCCGCCGAACGGGGGTCCGGCCGCCTCCGACGCCACCTCCTGGATCCAGGACCGGGCGAACGCCCTGATCGAGGCCGGACTCGGGGAGGTCCGCCGGATCCCGTACGCCCGCGCCCTGGCCGCCGACACCACCCGCCGCCACGACTTCCTGACCGCCTACGTCGACGATCTGCCGTCCGTCCTCGACCTCGACGCCGTACGGGACGCGGGCATCCGGATCGGCGCCGACCCGCTCGGCGGGGCGTCCGTCGCCTACTGGGGGCGGATCGCCGAGCGCCACCGGATCGACCTCACGGTGGTGAACCCGCTGGCGGACCCGACCTGGCGGTTCATGACGCTCGACTGGGACGGCAAGATCCGCATGGACTGCTCGTCGCCGCACGCCATGGCCTCGCTCATCGAGCAGCGCGACGCGTACGCCGTCTCCACCGGCAACGACGCGGACGCCGACCGGCACGGCATCGTCACGCCCGACGGCGGGCTGATGAACCCCAACCACTACCTGGCCGTCGCCATCGACTACCTCTACACCCACCGCGACGCCTGGGCCGCCGGCACCGGCATCGGCAAGACGCTGGTCTCCTCCTCCATGATCGACCGGGTCGCCCAGGACCTCGGCCGCACCCTGGTGGAGGTCCCGGTCGGCTTCAAGTGGTTCGTCGACGGCCTCTACGACGGCAGCCTCGGCTTCGGCGGCGAGGAGTCCGCCGGGGCCTCCTTCCTGCGCCGCGACGGCCGGGTCTGGACGACGGACAAGGACGGCATCCTGCTGGCCCTCCTCGCCTCCGAGATCACCGCCGTCACCGGTTCCACCCCCTCCGAGCACTACGCCCGCCTCACCGACCGCTTCGGCGACCCGGCGTACGCCCGTATCGACGCCCCCGCCACCCGCGAGGAGAAGGCCGTCCTGGCCAAGCTCTCCCCCAGCAGGTCAAGGCCGACACCCTGGCCGGGGAACCCGTCACCGCCGTCCTCACCGAGGCCCCCGGCAACGGGGCCCCGATCGGCGGCCTCAAGGTCTGCACCGACAGCGCCTGGTTCGCCGCCCGCCCCTCGGGCACCGAGGACGTCTACAAGGTGTACGCGGAGAGCTTCCAGGGCCCCGGCCATCTCGCCCAGGTCCAGGAGGAGGCCCGGGCGCTGGTGTCCGAGGCGCTGGGCGGCGCCTAGGCGTCGGGCCGGCCGTCGCGTCGCCGCCGGGCGCGTTCGAGCTCGGCGGCGTCCGACAGCCAGGAGCCGTGCCGGTCGAGGGCGGCCCAGCCACCGCGGACGTAGGCGCTCACCAGGGTCCGGTACCCGCTCATCCCGTCGATGAGCGTGTACTCGACCCGGTACTCCGGATCCGACCCGCCGCGGCTCTTGCGCACCGTCATGACCCGGGCGGCGGTGTCGGCGTAGAAGTGCAGCTGGATCCCCTCACCCAGCTCCTCGTCCTCGACGGTGAACACCTCGTTGTCGCCGGCGGAGCGATCACCGACGAACTCCCAGAACTCCGCCGAGGCCGTGCGCCCGCCGCCCGCGCGCCACTTCTTCTCGACGCCCTTGTCATCGGTGAAGGACAGGACGGTCTTCCTCGTCCGCACGTCCTCGCTTGGGCCGCCGATGGTCTCCTCGTCGTCCTCCGGAGGCGCGTTCCGGGAGCGATGGGCGGCTTCCGAGCACATCAGGAAGCTCATGGTGCGCACGGCGTCGGCGGCGAGCTCCGGGTGCGCCCGGCGCACGGCGGCGTCCACGGCCGTCTCCATCCGGCTCCAGTCGCGCTTGTCCGTGGCGCGCTTGCCCCGCCGTGGGTCGCGGCCGATCCGCATACCGGCGCACGCCTGCTCAGCGGTCGCGAGTACCCGCATGACCTCGGGCAGCCGCTCGGGGTCGACGGCGTCCGGCATCCGCTTCGGGATCGTCGCGCCGTGCAGGTACTGGCCCGTGTACTTCAGAAGTGCCGTATCGAGCGGGCCCAGGACCACGCCGCGCTCGGCGCGACGGCGGTTCGCGTGATGCTCTTGAGCCCGCTTCTCGTCGGACGTCTCCGTCGCCGCGCGCATCGCCGCGCAGACCTGCCCGCGCTCCAGCAGTTCGACATCGGCCCCATGGGCGATGAGCCGGCCCCTGTCCCACGGGACGCGCCCGAAGAACGCGTCGACATCGGCGTGCGCGGCGAGGAGAACCGGATCCAGGAGCGCGACGGCGGCATCCTCGTCGAGCCGGCCCCGGGTGCCGGCGGCATCGCACAACGGAAGGACCGCACTCCACAGCAGCAGGTGCCTGCCCAGGTCCGCCCGGATCACCGCGAGATGGGCTTCCCGGATCGGGAACGTGAACTCACGGGGCGAGTGGTTGGCGTCCGCCCCGGCACCGAGCATCACCTTCAGCTCGCCGTCCTCGCGGATCACGTTCGGGATCCAGCCGCTCGCGCGCGTGAAAACGATGTCTCTCATGGCCCCAGTCTTTCCCATCGGACAAGGCCGGCGGCCCGGGCCCCACGACGACGCCCCGGGCCGCCGGCACCGTTCGCTCCGGTGCTCGGCGACTCCAGGGGATGCGCGTCGGACATACGGGTACGCCAAGGCCGGCCAGGTACGCCTGGGCCGGCCAGGTACACCTGGGTCAGCCGGCCACGCCCAGCAGCGGCGCCCAGGCCTCCAGCGCCGGCTTCTCGGCGAGGTCCGCGAAGGCCACCTCGATCCCGTGGTCGCGTCGCCAGGCGGCGGCCAGCGCCATCAGGCGGACGGAGTCGAGACCGTAGTCGACGAGGTTCTCGTCGACGGGGATCTCCTCGGGGTCCTCGCCGAGGATGTCGGCGACATCGGCACGGAGCTGGTCGAGTGTGAGCGCCACGGCGGTCACTTCCCTTCGAAGACGGTCCGGGCGGTGGTGACGACGGCGCACTTGCCCGCGGCCCACCGCAGCGCCATCGCATGGTCCTCGGCGGAGAAGTCCGCCACCGCGTCGGCCACCACGAACGCCTGGATGTCCTGCATCCAGGCGTCGCACGCGGTCATCAGCACGCCGATGTGGGCGTAGACGCCCGTGATGACGATCTGGTCCCGCCCCTGCTCGCGCAGCCGCTCCAGCAGATCCGCGCGGACGAAGCCGCTGTACTTCCACTTGGTGAGCACGGTGTCGTCCGCGTCGGGCGCGACCTCGTCCGCGATGGCCGCGAGGTGCTCGTCGGCCGGCAGGCCGGGGCCCCAGAAGTCCTGCTGGAGACCGCGCTCCTCCGGGCTCTGGCCGCCTGGCTGCGCGGTGTAGAGCACCGGGACCCCGAGCCGTGCCGCGTCCTTCTTCAACTCGGATACATGGACGAGGAGTTCGGGAACGGGTGCGGCCTCGCGGTCGTATGCCGTGAGGAAGTAGTTCTGCAGGTCGTGGACGAGCAGCACGGCGCGCGCCGGGTCGACGGTCCAGTCGACCCGGTTGGCGGGCAACTCGTCGGCGGACGGCATGGGGTAGGGGACGATGGCGGGCAGAGCCATGGTGGAGAGGGTTCCGTTCGGGGAGTCGTTCAGGAGGACGGGGACGGGGACGGGCGGGGACGGTTATGAGGGCGAGGACGACGGGGCCGTGCGGGCGGCGGCGTTGCGCAGATCCTTCTTGGAGACCTTGCCCACGCCGGTCTGCGGGAACGCGTCGACGAACTCGACCCGGTCCGGCACCTTGTAGGCGGCCAGGCCCCGTTCGCGGACGAACCGCTTGACGGCCACCGCCTTCAGCGGGCCCGCGCCCGAGCGCAGGATCACGTACGCGCAGGTGCGTTCGCCCAGATACGGGTCCGGCTCGGCCACCACGTTGGCGTCGTGCACGGCGGGGTGGGCGAGGATGTGGTTCTCGACCTCCTCGGCGGCGATCTTCTCGCCGCCGCGGTTGATCTGGTCCTTGGCGCGTCCCTCGACGACGATGTGCCCGCTCCCGGTGACCCGCACGATGTCACCGGTGCGGTAGAAGCCGTCCTCGGTGAAGGAACGGGCGTTGTGCTCGGGGGCGTTCCAGTAGCCCCGGATGGTGTACGGGCCCCGGGTCAGCAGGTGGCCCGTCTCGCCCGGCGCCACCTCCTGGTCCTCGTCGTCGAGGACGAGGATCTCGTCGTCGGGCGAGATGGGCCGGCCCTGGGTGGTGACGATCGTCTCGACCGGGTCGTCGAGACGGGTGTAGTTGACCAGCCCCTCGGCCATGCCGAACACCTGCTGGAGCGTGCAGCCCAGCGCGGGCCGCACCCGGCGGGCCGCCTCCTCGCTGAACTTGGCGCCGCCCACCAGCAGTACGTCCAGGCTGGTGAGATCGTGCGCGGTGCCGGGCGCGGCCTCGGTCCAGAGCAGGGCCAGCGGCGGCACGAGCCCGGTGATGGTGACGCCCTCACGCTCGATCAGCGGGAACGCCACCTCGGGCGAAGGCCCCGGGCACAGCACCACACGGCCCCCGGCGTACAGCGTGCCGAGCGAACCGGGGGAGGAGAGCGGAAAGTTGTGCGCGGCGGGCAGCACGCACAGGTAGACGCTGTTCTCGTCGACCGCGCAGATCTCGTTGGACCCCCACAGTGAGTAGATGTAGTCGTCGTGGGTGCGCGGGATCAGCTTCGGGATGCCGGTGCTGCCGCCGGACAGCTGGAGGAAGGCCAGGTCGTCCGGGCGGGGCCCGCCGTAGCCGACCGGCTCCTCGGCGACCTCGGACAGCGCCTCGAACTCGCCGGGGTCCCCCTGGGCGACGAACACATGGCGCAGCGTGCTCACATTGGCGTGCGTCTTCGACGCCAGCTCACGGTAGTCGAAGCCGCCGTGCTCGGCCGCGACGACGTACGCCACCGCCTCGGTGAACTCGCAGAAGTAGGTGATCTCGCTCTCGCGGTGCGCGGGCAGCGCGAAGACGGGCAGCGCGCCGACCCGGAACAGCGCGAAGATCACCTCGAAGAACTCGGCGATGTTGGGGAGTTGGACCACCACCTTGTCGCCCTTGACGATGCCCCGGGAGAGGAAGCCCGCCGCCAGCCGGTCGGCGCGCCGGTCGAGATCGGCGTACGTCCACCGGCTGCCCGCCACCGGGTCGACGATCGCGACCCGGTCGGGGTGCTCCTCGGCGCGCTGTCGCAGCATCTCCCCGAAGGTCTCCCCGCGCCACCAGCCGGCCGCCCGGTACCGCTCGGCGAATTCGGCGGGCCAGGTGGGCGCCGCTTCCGTGGTCACAGCTCGGCTCCCACGGCGCTCAGGAAGGTGCGGAACTTGGCCGCGGTCTCCGCGGTCTCCGCCTCGGGCTCGGAGGCGGCGACGACACCCGCTCCGGCGTACAGGCGCAGGGTGCGCTCCTCGGCCTCGGCGCAGCGGATCGTGACGACCCAGTCGCCGTCGCCCTCGGCGTTGCCCCAGCCGACCACGCCGGTGAAGAAGCCACGGTCGAACGGTTCGGTCTCCGCGATGACCTGACGGGCCGTCCGCGTCGGCGTGCCGCACACGGCGGGTGTCGGGTGCAGCGCGAGCGCCAGCTCCAGCGCCGAGGTGTCGGGGGAGCGCAGGGTGCCGGTGACCGTGGTGGACAGGTGCCACATGGTGGCGGTGCGGATGAGCGTCGGCCGGGCCGGGACGGTCAGTTCCGTGCAGTGCCCCGCGAGCGCCTGGTGGACGGCGTCGACGACGACGGCGTGTTCGTGGAGATCCTTGACGGATTCCAGCAGTGTCGCCGCCCGGCGCACGTCCTCGGCCAGGTCGGCGCTGCGCGGGGTCGAGCCGGCCAGCGGGTTGGCGACGACCTGCTTGCCATGGCGGGAGACGAGCAGCTCGGGGCTGGCGCCGATGAGGGTGCGCCCGGGCCTGGTCGGCAGGGCGAAGGTGTAGCCGGAGGGGTCGCGGCGGGCGAGGCGCTGGAGCATCGCGGGCAGGTCGACCGGGGCGTCGGAGGTGAGTTCGAGGGTGCGGGCCAGGACGACCTTGCTGAACTCGCCGCGCCACATGCGTTCCACGGCGGCGGCGACGCCCTTGCCGTAGATCTCCGGCTCGGGCACCTGGCGTATCTCCCAGGTCCCGGCGGTGGGCGCGGTGGCCGGCAGGGCGATGAGCGGGTCGGAGGCGAGCGCGGGCGCGGTGCGCACCGACTCCGGGACGCTCAGCGCGGCCGGGGCGGTGTGGTCGAAGGGGATGGCCCCGATGACCACCGGTGACTCCTGGCCGGCGGCGGCCGCCGCGGCGAGCGTGGCGTCCACCCGCGCGGTCAACGGTCTCTCGTCGTGCGGGACATGGTGTCCCGGTCCCCGTGCGAGCAGCGTGCGTCCGGGAGTGGCGAGAAAGTGGTCGCCCGGTGCGTAGGCGTCCAGAAGCGAGGTGGCCGCTCCTACGGCCGGGTGGGCCGGATCGGCCGGGGCGGTGTGCGTGGCGACCTGGGATGCCGTCGACACGGGAACTCCATTCTCGATGGTCCCGTCAGCGGGTGCGGGGGGCTGGATGGGAGGTGAAGGCAGGTGCAGGAAAGGGGCGCGGTAAAGGAAGGAGGGGCGGCCGGGCGGTCAGCGCAGGGTCGCGCCGCCGTCGACGTACAGCTCCTGCATGGTGATGTGGCGGGCGCGGTCCGAGGCGAGGAACGCCACCGTCTCCGCGATGTCCCCGGGGCCGGCGATCCGGCCCAGCGGAATGCCGGTGCGGTACGTGGCGGGGTCCCCGTCGATGACGCGCTGTTCGGCGCCCGGGTCGGTCCACAGCGCGCGTTGCATCGGTGTGTCGGTGGAGCCGGGCGCGACGACGTTGCAGCGGACGCCGCTGCGGGCGAGTTCGAGTCCCAGACACTTGGTGAACATGGCGGCGGCCGCCTTGGAGGCGGCGTAGGCGGCCATGCCGGTGCGCGGGATCCCGGCGGCGTTGGAGCCGACGGTGACGACCGCGCCGGATCCGCGGGCCGCCATGAGCGGGGCGACGGCCTGGGAGACATGGAAGACGCCGGTGGCGTTCACCGCGAAGGTGTCCGCCCAGTCCTGCGCGGAGAGCACGGCCGCCGGGCCGGGGCGCAGGATGCCCGCCACGTTCACCAGGACGTCGACCGGGCCGAGTTGTCGCTCGACACGGGCCACGGTGCTCTCCACCGAGCCGCGGTCGGTGACGTCCATCACATACGGGTCCAGACTGCCTGCCGAACGCTCGCCACTGGGCAGTTTCTCCTGCGTCCGGGTCCACTCGGCGGCCGTCGCCTCGATGCCGGGCAGGGCGCGATCCGTGGCGGCCACGCGGGCGCCGAGGGTGGCGAGCAGGTCGGCGACTGCCGCGCCGATGCCTTGTGCGGCACCGGTGACCAGAGCAGTGCGGCCCATGAAGTCGCCGCTTCTGCCCGGTATGTGCTCAGGCATGAGCAACCTCCTCCGGGTGTTAGGTAAGGGTAACCTAAATTGAACCGACCGCCCAGAAGGGGTCGAGCCGTCGATATCTACTTAGGCTAGCCTCACCTTATGCAAACGCCGCGCACGGGGACCACGGCCTCGGCTCCCGAACATGACTCCTCGACCGTTCAGTTGGACGGAGGCGAAGCCGACCGGATCGCGGCGGCCGCCTCCGTCGGACCTGGGGAAGCATCTCCGGGAGTCGACAAGGGAACAACGCCGGAAACCGGGCGGCCCCCGGAGTCCCGGCCCGTTCCCGACGCCGCCGTCACTCCCGACGGCTCCCGCTCCACGGCCGACCCGCGGCGGCGGACCGTGGTGGTGGCCGTCGCCGGACTGGCCTTCGCCGTCCTGTTGTTGACGGGTCTCTCCCTCTCGATCGGCGCGGGCGAGGTCGGCCCCGGCGGGGTCCTGGACTACCTGCTCGGCCGGGACGGCGCGCGCGACAACGCCCGGCTCTCCCTCGTCGTCGGCGATCTGCGCCTGCCGCGCACCCTCACCGCGCTCCTCGTCGGGGCCGCCCTCGGCGTCGCCGGGTGCCTCCTCCAGGCGGTCACCCGCAACCCGCTGGCCGAGACCGGTCTGCTCGGCGTCAACGCGGGCGCCTCGCTCGGCGTCGTCGCCGGCATCGCGCTGCTCGGCTTCGATTCCGGTTACGCCTATCTCGTCTGCGCGTTCGTCGGTGCGGTGGTCGCGAGCGGTCTCGTCCTCCTCATTTCTGGAAGACGCGGCGGCGGTTCTCCCATGCGCCTGGTCCTCGCCGGGGCGGCGCTCGGGGCGACCTTCGGCGGGCTCACCAGCGTCATCGTCGTCAATTCCGCGGAGACCTACGACAGATTCCGCTTCTGGGTCCTCGGCTCCCTCGCCGGAGTCGAGGGCTTCGGCGAACTGGGTCGCCTCGCACCCGTCCTCGCCCTCGGTTTCGTCGTCGCCCTCCTCGTCGCCCGCCCGCTCTCCGCCCTGGCCCTCGGCGACGACCTGGCCCGCAGCCTCGGCCACCGGCCCCCCGTGATCCGTACGGTCGTCGCCATCGGCGTCACCCTGCTGACCGCGGCCGCCGTCGCGCTCGCCGGGCCGATCTCCTTCCTCGGACTGCTCGCCGGCTTCCTCGCCCGCGCCCTCGCCGGCACCCGGCTCGCCGCCCGCATCCTGCTCGCCGGGCTCATCGGCGCCTGTGTCCTGACGGTCTCCGACATCGCCGCCCGCGTCGTCTCCCGGCCCTTCGAAGCGCCCGTCTCCGTCATCGTCGCCCTCATCGGCGCCCCCGTCCTCATCGCCATCGTCCGCTCCAAGCAGCTGGCCTCGATGGGCATGACGGAACCGGCCACCGAGGAACGCGCCCCCGACCGCCCCCGCCGCTTCCGGATCACCCTGCCCCGCCCGGCCCGCCGCACCCCGAAGACCAAGACCCCGCGGGTCCGCCCGGCCGACACCCTCGTCCTGCGCCGCGGCACGCTGTCCCTCCTCGTCACCCGGCGCCCCGCGCTGGCCGCCCTCGCCCTCGCCGGGGTCCTCCTGCTCGCCGTCGTCCTCTCCGCCTACGCGGGCCAGAGCGACATGGGCGTCGCCCGTACCTTCCGCGCGGTGTTCGGCCAGGGCGACCGCTTCGACGTGCTGCTCGTCCAGAAGTTCCGCCTCGGCCGCATCGTCGCCGGACTCACCGCCGGAGCGGCCCTCGGCCTGGCCGGCTGCCTCACCCAGACCCTGGCCCGCAACCGCCTGGCCACCCCCGAACTCCTCGGCGTCAACGACGGGGCCACTGCCGCCGTCCTGCTCTCCGTGACCCTCAGCGCCACCGGATCCTTCGGCGCCTGGTGGGCCGGGCCGATCGGCGCCCTGGTCGCCGTCATCGTCGTCACCACCGTCTCCGGCGGCCTCGGCCGGCGCGGCTACCGCGTCCTCGTCGTCGGCCTCGCCATGTCCGCCCTGGCCTCCGCCATCACCCAGGTCGTCCTCTCCCGCCGGTCCCTCTCCTCCGCCAGTTCGCTGTACGTGTGGACCTCGGGCAGCCTCAACGGGCGCAGCTACTCCGTCGCCGTCCCCGTCCTCATCGGCCTCGCGGTACTCGTCCCGGTCAGCCTCGCCGTCGCCCGCCACCTGGGTGTCCTGCGCTTCGACGACGCGACCGCCTCCTCGCTCGGCTCCGCCCCCGGCCGGGTCCGCGCCCTGGCCCTGCTCCTCGCCGTCGCCCTCGCGGGCCTCGCGGTCGGCATCTGCGGACCCGTCGGATTCGTCGCACTCGCCTCCCCGGTCATCGCCTCCCGGCTCGCCGGACCCCTCCGTGTGCCGCTCGTCGGCTCGATGCTCACCGGAGCCGTCCTCGTTGTCGCCGCCGACACCCTCGGCCGCATCGTCCTCGACGGTGCCGAACTGCCCGTCGGCATCGTCACCACCGTCCTCGGCGGCCCCTTCCTGCTCTGGGTGCTGCTCGGCCGCTCGGCCGCCACCCGCGTGTAGCGGGCCGCCACCCCCGTACAAGAAGCCCACGTACAGGAAGTACGAGAGACCCATGACCTATCCGCCGCGCAGGAATCCGCCGCCCCCGCCCGTATCCAAGGCACCGGCATCCACGGGGCCGGCATCCGCCGGACCGACCGAACCCGAGGCCACCGCCGTGCGAAGCCCCCTGTTGCGTACGCTGCTCGCGGAGGTCCGCGCCGAAAAGCCCGACGCCGAGGAGGCGTTCTGGCGGTACGCCGCCGCCACCGGCACCCCTCTCGTCGAACCCGACCCGGAGGGCGACCCGGACCACCGGCTCGTCACCTTCGTCCGCCGCGAGGACCCCGCGCGCCCCGCCACCCATGTCCTGGCCCTGGTCCACACGGTCACCGACAAGGACCGGCACGCCGGCGACCTCGCCCCGCACCTGATGGAACGGATCGACGGCACCGGCGTATGGGCGATCAGCCACCGGCTGCGCGCCGACCACCGCGCCTCGTACCAGTTCCACGCCACCGGGGGCACGCGCGAGGACGCCCTGCGCGCCGACCGGTCCTCCTGGCTCGGGGTCCTCGACCACGCCGAACCCGACCCGCTCAACGACCGCGCCCCGCTGCCCTCCCGGGACGGCCGCAACCCCGCCTCCGTCCTCGAACTCCCCGATGCCCCGCCGCAGTCACGCACACGGCGACGCGACGACGTGGACCGGGGCCGCACGCTCGACGCCGAGGTCGACGGCCGCTCCATCACGGTCCACCTGCCGCCCGGCCACCGCCCGGACGGAGGCCCGTACGCGCTCGCCGTGCTCCTCGACGGCGAGATGTGGGGGCCGGTCCTCGGCGTCGGTGACATCCTCGACAACCTGCACGCCGACGGGGATCTCCCGCCCACCGTGGCGGTCCTGGTCGACACCATGGGCCGGCGCATGGAAGACCTCGCGTGCAGCGCCCCGTTCGTCGACTGGCTCGCCGACACCCTGCTGCCGTGGGCCGAGCGGGAGTACGGGGCCGGGGCGGACGCCGCACGGACCGTCGTCGCCGGACAGAGCGCGGGCGGCCTCACCGCCGCGTTCGCCGCCTTCCGGCGCCCCGACCGCTTCGGGCTCGCCCTCTCCCAGTCGGGGTCCTTCTGGTGGCCCGACGACGAACGCGGCACCGAGTGGCTCACCGGGCAGTACGCGTGGGCGGAGCGCAGGCCGGTGACCCTCCATCTGGAGGTCGGCCTCCAGGAGTGGATGCTCCTCCAGGAGAACCGCAGGCTCCGCAATGTGCTGCGGGCCCGTGGATACGGCGTCCGCTACCGGGAGTTCAACGGCGGCCACGACTACGCCTGCTGGCGCGGCGGCCTCGCGGACGGGCTGGCCGCCCTGCTCGGCGAAGGCTGAGACGACGACGTGACTCCGCGTCCCGAGCACGCGTGAGGGGCGGGCCGCATCCCCCTCCGGATGCGGCCCGCCCCTCACGCGTATGCCCGCTCAGCCCTTCGCGACCGGGGCCTCCTGAGCCGCCAGGCCCTCACCGGGCGGCTCAGGGGAGTCCTCGTCGTCGAACGGCGGCTGCGGGGCCTCACGCGGCAGCCGGAGCGCGATCAGCGCGCCGACCGCGACGAGCCCCGCCGTCACCCAGACCGCCGTACGGTACGGGCCCGGGTCGGCGGAGGCCTCCGTCACGTGGCCGCCGCCGATCACCGCCGCACAGGCGGCGATGCCCAGAGCGCCGCCGAGCGTGCGGACGATCTGGAACAGGCCCATCGCCTGCCCCATGTCCGGGGGCGCGATCGACTCGAAGCCGGAGATCTGCACGGTCAGCACCGCCGTCCCCAGCACCAGACCGATCAGGAACATCAGCCCGCGGACGCTCCAGGCGTTCTCGGCCACTCCGGGCACGGCGAGCGCACCGAAGACCGCCGCGGCGACCAGCAGCGCCGGCACGGTCAGCAGCCGGGGGCCGAGCTTCGGCAGCAGCCGGTCCACCACCTGCGAGGCCAGCATCAGCCCCACCGCCTCCGGGAAGACGCTCAGCCCCGCGTCCAGCGCCGAAGCGCCCAGGCTCGCCTGGTAGAGCAGCGGGAAGACGAACAGCACGCCCATCAGCCCGGCCGCGGTCACCCCGGCGAGCGCCGAGGCCGATCCGTACACCCGGTCGGCGAGCAGCCGCAGCTTCAGCAGCGGCGTCTTCGCGCGCGTCTGGTGCACGACCGCCGCCACCAGCAGCACGGACCCCAGCACCGCGCTCACGGCGACGGCGGGCCTCGTCCAGCCCTGCGAGGGCCCGAAGCCCAGCGCGTACGTCAGCAGCCCCAGCGCCGGGGTGGCCAGCCAGAAACCGACCGTGTCGAACTTCCCCTCCGGGCCCTCGACATGCTCGCGCAGACCGAAGACGCCCAGCAGGACGGCCGCCGCCCCGATCGGCACGTTCACGAAGAACAGCCAGTGCCAGGAGAGGTGTTCGGTGAGCAGGCCCCCCAGTGGCGGGCCGAGCGCGGGCATCAGCGCCGTCGGCACGATCAGCACCTTCGCCAGCTTCATCCGCTCGTGCGGCGGGAACGCCCGGAACAGCAGCGTCATCCCGACCGGCGTCAACAACCCGCCCGCCAGGCCCTGTACGGCCCGGGCCACCACCAGCGTCGTGAGGTCCGGGGCCAGACCGCAGACCGCCGAGGCGACCGTGAACGCCGTCAGCGCGCCGAGGAACACCCGCTTCGTCCCGAACCGGTCGCCCAGCCACCCCGCCACCGGCAGCCCCACCGCGAGCGCGACCAGGAAGGCCGTCTCCACCGTGTTGGCGGCCGACAGCGGGCGGCCGAAATCGCCCGCGATCGTGTAGAGAGCCGGGTTCACGATCGTCGAGTCCAGGCCGTTCATGCACATCGCGGCCGTGTAGACGAGGACGACGGCGACCCGGGGACGTATCCGGGGCCGGATCAGCAGCCCGCTCACCGCGCGGCGGCGGCGACGGGGCCGTCCCAGTGCGCGGTGATCCAGTCCAGCGCGTCCTGCCGGGCGCACGGGCCATGAGCCGTCGACCAGCCCTCGGGCACCGCGGCGAACAGCGGCCACAGCGAGTGCTGACCCTCCGCGTTGATCAGCACGAGGAACTCCCCGTCCGCGTCGAAGGGGTTGGCGGATGCGTCGCTCATCGGTGTCACTTCTCCAGCTCGGTCAGTCGGTCGGCGACCACGCGCGCGATGTGCGCGATCGGCTCGGGCAGGGTCATGTCCTTGTGCGAGCAGGCGACGTTCGTGTTGTCGATCCGCCCGCTCACGTACGGGGTCCAGGTCTCGGGCGTCAGGGTGTCGTCGATCGTGTCCACCGTGGCCCGGAAGAACAGCACGTCGCCCTGGAACACCCGGTGGTCGTAAGCCCGTACGAGGTCGTTGGTGTTGAGGTACACCTCGCCGAGCGCCTCGATCCTCGCGGCGGACAGCGTGGCCAGCGGGGAGCCCTCGCGGCGCAGCACCTCCACCACGTTCGCGCTGTTCAGCTCCCTCTCCCCGAGGCTGTCGGGGCCGTAACCGCCCATGGTGAGCAGCGATTCGAGGGCTTCGGCCTGATCGGGCACCGGCAGGTCGCGGAACCCCTCGGCGGGGTACGCGTCCAGGATCGCCAGCAACTCGACCTCCTGGCCCGCCTCCTGGAGCACGGCCGCGATCGCGTGCGCGATGATGCCGCCGGTGGACCAGCCGAGCAGCCGGTAGGGGCCCTCGGGCTGGACCTCCCGGATCCGCGAGGCGTAGTGCGCGGCCAGCTCCTCCAGTGTGGTCGGCAGCGGCTCGTCCACCGTCGCCTCGCCGACGCCCTGGGCCTGGAGCCCGTAGATCGGCACATCGGCCGGCAGGTTGCGGATCAGGCCGGCGTAGCACCAGCTCAGACCGCCCGCCGGGTGCACGCAGTGGACGGGGGTGCGGTCGCCGGGACGGGCCGGCCGGAGCGGCAGCAGCACATCCAGCGGATCCTCCTCGCGAGAGACGTCCAGCGCCGTGTCCAGCGCCGCGGGCGTCGGCGCCTGGAACACGGTCCCGATCGACACCTCGATGCCGAACGCCGACCTGATCTGCCCGGCCAGACGCACCGCGAGCAGCGAATGCCCGCCCAGATCGAAGAAGTTGTCCTCCACACCGGCGGACGGCAGCCCCAGCACCTCCGCGAAGATCGAGCAGAGCTGCTCCTCGCGGACCGTGCGCGGAGCGCGACCGGCGGCGTTCACCGGAACCCCCGGCGCGGGCAGCGCCTTGCGGTCCAGCTTGCCGTTGCCGGTCAGCGGCAGCCGGTCCAGCACCACCACCGCCGAGGGCACCATGTGCACCGGCAGCGTGGCGGCGGCGTGCTCGCGCAGCGCCGCCGGGACCGGGTCCGTACCGGGCGCGACGACGACATAGCCGACCAGCCGCTTGTCACCGGGCTTGTCCTCGCGCACCACGACCGCCACATCGGCGACCTCCGGGTGTGCGGCCAGCACCGCCTCGATCTCGCCGAGTTCGATACGGAACCCGCGGATCTTGACCTGCTGGTCACCCCGGCCGAAGTACTCCAGCGTGCCGTCCACGCGCCGCCGGGCGAGGTCGCCCGAGCGGTACATCCGCTGCCCGCTCTCCCCGGAGAGATGCGCGAACGGGTCGGCGACGAAACGCCCCGACGTCAGGTCCGGGCGGCCCAGATAGCCGAGGGCCACGCCCTCACCGGCGACGTACATCTCGCCGGTCACCCCGGGCGGCACCGGCTGGAGCCGGTCGTCCAGGACGTAGACGCGCAGGTCGGGGATGTTCACGCCGATGGTGCTGGAGATCGCGGAGGCGGCGGTCGCCCGGTCCAGCGCCAGATACGAGACATGCACGGTCGTCTCGGTGATGCCGTACATGTTGACCAGCGTCGGCGCGTTCTCCCGGTGCCGGGTGTACCAGTCGGCGAGCCGCCCCAGCTCCAGCGCCTCCCCGCCGAACACGACGTAGCGCAGGGCCAGTTCGTGGCCAGGGGCCTCGCGGTCGGCGGCGGCCAGCTGGTAGAAGGCGGACGGGGTCTGGTTGAGGACGGTCACCCGCTCGTCGGCCAGCAGCCGGAGGAAGGCGTGCGGGTCACGGCTGGTCACATGCGGCACGACCACGACCCGGCCGCCGTACAGCAGCGCGCCCCACAGCTCCCACACGGAGAAGTCGAACGCGTAGGAGTGGAACAGCGTCCACACGTCGTCCGGCCCGAACGAGAACCAGTGCTCGGTCGCCGTCAGCAGCCGCGTCACATTGTGCTGGGTGACCACGACGCCCTTCGGGCGGCCGGTGGAGCCCGAGGTGTAGATGACGTACGCCGGATCCCGCGGGGTCAGCGGCCGGGTACGGTCCGCCTGGCCGATCGGCCCGTCGGGGAATCCGGCCGCCTCGTCCACCGTGATCAGCGGCAGGTCGTGCGCGGGCAGCCGCCCGGCCGTCGCCGCGTCGGTGATCAGCGCCGCCGGTCGGGCGTCGTCCAGCATGTACGCGAGCCGGTCCGCCGGGTAGTCCGGGTCCATCGGCAGATACGCGGCCCCCGCCAGCGACACCGCGAGCAGCCCGGCCACCAGGTTCAGGGAGCGCGGCAGCGCGAGCGCCACGATGGAGCCGGGGCCGATGTTCCGCTCCGCCAGCAGCCGGGCCAGCGACTGGGCCCGGGAGGACAGTTCGGCGTACGTCAGCGAGTCGCCCTCGCAGCTGACCGCGACCCGTTCCGGGTGGAGGCGCGCGGCAGCCCCGTACACCTCCGCGAGGGTGAGCGGCGCGGGCCGGTCGCCGGACGGTACGCCGTTGGCCTCGACCAGGGCCCGGTGCACCTCGTCCTCACCGAGCACGGGCAGCAGACCGACCGGCGTCTCCGGCCGCTCGGCGGCGGCCGTCAGCAGCCGGGACAGCCGGTCCGCCAGGGCCTGGGCGGTCGACCGGTCGAAGAGGTCGGTGCGGAACTCCAGGAAGCCGCCGATCCCGCCGCCGGGCAACTCGCCGGCGTTCAGGGTCAGGTCGAACTTCGCGGTGCCCGACGGCACGGCAGTGAGCCGCGCGGTGGCCTCCGGGCCGAGGGCGACGGGTCCGTCCGCGATCGACTGCCAGGCCAGCATCACCTGGAACAGCGGGTGCCGGGACAGCGAGCGCGGCGGGTTGAGCGCCTCGACGAGGTGGTCGAAGGGCAGCGCGTCGTGCTCGTACGCGGCGAGCGTGGTCGCCCGCACCCGGTCCAGGAGGTCACCGAAGGCCGGGTCGCCGGAGGTGTCGGTGCGCAGGACCACGGTGTTGGTGAAGAAGCCGATGAGCCCGGCCGATGCGTCGTCGTCGCGGCCCGCCACGGGGGTGCCGAGGGGGATGTCGCTGCCGCAGCCGTGCCGGGTCAGCAGAGCGGCGAGCCCCGCCTGCACGGTCATGAACACGGTCGCCCCGTGGGCCCGCGCGAGCCGGCGCAGCGCCTCGTGCGCCGTGGCGTCCAGGACGAAGGGCACGGTGTCGCCCGCAGAGGTGGCCACCGGGGGCCGGGGCCGGTCGGTGGGCAGCTCCAGCTGGTCGGGCAGCCCGGCGAGCGCCTCGCGCCAGTGGGCGAGCTGGGCCTCGGCGAGCGCGGTCGGCTCGGCCGGGGAGCCCAGGAGCAGCTGGAGCCGGGCCGCGTGGTCCACGTACTGGCCGGCCAGGGGCGCGAACTCCGGGGCGCGGTCCGCCAGGCGCGCGGTGTAGGCGGTGGCCAGGTCGCGGGCCAGGGGAGTCGTGGAGGCTCCGTCGCCCGCGATGTGGTGGAGCAGCAGGAGCAGGGTGTGGTGGTCCGGCCCGTCGCTGAAGAGGACCGTGCGCAGCGGCGGCTCGGTGGCGAGGTCGAAGCAGTGGCGGACGGCCTCGGTGAGATCGCTGCCCGGTTCCGCGAGATGCAGCACGGGCCGGGCCGCCTCCTGGCCCGGAGGAAGAATCAGCTGGTGAGGGGTTGCGTCCCCGTCGGCTCCGGACTCGTTGTCAGTGGGCGGATATACCGTTCTCAGTGTCTCGTGACGGTCCACCAGATCGCGCAGGGCGAGCTGGAGCGCGTCCCGGTCCAGCGGGCCGTTGACGCTGAGCACGAGCGGGATGTTGTAGGTCGGGCTGGGGCCTTCGAGGCGGTGGAGGAACCACAGCCGCTGCTGGGCCGGGGAGAGCGGGAGGGGACCGGTGCGGGGCACGGGGGAGAGCGGTACGGCAGCGATGGCCGCTCCGCTGCGGGCGCGGACCTGCGCGGCGAGCGCCGCCGGGGTGGCGTGGCGGAAGACGTCGGCGATGGAGAACGGCACGGCGAAGTGCTCGCGTACGCGGGCGGCGAGCTTGGCGGCGAGCAGGGAGTGCCCGCCGAGGTCCAGGAAGCCCGCATCGGCGGCCGGGGGCTCCGCGATACCGAGCACGTCGGCGTAGAGACCTCGCACGATCTCGGTGTGCGGGTTGCTCTCGCCGGCGGCCTCCGCCCCGGCGGCGTGGGAGAGGGGTTCGGGGTCGGGCAGTGCCCGGTGGTCCAGCTTGTCGTTGGCGGTACGGGGCAGCGCCCCCAGCAGCGTCACGGTCGCGGGGACCATGTGCTCGGGCAGTGCGGCGGCCAGGTGGTCGCGCAGCTCGCCCGGTCCGGGCGGCGTGGCGGCGTCCTTCGTCGGTACGGCGTAGGCCAGCAGTCGCTTGCCGTGGCCGGTGTCGCGGGCGATGACGGCGGCCGCGGCGACCTGGGGGTGGGCGGCCAGCCGGGCCTGGATCTCCCCGAGTTCGATGCGGAAGCCGCGGATCTTCACCTGGTCGTCGCCGCGGCCCAGGAACTCCAGCGTGTGGTCGGCGCGGCGGCGCACCAGGTCGCCCGTGCGGTACATGCGCCCCCGGGCTCGCCGTGCGGCGCGCCGAACGGGTCCGCGACGAACCGCTCGGCGCTCAGGTCGGGGCGGCCCAGATAGCCGAGGGCCAGGCAGGCCCCCGCGACATACAGCTCACCCGTCACACCGGCGGGCACGGGACGGAGGGAGGAGTCCAGGACGTAGACGCGTGAGCCGCGCACGGGGCGGCCGTCGGGACGGGCGGCGGTCTCGCCCGGTACCCAGTAGTAGGCGTCGACCGTCGTCTCGGTCGGCCCGTAGAGGTTGACCGGGTGGACGGCAACCGCCTCGGTCAGCCGTTCCCACAGGGCCGGGGGGACGGTCTCCCCGCCGACCACGATGTGGGCCGGGTGGTGGCGGCCGTCGTCCAGCAGTCCTTCGGCGAGCAGCGCTTCGGCGTAGGAGGGGTGACATCGAGATAGTCGACCAGGTGCGCGTCGACATACGCGGTGAGGGCAGCCGGGTCCCGGTAGGCGGCGTCGTCCAGCAGATGCAGTTCGTGCCCGTGGACCATCCACAGCAGCGGGTCCCAGGACGCGTCGAAGGCGAACGAGGCGCTGTGCGCGACCCGCAGGCGCTCCTGGCCGGTCCGTGCCACGGCCGGGGCGATGTGGTCCGTGCCGTGCCCGGCGCAGAGGTTGGCGAGCGAGGCGTGGCTGACGAGGACGCCCTTGGGGCGGCCCGTGGAACCGGAGGTGTGGATGAGATAGGCGGGGTCACCGAGCGCGGGCCCGGCGGGCGGCGGCCCGTCGGGGCAGGCGGCCAGGGCGTCGGCCGTGGCGGGCGCGTCGAGTGCGACCGTCCGCAGCCCGTGGTCGGGCAGCGCGGCGAGCGTCTGCGCCGTGCCGATCACGCACAGCGGGCGCGCGTCCTCCAGAACGGCCAGGGTGCGGGCTGCGGGGTGGCCGAGATCGAGCGGCTGGCAGACCAGGCCCGCCTTGAGCACGGCCAGCAGCGCGACGACCATGTCGGCGGTCCGGGGCAGCGCCCACGCCACCGTGCCGCCCGCGCCTTCGGCGTCACCGGCGGCGCCCGGCCGGCCGGAGGCGCCGAGTCCGGCCAGCAGGTGGGCCAGGCGGTCGGAGGCGGCGTCCAGTTCGGCGAAGGTGAGCCGGGCCCCGGGCGCGGCGGCCCCCTCGGTGGCGCCCGTTCCCTGCCCCGTACGCGTGACAGCCCCGGCGTCCGCTCCGGAGCCGGCCTCCGAGTGCGCGCCCCGGAACGTGCCCGCCACGGTGGAGCGCACGGCGACGGCATCGGGCGTCCGGGCCGCCTGCGCGGTGAACGACCGGGGAAGGGGGAGTGCGGCGGCGGGTTCGGTGCGTCCGGACGTGGCCGCGCGCACCTGGTCGCCGGTGAGCAGGTCCAGGGTGCCGATCGGCCGTGCCGGGTCGGTCAGCAGCAGTTCGGCCAGCCCGGCCAGATAGTGCAGCCAGGTGGCCTCGTGGGCGGCGAGGTCCTCGGGCCCGTACGCGGCGGGGTCGGCGTCCAGGGTGAGCCGCAGCCCTCCGTCCGGGCCGGGGGCCGCGCCGACCGCGAGCCCTTCCACGGGCCCGGCGGCGAGATTGCGCACGGTGCCGGTGGTCCCGGCGAAGTCCAGGGCGCCGTCGAACGGCTTGACGTTGACCAGCGGGCCGGTCAGCGGGGTCTCGGCCGACTCCAGAGCGAGATCGCGGCGCAGGTCCGCCTGCGGATAACGCTGGTGGCGGCGGACCTCACGGATCTCCAGGACCACCCGGCGCAGCAGCTCGGCCCCGGTGTCACCCGGGCGCACGGCGATCCGCAGCGGCAGGACGTTCACGGTCATGGCCGGGGTGCGCAGGGCCGAGGGCCCGCGCCGGTTGCTCAGCGGCAGGCCCAGCACCACGTCCTCGGCGCCGGTGAGCCGGTGCAGATGCCCCGCGGTCGCGGCCACCACCAGCTCCGCCCAGGTCGCCTTCGCCGCACGCGCCGCCGAGGACAGCCGCTCCAGGGTCTCGGCGGGGAGATCGGTGCTCCGGTGCGGGCCACCACCGTCCGCCGCCTCCCCGGCGAGTGCGGCGGCAGGGGAGCGGCGGGGCACCGCCACGGCGGAGCCCGCCATGCGCGCCGACCAGAACGCCCGGTCCGCCGCGTACTCCTCACCGGCCAGATACGCGGCCTCCTGCTCGGTCAGCTCGCTCAGCGGGGCGAACCGGCTCTCGGGCAGCGGCTCTTCGGCCACCAGCGCCCGGTAGAGCTCGGCGACGCGCTGCCCGATGAGGGAGAGGGCGTAGGCGTCGACGGCTATGTGGTGCACGCGCTGGTACCAGCGGTGGCGCCCCTCGCCGACCCGGATCAGCGCCTGCGTCATCAGCGAACCGTCGGCGGCGAGGTCCACCGGCCGCTCCAGGTCCTCCCGCATCCACGCCTCGGCCTCGGCCTCGGTCATCTCCAGCCGGTGCACCACGGGTTCGGCGGCGGGCACGATCCGCTGCACCGGCACCCCGTCTCTCTCCGTCACACGCAGGGCGAGCGTCTCGGCCTCGCCCACCGCCCGTCTCAGCGCCGCGACGAAGAGGCCGGCGTCCAGCGGCCCGTCGATCTCCACACAGTCCGCCGTGTTGAACTCGGTGCCGAGGGACGCCAGCTGGTGCGCGTAGTAGATGCCCGACTGGGCTGTCAGAAGGGGAGTCCGGGGGAGGGTGCGCCGCCGGAGTGCGCTGCCGAAGTGCTGGTCGGGCGGTTCGGACGCTCATGCATGTGGGTGACGACTCCCCTGAAGACAACGGACACCGGGCCAACAGGCACGCGGCGCACACTTAGGTAAGGCTAAGTTAACCTATTTCCGACAGTGCAGGCGACCGCCCCGGGGCGGTCCGGAACGCCAGGAGAGCCCATGACCGTCCCCGCAGCCCCACGCCCCGAGACACGGGCCGCCGAGGTGGCCGACCACGGGCTCGACGAGCGGGCCCGCGCTCTCAGGGCCGCCGTGCGGGAGGCGGTCGGCACCCACGCCCCGGCCCTGATCGACCTCAGCAGGCGCCTGCACGCCGAACCCGAGACCGCCTTCGAGGAGCACAGGTCCGCCGCGCTCTGCGCCGAACTCCTCGCCGCGCACGGCTTCGAGGTCACGGCACCCGCCCACGGCCTGGACACGGCGTTCCGCGCCACGATCGGCTCCGGACCGGTCACCGTGGCCATCGCCTGCGAGTACGACGCGCTGCCCGGCCTCGGCCACGCCTGCGGGCACAACCTGATCGCCGCCGCCGGAGTCGGCGCGGCCCTCGGCCTCGCCCCCCACGCGGACGAACTCGGCCTGACCGTACGGGTCATCGGCACCCCCGCCGAGGAGCGCGGAGCCGGCAAGGCGCTGCTGCTGGACGCCGGGGCGTTCGACGGGGTCGACGCCGCGATGATGGTGCACCCCTGCCCCTTCGAGATGGCCGACTTCCGCTCCTTCGCGCTCGGCACCCTCGACGTCACCTACACCGGCCGCGCCGCGCACCCCAGCCTCAACCCGCACGAGGGCCGCAACGCCGCCGACGCCCTGACCGTCGCCCAGGTCGCCCTGGGCCTCCTGCGCCAGCAACTTCCCCCGCAGTGGCGGGTGCACGGCATCACCACCGCCGCCGGGACCGCGCCCAACGCGATACCCGACCGGGCCACCGCCACCTACGAGATACGGGCGCTGGCCGCCGAGGATCTGAGGGAGCTGCGGCAGCGGGTCGAGGACTGCTTCCGCGCCGGGGCGCTCGCCACCGGCTGCGAAGTGACCCTGGAGCGACCCGAGCCCGACTACCTGGACTTCCGGGGGGACCCGGAACTCATCCGCCTCTGGACCGCCAACGCCCGGGAGCTGGGCCGCGCCGAACCGGTCGAGCGCCCGCCGTTCGCCTGCACCGACATGGGCAACGTCTCGCACGCGGTGCCGTCCATCCACCCGGTGCTCGACATCAGCGGGGGATCCTGCGGCCCGCACGAGGCCGCGTTCGCCGAGGCGGCGATCTCCCCGGCGGCCGAACAGGCCCTGCTGGACGGGGCGGTGGGCATGGCATGGACGGCCGCCGACTTTGCCGCCGCCAGGATCTGAGAGCGGGACCCACGCCGTACGGCCCGGACCGGGAGCTCCCGGACCGGGCCGCACGGCGCTGCCGTCACCCGGAGGTCACTCGGCGGAGAGCGCCTTGACGTAGTCGGCCAGGACGACGTCCGCCGCGAGCGGGCCGCCGCGCGTGGACCACACCGAGCCGTCGACGGTCACGGCCTGACCGTTCTTGACGGCTCCCAGCTCCTTGTAGGCGGGCTTGGACTGGACGTCCTTGAGCGCCTTCTCGCCGTCCGAGGTCAGCGTCGAGAGGAACAGCCAGTCGCCGTCGATCTCGTTGATCTTCTCCAGGCTCAGCGACGGCGTGTGCGCGTTGCCGTCCTTGTCCTGGGACTTGGGCCGCTTCAGCCCCATCTCCAGGGCGACGCCACTGGCGAACTGCTTGTTCTCCATCCAGCTGGGACCGTCCGGGTTCCAGCGGACGATGGAGACCTCGGCGCCCTTGTTCTTCCCGAGCTTCTCCCCGGCGGCCTTGGCGGCGGCCTCGTGGTCGGTGATGAACTTGTTGGCCGCGTCGAGCTTGTTGACCGCGTTGCCGACACCCCGGAAGAACAGCTTCCAGTCATCGGTCGGCGCCATCGTCACCAGCGTTGCCGGGGTGATCTCCCGCAGCTGCTTCAGCACCTGCTCGTCCTGCATGTCGCCGGCGAGGATCAGGTCGGGCTTCGCGGCGACGACCTTGTCCATGACCGGCTGGAGGAGGTTGCCCACGACGTTGACGCCCTCGACCTTGTCCGCCAGGTAGGCCGGCGGCTTGTCCAGGCCCTGCCCGTTGGTGATGCCGACCGGCTTGATGTCCAGCGCCAGCACCGCGTCCAGGTCCTCCTGGGTCAGCGTGACGATGCGCTTGGGCTCCGCCGGTATCTCCACGGCCTTGCCGGTGGCGTCCTTGACCGTACGGGTCGCGGAGGAGGTGCTGTCCGCCTTGCCGGCCTTCTCCCCGGAGGACTTGCCCGAGTCGGAGTCCGTCCCGCAGGCCGTCAGGAGGAGGGTGGCGGCGCCGAGCGCGGCGACGGCTTGCGCCGCTCTTCGGACGGCGGTGCGGGCGGGGCGGCTGTGCAGGTTCATCAAGGGCTCCGGGTTCAACGGGACATGAAGCGTCGACGGCCGTACGGTCACGCGCGGGCGGCCGTCGGCTCGTGAGCGAGCTAAGGTTAGCCTTACTTTAGCCCCATCGGGCAAAATGCTGTCCAAGTCCTTCGGAAAGGCCGGTCTCCGTGGAAATCCGTGTCGAACAGCTCACCGCTGGATACGCCGGTCATACCGCCGTGGATCAGGTCGACCTGACGGTTCCCTCCGGTCAGGTCGTGGCGATCGTCGGCCCCAACGGCTGCGGCAAATCGACCCTCCTGCGTTCCCTGGCCCGCCTCCACCAGCCCCGCACCGGCAGGGTGTTCGTCGGCGACGCCGACGTCTGGAAGCTGCGCCAGCGCGACGCCGCCCACCGCATCGCCCTGCTGCCCCAGGCCCCGCAGGCTCCCGAAGCGGTCACCGTCGCCGGACTCGTACGGTACGGACGCCATCCGCACCAGGGGCTGTTCCGCCAGTGGTCGCGCGGGGACGAGGAGGCCGTCACCCGCGCCCTGGAGGCCACCGGCACCGCCGCTCTGGCCGGACGCCGCCTCGACCAGCTCTCCGGCGGCCAGCGCCAGCGCTGCTGGCTCGCCATGGCCCTCGCCCAGGAGACCCCCGTCGTCCTGCTCGACGAGCCCACCAGCGCCCTCGACATCGGGCACGCCGTGGAAGTCCTGGACCTGGTCCGCGAAGTCGCCGCCGAGGGCCGCACCATCGTCATGGTCGTGCACGACCTGGCCGCGGCCGCGCGTTACGCCGACACCCTGGTCGCCATGCGCGACGGCAGGATCGTCGCCTCGGGGCCGCCCCGCGAGACCGTGGACGCCGCGCTCGTCCGGGAGCTCTACGGCATCGAGGCGGAGATCCTCACCGCGACCTCCGACGGGGCGCCCGTCGTCGTACCGAGGGTGACCGTGCCCGCGGCCGGCGTCTGACGCCACGGACCGCGCTCCTCACGGGCGCCCGAGAACGCCGAGGGGCCCCTCCGTCCGGGGGCCCCTCGGTCTGTACCCGATTCCCGCGCCGATGCGTTCAGGCGGACGTTCCCGCGCCGGGCTCGTCCCGCATGCCGCCGTGGAACGCCCCGAGGATCTCCTCCGCCGCCAGCGTCGCCGTCAACGTGCCCTCCCGGACCCGCTGTTCGAGCTCCGGTGCGACCTTCCGCACCGACGGATGGCTGTACAGGCTGTCCAGCAGCTCGTCGCGGACCATGGCCCAGGTCCAGTCCACCTGCTGGTCGCGGCGCTTGGCCGCAAGCCTGCCGGTGGACTCCAGGACCCTACGGTGCTGCTCCAGCCGGTCCCACAGCGTGTCGAGCCCGGTGGACTCGCGTGCGCTGCACGTGAGCACCGGGGGAGTCCAGGCCGCGTCCGCCGGATGCATCAGCCGCAGCGCGCCCGCCAGTTCGCGCGCCGCCGAGCGGGCGTCACGCTCGTGCGGCCCGTCCGCCTTGTTCACCGCGATGGCGTCCGCCAGCTCCAGGACGCCCTTCTTGATGCCCTGCAACTGGTCGCCGGTGCGGGCCAGGGTCAGCAGCAGGAACGTGTCGACCATGTTGGCCACCGCCGTCTCCGACTGCCCGACCCCCACCGTCTCCACGAGCACCACGTCGTAGCCCGCCGCCTCCATCACCACGATGGACTCCCGGGTCGCCTTGGCCACCCCGCCCAGCGTGCCCGCCGTGGGGGAGGGGCGGACGAAAGCGGCCGGGTCCACCGCCAGGCGCTCCATCCTGGTCTTGTCGCCCAGGATGGAACCGCCCGTACGGCTGGAGGACGGGTCGACCGCCAGCACGGCCACCCGATGGCCGAGCCCGGTGAGCATCGTGCCGAGCGCGTCGATGAACGTGGACTTGCCCACGCCCGGCACCCCGCTGATCCCGATCCGCCGGGCCGCCCCCGCGTGCGGCAGCAGCCGGCTCAGCAACTGCTGGGCCAGCACCCGGTGTTCGGCCCGTGTCGACTCGACGAGCGTGATCGCGCGCGCCACGAACGCCCGCTTCCCGTCGAGCACTCCCTGCACATAACCGTCGATGTCGATCTTCGCAGCCATCCGGTCAGCGGCTCACAGCTCGTGGCCGAGCGCGGCGCCGAGCCGCGTCACCAGGTCGTGGGCCGCGTCCGGGATCACCGTCCCCGGCGGGAAGACCGAGGCCGCGCCCGCCTCGTGCAGCGCCTCGATGTCCTGCGGCGGAATGACCCCGCCCACCACGATCATGATGTCCTCGCGGCCCTCGGCGGCCAGCTCCTCGCGCAGCGCGGGCACCAGCGTCAGGTGGCCCGCCGCCAGTGAGGAGACGCCCACGATGTGCACGTCGGCCTCGACGGCCTGCCGCGCCACCTCGCCCGGCGTCTGGAACAGCGGGCCGACGTCCACGTCGAAGCCCAGGTCGGCGAAGGCGGTGGCGATCACCTTCTGGCCCCGGTCGTGGCCGTCCTGGCCCATCTTGGCGACCAGGATGCGCGGCCTGCGGCCCTCCGCCAACTCGAACGCGTCGACCAGCGCACGGGTCCGGTCCACGGAAGGGGACTCTCCTGCCTCTTTGCGGTACACACCGGAGATCGTACGGATCTGCCCGGCGTGCCTGCCGTACACCTTCTCCAGCGCATCCGAGATCTCGCCGACCGTGGCCATCGCGCGCGCCGCGTCGACCGCCAGTGCCAGCAGATTGCCCTCAAGCCCCGGACCGGGGTCGCTCTCGGCGGCGGCTGTCAGGGCCCGCAGCGCCTCCTGGCACGCGACCTCGTCGCGCTCCTCGCGCAGCCGGCGCAGCTTCTCGATCTGCTGGGTGCGCACCGAGGAGTTGTCGACCTTGAGCACGTCGATCTGCTCGTCGGTCTCCACCCGGTACTTGTTCACGCCGATCACGGGCTGCCGCCCGGAGTCGATCCGCGCCTGCGTCCGCGCGGCCGCCTCCTCCACCCGGAGCTTGGGGATGCCCGCGTCGATGGCCTTCGCCATCCCGCCGGCCGCCTCGACCTCCTCGATGTGCTGCCAGGCCCGCTCCGCGAGGTCCCGCGTCAGCTTCTCCACGTAGGCGCTGCCGCCCCACGGGTCGATGACCCGGCAGGTGCCGGACTCCTGCTGGAGCAGGAGCTGGGTGTTACGGGCGATCCGCGCCGAGAAGTCGGTGGGCAGCGCCAACGCCTCGTCGAGCGCGTTGGTGTGCAGCGACTGGGTGTGCCCCTGCGTCGCGGCCATCGCCTCCACGCATGTACGCGTCACATTGTTGAACACGTCCTGCGCCGTGAGCGACCACCCCGAGGTCTGCGAATGGGTGCGCAGCGAAAGCGACTTGGGGTTCTTCGGGTCGAACTGCTTGACCAGGCGGGCCCACAGGAGCCGGGCCGCCCGCAACTTGGCGACCTCCATGAAGAAGTTCATCCCGATCGCCCAGAAGAACGACAGGCGCGGCGCGAACGCGTCGACGTCCAGGCCCGCTTCCTGCCCGGCGCGCAGATACTCCACCCCGTCGGCGAGCGTGTACGCCAGCTCCAGATCGGCCGTCGCCCCGGCCTCCTGGATGTGATAGCCGGAGATCGAGATGGAGTTGTAGCGCGGCATCTTCTGCGAGGTGAACGCGAAGATGTCGGAGATGATCCGCATCGAGGGCGACGGCGGATAGATGTAGGTGTTGCGGACCATGAACTCCTTCAGAATGTCGTTCTGAATGGTCCCGGCCAGCTTCTCGGGCGGTACGCCCTGTTCCTCGGCGGCCACGATGTACAGCGCCAGCACGGGGAGCACCGCGCCGTTCATCGTCATCGACACCGACATCCGGTCCAGCGGAATGCCGTCGAACAACTGGCGCATGTCGTAGATGGAGTCGATCGCCACCCCGGCCATGCCGACGTCGCCCGTCACCCGGGGGTGGTCGCTGTCGTAACCCCGGTGGGTCGGCAGGTCGAAGGCGACCGACAGACCCTTCTGCCCGGCCGCGAGGTTGCGCCGGTAGAAGGCGTTGGACTCCTCGGCCGTGGAGAACCCGGCGTACTGACGGATCGTCCAGGGCTGGTTGACGTACATCGTCGGGTAGGGGCCGCGCAGATACGGGGCGATGCCCGGGTAGCTGTGCAGCGCGTCCAGGCCCTCCAGGTCCTCACCGGTGTAGAGCGGCTTGACCGTGATGCCCTCGGGTGTCTCCCAGAGCGGGGCCTCGGCGCCGTCGGCGGCCTTGGTCACAGCCGCCTGCCACTCCCCGGCCGAAGCGGCCGGAGCGGGGGAGCCGGCGGACGCGGGAGGCGTGAGCGGCACATCGGAGAAGTCGGGAACGGAGGGTTTACGGTCCGTGGGCGAGGTCGGCATCACGCCACTCCCATGCGGTCGAGAACGGAGGTGAGAACGGCGACCGCGTCGCAGCCCGCGAAGACGTAGGCGTCGACATCGGCGTACTCGCCGGGGCGCCCCGCGAGGAACACCCGCGCCGCACCCGCCGACTTCAGCGCACCGGCGACCTGCTCCGCCCGCTCGGCGTACAGCGCGTCCGACGAGCACAGCACGGCGACCGACGCCCCGGAGGCGGTCAGCGCGGCGGCGGCGGTGTCGGTGTCCACGGAGACCGGCTCGTGCACCGCCTCGATCCCGCCCGCCCCGAAGAGGTTGACGGCGAAGGAGACCCGCGCGGTGTGCGCGGCGGCCGGGCCGAGCGCCGCGACGAACACCTTCGGACGGCTTCCGGTCGCCGCGAGGTGCGCGTCCGACCGGGCGCGCAGCGCCTCGAACGCCTCGTCGCGCCGGACCCGGGGCAGACCGCCCGGAGCACCGGCGTAGGCGTCGGGTGCGGGCTCGCGCTCCACCGGGCGCTCACCGGGCATCGGGAACTCGCTGACTCCGGTGATCGGCTCCTTGCGACGCGCCAGCTTCGCGCTCCGCGCCGCCCAGGTGGCGGCCAGCCGCTCCGCGACCGTCCCCGAACGCAGGGCCGCGGGCAGACCACCCGCCCGCTCGGTCTCCTGGAAGAACGCCCAGGCTGCCGCGGCGAGTTCGTCGGTCAGCCGCTCCACGTACCAGGAGCCGCCGGCCGGGTCGATGACCCGCGCCAGATGCGACTCCTCCATCAGGATCGTCGAGGTGTTACGGGCGATCCGCCGCGCGAACGCGTCGGGCAGCCCCAGCGCGTGATCGAACGGCAGCACCGTCACGGAGTCCGCGCCGCCCACCCCCGCGCCCAGCGTGGCGAGCGTGGTGCGCAGCATGTTCACCCACGGGTCGCGGCGCGTCATCATCACCGGCGAGGTGACGGCGTGCTGCCGCTGCGCCCCGGCGGCGGGAGCCCCCGACGCCTCGGCGACCCGCGCCCACAGCCGGCGCGCCGCGCGCAGCTTGGCGATGGTCAGGAACTGGTCGGCGGTGGCCGCGTACCGGAACTCCAGCTGCCCGCAGGCCGCCTCCACGCTCATCCCGGCAGCGGTCAGGGCCCGCAGATAGGCGACGCCGGTGGCCAGGGAGAGTCCCAGCTCCTCGCCGGCCGAACCGCCCGCCTCGTGGTACGGCAACCCGTCCACGACGATCGCGCGCAGACCCGGGTACTCCGCGTCGCACCGCTGGGCCCAGCGCACCGCGGGGGCGAGATCCGCCTCGACGCCCGTCCGGGCCTCATGGCCGAGCGGATCGGCGCCCAGCGTGCCCCGCGCCTCGCTCTTCGCGACGCCGCGCTCCTCGTACAGGCGCAGCAGCTCCGTCGCGGCGGCGTCCAGGTCGGCCGGGGCGTCGAGCGCGACGGGCGCGAGATCGAGGTACACGCCCTCCAGCGCCCGCGCGAGCCCGTCGACGGGGACGCCCGCCGGGCCGCCCACCGTGAGCCAGAGCGAGGTGACCCCGTTCTCCAGATCGCCGAGCAGCGCCTCGTTGAGCCGGGCGGGGTCGGTCAGAGCGTGGCGCTGGCGCACGTCCCAGCCGCCCGCGGCGTTCCCCTCGGCCCTGCTGCCCCGGGTGAAGGGGGCGAAGCCGGGGAAACCGGTGTCCGGCGACTCGTCGCTCGCGGTGTAGAGGGGGCGGGTGGTGAGCCCGTCCTCCAGTGTGGTGGACAGCGCTTCCTCGGCGGCCGATCCCGTCACTTCCTTGCCCGACTTGCGCAGTACGCCTTCGACGAGGCTCTGCCATTGGTCATGGGAAGGGTCGGGGAACGCGGCGGTTGGAGAGAGCCCGTCAGCAGGCTGGACCGTCATGCTCAGATGCTAGGCCAGTGCGCGGAATACGCAGCAGGGGCCCATGCTGTGACCTTGCCCTCTCGGGTATGCACTTGATCCTTTACATACGGTCGCGTAATCGGCACGGCGGACGGATGGCCGGGGCAACACGACGGTCCTCGACATCGGGATGAATCGGGACACTGATGCATATTATGTGTGAAGTTTCTGATTTCTTATGTCATCCCTGGAATGCCGTATCCACCCCGGTGCCCGTGCGGCCGCCGGGATACGGAGAGGACGCGACCGTGGCCGTCGGACCTGTGGAATACCTCGTCATCGCCTTCCCCGGCAGTCGCTTCACCGGGGCGGTCGCCCCCGCCCTCGCCGACGCCGTGTCGGCCGGCACCGTACGCGCCGGCGACCTGGCCTTCGTCCGGCGGACCGGAGGCGCTGCGCCGGTCCCCGTGGAACTGCGGGAGCTGGACCCCGAGGGAGTGGTTCCCGCCGATGCCGCGGAGGGCGGGGCGGCGGCGGTGCCGAGCCCGGAGGACATCGACCGGCTCGGTCAGGCCCTGCCGGCGGGCGATGTCGTCGCGATCGTCGTCCGGGAGGACCTGTGGACCACGGAGCTCGCCCGTACGGCCCGTGAGGCGGGCGGCACGTTCGTCGCGCACGAGCGCCTCGGCGCCGACGGGACGGGGACGGACGAGGCCGCGGGCGACGACATCATCAACCGGCTGGAGCGGCTCGCCGAACTGTGGAAGCGCGAGATCCTCACCGACGCCGAGTTCGTGGAGCAGAAGACCAGGCTTCTGTCGGACTGACGCGTACGGCCTGACGCGTACGACGTTGATCCTGGTACGGGGAATTCCTGGAACTTCATCGGGGAAAGAGGCAGTTCATCGTGCAGACCGCCCGGACCGTTCCGGCCGCCACCGTCGTCAATCTGCGCGACCTGGGAGGCATCGCCCTCGGGCGTGACCGCCGGGTGCGGCAGGGCGTCCTGTTCCGCTCGGGTCAGCTGAGCGAACTCGACCCGGCACGCGACCGGGCGGTGGCCGCGCTCGGCATCCGTACCGTCGTGGACCTGCGCACCGCCGACGAGCGCCAGTGGGCCCCGGACCGGCTGCCGGACCGGGCCCGGCTCTTCGTCGCCGACGTGCTGGGCGACCACCCGGGCGTGGCGCCCGCCCGGCTGCGCTCCCTGCTCGCCGACCCGGCCGAGGCCGAGCGGACGCTCGGGGGCGGCCGGGCCGAGGAACTCTTCGCCGAGACCTACCGCAAGATGGTCCTCTCACCGGGCGCGGCGGCCGCCTACCGGGCCTTCCTGGAGACGGCCGCCGAGCCCGCCGCACGCCCGGTGCTCTTCCACTGCACGGCGGGCAAGGACCGTACCGGCTGGGCGGCGGCCGTCCTGCTGATGATCCTGGGAGCGCCCCGCGCGACGGTGCGCTCCGACTTCCTCGCGGTCAACCCCGCTGTACGGGCCGCCTTCGCCCCGCAGGTGACGAAGTTCCTCGACGGCGGCGGCGACCCCGCCGTCGCCGCGGCGATCATCGAGGTCCGCCCCCGCTATCTCGACGTGGCGCTCGACGCCATGGACGAGCGGTGGGGCGGCCTCGACGGCTACGTCAGCAACGGCCTGCGGGTGCCCGACGCCGTACTGGAACGGCTGCGCGAGGGTCTGGTGGTCCGCGGCTGAAGCGGCCGACCGGGGCGTCGCCCCGCGTGAAAGGGGCCGGTCCGGCCGATCGCTTCTCGGCCGGACCGGCCCCTTTCACACGGTCGTACGGGCTTTGTCACAGGCGTACGAGGCGCTCCGTCAGGTCGCGGTAGTGCTGAAGGGCGATCCGCAGATCCTCGGTGTCCGCCCCGGAGTCCACGCCGCTCCCGTCCTTCCCGGACCGCAGCCGCCGCCCTCGTTCCGCCAGGGCGGCTCCGAGGTCCGCGACGACCTCCTCGAACGTGGCGTCGGCGTCCCGCACCGCCCGGTGCGGGTCCTCCACGAATCCGGTCACCGCCTGCTGGATCCGGGCGGCGAAGGCCTCCTGCTCGGCGGGGGCGAAGAGCGGCTTGCCGAGCCCCGGTCCTTCCTCGGAGGGCCGCCGCACGGGGGCCTGACCGGCTGCCGGACCCGTGCCGCCGGGTTCCGTGCGAGGATCCGCGGGCCGTGCGGCTGCGGGGTCCGGGGCCTGCGGGGTGTCGCCGGCCGAGGTCTCCCGGGCCCCCTCGGGGTGCCCGGTGGAGCCCGGGGGCCTCGTGGGCGGCCGGACCGGATCGGTCTCCTTGCCCGTGGCCGGGCCGGGCGTGCCCGGGCGCCGGACAGGCGTACCTGTGTCGATGGGCCCGGCGCCCTTCGGGAGTCCGGTCCCGGCGGCAGCGTCCGTCCCGTCGTTCGGTGTGCGCGTCATGACGTACCCCGTCCCTTCACCAGATGCCGGTTGCCGTGTTCACGCCCCGACGCGCCGCCCGCGAGCAGGGCGTCGAAGAGCTTGCGGGCCTCGATCAGGGCTTCGCGCCTGTCCTCGGTGCTCGCGTCCCCGTTCCGCGCGGTGTGCACCCGGCGGTATCCGTCGACATGCGCGGCGTGGTGCACGGAGATGGCATCCGTACGGTCCTCGAAGTTCTCGCCGTCCGGAAAACCGCGCTCGCGCGACAGATCGGCCAGCAGCGCGTCGGCCTCGGTGAGGGACCGCTCCGGCGATTCGACGAACAGTTCCTGGGCGCCCGCCCAGCGGGCGGCGTAGCGCGCGCGGGCCTCCTCGGTCAGCGGGTGCTCCTCGATGGCCCCGTGCCGCTTCACCCGGTCGTCGAGTTCCCGCTCGGCCGCCTCGGTGTCGCCGCCGTGCCGGGCGACCACCCGGTCGTACTCCGGCCCGAAGCGGCTGCGCAGACCCCGGCCGCCGCCGGCGAGACGCCCACGGAGCAGGAAGAACGCGGCGATGGCCACCGCGGCGACCACGGCGATGATGATGATCGCTGTCGTCACGGCTACCGCCCCCACCGTTCATCGCCCGGTACATAGCTCTGCTGTCGCACAGTGGTCAACCCCTCTCGGTCCGGGCCCGGCGGCAATCGCCGGACGGCGTGCTGGAGTTCGTGTACCCCCGGATTTCCGTTCGAGGCAGCCGTCCGCGACGGAAGGCTCCGCGCGACGCCCTGTGTAGGGTGAAAACGTCGGATCGACGGCAGGTCGGAGGGACACGCGATGACGGAGCGCAAACCACCGGGGGTCAGCTTCGAGTCCTGGGTCGACCGGCAGATCCACGAGGCGCAGGAGCGCGGCGACTTCTCCCGGCTCCCGGGCTTCGGCAAACCGATCGCCGGCCTGGAGCGCCCGTACGACGAGGCCTGGTGGATCAAGCAGAAGATGCAGCGGGAGGGCGTGTCGATGCTGCCGCCCGCGCTGGCCCTGCGCAAAGAGGCGGAGGACGTCCCCGCCGCGGTGGCCGGGGCCCGCACCGAGTCCGAGGTGCGGCGCATCCTGACCGAGGTGAACGAGAAGATCGAGCGGGCCGTCAGGATGCCCCCGAGGGCCCGCCGCTGCACCTCGAGCCCTTCGACGTCGAGGCGACCGTCCGCCGCTGGCGCGACGAGCACCGCCCGTCCTGATAGCCGCCACGGGCGGTGCCCGATAATCGACGTATGGAACCGGGCAGTGCAGGACGACGACGCGGGCGCGCCCCACGGCGTGCCGACGTGATGATCCGCCGGGCCGTGGCGCGCGACGCCGCCCGGCTGACCCGGCTGGTCCGCACATCACGCGCCTACGAGGGCCCGTACGCCCCGATGGTCGCCGGCTACCGGGTCGGACCGGACTACATCGAGGCGCACCGGGTCTTCGTCGCCGCGGACGGTGCCACGGGCCAGGTGCTCGGCTTCTACGCGCTGCTTCTCGACCCGCCCGAACTGGACCTGATGTTCGTCGCCGACGCCGCCCAGGGGCTCGGCATCGGCCGGCTGCTCGCCGCGCACCTGCGCGAGGAGGCCCGCAGCGCCGGGCTCACGGGCGTCCGGATCGTCTCCCACCCGCCCGCCGAGGGCTTCTACCGGAGCATCGGCGCCGAACCGGTCGGTACGGTCCCGGCACGCCCGCCGGCGGTGATGTGGGACCGCCCCGAACTCCTGCTCCGGACCGGCTGAGGACCCCGGCCAGGGACGTCGCTTCTCCCGGTGCCGGTCAGCCGCCGTACGGGCGGGTGATCAGCTCCAGCCAATGACCGCCGGGATCCGGGAAATACACGCCCCGCCCGCCGTCATTGCGGTTGATCTCGCCGGGGTGCTTCCGATGGGGATCGGCGTAGAACTCGATTCCCAGCGCCTGGATCTTCGCGAACGCGGAGTCGAACTCCGCCTCAGAAATGAGGAAGGCGTAATGCTGCGGGGTGATCGAAGCGGCGGGAATCGTCGCGAAATCCAGCGTGACGCTGTTCGCGAGAACGACGGGAATGAACGGACCCCACTCCTCGCCGACCGTCAGATCCAGCAGATCCGCGAAGAATTCGGCGGACTCGCGGTTGTCCTTGCAAGGGACGATGGTGTGGTTCAACTCGACTGACACGGTGGAATGCCTCCAACGGGCATCTCACGGGCTACCTCCACGCCTCACCCGGCCGGTGACCGACGCGCGATGCCCTGCGGCGATCCTAGACGCGCCGCACAGCCGGGTCGAGCGCGTTCGGGAATGGCCCCGCGCCGCCGGGGCACCTGTAGTCCCGAATCGAACGTCTGTCTAAGCGCCCCGGTCGGGTCGAGACGAGGAGAACACCGATGACGGAGACCCATGGCAGAGGCCGGGAGGAGACCCAGGAGGAGCGAGCGGACCGGCAGTGGACCGAACTGCTCCAGGAACTGCGCGTCGCGCAGACCGGGGTGCAGATCCTCTTCGGCTTCATGCTCGCGGTGGTCTTCCAGGAGCGGTTCGCGGACCTGGCGGACGTCGACCGGAACATCTACGTGGTGACCGTGATGCTGGGCGCGGCGACCGCGGCGACGCTCATCGGCCCCGTCTCGTACCACCGGCTCCTCACGGGCCGCCGGATGAAGCCCCAGACGGTTGTCTGGGCCTCCCGCATGACCGTTCTCGGGCTGGTGCTCCTGTTCTGCACCATGTGCTCGACGCTGCTGCTGATCATGCGCGTCGCCCTGCACAACCAACTGGCCCTCTGGCTGGTCGGCGGAATGGCCCTGTGGTTCCTGCTCTGCTGGTTCGGCTTCCCGCTGTGGGCCGTCGCCAAGGGGCGCTCCGGCCCGCGCGTGGGCGACACGTCCGACCGGGGGAGCGACCGGGCCTGAGGGCCGGTCAGGCGGGGCTGCGCACATCGGTCACCGCGAACAGGGCACCGTCCGGGTCACGCAGCGTGACCTCGGTGCCCTCGAAACCGGTGCGGTCCTCGACGAGGGTGCCGCCGTGCCGCTCGGCCGCGGCGACCGTCTCCGCGAGGTCCGCCACCGGGAACTGGACCTGCCAGTGCGGGCGCACCAGCGGGTCGGCCGCGGCCTCCACGGCCCCGGAGCTGATCCGGGCCAGCGGATGGCCCTCGCACCGCACGATGACCTCCTCGCCCTCGTACGCGACATCGCAGCCCCCCGGCCGCCCGCTCGCCCAGTCGAGCACCTCGCCGTAGAAGATCGCCGCGTCGAAGGCGTTCCGGGTCCGCAGCCGCAGCCAGGAGTGGGCGTGATCGGCGGGGGCCGGCGGCGACGTGGAGGGTTCGGTGCGCTCCCACAGGCCGAAGGCCGCCCCGTCCCGGTCCGATGCCAGGACCCCGCGCCCCTTGCCGAGCGTCAGCGGGCCCACCGCGACCGTCCCGCTGCGCTCGCGGATCCGGGCGGCGGCCACGTTCGCGTCCTCGACCGAGAAATACGGCGTCCAGGCCACCGCGACCTGGAACGCCGAGGAGACGGCGAAGAGGCCGGCCACCGGGACCTGGCCTCGGTAGGCGACCGAGAAGTCGGACCCGAGCCGCCCGGGGCGGAACGACCAGCCCAGAACCTGGGAGTAGAACCGCTCGGCGGCCTCCCGGTGCCGCGTCATGAGGGTGACCCAGCACGGTGCGGCCGGCCCCGTCAGGGGCGCTGCCGAGGAGGCCGTACGGGGATCGCTTCCGGTCATGGTCCACTGCCTTCGTCGGGGAGCGGCGTCCTGCCCGGCCGCTGCGGTCCAGCAACCAGCCTCGACCGGCCCGCCCGGTCCCGCAACGCGGGCCGCGCGCCGGACCCGGTCACAGAACGAGAAGCGTCAAGCCGGCCATCACCACCTCCGGACCAGAGGGGGCCGGCGTGACGCGCCCCCCTGGGGGACGGGCGGGTCAGCCGCGCGGCTGTTCTTCGTCGGGCGGCAGCGGGTGGTTGCCGTGGTCCTTCAGCTCGTACGGCGAAAGGGCGTGGCCGTCCTCGGGGAAGCGGTCGGAGGAATGCGGGTCGGTCTGCTCGATGTGTGTACGCCGCTCGGGCTTCGTCGGCTGCTCATGGGGCTGGGGCGGCGGCGGCTCGGCGTCGTGCTTGCGCTTGCTGAGGAGGAAGCCCCCGATCAGCAGGGCCACGACGGCCAGCGCCACGACGCCCATGAAGATCCCCAGAGCCCCCTGCCGTCCGCGAGCGGGATCTCGGTGTGCGCATCGGCCGCATTGAGTGCCTTCAGAACATCCATGTCATCGGCATACCCCGAGAGAAGGGCATCAGTCAGCTATTCACAGCAATTCATGTTTTATGGGTATCTCAGAGGAAACGGGTTTCACCACCGCGAGTCAGGAGACCCCTCCTGCCCGCCCTCAGAAAGTTCAGCCCCCGGAAGGAACCACGGTGAACAGCACCCCCGAGCAGAGCGGCGAGGAGCACCCGGCGGGCCGGGAGGTGGTGGTCTCGCTCAGCCGCTGCGACACCGAGGACGCCCGGACCGTGTTCGACGTGCTCGCCACCGGCTTCGCCTCCGACCACCCGATGGGCGAGACCCCCGAGCAGACCTCCGGCCCCCGCCCGACCGTCTGGGTCACCACCGTCGACGTGTCCGAGCCGAAGGGCGACGCCGGCCCCGCCCACCTCACCGCACCGGTCACGGTGGACGCCCAGGGCGGCTACTGGGCCGTCGAGCGGCTGCGGACCCACCTCGCCGGGGCCTTCGCGGTGAGCGTCGTCGGCACGGCCGCCGGGGACCAGGAGCAGGAGGTCCGGCTGCGGCTGCAGAGCCGCTGACCGGCCGGACGAGGACACATCCGGAAGACGAACGGAACACGACCGGGGCGGGATCCGCCCCGCGGCGAAGCGAAAGGCGCGCGCATGGATTCCCTCGCTCTCGGAGCGGACCTCGAACCGGAACCGGTCGTCGACGAACACTCCACCGTGACCCTGTTCGTCAACGGCGAGGAGACGACGCTGACCGTCGACCACCGCGCCACGGTCCTGGAGACGCTCCGGGAGCGCTTCGGCCTCACCGGGGCGAAGAAGGGCTGCGACCACGGCCAGTGCGGGGCCTGCACGGTCCTCGTCGACGGGCGGCGGATCAACAGCTGCCTGCTGCTCGCCGTCACCCAGGACGGCGCCACGATCACCACGGTGGAAGGGCTCGCCGACGGCGAGAGCCTGCACCCGGTGCAGCGCGCGTTCGTCGAGCGGGACGCCCTCCAGTGCGGCTTCTGCACCCCGGGCCAGATCTGCTCGGCCGTGGGGATGCTCCGTGAGGCCGCCGACGGGCACCCCTCGCATGTCACCGAGCCGGATACCGCGACCGGGCCGGTCGCACTCGACGCCGACGAGATCCGGGAGCGCATGAGCGGCAATCTGTGCCGGTGCGGGGCCTACCCCCGGATCGTCGAAGCCATCGAGGACGTGATCGAGTGAAACCGTTCGGCTATGCGCGCCCCGCCTCCACCGACGAGGCCGTCCGGCTCTGCGCGGCCGGCCCCGGCGCCCGCTTCCTGGGCGGCGGCACCAATCTGGTGGACCTGATGAAACTCGGCGTGGAGACGCCCCGGATCCTCATCGACGTCTCCGGGCTGCCCCTGGACCGGGTGACCCGGACGGCGGAAGGCGGCCTGAGCATCGGCGCCACCGTGCGCAACAGCGACCTCGCCGCCCACCCCGACGTGACCGAGAGCTACCCGGCCCTGTCCCAGGCACTCCTGGCCGGGGCCTCCGGCCAGCTCCGCAACGCCGCCACCACCGGCGGCAACCTGCTCCAGCGCACCCGGTGCCGCTATTTCCAGGACGTCTCCAAGCCCTGCAACAAACGGCTTCCCGGCTCCGGCTGCCCCGCGTTCGAGGGAACCCACCGCGACCTCGCGATCCTCGGGCACTCGCCGGAGTGCGTGGCCACCAACCCGTCCGACATGGCCGTGGCCCTCGCCGCGCTGGACGCGACCGTGCTCCTCCGGGGGCCCGAGGGCGAACGGTCCGTCCCGCTCACCGAGTTCCACCGTCTGCCCGGGGAGAACCCCGACCAGGACACCGTGATCAGGCCCGGCGAGCTGATCACCGAGGTGGTGCTCCCGCCGCCGGCGCCCGGGGCGGCCTCCCGCTACCGCAAGGCCCGCGACCGGGCCAGTTTCGCCTTCGCCCTCGTCTCCGTCGCCGCGACGCTCCGGGTGGCGGCGGGCCGCGTGGAGCACGCCACGCTCGCGTTCGGCGGCGTCGCCCACCGGCCGTGGCGGGCCCGCAGGGCGGAGGCCGAGCTGCGCGACGCCCCGGCCACCCCCGCCGCCTTCCAGCACGCCCTGATCGCCGAGCTCGCCGAGGCCCGTCCGCTGCGCGACAACGCGTTCAAGGTGGACCTCGCCCGCCGCCTGGCCCTGGACGTGCTCGGCGAACTCACCGAGCGGCAGCCGAGCAGGGCCGGCTGAGCCCGTCCGGCTCGGATGCCCCCGCCGCCCGCGCCGAGGCCGTCCGGACGGGCTGACTCCGTCCGGACCGGATGACCCGGCCCGCACCGGCCGCCCTCCCGCACCCCCGACCCCCGAGGATCCACGCCATGACCACGCAAGCCCCGCAGTTCCCCGGTGCGCCCGTCGTCCGCAGAGAGGCCCGGGACAAGGTCACCGGCACCGCCCGCTACGCGGCCGACCGCACCCCCGCCGGCTGCCTGTACGCCTGGACCGTCCCGGCCACCGTCGCCGCCGGACGCGTCACCGCCGTACGGGCCGTCGACGCCCTCGCCGTACCCGGCGTCCACTCCGTCCTCACCCACGACAACGCGCCCCGGCTCCGGGAGCCCGACGACCCGATCCTCGCCGTGCTCCAGGACGACCGCGTCCCGCACCACGGCATGCCGGTCGCCCTCGTGATCGCGGATTCGCTCGAAGCCGCCCGGACCGGGGCCGGGGAGCTCCACATCGAGTACGCACGCGATCCGCACGACGTCACCCTCACCGAGGACCACCCCGGCCTGTACACGCCCGAGGAGGCCAACGGCGGGTTCCCCGCCGTCCGCAACCGGGGCGACGTGGAACGGGCCCTGGCCGCATCGCCCGTCCAGACCGACGCGACGTACCGGATGGACGCGCTGCACAACCACCCCATGGAGCCGCACGCCGCCACCGCCGTATGGGCCGACGGACATCTCACCGTCCACGACTCCAGCCAGGGCTCCGACAAGGTCCGCGGCAGCCTCGCCCAGGCGTTCGGTCTCGACCCCGACCGGATCACCGTGGTCTCCGAGCACGTCGGCGGCGGGTTCGGTTCGAAGGGCACCACCCGCCCCCAGGCGGTCCTGGCCGCGATGGCCGCCCAGCACACCGGGCACCCCGTCAAACTCGTCTTCCCCCGGGCCCAGCTCGCCGAGGTCGTCGGCCACCGGGCCCCCACGATCCAGCGGGTCCGGCTGGGCGCCGACCTCGACGGCGTGCTCACCGCCGTCAGCCACGAGGTGGTCACCCAGACCTCCACCGTGAAGGAGTTCGTCGAGCAGGCCGCCGTGCCCGCCCGCGTCATGTACGCCTCGCCGAACAGCCGCACCGGGCACCGGGTGGTCGCCCTCGACGTGCCCAGCCCCTCCTGGATGCGCGCCCCGGGGGAGGCCTCGGGGATGTACGCCCTGGAGTCCGCCATGGACGAACTCGCCTCCGCGCTCGGCCTCGACCCGGTCGAGCTGCGGCTGCGCAACGAACCCGCGGCCGAACCGGACAGCGGCCGCCCCTTCAGCAGCCGCGGCCTCGCCGCCTGCCTGCGCGACGGTGCGGCACGGTTCGGCTGGCACGACCGCGACCCCCGCCCCGCCGCCCGGCAGGAGGGCCGCTGGCTCATCGGTACGGGCGTGGCCTCCGCGACGTACCCCGTCCTCGTCTCCCGGTCCACCGCGAGCGCCCACGCCGCCCCGGACGGGTCCCTGACCATCCGGATCAACGCCACCGACATCGGCACCGGGGCCCGCACGGTGCTGGCCCAGATCGCCGCCGACGCGCTCGGCACCGACCCCGCGGCCGTCCACGTCGACATCGGCTCCACCGACCTGCCCACCGCCTCGCTGGCCGGCGGCTCCTCCGGCACCGCCTCCTGGGGCTGGGCCGTGCACAAGGCCGCCGCCGGCCTCGCCGCCCGCCTCGCCGGGCACGCCGGGCCGCTCCCCGCCGAGGGGATCACCACCACCGCCGACACCGAGCAGGAGACCGCCGAGGAATCCCCGTACGCCCGGCACGCCTTCGGCGCCCACTTCGCGGAGACGGCCGTCGACGCCGTCACCGGCGAGGTGCGCGTCCGCCGGCTCCTCGGGGTGTACGCCGCCGGGCGGATCCTCAACGCGCGCACCGCCCGCTCCCAGTTCACCGGCGGCATGGTGATGGGCATCGGCATGGCCCTCACCGAGGGGTGCGGCATCGACCCCGCCTTCGGCGACTTCACCGCCAAGGACCTCGCCTCCTACCACGTGCCCGTCTGCGCCGACACCGCCGACATCCAGGCCCACTGGATCGAGGAGGACGACCGCCACCTCAACCCCATGGGCAGCAAGGGCATCGGCGAGATCGGGATCGTCGGCACCGCCGCCGCCATCGGCAACGCGGTCCGCCACGCCACCGGCGCCCGGCTGCGCGAACTGCCCCTCACCCCAGACACCTTGCTCCCCTACCTGCTGTGACCGGACACCGCTCCCACCAGCACGGACGGCCCAGCTGTTGCGCGTCCGGCGTACCGGCCTCACCCTGAGGAGTGACCCAGAAGTGTCAGGTGCTCACGCTTCGTGATCGGGGGTCGTTCGTACGACGGGGTGAAGTACGACGGGGTGAAGCACGTGGGCCTCGTGGTGAGGAGCCTCGACGATGACCGTTCCACTCGACCGGCGCTGTTCGGTCGAACTGCAGGTGTCGGCAGAGCGCGTTTCCCAGCTGCGGCGGATCGTCGCCGCACACCTCCGTCACTGGAGTCTCGATCTGCACGTCCGGCCGGTGTGCCGGGCCCTGGACGAACTCCTGACCAACGTCCACCGGCATGTCGGCGACGGCAACGCCTGCGTCCTCGAACTGCGCTGGACCGGACGGCACGTGACCGTGTCCGTCGCCGACAACAGCGCCCGGATGCCCCGGCTGCTGCCGGCCGGCGGCGGGCTGAGCCGGGTCATGGCCCTCAGCGACAGCTGGGGCACCTGCCGGACCACGGACGGCAAAGTGGTCTGGTTCACCCGCTACGCCGAGGCGCCGAAGGCCGCGGGACTGCTCCCGTACGCCCCGCTGCCCGGCGTCCGCACCGCCCGCGCCGTCCCGGTGGCGGTGCTCGTGTAACCGCCCCGAGCAGGCGGCCCGCACACCGGCCGACGCGGATCGTGTCCCCTGGGCACGCATGATCCGCGTCGGCCGGGTACGTGCGGGGAGGGGAGGGCCGCGTTGCGCGGACCGGTGCGGCGCGGCACGGTCGGACTACCGATGCAAGGAGGCCACTGCCATGCCCATCGCGACGGTCAACCCCGCGAACGGCGAACTGATCAGGTCATTCGACGCCCTCGGCGAGGACGAGACGGAACGCCGGATCACCGCCGCCGCGGAGACCTTCCGCCAGTACCGCACCACCCCCTTCGAGCAGCGCGCGGCCTGGCTGAACCGGGCCGCCGGCCTCCTGGACGAGGACCGCGACACCATCGCCCGCACGATGACCCTGGAGATGGGCAAGCCCGTCACCGCGGCCCGCGCGGAGGCGGCCAAGTGCGCCAAGGCGATGCGCTGGTACGCCGACCGCGCCGAGGGCCTGCTCGCCGACGAGCACCCGGACCCCGCCGACGTGACGGACTCCGGAGCTTCCCGAGCCCTGGTCCGCTACCGTCCGCTCGGGGTGGTCCTCGCCGTGATGCCGTGGAACTTCCCGCTCTGGCAGGTGGTGCGCTTCGCCGCACCCGCCCTGATGGCGGGCAACGTCGGGCTCCTCAAGCACGCGTCGAACGTCCCGCAGACCGCCCTCTACCTGGAGGACCTCTTCCACCGGGCCGGATTCCCGGCGGGCTGCTTCCGTACGCTGCTGATCGGCTCGGGCGCCGTCGAGGCCGTCCTGCGCGACCCGCGCGTCGTCGCCGCCACGCTCACCGGCAGCGAACCGGCCGGGCGCTCCGTCGCCGCCACCGCCGGCGACGAGGTCAAGAAGACCGTGCTGGAACTCGGCGGCAGCGATCCCTACCTCGTCCTGCCCTCGGCGGACGTGGAGAAGGCCGCCGCCACCGCCGTCACCGCACGCGTCCAGAACAACGGCCAGTCCTGCATCGCCGCCAAGCGCTTCATCGTCCACGCCGACGTGTACGACGCGTTCGCCGAACGCTTCACCGCGGGCATGCGCGCCCTGACCGTCGGCGACCCGCTGGAGGAGGCCACCGACATCGGGCCGCTCTCCACCGAACAGGGCCGCACCGACCTCGAGGAGCTCGTCGACGACGCCGTCGGGCGCGGGGCCGAGGCACTGTGCGGCGGACGCCGCCCCGACAAGCTCGGCGGCGGCCTGGAGAACGGCTGGTTCTACGAGCCCACGGTGCTCGCGGGCATCACCACCGCCATGCGCATCCACCGCGAGGAGGCCTTCGGCCCCGTCGCCACCCTCTACCGGGTCGCCGACCTCGACGAGGCGATCCACCTGGCCAACGACACCCCCTTCGGCCTCAGTTCCAACGTCTGGACCCGCGACCAGGGCGAACAGGAACGGTGCGCCCGCGACCTGGAGGCCGGCGGCGTCTTCTTCAACGGGATGACCGCCTCGCACCCCGCCCTGCCCTTCGGCGGTGTCAAGCGCTCCGGTTACGGCCGCGAGCTGGCCGGACACGGCATCCGCGAGTTCTGCAACGCCACCACCCTCTGGTACGGGCCCGAGGCCTCCTGACGACCGCCCGAGCCGGGCCCCGTACGGCCCGGCCGGGGCGATGCGCGATCATGGGCGGCGACCCCGCCCGGCCGGAGAGAGGCTGCCATGAAGCTGCGCTGCGCCGTCATCGAGGACTTCCAGTCCGTGGCCACCACCGTCGTCGACTGGTCGCCCGTCACCGACGACGTCGAGATCGTGACCTTCACCGAGCACCTCGCGACGGTGGACGAGGCGGCCACCGCCCTCGACGGGTTCGACATCGTGGTCACCCTGCGCGAGCGGGTGCCCTTCCCCGCCGAGCTGTTCGCCCGGCTGCCCCGGCTGCGGCTGCTCGTCGCCTCCGGTATGCGCAACTCCGTCATCGACTTCGACGCCGCGCGGCGGCACGGTGTCGACGTCTGCGGCACCGCCAGCTCCTCCACCCCGCCCGTCGAGCTGACCTGGGCTCTACTGCTGGGCCTGGCGCGCGGGATCGTCCCCGAGGCCGAGGCCCTGCGCAGGGGCGGGCCCTGGCAGTCGACCCTCGGGGCCGATCTGCACGGGCGGAGGCTCGGTCTGCTGGGGCTCGGGAAGATCGGCGCCCGGGTGGCGCAGGTGGGTCTTGCCTTCGGCATGGACGTGGTGGCCTGGAGCCAAAACCTCACGAAGGAACGTACCGACGAGGTCGGGGTGGGACTGGCCGCCTCCAAGGAAGACCTGCTGGACTCCAGTGACTTCGTCTCCGTCCATCTGGCGCTCGGCGAGCGGACCCGGGGCCTGATCGGCCCGGCCGAACTCGCCCGGATGCGCCCGACCGCGTACCTGATCAACACCTCCAGGGCGGCCATCGTCGACACGGACGCCCTGCTGGCCGCCCTGAACGCGGGCGCCATCGCCGGGGCCGCGACCGATGTGTTCGACGTCGAGCCGCTGCCTGCCGACGACCCGGTGCGGACGGCCCCGCGGCTGCTGGCCACCCCGCACCTGGGCTATGTGTCACGCGCCAACTACCGGACGTACTACGGCCAGGCGGTCGAGAACATCAGGGCGTTCCTCGACGGGCAGCCGGTCCGCCGCCTGGGCTGACGGCGCAGGTGCCTCTCCTGAGGGGTGTTCAGTAGCGCAGGGCCGCCGCGATCCGGCCGTGCTCCGCCAGCGAGTCGTCCGCCACGAAGACGACATCGGCGCCGCTGTCCAGAGCCGCTTCGACCAGTTCGTCGACGATGTCCTCGCGGACCGCGCCGTCCGCGCTCTGCGTCGTCCCCTCGGGTACCGGCTCCAGATGCTCGTCGGCCACCCGAACGGTCGCCTGGAAGTGTTCCTCCACCGCGACCAGACCCGCCCGGCCCTCCCGGACGGCGGACCACACCTCGTCGAGCCCGCCGGCGAAGGTGTGGGCGCTGCGGGCGTTGTCCAGCCGGGTCTCCACCTCGGCCGCCGCCTGCTGCGCCCCCGCCTCCAGGGCGGGCCGCAGCTCCCCGAGGACCTCGGCGGGCGGCAGATCGGCGGGCGCCCCCTTGGTGACCCGGCCGATCGCGGTCCGCGAGCTCTCGCCGACCTCGTCCAGCAGGGCGAGAGCGGGGGCCAGGCCCATCAGATACAGCGGACGCGGATCATCGGCGAGCACCGTGCGCAGCTTCTCGTCGACATCGCGGAAGAAGTTCCGGGTCTCCTCGTCGGTGAACGTGCTCGGGGTGTCCCCGATCCGCTCCTCGCGCTGCGGGTTCGGCGGTTCCTTCGGTGCGGTGAGCGGGAAGCCGTCGGTCTTCTCCTGACGGATGGCGTCGCCGGTCCCGATCCACAGCGTGGCGTGGTCGGCGGCGACGGTCAGCGCCCGGAACGGCCGCGTCTGCGCCTTGGCCGCGACGAGGTTGCGGGTGAGGAAGGTGTCGCTGAGCACCACCCGTTCGGGTGCGGTACGCGGAAGCCGCCAGATCCGGTACTCGTCGGTGGTGACCAGGAGCACCAGGGAGTCCAGCGCCCCGCGCGGGTCCACCTCGCCCGCCGCCCGCTCCAACTGGGCCCGCAGGGCGGCCGCGACCTCACGGCTGACCTCCGGGTCGGCGTCCAGCCGGTGCCCGGCCTCCGCCACCAGGTTCCGCAGCCTGACCGGGTCCTGGGCGTTGTCCGGGGCCTTGCGGTGGGTCGGCATGGTCAGGGACAGCGCCGGATAGGGCCGGGTCGCCCGCAGCTCCCGCAACAGGTCGGCGGTCAGGGCGTCCGTATCCATCGTTCCCTCCCAGGGCTCGACCCGCTCCCGTATGAAGCGGATGCTTCGACGAGTCAATTCATACCTTTTGATTCTAATATGGGCGAGTTATTGCTCGGGAGTGCAGGAGGGTGCGCGATGTCCACGCTCACGGTGTGGAAGTTCCGGACGGCCGACGGCGCGGAGAACGTCGAGGAGGCCCTGAAATCCCTTCAGAAGGAAGGGCTGATCAAGATCCTCGACGCGGCGGTGGTCAGCTGGCCCGCCGACCGGGCCAAGCCGCGCACGAGGCAGCTGCTCAACCTCGTCGGCGCCGGAGCCCTCAGCGGCACTTTCTGGGGCATGCTCTTCGGGCTGATCTTCCTCATGCCGCTGCTGGGCGCGGCCATCGGGGCGGCCGCCGGGGCGCTCGGCGGAAAGCTCGCGGACGTCGGCATCGACGACGACTTCATCGCCGAGGTCAAGGAGAAGGTCACGCCCGGCACCTCGGCGCTCTTCCTGCTGACCATGAACGAAGTGCCCGAGCGGATCGGCGCACAGCTGCCCGGTGACGGCGCCGAACTCCTCCACAGCAATCTCGACACCGAGCGCGAGGCGAAACTCCGCGACATCTTCGGCGACGAGACGGCCTGACCCCGCACCCCCCTCACACACTTGGATTGGACGGACCGTCCGTGAAAGCGAACCTCCCCGCGCACCGGGCCCGCGCCGCGCGCGCCCTGGCCCCCGTCGCGATCGCGGCCCTGCTGCTCGCCGGTAAGGCGGCCTGCGACTCCGACACCACCGGTGAAGGCACCGACCAGGGCGTCCACACCCTGACGCCCGAGCCGGAGGAGTCGCCGTCCGAGTCCCCGAGCCCGCGCACCCAGGAGAGCTTCGCCGCCTCGGTGTCCGCCGAGTCCGAACGCGTACGGCAGGAGGCGACGAAGCGCCTCGACGAGGTGGAGGGGCGGGGCAACGCCGTCGCCGACGTCTCGGTCACCGGGCTGCCGCTCAGCGGGTCCGAGGAGGTCCGCAGCGCGCGCGTCCGGGTCACCAACCCCACCGACGAGGCCGCGTTCTACGCCGTGAAGGTGGAGTTCGTCGACGCCGAGGACAAGGTCCTGGACACCGTCGTCGTGGGCGTCGAGGACGCGCCGCCGGACCGCACGGTCGACGCCCAGGCCAACAGCCGCAAGGCCGCCGGGGTGAAGACCTTCCCCCGGGTCGCCCAGGCCGAGCGCGGCTGAGGCGGCGCGGTCATGAGCGCGGCCGACGCGGTGACCGACTCGCTCCACAACCTGCGCGACCGGTTCATCGGCGTACGGGAGGGGAAACCGGCCGACTACATCCCCCAGCTGGCCCTGGCCGACCCGGACGCTTTCGGGCTGGCGCTGGTCAGCATGGACGGACACCGCTACAGCGCGGGCGAGGCCGACGTCCCCTTCACCCTCCAGTCCGTCTCGAAACCGTTCATCTACGCCCTCGCGCTCTCCGTGCTCGGCCTCGACGAGGTGAGCCGTTGGGTGGGCGCCGAGCCGAGCGGCGAGGCGTTCAACGCCATCAGCCTCGAACCCGACACCGGCCGGCCCGCCAACGCCATGGTGAACGCCGGCGCGATCGTCACCACCGCCCTGATCCCCGACACCCCCGACGAGCCCGCCTTCGACCGGATCCTGCGCTGCCTCGGCCGGTTCGCCGGACGTGAACTGGACGTCGACGAAGAGGTGTTCAGCTCCGAATCGGTGACCGGGGACCGCAACCGGGCGCTGGCCTACCTGATCCGTTCCACCGGCACCATGCCCGTCGACCCGGTCCTCGCCGTCGACCGCTACTTCCGCCAGTGCGCGATCCGCGCCACCGCGATCGACCTCGCCACGATGGCCGCGACGCTCGCCTACGGCGGCGTGAACCCGGTCACCGGCGAGGAGGTCGTCTCCGCCGAGGTCGCCGCCCGGGTCCTCGCCGTCATGGCGACCTGCGGCATGTACGACGGCTCCGGCGACTGGCTGCTGCGCGTCGGGCTGCCGGCCAAGAGCGGGGTGTCCGGCGGCCTCATCGCCGTGGGACCCGCCCGCTTCGGGGTCGCCACGTACAGCCCGCCGCTGGACGCCACCGGCGGTTCGGTGCGCGGCCACGCCGCACTGGAGACGATGTCGCAGCGCTACGGGCTCCACCTCATGCTCAACCCCGCCCTGCCGGGCTCCACCGTCACCCTCGTCACGACCGCGGACGACCTGCCGTCGGCGCCGTCCGCCGAGCACGAACGGGTCCTCCACGAACAGGTCGGCGTCGTCGTCGCCCAGGGGTCCGTCGACTTCACGGCCGCCGAACGCGTGCTGTACGCCCTGGACGAGTCGGGGCCGAACGGCGGCTCCGTGGTGCTCGACCTGCACGACGTCACCGCCGTCGACTCCGTGGCCCTGGCGATGCTGCACACCGGACTCGCGCGGCTCCTGTCCGACGGGCGGCGCGCGGCCGTCGTCGACCCACGCGACCTGCTGGGGCCGCCCGACGTCGTACGCGAAGGGACCGGCCAGGACCTGCCGCGCTACGCCACCCGTGAGGACGCCGTCGAAGGCTGCGCGCGGACCCTGGCCGGGGAGGGCTGAGCGGGTACTACCAGATGGCGCCGACCCACTCCGGGTGGTCGATGAACGGGTTCCGGTTGTGCTGGAACTGCTCGAATATGACGTCGTTGCGGCGCTTCTCGAAGGTGTCCGGCGGGTCCTCCTGGCTCCACTGCTTGAGGACGGACAGCTTGCCCATCTTCGGCGCGGACCCGTTGTCCACCTGGTCGTTGGGTTCGAGGTCGGCGAAGGAGTCGTTGCCCTCGTAGCGCACGGCCATGTAGAGGATCATGCGGGCGACGTCGCCCTTGACCTCGTCGCGCGGTTCGAAGGAGTCGCCGTCGGTGAAGTTGCCCGGGGCGTCGCCCAGTTCGCTGCCGCCGTTGTCGAAGTCCTTGTTGCCCCGAGTGGAGTTGACCTGGACGTCCTCGGGCCGCAGATGGTGGATGTCGGTGCCCGGACCCGTCGACGTACCGAAGTCGCCGTGCGACTTGGCCCAGACGTGCTCCCGGTTCCACTGGCCCGAGCCCCCGCCGTTGTCGTTCTTCGACTGGGAGCGCCCGGTGTACAGCAGGACGACGTTGGAGGAGTTGGCGGGGTCCTCGTCGGTCGCCTTGAGGGCGTCCCACACCTGGTCGTAGGAGAGCTTGGTCTGGTCACTGATGATCGTGTGCAGGGCGGCTTTCAGTTCGGCGCCGGTCTTGCCGGCGGCGTCCTGGTAGTAGGTGTCGTCGAGGGCGGCGGCGGTGGCGGTGTACCGGCCGGGCGAGGAGTCCGCGGGGGCCGCGGCCGCGGTGCCGGCGAGCACGGTGGCGGAGGCCACGGCGACCAGCAGTGGACGCGCGTAGAACGAGTGACGACGGGACATGTGGGGTGTCCTCTCCGGAACGCGGGCGTCGCGGCGGGACCCTGGGTGGGGCGCTCGCGCGGCGGCCGTTCGGTAGGTGGTCAGCCGGGAGCCTTCCACACGCACCGTGGCCCAGGTGTGAACACCCTGTACCTATCATGTGCAGGTCAAGAGTCACGCGGTCGTCGCCCCTCGCGGAAAGCCCTCCGCGAGGGGCTGTACCCAGGTGCTATCCGGCCGCCCATGCGCGCAGGGCCCGGACCGAGGCGAAGCCGGCCACGTTCCTGTCGAGCGGATCGTCGGTGTACTGGTGGATGCGCCAGTCCGCCTCGATACGGGGCTTGCCCGCCGAGACGTAGTCGGCGATCCACAGCCCGTCGCCCGCGTAGCTCGTGGTGTCGTGGTTGAGCCAGAAGGAGCGGTTGCAGTACAGCAGAACCCGGTGACCGGGCCGCTCCTCCTTCACCGCGCGGATGAACCGGTCCTTCTCCGCGTTGCTCGCCCGCGTCCCGCCGCCGGTCTGTTCCCAGTCGACGGCGAGCAGATCACCCGCCTTGTCGGGGGTCTTGCTCAGGAAGTACGCCACCTGGTCCGCCACGTTCCCCGGCCAGAGGAAGTGGTAGAAGCCGACGACGCACTCGGCGTCCCTGGCCCGCTTCACCTGTGCCTCCATCCGCGGATTGACATAGGTGCGGCCTTCGGTGGACTTGATGAGGACGAAGTCGAGACCGTCCGTGTCGTAGGAGGGCTGATAGGCGCTGACGTCGACACCGTGGAGCATGGGCACCCGCCTCGGGAATGTGGGCAACGATCCCCCTGTCCTGCCCACTCCCCGGGCCCGCCAAGGGCTGATTCACCCTCCCGGGTAAGGGGCGCGCGCTCATCGGATGCGGCCGGGTCCGCGGAGGGCGAGAATTGCCGCAAGGACGAGGAGGCGGCATGAGCGAAGAGTCCGAATCCGTATCCGAGGCCCTGGCCGGGCCGGGGGGCGTCACGCCCGACCGGCTCCTGCACACGGGCGCGAGCGACCGGCCGAGCCCGGAGGACCTGGTGCTGGCCTCCGGGCGAGACCTGACTCCGGAAACCCTGGAATGGGCCCGGCGCAAGCTGGCCGCCGAGGGGCGGTCGGCCATCGACAAACAACTGCCATGACACACCCCCGGGCGTCCGCAGGGGCGCCCGGCGGGCGGGTGCGCGGAGCCGAACGACCACTCCGTACGCCGAGGTGAACGCGGTCGGGGGGCCGGGAGCGTGTGGGGCGCCCCCGGCTCCCTCGGCTAGCCTGAGTCACCTATGAACCGCTTGACGATCCCCCAGGGCACGTTCGATCTCGCCCGCTTCCCCGAGCACCCGCGCGACCCCTTCCGGGCGTGGGACGCCGCCGACGAATACCTGCTCCGGCAGCTGACGGACCCCGAGACGGGCCCGGTCGGCCTCTCGGGGACGGTCGCCGTCGTGGGGGACCGCTGGGGAACCCTCGCCACCGCGCTGGCCGCGCACCGGCCCGTCCAGATCAGCGACTCCTACCTGGCCCGGCGCGCCACCCTCGCCAACCTGGCCCGCAACGGCATCGACGAGGACGCCGTACAGCTGCTGTCCTCGCGCGACACCCCGCCGGACCGGATCGACGTCCTGATCGTCCGGGTGCCCAAGTCGCTGGCGTTCCTGGAGGACCAGCTCCACCGGATCGCGCCCGCCGTCCACGCCGGCACCGTGATCATCGGCACCGGCATGGTCAAGGAGATCCACACCTCCACGCTGAAGCTCTTCGAGCGGATCATCGGCCCGACCCGCACCTCCCTGGCCGTGCGCAAGGCGCGGCTGATCTTCTGCACCCCGGACCCCGAGCTGCCCCGTGAGCCGAGCCCGTGGCCGTACCGCTACGAGCTGCCCGACGACGTGGGCCCCGTCTCGGGCCTGACCACCGTCAACCACGCCGGGATCTTCTGCGCCGACCGCCTCGACATCGGCACCCGCTTCTTCCTGAAGCACCTGCCCACCCGCGGCGGGGCCGTCCGGGTCGTCGACCTGGGCTGCGGCAACGGCGTCGTCGGTCTCTCCGCCGCCGTCGCCAACCCCGACGCGCACGTCACCTTCGTCGACGAGTCCTACGGGGCGGTCGCCTCCGCCGAGGAGACCTTCCGGGCCGGGGCGCCGGACGGCGCGAAGGCCGACTTCCTGGTCGGCGACGGACTCGCCGGCCTCGATGCGGGCAGCGTCGACCTGGTGCTGAACAACCCGCCGTTCCACTCCCACCTGGCGACCACCGACGCCACGGCACGCACGATGTTCGCCGGCGCGCGGACCGCGCTGCGGCAGGGCGGCGAGCTGTGGGTCGTGGGCAACCGGCACCTCTCGTACCACACGCACCTGCGCCGGATCTTCGGCAACTGCACCACGGTCGCCGGCGATCCGAAGTTCGTGGTCCTGCGCGCCGTCAAGCGCTGACGAGGAACCCCGCGCCCCGGCCCTTCCAGATTCTTGCAACAGGTTCTACTGTGTGCGCCGCCGCACACGGACGACGCCGACGCGAGACTCTGGAGGGGCCGTGCACCTCGAATACACGCCTGAGCAGCAACGGCTGCGTACCGAACTGCGGACCTACTTCGCGGCCCTGGTGCCCGACAACGCCTACGCGCGCTACGCGGAGCCCGCCGCCCAGAAACGCTTCTACCGCGACACGGTCCGCAGGCTCGGCGCCGACGGCTGGCTGGGGGTCGGCTGGCCGAAGGAGTACGGCGGCCGGGGGCTGACCCCGATGGAACAGTTCATCTTCTTCGACGAGGCGGCCCAGGCAGGCGTACCGCTGCCCCTGATGGCCCTCAACACCGTCGGTCCCACGATCATGCGGTACGGCACCGACGAGCAGAAGGCCCACTTCCTGCCCGGAATCCTGGCCGGGGAGATCGACTTCGCGATCGGCTACAGCGAACCCGACGCGGGCACCGACCTCGCCGCGCTCACGACGCGGGCGGTCCGCGAGGGCGACACCTACATCGTCGACGGCCAGAAGATCTGGACGACCAACGGCGACACCGCCGACTGGGTCTGGCTCGCCGTGCGCACCGACCCCGACGCCCCGCCGCACAAGGGCATCACCATGCTCCTCGTCCCCACGAGCGACCCGGGCTACTCCTGCACCCTGATCAACACCCTCGCCTCGCACGACACGACCGCCAGTTACTACGAGAACATCCGGGTCCCCGTCTCCCGCCGCGTCGGCGAGGAGAACAAGGGCTGGCGGCTCATCACCAACCAGCTCAACCACGAACGCGTCACCCTCGCCGCCCACGGCACGATGGCGGTCCGCGCCCTCCACGACGTCCAGCGCTGGGCCGCCGACACCAAGCTCGCCGACGGCCGCCGGGTCATCGACCTCGGCTGGGTCCGCGCCCTGCTCGCCCGCACCCACACCCGCCTCGACGCGATGAAACTCCTCAACTGGCAGATGGTCGCCGCCCTCCAGGACGGCACCCTCACCCCGCAGGACGCCTCGGCGGTCAAGGTCTACGGCTCCGAGGCGCGCCGGGACGCGTACGCCTGGCTGATGGAGATCGTCGGCTCCGCGGGCGCCCTGAAGGAGGGCTCGGCCGGCGCGGTGCTCCACGGCGAACTGGAACGCGGTTACCGCTCGGCGGTGATCTTCACCTTCGGCGGCGGCAACAACGAGATCCAGCGCGAGATCATCTCGTGGATCGGGCTGGGGATGCCGCGCGTGCGGCGGTGATGCCCTGTCACACGGCTTCGTGGCGGGTGAGGGACCTGCCGGGGAGGCCGGGGACCAGCCGTCCGCGCTGCGACCGCTCACGGTCCTGGTTAGCGTGAGCCGTGGGGGACGCACGTCGACAGTGAAGGAGCCCCGCGATGCCCTCAGCACCGCAGTCGGCCGGCGGCGACCTGGGCCGGCGCATCTCGGCACGCCGCCTGCAGCTCGGTCTGTCCCGGCAGGACGTAGCCCTGCGGGCGGGCGCCGCCCCCGGCTACATCGAGTACGTGGAGGAGCAGTCCGCCACCCCGGGCGTCGGCTTCCTGCTCCGGCTGGCCGACGCGCTGGAGACCACGGTGCTGGAGCTGACGGGCGGGGCGGTCGAGCTGCCGCGCGGCGCGGGCCGGGGCGCCCGGCGCGCCCGGATGGCTGAACTCGACGAAGCGATGTGCTGGACGCTGCTGGGCGACCACGGGGTGGGGCGGGTGGCCCTGTCCCTCGCCGACGGGCCGGTCGTCCTGCCGGTGAACTACCAGGTGAGCGACGGCGAGGTGGTGTTCAGTACGGCGGAGGACTCCCCGCCGGCCACCGCCGACGACACCGAGATCGCCTTCGAGGCCGACCACATCGACGACGCCTTCAGCAAAGGCTGGAGCGTCCTGCTCGTCGGAACCGTGCACGCCGTCACCGACGAGGAGGCCGCGCGGCAGCTGAGGGAGGCGGCGTACGCGACACCCTGGGCGGGTTCCGAGCGCGAACACGTCATGGTCCTCGCGCCCCGGCGGATCACCGGGCGCAAGATCGTCGTCCCCGACGCCCCGGGCGCGGCCGGCTGAGGCCGCGGGGCGCATCCGGTCCCTCCAGCAGACGGGACGCGCCCGTCTCACGTGACCTCAAGGACCTCCGAGACCTGCGGCCGGGACCCGGCAACCGCCCCGCCGCGTACACACTCCGCGTACCGGCAGCCATACTGGACGGGCCGGGGAGGGCGCAGCACAGCGGCCGGGAACACGGGGAACAGGGAACAACGGGGGCGGGAAACGGCAGATGGCGGACACCAGGCTGATCCAGAGCCGGTACCGGCTGCTCGAAATCATCGGGCGCGGCGGTATGGGCGAGGTGTGGCGCGCCCTCGACGAGTCGCTGGGCCGTCAGGTCGCCGTGAAATGCCTCAAACCCCTGGGCCCCCAGCACGACCAGGCGTTCACCCGTGTGCTGCGCGAGCGCTTCCGGCGCGAGGCCCGGGTGGCGGCGTCCCTCCAGCACCGGGGCGTCACCGTCGTGCACGACTTCGGTGAGTACGAGGGCGTGCTCTACCTCGTCATGGAGCTGCTCGACGGGCAGAACCTGAGCCAGCTGCTGGAGGAGAACCAGCAGCACCCGCTGCCCGTCGAGCATGTCGTCGACATCGCGGAGCAGGTCGCCGACGCCCTCGGCTACACCCACCGGCAGGGCATCGTCCACCGCGATCTCAAGCCCGCCAACATCATGCGGCTCACCGACGGCACGGTGAAGATCTGCGATTTCGGCATAGCGCGCCTCGGTCACGACATCGGCATGTCCTCCCGGCTCACCACCACCGGCCTCGCCATGGGCACCCCGCACTACATGTCGCCCGAGCAGATCAGCGGCAAGGAGGTCGACCACCGCAGCGACCTCTACTCCCTGGGCTGCGTCCTGTACGAAATCGCCACCGGTGTACCGCCGTTCGACCAGGAGGACGCCTGGGCCGTGCTCGTCGGACACCGCGACACGCCGCCGGAACCGCTGCGCACCCACCGCGCCGATCTGCCCGGCTTCTTCGACCGTGTCGTCCTCGACCTGCTCGCCAAGGCCCCGGAGGAGCGGCCCGTGGACGCCGGCGACCTGCGCCGCCGTATCGTCCTCGGCCGGACCGGCGAACAGCCCGCGCTCGGACCGGGACCCTTCGCGCACCCCGGTCCCGGCCCGCTGCCGGCTCCGCGCGAGAGGGCGCTGCCCGCCTGGACCCGGTCCATGACCGCCGGTCACCGGGCGACCGGAGCGACCGGCCCGCACGCCGAACGCCCCGACCCGGCCGCCGGGCTGACGGGGCAGTGGACCACCGCGCGCGCCACCGCCCCGCACACCGGTTCCTTCGTCTCCGTGTCGGCCGGGCCCCCGGCCCCGGACCTCCTCGCCGGTCTGGAGGGCCGCCACAGCGCGGGCATCGACCTCGGCCGCCTCGGCCGCTGGGAGGAGGCGGGGGAGGTGCACCGCCAGGTCGCCGAGCAGCGCGGCCGTGTCCTCGGCCCGGACCACCCCGACACCCTCGCCAGCCATTACGAGATCGGCCTCACCCTCAGCCGTACGGGCCGGGCCGAGGAGGCGCTGAGCGCGTTCACCCGGGTCGCCGAGGGCCGCGAGCGCGCCTTGGGCGCCGGCCATCCGCACACGCTCGCCGCCCGCCAGGCGACCGCCCACTCCCTGGGCCGGCTCGGCCGGCATGCCGAGGCCCACCAGGTGTACGAGTCGGTCCTCGCCGTCCGCGACCGCGTCATGGGCCCCGACCACCCCGACACCCTGCGCTGCCGCCACAACCTGGCGTTCAACCTCTGCCGTCTCGGGCGGCCCGAGGAGTCCTGCCGGATCGCCGGGGAAGTCGCCGACGCCCGGGCCCGCGTGCTCGGAGCGACGCATCCCGACACCCTCGCCACCCGTTACGAAGTGGCGTACACCCTGGGCAGGCTGGGCCGCTGGACGGAGGCCCTGGCGACCTACCAGGACGTCGCCCGGGCCCGTGCCGACGTCCTCGGGGCCGACCACCCCGACACCTTCGCCGCCCGCTACGAGGCCGGCATCAGCCTCGGCCGGCTCGGCCGCGACACGCAGGCCCTGGAGCTGTACCGCTCCCTGGTCGCCGACCGCACCCGGACCGCCGGAGCGGCCGACCCCGAGACACTGCGGGCCCGCCACGGCCTCGGGGTCAACCTGGGGCGGCTGGGCCGCTGGGAGGAGGCGCTCGGGGAGGCGCGCGAGGTCTGCGCCCTGAGGGAACGCGCCCTGGGCCCCGACCACCCCGACACGGTGGTCAGCCGCCGGGAGGTCGCCGCCGGACTCGGCTGGCTCGGCCGGTGGAGCGAGGCCCTCGTCGCCTACCGCCAGGTCGCCGAGGCACGTACCCGGACCCTGGGCCCCGACCACCCCCAGACGCTCGCGGCCCGCGACGACGAGGCGCACTGCCTGGAGCGGCTCGCGCAGGCCTGATGCCGGACCGCCCCCGGTGAGCCGCCGCCTCTGGTGGGGACGGCGGGCGGCGTGTTACGAAGGTGCATGCCCGCACCTCAGAGCCCCGCACCCCGAACACCCGCAGGTCAGCCCGGAACCCAGGAGGCCTTCGGGCCCGGCGCGCCCGCCCGGGACCGCTACGACGCCGTGATCGTCGGAGGCGGCCACAACGGCCTGGTCGCCGCCGCCTACCTCGCGCGCGCCGGACAGTCCGTCCTCGTCCTGGAACGGCTCGGCACCACCGGGGGAGCCGCGATCTCGACCCGCCCCTTCGCCGGGGTCGACGCCCGGCTCTCGCGCTACTCGTACCTGGTCTCCCTGCTGCCCGACAAGATCGTCCGCGACCTCGGCCTCGACTTCGCCGTGCGGAAGCGGACCGTCTCCTCCTACACCCCCGCCGTGCGCGACGGCCGCCCCACCGGGCTGCTGGTGGCGGGCGAGGGCACCCGGGAGTCGTTCGCCGCGCTCACCGGCGGCGAACGCGAGTACGCGGCCTGGCAGCGCTTCTACGGGATGACGCAGCGGGTCGCCGAGCGCGTCTTCCCCACGCTCACCGAACCGCTGCCCGGCCGCGACGCGCTGCGCGAGCGGATCGACGACGCGGATGCCTGGCGGATGCTCTTCGAGGAACCGCTCGGCGTGGCCGTCGAGGAGAACTTCACCGACGACCTGGTGCGCGGGGTCGTCCTCACCGACGCCCTGATCGGCACCTTCGCCGACGCCCACGACACCTCGCTCCTGCAGAACCGGTGCTTCCTCTACCACGTGATCGGCGGCTCCACCGGCGACTGGGACGTTCCCGTCGGCGGTATGGGCGCGCTCACCGACGCCCTGGCCGGTGCCGCCCGGGCGGCGGGCGCCGAGATCCGCGTGCGGCACGAGGCGACCCGCGTCGAGACCGACGGGAACACCGCCGAGGTCACCGTGCGCACCCCGGACGGCGAACGGGTCGTCGCAGCGGGCCGCGTGCTCGTCAACGCCTCCCCGCAGGCCCTCGCCGCCCTGCTCGGCGACGCCCCGCCCCCGCCCGCCGAGGGCGCCCAGCTCAAGGTGAACATGCTGCTCACCCGGCTGCCGCGGCTCCGCGACCGGTCCGTCGACCCCCGGCAGGCCTTCGCGGGCACGTTCCACATCGCCGAGGGGTACGGGCAGCTCGCCGACGCCTACCGGGACGCGGCGGCCGGCCGGCTGCCCACCGCCCCGCCCTCCGAGATCTACTGCCACTCGCTGACCGACCCCACGATCCTCGGCCCCGAACTCGTCGCGCGCGGCTACCAGACCCTCACCCTCTTCGGCCTGCACGCCCCGGCCCGGCTGTTCGCCGCCGACAACGACGCCGCCCGCGCCGCCCTGCTCAAGGCGACTCTCGCCGAACTGGACGCGCACCTGGAGGAGTCCATCGCCGACTGCCTGGCCCTCGACGCCGACGGCGAACCCTGCATCGAGGCCAGGACCCCGCTCGATCTGGAGCGTGATCTGCGGCTGCCCGGCGGCCACATCTTCCACCGCGACCTCGCCTTCCCGTACGCGGACGAGAGCACCGGGCGCTGGGGTGTGGAGACCGCGCACGCCAATGTGCTGCTCTGCGGGGCGGGCGCGGTACGCGGCGGCGGGGTCAGCGGGGTCCCCGGCCACAACGCGGCGATGGCCGCGCTCGGGGAGTAGTGAGGGGCATTCCCTAGCGCAGATGCCGGGGGTCCACGGCGGCGGCGATCGCCGTGTGACCCTCGGTGCCCGGGTGCAGTCCGTCGCCGCTGTCGTACGCGGGCAGCAGCCGGGAAGGGCGGCCCGGGTCGCGCAACGCCGCGTCGAAGTCGGCGACCGCGTCGAAGATCCGCCCGGTGCGCACCGCCTCGTTGACCTCCCGGCGCACCGCGTCCGCCTCCGGTGTCCAGCGTGTCCACCCCTCGAACGGGGTGATGGTGGCGCCCACCACCCGCAGCCCGGCGGACCGGGCGCGCAGGGCGAGTTGGCGGTAGGCGGCCACCATCCGGGCCGGGTCGCGCTCGACCGGCAGATGGTGGAGGTCGTTGACGCCCAGGTGTACCAGGACCGTCCGCAGCCCGGGCAGCGACAGCACGTCCCGGTCGAAGCGGGCCTGGGCGCTCGGCCCGAAACGGTCGCTGTCGAGCAGCAGCCGGTTGCCGCTGATGCCGAGGTTGGCGACGGCGGAGCCGGACAGCCTGCGCGCCAGCTGGTCGGGCCAGCGGAGGTCGGCGTCGTCGGGCGTGCCGGTGCCCTCCGCGATGGAGTCGCCCAGCACGGCGAGGACCGGGCCGCGCGCCCCGGTCGTCTCGACCCCGGTCAGGAGGAACACGGACCGGGTCCGGACCCCGTCGACGGTGTGCCAGGCGTGGGTGTTGCGGTGGAAGGACAGCGGGCCGGTGGGGCCGGGGAGCCGCGTCCCGACGGTCAGCAGGGACCCGTCCGGCACCCGGAGCCCCGGCACCGGGTCGCTGGTGAGGGAGGCGCCCGCCGCCAGCCACGCCTGCGGCCGTCCGCCGAAGGTGACCGGCCGCCCGTCGGCGGTCACCGGCCCCACCAGCACCTGCGAGGTTCCGAAGGCGTGCGTGTACCGCAGCCGGACCTGCCCGCCCGCCGAGAGCCGCAGCCGTGTCGTGCAGAGCCCGTCCGTGAGCCCGGCGGACGCCAGCGGGTCGTCCGCCGTGGGCGCGGTCTGCGCGGTGGCCCAGGAGGTGGTCCAGGGCGTGCCCGGGCGGGGGAGAGCGGGGGCGGGATCCGGAGCCGCCGACGCGAGAGGGGCGGGGGTGAAGGCCGCCGCGATCCCGGCCGCCGCCGCGTACAGCAGACTTCGTCTGGCCGGCGCGGGGGCCCGGCCGGTCACCGGGAGAGCCCCGGGGCGCAGGGGACGGGGTGCCGGACGCTGCTCATGGTGGGCCTCCTGGAATCGACCACGGGAGCGGGTGGGCCGAGCGGCTCGCACAGGGCTTGCTCCATCCAACGGGCCCCGGATGAACCGGTGGTGACGCCGATACGCACCGGACGCGACGCCATTGTGGCGGGGGCGTCGGGCGGGGCGCCGGCACACCACGCGCGGCGCCCCGCCCCGCCGCTCAGTCGGCCGACAGCACCCAGCCCGTCGCCCCGATCCGTCCCGCGTCCCGGGGCCGCTCGGAGTCGAAGACCGTACGGCTCCCGTCCCGCACCCGCAGGGCGTCCACATACGCGCCGCGCCCCACGTACAGCTGGTCCGTGGTGTACCGCCAGCGCAGCTGGAGACTCTTGCCGCGCCAGGCCGACAGGTCCGCCTCCAGCCGGTGCCACACCCGGCCCGACCAGCCGCCGGCCGAGCCCTTCGGGTGCGGCACCGGGTCCGGGCGGTGGCCGTGGCCCGGGCGCAGGGTGGTGAACGGCACCGGCTGCCAGTCCTCCCCGCCCGCCGACGCTTCCAGGAAGAGGCCGTCGGAGGCCGGTTCGGTGTCCCACCACAGCGCGCACTCCAGCCGGGCCCGGGCGGAGTCCAGGCGCAGGGCGGGCAGGGTGAGGGTGGCCGTGGAGGCGTTCGCCATCCCGGAGAACCAGGCCGTGCGCCCCCGCTCGGGCCGGACCGGAACGGCCCGGGCCAGCTGATTCGCGGTCGCCACCCGGGGTGCGCTTCCCGAGCGCCAACTCCGTACGGGGTGGACGGAGTTGCCCAGCACGATGAGGAAGGTGTCGGTCGTCGGGTCGAGCACCAGGCTGGTCCCGGTGAATCCGGTGTGCCCTGCACTGCGCGGGGTCGCCATCGCGCCCATGTACCAGTGCTGGTAGAGCTCGAAGCCGAGGCCGTGCTCGTCGCCCGGGAAAGCCGTGTTGAAGTCGGTGAACAGCAGGTCCACCGACTCCTTGGACAGGATGCGGGAGCGGCCGTACACCCCGCCGTTGAGGAGCGTCCGGGCGAGCACCGCGAGATCCCAGGCGCAGGAGAACACCCCCGCGTGCCCCGCCACCCCGCCGAAGCCGAAGGCGTTCTCGTCGTGCACCTCGCCCCAGACGAGACCGCGCTCCAGACCGGACCAGGGCAGCCGGGCGTCCTCCGTCGCCGCGATCTTCGGCTTCCAGGAGGCGGGCGGGTTGTACCGGGTGCGGTGCATGCCGAGCGGGGCGGTGATCTCCTCGCGGAGCAGGACGTCCAGCGGGCGGCCGGTGAGGTGCTCCAGGATCAGCTGCAGCGAGATCAGGTTGAGGTCGGAGTAGAGGTAGGCGCTGCCCGGGGTGCTCGCCGGGACCTCCTCCCACAGCATCCGGAGCTTGCCCTCCCGGGTCGGCTCCTTGTACAGCGGGATCCACGACCGGAAACCCGAGGTGTGGGTGAGCAGTTGGCGGACGGTAATGTCCTGCTTGCCGCCGCCCGCGAAGTCCGGGAGGTACGAGGCGACCGCCGCCTCCAGCTCCAGCGTGCCGCGCTCGATCTGCTGGACCGCCAGGAGCGAGGTGAACAGCTTGGAGATCGAGGCCAGGTCGAAGACGGTGTCCTCGGCCATCGCGATCTGCCGGTCCGCCGGGAACTCCACCCCGGTGTCGGTCTTCTCGTCGTACGCCGAATAGCGCACCGCCTTGCCGATCGGCCGGTGCAGCGCCACCGTGCCGCCACGCCCCGCGAGCAGCACCGCGCCCGCGTACCAGGGGTGCTTGGGGGAGTCCGCCAGATAGGTCTCCGCGTCCCGGACGAGCTGGTCCAGCGGCTCCTGGAGCAGCCCGGCGCGGGCCGCGCTGCCGCGCCGCAGCGTGGGCCGGTGTGCCCCTGACTCCATACCCGCTCCCGTGTCCGCCGCACTGCCCGGCCCGCTCCGGGCTGCCGCGCCCGCGAGGGGAATCGGCGTCAGCGCGAGCGCCCCGCCCAGCGCCAGTATCCCGCCGCCCAGCCGCCGCCGGGCGATGCCGCTCCCGGCGGTGCGTGGGGTGTTCCCGGACGTCCGCCCGTACCCCTGCGTGTCCCCGGTCATCCGCGACTCCTTCCCGCGCCTGACGTCCGGTCACCGGGCCGCACCCGTATGCCGGAGCCCACGCGAAAGTAACTTCCGAAATCTCGCCGAGCAGTGAAAGTTCCTGCCGCCGCAGAGGTTACTGTCACCTCCGCGTTTGCGGACGGGTCCGGGCCCGCAAAGAATCTGACACTGCATCAGAAAAGCTCTTCCCTCGTCCGCACCGCTGCGGCATCCTGCCGCCCATGGAGACGGAACTGAGCCGCCGACTGGGAATCGAGCACGCCATCTTCGGCTTCACGCCGTTCCCCGAGGTCGCCGCGGCCATCACCAGAGCCGGCGGCTTCGGCGTGCTCGGAGCCGTCCGCTACACCGCCCCCGACGACCTCGCGCGCGACCTCGACCGCCTGCACCAGCACGCCGACGGCAAGCCCTACGGTCTCGACGTCGTCATGCCCGCCAAGAAGGTCGAGGGCGTCACCGAGGCGGACGTCGAGGCGATGATCCCCGACGGGCACCGCGGATTCGTCCAGGAACTCCTGGCCCGCCACGGCGTGCCCGAGCTGGCCGAGGGGAGGCGTCCGGCTGGCGCATCACCGGCTGGATGGAGGAGGTCGCCCGGAGCCAGCTCGACGTGGCCTTCGACTACCCGATCAAGCTGCTGGCCAACGCCCTCGGCTCGCCGCCCGCCGACGTCATCGCCCGCGCCCACGGCCACGGCGTCCTCGTCGCCGCCCTGGCCGGCAGCGCCCGGCACGCCCGGCGCCACGCCGAGGCGGGCATCGACGTCGTCGTCGCGCAGGGGTATGAGGCAGGCGGCCACACCGGCGAGATCGGCTCGATGGTGCTGGTCCCCGAAGTCGTCGAGGCCGTCGCCCCGCTGCCCGTACTCGCCGCCGGGGGCATCGGCAGCGGCGAACAGGTCGCCGCCGGACTCGCCCTCGGCGCCCAGGGCGCCTGGCTCGGCTCCCTCTGGCTCACCACCGAGGAAGCCGACCTGCACTCCGAGGCCCTGACCGCCAAACTGCTCGCCGCGGGTTCCGGCGACACCGTCCGCTCCCGCGCCCTCACGGGCAAGCCCGCACGCCAGCTCCGTACCGCGTGGACGGACGCCTGGGACGACCCGGCAGGGCCCGGAACCCTGCCCATGCCGCTCCAGGGGCTGCTGGTCGCCGAGGCCGTCTCCCGGATCCAGAAGTACGAGGTCGGCGAGCTGCTCGGCACACCCGTGGGGCAGATCGTCGGCCGGATGACCAGCCGACGCAGCGTCCAGGCCGTCGTCGACGACCTCACCCGCGGTTTCGAACGGGCCGTCACCCGCGTCAACCGCATCGCCGGAAGGAGCGCCACGTGAACCAGCCGCCCAACGGCTTCTGGGCCCAGGCCGCAGCCGACCCCGACCGCACCGTCCTGTTCGCCCCCGACGGCGAGGAGTGGAGCGCGGGCCGGCTCCACACCGACGTCAACCGCATGGTCCACGGGCTGCGCGCGGCCGGACTGCGCGAGGGCGACGCGTTCGCCGTCGTGCTGCCCAACGGCGTCGAACTCCTCACCGCCTACCTCGCCGCCTCGCAGGCCGGCTTCTACCTCGTGCCCGTCAACCACCACCTCGTCGGCCCCGAGATCGCCTGGATCGTCGCCGACTCGGGCGCCCGCGTCCTGATCGCCCACGAACGCTTCGCCGACGCCGCCACGGCCGCAGCCGACGAGGCGGGGCTGCCCGCGAGCCACCGCTACGGCGTCGGCGCGGTCCCCGGCAGCCGCCCGTACGCCGACCTCCTCGACGGCCACCCCGCCGGCCCGCCCGAGGGCCGCACCCTGGGCTGGGTCATGAACTACACCTCGGGAACCACCGGCCGCCCGCGTGGGATCCGCCGGCCGCTGCCCGGCAAACGCCCCGAGGAGACCTACCTCGGCGGCTTCCTCGGCATCTTCGGCATCCGGCCCTTCGACGACAACGTCCACCTCGTCTGCTCACCGCTGTACCACACCGCCGTCCTCCAATTCGCGGGCGCCGCCCTGCACATCGGCCACCCGCTGGTCCTGATGGACGGCTGGGCACCCGAGGAGATGCTCCGCCTCATCGACGCCCACCGGTGCACCCACACCCATATGGTCCCCACCCAGTTCCACCGGCTGCTCGCCCTGCCCGAAGAGGTGAAGGCCCGCTACGACGTCTCCTCGATGCGGCACGCCATCCACGGGGCGGCCCCCTGCCCCGACCACGTCAAACGCGCCATGATCGACTGGTGGGGGAGCTGCGTCGAGGAGTACTACGCGGCCAGCGAGGGCGGCGGGGCGTTCGCCACCGCCGAGGACTGGCTGAAGAAGCCCGGGACCGTCGGCAAGGCCTGGCCGATCAGCGAGCTGGCCGTCTTCGACGACGACGGCAACCGGCTCCCGCCGGGCGAACTGGGCACCGTCTACATGAAGATGAGCACCGGCGGCTTCAGCTACCACAAGGACGAGACCAAGACCCGCAAGAACCGCATCGGCGACTTCTTCACCGTCGGCGACCTCGGCGTCCTGGACGCGGACGGCTATCTCTTCCTCCGCGACCGCAAGATCGACATGATCATCGCCGGGGGCGTCAACATCTACCCCGCCGAGATCGAGTCCGCCCTGCTCACCCACCCCGCCGTCGCGGACGCCGCCGCCTTCGGCATCCCGCACGCCGACCGGGGCGAGGAGGTCAAGGCCGTCGTCGAACCGGCCGAGGGCCATGAGCCGTCGGCCGCCCTCGCCGCCGCGATCCTCGCCCACTGCGAGGAGCGGCTCGCCGGGTACAAACGGCCCCGCTCCCTCGACTTCATCACCGCCATGCCCCGCGACCCCAACGGCAAGCTCTACAAACGGCGACTGCGCGAACCGTACTGGGAGGGGTTCGAGCGACCGCTGTAGCCGGAGCGGGTTTTCCGGGAGGGGCGTGCGGGCGGCGCGCGCCCCTCCCGGACGTGCGCTACCGCCGCTCGTGCACCCGCACCACCCGCAGGTCCGGCGAACGTGCGATGTCCTTCTCGCAGAACCGGGACGTCACCCAGCGCTCACCCGCGTACAGCCGGGTCTGGTCGCTGAAGTGCGGGGACTTCGGGTTCTCCGACTGGGAGTACGTCAGCAGCGTCCGCGCCACCGGGCAGCGGCTGTCGTCCCAGCCGACCGCCTGGATGTAGCTGGAGCCCGACGACACCTCCGTATAGCCGCCGCCCGCCGCGTTCCACACCGGCTCGGTCTTGTTCCAGATGCCCAGCGACTCCGTCCCGCCGCCGATCGGGAGCCGCTTGCCGTCGCGTACGACGAACTGGTGCTTGCCCAGCGGCGCGTCCAGCGCGATGCCCGCCGCCCGCAGCTCCGTCACCGCGTCCGCCAGGGCCTTGCCCACGCCGGGTGCCGCGGTGTTCAGGTCGCGCGGGGTACGCACCGGATCGGCCGGGTCGAACGGGGTCTTCCACAGCTCGGCCGCCGGCACCGCCGACGTCTTCCGCCAGAAGCGGTCGAAGAGCAGCGCGCCCCGGCTGTCGCTGTCCACGCTCCGGTCCCAGCGCCGCAGCACCGTGCAGGCGTCCGACACGTCGACGGGCGTACCGCCGGTGCCCACCGCCGTACCGCCCGGCAGCGCGGCGCACCACTTCGCCACCTCCGACGCGGCCAGCTCCCCGGCCGGCGCCCGGTTGGCGAACTGCTGCCGCTGAAGGTCGGAGACCTTGAGGCGGCCCTTGTCCGCCATCGACGCGACGTCCTCGATCGCGCCGCGCGTCCGCATGGACCGGGGTGTCGCGATCGTGCCGAAGACCCGCTCGTACCCGGTGAGCGGCCGGTCCGCGTTGGTCAGCCACGCGCTGTCGTTGGAGTTCTCCACGTAACGCTGGTTCTTCAGCACCGGCATCCGGCCCGGGCCGAAGATCCCCGGCTGCACCGCGTCCCGGTCACTGCCGAGGGCGCAGTCCTTCCGCGAACCGTCGAGCACCGCGAGGCCGGAGGCGGGGTAGGTGGCCCGGCCCAGCGGGGTCGAGCAGCGCTCCGCCAGGTCGTCCGTGATCCTCGGCAGCACCTGCGACTGGGCGAAGAACGAGTGCCCCGCCCGGTCCGCCGCGATCGTGTTCACCCACGGCATGCCCTGATTCCGGTGCAGCGAGCGTTCGACGTCCTTCGTGCTCCGGGCCTTGCTGAAGCCGAGACCCGTGTCCGCCATCCGCAGATTCGTCGCGTTCGGGTCGTTCAGCGCGTACGCCGTCGTCGCCGTCCACGGCAACGGCAGCGCCGCGCCCATCGACGTGACGACCGGGCCGTAGCGGGTCCACCACTGGGTGCGGGTCACGTCGGCCGCGCCCTTCACCGGGACGCTCACCGTCCGCTTCGTCATCCGTTCCGGCTTGCCGTCCACCAGATAGACGGTCGGGTCGGCCGGGTCGAGGGTGAGCTGATGGAGATTGAGCGTCACCCCGGTGGCGACGGTATGGCTCCACGCCACATCCGCGTTGTGCCCGATGGAGATCGTCGTCGCGCCGAGCAGTGACGCGCCCGACACGTTCAGCTCCCCGGGGATCGTCTGCTGCGACTGCCAGAAGCGGCGTCCGCCCTGCCACGGGTAGTGCGGGTTGCCCAGCAGCAGCCCGCGCCCGTTCACCGTGGTGGAGCCGTCGAACGCCACCGCGTTGGACCCCATGTCCGCGTTCTGCGCCGACAGCAGCCGCTTCGCCGCCGACGCCGCCTCCTCGGGGGTGACCCCGGCCGCCGGGGGAGCGGCGGTCGGCGGCTGCGCGGCCGTGATGCCGTCGATCCCGCGCCCCTGGCCGCCGAGCACCGCCAGCGCGTACCCGCGCGCCGCCACGTCCAGCGCCGTCACCGGGCGTACCCAGGACGCGCCCCGGCAGGCCGGATCGGTGATCCGGTTCTGCGCGATCCACGCGTTGTACCCGGCGGCGAACCCGCGCATCGTCTCCTTCACGTCCCGGCTCGGACCGGCGGGTGCGGGCGCCTTCAGCAGCTTCTCCACCGTGCCGCTGTCCCGGACGCCCCGGAAGTACAGATCGCTGGAGAGGTTCGTCGCCGCCGAGGACAGCGAGAAGTCCGTGGCCGCGTCCGGCCCGAAGAACCTCGACCGCTCTCCGCGCACCGTGAGGAAGCCGTCCGCCAGCGTGCACACCTGGTCGGCGGCCTGCGCCCAGCCGGTGCCGAAGCCGAGCTGCGCGTAGTCCTTGGCCACGATGTGCGGAATGCCGTACTCCGTGTACCGGATGACGGCGGAGAGCCCGCCACCGGACGGGTGCCGCTCCCGCCCCGCCCCGGAGGCGGTCGCCGGGGGCAGCGACGCCGACACGGTGAACAGGGCGAGACCGGCAACCCCGAGCAGTCTCAGACGGTTTCGCAATCTCAAGGTGTTCCTCCCAACGGTGCGGGTGGCACAGGCGGTTGACCGGACCGTCCGGACAGCCACGCGCCACTCAGCCAGGGAGCCCCGGCCACTGTCAACCGTCTGGTCGGTATCCGGCCTCTTGACCCCCGGGCCCGGCCCGCACAGGATCACGCCATGACAGGTGTACGCAGCAGCACAGTGGACGGCGTCCTCACCCGTAGCGCCCGGCGCACCCCCGACCGGACCGCCGTACGGTACGCCGACCGGATCTGGACCTACCGCTCGCTGGACGCCGCCGTCTCCACGGCCGCCGCCGTCCTCACCGAGGAGCACGCTCTGGCCCCCGGCGACCGGGTGGCCGCCTACGCGCACAACTCCGACGCCTATCTGATCGGCTTCCTCGCCTGTGCCCGGGCCGGCCTCGTCCACGTACCGGTCAACCAGAACCTCACCGGCGACGACCTGGTCTACCTCCTCGACCAGTCCGGCTCCTCCCTCGTGCTGGCCGACCCGGACCTCGCCGGGCGGCTCCCCGCCGGCCGCGCCGTGCGCGCCCTGCGGGACGCCCCCGGCTCGCTGCTCGACGCCCTGGAGGCGGAACGGCCCTTCACCCCCCAGCGCCCGCCCGCCTCCGACGACCTGGTGCAGCTGCTGTACACCTCCGGCACCACCGCCCTGCCCAAGGGCGCGATGATGACGCACGGGGCCCTGGTCCACGAGTACGTCAGCGCGATCACCGCGCTCGGCCTCGCCGCCGCCGACCGGCCCGTGCACTCCCTGCCCCTCTACCACTCGGCGCAGATGCATGTGTTCCTGCTGCCCTATCTGGCGGTGGGCGCGGAGAACACCATCCTGGACGCGCCGGACGCCGTCCGTATCTTCGACCTCGTCGAAACGGGCCTGGGCGACAGCCTGTTCGCCCCGCCCACCGTCTGGATCGCCCTCGCCGACCACCCCCAGTTCGCCACCCGCGACCTCGGCGGTCTGCGGAAGGCGTTCTACGGGGCCTCGATCATGCCCGTCCCCGTCCTGGAGCGGCTGCGTGAACGCCTGCCGCACCTGGCCTTCTTCAACTGTTTCGGCCAGAGCGAGATCGGCCCGCTGGCCACCGTGCTGGGCCCCGACGAGCACGAGGGCCGCATGGACTCCTGCGGCCGGCCGGTCCTCTTCGTGGAGGCCCGCGTCGTCGACGAGAAGGGCGAGGACGTCGCCGACGGAACCCCCGGCGAGGTCGTCTACCGGTCGCCCCAACTGTGCACGGGCTACTGGGAGAAGCCCGAGGAGACCGCGGAGGCGTTCCGCGACGGCTGGTTCCGCTCCGGCGACCTCGCCGTCCGCGACGCCGAGGGTTTCCTCACCGTCGTCGACCGGGTCAAGGACGTCATCAACTCCGGTGGCGTCCTCGTCGCCTCCCGCCAGGTCGAGGACGCCCTCTACACCCACCCCGCCGTCGCCGAGACCGCCGTCGTCGGTCTCCCGGACGACCGCTGGATCGAGGCCGTCACCGCCGTCGTCGTCCGGCGCCCCGGGGCGAGCGTGGAGGAGGGCGAACTCATCGCCCACGCCCGCGAGAAGCTCACCGCTTTCAAAGCACCCAAGCGCGTGGTGTTCGTCGACGAACTGCCGCGCAACGCGAGCGGAAAGATCCTCAAGCGGCAGCTCCGGGACGAACTGACCTGATCCAACCCCCTGCCGCCTGCCGCGCGACGGCAGTCTGACGACCGGCCCTAGAGCCGCCCCGCCGCCACGATCCGCCGCAGGAACCGCCGCGTGCGCTCCTCGCGGGGCGTACCGAACACCTCGTCGGGTGTGCCGCGCTCCAGCACCACCCCGCCGTCCAGGAAACACACCTGGTCGGCGACCTCACGCGCGAACGCCATCTCGTGCGTGGCGATCACCATCGTCATGCCGTCCTCCTTCACCTCCCGGACGAGACCCAGCACTTCGCCCACCAGCTCCGGGTCGAGCGCCGCCGTGATCTCGTCCAGGAGCAGCAGCCGGGGGCGTACGGCCAGCGCCCACACGATCGCGGCCCGCTGCTGCTGCCCGCCGCTGAGCCGGTCCGGGTACTCGTCCGCCTTCGCCCCGAGCCCCAGCCGCTCCAGCAGCTCCCGGGCGTCCGTCTCGGCCCGGGCCCGGGAGAGCCCGTGGACCCGGCGCGGGGCCAGGGTGATGTTCTGCAGCACGCTCAGATGCGGGAAGAGGTTGTACGCCTGGAACACCACGCCGATCCGGCGGCGCACCGCGTCCGCGTCGGCCCGGGGATCGGTGATCTCCTCGCCGTCCAGGAAGATCGCCCCGTCGTCGACCTCCTCCAGGAGGTTGGCGCAGCGCAGCAGCGTCGATTTACCCGACCCGGAAGCGCCGATCAGGGCGGTCACGGTGTGCGGGGCCACCTCCAGGTCCACGTCCCGCAGCACCAGGGACGTACCGAACGACTTGCGGACCGCCTCCATCCGCAGCACCGGAGCCGATCCCGTGTCCGTGCTCATACCAGCCCTCCCTGCGCCCGCCGCCGGTCCATCCGGGCCGTCACCCAGTCGGTGAGGCGGGTCATCGGGATGGTCAGCGCCACGAAGACGAGCCCCGCGACGACGTACGGCGTGTAGTTGAAGTCCTTGCTCGCGATGATCTGCGCCGCGTACACCGCGTCCACCGCCCCGGCGATCGAGACGAGCCCGGTGTCCTTCTGGAGCGACACCAGGTCGTTGAGGAGCGGCGGGACCACCCGCCGCACCGCCTGCGGCAGCACGACGAAGCGCAGCGCCTGGCCGCTGCTCAAGCCCAGTGAACGCGCCGCCGCCCGCTGCGAGGGGTGTACGGATTCGATGCCGGCCCGGAAGACCTCCGCGACGTACGCCGAGTACGTCAGTACCAGCGCGCTGCCGCCCAGCAGCACGGGATCGGTGGTCACCCCCTCCAGCCGCAGAGCGGGCACCCCGAACACCACCATCAGCAGGCAGATGATGAGCGGCAGACCGCGGAAGAAGTCCGTGTACGCGGTGGCCAGCGCGCGGAGAGGGAAGAAAACCGGACCGCGCACGGTCCGGGCCACCGCCAGCAGCAGGCCGAACACCAGCACCGCCGCCCCGCACACGGCCAGCAGCCGCAGGTTCAGCCACAGCCCCTCCAGGACCTGCGGGAGGGCTGCGCGCGCGTAATGGGCGCTGAAGAACGTCTCCCGCGTACGGGCCCAGCCGGGCGAGTTCGTGATCAGTACGAACAGCGCCGCGCCCACCACCAGCGTGCTGGTCGCGGCGATCGCGGTGGCCCGCCGGGTGCGCCCCCGCCGGTAGCGCTCGCGGGCGATCCGGCGCTCGGAGGGGACGTAGGCGTCCTCGACGGCCGGAGTCTTGTGCAGGGTCACGTGAGCACCGGCGCGTCGACGGCGTCGGAGAGCCACTCCTTCTCCAGGCCGGCCAGCGTGCCGTCCTTCCGCAGCGCGTCCACCGCCCCGCTCACGCAGGAGGTCAGCGCGCTCTCCCGGTCCAGGACCAGACCGAACTGCTCGGGTTCACCGGGGGATTCGGCGAACTGCCCCACGACCTCCGCCTCCGGCACCTCGGCGCCGGTGATGTAGAAGGCCGTCGGCAGGTCCACCACGATGGCCTCCACCTGACCCGTCTTCAGCGCCGACTTGGCGAAGTCGTTGCGCTGGTAGACGGCGGGCTTCTCCTTCGGCTTCACCAGGTCCGTGATGAAGTCGAGGCTGGTGGTGCCCACCTGCGCGCCGAGCTTCACGTCCTTGAGGTCGGCGACGCTCTTCGCCTTCGCGGCCTTCGACGACTTCAGCGCGACGACGGCCTGGCGCACGTCGTAGTAGCCGGAGGAGAAGGCGACGGCCTTCTTCCGTTCCTCGCTGATGGAGACCTGGTTGATGTCGAAGTCGAACTTCTTCGCACCGGGCGCGAACGCGCTGTTGAACGGCACGTGCTGCCAGACCACCGCATCGCGGCCGTACCCCAGCTCCTTCGCCACGGCGTACGCCACCGCCGACTCGAAGCCCTTCCCGTTGGACGGCTCGTCGTCGGCGAACCACGGCGCGTACGCGGGCTTGTCGGTGCCGATGGTGAGCTTTCCGGGCACCTGGGTGGCGAGCTTGCCGGGGGCGCAGGACGCCGTCGCACCGGGCCCGTCCGACGCCCCCTTCTCCTCCGCCTGCGGGGCACAGCCCGCAAGGGCGGCGCAGAGGGCGAAGGCGGAGCTCAGAGCGGTGATGACCAGGGGCCGGTGGGCGAGATGCATAGCGGGAGACTCGCAGGGGCCGGCCCTCTGTGTCGAGACGTTTCGGCAGCTGTCCGCATAGTGGGAACGGGTGTTGCGGTGGTGTGAACAGCGCCGGTCGGGGCTGCTGTTCACCCCGTGCCGGAATCCTTCTCCCGCAGGTCGACGATCCGCCGGATCTTGCCCACCGAGCGCTCCAGCGTCTCCGGATCCACGACCTCCACGTTCACCGACACCCCGACGCCGTCCTTCACCGCCGCCGCGATGGCCCGTGCCGCCTTCTCCCGCTCGTCGGTCGTCGCGTCCGCCCGCGCCTCCGCGAGGACGGTGAGCGCGTCCAGCCGCCCGTCCCGGGTCAGCCGCAGCTGGAAGTGCGGGGCGACGGCGGGCGTCCGGAGCACGATCTCCTCGATCTGCGTGGGGAAGAGGTTCACCCCGCGCAGGATCACCATGTCGTCGCTGCGGCCGGTGACCTTCTCCATCCGCCGGAACGTCCGCGCCGTCCCCGGCAGCAGCCGCGTCAGGTCCCGGGTCCGGTAGCGGATCACCGGCATCGCCTCCTTGGTCAGCGAGGTGAAGACCAGCTCCCCCTCCTCACCGTCGGGAAGCACCTCACCGGTGAACGGGTCCACGACCTCCGGATAGAAGTGGTCCTCCCAGATGTGCAGCCCGTCCTTCGTCTCCACGCACTCCTGCGCCACCCCCGGGCCCATCACCTCCGAGAGCCCGTATATGTCCACCGCGTCGATCGCGAACCGGTCCTCGATCTCCCGGCGCATCCCCTCGGTCCACGGCTCCGCACCGAAGATCCCCACCTTCAGGGACGTCGAACGCGGATCGACGCCCTGCCGCTCGAACTCATCCAGCAGCGTCAGCATGTACGACGGCGTGATCATGATGATCTCGGGCCGGAAGTCCTGGATCAGCTGGACCTGACGCGCGGTCATGCCCCCGGAGGCCGGGATCACCGTGCAGCCGAGCCGCTCCGCCCCGTAGTGCGCCCCGAGCCCACCGGTGAACAGGCCGTAGCCATAGGCCACATGGACCTTGTGGCCGGGCCGCCCGCCCGCCGCCCGGATCGACCGGGCCACCACATCCGCCCAGGTGTCCAGATCCCGTTCGGTGTACCCGACGACGGTCGGCCGCCCCGTCGTGCCGCTGGAGGCGTGGATCCTGCGCACCTCGTGCTCCGGCACGGCGAACATCCCGAAGGGGTAGTTGTCCCGCAGATCCGTCTTCGCGGTGAACGGGAAACGGGCCAGATCCGCGAGCGTCCGGCAGTCCTCGGGCTTCAGCCCCGCGCGGTCGAAAGCGTCCCGGTAGAAGGGAACGTTGTCGTACGCGTGCCGCAGCGTGGACCGCAGCCGCTCTTGTTGCAGGGCCTCCAGCTCGCCCCGGCCGAGCCGTTCCGCCGCGTCCAGCATGGCCGTCATCAGGACCCTTCCTCTCCCGGACCGGGCGACCGATCATTCGGTCGATCTTCCTGGGAGCAGTAATTCAGGCGGCCGGGGGTGCTGGCAAGAGGCGCGCGGCGTCCGGAGCCGATCAGCCCGCGGCGAAGTCCGCTGTGCCCGCCCACGGCTTCCTGTTTGGATGGGGCGTATGCCGACCTTCTCCGCGTACGACAAGACCCCGCTCGCCTGTCACCTGGTGGGCGAGGGGGAACCGCTGATCTGCCTGCCCGGCGGGCCGATGCGGGCGAGCGCGTATCTCGGCGACCTCGGAGGGCTCGCCGCCCGGCGTCGGCTCGTGCTGATGGACCTGCGCGGCACCGGCGCGTCGGGTGTCCCCGAGGACCCCTCGACGTACCGCTGCGACCGCCTCGTCGACGACGTGGAGGCCCTGCGCGAACACCTGGGCCTGGAGCGGATCGACGTCCTGGCCCACTCCGCCGGAGCCGACCTCGCCCTTCTGTACGCCGCCCGCCACCCGGAGCGGCTGCGCACCCTGACCCTCGTCACACCCGGCACTCGGGCCGCGGGCATCGCGGTGACCGACCAGGACCTGCGCGAGGCCGCCGAGCTGCGACGCGAGGAGCCCTGGTACCCCGAGGCGCGGGCCGCCCAGGAGGCGCTGCTCGCCGGGGGACCGTTCGCCGAGCTGTGGCCCGCCGTCCGGCCCCTCACCTACGGGCGCTGGGACGAGACGGCCCGCGCGCACGCAGAGGCCTCCGCCGGACAGACCAACGCACATGCCCGCGAACGCTACGCGGAGGAAGGCGCCTTCGAACCCGCCGCGACCGCCGCCGCCCTGCGCGAACTCACCGTGCCGGTCCTCGTCCTCGCCGGGGAGTACGACGGCCACCCCAGCCCGGACCGGGCCACGGAGCTCGCCGCGCTCTTCCCGGGCGCCGAGTTCGTCGTTCAGCGCGGGGCCGGGCACTTCCCGTGGCTGGACGACCCGGGAGCCTTTTCCCGCACGGTTGCGGCCTTCCTCGACCCGGAGGTGTCGAGCGTCCAGGCGGGCGGGGTCCGGCTCGCCTACCGGGTCTGGGGCGCCCCCGAGGCCCCGCCCGTCGTCCTGCTGCACGGCCGGGCGGGCTCCGGCGAGACCTGGACCCGGATCGCGCGGGACCTGGCCGCCGACCACCGCGTGTACGCCCCCGACTTCCGCGGCCACGGGCTGAGCGACTGGCCCGGCCGCTACTCCTTCGAGATGTTCCGCGACGACCTGCACGCCTTCCTGGAGGCCCGCAATCTCGCCGGGGCGACCGTCGTCGGACACTCCATGGGCGGCGTGGCCGCCTACCTCCTGGCCCAGCGGGAACCGGGCCTGATCGGGCGGCTCGTCATCGAGGACGCCCCGCCCCTCCTCCCCCTCGACCCGCCCCGCCCGCCCTCCCTCCGCCCCGAGGGTGAACTCGACTTCGACTGGCCCGTCGTCCCCGACATCGACGCGCAGATCAACGACCCCGACCCGGCCGTCCGTGAACGCTTCCCGGAGATCACGGTGCCCACCCTCGTCATTGGCGGCGGCCCCGCCAGCCACATCGACCAGGAACAGCTCGCGCAGATGGTCCGCGCGATACCGGACGCCGAGCTGGTCACCGTGGACGCGGGACATCTGATCCACGCGGACCGGCCTGAGGAGTTCCTCGCGGCGCTCAGGAGGTTCGGGCTCGGTGGAGATGCCAGTGCGCAGTGTACGCGCACGAGTCAATGATTCTCGGCTTATGAGACAAATCGTCCGAGATAGGAGATAAGTCAAGAAAGTCCCAATCTCTGCCCCCGCCGGTGCCGAATCACGGTCATGATGTCCGACCGCCGCTCACGCCGAGAGCCGGACGGAACGGGTGCGGCCCCTGCCGGGCCGACCCGCGCCGTCGCTCCGGCGCACCGCCCGCCGCGCGGCCCGCACCTCGGGGCCGCCGGCCAGGCGTACGAGCGGGCCCGGTGTCCCGCGCACCGGAGCCTCGCGGCCGGAGCCCTCCGAGGGAGCCCGCATGGTGGCAGAGCCGGCCGACACCCTGACCCCGCACCGTACCCAGCCCGCAGACACCGAGGACCCCCGGGCCACGCACGACACACCGGCCCGGGACGCCGACACCGTCGAAAGGATCCTGGCCGAGGTACTCGCTGACGTCGTCCACACCGCCGGCGTGGCGGCCGACAGCGACTTCTTCGCCGATCTCGGCGCGGACTCGCTGGTGATGGCGAAGTTCTGTGCGCGGATCCGCAAGCGCTCCGACGTGCCACCGGTCTCGATGAAGGACGTCTACCGGCACCCGACCGTCGGCGCCCTCGCCGCCTCGCTCACGACGACCCTTTCCGAGGCGCCCCTCCCGGCCGCCGCACCGTCGCCCGCCACCGCGCCCCCGCCGCCTGCCGTCCGCGCGCCGGGCGGCGGCAGCGCCCACTACGTCCTGTGCGGGCTGCTGCAACTGCTGTCGTTCCTCGGCTACTCCCTCGTCGTCGCTTTCGTCGCCACGCAGGGTTACGACTGGATCTCCGGCGCGTCAGGAGCAGTGGACGCCTACCTGCGCGCCGTCCTCTTCGGCGTGGCCGCCTTCCTCTGCCTGAGCGCCCTCCCGATCCTGGCGAAATGGACGCTGATCGGCCGGTGGAAGCCCAGCCACATCCGCGTCTGGAGCCTCGGCTACGTCCGATTCTGGCTCGTCAAATCCCTGGTCCGCGCCGACCCGCTGGTCCTTTTCGCCGGCTCCCCGCTCTACACCGGCTATCTCCGGCTGCTCGGAGCGAGGATCGGCCGAGGCGTCACCGTGTTCTCCCGCTCGGTGCCCGTCTGCACCGACCTGCTCACCATCGGCGCCGGGTCCGTCGTACGCAAGGACGCCTCCTTCTCCTGCTACCGCGCCCACGACGGCGTCATCCAGACCGGCCCGGTCACCCTGGGAAAGGGCACGACCGTCAGCGCGGCCACCGTGCTCGACATCGACACCTCCCTGGGCGACGGCGCGCGGCTCGGCCACGCCTCCTCGCTGCACCGGGGCCAGTCCGTACCCGCGGGGGAGCACTGGCACGGCTCACCGGCACAGCGGGCCGACACCGACGTCCCCCACGTGGACCCCGTCCCCTTCGGACCCCTCAGAAGGCCGCTGCACAGCCTCCTCCAACTGCTCACAGCGCTCCTGCTCTACATCCCGCTCGCCGTCGGCGGCGTCGCCATCCTGCTGGCCCAGGCGCCCCAGCTCGCCGCCTTCGCCCGGCCGGGCCCCACCGCGCTCACCACCTGGGTGTTCTACACCGAGGCCCTCGCCGCGTCCGCCGTACTGTTCTTCGGGGCCATCCCGATCGGACTGCTCCTGGTGACCGCCGTGCCCCGGCTGCTCGGGCGGACGCTCACCCCGGGGCGCGCCTACCCCTTGTTCGGCTTCCACCACGGAGTGCACCGGACCATCGAACTCGTCACCAACCGGAAGTTCCTCAACCGGCTGTTCGGCGACAGCTCCGCGATCGTCCCCTACCTCCGCCACCTCGGGTACGACCTCTCCCGCGTCCACCAGACCGGGTCCAACTTCGGCACCGAGGTCAAGCACGAGATCCCCACGCTCAGCACCGTCGGCAGCGGCACGATGGTCGCCGACGGGCTGTCCATCCTCAACACCGACTTCTCCAGCACCTCGTTCCGTGTATCCCGGACCTCGATCGGCCCGCGCAACTTCCTCGGGAACCGGATCGCCTACCCGCCGCAGGGCCGCACCGGCGACAACTGCCTGCTCGCCACCAAGGTGATGGTCCCGGTCGACGGGCAGGTCCGCGAAGGGGTCGGGCTGCTCGGCTCGCCGAGCTTCGAGATCCCGCGATCCGTGCTGCGGGACAGCTCCTTCGACCGCCTCAAGGCCGCCGACGAACTGCGCCGGCTGCTCCCGAGGAAGAACCGGCACAACGCCGCGACCATGGGCTGGTACCTGCTGGTGCGGTGGCTGCACTTCTTCCTGATCACCCTGCTGGTCGCGGTCGCCGTCGAACTCCACGGACCGTACGGCGTGTTCGCGCTCGCGCTGGCCAACGTACTCGTCCTGGCGTTCTCCGCCGGATACTTCGTGCTCGTCGAACGCGCCTTCACCGCGCGCACTCCGCTGGCCCCGCTGTTCTGCTCGATCTACGACATCCGCTTCTGGCGTCACGAGCGGTACTGGAAGGCCCCCTCGGAGTCGTACCTGCGGATCTTCAACGGCACCCCGTTCAAGAACGTCATCTGGCGGCTCCTCGGCGTCCGGATCGGCCGCCGCGTCTTCGACGACGGCTGCTTCCTCACCGAGCGGGCCATGGCCGCCATCGGCGACCACTGCACGCTCAACAACGGCGCCGTCGTGCAGTGCCACTCCCAGGAGGACGGCACCTTCAAGTCCGACCGCTCCGCCATCGGCGCCCGGTGCACCCTCGGCGTCGGGGCCTTCGTGCACTACGGCGTGACCATCGACGACGGCGCCGAACTCGCCCCCGACTCCTTTCTGATGAAGGGCGAGGCCGTGCCGGAGAACGCGCACTGGGGCGGGAACCCGGCCCGGCCGATGGAACCGGGCGACACCCCACGAGGAGGCGGACGTCATGCGAACGCCTGACGGATCCGACGTCACCACGGCTGCCGACGGCTCCGGGCCGGCGACCGGCGTCGCGGACCATTCCCGGGCTGCGGCCGCCGACGCCGACGTCGTCCGAAGTGCTTCACCGGCCCCCGACGCCTTCTCGCCCCTGCCCCGCTGGACCCGCGAACCGGTGCCCGGCACCGCCGAACACCGGGCCGCGATCCCCGGCGAGGTGCTGGCCGGACTGCGCGCCCTCGGCGAACGCGCGGACCTGACGGCCGCATCCGTGCTGCTGGCCGCGCACGCCAAGGTGCTGGCCGCGCTCACGGGCCGGGACGAGGTCGTCACCGGTTATGTCGCCGCTCCCGGCGCCCGGCCCGCCGTGCTCCGGCTGCCGACCGGGCGGGGGAGCTGGTGGACGCTGATCCGGGCGGCGCGCCGGGAGGCTGACGAGGCGGCGCGTCAGGAGGCTCACCGCGTGGCGGGTCGGGAGGCCCACCGGGCGGCCGGCACCGGGCGGGGAACGCCCCCGGAGACCGTGCTCGACCCGACGGGCGGCGGCGGGCCCGACGCGGGCCCCCTGCTGCGGATCACCCTCGCCCGGCGCGGCCGGGAACTGCGGCTGCGCTACCGCACCGACGTCCTGGACGCCGACGGCGCGGCCCGTGTCGCCGGCTACCACCTCGCCGCGCTCTCACTGATCGTCACCGACCCGGACGCCCCGCACCACCGGGCGAGCCTGCTGTCGGACGCGGAGCTCCGGCTGCAGCTCGACGGGCTGTCCGGGCCGCGCCGGGTCCTGCCGGACAGACGGGTCCACGAACTGTTCGAGGAGCGGGTGCGCGAGCGTCCGGAGGCCGTCGCGGCCGAGCAGGACGGCCACCGGTGGACCTACCGCGAACTCGACGTACGGGCCAACCGCGTCGCCCACGCCCTGCTGGCGCGCGGAGTGCGCCGCGAGGATGTCGTCGCCGTGGTGAGCGCACGCGGTCTGCCCTGGATGGCCGCCGTTCTCGCGGTCCTCAAGGCCGGGTGCGCCTACCTCCCCGCCGAACCGCACCTCCCGGCCGACCGGATCGCCACGATGCTCACGCGCGCCTCCTGCCGCCTCGTCCTCACGGCCACGGGCTCCACCGCCACCCTCGACGAGGCCCTGAGCGCCCGTCCCGGGACGCGGACCCTGTCCGTCGAGGAGGCCTGGGCGGAGCGGCGCGGCGACGACAGCCCCCGCGTCGGGACCGCCCCCGACGGCCTCGCCTACGTCTTCTTCACCTCCGGATCCACCGGCGAACCGAAGGGCGCGATGTGCGAACACGCGGGGATGCTCAACCATCTCCAGGCGAAGATCCACGACCTCGGCATCGGCGCGGGGGACATCGTCGCCCAGATCGCGCCCCCGTGCTTCGACATCTCCCTGTGGCAGCTCCTCGCCGGCCCGCTGGCCGGCGGACGCACCCTGCTGGTCGGCCAGGACACGGTCCTGGACGCCGGGCGCTTCCTCGACACGATCGAGGAGAGCGGCGTCACCGTGCTCCAGGTGGTGCCGTCCTACCTCGACGCGGTCCTGGCCCTGCTGGAGCGCCGGCCCCGGGACCTGCCCGCCCTGCGCTGCGTCTCGGTCACCGGCGAGGCCCTGAAGCCGGACCTCGTCAGGCGCTGGTTCGCCGCCCGGCCCGGCGTTCCGCTGGTCAACGCCTACGGGCTCACCGAGACCTGCGACGACACCCATCACGCGGTCCTGGAGCGGCTCCCGGACACCGGCCGCGTACCGCTCGGCCGACCGGTCCAGAACGTCCGCGCCCACATCGTCGACGAACACCTCTCCCCGGTCCCGCTCGGCGCGCCCGGCGAGATCGTCGTCGGCGGCGTCTGCGTCGGTCGCGGGTATGCGAGCGACCCCGAACGCACCCGGGCGTCCTTCCTGCCCGATCCGTACCACCGGGGCGAACGGCTTTACCGCAGCGGCGACTTCGGCCGCTGGCTGCCGGACGGAACCATGGAGTTCCTCGGCCGTCGCGACAGCCAGGTCAAGATCCGGGGCTTCCGGATCGAGACCGGCGAGATCGAGAACACGCTGCTGCGGATTCCCGGGGTCGACGACGCCGCCGTGGTCGTCGCCCGGGCCCCTGGCCGGCCGGCGGACCTGGTCGCGTTCTGCGCCGGTCCGCGCGCCCTCGCGGACCGCCTGCTGAGCGAGAGGCTGGCCGCCTCGCTGCCGCCCTACATGGTTCCGCCGTCCTTCCACTGGCGGCGACGCCTGCCCCTGACGGCGAACGGAAAGACCGACCGCAACGCCCTGCGCGCCCAGGCCGTCGCGGACGCGACAACCTGGGACACGGCGGCCGGTCCGACCGCCGGGGACGGCCGCCTGCCGCCCGGCACGCCGACCGAGCAGCGGATCGCCGCCGCCTGGTCCACCGCCCTCGGCGTCCCGCGCGACGGGATCGGCCGGCACGACGACTTCTTCGACCGGGGCGGCACCTCGCTCGCGGCCGTGAAGGTGGCCGTCGCGCTGGACCGGGCGGTCTCCCCGAAGGACCTCACCCGCTGCCCGGTCCTCGCCGACCTGGCCGCCCTCGTCGACCGCCGCCGAACCGAAGCGGGATCACGCCCTGCCGGACGTCCGGCTCACACCTGAGCCGTCCACCTCCCCGAAAGGAGCACACCATGCCGTCCACCACCCGCACCGCACCTCTTCCCGTCCTGGAGCGGGCCCCCGGACGGCCGCCGCTGCTCCCCGCGGACCCCGGCGGCGACGCACCCGGCTGGATCGCACGCCACCGCCACGCCCTGCGCGCCGCGGTCACCGAGCACGGCGCCGTCCTCGTCCGGGGACTGGACCTGTGCGACGCGTCCGGCACCGCCGCCGTCCGCGACGCGCTCGGCGTGCTTCCCCTGGCGGAGCGCGAGACCTTCGCCGCCCGGCAGCCGTACGGCGACGGTGTCCTCTCCGCCACCCCCTGGCCGTCCAACCAGCCGATGTGCATGCACCACGAGCTGAGCTACGCCCTGGAGGTCCCCGGGCTGATGCTGTTCGCGTGCCTCCGGGCGCCCGAACAGGGCGGAGCCACCGGGGTGGCCGACGCCGCCGCCGTACTGCGCGCCCTGCCGGACGAGCTGACCACCCGCTTCGCACGCGAGGGCTGGCTGCTCACCCGCAGCTTCAACGGCGAGATCGGCGCCGGCCCCGCCGAGGCCTTCGGCTCCGAGGACCGCGCCGTGATCGAGTCCTACTGCCGGGCCAACGCGATCCGGGCCACCTGGCGCCCGGACGGCGAACTGCGCACCGAGCAGCGCCGTGCCGCCGTTCTCCGCCACCCGGCCGACGGACGGCGCTGCTGGTTCAACCAGGTCGCCTTCCTCAACGAGTGGACGCTCGCCCCGGAGATCCGCGCATACCTGACCGAGGAGTACGGAGCCGACGGGCTGCCCTTCAACACCCGCTACGGCAACGGCGAACCGATCTCCGAGGACGTGGTCCGGCTGATCAACGAGGTGTACGAGGCCCACACCGAACGCCGCCCGTGGGAGACCGGCGACCTGTTGATCGTCGACAACCTTCGCGCGGCCCACAGCCGGGAGCCGTACGAGGGGCCCCGCGAGGTCGTCGTCGCCCCGGCGGATCCCATGGCACCGGCCGACCTGCCCACCCGCTTCACCCGCATCGAGAGGAGCGCATCATGACCACCGCCCGCCCGATCACGCCCTCCTCGGCCAGGTCATCCCCGATCACGCCCTCCCCGCCGGCACCCGGCTCGCAGGCATCCGTCCCGTCCGACGGCCGGCCCGCGGTGCCCCCTTCGCGGTCATCACCGGCGCGCAGGTCCAGCACGCCCTGCGAGGACGCGAGAAGGACCTCGTGGCGGTGATCGAGAACGCCTACCGGCTCCACGGCTCCGGCGCCTCGGTCAATCCGCCGTCCTCCTTCCTCCGGTTCCCCGACCGGCCGAAGGCCCGGATCATCGCGCTGCCCGCCTCGCTGGGCGGTGACGTCCAGGTGGAGGGGGTGAAGTGGATCTCCAGCTTCCCGGAGAACGTGGCGGCGAGCATTCCCCGCGCCTCCGCCGTGCTGATCCTCAACGACCACACCACCGGTTACCCCTTCGCCTGTCTGGAGAGCTCCATCATCAGCGCGACCAGAACGGCCGCATCCGCCGCGGCGGCCGCCGACTGGCTCAGCCGCGACCGGCCGCGCCCGGTCCGGATCGGCTTCTTCGGCGCGGGACTGATCGCCCGTTACATCCACACGTTTCTGGAGGGGACGGGCTGGTCCTTCGACGAGATCGGCGTGCACGACCTCGCGGCGAGCAGTTCCGCCGGGTTCCGCCTCTACCTCGAACAGGCGGGAGCCACCGGCCGCGTCACCGTGCACAGCACCGCCGAGGAGCTGATCCGCCAGAGCGACCTGGTGGTCTTCGCCACCGTCGCCGGAGCGCCGCACGTCCTCGAACCGTCGTGGTTCGCGCACCATCCGCTGGTGCTGCACGTGTCGTTGCGCGACCTGGCCCCACAGGTCCTGCTGACCGCGACCAACATCGTCGACGACGTCGCGCACTGTCTGCGGGCCGCCACGTCGCCACACCTGACCGAACAGCTCACCGGCAACCGGGACTTCCTGCACGGAACCCTGGACGACGTGATGGCCGGCCGGATCGGCGTCCCCGCCGGCCGGACCGCCGTGTTCTCCCCGTTCGGCCTCGGCGTGCTCGACCTAGCGGTCGGCAAGTACGTCTACGACGAAGTGGCCCGCACGGGGGAGCTGCGGACCATCGACGGCTTCTTCCACGAACTGCGCAGATACGGGTGATCGGCACCGCGGCCCCCATCACACGCCCCGAACACCACTCGCCCGCTCACCCCGGAGGAGGACACGGTGCCTGTCATCTCCGTTCCCCAAGCCTTCAACGAGGAGGATCTGTACGTCGACCTCAGGGCGGTCATCGGCCGCGCGCTCTTCCTCAAGTGCGAGGGTTTCAACTTCGCGGGTTCCATCAAGCTCAAGGCCGCGGCCGAGATGGTGGCGGCCGCCGAGCGGGAGGGAGCCCTGACCCGCCGGTCGATCCTGGTCGAATCATCCTCGGGCAATCTCGGTGTGGCGCTCAGCATCATCGCCGCCAGCAAGGGCTACCGCTTCCTGTGCGTGACCGATGCCCGCTGCAATCTGGCGACACGGCTCATGATGGAGGCGCTGGGCAGTCAGGTCCACATGGTCTCCGGGACCGAGTCCAACGGCGGATTCCTCGGCGCCCGGCTCGACTACGTACGTGACCTGTGCGCCACGGACGAGCGCTGCGTCTGGCTCAGCCAGTACACCAACCCGGCCAACTGGCGGGCGCACTACCGCACCACGGCTCCGGCGATCGCGCGGTTCTTCCCCGACCTGGACGTGCTGTTCGTCGGCGCGGGCACGACGGGGACGCTGATGGGCTGCGCGCGCTACTTCCGCCGGTGGGACCGCCCCGTACGGATCGTCGCCGTGGACAGCGTCGGCTCCGTCTCCTTCGGCGGAGCCCCCGGGCGCCGCATGATCCCCGGGCTCGGCATGAGCGTGCGGCCGCCGCTGCTGGACGATACCTATGTCGACGATGTCCTCGTCGTCGAGGAGGCCGACACCATCCGCGCCTGCCACCGCCTGGCCGCGCGCGGCTTCCTGTTCGGCGGATCGACGGGCACGGTGGTCAGCGGTGCGGCGGGCTGGCTGGAGCGGTGCGGACACCCGGGCATGACCGCCGTGGCGATCGCCCCGGACCTCGGTGAGCGGTATCTGGACACGGTGTACCAGTCGACCTGGGTACGCGACCTGTACGGCGACGAGCTCGACGGCGACGCCCGCGAGCCGGCGCTCCCGCCCAGCGAGGCCGGGAGGGGAGCGTGAGGCCGGCCGGCCCGGATTCCTGGCCGGCCGTCAGCCCCGGGCCCCCGCCGCCACCGCCTTCGCCCACCGGTAGTCCGCCTTGCCGCTGGGGGAGCGGCGGATCTCGTCGGCGAGCACCAGCGCACGGGGGATCTTGTATCCGGCGAGCCGGGTCCGGCAGTGGGCCTGCACCGCGTCCAGGGTCAACACATCGGCACCCGGACGCAGTTGGACCACGGCTGCGACCCGGTTGCCCCAGCGCTCGTCGGGGACGCCCGCGACGAGCGCGTCGTACACATCCGCGTGGGACTTGAGCGCCTGCTCGACCTCCTCCGGATACACCTTCTCCCCACCGGTGTTGATGCACTGCGAGCCCCGCCCGAGCACCGTGACGATGCCGTCCGCGTCCACGGTGGCCATGTCGCCCAGCAGCACCCAGCGCTCATCGCCCCGGCGGAAGAAGGTGTCGGCGGTCTTGGCCGGGTCGTTGTAGTAGCCGAGCGGGACATGCCCGCGCTGGGCGATGCGGCCCGGTTCGCCGGGGGCCACCGGCTCGTACGTCACCGGATCCACCACCGCCGTACGGGCGTTGACCTGGACCCGGAATCCCTTCTCGGGGCCCGAGTCGGCGGTGGCCGTGCCGTTGAAGCCGGACTCGGAGGAGCCGAAGTTGTTCAGCAGCAGCACCGTCGGCACGAGCGCCTGGAACTCCGCCCGCACCGAGTCCGACATGATCGCCCCGGAGCTGGAGACGGAGAACAGCGACGAACAGTCCGTCCCGCGCAGCGAACCCTTCAGGCAGTCGATCAGGGGGCGCAGCATCGCGTCACCGACCAGCGACACGCTGGTGACCTTCTCCTTCTCGATCGTCCGCAGCACTTCCTCGGGGACGAACTTGCGGTGCACGACCACGCGTTGGCCGAAATTGAAGCCGATGAACGCGGTCAGGGTGGAGGTCCCGTGCATCAGCGGCGGGGTCGGAAAGAAGGTGATGCCCTCGCCGCCCGCCGCGACCCGTTCCGCCAGCTCCTGCGGGGTCTTCACCGGCTCACCGGTCGGTGCTCCGCCGCCCAGGCCCGAGAAGAACAGGTCCTCCTGACGCCACATCACCCCTTTGGGCATGCCGGTCGTGCCGCCGGTGTAGATGATGAACTGGTCGTCGGCGGAGCGCGGTGCGAAACCGCGGTCGGGAGAGCCGGACGCCTCCGCCTCGGCGAAGGGCACGGCCGTGGGCCCGGGGCCGGCCGTCGGGGCGGCTGTCCCCACCCGGACCAGATGGCGCAGTCCAGGGGCCTGTGGGGCGGCCGCCGCCACCCGCTCGTCGAACTCGCCGTCGAAGACCAGCGCCGCCAGGTCCGCGTCCCGGTAGAGGTAGACCAACTCCTCCTCGACGTAACGGTAATTGACGTTCACCGGCACGATTCGCGCCTTGAGCGCGCCCAGCACCGTCTGGAGGTACTCCACCCCGTTGTAGAGGTGCAGCCCCAGATGCTCGCCCGGCCCGATCCCTGCGTCGATGAGGTGGTGGGCGATGCGGTTGGCGGCGGCGTCCAGCTCCGCGTAGGTGAGCCGGCGCTCCGCGCCCGTACCGGGATGGTCGACGTACAGGAGCGCCTCACGGTCGGGCACCGCGTCGACGACCGACTCGAACAGGTCGGCAAGGTTGTACTCCACCGTTCCTCCTGACCCCGGGTGACTGGCGACTCGGCCGTCATTAGAGCGCCGGTCGGCACAAGTGGGAAGGGGTGGCGTAGCAACAATCTGACGAGCTGTCAGAAAACTATTGAACTGCGCCCCCTCCTCCTGCAACCTGTTCCAGATCCGGAGAACAGGAGTCCGTCATGGGCGGTACGGAACACCTCACCGTGCGGCGCGAAGGCGCCACACTGGTGCTCACCCTGAACAGACCACAGGCCAGGAACGCGCTCTCGTTGCCGATGCTCGTCGGCCTCTACGACGGCTGGCTCGCCGCCGACGCGGACGACACGGTCCGCTCGGTCGTTCTCACCGGCGCGGGCGGCGCGTTCTGCTCCGGCATGGACCTCAAGGCGCTCGCGGGCGACGGAATGGCGGGGAGGAGTACCGCGAGCGGATGACGGCCGACCCGGACCTGCACTGGAAGGCGATGCTGCGCCACCACCGCCCCCGCAAGCCGGTCATCGCCGCCGTGGAGGGACCGTGCGTCGCGGGCGGCACCGAGATCCTCCAGGGCACCGACATCCGTGTCGCCGGAGCCGGAGCCACCTTCGGGCTCTTCGAGGTCCGCCGGGGCCTCTTCCCGATCGGCGGCTCCACCGTCCGGCTGCCCCGCCAGATTCCCCGCACCCACGCCCTCGAAATGCTCCTCACCGGACGCCCGTACACCGCCGAAGAGGCCGCCGCCATCGGGCTCATCGGCAGGGTCGTGCCGGACGGCACCGCCCTGGAGGAGGCCCTTTCCGTCGCCGAACGGGTCAACGCCTGCGGACCGCTCGCCGTCGAGGCCGTCAAGGCATCCGTCTACGAGGGCGCCGAGCTGACCGAGAGCGAAGCGCTGGCCGCCGAACTCAAGCGCGGCTGGCCCGTGTTCGCCACCGAGGACGCCAAGGAGGGCGCCCGCGCCTTCGCCGAGAAGCGCCCGCCCGTCTACCGGCGCGCCTGATCCCAGGAGAGAGCCATGCCCGACGTCCTCAGCGCCCCGCTGGTGGTCGAATTCCCCTTCACCCGCTCGCTCGGCCCCGTGCAGAGCGCCTTCCTCACCGGGCTGCGCGAACGCACCGTACTCGGCGTCCGGGCGGACGACGGCACGGTCCTCGTGCCCCCCGTAGAATACGACCCGGTCACCGCGAACGAGCTGGGCGACCTCATCGAGGTCGCCCCCACCGGCACCGTCACCACCTGGGCCTGGAACCCGTCCCCGCGCCGCGACCAGCCGCTGGACGCCCCCTTCGCCTGGGTCCTCGTCCGCCTCGACGGGGCCGGCACCGCGCTCCTGCACGTACTCGACGCACCCGGACCCGACGCCGTACGCACCGGGATGCGCGTCCGCATCCGCTGGGCCGCGACCCGCACCGGCGCCATCACCGACATCGCCTGCTTCGAACCGTACGAGGGTGAGCCCGGGCCCGCCGAACCCGCGCCGCACTCCGGTGAGTTCGCCGACCCCGTCACCGGCATCGTCGCCCCGGCCCGCCTCGACTACGTCCACACCCCCGGCCGCGCCCAGAGCGCCTACATCAAGGCCCTGGAGGAACGCCGCACCGTCGGCGAACGCTGCCCGTCCTGCCGCAAGGTCTACGTACCGCCGCGCGGCGCCTGCCCCACCTGCGGGGTCGCCACCGCAGAACAGGTCGAGGTGGGCCCGCGCGGCACGGTCACGACCTTCTGCATCGTCAACATCAAAGCGAAGAACCTCGACATCGAAGTCCCCTACGTCTACGCCCACATCGCCCTCGACGGCGCGGACCTCGCCCTGCACGGCCGCATCGCCGGAATCCCCTACGACCAGGTCCGCATGGGGCTGCGCGTCGAGCCCGTCTGGAGCGAGGGCGCCCGCCACGTGGACCACTACCGGCCCACCGGCGAGCCCGACGCCGACTACGACACGTACAAGGAGCTGGTGTAGATGCGGGACGTGGCCATCGTCGCCTTCGCCCAGAGCGCGCACCGCCGGCGCACCGACGAACTCTCCGAGGTCGACCTGCTGATGCCCGTCCTCCACGAGGTCCTGGGCGCGACCGGGCTCAAGGCCAACGAGATCGGGTTCACCTGCTCCGGCTCCGCCGACTACCTCGCCGGGCGGGCCTTCTCCTTCACCATGGCGCTCGACGGCGTCGGCGCCCACCCGCCCATCTCCGAGTCCCACGTCGAGATGGACGGGGCCTGGGCGCTGTACGAGGCCTGGGTCAAGATCCAGACCGGCGAGGCGGACACCGCGCTCGTCTACTCCTACGGCAAGTCGTCGCCCGGCCGGGTCCGCGACGTCCTCACCCGCCAGCTCGACCCCTACTACCTCGCTCCCCTCTGGCCCGACTCCGTCGCCCTCGCCGCCCTCCAGGCCCAGGCCCTCATCGACGCGGGCGACACCGACGAAGGAGCCCTGGCCCGGATCGCCGCCCGCAACCGCACCGCCGCCGTCGACAACCCATACGCCCAGCTCGCCGGGGACGTCCCGGCGGGCGACCACCTCGTGCACCCGCTGCGCACCGGCGACTGCCCGCCCATCGGCGACGGGGCCGCCGCCGTGGTCCTCGCCGCCGGGGACACCGCCCGCGCCCTGTGCGAACGGCCCGCCTGGATCCGGGGCATCGACCACCGCATCGAGGCCCACAGCCTCGGCGTCCGCGACCTGACCGACAGCCCTTCCGCACGGCTCGCCGCCGAACACGCCGGAGCCTTCGAACGGCCCGTCGACACCGCCGAGCTGCACGCCCCGTTCACTTCGCAGGAAGTCGTCCTGCGCAAGGCGCTGGGGCTCGGCGACGAGGTCCGCGTCAACCCCTCCGGCGGCGCCCTCGCCGCCAACCCGATCATGGCCGCCGGACTGATCCGGCTCGGCGAGGCCGCCGCCCGCGTCCACCGGGGCGAGTCCGACCGCGCGCTCGCCCACGCCACCTCCGGGCCCTGCCTGCAACAGAACCTGGTCGCCGTCCTGGAAGGGGAGAGCGCTCATGAGTAAGGAGCCCGTCGCCGTCGTCGGCATCGGCCAGACCAAACACGTCGCCGCCCGGCACGACGTGTCCATCGCCGGACTCGTCCGCGAAGCGGCGGTCCGCGCCCTGGAGGACGCCGGGCTGAGCTGGGCCGACATCGACGCCGTCGTGATCGGCAAGGCGCCCGACTTCTTCGAGGGCGTCATGATGCCGGAGCTCTACCTCGCCGACGCGCTCGGCGCCGTCGGCAAACCCCTGCTCCGCGTCCACACGGCGGGCTCCGTCGGCGGATCGACGGCCCTGGTCGCCGCGAACCTCGTCGCCGCCCGCGTCCACCGCACCGTCCTCACCCTCGCCTTCGAGAAGCAGTCCGAGTCCAACGCCATGTGGGGGCTCTCCCTGCCCGTCCCCTTCCAGCAGCCGCTGCTGGCCGGCGCGGGCGGCTTCTTCGCCCCGCACGTGCGCGCGTACATGCGGCGCACCGGAGCGCCCGACACCGTCGGCTCGCTGGTCGCGTACAAGGACCGCCGCAACGCCCTGAAGAATCCCTACGCGCACATCCACGACCACGACCTCACCCTGGAGAAGGTCCAGGCCTCGCCCATGCTCTGGGACCCGGTCCGCTACTCCGAGACCTGCCCCTCCTCCGACGGCGCCTGCGCCATGGTCCTCACCGACCGGGCCGGCGCGGCCCGCTCCCCCACCCGCCCGCCTGGGTCCACGGCGGGGCGATGCGCAGCGAACCGACCCTGTTCGCGGGCAAGGACTTCGTCTCCCCGCAGGCCGGCAAGGACTGCGCCGCCGACGTCTACCGGCAGGCCCGCGTCACCGACCCGCGCCGCGAGATCGACGCCGTCGAGATGTACGTACCGTTCTCCTGGTACGAACCGATGTGGCTGGAGAACCTCGGCTTCGCCGACGAGGGCGAGGGCTGGAAGCTCACCGAGGCGGGCGTCACCGAACTCGACGGCGACCTCCCGGTCAACCCCTCGGGCGGCGTGCTCTCCACCAACCCCATCGGCGCCTCCGGCATGATCCGCTTCGCCGAGGCGGCCCTCCAGGTCCGGGGGAGAGCCGGGGAGCACCAGGTCGACGGGGCCGCCCGGGCGCTCGGCCACGCCTACGGCGGCGGGTCCCAGTTCTTCGCCATGTGGCTCGTCGGAGCCGAGCCCCCGCCCGGCTGAGAAGCGCGACGGGCCCGGTCCCGCGCGGCCCGGGCCCGGCTCCGCAACGTGAGCCGGGACACGTACCATGGGCTCCATGTCCTTCCTCCGCCGCCGTAGCGCCGCCACACCCGCGGGCCCGGATTTCGACGTCCTGGCCATGGACCCCGGGGACTGGCCCGGCAACCTCGGCGCCGGTCTGCTCCCCGCCCCCGACGGCAGCTGCCAGGGCGTCTTCCTCCGTTACGACCTGTACGGCGGCCGGGGCCCGGCGATGATCATCGGCAACCTGCCGGAAGGATCGCCCGCCCGCGAGACCGAGGAGGGCCAGGTCCCCTTCGAGGTGGCCCAACTGCTCCTCGCCCTGGAGAACGACGAGCCGATCGAGGTCGTCAGCTCCGAGGACGTCCCCGTCATGCAGGGTGACAATCTGCTGATCGTCCGCCGCGTCAAGCTCTCCGAGAGCCGCATCGCCTGCGTCCAGTTCGACCGCAGCGACGGCGTCCTCGTGACCATCGCCAGCTGGGACCGGCCGATCACCGACGACCTCTACACCCTGCTCAAGCCCCTGCCCGCGGAGCTGTTCCAGCAAGGCTGAAACGTATCTCCCTAGGCCGCCCGCATATGCCGGGCGGCCTTTTTTCGTGCCCGAACCGCCCCGGTGGGCCGATTCCCGCCGCCCAGGACGTCCGGAAATGCGCGTTGACACCGGTGGCGGGGGAGCGGCTACGGTGAGAAAATGTAACGACCGTTCAATGTGTAACAGTCGTTCAGGTTCCTTGCTTCTCCCTCGTCCGGAGGTCCGTCCCCATGGCCAACCCCTACGGCGCACTCTTCAAGGCGCCGGGCTCCGTAGCCTTCTCCGCCGCGGGCTTCGTCGCCCGCATGCCGCTGTCGATGACCGGCATCGGGATCATCACGATGCTGTCCCAGATGCGCGGGCAGTACGGCCTGGCAGGCGCCGTCTCCGCCACCTTCACGCTGTCCATGGCCCTCTGCGGCCCCCAGATCTCCCGTGTCGTCGACCGGCGCGGGCAGAGCAAGGTGCTGCTGCCCGCCGCCGGCCTCAGCGTCATCGCCATGGGCGTGCTGCTTCTCTGCGCCCGCTACGACGCCCCCGTCTGGACGCTCTTCGTCAGCGCGGTACTGGCCGGGACGATGCCCAACATGGCCGCGATGGTCCGCGCCCGGTGGACCCACGTCTACCGCGGCTCGGACCGCCTGCACACCGCGTACTCGCTGGAATCGGTCGTCGACGAACTCACCTTCGTGGTGGGCCCCGCGCTCGCGGTCGCCCTGAGCACCGCACTCTTCCCGGAGGCCGGGCCCCTGGTCGCGGTGGTGCTGCTCACCCTCGGAGTCCTCATGTTCGTCCCGCAGAAGCGCACCGAACCGCCGGTGCTCCAGCCGGCCGACGACGGCGCCCCGAGCGTCTCCGCGCTGCGCGGCGGACCGCTCGTCCTGCTCGCCCTCACCCTCGTCGCGGGCGGCACGATCGTCGGCACGGTCGACGTGGTGAGCGTCGCCTTCGCCGAGGAGCAGGGATCCCCGGCCAGCGCGGGCATCGTCCTGTCCGTCTACGCGATCGGCTCGGCCGGCGCCGGGCTGGTCTTCGGCGCTCTCCGGCTCACCGTCCCGCTTCCCCGGCTGCTCCTCCTGAGCACGGCCGGCACCGCCCTCACCACGCTTCCCCTGCTGCTCGTCGGGAACATCGCCACGCTCTCCGCGGCCGTCTTCTTCTCCGGCCTCTTCTTCGCGCCTACCATGATCGTGGTGATGGGACTGGTGGAGAAGACGGTGCCGCCCGCCGCCCTCACCGAAGGGATGACCTGGGCGATCACCGGCCTCAGCGTGGGTGTCGCCCTCGGTGCCTCGGTGTCGGGCGGTATGGTCGACCGCTTCGGCCCCTCCGGCGGCTTCGCCGTGGCCATCGCCGCGGGCGGCGCGACGGTGCTGCTGGCGCTGACCGCCCAGGGCCCGCTCAACCGGAGTCTGCGGGCGCGCGCCGTCGAGAGGCCCGCAGACGAGGGGCGCGCGAAGTCGGTCCTGTAGCCCCCGGCCGCAGGGGAACGGCACACCGCTCCCATCCCGCTCGACCACGACGCCCGGAGGGCACGATGACCACGTCACAGACCGACGGCCGCCTGCTCAAGGGCGAGCTCCGACGGCAGGAACTCATCGAGGCCACCCTCCAGGTGGTCGCCCGCGAGGGCGTCGCGGGCGTCAGCCACCGGGCGGTGGCGCGCGAGGCGAACCAGCCCGCCACCGCCGCCGCCTACTACTTCAAGAGCATCGACGACCTGCTCACCGCCGCCCTCACCGTCTGTATGGACCAGGACGCCGAGCGGATGCGACGCCTGGCCGAGAGCGCCGACGGCAGCCCCGAGGGCCTCACCGCCCTTGCCGAACTGCTCGCCAACGTCATGGCGGGCCCCGGCCGGCTCCTCGCCGAGTACGAGCTCTACCTGCTCGCCGCCCGCCGGCCGGAGCTGCGCACCTCCACCGGGCGCTGGCTGGACGCCATCGCCGGATACGCCCTCCGCTACACCGACGACCCCGTCCGGGTACAGACCTTCAAAGGCGTCATCGACGGGGTGCTCCTCCAGGGACTGCTGACCGACACCCCGCCGACGGCGGCGGAGTTCGAGGCCGTGCTGCGGCACGTCCTGCTCTGACCGTCCGGCCCACGCGCCCTTCCCCGCCCACCTCCGTCCTCCCCTTCCCCGGGCCGTTCCGTGCTCCCGGCCGCTTCGCCATGCCCGCATCCGGAGCATCCCGAAGCCGCCCGCCCGGCCCCTCCGACCCAAGGAGCCCGTGTGAACTCCGTCCCCGTGCCGGAACTCCTCCTCCCCGAAACGACCTCTCCCGCCGCGCCCGACGCGGTCGCCAGGCAGCGGCTGGTGGACACCCACCGGCCCACCCTGGAGCGTGCGGTGGAGATCCTGCGCGCCCGCACCCACTGGTCGCCCTACCCCGAGGACCCGGCCGCCTACGGCACGGACGCCGGGGCCGAGGGCGAACGGGCCTTCCACGCCCTGCTGGACAAGCCCTTCCCCCTGGAACAGCCGGGCCGGGACGGCACCGTCGGCCCCTTACCGGCCGAGGGCGGCGAGGTCTCCCCGTACGGCTTCGCCCTGGGCATCAGCTACCCGCACACCGATCCCGAGGTGCTGCTCGCCGGCGCGGAGGCCGCGGCCGGCGCATGGCGGCAGGCCGGACCGCTCGTCCGGGCGGCGGTCTGCCTGGAGATCCTGGCCAGGATCAACGCCCGGTCCGCCGAGTTCGCCCAGGCCGCCATGCACACCAGCGGACACGGGCCCGTGATGGGCTTCCACGCCGGAGCCGTCCACGCCCAGGACCGTGGACTGGAGGCCGTGGCCGCCGCGTACACCGAACAGACCCGGCTGCCCGCCCGGACGCTCTGGACCAAGCCTCTGCCCTCCGGCGAACCCTGCGCCATGGAGAAGACGTTCACCCCCTCCGGCCTGGGCACCGCGCTGCTCATCGGCAACCGGATCTTTCCCGCCTGGAGCGGCTACGCCGGTCTCTTCGCCTCGCTCGCCACCGGCAACCCGGTGATCGTCAAACCCCATCCCGCCGCGGTCCTCCCGCTCGCCCTGACCGTGGCCGTCGCCCGGGACGTCCTCACGGCCGCCGGCTTCGCCCCCGACCTCGTCGCGCTGGCCGCCGAGCACCCCGGGGAAGGGCTCGCCCGAACGCTCGCCGTCCGGCCGGAGATCCGGATCGTCGACTTCACCGGCACCACCCAGTTCGGGCGATGGCTGAAGGACAACGCCCGCCACGCGCAGCTCTTCACCTCCACCACCGCCGTCAACACCGTGCTGATCGAGTCCACCGAGCACTACGCGGCCATGCTCGACAACCTCGCCTTCTCCCTCGCCCTCTACAGCGGCCAGCTCTGCACCAGCCCCCAGAACATCCTGATCCCGCGGGCCGGCATCCGGACCGACCTGGGGCGCAAGGGGCACCTCGACGTGGTCGCCGACCTCGCCGCCGCGGTGACCCGGCTGCTCACCGACGACGCGTTCGCCTGCGACCTGCTCGGGGCGCTCTGCGGACCCGCGGAGGCCGCGTCCGCGGAACTGGCCGCCTCCGGCGCCCTCGGCCCGGTCGTCCTGGCCGGCCGCACCGTGCACCACCCCCGCCACCCCCGTGCCACCGTCCGGACCCCGACCCTGGTCGCGCTGGACGCGGCCCGACCGCAGGACCGGGCCGCACTGGCACACGCCCGGCCCGGCCCCGTCTTCTTCACCGTGGCCGTCGACTCGGCCGACGACGGCATCGCCCTCCTGCACGCCACCGCCACCACCGCCGGATCGCTCTCGGCCGGAGCCTGGACGGCGTCCGAGCAGGTGGAGCTCGCGGTGACCCGAGCCTGCGCGGACGCCGGAGTGATGCTCTCCCTCGGCATGACCGGCGACTGGTACCTGACCCAGAGCGCCGTCTACTCCGATCTGCACGGCACCGGAGCCAATCCGGCGTCCGACCACGCCTTCTGCGACGGCGCGTTCGTGGCACGCAGATTCCGCACGGCCGAGGTCCGCCGCCGTGTATGACCGGACCGCGCACGCGCAGCCGCGACGGGAACCAGCCGACGATCCGAGAAAGAGGCCCCACGTGCCACGTGTCCCGTTCGACCTGCCGTTCAGGGGCCGGGACGACGAACTGTCCCGCGTCCGCCGTGTGCTCGACCACGCGGCACGCGGCGGCAACGCTCTCCTGGTGGTCGACGGACCACCGGGGACCGGCAAGTCCCGCCTGCTGAAGGCCTGCGCCCAGGAGGCCGTCCGGCTCGGCTTCCGCGTCCCCGACGAGACGTGCGTGCGCCGCCAACTGCCCTCCCTGGGCCGGTGCAAGGTGCCGGGCGTCGGACGCACGGGCCGGATGGGCCGCCCGGGGCTGCGCCGCATGCCCGTCCTCGTGCTGATCGACGAGGCGGACCACCTCGGAGCCGACGCGGTGCACGCCCTGCTCGCCCGTGGCGCCGCGCCGCACGGCGTGCCCACCGTGTGGGCCCTGGCCCACCGGTCCGGGCGCACCTGCGAGAGCCTGGCCGCCGTGCTCTCCACCCGTTGCGGATACGTGGAGCGGCTCACGCTCGGCGCGCTCGCCCCCGGCGTCATCACCACCCTGGCCACCGGGGCCCTCGGAGCGCCCCCGTCGCCGTCGCTGCGACAGCTGATCGAGAAGGCGGGCGGCCACCCACGGATCACCGCCGAGCTGCTGCTCGGACTCCAGGAGGAGGGGGCGGTGGAGACCGGCTCGGGCCTGGCCCACCCCACGTCCACCCGGCTGCCGGAACGGCTCCACCGCCGGATCGAGGAGACCATGGCCTGCTACTCGCGGGCCTGCTGCCAACTCCTCAGCGTGGCCGCCGTGCTGGGCCGGGAACTGGACTACGAGATTCTCGCGCCGATGCTCCGCACCGCCCCCTCCGCACTGATCCCGCTCGCCGAGGAGGCCTGTGCGATGGGCGCGGTGGCCGGCGACGGCGGACGGACGGTGTTCCGCAACGAGCTGATGCGGGAGATCCTCGCCGAGGCCGTCCCGGCCGCGCTCCAGCGGGCGCTGCACCGGGAGGCGGAGGCGCTGCGCACGGCACGGGCCGCAGGACTCCCCGCGCCCGGTCCGGCCGGGACCGCGGCCCCGGGAACGGCCGAACGACCGGAAGCGACGGCGTGGGACCTGCTGAACGACCGGCAGGCCGCCGTGGTCCGGCTGGTCAAGGCGGGCCTGACCAACCAGCAGATCGCCCGCCGGCTCGATGTCTCGCCGCACACCGTCAACTACCACCTGCGCAGGCTCTTCCGGAGTTTCGGTGTGCGTTCGCGGATCGACCTGCTCAGCGCGGTCGAGCAGCGCGTCCTGCCCGGCCGCGCCGTCCCGGCCGGTATCCGGTACGCCCGTTCGTGACGGCCGCGCACCGGCGCGCCGGGCCGCCGCCCGCTCATCGCGGACAGCGGCCCGGCAGGGTGGACCGGTCAGGCGGTGAGCGGCCGCAGATAGCGGTCCAGCACCGGATCCGGCAGGAGCCGGGCCAGCGCTCCGGCCCGGCGGGCATCGTCCCCGACCCGGTAGCGCGACCGGGGCCGTGCCGCCGTGAGGGCTCTCACCACCGCGGCGGCGAAGTCCTCGGGCCGGGTCCCGCTGCCCGCCGCCCCCGCCTCGTTCTGCCGCAGGAACCGCAGGAAAGGCGCCCGGTACAGCTCCGCGACCTCACTCCCCACACCGGCCAGAGCCGCCTCGCCGCCCGTCGACACCTTGTTCCAGATGGGCGTCATGATCGCGCCCGGCTGCACCACGCTGACCCCGATGCCCTGGGACCGCAGCTCCCGGCGCAGCACATCGGTCAGGGCCTCCTTGGCGAACTGCGCGGCGGCATAGGCGCCCATGTAGGGCAGGGCGATGCTGCCCAGGCCCGAGGTGACGTTGACGATCCGGCCCCGGCCGCGCCGCAGCTCCGGCAGGAACGCCTGGGTGACCGCGAGCTGGCCCACCACATTGGTGTCGAGCTGCTGCCGCAGCCGCTCCGGATCCACGCACTCCAGTGGGCCCGAGACACAGATTCCGGCGTTGTTGACCAGCCCCCACAGCGGCCGGCCGTCGCCGGGCGAGGCGATCTCCTCGGCCGCCGAGGCGATCGAGCCCCGGTCCGTGACGTCGAGTCGTACCGGGGTGATCCGGCCCAGCCCCGACCGCCCGGCCAGCGCTTCGCCGTCCGCCTCCTTCCGTACGCCCGCGAAGACGCTGAACCCCGCCCGCTCCAGCCGCAGCGCACACGCCTCGCCCAGCCCCGACGAGGCGCCCGTGACCAGTACGGACCGGCCGTTCGGCGTGATGGGGAGCTTTCTACCGGCCGGCATGGGCGTCCTCCGGTGCGGGGCGGTTCTCGGGGAAGGTGAGCGCGCCTTCCAGGATGGCGGTGAGCCGCCCGGTCGGCAGGAACCTGAAGTAGGCGTCCCTGACCGGCCGCCGGACCGGGTTCACCGACTGCTCGAAGGTACTGATGGAGCGTGAGGCGGCGACCATGCCCCGGGTGCGCTCGCGGCGTTCGTCCTCGTACCGGCGCAGCGCCACCGTGCTGTCCAAGCTCCCGGCGAGATGACGGGCGAGGACGACGGCGTCCTCGATCGCCATGCAGGAGCCCTGCCCCAGGCTGGTCAGCATCGGGTGTGCCGCGTCGCCCAGCAGGGTCACCGGCCCCCGGCCCCAGTGCTCCAGGAAGGCCCGGTCACGCGAGGGGACGGCCAGGATCGACTCCTGCGGGGTCTGCGCGATCGCCTGCTGGACCTCCTCGGCCCACCCGGCGAAGGCGCGCCGCACATCCTCCTTGCCGCCCTTCCAGTCGTGCGACTCCTCGGTGGGCATGTTCTTCGTACCCCACCAGTACAGCGTGCCGTCGCCCATGTCGACCAGGCCGAACCGCTGCCCGCTGCCCCAGAAGTGCGTCACCGAGCCCGGAGTGAAGTTCGGGTGCTCGAACGGGACGAGCGCCAGCCAGCAGATGTATCCGCTGTCCTGGGAGGGTTCGTCGCCCGGGCCGGTCAGCTGGGCTCGCACGGCCGAGTTGAAGCCGTCCGCGCCGATGAGCACGTCGCCGTCGGCCCGGGTGCCGTCGGTGAAGTGCACGCTCACCCCGCCCCCGGAAGGGTCCGGATCGAAGCGTTCCGCCTGCGCGCCCAGCACGACGGGAATGCCCTCGGCCGCCTCCAGCAGGGCCGCCTGGAGCGCGGAACGGGTGATCAGGACGCTCGGCACCCCGAGCCGCCCGATGATCTCCGGGAAGGGGAACTCCCGGATCAGCCGCCCCCTCGACGTCTTCACCCGGTACGACTCCAGGACCTGGCCGCGCTTCTCCAGGCCGAGGTCGATCCCGGCGGAGTCCAGGGCGGCCAGCGCGTTGCTCATCACCGAGAGGCCCGAGCCGGCCGCGCCGAGTTCGGCCGCCCGCTCGTACACCTCGACCTCCAGCCCGGCCCGGCGCAGGGCCACGGCGGCCGTCAGACCGCCGATGCCCGCGCCGATCACGATCGCCTTGCGGCGTGCTTGCGTCATGTCATTCTCCGATCAGTTCGGTCACGACCTGGGCGAGATGGGCCACGTGGGGCTCCTCCATGATGGTCAGGTGGTCGCCGGGCACGTCGATGACGGTCAGTTCACCGCGGGTCCGCTCCCGCCAGCCGTTCGCCGGGTCCCGGTGCAGGGACTCGATGGCCGTGTGCATCGAGTCCAGGACCTCGGGCAGCGGCTCCGAGGCGTGCACCAGCGTCATGTCCTGGTCCACCGGTTCGGGCCGGTAGGCGAAGGCGGCCCGCCAGTTGGCCTCGTACACATGGAAGAGCCGGCGCACCACCGCCCCCGTACTGCCCGCCGGCAGCACACCCTCCTCGACGGCGAGCCGGGCGATGAAGCCGAACTTCTCCTCCAGCGTCGCCAGCCCGGACGGAATGGCCTCCAGCGGGGAGTCGCCGCCGCGCTGGAGCCACAGCAGCTCCCAGAAGAACCAGCCCAGCAGGGCGTCGTCGTCCGTGGTCAGCCGCCGCCCGGGGTTGAGGGCGGTGGTGTCCAGCAGCACGAGACGCGCCACCTCCTGTCCTGCGGCGCGCAGTTGACGGGCCATCTCGAAGGCGACGAACCCGCCGAAGGACCAGCCGCCGATGACGTACGGACCCTCGGGCTGCACCCGGCGGACGGCCTCGACGTATCCGGCGGCGATCTCCTCCACACTGCGCAGCGGCTCGGTTCCCGCGTCCACTCCGGCCGCCTGGAGCGCGTACAGCGGCTGGTCGTCGCGCAGGTACTTGGCGAACCGGACGTAGCACAGGACGTTGCCGCCCATCGGATGCACGAAGAACGCGGGCCGCCGGTCGCCGCCGGACCGGATCGGCACCAGCGGGTCGAACTCCGTGCTCACCCCGCCCGACCGCAGCCGGTCGGCGAGCTGGGCCACCGTGGGCGCCGAGATGAACTCGGAGAGGGGGACGGTCACTCCGTACCGCTGCTCGATGAGGACCACCAGCCGCATCGCCGTCAGCGAGGTGCCGCCGAGGTCGAAGATGTTGTCGTGGACCCCGGGTACCGGCAACTGGAGCAGTTCGCCGAGGAGTTCGGCCAGCGCGTGCTCGTACGCGTCACGCGGCGGTGTGTCGTCGCCGGCCCGGCCCGCGGTCAGGGTGATGCGGCGCAGGGAGGCGTCGTCGCGCTTGCCGCTCGGGGTGAGCGGAAGCTCGGGCAGCCACTCGTAGTGCGAGGGAAGCATGTAGTCCGGCAGCACGGTGCGCAGTTGCTTGCCGAGCTGGCCCAGATCGGTGTGCTCGCGCTCGCCCACCAGGAACGCGGCGAGGAAGGAGTCGTTGCCCTCGCGCCGCCGTGCGACCACCGCCACCTCGGCGAGTCCGGGGTGATCGGCGCCGAACCGCGCCACGGCGAGCTCCACCTCGGCCGGCTCCACCCGGAAGCCGCGCACCTTCACCTGGGCGTCGGCCCGCCCGAGGCAGACCACCGAACCGTCGGGCAGCACCACCCCGAGGTCGCCGGTGCGGTAGAGGCGGCGGCCCGGCGTGCCGTCGGGATGCGGTACGAAGCGCTCGTCGGTCAGCTCCGGCTGGTGGAGGTATCCGTCGGCCAGGCAGACGCCGCCGAGGTGGATCTCGCCCTTGACGCCCGCGGGGACCGGCCGCAGCTCCGCGTCCAGGACCAGCACCTGCGATCCGGGTACCGCCTTCCCGATCGGCGGCAGCGGCGGCCACGACGCGGGATCACCCGTCATCGTGTGACGCGTCACCACATGCGATTCGGTGGGGCCGTACTGGTTCTCCAGCAGCACCCCCGGCAGCGCCGCGCACAGCCGCCGGATCTCCGGCGTGACCCGCAGCTGCTCCCCGGAGGAGATCAGCGTCGTCAGGGCGCGGGGGACGAGTCCGAGAGCGTCGGCCGTCTCCGCGAACTGCTGGAGGGCGACGTAGGGCAGGAACATCCGCTCCACCCGCTCCCGGTCCAGCAGCCGCAACAGCGCCGGCAGATCGCGCCGCTCGGCGCCCGGGATCAGCAGAAGGGTGCCGCCACCGCACAGCGTGGAGAAGATCTCCTGGAAGGAGACGTCGAAGCTCAGCGGCGCGTACTGCACGGTCGTCGCACCGACCGCCCCGCTCGGAACGTCGTTCTGCCAGGCGATCAGCTGCGCCAGCGAGCGGTGCGGCATCGCCACGCCCTTGGGCCGGCCGGTCGAGCCGGAGGTGAAGAGGACATAGGCGGTGCTCGTCGGCGAGATGGCGGGCAGGGTTACGCCGTCGGGAGCCCCGGCGCCGTCCGGCGCGGCCAGGGCGTCGTCGGCGAGCAGGACCGGCACCCCCTCGGGGAGCAGCTCGCTCTGCGTCCGCTGTGCGACCACCCGCAGGGGACGGGCCTGCTCCAGCATCGCCGCGAGCCGTTCCTGCGGGTAGTCGGTGTCCAGCGGCAGCGCGGCGGCCCCCGCCTTCAGCACACCCAGGATCACGGCGACGGTCTCGGGTGAGCGGTCCATGGCGATGCCGACGCTGTCACCGGCGCTCGCCCCGAGCGCGAGCAGCCGGTGCGCCACCCGGTCGGACGCCCGGCCGAGGTCGGCGTACGTCCAGCGCTCGTCGCCGAAGACCAGCGCGACCGTGTCCGGAGCCTTCTCCACCCGTTCCCGCACGGCGGTGACCACGTCGGCCGGCGCGGTGGGCGCCCCGGCCGGCACGGGCGCCAGGTCGGGGGCCCCGGCCCGCAGCGCGGTGTCCGGGTGCTGGTGGGGGTGGTGGGCGAGGGTGTCCAGGACCGTCAGGAACCGGTCGGCGTACAGAGCTGCCTGGCCCGGGGTGAAGACGCTGCCCCGGTAGTCCATCCGCAGCCAGAGATGTCCGTCCGCCGGGTCGGCCACCGCGTTGACCAGCAGACTGAAGTTGGTCTCCTCCCAGGCGTGGAAGGCGTCCATCCGCACACCGGGGAGGGCGAGGACGGGGGAGAGCTGCCGGAAGTGGATGTAGTTGAACGCGGTGTCCAGCACCGTGACGCCCAGCTCCTCCTGGACGGCGCTGAGGGGGTGGCGCCGGTACGGGTGGCTCCGCTGCTCCTGGCGGAACGTTTCGCGCGCCACGTCGAGCAGGCTCTCCCGGCCGGTGTCCAGGCGCACCGGCAGCGTGTTGAGGAACAGCCCCACGATGCGCTCCGCGCCCTCCGCGTCCGGTCGGCCATGGGTGACGAGGCCGGTCGTGACATCGGTGGTGCCGGTGAACAGACCGAGGGTCAGGCAGTGGGCGGCGAACAGCACCGATTTGACGGGCAGCGCGTGCTCCCGTGCGAACTCCCGCACCGACGATGCCAGTTCGCCCGGCAGGTCGATCCGTCGCGTGATGAGTTCCTCGCTGCCGGGGGCCTCGTGCGGACGGAAGCCGTCGAACTGGGGGAGTGCGGCCCCCTCCAGGTACCGCGACCAGTGGGACCGGCTCTCCGCGGACTCCAACGACGCGCGTTCGGCCGCCACATGACCGGCCGCCGAGGGCAGTTCGACTTCCGGGACCGCGCCGATCCCCGCCCCGGTCAGGTGCAGATGGTCCTGGAGCAGCTCACTGACGGCGTTCGCCACGCTGCCGCCGTCCAGGAGCGCGTGGTGGAAGTTCAGGACCAGCTCCACGCTGTCGTCCGCGAGCACATAGGCCCGGAAGTGGTGGAGCGGGGCCTCGGTGAAGACGTAGGGGTGATAGCGCCGTTCGGCGACGTACGCCGCGATCTCCTCGCGCGCCGCCTGCTGCGGCAGCCCGCGCAGGTCGCGGACGGACAGCCCGTCCTCCACCGTGTCGTGCACCAGCTGCAACGGCTCGGAGAAGGTCCCCAGGTCGAAGGAGGAGCGCAGCGCGGGGTGACGGGCCACCAGCCGGTCGAAGGCCGAGCGGAACGCCTCCTCCTGCCACGGGAGCGTCAGCGAGTACTGGAAGACGTCGCGGTAGACGGCGGAGGTCTCCTCGGTCCGGCTGTGGTAGATCAGGCCGAGCTGAAGGCGGGAGAGCGGCTGCGCGTCCTCGATGCCGGGCGTACCCTCCAGCCGGGCCACATCGACCCGGGAGACCAGTGCGAACGGCTCGTACCCATCCTGCTGCGGCGCGGCCGGACCCTCGGTGACCACCGCGGCCAGCCCGGCGATCGTCGGGTTGCGGACGAGGTCGGAGAGCGAGAAGTGCAGCCCCTGCTTCTCCGCCGCGGCGCGCAGCCGCAGCATCTGGATCGAATCACCGCCCAGCGCGTAGTAGTTGTCGTGGACGCCGACCTCGGCCACGTCCAGGAGCTCGGCCCACACCAGGGCCAGCCGACGCTCGGTGTCGTTGCGCGGAGCGGCCGCGGAGCGTGGCGAGGCGCCCGTCACCGTCGGCTCCGGCAGTGCGCGCCGATCGGCCTTGCCGTTCGGGGTCAGCGGCACCGCGTCGATCCGTACGAAATGGGCGGGGACCATGAAACCGGGCAGCGTCGCGGCCAGGGCGGCCCGCAACGAGGCGTCGTCCAGCGGGAGATCGGCGACGTAGTACCCGACCAGATACGTGGCGCGGTCCGCCGACTCCCGGTCCACGACGATCGCGTCCCGGACTCCGTCCACGGCGGCCAGCGCGCTCTGCACCTCGCCCAGTTCCACCCGGTTGCCCCGGATCTTGACCTGTCCGTCGATCCGCCCCAGGTACTCCAGCGTTCCGTCGGACAGCAGCCGCGCCAGGTCACCCGTGCGGTAGAGCCGCCCTTCGGCGGCGAAGGGGTCGGCGACGAACTTCTCGGCCGTCAGCTCCTCGCGGCCGAGATAGCCGCGGGCCACCTGCACCCCTCCGACGCAGAGCTCGCCCGCCAGCCCGGCCGGCTGCGGAGCCCCGGCCGGATCGAGCACGTGGAGCCGGGTGTTGTCCACGGGGCGGCCGATCGGCACCCGCTGCTGCGGAGCCCCGGCCGGATCGCCGGGCAGGTCCTGGTAGGAGACGTCCACCGTGGCTTCGGTCGGCCCGTAGAGATTGACCAGCAGCGGACCGGAGCCGTCGGCGTACGCCCCGAAGACCCGGTGGAACTGGTCCACCCGGGCCGGAGGCAGCGCCTCGCCGCTGCAGAAGACCCGGCGCAGCGAAGCCGCGTCGGCGCGCAGGGCCGGATTCTCCTCCAGCAGATCGAGGAAGGGGCCGAGCATGGACGGCACGAAGTGCAGGGTGGTGACCCGGCGCGATCGCACGGTCCGCAGGATGTCCCGCGGGTCCTTCTCGCCGTCGACCGGCAGCAGCGCCACACAAGCGCCCTCGGCCGCCCACCAGAACAGCTCCCACACCGACACGTCGAAGGAGATCGGGGTCTTCTGAAGCAGGACGTCGTCCGCCCCGATCGGGTAGCGCCGCTGCATCCAGGCCAGCCGGTTGACCACCGAGCGGTGCTCGACCATGACCCCCTTGGGCCGGCCGGTCGATCCGGACGTGTAGATGACGTACGCGAGGTGGTGCGGGTCCGCCGCCGGCTCCACCGGATCCGACGGCCCGCGCAGCAGATCCCGCGCGGTCAGCACCGGAACGGACGGGTCCAGGCCCGACGGCGGCGCCTCGCCCGACGTCAGGACGACGCTCGCCCGGCTGTCCTCCAGCAGGAAGGAGATCCGCTCCTGCGGGTATCCGGGGTCGACGGGCACGTACGCACCGCCTGCCTTCAGTACGCCGAGGAGCGCGGCCGGCAGGTCCGGCCCGCGCCGCATCAGCACGGCCACGCGGTCGTCGGGGCCCACACCCCGGTCCCGTAAGGCGCGGGCGATCTGATTGGCCCGCGCGTCCAGGGTCGCGAAGTCGATCCGCTCCCCGGTGGCCTCGTCCACGACCGCCGTACGGCCGGGGTGCACCGCCGCCCGCTCCTCGAACAGCTCGTGCAGGGTGCGGTCCGTGCGGTGGGCGACGTCGGGCCCGCGGGCAGCCCGTACGAGCTCGGCCCGCCCCTCCTCGCCGACCAGCGGAAGCGTGAGGGCGGGTTGCTCAGGGGCCTCGGCCGCGCCCTCCAGCAGCCGGCGGATCCCCTCGGCCACACCGGCGACGGGGAAGTCCTCGTCGAAGACGTCCAGGGCGTGGTCGAGGGCGATCCTCAGTGTGGCGTCTCCCTCGTCGGCATGGACCGTCACCGCCAGCGCGTCCTGCCGGTGCACGGGCGCCATGATCGACGCCACCCGTGTGATTCCCGCCGGTACCGCCACGGCCGGGAAACGCACGTACGACAGGGTGATGTCGAAGAGCGCGCGGACACCGCCGGGCAGCTCGCCGACCGTGCGCAGCACATCGCCCAGGGCGAGACGCTCATGGCCCCGCAGCTCGGCCGTTCTCGTCCTGACCTGCTCGGCGAGATCCGGCAGGGAGGCGTCCGGGCGGAGGTCCACCCGCAGCGGCAGGCTGTTCGCGAACTGCCCGACGACCGAGCGCGTCCGTTCGTCCTGCCGGTTGAGGAAGGGCACACCGAGCACGATCTGCTCACTGCGGTGCACCCGCGCGAAGTAGGTGGCGAACGCGGCGGCGACGACACCGAAGGGCGAGCCGCCGCCCTTGCGTATTCGGTCCACCAGCGCGGCGTCGACGGTGAAGCCGTGGCGAGCCCGTCCCGGGCCGTCAGGGGCCTCGGCGCCCGCCGAGCGCGGGAAGAGCACGGGGACCGTGCCCCGGTGGGCGTCACGGTGGAAGGCGAGGTCACCTTCGCGGTCGGCCGAAGCCCGGTAGGCGGCGTCGGCCTCCACCGCGACACGGTGGGGGAGCCGGGGCCGTGAGCCCTCCGCCGCGTCGCCCCGGGCGTAGGCCTCCCACATCTGGCCGCTCACGGTGTTCAGGGCCCAGCCGTCGACGACGAGATGATGGGCCTTCAGCGCCAGGTGGACCGTCGCGGAGCTCTCCCTGACCAGCAGCGCGGAGACGAGCGGTGAGTCCTGGACGGTGAACGGCTCGGCCAGGAAGTCCTCCAGCCGGGCGGTGACGGCCGCGGCGGGGTCCTCCCGGCCCGAGAGATCCTCGTCCGGCTCCCAGACGCCGGGCCATTCCCCTGGATCTTCGGACCACTGGAACGGAACGCCGTCCCGCTCGCCGAACCGGATCCGGAACGCCTCATGACCCAGGAGGGTGCGGGTCAGCGCGTTGTGCAGCGCGTCCGTGTCCACGGCACCCGTCAGCCGCTCGTGCTGGACGACGTTGAACTGAGGGTCGCCCGGCGCCCTGGATTCGGCCGCCCAGATGTCTTTCTGATAGGAGGTCAGAGAAGTCTCGCGATACGTACTCATGGGTTCTCCCCTTTTGCCGGCGTTCCGGCGTCCATCGCTCAGGTTGATTCGTCCGGAACGATAGGCATTCGGCGATCGGCGAAACCACTACTCGAATAGGTAGGGGCCGGGTCACCAAACGAGCCGGCCGGATCGCTACCCGCCTGAGCAGCGCCGACGGTGGACCCAGGAGGAGAACTGCGACCGCCGCTGTGAATGTGTTCACGCTTGATTCACGTTGCTTCTCACGCCCTTAACGGGGAGACATCTTGGTGCGTGGAAGGGTGAATTTCGGTCATGTGTGGCTGGACCTGATGGAATTCGGCCACGGTCCGTCGTGGGATTCCCACGACGGACCGTATTCCCGGGAGCCGTGCGGCCCGGGACGCTGAGGTGTCCGGCGGATCAGCCGGACACCCCCTAGCCCCGGCTGCCCGCCAACTGGGTCATCATCCGGGTCACCTGTGCCGCCGACGTCCCCGGACCCGTGGGCCCGCCGAGATGCCAGGGCGCGGCGTGGCCGCTCCGCAGATCCTCCTCGCGGTAGCGGCGGCAGCCCCGGTGCCAGATCAGGATGCCCGCCAGCCAGTGCTCCAGTTCCCGGACATAGCCCGCCAGGATCTCCCGCGCCTCCGCGTCCAGGCCGAAGTCGTCGTACAGCACGGGGAGTTCCACCTCGGCGACGTGCCGGAACTGCCGCAGCCGCGAGTTCATCAGGTCGTGCACGATCGCCACGCCCGTCGGATAGTCGACACCGAAGAAGTTCTGCACGACCAGAGCGCCGTTGTGCACCTCACCCTCGTACTCGATCTCCTTCTGGTACGAGAACAGGTCGTTGAGCAGACACGCGTAGTCCGCCGCCGCGTTCTCCAGCGAACGCATCGGACCGCTGCGGTAGACCTCCTCCGGAACCTTCCGGCCGTGGCCGAGCCGGCACAGGCTCATCGTCAGGTCCGAACCGAACGTCGCCCGCCGCATCTCCATGTAGTCCACCGGATCGGGGATGCGGTTCTGCGCCTGGTTCGCCAGCTCCCACAGCCAGCTCTCGGTCATCGTCTCGATCGCGGTACGGAAGGTGCGCCTTGCGCCCGCGTCCATCGGGCCGGCCGTCCTGCGCCACAGGTCGCCCAGACTCCGCTCCAGCGCGTTCACCGGCTCCGGCGTCCCCTCGTCGTCCACAGGCATGAACAGCGACAGCCGGTCGTTCGCCAGCCGCGCCCCCGCCAGGTCCCGAATCCGCCCGTGCACGACCGGGAACCAGTCGTCCCCGTACGTCCCCCAGGCCAGCCAGCCCGAGGACAGGTCCAGCTCGTCCGGGCTCGCGTCCGGATGAATGCCCGCGGCGCACAACGGCAGGTCGATCGCGCGGATCCGCTCCTCGTCCCAGATGTGCGAACCGGGCACGCCCGGCTGGGCCTCCAGGATGCCCATCCGCCGCGCCCAGTCGACCAGCCGGACGCGCGCGCCCTCCAGGTGGGGGCTCAGCGTGGTGGTGAACGGCAGATCGAAGTCGGGCAGCAGCGAAGGCCCCACGTGCTGGTACGGCACATGGCTGAGGCTGCGGGCCCGCGCGGTCTCCGAGCGGAGCGTGAACCTGATGGAGGCGGCGGACATGCCGAAGCCGGGCACGGCCTCGCCCGCGCCGCCGCCGTTCATGTAGCGGCTGGAGCGCATGTGCCATTCATGGCCGCCGGACTGCCAGGCCTGGAGCCCCTTGGCGTACGCCAGCACGGCGGCGGTCTGCGCCGGGTCCAGGGCCTTCTCGGCGCAGAGCGGACCGAGTTCGGTCAGCGCGGTGTTCTCGAACTGCTGGAGCCGTGAGGTCAGCAGGTCGTTGACGGCTTCGGCGGCCTCCTGGGTGGAGCAGCCGAGGAACTTCTCCAGCACCAGCACGCCGTTGCTGTTCTCCCCCTCGTCCTCCACCTCACGCTGGTAGGAGAAGAGGTCGTTGCGCAGGTGTACGGCGTCGGAGAAGGCGTCCCGCAGGACCCGCAGCGGACGGGACGCGGCGACCGACGCCGGGACCTCCGCGTTCGCCGCGTACTCGACCAGGCCCGCGGACCAGGGCGCGCCGCCCACCTTGCGGCGCATCTCGATTTACTCGACCGGGTTCGCGATGCGGCCCTCGTGGATGTTGGCGAGCTCCCACAGGGACTCGTTGAGGAGGTTCTCCGTCGACTCCGCGAACCGGGCCCGCCAGTCGTCCGTCATCGCGGGCACGGTACGGGCCCACAGATCGGCGAGTCCCGCCTCGACGGGATTCTCCGGTCCGGGCGTCGCGGCTCCGCGCTCCATCGGCATGAAGGCGGGCAGCCGGTCCAGATACCGCTTGCCGCCCTCCCGGTCGGGCGTGCGCTTGAACAGTTCCAGGAAGTGGTCGTCGAAGAAGAAGACCCACACGTACCAGTCGGTGACGAGGCTGAGTGCCTCCGCCGAGCAGTCGGGGTGGGTGTAGGCGCACAGGAGGGCGTAGTCGTGCGCCTCCAGGTCCTTCTCCTCCCAGATGCCGGATCCCTCCAGCATCCCCATGGAACGGGCCCACTCCCGGGTGTGGGTGCGTGCCGCTTCCACATGAGGGTTGAGCCGGGCCGGATACGGAACATAGAAGTCCGGCAGTGAGAAGGGCTGTGCCATGTGCGTCGGGCCTTTCCAGAAGCCTCCGCGCGGGGACTCGCGCGGACCGGTGGTGTCCGCGCAGCACTACCCTTCGGCCATCCGGGGCACGCACGATGACGATTAGTCACATCATCGGCACGTCGGGGGTGTCGGCTCAGTAGGCGGAGTCGACGTTGTCGATCGAGCCGTACCGGTCCGCGGCGTAGTTGGCGGCGGCGGTGATGTTGGCGACCGGGTCGGTGAGCTTCTTCGGGGTGCCCTTGACGTGGTACGCGTCGAAGGTGGGCTGGATCACCTGGAGGAGACCCTTGGAGGGAATGCCGTTCTGCGCGTTGATGTCCCAGTCGTTGACGGCGTTCGGGTTGCCGCTGGACTCGCGCATGATGTTGCGGTGCAGCCCCTCGTAGGAGCCGGGGATGTTCTTCTCGTCCATGATGTCGAGCGACTCGCGGATCCAGCCGTCGAGGTTGTTCGCGTACTTCTTCGGCGTGACGGCCTTGCGCTCGGTGGAGCGGTTGGCCGCCTGCTTCTCGGAGCGGTCCTTCTCGGCCGCCTTCTTCGCGGCCGCCTTCTCGGCGAGCGCCTTGGCGGCGTTCTCCTTCGCGGCCTTCTCGGCCGCGTCCTTCGCCGTGGGGACGCCCGCGGCGGCGACCGGCTCCACGGAGACGGAGGACCGGGTCGCGGTGGTCTGCGCTTCGCTCGGGCCGCCGGTGGCGGTTATGGCGGTGACGGAACCGGCCGCGACGAGCACGGCGGTGGCGATCTTGTGCGAGCGGGTGATGCGCAGGGTGGAGATGCGGGGCATGCGTGAGCTCTTCCTATGGGGGACGGGCTTCGCGGCCTTCGCGCCGCGTCGGCGGGTACCGGACCGTCCGGGCCGCGGTCGCCGGTGGGCGATCGACGCGGGCTCGAACTCGGTGCCTGCCGGGATCCATGGTTAGCGGGCACCGACATAGGAAGCAATGACCGCCTTTACTACGCTTCATCGTGAGATGCCAATTTATGAGCCATATGGGCGGTTCGTTACGCCGGACGGGAGGGCTCGCGTCTCCTACCGGAGGTCGTAGGTGACGTGGGTCTCGTGGCGGGCCTCACCCGTGAGGGGCCCCGGAACGACACAGGGTCAACGCACGGTCACCGAACGCAGAACAGCGCGCTGCGGGACCGGTGTGTCGGCACCGGTCCCGCAACGCGCTTCTTCACAGTGGTCTGGTCACTGTGGTTTTGATGGGCGGGCCCTGCCCCGCCCCCTTGTCCGGCTCGGCGTCGTCCCGCCTCAGCGGGTGCCGACCGCCGCCCGTACCGCCCTCCGCGCCATCGCGCAGTCGTCGTGCAGCCGCCGCAGCAGCAGCCGCTGCTCCTCACCCGAGGAGAGCGCCCCGGGACGGTCCCCTCCCGCCCCCACCGCGGGCGCCTCCCGCATGGTGCGCTGCACCGCCGTCTCGTAGTTCCGGATCTCGCGGGTCAGCACCAGCATCAGGTTCACCAGGAACGCGTCCCGCGCGGCCGGGCCCCTGGCCTGGGCCAGCTGACTGATCTGGCGGCGCGCCACCGGGGCGTCACCCAGCACCGCCCACAGCGTCGCCAGGTCGTACCCCGGGAGATACCAGCCGGCGTGTTCCCAGTCGACGAGCACCGGTCCGGTCGGCGACAGCAGGATGTTGGAGAGCAGGGCGTCCCCGTGACAGAACTGCCCCATGCCCTGCCGGCCGCCCGCATGGGCCAGCCCGTGCAGCAGCTTCTGCAGGTCACCGAGGTCACGGTCGGTGAACAGACCCAGCTCGTGGTAGCGGGCGATCCGCGAGGCGTAGTCGAGCGGCGCCTCGAACAGTCCGGGCGGCGGCCGCCAGGCGTTCACCCGGGCGATCGCGCCCAGGGCGGCGCGGATGTCGGCCCGCGGCGGCGCCTCCGCCGGGTGCCGGGTGAGGGCGGCGACCCGGCCCGGCATCCGCTCGATCACCAGCGTGCAGTTCTCCGGATCCGCCGCGATCAGCCGGGGCACCCTGACCGGGGGCCGGTGCCGGACGAACGCGCGGTATGCCGCTATTTCGTGCCGGAACCGCTCGGTCCATGCCGGCGAGTGGTCCAGTAAACACTTCGCCACGGCGGTCGCCCGCCCGGTCGTTCCGACGATCAGGACCGAACGGCCGCTGCGGCGGAGCACCTGGACCGGGTTGAACTCGGGGCAGATGCGCTGCACGGAGGCGATGGCCATCCGCACCTGCGCACCCTGCGGCCCGGACAGGTCGATCCTTCCGCTGAGCGGTCCGGCGCCCGGTCCCGCGGCCCGTCGGGCCCGGCCCGGACCCTGCACCGGTGCGCCGGCGTGAGGAGCGAGATAGGGCCCGCCGCCCGCGCCCATCGGGCGGAGCGGACGGGGCGGGGCGGACACGGAGGACGATGCTGTGTACATGGGCGAGACAGATCCCTTCGTGCGCCGACAAGGTACGTGCGCCAACCCGGCCGACGGCCGTTCGGCACCCTGGGGAGTACCTAGGGCTGCCGGGCGGGGTGGCGCACTCCTACCTGACAACGGGTCACGGGTGGCAGACCATCTGGCGGACCCTGGCGAACCCTGGCGAATAGTCACAGCGCATCTGACAGGGGGTTAGTGTCAAGTCAGCCGAGAACCTGGGGGCTTGAAGTGACCGGAGAACCCAACACCCGTCTCAGCGACCTGTTCGGCCTGGCCGGCTGGTCCAAGGGCGAACTCGCGAGAATGGTGAACCGGCAGGCGGCGGCCATGGGCCACCCGCAGCTGGCCACCGACACCTCGCGCGTCAGGCGCTGGATCGACATGGGGGAGTCCCCCCGTGATCCCGTGCCCGAAGTGCTGGCAGCTCTGTTCACCGAGCGGCTCGGCCGTGTCGTGACCATCGAGGACCTCGGGTTCGGCCGACGCGGGCGTGTGGGGAAACGGCGTGACTCCGGGACGGAACACAATCCCGATCAACTGCCGTGGGCGCCCGAGCGGACGGCAGCGGTCCTCACCGAATTCACGGGAATGGACCTCATGCTCAACCGACGCGGCTTGGTGGGTGCGGGCGCCGCGCTCGCCGCCGGCTCAACCATCGCCGGCCCCATGTACGACTGGCTGCACAGCGACCCCGCTCCGGCGGCCGACGCGCCACGTACCAACGATCCCCTGCACGCCGATCCCGCCGGTTTCGACCGGTACGAAGCCGCGCCGGTCGGCTCCGAGGAGATCGAGGCACTGGAGCACTCGGTCGAGGTCTTCCGCGCCTGGGACGCGTCGCGGGGCGGCGGACTCCAGCGCAAGGCGGTCGTGGGCCAGCTCAACGAGGTGGGCGGCATGCTCGCCTACCGCCACCCCGATCATCTCCAGCGCCGCCTGTGGGGCGTCGCCGCCAATCTCGCCGTCCTGGCGGGCTGGATGTCCCACGACGTCGGCCTCGAACCCACCGCCCAGAAGTACTTCGTCATCGCCGCCCACGCGGCCCGCGAGGGCGGCGACCGGCCGCGCGCCGGAGAGGCGCTCTCCCGGGCGGCACGCCAGATGGTGCACCTGGGCCGCCCCGACGACGCACTCGACCTGATGAAGCTCGCCAAGTCCGGCTCCGGCGAGGAGACCCTGCCCCGTACGCAGGCGATGCTGCGCACCATCGAGGCCTGGGCGCAGGCGTCGATGGGACGCGGTCAGGCCATGCGGCGCACCCTCGGCGAGGCCGAGGAGCTCTTCGTCTCGGACAAGAGCGATGTACCGCCGCCCAGTTGGATGCAGATGTTCGACGAGGCCGATATGCACGGCATGCAGGCGCTCGCCTTCCGTACCCTGGCCGAGCACGACCCGGGAGCGGCGATCATCGCCCAACGCCACGCCAAGCAGGCGCTGGACCTGCGGGTCAACGGGCGCCAGCGGTCGAAGATCTTCGACTACATCTCGCTGGCCTCGGCCTGCTTCATCGCCAACGACCCCGAACAGGCCGACCGCTACGCGCGCCTCGCGCTGGTGTCGATGGGGGAGACCTCCTCGCACCGCACCTGGGACCGGCTCCGCGAGATGTACCGGCTCACCGGTCAGTTCGCCGGATACGCGGGCATCCAGGATCTGCGCGAGGAGATCGAACTGTCGCTGCCGAGCCAGAAGAAGGCCAGGGGCACGCAGATCTGAACCGGCCCCACCGCGCCGCTCGGCGCTCCCTCACACCCTGATACGTCCGTGCCCCCGCACGCGCCGGCAGCGCGTGCTCCTTCAGGCACTGACACAGGGCGCACGCCTGCACGCGCTGACGCGCAGTCCGCGTTCCCTCACGCCCCGATGCGGGCGACCAGCACGCACGCGTCGTCCAGGCGCTCGGTCCCGCCGAACTCCTCGACGACGCCCCGGACGCACTCCTGTGCCGTACGGGCCTCTGCGAACCGGGGGGCGAGGGCGAGCAGTGCCTCCGGGCCCGCACCCCGGTCGCCGCGTCGGGTCAGTCCGTCGGTGTGCAGGACGAGCACGTCGCCGGGGAGCAGCCGTACCTCGTCCTGCTCGAACACCGCCTGAGGAGCGGCGCCCAGCAGTATCCCGTCCGGCGGGGGCAGCGGTCGTCCCGCACCGCCGCGGAAGAGAACCGGCGCGGGGTGACCCGCCTGCGCCCAGGAGAGAACGGAGGTTCCGGGGTCGAAACGGCAGCACAGGGCACTGCCCAGCGCGGGCTGTATCGATGTCTCCAGCACCTGGTTGAGGTGCCCCATCAGCGCGCCCGGCTCGATGCCGGCGACGGCCATGCCCCGCAGCGCGCCCAGCAGCATCGCCATCGCCGAGGTGGCGGGGATGCCGTGCCCGGTGAGGTCGCCGACGGTGAGGAGGGTGCGTCCGTCCGGCAGCTCCATCGCGTTGTACCAGTCGCCGCCGATGAGCCCGCTGGACGCGGAGGGGAGGTAGTGCGCGGCGATGTCCAGGGCGCCGGGGCCCTGGGGTGGGAGGCGCAGCGATCCGCGCCACGGCGGCAGGACGGTCTCCTGGAGCTCCACGGCCATGCGGTGCTCGGTGCGCTCGATGTGCTCCTCGCGCTGTACCGACGCGCGGCTCCTGGTCACGGCCTGCTCGCTGCGGCGCAGCTCGCTGACGTCCCGCAGGACCGCCCACATGGAGGCGGTGCAGCCTTCGGTGTCGAGGACCGGCTCGCCCGTCATGTGCAGCGTGCGCGTGCCGCCGTCGGGGCGCACGATGCGGAACTCGCCGTTCATCGGCCGGCCGTCGACCAGGCAGCCCGTCACCATGGCGGTGAGCACCGGCTGGTCCTCGGGCAGCAGCACGGACGGCAGGTCGTCCAGGGAGAGGGGGCGGAGTCGAGCGGCCGGCCGAAGATCTCGTACAGCTCCTCGGACCAGCTGGACTCGTCGGTGAGGAGGTTCCACTCGGCGCTGCCCACCCGGCTCAGCAGGGAACCGGCCCTCGGGCCCTCCGGCGCCTCCTCGCCCTCGGGGGCGGACGTGCCGGAGGGCGGGCCCGGCAGACCGGCCCTGAGCTGGCCCAGGTGCTCGCCGAGGGTGTCCAGGTGGTGCACGGCCAGCTCGCACAGGGCGCGCTGCCAGCGCAGCTGCGGGTCGTCCTCGTCGAACATGTCGGCGTCCCGCCGCACGGCGTCCACGTCCCCGCGCAGCCGGCGCGTCCGGTGGATCAGGTCGTCGACGGCCTCGTGCTCGGGAAGCTGTGGTGCGGGGCGGTCCGCGAAGAGGGGGACGGCATCTCGTACTCCGTTACAGGCGCGGCCTAACCGGTTCTGAAGGGTGGACCGCTACCGACTGTGGCACAGGCCGCGGCGGGCCGTAAGGGATTTGGCAACACTCGATGCGTAGTTGCTTCTGGCATATGCCAGCGGCTGTCCGGACCGGTGACCATCCGAACGGGCGTGCGTGTAAGGCGAGTTGGCTGTGCCTCTCCGGGGGCGGAGGTGCGGGAATGCCGAGGGGGCGACCCGCGTTACCTGACCAGAACGAAAACGAATCCCATTCCCGACAGGGGTCTGGGGTCGTCGAGGCATCTGGGAGGTGCCCATGGCGCGCAGCGAGAGCAGGCCCGTCGTCACTCTCCGGTCCACCGCCCGAACGGGCCGCAGCTATGTGACACGCAAGAACCGCCGCAACGACCCCGACCGGCTGGAGCTCCGCAAGTTCGACTCCGCCGTCGGCCGCCACGTCCTGTTCCGCGAGGTCCGCTGACCGTCCGGAAAGGGCACGTCACCCTGTACGCCACCGCTGTACGCGGTGAGGAAGGAATGCATCGATGAAGCCCCGTATCCACCCCGTGTCCCGTCCCGTGGTCTTCCGCGACCGCGCGGCCGACGTCGCCTTCCTGATCAGCTCGACCGCCGACTCCGGCGAGCGCGTGGAATGGCGGGACGGCAACACCTACCCCGTCATCGACGTGGAGACCTCGTCGGCGAGTCACCCGTTCTACACCGGCGGCACCCAGGTGCTCGACACGGCGGGCCGCGTCGAGCAGTTCCGCCGCCGCTACGGCACCGGCGAGTCGTCCGGAAGCTGACCGAACGCTTCCTGACCAGGGGAGAGCCGGGAGCTCCGTGCCGTGGATCACATCCGCGGGGGCGGATTCCCGGGAACACCCCGGGATGGTTTATCGTTCATCTATACGTGGGAGTGAGGGGGACAGTGTCCCCGGGCCTCACCTGTAGCCCATGGGGACGATCGGCACCGCCGAAGCCCCATGGAGCCCTCCGCCGAGAGGCGACCGCCCTTCACGCCCGCACTCAAGCCGCCCCGGCTGGATTCCCCCGATCCGGCCGGGGCTTCCCCTTGCCCGGCCGGAACCGGCCTCGCGCCGGGATCGTCTCCAGGACCAGCGCCCCGGCGGCCATCACCACCGCCCCCAGCGCGGCCCCGGGGCTCCACCACCGCTCGGCCAGCGCCGCGACCGCCGCCCCCGCCACCACCGCGGCCAGCCGTCCCAGCACCCAGCCGTCCCCGCCCCGCAGCTCGCGCAACGCCACGCGACCGGCGAGCGAGGTCAGCGTCCCGGTGAAGTAGTTCGTCGGCGTGTCCCGTACCCGCCCCTGGACGCCCATCGCCACCGCCACCAGTGCCAGCAGCCCGAGCCGTTCCCCGTACGACGTGACCAGTTCAAGACCCCACAGCACGGCGGCCGCCCCGAGCAGGACCACCTCGACCCCCAGCAGCGCCGGGACCCGGAAACCCCGCCGCCCCGCCATAAGCGCACCGGCCACCACGCCGCAGAAGTAGGCCGCCAGAGCGACGACGACCTTCAGCGCCACGCCGTCCTCGCCCGCGCCGGCGGCCGAAGCCCCGAGCAGCACCAGGTTTCCGGTCATCACGCCGGCGAAGACCTGCCCCACGCACAGGAAGACGAATGCGTCCGCCGCCCCGGAAGCCCCGGACAGCAGAAGGAGCGCCGCCTCGCCGCGCGACGGTGTGTCACCGTCCCGAGAGGCACCGGCAGCGGAAGGCGGGGACGGCGGGAGCGCCGGGGGAGCGGAGGACATCCGAACATTCTCGGCACGCGTCGTTCCCCGACCGGCGCGTCGCCCGCCGTGCGGCGCGCCGCACGGCACCGCCCCCGGCTCCCCGCGGGTCACACGATCTCGTGGAGATCCTTCGCATAGTGCTCGATCGCCCGCCGGTACTGCTGGACGTGCGGGTCCTGGCTGGTCGAGGCCGTCAGCTCCAGCAACAGCCGCATCGCCTCATCGTGCTCGCCGGTGTTGAACAGCGCCATCGCCAGGAACGTCCGCAGCGCACCGTCGTCAGGAAACTCCTCGACCCCCCGGCGCAGCGTCTCCACCGCCTGCCCGTACCGCCCGAGGATCCGGTACGTACTGCCCAGCCCGAGCAGCGACCCGCGCCGGTCCTCCGTGGCGAGCTCCGGATGGGCCAGAGCCCGCTCGTAGTACGGCACCGCCTCCGACTCCAGGCCCAGCACATCGTGGATCCACGCCGTCCGGCAGGCCACCTCGGCGTCGCCCGGGTACGCGGCGGTCAGGGCGAGCAGCCGCTTCCGCGCCTCCTCGGGCTTGCCCTCCTCGCGCAACCGGTCGGCCTCGTCCAGCAGGTCCTTCTTCTTGTCCGCGCTCATGCGCACATCGTCGCAGGCGGAGCCGGACGGTCGTACGAGATTTCGCTTCATGGCCCGACCGGGCGTGTGTTCCGGCCGGGCGGGGGCATCTGTCGGCCATGACAGCAGAGGCGAATCCCCCTGTACGCCAGGGGACATGGGTACGAGTGCTGGTGCGCGGGCTGGTCCTGGCGGCCGCATTGGTGGGACTGGTGGCGTTCTCCGTCCTGCTGGCCAAGGTGACGCTCACCCCCTCACCTGCCTCCGAGGACATCGTCACGTCGAACCTCCAGCCGGGGCGGTCGCTGCGCCAGTACGCCGAGGACTACACCTTCCTCGCCGCGTGCAAGCAGGCCGGCGGAAACGTGCTGCTCGGCGTGCCGTTCGGACTCCTCCTGCCGTTCTTCGTGCCGCGCCGTCTGCGGATGATCCGGACGATACTGCTGGCGGCCGCAGCCATGGCCGTCGTCGAACTGATCCAGGGAGCCCTGGTCCAGGGACGCGCCTTCGACATCGACGACGTCATCCTCAACACGACGGGCGCACTGCTCGGGTACTTCGTGCTGGGCCGCCGCATCAGCCACCGCTATTACACGTACGCCGAGACTCCCCGGACCCCCGAGCAGCGCGTTGAGCCCGAGCCCACGCCCGAGCCGAAGCACACGGCGGGGAAGGCTGCCCGTGCGAAGCTCGCCTGGAGGAAGGCCTCCGACACGAAGGCCGGCGGCACGAGGACCGCTAATACGAAGACCGGGGGTACGAAGACCGGGGGTACGAAGACCGCAGGCACGAATGCTGCCGGTGCCAAGGCCACCGCCAAGAAGGCCACCGCCAAGAAGGCCACCGCCAAGAAGGCCACCGCCAAGAAGGCCACCGGCACGAAGGGTAACGGCGCCAAGGCCCCCCGCCCTCTGCTCGACCGGCTCCGCAGGCGCTGAGCCCGGGCACCCGTTCGGGCCGGGCCGTTTGCGAGCGGCCCGGCCCGGACGCACGGTGGGGACACGTCCTGCGTGCTGATGCCGTACGGATTCCCTGCCGAGGAGGAGCGACATGGCCGAAGGCCAGTGGAGCCCGGGCCGCAAGGAGGCGGACGCCGACGAGTTCAGGCCCGTCCTGGACATCGTCGAACCGGCACGCCAGCGGCGGTTGACCGTACTCCTGCGACTCCTGCTGCTGATCCCGCACTTCATCGTGCTGTTCTTCCTGCACATCGCGGCGTTCTTCACCGTCATCGTGGGGTGGTTCGCCGCCCTGGTGCTGGGGCGGCTGCCCGACCCCGTCTTCCGTTTCCTGACCGGTGTCCTCGGCTACGACATGCGCGTCTCGGCGAGCGACATGCTGCTCATCGACCGCTACCCGCCGTTCGCCCTCACCCCGCCGGCCGACTACCCGGTGCAGATCGAGGTGCGGCCCACCCCCTCAACCGGCTCGCTGTGCTGTTCCGCATCTTCCTGATGATCCCGGCGGCGATCGTGCAGAGCCTCGCCGTGTACGGATGGTGGGCGCTGGCCTTCGTCTGGTGGCTGATCACGCTCTGTCTCGGCCGGATGCCCCGGCCGCTGTTCGAGGCGACGGCGGCCACCCTGCGCTACCGGATGCGTTTCTCCGCGTACGTCATGATGCTCACCCCCGCCTACCCCAAGGGCCTGTTCGGCGACGACGCTCCGGCCGTCGCCCCGGAGCATGCACGCTCGGCCACCCGCCCCCTGGTCCTGAGCAGCGCCGGCAAGTGGCTCGTCGTGCTGTTCCTGGTGCTCGGCCTCGCCGGACACATCACCTCGTCCGTGACCGCCTCGACGACCGACGACACGACCGACACGCGGCTCGTCGGCCGCTAAGGGGCACCGGACCCCGTGGAGCTGTGGCTCCCCCGGCCCGCTGCGACGGCGAAGCGGCGGGCCAGACCGGCGAAGGCGTTCCTGAGTTCGTCGGGCCCCACGACCTCGATGTCCACGTCGAACCTGCCGAGCTCGGCGGCCAGGCCGGGCCACGACCAGGCGCCCAGAACCACCCGGCAGCGGTCGGGGCCGTGCTCCTCGACGATTCCGTCGCGGATGTGGCCCGTCACCGCGGCGGCCGGGGCGTCGAGGAGCACCTCGCCGCGGCAGGGCCACGCGCCGGGGGCGTCGAAGCCCTGGAACCGGGCGGCGACGAACGCGGCCACATCGCCCCCGGGCACCTCCCGGGCGGTGAAGCGGGGGCCCGTCGGCGTCCGCGGGGTGATCCGGTCCGCGCGGAAGGTCCGCCAGTCCTCGCGTTCCAGGTCCCAGGCGACGAGGTACCAGCGCCCGCCCCAGGTGACCAGCCGGTGCGGCTCCACCCGCCGCACCGCGGGCGGCGCGTCGTCGGTCGCCGGGGCGTACGCGGGGGAGTAGTCGAAACGCAGCACCTCCTGGGAGCGCACCGCGTCGCTCAGCGCGAGAAGAACCCGCGGATCGGCCTGGGGCCGCGGCGGACCTCCCGTCCGTTCGACGGCGGTGACGTTCAGGGCGTCGACGCGATGGCGCAGCCGGGCGGGCATGACCTGCCGGACCGTGGTGAGCGCGCGGGCCGCGGCCTCCCCGATCCCGGCGCCGGTCGCGGTGGCGGTCCGCAGGGCGACGGCGAGGGCGACGGCCTGATCGTCGTCGAACAGCAGCGGCGGCAACCGGGCGCCCGCGTCCAGCCGGTATCCGCCGTCGGGGCCCTTGAACGCCGTGATGGGGTAGCCCAGCTCCCGCAGCCGGTCCACGTCACGCCGTACCGTGCGCGGGCTGATCTCCAGCCGCTCGGCCAGCAGCTGCCCCGGCCAGTCGCGGCGCGCCTGGAGCAGGGAGAGCAGCGCCAGCAGTCGTGCTGAAGTTTTCGGCATGACACGAGTATGAGCAGAGAAGAGGCCGCATCCTGGCCGCTTCTCCTGAGAAGGTCGATCCGTACCGCACGACAGGAACTCCGGAAGGACCCGATCGCCGTGACCACCCCCTCCGTGTCCCCCGACCCCGAGCGCACCGACCTGCTCGCCGCGCTCGCCGAGGCGCGAGCGGCCCTGACCGCCTCGGTGCGCGGCCTCAGCGACGAGCAGGCCGGCCGGACCCCGACGGTCAGCGCCCTCTGTCCGGGCGGCCTCGTCAAGCACGTCACGGCGATGGAAGAGGGGTGGCTCAAGTTCGCGACGGAGGGCCCCTCGGCGATGTCCTTCGCCCTGCCCGACGGCGTCACCTGGGACGACCTCATGGCCGGTACCGCACGCGAGCTCCCGACGTGGATGACCGACCGGGAGAAGGAGTTCCGGATGCTGCCCGGGGAGACGGTGACGGGGATCCTCCAGGCGTACGAACAGGTCGCCGCCCGCAGCGAGAAGATCATCCTCACGGTCCCCGACCTCTCGGCCTCGCACCCGCTCCCCGAGGCGCCCTGGAACGAACCCGGCGCCGAGTGGAGCGTACGGCGGGTGCTGACCCACGTCATCACCGAGACCTCCCAGCACGCCGGGCACGCGGACATCCTGCGCGAGGCGCTCGACGGGCGGACGGCGACGTGACCGTCCTGGACGACCGGGCCCTCAACCGCGCCACGCTCGCACGCCAGCTGCTGCTGGAGCGGGCCGACCGGCCGGTCGTGGACGCGGTGGCCCACCTCTGCGGTCTCCAGGCGCAGGAACCGCAGGAGCCCTTCATCGGGCTCTGGTCCCGGCTGACCGCCTTCGATCCGGCCGCTCTTTCCGACCTGCTGACCCGGCGGAGCGTGGTGCGCACCCACCTGATGCGCCGCACGGTCCACCTCGTCACCGCCGCCGATGTCCTCGCCTGGCGGGCCCGCCACGACGCGATGCTGCGCCAACGGGTCCTCGGGGTGTACCGCGACGAGCTCAAAGGGGTCGATCTCGAAGAACTCGCGGCAGACGCACGGGAGCTGATGTCCGACGGCGAGCCCCGCACCGCGGCCGAGATCGTGCGGGCGCTCGCCGGGCGCTGGCCCGGGCCGGGGCCGCGCCCCCTGGCCGAGATGGTGGTCGCCGGCCTCGTCCCGGTGGCGCAGGCGCCGCCCCGGGGGCTCTGGCGCACCAAGGGCGGGGTACGCAACGTCGCACTGTCCTCCTGGCTCGGCCGCCCGGTCGATCCGCCCGCCTCCGAAGGCGCCGACGACCTGGTCGGGCAGGCGCTGGTCAGACGCTATCTGGCCGCGTACGGGCCGGCCGCCACGGCCGACCTGCGCGCCTGGTCCGGCCTGGCCGGGCTGCCCGGCGCGGTGGCCGCCCTGCGCGACGAGCTGGTCCGCTTCCGCGACGAGCGGGGACGGGAACTGCTCGACCTGCCCGACGCGCCGCGCCCGGACCCGGACACTCCCGCGCCGGTACGGTTCCTGCCCGCCTTCGACAACGCCATCCTCGGCTACCAGGACCGCGGCCGGATCATCGACGACGCCCACCGCGGCCTCTCGGTGGCCGGTGAGCGCGTCGTGCTGGTCGACGGCCGCGTCGCCGCCACCTGGACCGTCGCCGAAGACGTCGTCACGGTGGACCCCCTGCGCACCTTTTCCCGGGCCGATCGGGCCGCCGTCGCCGACCAGGGGAGGGAACTTGCCGCGTTCCTCTCCGACGGTGACAGCGATCGCGTACGGGTGGCGGCCTCACCGAGCTGAGCGGCCCCGGCTCCAGGACGGGGGTGGCGTCCGGGTGTCTGCCCGTCTGTACCGGAACGGGCCTATTTTGTGGAGGAGTTTGAACGAGAGGCGACGCAAGGCGGACTGAAAACACCGGATGCGGGTCACACGCAGAACATGACGTCCAGCGACGTAACCACAGAGCCCGCGCCGCACGGCGACCGGAAGCGCACCGCCCGCCCCTCGCGGGGATGGCTGAAAATCCTCGGCGCGGCCGCGGTCGTGCTCGCCCTGCTGTTCGCCGGCAGCAGGCTCAGCCTGCTGCCGGGGCTCGACGACTTCTTCGGCGAGGAGACCCGCGACCGGTCGGGTCCCGCCGTGCTCAAGTCCATCCAGGACATGAGCTCGTACGAGGCCGCGTCGGGCAACTTCCAGGTCGTCGTCGACCTGGAGAAGGACACGAAGTACGTCCCCGACGCCCTGCGCGGCACCCGCACCCTGTTCGTCGGGGCCGGCACGGTCGACGCCTCCGTCGACCTCGGCAAGGTCACCGAGGGGGGCGTCGTGGTCAACGAGGACCGCACGACGGCCGAACTGCGTCTGCCCCGGGCCGTGCTGGGTGAACCGGCCCTCGACCCGGACCGCTCCTACGCGGTGTCCAAGCAGCGTGGTCTCCTCGACCGCCTCGGCGACCTCTTCTCCGACAATCCCGGCAGCGAGCAAGCGGTGAACAAGCTCGCCGCCCAGCACATCTCGGAAGCGGCGAAGGAGAGCGAACTGACCGCCCGGGCGGAGAAGAACACCGCCGACATGCTGAAGGGTCTGCTCGGCTCCCTCGGCTTCGAGCGGGTCACGGTCCGCTTCGGCGACGACCAGGAGTGATCGCGTCAACCGGGCGGCCGCACGCACCGCGTGCGGCCGCCCGCGCGGCTCCGGGGACGAGGCGCCCGTCGGTCCTCACCCTTGACGTGCACGCGTCGGTAGGTATGGTCTAGTCCAAGTGCAAGGCCTTGCCGGACACCTGTCATCAGGCTTGTCCGGCAAGGGACTTGCAGCCCTTCGCGCCTCTTGGCCCCACACTCGCGAGGCCTCGCCGTCGAAGCCGGACCCCCCACGGTCCGCCACCGCGCGGTGCGGCCTCATGTGAAGGAGAAGCATGCACGCGAAAAGGAAGACCGCTCTCGCCGTCGGCGCCGTGCTCGCCCCGGTCCTCGCCCTGAGCCTCCCGGCGAGCTCCGCCAGTGCCCACGGCTACATCTCCAACCCGCCGAGCCGTCAGGCCCAGTGCGCCGCCGGAACCGTCAGCTGCGGCGCGATCAAGTACGAACCGCAGAGCGTCGAGGGCCCCAAGGGGCTCACCAGCTGCAGCGGCGGCAACAGCGGCTTCGCCGAGCTGGACGACGACTCCAAGGGCTGGGCCGTCACTCCGGTGAACCGCTCCCAGCAGTTCGAGTGGAAGCTCACCGCACGCCACTCGACCAGCACCTGGCAGTACTTCGTGGGCGGTGAGAAGATCGCCGAATTCGACGACGGCGGCGCGCAGCCCGGCGCGACCGTGACCCACCAGGTCGACTTCGGCAATAAGACCGGCCGGCAGAAGGTCCTGGCCGTCTGGAACATCGCGGACACCACCAACGCCTTCTACGCCTGCATCGACGTCAACGTCAGTTAGCAGCCGAACCGGCCGGGGGTGCACACCCGGCCGGCCGCCACGCCCCGGACGCGCTCCGTCGCGACCGGGGCGCGGTGCTGTTCGGCCCGGCCGGAAAGCGGCATGGCGCGAATCCTGAAAGCAGCCGAGCGGTTACCCTACGTCAGCTGTCCTGATGGATCATCAGTGCTCAAGGGGACTCCTGAATGAACCGTATGCGTACCGCACTCGCCGCGCTCGGCATCACCGCCGGACTGATCACCGCACCGGCGGCGAGCGCCGCACCGGGGCCCGAAGGGCCCGCTCCCGCCGCCGAACGCCACGAACCGTGCACCGGAGAGTTCCGCGGCGACGCCCGCCTCGGCCCCAAGTGGCTGCCGAACAAGCGGCTCGCCCCGGTCGGCCCGCTCCTGAACGGCTACCAGCGCACCGGAGACCTCACCCCGAAGGACTTCCTGAAGAAGTACTGGGAAGGGCCCGCGGACACCGGCAGCTGGAAGTACCCGCCCAACGACGGCTTCGCCGAGGTGAACGGCGAGATCGACAAGGAGCCCGTCAAGCTGCGCACCGGCCAGCGCCTGGACCGTTTCGGCTCGGAGTACGGCGGCTACCTGGCCCCCGCCGGCGACGCGTACGCCGAGCGCGCCCTGCCCCCGCAGAACCTCAACACCCGCGACGCGGACACCCCGTGCGACTACCGCGTCTACAAGGTCGCCAAGCCCTTCTGGGTCTGGCAGGGCTCCATCGCCCCGTGGTTCGAGCAGCCCGGCGGCGGGCAGCAGATCAAGCTCGACGCCGTGTTCCTCGACCCGGGCGCGGGGCAGCGGCTGAATGTGAAGTGGCTGCTGGACCACGCCTACCTGACGCCCGTGGGCGCGTAACCCGGTATGGACCGCCGGGCCCTGCACGCCGCACTCCTCGAAGCAGGGATCCCCGGCGGCTACTACCGCATCGAGGGCGTCCACGAGCCGCTCCCCACCCCGCCGGACTTCCTCTTCGTCCGGCAGGGCGGGGACGGCGGCTGGGAGACCGGGGCGTACGAGCGCGGAACGTACGAGGTCATCGCCCGCCACCCGGACGAGGCCACCGCCTGCGCCCACCTGCTGAGCCTGCTCGTCTGAACCTTCCGCGCGCCTTTCAGCAGGGCGTGCCGGAGGACGCCGCCGTCGCCCGCAGAAGGTCACGGACCAGCTCGAAATCGATCTTCCGCGGCTGACGGAACCGCAGACAGCCCTTGCCCATGTCGTGCGAGGCCAGCCGGTCCGCGAACGCCTCGCGGACATCCGTGCGCAGCAGATAGAACGAGATGTACTGCTTCTGGTCGGCGAAGGCGATCTCGCCCTTCCCCTCCCGCTCGTAGGCGGGCATGCCGTACGCCATCACCTCACGGAACCCCGTCAGCTCCTCGCGGCACAGCGCGCGCAGCCTCGTGAGGGCCTCCCGGCGGGCCTCCGGGGCCTCGGCGAGATACTGATCGACATCCTGCGCGCTGCTCTGCACCATGTGCCGATCGTACGGCGGTGTGTCGCACCCCGGACCCCCGACGTCCGGTGAGCGACAGTGGGCGGATGAACACCGCAGGCATGCTGGCCGAAGCGTTCGACCGGGTCGGGGAGGCTGTCCACGCGGCGGTCGAGGGGCTGCCGCCCGACGACCTCAACGCCCGGCTCGACGAGGGGGCCAACTCCATCTCCTGGCTCGTCTGGCATCTCACCCGCATCCAGGACGACCACATCGCCGACGCCTCCGGCACCGCGCAGATCTGGCTCACCGAAGGCTGGGCCGACCGCTTCGCGCTCCCCTTCGACGCCACGGACACCGGCTACGGGCACAGCGGCGACGAGGTCGCCGCGGTCCGTGTGGACTCCGCCGAACCCCTCCTCGGCTATTTCGACGCCGTCCAGGAACGGACGCTCGACTTCGTCGCGGGGCTGGAGGGCCACGCCCTCGACCGGATCGTCGACGAGGGCTGGTCGCCCCCGGTGACTCTGGGTGTCCGGCTGATCAGTGTCGTCGCCGAGGACCTCCAGCACGCGGGCCAGGCCGCGTTCGTCCGCGGAGCGCTCCGAAGGGCCTGAGAGCGGGGCCCGCGGGCCGGCGCGCACAGGCCCGTGCACAGTCCCACCGGCGGTGCCATACTCGAAGGAAATCGGCCGGACAAGCAGCAGTGTCATCGTCCGAAAGGTGACCATCATGAGCTGGGCATCCTGGACGACCAGCGGGGTCTACACGGGCACCGGCGGAGTGCGCACCGAAGAAGCGGGCATCCTCAGCGGCGATCTCACCGTGCATACGACGTGGTTCGACGGACAGGCGTCGGTGGCCGTGCAGTACAGCGGCTCCTCGGACTGGTTCACCCTCGTGGGCAGCCCCGTGCCCTGCCCATCCGAGGAGGAGAGCCGCTCCTTCCACCAGAGCGTCGTCGAAGCCGTGCGCGCCGGAGAGGGCGCGAGAGTCCCGCCGGTCGGCGCGGAACCCGGATAGCGACTGTCGTCGCGCCCCACGCCCCATAGAGTGGATCACCGGACCCGTCCCCCGAGGGACGGGCACAGGCGGTTCACGGGGCGAGGAGCGGTGGCATGGGGCGTGCGGGAGCGCGGCGTTCGAGGACACGGAAGAAGCGGCCGTTCTGGGTGGAGCTGCCGCTCCTGATCGTCATGGCCCTGGTGCTGGCCCTGCTCATCAAGACGTTCCTGGTGCAGGCCTTCTCCATCCCCTCGGACTCGATGCAGAACACCCTCCAGCGGGGCGACCGGGTCCTGGTCGACAAGCTGACCCCCTGGTTCGGCTCGGAACCCGAACGCGGCGAGGTGATCGTCTTCCACGACCCGGCCGACTGGCTCGCGGGCGTGCCCGTGGACGAGCCGAACACCGTGCAGAAGGTGCTGAGCTTCATCGGTGTGATGCCCTCCGCCGAGGAGAAGGACCTCATCAAGAGGGTCATCGGTGTCGGCGGCGACACCGTGGAGTGCGCGGGCGACGGGCCGGTCAAGGTCAACGGCACCGCCCTGGACGAGCCGTACATCTTCCCCGGCAACACCCCGTGCAGCAACGACGAGGACGGTGGCCAGTTCAAGGTCACCGTGCCCGACGGCAAGATCTGGGTCATGGGGGACCACCGTCAGGAATCCGCCGACTCCCGCTACCACCAGGACGATCCCAACGAGGGGATGGTCCCGGTCGACGAGGTCGTCGGCCGGGCCGTCGTCGTCGCCTGGCCCATCGGCCGCTGGGCCACCCTGCCGGTGCCCGACACCTTCAAGAACGTGCCCGACAAGCCCTGACACTCAGCGCGGCGCGAAGTTCCGTACGTACCGGCGCTGCCAGGGCGTTTCCACCGCACGCGGGTGGTAGCCGGCGCGGACGAACGCGACCGCCTCCTCGGCGGGCACCCCGTCCAGGACGGCCAGGGCGGCCAGCGCCGTCCCGGTCCGGCCCATCCCGCCGCCGCAGGCCACCTCGACCCGCTCGTCGGCCGCCCGCTCCCACACCTCCCGGAGCAGGACCCGCGCCTCCTCCCGGTCCGCCGGGAGCCCGAAGTCCGGCCACCGCAGCCGGCGCGACTCCCAGCGGACCGGGGGCGGGGTGCGGCCCAGGAGGTAGACGGCGAAGTCCGGTTCGGGGCCCGGGGGGAGCGGCTTGCGCAGACCCCGGCCCCGGACCAGCCGTCCCGAGGGCAGGGCGAGGACGGCGGGGTCGGCGGCGTTCCAGCGTTCGGTCACGTCCCCCAACCTAGAGCGAGCCCGGCCTGACCGGCAGGACACCCCCTGGGGTCTCCTGCCGGTCAGGCGGCGGTGTCGAGATCCCGCGCCAGCAGCTCCGCCAGCTCCTCGACCGCCGCCCGCGCCCCGTCGCCCTCGGCGCTGAGGACCACGGGCTCCCCGTACGGCGCCGCCAGGGCCAGGACCGCGAGCATGCTGCGGGCGTCGACCGGGTCGCGGCCCTCACGCGCGATGGTCACCTTGACCGGCTGACGGGCGGCGGCCTTGACGAACAGCGACGCCGGACGGGCGTGCAGCCCGCTGCGGGAACCTATGACGACGGTCTGCTGGTGCATGGATCCTCCTGGGTGAGGGACGGTGGTGTCAGAGGGGAGGGGTGGGGTGGTCAGGCGGCGACCGGGACCCGGGAGTCGTCGGAGCCCGTGGCCCCCGCCTCCCCGGCCGTGTCCGGCGCCGCCCGGCGCGCGCCCTTGAGCAGGACGACGAGGGCGGTCGCCACCAGCGTTCCGGCGGCGATGGCGAGCAGGTACAGGAACGGCTCGCCGATCAGCGGGACGACGAAGACGCCGCCGTGCGGAGCGCGCAGCGTCGCACCGAAGGCCATCGACAGCGCGCCGGTGACCGCGCCGCCCGCCATCACGGACGGGATGACCCGCAGCGGATCGGCGGCGGCGAACGGGATCGCACCCTCGGTGATGAACGAGGCGCCCAGCACCCAGGCCGCCCGGCCGTTCTCCCGCTCGGTCTTCGTGAACAGCTTCTTGCGTACGGTGGTGGCGAGCGCCATCGCCAGCGGCGGCACCATGCCGGCCGCCATGACCGCGGCCATCACCTTCAGGCTGCCGTCGGTCGGATCGGCGAGACCGCCGACCGCGAAGGCGTACGCCACCTTGTTCAGCGGGCCGCCCATGTCGAAGCACATCATCAGGCCGAGGACGACTCCGAGGATCACCGCGTTGGAGCCCGACAGGCCGTTCAGCCAGTCCGTCAGGGCGTTCTGCAGCGAGGCGATCGGCTTGCCGACCACGATGAACATCAGGAAGCCCACGACGGCCGACGCGATCAACGGGATCACCAGCACCGGCATGATGCCGCGCAACGTCGCATGGACCGGCACCCGTTGGATCGCCATCACGACCGCACCGGCCAGCAGACCGGCGACCAGACCGCCGAGGAACCCGGCGTTCACCGTCAGCGCGATGGACCCGCCGACGAAGCCCGGCACCAGCGCCGGCCGGTCCGCCATCCCGTACGCGATGTACCCGGCCAGCACCGGCACCAGGAACGCGAAGGCCGCCGAACCGACCTGGTTGAGCAGCGCCGCCCAGCTGTCCGCCTCGCCCCACACGAAGTGGTCGGCCACCGACTTGGCGCTCGCTGTCTCGTAACCGCCGATGGCGAACGACAGGGCGATCAGCAGACCGCCCGCCGCGACGAACGGCACCATGTAACTCACGCCGGACATCAGATACGTCCGGAGCCGGACGCCGAAGTGCGCGTGGTCCGCGCCGGATCCGTCCCCGTCACCGCCGCCGGAGTCCCGGCCGCCGTCGGCCTCGGACACGGCGGCGATCTCTCCGCGTTCCGCCTTGCGGCGGGCCTCGGCGATCAGCTCGGCGGGCCGGTTGACGCCCGCCTTCACTCCGACGTCGACCAGGGGCTTGCCGCTGAACCGGGCCTTCTCCCGGACCTCCACGTCATGCGCCCAGATCACGGCGTCCGCCGCCGCGATGACTGTGGGGTCCAGCTTCTTGAAGCCGCCCGAACCCTGGGTCTCCACCGTCACCTCGACGCCCTCGGCGCGGCCCGCGGCGGCCAGCGACTCGGCGGCCATGTAGGTGTGGGCGATGCCGGTGGGGCAGGAGGTGACGGCGACGATCCGGAAGGGGACGCTCCCGGCCGCGTCGACGGCCTCGGGGGCGGGTTCCTCGGCCGGTTCCTCGCCCCGGATCAGCGCGGCCACCGCCGCGGGGTCCGTTCCGGCGCGGAGCGCCGCGGTGAACTCCGGGTCCATCAGCCGGCGGGCCAGCCCCGACAGGATGGTGAGGTGGTCGTCGTCGGCCCCGGCCGGGGCGGCGATGAGGAAGACCAGGTCGGCGGGACCGTCTGCCGCACCGAAATCGATGCCCGCCGCGCTGCGCCCGAAGGCCAGCGTCGGGGCGTTCACATGCTCGCTGCGGCAGTGCGGGATGCCGATGCCGCCGTCGAGGCCGGTCGGCATCTGCGCCTCACGGGCGGCGACATCGGCCAGGAAGCCGTCGAGATCGGTGACGCGGTGTGCGGCCACCATCCGCTCGGCGAGCGACCTCGCGGCGGCGTCCTTCGTGGCGGCGGACAGATCGAGGTCGACCAGTTCCGCGGTGATCAGCTCACTCATCGCGGTGCTCCTTGCTCGGGGACCGCCGGGGCGGCGGCTCGGGGGGACGGGGCGGAGCTCGCGTACGGGTGGGGTCCGTACGGGAGGTGCGGGGATCGTGGGGGTGTGGGCGGTGCGGGGGTCATGGGGCCCGCTCGCTCAGTGCGCGGTCCAGCGGTACGTCGGAGGTCGTCACGACCGACGGCAGATCGAGGTCGGCCGGCGTGGGCATGAGGCTTCCTGCCAGTTGCACGGCCGCGGCCCCGTGAGCGACGGCCGAGGCGAGCGCTTCCGGGCCCCGCCCGCCCGCCGCGAGGAAGCCGGCCAGCGAGGCGTCCCCCGCGCCGACATTGCTGCGTACGGCGGCCACCGGGGCGGTCGCGAAGTGGGCGCCCGACGCCTCGACCAGCAGCTGTCCGTCCGCGCCCAGACTCGCCAGCACCGACCGGGCGCCGCGCTCGCGCAGCTCATCGGCGGCCTTCAGCGCGTCGCCCACCGTGGCCAGCGGACGGCCCACGGCCTCGGCCAGCTCCTGGGCGTTGGGCTTGATCACGTCGGGCCCCTCGGCCAGCGCGGCGGTGAGGGCGGCACCCGAGGTGTCCAGCGCGATCCGGGCACCGGCGCGGTGACTCCGCGCGACCAGCTCCGCGTACCACCGCGGCGGCAGTCCGCGCGGCAGGCTCCCGCAGCAGGCGATCCAGTCGGCGGCGGACGAGCGCACCCTCACCGCTTCGAGGACGTCCTCCGCCTCGGCCGCACTCAGTTCGGGGCCCGCCGCGTTGACCTTGGTGAGGGTGCCGTCGGGTTCGACGAGGGTGACGTTGATCCGGGTGTTCCCGGCGATCGGCACCCCGGCCGCCTCGATGCCCAGGTCGCCGAGGAGCCGGGTGAGCAGGGCGCCCTCAGGACCGCCCATCGGGGCTACGGCGACGGTGCGGTGCCCGGCCGCCGCGACCGCGCGGGAGACGTTGACGCCCTTGCCGCCCGGATCGACGCGGTCCGCCGTGGCGCGCAGGACGGTGCCGCGCGTGAGGCCGGGCAGCTCGTAGGTCCGGTCCAGGCTGGGGTTGGGGGTGACGGTGAGGATCATGCGCGTACTACTTCCGTGCCCCGGCTCTCGATGGAGCGGGCGTCGTCGGGGCTGAGGCCCGTGTCGGTGATGAGCAGGTCCACATCGGTGAGGTCGCCGAAGCGGACGAAGTGCTCCTGTCCGAACTTGCCGGAGTCGGCGAGCAGGACGACCCTGCGGGCCGCCTTGATCACGGCCCGCTTCACCGCGGCCTCGGCGAGGTCGGGCGTGGTCAGACCGCGGTCGGGACAGAAGCCGTTGGTGGCGAGGAAGACCACGTCGGCGTTGATCTCGGCGTACGAACCCAGCGCCCAGGCGTCGACCGCCGCGCGTGTACGGTGCCGGACCCGGCCGCCCACCAGATGCAGCGCGATGCCCGGGTGGTCGGCGAGCCGGGCGGCCACCGGCAGCGCGTGCGTCACGACGGTCAGCGCCGCGTCGACCGGTACGGCGGCGGCGAGCCGCGCGGTGGTGGTCCCGGCGTCGACGATCACATTGCCGTCGGCGGGCAGTTCGGCGAGGGCGGCCTGCGCGATGCGGTCCTTCTCGTCGGCGGAGAGGGCGTCGCGCTCGGCGAGGTCGGGCTCGAAGTCCAGCCGCCCCACCGGGATCGCCCCACCGTGCACCCGGCGCAGCAGCCCCGCCCGGTCCAGGGCCTTGAGGTCCCGCCGGACGGTCTCGGCCGTCACCTGGAACTCCTCGGCCAGGGACAGCACGTCGACCCGGCCGCTCTCCTGGGCGAGGCGGAGGATCTCCTGCTGACGCTCCGGTGCGTACATGTGGTTTCGTTTCCGTTTCATGCCCGAGTCTGTGGTTTCGCGCTCAGGTTACGTCCGGGGTGCGGGAATGTAAACACATTCGGGCGACGTGTGGGCATGAACGGACGCGGTGGGGATCCTGCCCGGGGTTGCGGGCGCACGAGCGGGCGGGGCGCACCGTCCGGTGCGCCCCGCCCGACGGGTCCGGTCAGCGCGTGCCCGGCGCGTCCTCGCTCAGCGGGCGGGCCAGCAGGGGAGCGCCGGGGACCTGGTGGCCGCCGCTGGCGAGCATGCGGACCTCTCCCCGGTCGCTGATCTCGGCACGGACGATCCCCGTCTCGTCCTCGTACACCGGGAACCCGCCGGCTCCCAGCCGGTCGGTCAGCCGGACGGAGACCACGTCGTCCGCGGCGCCGGACATCTGGAAGATCAGCTCGTAACGCTCGGTGTGCACCATCTGATTCATGACGTTCTCCCGGCCGTGCGCGGAGAATACGGCCCTGCCGCCATTGTTTCGCACCCCGGCGTGGACCGCCCGGGGAGCCACGGCCAACGGGCGGAGCCGCCCGGTCGATCGGGTGACTCCGCCGGGCAGGACAACATGACGGAAGGCCCGGAGGGCTAGGCATGCGTGCATGAGACTTGAGCCTCGACGAATGAACAGTGCCTCCTCCCGTTCCCGCACTCTCCAGGCGGTCGGTGCCCTCTCCCTGGCCGTGGCCACGGCCCTCCTGATGACCGGCTGCGGTCAGAGCTCGGACAGCGCGAGCAGCGCGGCCACCTCCGAGGCGGCCAAGGTCGTCCCGCAGAAGCAGACGACGTCCCCGTCGGCCACCGCCCAGCTGACCGAGGACCAGCAGGAACGCAAGACGGTGCTCGACGCCACGAAGGTCACCTTCGACGACGCGGCCACCACCGCCACCGGCGAGGTCGCCGGAAGCAAGCTCGTCGAACTGGACCTGGAGGGTGTGGACGACGACGACAACCAGAGCCCCAGCCCGACCGCGACCGGCAGCCCCACGGGATCGCCCAGCCCGACCGGCTCCCCGAGCCCGACCGGAACCGGCAGCCCGAGCGCGAGCCCCGGCGCCGAAGGTCCGGTCTGGGCCGCGGAGGTCGCGGAGAAGGACGGCACGATCCACACCGTCCGGATCAACGCGGTCGACGGCAAGGTGATCGAGGCCCGGGTCGACGCGGACCAGGACGCGGACGACAAGAAGCAGACGGCCGACTGGCTCGCCCAGGCCACCCAGACCCCGCAGCAGGCGGCCAAGGTCGCCATCGAGAAGAAGAAGGGGACGGTCACCTCCGTCAGCCTCGAGGACAACGAGGGCAACGGCGTCATCTGGCAGGTCGACGTGGTCGGTTCCGACTGGAAGAAGACGACCTTCGACGTGGACGCCAAGAACGACACCATCGTCCGCGAGGAGACCGACGAGGACTGACCGCCTCACCACCCGACCCGCGCAGGGGTACGCCGGACACCCGGCGTACCCCTTTCCTCGGTCCGGCGTCCCACCGCCCCCGCCCGGCGAATTTGCCGGAACGGCAACGTTGATCGCGTCAGGCGGGCACCGCGGCGCATGATCGTCAGGTACCCGCGCCCGTCCGCGAGCCGAGGAGAAACGCCCATGCAGCCCGAACTGTCCGCCGCACCGCGGCACCGAACCGTCGAAGCGCCGGCCGGACGCCTGCACCTGGTCGAGCAGGGCTCCGGCCCGCTGGTCCTCCTGGTGCACGGCTTTCCCGAGTCCTGGTACTCCTGGCGGCACCAGCTCCCGGCTCTCGCCTCGGCCGGCTACCGGGCGGTGGCGATCGACGTGCGCGGCTACGGCCGCTCCTCCAAGCCGGCCGAGACCGACGCCTACCGGATGCTGGACCTCGTGGCGGACAACGTCGCCGTCGTGCGCGCCCTCGGCGCGGAGCACGCGGTGATCGTCGGCCACGACTGGGGCTCCAACATCGCCTCCGCCTCCGCCCTGCTCCACCCCGAGGTCTTCACCGCGGTGGCCCTGCTGAGCGTCCCCTACGCGCCGCCCGGAGGCCCCCGCCCCACCGATGTCTTCGGGCAGATCGGCGGCCCCGAGCAGGAGTTCTACGTCTCCTACTTCCAGAAGCCGGGCCGCGCCGAGGCGGAGATCGAGCCCGACGTCCGGGGCTGGCTCGCGGGCTTCTACGCCGCCCTGTCCGCCGACACCATGCCCGCCCGGAACGATCCCGACCCGCACTTCGTCGCCCGTGGCGGCGGCCGGCTGCGCGACCGCTTCCCCACCCAGGCGCTTCCGGCCTGGCTGAGCGAGGACGACCTCGACGTCTACGCCGGGGAGTTCGAGCGCACGGGAATCACCGGAGCGCTGAACCGCTACCGCGCCATGGACCGGGACTGGGAGGACCTCGCCCCCTACCGCGGGGCCCCGGTCGACCAGCCGTCCCTGTTCATCGGCGGCGCCCTGGACGCCTCCACCACCTGGATGTCCGACGCCATCGACGCCTTCCCCACCACCCTGCCCGGCCTGTCGGCCTCCCACCTCCTGGACGGCTGCGGCCACTGGATCCAGCAGGAACGCCCCGACGAGGTCAGCCGTCTGCTGACCGGCTGGCTCGCCACCCTCCAGGGCTGAACGCGGCGGGCCGCCGGTCCACGTGACCTGTTCTAGTACGTGCCCCCCGGCTTCCGGCGGTCGAGCAGCCGGCAGACGAAGTCCTCCTGGAGCCCCCGGAGGGTGGCCAGCAGTCGCGGGTTCGTCGAACTGTTCACCTGGGAGGTGAGGGAGACGGTCAGGGACCGCTTGCCGTCCTTGGTCGCCGCGGCCAGCTGCGTGTAGCCGGGGAAGTTGCCGGTGTGGCCGTACACGGTGCCGCAGCGCGTCGTGTACGAGAAGACGGCGAGACCGGCCTTGTTACGCCCGGGACCGGCGGGTTCGGAGCTGCCCGCCACGAACGACAACTGCTGCTTCCGGACCGCCGGGCCGATCCCCAGCCCGCCGGCGTAACCCCGGATGAAGGCTCCCAGGTCCCGCGGCGTGGAGACGATACCGCCCGACGCCCACACGCCCGAGGCGCTGAGCACCGTGCTGACGTCCTCCGGCGCGCCCGGCTCGTCCACCGCGTAGCCGTGCAGATAGGGCGTGGGCAGCCGGTACCCCTGCGGGAGGCTGGTGTCGCGCAGGCCGAGCGGCCGGTAGACGAGTTCGGCGAGGAGCTTCTCGTACCGCCGGCCCGTCACCGCCTCGGCCATCAGCGCCACGGCGATGTTGTCGGAGTTGGAGTAGCGGTACGCGGACCCGGGCCGGAACCGCAGCCGGTCCCCCGCGACGTAGTCCAGCAGCCGGCGGGAGTCGAAGTGTCTGCGGGGATCGGCCGTCAGCTCGGCGATGAACGTGGGGTCCTCGGTGTAGTCGGGCAGCCCGCTGGTGTGGTTGAGGAGCTGGCGGAGCGTCACCCGGTGCCAGGCGGCGGGCAGCCGGGGCAGCCGCCTGCCGATGGTGTCGTCGAGACCGAGCGCACCCCGCTGGGTCAGTTGCAGGGCGACCGAGCCGCTGAAGGCCTTCGCCGTGCTCGCGATCCGCATGTGGTCCATGGTCCGGGGCGGACGCCCGGTGCCCAGCTGCGACGTACCCGCCCGGTACACCTCGCTGCGGCCGTGGGCCGTGAGGACGGCGATGGCCCCGGGCGGCCCGCCCGGGGTGTCCACGAGCGCCTGGAGCCCGCGCCGCAACGCGGGGTCGGCCGGTCCGTGCGGGCCGCCGCCCCCGTCCGGGTCACCGCCCGCGTGGGCCGGGCCGGTCATCAGCCCGGCGAGCGATGCGGCGGCGAGGGCGGCGACGACGGCGCTCCGGCGCCGGTGCCGGGGGAGCGGGGCGTCCGGATGGGAACGTGCGGGCACAGGGGCCTCCTGAAAGCGGTGGGCGAAGGGCGGGGCGGTACGGTCCGCTCCCGCGAGCCCCAGCATCGGGCGGCCGGACGGTGCTTGCCCCCGAGGTGGACCATCCGGGCGACCACCGCCACACCCCCGGCGTCAGACCGCGCGCCGGACCCCGCCCCCGCCGCGCCGCAGCTCTCCCCCGGCGCGGCGGTCAGGGGGCCGGGGGAGCGCCCCCGCTCAGATCCAGGACGTACCGCCGTCCGGGCCGGTCACCGAACATGACGTCCTCCAGCGGCTCGAACCCCGTGCGCGCCAGCACCGCGCGGGAGCCCGTGTTGTCCAGCGTCGTCTCGGCGCGCAGTGCGGTGAGCCCGTACTCCTCGACCGCCAGCACGCAGATCCGCTGGACCGCCCAGGTGGCCAGCCCCTGGCCCGCTGCCTTCTCCGCTATCCGGTAGCCCAGCTCCGCCGAACCGTCCCGCACCTCGACGAGGTTGATCCGGCCGAGGACGCCGCCGTCGCCGTCCTCGATGAGGTGGAGATGGTGCAGCCCCGCGTCCTGCTCGGCGAGCAGGACGCGATGGCGTTCGGCGAACTCGGCGAAATAGGTGTCGCCCCGGTCGGTGATGGACGCGGCGAAGTAGGTCCGGTTCTCCCGCTCGAAGGCGAGCAGAGCCTCGGCATGGTCGGGGCGTAGTCGGCTGATCGACGTCATACCCGGGATGCTAAGCCCACGCTCCCCGGGGGCGTCTCCCCGATTGACGGGCCCTAGGGGGTGTCTGACAGACACCCCCTAGCCGGGGTTCCCGCGCTCCAGCGCGAGGGCCAGGCCGCGTTCGGCGTCGTCGGCCGAGGCGCTCCGGTAGGCCCGCTCGTACGCCGAGTCGCCCGCGGCCTGCCGGGCCCTCAGCTCCCACTGCTCGCGGATCGCCCCGAGCTCCGGGGTTCCCCGGTGCGGGTGGCCGATCATGCGCCAGTAGGCGTGCCCCGTACCGGACGCCCGGGCCGCGGCCACCCCGTTCCCCTGGGCGGCGATGGCTCCGGCGAGCAGGTCGAGGCCGAGCGCTATGCCGAGGCTGTCGTGCAGTTCGTGCTTGCTCGCGAGCATCGCGCGCGCGTGGCTCTCCGCATGACGGGGACGGCCCTGGAGAAGGTGTATGAGGGCGAGTTGATGATCGGCGTACGCCCGTGCCCAGTGCTCGCCGAACCGCAGACTGATCCGCTGGAGCCGCATGGCCTCCTCGTACGCCTCGTCGAGGCGGCCGAGCGCCGACAGGGCGAACAGGCGTATCACCCGGCAGCGGAGCTGCGAGGGGGTGTCGGCCGGGTCCCCCGGGTGGTCCTCCAGCGCGCGGTCGCTGACGGAGTACGCCGTGAGCGGCCGGCCCATCATCAGATACGTGAAGCTCACGGAGTGCGCCGCGAGGAGCACCGACTCCGGGGCCTCTTCGCGGCGGGCCGCCTGCTCGCACTCCTCGCCGGTACGCCGGGCCGCCTCGTGGTCGCCCTGGAGCGTCAGCGTGATCCCCAGGGCCCAGAGCGCCCGGGTGCGGTGCGGACCGGCGGAGAGCGGCAGGGCGAGCACCCGTTCCAGGTACGTACGGGCCTGGTGCAGATGGCCGCAGCAGCTCCAGAAGAGCCCGGCGCACCCGGCCATCTCCATCGCCATCTCCGGGTCCTCGGCCAGCAGATGGTCCAGGGCAGCGCACAGGTCCGCGTGGGTGGCGGCGATCCGGTGGTACCAGAGGACCTGCGAGGGCCCGAGCCACCCCGCGTACGCCTGGACGGCGACATGGGCGAAGTGCCGGGCGTGCCGGTCGGCGAGGAGCGCGTCCTCCGCCAGCTCCGCCAGCCACATCGCCCCGTACTCGCGCAGCGTGTCCAGCATCCGGTAGCCGTTCCCGGTCCGCCGGAGCACGGACTGGTCGGCCAGGCGTTCCAGCGCGGGCGCGACAGCCTCCGCGTCCAGCGGCCCGCCCGCGCACACCGCCTCCGCGTCCGGCGCCGTGATGACGCCCCGGAAGACGGAGAGCCGTGCCCACAGCAGCCGCTCCAGCGGGGCGCAGAGCTCGTGGCTCCAGCCGATCGTGGTGCGCAGGGCACGGTGGCGGCGCGGCCAGGCCGTGTCGTCGGTGAGGTCCTCGGCCCGGGAGGCGAGCCGCCCGGTGATCTCCTGCGGGGTGCTCTCACGGAGCTGGGCACAGGCCAGTTCGACGGCGAGCGGTATGCCGTCGAGGCGGCGGCAGATCTCGGCGACGGCGGTCGCGCTCGCGGGATCGTCGAGCGAGAGATCCGGGGCGACGGCGGCCGCGCGCTCGTGGAAGAGCCGGACGGCCTCGTCGCCGTCGTCGCCCGCGGACAGCGGGGGCACCTCGACGCACCTCTCGCCCGCCGAGCCCAACGGCTCCCGGCTGGTGGCCAGGACCGTCAGCCCCGGGGCCACGGCGAGCAGTTCGGTGACGAGCCGGCCGCAGGGGCCGACGATCCGCTCGCAGCAGTCGATAACGAGAAGCAGCTCTCTTCCGGACAGCCATTCAGCGAGCGCGGCCACCGGCCGGCGCGGACTGTGGTCGAGGAGCCCGACGCCGTCGCAGACCGTCGTGGCGAGGAGCTGGTCGTCGTGGAGATGGGACAGGTCGGCCCACCACACGCCGTCCGCGTACCGGCCCCGGGCACGCTCGGCGGTGCGCAGGGCCAGCCGGCTCTTGCCGACCCCGCCGCTGCCGGTGAGCGTGACCAGCCGATGATCTCGAAGTGCCCGTTCGACGCTGACCAGTTCGCTGGTGCGGCCCACGAAACTGGTCGTCACGACGGGAAGGTTGCCCATCACGGGGACATCCTGCCTCGCCCGGGCCCACCGCCTCCGTTCATGGCGAAAAGCAGTCAGAAACGGCCGACAATGCATCTCTTTCGATCGGTGCGCGACATTGATCGAAAGGCGTGGCGGTGACTCAGGTGGTCTGGCGGGTCTCACGCGACGAGAACGGCCGCCAGCGAATCGAGGGCTCCCAGCGGATCGGGGCCGACCGGAGCGAGCACGGTGTCGGTGACGCCCGCCGCCCGCAGCCCGTCGAGACCGGCCCGGGCCTCCGCCGGCGTCCCGGCCACGGCGAGCCGGGCGACCCAGTCGTCGGGCATCCGCGCCACGAACTCCTCGCGGCTCGCGCACCCGGCCCGCAGCGCGACGAGTTCGTCGGCGAACGGGAGCGGCGCGATGTGCGCGTGCCAGTCGGGCTCGCCGATCCACTCCAGGCCCGGGCGGGCGGCGGCCAGCGCGGCGGCCGGATCGGCGTCGACGGACGCGACGTTGTACGCGACGAGCCGGTGGGGGCGGTCCGCGGCGATGTGGCCGAGCGCGGCCCGCGTGTACTCCGGGGTGACCGGCTCCGCGAGGACGGTCCCGTCCGCCACCTGACCGGAGAGCGCCAGGGACTTGGGACCGCGTACGCCCGCCAGGATGTCGGGCACGACGTCGGGCAGCGCGCTGCGGTCGAGCTGTACGCCGTCGAGGTGCACGTACTCCCCGCGAAGCCGGAGCAGTTCGCCCCGGAGCAGGGCCCGCAGGGAGTCGACGTACTCGCGGAGGAAGGTGAGCGGGCTGCGGGGCCACTGGCCGACGCTGCGCATCCAATGGGGCATGCCGTGCCCCACGGTCACGTCGATCCGGCCGGGGAAGAGCTGCGCCAGCGAGGCGATCTCCAGCGCGGCGAACGCCACGTTGCGGGCTCCGGCCGGCAGCAGTCCGATGCCGACCCGGATCCGGTCGGTGGAGGCCAGTACGGCGGCCGCCTGGGCGATGCCGCCGCGGTAGCCGAGGTCCTCGACCACCCAGACGGCGTCGAACCCCAGCTCCTCGGCCCGTCGCGCGTACGGCAGGACGCGGTCGGCGGGCAGGTCGCGCGGCAGCAGGACGCCCACGGTCCGGACGGCGGCGGGGGAACGCACAGGTGCTCTCCTTCGGTCGGCGGCCGGGCGACGGCGAACGCCTTGTCCACCACACAGCCCGGCCTGTGAAGACAGACAAGCAGACAGCGAGGCGCCGAGGGCCTGTGGGGCGACAGCGACGGCGAGGCGCTGTCAGACCCCTGCGCTACGTTGCCGGTATGACGCACTTCGTACTCGTGGCAGGGGCATGGCTCGGTTCGTGGGCGTGGCGCGACGTGGAGCCACAGCTGCGCGCGGCCGGTCACGGGGTCCACCCGACGACGTTGTCGGGGCTCGCCGACAAGCGGGGGGCGGCGGCGGGGCTGCAGACACACGTCCAGGACATCGTCGACGAGGTCGAGCGCCTCGCCCTGCGGGATGTGGTGCTCGTCGGCCACAGCTACGCGGGGATCCCGGTCGGGCAGGCGGCCGAGCGGATCGGCGACCGGCTCGCCCGCGTGGTCTTCGTCGACTCCAACGTCCCCGTCGACGGAGAGTCGTTCGTCTCCGGCTGGCCGGACGGCCGGGCCGGCGTGGAGGCCGCCATCGCCGCCAACGAGGGCTTCTGGCCGTCGCCGACCGCCGCCGACTGCGCGGACCAGGGACTCACCGACGAGCAGATCGCCCGGTTCGTCGGCGGAGCTACCCCCACCCCGGCGCCACCCTCACCGATCCCGCCGTCCTGGCGGGTCCGTTGGGGCTGCTGCCCGCCACGTACGTGAAGTGCCTGCTCGACTGGCCCGAGCCGGGCCCCGAGGTGGCCGAGCTGCTGACGAGCGAGCGCTGGCGGCTGGTCACGATGGACACCGGCCACTGGCCGATGTTCTCGCAGCCGCGCGAGCTCGCCCGGATCCTGCTCGACGCGGCGGGAACGGAGGGGTGACGATGCCGAGCTCACCGGAAGAAGCGGCCACGGAGCACCCGGAGATCACTTTCATCGGTTGCGCGCGGTGCGGCACCCTCATCGCGGGCCTCGACGGGCGGTACGCCTGCTCGGGCTGCGGCTGGGTCAACGAGTGGACCGAGGGCCACCGCCCCCTGCCCGAAGCCCGGCGCCGCCGCACCTGAGCCCCGCCGACGAGCGGCCTCACGACCGACGACACCCCGACCCGCGGACGCCGTGACGGAGATCTCGCCCGCGGCCTCCGGGCCGCCCCGGACCGCTGTTCCAGCAGGTGCGGCGGGGTCCGAGCCCCGGAACGGAATCGCGACCGCCGCCGCCCACCACGTACACTCGCCCCCGCCTCCGCCGACCGGCGGAGGCGTTCCGCACCCGACCGACGGGGAAACAAACCGTATGAGTTCCGCAGACAGCACCGAAGCACCGATCTACGCCGGCCTCGTCGAGGAGCAGGGCGACGTGCCCGCCGAAGTGCGCCGGGTGGCCGAGGAAGTCCTGCGCGAGGCCGACCGCGCCCTCGACTTCGGCACCGTACGAGCGGCCGCCGCGGCCCGCTAGCGGCGAGCCGCCGGAACTCCGGTAGCAGCCGCCCCAGGGCGGCCATGTCCATCACGGGACGATAAACGTCCTGCAACTATTGCCATATTCTTGCGTTCGCGACGCGATGGTTTGCTGAAGAACCGTCGCCGGTGGACGTGGGTGAGGCCGCGGTAGGCCGGGCGTCCAAACGACGGGCCCGATACCACCGCGGCCCCCCGGCCGCCCGCTGCGAGCGCTCGGCGGCCGTGCTTCGGTGAGCGGTCCACGCACCCGCGTGGAGAGCGCTCCCAGCCGGCCGCCGAGGGGCGGAATCCCCGCTCGTCATGACGCCCGCGGCGCGCCTGCGGGCGGTGTGACCCCTCGCGCAGCGCCGTCTGCCGGCGCCGGCGCACACGTCGCCGTCCTCGTGATCACCCCGAGGACGGCCCTCGGCGATCGCCCCGTTGGCGCCCCGAGCCCGCTTTGAACCTGTCCCTTGCTTGTCCTGTGCTTGCCCCGGAACCGCCGCCGATCCGACCGCTTCCGTCAGTCGTCGCAGCATCCCACCGGCAGGGTCTGTCAAAGATTTACGAAACCCGCGCGACATCTTGCGGACATTCGTCGGCGGTGGTTGAGTGTGGGTCGCCGCACAGCTCGGGGCTGTCGGCTTCCCGCACTCCTGCCCTAAAGGGGTCCACCGATGAGAAGTTCTGTTCTTCGTCGTACCTGCACCGCCGCCGTCGCCACCGCACTGGCCGTCACCGGCCTGGCCGCCTGCAACTCCGAGGGCGACAGCGCGGCGGACGGCAAGACGCGCATCACGGTCAACTGCTGGCCCCAGCCGAGTGCGAAGATCGACCACAAGCGGTTCGACGAGGACGTCAAGACGTTCGAGAAGCAGAACCCCGACATCGACGTCGTCGCGCACGACGCCTTCCCGTGCCAGGACCCCAAGACCTTCGACGCGAAGCTCGCCGGCGGTCAGATGGAAGACGTCTTCTACACGTACTTCACCGACACCGAGCGCGTCGTCTCCATCAACCAGGCCGCGGACATCACCGAGTACGTGGGGGACCTCAAGGCGTACAAAGACATAGCCCAGCCCCTGCGTGACGCCTACAGCGTCGACGGCAAGATCTACGGCATCCCGCGCACCAACTACTCCATGGGCCTGCTCTACAGCAAGCCGCTCTTCACCAAGGCCGGGCTCGACCCCAGCAAGCCGCCCACCACCTGGGCAGAGGTCCAGGCCGCGGCCAAGAAGATCGCCGCGCTCGGCGACGGGACCGTGGGCTTCGCCGAGTACAGCGCACAGAACCAGGGCGGCTGGCACTTCACCGCCTCGATCTACTCCCAGGGCGGCGCGGTCGTCAGCGAGGACGGCGAGAAGGCCACGGTCGACACCCCCGAGGGCAAGGCCGTCCTGCAGAACCTCAAGGACATGCGCTGGCGCGACAACTCCATGGGCGCCAAGCAGCTCCTCATCATCAACGACACCCTCCAGATGATGGGCTCCGGCAAGCTCGGCATGTACCTCGCCGCCCCCGACAACGTCCCGCGCATCGTCAAGGAGGCCGGCGGAAAGTACGAAGACCTCGCCTTCGCCCCGATGCCCGGCGGCAAGGGCACCCTCATGGGCGGCGACGGCTACATGTTCAACAAGAAGGCCACCCCCGAGCAGATCAAGGCCGGCCTCAAGTGGCTGGAGTGGACCTTCCTCACCCCGGGCCAGGGCTACATGAACAACTACGCCCGCGCCGCTTCGGACAAGTCCCCGGTCGGCCTGCCCGAGCCGCGGCTGTTCACCGGCGCCACCGACGCCAAGGACCAGGAGCTGAAGAAGGCCTCCGCCAACGTCCCGGTCGAGAACTACCAGGCCTTCATCGACGGCGGCCAGCAGCTCGACATGAAGCTGGAGCCCAAGCACGGCCAGCAGATCTACGCGGTCCTCGACGGCGCGGTCTCGGCCGTCCTGACGAAGAAGGACGCGGACATCGACGCCCTGCTCAAGGACGCCCAGTCCAAGATCGACGGAATCCTGGCCCGAGGCTGAACGCCATGAAGACCACCTCCCACCCCGCAGCGCCCGCGAGAGGGCGGTCCGCCGGTGCGACGCCTCCCCCAGGAGACGCGCGCCCGGCGGGCCGCGGGCCCCGGCAACCGCTGCGCAGGAAGATCGCCGACCAGGCCACCGCGTACGGGTTCCTGACCGGCGGGCTGCTCTGCTTCATCCTGTTCTCGTGGTACCCGGCGGTCCGGTCGGTGATCATCGCGTTCCAGAAGTACACCCCCGGCTCCGACCCCGAGTGGGTCGGCACCGCGAACTTCACCCGGGTCTTCCAGGACCCGGAGTTCACGGCCGCCTGGCGCAACACGCTCACCTTCACCGTGCTCGCCCTGGTCATCGGGTTCGCCATTCCGTTCGTCATGGCCCTCGTCCTCAACGAACTCCGGCACGCCAAGGCGTTCTTCCGGGTCGTCGTCTACCTCCCCGTGATGATCCCGCCGGTCGTCAGCGCCCTGCTGTGGAAGTGGTTCTACGATCCGGGCGCGGGCCTGGCCAACGAGGTGCTCGGCTTCCTCCACCTGCCGACGTCGAACTGGACCAACGGCGCGGACACCGCGCTCGTCTCCCTGGTCATCGTCGCCACCTGGGCGAACATGGGCGGCACCGTCCTCATCTACCTCGCCGCCCTCCAGGGCATCCCCGGCGAGCTGTACGAGGCGGCCGAGCTCGACGGCGCCTCCGTCTGGCAGCGCGTCCGGCACGTCACGATCCCGCAGACCCGCTTCATCATCCTGATGCTGATGCTCCTTCAGGTCATCGCGACGATGCAGGTGTTCACCGAGCCCTTCGTCATCACCGGCGGCGGACCGGAGAACTCCACGGTCACCGTGCTCTACCTGATCTACAAGTACGCCTTCCTCTACAACGACTTCGGCGGCGCGTCCGCCCTCAGCGTGATGCTCCTCCTGGTGCTCAGCGCGTTCTCCGCCCTGTATCTGCGACTCACCCGCACCGACTGAGAGGAGCGTCGCCCGCCATGACACAGACAGCTCCGCCCCCGGTGACCAAGCCGCCCGCCGTCCGCGCCAAGCGCTCCGGCGAGACCCCGGGCGCCGCCCGCTCCGTACGCACCGTCATCTCACCGCTGGCGCTCGCCGGACGCCGCGGCAAGGTCACGTACTGGTCGGTGTTCACCCTCGTCGTCCTGCTCTTCGCGTTCGCGTTCCTCTTCCCCGTCTACTGGATGGTCACGGGCGCGATGAAACCGCCCGAGGAAGTGGTCCGCACCCCGCCCACCCTCGTGCCCGAGCAGTGGCGGCTGAGCGGCTACACCGACGCCTGGGACCTGATGCGGCTCCCGACCCACCTGTGGAACACGGTCGTCCAGGCGACCGGCGCCTGGGTGCTGCAGATCGTCTTCTGCACCGCCGCCGCCTACGCCCTGTCCAAGCTCAAGCCGGCCTTCGGCAACGTGATCCTCGGCGGCATCCTCGCCACCCTCATGGTCCCGGTGCAGGCCCTCGTCGTACCGAAGTACCTCACCATCGCCGACATGCCGCTGATCCACGTCAACCTGCTGAACGACCCACTGGCCATCTGGCTGCCGGCCGTCGCGAACGCCTTCAACCTCTATCTGCTCAAACGGTTCTTCGACCAGATCCCGCGCGATGTCCTGGAAGCCGCCGAGATCGACGGGGCGGGCAAGCTGCGCACCCTCTGGTCCATCGTCCTGCCCCTGTCGAGGCCGGTCCTCGGCGTTGTGTCGATCTTCGCGCTGGTCGCCGTCTGGCAGGACTTCCTCTGGCCCCTGATGGTCTTCTCCGACACCGAGAAACAGCCGATCAGCGTCGCCCTCGTGCAGCTCTCGCAGAACGTCCCGCTGACCGTCCTGATCGGGGCCATGGTCATCGCGAGCATCCCGATGGTCCTGATGTTCCTGGTCTTCCAGCGGCACATCATCGCCGGAATCAGCGCGGGCAGCACCAAGGGCTGACCCGCGCCATCCCCGGTGGCGCAACCACCCAGGACCCGCCGCCGTCCCCGGCCTTCCCGCCCCGCTCCGGGGCGGCGGCGTCAGACCAGCCAGCTCTCTCGCTCCTCCCTGTCGCGCGGACCGGCCCACCCCGCCGGCGACCGCGCCCGCCCGAAAGGAACCCGCCTTATGGAAGGCAGCCAGCTCGCCGCCGACGACTGGTGGCGCTCGGCCGTCATTTACCAGGTCTACGTCCGCAGCTTCGCCGACGGCGACGGCGACGGCACCGGCGATCTGACGGGCGTACGGTCCCGGCTGCCCTACCTGGCCGAACTCGGCGTCGACGCGCTCTGGTTCACCCCCTGGTACCTGTCGCCGATGGCGGACGGCGGATACGACGTCGCCGACTACCGGGCCATCGACCCCGCCTTCGGCAACCTCGCCGAGGCCGAGAAGCTCATCGCCGAAGCCCGCGAGGCCGGCATCCGCACCATCGTCGACATCGTCCCCAACCACGTCTCCGACCAGCACGTCTGGTTCAAGGCGGCACTCGCCGCGGGCCCCGGCAGCCCGGAGCGCGAACTCTTCCACTTCCGTCCCGGCCGCGGCGCACACGGCGAACTGCCCCCCAACGACTGGGAGAGCGAGTTCGGCGGGGTGCCCTGGACCCGCGTCGAGGACGGCGAGTGGTACCTCCACCTCTTCGCCACCGAACAGCCCGACCTCAACTGGGCCCACCCCGCCGTACGCCAGGAACACGAGGACGTCCTGCGCTTCTGGTTCGAAAGAGGCGTCGCCGGGGTGCGCATCGACTCCGCGGCCCTCGTCGCCAAGGACCCGGCCCTTCCCGACCTCGAAGGACACCAGGGGCCCCACCCGTACGTCGACCGCGACGAGCTGCACGGCATCTACCGGCGCTGGCGCGCCATCGCCGACGAGTTCGGCGGCATCTTCGTCGGCGAGGTCTGGCTGCCCGACGCGGAGCGCTTCGCCCGCTACCTCCGCCCCGACGAACTGCACACCGCCTTCAACTTCACCTTCCTCAGCTGCCCCTGGGACAGCGCGCTGCTGCGCCGCGCCATCGACGACACCCTCGCCGAACACGCCCCCGTCGGCGCCCCCGCCACCTGGGTCCTCTGCAACCACGACATCACCCGCACCGTCACCCGCTACGGACGCGAGGACACCGGATTCGCCTTCACGGCCAAGGCGTTCGGCGTCCCCAGCGACCTGGAGCTCGGCACCCGCCGCGCCCGCGCCGCCGCCCTCCTCTCGCTCGCCCTGCCCGGCTCGGTCTACCTCTACCAGGGCGAGGAACTGGGCCTGCCCGAGGCCGACGTACCACTGGACCGCATCCAGGACCCCATGTACTTCCGCTCCCAGGGGCGGGCCCCCGGCCGCGACGGCTGCCGCACCCCGCTGCCCTGGGCGGCCGACGAACCCTTCGCCGGCTTCGGCTCCGCGGTGGAACCCTGGCTTCCGCTGCCGGCCGACTGGCCGTCCCGCGCGGCCGACCTCCAGGAGCGGGACCCCGGCTCCATGCTGGCCCTCTACCGCGAGGCCCTGCGGCGACGGCGCTCCCTGACCGCCCTGCACACCCAGCCGCTGCGCTGGCTGAGCGAGGAGCCCGGCCTCCTCCTGTTCGCCCGGGGCGAGCACCTGGTCTGCGCGGTCAACCTCGCCGAGCACCCCGCACAGCTCCCCGCCCACACCGAGATCCTGCTCACCAGCGGCCCCCTGGACTCCGACGGCCTGCTGCCCCGGGACACGGCGGTGTGGCTGGCCGTCTGACCCGGGCGCCCCGGCGCGCCCGGTGCGGGGGCGATCGCCCCAGGAGACCTGAGTATCCGCACTCAGGCCCCCGGCCCCGCCCGCCACGACGATGAAGGCGTGGCGGGCGAAGCCGGGAAGGGCGGGCCCGGCACCGCACCGCCGTCCACCGGGACGGCCGCGCCCGCCGGACCCAGGGAGAACCGTGCTCAGCCGCATCGCCGCCGTCGTCGTCCCCTCGCTCGGACGCCTCACCGTCACGTCCGACCACGCCACGGCCCCCGCCGCCGGCAGCATCATCGTCGCCAACCACACCTCTCTGGCCGACCCGGGCATCGTCCTCGCCGCACTGCTGCGCCTCGGTGTCGAACCCGTCGTCATGGCCACCGCGGGCCTGTGGCGCATCCCGGTCCTCGGCCGTCTCCTGGAGCAGGGCGGCCACGTGCCCGTGCACCGCAACACCCACCGGGCGGCGGGCGCCCTCGACGCGGCCGCCGTCGCACTCAGGGACGGCCGCCACCTGCTCATCTACGGCGAAGGACGACTGCCCTGCCGCCGGGACGCGGCAGAGGCCCCGCCGGAGAGCTTCCGCAGCGGCCTCGCCCGCCTCGCGCACGCTTCCGGGGCACCCGTCGTGCCGCTCGGCCAGGCGGGCGCCCGCCGGGTGACCTCGGGCCGGTGCGTCAAGCAGATCTCCGGGCTCCTCACCGCCCCGGCCCGCCGGCCCCGCCTCCATGTCCACCTCGGCTCCCCGCTCCACCTCCCGCCCGAGGTGGAGACGGCGACCGCCACGGCCCGTGCGGCCGTCACCGCCGCCTGGCGCACCGCCGCGCACCACCTCGGCGAGCCCGCGGCGCTCACCGGCCGCTGAACGCGCCGCCGGCCCGGACCCGACCCGCCGCACGGCAGGGCCGGACGCGCCGCGCGTCAGGGGAGCGGCTACCCCGCGTCCCGGGCCGCCCGCTCCAGACGCTGCCGGTACCCCTCCCACCACGCGCGGTCGCCCGGCGGCAGGTTCTCGTTGCCGGACCGAAGCCCCACCGCCCCGTCCACCAGCTCCCGCACGACGTCGGCGTGCCCGGCATGCCGCTGGAGGTCGGCGATCACATGCACCAGGATCTGGTGCAGCGTCACCCGGCTCCGCTCGGCGGGCCACCACGCCACCCGGCCGACCGCGTCGAGCGGCAGCCCGGCGATCGTCGCGTCCGCGTGCTCCGTCACCCGGCGATGCAGCGCGAGGATGTCCTCACGGGATTCGTCGGCGGTCGCCCACATGTCCTGGTTCGCCTCGGCGTCGTCCTCGAAGGCGGGCACCACCTCGCCGAACGGCCGCCCGAACGTCTCGCCGAAGTAGCCCAGCTCCACCCCGGCGGCATGCTTGACCAGTCCCAGGAGATTCGTGCCGGTCGGCGTCAGAGGGCGGCGGACGTCGTATTCCGACAACCCTTCCAGCTTCCACAACAGGGCGTCGCGAGCGGACTGGAGGTAGCGCTGGAGGTCGGCCTTCGGCTGCGAGAGGGTCATGTGCGCAGTCTGTCACCGGGCACTGACAAGCCGCCCGGCCCCGGCCGGGCTGCGGTGCGCACCCCGCCCGTCCCGGGACACCTCCCGGGTGGCGGCGGCGCCCGGGGCGGCGTAGGTATGGAGGCGTGCTGCTCCGAGGGCGTACGACACCACGGAGCGTGCCGGTCCGCGAACGGCCGGTGACCAGCAGGCCCACCCGGCCGGACCGCCGTCGGCGTCCGCCGGGTCACCACCGGGGGCGAGGAGACGGATCCCGATGACCGAGGCAGAGCAGAGCACCCCGGTGCACGGGATCCCGTGCTGGGTCAGCCTCATGACCCGGGACCTGCGGGCCGCCCAGGACTTCTACGGGACCGTTCTCGGGTGGACCTTCCGCTCCGGCACCCTCGGCGAGGGCTTCTCCGTCGCCCATGTCGACGCCCTGCCCGTCGCCGGCGTCGGAGAGATCGCCCCCGGCCTGCCCACGGCCGTCTCCTGGACCCCGTACTTCGCCGTCTCGGATGTCGACACCGCCGCGGCCCGCGTCCGGGAACGGGGCGGCACCATCGCCGTCGGCCCGATCCGGATCGGCCCGGGGCGGGGAGCCATGGCCGCCGACCGGGAAGGGGCCGCGTTCGGCTTCTGGGAGGGACGGACCCCACCCTGGTCGTTCGGCCGCGACAGCGCTCCCGCCTCCCTCGAACTGCGCACGAGCCACGCCTTCGACTGCGCGATCTTCTACGCCGAGGTCTTCGGCTGGGCCTCCCAGGAGCCTGGGGGCTGCGAAGTCGGCTACGCCTACCAGCAGGACACGGTCGTCGTCCGGCAGGGCGGCCGCACCGTGGCCACCCTGCGCGGCGGCGGGGACGCGTCGTCCCCCGACCCCCTGCTGCGCCCGCGGTGGCACGTCCGCTTCCAGGTCGAGGACCTGGAAGCGGTCACCGAGGCCGCCCGCGCGGCGGGCGGCACGGCCGGCCCGCCGGTGGACTCGCCCGCCGACGGAAGCGAGGCGGTCATCCGGGACCCGGAAGGCGCCATCTTCACCGTCTGCGCCCACCCGGCGTAGCCGCCCCGCTCCGGCCTCAGCAGGTGCGGAACGCGTATCCGGGCCGACCGGCCGGGACCACGTCGAGATCCCGGCGGACCACCGAGACCTTCGCTCCCACGGACGAACAGGCCTTGGCGAAGTCACGGTCCGTGTACTCCACGACGAAGACCTTGTTGCCGTACGCGGAGGCGTAATCCGCGCATTCGTCGTAGCGGCCGCACTCCTCGGCGACGGCGAAGTCGAACCCGATCTTCTTCCGCTGTCCCAGCAGGTCCGTGGTGTTTTTCTGGCCGATCGCCAGACCCGCCGTGTGCGCACGGTCGGCCAGGAGCTTCGCGAACGCCGCGTTGTGCGCTTGGGTCAGCAGACCGTCGGAACGCTCGTAGGAGTCCAGGTTGTCGGGCTCCACCGCCTGGAACCCGGACGTGGCGCAGCCGCTGATCCAGCCGCCGACGATCTTCGCCAGCCGGGTGCGCTTGGCCGCGGTCGAGGTGTCGAGCAGCGCCTCGCCCCAGGCCTCGTCGTTCACCAGGTCGCCGTCGGCGTCGCGCAGCAGCAGATCGGGGTTGTTCTTCTCCCACCAGCCCAGGGCGTCGGGCTGGGTCTGGAAGGCGTTGACGTAACAGACGTTGTAGAGGCCCTTGGCGGGCTTGGCGCCGCGGTCCCGGGAGAGCGCCTTGACCCCGGTGGGCGGGGTGTAGGCGCCGCCGATCTGGTAGTCGAAGGCCGCGTTCGCGGTGGGCGGTACGACCTTCGGCGCGGCCTTCGCCGGGGAGCCCGTGGCGGAGGCGTGGGACAGGAGCAGCCCCGCTCCCGCCGCCAGCGCGGCCCCACCGGCCAGGGCGGCGAGGGTCCGCTTGCGGCGGAGCAGAGGACGGACGGCGTGCTGGGGCATACGGACTCCCGTGCGTGGGCTTCGGATCTTCCCCCGCATCATGGACGGCCGATCATGAGCGAATCGTGAGGGCCGGACCCCCGCCGCGCCTGCGGCCCGGCCGCGACCGGTCGGGTGCCAGCCGCAACACGAACTCCGCTCCGCCGCCGGGACGGGCCCGGACGGTGAGATTCCCCCGGTGCACCTCCGCGATGCGCCGCACCAGTGAGAGACCGATCCCGGTGCCCCCGCCCGGGGAGCTGAACCGTTCCATCAGCTCCGGCAGCCGGTCCGGATCCACCCCGGGGCCCCGGTCGGCGACCCACACCTCCGGCCCCCGCACGGTCACCAGCAGTCCGGCCCCGTCCGGGGCGTCCGGGGCCCGTCCGTGCCGCACCGCGTTGTCCAGGAGATTGCGCACCGCGACCCGCACCAGGGCGGCGTCGGCCTCGGTCACCGACTCCGCCAGCCTCAACCGAGGTCGGGGCCCGCTCTCCGGCAGTTCCGCGCACACCTCTTCGACGAGCTGGTCCAGCCGCAGCGGCTCCGTCCGGACGGTGTCCACGGCGGCCTCCAGCCGGCCCCGGGCCAGCAGGTTCTCCACGACGTCGGCCATCCGGTCCGCTGCCCGCCGGATCCGGGACAGATGGGCGTCGAGAGCACCACCCGGAGCGCCCGCGGCCACCTCCACCGACCCGCGCATCACGGCGACCGGGGTCCGCAGCTCGTGCGCGGCGTCCGCCAGCAGCCGTTCCTGCTGCTCCAGCGCCTGCCAGGCCGGGCGCACGCTGCGACCCGAGAGCACGTGCCCCGTCACCGCGGCCAGGACCGTCAGCGCACCGGCCCCCACGACGAGGGAGAGGACCAGACTGCGGTGCTCGGCCGCGCCGCGCTCCGGATCGCCGACCGCGACGGCCGCGCCCGCCACCTCGTCGGTGGCGTCGTGGTAGAAGGGCACGGCCAGCAGCCGCACCGGTTCACCCGAGCGGTCGCGCGCACCGGCCCGCACCGGCCCTTCCGCGTCCATCGCCGAACGGGCCACCGCGTCGATCGCCCCGGCCGCCACGGCGAACTGCGCGGTGCGGCCCCGGAACAGCGTGACCGGATCACCGCCGGGCCGCTTCTCCAGCACCAGGATCTGCGGGGTTCCCGTGGTCGCCTCGTCGTCCTGGAGGCCGTCCAGCCGGATCCGGTCGTCCTCGTAATAGACGAGCGAGGCGGCGACGGAGGCCCGGCGGCGCATCTCGTCGTACTCGGCGTCCTCCCTCGCCCGGTCATCGGTGCGGATCACCACCCAGGACAGGCATGCCAGCCCGACGACGGTGATCAGCGTGTACGCCGCGGTCAGCCGCAGTTGCAGCCGGCGCAGCCTTCTCCTTGCCGGGGAGCGCCGCCGCACGGGTCGCGCCATCAGCGGGGCCCCGGCTCCGCCGACAGGAGGAACCCCCGGCCGCGCACGGTGTGCACCAGACCCGGGGAGCCCAGCTTGCGCCGCAGCCCCGCGACGACGGCGTCCACGACATTGGAGACCGGGTCGGCCATCTCGTCCCAGCAGTGCTCCAGCAGACCGGTGCGCGTGAGGACGGTGTCCCGGTGTACGAGGAGCTGCTGGAGCACGGCGTACTCCTTCGGGCTCAGCGACAGCAGCACGCCGCCGCGCCGCACCTCGTGCCGTGACACGTCCATGATCACGTCCGCACAGGTCAGGAAGGCGGGAAGCCGGTCCGGGGCCCGTCGGCTCAGACCCCGCACGCGCAGGACGAGCTCGCGCATCGCGAACGGCTTGGCGAGATAGTCGTCCGCCCCGCTCTCCAGCCCCCGCACCCGCTCGTCCAGCGAATCCAGGGCGGTCAGGCAGAGCACCGGCACCGACCAGCCGGCCCGGCGCCTGCCTTCCAGTGGGGCGAGGGTGTCGCCGGAGGGCACCATCCGGTCCAGCACCACACAGTCGTACGCGGTGAGGTGCAGAGCGACGTCCGCCTCCGGCCAGTCGGCGGCGCAGTCCACGGCGAAGCCCCCGTCGCGCAGCCCGGCCGCGATCACCTCCCGCAGATCGTCGTCGTCCTCCACCAGCAGCACACGCACGGGGAGAACACCTCGGCATCCTGGTCCGGGAAAGGCCCCTCGCCCGGAGAGCGGAGGGAAGGGATCCGCCATCCTAGGCCGTCGCGCGCACCGGTGCCGAGGCGGTCCGTCAGGCCGGTGAGGCCTCGATGATCTGGAAGATGTTGGGCGCCGGCAGCGGCGTCACGCCGCGCAGGACGAAGCCGCCCGCCGTGCACAGTGAGGCGAAGTCGTCGGCGGTCCGCTCCCGGCCGCCGACGTTGACCAGCATGTTGAGGTCGGTGAGGTAGACACCTCCCGGCGGGTCCGCCGGCACGGTGGCGGGCAGGACCGGTTCGACGATCAGCAGTGAGCCGTGGGCGGGGACGACGTCCCGGATACGCCGCAGGATGGCCGCGCACCTCTCGTCGTCCCAGTCGTGGATGATGCTCTTGAGCAGATAGAGGTCGCCGCCGGCCGGGGCCGAGGCGAAGAAGTCGCCGGTCTCCAGGGCGACGCGCCCGGTCAGGTCCTCGTCGGCCAGCCGCCGGGGCGCCTGCGCGAGCCCCTCGGCCGTGTCGAAGAGGATGCCCCGGAGCTTCGGATGCTCCCGCAGGATCGAGGCCAGCAGGGTGCCGTCGCCGCCGCCGATGTCCACCAGGGTGCTGAAGCGTCCGAAGTCGTAGTGGTGCGGGACGGTGTCGGCGGTCAGCCGGGTGCCCTGGCTCATCGCCTCGTTGAACGCGGCGGACAGCTCGGGGTGCTCCCTGAGATGGCCGAAGAAGTCGGTCCCGAACACCGTGTCGAACGTGGTCCCGCCGGTGCGGACGCTCTCGTCGAGCAGGTCCCAGCCCCGCAGCATGACCGGATCGGTGAACATCCGGGCCATCGCGGCCATCGAGCCGGCCGTGCCGGTGCGCAGGAAGTCGCCCGCCGCGGTGGTCCGGAAGAGGCCCGGTTCCGTCTCGGACAGCAGCTGGAGTCCGGCCAGGGCGCGCAGCAGACGCAGCGTCGCCTGCGGATGGGTGCCGAGGGAATCGGCGAGCGCGTCGGCGGTCAGTTCACCGGGACCGATCCGGTCGAAGACATCGAACCGCACGGCCGTGCCCAGGGTCTGGGTGGCCATCTGGCCGAGCACGAGCCGGGACAACGCCCCGCGCGCCCGCCAATCCACCGGCGTTTCCTGACCGTTGCGGGTCTCCTGATCCTGACCGTCCGTCATGTTCCGCACCTCCCTGTTGGGTTAGGCAAACCTAACCTCGAAGGGGTCGAGGGGCAATCGGCCGTCCGCCCGCGAGCGTGTCGGCGGCCTCCGCCGCCACCGCGTCGGCCACGGTCGCCAGGGCGGGTGAGTCCAGCTTCCACTGCTGCCAGTGCAGCGGCACGTCCACGGTGCGGTCCGGGACGAGCAGCACCAGCCGGCCATCGCGCAGCAGCGGCTCCGCCTGGACGTCGGGCACCATGCCCCAGCCCATGCCCGCCGCCACGGCGCTCGCGAACCCCTCCGAGCTGGGCACCAGATGACGCCGGGAGCTCGCCCGGGCCCCGGGGACGAGCCGGCGCACGAACGAGTCCTGCAGGTCGTCGCGCCGGTCGAAGCCGACCACCGGGGCGTCCTCGATCAGCTCGCGCACATCGGCACCCGTCTGTCTCCCCAGCCACCGGTCGGCGAAGCCGGGTTCGGCCACCGGCAGATACCGCATCCGGCCGAGCCTGCGCACCGAGCACCCCGTCACCGCCTCCGGCGACGAGGTCACCGCGGCCATCACCAGCCCTTCCCGCAGCAGGGTGGCCGTATGGTCCTGGTCCTCCCGGTGCAGTTCAAAGGCGAGGTCGAGATCCCGCGGTACGCGCCGCAGGGCGGGCAGGAACCAGGTCGCCAGGGAATCGGAGTTCACCGCGATCGACAGGGGTGTCGGCTCGCCGGGCCCGGACATCCCGAGCGCCGTCCGCGCGTCGCGCTCCAGCCGGGCCAGCTGGCGGGCGAAGCGCACCACCACCTCACCGGACTCCGTGGGCCGCACCGGCTTCGTACGCATCAGCAGCACCCGGCCCGTGCGCTGCTCCAGCGCCTTCACCCGCTGGCTGACCGCCGACGGTGTCAGCCGCAGGGTGTTCGCCGCCGCGTCGAAGGTGCCTTCGTCGACCACGGCCAGCAGCGTGCGCACCTGATCGAGAGGAAGCTCGGACATCATGAGCGCTAATGATACGTAAGAATCTTTAGCTGGACGCCATAACGCTGTGCTCCGTAGCGTCGGCCGCATGACGAACGCCCTGACCACCGCGGCCGCCGGATTCGGTACCGGCCTCTCCCTCATCGTCGCCATCGGCGCCCAGAACGCCCTGGTGCTGCGCCAGGGGGTCCGCCGGGACGGCGTGCTCGCGGTGGTCGGCATCTGCGCCCTGTCCGACGCGGTGCTCATCACGCTGGGGGTCGCCGGCGTCGGCGCGGTCGTCGTCGCCTGGCCCTCGGCGCTGACCGTCGTGGGCCTGCTCGGCGGACTGTTCCTGATCGGCTACGGGCTGCTCGCCGCCCGCCGCGTACTGCGCCCGTCCGCGCTCCACGCCTCGGACGCCCCGGCCGCGTCGCGCCGGGGCGTCGTGCTGACCTGCCTGGCGATGACGTGGCTCAACCCGCACGTGTATCTCGACACCGTCTTCCTGCTGGGATCCGTCGCCGCCGACCAGGGACCCCTGCGCTGGACCTTCGGCATCGGCGCGATCCTCGCCAGCCTGTGCTGGTTCGCTGCGCTCGGCTACGGCGCCCGGCTGCTGAGCGGAGTCCTCGCGCGGCCCTCCGCGTGGCGGGTGCTGGACGGCCTGGTCGCCGTGATGATGATCGGCCTCGGTACGAAACTGGCGCTGGGCGCCTGAACGCCCGGCTGCCCGTCCCGTGCACGGGACGGGCAGCCGGGCGCTCCGTGTTCTACGCCACCACGAGGACGAGCTTGCCGGTGGTGCGGCCCGTCTCGCCCAGCGCGTGCGCCTTCGCCGCTTCGGCGAGCGGGAACGCCGCCTCGACATGGGCGCGCAGCGCACCGGACCGGATCAGGTCGGCGATGGCCGTCATGCCCGCGTGATCTGCCTCGACCAGCAGGTTCTCCACCCGGATCTCCCGTGCGGCGGCCTTCGCAGCCTCCGCCGGGTCGCCGCCCGGCAGCAGCGACACGAGCGTGCCTCCCGGGCGCAGGACATCGAGCGAACGCGCCCGTGTCTCGCCGGAGAGCGGGTCGAGCACCATGTCGACATCGCTCACCGCGTCCCCGAAGTCCACGGTGCGGTAGTCGATGACCTCGTCCGCCCCGAGCCCGCGCACGAAGTCGTGCTTGGCGGCGCTCGCGGTGCCGATGACGTACGCCCCCAGCGACTTGGCGATCTGCACGGCTAGGTGCCCGACCCCGCCCGCGGCGGCGTGGACCAGGACCCGCTGCCCGGGGCGCACGTCCGCCGTGTCGACGAGCGCCTGGCGGGCGGTGAGCGCGGCGAGCGGGATGGCGGCCGCCTGGACGTGGTCGACGTCCTCCGGCTTGTGGGCGAAGGCGCGGGCCGGGCCGACCGCGAACTCGGCGTGGGAGCCGACGCCGTACGGGTAGGGCAGCATGCCGAACACCTCGTCGCCCGGCTTGAAGAGGGTCACCCCGAAGCCCACCGACTCGACGACCCCGGACACGTCCCAGCCCAGGACGAGCGGCAGCCGGTCCAGGAACATCGCCTGGCCCCGGTGCTTCCAGTCCGTGGGGTTCACTCCGGCCGCCCGGACGGCGACCACGATCTGGCTCGGTCCCGCCACCGGCCGGGGGAGCCGGACCTCCTCCAGTACCTCGGGCCCTCCGTAGACGCTCTGGCTGATGGCGCGCATGCTCTCGTTCTTCGTCATGCGTCCAGCCTCACCCCTGTCCGCCGGGCGTACCATGGCATGATTGCCATCTTTCGACAGGATCGTGCCATGGGAAACGCGCACCGCGTCGTCGTACTCGCCCTGGACGGGGTGTATCCGTTCGAGCTCGGCATCCCGAGCCGTGTCCTCGGCGCGGCCGACGGCCGCTACTCCGTAGTGACCTGCACGGCGGACGGCCGGCCCGTGCGCACCAACGCCGACTTCTCGGTCACCGTCGATCACGGCCCGGAGGTACTGGCGACGGCGGACACCCTCGTCATCCCGCCGTTCGACACCTCCCTCCTCACCCGGGAGGCGCCCGCGCACGCCGTCGCGGCGCTCGCCGCCGTACGCCCCGGCACCCGCATCGTGTCCATCTGCACCGGCGCCTTCGTCCTCGCCTCGGCCGGACTGCTGGACGGCCGGCGGGCCACCACCCACTGGGCGCTCGCCGAGCTCTTCCGCTCCTGGTACCCGCAGGTGCGGCTCGATCCGGACGTCCTCTTCGTCCACGACGGGGACGTGCTGACGTCGGCCGGCGCGGCGTCCGGGGTCGACGTCTGCCTGCACCTCGTCCGTGCGGACCACGGCAGCGAGGTCGCCAACCGGGTCGCCCGGCTCTGCGTCGTACCGCCGTGGCGCGACGGGGGACAGGCCCAGTACATCGAGCAGCCCGTGCCCGCTCCGGAGGCGAACGGCACCGCCGCGACCCGCGACTGGGCCCTGCGGAACCTCCATGAACCGCTGAGCCTGGCAAGCCTCGCCGACCACGCCCGGATGAGTCTGCGCACCTTCGTCCGGCGCTTCAACGAGGAGGTCGGCATGAGCCCGGGCCGCTGGATCGTCCAGCAGCGGGTCGACCGGGCCCGCCATCTCCTGGAGTCCACGGACCTTGCGGTGGACGAGATCGCCGGCCGGGTCGGCTTCGCCACCGGAGCGTCGCTGCGCCAGCACCTGCACGCCGCCATCGGCGTCACTCCACTGGCCTACCGGCGTACGTTCCGCGGCGCGGTCCTCGCGGCGAGCCGGCCCTAGTGGCCGCAGGGGCTCCGGCCGGTTCAGTCCTCCAGGGCCAGGCGGCTGAGGTGTTCGGCGCGCGCGGGGGTCAGATCGAGGGTGGTGAGGATCGAGGGCGCGGCGATGCTGGGGAGTATGTGCTGCTGGAGCGTGATGTGGCGGCGCTGCAGATCCTGGTAGTTGGTGAGAGTCTGGGATACGGCCTGGGTGCCCGTGAAGGCGGCCACGTACAGGTCCGCCGTCTCGGTGGGGTTGACGTGGGGAAGCAGCTCACCGTTGTGCTTGGCCTGCGCGAGGAGGTGATGGGTGGCTTCCTGCCAGCGGAGGAAAGGGCCGCTGCGGTCGAGGCCCTGTGCCTGCTGGTCCATGGAGAGGCGCACGCCCGCCCGGGCGAGGACACTGGTCTGCAGGCGGTGGCTGAACAGCATCCCCAGATCGATGAGTTCCTGGAGCTTGAGCGAGTGCTCCGGAACGGTCTGCGGCGGCTCCTGTGCCTCGAGAACACCGAGCGCGAGATCTTCCTTGGACGGAAAATGAAAGTAGAGAGCGCCTTTCGTGACGTCGGCGCTTTTCAGTATTTCGGTGATCGTCGCGGCCTGATAACCGTATTTCTCGAAAGCCTGCGCCGCTGCCATCAGGATTGCCTGGCGGGTGCGTATCGCCCGGTCCTGCTGGGCCATCCTGTCTCCTTCGCTGGGCCGGATGGCCCGGGAAACGGCCGGGGCGGTGTGGGGAGGGGCGACCCTGCCGGGGATAGAAAAAACCGCTGAGTCTGTATCTTATCAGCGCACGTGCATCGCAGGAACGGCTCGCCATCACATGACCCCTGGGGGGAGTTATGCCCGAAGCAGCAGCCCTGATCGACTCGGTGCCGGCAATGGATTCGGAGGCCGACATGGTGCATCCCGTGGGGATCGACATGGTGCACCGGACCAGGCCGGAGGACGCCTTTCCGCGTAACTGGGTGCGCCTGGCGCACGATCGGTTCTCGGTGGCGGCCGTCCTGCCGCACGATCACCCGTTCTTCGCTCCGGTCGTCGGCGACCGGCACGACCCGCTGCTGGTCGCCGAAGCGATGCGCCAGGCGGCCATGCTCGCCTTCCACGCCGGCTACGGCGTGCCGCTCGGCTACCACTTCCTGATGGCGGACCTCGACTACGTATGCCACCAGGACCACTTGGGCGTCGGGGGAGTCCCCACCGAGATAGACGTCGAGGTGTTCTGCTCCGACCTGAAGTGGCGGAGCGGACTGCCCGTGCAGGGGCGCGTGGGCTGGGCGGTGCACCGGGACGGGGAGTTGGCGGCCACGGGGATTGGCGCGACCCGCTTCACCAGCCCCAAGGTGTACCGGCGGATGCGCGGCGACGCCCCCGCCGAGGGGATATCGATACCGGAGGCGGCACCCGTCGCCGCCGCCCGGGCCGGCCGGAGCAGGACCGAGGACGTGGTCCTGTCGGACACCGGCCGCGAAGGCGTCTGGGAGCTGCGCGTGGACACCCGGCACCCGACGCTGTTCCAGCGTCCCAACGACCATGTCCCGGGCATGCTGCTGCTGGAGGCGGCCCGTCAGGCGGCCTGCCTCGCGGCGGGGCCCGGCGGCATCGTCCCGGCGGAGGCGAGCAGCCGGTTCCACCGGTACGCCGAGTTCGGCAGCCCGTGCTGGATCAGCGCGGTGGTCGTGCCGGAGGAGGCCGAGGACACGGTGACGGTCCAGGTGACAGGCCATCAGAACGACCAGCCGGTGTTCTCCACGCTCCTGTCCGGCCCGCGGGCCGAAGGCTGAGAGGTTCCACGCCAGTGATTCTCGTGACGGGTGCGACCGGAGCGGTGGGCCGCGAGGTCGCCGGACTGCTGGCGGCTGCCGGTCCTGTAAGGATTCTCGCCCGCCGTCCCGAGCGTCTGACGGTACGGGGGGACGGGATCGAGGTGGTCGAGGGGGCGTACGGGGACGGCCCCGCCCTCGACCGTGCCCTGCGGGGCGTCAGCTCGGTGTTCCTGGTGACGAACAGCCCCACGGAGCCCGACGACGAGCGGGTCGCCGGGGCAGCCGCCGCGGCGGGCGTGCGCCACCTGGTCAAGCTCTCCATGATGGCCGTGGAGGAGCCGGGCGCCGACGACTTCATCACCCGCCGGCAGCGGCAGAACGAAGAGGCGATCAGGGAGTCGGGGGTTTCGTGGACGTTCGTCCGCCCCAGGACGTTCATGTCCAACACGCTGTCCTGGGCGCCCGGCATCCGCTCGGCGGGAGTGGTGCGCGCCCTGTACGGCGACGCCCCGGTCGCGTGCGTCGACCCCCGTGACGTCGCCGCGGTGGCCGTAGCCGCACTCACCGGGGCGGGCCACGAGGGCAGGGCGTACGCCGTCTCGGGCCCGGCGGCGATCACCGCGCGGGAGCAGACGGCTCAGCTCTCCCGGGTGCTGGGACGGCCGCTGCGCTTCGAGGAACTGGGCCTGGACGCCGCCCGCACGGCCCTGCTGGCGAAGTACCCGAGGCCCGTCGCGGAAGCCTTCCTGGAGAGCGCGGAGCGGCAGCGGGCGGGTGCGAAGGCGGCCGTTGTGCCCACGGTCCAGGAGTTGACGGGGCATCAGGCCCGGTCGTACCGCACCTGGGCGGCCGATCACGCGGAGGCGTTCGCGGCCGAATAAGGTCACTGCCCGGGATGGGCGAGGCGCGTCAACTCCCCGCCGGACCACGCAAGGATCCGATTGCACGCATTCCCCCATCCCGGTCTCTTTCCATGGCCCACAGAGCGGATATGGCCGAAAAAAGGGCCCGGTAGCCTCTGGTGCAATCTTTCGTTCCCTGGAAATGAAACCGGTAAGTTGGTTTGATAACTCCATGACCAAACAGGAGCGCGCCACCCGGACCCGCCAGGCGCTCATCCGCTCCGCCGCCGTCGTCTTCGAACAGCACGGCTATGCCCAGGCGCGGCTGGCGCTGATCAGCTCGGGCGCGGGCGTCAGCACGGGCGCGCTGCACTTCCATTTCGAGAACAAGGCCGCGGTCGCGGAAGCCGTCGTGGCGGAGGCGTCCCAAGGGCTGCGCGACATGTCCGCCGCGATCCGGCGCAGGACGGACACCGCCCTGCAGGCACTCGTCGACACCTCGCACGCCCTGGTGGAACGCCTGCGCGGGGACCCGGTGAGCCGGGCAGGATTCCGGCTGAGCTGCGACGGCGAGCGGGCCGCCGCCCCGGACCTGCGGATGGAGTGGCACCACCGGGTGCGGGAACTGCTGGACGAGGCGGCAGCCGCCGGAACACTCGCCGACGACCTCACCCGGGAGGACGCTGCCGCCGCGACCGTCGCCGTGACGGCCGGATTCGAGGTGCTCGGCCGCCACGACGCCGAGTGGCTGTCCCCATACCGGCTCACCGGTTTCTGGCAGCTGCTGCTGCCCCGGCTCGCCACCCCGGAGACGCTTCTACGCGTGGACCCGTCCGGCACGGCCACGGTGCCGCCGGCCCGGAGGACCGCGCTCGCGGGACGTGTCGTGGGCGGGGCGGCGATGGCGGCCGAGGCCAACTGACCGCAGACGGAGGCCGGGACGCCGCGTGGAGCACCCCTGTATCTTCCGCCGCATGGCAGACGAGATCTTCGTGAACCCGCGACTGGCCGCCCTCTACGATCCGCTCGGTCCTGATCGCGGCGACCTGGACCCCTACGTCCGCCTCGCCGGAGAACTGCGGGCCGGGCGGGTGCTGGACATCGGCTGCGGCACCGGCGTTCTCGCCCTGCTGCTGGTGCGACGGGGGATCGAAGTCGTCGGCGTCGATCCCGCACAGGCGTCGGTCGACGTGGCGCGTGCCAAGCCCGGCGGCGACCAGGTCCGCTGGATCCGCGGGGACGTGGCCGCTCTTCCCCCGCTCCAGGTGGACCTGGCCACCATGACGGCCAACGTCGCACAGGAAATCGTCGACCAGGACGACTGGCGGGCGACCCTGCGCGGCGCGTACGCGGCGCTGCGGCCCGGCGGGCATCTGGTCTTCGAGACACGGGACCCTGCCCGGCGGGCCTGGGAGGGGTGGAACCGGGAGAGGTCCCACCGCGTCACCGAGATCCCCGGAGCCGGCCCCGTCGAGAGCTGGGTCGAGGTGACCGAGGTCGCCGGGCCACTCGTCTCGTTCCGCTGGACCTATGTGTTCGCGGCCGACGGAGAGGTCCTCACCTCCGACTCCACCCTGCGCTTCCGTGAGCGTCAGGAGGCCGAGGCGGACCTGAGCACAGCCGGATTCGAGGTGCGCGAGGTGCGCGACGCACCCGACCGGCCGGGCCGGGAGTTCGTGTTCATCGCTCGTCGCCCGGACCCCGCCGAACGCCGCTGATCACGTCCGCCCCGACGGCGTCGGCCCCCCAACTCGCCAGCAGACGCAGGGCCTGGGCCGAATCCGAACCCGGCTCCGCGTGATAGGTCACCAGGTGCTGTTCCTCGTCGTCCGGGAGGTTCAGCGTCTCGTACGACAGGGTCAGGTCCCCGGCGAGCGGGTGCCGGACCAGCTTGACACCGTGACCCTTCTCCTTGACGTTGTGCGTGGCCCACAGCCGCCGGAACTCATCGCTCTTGACCGAGAGTTCACCGACCAGCGCCGACAGCTCCGGATCGTCGGGGTGACAGCCCGCGTACAGCCGCAGATAGCTGACCATGTCCGAGGCCTTGGAGTCCCAGTTGACGAACAGGTCCCGGTAGCCGGGGGAGAGGAACACCAGGCGCGCCCAGTTCCGCTCGCCCGGCGGCAGCGCCCCCAGTCGCCGAACACCGCGGCCGCCATCGCATTCCACGCCAGGATGTCCGAGCGCGCCCCGGTCACGTACGCGGGGATCCCCTCCATGCTGTCGAGGAGATACAGCAGCCCGGTCCGCACCCGCTGCACCCGGGCCGGGCGGCGCTTCTTCTTGTGCCGCGCCGGCCTCGCCAGATGGGTCAGATGCGCGTGCTCGGCGTCGGTGAGCCGCAGCGCACGCGCGATCGCGTCCAGCACCTCTGCCGACACATTGCGCCCGTTGCCCTGCTCCAGGCGCGTGTAGTACGCCACGGAGACCCCGGCCAGCTGCGCCAGTTCCTCCCGGCGCAGACCCGGCACCCGGCGGTGCCTGCCGAAGTCCGGCAACCCCACGTCCTGCGGCTGGAGCTTCGCCCTCCGGGTACGCAGGAACTCACTGAGCTCGGCCCGCCGGTCCAGCGGCTCGGGAGCGGCGGCCTCCGGCTGATCGTCCATACCCTCCATTATTCCTGGCGATCCCGGTCGTAGGCGCCTGAGCCTGTCCCCGTCAGTAGTAGGACCGCTGGACGTAGGCAAAGCGGTGACCTGGGTAAACATAGGCAGGGGCGGCAGGCTGGGTGACGTTCCTACCGCATCACCCAGAGGAGAACCTCCGGCATGACCACCGTTGCCGCCTACGCCGCTCCCCGTGCCAAGGCCCCGCTGGAGCGCACCACGATCGAGCGTCGCCCGGTGGGCGAGTTCGACATCCTGATCGACATCAAGTTCGCCGGAATCTGCCACTCCGACATCCACCAGGCCCGCGACGGCTGGGGCGAGGGCATCTTCCCGATGGTCCCCGGCCACGAGATCGCCGGGATCGTCGCGGAGACCGGCTCCGGAGTCACCCGGTTCAAGGTCGGCGACCGCGTCGGCGTCGGCTGCATGGTCGACTCCTGCGGACAGTGCGACGCCTGCCTGATGGGCCGCGAGCAGCACTGCGCCGAGGGGAACACCCAGACGTACAACGCGCTCGACCGCAGCGGCGAGCCCACCTACGGCGGCTACTCGACACACCTCGTCGTGACCGAGAAGTTCGCCGTCTCCATCCCTGAGGGCATCGCCCTCGACGAGGCCGCGCCGCTCCTGTGCGCGGGCATCACCACGTACTCCCCGCTCAAGCGCTGGGGCGCGGGCCCCGGCAAGAAGGTCGCCGTCGTCGGCCTCGGCGGCCTCGGCCACATGGCCGTCAAGATCGCGCACGCGCTCGGCGCCGAGGTCACCGTCCTCTCCCAGTCGCTGCGGAAGAAGGACGACGGGCTCAAGCTGGGCGCCGACCGCTACTACGCGACCAGCGACCCCAAGACCTTCGAGGAGCTGGCCGGCACCTTCGACGTCATCCTCTCCACGGTCTCGGCCCCGCTGGACTTCGGCGCCTACCTCGGTCTGCTGCGCACCGAGGGCACCCTGGTCAACGTGGGCGCCCCCGAGGAGCCGATCTCGCTGAACCTCTTCTCCCTGATCCTGGGCAACCGGTCGATCGCGGGTTCGGCGATCGGCGGGATCAAGGAGACCCAGGAGATGCTGGACTTCTGCGCCGTGCACGGGCTCGGCGCCGAGATCGAGGTGATCGAGGCGAGCCAGGTCAACGAGGCGTACGAGCGGGTTCTCGCGAGCGACGTCCGCTACCGCTTCGTGATCGACACCGCCACCATCTGACGCGCGCCGCCCACCGGGCGGCCCCCGCACCGAAGGCGTCCGCCCCGAGCACCTCACGTGCTCGGGGCGGACGCCTTCGGCGGTTCCCTCCCTCGTCGCGCGCGGTCGGCCCGGTCCGGCCGACAATGGCGGAAGACGGCCGGGCGGACCGCGCCGGAGGGATCGGTCCCGGGAGAGGAGCGTGCCGGATGAGAGCACGGCGGCTTCTCCCGGGCCGGACATCACGGGACGCACAGCGGCTTCCCTCGGGCGGGACCTCGCCGGACGCACGGGTGCTTGTCCCGGATGGGACCTCGCAGACCACACAGCGGTATCAGCCCGGCGCAGCCCGGCGGAGCGCCGAGCGGTTCTCCGGGGGTGAGGTCCCGCCGAACTCTTCGCGGGCCGCTGCCCTCCGGACCAAGCCGCCCCCTCAGGGGGCGGCACGGTGATCGCCGGGCCGCAGCGCGCGACGATCCTCCGCCGGGCCGTCCGGGTCACCGTCGCGGCGAGCGTGGGCTTCTACCCCCTGCTGTACGGAGCCGGGCTCCCGGTCGCCGCCCTGTACGCGCTCTTCGCGCCCATCGCCATGGGCCTGCTCTCCCTGGTCCCCGGCTCCGGCCCCCAGCGGGCTTCCGTCATGCTCCGCGCCCTGCCCCCGGCACTGGTCCTGGCGACCCTGGGAACCCTGCTCGCGGTCGACACCTGGGCAGCCGTCGGCGGCATGCTCGTCGTCGGGTTCCTGCTGGCGTTCGTGGCCGTGGCCGGACCCCGCCCGGCCGGAATCGCCCCCGGCCTCCAGCTCTTCTACATCCTCGCCTGTTTTCCGCCGTACGCGCCCGACACGCTCGTGGAGCGGCTGGCGGGACTCACGGCGGGCGCCCTGCTCCTCGCCGTCTGCGAGAGCCTGCTGCCCGATCCGGCCGCACCCTCCTACCGGGAACGGCTGGCCGCCGCCCTCGACGAGGCGGCACGCGGGGCCGCACCCGGAGGCGTACCGCCGCAGCGGCTGCGGGACGCCGGGTCGGCCCTGCGCCTGGCGGACGTACCCCCGGCGGAACGGCCGGCCGGCGCCGGGCGCACGGACCGCGCGCTGGAACAGGCCGGCCGCTCCGCCCGCAGACTCCTCGACCAGCTGGCGACCCTCGCCGGAGCCCCGCCCGCCCCGGCCGACCCCGAGACCGCCGCGCTCCTGGGGCGGGTCGCGGAGCTGTGCACCGCCTGCGCACGGTACCTGCGCACCGGCAGCCGACCCCGCGCGCCGGCGCACTGGAGAAGGCGATGCGGGGCTTCCAGGCCGACCGGGTGCGCCTGGCCTCCGGGCCGCCCGGTGAACGGCTCCCCGTCGGCGTGCTGCGACGGCAGTCCCAGGTGCTGGCGCTCGCCGAATCGGCTCGGATGGTGGAGATCACCGTCGACATCGCCACCCACGGGGGACCCACCGAACCCGCCGCCCCGCGCGAACTGTTCTGGTACGCCGAGCTCTCCACGCCCAGGCTGTGGGCCCGTCGGGTCCTCGGCAACGTCACCTTCCGGTCCGTGCTGTTCCAGAACGCCGTACGGACCGCGCTCGGCCTCGCAGCGGCCCGGGCGGTGGCCGGCTCCCTCGACCTCGCCCACGGCTTCTGGGTGCTCCTGGCCGTCCTGACCCTCGGACGGACGACCGCAGGCGCGACCTGGCGGGCGGTCCGCCTGGCGGTGGCGGGCAACGCGGCGGGTGCGCTGGTGGCGGGGGCGCTCGTGATCGGGCTCGGCCGGCACACCGATGTGTACGCCGCCCTGCTCGCCCCCGTCATGCTGGCGGCCTTCGCCCTCGGTCCGCTGCTGGGCATCGCGTACGCCCAGGCGCTGTTCACGCTCGTCGTCGCCACCGCGTTCGCCCAGATCGCCCCGGTCACCTGGCGGCTGTCGGAGGCGCGGATGATCGACGTCGCCACCGGCAGCGTCATCGGTCTGCTGTGCGGCCTCCTGGCCTGGCCGGCCGGGGCCCGGCGGGAGGTCCACCGGGCCATGGCGGGGCTGCTGAGATCGTGCGCCCCGCTGGTGCCGGTGACGGCACAGGCGCTGCTCACGCCCCCGGGCGGCTCCCGCACCGCTCCGGAGACCCTGCCGGGCGTCCACCGGCTGCGCCTCGCCGAAGCGGCGTACGCCCAGTTCCGCGCCGAGACACCGGTCGACGGGGAGAGCGACCGAGCCGACTGGCACGCGGTGCTCATCGCGGCCAACCACATGCTCCTCGGGGCGCAGTGGCTGCCGCGCTTCGGCCTCCGCCCGCCTTCCGGCGCGACGGACGCGTCCGCGGCCTGGGCCCGGGGAACCGCGTCCGGCCTGGTGGCGCGGACCGACCGGATCGCCCGGCTGCTCACCGCCGAGCACCCGGGCCCCGCGCCGGCACCGGAGAGCACCCCGGACCGCGATCCGCCGTCGCCCCTGTCCGTGGATCTGGAGGTGTGGATGACGAGCCTCGCCCATCAGCTCGCCCGCATCGAGTCCTCGATCACGCCGCCGCCCGGCAGCGAGCTGCCCGCCGCCCGTCCGCGATGACGGCCGAAGCGCCCGCCGGCCCCGCCGGGCGTCACCCCGCGGCGTCGAACAGCACGCCCGGGTTGAGGATCCCCGCCGGGTCGAGGCTCCGCTTGGCGGCCCGCAGCACGTCGGCGAAGGGCTCCGGGCGCTGCCCGTCGTACCCGGGCCGGTGATCGCGCCCCACCGCGTGGTGATGGGTCACGGTCGCCCGGTGCTCGCCCAGGGTCCGCATCGCCGCCGCCTTGATCTCGTCCCACTGGGCGGCCTCCGACCCGCGCCGGCCCGGGGCGATCACCGTGAAGTAGGGGGCCGGACCGTCCGGATAGACGTGCGTGAAGCGGCAGTTGATCAGTGCCTCGGCACCGGTCGCCGCGCGGACGGCTGCCCCCACGTCCCGGCGCACCGCCTCGTACAGCTCCGGGAACCGGTCCCAGGTGCAGGCCGTCTCGAACGTCTCGCTGATCACGCTCATCCGGGCCAGCCCGTCCCGGACGTACGGCATCCGGAGGAACGCCGAGCGCCAGGCGCCCACCGCGGAGCCGCCCGATCCGGGTGCTGCGCCGACAGGGGTCCCTCCGTGGTCCCGGGCCAGGGCGACGAGTTCGGCCAGCCGGTCGTCCACCGGGTGGTGCGCCGATTCCACCCCCAGCACCAGAACGCTCCTGCCGCCGCCCGCCACCCCCGACAGCTCGGCCTCGCCCGGATCGAGCAGCCGGCAGTTGGCCGGATGGAGGCCCGACTGCGCGATCGCCCGGACGGCGTCCACCGCGACCGGGAAGCGGTCGAACACCACCGAGGCCGACGCCTTGTGGACCGGCCGGTCCTGGAGCCGCATCCACGCCTCCGTGATGATCCCGAGGGTGCCTTCCGAGCCGAGGAAGAGCCGGTCGGGGGAGGGCCCGGCACCCGAACCCGGCAGGCGCAGCGACTCGCTCACCCCCGCGGGCGTGACCACGCGCAGGGCGGCGGTCAGGTCGTCGATGTGCGTGTGGAGGGTGGCGTAGTGCCCACCCGCCCGGGTGGCGAGCCAGCCGCCGAGCGTCGAGAACTCGAAGCTCTGCGGGAAGTGCCGCAACGTCAGACCGTGCGGCCTCAACTGCGCTTCCAGAACCGGTCCGAGGGCTCCCGCCTGGATCCGTGCCGACCGGCTGGTCCGGTCGGTCTCCAGCACCCGGTCCAACCCCGAGAGGTCCATCGAGAGGACGCCCCTGTGGTCTGCGGCCCGGTACTCGACCCCGCCGACGACCGAGCTGCCCGCCCCGTACGGGATCACGGCGACGTCCGCACCGGCCGCCCAGTCGAGGAGATCCACCACGTCCCGCTCCTCCCTGGGAAAGGCGACGAGATCCGGAGCCGCCGCCAGATCGCCGCTGAGCGCGCGCACGACGTCGCGGAAGGCCTTCCCGTAGGTGTGGGCCGCGCGGTCGGCCGGGCCGGACGAGACCAGGTGGGTGAGCGCGCCGGGTGCGCTCACCCGGACGGGCGGCAGCTCCAGGGCGGCGATCGAGGGGATGGGCAGCGCGGTGCTCGCGGCCCCGGGAACGAGCGCCGCGAGCGCGACGCACTCGGTGTCCGACAGCGCCCGGCCGGGGTCGCCCCAGCCCCACCAGGACCGGGAGGGGGCGGCGCCGGGTGGCCGCGAGGGGGAGGTGCGGTCCGCCATGGGGTATGACCTTCCGGTAATTTACCTCTGGGTAATGTACCGGAGCGTATAGTTCGAGCATGAACACGGCAAGAGGCTCGTCGCCCGCCACTCCCTCCCCGTCCGGGCCGCGCCGGACCCCTAACGGCGCGGCTTCCGGCGCCGGGACGAAAGGGGTCCCCCGGGCGCGGCGCGAGGCGCAGATCCTCGCCGCCGCCGTGGAGGAGTTCGGCCGGCACGGACACGCCTCGGCCTCGATGGCCTCGATCGCCCGGCGCGTCGGAGTGACCAAGCCGCTGCTGTACACGTACTTCGGCTCCAAGGACGGGCTCTACCTCGCCTGCCTGGAACACGTCGCCCATCGCCTCGTCTCCGTGATCGGGGCCGCGATGGAGCCGGACCCGCAAGGTGCGGGACCGGCTGCCTCACGTGTTCCCCCACGCGTCCTCGCAGCCGTCTTCGACGTACTGGAGGAGCAGCGCGAAGCCTGGTTCGTGCTCTACGACCGGACCCTGAAGCCCGGCTCCGACCTGCACGGCGCGGCACACGCCCACCGCGCGGCCATCGACGGCCTCGCCGCGTCCGGCACGGCGGACGTCCTGCGCGGTCAGGGCAACGAGGACCCGCTGGACGCCGACGCCCTCAAGCACCTGTGGACCGGCACGGTCGGCGCGCTCGTCAGCTGGTGGATCGCCCACCCGGAGCAGTCCGCGGCGGAGATGACCGCACGCTGCGCCCGGCTGCTGGCCGCGATCCGCGCCCCGCACTGAATCCGGCCCGCCTGCTCCCGGCGGCGTACGGTCCGACTTCCCACGGAGGATGCCGGATCCCGCCGCCCTCCGTACCGTCCGACGGGTCGGGCGACGTCCGCCCTACGACGGCGCGGGCGAACCCTCGGGCAGTTCCTCGGGCTCCGGCTCCCGCGGCTCCTCCACGAGTTGCTCGCGGAGGTAGTTCCAGATCACCGCGAGCACCGCGGCCACCGGCACGGCGAGCAGGCTGCCCACCACCCCGGCCAGGCTGCCGCCCAGCGTCACCGCGAGCAGCACGACCGCCGCGTGCAGGCCGAGACCCCGGCTCTGGATCATGGGCTGGAACACATTGCCCTCCAGCTGCTGCACCACGATGATGATCGCCAGCACGAGCAGGGCGTCCATCAGGCCGTTCGAGACCAGGGCGATGACCACCGCCACGAATCCGGCGAACAGCGCACCCACGATCGGCACGAACGCGCACACGAACGTCAGCACGGCCAGCGGCAGCACCAGCGGCACTCCGAGGATCCACAGACCGAGCCCGATGAAGACCGCGTCCAGCAGACCGACGAACGCCTGGGACCGGACGAACGCGCCCAGCGTCGCCCAACTGCGCGAGGCCACCTCGGGGATGTCGGTGGCGAGCCGGCCGGGAAGCTGGCGGGTGAGCCAGGGGAGGAAGCGCGGGCCGTCCTTGAGGAAGAAGAACATCAGGAAGAGCGCCAGAACCGCCGTGACCACCCCGTTGACCACGGTGCTCACCCCGGTGACGGCGGTGGTGACCACACTGCCGACACTGTTCTGGAGCCGGTCGGTCGCGCTGTCGAGGGCACCGGTGATCTGGTCGTCGCCGATGTTCAGCGGCGGACCGGCCGCCCACTCGCGGAGCTTGTCGATACCCGCGACCACCCGGTCGGCCAGCTCCCCGGACTGGTCCGCCACCGGCACCGCGATCAGCGCCACGATGCCCGCCCCGACGAGCAGGGCGAACACCGTCACCACCGATGCGGCCAGCGCCGGCCACCAGCCGTGCCGACGCAGGAACCGGGCGAGCGGCCAGGTCAGCGTGGTGAGGAACAGACCGACTATCAGCGGCCATACGACCGACCACATCCGGCCCACCACCCACAACGCGACCGCCGCCGCCACGAGGACCAGCAGCAGCTCTGCGGAGACCCGTGCCGACGTGCGGAGAGCGGCCGCGGTCTTTCTCGAACTCAATGGCGAAGACATGGCGTCACCCTATGGGTTCGGCACCCCTGTTCCGGCCACTCCCGCTGCCGGCCGACGCCCGGCACCGGCCGGGCGGGCCGCCCGGCCCGTCAGCGCAGCGCCGACGGCAGCCCCTCGCGGTGAACGATGCCGAGACGCTGGGTGGCACGGGTGAGCGCCACATACAGATCGCTCGTGCCGAACAGGCCGGGCTCCACGACCAGCACATGGTCGAACTCCAGCCCCTTGGCCTGACGCGGATCCAGCAGCACCACCGCCCTCGTCAGGTCCGGGGCCTCACCCGCCGTCACCCCGTCCAGCGGGGCGGCGATCTCCTCGTGCACCGCACGCGGCGCGATCACCGCGAGACGCCCCTCCCGGGGCGTCAGCTCCGCGACGGCCTCGGCGACCGCGCCCGCGAGATCGTCCCCGGCGTCCCGCGTCCACGGCTTCTCACCGGTCGACCGCACCGACACGGGCGCCGTGAACGAAGGGTCCCTCTCCCTCAGGACCCCGGCGGCCAGCTCCATGATCTCGGCGGGCGTACGGTAGTTGACCTCCAGCGTCACGTGCTCGAAGCGGTCGCCCACGTACGGGGCGAGAATCCGCTCCCAGGATCCGACGCCCGCCTCCTCGGAGGTCTGGGCCGGATCGCCGACCAGGGTCATCGAGCGGGACGGCGCCCGCCGCATCAGCAGCCGCCACGCCATCGGCGACAGCTCCTGCGCCTCGTCGACGATGATGTGCCCGAACGCCCACGTACGGTCGGCGGCGGCCCGCTCGGCCGCCGTGCGGTGGTCGGCCTCCTCGTGCCGTTCCGCCATCCGCTCGGCGTCGATGATGTCGTGCGCGGCGAGCACCTCGGACTCCTCGTCCTCGAACTCGTAACTCTCCGAACCGCGCGACAGCTCCAGCACGCCCTGCGCGTAGCCGACCCGCTCCTGCCGGGCGGCCTCCGCGGCCGCCCGCTCAGCGCTGTCGTCGACGCCGAGCAGCTCGGCTGCCTCGTCGAGCAGCGGTACGTCGGCGGAAGTCCACGCCCCGGCGGCCCGCCGGATCGCATCCGCGTCCTCGTCCGGTACGTACACCGGGTCGGCCAGATAGCCGGCGAGGAAGCCCTCGGGGGTGAGCGGCGGCCACAGCTCGTCCACGGTCGCGTGCACCTCCTTGCTCAGCGCGACGTCCCGGCCGAGCTGGGCGACGTCGTCGGGACCGAGGAAGTTGGGCCCGCCGTACGGGTCCGCGCCGATGCGTTCGACGAGTTGTGCGGTGAGTGCGTCGATGACCCGGAAGACGAAGTGCGGACGGGCGAGATTGTGCGGCAGCAGGGTGTCGCGGGCCGCCTGCCGGGCCTCGTATGCGATCTCCCAGTCCAGGACCAGGTCTCCGCCGTCCTCGTGCGGGATCACCATCGCCGCCCCGGGCTCCGGCAGCCGCTGCCGGTCGCGCACGGCCAGGGCGAGGGCCTCGGCCATCGGCTCCCCGCCCTTGACTGCGGCGGCGCGCGGGGTGTCCGTCCCCGTGGCGTGCACCCCGGGGAACAGCTCGGCCTGCGTGGCGAGCAGCACCCCGGTCTCGCCGAGCGACGGCAGCACCTCCGCGATGTAGCGCAGGAACGCCGGGTTGGGGCCCACGATGAGCACGGCGCGCTTGGCCAGCAGCTCGCGGTGCTCGTACAGCAGGAACGCCGCCCGGTGCAGCGCGACAGCCGTCTTTCCGGTGCCGGGGCCGCCCTCGACGACGAGGACACCGCGGTGCGGGGCCCGGATGATGCCGTCCTGCTCGGCCTGGATGGTCCGCACGATGTCGCCCATGCGGCCGGTGCGCGCGGAATTGAGCGACGCGAGCAGCACGGCGTCGCCGTTGGGGTCCTCGAAACCGGTCCGGTCGTCGTCCCCGAGATCGAGGATCTCGTCATGGAGCTCGGTGACCGTGCGGCCCTCGGTGGTGATGTGGCGACGCCGGCGCAGGCCCATCGGGGTGTGCCCCGTGGCGAGGTAGAACGGACGCGCCACCGGCGCACGCCAGTCGATCAGAACAGGAGTGTGGTCGGTGTCGTCCTCACGGATCCCGATCCGGCCGATATGGTGCGCGAGCCCGTCGGAGCGGTCGATGCGGCCGAAACACAGAGACCCGTCCACCGCGTTGAGCGCCGCGAGCAGCCCCGAGCGCTCCGCGACGAGGATGTCCCGCTCCAGCCGCGCCTGCTGGCCCGTGCCGACCGGCGTCAGCGCGTGCTCGACACCCTCGGCCGCCACACCGCGCAGTGCATCGACCCGGGCATGGAGGCGATCGATGAATTCCTGCTCTTCCCGCAATTCGTCGCTATCCCGGTTTGACAAAACGGCTCCCCGCCAGATATATTCGTATCCATAAGGCCTCCGAGTGGGGCCTTTCCGCATGTATGCAGAAGAATCCAATATACGCCCGATAATGCCCGGACCGCAATGACGGTCCGGGCGTTATCGCGCGTGCGGAAGCGGGGGCGGCCGGATGCCGGGCTCCTCCGCGTGCGCTCTCGGCAGGCCCGTCCGACACTGATGGCGGACAACGGATTCGGCGCCCAGACCGGAGAGAGCCATGAGCACACAGTTCGAAGCGACGGTCGACATCGACCGCCCCATCGAGGAAGTCTTCGCCTATCTCGCGGACGGTCAGAACGACCCGGAGTTCAGCCCACGGGTCCAGCGCATCGAGAAGACACCGAACGGCCCGACCCACGTCGGCACCGTTTTCCACAGCACCGTCAAGGACGCGGGCATGACCACCCGGCGTGATTTCGAAATCAGCGAGCTGGTCGCTCCGACCCGTATCCGCTGGCAGGAGCAGTCCAAGAACCTCGTCACGGCGGCCGAGGGCGGCTACGACCTCGAAGCCACACCGGGCGGCGGCACGCACGTGAGGCTCTTCAACGTTCTGGAGGGCCACGGAGTCGGCAAACTGCTGGTCGGCTTCGCGGGAAGCGCGGCCCGCAAGGACGCACCCGCGTTCGGCCGGCGCATCAAGGAGGCGGTCGAGGGGACCTGATCCGCGGTCAGTCCGCAAGGGGGACGCGGATCACCGGGTCGAACGGGTGCTTGTTGAAGCCGCTGCGCAGATTGCGGCACTCCGGAGCCTCGCACATGAAGAACTCGTCGACGCTCCTGCGGCCCGTCCGGCCGCGGAGCCAGGTCTTCTCGGTGGCTGTCAGGGAGCGGTGCTGTTCATCGGAATCACACGTGTAGCAGTACATGGCGCGGGCCGGCACGGGACCTCCTGAAGCGGGCGAACAGGCGGAAGGCGAAGCATATGAGGGCGCGCCGGGCAGGGGCAGGGTGCGACGCGCCCGAATCCGTCCGCCCGGCGCACGCGCCCGGTCCGTCGGCGCGTCATCACGCTCCGCGCCGGGAAACGCGCGCCGCGGCGGCTCCCCCTGCCCGGAGAGCCGCCGCGATCCCGGTCGCCCGCGTCAGCGGGTCAGGGAGAACACCTGGGCCGAGGAGCCGGAGCAGGGCTGTTGCGAGAGCCTGGCCCCGTTGGCCGTCGAGGAGTTGTCGACGGCCAGGCACTTGCCGCTGTGGCGGGCGACGAAGCGGTACTGCCCGGCGCCGGCCAGGGCCTCCGGACGCCACTGCTGGTTGACACCACCCTCGTACGACCACAGATGCACCCTGGTGCCGTCGGCGGTCGCCCCCGGACCGCCGTCGACGTCCCAGGCCTTCGCGTTGTGCCGGTTCACCACCTGGTAGTGACCGGAGTCGGTCGGCCGGAACTGCCAGCCCTGGTTGGCCCCGGTCCCGCAGGCCCACTGCTGCAGCGCGGTGCCATTGGCCGTACCCCAGTCGGCCGCGTCGAGGCAGGCACCGCTGTTGGCGTTGCGCACCTGGTACCAGGCGGCGGGGTCGATGGATCCCACGGGCGGCTCGGTCGTCCCGCCGCTCCCGTCCCAGGTGAAGGTCGCGACGGCCCCAGCGGGCAGGGTGTAGGCGAGCGACCTGCCGTTGTCGGTCAGGGAGAACCGCTGCGATCCGGAAGCGGTGTTGACGACCACGGCCGCCCGGCTGCCGTCGCCGTTCTGGAAGGCGACGTTCTGCACCCCGCCCGCGCCCTGGCTGGTGGAACCGATCCGCACCGCCCCCGCCTTGATGAACTTGGAGACATGGCCGAGGACATAGAACTCCGCGTTGCGGGTGACCTGGCCGCCGTCGATCTCGACGACGCCGTTGCAGCGGTTGGTGCAGTGTCCCTGGTGGGGGCCGCCGTTCCGGTCGAGGGCGAGGTTCCAGTTGATCACCGTCTCGCCGCCGTTACGCATGTTCTGCACCACGAGGTTCTCGGCGTGCCACTTGAGCGTGTCGCCGAACGTCGTCGCCGGGTTCGCGCTGTCGGTGCCGGAGCACTCCGTGAAGAAGACCCGCTTTCCGGCGTCGGCGATCTGCTTCTGCGCGGCGGGCGCCCCGCCGTAGCAGTGGAACGCGGCGCCGATGATCCGCTGGATGCCGCCCGTCCGGGCGAAGACGTCCAGCGGGTAGTTCGGGTGGTCCCAGTTGTGGTCGTAGGCCAGGATGTTGGTCGGCAGGTTCGCGGCGGTGAGCGTCCGGTCCAGGACCCGCATGAAGTCCGCCTGCTGGGCCGAGGTCATGCTCATCGACGGGTAACTGGTCGCGAACTCCGGCTCGTTCTGCGCCGTGAGATCGGTGAGCGTGATGCCCTCCTGCCCGTACGCCCTGATCGCCTTGACCAGGTAGTCGGCGTAGGCCTGGTAGTGCTCGGTTCGCAGACTCCCGCCGTTGAGCGAGTTGTTGGTCTTCATCCAGGCCGGGGGCGACCAGGGCGAGCCCATGAAGCGGATGGCCGGGTTGACGGCGGTGGCCTGCTTCAGGACCGGGATGATCTGGCTCCGGTCCCGGTCGATGGAGAACGCGCCCCGGGTGTCCTCGTACGTGTACGGGTTGGTGTTCGCGTCGAAGTCGGTGCTGCCGAGCGGCTGGCGCAGGTAGTTGAGCCCGATGCCGTCGCCCTCCGTCGAGAAGAGCGACTTCAGCAGTGAGGTGCGCTGCGCCTGGGGGAGGCCCTGGAGGAGATGGGCGGAGGCGCCTGTCACGGAGGCCCCCGCGCCCGTGAACTTCTGCCCCTTGCTGTTCGCGTCGATCCGGATGTCGATCGCCTGCGGGGAGCCGGTGAAGGGGACGTTCCCCTCCGGGGTGAGCTTCTTGGACCCGTCAGGTGTGGTGACCCACACCTGGGCGACCGGGTCGGCGGCCCGGGCGGTTCCGACAGCGCCGTTGACGCCGAGTGCGGCGACGGTCACGACGAGCGCGGCGCCTGCCGCGCGCGCTCTGAAGCGCAGGGGAGTGGAGCTTGGCATGGTGGCGGCTCTCCTTGGGTTCGTAACTGCTGACAGGCGGCACCCCGGCGGACGGATGGCGCGGCGGTCGCCTCGCTCCGGGCGTGCCGGTCACAAGAGGGCGGGACAACGGCATGAAAGCACACCCACTAAGTGGTTAGTAAGTGGTCGGCCCCGGTGTTCTCGCGCGCTGTCCTGAAGATCTTCACCAGGGCTCCGGCAGGCTTAAGCTGATCCGGTGAGCAACCAGTCAGTGAGCAGAGCGGCACGCAGCCCGGCGGGCCCCCGCACGCCGCGCAGCCCGGAAGCCCGGCAGCGGCAGCAGGACATCCTGGCCATCGCCATGGACACCTTCGCCGCCCGTGGCTACAACAACGCCTCGCTCGCCGAGATCGCGGACCGGGTCGGTCTCACCCAGGCAGGAGTGCTGCACTACTTCCGCTCCAAGGCCCTGCTCCTCACGAGCGTCCTCGAACTGCGCGACCAGCGGGACATCGAGCAGCTCGGCTCCGACCGCCCCCGGGGGCTGGACTTCCTGCGCCACCTGGTGAACACCGCCCTGCGCAACGCCGAGCGCGAGGGCATCGTCCGGCTGTACGCGGTGCTCTCGGCGGAGTCCGTCACCGACGACCACCCCGCCCAGAACTACTTCCGCGACCGCTACGACGGGCTGCGCGCCCTCGTCGCCGACGCCCTGCGCGAGGCCTGCGAACTGCCCGCCGACCGTGCGGAGTCGGCCGACAACGCGGCCAACGCCATCATCGCGGTCATGGACGGACTGCAGGTCCAGTGGCTTCTGGCCCCGGAATCGGTGGACATGGCCGCCTCGACCGAACTCGTGGTCACCTCGCTGCTGGCGACCCTCGCCCCCGAACGTTTCGGCCCGCACACGGCAGGTTGAGGGCAGGGCGTGCGGACGCCCCGCCGGGGGGCGACTACGCGGGAGCGACGGAAACCGGCGCTTGGCCGACGGGCCCGCGTGGCGCACCACCCCGGCCGGCCGCCACCTCCACCTGCGCCGCCAGAGAGGCGAGGAGCCAGTCGTGAGCCGACCCCGGGGTCGGCTCACGTGGACCGCCGGGAGCGCTGATCACCTCGGCCGTCAGCTCCCAGTACCGGTCGATACGCGGATCGTCCGCGAGTCGGCCCGCCAGGACGCGGCGGAAGGCGGGCGTGTCCCGGGCGCCGTACGTGCTCGCGTACGCGTCCACGAATCCGTCCAGCGCCTCACCGGGAGAGGGCTCCGTGCCACGGCGCAGTTCCGCGCCCGCCAGGCCGTACGCCTCCGTCAGGCCCGCGTACAGCACGGCCGACGCCCGGGCCCCCGCGACGCCGTGCGCCCGGGGCTGACAGGACCCGGCCCCCGCCCCGCCGCCGCACGGCCGGGTCACGAAGGCGTGCAGCCGGGCGAAGGCGAGGACCTGGGCCGGCCGGGGGTCGTCGGGCGGGGGCGGAACCGCGGCCTCCAGGAAGGCGGTGACGGACCGGGCGGGCATCCGGGCCGGCAGCCACGCACGCCAGAACCGGGCCAGTGAGGCGGTGCTCGGCGGGGCGGCGACCGCCCCGACCAGCCGTAGCCGATCAGGCCGTTCGGCCGGCGGGCACTCCTGTACGAGCCTCAGTGCGGCCTCCCGCCAGCGCAGTGCGGAGAGTTCGGACCCCAGGACCCGCAGCCGGCCGGCCACGGCGTCCTCCAGCGCGCCACCCGCCCCGGTCCCCTCCCGTCCGTCCTGCGCGTCCTGCTCGTCGAGGATGCGGCGTACTTCGGGAACCGACAGATCCAGGCCGCGCAGTGAGCGGATCATGCCCAGCCGCTCCACCGCGTCCGGACCGTATCTCCGGTGCCCGCCGGCGCTGCGGGAGGCCTCCGGCAGCAGCCCGCGGTCCGAGTAGAAACGGACGGTCTTGACGCTGACGCCCAGGTGCTCGGCCAGTTCACCGATGGTGCACAGACCGTCGTGCGACGAGAACACTTGAACCTCCACCAGGGGGAGTTCCTACGGTACCGGCGAGCGCGGCCGCGAACTTCGGTCCGGTGCGCGGGAGTCAATGTGACGAGGAGGGACCATGACCGTATTCATCCTGGTGGCCGGTGCGTTCACCGGACCGCACGTGTGGCGGGAGACCGCCGCGCTACTGGCGGCGGAAGGCGCCGAGGCCCACACCGTGGCGCTCACCGGACTCGGCACACCCTCCGTCGGCGGGGGCGCGGCCGTCGACCTGGAGACCCACATCGCGGACGTGCTCGCGGTGATCGACTCGGTGATCGACACGGCGGCGGAACCCGACCGGGGGATCGTGCTCGTCGGCCACGACTACGGCATCCACCCGGTGCTCGGCGCGGCCGACCGCCGGGCCCGGTCGATCGCCCGGATCGTGTACCTGGACGCGGGGATGCCGCAGGACGGCGTTCCCGCGCTCGCGGCCGTGCCCGACCAGCTCCTGCGCGAGGAGGCGGCGGGGCGCGCCGGAGGTGAACTGCCGCCACCGGCCAGGGAGGAGTGGTCCCGGTGGGGGAGCACGGAGGGTCTGTCCGAGGCGGCGCTCGACGGGCTCACCGCCCTCGCGACGCCGCAGCCGCTGGGCACACTGCTCCAGCCGCTGCGCCTCACCGGCGCCGTGGCCGAGGTGCCCGCGACGGGGGTGCTGTGCACCGCCAACGGGCCGGGCGTCGAGATGCTCCAGATCATGGTGGACGTCGGCACCCCAGCCCTCGCGGCGCTCGCCGACGCCCGGGTGACCTTCTTCGAACTGCCCACGGGGCACTGGCCGATGCTCTCCTGTCCCGACGCGCTGGCCGGGACCCTGACCGAGGCCGCGTCCGGCGGAGGGCACCTGCTGACCCCCACCGCCGCCGGCCGCACGCCCGCCCATCTGCGGCCGTTCCTCCTCGACGTACCCGAACGGCCACGTGAGCGGACCGGGAACACCGACCTCTACCTGCCGGACGGCCCGGGTCCGCACCCGGCCGTGGTGTTCGTGCACGGCGGCCCGGTGCCCGCCGGGGCGAGGCCCACGCCCCGGGACTGGCCGACCCTGACGGGATACGCACGCCAGGTCGCCGGACAGGGAGTCGTGGGCGTCACCCTCGACCACCGTCTGCACGCCGTGTCCGACTACGGGCGGGCCGCCGCCGACGTGGCCGACGCGGTGGAGCGGGTGCGCGCCGATCCGCGGGTGGACGCGGACCGGGTCGCCCTGTGGTTCTTCTCGGGCGGGGGCCCGATCACGGCGGAGTGGCTGGCGGACCCGCCGGTGTGGCTGCGCTGTGTGGCCGCGAACTACCCGATCCTCGCGCCGCTGCCGGGCTGGGGGCTGACCGGCTCCCGATTCCATCCCGTCCGGGCGCTCTCCCGTGCCGGTGATCTTCCCGTCGTCCTGGTCCGGGCGGGCAGGGAGAGCGCCGAGATCGCCGCGACCGTCGAGGAGTTCGTGACCGAGGCCGCCCGCTGCGGGGCGAACCTGGAGATCATCGACGTACCGGAGGGGCGGCACGGCTTCGAGACGCTCGACCCGGCCGACGGGGCGCGCGAGGCCGTGCACCGCGCGGTGGGCGCGGTGCTCGCCCGCTTGAAGGGGTGAGAGGCCGGGCCACGGCTCTCTCGGGGCCGTGGCCCGGCCTCGCACCCCTCGGTCAGGGCGTCCGCGCGGTCGGCTACTCGATGACCAGCTCGACGTCGATGTTGCCGCGGGTGGCCTTGGAGTACGGGCAGTAGGCGTGGGTGGCCTCGACCAGCTTCCGGCCGGCCTCGCCCGCGAGGGAGTCCGGAAGCTCCACGCGCATGATGACCGCGAGCCCGAAGCCGTCGCCGTCCTTGCCGATGGAGACCTCGGCGGTCACGGAGGCGTCCTTGGTGTCGACCTTCATCTCGCGGCCGACCGCGGCCATGGCACTGGCGAAGCAGGCCGCGTAGCCGGCGGCGAAGAGCTGCTCGGGGTTGGTGCCCTTGCCGTTGCCGCCGAGGGCCGGGGGCATGGCCAGGGGCAGGTCGAGCTGGCCGTCCGAGCTGACGGCACGGCCCTCACGGCCGTTGGCGGTGGCGGCGGCGGTGTACAACGCGTCCATGGAATGACCCTCCTCTGGGGCCCCGACCCGGCTGGTCGTGGCCACGGGTACAAAGATTGCACACAACTAAGTTGTGCACAACTCAATCGCTTGCGCGGCGGTACCCTGGTTCCATGACCACTGCTCCGAGCGCCTCGCCCGACCTCTCCGCCGTCCCCGACGCGGAACTGCTGCGACTGGACCACCAGGTGTGCTTCTCGCTGCACGCCGCCTCGCGGGCGTTCGGCGGCTACTACCGGCGGGCGCTGAAGGATCTCGGCCTCACCTACTCGCAGTACCTGGTCATGCTGGTCCTCTGGGAACAGGGTCCGCAGTCGGTCAAGGCCATCGGGGAGCGCCTCCATCTCGACTCGGGGACTCTGTCGCCGTTGCTGAAGCGACTGGAGAGCGCCGGACTGGTCCGGCGCGAACGCAGCCGCGAGGACGAGCGGTCCGTCGTGATCGACCTGACCGGCGTGGGTGCGGGGCTGCGCGAGCGCGCCCTGTCCGTCCCGCGCGGCGTGCTCGCCGCCACCGGCCTGTCGCTGGAGGAGGTGCTCGGTCTGCAGGAAATCCTGGGCCGGCTCACGGGTGCGCTGGGGGAGGCGGCTGACGTCGACTGAGCCAGGGCCGCCGTTTCTCAGCCCTCTTCCTCGGTGCCGCCGTCCTCGGTGAGGGCGTCGGCGATCCGTTCGGCGACGGCCCGCCGCATCTCGGAGGTGAGCTGCTGCGAGGTCAGCGAGTCGTACAGCCACAGGCCGTCCGCGGCGAGGCGGATGATGAACCGGTCGAGCGCGGCCGGGTCGTCACCGGCCGACGCCGGGGGCGGCGCCCACCGCTCGGTCACGGCCTCCCACACGGCCGAGTGCGCCGCGTCCGTCGAGCCTTCGAGCATGAGCAGGAGTTCCGCGCGGGTGGCGCTCTGGATGGCGACCTGGGTGTAGGCGGCCAGCCGTTCATCCCTGGTCGCCTCGGTCGCGGGCTTCCCCGCGGCGGCGACCAGATCGGCTTCCCATCGGTCGGCGAGGTGCTGGTGGATGGCGAGGACGAGGTCGTCGCGCGAGGCGAAGTGGTAGAGGAGCCCGCCCTTCGTCAGCCCGGCCTCCGCGGCGACGGAGTCGAAGGTGACGCTCTTGACGCCCTCCCGCTGGACGACCCGGGTGGCGGCTTCGAGGATCTGGCTTCGCTTGCTGGTTCGCATGGATCGCTCCGTTGGCGTCGGGTCAGTGGTGTGCGGGGCCGGAAAGCGCCGAGCCGGGGCCGTGCCCACGCAGGAGGACGCCGGTCACGAGGGCGCCGACCGTGAGGGCGGCGGCCACCACGACCATCACGGCGAGGTAGGCGCCGTCGAACGCCTCGGACGCCGCTCTGATGAGCGCCGTATGGGCTCCTGATCCCTCTCCCGCCAGCGCGAGCGCGCTGTCGAGGCTGTCGCGCGCCCGGTCGGACACCCCGGCCGGGAGGTCGATCGTCGCGGAGTACACGGCTGTCAGCAGGCTGCCGAGGAGGGCGACCGCGATCAGGCCGCCGAATTCGTACGAGACCTCCTCGACGGACGATGCCATGCCCGCCCTCCGGGCCGGGACATTGCCCATGATCGCGCTGGAGGCGACGGACATGGCCGCGCCGAGGCCGCTGCCGGTGATGATCAGTCCGGTGACGAGCAGCCCCATGCTGGTGGAGAAGTTCATCAGGACCAGTACGGTGCCGACGGACCCCAGGGCAAGGCCTCCGGTGATGAGGGGCAGCAGGCCGACCCTGTGGAGGACCGCACCCCCGAGCATCGCGGTGGGGAAGGCGCCGAGGGCGACTGCCGCGACGAGGAACCCGGCCCGCAGCGGAGTGAAGCCCTCCACGAGCTGGAAGCGCTGGGTGCTGACGAGCTGAATGCCGGAGATGGCGAACAGGGCGAACCCGGCGGCCAGTACCCCCGCCAGGAAGGCGCGATTGCGGAAGATCGCGAAGTCCAGCAGGGGGTAGGTCAGCCGCCGCTGACGCCGTGCGAAGGCCCATCCGCCGGCCACCGTCGCGAGGACGGCGGCCGCGATGACGACGGGAGCGGGATCGGCCTTCGCGGTCTCCTTGATCGCCAGGACGAGGCCGACCAGGGCGACGAGCGCCAGGAGCGAAGAGGTGAGATCCCACTGCTTGGAGGGGTCCGGGTCGTTCGGCGGGGCGAGGACCAGGGTGGCGACGGTCGCGGCGACGACCACGGGGACGTTGATGATGAAGACCGACCCCCACCAGAAGTGCTGCAACAGGATCCCGCTGATGATCGGGCCGAGGGCGCTGCCCACGACCGCCATGGTCCCCCAGACCGCGATGGCCATGTTGCGTTCGCGTTCGTCGTCGAACGTGACCCGGATCAGCGCGAGCGTGGCGGGCATCATCGCGGCCGCCCCGACGGCGAGGAAGGCGCGAGCGGCGATCAGAGCCTCCGGAGTGGTGGAGAACGCCGCGACGAGCGACGCCGCACCGAAGACCGCCAAGCCGGTCACGAACATCCGTCGGTGCCCCACGCGGTCACCCAGCGTGCCGCTGCCCAGCAGCAGACCGGCCATCACGACCGGATAGGCGTTGATGATCCAGAGGCCCTCGGAACTGCTCGCGCCGAGATCCTCCACCAGAGTCGGCAGGGCCGCGTACAGGATGGAGTTGTCCAGCGTGATCAGCAGGAGCCCTGCGCTCACGACTGCCAGAAGCAGCCATCGACGCCTCTTGCTGATGATCATTTCCCCGAACCTCACTGTGAGAGCCGCCCCGTCTTCGTAACTGTACCTTTCGAAAGGTACAGTTACGAATCGGCATGACATGTGATGCTGTCTCGGCGGAGTAATGACAAACAAGGGTGACGGCGCGGCTTATGACAGTTATAGTTGTCGCATGGATGATGCGAAGCCGATCCCGACTCCTGATCAGAGCGACGAGAACTTCTGGGCCACGGTCCTGACCCCGGTGGACCCCGCCTGGAACGAGCCCGGTGACGACGACACGTTCGCCATGGACGAGCAACTGCTCGTAGCGGTGAGGTCGCTGGCCGAACGGATCTCGACACGAGCGCTCGCCTACCGCACCGCCGGCAAGCCCTTCGACGCCGCGCTCATGGCCGCGCCCGACGTGCAGCTGGCGATGCTGCGGTCGCTCTACGAAGCCAAACGCTCCGTCGACCGGCTGGCCGAGAGCGCGGCCACCGTCGCCGGACGCGGCGGATCCAGTTACGCGCAGCTCGGCGCGGCCTGGGGCGGCATCAAGCGCCAGTCGGCCCGCCTCAAGTGGCCCCACGCGGTGCCGAAGAAGTCCGCCAGCGAGTCCATCCCGCTCCACTACGCGGGTGGCGACGCCGTGATTCACCACGACCCGGGCGCCGACGCCTGGTGGTACACCGCCACGGGCGCCGATGCGCAGGAGGACGAGTCGGAGGCCGTCCACGGCACGTCCGCCGAGGCCATCGCGCGGGCGACCGAGTTTCTGCTGACCCACGCCCGGCCCACCCGGCACGACACCCCGTGACCGCGTCGCAGGGGAGGGGCCGGGCTCAGCCACCGGAGACCTCGGGAGCGCCGGCGGCCCCGCGGCGGAAGTCCCAGGCCTCGATGTCGCGGTAGTGGATCGGCCCGGGGCCACGGCCGATGTTGCTGCCGACCAGGTGGAGGCGCCCGGCCTCCCAGTCCCGTCCGGCGAACGCGGCGAGTGAGGCCGCGGCCTCCACCGTGTCCGCGTGGTCGCCCCGGCGGGACCGGGCCAGCGTCAGATGCGGCCGGAGCGGCCGCTCCGGGAAGGAGACCCCGCACTCCCTGACAAGGGCGCGTACGTCGACAGCGAGGCGGTGCAGCTCGTCGAGGTCTCCCGTGACCCCGGTCCACAACACCCGCTCGTCGAAGTGCCCGCCGCCGTACAGCGCCAGCCGCACGGGCCGTCGCCGGGCCGCGAGCCCGGCGAGCGGAGGCATCAAAGGTGGAACGGCGGCGACCGGAAGTTCCCCGAGGAACGCCAGGGTGATGTGCCAGTCCTCGATGCGGTTCCACCGCATGCGCGGGTAGGCGTCATAGGCCGGACGCAGCACCTGCTCCAGCTCTTCCTTCGCGTCGTCGGGCGGGGCGAGCGCCAGGAACACGCGGGTCGTCAGGGCCCGGACGGGTTCGCCCGCAGGGTGGCCGGTCACGGCTTCGAGCGGTTCGTTCACCTGCCGTACCGTACGTGCCGGCTCCACGCCTGCCACGACGCGGGGCGCACGACGGGCTCCGGCGGGTGCCGTGCGCGCGGCTCCGCGCGCCGGTCAGCCGAGGTAGTCCGCGCGCCCTTCGTCGTCCAGCTCGAACGGACCCTCGGGGATGACGCAGAACTCATTTCCTTCGGGGTCGCCCATCACCAGGAACCCGCCGTCCTCGTACCCCTTCAGGCGGCGCCCGCCGAGCGCCTCGACCCGCCGCTGCTCGGCGACCGGGTCGGTGGCCGAGACATCGAAGTGCATCCGGTTCTTGGACCGCCTCGGCGCATCGGTCCGCTGGAAGCCCAGCCCCAGGCCGTGCTCGCGCCGCAGCCATACGTAGGGGCCCGTACGGCCCACGACCGGCCTGCCGAGCAGCTCGGACCAGAACGCGGCGAGCCGTTCCGGATCCGTGGCATCGACGATGAGAGTGTTGATCCGCATCCGGGAGCCGGTGCTGTTCGCGTTGTCCGTCATGCTGCCCCACCTTCCCAGGTCCGCCGCCCCCGCCGTACGAAATTCAGGCGTCCGCCCGTGAATGTGCCGGCGCGGGTGAAGGTCCGGCAGCCCGCTCACCGCTCTCCGGGGTCCGCGCGGAAGGCCGCGGCCCCCGGACCAGGACGTAGAGGAACAGAGCGGCCATCACGGCGACCCCCGCCCACATGGCGTTCTGCCAGCCGTCGACGAACGACTCGCGTCCGGCGCGGATCAGCTCCTGGGCGTGGGGGCCCGCGCCGTCCGCCGCCTCGACGGCGTGGGCGACCCCTTCGCGCGCCGTCTCCGCCGGGCCGTCGGGGACCCCGGCGAGCCGGTCGTCGATGGCGCCGCGATAGCCGGCGGACAGCAGCGCGCCGAGGAGGGCGACACCGAGCGCGGTGCCGAACTCCCGGGTCACGTCGTTCAGCGCGGACGCGACCCCCTGGCGCTCACGCGGCAGCGCACCGGTGATGGCTTCGGTGGAGGGCGTCATCGCCAGGCCCATACCGAGGCCCATCGCCAGCATGCCGGGAAGGACGGACAGGTAGCCGCCGTCGACCGAGACGATCCCGGCCATGAGCGCGAGCCCCGCGCCCGCCAGCAGGATCCCCGTGGCCATGGTCGCGCGGGCGCCGATGCGCCCGACGAGCTGCGGCGCGAGACCCGAGGCCATCATCATCAGAACGGCCATGGGCATGAGAGCCAGCGTGGACAGCAGTCCCGACCAGCCGAGCACGGCCTGGAGGAACGGGAAGGGACCACGAAGATGCCCGCCTGTACCCCGAAGACCACCAGCAGGGTGACCGAACCCCCGGCCAGAGCACGCTCACCGAACAGCCGGACGTCCAGGAGCGCCCCGTCCCCGCGCCGCAGCTCCTAGGTCACGAAACCGACGGCGGCTGCCACCCCGACGACCAGGGCGAGCAGCGTCACCGGAGCGGCCCAGCCGCGCTCCGGCCCTTCCTGCAGCACGAAGATGAGCCCGACCACCGCCACGACGGAGGTCAGCGCACCACCGGCGTCGAACCCGTGCCGGGACTTCTCGCGGCAGTCGGGAACGGACCGCAGCGTCATGACCAGAGCGACGGCGCCCAGGACCAGCGGCAGGACGAACAGCCACCGCCAGTTCGCCACGTCGACCAGCGCCGCGGAGAGGAACATGCCCAGAACACCGCCGCCTCCCGCGACCCCGGTCCACACCCCGATCGCGCGGCCCCGCTCCTCTTCGGGGAAGGTCGAGGTGATCACGGCGAGGGTGATCGGCATGATCATGGCCGCGCCCACCCCGCTGAACAGCCGGGCGACGAGTATGACCTCGGCCGACGGCGCGAGACCCGCCACCGCACCGGCCAGGCCGAAGACGACGAGACCGGCCACCAGCACGGGCTTGCGGCCCAGCCGGTCGCCGACCGCGCCCAGCGGCAACAGCAGGGCGGCCAGGCCGAGGGTGTAGATGTTGATGATCCACAGGATCGTGCTCTGCGAGGCGCCGAAAGCGACGGCGAGGTCGGGCTGGGCGACATTGAGCCCCGAGACCGAGGCGATCACGGCCATCAGCGCGATGCAGACGGTGATCAGGATCGTGCGCCGCTGACGCGCGTCGGGCACGCCCTGGCCGGGCTCGCCCGGGACGTCGTCCGGATCGACGCCGACCGGACCGGGCTGGTTCGTACGCATGCGTTCCTCTTCCGTGCGAGGCCACCTCTGCGGGGGCCGACCACGGACGACGCTAAGCGCAGCTTGCACAAATGGCATACGCTCATGCCTATGACGCAAGAAGATGGTGAGCTGGACAGCCTGGTACGCAAACGGATCCGCGCCCTGCGCGTGGCCCAGGGCTGGTCCCTGGAGGAGCTGGCCGCCCGGGCGAAAGTCAGCCAGTCCACGCTCAGCCGCATCGAGAACGGCCGGCGCCGACTGGCCCTGGACCAGCTCGTCACGCTCGCCCGCGCCCTGGACACCTCGCTCGACCAACTGGTCGAGACCGCGTCCGACGACATCGTCTCCAACCCGATGATCGACGGAGCTCACGGCCAGATGCGGTGGCCCATCAAGGCGGAGCCCGGGATGACGGTCATCCGCCAGCGCATGACCGAGCCGCCGCCCGACAACCCCTCGCGCCTGCGCGCGCATCCGGGCCGGGAATGGCTCGTCGTCCTGTCCGGCACGGCGATCCTGCTCCTGGGCAACCGGCGGCTGCGGATCGAGACGAACCAGGCGGCGGAGTTCCCCACGATGCTCCCGCACGCGATCGGCGCCGAGGGCGGTCCGTGCGAGCTGCTGGGCATCTTCGACCGGGACGCCCGCCGCGGCCACCAGCGCGGAGAAGGCGCGGAGAAGCGCGGAGAAGGCACGGACCGGAAGGGGCCCCGCCGATCATCATGATCGGCGGGGCCTCATCCCCGGCCCACGCGGTCGACATCCCGCGCGGTCAGCCGTTCACGCGGGATCGACGCGGGAGACGACGCCGCTGCTGCCGAGCACGTACAGCTCGCCGTCACCGCCCTCCACGAACGAGATGACCTCGCCGCCGCTGACGCCGAGGTCGCCCACGCCGGTCACCTCGCCGTTCTCGATCTGGAGCGTCCGCAGGGTGCCGTCGCAGTAGTCGCTGAACACATAGCTCCCTTCGAGGGCCGGGAGAGCGTCGCCGCGGTAGACGAATCCGCCGGTCACCGAGCAGCCGAGGCCCGTACGGTCGTACTCGTACACCGGCGGGACATGGTTCGCGGGCTCCGTGCCGCCCCGGAAGGGATGCGTGCCCTCCATGGAGGCCCAGCCGTAGTTCTCGCCGCCCCCGCTGTCCGCCGGCGCCCAGTCGATCTCCTCCCAGTCGCTCTGGCCGACATCCCCGATCAGCAGGTCGCCGGTGCCCGCGTCGAAGGAGAACCGCCACGGGTTGCGCAGCCCGTACGCCCAGATCTCGTCCTTCGCGTTCGCGTCGTCCACGAACGGATTGTCCGCCGGGATCGCGTACGGGTCGCCGCCGCTCGGGTCGATCCTCAGCAGCTTGCCGAGCAGGGTGTCGAGCTTCTGCCCGTTGCCGTCCGGGTCACCGCCCGAACCGCCGTCACCGAAGGCGATGTACAGATAGCCGTCGGGGCCGAACTTGATGTCCCCGCCGTTGTGGTTCGCGTACGGCTGCGTCTGGGTGAGGACCGTTCGCCGCGTGTCCGGCTGGAGTTGGCCGCCCTCCACCGCGAACTCGTCGATGGTGCTCGTGCCTTCGAGATCGGTGTACGAGATGTAGAAGTGCGCGAACGTCTTGTCGAACGCAATGCCGAGCAGGCCGCGTTCGCCGTCGGTGGTGGTCTCGTCGGTGATGTCGAGGACCGGCTCCCCGAGCCCTGAATCGTCCAGAATCCTTACAGTGCCGGCGCGTTCGGCGATCCATACCGTGTCGTCCGGCCCGGCCGCTCCGGCGGACGGCCCCTGGGCCCTGGCCACTTCGGTCAGGGAGGCGCTCACCTGCTGAACGGGTGAGTCGGCGGGCTCGCCCGCCGACGCCGTGGCCAGCGCCAGCGACGTGACGAGGCAGAGCGTTCCGATGATCGCCGAGCTTCTGGTGCGAAATTTCACCGTGGCCTCCTGGAGGCGGCGAATGGGGGAAGTCACCCGGCTGCTCGTACGGAGTCGAGTGGGGGTACGGGCCGGCAGGCAACCTGGGTGGGGGGATGGTGTGTCACCGGCTACGGGCGAGGATAGAGGGACGGACGCAGCTTGGACTAGACCATCGTCACCGCATCTTCGGCCCCGAGCATCCGCTCCTCCTGTGCATGGGAGCGCTCCAATCACGCCAACTGCCGTAATGCGCAAGCTGATAGAGCCGCACGGCTTGACAGTCATCGGATGCCGCGTCACTTTGGGAGCGCTCCCACGCACGTTTCCCCCCACCCGAACCCTCACCTCCTGAGCGTCACGGACCCCCGAACCGTCCGTCGACACCCGCGACGGACGTACGAGAGGAGCACGGAGCCGCAATGAGAAGCAAAGGCACCACCCCGCCCGCACGTCACCGCACCACCACGGCGCAGGCGTCCCGCCGGAGGACCGCCGGCGCGCTGTCCGCCCTGATCATGGGCGCATCGCTCGCGGTCGCCGTCCCCGGACAGGCGTCGGCCGCGGCCCGCGTCGACAACCCCTATGCCGGCGCCACCGCGTACGTGAACCCCGACTGGTCCGCCAAGGCAGCCGCGGAACCCGGCGGGTCAGCTATCGCCGACGAGCCGTCGTTCGTCTGGATGGACCGTATCGCCGCGATCGGCGGCACGCCCGGCGCACGAGGCTTACGAGCGCACCTCGACACGGCCGTGCGCCAAGGAGCCGGCCTCTTCCAGGTCGTCATCTACAACCTGCCCGGCCGGGACTGCGCCGCACTCGCCTCCAACGGCGAACTCGGCCCCACCGAACTCGACCGCTACAAGAGCGACTACATCGACCCCATCGCCGACATCCTCGACGACCCCGCCTACGCGTCTCTGCGCATCGTCACGCTCATCGAACCGGACTCGCTGCCCAACCTCGTCACCAACGCCGGCGGCACGGCCGGTTCGACGCCCGAGTGCGCCACGATGAAGGCCAACGGCAACTACGAGAAGGGGGTCGGGTACGCCCTGCACACGCTCGGAGCCATCCCCAACGTCTACAACTACGTCGACGCGGCCCACCACGGCTGGCTCGGCTGGGACTCCAACTTCGTCCCCGCCGCCCAGCAGTTCAAGAGGGCCGCGACGATGGAGGGCGCCTCCACCGCCGACGTGCACGGCTTCATCGTGAACACCGCCAACTACTCGGCGCTCGAAGAACCGCACTTCGCGGTGACCGACTCCGTGAACGGCACCACGGTGCGCCAGTCGCGCTGGATCGACTGGAACCAGTACGTCGACGAGCTCTCGTTCGCCCAGGCCCTGCGCACCGAACTGGTCCGCCAGGGCTTCGCCTCCGACCTCGGCATGCTCATCGACACCGCCCGCAACGGCTGGGGCGGCTCCGCCCGGCCGGCCGGCCCCGGGCCGCGGACCAGCGCCGACGCCTACGTCGACGGAGGCCGGACCGACCGCCGCATCCACGCCGGCAACTGGTGCAACCAGAGCGGCGCGGGCATCGGCGAGCGACCCACGACCGCACCCGAGCCGGGGATCGACGCCTACGTCTGGGCCAAACCCCCGGGCGAGTCCGACGGCAGCAGCGAACCCATCGACAACGACGAGGGCAAGGGCTTCGACCGGATGTGCGACCCGACGTACACCGGCAACGGCCGCAACGGCTACAACCTCACCGGCGCCCTGCCCGACTCCCCGGTGGCCGGGCACTGGTTCTCCGGACAGTTCCAGGAACTGCTCCGCAACGCCCACCCGCCGCTCGACTGAGGCAGCGGCAACCGCGGGCCGGAGACACACGCGGGCCGTGGCCGACGGGAGCCGTTCCCGTCGGCCACGGCCCGCGCGGTTCAGCGCACGTCGACGCGGTCACCGGAACTGGTCGTGCCGAGACGGGACGAGGTGGCCGTGAACTGCGCCTTCCACGTGCCGTCCTTCTGGGCGGTGAACCCCTTCGAGAAGACGCCCTTGCTGTTGGTCTTCACGGTCGCCAGCTTGCTCCACTTGCTGGAACCGTCGGCCTTGAACAGGATGCTGACCGACTGGCCGGAGGTGTTCTTCCAGGTGCCGTCCAGGCTGCGCAGGGTGCCCTTGACCGTGATGGTGCGGCCCTTGCGGACCGGCTCCGGCGAGGCGTTGAAGCCGGACACCGCCGTGCGCAGCTTGACGTCCACGTTGTCCGAGGAGCTCACGGCCGCGGCCCGGTCGGCGGTTCCCGCGTAACGGGCCCGCCAGGTGCCGTCCTTGACGGCGGTGACCGACGCCGTGGCCACGCCCTTGCTGTCCGTGGTGACCGATGTGGCCCGGCTCCAGGTCGTGGCGCCCTGGGCCCGGAACTCGACGACCACGGACGTCTTGGCCAGTGGACGCCAGACGTCGTCCGTGGCGCCGACGGTCTGGAGGGTGCCGACGACCTTCAGCTTGCTGCCCTTGCCGACCGGCTCGGGGGAGGCGTTGAAGGAGACGATCCGGGCGGGCACGGCGGACACCGTGAGCGTCGCGGGCGACGTGGCGGTCTCACCGGACGCGTTGACGAAGACGGCGCGGTAGCGGTGGGCGTTGAGCGCGGCGCTCGCCTTCACCGACAGCGTGGCGGTGGTGGCCCCGGGCACGGCGCTCCAGCTCACGCCCTTGTCGGAGCTGCGCTCCCAACGGACCGAATCGGCGCCGTCCGCGGCGGCGGTGAAGACGGCGGTGGCGCCCGAGCGCACCTTACGGGAGACGGGCTGCTGGGTGACGGTGGCGGCGGGGACCTCCACCCCGAACGTCAGCGGCTGGGCCACGTCCTGGGCGCGCGACGGCATCCAGGTGGGGTCGGCGCTGTCGTGCGAGTTGAAGCTCGTGACGAAGCAGGCGGTGGTCCGGCAGTCGACGGCGGAACCCCCGGAGGGGGTGAACGTCTCGGTGAGCTTCGCCGTGACGCTGAAGGTGCCGTCCGCGCCGACCTGGCGGACGTACACCGCGTTGCCGAAGACGCTGGGGTACGTGGTGCCGGGCATGGCGATGGACTGGGCCAGATACACGCCGCGCCCGGGCTGGTAGCCCTTGCCGCTGACGGTGACCTGGGTTTCCGCGCCCAGCCCGGTGACCTGGCTGACCGTCAGCGTGGGGACGCTGACGCCCCCGCTGATCGCGAGCGGGTCCAGCGTCGTGCCGGCCGGGTACATGGGACGGCCCTGGAAGGAGAAGATCGCCGCGCCCTCGCCGGTGAGCGAGGCCGTGATGCCCGACCAGTCGAGGGTGCTGCCGTCGAGGGCGCCGGCGGCCGCCGTGAGCGTGGCGAACGGCACCCCGGCGGTGGTGACCGGGTCCTCACCGGCGACGAGATCGGTCGTCACGTCCATGTGGAGCGTGCCCTGGCCGTTCTTGAGGACGACACGCGGGTTGGCGAGGGTGATCGCGGTGATCCCGTGGCTGGGTATCGCGTACGTCACCGAGCCGCCGAAGCGCACATCGGCCGAGCTCTTCGCCGGGTCGACCGAGCCGTGCTTGACGGGGTAGTCGACCTGTCCGGCGGCGTCCGCGGTCGCGCCGCCGCCCGCGGTCACCGAACCGCTGAACATCCCGACGTAACGGACCCAGGACTCCTTGAAGCCCCAGGAGGACCGCCCGCTCACCAGGATCGGGGCGGCCGCCGACGTCGTACCCGGGACCTCGGCCCGCGCGGCGGCGTGGACGCCCGGGGCTGCGGAGGCGGGAGCGGCGAGGGCGCCCGCGCCCACGGAGACGACGGTCAGGGCGGCGAGAGCGGCCAGGCGGCCGCGGCGAGGCATGGACATGCGCTGCATGTCTCCTTCGGGGGAGGGGTACGGCGCGCGTCGGAACGGAGCCGTGCCCGGGGCGAACGAAAGAAGGGGGGATACCGGCTTCTTGGCGTGTGGGGACCCGAAGACGACAGTCGCATATTAGGTGAGGCTTACCTAATTGTCACCACGAGGGCGGCCGTCCGCCCCCGGTACCGGCCAGGTGGACGTCATATCCGCCCGGGCGGGTAGAAGAGCGGACGGAGGGCGGCGAACGACGGCCTCACTTCCCCGACCGACGAAGGAGAGGCAAGGTCATGGCCGATTCCGAGATGAGGGCGGTGGGCTGGGCGCAGTCCTTCCCCATGTCCCAGGGGGTGCGGGCGGGGCGTCACTGGGCGCGGGAGCATCTCGACTCGCTGGCGTGGACGAGGAGCGCTCCCGACCTGGTGGACTCGGTGCTCCTGGCCGTGTCCGAGCTCATCACCAACGCGCACAAGCACGCGCACAGCGATGCCCAGCTCGTCCTGACCTGGGACAGCACCTGCCTGCATGTCAGCGTTCACGACTCCAGTCCGGTGCTCCCCGCCGCGGTCGACCGGGGCCTCGACGCGACGGGCGGCCGGGGACTCGCCATCGTCGAGGTGCTGTCCGACAGCTGGGAACAGCACCGCCAACGCGAAGGCAAGACGGTGACCGCCTGTTTCGTGCCCCCTGGGCATCGGGACCCGGATCACGGTCCCGGCGGCACGGCCTGACGCTCACTCACCGGTGTTCGGCGTTGAGCCGCGCGGCCTGGCGCGTCAGGTGGTCGCGCTCGGCGAGCGTGGGGGCCTTGTGGGCGGCCTCCGCGTACAGTCGCGCGGCCGTCGCCAGGTCGCCGTCACGCTCGTGCAGGTACGCCGCGACCGCCGTATGACGGGGCAACGAGTCGCTCAGCTCGGCGAGTTGGGCCAGCCCGGCGCGTGGGCCGTCGGCCTCGCCGACGGCCACCGCCCGGTTGAGCCGGACGACCGGGCTGTCGGTGAGGCCCGCCAGTTCGTCGTACCACTCGACGATCTGCACCCAGTCGGTCTCCTCGGCGGTCGGCGCGTCCGCGTGGAGCGCCGCGACGGCGGCCTGGGCCTGGAACTCGCCCAGCCGGTCCCGGGCGAGGGCCGCCTGCAGGATGCCCACACCCTCGGCGATCATCCCGGTGTCCCACCGGCCCCGGTCCTGCTCGGCGAGCGGTACCAGGCTCCCGTCGGGCGCGGTCCGGGAGGCGCGCCGGGCGTGGTGGAGCAGCATCAGGGCGAGCAGCCCCGCCACCTCCGGGTGGTCGATCGCGGCGGCGAGCTGCCGGGTGAGCCGGATCGCCTCGGCGGCGAGGTCGACATCCCCGGAATAGCCCTCGTTGAAGACCAGATACAGCACGCGCAGCACGGTGGAGACATCGCCGGGCCGGTCGAACCTCACGCCGGAGACGGTGCGCTTCGCCCGGCTGATCCGCTGTGCCATGGTCGCCTCGGGCACCAGATACGCCCGGGCGATCTGCCGGGTCGTGAGCCCGCCGACGGCGCGCAGCGTGAGTGCGACCGCCGACGACGGCGTCAGCGACGGATGGGCGCACAGGAAGTAGAGCTGGAGCGTGTCATCCACCGCCGGCGCGGGACCCGGCGCGGGCTCCTCGTCGAGACGGTCCTCGCGCCGCCGCCGGGAGGCATCCGCCCGGGTCGCGTCGAGGAACCGCCGCCAGGCCACGGTGACCAGCCAGCCCTTCGGCTCCCGCGGCATCCCGCCCGGCCATACGCGGACCGCCTCGACCAGGGCGTCCTGTACGGCGTCCTCGGCCGCCGCGAAGTCTGCTCCGCGGCGGACGAGGACGGCGAGCACGCTCGGGGTGAGGCTCCGCAGAAGGAGTTCGTCCATCGAGGCGTCACTCCGTGACGGTGGGCGGCGCGGTCAGGAACGGGCGCACCTCCAGCCACTCGTGGATCGGCTTCCCGCCGGCCCCGGGAGCGGCGGACAGCTCCCCGGCCAGCTCGACGGCCCGGTCGTGACCGTCCACGTCGATGATCATCCACCCGGCGATCAGATCCTTGGTCTCGGCGAACGGCCCGTCGGTGACCGGAGGGCGGCCCTCACCGTCGTAACGGACCCAGGAGCCCTCGGGGGCGAGTGCCTGCCCGTCGACGAACTCCCCGGACTTCTCCAGCCGGTCCGCGAAGTCCTGCATGTACTGCATGTGCGCCGAGATCTCCTCGGGCGTCCACCGGTCCATCGGTACGTCGTTGACCGCTGCCGGGGCGCCGCGGTAGTGCTTGAGCAGCAGGTACTTGGCCATGATGTCTCTCCTCGGTGCCGGGCGGCCCATTCTGGCCGCTCTCACTACGGGGACGGAGCCGGATCCGGGTTCTCGACATCGCCGCCCAAAGATCTCTTCGACTTTTTCCGACGTCCCGAGGACGGTCCGTGGAGAGACCGCGCACGGCCCGCGTTCACTGCTCGCGCAGACCCCACGGAGAGCCGTACTCCACCAGCAGATCGAGGAACGGACGCGGGTCCAGCGCCTCGGCGCCGAGCACCCCCGTGCCGCTCCAGACACCGCCCGCCACCAGCTCCAGGGCGATCACCGGATTGATCGCCGTCTGCCAGACCACGGCCTGGGAGCCGTACTCGCGCATCGACCACTGATTGTCGACCACGTGGTAGAGGTACACCTCGCGGGGCGCGCCGTCCTTCGTCCCCTTCACCCACGTACCGGCACAGGTCCTGCCCCGCATCAGCTCGCCCAGGGAGGCCGGGTCGGGCAGGCAGGCCGCGACCACGTCACGGGGCGACACGGCGCCGCCGGGCACGGTCACCTTGTCCGTACGGTCGAGACCGAGCCGGTGAAGGGTCTTGAGCGTCTCGATGAACTCCTCGCCCAGCCCGTACTTGAACGTGACGCGCCGCGACTCCACCCAGCGCGGGATCAGCAGAACCTCCTCGTGCTCGACGTTGACGCACTCCACCGGACCGATGCCCTCCGGGAAGTCGAACACCTCCGGCTCGCTGAACGGCGCCGTGGTGAACCAGCCCCGGTCCTTCTCCCAGATCACCGGCGGGTTGAGGCACTCCTCGATGGTGGTCCAGATCGAGAACGACGGGGCGAAGTCATAGCCCTCGACGGTCAGATTCGCACCGTCCCGGACACCGATCTCCTCGATCTCGTCGAACAGTTCGTCCGCCGCGTACCGGGCGAAGACATCGGAGAGCCCCGGTTCGACGCCCACCCCGACGAGTGCCAGCCGCCCCGCCTCCTCCCACGCCGCGGCACGCTCGAACTGCCCGTCGCCGAGCTTGACCCCGCACTCCTCGTACGGACGCTCAGGATGCGGCGATGACAGAGACATGGCCATGTCCAGATAGTCGACCCCGGCCGCCAGCGCCGCGTCGAACAACGGCATCACGAACCGGGGGTCGGTGGCGTTCACGAGAATGTCGCACCGCTGCTCGGCGATCAGGGCGGTGACCGCCGCCCGGTCCGAGGCGTCGACGCGCAGCGCGGAGAACCTCGCCCCGTCCTCGCCGAGCGCGGTCACCGCCGCCTCGGCCCGGGAGAGGTCGTAGTCGGTGACGACCATGTGGTCGAAGAAGGAGCGGCGGGCGGCGATCCTGGTGATCGCCGTGCCCACGCCACCTGCGCCGACGAGGAGTACACGCATGGCGGATGTGCCTTTCGTCGAGGGGCCGGGCCGTACGGGCCGGTGCCCTTGGATTCGTCCATGAAAGAGGTGCACTTGAGTAAGGTCAACGCTGTTGGCATAAGGTGCGAGGGCCGACGGACCAGCACCGGCACACCGACACGGGGGAGGCGCGGATGGCGAAGAAGGTGGTCCCGGAGGAGGAGCGGCGGCGCCGGCGGCCGACCCGCCAGGGCGTCGTGGTCACCCAGCAGCTGATCGTCGAGACCGCCCTGCGCATGCTCCACGAACACGGCAGGGACGGACTGACCGTGCGCCGCCTCGGCCTCGCCCTCGGAGCCGACCCGAGCACGCTCTACCGCTACTTCCGCGGCATCGACGATCTGACCCTGGCCATCGCCGACGAACTGATCGGACGCGCGATGCGCGGCTGGCGGGCCACCGGACAGTGGCGCACCGACCTGCGCGAGATCGGACTGCGCATCCACACCGCCTATCTGGCCCACCCGGAGGCCGCCGTCCTGACCGCCAGCCGGGTCAGCGGCCGTGCCAACGAGATCGCCGGCGACGAGACGCTCCTCGGCATCCTGCGATCGACCGGACTTCCCGACCCGGACGTCGTACGGATCTACCAGGCGTTCGTCGACCAGGCACTCGCCTTCGCCGCACTGGACGCCGCGAGCCTCGCCCTGCCCGAAGCTGCCCGCGCCGCCGACCAACAGGTCTGGCACGCCACCTACGCCGAACTGCCGGCGGAAACCCACCCGAACATCGCCGCCCTGGCATCGCTGCTGGTCGCGAGGATGAACGACAGCGCGTACCCCACAGCCCTGGAGATGCTGCTCGACAGCGCCGAGGCGGGCATCCGGCGCGCGCGGCGCGACAGCGACCCGGCCGACACCTGACATCCGGCCCGCACCGACTCGTGTGGCGGTCCCCGAGGCCACCGCGCAGACTGGCCGGAGAAGGCGGAACGACGACAGCCCCGGAGAGGCCTGGACGATGGGTGAGTACGCGGACCTGCCCGGTGTCAAGACCTGGTACGAGACCGAGGGCGCCGGCGACCCGCTCGTCCTCCTGCACGGCGGCTTCTGCACCAACGACACGTGGGGCGCCCAGCGCACCGACCTCGCCGCCGCCTACCGCGTCTTCCTGCCGGAACGGCGCGCCCACGGGCACACGGCCGACGTCCCCGGCCCCCTGACCTACCAGGACATGGCCGACGACACCGTGGCCTTCCTGGAGACGGTGGTCGAGGGACCGGCACACCTGGTGGGCTGGAGCGACGGGGGAGTCGTCGCGCTGCTCGTCGCCCGGGACCGCCCCGACCTCGTCCGCAAGGTCGTCGCGATCGGGGCCAACTTCCGCCCGGGCCCCGAATGTTTCACCGAGCCGTCGATGCTGGACGAGATGACGCCGTCCGGGCCCGACCTGGCCTTCTTCCGGGAGCTGTACGAGCCCGTCGCACCGGACGGCCCGGATCACTGGCCGGTGGTGGCCGCGAAGGTGCTCGACATGTGGCGGACCCAGCCGACGCTGACGCCCGAGGCCCTCGCCCGCATCGAGGCGCGCACCCTGGTGATGTCGGGCGACGACGACCTGATGACGCTGGAGCACACGACGGCCCTGTACCGCGCGATCCCGGACGCCGAGCTGGCCGTCGTGCCCGGGGCCTCCCACCTGGTCCCGCTGGAGAAACCGGCTCTCGTCAGCGGGCTGATCCTCGACCACCTGGCGCGGGAGGCGGCGGAGACGATGATGCCCATCCGCCGGGCGAAGCCCGGGACCACCGCACCCTGACGGCCATCGCGCCCGGACCCGCGGCTCACCCGATCCGCAGGAGGGCGTCCTCGGCCCCGCGAGCCTCGGCGACGGCCCGCGCCTCCGACTCCAGGGCCCGCCGCACCGCCGCGGACAGCGCGCCGAACCCCGTCACCGTCACCTCCACGCGCCGCCCCGAGGCCCGGGCACGCCAGGTGCCGACGACCTCCGACCCGGCGAGCACCGCCCCCGGCCCGCCGATGGCCCGCCACAGCTCCTTCTGCCGGTCCCTCTCCGGCAGCAGCAGCGACCGGTCCCGCGCCTGGAGGAACGGGTCACCGGGCGGCAGCAGCCGTACGGCGTCGGCGCGCGGTGCCCCGCGCAACGCCGCCACCTCGGACTCCGGAAGCCAGCCCGACGCACCGTCCACCGAGACCTCGACGAGTCCCTGTGGCCAGACCGGCCGGATCGCGGTCGGCCGCGTCCCGAGGAACGCGGCCACCTCCGCCCGGGTGGCCGGACCGAGGAAACGCAGGTAGGAGCGGATCAGGTCCTGCGTCCCCGACGCCGCCTCCGGGACCGGGAACGGCGACCCGAGCGGCGAAAGCACCGTCTTCCCCCGCTCGGCCCCGACCCGCACCGACCCGAAGAGCCCGGCCTGCTGGAAAAGCAGACCCGAGATGTGCCGCGACCCGCACGGGGTGCACCAGAACGTCAGCGATTCCGGTACGGCCGCGCTCACCGCCGCACTGACCTCACCCTTTCCCAGCGGCTCGACCACGGTCCGGCGGAAGGCCTCCGCCGTGACGCGGAAGGCCGCCAGTCCCAGCTTCGCCCCCTCCTTGATCGCCGCGGTGCTGATCCGGGCCGTGGCGTCGGCGTCGTCGAGCGGCCACAGGGCACCGGCCAGTGCCGCCAGCTCCGTACGCCGGTGCAGATGCGGCGCGCCGCGGAAGGACCAGACGCGTTCCAGCGCACGGGAGGAAGCCCCTCGCGCGGCGAGCGCCACCGGGGCCGAGCCGTGCGGGGTGTCCTGGACACCGAGGGCCAGAACACCGGGCGTGGGCGAGGCGCGGTCGAACCCATGGGCCGCCACGCGGTACCGCAGGACCTGCTCGCGGCTCACATCGATCCGGGCGGTGCCGTTCACCTGACGCCTCCTCACCACAGGCTTCCGTACGCTACCGCCGCCGACCGCCCGCGGCACCCGCCCGGCCGCCACCAGGAGGCACGGAAAGCCGAAGGGGACGGAGAGCAGTGCAAGGAGATATGCCCCGATTTATGCTCACTGAATGCGATCTGCTCCTTGGTGGGCCTTGGTCTCCTCCGGGTGCGCCCCGGTCCTGCTGGTCGGCTCCTGGATGATTGCGCAGGTGCGTCAGGGACCGGCGTACGATCCCGCGGCGGACACCCTGAGCGTGCTCGCCGCCTACGGCGCCACCAGCTACTGGCTGATGACGGGGATGCTGCTGGTGCTGGGGACGTGCTACGTGGCGACGGCGCACGCGCTCCGGCAGGCGGCGCTCCCCGGCCGGGTGGCCCTCGCCGGCGGCGGGTTGTCCGCGCTGGCCCTGACCCTGGCCCCCGCCCCGAGCAGCGGCGGGGCGCTGGACCACGGGGCGGTGGCCACGGTGGGCGTGGTGCTGCTGGCGGTGTGGCCACCGCTCGCCGCCGTCCGCAGCGGGAACCCTGTGCCCTGGGGGTTGCGCCTGGACGTGTCGCTCGCCGCGAGCGCGCTCATGTTCGCGAGTGCCTTGTGGTTCCTGGCGGAACTGCAGACCGCGCGCGCCCCGGGTGTCGCCGAGCGCGTCGTGACGTTCCTTCAGGCGCTGTGGCCGTTCCTGGTCGTCCTCTCCTGCCGGAGAGGCATCGCCCAACAGGCTCCGGGATGAGCCGGCAACAGGCAGCCGGAAGTGCTACGCACCCGCCCGGCGCCGCAGCCAGACGTCGAGGACCGCGTAGTCGCCGTCCCTGAGCCGCTGCCGGGGCTCCACCCGGTGGAGCAGTGCGGGACCCGGGTGGTGGACGGCGACCCAGGACCGGTCGGTGCCGGTCTCGTAGGTCGGGTACGGCTCGGAGGCGCCGAAGGGGATGAGCGGTCCGTCGGCATCGAGGAACAGCAGCGGAAGCCGGACTGTGGAGGTCACGCGAGCACGATAGCGACGGCCCCCACCGGACCCCGGCCTCAGGTCGGAGCCCGGTGGGGGCCGATGGAACGCGGGGCGGGGTCAGGTGAGGGGCTCGACCCACACATTCCGGTAACGGATCTTGCTGCCGTGGTCCTGGAGCTTGATCGCCCCGGCTGTCGGTCCTTCGGCCGCTCCGCCGCCGGTGGGCCCGTCGACGGCGACGTCGTCGTGGACGGTGACGCCGTTCCACACGACCGTGACCCGGGCGTCCTCCGTCTTCGCCCCCGAGCCGTCGTACCGGGCGGCGCGGAAGGTGATGTCGTACGTCTGCCAGGTCTCCGGAGCCGTGGCCGCGTTCACGTCCGGGGCCTTCTTGGTGTAGATCGCCCCGGCCTCGTTGTCCGCGAGCGTGGTGTCGCCGTACGAGTCGAGGATCTGCACCTCGTAGCGATCCTGGAGGTAGACCCCGCTGTTGGCGCGGTCCTGACCGGTCACGTCCGGCGGAAGGTTCGGCAGCCGGAACTCCACATGCGCACGGAAGTCCTGGAAACCCTGCTTGGTCCGCAGGTCACCGCCCGCCACCTCCATCGCCTCGCCGCTCACCGGCCACTCGGGCTCACGCCCGTCCGGGTGCTGCCAGGCCGACTGGTCGGTGCCGTCGAAGAGCTGGACGCGGGCGCCCTTCGGATGGACGCTGATCATGTCCAGGTTGACATGGCCCGTGTCACCGCTGTCGTAGGAGTAGGTGACCGTGTTGCGGCCCTCGCGCAGCTCCAGTTGCTCGGTCCCCGTCGACCAGGTCTTCCAGTCGGTGGTGGAGAGCAGCTTGGTCTGCCGCACTTTCTCCCCGTTGACGTGGACGCTCACCGTCTTCGTACCGGGCGCCGGGTTCGGCCCGTTGGAGTAGCGCAGACCCACGTCGTACGTTCCCGCTTTCCCGGCCTCCACGTCGAAGGTGACGGCCGCGCCCTCCTGGCCGAAGTTGTCGACGAAGCCGCCGCCGGAGTAGCCCGCGTGCTCGGTGTCGAAGCCCGCGCCTCCGCTGAGGGTGGCTTCCTCCGCCTCGTACTGGGTGGCGGGGGGCTGGTCGCCCGGCAGCGAGTTGAGGGTGTACCAGGCTTCCGTGCTCCACAGTTCGGCGCCGTCGGCGGAGCTGAAGGGGCGCGGCGAGCGGATATGGACGACCCGGTTCGCCTTGAGCCCGGGAATGGTCAGCGTGACCTTCTTGCGGTCCTCGGAAAGGGTGGCCCCACTGACCCCGAGGGCCTCCTCGTCGATCTTCGGACCCCCGTACGCGGGCGTCGGGGCGTACGTCCACTGCTCGACCCGGTAGCTCTCGGCGAGCTTCGCCGCGGTCTCCTCGGAGAGCGGCTCGGTGTACTCCAGTTCGAAGCCGCCCGGCTTCGCGCGCATGGCCAGGATGTCGAAGGCCTTGTCACCGCTGGGGGAGAGCTTCTGGAGCCCGTAGGTCAGCTTGCCCTCCTGACCCCAGTTGCCGCCCGCACCGAGGCCACCGGCGTAGATCGCGCCGTCCGGCCCCATGCTGATCCGGTTGACACCCGCCTCCAGCCCCTGGGTGAAGCGGAACACCGCACCCTGGTACTCGCCGTCGACCTTCTCCAGGTACGCGCGCTGGATGCCGCCGTACGTGACGTCCCCGAACAGCATCTGCCCGGCGAACCGCCCCTCGGTCAACTGCAGGGGAGTGCTGGGCGAGTTGGCTATCTCGTTCTGCGGCAGCCACAGCACCGGCTTGGTGACCGGCTTGTCGTCGAAGGGGCCGGAGGGGTTGGTGTAGTGGTTGAAGAAGCGGTCCTGCTTGATGTGGAGCAGCTTCGATGAAGGCAGCCAGCCGCCCTGGTTGTCGAGGACGAACATGTCGCCCTCGGGCCCCCAGCCGATGCCGTTGGGCGTGCGCAGACCGCCGGCGATGTAATCGACCTCGCCGGTCTCCCTGTTCACCTTGATGGTCGAACCCCGGTTCGGCGCCGGCTGCGGATCGGTGGTCGCCCCGCCCAGGTCGATCGCGACGGACAGGTTCAGGTAGAAGTACCCGTCCCGGTACAGCAGCCCGAAGGCGAACTCGTGGAAGTTCCCGCCGTACGGCCACGTGGCCACCGTCCGCCGCTCATCGGTCACATCGTCGCCGTCGGCGTCGGTGAGCTCGGTGAGTTCGTGCTTCTGGGAAACGTACAGCTTGCCGTCGACGGCCTTGATGCCCATGGGCTCCTTCAGCCCGTCGGCGACCTTCTTGGCGGTCACCTTCCCCGCGTCGGTCTCGCCCTGGACGTTGTCGAGGAGGTAGACCTCGCCGGTGGTGTTGTCGGTGCCGCCCCAGGTGGTCACGGCGAGCCGGCCGTCGGGCAGCCAGTCCATCGCGGTGACCTGCGGCTCGAAGCCCGCCGGTCGCAGATCGGTGAGCGCGTAGTCCGGGTGCGTCCCGGTCAGCGGCAGCCCGTCGCCGGGGGAGTCGAGGGCGCCTTCGCACTCCTTGCGACCCGGTGCGGTCACCCGTACGACGTCGGCGTCGGTGCTGAGTACGGAGTTCGGCACGACGGCGAAGTCCGAGGCGCCGGGCGGCTTCCACTGGAGCGTGACCTGCTGACCACCGGTGCGGTCGAAGTGGTCGATGCGCAGGGCGTGATGACCAGCCGTCAGTTCAGCTGACCCGTCCTTGGGCTCCGCACCGTGCAGCCCGTCGTGATCGATGACGGTGGAGTCGTTGATCCGCAGCCGCGAACCGTCGTCGCTGATCAGCCGGAAGGCGTACGTGCCGTCCTCGGGGACGGTCAGATTGGCGGTCACCTGCGAGACGAAGTGGTCGCCGAAGCCGAAGTCGTCCGCTGAACTCCAGTCGATGCCGGACATCAGTTTGTCGACGTTCGGCGTCTGTCCGGCCTTGATGTCGCACAACTTGTCGAGAGGGACCTGGACATCGAAGACGCGCAGGGTGACGCCCGGTTCCTGGGGCGGGAGTTCGTCCTGAGGTCTCGGTGCCGGTGCGGCGGTGGCCGGTGAGGCGGCGAAGGCGCCGACGAGAAAGGCGGAGACCAGCAGACCGGTGAGGTGTCTGCGGCAACGGTGGAGCGGCCGTGGATGCATTCTTCCTCCTGGCCCCTCGCAGCGAGGGGCGCGTCGCGGCGGTGGGTGGGGCCACCCGGCGCCCGGGGGTGAACGTGCGGCTCGTGCTGTGGGGCAGCGCTGCGTCCGGACAGGGGGCTCCGGTGGCTGCGCCGAGAACAGTAGGAGGCTTCTACCGGTGGCGTCCATACTTCGTCACCGCAGTGTTCAAAGTTCGCAGGCGTTGATGCAAAGTCACCAAACCCCGTGCCCTCCAACAAATCTGTTACGTCGTCAGGTCACTTCGGCGACGATGGGACCATGGGGTCCGGCCGATGGGGGAGGCTATGGCGGGGTCATGGAGAAGACGCGCGGCAGCGCAGGGAGGCGCGGCGTTGGACCAATACGCCTACGCGTTCCTCGCGGGAGGCCGGCAGCGTGTGGTCGAGAGCGCCGTCGTCGCGCTGACCGAGCAGGGGGTGCTGAGCCTGCGTGCCGCTCGGCTCCGCGCCACCGGTGAAGTCCGGTCGGGACATGCGGTCGAGGAAGCGGTCCTGGCAGCCTGCCCGCGCAGCAGGCGCGTCCAGGAAGTGATCGATCGCGTCGGCTGCTCCCAGCCGGTCGACGACATCGCGCGGAGGCTGGTCCGTCTGGGCCTGCTGAGCCGCAGGCGGCAGCGGGTCACCCGCCGGGGCCGGCGACTGCTGGTTGCCGCCGTCGCGGAGGGCGGCCTTCCCGCGTACGTACTCGAAGGGCCGGCCACTCTTCCCACCGGCCCGGTCCGGCACGGTCTGCTCGCCGCACATCCGATTCCTGACGGCCTGGGCCGCGCTCTCCGGTCCATGGGACGGGCCCTCGACGACTGCCACGATGGACCTGCGGGCGATACTGCGGACGGTGGATCGTCAGGAGGCTTTGGATGGGGTGGTGGATCGGGAGGGGGCGGGGAGTAGAGCGGCGCCGCAGTTCGAGCGGCTGCTGAAGGTGGTTCGGGAGCGGGGTGGGGCTGGGCCTGGCCGGGGTCGGCCGTGGTGTCTTCCGCCGGAGGACGGGTGATGCCGGCAGCCGGCCGCTACCGGACCGACCTCACGATGCGGCAGCTCGCGCCGCTGTTCGGCTGCTCCCCGGCCACCGTGTGCCGGGTAATCCACCGGCTGGGGCCGCTCCTGGCGATCGAGCCGGCGACCCGCTCCGCTGAGGCGACGGACCGCCCATGGATCGCGGACGGCACCCTGATCCCGGTCCGGGACCGGAACGTCGGAGCCTCCTCCCGCACCTACCGGTTCTCCGCGAACGTGCAGGTCATCATCGACGCCGACATCAGACTGGTGATCGCGACAGCCCCTCCGGTCCCCGGCAGCACCGCGGATGCCGAAGCGTGGCGGGACTCCGGCCTGGCCGGCGTCTGCCAGGGCGTGACCGTGCTCGGCGACGGCGCCTACATCAACACCGGCCTCGTCGTCCCGCACCGCAAACGACCCGGCCGCCCACTCCTGCCGGGCGAGGACTCCGACAACACGGAACACCGACGCGTACGGGCCCGCGTGGAACACGCCTTCGCCCGCATGAAGCACGACAAGATCCTCCGCGACCGCCGTCAACGCGGAAACGGCCTCCACCACGCGGTCCAAGCCGTCGCCACCCTGCACAACCACGCCCTGTGCGGAGCCGATGAGGAACACCGGACGCCGGTGACGAAGAGGCCGACGTCGTCGAAGGAACAGCCCCGAGAAGCAGCGAGCACCGGCTCCCCCGCGGGCTCCGGCGGAACCTCCGTACGAGGCCGGTTACGCTCCAGCCACCCAACGCGGGGGCGTGCGAGGCCGACGAGTGTGGACCCCACGGAGGCTGACGAAAGGGTGCGAGGCTCATGCGGCTCGCTCCCAGACCGCTGTCCCTGGGCGGCCGGCCCGGCGCCCGTCCGCCCGTCATCCAGGGTGACTGACCCGACCAGCAGCCCGGCTCTCCGAGCCGCGGCCTGCGCTGTCCTTGATGGCAACACTCCGGAGACTCTGCGCCACTTCCTGGAGGTCGGCAGATACGAGGTCGACTGACCCGGTGACCGGTCTCGTGCGGGATGTCCCTATGGGGCCCGGCCGCGCTGGACAGGGTCGGTGCAGCCTGTGCCGTACGGATGTGCGGAACAGGTCCATTCCCCGGAGTACGGCCCGTACCCCTGGTGCCGGTGGCGGCCCTGCCGCCGGTACCAGACCCCGTCCCACGGATCCGGACGGCGGGCACTGCCGGAGCGTTTTTCCGGTGAACCCCTTCCCCCGGGCGGGTGAGCAGGGGGCAAGAGGGTTTCGTCGGGGTGGGGCGCGGCCGGTAGAACGCCGTGGTGATCAAGAACTTTGTGCGCGGCTTCGGCGCGCTCTCTCTGGCCTTCGTTCCCCTTCTCTCCGCTCCTCCCGGGCAGGCGGCTGCTCCGGCTGCCGGTGTTGCCGCTCCCGTCCAGTTCGCCGGGGCCCCGTCGGTCTCCGCTGCGGACGACCAGCAGTGGGTGGCTCTGGGCGACTCCTACACGGCCGGAGTCATCCGCGCCGCAGGCGACACCTTCGAGGTGCCTCGCGACGGCTGCGAGCGGACCGACCGGTCCTACCCCCAGGTCATCGACCGCGATCTGGGTGGCCTCTTCGAGCTGGCCAACGTCAGCTGCGGCGCGGCCACCATCGAGAACGTCACCGAAACCCCCCAAAGTCCGATCGGCCGTCACTTGCCTCCCCTCTCCGAGGACCCTGACTACCCCTTCCCGCCGGTGCCCCCACAGTCCGAGGCGGTAGGCGCGGACACGGACGTGATCACCGTCGGCGTGGGCGGGAACACCCTCGGCTTCGCCGATGTCATCGCCAAATGCGCGCAGTCGGGCGGCGAAAGCGACGGCGCGGGCACCCCGTGCAAGGACGATCTCAGCCCCGGCATCCAGGCCCGGCTGGACAAGGTGAGCAAGGAGTACGACCGCATGCTCACCGTGCTCCACGAGCGGGCACCTAAGGCGAAAATTCTTGCCGTCGGCTACCCCACGATCGTCCCCCAGGACACCACCAAGTGCTCCTACGGCGATCTGACGAAGTTCGGCACGATCACCCAGGGCGACCTGGCCTGGCTGCGCACCGACGTCCTGGAGCCCCTCAACAAGGCCATCGAGAAGTCGACCGGTACGCAGGAGGCCGCGGCTTTCGTCGACCTCTACACCTCCTCCCAGAAGCACAGCGTGTGTGACGACGCCAAGTGGGTCGAGGGTTTCGTCACTCTCCCCGACCAGGTGTCCTTCGTCCACCCCAACGCCCTCGGCCACCGCAACGCCGCCGACCACGTCGAAGAGGCCTTGCTGAACACCCTCAGCTGAAGCTGAGCCACGGCCCTGTCTGCTGACTCCGCACCGACCCGGGCGTCCAGCGGGGAGGTCGAGAAGGGGCCCGGACCGTATCGCGTATATCGGTCCGGGCCCCTTGGCGTGTCCGTACGCGGGTGCAAGGGCTGAGGCAACTGCGCCTTGCGGGTGTGGGGACAGGCCCGGACAAACGATCAGGCGACGCGGAAGGACTGGACCCCTGCCTGTGCATACGTCGGTTCTGCGGCGATCCCCTCCGGGGCCCGACCCGCGTGCACGGAACGGTCCCTTTCGCGGTCGCTCTACCGTGTCCCGCGCGTCGCTGCCGCCATCGGCCCGGCCCGGCAGGCCGAATCTTGTCGCGCTTCTGTGGCTCCGGGCATCGTGACCCCGCAAGGCCATCAGGGACGCCCTCCCCGATCACGGCTGAAATCCGCCGGTGCAGGGGCAAACGTCCCTCGGGCGCGATCATCGTATCGAGCGAATGTCAGTGGATTCCCTTGGTCCGCAGGGTGAAGGGGCCCTTAGTGTTCCCCTGGATTTGGAGGCTTCTCCTCCTTATCAGCCCTTTCCTCGGCTTTTCCATCCTTACGAACGGCCGCGTCCCCTGATGCGCGCCCTCGCCCGACCAAGGAGAGCTTGCCCGATGACAGTTGACTCGACCTCGGAAGCGCGGCTGGAAGTGCCCCGGCAGTCCAGCCTGGGGACGGCCGCCGCACGCAACCTCGCCAACACGACGAAGTCCGCCCCGCAGATGCAGGAGATCACCTCCCGGTGGCTGCTGCGCATGCTTCCCTGGGTCGAGACCAAGGGCGGTGCCTACCGGGTCAACCGACGGCTGTCCTTCACGGTGGGCGACGGACGGGTGGAGTTCGTCCAGGACGGGGCCGCGGTCCGGGTCATCCCCCAGGAGCTGGGCGAACTGGCCCTGCTGCGGGACTTCGACGACGTCGGAGTGCTGACCGCCATCGCCGACCGGTGCGAACAGCGTGACTTCCGGGCGGGGGAGACGCTGGTCGAGCGGGGTGCGGCCGCGGACCGGCTCCACCTGGTCGCGCACGGCCGGATCAGCCAGACCTCGGTCGGCAACTACGGCGACGACGTCACCCTGGACGTCCTGGCGGACGGAGACCACTTCGGGGAGCACGTCCTGCTGGACGACGACGCCCGGTGGACGCAGACCGCCACCGCCGAGACCGCGGGCACGCTGCTCACCCTCTCCCGCACGGACTTCGCGGCCATCGTGTCGACCTCGCCGGAACTCCGGGCCCACCTGGCCGAGTTCACCGCACGCTCGCAGCAACGGCAGAACCACCGCGGTGAGGCGGAGATCGCGATGTCGGCCGGCCACGTCGGCGAGCACGAGCTGCCCGGAGCGTTCGCCGACTACGAGCTGAAGCCGCGCGAATACGAACTCTCGGTCGCCCAGACCATTCTGCGGGTCCACACCAGGGTCGCCGACCTCTACAACGGTCCGATGAACCAGACTGAGGAACAGCTCAGGCTCACCATCGAGGCACTGCGGGAGCGCCAGGAGCACGAGCTGATCAACAACAGGGAGTTCGGCCTGCTCCACAACGCCGACTTCAAGCAGCGCATCCAGCCGCACTCCGGCCGGCCGACCCCGGACGACCTGGACGAGCTGCTGTGCCGCCGCCGGGGCACCAAGTTCTTCCTCGCGCACCCCCGGACCATCGCGGCGATGGGACGCGAGTTCAACGCACGCGGCCTCTACCCGGACCACACCGACCTCGGCGGCCAGCAGGTTCCCGCCTGGCGCGGCGTGCCGATCCTGCCCTGCGGAAAGATCCCCATCACGCCCGAGAAGACCAGCTCGATCCTCGCCATGCGTACCGGCGAGGAGAACCAGGGCGTCATCGGCCTCCGGCAGACCGGTCTGCCGGACGAGTACGAACCGGGCCTCTCGGTCCGCTTCATGGGCATCGACGAGAAGGCGATCATCTCCTACCTCGTCAGCACCTACTACTCCGCCGCCATCCTCGTGCCCGACGCGGTCGGTGTGCTGGAGAACGTACAGATCGCCCACTGGCCCAGGTAAGGGTCGCGGCGCTGCACCGTGAACCGGACCGCGCGCCCTGACGCTGTCGAACACCTGCCCACCTCATCAAGGAGAGATGCATGCCCGTGCCCGAGCTGCCGCCTCCGCGTTCGAGCCTGCCGGAGGCCGTCACCCGCTTCGGAGCGACCGTACTCGGCGCGGTCGCGGCTCGCGCCGACGAGACCAGCGCCGCCGTCGGCGCATTCTCCGGCGCGCACACACTGCCGACCCTGCCGGCCGGCCACCCCTCCGGCCCGTCACCGACCGCTCTGCCGCCGACGGCCGCTCCATCGGTGACCGGCTCACGGGGGCCGGGCGGCGGGCTGGAACGGCTGCTGCGCGGCCCTCACGGCCTGGGGACGGCCGGTCTGCGGCTGACTCCCCGCGAGGAGCCTCCCGCGCCGGTGGCCGCGGAGAAGGGCCGACCGATCCCGGGCCTGTACCACCACCCGATCGTCGAGCCCGACCCGGGGCGCGTCGACGAGGTCAGCCGCAGGATCAAGGCCTGGGCGCTGGACGAGGTCTCCCTGTATCCCGAGGAATGGGAGGAGCAGTTCGACGGTTTCTCCGTGGGCCGCTACATGGTCGGATGCCATCCGGACGCGCCCACCGTCGAACACCTGATGATCGCCACCCGCCTCATGGTCGCGGAGAACGCTGTGGACGACTGCTACTGCGAGGACCACGGCGGATCACCCATCGGCCTGGGCGAGCGGCTTCTGCTCGCGCACACCGCACTCGACCCCCTGTACACCGTGGGGGAGTACCAGCCGGACTGGGCGGCCTCCCTCCACGCGGACGCCCCCCGGCGCGCCTACCGCTCCGCCATGGACTACTTCGTCCGCGCGGCCGGGCCCTCCCAGGCGGACCGGCTCCGCCACGACATGGCGCGACTCCACCTGGGCTATCTCGCCGAAGCGGCCTGGGCCCAGCAGGATCAGGTCCCGGAAGTCTGGGAGTACCTGGCCATGCGCCAGTTCAACAACTTCCGGCCCTGCCCCACCATCACCGACACCGTCGGCGGCTACGAACTCCCCGCCGACCTGCACGCCCAGCCCGACCTTCAGAAGGTCATCGCCCTTGCCTCCAACGCCACGACGATCGTGAACGACCTCTACTCGTACACCAAGGAGCTCGACGCTCCGGGCCGGCATCTGAACCTGCCCGTCGTGATCGCCGCACGCGAGGGGCTGTCCGACAAGGACGCCTACCTCAAGTCGGTCGAGATCCACAACGAGCTGATGCACGACTTCGAGACCGAGGCCGCGGCACTGGCCGCCTCCTGTCCCGTCCCGAGCGTGGGGCGCTTCCTGCGGGGCGTCGCCGCCTGGATCGACGGCAACCACCACTGGCACCAGTCCAACACCTACCGCTACAGCCTGCCCGACTTCTGGTAAGAGAGAGAAGGAACCATCTGTGACCAGCACCGAACTCACCACCGCGCCCACCGCTGCCGCACTGCGCATTCCCGGCCCTGCGACCCCCTATCAGGGAGACATCGCCCGCTACTGGGACGGTGAGGCCCGGCCCGTGAACCTGCGCCTCGGCGACGTCGACGGCCTCTACCACCACCACTACGGCATCGGTGAGGTCGACACCGCCGCGCTCGGCGGGCCGCAGGACAGGGAGAGCGAGAACAAGCTGATCGCCGAGCTCCACCGGCTGGAGTCGGCGCAGGCCGATGTCCTCCTGGGGCACCTCGGTGACATCGGCCGCGGCGACACCCTGGTGGACGCGGGCTGCGGCCGCGGTGGCTCGATGGTGATGGCGCACCAGCGTTTCGGGTGCTCGGTGGAGGGCGTGACCCTATCGGCCAAGCAGGCCGACTTCGCCAATGGGCGCGCGGCCGAACTGGGCATCGACGACCACGTCCGTGCCACGGTCTGCAACATGCTCTCCATGCCCTTCGCGACCGGCTCCGCCGCGGCCTCGTGGAACAACGAGTCGAGCATGTACGTGGACCTGGACGACCTCTTCGCCGAGCACTCCCGCGTCCTGAAGGTCGGGGGTCGCTACGTGACCATCACCGGCTGCTGGAACCCGCGCTACGGCCAGCCGTCCAAGTGGGTCTCGCAGATCAACGCGCACTTCGAGTGCAACATCCATTCGCGCCGGGAGTACCTGCGCGCCATGGCCGACAACCGCCTTGTGCCGCAGGCCGTCATCGACCTTACCCCCGACACCCTGCCCTACTGGGAGCTGCGGGCCACGTCCTCACTGGTCACGGGGATCGAGGACGCGTTCATCAACTCCTACCGGGACGGGTCCTTCCAGTACGTCCTCATCGCGGCCGACCGCGTCTGACGCCGCCCCTGCCATGGCCGGTCGGCACCGGGGAGTCTCCCGGCGTCTACCGGCCACGCTCGGCGGGGCGCGGTGCGTGCACGGGCCGGCGGGTGTCGGTCATCGGCCCGGTCGGGCCCGGGGATCCACGGACGGCTTGAGGCCGAACCTCCGGTTCAACGGCGTCTGCACTGCCTTGAGGCTCTTGATCCTTTCGTCGAACGTGGACCACCCTCGCAACGTCTGTCCGGTCTCCTGGGGTGACCGGATCGTTCTGCCGTCCTTCGGCACCGAATCCAGGACCTCACGTGCCACCGCGTCGAGGGCATGTCCGGGGCGGGTCATCGCGGGGTCCTGGTGAGCAGTTCGGCCATCAGCCGGGACCGGGGCGTCATGCGGGCAACCTCCACGTATTCGTCCTCGGCCTGAGCTCCCGCGCCGCCCACCGGCTCCCGGCCCGTCCAGCGTCGGACAGCCCGCGGCCGCCGTGCAGTTGCCGTGCGGGACACAGCCGACGGCGATCCCGCGCAGAGGGCGCCGGCCCGGTTCCCGGGCGATGCGGGACAGGAGGGCGAAGAGGGCGGCGGGCCCCTCGCGATGGACGTGGCCACCGACCACGGCCCGGCTTCCGGCGAGCCCCTCGACCACCTAGTGTCGTGGGGCCCCTCCAGCGGCACCCATGCGTGCCGAAGGCCCAGCGCAGATAAGCCACTTCGTCGATCAAGATGCTCTTGAGAGCCGTCCCCGGCAGTTTCGTGCCCCAGGGCGCCGACCGCTTCGGCGCTCCGGGCGAGCGAGGCGTGGTCGGCCGCGTGGAACTCGCGCACCGCACCAGCGTCTCCAGGTCGGCGGGCATCGCGGACAGCCGGCACGACTCTCCCGTATCAACTTCTCCGCTCCGCCGCGGCGGGTGATAGGGCGGTGTCATCGCGAGTTGGCATCATCCCCGGCAGGTGTCTACGCCCTCACACTCTCCCCGTACCGTCCCGCGCCCCGTCCGCTGAGCGGACAAACCCCAGGACGCGGGTTCATCGGACACTAGGAGAAATCCCCCATGAAACACATCTCGACCGCAACAGCCCGCGCCCTTGCCGGCCTCGCCCTCGTTTCTGCGCTGGGTGCGGCTCCTGCGGTCTCCGCCGCTCCTGCTCCTGTCCTCTCCACCCCCGCCAGCATTGCCGCCTACCAGGGGTCGGGCGAGAACGCGGCCGCGAACCGGGCGTTCTTCGACGCGGTCATGAAGTCGGTCGCTGAGAAGCGGGCCGCCAACCCGGGGGCTCAGGCCGTCACCGTCACCTACAGCGCCGCCTCTGCCCCCAGCTTCCGCACCCAGATAGCCAACAGCACCCGCATCTGGAACAGCTCGGTCTCCAACGTCCGGCTTCAGGAAGGCTCCAGAGCCGACTTCACCTACCGCGAAGGCAACGACCCCCGCGGATCGTACGCCTCGACCAACGGACACGGCCGGGGCTTCATCTTCCTGGACTACCGGCAGAACCAGCAGTACAACTCGACCCGCGTCACCACACACGAGACCGGTCACGTGCTCGGCCTGCCCGACAACTACTCCGGACCGTGCAGTCAATTGATGTCCGGCGGCGGACCCGGCCCGTCCTGCACCAACGCCCAGCCGGACGCCAACGAGCGAGCCCGCGTGAACCAGCTCTGGCAGAACGGCTTCGCGGCCGCGCTCGCCTCCTGACCGGCCAGGCCGGCAGACCGACCGGCGCGAGCTGATTGCTTCGCCTGCACGAGCGGGGCCCGTTCCGGACGCGGAACGGGCCCCCGCGGAGCCCCGTGCGAAAGAGGGGCGTCATCGGCCGGCGGATATCGCACACGCTGCTGAGCAGAACCACGGTGGTACCACCGGCGCCGCCCCGATCGAAGCTCCGCGACGCGGGAGTGATGACCCGTCACGAGCACGGAGAAGACCGGTGTTCCGCAACCGAAGCCGCGACGCGACACCCCGAGCGCCCCTCCCGTGACCGCAGGACGATTACCGAGTCCGCCGGGTCCCGCTCCACCTGTGCGCGCAGGGTGCCGGCGCCGTTGACCGTGCCGGCGAACACCTCGTCGGCCGGTGTCGCCACCGGGTTGGGCGCGCCGCCGCGCAGCCGGAAGCCGACGGCCGCTTCGTGAAAGCCGTGCCCGTCATCGTCTGACGAACGCCCGCACGGGGAAGCCGGGCCCGGCTGTCGAAGAACGGCGGCGGTGCGTTTCGGCGTTGCGCCCCGCCGCCGTCACCGGCCCCGTGTGGCAGCCGGTCCCGGGGCCACCGCCTCCCGCGGCGGCCCCGGAGTCGAGAGCGCCGCTCAGCCGGGGAGCGCCCACTTCTGGTTGGCACCCGAGTGGCAGGTCCACAGGTGGAGCTTGGTGCCGTCCGCCGAGGAGACCCCGGAGGCGTCGAGGCACTTGCCGGACGTCGGGTTCTTCAACGTTCCGTCGGCCTGTGCCACCCACTTCTGGGCGCCCGTGCCGTTGCACCCGTACAGCTGGATCCTGGTCCCGTCGGCCGTTCCCGCGCCGCTGACGTCCAGGCACTTGCCGAGCGCCCGCAGCGTGTCGTCCGTGCCGACCGTCCAGTTCTGGCGCGCCGTCCGGTTGCACGTCCACAGCTGGATCTGCGTGCCGTCGGCGCTCGACCCGCCTGCGACGTCGACGCACTTGCCGCCGATGCCGGTGACGGCGCCCTCCCGGGGTCCGGTCGCGCCGCCGAGCTCCTTGACGCGGACGTTGCGGAAGGAGACGTCGTCGCCCTCGCCGTGGTTCTGCAGGCCGATGTGCCCCTGCTGGAGGCTGCGGGCGGGATCGGTGTTGGTGAAGTCGTTGATCTTGCGGCCGTTGAGGAAGAGCTGGAGGCGCTCGCCCTCGACCCGGATCTCGTACGTGTTCCATTCGCCCGGCGGGTTGAGGGCCGCGTCCCGGGCGGCGAGGTCGGCGGACTTGAACCCGTAGACGGAGCCGGTGGTGCGGTCGGGGCTGTCGGTGGCGTCGATCTGTATCTCGTACCCGTTGTCGACGGCGGACCACGGGTCGTCGGAGGCCGGGAAGCCCACGAAGACACCGGAGTTGTCGTCACCGGCCTGGCGCCAGTCGAGCTTCAGGGAGTAGGACCTGTACTCCTTCGCCTGGTACCAGAACAGGCCGAGGCCGCCCCGCGAGGTCAGGGTGTTGTCGGTGTCGGCGAAGGAGCCCGGACCGGCCTGCTTCCAGCCGGTGGTCCCGGAGGTGCCGAACAGGGTGGTGTAGCCGGTCTCCGGGCGGCAGTCGGCCTCCGTCATCTCCGCGGCCCAGCGGATGCCGCCGAGCAGATGGCGGCGGAAGACGGGGTCGGCGTAGGAGTCCTCGGTGTGGCCGCCGCCGGTGTAGAAGGCGCGCCCTCCCTCGTAGTCCTTGCACCAGGCGATGGGGTGGTCGCCGCCCATGGTGCCGCCGCTGTAGGTGGACTCGTCGAGCGATGCCAGGACGTGGGCCGAGGTGCGGGGGTTGGTGCGGTAGTCGTACCACTCGTCGGTCCGCTGCCAGGTGGAGCCGAGGTGGGCGGTGGCGTCGTGGGCGCGGTCCTCCACCTTCACGGTGGCCGGCTGGATGTGCGGGTGGGACTTGAACAGGGCGCCGGCCAGGCCGTTGTACCAGGTCCAGTCGTACTCGGTGTCGGCCGCCGCGTGGATGCCGACGTAGCCGCCGCCCGACCGGATGTATCCCTCGAAGGCGGTCTGCTGGGCGGTGTTGAGGACGTCTCCGGTGGTGGAGAGGAAGACGACGGCCTCGTAGCCGCCGAGGTTGGCGGGGGTGAAGGCGGCGGCGTCCTCGGTCGCGGTGACGGTGAAGTTGTTGGCGGTGCCCAGTTGGCGCAGGGCGGTGATGCCTTCGTCGATGGAGGAGTGGCGGAAGCCGGCGGTCTTGGAGAAGACCAGCACGTCGTACGCGGGGTCCGCGGCCACCGCCGCCGCGCGGGCGGGGGCGGCCGGGGCCGGTTCGGCGGCGGTGGAGACCGCCGTGGGCAGGACGGCGGCGCCCAGCAGGCCGCAGGCGGCCCAGCCGGCGAGACGGGTGAGTCGTCGGCTCATGTCAGGGTCCACTTCTGGTTGGCGCCGGTGTGGCAGGTCCACAGGTGGAGCTTGGTGCCGTCCGCCGAGGAGACCCCGGAGGCGTCCAGGCACTTGCCGGACACCGGGTTCTTCAACGTTCCGTCGGCCTGTGCCACCCACTTCTGGGCGCCCGTGCCGTTGCACCCGTACAGCTGGACCTTCGTGCCGTCGGCCGTACCGGCACCGCTGATGTCCAGGCACTTGCCGAGCGCCCGGTACGTGTCGTCCGTGCCGGCCGTCCACTTCTGCGCGGCGCTCTGGTTGCAGGTCCACAGTTGGATCTGTGTCCCGTCGGCGCTCGCTCCGCCCGCGGCCTCCGCGCACTTGCCGCCAATGCCCTTGAGTTCGCGACCGGGTGCGGTGGTCCCGCTGGTGGTGAAGGTGAAGTCGTCGACGTCGAAGAGGGAGCCGGGGCCGCCCTTGAAGACGAGGAACAGAGTCGTGGTGCCCGCCGGACGGTTGGTCAGGTCCGCACTCACGTCCCGGAAGGTCTCCCAGCCTCCGGTGACGGGGACCGCGGCCGAGCCGAGCAGGGTGCCGGTGGGTGAGCCGGCCCGTACCTCCAGCGTGCCTCCCGCGCCGCCGGAGGAGACCCGGGCGGTGAGTTTGGTGGCGTTGCCGAGGATGTACGGGGTGAAGGAGATCCAGTCGTTGTTGTCGATGTAGCCGACGGTCTTGCCGCCGTTCGCCGCGGCCTTGTCGACGATCTGGACGCCGGCGGAGCCGCCGAAGTGCTCGGCCTGACGCTTGCTGCCCTGGCTGACGTTCTGGTCGTGCGTGGTCAGGGCGGGCTGCCCGCCTGCCCCCTTGTCGGTGTACTCGGCGTCCCAGACGCCGAAGATGTTCGCGTTGGGGTCGTGCTCTCCGTCGGCGATGGTCTGCACGGTGCCGGAGCAGCCGGTGGCGGAGGTCTGCGGGTGGCCGTGGCTGTCGTGGCCGATGATGAAGGTGACCTTCACCTTCGAGCAGTCGATCGAGCCGTCCTCGGGGTCGGTGACGGTGACCGTGAAGGGTACGGCGGCGCCCGGGTCGATGATGGAGCCGTCGGCGGGCAGGTTGAGGGTGACGGTGGGCGCGGTGTTGCCGACGGTGATGACGACGGAGGCGGTCGCGGTCTTGCCGGTGCCGTCGGAGACGGTCAGTTCGGCGGTGTAGCGGCCGTTGGCGGTGTAGGTGTGCGAGGGGTTCGCGGCGGTGGAGGTGGCCCCGTCCCCGAACTTCCAGGCGTACGTGAGCGGGTCGCCGTCGGGGTCGGATGTCCCGGCCGAGGAGAACGCCACCGCTAGGGGCGCCTGGCCCGAGGTTCGGTTGGCCGTGGCCTTGGCGAGCGGGGCGCGGCCGTCGGTGACGTACTCGATGCGGTAGACCGCGCTGTTGGCGTCCCCGTTGAAGTAGCCGGTGCCGTAGTCGAGGACGTAGAGCGCGCCGTCCGGGCCGAAGGCCATGTCCATGACCTGGGTGCCCTGCCAGGGGAACGCGTTGATCGACTGCACGGCGCCGCCGGAGCCCTGCTCGATGCGCTTTATCCACCGGCGGCCGAACTCGCCGGCGAAGTAGTCGCCGTCGAAACTCTGCGGGAACTTGACCGTGGAGGCCGATGCCGCGTCGTAGCGGTAGACGGGCCCGCCCATGGGTGACTCGGAGCCGCCGCCGAATTCGGGGACGGAACCCCCGTCGTACGGTATCCAGGCGGGCTGGGCCGGGGGCAGGTCGGTCAGGCCGGTGTTGTTCGGCGAGGTGTTCTTCGGTGCGGTGCAGGAGAAGGCGGCGCCCGATGTGGAGGTGGCGAAGTTGTAGTCCACGTAGGGGCTGTTGTTGCCGACGCAGTAGGGCCAGCCGTAGTTGCCGGCCTTGGTGATGCGGTTGAACTCGACCTGTCCGGCGGGTCCGCGTCCCGCGTTCGCCGTGCCCGCGTCGGGGCCGTAGTCGCCGAGGTAGACGGTGCCGGTGGGCTTGTCGACGCTCATCCGGAAGGGGTTGCGGAAGCCCATGGCGTAGATCTCCGGCCTGGTCCTCGCGGTTCCCGGTGCGAAGAGGTTGCCGGACGGGATGGTGTAGCTCCCGTCGGCGGCGACCTTGATCCGCAGGACCTTGCCACGCAGGTCGTTGGTGTTGCCGGAAGAACGCTGCGCGTCGTACGCGGGGTTGCGGTTGGCCCGCTCGTCGATGGGGGTGTAGCCGTCGGACGCGAAGGGGTTGCTGTCGTCGCCGGTGGAGAGATACAGGTTGCCCTGGGCGTCGAAGTCGATGTCACCGCCGACGTGGCAGCACAGACCGCGGCTCGCGGGGACGTCGAGGACCTTCTTCTCGCTGGCGGTGTCGAGTGTGCCGTCGGTCCTGAGGGAGAACCGCGACAGTCGGTTGACTCCGTCGAAGGGGGCGAAGTCCGTCGCGGAGCCGGTGGCGGGTGCGTCACCGGCGGGGGTGGCCAGCTTCGGTGCGTAGTAGAGGTAGACGAAGCGGTTGGTGGTGAACCCGGGGTCCACGCCCACGCCTTGGAGGCCCTCCTCGTCATGCGAGTAAACATCCAGTTTCCCCGCGACCTTGGTGGTGCCTGCCGCGTCGGTCAGACGGAGGGTGCCGTCGCGTGAGGTGTGCAGGACGGACCGGTCGGGCAGGACGGCGAGGGTCATGGGCTCGCCGGTCTCGGCCACCCCCTTGGCGAGGGTGACCTGCTGGAACTCGTCGGCCGCGGCGCTCGCCACGGGTTCGGGGGCCGCCGCGGCGGGTCTCTGCTGGGCGGTCAGGGCGCCCGCGGCGGCGAGCAAGGTGCAGGCGAGCGCCGCGAGGGGTCTGGTCAGTCTCCTGTGCACGCGCGTCCTCCGTGTGATGACGGGGTGAGGTCTGGAGCACAGGCGCGCGCCGTCGCGCCGTGGACATGGGTGTCCCTGGGGGAGGAAGGGGCATCCGGTCCTTCTGCCGTTCGGTACAGAGCAGGAAGGTAATGGCTTTTCCACGGACCAGAAAGCCCTTTGACGTACCTGGCCACATCTTTCTCTACTGCGGGGACAAAGCTGCTGGCCGGGCTTCCGGTCGGGCTCCGCAGGCAGGGCCGGACGGCGGCTCCCGTAGCCCTGACTCCGGCACCACGAACCGACGGTGGAGCCGCCCCTTGCCGTCCGGAGGAACTCCAACCTGACCTGCGGTGACCGGAATTGGTCCAGACGAACACCTTGACGGACTTCCGGCACGCTCCTTAAATCGTTATCAACAACTGTTGAACACCGCTTCCCCCGGGGATCCCCGGATCACTTCATTTCGTGTTCGTACGTGACGGTCGGCGCATCCTCGTTTGTCCTGTTGTTTGTCATGTACGCGCCACTTCACTGATCCCCGCTCTCCTCCCCGCAGCCCCACGAAAGCGATGTGATGCCCCGTGCGCACGCCTTGGCGCCACAGATCCCTCACCTGGCTGGCAGCGGCCGCCGTTCTCGGTCTCGGCTCCCTCAGCCCGACCGCCGTGCAGGCCGCCCCGGCCGCGGTACCCGCCGATGCCACCCCCTCGCGGTGACCTTCGACGAGAACTTCGACGGACCGGCCGGTTCCGGCGTCAGCGGCTCCAGGTGGCAGCTGGAGACAGGCGACAACGTCAACAACCACGAGCGGCAGTACTACACCTCGGGCACGAACAACGCCGCGCTCGACGGTCAGGGCAATCTCGTCATCACGGCGAAGAGGGAGAACCCGGCCAACTACAACTGCTGGTACGGCCGGTGCGAGTACACCTCGGCCCGGCTCAACACGGCCGGGAAGTTCACCGCCCAGTACGGACGCGTCGAGGCCCGCATGAAGCTCCCGCGTGGCCAGGGCATCTGGCCCGCCTTCTGGATGCTCGGCAACGACATGGGCAACATCGGCTGGCCCGCCGCGGGTGAGATCGACATCATGGAGAACGTCGGCTTCGAGCCGGGCACCGTGCACGGCACGCTCCACGGACCGGGCTACTCCGGCTCCGGCGGTATCGGCGCGGGATACACCCTGCCGGGCGGCGCAGCCTTCGCGGACGGCTTCCACACCTTCGCCATCGACTGGAGCCCCAACTCCATCAGGTGGTCGGTGGACGGGAACGTCTACCAGACCCGCACCCCCGCCGACCTCGGCGGCCGGCAGTGGGTCTTCAACAAGCCGTTCTTCATGATCCTGAACCTCGCGGTCGGCGGCTACTGGCCCGGCGACCCCGACGGTTCCACCCGCTTCCCGCAGCAGCTCGTCGTGGACTACGTACGCGTGAGCACCGACGGCGGCACCAACCCGCCGGCCGGCCGGACCATCCGAGGCATTGGCGGCAAGTGCCTCGACGTGGCGGGCGCCAGCTCCGCCAACGGCACCGCCGTGCAGCTCTACGACTGCAACGGCACCGCCGCCCAGCAGTGGGACGTACGCTCCGACGGCACCATCCGCGCCCTCGGCAAATGTCTCGACGTGACCGGCAACAGCACCGCGAACGGGGCACCGCTCCAACTCTGGGACTGCAGTGCCGGCCCCAACCAGCGGTGGACCGTCACCGGCGCCCGGGACATTGTGAACCCCCAGGCGGACAAGTGCGTGGACGCCACCGGCAACTCCTCGGCCAACGGCACCCGCGCCCAGCTGTGGACCTGCACCGGGGCCGCCAACCAGAAGTGGACGCTCGTCTGACCGGCCCCACCGCCCCTCCGGTGAACGGCCCCTGTACGGGCGACCACGGGACGCACGACGTACGCGCCCGGGACCGCGAGCACGGTTCCGGGCGCGTGCATGAACGCGTGCCGCGCGCACGGAGCGGCTTGTGACCCGCGCCGACGCGACACCGGTGTCAGGCTGTGTTGGTGCTGGTGCTGGTGCTGGTGCTGGTGTTGGTGCTGGTGCTGGTGCTGGTGCTGGTGCTGGTGCGAGCAGGCGGTGGGCTTCATCGACATGTCGTTCACTCATGGCGATAGTCACGTCCTCGGTGTCGTAGGCGATGTTGCCGAGCCGGTCCAGTGACGTCTCGCGGGTGGGGTGACGCAGTCGTCGGAGGCCTGCCTCGTACATGTGCTTACCTGCGGCGGTAGCCGGGTCGTCGAGGATAGGACCGCAGCCCAGAGCGCTACGGGCGCGGTGGCTTCGTAGGTTTCCGGTAAGTCACTTCATCGAGGGGGCCACCTGTCACCTCAGGCTGCCTCAGATGCGCCGAGCCCTTCAGCGGCGGGTCACCCGGAGTCGGGCGGCCAGGTGTGTTCGGCGTCCTGTGCGGTGGGCTGGGTGGAGCTGCCCGCCGGGGGCGGGCAGGTGGTCGGCGGTGCAGAAGCGGGGTCCGGTGCCCTGGTACTCACTGGTACTCGTGGGTGCCCTCCTTGAGAACCTGCAGCTGATCGAAGGACGGCTTGCTCAAGGCACGGGCGTCCTTCGGAGGTATCTTCCCCACGTCGCTGATCTGCGGAAGTGCTTCCGTCGTGACGCTTCTTGTGCCGGGGGCCTTGAGGACCGTCGACATGAGGATCCTTCGTCCATTGCGCCGGAACGCAGCGGGGACCCGCGCGTAGTGCTGCGCATGCCCCGGGAGATGCGCGCTGCACCTGACGTACCGATAGGAGCGGGACCTCTCAGCCTCAGCTAGGTGAAAGGGGGCAATCGGATAGCAGTCTGTCTGTGGCTCAGGTGCTCGTCCCTGGAGGCTCCGTGAGGTTGATGGTGAGCGGGCCGCCGCCGTGCTGCCGGACGTGTACCGGCGGGTGTGCTGGGTGAAGTCGCAGTGCGGGCGCGGCGCGCCCGCGACGGTCGGCGCTGATCGGTCGGTCGGTCGGGGGGCGTGAGTGAAGGGCCTGTGCTGGCGGCGCAGGCCCTTCACCTTCATCTCGAACTATGCGGTTGTGTGCGTGGGTTCGGTCACCGAGGTCAGCGGACGATCCAGCCGCGCTCGGCGTCGAAGTAGGCTGCCTGTCCCTTGACGGTGGTGATCCCGTAGGGGCCGCCCAGGTTCTTGTACTCCCCGATGGCCCAGCCGGCCTCGATGCCCGCGTGGCCGGCACCGGTGTGGCCGTTCTCCCCGTTCGCGGAGGCCGGGGCTGCGGCGACGAAGCCGGCCGCTGCGACAGCTGCCAGGGTGATCGCGATGCGACGGATCATGAACGCTCTCCTTCGTGTCATGGGCATATGCCTACGACGTCACTTTGACCACAGGACCCGTCGACGGCGCACGCGGCACGCACGAAACGCGGCACAGAGACCCTGATCGGCTGACTGCGGGATCGCCCTGCTCGTTGCCGTGCGCCTGGCCCCTGCTTCCGCGTGGTCGCCGTAGGCGCCTCAGGCCCACGGGCCTCAGTCATCCCTTCAAGCGGCCAAAGGGCCTCCCGCCACAGGGGATTCCCCGGTACCTCCTGCCCCGGACGGGCTGTCCGCGCGGCACGCAGCCGGAGGGCAACCACCCCCGGTGGAACGTCATGAGTCGACGGATTGAGTACGCTACCGCGTGCCGCAGGAGAGCGGTCTGAAAGGTGCCCCGGCGGTGAAGGTTGGGGTGCGAGATGTCCGTTCAGGGGATCTGGAGGCGGTCGGCAGGTCGCCGGAATTCTGTCATCCGCTCCGTGGCACTGGACCGGTTCCGCAATTCGCTACCGGGGAATCCAGGGGCCATGATCCATGCTGGTGCGGGCACGAGGTGGCGCAACACACCTGCCCCTGAGATGAAGGAGCGCCATGTTCGAGGCGGAGAATATTCGTGATTGGCGGGATCACGACGTTGTGGACGCCGAGGGAAGCAAGATCGGCTCTCTGGAGTCCGTCTATGTCGACACCGCGACCGACCAGCCTGCTTTCGCCGGCGTGATTATCGGGCTTCCGACACGCAAGCGGATTACGTTCGTCCCGTTGAACAAGGCCGTGGTGGCCCCCTCGTACCTGAAGGTGGCCTGGCCGAAGCAGCTGGTGAAGGATGCCCCTTCCATCGACACCGATGGGGAACTCCTGGCTGAGGAGGAGCAGGCTGTCTTCGCCCATTACCAGCTGGAGTACGGCTCCGGGCCCGGTCGACGGCTCGCCCGGCGCTGAGCGGCACGCTGCCGACGAAGGCAGATGGATGGTCCGCCACCGCTCCGGTTGCCGGACACTGCAGCGTGAGGCGGGCCAAAGGCGAAGGACGACCGGCGGTTTCGGTGGGCCCGGACCATGCGGCTGTCCGCATGTTGCTGGGCTCACCCAGAGCTCGGTGGGACCAGCGTCCAGCAAGGGCACAGGCCGGGTGCCGTCGTACCGATAGCCGCCGGTGAACGGGACGGCGAGCGGGGCTCCTGGGCTATTGGCGATCGGCTGGGGCTCGGAGCCGCGGCGGGGGAGGGGAGGGGACGACAACGTCCCGCTCTGAGTTTCCGGAACGAGCGGCCCGTCCGTAGGTCTTTCGCTTACGTCGAGTTCACGTCGTTCGCGATCCCTTGCATCATTTGGAGAGATCAGGCGCTTCCTCCGCGTTCTCCGTGAGCACGTGACGGACTAGCGGCCGTGTCGTCGAGGCGACGTGGGGATCCGCGGGATCCGCGGCCAAGGAGTGAGTGGGCTGGAGGCCGCGGACGAGGCGCCCGGGCCAGCGCCGGTCGCCGATGCCTCAGGGCTCGCGGAGGAAGTCGGGGTTCCGCGCGACCTCGTCGAGGTTGCCCGGAACCCCGACCCCGTCCTTCTGAGCCCTCGTGCCACGAAGTCGGCTCACGGGCGGGGCCGGGTGGCGGTGTCGAGGTAGAAGGCGTCGATGCTCTGCACGGCCTGCTCGAACTCGTCGAGGTTGACGGGCTTGGTCACATAGGCGTTGGCGTGGCTGGTGTACGCGCCGTTGACATCGTCCGGGGCGGTGGATGTGGTGAGGATGACCACCGGGATGGCCTGCAGGCCCTCGTCGGTCTTGAGGACCTTCAGCAGCTCGTGCCCGTTCATGCGGGGCATGTTGAGGTCGAGGACGATGAGGTCGGGACGAGCTGTGTCGGGGGACCGAAGGTGCTCCAGGGCGGCGACTCCGTCGGTGACCTGGACCAAGTTGCGGGTCCCGCGCTCGGAGAGCGCCTCTTCGATGAGCATGGCGTCGGCGATGTCGTCCTCGACGAGCAGGACGTCGAAGGGGCGGCTGGAAGTGGTCATCGTCGGATGCTCCGTGGGTCTTTCGTTCGAGTGGTGGAAGAGCCCGGGCCAGCGGCGGCGGGCGCCCTGGCGGGTCATGTCGCAGGCAGCGCCGATCTGCGGGTAGCCGGCACCCGCACGGGCGGCGTCCGTGGCCGCCTCCCGCTGAAGTCGCTCCGTGGCCTGCTGCAACTGATCCAGCACGTGGAGCAGGGTCAATGCGTAGGCCGAGTCATCGGCTGCGGGGGACTCCGGGGTTTCCTGAAGCTGACGGGCAAGGTGATGCGCCAGATCGCTGACTCTCGCGTCCGCAAGGGCGGCTGTCTCCTGAGGGGTGGTCCGCAAAGCGAAGTTCTTGCCCGGCATACCCGGCACTGTAGGCCCCAGAACAGCCTGGCGACAACATTTGTTGTCGCGGGGTCTAGAGTGTGCTGGCCGCATTCCACGAGGGCGGCTTCCCCAGCGAGGAGCGCTCAGGATGACCGGCGATGCACAACAACCATCCACCCGAAGACTGTCGTCATGGACGACCCGGCGCTGGCTTCGCGTAGGAGTCGCCTCGTCCTTGGTCGTTCTGACCACGCTCGGCCTGACGGGCGCCTGGATGATGGGCCGGAGCCAGTCGATCAGCAACAACCTCACGGACGTCCGCTCGCCCTCCCTGTCCACCGCCTTCCGCCTGGAAACAGCCCTGGTCAACCAGGAGACCGGCATTCGCGGCTACGGCCTGACCGGTGCGGCGGAGTTCCTTGCCCCCTACCGGCAGGGGCTCGCAGACCAGAAGGCGCACACCCGGTCGCTGCGGGCACTGCTCAACGGCGACCCCGCCCGGCTGAACGATCTCCAGGTGGTGCAGGAAGCCGTGGACAGGTGGCAGGAGGCAATCGCCAAGCCCGTCGCCGCCGTACCGGCCGGCTCCCCCTCCGGACCGGCCGCCGAGCGGGTCGCCGGCGGTAAACCGGCCTTCGACAGAATTCGCGTCGCCCTGGAGAGCCAGCAGGAGAGACTGCGCGCGGACCGCGCTCGGGCCAGAGCGGACCTGCAGTCCACGGTGACCCTGCGGAACTGGGTGTTCGGCGCCATCGCGCTGCTCATCATCGTTCTGGCCGCTCTCGTCTTCGAGGGGCTGCGCCGCGGCATCAACAGGCCCCTGGAAGATCTGGGCGCCGACGCCCGCATCATCGCCGCGGGCGACTTCGACCACCCCATCACTCCGACCGGCCCGGCCGACCTGCGGCGCCTGAGCGGTGAGGTCGAATCCATGCGCCGGCGCCTGGTAAGGGAACTGGCCTTCACCGAGGAGGCGCGGCTGCGGCTGGACGCGCAGGCCGCGGACCTCCATCGCTCCAACGCCGAGCTGGAGCAGTTCGCGTACGTGGCCTCCCACGACCTCCAGGAACCGCTGCGCAAGGTGTCGAGCTTCACCCAGCTCCTGCAGCGCCGCTACGGCGGTCAGCTCGACGAGCGGGCGGACCAGTACATCGACTTCGCTGTCGACGGTGCGAACCGCATGCAGACCCTCATCAGCGACCTGCTCAACTTCTCCCGGGTGGGCCGGGTGCACAACGCCCACCAGAGTGTCGACCTGGACAAGACGGTTGAGGAGACCCTGTCGGCGTTGAGCGTGGCAGTCGAGGAGACGGGGGCGGTGATCACGTACGATTTCTTGCCGACACTGGTCGCCGACCCCAGCCAGATGGCCATGCTCTGGCAAAACCTGATCGGCAACGCCGTCAAGTTCCGCCGCCGGGGCGAGACCCCCCGGATCCACATCACGGCGGCACAGGAAGGCGGGCTGTGGCGGTTCACCGTCACTGACAACGGCATCGGTATCCCGCCCGAATACTCCGAGAAGATCTTCGTCATCTTCCAGCGACTCCACACCAAGGACACCTACTCCGGCAGCGGCATCGGTCTGGCGATGTGCAAGAAGATCGTCGAGTTCCACGCCGGCACCATCGCCGTCGATCCGGACTACCGCGACGGTGCTCGGATCACCTTCACCCTGGCCCCCGAACCGCCCCGGATTCCCGGCTCCCCGGCCACGCCCGACGAGACGCGGGCAGAGGCGGTGCCGGCCCGATGATCGCTGCCGGCGCGCATGTCCCTGTTTGCTATCGGACCCGCCCGGCAGAATCCTCCTGATCGATGAGGACCGGGGGCGACGCACTGCTCGTCCAGGAACTCCTCGCTGACTCGGAACGGCCCTTCGAGCTACCCGAGGCGCCCGTCGCAACCCAAGATGCCGCTGACGCTGAACTGACTGTGCGCCCGGTTGCCGCGGCCGGCGGATGATCCCGTTTCGGGCCGAAGGTGTGTCATACCACCGGGCGATGCGACCCCTGCGCGGCTTCAGACGCTGGCTGACGAGGTCGGTTGCAAGCTGACCGGCGGCACCTGGACGTCGCTTTACGACGGCCAGGAGGTGGTCACCAGTGGCAGCTCCCTGGACATCGATCACATCGTGCCGCTCGCCGATGCGGGGGCTCCAAAGGGTCGACGGGCCGGGCGTGGCCCCGCCGGCCAGGCGGGCACGGGTTCGGCGCCCGGAGGGCCTGTGACCTGCCGCAAAGCTCCGCCGCTGCCATGGGTGGAACTCGCAGGCCGGCTCACCGCGCACCTCCCGGAGATGCCCGAGGAGGATGCGACTCGGATCGTCGCCGGAATGACTCCAGCGGCACGCACCCGCATGCGCGACCACCTCCGCCTCCACCCCGATGCCCTGGTCAGCGGCGCTCACATGCGCCGCGCTCGGCGCAGGCGCTGATCGCCGCCCTGGCCGACTCCGGGATCGTCGAGGTGAGGGCGCCCGCCTGCCCGCGCTGCGGACGCATCCGGCCCCTACGACGTGCGGTCGCCGGCGGCCGGGTCAGCCTGGGCTGCGTGGGAACTCTCGCCAACCGCGGCAACGTCGGTCCCTGCTCGGCGTGCGGCGAGACCCGGCCCCGGCCGTCTGACCAACGGTGCGCACCCTGCCAGTGCGCTCAAGTCTCCGCCTCCAGGTCGTGCTCGGCATGCGGCAGGCCCACACCCATCGACCGGTGCTCATCCTGTCGGCCACGCCCGAACGCGCCCTGCGCGCCGTGCTCCACCAGTGCCCCGGTCTGCGCCCGCTGGCCGCTCGGCCCGGTTTGCCAGCCCTGCTACCGCACCCCTCGCCGCTACCCCGGCACCTGCCCGGCCTGCGACCCAGCGGGTGCTGATCGCCCGCAAACACGGATCGCGGCCCTGCCCACCGACGCCCTGAGCACGGTGGACGGCCCCACGGTGCTCGTCCTGGACCGCACCCCGATCCGTCTGCCCGAAGCCCTCGCCCACCTTCTGGCCGAACTGGCAGACCACCCCCCGCCCTCCGGCTGAGCCGTGAACTCACCGCACCGGTGGCTCTTCCCCGGCATCCGGCCCGGCCAGCACGTCCCCGACACCGTTCTCGCCCGGCGCTTGGCCGCCCATCGCATCCCCATCAGGGCGGCCCGCACGACCGCATTGGTCCAGCTCGCCCAGGACCTGCCGCCGCTGTCCCGGCCCCCATGCTCGGCCTGCACGTCATCACCGCCCAGCAGTGGCGCCGACGCGCCGCCACCGACTGGAGTGCCTGTCTCGAAGCCCGCCGGACCGGAACACGACCTGCCGATTGACGACGGCGCGGGCCAACCCCCGGGCAACCGGCACGCAGCTCTCCACCTGAGAGCGCCGCCACCTGACGGGCCCCAACCGTGCAGGGCTTCAGAACGGGGGATCGTCGTGCCAGGGTCCGCCCAACAGCTCGGGTTGCTGGGGTGCGCGCCGTTGGAGAAGGGACACGGCCTCCTCGATGCGACCGAGGTCGATGAGGTAGCCGGCCAGGTCATGACTGTTCGCGGAGGCGTGCTGTTCGAGGACGGCGACAGCCTCCTCGGTGCGTCCGGCACCGGCGAGCAGCTCGGTAATGTGCGCCGCCGCGTACCAGGTGGAGCCCTCGGGGTGGGAGCGGGCGTGTGCGATCGCTTCGTCGACGCCGTCACGGGCGGCGATCAGTGGCAGTCGTATCCCGTACAGATCCCAGTCCTCGTCGCCTCCGCGGGCGGCGGCGAGCGCGTCGAGGTGCACCAGACCGTCCTCGGGGAGGCTCTGGTCGAGGTACAGGTCGGACAGGGTATGGAGAATCCAGTCGTCCCCGTTGCGGGCCTCGGCCTGCACACGCATCACATTGATCGCTTCGTCCCCCCGGCCGTCCCGGACCAGGAGCTGTGCGAGCTCGAGAGCCCAGTTGGGGTCGTGGGTCACGGGTCTGTCGGCCTGCTGATATGCCGCGATCGCCCCTTCCACGTCGCCGCGCTCCTCCAGCAGCATCGCAAGCCGTTGCACGGCGTACCTCGAGTTATCAGTCGCCGCAGTTGCCCGAAGCTCGTCGAGCCGGCCGTGCCGTGCCAGCAGTGCGGCCAGCTGCTCACGGTTGTTGAGTAGCGTGGTGCTGTCGGTGCGCAGCAGGCTGATCGCCTCGTTGGTGCGGCCCTGACGCTCGCGGATCGTTGCGAGCAGCCCGATTGCCGTGTCGCGATCGACGCCTCGGCAGCACCACGGGAAGTCGGAGCACTGGTGCTCGGTCCGGGTGGTGAGCAGTGCGGCTGCTTCCTCGTCGCGTCCGGCGGGACCTGCGACGTCGACCAGAGCCTGGGCGAGAGATGGCTCGCCGAGGTGCGGGCGCAGCAGGGTGAACGCCTCCTCGGCGCGGCCGTGCCGGGCGAGGAGGCGCGTGCAGGACTCCAGCGCCATCGGATGCCCGGCCTCCATACGGACCCGAGTGATCTCGATCGCCTCGTCGACACGGCCCCAGCCCTCCAGCAGCTCGGCCGCAGCTGCGACGGCCGTCCACCAGCCGGTTGCCAGGTACGGGGCAAGTACCTCCAACGCGTCGGCCTGCCGGCCCTGCTCACCCAGTAACCGCGCCCACGCCAACGCGCAGAACCACTCTCCGCGACCGGCCTGCACCTCCACCACGTCGACGCGGCCGCGTTCGAGCAGCCGCGAGACCAGCTCCGGCGGAATGCAGCCGGACCGCGTCCGCGCCCGGTAGTCAAGATCAGTAACGTCCACGGGCACGCACCCTGGCGTTCGCCCCTGACACCCTCGCCGAGACCACCGCAGATTCGATACAGCGCAGTCGGAATGACGCTCCCCGCCAACTGGGGCCTCGGCGTGGTCGGCGGCGCGGCGGGAGGCGTACGCGAACGACCAGGGCGCGGACGTGTCTTGGTCGCGGTGACGCCCCGTTCCAACCGGCAGAAGTCCGACGAGGATCCGGCGGACTGGATGCGCCGTTCCCACAGGCGCAGTGCCGGTATGTGGGGGAGTGGGTGGCCACCAAGCTTCGGCGCTGAAGGAGTATGCCGAGGGGCCGTGCGAGGACCCCATCGTGCGTTACACCCCGGTCGTCTGACCGTTCGTCCGCTGCAGGAAGCGGCCCGCGCTGGTGCCTTTCCTGGACCGGATCCAGAAGCGGCTGAACGACGCCATGGCCCTATTCACGCGTAGTGCCGTCGGTTGTTCACGTGTTTGGGAGGCGCCCAGACTCACGGGCGGGTGATGCTCACGAGTTTTGACCGCGCTGGGGGTGCTTGCCAGGGCATCATCAGGGTGCTCCTTGCCCGGACTGCTACCGCCTGGCCACCACCCGGGCGGTCCCGAGCAACCGGCCGTCGCAGGCTGACCTCCACAGGCAGCTCAGCGACTCGTCGTCCGCAGGGACGACGGGCCCGGGCAGTCATCGAGGGCGGACGCTCTCGGACCAGACTCGTTGAACCATGCGGTAGTCGACCACGGCTATGTCTTCCTGCTGGAGAACCTCACGGGCCTGCGGCGATGTCAGGAAGTCGTAGTCCGTCCGCCGCACGAGCCAGCCATCGTCGACGGCCTGCGACTCCTTGCCGCCCAGACTGGGATGGACCGCCCATTCGTTGAGCCCGGCAGGCAGATCCCGCAGCATCTGAGCGTATCGGGCCGCTTTGCCCTCGATGTCGAGGGAGAAGCTGTCCAGGAAGTCGTTGTCGGTGACCGGCAACCCGCGTCCCCGCATCGCCCGGCGCCCCGGTTCGAGCCAGACCCTGACCGCGAGGCCGTACTCCGCTGCCAGAGCTACGGTCAGGTCGAGAATGTCGTCGCGGCCCCCATCAGCCAGGCAATGAAAGTCCAGATGGGCCGGCGTCATCCCCGTGCCGGCGACGGCATCTATCTGAGCGCGGAACTCGAGTTCGATCTCATCGAGCCGAGCCTGGGCAAGCAAGGCCGCCCGGCCGCCAGGGGTCGGAGAGAACAGCTCCCCCGCGGAGTCCAGCAGTGAGGGAACCCGTTCCCTGGCGCTCAAAGGACCCCATCGGATGCCGGGCATCTCGCACACCAGGGTCAGGTGGATACCGAACGGGATCTGCGGCCTTCTGCCGAGCAGTTCTCATGGCCTGCGGCGCTCCAGGACATGGGACCATCAGGCTGCACGAGCTGGCGATGCCCTCCTCGATCGACTCGATCACTGCGCCGTTGATCGCTGGATACATCCCGAAGTCATCGCAGTTGACGATCAGTAACCGAGTGTAGGGGGATACCCCAGTAACTCGCTCGATTGCTCCGAGGATACGGCGGACGCGGGAGCGAGGGCTTCATCCATGCCCGCAGTGTGAGCCCTGGCCGGGACCGCCGCACGGCAATTTGCCGCCACGGAGCGACAGCGCCGTCATTTCTCGTGAGCATCTACGAGCCCGCCGAGCGTCAACTGCTGCCGCGACCAGTGAACAATCGCTGCTGCTGAACGTGAACGAAGCCAGACGCCGTGAAGACGGCCGCCATCGACTGCGGTGCCGACTTCGTCTACCTCTACGCCGGCACGGGAAGTAACACGCTCCACGCCGGCACGGGCACCAACACGGCGTGCGACGGTGCCGACCAGGGCATCGGCCGCCTGCTGGAGGACTCCCAGCTCGAACTCCTCGTAACCAAGATCCCCTGGTACGCGCACCCCAACGAGAAGGGCCGGCCGAGATGGTCCTCAAACGGTAGGAAGAGAGGCCGCCAGGACAACGTCCGGCCGAGTGCCCGGTCGTGGCTCTGTTCTGGCCATCACCCGGGCGCTGTCACCTGACGATGGGTTCACGTTCGTGGCCCAGGTGGCTGTGGCCCGGTCGACGCCGAGCGCGGCGAGCTGCTCGCGCTGCTCGTGCCGGAGTAGTGGGGCTTAGAGTTCTTCTCCCTGAGAGGAAGGCCCAGGCATGGCAACTGTTCCTGATCACGACTCCTACATCGGCGCTGCGCCGGAGGCGTTCCGCCCGGTTCTCGAACACCTTCGGGATCTGTTGCGAGAGGCTCTCCCGGATGCGGAGGAGATGGTGGCCTACAACATGCCGGGGTTCAGGATTCGGGGCAAGGTCGTCGCGAGCTATGCGGCGTTCAGCAAGAAGATCGGGGTGTACTTTCTCGCTCCCGCGATCTCGGAACATGCCGAGGCAATCGCAGAAGCGGGCCTTACAGCGAGCAAGACCGGCGTCACCTTCCCGCCGAACAAACCGCTCCCGGACCATGTCGTGGCACAGCTCGCAAGCGCATCAAGCAGGCACGTTGACGACTGAGTTCCGGATTCCCGCCCGTCTCCTCCGAAGCCCGCTGGTACGGCATGAACCGGGTGGGGGCTACCGACTGGGAGAGCGCGCTGGCCTTCCGGATGCCGATCTCCGCGACCTGGGAGCGCATCGACCGGATCCGCTCGCGTGAGCGCCAGCTTGCTGAGGGCAGCTAGGGCTGGGGCTCCTGTGCCGGTGTGCGTGGGGTTTCGTGGCTTCAAGGACGACTCCTCCCGGTCGAACACCTCCCGTCACGCCCTGAGCCCTGAGCTGGCCGTCCGGCTTGGCCGCGCCGGATAGGGGCGGGTCAGCCTGTGCTGTATGGGAATGCGCGTGAGGTTCGGGTCTCCTGGAGAACCGCTCGGGCCCTTGGTGCTGATGGCGGCCCTGCCGCCCGTGCCGGGGCCCCGCCCCCAGCCCCGGTCGGGCCGGCCGGGTCGGCAGAGCGCTTCTCCGGTGAACGCCAACGCCTCGGCGGTAGGGCCTTTCATCATGCTGCGGGCTCGCCCTCCCTGTGCCGCACGGTCTGCTTGACGGCCATTTTCCAGGTCGGGGCGCGCGACACCGGTGGCCGCGGAGTGTTCCGGGTGTGCGACCTGCATCGCGTCGGCAGCGGCGTACGTCAGTGTGCCCTGCTGCTGCTCGGCCCACGCGGCGGACTCCATACCGTCAGGTGCGCAGGGATGTCGATGTCGGCCATGCGGGATCGTACGTCCGTGCATGCTCCCGCCAAGCAGCGGCCCGCCCGACGGCCGGTCGGATCCCGCCCCCGTACGCGGTCCCGGACGGGGGCACCCTTTCGAGCCGTGGGTGCGGCGTCCGCCCCGTGCCGCTGCCGGGGGATCGCGGTAAACAGTCCCGCGCCCCCGGCCGGTCGTCCTGTTGGTTCCACCTCGAACGGACAAGGAACGCCTCCCGGAAACCGATGAGTTCGGGGGACACCTGTCGTCTACCTCTGTGACCGCGTACCGCGGCCCGACGCCACTCCGAAGGACTCGCCCATGACCTCCACCACGCTCTCCACCGGCACCGCCCCCGTCGTCTCCCGCCGCGCCGACCGCGCGCTGTGGGTCCTGCAGATCCTGCTCGCCCTCTTCTACGGCGTCGCCAGCGCCGCCCCGAAGCTCGTGGCGCACTCCTCGGCCACCGTCACCTTTGACGCGATCGGCTGGGGCGACTGGCTCATGTACCTCACCGGCGTCCTGGAACTGGCCGGTGCCGTCGGCCTGCTGGTTCCGCGCCTGGCGGCGCTCGCCGCCCTCGGCCTGGTCGGCGTGATGCTCGGCGCAGAGGTGTTCACCTGGGCCTTCCTGGACGGCGTCAACTGGCCCACCCCGCTGATCGCCGCCGCCCTCCTCGGCGCCGTCGCGTACGGCCGACGCCACACCCTGACCGTCCCGCGCCGCCGCTGACCGCACCCGAAGAGCACGAAGAGAAGCAGAATGCTCCGCGACCGTGCAGACTGCACGAACCAAGGGCCCCGCCAGCTACTTCCCGTCCATCGAGAAGACGTACGGACGTCCCGTCGGGGAGTGGCTGGACCTCGTCCGCTCCTCGCCGCTGACCAAGCACACAGAGCTGGTCTCCTGGCTCAAGGCCGAGCACGGCCTCGGTCACGGGCACGCCCCTGCCTCCTCCTTGTGGAGATCGTTTGCGGGCCTGAACATGAACCGCCTCGCGGCGGAAGCGCCGACGCAGGGCGGGGTGAGGTGCTGGAGGTCGGCGGTGAAGCGGGGGAGGGGCTCGAAGGTGGGCACGCCCGGCACGCACGCCGCCGCGCGCCGCCCAGGAGCAGGCCGGAGCAGGCCGGTGTCCCGGCCGGGCGCTGGATGGGCCGCAGTCATGCCACGCTCGGCCTCGCAAGGGTGAGGAGGCCACCGAGGCGCAGCTACGGAACCTGTTCGGCGAGCGCGGCCGCCACCCGGACGCGACGGGCGTACCTCGCCGCCGGGTGCGGCATCGACCCTGCTGCCCCCATCCGAGGGCGCGCAGCGCCCGGACTAGGTTCTGTCCGGCGGATCATGTGACTGTCTGATCGGTGGCTCGTTGTTGTTGGCATGGGGCGGGGTGATCTGACGAATGCCGAGTGGGCTCGGCTGAAGCCGCACTTGCCGGCGTTCGGACAACGTGGCGGGCGGTGGAGCGACCACCGCAAGGTGATCAACGGGATCCTGTTCCGGGTCCGGACAGGCATACCGTGGCGGGATCTTCCCGAGCGTTTCGGCAGATGGAAGACCATCTACGAACGGCACCGGCGCTGGTCGGCGGACGGCACGTGGGGCCGGATCCTGCGCGCCGTCCAGGCCGACGCCGACCTCGCGGGCCGGATCGACTGGAGCATGGTCAGCGTCGACTCGACGTCCTGCCGGGCCCACCAGCACGCGGCCGGCGCCCGCAAGAAGAAGCCACGCGTCCCGAAAAAGGACAACGCCCCGGCACCACCGCCCCGGCGAAGGACTCGGACGGTCCCGGGGCGGCCTGACCTGCAAGATCCACCTCGCCGGTGAAGGCGGATGCCGGCCGATGGCCTTCCTGCTCACGCCCGGACAGTGGGGCGACGCGCCGCAGATGATCGAGGTCCTGAAGCGCATCCGTGTTCCCCGCCCGCAGGGCGGTCACCCTCGGACCCGGCCGGACCACCTGGGCGGCGACAAGGCATACAGCTCACGCCGCAACCGGCGCTACCTGCGAAGGCGCCGCATCAAGCACACGATCCCCGAGCCGAAGGACCAGCGGGCCAACCGCCAGCGCAGAGGCAGCGCGGGCGGCAGACCTGCCGGCTTCGACCGCGAGCACTCACGGCGGCGCAACGAGGTTGAGCGGACCATCAACTGACTCAAGAACTCCCGCGCGGTCGCCACCCGTTACGACAAGAGGGCCTACGTCTTCCACGGCACGGTCACCGCGGCGGCAGTCCGCTTATGGCTCCGTCCATGATCCGCCGGACAGTGCCTAGCCTCGTCGGGCGGCGCCGAAGGCCCGGAGGGCGTGCCCCCGGGTCCCACTGAGCTTCTCTTGGCCCCCGGTCCGCAGGCGTCCGGGCGGCCGGCCGGGGTAGACGGCTGACCGGCCCGCCCATCGGCGCGGCCAGAACTCAGGAGAGGACACGATCAGCGTGAGCGACGCCGAGCACCGGAAGCAGACCCCCGACGGAGCGGCCGAACTTCTGGTTCGCTGCCTGGAGAACGAGGGCGTCGAGGTGGTGTTCGGCGTACCCGGCGAGGAGAACATCCGTTTCACCAACGCCCTCGCCCGCTCGGAGAAGATCCGCTACGTCCTCACCCGGCACGAGCAGGCCGCGTCTTTCATGGCGGAGATGTACGGCCGGCTCACCGGCTCGGCGGGTGTGATGTCCGCGACGCTGGGGCCCGGCGCGATCAACCTCATGCTGGGAGTCGCCGACGCCATGACGAACAGCACGCCCGTTGTCGCGATCACCGCGCAGGTCGGCAAGGAGCGCAACTACAAGGAGTCCCACCAGTTCGTGGACCTGGTGAGCATGTTCGCCCCGGTCACGAAGTGGTCGGCGGAGGTCCCGGCTACCCAGGCCATCCCCGAGATGGTGCGGCGCGCGTTCAAGACCGCGGAGTCCGAGCGTCCCGGCGCCGTCTACCTCGCCGTGCCCGAGGACGTCGACGAGGCGACGGACGGCTCGGACCTACGCCCGCTGCGCAGGAACGTGGTGCAGCCCGAGGCACCGTCCGCGAAGCAGATCAAGCGGGCGGGGGAGCTGCTGCGGGAGGCCCGCCGGCCGGTGATCCTCGCCGGACACGGCGCGGCGCGCGGCGGAGCCGAGGAGTCGCTGGCGGCGTTCGCCACCGCACTCGACGTGTCGACGGCCACCACCTTCCACGGCAAGGGCGTCCTGCCCGACGACCACCCGTGCGCGACCGGCACGTTCGGCTTCATGCGGCGCGACTACACCAACTTCGGGTTCGAGGAGGCCGACGTCATCATCGCCGTCGGCTACGAGCTGCAGGAGTTCGACCCGTCCCGGATCAACCCGGACGGTGACAAGAAGATCATCCACATCCACCGCGTCCCGGCAGAGGTGGACGACAGCTACTCGGTCGACGTCGGCATCATCGGCGACATCTCCGCCTCCCTCGACGCCCTCGCCACCGAACTCGACGGTCTGCGCTGGACCATCGACGACGAGGACACCACGGCCACCCGCACGCTGCTGGCCAAGGAACTCGAGCAGGGCGCCGCGGACGAGCGCTACCCGCTCGCCCCGCAGCGCGTCATCGCCGACACCCGCGCCGCGCTCGGTCGCGAGGACATCGTGCTGGTCGACACCGGCGCGCTGAAGATGTGGATGGCCCGGCTCTACCCGACGTACGCGCCGAACACCTGCCTCATCTCCAACGGCTTGTCCACCATGGGCTTCTCGCTGCCCGGCGCGCTCGCGGTCCAGCTTGCCAGGCCGCAGACGAAGGTGCTGGCCGCGGTCGGCGACGGCTCGTTCCTCATGCACTCCCAGGAGATCGAGACGGCGGTCCGCGAGAACATCCCGCTGACCGTGCTGATCTGGGAGGACAACGGCTACGGGCTCATCAAGTGGAAGATGGACCTGGAGGTCGGGGAACACTCCAACACCGATTTCGGCAACCCGGACATCGTCCAGTACGCCCGCAGCTTCGGCGCGAAGGGCTACCACATCGAGTCCGCCGGGGACCTGCTCCCGACGCTCCGTGAGGCACTGGCGGACCCGGGCGTGTCGATCATCAACTGCCCGGTGGACTACGCCGAGAACATGAACCTCATCGAGCACCTTGGGCACCTCGACTCGTCGCTCTGACCCGCCCGCGGCGCGGCCTGACCCCGTAGGTCCGCGCCGCGGCCCTCTTGCAGGGACGGTGCCCTCGGGTATTCGGCATCGCATGGCATTTCCGCGGCGCGGGGTAGACGGCCACCGTTAGGTTCGGCCAGTCGAGGAGAGGAACGTAAGTCATGCGTGCTCGGAGCATAGGAGCGGCAGCCGCCACGGGGCTGGCGCTGGTGGCCGCCCGCGATCTCGTGCAGAAGAAGCACGCGCTGCTGAGGAACTTCCCCTGGTGGGACACGCCAGGTATGTGCTGGAGAAGATCGGCCCCGAGCTACGGCAGTACATCGTGACGTCCAACGATGAGGAGCGTCCCTTCAGTCGTGATCAGCGTAGCTGGATCTACGCGTCGGCGAAGGGGGAGAACAATTACTTCGGGTTCGGTACCGACAACGACGTCGAGCACGTGCAGGGTCAGGCATATGTGAAGCAGCGTACGTTCGCGGGTGCGCTGCCCGATCTGAGTGACCCGCAGGCGGCGTTGCCCTCGGCGAAGGTGCTCGGCGGGCCGCGTGGCCGCGCGAAGGCGTTTCGCCCGGAGAGTGTCGTCAACATCTCGGCGATGAGCTTCGGCTCGCTGTCCGGCGCGGCTGTCACGGCGCTCAACAAGGGCGCGGCGCTGGCCGGGACGATGCAGAACACCGGCGAGGGCGGCGTGTCGCCTTACCACCTCAACGGCGGGGACCTCGTCATCCAGATCGGTACGTCGTACTTCGGCTGCCGCAACGAGGACGGGACGTTCAACCTCGACAAGCTCAAGTCCGTGGTCGCGGGCGCGCCCGTCAGGGCGATCGAGATCAAGCTCTCGCAGGGCGCGAAGCCGGGCCTCGGAGGCATGCTGCCGGGTGCGAAGGTCACCGAAGAGATCGCCGAGATCCGTGACATTCCCGCGGGGGAGGACTGCGCGTCGCCGTCGCGGCACACCGCCTTCCACGACGTGGACTCCCTGCTCGACTTCGTCGAACTGCTCGCCACGGAGACCGGATTGCCGGTCGGGATCAAGAGCGCCGTCGGCGAGATGGACTTCTGGGAAGAACTCGCCACCCTGATGGAGCGGGGCGAGCGAGGGGTCGACTTCGTGACCGTCGACGGCGGCGAGGGCGGCACCGGGGCGGCTCCGCTGATCTTCGCCGACTCGGTGTCCCTGCCGTTCCGTATCGGCTTCACCCGTGTCTACAGCGTGTTCGCCGAGCGGGGTCTGACCGACGACATCACGTTCATCGGCTCCGGCAAGCTCGGCCTGACCCAGAACGCCCTCGTCGCGTTCGCCCTCGGCGTCGACATGATCAACGTGGGCCGTGAGGCGATGCTGTCCATCGGCTGCATCCAGGCCCAGAAGTGCCACACCGACAAGTGCCCCACCGGCATCGCCACCCAGGACCCGTGGCTGGCGCGCGGCATCGACGCGCCCTCGAAGGGCATCCGGGCCGCGACGTATCTGCGCACCCTGCGCAGGGAGTTGCTGAAGGTCTCGGGCGCCGTCGGTGTCCCCCACCCGTCACTCATCATCCCCACCGACATAGACATCCTGAACGGCGACTACGATGCCCGCAGCCTGGGGAGTGTGTACGGCTACAAGGATGGCTGGGGCGCGCTCGGCCCGGAGCTCGCCCAGGAGATCGCCGAACTGCTCGCCACCACCTGAGCCAGCTGCTCGGCCACCTGTCTTCAACCGTCGTGCCCTGCGCAGCACGCCCACCGAGTGGACGGTGATGCGCATCGCGGTGCGCACCGGATGGAGTCGGTGCGCACCGCGATGCGGAGTGCAGAGCGTGCGCGAGCACCGGGTGCTCATCGCCTATCGCCTCCAGGGTGTCGACGGTGTCCGGGTGCTCGGGGTCCGGGATCACGTTCTCGGACGGAGCGCACGGGTGGAAAGGGATGGGGCCGCGGTGATGAAGAGGATGGGATTTGAGTGGAACCTGCGCCAGCTGTTGGCCGGCCGGGACATGTACCAGACGACGGACCTGGTGCCGCTGCTCGCGGAGTACGGAGTTCACCTGTCGCGCGAGCAGGTGTTCCGGCTGGTCACGCAGCCTCCGCAGCGGCTGTCGATGGACACGCTCGCAGTGCTGTGCGGGATCCTGGACTGCTCGCCAGCGGATCTCATCCAGATCCGGGAGGTCCGGCGGCAGTTCGCGAAACCTACAGCGTCGGGCGACACGGACGGGCCGGCCGTAGCTCCGACAGCGAGGCGGGTGCACGTCCGGCGCCCGGACGGCCTGTGACCGGCCGGTCGGCCCGCCACCGGAGTGGACGGAACTCGCCGGCCGCATCACCGCGCTCCTCCTCGAGCTACCGGACCAGGAAGCGGCCCGGATCGTCGCCGGCATGACACCGGCCGCCCGGACCCGGATCCGCGACCACCTTCGCCTGCATCCCGATGCCCTGGTCAGCGGGCCTCCCGCCGCGTTCGATCCAGGCACTGATCACGTCCCTTGCGGGTGCCGGAATCACCGGGGTGAAGGCGCCGTCCTGCCTGCGCTGTGGACGTGTGCGGCCGCTGCGACGGGCGGTGCAGGGCGGGCGGGTCTGCCTCGGGTCCGAGGGTGTGCTCGCCGCCCGCGGCAACACCGGTCCCTGCTGCGTGTGCGGAGAGACCCGGCCCCGGCCCGACAACCAGCGGTGCGCGAGCTGCCAGTGCGCCCACATCTCCGCCACCAAGTCGTGCTCGACGTGCGGCAGGCCAGCGGCCCTGGACCCGTGTACGAGTTGCCGACCGCGCCCACCCGCCCGGTGCGCGTTGTGCGCGAGGAGTGCCCCCGTCTGCGCCCGCTGGCCGCTCGGCCCGGTCTGCAAGCCCCGCTACCGCGAGGCCCGCACCCACCCCGGCACATGCCCGGTCTGCCGGAACGAGCGGGTGCTGATCGCCTTCACGGACGGCCGCCGGGTCTGCGGCCCGGGCACGGGCCACGGCGACCGGTACGCGTGCCCGCGGTGCGCGAGCCCGCGCTCCTACACGGTCCGCGGGCTGTGCGACCGCTGCACCCCCCACGACGAACTCGACGCCGTCCTCGGCCCCGCGGCCGAAGCACCGGACGGCCAGTACGCACGGATGCGGGCGGCGCTCGCCAGCTGCGATCAGCCGCGGACGGCGCTGAACTGGGATCCGCAACTCCCACTCCGCCCGGCTCCTGGCCGGCCTCACCAGCACCGGCCGGGCGCTGACACACGACGACCTGGAGACGCTGGCCCGCAGCGGGAATCGCGGCGACGCACAGACCATCGACTACCTGCGCGAGGTTTTCGTCGCCTACCAGGCCCTGCCCGAACGCGACGAGCTTCCCGCCCGGATCGAGCGCCACCTGGCCGGGTTGTCGAGCGCCATCCCGAACACGCCTTGCTCCTTCGCCCCTACGTCCGCTGGTCACTGCTGCCCCGGCGCGCAGGGCCGCGCACCGCCGGGCCGGCCTCAAGCACCGTGTCCGCTGGGCCTACACCCGGATCAACATGGCCGCCGCGTTCCTCACCGCCCGGAACGAGCGCGGCCTCGCGCTCGCCGACGTCACTCAGCAGGAGGTCGACGCCTGGGTCGCCGGCAACCCAAGGACCCACTACGAGGTCCGCGACTTCGCGGTCTGGGCCGCCCACCGCGGCCACACCCGCCCCCTGTTCGTCCGCCACCGCCCCGAAGCCGATCCCGAGGGCCTCGACGAGGACTCCCACTGGGAACTCCTCCAGCAGTGCCTCACCGGCACCGCGCTTCCCCTGGAGCTCCGCGCCGCCGGAGCCGTCCTCCTCCTGTTCGGCCAGCACGTCACCCGCATCGCAGCCCTGCCCACCGACGCGCTGGCCACCCTCGACGGCCATACCGTCCTCATTCTGGACCGCACCCCATCCGGCTGCCCGAGCCCCTCGCTCTTCTCCTCGCCAAGTTCACCCGGCGGGAGCCGCCCGGCGGTTGGGCCGCGAATTCCCCACGCCGATGGCTCTTCCCCGGTACCCGGCCCGGCCGACACCTCTCGTCCACCGTGCTTGCCCGGCGTCTGAGCGCTCACCACATCCCCGTTCGTCCGGCCCGCACCATCGCACTGGTCCAACTCGCCTAGGACCTGCCGCCCGCGATCCTCGCCCCCATGCTTGGTCTCCACGTCATCACTGCCCAGCAATGGTGCCGACGCGCCGCCACCGACTGGACTGCCTACCTTGAAGCCCGCCGAGGCGAACCAGTCGGCCGACAGGCCACCCGGGAAGCAGATTCTGGCCGAGCCGCACTCGACGGAGGGCCGTAGCAGAGCGAAGTTCCCGCACCAGGTGGTGTCGGTGACGTGCCCTAGCGTGTCCTCGTGAATGTAGATGATCTTCGGTGGCAGTTGAGCAACCACGGCGGTTTCCCGCCGCGGCTCGTGGACGAGATCCTCGAACGCGGCGGCTTGGAGGCCCTGGTGGAGGCGACACGCGTGCGCGAAGACTGGTTCTGCGTCGCGGGTGCGGTGCGGGGACTGTGTGCGGCAGGGGAGTTCGGACAGGCCTGGGCGGTGGTTGAGCCCTTCGCAGCTACCGGATGGCAGCCGGCGGTGCGGACGGGCGCCGACGTCCTGTGGCGGTGGGGCCGCGTCGACCAGGCGCTGGAACTGGCACGCCCCGCGGGGCCGCAGGAGCATGCGTTCGACACTTGGCGGGACTACGCCGAGATGCTCGTGCGTGCTGGGCAACTGGACGATGCGATCGGTGCACTCGGCCCACACCTACGCGACCCGCGGGCGCTGGATGCGTTGGTGGAGATGACCGCCGGCCTCGGATGTGACGAGCGGGTGTTGGAGCTGCTGGCTCCGATCGCCGAGGACTTCCGGCGTGCCCCGGAGCAGGACGACCTCCGCGCCCTGTGGGCCGTCCTGCCCGCACAGGCCCGGGTCCTGGAGCGCGCAGGACGGACGGACCAGGCAATCCAGCTGCTCGGCGCGGACGTGGCCGCCCGCCGGTACGGGGTGCTGAACACGGTCGAGTTCTATGCTGAGCTGCTAGCCCGATGCGGCTGGATCGAGGAGCTCGGCAACCTTGCCGACACCCACCGGCACTCCGCTGTACATCCATACGTGAGGGCCCTGGATGGCCTGGGGCGAACCGAAGAGGCGGAGGCGTACCTGCGCGGCCTGATCGCGGCCGGGCTTCCAGGCTGGTACGAGAGCATGCTGATGGAACTGCTCATGCGTCAGGGCAGGTTCGACGACGCCATCAAGGCGGCAGAGCACACGTTCGACGACCTCTACGACAGCAGTCTCCTCCAGGGGGCCCTGATCCTCCTTGCTGATCAGGGCCAATACGACAAGGCGATCGGACTCACACAGGGACGCAGCCCCGAGTTCCTCGCGGAGAACGAGGCGTACTGGCTCCGCTCCAACCGGTGGTGGCTGATGGGAGAGGCGGGACGCGCCCGGGAGGCGATCGCGGAGATCGAGGCTCTACCGACGGATGAGGTCGAGGACCGCGAAGTGACCATCGCGTGGCTGCTCGCCCAGGACGCGCGCGTAGAGGAGGCCATCACCCTCCTGCGCTCACTGCCCGGCAAAAGGGCCGCAACCGACCTGGCCGAACTGCTGATCCGTCAAGGCCGCTTCACGGAAGCCATTACCGCCGTCCCCGATGTAGCCACCCAGCGGGAGGAGGAACGAGCAGCCCGGGCAAGGCAGCACGAATCCGCCTCCCCCGACAACGGCCACGTGTGCGACGACCCATGGGCAGCCCCGAATACCGCACCTCTGGAATGACGCTCCCCACCAGTCGGCGCCTCGACCTGGACGGCGGCGCGGCGGGAGGCATACGCCGACGACCAGGGCTCGACGGTGTTCCTCGTCGCGGTGACCGCGCGTACCAACCGGCAGAAGTCGGACCAGGATCCGGCGGACTGGATGCCGCCGTCTCCGGAGGCGCAGTGCCGGTACGTGGGGGAGTGGGCGGCAACCAAGCTCCGCTGAGACCTCACTGCGGACGACCGCGAGCTCGAAGCGCTGAAGGTGTTCGCCGAGGGGCCGTGCGAGGACACCACCGTCCGCTACACCCCGGCTGCCTGATGCCGCTCGGCGGCGGTCCGGCCGTATGGACCGACCGGCCGCCTGGGTGCCGGTGGTGGCCTTCGGCCAAAGTGCGCGGCAGGCGGAACGCCGGTTGGAATCGACCGCCCGGGCCGTTCCAACCGGCGTTCCAACCAGGCAGCTTTAGCGGTGCCGTCTCCGGCCGCTGAAGCTACATGTGGGCCGTGCACCTCTTGCACATCCAACCGCCCTGCCCGTCCGGTATCCAGTCGTGGCTGCGGTTGCAGTTCGGATCATCATCAGGCATTACGAACCTCCCGTTTGGTGGTCGAAAGTCCAGATTTGCATGGCGGGCGTCGACAGTCGGCTCGTTGCGGACCAACCACTCACTTCGAAGTAGTGCATCCTCCGATATCGGACGCAGGTGAGGCCCGGGGTAGGTCCGCTGGCCGAAGTGCGCGGCAGGCGGACGCCCGTCGTCGACCGTCACCCGGCACCGCGGGACCACCTTTACCCACACGCACGAGACCGCCACCCGAATGTGCTGGGTGGCGGTCTCGTGGCGGTGCCAGGTGCCGGACGGGATGACCAGGATCGGCTGGAGCCCGCCGGACTCGTCGGTGATCTCGTCCTCGGTCCGCTCGTCCTGGACGATCTCCAGCGCCTTCACCAGGGCGTTGAGCCCCTGCGTGCGGTACTGCTTCCGCACGCCGTAGATGCCGCGCTCACGCTCGCGGTACGCGGTGGTGGCCGGGGGCGCGGGACGATGGGTTCATGGCCGGGGGTGTCAGGTGGCGGTGGCCCAGTTGACGCCGAGCGCGGCGAACTGCTCGCGCTGCTCGGTGCTGAGTTTGGCGCGCCTGCTTTTGTGGTTGGAGAGGAACACACCTGCTTTGACGTGGTGTTCCTGGCCGTCGATGAGGATGGTTTCGGTGTGCTGGCGGGGGACTTTCAGGTGCCCCTCCCGCGCGGCGTACTGGGTGAGCGCGGTGATACCCCGCTCGAACGCCGAGCCCTTCCCGCTCTTCCCGGCCGCCGTCGTGGCGGCGGGAGCGGTGTCGGTCCGGCGGGTGATCCCGAGTGCCTCCAGGCGCTCGCGCTGCTCGGTGAGGAGGGTGTCCCAGACGGCGGGGTCGGTCTGGCGGGTGGTCCAGGTTCCGACGTCGACCCCGTTTACCGTGATGCCGGGCAGCAGCTCGACACCGCCCTGTTCCTCGGCCAGCAGGACGCGGGTGGCGGCGTAGTGGCGCTGCCAGTCGACCGGCCACCCTGACGGGTTCCATTCGGGGTCGATGGCCTCCAGGGCGCGGCGGCGTTCCTCGGCGCGGACGGGGTCGGTGCCCAGCCCCCGGGGCGGCGCAGGTTGCTGATCCACTGTCCCAGCGGCACCCCGTCCCAGACGGTGTTCCTGGGGCAGGCCAGGGTGGAGTGCGTGGCGTAGTAGGAGCGGGCCGCGCTCAGGTTCTTCCAGAACGCTGCGTCGCCGACCGACCAGACCATGCCCACCTCGTTCAGCAGGTCCACCCGCCACGGCTTGAGCGTCCCGGCCTTGAACGCCCGGCGCTGCTCACTGACCCAGGTGCCCAGTCCGTAGGTGCCGCCGTTGTCGCCCGACTTCACCGTGGTGTCGCTGGGGACGCGGGAGTGCCCGTGCTCCTGGACCCAGCCGCGCAGGGTGTTGTAGCCGGTGAGCCAGATTTCGGAGTCCGGGCGCAGGACGCGGGTGCGCAGGAACAGGGCGACGGCCTGCGGGTCGCGGGGGAGGGAGAACCGCAGCAAGGGTGTGGTGACGGGCGCGATGCCCGGGGCCGCGCCGTCGCCCTGGTCCTCCTCGCCCTCGTCGTCTTCGAGGCCACCCTCTTCCTGGTCGCGTTCATCGTCGGTGCCGGCCGCCGCGGGCTTCCGCTCCTCGGCCTGGTCGCCGTCCTCGTCGTGCTGCTCGTCGTCCTGGTCGTCGGTCTTGGCGGCCGGGGTCTGTTGCTGCGGGTCGAGGGCGAGGACGGAGGTGATCTGTCCGCGCGCGGTGGTGGTGGGCAGGGCCATGCGCTCGATGACCCGGTCATCGTGTGCACGCAGGCCCTGGAGGATCGCGACCAGGCCCCGGTAGCTGGAGGAGGCCATCATGTCGCCGGGGTCCTCCCCGGGCTCCAGGAACACGGGCACGATGATGCGGCTGACCTTGCCGTCGCCGGGCTCCTGGCGCAGCGCCCGCCCGATGATCTGCACGATCTCGACCGGCGACGAGCGGGTGTCGGCGAAGACCACGGCCTGCACGCCGCGCTTGCCCCGGATGTCGACCCCCTCACCGAGGACCCGGCAGGACGCGAGGAACGACAGCTCGCACACCCACCCCTCGGCGTCGATGCCGTCGGCGTAGCGGCTGAGGACGTCGCGGCGGTGCGTGGCGGGGTGCTCGCCGGAGAGCCACTCAGACCCGACGCGGGCCGGGTATGCGGCGGGGTCGGAAGCATGGAGGCGCGCGGCGGTCTCCGGCATCGCCCGAGCGAAGCTCATCGCGTCCAGCGTCCGCGAGTGGAACGTCATGTAGGAGCGGACGCCGGACTCGTCGGCGTGCTTGAGGAGCGCGGCCTGGAGCGCTGCGAGCCGGCGGCCCCGCCGCTCCTCCATCGACGCGTCCTCGGCGACGGGTGCGGGGTCGCGGATCTCCAGCACGTCCACCTCGAACCGCGCCAAAATCCCGCGCTCGACACTTTCCATCAGGCCGGTTTCGTGGAGGACCGGCCCGTACAGGGTGGTGTCGTCCATCGAGGCGACGAGCCGCCCGCCCAGCACCTCCCCGCCGCCCGGGGCGTCGGCCGCGCCGGGCTTGCCGCCGTCGGCCTCTTCCTCGGTCGTACGCGGGCCCGCTTCCCAGAGGCGGGGGTGGCGGTCATGTAGAGCCGCCGCGCGGCCGGGAAGCGCGCCTGGTCGTGGATGCCCGCCCACGCCTTCGAGCCGTCGCCCGACGTCCGGTGCGCCTCGTCGACCACCAGGAGGTCGAAGGGGGCCATTTTCTGGCCGTAGGAGCCGCGCAGCGCCCGCTCCAGCACCCCGGGCGCGGTGGCGTCCGGGGTGTCGCCCTGGTCGTCGGCCAGGCCCTGCCCGGCCAGGCTCGCGTACGTCGCGAACACCACCGTCGGCCCCTTAGGCGCCCAGAGGGCGAGCTGCGTCGGGTTGGTCGTGCACCGCACCCCCAGAGCCTCCAGCAGCGGGTCCGCCCCGAGGGAACAGACGGCGACGGCAGGGCCCTGATGCCCGGCCCTGCGCCACGCCTCGATCGTCTGCGTCAGCAGATCCAGCGTCGGGACCAGGACGCCGATCATCCCGTTGGGGCACAGCCGGAGCGCGGCAACGGCCGCCGTGAGCGTCTTGCCGGTTCCGGTGGCCATGTGGACCTGCCCGCGCAGCCCCCCTGCGGGCATGGTCCCGCTCGCCGGGAGGGACAGGCCCGCCACGATCCGGTCGACGGCCTCGACCTGGTGCGGCCGGAGGGTGATCCCGGACCCGTTCGCCTGCGGTGTCTGCTGCATACCCCTATGCTCCTCGCTGCGCGCTGCCCAAATGCGATACGGACGCTGCACAATCTAGCATCAAATCTAGATCAGTAGTGGTACACTTTTCTCATGGATGAGAAGTTGAGTGTTGAGTCGCTGCTCGAAGAGGCCCGGCTCGCCAAGGCGATGCCGCCGCCGGAGGAGCGGCTGCGGCTGCGTGAGGCGGCCGGGTTCTCCCGGGCACACATCGCGGCGACGGTCGGTGTGGGCCGGTCGACGATCGCGAACTGGGAGACCGGCGTCTCCGACCCGACCCCACCGGCCCGCCTGCCGTATCTGCGGATCCTGAAGGGCCTCGCGGAGATCTACCCGCCCCCCGCCACCACCCCGGACCCGGTGGCCGCCCTGTTCACCGGCCATCCGGACGGCACCGCCCCCGCCCCGGCCGTCGAGACGCCCGCCGTCGCGGTGCCGACCGCGCTGACTGGGCTGGAGACGCTGCGGGGTCCGGACGGCCGGGCGATCGAGGGTGACCCGGGCCCGTGCGTGCGGTGCGGGGTCGAGACCACCTACCAGTCGACCGACCATCGCCCGCTGCACTCCGGGGCGATGTGCCAGCCCACCACCACCGCGTCCCCGGCCGTACCGCCCGCCCCCGCGCAGCCTCCGGCCGCGACCGCAGCAGCCCCGCCCGCCCCCGCCTCTGTCCCGGCCGCCGCACCGGCACCGGCGGTGGCCCCGGTTCCGGCGCGGGTGCCGACCCGCCCCCAGCGCCGCTCGAAGTCCGCCGAGCGGGCCGAGGCGGACCTGATGGGGCTGATCCGGGGTGCGGTCGAGCAGGAGGCCGAGCGCGCCGGCGGAGACGAGGACGCGGCGCTGAAGGCGCTGATCGGCCGGGCGATCCCCGACGTCATGCACCTGTTCAACGAGACCCGCGCCACCGCCCGCTACGAGTACACGGCTTATCCGGCGCTGCCGGATGTGCTGCACAAGCCGTCGAAGCGGGAGCCGGACCAGATCTGGGAGGCCCGCCCCGCCTACAACAACCCCGCCTACTCGATGCGCGCCCCCGAGCGGAACATCAAGGTCACCGCCCTGGACGTCAACGCCGCCTACCTGTCCGCGCTGAAGGTGTGGTTGCCGATCGGGAAGCTGGAGCACACCACCGGGTCGGACGGGGTCGCCCCGAAGCGGTCCGGCGTTCACCTGATCACCCCCGCCCCCTGGACCCACCCTCACCTGCCCGACCCGCTCGGCGACCGGGACACCCCCGGCGCCCTCTGGATCACCGACGCCACCCTGCGCCTCCTGCTGCGCCTGTCCGGCCCCAAGTGGGCCCTGACCGGGGCCCCGACGGTTCACGAGTCCTGGACGTCCGGGGCCACCGAGAACTTCCTGGACGCCCTGCGCAAGCTGCTGGTGGCCGCGCGGTCGGAGGCGATCGACGCCGGGGACAAGCTGACGCTGGAGTACGTCAAGGCCATGTACTCGAAGTTCGTGAGCACCATGGGGGAGTCGGTCCACAACCGGGAGATGGTCCGCCCGGACTGGATGCACCTGATCCATTCGCAGGCGTACGCGCTGCACTGCGGGCGTGCGTACAAGGCGCACCAGGCCGGGCTGGACGTCGTGGCCCTGAAGCACACCGACGAGCTGCACGTCACCGGGGACTGGCGGCAGGTGTTCACCGAGGGCCGGGGCGTGTCCGAGCTGAAGGTCAAGCAGGGCGACGCCAAGACCGCCGGTGAGTACCTCGTGGGCAAGGTGGGCGGCTGATGGCCGGCCGGTGGATGGACTTCGGGAAGTACGGCGCGAACGGCGCACCCGGAGGCGAAGCCCTCGGCATCGCCATGGAAGGCATGGTGCGCGGGATCAGCTCGCCCGTGGACAGCGAGCGCGGCCTCGCCGCCCGCCTGAACTACCTCACCAAGTCGGATGCCGGATACGAGGCGATGGACCGGGCCGGGGTCCACGTCTCCCCCGCACCCTCATGGCGTGGCTGGCGGAGGAGCGCAGCCCGAACAAGGCGAACCTGGCCCGGCTGGATGCGGCGTACTGGGATCTGCGCCGCCGTAACGTCGCCGCGGATTTGAAGGCCCGGCTGAACAACGACGGGCGGGGGACCCGGGTGGAGATCAACCCGGTGAACCAGGTCGGGGTGGAGCAGAAGTACCAGCGGGACCTGGCGCCCCGCAGCATCAACGTCCGGGGCGTCTGGGACCGGGCCGTCGATGCGTGGATGGATGACGACCTGGAGGAGCTGGACGCGGTGTGGGACGAGGTCCTGGACCTGATCGGCTCGGACTACGACGGCTACAGCTATGTGTCCTCGATCGGCTGGTCCGCCTGACCCACCCCCGCCCTGCCGTCCCGGGTGAGGCCCGCCCCCGGCACTGGAGTTGCCGGGTGCGGACCGGTCCGAACGGGCCTGGGGCATGAAGATGGCCGGCACCCTCAGTCCGCCCACGGGGACGGGTGGCACGGGTGCCGGCCGCAAGGCAACCACCCCGAAGGGGGCCCGCCCGCAGCGTACCGCCCAACGGCCCGGGGACCGGGCCGCTACCGTCGTTCGACACCGTGAGTTCTGGAGGAGTACCCCCGTGATCAGAGCAGGCCGACAGCACCTCGTGCGCACCCTGGCGGACCTCGCCGCGCAGCAAGGCGTCGGCATCGACCACTACACCCGCCTCAAGCCGTATGACGCCCCGGGTTTCCCGGAGCCGATCAACTCGCAGGGGTCCCGCATCCGGCTGTACGACGGCGAACAGGTCGACGCCTACCTCCTCGGCAAGCCGGTCCCCCCGCTTCCGGAGACCGATGACGACGGGGACCTCCTGGACCGCCGCGAGTGCGCGGCGCTGATCGGGGTGGCCCCCGACTCCTGGAAGACCTACAAGCGCGACCCCGCCCTCACCGCGGTCCGCGTCGAGGCGGGCGGGGTCGAGCACTGGCCCCGCCACGCGGTCCGCGCTTTCCAGGCAGGCCGCCCCGGTCGGGACGCGCCCAAGCCCGGCCGCCCCAAGAGCACCGGGGACCAGGTCCCCCGCGACCAGGTCCACGGGCTCGTCGCCGAGCTGCTGGACGCCGACCCCACGATCAGCGCGGCCACGGTCACCGAGCGGCTCGGTGTGCACCGCAACACCGGGCAGGAGGCCCTGACCCGGCTGCGGGCCGACCGCATCGCCGACCACATCGAAGCTCACCCGACTCTGACCCCGGCGGAGGCCGCCGCCCAGCTCGGCTACCCGGCCGGGCAGGTCCGCCGTGCCACTGCCCGCGCCGAAACCGTCCTGCGCGCCCGCCACGTCGCCCCGTACCTGACGGATGTGGCCGCCGCTCTCCACCGGGCCGGCTGGACCACGGAGCAGGCCGCGCCGGACGTCCAGTTCCCTGGTGACGACCGCGTGGTTGCCGCGCTCGTTCTGGACGGCGAGCAGGCCCCGGTCCCGGCTCTCGTGTGGGATGAGCGGTACGGGTGGCGCACCGCGGCCTCGCGTCGGCACCCGATCACCAAGGGCGCGGTGCCTCCCTCGGAGGGTGGGGGAGTGCGCTACCTGACCGGGGGCATCACGCCGCCGCCCGGCGACGTCGTCACCGCCCTTACTCGCTGACCCTGCGCCCGGCCGCCCGCCCGGCCGGGTGCCCGGGTGACACTGGAGTGTCATACAGTGGGTCTACGGCATCGTTGCAAGTTGAGATGCCGTGAGAAGCACGGAGGACCCCCTACCGGGCGGCAACCCGGTAGAAGGCCCTCTCGCAGCTACTGCGGTGATTGAGCCCGGCCGTCCACTATCCGGCCGGGCTCAGTTACGAGCCAGCCTTGAACGATCGCGCGCAGATCCATCGTCAGATGAACCACCTCAGCAGGTTGATGATCAGGTTGATCACTTGCAGCCAGGTCGACGCCGCCCATCCATGTGGTGGCCGGCCGCAACTGCTGCACGGGATGTTTCTGCTCATCATGCTTCCCTTCGGGTAGCCCCAGGAGAAGCCCCTGGGTTGGGGGCTTGTGCCGGGAAGTCCCCGGCACAAGGGGTCTGTGCGGGGCCCCAACTCAGGGAAGCAGTCACCACTTTACGGGATGCCGGAGTTCACCTACGGCCCCTACTGGCCTAGGCAACCGGTCGTGGAGCTCCCTCCAGAATCCGCTACTGCGTAACTTGGTAGCAGGTCTCCAAGGTTGAGCAGAACGGCGCGTTCCGGATCTTTTTCGGATTGATGCGCCGCCGGGCCCAGGTTCCCGGGGTGCGGTGTGGGCTGGGGCGGGTCAGGGTCGGGGTGTGGAGTTCCCGATCCGGCCCGCCCTGGCCCGCGCCGTGCCGACCCTGCCGACCGGCCCCGGCTGGGATTTTGAGATCAAGCTCGACGGCCACAGGATGGCTGTCCGCCGTACCGACGACGGGGTGGTCTGCTACTCCCGCACCGGACGGACCGTCACCTCCCACTGGATGGACCTCGCCGTGCCCGCCATGGCGCTGCCGCCGGGGACCGTGCTGGACGGGGAAGCGGTCATCTGGAACCGCGGCACGGTCGATTTCGGGGCGGTCCAGGCCCGCGCCGCCTCCTCCCTGGACCGGGCCCGCGCCCTGGCCGCCCGACTCCCCGCCACCTACGCCGCGTTCGACGTCCTGGCCCACCCCGACCACGGCGGAGACGCCCTGGCCGCCCGCCCGTACACCGAGCGCCGCACGGTCCTGGTCGACGTCCTGGCCCACGTCGGCCCCCCGCTGCAACCGGTCCTGGCCACAGCGGACCGGGACACCGCCCTCCAGTGGTACGAGACTCTCCAGCCGCAGGGAGTCGAGGGCATCGTCGCCAAGCCGGGCAGCAGTCCGTACCCGTTCGGCGGCCGGACCGTGTGGCGCAAGATCCGGCACGCGGACACCACCGACGCACGGGTGGTCGGCACCGTCGGGCCCCGCCGCCGCCCGCGCCGCCTCGCACTCGTTCCGGACGCAGAGAGCCGGCCCCGCCTGTCCGCACCGCTGGACGCGGCCCTGGCCTCCCGGCTCGGCGTGCTCCTGGCCGACGCCCCCGCCACGGGCGAGCACCGCGCGACGTCCGGCGAGACCTACACCGGGCTCGCCACCGGCCTGGTGGTCGAGGTTCTGGCCGGGACGGGCCGCCACGGCACGCTGAACGTCGTCCGCGCGCGCTGACCACCCATCACCCACCCGGCCCGCCCCGGACCCGACAGGGCGCAGCAGGGGGTTTGTCAGGCGCGGCGGCATCGTGGCTGAACGGGGCGCAGCAAGGCGCGACGGGGGCGGGGCCTGACGGCCCGGCCCGGGGCCTGACGGCCCGGCCGGGGCCTGACGGCCCTGGGGCGCAGCGGGCCTGACGGCCCGTTTCATCACGGGTGGGGTGGGGGCGGGGGGTTGACCGGCCGCCGCGTGCAGGGGTGATCCGCTGCGCTCCTCACCCCTGCGGGGCGTGCCCGGCCGCTCCGCGCCCGGGACCGAGCGCTCCGCGCTCTCACGCCCGAGGGCGCCGGGTCCGCCGGTCCGCTGACGCTCCCCGGCCGCGCGCTCCGCGCGCTCGACCCCGCCACCCTCCCCGCCGGGTCCGCTCCGCTCCCCACGGCGGAACCCGTCCGGCCAGGCGGGGCGGCGCTCCGCGCCACCCCGAGCGCTCCGCGCTGCCGGACGGGACCCCTGCCGCTGCGCGGCACGGGCGCGGCACCCCGCCAACCCCCCGCCCCCACCCCACCCGTATGGGCTGACCTGCGGAAACGCCCCGAATAACGCCCCGGAACCAGGTGAAGCGATGTACACTTGTCTTGTTGGTCGGCAGTGGCAGCCGACCACGCAAGGCACCCCCTTCTCACACTCCAGGGAGACCCATGTCCGAGCAGCCCACCCCCGTCGCGACCGCGCACGTCACCGCGCCCTACGGCCCGCTCGCCGATGCGCTCAAGATCGCCGAGTTCGGTACCGCGTGCGCCACGGGCCCGGCCCAGCACGGGGTACTCATCGAGGCCGACGACACTGGCCTGACCCTGCGCACCCACGACTGGGAGACCGCCGTCTCCGTCACCGTGCCCGCCGCGACCGTCACCCGGGCCGGGGCCTCACTGCTCCCGCTCGCCCCGCTCACCAAGGCCATGAAGGCGATGATCGCCGGGGAGACGAAGGCGACCGCCGCCCGCACCACGGTCACCCTGGCCGGAGACCTCCTGAGCACCGACCACCTGACCGTCCCTCTCCGCGCGCTCCCGGTGGGCGAGTTCACCCCCGCGAAGACGCCCGCACAGATCGCCGCCCACCTCGACGCCCGGGACCTCTACCGCCAGCTCCAGCGCGTCCTCCCGGCCGCCTGCACCGATGACACCCTCCCCGTGCTGGCAGCCGTCCAGATGACCCTGGAGGGCAGCACGCTCACCCTCGCTGCCACCGACCGCTACCGCATCGCCGTCGCGGAAGTCCCCGCCACCCCCAACGCCGACCACCCGGCCACCACCCCCGAGCACCCCCTGAGCGCGCTCATCCCCGCCAGCGTCCTCACCCGCCTGGCCAAGTACCTCAAGACCCAGACCGGCCCCGTCGCCATCGCGTTCGGCACCCCCGAAATCACCCTGACCGTGGGCGACACCACCCTCACCATCCAGCCGCGCCACGGAGACCTGCCCGGCTACACCGCACTGTTCCCCACCACGGCAGACACCTCCCTCACCCTGGAACGGGCCACCGCTCAGAAGGCCTTGAAGAAGTGCGCCGCGCTGATCGCCGCGTCGGGCGAGCGGGGCAGCCCGGTCACCCTCCTGTGGGACGAGACCGGCGCCCTCACCCTGGCCCCCCGCATCGGGGAGCCGGACGACCTGGCCCGCATCAAGGGGATGCCCCTCACGTTCGCCACGCTCACCGGGCCCACCCCACGGACCGCGAACTCCACACCAACCCCAGCTTCCTCGCGGACGCCCTGGCCGCGTTCGACGCAACCGACACCCTCACGCTCCACCTCCGCAACCCCAAGGCAGGCAGCAGCAGCCTGCCGCCGCTCCTGCTCACCACGAACCCCAGCCCCACCGGGGGCGACTACCGGCACCTCCTGATGCCCGTACGCCCCTCCTGACGGCCCTAACAGCCCAACGAGCGGCGCGGCCCCGAGCCGCTCCGGCCGCGCCGCCCCCACCCCCTGCCGGGCCGACAGACACGGAGGCCCGCCCACAACCCGAGGAACCCCGCATGCCCGAGCAGACCGACCACCTGATCGCCGCCATTCCCGTGCCGCCCCCGGTCCCGCCCCGGACGCTCCGCATGGGCTACCCCGAGCCGGGGACGGAGTACCCGTTCAGCGTCGGTGACATCGCCTATGCCACCGCCCGACGACTCGGCCCCGGCTGGGGTGCCGACGCGGGCTACTGGGGCACACAGGGCTCCATCTGGGGCCCCTACACCGCCACCTTCACGCTCCTCATCGACATCGAAGGCGACCTGTCCATGCACTACGACGTCGCCGCGTCCGACGACTGGCCCGAGGCCCCGAAGCTCCCGCGCGGCGTCCGGGAGTCCTCCGCCGGCCTTTTCCTCCCCGACGCGTGCGTCACCGACAGAATCGACCACATCGCAGACCAGCTCGCCGCCGCACTCCGCGCCATCACCGGCACCTGACCCGGGGGCGCAGCACCGTACAAGGGCGCGGCACCGTCGTGGCTGAGCGGGGCGCAGCAAGGCACGACGGGCCCGGCCAACCGGGGCGCAGCAACGCGCCGCCGGGCCCGACGTCCAGACACACCCTTGGGCGATCCCCGGCGGCGGGCGCTCGACGGCCCGCCGCGTGCAGGGGTGATCCGCTGCGCTCCTCACCCCTGCGGGGCGTGCCCGGCCGCTCCGCGCCCGGGACCGAGCGCTCCGCGCTCTCACGCCCGAGGGACCCGGCCCGCCGGTCCGCTCCGCTCCCCGGCCGCGCGCTCCGCGCGCTCGACCCGGCCCCCTCACCGCCCGGCAGCGCTCCGCGCTCCCGGACGGTCCCCAGCCGCTGCGCGGCGGGGGCGCGGCACCCCGCCAAGCGCCCGCCGCCGGGCACCACCCATATGGGTTGACCTGCCGAAACACCCCGAGATTCGCCCCGTGTGCGGCTCTCGCGTCGTACACTTTTCTTGTTGGTCGGCAGTGGCAGCCGACCAACCAAGGCAAGCCAAGCACTCCGAGAAAGGGACCCAATGACCACCGAACAGAAGAACCACCATGCCCTGATTCTCCGCACTAACGGAGAATTCGAAATCATCGAATGGCCCGCAAGCGGCGCACGCGGACACCTCGAAACCCTCTACCGCGCCACCGAATCCAGCGCAGTCGACGGCATCGACATTTCGCCGACGCTCACCATGTGGCTCAACAACTCCGCACCGAACGCCGACGCCCCGGTAAACCGGGCAGCCACGATTCTTTACGCACTCCACCGAGAGCCCCACCAGCACTACCACGGCACCGTGGTCATCACCAGTGGAGCCGACCCGCAGGGCGAAACGCTCGGACTCACCAAAGACGAAATCGCCGCACTCGTCGAAATCCACCTGATGTCCATCCCTGTCATGGTTCCCGGACAGCGCGACCGGCGCGGCAGCTGGGCACCCAACCGGGCGGCGGGGAAATCCCGCCGCCCCTCCCACCAAAAACCAGCACAGAGAAAAGGGAAAAGACAATGGGTCCTCTGCTCCAGGTTCCGAGCGACCGTGACCGCAACCGCGCACTCGACATCTTCAACCGCGTCACCGAAAAGGCAGGCATCGGCAGCCACGGCCTCACGCTCGGCGTATCAGGATTCGGCGGAACGGCCACCGCAGTATTCCCCTTCATCCAGGACGACGAGGGAATGGCAGCCAACGGAAGCGACCTGTACGTGTTCTGCGATCTCCTCGCCATCGCGGTAACTGGCGCACACCCCAGCGGCCTCATCCTCCGCACCATGGGCCAGCCCCAGGTAGCGCGCGGCTGGAAGTTCATCGACGGCGACCCGATGCCCCTCAACCGCGCCCAGGCATTCGACGCCTACACCATCCACCCGGACTCTGACGGGCCCCTCATCCCCCTGCCGGGCACGGAATACGCCGACGCCCCCGTAATCCACATCTAGACCTCCACAGGGGCGGGGGAAAATCCCCCGCCCCACCCCATCCAAGGAAAAGAGAAATGACCAAAACCACCCTCCCGAAGCGCTACACCTACGGCACTCCGGACACCGAATGCCGATACCCCGTGCTCCTCCCCAACGGGAAGTTCATCGGGCATGTATTCCGCTGGCATCGCGCATGGTTCGCCGTCCCCGCCGGATCACCGATCGAAATCCGAGTGTCCGCCGGAGCCCTCGGAAAGGACGCCGCCGCCGAATACCTCTGCGAGGAGTCCGACGCCGGACACATCACGCCACTGGCAGAGGCCCCGAACCACAGCAGCGCAGAAAGGGGCACAGGACCCGCGCCCCTGCTCCACCCAAGGATGAACAAGCCGCACAACCGCGCAGCCGCTCTGACGGCCGTACAGGGCATTTCTGAACTCCACTGGACTCCGCTCGGCGGATACCCCGGAGCGGATAACCCCTGGCTCCTCTCCTGCGACCGATGCACATGGGTCGGGGTGAAATACTGGTCCCACCTCCGAGGCCGAAAGGGCAATCCGCCCTCACCGTTTCGGCACCCAGGATGCACGGGCCGGGGGTGACGCAGAAACCCAATCCCTACACAGCCCCTGCATCACGATGCAGGGGCTGTGCCCGTCAGGGGAGGGGGTGGCGGAGAATCCCAATCTCTACATGGGGTGCGCATCTGATGCACCGTCCGGCGGGCCAGTCCACCGGCCCGCCGGATCACCCGAGCCCCGGCCCCCATCCCTGTAGCCAGCCTGCCCGCGACAGCCGGCCACCCAAGCCCGAGACGAGCCGTCCAGGCTGACCGGCCGCCAGGGTCGGGCGTGCCGGAGCGGAGCGGAGTGCACGGCAGGGTCGCGAATGCGGCCCGTGAATTCGGAGGAATTCATAAACAATTCCGGAGGAATTGTTTAAAAGCCCGTAGGGCTTTATCGTCTTTACGACCCGTAGGGTCGTGCGTCGTTCCTCCGGAGG